>NZ_GG697146.2:0-255 GCF_000155955.1 Mitsuokella multacida DSM 20544
AACGTTGCGTCAGCAACGGCCCGTAGGGCGAGCGAAGCGAGTCATCCTGCACGACCCACCACTAATGACGGTGGGTTCGGTGGAAGTAGTTTGTAGTATCCAGCGCAGTATCGGGTGATTAGCTCAGCTGGGAGAGCACCTCCCTTACAAGGAGGGGGTCGGCGGTTCGATCCCGTCATCACCCACCACTCGGGTCGTTAGCTCAGTTGGTAGAGCAGTTGACTTTTAATCAATTGGTCGCAGGTTCGAATCCTG
>NZ_GG697146.2:355-502 GCF_000155955.1 Mitsuokella multacida DSM 20544
TGAGATTTATGGGAGAAACCGCCAAAATTCTCAGTCCGGAAAAAACAATTCTGATGCCGACACTTCAGGCTGAATGTTCACTGGATCTCGGCTGCCCTGTTGAAGAATTTAACGCATTTTGCGATGCCCATCCCGATCGTACTGTCG
>NZ_GG697145.2 GCF_000155955.1 Mitsuokella multacida DSM 20544
GGCACCGTCACCCTGGATGCTGTAGGCATAGGCTTGGTTATGCCGGTACTGCCGGGCCTCTTGCGGGATATCGTCCATTCCGACAGCATCGCCAGTCACTATGGCGTGCTGCTAGCGCTATATGCGTTGATGCAATTTCTATGCGCACCCGTTCTCGGAGCACTGTCCGACCGCTTTGGCCGCCGCCCAGTCCTGCTCGCTTCGCTACTTGGAGCCACTATCGACTACGCGATCATGGCGACCACACCCGTCCTGTGGATCCTCTACGCCGGACGCATCGTGGCCGGCATCACCGGCGCCACAGGTGCGGTTGCTGGCGCCTATATCGCCGACATCACCGATGGGGAAGATCGGGCTCGCCACTTCGGGCTCATGAGCGCTTGTTTCGGCGTGGGTATGGTGGCAGGCCCCGTGGCCGGGGGACTGTTGGGCGCCATCTCCTTGCATGCACCATTCCTTGCGGCGGCGGTGCTCAACGGCCTCAACCTACTACTGGGCTGCTTCCTAATGCAGGAGTCGCATAAGGGAGAGCGTCGACCGATGCCCTTGAGAGCCTTCAACCCAGTCAGCTCCTTCCGGTGGGCGCGGGGCATGACTATCGTCGCCGCACTTATGACTGTCTTCCTTATCATGCAACTCGTAGGACAGGTGCCGGCAGCGCTCTGGGTCATTTTCGGCGAGGACCGCTTTCGCTGGAGCGCGACGATGATCGGCCTGTCGCTTGCGGTATTCGGAATCTTGCACGCCCTCGCTCAAGCCTTCGTCACTGGTCCCGCCACCAAACGTTTCGGCGAGAAGCAGGCCATTATCGCCGGCATGGCGGCCGACGCGCTGGGCTACGTCTTGCTGGCGTTCGCGACGCGAGGCTGGATGGCCTTCCCCATTATGATTCTTCTCGCTTCCGGCGGCATCGGGATGCCCGCGTTGCAGGCCATGCTGTCCAGGCAGGTAGATGACGACCATCAGGGACAGCTTCAAGGATCGCTCGCGGCTCTTACCAGCCTAACTTCGATCATTGGACCGCTGATCGTCACGGCGATTTATGCCGCCTCGGCGAGCACATGGAACGGGTTGGCATGGATTGTAGGCGCCGCCCTATACCTTGTCTGCCTCCCCGCGTTGCGTCGCGGTGCATGGAGCCGGGCCACCTCGACCTGAATGGAAGCCGGCGGCACCTCGCTAACGGATTCACCACTCCAAGAATTGGAGCCAATCAATTCTTGCGGAGAACTGTGAATGCGCAAACCAACCCTTGGCAGAACATATCCATCGCGTCCGCCATCTCCAGCAGCCGCACGCGGCGCATCTCGGGCAGCGTTGGGTCCTGGCCACGGGTGCGCATGATCGTGCTCCTGTCGTTGAGGACCCGGCTAGGCTGGCGGGGTTGCCTTACTGGTTAGCAGAATGAATCACCGATACGCGAGCGAACGTGAAGCGACTGCTGCTGCAAAACGTCTGCGACCTGAGCAACAACATGAATGGTCTTCGGTTTCCGTGTTTCGTAAAGTCTGGAAACGCGGAAGTCAGCGCCCTGCACCATTATGTTCCGGATCTGCATCGCAGGATGCTGCTGGCTACCCTGTGGAACACCTACATCTGTATTAACGAAGCGCTGGCATTGACCCTGAGTGATTTTTCTCTGGTCCCGCCGCATCCATACCGCCAGTTGTTTACCCTCACAACGTTCCAGTAACCGGGCATGTTCATCATCAGTAACCCGTATCGTGAGCATCCTCTCTCGTTTCATCGGTATCATTACCCCCATGAACAGAAATCCCCCTTACACGGAGGCATCAGTGACCAAACAGGAAAAAACCGCCCTTAACATGGCCCGCTTTATCAGAAGCCAGACATTAACGCTTCTGGAGAAACTCAACGAGCTGGACGCGGATGAACAGGCAGACATCTGTGAATCGCTTCACGACCACGCTGATGAGCTTTACCGCAGCTGCCTCGCGCGTTTCGGT
>NZ_GG697144.2:569-72459 GCF_000155955.1 Mitsuokella multacida DSM 20544
CCCATTGCGGAAGATTCCCCACTGCTGCCTCCCGTAGGAGTCTGGACCGTGTCTCAGTTCCAATGTGGCCGTTCATCCTCTCAGACCGGCTACTGATCGTCGCCTTGGTAAGCCATTACCCCACCAACTAGCTAATCAGACGCAGACCCATCGTAAAGCGATAGCTTACAAGTAGAGGCCATCTTTAGTAGAGCTCCCATGCGGAAGTTCCACAACATTCGGTATTAGCAGTCCTTTCGGACTGTTGTCCCCATCTTTACGGCAGGTTGTCTACGCGTTACTCACCCGTTTGCCACTCGACTTTCAAAAGCAAGCTTTCAATCGTCTCGTTCGACTTGCATGTGTTAAGCACGCCGCCAGCGTTCGTCCTGAGCCAGGATCAAACTCTCCATAAAATTTATGAAGAACCTTGATTGGCTCTAATAATCTTTTTGGCCTGAACCTTGATAAATCAAAGCTCAGTAAAGAAATTGCCGATTGCTTATGTTCATAATCAATCGATGTTTTTAGAAACATCTGGCTTGAATCACAAATGATTCATGTTGCATTGTTTAGTTTTCAAAGAACAACTTTGTCTTTCGAAGCCTGCTTTCGAACTTTCATTTGAAAGCCGTTTGCTTCAAGCGACTTTTATATCTTATCGCATCGAGCGGAGCTTGTCAAGAAGTTTTTTCTTTCTTTTTTCAAGTTCTTTTGAGCTTCCTGCAAATCCCTTGCCGATCAAGGCTTATGGGCTTTTGCCGTTGCCGTATCTCTCAGCGACTTGTATTATGATACAGTATACAAAACGAGTTGTCAACACTTATTTTGAAAAAAGATAAAAAAGGCAGGGACACCAAGAGATGGCCCTGCTGAGCCGGCTCATTCTGCCGGCATCATGATGATATTGATGGGAAGGTTCGAGGCGCCCGGCGGCGAGAACTCGAACGTGACCGGTCTGTCTCCATCGTAGGCGCCGAGGTCCGTGAGCTCTGTTGTATCCGTCAGGATGGCCAGCCCCTCTTCGCGTGCCTTCTGCGTGGCATCCGACTCCGGCGGCGTCGCATCGCCGAAGTACGGCCGCCCGTACGGCGTCTCGATCATACGGCGCCTTGTCGTCTCCCGTTCCACCGTCATGGCCCCGGCATAGACACCGCCGAGCGGGCTCAGGTAGTACTGGACCGCTCCGTCCTTCGCGACGGGGATCTGCAGCTTGTAGAGCACACCGTAATTGCCGTAGTTCGTGACAGCGCTGCCGTCTGTCGCGTCGATGCCCGTACGGTAGTGGTCGTGGATATCGTCGGCCAGCGGGAAGTAGACCGTGCCGTCCACCGCCGGGTCGTACACCTGCGACGATGTCACGATGCGGTTCATGCCGTGGAACGTGCCGCGCAGACGCTGCTCATCCTTCGGCAGGACATGGGCCTGCTCGAGGAATTCAAACGGATTGGCATCGGCAGGGTACATGATGACCGAGACCTTGATGGGACGGTTGGATGCGAAGTCATAGACGCCGTAGACGAGGTCGCCCGGATGCAGGATGGTCGTATCCATGTTCTCCTGCAGCAGGCGATGGCGGCCGCGGCCGATGTAGATATCACCGTGTGCCTCGCCCTCGAAGTACGCCATCTGCGTCATCTTGCCGACATGGAGGTAATCGGGGCTCGGATAGCATGCGCCGCCGCGCGTCACGCGGACGATGGCCGGCTGGCCGTCCGCACTCTGCAGGACGACGGCCACCTTCTTGTCGGAATCGCTGCTGTTCAGGTGGTAGTAGAGGATGCGGGCCTCCCCCTTCACGGTATCCTGGTAGAGGATACCGTCATCTGTGACGGACTCGGGGCTGTCCGAGAAGAGCAGCGTTCCACCCTCATCCTTCGACTCCACGGGCCACATCTTCATAACATGCGACTTCAGCACATTCTTGCGCGCATTCTGCGCGACGTGCTCCCGCAGGATCTCCGCCACCTTCTGCTGGATGCCGACGGCCGCGTTCTGCTGCTTGGCGGGCTCTGCCTTCTTGCGCTTGTTTTCCTTTTTACCTGCATCGGCTTTATCGGTCTTAGCAGCATCCACCGCCGTCTGAGCCGTCTGCTGCACGGCAGCAGGAGCCGGCGCGGCCTCCTTATGGCGGGCCAGCGCATTCTGTGAGAAGAATACGCCGGATACCAGGCAGGCCAGCAGGCCAGCTGCAATCTTCTTCCTTCGTTTCATGTGTGCAATCTTCCTTTTCGAACGTCTTGCATAAAACTGTCTCATGATGGGTTCTCCAAATGCTGATGGATGCGGAGCTTCGTAAAGACCTCGGCCTTGAGCAGGCGCAGCTTGAACTCCAGCAGCCCGAAGCGCGGATGCGGGATGTTGACGCGCTGCATCAGGTACGGGTCCGTCTCAAACGTGTTGAGCCCGGCGTCCCCTGTCACGGCGGTCAGGTACTCGTTCTGCGCGAGAAGCGCCGGCAGCGCCGCGTCGTAGGCGCCATTCGGATACGAGAATGTGTAGACCGTGTGGATGCCGTTCCACTCCAGCAGTAGCTTCGACAGATGCACTTCATCGAGCTGTCTCGCTGCATCCATCCCGGTCA
Source organism: Mitsuokella multacida DSM 20544 (assembly GCF_000155955.1). Lineage (GTDB taxonomy): Bacteria > Bacillota > Negativicutes > Selenomonadales > Selenomonadaceae > Mitsuokella > Mitsuokella multacida. Next base: position 3,133 of record NZ_GG697144.2, read on the forward strand.
GCGGGTCGTGATTGGCCGTATGGCTGCCGATCTCGATGCCGCGATCCTGCATATCACGGAGTTGTTCCCAGTTCAGATAGCCCGGCTGGCCGATCTCATTCGTAATGACGTAGACCGTCGCCTTCATACCGTATTCCTCGAGGATGGGCAACAGGTCCGTGTAGTTGTCCTCATAGCCATCGTCAAATGTCAGGATGATCGGCTTCGCCGGCAGTTCCATCTTGCCGCGCTTGGCCTTCATGAAGTCGAGCATCGAGATGGTCGTGTAGCCCTGCTGCTGGAGGTAGTCCAGCTGCTGGCGGAACTCCTCCGGCGGCACATTGTAGACGTAGGCGTCTTCATCGACAGATTCTGCGACTTCATGGTACTCGAGGACCGGTATCCCCTGTGGCGTCGGTGAGAACACAACCCAGAGGGCAACGGCCAGGAGCAGGAAACAAAGACCCAATAACCATTTCTTCAAGCGACTCAAACCGTATGATCCCCTTCCTTTTCCTTCTCTTTTCCTTCTTCTTTCTCGATTGCGGCAGCCAACGCATGAAGCTTGCGCAAGCGGTGATTGACGCCAGACTTGCTGACGCCGAGCATGTCGCCGAGCTCCACGATGCTCGCGCCGGGCTCTTCAAGGCGCGCCTCCGCCGTCTCGCGCAGGCGGTCCGGCAGGGCCGCAAGGCCCCCTTTCTGCCGGCGCAGCACTTCAATATCGTGGAGCTGGCAGAGTGCCGCATCCACGGCTTTCTGCAGGTTCGCCGTCTCGCAGTTGACGAGGCGGTTGACCTGCGAGCGCACTTCCTTGATGTTGCGCGCGATCTCAAAGGCCTCTACTGCCTTGTCTGCCTGCAGCATGGCCAGGAAGTCAATGATCGCATCGCATTCCTTGAGGTAGACGATGTACGAATCCTTGCGGTCCGTGAAGCCGACAGGGAATTCCATGCGCTTCATCAGCGTGTAGAGCAGGTTGCCGAGGCCGTAGCTGCCGGTGACGAGCTCGAGATGGTAGCTGGCCTCCGGGCGATTGACGCTGCCGCCGCCTAGAAAAGCGCCGCGAAGATACGCGGCGCGGCAACAGGATTTCCGCAAGATGCCCATGTCCGAGTCCATGTTGAGGCTCTCGTCGTGGAGGAAGCCGAGGTGTTCGAGCAGCGTGGCGACAGGCGGTGCCGGCATGACGCGGACGCTGTAGCTGTTGTTCTTCTTGAGCCTGCGGCTGCGGCTCACCGTGATCTCCGTGCGGATGCTGCCGCCCTCGCTCTTGAGGAGCTGCAGCACCTTGCGCGCCACGGCCGCATTTTCCGTCGTGAAGTTGAGGCCAAAGGTGTGGTGCATGCCGAAGGTGATGGTCGCACCCATGCGCAGGAGCGCTGCGAGCTCCGCCGTCCGGCAGCAGGAATCCTCATACGTCAGTCTGGCCAGCTCATTCTTGACTTCCGTTGCAAATGACGGCAAGATCATGCCTCCTATCCATTTATCTCGTTTATCAATCTTACTAATTGAAATATCTACTAGCTATGTTTTCCGCGCATGTAGTGATCGCTGCCATTGCCGGGACGCATGCCGTCGACCATCTTCATGACATTGCGGCAGAGCTTCTGCGGGTCGTGACGGATGACGTCGGACTCATTGATGATGTCCGCCTTGATGAAGCCAATGCCGAGCGCATTGATCGCGTCCTCATCGACCTCGACCGGATAGGCGCCTTCTTTGGCATAGTAGGCCTGCATCTCCTTGGAGATGGGCGCGTTGTTGACGAGCATGTAGTCGATGACGCCCTGCCCGCCGTGGTCGAGGATGGCCTTGGCGTGCATCGAAGCCGTGTAGCCGTCCGTCTCGCCGGGCTGCGTCATGACGTTGCAGATGTAGATCTTGATGGCCTTGCTCTTGCGCAGCGTGTCAGCCACGCCATCGACGAGCAGGTTCGGCATGATGCTCGTGTAGAGGCTGCCCGGGCCGAGGATGATGGCATCGGCATTCGTCAGCGCATCGAGCGCAGCCTGCACCGGCTGGACATGCGGTGGGAAGAGCTTGACGCGGCGGATGTGCTTGTGCACCTCCGGGATGTGCGATTCGCCCTCGACGACGGTGCCGTCGTCCATGATAGCGTCGAGGCGCACGTGCTCCTTCGAAGCCGGCAGGACCTCACCCTTGACGGCCAGGACCTTCGACGACTCGCGCAGGGCCGTCTCGACATCGCCCGTGACCTCCGTCATCGCTGCGATGAAGAGGTTGCCGAAGGAGTGGCCGGCAAGCTCGCTCTTGCCTTTGAAGCGATACTGGAAGAGCTTCTCCATCAAAGGCTCGGTATCGGCCAACGCGACGAGACAGTTGCGCAGGTCGCCCGGCGGGATGATGCCGAGGTCCTCGCGCAGCCTGCCGGAAGAGCCGCCATCATCGGCAACCGTCACGACAGCCGAAACGTTCGAGGTCGCAGCCTTGATGCCGCGCAGGAGCACGGAGAGGCCGTGGCCGCCGCCAATGACGGCGATGTTCGGCCCCTTGCCGAGGCGGCGCTTCTCGTAGATGATGTCGACGAGGCGCTCCGAATTATCCGGCAAGAGCACCGTGATGACCGAGCGAATGACGAAGCGCGTCGCGATCAGCATAAGCCCGACGCCCACGATGACGACCGCGATGCCTGCCAGCGTCGTGAACATGTAATTGTAGCTGCCCTTCCAGAGGTAGACCGCGCGGAAGATCGCCTCCTCGATGACATCGAGGTACTTGTAGTTGAAGACGAGTGCGAGCCCGAGGCTGACGAGCATGACGCCGACCGAGAAGAGCAGCAGCCATCGCTTGAATTTCATGCCCGGGTAGAGCCATTTCAGAAGATGCATGCTCAACACTCCTCACGTACATGTTCGCGCACATCGTTCTTCATGAGGTCGCGGTGCTCGAGCCGCGTCGAGTAGCCCTGCGCCGTCAGGCGGTCGAAGATGTGCTTGGCAATGTAGACACTGCGGTGCATGCCGCCCGTGCAGCCGACCGCGATGACGAACTGGCTCTTGCCCTCTTTGATGTACTGCGGCACGAGGAAGTCGAGCATCTCGTCGAGCAGACGCGTGAACTCCTTCGTCACCGGCCACTTCGCGATGTACTCGGCCACCTCCGGCACGGCGCCGCTCTTGTGGCGCATCGATTCGATGTAGAACGGGTTCGGCAGGAAGCGCACATCAAAGACCATGTCTGCATCGAGCGGCATGCCGAACTTGAAGCCGAACGACAGCACGTTGATGCTCATCTGCTCGCCGCCCGATGTGCCGAACAGCCGGTGGATCTTGTCGCGCAGGTCGACCTTGCGCAGTTCCGACGTGTCGATGATGTACGTCGCCTTCGCACGCACGGGTGCCAAGCGCTCGCGCTCCTTGGCGATGCCCTCCGAGATGCGCGAGGACGGCGCCATTGGATGGCGGCGGCGTGTCTCCTTGTAGCGGCGGATGATGGCCGGGTCTGATGCATCCATGAAGAGCATCTCATACGGCACATCATCCTTGTCCATGTCGTTGAGCGTGTGGACAAACGTGTCGAAGAACTCGCGGCTGCGCGTGTCGACGACGAGCACGACCTTGCGGACATGGCCGCCGGAATGCTTGCAGAGCTCAACGAACTTCGGGATGAAGACAGGTGGCAGGTTGTCCACGCAGAAGTACCCGAGGTCCTCAAGATAGCGGCTCGCCTGCGTCTTGCCGCCGCCTGACATGCCCGTCACGATGACGAGGCGAAAAGAATCTTCCTTTGCCTGTTCCGATTTTACCATTTCACTCATCTGACCCACCTCCAAGTACCAGCTCACGGATGGCCTGCGCGAAGCCAAAGTCCTCGCAGCGACCTGTCTCGTAGTCGCAGACTGCCTTGACCTCCGGTACGGCATTGCCCATCGCCACGCTGTGGCCTGCGGCCTTGAGCATTGGCAGGTCGTTGTACGAATCGCCGATGGCCATCGTGTCCTCGATGGCGATGCCGAGCTTATCGGCCAAGCGGCGAATCCCCTCGGCCTTCGAGACGCCCGGGTTGACGATTTCGCCGTAGCGGGCGTTCGACTGCATGGCGACGATTTCCTTGCCAAAGCGCTCATTGAGGATGGCGAGGCGGCGGTTCGTCTCCTCACCGTCCTCCGAGACGGTCAAGAGCTTGCAGACCTCTTGCGTCTGCTCGCACAGGCCGTCCCAGCCGACGACATGGCCCGTGACCTTCTGCTCCTGCTCATAGTGTTGCGCGTGTTCATCATGCACGGGCACCCAGAGCTCATCGCGGCTGTACGACTGCAGGTACCAGCCCTGCTCTTGGCAGAAGTCTACGACCTGCCTGATGACCTCAGGCTTCAGATAGCTCGTGTGGTAGACCTTGCCCTGCGTCGACTTGATCAGCGCGCCGTTGTAGGTGATGATTGGCACATCGACGCCGAGCGCCTCCGCCACAGGCAGGGCCGCCCGGTACATGCGACCCGTCGCAATCGTCACGATGACGCCAGCGCGCACCGCCTGCTGCACGGCTTCTATATTTTCACGCGGGACATCCTTGCCGCTCGGCAGCAGCGTCCCATCCAGATCCGTCACAAAGAGTTTTACGGACATATGCATGCCTCCTTCATAATGGAAGTAACCTAATCTTATTATCTCCACATCGGGCCAAAAATGCAAGCCGCAATACGAGCCGCAAGGATAGGCTTTGCTTATTTCTATCCCCATGATAGAATAGAAAGATGGTATTTCCCTGATAGAAGAAAGAAGGTCTTTTCTTGAATTGGAAGCTCGTCCTCACAATCCTCACGTGCAACATCCTCTTCATGTCCTCGAGCTACACGATGCTCATCCCGTTCCTGCCGATGTACCTGACGATGGAACTCGGCGTATCTGACGCTGATGTCAACCTCTGGTCCGGCATTGTCTTCTCCGCCACCTTCCTCGTTTCGGCCGTCATGGCGCCAATCTGGGGCCGCATGGCCGACACGAAGGGCAAGCGGCTCATGGCCATGCGCGCGAGTTTCCTGCTCGCCATCAGCTACTTCCTCGGCGGCATCGTCGAGACGCCGGGCCAGCTCACGCTCATGCGCTTGTTCCAGGGCTTTGCCTCCGGCCTCTGGCCGATGGACCTCGCCATCATGACGCTCTATGCACCACCCAAGAAGATCGGCTTCTGCCTCGGCGTCATGCAGGGCACCCTGACAGCCGGCGGCGTCGTTGGCCCCCTGCTCGGCGGCATCCTCGCCGAAGCCGTCGGCATGCGCTACTCCTTCTTCCTCGCCGCTGCCGCGCTCTTCACGAACTTCCTGATCTTTGCCTTCATCATCAAGGAACCGCCCATCGCCAAGAAGGCCGCTGCAACGGAGGAAGTGCCCGAGGACAATGTCTCTCCCTGGCATATGCCTCTTTTGCGCAACATGCTGCTCTGCGGCACGCTCGTGCAGATGGTCATCCTGATCCTGCAGCCAGTCCTCACGACGTACATCACCAAGCTCGCCGGCCCGCTGCCGAACATCGTCTTCGTCGCCGGCTTCGTCTTCTCGCTCGGCGGCATCGCGGGCGCCATCGCCGCGCCGTTCTGGGGGACGTTTGGCCAGCGGCGCGGTTTCTTCCGCGCCATGTGCCTCGGCATGGCCGGTGCCGGCCTCTCTATGATCATCCAGGGCATCCCCGACACGCTCCTGCCGTTTGCCATCATGCAGTTCGTCGGCGGCCTCTTCTTCTGCGGCATCCACCCCGCCATCAACGCCGTGCTCGCCAACAACACGCCGCCGTCTTATAAGGGGCGCATTTTCGGCATGCTGTTCGCCGCGCAGCAGGTCGGCTCGATGGCAGGCCCCCTGCTCGGCGGCCTCATCGCGACATTCCTCGGCATCCACTGGGTCTTCGCCTTCTCCGGCGTCCTGCTGCTCTGCCTGAGCTCCGCCATCTGGCGCCACTACCGCGGCCAGCGCGGCTGCTGAACCAATCGGCCAAGGCGATCTGTTTGCAGAGCAGTGGCAGGATTTTGCCGCCCTCATGCAGAACTAACAAGGTGTTTAAACCGCTCTACCCCGGCACCCAAAGGATGTGGCCCTATGAACATACACATTGCAGATAAAATCGCTTACTTCTTCATCGCCTTTGCCCTCTACCTGCTGCTGCGCGCCTTCTCCGAGGTGCACACCGCACCGCTGACGAACATCCTGCTCTACGTCTCCATCGCTATCTCCCTGCTCGCCAGCAACATCCCGCGCGTCGTCGATATCCCGCTCCACTGCGTCTACCCCGTGCGCTGCGTCGAGATCTTCAGCTTCGGCCTCGCGCTCGTCTGCTTCCTCGTGCTCTGCATGCGCCACATGTTTATCTGAAACGCTTGAACTACTGCCAGCCAAAAGGCCAGGCCCTCAAAGAGGGACCTGGCCTTTTTATATAGAACGCAATTGCTGTGTCATACCTTAGCAGCGGCTGCTTCCCAGCCGAGCTCTAGGGCTTTCATGTTGGCGTCGACGGTGTGCGGCGGCACGCGGTTGGCGACGGCTTTCTTGATGGCGTCGAAGGAGACGATGCCCGTGAGGCGCACGAGGGCGCCGAGGGCGACGATGTTTGCAAAGAGCGGCTTGCCGACTTTCTCGACGGCGATCTTCGTGATGGGGATGCGCACGACGTGCGGGAAGTCGGGGACATTCGGCACGAGCTGCTCATCGAGAACGAGAAGGCCATCGGGATTGAGGTCCTTATAGTACTTGTCGGCTGCCTTCTGCGTCATGGCCAGCACGAGGTCCGGCACGATGACGTGCGGATGGTAGATGGGCGCATCGTCGATGATGACCTCGGATTTCGAGGCGCCGCCGCGCGCCTCCGGACCGTACGACTGCGACTGGACGGCCTCCTTGCCCTCATCTACGGCCGCAGCCGCGAGGATGATGGCCGCCGTGATGACGCCCTGGCCGCCCGAACCCGATAATCTAAGCTGTTTCCTCATTTATGAGCACCCCCTGCACGTTCGATGACCTGGTCGTATGCGGCATCGTAGTCGATGGCCTGCGCCTTATAGAGGCAGCCAATCGGGAACTTGTCCTCGCGCTTCTCCTCCGGCAGCTTGTCCCAGGCCGCCTTCATGACGGCGTGGTCGCGCATCCACTTGAGCATGTCCGCGGGGCTGCCCATGCGGTTCTTGCGGCCGAACGCAGTCGGGCACTGGACCATTGCCTCGATGAACGAGAAGCCATCGTTATCGATGCCCTCGGCGATCATGTTGGCCATGTGCTGGACATGGAAGGCCGTCGAGCGCGCGACGTACGTCGCACCGGCTGCCTCTGCGAGCTTGCAGGCATCGAAGGTGCGGTCGACGGAGCCGTACGGTGCCGTCGTCGCCTTGGCGCCGATTGGCGTCGTCGGCGAGGCCTGGCCGCCCGTCATGCCATAGATGTTGTTGTTGAACATGATGACCGTGAGGTCCACATTGCGGCGGCAGCCGTGGATGAAGTGATTGCCGCCGATGGCCGTGCAATCGCCGTCACCCGTGATGACGATGACGTGGAGGTCCGGGTTGGCGAGCTTGATGCCCGTCGCAAACGGGATGGCGCGGCCGTGCGCCGTGTGCAGGGTATCAAAATCCATGTAGCCCGAGGCGCGCGACGAGCAGCCGATGCCCGAGACGATGACGGTGTTGTCCTGCGAGAGGCCCTTCTTCTCGACCGCCTGGACGATGGCCTTCATCGCGATGCCGTTGCCGCAGCCCGGACACCAGAGATGCGGCAGATGATCCTGGCGGAAATATTGTTCGAAGCTCCGTTCCATCACGCATTACCTCCTGCAATCATGTTCTCGATAGCGGAGGTGATGTCCTCCGGTTCAAATGATTTCATATCGTATTTGCCGCAGAGCGAGACCTTGCAGTCGCTGTGCGCGGCGCGGCGCACCTCGTTGACGATCTGCCCGTAGTTGAGCTCCGCGACAAGGATGCCCTTGACCTTCGCCGAGAGCGCCTCGATGGCCTTGTCGGCAAATGGCCAGATGGTCATGAGGCGCAGCATGCCGACTTTGCGGCCCTTCTCGCGCTCCATGCGCACGGCCTCATATGCCGTGCGCGCCGAGCCGCCGAACGAGACGACGGCATACTCGGCGTCATCCATGAAGTACGATTCCGTGTGGATGATCTCCTCGCCGGCGCGCGCAATCTTCTCATGCAGGCGGCGGATCGACGATTCCGTGACCTCCGGGCTGCCGGACGGGAAGCCCGTATCATCGTGGATGAGGCCCGTCACGTGGATGCGGTAGCCCTGGCCGAAGTCTGCAACATTCGGCACGAGGTCCTCATCCGGTGCAAACGGCTCGTAGCCCTCCGCGCGCGTTTTCTTCGGCTTGCGGCGCGGGTAGACATCGACGTGATCCGGAAGCTCGACCTTCTCGCGCAGATGGCCGATGACCTCGTCCATGAGCAGGATGACCGGCGTGCGGAAGCGCTCCGCATAGTTGACGGCCATGACCGTCGCATCGTACGTCTCGCGCACGCTCCAGGGCGCGAGCGCGATGATCGGATGGTCGCCGTGCGTGCCCCAGCGCGCCTGCATGACATCGCCCTGCGACGGCGAAGTCGGCTGGCCCGTCGACGGGCCGACGCGCTGCACATCGACGAGCACGCACGGGATTTCCGCGCAGGCTGCGTAGCCGATGAGCTCCTGCTTGAGGGAAAAGCCAGGACCGCTCGTCGCATCCATGACCTTGCTGCCCGCCAGCGACGCGCCGAGGATGGCGCCCATGCTCGCGATCTCATCTTCCATCTGGACGAACTTGCCGCCGTGTTTCGGCAGCAGGCGTGCCATCGTCTCCGCGATCTCCGTGGACGGCGTGATCGGGTAGCCGGCGAAGAAGTTGACGCCAGCCGCGATTGCACCTTCTGCGCAGGCTTCATTGCCCTGCATCAATCTCGCTTTGCTCATTGTGCGGCCTCCTCCTTGACTCTATCCACAAAAATCGCATAATCGGGGCAGCGCAGCTCGCACTGACCGCAGCCGATGCACGCATCCCCGTTGACGACCTGTATCTTGCCGAGCTCGCTGACGGCCAGCACAGACTTGGGGCAGAACGCCGCGCAGATGCCGCAGCCCTTGCAGCGCACCGTCTTGATGGTGATCTCTGACTTCATGGTATTCCCTCCTGAAGATATCACAGCTTTTATGTGAAAATATGCATAGGAACTATGCTTCTTTCGCCATATACTTTTACATCATAGCAGATATTTGCCTAAAAATCCAGCTTTATTGTAAATTCATGAATGTATACAAAGTAAATGTGTGTGGAACCGTTACGAATATCGTACCGCGATTTCATGGATTCTCGTATGGAATAGTTCGCCATCCGAAGACAGTTCCCCTTCTTTTTGAGCGCCGGCAGGATTTTCCCCGCCCCGCCGCCAATAATAGAAGGTACAGCCGGGACAACAAACTGCGATTCACATATCTAGGAGGTTTTCTTATGCAGAGTTTTGAGTTCAAGATGCCGACAGAGATTATCTTCGGCCGCCATGCGGAGGACCGCGTGGCCGAGAAGCTGCGCGCGTACGGCGCGAGCCGCGTCTACATCGTCTACGGCGGCGGCAGCGTCGTCAGGAGCGGTCTGCTCTCGCGCATCGAGTGCCAGCTGACGTCCGCCGGCCTCGCCTTCCAGGTGCTCGGCGGCGTCCAGCCGAACCCGCGCGTCGCACTCGTGCGCGAGGGCGTCCGCGAGGCACTCGCCTTCAAAGCCAACTTCATCCTCGCCGTCGGTGGCGGCAGCGTCATCGACTCGGCCAAGGCCATCGCGCACGGCGTGGCCAACCCCGGCACGGACGTCTGGGATTTCTGGAGCGGCCGTGCCAAACTCGAAAAGACCATGCCCGTCGGTTCCGTACTGACACTCGCCGCTGCGGGCAGCGAGACGAGCGACTCCGCCGTGTTGACGAATGAGGACACGATGCGCAAGGTCGGCCTCAACACGCCGCTCAACCGCCCGGTCCTCGCCTTCATGAATCCGGAGCTGACCTTCACCGTCCCCGAGAAGCAGCTCGTCTGCGGCGTCGCCGACATCATCATGCACACGCTCGAGCGCTACTTCACCAAGGTCAAGGAAGCCAATGTCTTCACCGACCGCGTGGCCGAGGACCTCATCAAGACTGTCATGGATGCCTCTAGAGTTGCCGTCAAGAACCACGAGGACTACGATGCTATGAGCGAGATCATGTGGTGCGGCAGCGTCTCCCACTCCAACTTCACAGAGCTCGGCCGCGGCAAGGACTTCTCCGTCCACAAGCTCGGCCACGAGCTCAGCGCCCGCTTCGACGCGACGCACGGCGCCTCACTGACGGCGCTCTGGGGCTCCTGGGCCAAGTACGTCTACCGCGATGACACCGCCCGCTTTGCGCAGTTCGCCGAGCGCATCTTCGGCGTAGATGCCAGCAGCGGCACGGAAGAAGAGCGCGCCCAGCTCGGCATCGAGAAGATGGTCGCCTACTTCAAGAGCCTCGGCATGCCCGTGAGCCTGCCAGAGCTCCTGCAGACGAAGCTCAACGACAGCGAGCTCCACAGCCTCGCTGACCTCGCCACCGCCGGCGACACGAAGAAGCTCGGTACCTTCCACCCGCTCACGCGCAAGGATGTCCTCGCCATCTACAAGCTCGCCAACGCCTGATAACCAGATAAAAAAGCACACAAAAATCCCCGGTCTCAGATGATGTCAGATTACATCATCCGGGACCGGGGATTCTTTATGACTTAAGGGTTATCAAATCGATGTGCTTTGCGCATCGAGATTCTTGGCATCATTTGCCGAGGGCAGCCTGTCCTTTGTCGAGGAGCTCCTTGCCGCAGTGCTTGACGACGAGGCAGGCAAGCGTCATCAGGGCGATGGCGAGCACGAGCTGCAGGCCGTCGACGCCGATGAGGAACTTGCCGGCCATGAGCTTCATGATGCCGCCGTAAACGCTCATGACGAGCGCCGTCATCGTGACGATGAACATGAATACCATCGGCACGTAGAGCATCCAGCCCTTGCGGTTCGTCATCTTGAGGAAGACGGCGAGGGAGATCAGGACGAGTGCGGAGAGCAGCTGGTTGGCTGCGCCGAACAGCGGCCAGATATTCATGTAGCCGGCGAGGCAGAGGCCGTAGGCGAAGACGAGCGTGAGGATCGTGGAGACGTATTTGTCCATGAAGAACTTCTGCGTGCTGCTCGCCTCAACGCCATCGCTCGGCTTGACCATCTCCTGCATGGACATGCGGCCGATGCGGGCGACGGAGTCGATCGTCGTCATGCCGAGTGCCGATACGCACATCGTGATGAAGCAAGCCGAGAAGCCAGCCGGCAGGCCGAAGATGTTCGTGAAGAACGTGCTGATGCCGGCAGCAAAGATCTGGAACGGCGTGCCCTGTGCCATGACACCGTTCGATGCAGCGGCGCAGGCAATGGCGAGGGCGACGACGCCGAGCATGCACTCGCAGAGCATCGCGCCGTAGCCTACTGGCAGCATATCCGTCTCGTTGGCGATGGCCTTCGAGGACGTACCAGAGGAAACGAGGCTGTGGAAACCGGAGACAGCGCCGCAGGCGATCGTGATGAAGAGGATCGGGAACAGCGGCTTGCCATTGACTTCAAAACCGACGAAGGCCGGCATATTGACGGATGGGTTTGCGGCGAGGACGCCGATGACGCCGCCGGCGACCATGCCGAGCAGCAGGAAGGAGCTCAGGTAATCGCGCGGCTCCATGAGCAGCCACATCGGCAGGACAGCTGCGATGAAGCAGTAGCCGAAGACGATGTAGCGCCAAGTCGGCACATCGAAGTAGAGCGGGAACTGCATGCCGACCGCGAACATCGCGACGACGAGCACGACGGCGACGATGAACTTCAGGACGCCGGACGGCTTGACCTTGCTGATGAAGATGCCGAAGCCCATGGCGACGACGATGTAGAGCATGGAAATCGTAGCGGCCTGTGCGCCCGGCGTGTTGAGCGTGCCGTTGGCGCCGAAGCCGTTGAACGTCTTCGCGATGATATCGGCAAACGCTGCGATGACGAGCAGCGTGAAGAGCCAGCTGAACAGCAGGAACAGGCGGCGGCCCGTGCGGCCGACGTACTGCTCGATGAGCAGGCCCATCGACTTGCCTTCATTCTTGACCGATGCGTAGAGCGCCGTGAAATCCTGGACCGCGCCGAAGAACGCGCCGCCAATCAAGATCCAGAGGAAGGCCGGCAGCCAGCCGAACATCGCGGCGATGATTGGGCCGGTCACAGGGCCTGCGCCCGTGATGGACGAGAACTGATGCGCAAATACCGTGAAGCGGGAGGCCGGCGAATAATCCTGGCCATCATTCTTGCGGACAGCCGGTGTCGGTGCCTTCGGATCGATGCCCCAGGTCTTTGCGAGCCAGCGTCCATAGAACAGGTACGCACAGGCAAACCAGACGAGTGCGATACCGACAAGCATTAATCCTGTCATATGAATCCTTCTTTCTACCCAAATGAAACAATAAAAATAAATCCCGCTCGCAACGTTCGCGAACGGGACCTCTTTGTCTCTGAGCAAGATACATGCCAATGAGAAAGGTCATTCGCTCCGTTGCGATAGACACTTAATGGATAATTTGTATCTTAGCACTCAGTTATATAATTGTCAACTTGTAAAGTAAAGAAATAATTTTCAGAGTGTTTTCATTTTTGCGTGGTAGCCTGCGCAGCGGCCTGTTTCTGGCGCGCGCGCTCTTTTTTCCAGGCCCAGACGCAGCGGATGCCCGGGTGCATGTGCGGCAGCACGAAGCAGCGGCTGCACGAGACACAGATGGACTTCTCGCCGCCCGCGAGCTCCTTCGTGACGAAGTCCGGCTCCGCGATCAATGAGCGGCCGAGCGAGACGCACTCGATGCCAGCTTTGATGACCGCCTCCATATCCGCGAGCGAGCGCACGCCGCCGACGAGGCTCAGCGGCATATCCGGCACCTCGGCGCTCAGGCGCTTGACCTGCGGCAGGTAGTAGAGCGTCGCCGTCTTCGGCAGGTTGATGAAGTCGACGCCCGAGAACTCGACGAGCTCCACGCCGAGCGCCTTCGCGCGCCGCAGCAGCCAGACCATGTCGCGGTGGTAGCCCTCGGCATCCTCCGCCTTCGTGTCGACGTTGACTTTGATGAGCACGGGGAAGTCTTTGCCACAGGCCCCGTGGATGCCGCAGATGATCTCCTCCACCATGCGGAAGCGGTTCTCGATGGTGCCGCCGTATTCATCCTCGCGCTGGTTGAACGTCGGGTCGATGAAGCGCGAGAGCAGGTACGAGTGGGCGGCATGGAGTTGGACGCCATCGCAGCCGGCCGACTGCAGGCGCTTCGCCGCCTCGATGAAGCACTGCTCGATGTGATGGATCTCCTCCACCGTCAGCGCGCGCGCATGGCGTCCCTTCTTGAGCGGGCGCGCGACGACGTCGGCGAGGTCCTCATTGTCGATGGCACGCGGGCCGGCATGGTTGATCTGCGCGATGAAGCGCGCATCGTGCGCATGGGCAATCGCGACGGCCTTGCGGAACTGGTCCGTGAACGAGTCTGCGTAGATGTTGACCTGCTCGGGGTTGGCGCGGCCCAGCGGGTCCACGCAGCAGTGGCCCGAGATGATCGTGCCGAGGTTGTTCTCGGCCAGCGTCTCGTACATCGCGTACTCTGCCGCCGTCATGTAGCCGTCTTCCCCTGCGAGGAAGCTGTGCACGGCCGAACGGATGACGCGGTTCTTCAGGGCAAGATGCTGCAGCTGCAGCGGCGTTTCGATGATGCTCATGATAACTCTCCTATGAATCCAAGATAAAACGACAGATGATAACAGGTAGCAATAACGGATAAAAGATAAAAGAAAAGGGCTGTCGTTTGTCAACAGCCTCTTGCTTGTTTGATTACTGGTCGACGCGGCAGATATCCGCGCCAAGGCCGACGAGCTTCTCGACGAGATTGTCGTAGCCGCGGTCGATGTGGTGGATGTACCCGACCTGGGTCTCCCCCTCTGCGACGAGTCCTGCGAGGACCATCGCCGCACCGGCGCGCAGGTCCGTTGCCTTGACCTGGCAGCCGTAGAGCTTCTCTACGCCCTCGACGATCGAGGTGCGGCCATCGATCTTGATCTTCGCGCCCATGCGCTTGAGCTCATCGACGTGCATGAAGCGGTTCTCGAAGACCGTCTCCGTCACGATGCCCGTGCCTTCCGAGATGGCCATCATCGCCATGAACTGCGCCTGCATGTCCGTCGGGAAGCCCGGATACGGCATCGTCTTGATGTCGACCGACTTCGTGCGGCGATCGCAGGTCACACGGATACCATTGACATCCTCCTCAATCGTCACGCCAGCTTCCTTGAGCTTGGCGATGACCGGCTTGAGGTGCTCGCTGATCGCGTTCTCGATGTAGACGTCGCCGCGCGTCATCGCCGCTGCCACCATGTAGGTGCCCGCCTCGATGCGGTCGGGGATGATCGTGTAGTCGCGGCCCGTGAGCTTCGGCACACCGTCGATCTTGATGACATTCGTGCCGGCACCGCGGATCTTCGCGCCCATGACGTTGAGGTAGTTCGCGAGGTCTACGATCTCCGGCTCCTGTGCGGGGTTCTCAAGGACGGTCTGGCCTTCTGCCATAGAAGCCGCCATGATGATGTTCTCCGTCGCGCCGACGCTCGGGAAGTCGAGATAAATCTTCGCACCCTTGAGCCCCTCCGGAGCAGCCGCCTCGATGAAGCCGTGGCCGACGCGGATCTGTGCGCCGAGAGCCTCAAAGCCCTTGAGATGGAGGTCGATGGGACGCGTGCCGATGGCACAGCCGCCCGGCAGGGAAATCTTGGCCTGTCCGCAGCGAGCGAGCAGCGGTCCCATGATCAGGAAGGACGCGCGCATCTTGCGCACGAGATCGTATGGCGCTTCACAGCTGCCGATGACCGTGCTGTCGACAAACAGCTGATGCGTCTCCTTGCGGAACTCAGCCTTGACACCGAGTTTCTGCAGGACTTCCGTGATCGTATGCACATCCTCGAGAGCCGGGACCTCGTCGAGAAGACTCGGCGAATCCTGTCCGAGAAGAGTTGCCGCGATAATCGGCAGTACCGCATTCTTCGCCCCGCTGATCTTGACGCGGCCCTCCAGCCGGCGTCCGCCATGTATAACCAACTTTTCCATTTAAGTCCTTTTTCCTCCTATAGCAGCACAGCCACTTCGACCGCTGTGCTTAAAGCATCATTTTTCAGTGTATCATCATATTCACCTGCTGACAATAGGGGGCGGTCACTTTCTCTCGACCTGCAGGGTCGTATGGATGACATTGTCGATGATATAATTCGTCGTGAATTTCGTCTCGCCCGGCGTCTCGTTCTTCGGCGCGTTCAGCGAGAACGAGAACTTGCGCTGCTGCGCTGCCTCGCGGGCCGCCTTGGCAGCCTCGCGCGCGGCCTTGCGCTGCTGCGAAGGCGTCATCGGCACTGCTGAAGCGCCCGGTGCGATGATGATCTCGTTGTTGCGGCCCGTGCGCTTGAGGCTCTGGAGCTTGTCCTTCGTCGTAGTCGTCTTGTCCTCCTGCGCGATGAGGTCGACGCCCGTCTGCTGCAGGAGCTTGAGCTGGGCAATCGGCGCGACACCGCCGCCGCGGATGTCGAGCGTCAGCGGGCCCTCCGGTGCCGTCACCGGCACGCGGTACGGGATCAGCAGGGTCTCCTTGTCACGACGGTACGGCTTGATCGTCGTCGTGAACTTGACGAGATCGCCCGGCTTGACTGTCGTCTTATCCGGCACAGCCGAGAGGAGCGTCGCCGTCTTGCGGCCGTTCTCCATCTGGACGTCGATCTGGACATCGACGATGTCCGACTCCTGGTCCGTGTTCGAGCAGATGACGTTCATCGCCTGCATGAGCTCGCCGACCGCGATCTGGCCGACGTCGGCCGTGTTGTAGAACATGTTACTGCGCTCGAACTTGCCGCCGTCCGCCGCATTCGTGCGGATGGTGAAGTGCACGTTAGCCGTTGCGCCCGCCAGCGTGTCCGACGTCTTCGTCATCGCCGCATAGGCGATGCCGCCAGAGAGCTCCGGCAGGAATGCCTCATCGTAGGCGATGCGCGCACCGTAGTCATCCGTGCGGCCGAGCGTCGTGTCCTGGATGCGGACCTTGACCGGCACGACTGTCGGGAAATCGCCGATCGTGCCGGCGATGCCCGTCTCGCGGTCCTGGCTGATGCGGCCGATGATGTTGCCGATATTCGCGATCTTCATGCCGTTGCTCTGGCCGCTGATCGTGCCGACGACCGTCGCATCCGTCATGAAGTAGTTGACGTTGCCGCGATGCAGGAACGGATGGCCGAAGCCGAGAATCTTCTTGCCATCCACAGCCGTGACCGTGCCCGTCGCGCCGACGGCGAAGTCACCATAGACGATGGCGACGCCGACCGCACTGCCCGGCTGCAGGTTCGCGTTGTAGAGCGTATTGCCCTCGCCTTCCGTGCGCACACCCATCGGCATGAAGGTGACGTCATGGCCCATCGGCACGTTCTTCTGCAAGAAGTCAATGCTCGGCTCATTGAAGCCCGAAAGGTACATGACGGCCTTGGGCTGCTTCGTCAGCTCTTTCTTGTCGGATGCAGCCGGTTTCTCGGCAGAAGCATCCTTCGCTGGAGCAGTTTCGGTGGCAGCAGCTTCTGCCGCTACCGCCTCGGCCTGCTTCTCTGGAGCCTCAGCATTCTCAGCCTTGGCGTCAACATCCTTGCCATCGGCGTCCTTAGCATCGGCATTCTCAGCAGACTTGGCATCCGTGTTCTCGGCAGCTGCAGCTTTGGCCTTCTTTGCCTCAGCCTTCTCCTGCTCCGCTTTTTCCTGCTTGGCCTTCGTCTCGGCCGCCGTATCCTCCGCCTCGTGGATGACGTCCATGACGCGGTTGAGGATGGCGTTGCCATTCGTCTCCGCCTTCTTGTTGTCCTCTTCCTTGGCCTTGGCCTCTTCCTTCTTGCGTTCCTCCACGACCTTGTGGATGTTGATTGTCTTGAGGCGCGTCTTGTTCTTCGTATCCGGCATCGTCCAGAGCTTCATCATGTCCTCGATCGGCGTGATGAAGAAGGTGTACGGCGTCATCTCCTTGATGCCCGCCGCCACGGCGCCGACGAGGCGGCCATTGACGTAGACGGGGCTGCCGCTCATGCCCTGTAGGATGCCGCCCGTCTGCTCAATCACGGGGCCGCGCGCGCGTGCCATGATCATGCGGGACGATCCTTTGCCATTGTCCATATTGCCCACGATATCCACATCGAAGCTGCGGATCTCGCCCGAGCTGTCCACTACGGTATAGGCCGTGCCCGTCATGCCACCTTTGACATCCTGGAACGGCAGAATGGGGTCCATCGCGTGTGCCGGCACAGCCGCCGTCGCGAAGAACATCGCAGCAATACCAGTCGCGATGACCTTCCTCATGAATTTATGCAAACGTACTCACCTCGTAAACGCCAGAATCAAACTCGAAAAATACTACTAGTTTTCATTATAACATACTCGTCCAGCCCTGTGCATGCCTCTTTTATTTCTTGACGAGGACCAGGCCGTCGCCGACGAGGCGCTCCTGCCCGTCCGACGGGGAGTTCTGCACGTCACCGTTCACGACGAGATCCGACGAGCCACCGCCGTCGAGGTTCAGCGCATCCTGCGCACCGAACTTCACGAGCAGCTTCGCCCAGTCCGTCAGCGTCAGGCCGACGCTGTGCGACTGGCGGCCGTCGACGACGGCCAAGAGATAGCGGCCGTCCTTCGTGATGCCGACGGCACTGCGCGGCGCGCGGCCGATGCGGATATCCGCAGGGAAATCCTCCTCGTCGACCGTCACATGGACGCGGCCATTCTCCACGAGGCGCGGGCCGCAGCCGATGATGAAGTCCATGTTCTGCCAGCCGTCGCCAAGGTTCTCCTCGATCATCACAGGGTCGCCGACCTGCACACCGCCGAGCTCATCGGCCGCCATGCCGTGCACCGAGATGACGACGCCATCTGCAGGGATTGGCGAATCGTTCTGGCGGATATCCGTGACGCGGCCGCCGCGCACGATGTACTCACGGCCGTATTCATTCGTGCCCGTCGAGCTGCCGTAAGCGCGGTTGTAGATGACGAGGCTGTCCGCGCCACGCTCGCAGTCGACGCCGGCCACACTGACGCTGACGCCGCCCATCGTGACCGTGCCGTCATACGAGATCTTGCCGAAGACCGGCGTGCCATCCTTGCGCAGGCCAAACGCCGAACGCGTGTAGTACGTCGTGCCGACCGTCTGGCCGTTGATCTGCGTCACGCCGAGGATGTCGCCCGCCGGCGCGAAGTACGAGGCATTGATGCCGGCCACGCCGCCGGCTCTGGCAACGATGCCGCTGACGGCCTCACGTCCCGGGATTTTCCCTTTTGCGAGAGTCGGCACGAGACGGTAGCGCGCGGGGTCTGCCTCTAAGAGCCAGGCCGATACCTTGCCGTAGTCATCCCAATAGACATACGTGTGTTCCGTCAGGCCCGGCTCGATCTCCTGCACATAGTCGCCATCGATGGTGCCCGGCATGCCCGTACTGCTGCCCTTCGTGGCCGTGACCGCCGGCTTGCTGGCCGCCGTGCCCGCAATGCTTGTTGCCGCACTCGTATCCGGCAGCACATCGATAAAGAGGCGCGTCGGGTTCTTGAGCGTGCGGACCTGATACGAGAGCCCCGCCTTGAGCTTCATCGTCACGATGAGATGCTTGCCCTTTTTATTGTAGGCAATCGACTCGATGCGGCTGCCCTTGGCCGGCACAGCCGAGAAACCTTTGTACGACGTATCGGCGAGGTCGAGCGTCAGCGTGCGGCCGTCCCCGGAGATCGCTGTCGTGTAGACAGGCATGTCCGTGAACTCGTAGACTACGCGGTCGTGCTCGCTGCCGCTGTGGAAGCGCATCGAAGTCAGCCCCGCCGCCATCGCGAAGCTCTGTCCGAGGAATAATGCCGCAGCGGCAAACACCGCTGCGCGGCGAAGGATCTTATTCATATTGATCTCCCTTCCAATAAAAAACCTTCCCGGCATGGTGCAGATGCGCACATGCGGGGAAGGAAAGCATCAGCTTTTATTTCCCGATCTTGAGGTTCATGGCCTTGCC
This sequence comes from Mitsuokella multacida DSM 20544, assembly GCF_000155955.1. Taxonomy (GTDB): domain Bacteria; phylum Bacillota; class Negativicutes; order Selenomonadales; family Selenomonadaceae; genus Mitsuokella; species Mitsuokella multacida. The sequence continues at coordinate 22,203 of NZ_GG697144.2, forward strand.
GTCGAACTTCGAGAACGTGTCGAGCGCCTTGCCGCAGCCGAGCGCGACGCAGGAGAGCGGATCGTCGGCGAGTGCCGTCGGGATGTCCGTCTCGCGGCGAATGAGCTCATCGAGGCCGAAGAGCAGCGCGCCGCCGCCCGTCAGGATGATGCCGCGGTCCATGATGTCCGCCGAGAGCTCCGGCGGCGTTTCCTCGAGGACCTTCTTGACGCACTCGACGATGCGCGAGACCGAAGCGCCGATGGCCTCAGCCACCTGCTTCGTCGTGATCTGGACCGTCTTCGGCAGGCCCGTCAGGAGGTCGCGGCCGCGGATGTCGAGCGTCTCATCGCGCGCCTCAGGGTAAGCTGCGCCGACCTTGAATTTGATGTCCTCGGCCGTGCGCTCGCCGATCATGAGATTGAACGCGCGTTTGACGTAAGCGATGATGTCCGAGTCGAACTTGTCGCCGGCAATGCGCAGCGACTCGCTGTTGACGATGCCGCCGAGGCTGATGACCGCGATGTCCGTCGTGCCGCCGCCGATGTCGACGATCATCGAGCCGCACGGCTCCACGATGTCGAGGCCAGCGCCGAGCGCTGCCGCGAGCGGCTCCTCGATGAGCTGCGTGTGGCGCGCGCCAGCCTGCTCAGCAGCTTCCTGTACGGCGCGCTGCTCGACCATCGTGCAGCCCGACGGGATGCAGATCATGATGCGCGGACGGAAGACAAAGCTGCGGCCGACGACCTTCTCGATGAAGTGACGCAGCATGCTCTCCGTGATGTCGTAGTCCGCGATGACGCCCTCGCGCAGCGGACGGATGGCGACGATGTTGCCCGGCGTGCGGCCGATCATGCGGCGCGCCTCCTCGCCGATGGCGAGAACGCGGTTCGTGTCCTTGTCCACCGCGACGACAGACGGCTCGCGCAGCACGATGCCCTTCCCCTTTACATAGACCAGCACGTTGGCTGTGCCAAGGTCGATGCCGATATCCATTGACATACCAAACATTTTATTGAAATCCCCTTCCAACCGATAAAAGAATGATATCATACCTTCTGGAAAAGATTATGGCAGAATCAGATGAAAAGCAGCGGGAAAACAGATGCCGCCCATTCTATGCCATCTTTTCTCATTGATATACTATATAATACTTCGCGCGCTTTTACAATGGGTGGAACGGGCGAAAAAGCCAGAAATATGAGCGTCTCTGGCAGGCACAGCAATAATTTGCAAAATTTCATGTCATTTACGATAACTTACGCCAATTTTGTGAAAAATTTCTCTTTTTTCTTCTTTAAAAGGCGCATTGACAACGAAAAAACAGGATGATACGATTAATTTGACTTAGAGAAATTTTATAGGAGACGTATCTATTATGAAAAAAGCAATTGCCATCCTTCTCATCATCGTCGCAGCTTTCCTCGGCACGCTGCTCTACTTCCGCGCCCACGACACGCGCACGGCCGACAGCCTCTCCGCCTACGCGCGCATCGAGTTCACGGGCCTGCGCGGCTCGGACGGCTCCGCGACGAGCGCCCACTTCACCGTCTGGGATACGCGCTATGACGGCGCCAAGGCCGACTCCAAAGTCACGCTCGTGACGGATGACAAGGAGTGGCCGCTGATCGCCTCTGTCAAGCAGAAGAACGCGGGCGCCTTCCAGAAGGAGAACGAGATCTCCGTCTTCCTGCCGGCCGCCACGCTCGACGACATCAAGGCCGCCAAGACCATCCGCTTCCGCTATTCCTACAAGGATGGCCAGACGGTCGACCTGCCGCTCAACGATGCCGACCTCGCCTACTGGAAAGGCCAGGTCGAATAAACCAACGGCTGCATTGAGCGCATAAAAAAGGAGCATCCTCGCAATGGGATGCTCCTTTTCGCATACTATCATCAGCTTTTATAGACGCGCGGCACGCGCGGGGAGATCAGGCAGGTGACCTCGTAGTTGATCGTGTTGAGCCACTTGGCTGCCGTGTCGGCCGTGACCGTCTCGTCGCCGAAGAGCACAGCCGTGTCGCCTTCCTTGACATCCGGCAGGTCCGTGACATCGACCATGACCTGGTCCATGCAGACGCGGCCCGCAATCGGCGCCTTGCGGCCGCCGAACGAGACGTAACCGCCGTTGCCATATGCGCGGATGTAGCCGTCGGCATAGCCGATCGGCAGCGTCGCGATGCGGCTCTCGCGCTCCGCGATGAACTGGCGGCCGTAACCGATGCTCTCGCCCGGATGCAGTGTCTTCATGAAGACGACCTTGGCGCAGACCTTCATGACCGGCTTGAGGTCAATCGGATGCGTGACCTCATCCGACGGCCACATGCCGTACTGGATGACGCCGGCGCGCACCATGTCGTAGTGCGCCTCCGGAATCTCGAGGATGGCCGCCGACTCCGCGATGTGGCGGATCTTGAGTTTGACGCCTGCTTCCTCAACGGCTCTCAAAGCCTGCTCAAACTTTGCGAGCTGACCCTTCGTGTACGTCTTGTCCTTGCTGTCTGCCATCGCGAAGTGGGAGAACATGCCCTCAATCTCGATGTTCGGCAGCTGCTTGACCGCCGCGGCCAGCGCGCCGATCTCCTCGGGGCGGATGCCGATGCGGCCCATGCCTGTCTCGACCTTGAGATGGACCTTCGCCGTCTTGTGCTGGCGCACCGCCTCGCGCGAGATGGCCTCCGCGAGCGGCAGCTCGCAGACGACCTGCGTGACATCGTAGTCGACGATGTCGCGCGCCTCATCCGGCAGTACGAGACCTAAGAGCAGGATTGGCACCGTGAAGCCTGCCTCGCGCAGCTCGATGGCCTCGCCGAGCGTCGCGACCGCAAGATAAGAGGCCCCCGCCTCCACCGCGACGCGCGCGACAGCAAGAGCACCGTGGCCGTAGGCATCCGCCTTGACGACAGCGCAGAGCTTCGCCCCGCCGCGAATATTCTTCTTGATCTCCTCGTAATTATGCCTAAGAGCCGCAAGATCGATCTCCGCCCAGGCCGCACGATTTGGCATACAAATCCCCTTTTCTCATACCTAGTCAAATTCTCTTTTCAGTTTACTACACGGCCTAGAAAAGTCAAGCATCGATGGCGCATCAAAAAACGACCCCCGCTAAAGCGGAGGTCGTTTTTAAGATGGACTGACTGCAATCAGAAGAAGAATTCAAGCTCGCCGTAGAGGTTCTCGATCTTGTTATCCGTCGCGATGTTCTTGCCGTTTGCATAGCGCAGCGTCGTGACGACATTGCGGAACGGCGTGTAGTTCGCGCCGACTTCCCAAGCCTTCTGGCCCTGCAGGACAGCATCGAACGTGGAGAACAGAGCCGTGTTGTCACCGAGGTAACGATATGCGGCCCACGCACCCCAAGTGCCCTTGTTCTCAGCATCAGCGCCCTTGTAGTCGTACTCCGCGCTCCAAGCCTTGTTGAGGTCATCAGCCGACGTGTTGTTGGCGTAGAAGCCGTTGAGTGCGCTCGTGCCGTCGAAGTTGTAGCCAGCCTTGGCAAGCCAGATGTTGGCATTGTCCTCACTGGACTGGCTCGTCAGATTGTCTTTGACGTAGTTGAACGAGTCCGCATTGAGATGATGGTAATCGATGCCGCCGTTGAACTTGCCGGCTGCGTAGCCGAGGCCAGCGAACTGGTAGTTGGCCGTATCATCGCTGTTGACGATCTTTGCCGTCTCTTCATTGCGGAAGTTGTTGGAGGCGCTGACATCATCCATGTCGAGGCGGCCTGCGCCCGCCGTGAACGTCACCTTGTTGCCGAACGTGACCTGGCCGCCCGAGAACTCCGTATCGAAGATGCTGTCATCATCAATCGGGTTGAACTTGCCGAGCTTGACCTGGAAGTTCTTGTAGTCGCCCTGCGCGTAGATGCGGACGAGGTCAAGGTTCGTGTCCTGCGAATCGCCATGGAGCGGGTCTTTCGTGTCGCTGCTGTCTTTTGCCAGATCCGTGTAGGCATCGATACGGGCATTGACATGCCAGTTGCGGTTGACCTCAGCGCTCGGCTCGAGGCGCAGCAGCAGCTCATCGTCGTTGCTCTTCGTACCGGCATCCTTATCGCGCTGGCTCCAGTACTGGTAGAGGGCCTCGCCGTTCCACTTTACCTTGTCGGCGTTGCGCTCGAGGTTGCTGACGCGGACGCCGAGGTTGTTGAGCTCATCGGAGAACTCAGCGGCGAGTTTGTCGATCAGGGCCTTGTCGGCAGCGGAGACATCGCTCTTGGCCATAGCCTTTGCGATCATCTGAGCCATCTCATAACGCGTGATGTTCTGGTTGCCACGGAACGTCGTGTCGCCATAGCCTTCGATGACGCCATCAGCAGCGAGCTGGGATACAGCATCGTAAGCCCAGTGGTCAGCCGGTACATCGGAGAACGGGTTGGCAGCAGCAAACGTCGTGCTGGCAGCGCCGACGACGAGAGCCGTCGTCAGTGCAGATACGAGAGTCTTCTTCATCAAGAACTCCTCCTTCTAGAATAGAGTGAATCATCTTGAAGCGCTCACGGAGCAATCCGGCAAGAGTATCCATGTTTCCTATGCGCTTCTCCATCAGCCCTTCAACGCATTCATTGTAACACAGCAACAACGGAATTGCAAATCACTATCAATTAAAATAATCGAAACCAGAGATTCGCGCAAAAAAAGGCCTCCGCCAAAGCGGAGGTCTTTTGTATTGCTTGTGGATCTGCTAATCGAAGAATTAGAAGAACATCTCGATACGGCCGAAGAGGTTCTCAACCTTATTGTCCGTAAGGAGATCCTTGCCGTTACCATAGCGCAGCGTTGCAACAACGTTCTTGAACGGAGCGTAGTTCGTGCCGACTTCCCAGCCCTTCTGACCAGCGAGGATTACATCGAACGTGGAGAACAGATCCGTGTTCTGGCCGAGGTAGCGATAAGCTGCCCAAGCACCCCAAGTGCCCTTGTTCTGAGCTTCAGCGCCCTTGTAGCTGTACTGAGCGCTCCAAGCCTTGTCGAGTTCGTCAGCCGACGTGTTGTTGGCATAGAAGCCGTTCAGGGCATTCGTCTTATCGAAGCGATAAGCAGCCTTTGCGAGCCAGATGTTGGCATTATCTTCGTTGGCCTGCTTTGCGCCTTGTTCCGTGCCATCTTTCTTTACATACTGGAAGCTGTCAGCATTCAGATGATGGTAGTCAACACCGCCGACGAACTTGCCATCTGCATAGCCGAGGCCAGCGTACTGGTAGTTAGCCGTCTTCTCGTTGCCAACTGTGAACTTCTGCGTGAAGTCACTGTCGCTGTCCATGTTCTGGCGGCCAGCACCAGCCGTGAACGTTACCTTGTTGCCGAACTGGACTTCAGCGCCGGAGAACGAGGTATCAAAGATGCTGTCGCTATCAATCTGAGCGAACTTACCGAGTTTGACCTGGAAGTTGTCGTAGTTGCCCTGAGCCCATACGCGCTTGAGCGTAACATCCGTGTCCTGTTTGCTGTCCTTGCCATGCTCACGGTTGACATCAGCGCTGTCCTTTGCGAGGTCCGTGGAAGCATCGAGACGTGCATTGACATGCCAATGGCTGTTGACTTCAGCGCTCGGCTCGAGGCGGAACAGGAGCTGATCGTCGTTCGTCTTCGTGTTTGCATCCTTGTTGCGATGGCTGTAGTACGTGTACTCAGCCTTGCCGTTCCACTTAACCATGTCAGCATTGCGCTCGAGGTTGCTGACGCGGACGCCGAGGTTGTTGAGCTCATCGGAGAACTCAGCAGCGAGCTTGTCGATCAGGGCCTTATCAGCAGCGGAGACATCGCTCTTAGCCATAGCCTTTGCGATCATCTGAGCCATCTCATAACGCGTGATGTTCTGGTTGCCACGGAACGTCGTGTCGCCATAACCTTCGATGACGCCATCAGCTGCGAGCTGGGATACAGCGTCGTAAGCCCAATGGTCAGCCGGTACATCAGAGAACGGGTTTGCAGCAGCAAACGTCGTGCTAGCAGCGCCGACAACGAGAGCCGTCGTCAGAGCGGATACGAGAGTCTTTTTCATAAAGAACTCCTCCTTCAAAAAATAGAAATGAACATTTTGTCCAAGTTCCATCGGAGGATTCCTCATGAGTGTCCATGTTTCCTCAGTCTCTTCCTTCGATTTCCCTTAGGCTGTGTTAATTATAGCAGAGTTACCTTCAGTAGTCAAATTTAGATGCCGCTGAAAACTATAATAATAAAAAACCTCCTGAACAGGGAGGGGGAACTTTCCGTTCAGGAGGGGGGAAACATACTTTATAGGCCTTTAGGAGGAGATATCTTCTCAATTAACCGGGGATAACGATATCCAGAACAGTCTGGCGGAATGCGTCATATCCCTGATCCACGAGGATCTGATAGAGATGCATATCCGATGCTTGCGAATAGACGTAGTTGCGCAGGTTGTAGAACTTACTGCTATCAAGGTCTGCTTTCGTCAGGCCGTAGTCAGACAAAGCAACCTTTTTCAGGTATTCCTGTGTCCAGGACGAAATACCCGAAGTCAGGACAAAATCATGGTCGCCGAGGTGTACCAGGAAGGATTCCGGGCGTCTCGGCAGGGGCAGCGTCTCGCCATCCGGTGCCAGATAACCTTCCTTGATTGGATCTTTGCCAGCGATGATGGCAGCCGCCTTGATATAGCCGACTGGTTTCTTTTCTTCACTCGGCCAGCCCGCATGATCATGGGATACCGCCACAGCAACTACAACATCCGGACGCAAGCCGCGGTACATGCAGTCTGCGACCTGCTGGATGTGATGGCAGCCCGTGCCGGCAATCTTGATTTCCGGCAGGCACTTGTGATCCGGAGTCCACTGCAGGATCCATGGTTTAGTCAGGTCGTGCAGCAGCACCGCTTCCGTCAACAATTCACGATTCATGGAATAGCCGAAGAATTGCTCGTAATTCTCGATCAGGCTCAGTCCTGTCTGGAGATCCGTTGCCACATGCGTGATCAGGCCGCATGGATACGCGTGATGACCGCCCCAGCCTGCACCGGCAGCATCCCAGAAATTCAATTTATTCTTGACTTCGGGGAAAATCTGGTCGATCGTGTTCTCTTCTTTGATATATCCAGCGGCCAGCAGTGCCTTGCGGCAGGCTTCCTTGCTCGCCTTATCCGGGTATTTCTTCAAGATCAGCGGCTTTGGAGATTTCAAGCCCTCTAAAACAACCTTCTTGACCGTCTCATCCTGAAGGCCATTCGCCTTGTCCATGAGCCAGTTATAGCCATACTCGCGCAATGGCGAGCGCTTAGCCATCTCAGTCGGTGACAATTTCTCCATCTCCGAGAATTTAATGGCCGTCGTCTCGATGTTGCGCGGTGCGGCAAATCCCTGCTTGGGTAGGATAGAAGCTGCTGCAAATGCAGCAGCAGCGCCTGCAGCCGTTTTCAGGAAATCCCTGCGATCGATTGATTTGTCCCAGATTGCCATAATAAACCTCCTTCCATTGTGCGATACACAGCAAACAGGCCTAAAAGGCCTGTCCGCTGAATCAAAGTTGTTTGTTGAGAATACGCTTCATCAGCATCAGATATCCTGATGTGCGGCGAGCCACTGACTCCAGCTCGTCTTGAATCCGTCCGCATGATTCTCCTGGACGTACTGATAGAACTTCTCTACCATGTGAGCCTTCTGGTGATAATAGTCAGCCTTCCACTGATCCGGCTTCGGTTTTGCGATTTCATAAGCAACGTAGTTGCCGCCGAGCAGGTACTGACGCGAGAGGATATCGCCCAGCGAGACATCCGGATTCTTCATCATATCGTACATGGCCATGTAAGCCGTCGTGCGGCCTACACCAGCCTGGCAGTGGAAATGCAGCCAAGCATTTGCCGGCATCGTGCGCGTGAAGTTGATGAACTCATCGATATTGGCGGCCGACGGCCAGATGTGATCCGTTGCCGCAATGCGATAGTAATGGAGGCCATTCTTCTCGACCAACTGCTGTTCCGTCATGACGGAATCAATCTTGACTGGTTTCGGATCGATTGGCATCTTATTCTTATCAAGCGCTGCTACGATAAGGCTCTTGCCTCTTGCTGCGTTCAGGCGGCTGTTCTCGTCCTTGAGTACCTCTGCCTTGTTCTTGCCGAGATTACCCCAATCGCGCAGACCGTACCAGCTGACTGCATTGCCGTTGAAGACACCGTGCGTCTCCTGACGGAGGTCCATGATGTAGATAGGACCTTTCGCCTGCTGTTTGAGGACTGGCAACATTGCCTGGAGCTCACCATTGGAGAATTCCGCACTGCCCGACATGTAGAGCGTATCAAGTCCCTTGCGCGTCGGCGTCGGGTTGAAGCCCTTGCCTGTCTTCTTGAGATTGACATCCGTCTTGAAGGCCGAATTCATCGTGCGGAAGTTGCGTGGCAGCTGATTGCGGTCTTTCGTGTCCATGCGCCAGATGTAACCGCTGTAATCCGGCTCCCACGAATTGACCTTGTTCTTCTTGGCCCAGACACTGTACGGCGTCTTGAGGTCAGGATTCTCTTTTACATAATCATAGAAATGCTGGACAAACTGATAGCGTTCGATATACGCCTTGCGGCCGTAGTTCTTCTTCTTATCTGGAATCTCGCTGAGGTCGACAATGCCGATGAGCTTCTGACGCTGGATGATGTCGTCGAAGCTGACATCCTTCGCATTCTTGAGAATATCGTGCATGACCATGAAGATGGTCGTGCGGCCCATGCCGGCATAGCAGTGGTAATGCAGCCATGCATCCTTCGGTAGGGATTTATAGAACTCCAGGAACTTGTCGACATCGGGATCATCCGGGCGGAAGTGATCCTGCAGCGTCAGGCGGAAGTAGTTAGCGCCGTGCTGTTTGACCATCTCTTCCTCGGTGCGAACTTTGTTATAGTTGACATAGACCGGGGAAAGGAGCACATTCTTTTTATCATCAAAACGATAAATCGATTTAACGGTGCTATCCTTGAGTGAAGCGAGCTGCTCTTTCTCCAGCGGGATGATGATGTCTTCGGTGCGACCATCATTGCCCCAGTCATGGTTGGCAAACCAGCTAACTGCCGTACCATTGAGATAGCCATGCGATTCGCCGCGCAGATCCACATCATAGAACTGCGACGGTTTTACCGGCACCTTTTTGAGGATTGCTTCCAATTCCTTCTCAGAGAAGCAGCTGGAAGCCGAGACATTCATCGTATCCATGCCTTTACGAGTCGGCATAATACCGGTTTTCGTCACACCAACATACTTGTCATTACCCGTGCGGAAGTTGCGTGGCAGCTGATTGACGTCAGCGCGGTCAATCTTCAAAGCAAGTTTCGGCGGATTCTTGACGACCGCAGGAGCCTGAGCTTCAGCCGAGACTTCCTGTACGACTGCAGCTGGTGCCTGTGCAGCCCACGAGGTCCCCGGCAGCTGTGCACTGCCGAGCATAACAGCAACGGCAACAGAGAGCAATGTCTTTTTCTTGAAACTTATCATAAGATTTTCACTCCTCTTCTAAAGCAAACATATGCTTTATATACGTAGCGAATCAAATTTTACCGTACCTTTGATCAGAATTCAAATCCATTTTCTTTTGTCCACTGCGTGTACGTTTTCTTGAGCTGTGGATTAGCCTTGACGTATTCGTAGAAATGACGCGTGAACAAAGCGCGCTTCGGATAGTTCCCTTTCTTATAGGCATCCTTCGTTGTCTCTGCCGACTTGCGGACATCTTGACCACCAAGCAACACTTCGCGCGTCATGATATCGTCGTAGGAAAGCTTGTCGGCGTTCTTAATCATATCCATGAGCGAGAGGAAAATCGTCGTGCGGCCTACACCGGCCTCGCAGTGAACATGAATCCAAGCATTTTTCGGCAATTTCTTGTAGATGGCCAAGAATTCATCGACATTTGCCGGGGTCGGTGCAGAGTAGTCCATGACCGGCACACGATAGTACTTGACGCCCATCGATTTGACGAACTGTTCTTCGGTCTGTACCGAATTGACATGTTCGACCTTCTGCGAAGCAATATCCTTGTGCTTGTCCAGCGTAGCGATATCAACATCCTGGTTCATCTTGGCCGTTTCGAGCATGCTCTTCTCGCGGCGATCGATTTCCTTGGCCGATTGACCTTTGTTGAAGGTTTTGTAGCGCGAATACCAGCTGATGCCATCATCATTGATGTAGCCATGCGATTCATTGCGCAAATCGATGACGACAAGATCCTTGGCTGGTACATGCTTCAGGAGTTCCTTGAATTCATTCTTGGAGAAGAAGCTGCTACCGGACTGACGCAGTTTATCCAGGCCTTCACGCGAGGGATAGATTCCATCCTTTGCCGTCTTATATTGGCTCTGAGCCGTGCGAAAATTGGCGGGCATCTCTGAGACAGCCGCGGGGCGATCGTATTTGAGAATCTGCACGCCCGGTACTGGCTCTGCGGCAAATGCCGCAGCCGTCGACAACATCGCCGCAACAGTAAGAGCTGCAATTCTTTTGCTGATTCCTGAATAATTCATGCTGACATTTTCCTCCTTCATGGATTTTAGCGGGGTCGTTGCTTAGAATTTCGTCGTAAACTTCAGATACGTGGAATAATGCGGGGATTTCTCCAACGAGTTGCCATCTTTATCCACATTGGCACCATCCGGGTTCGTATGTGCCCAATAACGGAGCAACGAGAGTTTGGAATGATCGCTCGTCGCATAATCCATGATCAAGCCAAATCCTTTGAAACCATCGGCTGTGATGTAATCATCCCAATCCGTGTAGTTATCATTCATAAAGAGGTTCTGGTCGACATTGAGATACTGTCCAATGATATCCCAGGTTCCCTTCTTCTTAGCCTTACCGTAATTCAGGCTGATGACATAACCTTGCGTATTCTTATTGGCGCCAAAGTACTCATAACCATAACCGTTATCTACCTTACCAAAGCCAGGTTTGGTTTTATTGGTATTCCGTACATATTCAGCGGAGACGCCAAACTTGCCCACAACCGGCGTTGAGCCATAAACACCGAAGTAGCGCTCAGGCTGCTGTGTACCGAAATACAGGCCAGCATATGCATCCTTCGAGAAATCATGCTGATACTGTGCAAATTTCAGCAGGCGCGTGCGAGCGGGTGGATTGTCATCACTCGTATCATTGACCAGGTAATCCTGTGAATCGCGACCATAGCCGAGATACAGCGCATCATGTGGCGTCATTTTATAGTTGGCCGTGAACTGATTCACGCTCGATTTAGAGAGCCAAAGACCTTCACCAAGGGATACCGTCTGAACACCAGCCTTCACATAGACAGGGCCGAAGGAGCGACCGACATATGCCTGCTCTAATTTGATCTTGTTCTTTTCCGAAGAGTACTTTTTACCATTCGGCTCAGATGATGTCGACTTGAATTTGAGGCCAAGACCGACATCGTACGTCTTATCTACTACTGTCGTTGCTAAAATCTTCGCTTCCGCCTTGATCTTACCGGTCTTTTTCTCGTCATACATGTAACCAGACTTTGTAGAACCCGACCACTTGATCGTCGGTGCCTCTTTCTTGGCCTTCTTCTCGCTCTTAGCTGCCTCCTGCTTTTCCTTCGCAGCAGCCAAGCTGTTCTCCAAATCGGTCAAGCGTGCCGTCAAATCATTGATCTCTGCCTGCATAGCTGCTACGTCGGTATCTGCAGCAGCTGCTTCTGCTGTGCCGCCATTAAAGCATACTGGCATCAGCATTGTAGCCGTAATGCCCAAGACGATTGCTTTCTTTTGATTCTTCATCTGCAAATCCCCCTAATATGATTCTTGTGATTCTTTCCTATGACAGAAGGTCAAGCGCGCTGTTATGACTTATCTGGTTCTTATTGTAGCAGATTGTTCCATATCAATTCCTCTTGTATTTTGCGGAAACCTCACGAAAATCTATGTATTCTTGCGTTTATTTGTATTAAAGGAAACTTTCTGACTATATCCCACGTCCTTCTGCAGCAGAATTACGGGTGAATGTTCAAAAAATTAACAATATCGTATAGAAAAGCAAGGAAAAAATAACAATCGTGGGTGTCTACCTTGTATCAGCCCCATAAACAAAAGAACAGCAGCCCCAAAAGGGACCGCTGTTCTCGGTTCTGGTTCTATGATGATGTTTGAGAGAAGTGGGATTCGTTTTATCAGAAGTGGAATTCGACGCGGCCGAAGAGTTTCTCGGCATCTTTGCCGTTGTCGATGTTCTCGCCGTTGAAGTACTTGACGCTTGCTACCGTGTTCTTGAAGAGCGTGTAGTTCGTGCCGACTTCCCAGCCCTTCGTGCCGGCCCAAGCGCCATCGTAGGACGGGTCAAAGGCTACGTTCTGGCCAAGGTAGCGGTAAGCGGCATAAGCGCCCCAGGTGCCCTTGTTGGCAGGCTCCGCGCCCTTGTAGTCGAGCTCGACCGTGCCGGCCTTCTTGTAGTCGTCGGCCTTCGTGTTCTCGGCATAAGCGCCGCCGAGGGCGACGTTCTTGTCGAACGCATAGTGGAAGTTGGCGCTCCAGATGTCGGCATTGTCCTCATCCTGCGTGGACTTGTAGCTCGTGCCCATCGCCGTGAAAGCATCACTGTTCAGATGATGGTAGCCGGCGCCGAGGCTGAGCTTGCCCTTGCCGTACTGCAGGCCGACGCTCTGCATATTGGCCGTGTCGTCTTTCTCCGAAGCAGCTTTGTTGACAGCGCTGTTGTTCGTATCGCCATTGAGATCGAAGCGGCCTGCCTGCAGCGTGACCTTGAGGTCCTTGCCCGTCGTGATGGCGGCGCCGGAGATTTCATCATCGAAGAGCAGGTTGCTGTCGAGCTGCATCGGCAGCTTGCCGACCTTGATGTTGGTCGTGCCGTACTGGCCATCTGCCCAGAGGCGCTGCAGCGTCACATCCGTGTCCTGCTCATCGCCATGACTGCCATTCGGGTCGGTGCTGTCCTTGGCAAGGTCCGTGGAGACATCGAGGCGGGCGTTGACGTGCCAGTTGCGGTTGACCTCAGCCGACGGCTCGAGGCGCAGCAGCAACTCATCATCGTTGCTCTTGCTGTCCTCTTTCGACTTGTCGCGCGTGCTCGTGTAGGTGTAGCGGGCCTCGCCGTTCCATTTTACCTTGTCAGCGTTGCGCTCGAGGTTGCTGACGCGGACGCCGAGCGTATTGAGCTCATCGGAGAACTCAGCGGCGAGCTTGTCAATGAGGGCCTTGTCGGCAGCGGATACATCCGTCTTGGCCATGGCCTTGGCGATCATCTGCGCCATCTCATAGCGCGTGATGTTCTGGTTGCCGCGGAACGTCGTGTCGCCGTAGCCTTCGATGACGCCGTCAGCTGCGAGCTGGGATACAGCGTCGTAAGCCCAGTGATCGGCCGGCACATCGGAGAACGGATTTGCAGCGGCAAACGTCGTGGATGCAGCGCCAACTACGAGCGCCGTCGTCAATGCAGATACAAGAGTCTTTTTCATGATGAATTCCTCCCATCTTCCTTCTATGGCTCTTCGCCGATATAGAAGGCATCAAGTCAGTCGAGGCAAGTGCCCCGCGCCGCCTTCGCGGCCACTGTCAGGAATGAGAGCGGGAGAATCGCGAGTATCCATGTTTCCTCTGAGTTCCCTGCCCCTTTCCTTTTGACACCATCATTATATTACTTGACTCAGTCAATTACAATTACACAGCCGTTAGAAGTCCATTACACTTTGCTTAGAATAGTTTGCTTAATCAACTATCGCTATCATTGAGAATCTGCAGGCAAAAAAAGCCTTCCGCTGATGCCAGCGGAAGGCTTTTTGCTATAGACCTGGAAACAACCGAGGCTATGTTATCAGAACCAGAAGTTCACGCGGCCGAAGAGCAGCTCTGCATCTCTGTCCGTATCAAGCTTCTTGCCGTTGAAGTAGTAAGCGGCAGCCGTGACGTTCGTGAACGGAACGTACTCCGTGCTGACTTCCCACCCCTTGACATTGTTGACGCCAGCGTTGAGGAACGTCTCGTACGTCGGAGCAAAGGCGACATTCTGGCCCATGTAGCGGTAAGCCGTGTAAGCCCCCCAAGATCCCTTGTTGGCTTTCTGAGCGCCCTTGTAGTTGAGCTGGATGTTATGTGCCGTAGCATCTGCTTCAGCCTTTTCGTTCTTGGCATAAGCGCCGTAGAGGTTCCAGTTCTTGTCGAACTTGTAGCCAGCACCAACAGACCAGATGTTGGCCTCATCCGTGTTCTTCTCGAACCCCTTCGTCTGCGTGAAGACGTTGCTGTTGAAATGACGGTAAGCAGCACCGCCATAGAGCTTGCCAGCCGTGCCGTTCAGAGCGATACCCTGATAGTTGGCAGCATCGTCATCCGTCTTTCCAGCTGCATCGTTGAGGTTCGACTGCTTGTTGGCGCTGTTGAGGTTCCAACGGCCAGCCTCAGCCGTGAGCTTGAGCTGGTTGCCGAACGTGACCTGTGCACCGGAGAACTGATCATCGAAGAGCATGCCAGCCGTCTCCGTAGAGAAGAACGGCATCTTGCCGAGCTTGACCTGGAAGTTCTTGTAGTCGCCCTGTGCCCAAACGCGCTTTACCGTCAGATCCGACGTCTCGTCTTTGCTCGGATTCATGAATGCATCGATACGAGCCTTGACATGCCAGTTCTTGTTGACCTCAGCGCTCGGCTCGAGGCGGAAGTTGAGCTGATCCGTGTTTTTCTTGTCTTTCGAGCCCTTCTCGTTCTCATAACGCTGGCTCCAGTAACGGTAACGAGCCTGGCCGTTCCACTTGACGTTGTCAGCATTGCGCTCGAGGTTGCTGACGCGGACGCCGAGGTTGTTGAGTTCATCGGAGAACTCAGCAGCGAGCTTGTCGATCAGGGCCTTGTCGGCAGCGGAGACATCGCTCTTGGCCATAGCCTTGGCGATCATCTGAGCCATCTCATAACGCGTGATGTTCTGGTTGCCGCGGAAGGTCGTGTCGCCATAGCCTTCGATGACGCCATCAGCTGCGAGCTGGGATACAGCGTCGTAAGCCCAGTGGTCAGCCGGTACATCGGAGAACGGGTTAGCAGCAGCAAACGTCGTGCTGGCAGCGCCGACAACGAGAGCCGTCGTCAATGCAGATACAAGAGTCTTCTTCATAAAGAACTCCTCCTTCATAAAACATTTGGTCATTCTTGGCTGATTTCACGAAGAAGGTGTTCATGAGTGTCCATGTTTCCTCAGTTCTTTTCTTTATGACCTCATCCAATTAGTTATTAGTGTAACACAATCCTGTTCAAATTACAAATTATCCCGGATATGTTTCTATCTTAGCAATCAAATCTATCCTATTAATTTTCTGCATCTTATGCGCGCAAAAAAGACCGCTCCCGAAGGAACGGTCTTTTGATTGCGGAATATGACTTCTGCTGATGGAATCAGAAGAAGAAGCTTACGCGGCCAAACAGCGTCTTGGCATCGCGGTCCGTAGCGAGGTCTTTGCCATCGAAGTACTCAACAGCCGTGTAGACGTTCGTGAACGGAACGTAGCTTGCACCGACTTCCCAGCCCTTCTCGTTGAGGTGATTATAATGGGCCGTATCATACGTCGGCATAAGCGAAACGTTCTGGCCGAGGTAACGGTAAGCGGCATAAGCGCCCCACGTACCCTTGTTGGCCGTATCCGAGCCCTTGTAGGACAGCTGGATGTTGTGAGCCGTATCGTAGTTGTCGGCTTCCGTGTTCTGAGCGAAAGCACCGAAGAGATTCCAGTTATGGTCGAACTTGTAGCCAGCGCCGACGGACCAGATGTTGGCATCGTCCGTCTTGGAATCGTTGCTGTAGTTAGCAATGTTCGTGAAGGCAGCGCTATTGAAGTGACGGTAAGCAGCACCGAGGCGGAGCTTATTCGGGCCGTAGTTCAGTTCTGCACCCTGATAGTTTGCAGCATCGTCATTCGTTGCAGCATCAGCAATGTGGCCATTAGCATCGTTTGCCAGATTCCAACGACCAGCTTCGAGCGTAGCCTTCAGGTCTTTACCGAAGTTGACCTGAGCACCGGAGAAGAAGTCATCCAGTACGAGACCATCATCAGCAACGGAGTACAGCGGCATCTTGCCGAGCTTGACGTTGAAGTTGCCATACTGGCCGTCTGCATAAACATACGTCAGCTTGACATTGCCATCGTCGCCCTTGTCGCTGGAAAGATCCGTATTAGCCGTCAGACGAGCATTGACATGCCAGTTGTTGTTGACCTCAGCCGTCGGGTAGAGACGGAACTGCAGCTTGTCCGTGTTGTCGTTCTTCTCGTCCTCATGACGTGCGCTCGTGTAGGTGTAACGAGCCTCGCCCGTCCACTTTACTTTGTCAGCATTGCGCTCGAGGTTGCTTACGCGGACGCCGAGATTGTTGAGCTCATCGGAGAACTCAGCAGCGAGTTTGTCGATCAAGGCCTTATCAGCAGCGGAGACATCGCTCTTAGCCATAGCCTTGGCGATCATCTGTGCCATCTCATAACGCGTGATGTTCTGGTTGCCACGGAACGTCGTGTCGCCATAACCTTCGATGACGCCATCAGCTGCGAGCTGGGATACAGCGTCGTAAGCCCAGTGGTCAGCCGGTACATCGGAGAACGGGTTAGCAGCAGCAAACGTCGTGCTGACAGCGCCGACAACGAGAGCCGTCGTCAGTGCGGATACGAGAGTCTTTTTCATGAAGAACTCCTCCTTTGGTATAAAACGATTACAATTCTCGTTCAAACGGGACCAAAGAAAAAGAACCGCATGAGTGTCCACGTTTCCTCAGGATTCCTGACGCTCTTTGGTTCCTCATTGAACGTTGTCATTGTAACACGTCAAAACGCATTTGTAAACCTGCAGGGCAAATTCTAACGTTCCACTCATGTAATGCAGGGTGCATGTGTCACATTGTCAACCCATCGATTGCCACATGTGACTGCACGACGGCAGATGATGTGGTAAAATGAAGGCAGCGTCACCCCTCTTGGTGACGGACGGCGCGAACCATCTTCTCGAATTTCGTGCGCGGCATCATGACGAGATGCCCGCATCCCAGACACTTGAGCCGGAAGTCCATGCCGGTGCGCAGGATCTCCCATTCACTCGAGCCGCACGGATGTGCTTTTTTCATGCGCACGATGTCGCCGACGGCATATTGTTGTTTTTCCATCATATCTTGGAGGCCTCCTAATGAAAATCTCGATTCTGCAGATGCCGGTCGCTTTCGCCCGGCCCGATGATAATATCAAGACGCTGCGCCGCATGGTCGCAGAGGCCATGCGCGCAGAGCCCGATGTGCTCGTGCTGCCCGAGCTCTGGCGGCTCGGCTTCTACCCGCAGCCGATTGCCGTGCACGCGGATCTCGACGGCCAGCAGTCGCGCACGGTGCTCGCCGAGCTCGCGCGCACGAACGGCGTGAACATCGTCGGCGGCACGGTCGCCAACCGGCGCGAGGGCAAGGTCTACAACACCTGCTACGTCTTCGATCGCACGGGCACAGAAGTCGCCTCGTACGACAAGACGCACCTGTTCTCCCCGAGCGGCGAGAGCAAGGACTTCGCGGCAGGCAGAGAGATGGTGACCTTCCGCCTCGACGGCGTGCGCTGCGGCGTCGCCGTCTGCTATGACGTGCGCTTCCCCGAGTTCATCCGCAAACTCGCGCTCGAGGACATCGCCGTGCTCTTCCTGCCCGCCGCCTGGCCCGCCAGCCGCCTGAGCCACTGGCAGATCCTCACGCGCGCCCGCGCCATCGAGAATCAGTTCTACGTCATCGCGGCCAACGAGGCCGGCACCGACGAGCAGGGCAACCACCTCGCCGGCCACTCCGCCATCCTCGACCCCTGGGGCGAGGCCATCGTCGAAGCAGGTGAAAGCGAGGCCATCCTGACCGCCCGCCTGCGCCCCGGCCTGCGCCGCCACATCCGCGAGACCATCAACGTCTTCGCCGACCGCCGCCCCGAGCTCTACTGAAACACTGTTATCAAAAAGACTGTCGCAAAGCGCGGCAGTCTTTTTCTCATTATCACACTATTACACGTTGAAGCGGAAGTTGACGACGTCGCCATCCTGCATGACGTAGTCCTTGCCCTCGACGCGGACCTGGCCTTTTTCGCGTGCGGCGGCGACGCTGCCAGCGGCGATGAGGTCGTTGTAGTTGACGATCTCGGCGCGGATGAAGCCGCGCTCGAAGTCCGTGTGGATCTTACCGGCAGCTTTCGGTGCCGTCGTGCCCTTGACGATGGTCCAGGCGCGGCACTCATCCGGGCCGGCCGTCAGGAAGGTCTGCAGGCCCAGGAGGTCAAACGCTGCCTTAATCAGGCGGTCGAGGCCGCTCTCCGTCTCACCGAGGTCTTCGAGGAAGGCCTTGGCCTCTTCTTCGTCAAGCTCGGCGATCTCCGACTCGACTTTTGCCGAGATAGCGACGACTTCCGCGCCCTCTTTGGCCGCGTATTCCTTGACCTGCTGGACGTACGGGTTCTCGTCGTAAGCCGTAGCGACTTCGTCCTCGGCGACGTTCGTGACGTAAAGCGTCGGCTTGAGCGTCAGGAGGTTCATCTCCTTGATGAGCTCGAGGTCATCCTCAGAGAGGTCGACCTGGCGTGCCGGCGTGCCCTCATCGAGCGCAGCCTTGATGCGGCGCAGAATCTCATCCTCGACCTTCGCCTCTTTGTTGCCGGACTTCGCGATCTTCGCGAGCTTCATGATGCGCTTCTCGACGATCTCGAGGTCAGCGAGGCAGAGCTCCGTCTGGATGATGTCGATGTCGCGCAGCGGGTCGATGCCGCCCTCGACATGCGTGATGTTCGGGTCGACAAAGCAGCGCACGACATGTGCGACGGCATCGACCTGGCGGATGTGCTCGAGGAATTTATTGCCGAGGCCCTCGCCCTTGGACGCGCCCTTGACGAGGCCGGCGATGTCGACGAAGCGCACGGAGGCCGGCGTCGTCTTCTTCGAGTTGTAGAGTTCATGCAGGACCTTGAGGCGCGGGTCTGGTACGGCGACGACGCCGACATTCGGCTCGATCGTGCAGAACGGGAAGTTCGCGGCCTCTGCGCCGGCTTTCGTGATGGCATTGAAAAGCGTGCTCTTGCCGACGTTCGGCAGGCCGACAATACCAACTTCTAAGTTACTCAAATCTGATTTCTCCCTTACATTTGATTACAGTGTGCCAAAGATGCGGTCGCCGGCATCGCCGAGGCCCGGGACGATGTAGCCCTTGTCGTTGAGCTTCTCGTCGATGGCTGCGACGTAGAGCGGCACATCTGGATGGTCGTGGTTGATGACGCGGACGCCCTCAGGCGCGGCGACGAGGCACATGAGGATGATGTGCTTGGCGCCCTTCTCCTTGAGCAGCGAGAGCGCGGCCGACGAGCTGCCGCCCGTGGCGAGCATCGGGTCGACGACGATCAGCGTGCGCTCGGCGACGTCGCCCGGCAGCTTGCAGTAGTACTCGACCGGCTTCAGCGTCTTCGGGTCGCGATACATGCCGACGTGGCCGACGCGGGCCGCCGGGATCATGTTGACGACGCCATTGAGCATGCCGAGGCCGGCGCGCAGGATCGGCACGACGCCGACTTTCTTGCCGGCGAGCATCTTCTCCTTGCACCTGCAGATCGGCGTCTCGATCTCGACTTCCTTGAGCGGGAAGTCGCGCGTGATCTCATAAGCCATGAGCATCGAGATCTCCTCGAGCAGTTCGCGGAAGTCCTTCGTGCCCGTCTCTTTCATGCGCATGATCGTGAGCTTGTGCTGGATCAGCGGATGGTCGATGACGTGGACGTTCATTGGTTCAGCCATGTAAGATACCCCTTTCTACACAATACAGAGCCCCGCAGAGCGGGGCCGTGTCATTTATTCCGCAGGTGTCTACCTGTCATTCATAAAGCGGATATTTCTTGCAGAGGGCGGCGACGCGGCGGCGTGCCTCCTCTTTCTTCTCTTCGTTCGTCGGGTCATTCAAGACGAGCGCGATGATGTTGCCGACTTCGCGCATGTCGTCTTCCTTGAAGCCGCGCGTCGTCAGGGCAGGGCTGCCGAGACGGATGCCGCTCGTGACGAACGGGGAACGCGGTTCGAACGGGATGGTGTTGCGGTTCGAGGTGATGTTGACCTCGTCGAGGACGTTCTGAGCCTCTTTGCCCGTGATGTCCTTGCTCGTGAGGTCGACGAGCATCAGGTGGTTGTCCGTGCCGCCCGAGACGATGCGGAAGCCATCCTGCTGCAGCGTCTCAGCGAGCGCCTTGGCGTTCTTGATGGTCTGCGCTGCGTACTCCTTGAACTCAGGGCGCAGTGCCTCGCCGAGCGCGACGGCCTTCGCTGCGATGACGTGCATGAGCGGGCCGCCCTGGATGCCAGGGAAGACAGCCTTGTTGAACTGCTTGCCGAACTCTGCGTCCTTGCAGAGGATCATGCCGCCGCGCGGGCCGCGCAGCGTCTTGTGCGTCGTCGTCGTGACGACGTCGGCGTACGGGACCGGGCTCGGATGGAGGCCAGCGGCGACGAGGCCGGCGATGTGCGCGATGTCGACCATGAGGTAGGCACCGACCTTGTGGGCGATCTCTGCGAGGCGCGGGAAGTCGATGATGCGCGCGTAGGCGGATGCGCCGGCGACGATCATCTTCGGCTTGCATTCCTCAGCCTGCTTCTCGAGCGCGTCGTAGTCGATGCGCTCCGTCTCCTTGTCAACACCGTATGGCACGATCTTGAAGTACTTGCCGCTCATGTTGACCGGGCTGCCGTGCGTCAGGTGACCGCCGTCCGTGAGGTTCATGCCCATGACCGTGTCACCCGGCGTCAAGAGCGCGAAGAAGACGGCCATGTTGGCCTGTGCGCCGGAATGCGGCTGGACGTTGGCGTATTCCGCGCCGAAGAGCTTCTTGGCGCGGTCGATGGCGAGCTGCTCGACGACATCGACGTACTCGCAGCCGCCGTAGTAGCGCTTGCCCGGGTAGCCTTCTGCGTACTTATTCGTCAGCACGCTGCCCTGCGCTTCCATCACGGCCTTGGAGACGATGTTCTCCGAGGCGATGAGCTCGAGTTTCGTGCGCTGGCGATTGAGCTCGAGGTCGAGTTCTTTCGCGATTTCCGGATCCGACTGTTTCAGTGTGTCCATCAGGCTCATTGGGTTCCTCCTTCTCTGCCGCTGGGTCTCGGCAGCTTCCCTATGCATATTGCTTGGCTAACGGATGGCAGGAGCTTACTTCTGCTCGATTGCCATGATCTTGTTGACGCGGCGCTCGTGGCGGCCGCCCTCGAACGAGCTCTCGACGAAAGCGCGGACGATCTCGCCAGCTGGGCCGAAGCCGAGCACGCGGCCGCCCATCGCGAGGACGTTGGCGTTGTTGTGCTCGCGCGCTTTCTTGGCCGAGTAGACATCGTTGCAGAGTGCGCAGCGGATGCCCTTGACCTTGTTGGCCGCGATCGAGATGCCGATGCCCGTACCGCAGAGCACGATGCCGAAGTCGGCCTTGCCGCTCGTCACGTCTGCGCAGACTTTTTCGGCGATGTCAGGGTAATCGACGGACTGCGTGCCGAACGTGCCGACATCCGTTACCTTGATATCCTCGTATTCCTTCAGGACCATCTTGACCTCGTCCTTGAGCGCTACCGCGCCGTGGTCACTGCCAATCGTAATGTTCATGGTTTCTCCACCTTTCTTCCATACTCTTTCTTATTCTATCACACCTGCGCGGCAAAAAAAACACATGCAAGGCGCTATCAGCCCTGAAAAAGCGCGCGGATTTCTTCGTCGGTGAGCTTGGCGAGGAAATTCTCGCCGGGCTGTATCATCTGGTCGATCAGGGATTTCTTCTTTTCCTGCAGCTCATAGATCTTTTCCTCGACGGTCCCCTTCATGATAAGCTTGAAGACCTGGACATTGTTTCGCTGGCCGAGCCTGTAGGCGCGGTCGGTCGCCTGGTCCTCGACGGCGGGGTTCCACCACGGGTCGAAGTGGACGACCATGTCGGCGCCCGTGAGGTTGAGCCCCGTGCCGCCCGCCTTCAGGGAAATCAGGAAAATCGGTACGGCGCCGCGGTTGAACTCGCGCACGAGCTTCATGCGCGTCAGCGCAGGCGTCGCGCCGTCGAGGCTGAAGTACGCGAGTCCCTTGCGGCGCAGCCGCTCAGCGATGTGCGCGAGCATCGTCGTGAACTGCGAGAAGATCAAGAGGCGGTGGCCGCCCTCGATGGCCTCCTCGATGAGCTCTTCGAGCATGTCGAGCTTGCCTGAGCCACCGTGATAGCTCTCGAGGAACAAGGCGGGATCGCAGGCGATCTGGCGCAGGCGCGTGAGGATGGCGAGAATCTTGATGCGCCGCTCGCCGGGGCTCGCGAGGCTGACCTCGCGCATGAAGTCGCGCTGGCTCTTCATGAAGTAAGCCCGGTAGACCTTCGTCTGCTGCGGTGTCATCTCGCCGATGAGCTTGCGCTCGACCTTGTCGGGAAGTTCCTTTAAGACGTCCTTCTTCATGCGGCGCAGGATGAAGGGCATGACGCGCTGCCGCAGCTGCGCGGCAGCCTTCTTGTCCTCGGCGCGCACGATGGGGATCTCGAAGCGCTGCTTGAACTTCGCCTGGCTGCCGAGGTACCCAGGCATCAGGAAGTCGAAGATGGACCAGAGCTCCGTCAGCGTGTTCTCGATTGGCGTGCCCGTCAGCGCAAAGCAGCTCTCAGACGGAAGGCGCTTGACGGCGCGCGCGCTCTGCGTCGCGGGGTTCTTGATGTGCTGGGCCTCGTCGAGGAAGACGTAGCGGAACTCCTGCTGCTGGTAGAGGTCCATGTCGCGCTTGAGCGTGTCGTATGTCGTCACGACGACGTCGATGCCCGCGAGCGCCTGCAGCTGTGCCGCCCGCTCCGCCTTCGTGCCAGCGACGGCCAAGGCCTTAAGAGATGGCGCAAAGCGGCCGATCTCCTCGAGCCAGTTGTAGAGCAGCGAGGTCGGCGTGATGACGAGGGACGGCTTCGCCCCCGCCTGTTTGCGCGCGAGCAGGAAAGCGATGACCTGCAATGTCTTGCCGAGGCCCATGTCGTCGGCGAGGATGCCGCCGAGGTGATGGTCAGCGAGGCTCGAGAGCCAGTTGAAGCCCGTGACCTGATAGTCGCGCAGCACAGGCTGCAGCGAGACGGGCACCTCGTAGTCGGCCTCCTGCGGCTGGCGGATGCCGCGCACGACCTCGCGGAAGCGGCGGCTGCGCGAGAGCTGCAGGCCCTGGTCCTCACGGGCCAGCGCGTCGAGGTACATGGCCTCAGAGAGCGGCAGCTCGAGCTTGCCGCTCGCGAGGTCTTTCTTCTTGCGCCCCGCATTCTCCACGAGCTCAGCAATCGCGCGCAGCTGCTGGTCGCCGAGCGTCACGAAGCTTCTGTCCTTCATGCGGTGGTAGCGCTTCTTCTGGCGGTAGGAGTCGAGGATGTCGAGGAGCTCCGCGAAGTCGACGTCCTTCATGTTGAAGGTGACTTCGAGGAGGTCCATGTCGTTGACGCTGACGCCTGCCGTGACCTTCGGCATGGGCCGCACGGGCCGCCGCTCGAAGCTCTCCTCGTAGAAGATCTCGACGGATTCCGGCAGCTCCTCGAGGCCCTGCGTGAGGAAGTCGTAGCTCTTCTCCTCGTCGATCTGGACGAACTGGTCGCGCTTTTTCGTGAAGCCGTAGCGCGCAAAGACGGCGAGGAGCTCCTGCTCCGCCTCGCTGTCGCGCACGAGCAGATGATGGGCGTCTGCCTCCGGCGCCGCCTGCACGACGGGGTTGAAGCGGATGTGCCCGTAGACGAAGACAGGCTTCACCGCGATGCCCGCGCCCTCGTAGTCGAGGTAGAGCTCGGCGGCGAGCGGCACGAGCAGGAACTCCTCCTCGAAGGCCGCATCGACATCGACGTCCGCAATCTTCTCGACGGCCGGCAGGATATTGCTGAAGAACGGCGTCATGTCGGCGTGCGAAAGCTGCACGCTCGTCGTGCGGGCAAACGTCTGCCAGAGCGGCTGCAAGGCGCGCCCGAACGCTTCATCCACCCGGTAGATGCCCTCCGACTGGTAGAGCAGGCAGCAGTCCTCCGACAGGGGCGTGAGGTCCCCGTCATCGAGGCGGATGCAGCCGTTCTGGCCGCCGACGCGGCTGACGTCGAGATGAAGCTGTGGCTTCCCCTCGCGCAGGTGCACATCGATGGCCTCACTGCCGTCGATGTGCAGCTCGATGGACTGCTCGCCCATGATGGCGAGAAACGCTGCGAGCAGGCTCGGCGTCAGGTGCATCACCTTGTGCTCGAAGACCGTGCTCTTCTGCAATGCATGCATGTAGGAGAGCGCCGGCTGATGGCGCAGCAGGCTCTTCTCGTCGAGGTACGCCTGCTTCATAAAGGCCCAGAGCTCTTTCGAGACGCGGTCGGCCCAGCGCAGCGAGGCCATGTGGATCACGCTGCTGCGGCCGAGAGGGTAATCCTCCCCCGCCATCAGGCTCTGCAAGAGTTCCATGACATTGCGCACGACGTAGAGACGGCTCATGCCGATGCGGAACTCGAGCCAGCTCTCGACCCTGCCGGGCGCGCTCTCAACGAAGAGGCGCGGGACGAGGTAGACAGGCTCCTGCAAGGGAGCAGGCGTCAGCTGCTCTGCGTTTCGGAAGCTCTTCAGCAGGCGGCGTCCGCCCGCATCCGTGCCGGCTGCCCCGCTGTCGTCTGCCACCTGCTGCTGGACGGCCTTGAGCACGGCGACGACGTGCTTGCAGGCGCCGAGGTACTGCGCCGCGGCCGGGCAGTCGCAGTGGAAGGACTCGACCTCATCGCCCGCCTCGGTCAGGCCGATGCGGACGTGATACGCCTCCGTCCCCGCGACGACAGCCGCGTAGCTCCTGCCATCTGCCTGACGCTCCAACTGCGCCACCGCACCGCGCCGGAAGTACCGGACACCGCGCTTGTACGCGGCATCCGTCGCCACGGCCCGGATCTGCTCCTCATCAATCACGGTATTCCCGCCTTTCCTCTGCCTGATAACTATGCTAAGATAAAGTAGAATTCATTTCTTTTATCTTAGCATATTTCACTCACTGCGAACAGAAAAGAGAGCATCATGAACGAACAGAAACTTCCGCACGGCGCGCGCATCCTCGTCGTGCGCCTCAGTGCCATCGGCGACGTGCTGCACTCGACAGCCGTCGTCCACAACCTCAAGCGTCTCGTGCCGGACTGCCATGTGACCTGGCTCGTGAGCCCGCCCGCGAGCATCCTGCTCGAGAACAATCCCGACATCGACTGCCTGCTTGTCTGGGACCGCCGGACCTTCGATAAGGCAGCTCAGCATCTCGACCTGCGCACCGTCCGCCAGACGCTCAAGGAGGCCGCAGCGCTGCTGCACCAGTACGAATTCGACATCGCGCTCGACATCCAGGGGCTCTTCTTCTCGGGCATCCTGACGCGCATGAGCCGCGCACCGCGCCGCATCGGCATCCACGAGCGCCACGAGGGCAACTTCCTCTTCATGACCGAGATGGCGCCCGACATCCCCGAGCGCCACAAGATACGCCGCTACATGACGGCACTTGCGCCGCTCGGCATCGGGCCGGAGGACTTCGAGCCCGGCCTCGTGCTCAAGCTGCCCGACGCCTATGAGGGATTCGCCGAGAAGTTCTTCGCAGACAAGGCAGTCACGCTGCACGACCCACAGCGCCCGCTGCTGCTCGTCAACACGCGCACGACCTGGCCCGACAAGAACTGGCCGCCTGAGTTTTTCGGCCGCGCGCTCGCCAACCTGCCCGAAAACATCCAGATCGTCTTCACCGGCGCGCCGTCCGACCAGGTATACATCGAACGCGCCCAGCAGGAGATGGAGGGCCGCGCCTCGCTCTCGATTGCGGGGCAGACGAGCCTCCTGGAGCTTGCCGCCATCTTCCGCGAGTCCGACCTGCTGCTGACCGGCGACACAGGGCCCCTCTACATCGCCGAGGCCGTCGGCTTGCCGACCCTCTCCCTCTGGGGCCCGACCCACCCCGGTATCTACGGCCCGCTGACGAAAGGCCACCACTTCATCCTCTCGCCCAACAAGTGCACCGCCTGCTGCAAGACGAAGTGCCGTCACAAGACCAATGCCTGCATGAACGCCATCAAGCCCGGCACCGTGACCAAAGCCCTGCTCGGGCTGCTCTACCACTGACTACCTCTATGCAACAAAACAGGCTATCAAGATTCGCTCTTGATAGCCTGTTTTTTTGATGACATCACTGTGACTGGAACTGCACGGTGACTGTTGTACCCTTGTCGACTAGCGTGTTCGCGGGGATGCTCTGGCTCACGGCGTAGCCGGAGCCGTCGGGGTCGCAGTTCAGGCCGCGGTCGGAGGCAAGCTGGGCGGCCTCGCGCATGCTCTTGCCGGCGAAGTCGGGCACGACGACCTTGCCGTCGGGCACGTTGCCGGAGTACGACTTCTGCGTCTTGGCCGAGGGCTTTGCCTTCGACTCCATGCCGGCGAACGGATCGCTCGACGGCTCGATGTGCAGGTAGCGGAAGAGCTGCGTGAAGATGCGGCTGGCCACCGGTGCGGCGATCTGGCCGCCGTAGTAGTTGCCCGTGCCGGGGTCGTCAATCATGACGAGCACGGTGATCTGCGGGTCCTCGACCGGTGCGAAGCCGCAGAACGAGGCGATGTAATGGCCCTCCATGTAGCCCGAGCCATCGGGGCGGATCTTCTGGGCCGTGCCGGTCTTGCCGGCGATGCGGTAGCCCTTGACAGCGGCCTTCTTGCCGCCGCCGCTCGCGACGACCTGCTCGAGCAGGCCGACGAGCGTCTTGTCGGTCGCCGACTCGATCGTGCGGCGCACCTCTGTCGTGCCCTTCTCCTCGTAGACGGAGCCGTCTGCATTCGTGATACTCTTGACGATGTGGGGCTTCAGCAGCACGCCGTCATTGGCGATGGCCGACATGGCCGTGACGAGCTGCAGCGGCGTCACCGCGATGCTCTGGCCGATGGCCATCGTCGCGACGTCCGAGTCGCGCATGTCGTCCGGGTTGAAGAGCAGGCCGCCCTCCTCGCCCGGCAGCTCGATGCCCGTCGGCGTGCCGAAGCCGAAGAGCTTCGCGTAGTCCGTGAGCTTCTGCGCGCCGAGCCGCAGGCCGACCTGCGCAAACCCCGTGTTGAGCGACTGCTTGACGACGTCGGTGAACGTCACCGTGCCGAAGCTCGTGCCGCTCCAGTTCTGGATGCGGCGGCCCGAGACCATGACGTAGCCCGGGTCGACGAATACCTGGTTCGGCGAGACGACCTTCTCCTGCAGGGCAGCGGCCGCGACAACCGACTTGAACGTCGAGCCCGGCTCGTAGATGAAGGAGACGGCGCGGTTCTTCCAGACCTCCGGCGAGTAGTCGGCGAAGCTGTTCGGGTTGTAGGAGGGCCGCGAGGCCATCGCGAGGACCTCGCCCGTCTTCGGGTTCATGACGACGCAGGTGATGGCCTGCGGGTTGTTCTCTGCCATCGCGCGGTCGAGCTCCTGCTCGACGATGAACTGGATGCCGCCGTCGAGCGTGAGCTCGACGTTCTTGCAGTACTCACCCTTGTACTGGCGCTGGCTCGAGAAGATTGAGTCGAGTATCGGCCGGTTCTGGCGGTCCGTCGTCAGGTACTTCTCCTTGACCTCACCCTTCAAGAGGCCGTCGAGGCCCTGTTCGATGCCATCGAGGCCCTTGTCGTCCGTGCCGACGAAGCCGAGGACGTTGGCGCCGAGGATGTCGTTCGGATAGTAGCGCTTGGCCTCATCGCGGAAACCGACGCAGTCCGTATACGACTTCTCGCGGATCATCTTGCGCACGGTCTCGTACTCATCGTGCTCCATGCGGCGCTTGACCCAGACGAAGCCGCCGCCCGCTGAGATGTCGTCGAGGAGCTCCTGCTCCGACATGTTGATGAGCGGCGCGAGGTCAGAAGCTAATGTCTCCGGGTCCTTGACATGGTTTGGGTCGATGTACAGCGACTTTGTCATGAGGCTCACGGCCATCTCGCGGCCGTTGCGGTCCGTGATCGTGCCGCGCGGGGACTGGATGGCGAAGTCGTACCCGACCTGATTGCGCATGCGCTCCGACAGCGCATCACCCTCTACGAGCTGCAGCCAGGCGTAGCGAATCACCATGACGCCGAAGAGCGCCCCAATCACGTACACCATCGCCAGGATGTGTTTCTGCAGCCAAACCCGTCTATCCGTCTTCATCTCATTCATTCACTCCAAGTAAATCCCAAATCCCCATGTTCATCCCATGTCTCACTGCTTCGTCCCCGCCTCGCTCCTGCCGCTGTGGCGCAGCAGGGTCTCGCGCAGGCGGTCCTCGATCGTGGCGAGCTCCTTCTCGGCGGCCTGGCGCTTCGCGCGGCCCTCCTGCTGGATGCGCACCGTATCCTCGATCGTCTGGATGAGCTTCTCGTTGACCTCGCGCACCGTCTCGACATCGACGATACTGCGCTCGTTCTCGCGCGCCGTCTCGACCGAGTTCTGCTGCAGGAGCTCTGCATTGCGCTTGAGGAGCTCGTTCGTCGTGTTATTGACGGCCTGCTGCATGCGCAGGACCTTCTGCTGAGCCGAGAGGCCGAGCGCGATGACAAGCTGGTTCTTCCAGAGCGGTATCGTCGAGTAGATGGCCGTCTGCACGCGGTCGATGAGCGCCTTGTCGTTGTTCTGGATCAGGCGGATCTGCGGCGCCGTCTGGATGGCGATCGTCTTGCTGATCTTGAGGTCGTGGAGCTTCTTCTCAAAGCGGTTGACGCCCGCCTCGAAGTCCGCGACGACCTGTACGGCCATCGGGTCGTTAGCCGCCGCAGCCTGCGCGTGGAGCTTCGGCAACGTCTTTGTGCGCATCTCCTCGAGCTTTTCCTCGCCGGCCCGGATGTAGAGCTGCAGCTCCTTGAAGTAGGTGAGATTCTCGTCGTAGAGCCGGTCGAAGAGCACGACGTCCTTCATCATCTTGAGCCGCGACTGCTCGAGCGCACCGGCGATGCGCTCGACCTGCACCGAGAGCTTCTCGTAGCCCTGCTTGACATTGTCCGCCTTGTTGACGAGACTGCCGATAAGCGGCACTTTGCGCAGGAAGCCGCCCTGGCTCTTCTCGTCGTACTCCTTGACCTCCGTCACGAGGCTGTTTAGGAGTTGGCCGACCTCGCCGCTGTCCTTCGCGCGCACCTGCGCGAGGACACTGTCGGAGAACGCCGCAATCTTCTTCTGCGCGGGTGCGCCGTACGTCAGGAGCGCCTCGGAGTCCGTCATGTCGATGCTGTCCTTGATCTGTTCGACTTTCGTCAGTTCCTCCGGCGTCAGTGTGTCGACAGCCGTTTCGACCTCGCGCTCGACCTTCTCCGGCACGATGGCCTTCGCCTCGGTGCCTTGCTGTTCCTGATGATGCGTCAGGAGGTCTGAAAGATCGATATCCTTTGCCATAAAAATCACCGCCTGTTGCCTTGGTAGTACATATCATAGAAATCGTCCATCGACATGAAGAGGTAGCGCATACCCTCGAAGAAGCCGACGATGCCGGGGATGGCCGTCCACCAGAAGAGCAGGTAGAGGATGCCCCACTTTGTCTTGCCCTGATAGAATTTGTGGGCGCCGATGCAGCCGCCGAAGATGGCCAGTGCACTCATGATGAGTTTCTCCTTGAGCACGCTGCCGCGCAGCTCCTCCGGCATCGCGATGCGGAAGGTCTCGGCCGCGCGGAAGGCGCGGCGGCGCGGGTGCTTGCGGCCGCCGCGGTTCTGCAGGCCCGTGCCATGCACGACTGGCTCCTTCTTGTCAAAGAGCCGCCGCACATCCTTGAGGACCGTCGTCTTCTCTTCGTCATTCTGCTGCACCATTGCAGATGGCTTCTTCGCCTCGTGCTCGGGCAGATTCTCGATGCCGTCGGCGGCCATCGTCTTCTGCAGGACGGCGAGCTCCGCGTCCATGTCGAGCAGCTTGTCGCCGAGGACGCGCTCGAATTCCTTCTCGTACGCCTCGTCGAACGAGTACAGCGTCTCCTTGATGTTCGCACGCGTGTCGGCGACCTGCTCCGTGTCGAGGCCCGTCTTCTCGAGCTCGCGGTATTCCTCCGCGAGGTTCGCCGCGCGGTCCTGATACGTGTCGATGAAGCGGCGCGCCGCAGGGATGGCCTTCGGGTGCTTCTCGAGGTAGTCGAGGAGATTCGAGGCGACCTGCTGCATCACGGCGAGCTGTTCACGCAGCTCGCCGTCGCGTATCGTCTTGCGCGCCGTTTCGACGCGCGTGTAGTCGACGATGGCCTTCTGCCAGCTCGTCTCGATGAGCTCTGCCTCATCCGCCGAATAATCCTTGAGCTCGAGCTTGTGGTGGCGGTCGATGGGCCGGCCGTCATAGGTCTTCGCCTGATAGCCGAAGTAGATGCAGAGGACTGCACAGATTGCTGTCATACCGGCCGGCAAGGCGATGTAGTCGGGATTCTTGAGCAAGTAGTCGATGCTGCCACAGCCCATCAGGAAAAAGAACGCGCTGAGGGTCCACAAAAAGCCTTTCATACTGTCACCGCCTTTCACCAGTGGTATTTCTCGCCGCGGTTGATCTTGAACGCGCGGTAAATCTGCTCGACGAGCAGCAGGCGCACCATCTGGTGCGTGAAGGTCATCGGCGAGAAGCTGATGCGCTCATCCGCACGGGCGCGCACCTCCTCCGAGAGACCGAAGGCCCCGCCGATCAGGAAGGTGATGCTGCTCCTGCCCCGCAGCCCGAGGTCTGCAATCTCCTTGGCGAGCTGTTCGGAGGACTTGAGTTTCCCGTAGACGTCGAGCACATAGAGATAACTGCCATCCGGCACGAGCTTCAGGAGCTTCTCGCCCTCTCTTGCAAGCGTCTGCTCCTTCTCAGCAGGCGACGGGTCCTCTGGCATCTTCTCCTCGTGAATCTCGCGGATCTCGACCTGTGCATAGGGCTTGAGCCGCTTGAGGAATTCTGCGATGCCGGCACTCAAATACTTCTCCTTGATCTTGCCGGCGCAAACAATCGTTATCTTCATGTTGGTCTCTTCTTATTTCTTATCCTGCGGCATCTCTTCGAGCGTGACATCGACCGTGCGCTCATGGTTGTTGCGGTCGATCGTCAGCGTGATCGTGTCGCCGACCTTGTGGGCGCTGACCTTCGCGCGCAGGTCTCCGATGCTGTTGACCTCATCGCCGTCGGCCTTGAGGATGATGTCGCCGCGCTGCAGGCCGGCCTTGTCGCTCGGGCCACCGAGCACGAGCTTGAAGACGTAGACGCCCTTGTCGATGGCGAGCGAGTAGCCGTAGCGGGCTGCCGTCTCCGGGTCAAAGACCGAGACGCCGAGGTATGGGCGCGCGACGTAGCCCTTGTCCATGAGCTCCTTGATGACCGACTGGACGGTATTGCTCGGGATGGCGAAACCCATGCCCTCGACGCCATTGGCCGCGAGCTTGACGCTGTTGATGCCGATGACTTCACCGTCGGCATTGACGAGCGCACCGCCCGAGTTGCCCGGGTTGATGGCGGCATCCGTCTGCAAGAGCTTGACGCGGCTGTCGCTGTTGTCGAGCGTGCGGTTGAGCGCGCTGACCACGCCGCTCGTCACGCTGCCTCGGAACTCGAGGCCCATCGGGTTGCCGATGGCGATGGCCGGCTCGCCGACGACAATCTGGTCAGAGTCCGCAAACGTTGCCGTCGGCAGGTCTTTGGCGTCAATCTTGACGACGGCGAGGTCCGTGACCTCATCCGCGCCGATGACCTTGCCCTTGAGGCTGCGGCCGTCGGACAGCGAGACGATGAGCTCCTTAGCGCCGTTGATGACGTGATTGTTCGTGACGATGTAGCCGTCGCTCTTGAAGATGACGCCCGAGCCGACGCCCTCCGTCTCAACGGGGTTGTCGAACCAGTCGCGCGCGATGGCCTTATTGGTGATGCCGACGACAGCCGGGCCGACAGTCTTAGCCGCGTACACGGCCGGCGTGTTGCGCGCACTCGAGATGCTATCCGTCGCGGCCTCTGCCGCAGCGCTCGACGAAGCGGCCGAGCAGCCGGCGTACGAGACGGCCGAGACGACAAAGGCAGCCGCGACGAGCACGGCGAGGCGTTTATGGTTCTTATGGCTGAAATTCGAAACAATGTTCTTCATTTTGAGATTCCTCCGTACCATCAAAGACAAGCAAAGACAACAATTGACTGCTCAGTGAAGGTGGACCGCCCGGTCCTGTGCCGTCATGCAGATGGGGATATCGAGCCCCTGGCGGTGCAGGATCTCCTCCACCGTGTTCTCGGCGAGTTCCGGCGTATTGTTCTTCTCTGAGAGGTGTGCGAGAAAGACATGCGCGGGCCGCTTCTTCATGCGCACGAGCGCCCAGGCGGCATCGGCATTGGCCAGATGGCCGCGGTTCGACAGAATGCGCCGCTTGAGTGCCCACGGGTAGTCGCCGTGCTTGAGCACCTCAGGGTCGTGATTGGCCTCGAGGACGAGCACGTCAGCTCCGTCGATGGCCTCCTGGACGCTCGCCGTCACGAAGCCGAGATCGGTCGCGAGCGTGCAACGCGAGGAGCCCGTGATGCGGTAGCCCACGGGGTCCGCCGCATCGTGCGGGATGCTGAACGGATCGATCGTCAGGTCACCGATGCAAAATGCCCCCTCGATTGCGTGGAAGCGCTCGGCGGGGATGGAACTGCGGCAGCTCATGTGCTCGATCGTCGCGCGCCGCGTGAAAATCGGCAGCTCATACCACTTCGAGAGCGTCACGAGGCCCGCGATGTGATCGCGGTGCTCGTGCGTGATGAGCACGCCGTCAAGTGAGGCTGCGTCAATGCCCTCGGCGGCCAGCCCCTTCTTGATGCGCGTCGCGCTGATGCCCGCGTCGAGCAGGAGCCGCACGCCGTCCATTTCCACATAGACCGCATTGCCCTTGCTGCCGCTAGCGAGTACCGATACCTGCATGTCTCTTCCCCTATCTTAGCTCAAAATCCTGTAAACGGCCTGCAATCACTCACCAGCAGGCCATCTTTCATTATACACTATTTCCTGCACGATTTCAGCGCCACAGCGGAGAAAAGGCAGTCGAGACGCGGACCCGGCGCACAGATACGGCCAAGGTATGATATACTAAGGGATACTTAGTACTGGATTTTTGAGAAAGAGGTATTTCTATGCTGGGAAAAGACATATATCCGCAGATTGCGGTGGAGCTCAAGGTGCAACCGCATCAGGTCGAGGCAGCTGCCAAGCTGCTCGACGAAGGCAATACCGTGCCGTTCATCGCGCGCTACCGCAAGGAGGCGACGGGGTCACTCGAGGACGAGCAGCTGCGCGAGCTCGAAGAGCGCCTCGCGTACCTGCGTGGTCTCGTCAAGCGGCAGGAGGAAATCCTCGCCAAGATCGAGGAGCAGGGCAAGCTGACGGATGACCTGCGCCGGGCCATCGAGAAGACGCGCAAGCTGCAGGAACTCGAAGACCTCTACCTGCCCTACAAGCAGAAGAAGCGCACGCGCGCGCAGATTGCCCGCGAGCGCGGCCTCGAGCCGCTCGCAAACCGCATGCTGCTCGCGAGCGACCAGAAGGGCAGCCCGGAAGCGATTGCGGCGGCCTTCTGCCAGGAAGACAAAGGCGTCGAGGCTACCGAGGACGCGCTGCAGGGCGCGATGGACATCGTAGCCGAGACCGTCATGGAGGAGGCCAAGATCCGCCAGTCCATGCGCGAGCACATCGCGAAGACGGGCAGCCTGCAGACGGAGCTCGCCAAGGACGCACCCGAGGAAAGCCAGCAGGTCTTCCGCATGTACGAGGCCTACGAGGAACCCGTCCACCGCCTGCCGCCGCACCGCATCCTCGCCATCAACCGCGGCGAGAAGCTCGGCTGCCTCAAGGTCACGCTCGCGACGGACCACGAGGACAACTGCCGGCGCATCGAGCGCCAGCTGCACCGCGCGCCGTCCATCTGGACGAAGTACCTGCAGCTCGCCATCGAGGACGGCTACAAGCGCCTGCTGCTGCCGTCCCTGACGCGCGAGATCCGCACCGCGCTGACGGAAAAAGCCGAGAAGCACGCCATCCACCTCTTCGGCGTCAACCTGCGCCAGCTCCTGCTGCAGGCGCCGCTCGCGGGCCACACGGTCATGGGGCTCGACCCCGGCTACCGCAACGGCTGCAAGATGGCCGTCGTCGACCCGACGGGCCGCGTGCTCGACTACGGCGTGCTGCAGATCACGCAGAGCGACCGCGCGCGAGAGGCGGCCGCTGCGCGCGTGCTCACCTCCATCCGCAAGAACGGCGTGACCTTGCTCTCCATCGGCAACGGCACGGCCTCCTACGAGACGGAGCAGTTCGCCGCAGCGCTGATCCAGGACAATCATCTCAAGGATGTCCACTATCTCATCACGAACGAGGCCGGCGCCTCCGTCTACTCGGCCTCCAAGCTCGCCAAGGAAGAACTGCCGGAGTACGACGTCGTCATCCGCGGCGCCGTCTCGATCGCGCGCCGCGTGCAGGACCCGCTGGCCGAGCTCGTCAAGATTGACCCGCAGGCCATCGGCGTCGGCCAGTACCAGCACGATGTCAACCAGAAAGAGCTCGCGAGCACCCTCGATGCGACAATCGAGTCCGCCGTCAACCACGTCGGCGTCGACCTCAACACAGCCTCTGCCGCCCTGCTGCGCCACATCGCCGGCATCAACGCGACGACGGCCAAGAACATCATCGCCTACCGCAACGAACACGGCGTCTTCACGAGCCGGCGCGAGCTCCTGAAGGTCCCGCGCCTCGGCCCGGCGGCCTTCACGCAGTGCGCGGGCTTCCTGCGCATCCACGGCGCCAAGTCGCCGCTCGACAATACGCCCGTCCACCCTGAGTCGTACGCGCTCGCCGAGAAGATCCTGCAGAAGCTCGGCTTCACGCTGCAGGACCTCCGCGCCCCCGAGCAGCTCGAGCGCATGAAGCTCAAGCGCCGCCTCTTAGACGAGCGCAAAGAGCGCGAACTCGCCGCAGCGCTGCAGGCCGGCACGCCGACGGTCCACGACATCCTCGACGCCCTCGTGAGCCCGGGACGCGACCCGCGCGCCGACCTGCCGGCACCGCTGACGCGCCAGGCCATCGTCAAGCTCTCAGAGCTCAAGCCCGGCACCATCCTGCGCGGCACGGTCCGCAACATCACGGACTTCGGCGCCTTCGTCGACATCGGCCTGCACGAGGACGGCCTCATCCACATCTCCGAGCTCGCGAAGCGGCGCGTCAAGCACCCGCTCGAAGTCGTCTCCATCGGCCAGGTCCTGCGCGTCATGGTCATCAGCGTCGACGAGAAGCGTGGCCGCATCGGCCTCTCTCTCAAGCGGGTACCAGAGGAGGCGAGCGTATGAATGTATTTCAAGACCGGCTCGCAGCCCTCTCCCTCGAGGAGATCCTGCCGCGGATAACAGCGCCCGGCACCGCCGTATCCATGCAGGCGCGCCTGCGCATGGCATCGTACCTGAGCGGCATGGAGAAGAGCCTAGGGGGGCTCGCCCCGATGCTCTTCCACTGGCTCGACATCTGCAATGAGCTGGACCCCAGAGCGCCGCGCAAGGCCGTCGTCATCTGCTGCGCCGACCACGGCGTCGCCGCCGAGGGCGTCAGCGCCTATCCGCAGGAGACGACGCTCGAGATGGTGCGCAACTACACGATACGCCAGGGGGCTGCCGCCAATGCGTTCGCGGCCTGCGCCGGAGCGCGCCTGCTCGTCGACGATATGGGCATCGCCGCCGACACGAGCGATGTGCCGGACCTCTTCCAGACGCGCATCGCCAATGGCACGAAGAACATGGCCGAGGGCCCTGCCATGACGCGCGAACAGGCTGAGAACTCCATCAAAGTCGGCCTGCTCATCGCCGATTCCCTCGTCGCACAAGGCTTCGACTGGTTCCTGCCCGGCGAGATGGGCATCGCCAACACGACGGCAAGCGCCGCGATTGCCGCGGTCGCCTGCCACAAATCGCCCGAGGAAGTCACGGGCCGCGGCACGAACATCTCCGACGAACGCCTCAAGAAGAAAGTAGGCGTCGTGCGCCGCGCGCTGCAGGTCAACCAGCCCGATACCGAAGACGCCATCGACATCCTCGCCAAGGTCGGAGGCTTTGAGTTCGGCTGTATCGCCGGCATCATCCTCGGCGCAGCACTCCATCATAAGCTCGTCATCCTCGACGGCGCCAACTGCGGCGCTGCCGCCCTGATTGCCTGGAAGCTCGCGCCGGCCTCCACCGCCTACACGATGGCCTCGCACCTCGGCTCCGAGAAGTCCCACCGCTACATGCTCGAGACGCTCGGCCTCCAGCCCTTCCTCCACCTCGATCTGCGCCTCGGCGAAGCCATCGGCTCCTCGATCGCGAGCAACATCCTCGAGAGCCTGCTCGCGAGCTGGCATGTCCTGCTCCAAGAATCCTCAGAGGAGATGGGCCGCTATGCGCTCTTCCAGCTCCTGCACGAGCATGGCTTTGGCGACGTCGACATCACGGCTTTTCCACAGGTAGAGGTCGATAAGGACGCCCTCGTCGACCATTGCGAGATGCGGGAGGAAGAAGTGCATCTGACAGACAAGACCTTCGACTTCTACCTCAATACCATGCCCACACCCGACAAAGAGGCCATGGCTGCCTGCAAGGCGCGCATCGACAACCTGACCAAACCGGTCGACAGCCTCGGCTGCCTCGAGCAGATTGCCACGGAACTTTCCGGCTGCACGGGCGTCGAGCGGCCAGAACTCGCGATGAGCCGGACGGCCCTGCTCTACTTCACCGAGAAAGAAGACCTGCCGCCCGCGCTGGAGCGCATGATGGCGGCGCAGGCGGCCTATGCGGGCATGAAATTCGCCATCGCCCATCTCGACTGCGCGAAGGGTGCAACGGCAGCTTTCGACTTCGGCCGCGAGGAGAGCGAGCGCTATGCCACCATGAACGAGCTCATCGCGCTGGCAGCCGATGAAGTGGGTGACGAGCCCCGCGGCACGATGGACGGCGCTCTGCGCAAAGCCCTGCTCCGCGAGGACGGCACGCTGCGCTATGCAGCAGACGGATTCCTCGCGCATGTGCCAGAGCGCTATCAGCCTGCCGTCTCCGCGCTGCTCGGCGCGATGATCGCTGCCGCCCACAACGGCGCCATGGTCCTGCTCGACAGCGAAGCCGTGCAGATCGTCGCGCGCTACGCCATGAAGATCGTGCCGGAGCTCTGCGCCTACCTGCTGCCCGTCCAGCCGCAGCTCATCGACCTCGGCGCGCTCCTGCCGGGCCTCACAGCAGGCTGCGGCCTGCAGATCCTCCGCGCCTCGCTCTTCATGCTCGACCACATGAAGACCTTCGAGGAGGCAAAGGTCTCCGTCGCCAGCGACGGCCCCGGCGCCAAGCGCCAGCACCGTTGAGGCGCTGCCATCAAGATACAAGAAAAGCTATGGCTCTGTGCATCTGCACGGCCATAGCTTTTTCGTGTATGCGCTTATCTCCCGTACGCCTCGTACGTTCATGCGTTCAGAAGCCCAGCTCTTCCTTGTGCGCCTGCATGCCGTCGATGCAGCACTGCATGACCTCGCCCGCTTCCATGCCGAGCATCGCGAAGCCCTGCTTGATAATCTCGCGGCTGCACTTTGCGGCGAAGCGCTTGTCCTTGAACTTCTTCTTGAGGCTCTTGACGGCCATGCCATCGAGCCCTTCCGGGCGCATGAGGGCATAGGCCTGCACGATGCCCGTGAGCTCATCGACGGCAAAGAGGCTCTTCTCCATGTCCGTCTCGGGCTTTGCTTCCTCTGTCGTGATGCCGTAGCCGTGCGAGATGATGGCGCGGATGTCCTCCTCGGGCACGCCCTCTGGCTCCAGGAGCTCGCGGACGTGCAGGCAGTGCTCATCCGGGTATTTCTCATAGTCGACGTCGTGCAGATAGCCGACGGCCTCCCAGTGCTCCTTGTCTGCGCCGAAGTGATCAGCCATTGCGCCCATCGCGGCGCTGACCGCCGCCGCATGCGTGAAGAGATGCGCTTCCGTCGTGTGCTTCGCCAAGATCTTCTTTGCCTGTTCGAGTGTCAATGCTTCCATGAAAAAACCTCCATCTGTAAGTTGCTGTACTTCTTATTGTAACCATCTGTCCGCGAACATGCAACCACTGCAACCGCCAGACTTATCCACATTGTGCACAGACTTTCCTGTGGATACTGTGGATAAATCGTTACCATGCGCAATATGCATCGCTGCTGCTCTCCAGATGCTGTGGATAACCTTGTGGACCAAAAAAGAGAGGCTCGCCTGCCTCTCTTTTCCTATGCAATCAGCACGTATGACACTTATCATAGATGCCGCGCTCCTTGAGCGTCTTGACGACAGTCTCACCGATATCGGCAACTGTGTCCGCGACCTCGATGCCGACCTCATGCAATGCCTTGATCTTGTCGGCAGCCGTGCCCTTGCCGCCCGAGATGATGGCGCCAGCATGGCCCATGCGCTTGCCCGGCGGCGCCTGTCGGCCGGCGATGAAGGCAGCCACTGGCTTGTCCGGCATGTTCGCCGCAATCCACTTCGCCGCATCTTCCTCAGCCGTGCCGCCGATTTCGCCGATCATGAGCACGGCGAGCGTCTCGGGATCTTCCTTGAAGAGCTTCAGCGCGTCGATGAAGTCCGTTCCCTTGACGGGGTCGCCGCCGATGCCGATGGCCGTCGTCTGGCCGATGCCAGCGGCCGTCAGCTGGAACGTCGCCTCATACGTCAGCGTGCCCGAACGGGAGATGACGCCGACATGGCCCTTGCGGTGGATGTAGCCCGGGATGATGCCGAGCTTGCACTCGTCAGCCGTCAGGATGCCCGGGCAGTTCGGCCCGATGAGATGCGTCTTGCGGCCTTCCATGTAGCGGCGGACCTTGATCATGTCCTGGACCGGGATGTGCTCGCTGATGCAGACGACGACATCGAGGTCCGCGTCGACGGCCTCCATGATGGAGTCCGCTGCAAAGCGCGCCGGCACGTAGATGACCGAAGCCGTGGCTCCCGTCGCCTCCACTGCCTCGCGCACTGTGTTGAACACTGGCACTCCGCAGGCAATCTGACCGCCCTTGCCGGGCGTCACACCGCCGACGACCTTCGTGCCGTAGTCGATCATCTGCTGCGTGTGGAAGGCCGCGGCCTTGCCCGTGATGCCCTGCACGATGACCTTTGTGTCTTTATGAACTAAGATTCCCATCTCGCGTCCTCCTCATGCTCTGCCGTCGGCTTCTTTGACGAGCCGGACAATCGTTTCTGCGCCGCCTTCCATGGTGGGAGCCATGATGACGTTCGCGATCGGCGTATCCTGGAGGATCTCGCGGCCGCGCTCCACATTCGTGCCCTCTAACCGCACGACGACGGGGACTGGCAGGGATTTCCCATCCTCGGAGATCATCTTGGCCGCATCGACGATGCCCTCGGCGACGAGGTCGCACTTGTTGATGCCGCCAAAGATGTTGACGAAGATGCCCTTGGCCTGTCCGCCGTCGAGCATGATGCGGAAGGCCTCCGCGATCTTCTCCGGCGTCGAGTCGCCGCCGACATCGAGGAAGTTCGCCGGCTCACCGCCGTAGTACTTGATGATGTCGACCGTGGCCATCGCCAGGCCGGCGCCGTTGACCATGCAGGCGACATCGCCGCCGAGGTTGACGTAGTTGAGGCCGGCCTTGGCCGCACGGCGTTCCTTCGGGTCTTCCTCCGTCTCATCGCGCAGCTCTTCAAGGTCTGGATGACGGAAGAGCGCGCTGTCATCGAAGTTGAGCTTGGCGTCGAGCGCCATGACCTCCGCGTCTTCCGTGACGACGAGCGGATTGATCTCCGCAAGGCTGCAGTCCTTGCCAACGAAAGCTCGGTAGAGGTTCATCATGAGCTTCGTGGCCTTGCGCACGGAATCGTGCGGGAAGTGCATGCCATAGGCCATGCGGTTCGCCTGGAATGGCAGCAGGCCGACGGCCGGGTCGATGTACTCCTTGAGGATCTTGTCCGGCATCTCCGCTGCGACCTTCTCAATCTCCATGCCGCCCTCTTCCGAGCCCATCATGACGATGCGCGCCGTCTGGCGGTCAATGACAAAGGAAAGGTAGTATTCCTTTTTGATGGCTGCTCCTGCCTCAATGAGCAGGCGGTTGACACGCTTGCCGGCAGGACCGGTCTGATGCGTGATGAGGACTTTGCCGAGGAGCTCTTCCGCTGCCTTCTCCACAGCCTCGAGCGAGTGGACAACCTTGACGCCGCCGGCCTTGCCGCGGCCGCCCGCATGGATCTGTGCCTTGACGACGACGGTATCCGTGCCGAGCTCTCTGGCATTCTCCACGGCCTCTTCGACCGAGAATGCCGGCTTGCCAGTGGGGACATTGACGCCGTACGAGCGCAGGATCGCCTTGCTCTGATATTCATGGATATTCATAGTCAACCTCTCCTATTTCTGTTCGCTATGATATGCCTCGATCTTCTTGGCAGCCTCATGCAGCATGTCCTGCGTGACCTTGTAGGGCATGATGCGCACATCCTGCTTCTTCTCCGTCGCGCGGAAGACGCGCTGGATGTCCTCCTCGCTCGCGCAGGTCTCCTCGCGGCAGGTCGGCAGGCCGATGCTCTGGCAGAAGGCGTAGAAGCGCTTGAACTCCTCCTCCTGTCCATCGCAGAGCAAGAGGAGCAGGATGCCGTAGGCGACGAGGCCGCCGTGCTGGCGGCATTGCTCGGACGCCGGCAGGTCTGCAAGCTCCACGAAGAGCTGGTGTGCGATATGTCCGTTGAACTCTGGCGCCGCGAAGTTCGAGACGAGGCCACTCGTCATGACGATGGCGAGGATAACCTCTTCAAACGCCGGGCTGACGACGTGGCGGCGGTTGTCGGCGACGGCCTGCTCGCCATAAGCGTAGAGCGGGTCCAGGCACATGCGCGAGAGCGCGATGCCCATGCCGTCACGGTGCTGGAGCTTGCGGCCGCGCGAAGCGATGGCTGCCTCGTAGTACTTGGCCATTGTATCACCGATGCCGCGCAGCAGGTATTCGACCGGCGCTTGCGCCATGATGCGGCTGCAGAGGAAGACATGTACCGGCGGTATCGTCGAGTAGAGGTAATCCTGGAACTTCCCATCCGGCGTATAGATCGTCGCGATACTGGCCGCTGCGGCGCAGCTGCCCGCAACCGTCGGGAACGTGAAGTACGGCTTGTTCTGGCGATGGGCTACGGCCTTTGCAGTATCGATGGCCTTGCCACCGCCCACCGCAAAGATCATATCCGCCTCCTGCACGGCCGAGTCCTCGCTGATGCGCTCGATATTCTCGTCGGAGCTCTGACCGCCCGCGTGAATGAAGCCCGTGAACTCCAGGCCCACACCCTCTACCGCGCGCACCATCTTCTCCTGGGCCGCCTCGATGCCCTTGCGGCCACCGATGACGACGACGCTCTTGCCGTAGCGCGGGCAGACCTCGCGGATCTTCTCATACGCCTCGACACCAATCGTGTAATTTGGGAAAATCATCGTGTAGCGATCTTTCATCTCAAATCCCCCTTTCCGGGTCTTTTGGTGATACTCAGTCACTCAATCCTTCTGGCCGAGGACGTATACCGTCTGTGCCTTCCACGTGTCGCCCTTCTTGAGGATTGGCTGCGGGAAGTTCGGGTTAGCAAAGGCATTCGGGAAGTACTGCGTCTCGAGGCAGAAGCCCGTGCGGCGCTGGAACTCCACGCCATCCTTGCCCGGCAGGCCGCCGTTGAGGTAGTTGCCCGTGTAGAACTGGACGCCCGGCTGCGTCGTGTAGCAGGTCAGCGTGAAGCCCGACTGATCCGACTCCGCATACGCTGCCTTTTTGAGGCCGCCGCCTACGTAGTCAATCGGGCAGCTCGGGTCACTCGGCTTCGTCTCGACGGCCGGCTTCTCATCGCGGATGACCCAGTTGTGGTCATAACCATGGCCCATGACGAGCTCATCGAAATCGTCGTCGATGTGCTCACCGATGCGCGTCGGCTGACGCAGGTCCATTGGCGTGCCGGCGACATCGAGGATGCGGCCATCCGGCAGCGATTCAGCATCGGCCCAGGTGTACTTGTCGGCGAAGATC
Organism: Mitsuokella multacida DSM 20544; assembly: GCF_000155955.1. Classification (GTDB taxonomy): domain Bacteria; phylum Bacillota; class Negativicutes; order Selenomonadales; family Selenomonadaceae; genus Mitsuokella; species Mitsuokella multacida. The sequence continues at coordinate 64,104 of NZ_GG697144.2, forward strand.
TGGATCTTCTGGTCGAGCACCGGACCCGAGGCAAAACCGTTGAGGTTGAAGTAAGCGTGGTTCGTGAGGTTGCAGACCGTATCGGCATCCGAGACGGCCTCGTAGCGGATAGAGAGTTCATTGTCGTTCGACAGCGAGTAGAGGACATGGACCGTCATATTGCCGGGATAACCGCCCTCACCATCGGCTGCATGATAGGTGAACTTCACGCCCTGGTCCGTCTCCTCCGCCGTCCAGAGTTTCTGGTGGAAGCCCTGGAAGCCGCCGTGGATGTGGTTCTGATTGTGCGAGCCCGTGTTGAGATCGAGCTGGTACGTCTTGCCGTCAATCGTCACCTTGCCGCCAGCGATGCGGTTGGCATGGCGGCCGACGAGGCCGCCCATGCTCGTATTGTCCTTCTCGTAGGCAGCGCCATCTGCGTAGCCGAGCACGATATCCGTGCGCTTGTGGTCCTTTCCATAGGCGCTCCATGCCACAAGTCTCGCGCCGTACGTCGTGACCTTGACTTCCGTTCCCTTTGTATTGCGCAGCGTGTAGAGCTCTACCTCTCTGCCATCGCTCAATTTGCCAAACGATTCCTTTTTGATTGTAGCCATGAAGTATACCTCCCGAAATAAATTGATATCGCCGAATTGCTAATGATTTCGGACAATTTTATACGACATTACTTTACTATTTCGGCGCCTCTTTGTCAAATTCCTGTTCAAGCCTGTCTCTTTCCTGGAACATATTCCATTTATTTCCTCCGATTAAACAAATTTCCTCAAATATGCTATAATTATGCTGTCATGCAATCCATCATCAAAATCAAGGGGATTGCCATCATATTTATTTTTTGAGGGGGAATCACGATGAAAGAGAAGAACGCCTTTATCTTCTTCAACTGCGATGAGGAGAAGAGCCAGAAATCCATGAACGTATTCTACAACAAAGAGATTTTCCGCGACCTGAAGGTCTCCCGCAAGGCTCTCTTCGCCAAGATTGAAGAGGAACTCGCCGCAGGACGCATCCATGCCAAAGAAGAGGATATCCCGGCCATCCGCGATGCCATCCTGAACGGCAACCCGACCGATGCCAGTGCTTACATCCAGTACGGCACGATCCTTTCCTTTCCGATTGTCTGAGCTGACTGAACACATCTCGTCAGAGCTGCTCCGCTCGGAACGCAAAAAGCGTCACTCCCACACGGAAGTGACGCTTTTTTATGGTCTGTTTTTCTTATCGGTCCGTTCATACGTTGACATCGCTGAGGCGGCTGACGACCGTATCCGCCAGGGACAGGTCCTGCGCCCCAGAATGCGGGCTTCGGAAGCCGATGCAGCGCATGCCCGCGCGCTTAGCCGCCAGCACACCTGCCGCCGTATCCTCGAGGACGAGGCAGTCCTTCGGAGGCACACCGAGGCGTTCGGCGCTCAACAAGTAGATGGCTGGGTCCGGTTTGCTCTTGGGCAATGTACTGCCCGAGATGACTGAGCGGAAATACGGCCGAATCTTGAAGGCATCGAGCACCGTGTCCATGACGCGCTCCCACGACGATGTCGCCAGTGCCAGAGGGATGCCCTCATCGTAGAGATGGCGGATGAGCTCCACCGCTCCCTCAATCGGTGCGATCGTGCCGCTCTGCAGCACTTCGAGGTAGTGTTCGTGCTTGTAGCGCACGAGGTCATCCACGCAAAGGTCCTTGCGGCCCTCTTTTGCGATGACCTCGCCAAAAATCTCATCGCTCGTGCGCCCCATGTAATGGATGAGGTCTGCTTCATCAAATGGCAGGTCGAAGTGATGGAACGTGTCCATCTTCACGCGCGAATGGATGGGCTCGCTGTCGATGATGACGCCATCCATGTCAAAGATAAATGCTGCCGGCTTCAATCTCATTCCCCCTAAAGAAATATCTGCCTCTATTATAGCAGAAATATCAGAAGCTCGCCTGGAAGACGAGGTTCATAAGGAACAAGAAGCCGAGGCCGTAGCTCAGGGCATGCAGCTCACGCGAGCGGCCGTTCATGAGCTTCAAGAGCGGGTAGGCCGTGAAACCGAAGGCCAGGCCCGTCGAGATGCTGCCGGAAAGCGGGATCAGCACGACGACGAGAAAGGCGGGGAACCACTCTGAGAAATCCTGAAAGTCCATGTGCTGGAGCTGCTGCATCATCATCGCACCCGTGATGATGATGACGGGGGAAATGGCCGCCTGCGGCACGTACGAGAGCAGCGGGATGAAGAACAGCGATACCGCGAAGAGAACCGCCGCCGTGAGGGCCATGAGACCCGTGCGGCCACCACTCGCGATGCCGGCTGCGCTCTCTGCCGCTGCGACAGTCGGGCTCGTACCGAGCAGGCTCGAGATGATGGTCGTCACGGCCGAGCCGCGGAACGTACGCGAGAACTTGGAACGGTCCGGCAGGATGCCTTCGAGCAGTCCCATCGTCTCAAAGATCATGATCATCGACATCGAGAAGACCGAGAGCAGGAACGGGATGCTCAGCGCATTGTGGAAGTCTGCCTGCAACAAGAGCTGCGGGTAGTCGTAGATATGCGCGAAATCGAGGTCTAAGGGCGTCGGGTCCTTAATGCCAAAAAACTGTGCCACCGCCGTCGTCACGAGGATGGCGATGAAGAAACTCCCCGTCACACCGCGCAGGTAGAGGGCCAGGCTCAGGACAAGGCCGAAGAGCGCCAAGAGCGCCATCGGATTCGTCAGCGAGCCGAGCTCAATGATGGAGTTCGCGCCCGAGCGGATCAGCTGTGCCTTCTCGAGGCCGATCTCGACGAGGAACAGACCGATGCCAGCCGTGATTGCACACTTGAGCGAGTTGGGCACAGCATGCGCGATGCGGTCGCGCCACTTCGTGCAGGCGACGTAGGCGAAAATCAGGCCGGATACGAGCGAGATGGCGATGGCCTCCTGCCAGAAGAGCCCCATCTGGACGCAGACGGTGTAGGTGAAGAAGGCATTGATGCCCATGCCGGGTGTCAGGACAATCGGGGCATCTGCCACAAACGCCATGATCAGGCAGCCGATGATGGACGAGAAGATTGTCGCAAAGACCGAGAGTTCCGCGGGCATCCCCGCATCGGCCAGGATGATGGGGTTGACGACAATGATGTATGAGATGGCAAAGAAGGCCGTGATGCCCGCCAAAATCTCCTTCTGCCATAAGCGGCGGTCCTTAAGGACCCCCTCGAATAAAGCCTGCATGCTCTTTCCTCCTGAATCATCTTGATTTGACTTTATACATCTAGTTTAGCGAAAATGAGCCAATATAAAAAGGACAGGGGTACATGCTGGCCAAATATTTTTTTGTAAAGAGTCAGAAAGTTTTCGCCAGCGCGATTTTAGGCTATAATAGAGAGAAGTACCATGAATAACAGGACTGAGAAGAAGCTATCATCATGCAGATAAAGGAGAGATTTCATTGAAGCTGGAACAAGTGATTGAATTCATGCCAGAGAGCATCCGAGCCAAGATCAGCCATCGCACCTTCCGGCCCGGTGAGTTCGTCGTGCGCAAGGGAGAACGCGCCGACCACGTCTACATCCTGACCAAGGGCACAACCCGCGTCAGCAATGAATTCGCCAGTGGGCAGCGCTACACCTTCGCTCACCAGACCGTCCCCGACCTCATCGGCGACCTCGAGGTTCTCGCCGGACAGGAGTACTTCTCGGCCACCAACGAAGCCGTGACGGAATGTGAAGTCATCGCCATGACGGCCGACACGTTCAAGAAGTGGATGCGCCGCGACAACCATTTCGCCTGTGCCATCGCCCAGCTGCTCGCCAGTAAGATGTACCCGACCTCCAACGAGAACGGCCAGATCAAATTCCAGCCGAGCATCCAGCGCCTGCAGGAGTACCTCGTCAAGCGGCTCGACCTCGCACCGTCCGAGCAGTTCGTCCTACACACGAGCCGCCAGCAGATTGCCGATGATATCGGCACGAGCGTCAAGACGGTCAACCGCGGCGTCAGCAAACTGCGCGATGCCGGGCTCATCACCCTGCTCCACGGCAAGATCGCCATCAGCGTCGCGCAGCAGGAGAAACTACGCACTCTCAAGCTGGAGGATGAATGAGGCGAAACCAAAACATAAAAAGCGGCTGCAACACCTCGCTATAGGATGTTGCAGTCGCTTTTCATGCTGTCCCGTATCTTATTCTCTTATTTTGCCTCAGCTGGAAGTTCGGACGTGCAGTGTGGGCAGCGCGTCGCATCATCTGCGATTTCCTGACGGCAGTACGGGCAGAGGCGCGCAGCCTTTGCCTCTTTTTTCGGCATCAGGCGGTTGACCTGCTTGATCAGCAGGAAAATCGCAAATGCAACGATGAGGAAATCGACGACAGCATTGAGGAACGAGCCGTAGGCAATGACCGGCAGACCGGCGTCACGCGCTTCGGTGAGCGTCGCAGCCGGCGTGCTCGAAAGGTTCAGGAACAGATTGGAAAAATCCACGCGACCGAGCAGAAGGCCGATGGGCGGCATCAGGATGTCATTGACGAACGACGTGACAATCTTGCCAAAGGCAGCACCGATGATGATACCGACGGCCATGTCCAGGACATTGCCGCGCATGATGAATTTCTTGAATTCCTCGATCATAAAATCCTCCTCATAATACAATCCAATTGAACAAAAAGAATAGTCCGCTTTCATTTTAGCACAGGTCTCAGCTAAAACATATAGTCATGCACAAAAAAGAGCTCCGCCTCAGCGGAGCTCCTGCTTAACCGGCAACTTCCTATCCTCCCAGTCCGTCTCCAGACAAGTACTTTCGGCCTCTGAATGCTTAACTACTGTGTTCGGTATGGGAACAGGTGGAACCATTCAGGCATCATCACCGGATATTCTATTTGAATGCTTGCACATTCAAAACTATACAGAAGAAACTACTTTGCGAACATTTCAGTTCTCCGGTGCACAGGTCACGTTCGGCAACCAGCTCAAGCTCACGGCTGAGGCTGGCCGTTGGAACCTCAACAGCGCCAACAAGCAGTCGAACCTCAACGATGCAGCTGGAAAGACGGATGACGATGCTGCCAACTATCAGGGTATCGCTCTGAACGGCACGGCTGGCAAGCTCTATGGCGGCGCTGCTTACCGTCATTTCAACAGCAACGTCTTCACGCAGACGAAGGGCTTCGAGAAGAACACGGATGAGGCCAACATCTGGTCTGTCGGCGCTGGCTACAAGTTTGACAAGAACTGGAACCTCTACGGCGCTTATGCTAAGAACGAAAAGGCTGAAGCAGATGCTACGGCACATAACATCCAGCTCAACTACAAGGGCGCGCAGAAAGCCAACAAGGGTTCCTGGGGTGCTTACACGGCTTACCGCTACATGGGCCAGAACGTCGCCTTCGCTCCGACGTATGAGACGTTCCTCAATGCTGGCGTCAACAACGTCAAGGGCTGGGAAGTTGGCACGGAGTACGTTCCGTTCACGAATGTCACGGCTGCCGCTTACTACTTCAACGGCAAGAAGCTTGATACGGACAGAGATGCAGAGCTGCTCTTCGGCCGCGTGAACTTCTGGTTCTGATAACATAGCCTCGGTTGTTTCCAGGTCTATAGCAAAAAGCCTTCCGCTGGCATCAGCGGAAGGCTTTTTTTGCCTGCAGATTCTCAATGATAGCGATAGTTGATTAAGCAAACTATTCTAAGCAAAGTGTAATGGACTTCTAACGGCTGTGTAATTGTAATTGACTGAATCAAGTAATATAATGATGGTGTCAAAAGGAAAGGGGCAGGGACCTCAGAGGAAACATGGATACTCGCGATTCTCCCGCTCCCATTCCCGACAGTGGCCGCGAAGGCGGCGTGGGGCACTTGCCTCGACTGACTTGATGCCTTCTATATCGGCAAAGAGCCATAGAAGGAAGAGGGGAGGAATTCATCATGAAAAAGACTCTTGTATCTGCATTGACGACGGCGCTCGTAGTTGGTGCTGCATCGACTACATTTGCCGCAACGAACCCGTTCTCCGATGTGCCGGCCGATCACTGGGCTTACGACGCTGTATCCCAGCTCGCAGCTGACGGCGTCATCGAGGGCTACGGCGACACGACGTTCCGCGGTAACCAGAACATCACGCGCTATGAGATGGCGCAGATGATTGCCAAGGCCATGGCCAAGACGGATGTATCCGCCTCCGACAAGGCCCTGATTGACAAGCTCGCCGCTGAGTTCTCCGATGAGCTCAATACGCTCGGCGTCCGCGTTAGCAACCTCGAGCGCAACGCCGACAAGGTAAAATGGAACGGCGAGGCCCGCTACACCTACACGAGCACGCGCGACAAGTCGAAAGAGGACAGCAAGAGCAACGATGATGAGTTGCTGCTGCGCCTCGAGCCGTCGGCTGAGGTCAACCGCAACTGGCACGTCAACGCCCGCCTCGATGCCTCCACGGATCTTGCCAAGGATAGCACCGACCCGAATGGCAGTCATGGCGATGAGCAGGACACAGATGTGACGCTGCAGCGCCTCTGGGCAGATGGCCAGTACGGCACGACGAACATCAAAATCGGCAAACTGCCGATGCAGATCGACAACAATCTGCTCTTCGATGACGAGATTTCCGGTGCTGCCATCACGACGGGCAAGGATTTCAAGGTCACGCTGCAGGCAGGCCGCTTCGACCTCGATGGCGATACGAACAACGATTCCATCAACGCGGCTGCTAAGGCAAAAGATGATATGGCCAATATGCAGAGCATCGGCCTGCAGTACGGCAAGGACAAGCTCAGCATCGGCGCCGGCTACCATCATCTGAACAGTGATGCTTTCACGGCGATGGGCACGAGCTACAAGTCCACGCAGGATGAGGACAATGCCGACATCTGGAGCGCCAACTTCCACTACGCGTTCGACAAGAACGTCGCCCTCGGCGGCGCTTATGCCGAGAACACGAAGGCTGACGACTACAAGAAGGCCGGCACGGTCGAGCTCGACTACAAGGGTGCGGAGCCTGCCAACAAGGGCACCTGGGGCGCTTATGCTGCATACCGCTACCTCGGCCAGAACGTAGCCTTTGACCCGTCCTACGATGGCGCTTGGGCCGGCACGAAGGGCTGGGAAGTCGGCACGAACTACACGCTCTTCAAGAACACGGTAGCAAGCGTCAAGTACTTCAACGGCGAAAACATCGACAACGGCAAAGATGCCGAGAAACTCTTCGGCCGAGTTGAATTCCACTTCTGATAAAACGAATCCCACTTCTCTCAAACATCATCATAGAACCAGAACCGAGAACAGCGGTCCCTTTTGGGGCTGCTGTTCTTTTGTTTATGGGGCTGATACAAGGTAGACACCCACGATTGTTATTTTTTCCTTGCTTTTCTACTTGCTTTTCTATACGATATTGTTAATTTTTTGAACATTCACCTGTAAGTCTATTGCAGAAAGACGTGGGATATGATACACTAAGATTAATCAAAGTGTGCTCAAAGAAGCGGCAGGTAGAGGAAACATGGATACTCTGTGTCGTGCTTTGGTTGGCTTTGGGAAAAATCACTTCTTATTATATTGTAGAAGGAGGAGTTTCTCATGAAGAAGACTCTCGTATCCGCTCTGACGACGGCTCTCGTCGTTGGCGCAGCAAGCACGACGTTCGCTGCTGCTAACCCGTTCTCCGATGTACCGGCTGACCACTGGGCTTACGACGCTGTATCCCAGCTCGCAGCTGATGGCGTCATCGAGGGCTACGGCGACACGACGTTCCGCGGCCAGCAGAACATCACGCGCTATGAGATGGCTCAGATGATCGCCAAGGCTATGGCAAGAACGGATGTTTCGGCATCGGACAAGGCTCTGATCGACAAACTCGCAGCAGAGTTCTCCGATGAGCTTAACAACCTCGGCGTCCGCGTCAGCAACCTCGAGCGCAATGCCGATATGGTCAAGTGGAACGGCCAGGCTCGTTACCGTTACTGGAGCCAGCGCTATGAAAACCAGAAAAAGCAGAACACGGATCAGCTCAACTTCCGCCTCGAGCCGAGCGCTGAGGTCAACAAGAACTGGCATGTCAAGGCTCGTATCGATGCATTCATGGACCCGAGCAAAGACGAGACGTCGGATCTGACGGTAAAACGCGTTTGGGCACAGGGCGACTACAAGAACTTCCAGGTCAAACTCGGCAAGATGCCGTTCTTCTCGACGGAGACGGCTGGCATGCTGTTCGATGATCAGTTCTCCGGTGCACAGGTCACGTTCGGCAACCAGCTCAAGCTCACGGCTGAGGCTGGCCGTTGGAACCTCAACAGCGCCAACAAGCAGTCGAACCTCAACGATGCAGCTGGAAAGACGGATGACGATGCTGCCAACTATCAGGGTATCGCTCTGAACGGCACGGCTGGCAAGCTCTATGGG
>NZ_GG697144.2:72559-73127 GCF_000155955.1 Mitsuokella multacida DSM 20544
TAACCGTCAGATTTCTCTTTAGCAGGCACCTGTGTTTGTGGTAAACAGTCGCTTGGGCTTCTCTTCTGCCGCCGGCTCCAGCTCCAACCGCAAGGGTCTTCACCAGCTCCGGCCATCCTTCTCCCGAAGTTACGGATGCATTTTGCCGAGTTCCTTAACGAGGGTTTTCCCGCGCACCTTAGGATTCTCTCCCCGCCTACCTGTGTCGGTTTTGGTACGGGTACATGATGTCTCGTTAGAAGCTTTTCTCGACAGTGTAGTACGCTTGAATTTGGATTGTACCGAAGTACGCTCCTATCTATCAGTTCTCGGCCTTAGTACAGGGATTTGCCTCTGTACCAGCCTACCGCCTTCGACGCGCATTTCCAATCGCGCGCTCAAGCTCCTTGCTGTGTCACTCCATCCTCAAACAACATCATGCAGTACAGGAATTTTCGCCTGTTGTCCATCGCCTATGCTTTATGCCTCGGCTTAGGTCCCGACTTACCCTGAGACGACGAGCGTTGCTCAGGATCCCTTAGGCTTTCGGTGGATCCGATTCTCACGGATCGTTTCGCTACTCATGGTT
>NZ_GG697143.2:0-453 GCF_000155955.1 Mitsuokella multacida DSM 20544
ACCGGAGTGGACGGACCGCCGGTGTACCAGTTGTTTCGCCAGAAGCACAGCTGGGTAGCTGCGTCCGGAAGGGATAAACGCTGAAAGCATCTAAGCGTGAAGCCCGTCCCGAGATGAAGTATCTCATAGCACAAGCTAGTAAGACACCTTGAAGAAGACAAGGTTGATAGGGTAGATGTGGGAGTGCCGCAAGGCATGAAGCTGACTACTACTAATATGTCGAGGGCTTAACTAGAAAAACTAAAATGTAAAAGTAATTTCTTCTGTATAGTTTTGAATGTGCAAGCATTCAAATAGAATATCCGGTGATGATGCCTGAATGGTTCCACCTGTTCCCATACCGAACACAGTAGTTAAGCATTCAGAGGCCGAAAGTACTTGTCTGGAGACGGACTGGGAGGATAGGAAGTTGCCGGTTAAGCAGGAGCTCCGCTGAGGCGGAGCTCTTTTTTG
>NZ_GG697143.2:553-163007 GCF_000155955.1 Mitsuokella multacida DSM 20544
ACGAGAGGACCGGAGTGGACGGACCGCCGGTGTACCAGTTGTTTCGCCAGAAGCACAGCTGGGTAGCTGCGTCCGGAAGGGATAAACGCTGAAAGCATCTAAGCGTGAAGCCCGTCCCGAGATGAAGTATCTCATAGCACAAGCTAGTAAGACACCTTGAAGAAGACAAGGTTGATAGGGTAGATGTGGGAGTGCCGCAAGGCATGAAGCTGACTACTACTAATATGTCGAGGGCTTAACTAGCGAGCCAAAGATGAAGGAACGAAGTGACGCGCAGATTTGTGCGAGTCAGTTACTCCGCGCGAAACGCAGTGGAGCAAGTGAGTATCCTTTAAAAAGAAAGTGGCTCGGTTATACTTTGACCACCTAAAATGTAATTCATTCTTCTGTATAGTTTTGAATGTGCAAGCATTCAATAGAATATCCGGTGATGATGCCTGAATGGTTCCACCTGTTCCCATACCGAACACAGTAGTTAAGCATTCAGAGGCCGAAAGTACTTGTCTGGAGACGGACTGGGAGGATAGGAAATTGCCGGTTTCATGGCGGCTTTGGTGAAGCGGTTAACACACTGGATTGTGGCTCCAGCATGCGTGGGTTCGATCCCCACAAGTCGCCCCATTTTTTTATAGGGGTATAGCTCAATTGGTAGAGCAACGGTCTCCAAAACCGTAGGTTGTGAGTTCAAGTCTTACTGCCCCTGCCATTATTGGAGTGGTACTCAAGAGGCTGAAGAGGACGGTTTGCTAAATCGTTAGGCTGGGTAACTGGTGCGGAGGTTCGAATCCTCTCCACTCCGCCACTTCGAAATGAAAGCTCTGACTTTTGTCAGGGCTTTTTTATTGCTTAAAACAAAACAAAAATTGACATGTGTCCTCTTTTTTGATATTCTTGTACGGTATTCCATCACTCTCGTTCTTGTGGTGGATAGATTTTTTTGATGCAGAAATGGGGAGGAATTCATTTATGCAGACACAAGCGAAGCAGGGCTTCCTCGACCGCTTCTTCAAGCTCAGCGAGAAGAACACGACGGTCAAGACGGAACTCCTGGCAGGTCTCACGACATTCATTGCACTCGCTTATATCATCTTTGTCAATCCAAATATCCTGTCGGAGGCAGGCATCCCGAAGGAGGCGGCCATCGCCTCGACCATCTGGATCGCAGCGCTCTCGACGATGGTCATGGGCGTATTCGCCAATTACCCGGTCGCACTCGCACCGGGCATGGGCCTCAATGCGTTCTTTGCCTACTACGTCTGCGGCACGCTCGGCCTTCACTGGACGGTCGCACTCGGTGCCGTCTTCTTCTCGGGCGTCCTGTTCCTGATCCTGACGATCAGCCACATCCGCCAGGCCATCATCAACGCCGTGCCGCAGAACCTGCGCGTCGCCATCGGCGTCGGCATCGGCCTCTTCATCGCCTTCATCGGCCTCAAGGGCACGGGCCTGATCATCCCGGACAAGGCGACGTTCATCGGCCTCGGCCACGTCACGAACCCGACGACGCTGCTCTCGCTCTTCGGCCTCGTGCTCACGGGCGCGCTGATGGCACGCAACATCCAGGGCTCCATCCTCATCGGCATCGTCGCGACGACGGTGCTCTCGATGGTGCTCGGCTACTCGCCGGTCCCGCACACCATCGGTGACGTCATAAGCACGAGCCTGCCACACATGGGCGAGACGTTCGGCCAGCTCGATATTGCCGGTGCCTGGAACTATGGCATCGTCTCCATCATCTTCACCTTCACGGTTGTCGAGCTCTTCGATAACATGGGCACCCTGATCGGCCTGACGTCGAAGGCGAAGCTCATCAAGCCGAACGGCGAGATCGAGAACCTCGACCGCGCCCTGACGACGGACGCTGTCGGCACGATCTGCTCCTCGATCTTCGGTACGTCGACGGTCACGAGCTACATCGAGAGTGCGGCCGGCATCGCGGCCGGCGGCAAGACGGGCCTGACGGCCGTCACGGTCTCCATCTGCTTCCTCATCGCGCTGCTCTTCGCTCCACTCGTCGGCCTCGTGCCGGGCTTTGCGACGGCTCCGCCGCTGATCCTCGTCGGCGCCCTGATGATGAGCGAAGTCGGCAAAATCAACTTCGTCGACTTCTCCGATGGCCTGCCGGCTTTCCTGACGATCATCATGATGCCGCTGACGGGCTCGATCGCCAACGGCTTTGCCTTCGGCTTCGTCAGCTACGTCTTCATGAAGACGGCTGTCGGCAAGTACAAGGAGATCAGCTGGATTATGTGGCTCGTCTCGATCGCGTTTATCATCAATCTCGTCATGCGCTCGTAAGGCATACAGTAAGATCATGCGCTCGTAAGGCATACAGTAAGAAATACAAGAAGATGGCTTCTTAAAAGAGGCCATCTTTTTTCTTGACAAGTATTTGACGCTATGATAATATTTCATATTGTAGACGCTTAGGAGCGTCTTTCCCCAACCGCACGGCGAGGTCAAAGAGAAACGAGCAATCGTACCGAAGCTGGCGAGTAATCTTTCAGGGAGGTGTTTTCATGTACGCAATTATCAAAACGGGCGGCAAGCAGTATAAGGTCGCTGAGGGCGATGTCATCACGGTCGAGAAGCTGGCTGCTGGCGAAGGCGAAGCAGTCGTATTCGATCAGGTCCTGACGGTCGTCAACGATGCTGATGTCAAGATCGGTACGCCGGTCGTCGAAGGTGCCAAGGTAACGGGTAAAGTCGAGGCTCAGGGCAAAGATAAGAAGATCCTTGTTTTCAAATACAAGGCTAAGTCCAACTATCGCAAGCGCCAGGGTCATCGTCAGCCGTTCACGAAGGTTGTCATCGAGAAGATCGAAGCTTAATCGTCCATGATCAAGGTCAAGATCTTTTTCCAGCCAGACGGCAGGATATCCGGCTTTGATGTTTCCGGCCACAGCGGCACGGCGGCAGAAGGCGAGGATATCGTCTGTGCTGGTGTCTCGTCTTTAACGGACACGGCGTTCCTTGGGATAACCGAGTATCTGCATCGCGAGGTCAGCTATGATGCGGCGAGCGGGAAGCTCAGAATGGAACTCAAGGGCAGTCCGGACGAGCAGACAGAATCGATTCTGCAAACGATGCTATTGGGACTCTCGGCAATCGCTGAGGCATACCCCAAGGCTGTACGTATCCTGAAATAGTGGAGGTGAATTCCATGTTTAAGTTTGAACTTCAGCGTTTCGCACATAAGAAGGGCGTCAGCTCCACGCGTAACGGCCGCGACAGTGAATCCAAGCGCCTTGGCGTCAAGGAGCATGCCGGCACGATCGTAACGGCTGGCAGCATCCTCGTCCGTCAGCGCGGCACGCATTTCCATCCGGGCCACAATGTTGGTATCGGCAAGGATGATACGCTGTTCGCAAAGGTTGCCGGCAAGGTCGCTATCGAGCGCAAGGGCCGCTATAACCGTCAGATCAGTGTTTACACGGCTGAAGAGGCTATGTAATGAAAGATACCTGCGCATTCCTCCGGGAAGGCGCAGGTATTGTTATATTGTTACAGAGAAACGGCGTTAAGTTGCGTTGTGATGGATAAAAAGCCGGTGTTGGTATCACAATGCCGGCTTTTTATGCGTCATAAACAGGAATGCAGCAGGCAGCTGTTGAAATAGACAAGAAATCTCAAGAGAAAAAGGAGGCTATCATGCAGTTTATCGACAGGACACGCGTCATCGTCAAGGCGGGCGATGGCGGTCACGGCAAGTCGGCGTTCCGCCGCGAGAAGTTCATCCCGAAGGGAGGCCCGTCGGGCGGTGACGGCGGCCGCGGCGGCGATATCATCTTCGTCGTGGACCAGAACATGAATACCTTGCTCGATTTCCGCTATCACCGCAAGTTCAAGGCGGAGAACGGCGAGAACGGCGACATCAAGAACCAGTACGGCAAGAATGCGCCGGCGTGCTACGTCAAGGTGCCGGCCGGCACGATCGTCAAGGACGAGGAGACGGGCGAGGTCCTCGCGGACCTCACGGAGATCGGCCAGGAGGCCGTCATCTGCAAGGGCGGTCGCGGCGGCCGCGGCAATGCGAAATTCGCGAATGCGGCCAATCGCGCCCCGACGTTCGCGGAGTTCGGCGAGCCTGGCGAGGCGCGCAACCTGATCCTCGAGCTCAAGCTGCTCGCGGACGTCGGCCTCGTCGGCTATCCGTCGGTCGGCAAGTCGAGCCTTGTCGCCAGCGTCAGCGCGGCGCGCCCGGAGATCGCGGAGTACCACTTCACGACGATCACGCCGGTGCTCGGCGTCGTCAAGACGGACTACGAGAAGAGCTTCGTCATGGCGGATATTCCAGGCCTCATCGAGGGCGCAGCCGACGGCGTCGGCCTCGGCCACGACTTCCTGCGCCACGTCGAGCGCACGAAGCTCATCCTGCACATCGTCGATGCCTCGGGCATCGAGGGCCGCGACCCGGTCGATGACTTCTACAAGATCAACGCAGAGCTCAAGAAGTACAGCGAGAAGATCGCGCGCCGTACGCAGATCCTCGTGGCCAACAAGATCGACCTGCCCGAGGCGCAGGAGAACCTGCCACGCCTCAAGGCACTGGCCGAGAAGGAGGGCCTGAAGTTCTTCGCCATCTCGGCGGCGACGCGCGAGGGCGTCAAGGAGCTCATCTCGTACGTCGGCGAATGGCTCGACAACTACGTCGAGGAGCCGGAGCAGGAGGAGGAAGTCAAGGTCTACGACGAGACGGCCGAGGACCCGGACAAGATCACGATCACGCGCAACGATGCGGGTGACTTCATCGTGCACGGCAAGGCCATCGAGAAGCTCGTCATCATGACGAACTTCAACAACGACGAGGCCGTGCGCCGCTTCCAGTACATCTGGCGCATCAAGGGCATCGACGAGAAGCTCAAGGAGCGCGGTATCAAGGAAGGCCAGACCGTCCGCATCGGCGAGATGGAATTCGAGTACCGCGAGTAAGCGAGTAAGATAGATAAAGAGTAACGGAGGAATCGATTTGATCCGCAATTCACTGACAGGAAAACAGAAGAGCTTTCTGCGCTCGATGGGCATGAAGCTCGAGCCGGTCGTCCAGATCGGCAAGGAAGGCGTGACGCCGAGCGTCGTGCAGGCGGCCCGCGAGGCCATCAAGAAGCGCGAGCTCATCAAGGTCCGCGTGCTGCAGAACTGCATGGAGCTGCCGGCTGACGCCATCGCCATGGTCGCAGAGCGTGCCGATGCCAACCTCGTGCAGGTCATCGGCCGCAACGGGCTACTCTTCAAGCGCAATTTCGAGAAGCCGAAGATCGAGCTGCCGTAAGACGGAGGGATGCAATATGGATGCACGTCAAAGGCTCAAAGAGGCCCGGCGCGTCGTCGTCAAAGTCGGCACGAGTACGCTTGCCCATGAGACGGGTATGCTGAACCTCTACCGCATCGACCATCTCCTGCGGGAGCTGGCCGACCTCATGAATGAAGGGCGCGAGATCATTCTCGTCTCTTCGGGCGCCATCGCGGCGGGACTCAGCAAGCTCGGCCTCGCGAAGAAGCCGGACTCCATCCCGGAGAAGCAGGCGGTCGCGGCCATCGGCCAGGGTGTGCTCATGCATATCTACGAGAAGTTCTTCGCCGAGTACGGCAAGACCATCGGCCAGGTGCTCCTGACGAAGGAGAACGCCGTGCGCCACCACCAGTACCGCCATTCGCGCGACGCACTGCTCGCGCTGCTCGCAATGGGGGCCGTGCCGGTCATCAACGAGAACGATGCCGTTGCCGTCGACGAGATCAAGATCGGCGACAACGACAACCTCTCGGCGATGGTCGCGACGCTCGTCGACGCCGATGCCCTGATCATCCTCTCGGATATCGAGGGCCTCTACACGGCGAACCCCGCGACGCATCCAGAGGCCGAGCTCATCCACGAGATCCCAGAGATCACGCCGGAGGTCATCGAGATGGCCGGCGGCGCTGGCTCTTCGCTCGGCACGGGCGGCATGGCGACGAAGCTGCAGGCCGCACAGGTGGCCATGAGCGCCGGCGTCAACATGGTCATCGCCTCGGGCAGCGAGGAAGGCGTCCTGCGGCGCATCCTGCAGGGCGAGGCGGTCGGCACGGTCTTCCCGGCGCGCGAATCGCATCTGCGTGTGCGCAAGAGCTGGCTGGCCTTCGGCAAGCGCCTGCAGGGCGACCTCGTCGTCGATGCGGGCTGCGTCAAGGCGCTCGAGGGCGGCTCGAGCCTGCTCGCCGCGGGCATCAAGGAGCTCGACGGCGATTTCGAGGCGGGCAGCACGGTGCGCGTCCTCGCGGAGGACAACCGCGAGATTGCGCGCGGCATCGTCAACTACAAGTCAGAAGACCTCCGCAAGCTCATCGGGCACCGGACGGAGGAGTTTGAGCATCTCGTCGCGGGCGCTGCCTACGAGGAGGTCATTCATCGGGACAATCTGGTCCTGATGGTCTGAGGGGGAATATGAGATGGATATCCAGGCAGAAATGAAGCAGAAGGCAGAGGCGGCCAAGCGTGCCGCGGCAAGACTCGCCCTGCTCTCCACGGATGTCAAGAACAAGGCACTCTTGGCGATGGCCGACGCGCTCGAGAAGCGCAGCGAGGTCATCCTGCAGGCCAATGAACTCGACCTGGAGGACGCGCGCCAGAAGAAGGTCAAGCGGTCGTACCTCGACCGCCTGCTGCTCGACGAGGGGCGCATCGCCTCGATGGCAGAGGGCCTGCGCCAGACGGCGGCCCTGCCGGACCCCGTCGCGACGGGTGACTACTCGACGGTCCGCCCGAACGGCCTCGAGATCCGTCGCGTGCGCGTGCCGCTCGGCGTCATCGGCATCATCTACGAGGCGCGCCCGAATGTCACGGCCGATGCGGCGGCGCTCTGCCTCAAGGCAGGTAATGCCGTCATCCTGCGCGGTGGCTCCGAGGCCATCCGCTCAAACATCGCCATCAGTTCCCTGCTCGCCAAGGCAGCCTACAAGGCGGGCATCCCGGAGGGCGCCATCCAGTTCGTCGACTTCACGGACCGCGAGGCCGTCGATGCAATGATGCACATGCGCGGCTATCTCGACGTCATCATCCCGCGCGGCGGCGCCGGCCTCATCAAACATGTCACGGAGAATTCATCTGTGCCGGTCATTGAGACGGGCACGGGCGTCTGCCATACCTTTGTCGACGCTTCGGCTGACCAGGATATGGCCATCAAGATCGCGGTCAACGCGAAGGTCAGCCGCTGCTCCGTCTGCAACGCCATGGAGACGCTGCTCGTCCATCAGGCCATCGCAGCGGAGTTCCTGCCGAAGCTCGTGGCGGCGATGACGGAGAAGCACGTTGTGCTGCGCGGCTGCGAGCGCGCGCGGGCCATCTGCCCGGAGATGGAAGAGGCGACGGAGGAGGACTGGTCGACGGAGTACGGCGACCTCATCCTCTCCGTGCGCGTCGTCGATGACCTCACGATGGCCATCGAGCACATCAACCGCTACAACACGGGCCACTCCGAAACCATTGTCACGAAGGACATCCTGAGTGCTCACCGCTTCCAGCGCGAAGTCGATGCAGCGGCCGTCTACGTCAACGCTTCGACGCGCTTCACGGACGGCTTTGAGTTCGGCTTTGGCGCGGAGATCGGCATCAGCACGCAGAAGCTTCACGCGCGCGGCCCGATGGGCCTCATGGCGCTGACGAGCACGAAGTACCTGATCTACGGCGAAGGGCAGATCCGCGAATGAGCCTGCTGATGAAGCTGCAGGGCTATCTTCGCAGCCTGCGCCAATACCTCGCCACGCCGAAGGGCGCATTTGACGCGAGAGATTACCTGAAGGCGGCGGGGCTCATGCTCTTGAGCATGGCGGCTCTCGCATTTGTCGTCAAACTGTTTCTGGGGGAGTGAGTCATGAAGGGCATCGGTATCATGGGCGGCACATTCGACCCAATCCACATGGGTCATCTGCTCACGGCAGAGTACGTGCGCGATGCGTACGGCCTCGAGAAGGTCCTCTTCATCCCGGCCGCGAATTCACCGTTCAAGCTGGAGAAGAAGGTCGAGTCTGCTGAGGACCGGCTGGCGATGACGCGGCTCGCGGTGGCGGACAACCCGCACTTCGAGGCGTCGGACATCGAGATGCGCCGCGAGGGTGTCTCCTATACATCGGACACAATTGCTTTGCTTCGTGCGCACTTCGGGCCCGACGTGCCGCTCTACTTCATCACGGGCGCGGACGCCATCAACGATCTGCCGGCCTGGCATCATCCGCGGGAGCTCCTAGAGCTCTGCCACTTCATCGCGGCAACAAGGCAGGGGACGGCACTCGACCTGCCGAAGCTGCGCGCGTTCTTTGGCGCGCTCTGCGACGCGCATATCCACGAGCTGGCGACGCCGGAGCTCGAGATCTCCTCGACTGAGATCCGCGCGCGCATCCGGCAGGGCCGCTCCATCCGCTACATGGTGCCGGAATCCGTAGAGACATACATCAGAAAAGAAGGGCTTTATCGATGCGTTATGGAATGACGTTGGAACAGATGAAACAAGAACTCGAGAAGCGACTCAAGCCGAGCCGCTTCCGCCACTCGCTCGGCGTGGCCGAGACGGCTGTGAAGCTCGCGAAGCGCTTTGGCGCCGACGAGGAGCAGGCGCGCGTCGCCGGCCTCCTGCACGACTGCGCGCGTGAGTTCCGCAACGAGGACATGGTCAAGGAGGCCGAGAAGCGCGGCATCGCGATCGGCGAGGTCGAGCGCTCGATGCCTCTCTTACTCCATGCCGATATCGGCGCCGTGCGCGTGCGCGAGCTCTACGGCGTGGAGGATCCTGCCATCTCGCAGGCCATCGCGCGCCATACGGTCGGCGGCCCTGAGATGACGGTGCTCGACAAGATCATCTGGTACGCCGACATGATTGAGCCGGGCCGCGACTTCCCCGGCGTCGACGAGCTGCGCGAGCTAGGGAGGACGGCCTCGCTCGACGCGATGCTGCTCGCGGGACTCAGTCACTCCATCGTCTTTGTCGTCGAGAAGGGGCATCTCATTCACCCGGCGACGGTGCTGGCGCGCAACGAGATCCTGCTGAACCAGATGAAGGCGAGACAGGCAGAAGCAAAAAAGGAAGATTGACCGATGGGGAAAAGGCAAGAGGACAATGTAACATGGCGTCACATTGAACAGAAGAAGCGTGAGCTCGCAAGGCTGCGCCGGCGCCGCTTCCTGCGGCGCATGCTCGCGCTGATCATCTGCACGGTCCTGCTGCTCTTAGCGGCGGGCGGCGTCTATGCGCTCGTGCGCGGTACGGAGTATCTCGTGCAGGAATACCAGACGATGTATGCTGGCTACACGGAGCGCCGCGCTTCGTGGCAGGGCGCAATCAACCCGAGCTTCGACGGCTACACGAACGTGCTCGTGCTAGGACTCGACGATGGCGCCGACCCGACGAACACCGAGGGCGCGAAGGCGGACACGATACTCGTCCTGAGCATGGAGAACGGCAGCGGCAAGCTGCGCTGCATCACGATCCCGAGCGATACCTGGGTCAACCCGCCGGGCAATGCGCACTTCATGCGCATCCGCTCGGTCTACACCGAGGGTGGCGCACCGCTGATGGTCCGTGAGGTCAACCAGTTGCTCGGCATTCCGATCCATCAGTATGTCGTGCTCGACCTCAAGGCGTTCTCTGAGCTCATCGATGCCCTCGGCGGCATCGACATCTACGTCGAGAGCGATATGGACTACGAGGACCCGGAAGCGGGGCTCAACATCCACCTCAAGCAGGGCTACCAGCATCTCGATGGCAATCAGGCGCAGCAGTACCTGCGCTACCGCAGCCCGGAGCTCGGCGATGTCGGCCGTGAGCAGCGCCAGCAGCGCTTCGTCAAGGCGCTCTACCAGCAGGTCATGCGCCTCGAGACGGTGCCGAAGCTGCCGCTCATCGCTGAGACGCTGCACAAGAACGTCAAGACGAGTGCAGAGGTCTTCGACTCGGCGCACCTCGCCAATGTCGTGCGCCGTCTCTCGAGCGACCCGCCGCAGGGCGTCATCCTGCCCGGTGCGCCGTCTCTCGGCGACGACACGGTCTGGATGCCCGACCAGGACGGCATCCGCCATGCGATGCAGGAACTCTTCCCTGACGCCAGCACGGCAGGCAACTGATCATGTGAACGTAAAGATTTTGATAGAGACTAGAGGTACAGGAGGTACAATATGACGGAACAGGAAATGTGCAAGGCCATCTGCAAGGCGGCCAGCGACAAGAAGGCCCGTGACATCGTGATGATGGACATGCAGGGTCTCATGATCTCGCCGGACTACTTTGTCATCTGCTCGGCTAATACGGCCACGCAGGTCCGCGCGATTGCCGACAACATCGAGGAAGAGCTCGCCAAAGACGGCGTGGCCTTCAATCACAAAGAAGGCTACCGCGAGGGCGACTGGGTCCTCCTCGATTTCGGCGATGTCGTCGTCCACATCTTCCGCCAGGAGATGCGCGAGTACTACGCGCTCGAGCAGCTCTGGGGCGATGCGAAGCTCACGACCTATGAAGACTGAGCCGATTGAAGTGATTGAGATTAAAGCGATTGAACAGACTGAGAAAGTGAGCCACGGTAAGAAGGATGGAAGTTATGAACGATAAGACGGAAATGACCCAGGAGGCTGCGCGCCCCAAGCGGAAGTTCGGCCCGAGCACGGTCGCCCGCCTGCAGGTCGCGCGCGTCAGTGAGATGGGCGCCTTCCTCGACGCCCAGACGGGGAATACCTCGGATGACATCCTGCTGCACAAGACGCAGCAGACGCATCCTGTCGCCGTCGGCGATTTTGTCGATGTCTTCCTCTATCTGGACCCGAAGCGCCGCCTGACGGCCAGCATGCGCGTGCCGAAGATGAAGGAAGGCCAGATTGCCCGACTGCGCGTCATCAACGTGAGCCGGGATGGCGCCTTTGTCGACGTCGGCGCGGAGCGCGGCATCTTCATGCCGTACGCCGGCATGCGCGGCCGTCCGCAGGTTGGCGAGGTCGTCTGGGCGAAGCTCTACACCGACAAGTCCGGCCGACTGGCCGTGACGATGGAGGTCGAGGACGAGATGCGCCGCGCCTCGAAGCCGGCGACGCACGTCAAGGTCGGCCAGATGGTCACCGGTGCCATCTACAACTACACGGATGCCGGCGCCTTCCTGTTCTCGAATGAGCGCTACATCGTCTTCATCGCCAACAAGGAGATGAAGGACAACGAGCGCCCGCGCGTCGGCGAGGTCGTGACGGCCCGCGTCACCTTCGTCCGCCCGGACGGGCGGCTCAACGCCTCGCTGCGCGAGGCCAAGGAGAAGGCGCTCGTCACGGATTCGAACCGCATCCTCGCGCTGCTTGCGAGCCGCAAGGGCCGCATGCCCTACAGCGACGAGACGTCGCCGGAGGTTATCCGCGACAAGTTCCAGATCAGCAAGGCGGCCTTCAAGCGGGCCCTCGGCCACCTCATGAAGGAAGGCCGCGTCGCGGAGAAGGACGGCTGGACGTACCTGCTCGACGGCAAGGGCGAGGCAGCAGATGTGTCCGGGGACAGCGATGAGAAGCTCTGAGTATTGGAGTCGTGTGATATGTGATAAGGGAGGCGTTTCATGAGACGGTATACGACACTCCTTCTGACCGCATTCCTGCTGCTGGCCATCGTCATCGCGGGTTCGGCCTACCTTGCGGACTCCGGCCATATCGACCGCCGGACGCGCGTGCAGGAACTGACGGTCCTGACGACGCTGCCGGCGGAAGAGGCCGACATCCTCTCGCAGGCGTACGAGGACAGCTCGGGCGTCCACGTGACGTTCGTGCCGCTCTCCTCGGCAGAGGTGCTCGACCGCATGAAGGCGCAAGCGGACTCGCCGAAGAAGGCGGATGCCGCGATGGTGCTGGCCGACTGGCAGACGCTCGGCCAGGCATCGCGCAGCGGCTTCCTGACGCCCTACGTGTCGGAGCGCGGCGACATGGTCGCGAATTCCTTCCGCCAAGATGACGGCTACTGGATGGGCGTCTGGTACGACCCCATCGTCTTCTGCGTCAACCGGGATTACCTCAGGACGCTGCACGCCGACATCCCCGACACCTGGCAGGCGCTTGCGGAGCAGGATGCCCGCATCGGCATCACGGACTTCATGGCGGCCGACGCCTCCTCGAACCTGCTCTACGCGATGACGGCAGAGTTCGGCGAAGAGGAGACGATGGCGATGCTCGGCAAGATTCACCCGCATGTCGTGCAGTACGCCCGCTATCTCTCGAACCCTGTGCGCCAGGCCGGCATGGGGGAGGTCGATATCTCGATTGCCGTCGAGAGCGAGACCATGCGCTACATCCACGACGGCTACCCGCTGCAGGTCATCTACCCGACGGACGGCACGACGGCCTGGATCACGGGCACGGGTATCCTCGCCTCGAGCGGGGACAAGGAGAAGGTGCTCGCGCAGCATTTCGCGGACTGGCTGCTCTCCGATGAGGCACAGATCGCTCTGCAGAGCCACAATTACTTCTTCGTGCCGACCAATCCGGGGACGATGGCCTATAAGACCTTCCCCGGCAAGAATCTCACGCTGTTCACGCAGGTTCCGCAGTTCTCGAGCGAGCAGAAGCACAATCTGCTCGACACGTGGGCGCGCGAGATCCGCTTCCAATGACAGGGACAAGGAAATGAAAGCGAGGATGCTTTATCGGCATCCTCCTTTGTGCGATTTTATGTGATTTGTACGATTGCATCTACCGATAGATCTATCCATACTAGGGAGGTATTTCAGTGAAAGCTGGTTTCATCAGTCTTGGCTGTTCCAAGAATCTCGTTGACACAGAGGTCATGCTCGGCATCCTCAAGCAGCACGGCATCGAGCTCACGGCCAATCCGGCCGAGGCCGACATCCTGATCGTCAACACCTGCGCCTTCATCCAGTCGGCCAAGGAGGAGTCGATCACGACCATCCTCAACATGGCCGAGTACAAGGAGAGCGGCCGCTGCCGCAGCCTGATCGTCGCGGGCTGCCTCGGACAGCGCTACAAGCAGGAGCTCTTAGACGAGATACCGGAGGCGGATGCCATCATCGGCACGGGCGCTTGGGGCCGCATCATGGAGGCCGTCGAGGAGACGCTCAAGGGGCACCGCGTCGTCATCGCTGGCAAGGACGAGGCGCTTTACGACGAGAACACGCCGCGCATCACGACGACGCCGTCGTACACGGCTTATGTCAAGATTGCAGAGGGCTGCAACAACCGCTGCGCCTTCTGCGCCATCCCGTACATCCGCGGCGACTACCGCAGCCGCCGCATCGAGGACATCTGCGACGAGGTGCGCCACCTGACGGAGAACGGCGTGCGCGAAGTCGTCCTGATCGCCCAGGACTCGACGGAGTACGGCCGCGACCTCTACGGTGCGCCGAAGCTTTCTGAGCTCTTGCGCGAGATCGTCAAGGTGCCGAAGCTCCAGTGGGTCCGCACGCTCTACAGCTACCCGAAGTACTTCAGCGACGAGCTCATCGAGACAATCGCGAGCGAGCCGAAGATCTGCAAGTACGTCGACCTGCCGCTGCAGCATGCGCACGACGCCGTGCTGCGCAGCATGCGCCGCCCTGACACGCAGGAGGAGATGCGCGCGCTGATCAAGAAGCTGCGCGAGCGCATCCCCGGCGTGACGATCCGCTCGACGTTCATCGTCGGCTTCCCGGGCGAGACGGATGCCCAGTACCACACGCTGCGCAACTTCATCGAGGAGATGCGCCTCGACAAGGTCGGCGTCTTCACGTATTCGCGCGAGGAGGGCACGCCGGCCTACGACATGCCGAACCAGGTGCCGGAGGAGATCATGCAGGAGCGCTACCACGACCTCATGAGCCTGCAGTGCAAGATCTCGGAGCAGATCAATCAGTCGCTCGAGGGCAAGGAGCTCGATGTCCTCGTCGAGGGGCGTGACGAGGAGCAGCCGAACATCTCGGTCGGCCGTTCCTACCGCGAGGCGCCGGAGGTCGACGGCCAGGTCTACGTCGAGAACGACACGGACAGCAAGCCGGGCGACATCGTGCGCGTGCGCGTCCTGCAGGGCTTCACCTACGACATCGTCGGCGAGCGCATCAACAATGGCGATGCCAGCGAAGCAGGGAAGAAGGCAGCGGAATGAGCAAGAAACTTCTTGAAGAACAGGTCGGACAGCAGCTCCTCGCGCAGGGCCTCACGATTGCCTGTGCGGAGTCGTGTACGGGCGGCCTGCTGACGAGCCGCTTGACGGACATCGCGGGCAGCTCGGCCTACGTCATGGGCTCCGTCGTCTCCTACACGAACCGCATCAAGGAAACGCTCGTCGGCGTGCAGCATGAGACCCTGCTCGCTCACGGCGCTGTCTCAGAGGAGACGGCGCGCGAGATGGCCGAGGGCATCCGCCGCGCCATCGAGACGGACATCGGCGTCGGCATCACGGGCATCGCCGGTCCGGGCGGCGGTACGAAGGAGAAGCCGGTCGGCCTCGTTTTCATCGCCGTTTCAGGTCCGCGGGGTACGATGGTCAAGGAAAATCACTTCAGCGGCACGCGCACGGAGGTAAAGCGTCAGACGACCGACACAGCACTCGCCATGGCATCCGCCTACCTCACGCAGCTGAATCACCCAGAGCAGAACGCTCATCCAGAAAGGAAGTAATCGTATGCGATTTTATTCTTATGCAGCAGCGGCAGCGCTTGGCGCCGCCATCCTCATGACGCCGGCCATGCCGGCCTTCGCCGCTGAGCAGGCACCGGCAGCCGCCACGCAGGCGGCCCCTGTGCAGGTCACGCTGCCCTACACCTACACGAGCCAGCAGTACGGCTACACGATCCAGTGTCCGCAGAAGCCCGTCGGTGTCATCCCCGCCAGCGCGCTCTACGAGGACAAGAAGGGTGAGGTCCTGATCTTCGACAACGACGGCTACAACATCAAGTACGCCTGGGTCGTGCTCACCGATGCCTTTGACAACAAGAATGTGCCGGACCTCAACAAGCTCAAGGAGTCGGAAGCTGAGAAGCTGCTCTCGGGCATCATGGGCAGCAATGGCTACGAGGGCATCATGCTCGTCAATCTCAACGCGAAGAACAAGGCCATCTATGCGGTGACGGCCAAAGAAGTCGAGATTGATGAGGACGGCGACGGCAAGGTCGACGGCGTGGCGAAGGCCGACACGCAGATGGCTGTCGCCTTCTTCCGCACGGAGAAGGGCAACCGCTACGGCGTCGAGCTCATCGATAATCCAGACCTGCGCGCAAGCTCGCTCGCTGCCTTCCAGAAGGGCATCACGACCTTGAAGGATGTGGACAGCAAGCAGCTCGCGAACAGTAAGGACAAGAAGGCAAATACAAAGTCCAGCAAGAAGGACAAGAAGAGCAAGAAATAAGTTCAGAGCCCATATACAGGCAAAGAGGCTGGCGCACGAGCAGATGCAGCGTGCGCCAGCCTCTTTTATCTTGGGCCATAACAATAGAGGATTGTCATGCAAAAAAGCCAGCCCCTTCGGACTGGCTCAGTATTCATATGGCAGGGGTAGCTGGACTCGAACCAACGCATGCGGGATTCAGAGACCCGTGCCTTACCAACTTGGCGATACCCCTGTGTCTTTCGACATTTATATATTATACGGATGAGAGGCCCTCTTGTCAACAGGAAAATAAAAAATTTTACGCGCATTTTCACGTGAAGTGCTTGCCTTATCCGGCCAATCTGCTATAATAAAATCAACGAATGAATTGTTGTTCATATGTTTGAGTCAAGGAGATTGGAGTGGAGAAGATGAACTCTAGACAGAAACGAAACCTCATCCGCATCGTGGTGGCGGCGGTGCTCATGGTCGCGCTGGCCTATGTGCCACTCTCGGGCATGGCACGCTTCCTCGCGTACCTCGTGCCGTACCTCATCGTCGGCTATGACATCCTGCTCAAGGCGGGCAAGGGCATCTGGCGCCGCCAGCCGCTCGACGAGTGCCTGCTCATGGCCGTGGCGACGATCGGCGCGATGGCGCTCGCGGTCTACGAGGACGGCGACTACACGGAGGGCATCGCCGTCATGCTCTTCTATCAGGTCGGCGAGTGGTTCCAGTCGTATGCCGTCGGCCGCAGCCGCCGCAACATCTCGGAGCTCATGGACATCCGCCCCGACTACGCCAATCTCGTGCAGTCGGACGGTTTGCAGCGCGTCAGCCCCGACTCGGTGGCCATCGGCTCGACCATCCTCGTCAAGCCGGGCGAGAAGGTGCCGCTCGACGGCGTCGTGGTCGAAGGCCAGTCGAGCCTCAACACGGTCGCATTGACGGGTGAGAGCTTGCCGCGCCGCGTCAAGGCGGGCGATGAGGTCATCAGCGGCTGCATCAATGAGGACGGCGTACTGACCATCCGCACGACGAAGCGCTTCGCGGAGTCGACTGTCTCGCGCATCCTGCAGCTCGTCGAGGAGGCGAGCTCGCGCAAGTCGAAGTCGGAGCACTTTATCGCGAAGTTCGCGCGCGTCTACACGCCAATCGTCGTCGGCGCCGCTGCCGTGCTGGCCGTCGTGCCGCCAATCGTCAATCTGCTCGGCGGCATGGGCGCCGACTGGGGCACCTGGGTCTACAGGGCCCTCGTCTTCCTCGTCATCAGCTGCCCGTGCGCGCTCGTCATCAGCATCCCGCTCTCGTTCTTCGCCGGCATCGGCGGGGCGAGCCGCGCTGGCGTGCTCATCAAGGGGTCCAACTACCTCGAGACGCTCGCCGCAGTCGATACGGTCGTCTTCGACAAGACGGGCACGTTGACGAAGGGCGTGTTCGAGGTCACGGCCATCCATCCGGAGACGATTGAGCCGGAGGAACTCCTGCACCTCGCCGCACATGTCGAGCGCTACTCGACGCACCCGATTGCCGTCTCGCTGCGCACGGCGTATGCGCATGAGGCCGACGGCTGCCGCGTCGAAGCAGTCGAGGAGGTCGCCGGCCACGGCGTGCGCGCCAAGGTCAATGGCCATACGATCTGCGTCGGCAACGAGAAGATGATGGAGGCCGTCGGCGCGGCCTGGCATCCCTGCGAGAAGGAGGGCACGATCATCCATGTGGCCATCGACGGCGTCTATGCGGGCCACATCGTCATCTCGGACGTCATCAAGGCGAACTCGGCAAGGGCCATCGAAGCGCTCCACAAGAACGGCATCAAGCGCACGGTCATGCTGACGGGCGACGCCAAGAAAGTCGCTGAGCATGTCGCCGCTGCACTCTCGCTCGACGAGGCTTACGGCGAGCTGCTGCCGCAGGACAAGGTCGCCAAGGTCGAGGCCCTGCTGCAGCAGGGCAGGGGCGGCAAGCTGGCCTTCGTCGGCGACGGCATCAACGATGCGCCCGTGCTCTCGCGCGCCGACGTCGGCATAGCGATGGGCGCGATGGGGTCCGATGCGGCCATCGAGGCGGCTGATGTCGTGCTGATGGACGACGATCCTCTGAAGATCGCCGTGGCACAGCGCATCGCGCGCAAGACGATGCGCATCGTCTACGAGAACATCGTCTTCTCGATCGGCGTCAAGGCCGTCGTGCTCGTCCTCGGTGCCATCGGCCTGGCCAACATGTGGGCGGCCATCTTCGCCGATGTCGGCGTCATGGTGCTGGCCGTGCTCAACGCCATGCGGGCCCTCTTTGCGAGCGGCAAGGTAGCGGAGCTCCCGGCCGCGGCAGGTGCGCATGAAGAAGTCCTGCCGTCGGGCGCAGAGGTCGAGACCATCCCCGTTCCCGGACCTCATGCAGAGCGCAAGCCTGCCCCAGCGGCAGAGACGCTGCCGCAGCGTTCCTACCGCATCGAGGTGGACTGTGCCAACTGCGCGAACCTCATGGAGCAGGCGGCCAATAAGGTCGACGGCGTCAAGCATGCCGCCATCAACTTCATGATGCAGGAGATGAAGGTCGAGTTTGAGCGCGATGCCGACCAGCAGAGCGTCATGGAGCGCGTGCGCAAAGCCTGCAAGCAGGTCGAGGATGACTGCGAGGTCTACATCTGAACTACTAGGTTGCACAACAAAAAGAGCGAGACACGGTCTCGCTCTTTTTTTATGAGATGCGGCTGAAGAACGGCGTCGTCTCGAGGTAGATCTCGAAGGTGCGCGGCCACGGGAAACTCATGTCGGCCTGCATGTCGTGGAGCTGCAGATAGATGGTGCCGGAAGGCGCATCGACAGGGAATGGCGCGCGGAAGGCGGCGGTGTTCTTGTAGACGAGCAGGTGGCGCGTCATCGAGGTGCGCAGCATGAGATTGGCCCAGCGGTAGTTGCGGTCGAGGTCGAGGTCGGCCGTGTTGACGTAGCCCGCCTTCTTGAGCGAGCCGTTGATGGTATCGATGTCTTCCTTGAGGTAGAAGTAATCCTCGAGGATGCGGTTCTCGAGGAAGCGGACCTGTGCGGCGGCGAGGCCGATGGCCTGCCCGTCGTCGGTGACAGTGGAGAGGGAGGAGCGGTAGAGGCAGGCCTGGGCGATTGCCGTGCCGAGCGCGTTACTCGTCGTGTTCCAGCCGGCGTAGGCGAGCAGGCGGTTGACGGGGAAGCCGGCCTCGATGAGCTGCGGCAGGACGGTCTCTGCGCTGTCGAAGTGCTTGCTGAGGTCGACGAGCGCCGTCGGCTGCCCCTTGGCGATGTTTTCCTCGAGCAGGCTCACGCAGGCGCCGCGGCTCCAAAGCGTGTCCTTGTCGGAGTCATTCGTCGAGACGAGCAGCGTGAAGTCGGCCTCCTCTGGCGAGGCAGCAGGCGTGCCGCCCGCAAGGCGTATCTTTTCCTCGGTGCAGATGCCGGTCGGCACGGCCATGTAGGGCATGACGCGGTCGTGCGCGCCGGGGTCGTTGTACTGGACAAAGATCTTCGGCGCGTAGCCTGTCGTCTCGTTGTGCCAGGCGGCGAGCAGCGACAGGGCAATCTCGTCGGCGCCGTGTGTCAGGAAGACTTGGCGATCGGTCAGGCCGAGGTCCTGGATGTAGCCCAGCAGATTGTACTTCTCGATGTTCGGGATGCCGTATTCCTCGCCGTCGTCCTGCCCGAGCACGAGGCGCGTGATGGTCCCGTCATGCGTGAGGTCGATGAGCCGCTCATTGAGGGCGGCGTTCTCCTCGAAGTGCGCGAGGTAGCGCGCGAGGCTCGCGGGCGGAATCTTCGCCTTGAGCGCAGCGAGCTTTTCCTCGTCGACGGGCAGGCCCGCCGCCTGGCGGCCGACGAGGCGCGAGTAGGCCATGATGTCGCGCCGCTCGTCGTAGCCGTCAATCGTGTCCTGCGGCGTCAGGCGCGGCAGGATGCTGAAGGCGTAGATGGGCACGGCGGGATTCGCCGCGTGGAGCTCGTGGAAGAAGGCGAAGAGTTCCTCGACTTCCGCGGGCGTTGCCTGCTTCTCACGGGCCGTCAGCAGGCCGCCGTAGAGCAGCTGGTCGACGGAGAGGAAAATGGCCTCAGTCTGGCCCTTGGCCATTTCTTCTAGCAGCCAGCGGCGCATGCCCTTCGTGTCGCCGGGCTGCGAGTAGTAGTCCTGCAGCTCGTGCGGCGGCGTCACGACTTCCGTGCCGCCGATGCGCCCCGCATCGATGACGAACTGGCGGCAGGGCGGGCGGCCGTCGAGCGGCACGAGGATGACATGGTGCTCCGTCGTTTCCTGCGGCGAGATGGGCGTGCCAGCAGGGTGGTGCAGTGCCCGCAGATTCCAGAGCCCGAGCGCGAGGAGCGGCACGAGCACGAGGATCAAGAGCGCGCTCCGCTTTCGATATCGTTCCAAAGAGATGCCCTCACTTTCATTCCAAACTTTTGGTACGCGCTAATTATACCATTAAAGGTTCACGAAAACGAGAAAATATGTTAGAATGAATCTGTTTATAGGCTTTTGTGTTTGGAGTGGAACGTATGCGAATCATAACGGGCTCGGCGCGGGGCTGCCGCCTCAAGACGCCGAAGGGGCAGGCGACGCGCCCGACGTCGGACCGGATCAAGGAGTCCCTGTTCAACATCCTTGGCTCGAAGGTGTACGGGCGCAAGGTCCTCGACATCTTCGCGGGCACGGGGAACCTCGGACTCGAGGCCCTGTCGCGCGGCGCTGCCTCGGCCTGCTTCGTCGACCAGGCGACGGCAGCGCTGATCCGCGAGAACGCCGTACACACGCGCCTGCAGGACCGCGCCACTGTCCATGGCGGCGATGTCTTCGCGCAGCTCGCGCGCTTTGAGCAGGGCGGGGCGTCCTTCAATCTGATCTTCTGCGATCCGCCGTACCACAAGGGTCTCTTTGAGCGGGCACTGACTTTCTTTGACGAGAGCGCGGTGCTCGCCCATGACGGCATCCTCGTCGTCGAGCACGGCGCGGATGAGAATACCATGCCAGAGCTCGCAAAGCTCAGCTGTGTGCTGAACCGCCGCTACGGTCACACGACGCAGCTGAGCTTCTTCCAGCGCAAGGCGTATCTTGAGGAGGAGGATATATGAGGCGTGCCGTCTGTTCCGGCAGTTTCGACCCCGTCACGAATGGCCACATCGACATCTTCGAGCGGGCCAGCACGATGTTTGACGAGATCATCATCTGCGTGTTCCACAACGTGAATAAGCAGGCGTTCTTTCCGGTCGAAGAGCGCGTGCGCTTCCTGCGCGAGGCGACTGCCCGCATCGGGAATGTCAAGGTCGATTCGTTCTCGGGGCTCATCACGGACTACATGAAGGCGCATGAGGCACATGTCATCGTGCGCGGCGTCCGTTCCATCAAGGACCTCGAGTACGAGCAGAACGAGGCCTACATGATTCGCCATCTGGAACCTGACATCGACACGGTCTTCCTCTTGACGCGGCCGGAGTATTCTTTCGTGAGCTCCTCGGGCATACGGGAGCTCATCCGTTTCCACGGTGATGTACACGGCCTGGTTCCACCCTGCGTGGAGCAGGCAATCCATAGATTATAGATTCCATCATGCAAGCAATTCAAGGTGTTCAGGAGTTCAGGAAAAGAAAGGGAGTAAGCGGAATATGGGAGTACGCGAGACTTTAGATAATATCGAGAACATGGTGGCCACGGCCAAGACCTTCCCGTTCACGGGCCACATCCTCATCAACGACAACGACCTCGTCCACTACGTGGAGGAGCTTCGCAACGACCTGCCGAAGGAGCTCGAGAAGGCAGATGCCATCATGAAGCAGCGCGAGGGCATCATCAAGGATGCGCAGCGTGAGGCTGAGCACATCCGCAAGGAGGCGCAGGACCAGGCTGCCCTGATGGTGGAGCACAGCGAGATCGTCATGCAGTCGAAGCAGCGCGGCAAGGAGATCCTGCAGCAGACGCAGCAGCAGTCGAAGGAGATGATTGACGCGGCCAAGGCACAGGCGCAGGAGCTAAAGGACAATGTCGACCTCTATGCGAACCAGGTCTTCGAGCAGCTCATCGCACATGTCTCGCGCACATTCGAGGGCGTCCAACAGGCGCAGGACGGTGTGAAGCAGGCTGCTACAGGCGTCCAGCAGGTCACGCAGGGCCTGCAGCAGGCCCTGCAAGTCCTGCAGACCGCCAAGGCCGGCCTCAACCAGCCGAAGCCGCCGGCACCGGCCAAAGAAGAGAAAGCGGAAGAACACCTGCCGGCTGAGCAATGAACCGGATTATGTGGCCTATGATGCGAGCATCATAGGCTTTTTGTTTCAATGAGGAAGTGTAGAGTATGACGGACGAAGAGATCTGTTCGGTGCTCCGGCGCTACAAGCAGGGGAGCATCTCGGAGCGGGAGGCAGCGGCCTTCCTGGAGAAGTCCTCCGTCGAGGAGATGGGCTTCGCGGAGGTCGACCATGCGCGCGAACGGCGTCAGGGCTTTCCAGAGGTTATCTACGGCGAGGGCAAGACGGGCGAGCAGGTGCTCGCCATCATGGAGGCGTTGGCCGAGAAGAGTGCGGGCAGCGTCATGGCGACGCGCGTCAGCGCGGAGAAGGCCGCCTTTGTGCAGGAAAAGCTGCCGGAGGCAAGATACGATGAAGTATCACGCA
The DNA here is from genome assembly GCF_000155955.1 of Mitsuokella multacida DSM 20544. Classification (GTDB taxonomy): domain Bacteria; phylum Bacillota; class Negativicutes; order Selenomonadales; family Selenomonadaceae; genus Mitsuokella; species Mitsuokella multacida. Next base: position 22,464 of record NZ_GG697143.2, read on the forward strand.
TCCTATACATCGAGCGGCCCGTGGTGCGGGATCCAGAGCGCATGATCCTGATCCTGTCGGCCGGCACGAGCGACATCCCCGTCGCGGAGGAGGCCCGGCTCACGGCGCATCTCTGCGGCAATACAGTCAAGGTGCACTACGACTGCGGCGTGGCCGGCATCCACCGGCTCTTTGCCCATAAGGCGGACATCGAAGCGGCGAGGGTCATCATCGTCGTCGCCGGCATGGAGGGCGCGCTCGCGAGCGTCGTCGGCGGCCTGACGGACAAGCCTGTCATCGCCGTGCCGACGAGTGTCGGCTACGGGGCGGCGTTCCACGGCGTCACGGCCCTCTTGGCGATGCTCAGCAGCTGCGCGTCGGGCGTCAGCGTCGTCAACATCGACAACGGCTTCGGTGCCGGCGTGCTTGCGAGCAAGATCAACCACCTGCGCTGAGGAGGATGAATATGAAAGCGATTTATCTCGATTGTTTCTCGGGCATCAGCGGCAACATGCTGCTCGGTGCCTTCCTGGCGGCGGGCGTGCCGGAGGCACATCTGCGCGCCGAGCTCGCGAAGCTTCCCATCGAGGGCAGTTATGCGATGAAGGTGGAGCCCGTCGTGAAGAACGGCATTGCGGCCTGTTATGTCGATGTCCAGCTGCCCCATCATGGGCACCATGATGGAGAGCACGGGCACCATGAACACCGCACGATGGCAGACATCCGCGCGCTGATTGAGGCGTCGTCTCTGACGGAGGCGGTCAAAGCGCGAAGCCTCGCCATCTTCGAGGTGCTGGCCGAGGCGGAGGGCAAGGTGCACGCGCGCCCTGCCGACATGGTGACGTTCCACGAGGTCGGCGCAGTCGACTCCATCCTCGACATCGTCGGCGCGGCCATCTGCCTCGACTACCTCGGCATCGAGCGCGTCTTTGCCTCAAAGGTCAATACGGGCTCGGGCTTCGTGCAGTGCGCGCATGGCCTCATGCCGGTGCCGGCTCCTGCCGTGGCTGAACTCTTGCTCGACTGGCCGAACTATCATGTCGGTGCTGAGAAGGAGCTCACGACGCCGACGGGCGCGGCCTTCCTGCGCAGCCAGGCCTCTTTCTCGGAGAGTCTGCCAGAGGGCTTCCGGGCGGATGGCGTTTCCTATGGCGCCGGCACCTGGGACCTCGCAATCCCCAATGTGCTGCGGCTCTACATCGGAGAGGTGGCAGAAAAAGAGGCGGAGCAGGGCTCGGATTTTCTCGTGCTCGAGACGAACATCGACGACATGAGCCCGCAGATCTACGGCTACCTCTATGAGCGGCTCTTCGCGGCCGGCGCACTCGATGTCTGGACAACGCCAATTGTCATGAAGAAGACACGGCCGGCGCAGATGCTCTCATTGCTCTGCCGCACGAGATCGAAGGATGTATGTGCTTCTGTCATCCTGCGCGAGACGACGAGCATCGGCCTGCGCGTCCTTGAGGTGGCGGAGCGCATCGAGGCGGAGCGCGAGACGGTGCGCGTCGCGACGCCGTACGGTGAAGTCGCCTGCAAGCTCGCCTTCTGGCACGGCGTGCTCGTCAACAGCAAGCCGGAGTACGAGGATTGCTGCCTCTTGGCGCGACGGGCCGGCGTGCCGTTGAAGCAGGTGGAGGAGGCCGCCCGTCAGGCTTTGGCTGCTTCCTGCGCGACATTGCGAAGAATCAAGAAATAAAATGCGAAAACAGGCTTTACAACGCGATGAAGATAGCGTATAATAAGGCCTGTTGAAACAAGATATGTTGTAACAAGGTTCGCGTGTTACTGGTCATGCAGGCATCAGCGAAGAGCAGCAGATCCCGTTTAGAGGAAGGGGACCTGTATAGCTGCTTTTTGCTGATGCCTTTTTGCGTGCCTGCACGCGGGGGAAAGGACGGTCTCATGAAAGACGAAATCTTCAGCGTATTGCAGCGCGTCGGCCGCAGCTTCATGCTGCCAGTCGCCGTGCTGCCGATCGCCGGTATCCTGCTCGGCATCGGCGCATCGTTCACCAATCCGACGACCATCAAGACGTATGGTCTCGAAGCCATCTTCGGTGATGGCACGCTCCTCGGCGGCCTGCTGACCATCATGGCCAGCGCGGGCAGCACGATCTTCGGCAACCTGCCGATCATCTTCGCTGTCGGCGTCGCCATCGGCATGGCCAAGGCAGAGCGCGAGGTCGCAGCGCTCGCCGCCATGATCTCCTTCTTCGTCATGCACAGCGCCTGCAACGCCATGCTCAAGCTCAACGGCCAGATCCTGCCGGACGGCACGATCGCGCCGGGCGTGCTCGAGGGCACGATCGCGAGCTCGTGCGGCATCATGTCGTACCAGATGGGCGTCTTCGGCGGCATCATCGTCGGCATCGGCGTCGCGTACCTCCACAACAAGTTCCACAAGATCGTCCTGCCGAATGCGCTGTCGTTCTTCGGCGGCTCGCGCTTCGTGCCGATCATCTCGACGGTCGTCTACCTCTTCGTCGGCATCGCCCTCTACTTCATCTGGCCGCTGGCGCAGCAGGGCATCTTCGCACTCGGCAGCCTCGTCACGGGCACGGGCTACATCGGTACGCTGATCTTCGGTATCATCAAGCGCGCGCTGATCCCGTTCGGCCTGCACCACGTCTTCTACCTGCCGTTCTGGCAGACGGGCGTCGGCGGCTCGATGATGATCGACGGCCAGCTCGTTCAGGGCGGCCAGAACATCTTCTTCGCTCAGCTCGCTTCGCCGAACGTCACGCACTTCAGCGCAGATGCGACGCGCTACTTCTCCGGTGAGTTCATCTTCATGATCTTCGGCCTGCCGGGCGCAGCCCTCGCCATGTACCGCTGCGCAAAGCCGTCGAAGAAGACGGCCGCCAAAGGTCTCTTGCTCTCCGCTGCCCTGACCTCGATGCTCACGGGTATCACGGAGCCGATCGAGTTCTCCTTCCTCTTCGTCGCACCGGCACTCTTCGGCGTGCAGGTCATCCTCGCTGGCGCAGCCTACATGATTGCGCATATGCTCAACATCGCGGTCGGCCTGACATTCTCGGGCGGCCTGCTCGACCTCTTCATCTTTGGCATCCTGCAGGGTGAGGCGAAGACGAATTGGATGTACATCATCCCGGTCGGCATCATCTACTTCTTCCTCTACTACTTCATCTTCACTTGGATGATCAAGAAATTCGACTTCAAGACGCCGGGCCGCGAGGACGACGACGAGGAGACGAAGCTCTACACGAAGGCAGACTACCAGGCCAAGAAGGGCGCTGGCGCAAACGGCGGTTCGCAGCAGAGCGTCGAGGATGCCAAGAGCTCGATGATCGCACGCGGCCTCGGCAGCAAGAAGAACATCACGTCGGTCGACTGCTGCGCGACGCGCCTGCGCTGCTCGGTAGCAGATTCCTCGCTCGTCAACGAGAAGATCCTCAAGGCAACGGGCGCTGTCGGCGTCATCGTCAAGGGCACGGGCGTCCAGGTCATCTACGGACCGCAGGTCGCCGTCATCAAGGCAAACCTCGAGACGTATCTCGAGACGGCTCCGGATGTCGAGCCAGAGCTCGATGCCCCGGCAGAAGCACCGAAGGCAGAAGAGGCGCCGAAGGCTGAAGAGAAGCCGTCTGCTGCACCGCAGGCCGCAACGCATGCCCTCTGCACGCCGGTTGCCGGCGATGTCCATCCAATTGCAGAAGCGCCGGACGAGGCGTTCGCGAGCAAGATGATGGGCGACGGCTACTTCGTCTATCCGACGGAAGAGACGGTCTACGCACCAGCTGACGGCGAAGTCGTCTTCGTCTTCGACACGAAGCACGCCATCGGCATGAAGGCCGCTGACGGCACGGAGTACCTGCTGCACATCGGCGTTGACACGGTCAACCTCGGCGGCAAGGGCTTCGAGGTATTCGTCGAGAACGGCCAGAAGGTCAAGAAGGGCGACAAGCTCATGCACTTCGACGACGCCTTCATCAAGGCAAATGCCAAGTCGGATGCCTGCCTCGTCATCTTCACGGGTCTGCAGGAAGGCCAGTCCATCCAGATGGAAAAGACGGGTGCAGTCAAGGCACTCGACGAAGTGGCGAAATTCTAAGCAAATCCAGTCATTATAACCTATGACATGAAAAATCTCCTTGTATGGCTATAGCACATAACCTCTGTATCGGTTATAATGATAGCATCATATAAGGAGGTTTTTTATGTTTCGTGTCATAAAGCCTTTGAACAACAACGGGCTCCTGGCGCTGACGGAAGAGGGCCGGGAGGTCATCCTGCTCGGCAAGGGCATCGGCTTCGGAAAGAAGAGCGGTGAGCGCATCGAGAGCCTGACGTGTCTGCCACAGGCCAAGGTCTACCATCTCGTCACGGATGATGAAAACAGCGCGCTGCAGCGCGTCAACGGCCTCGACCCGCACGCAGTCGAGCTCGCGGCGCGCGTGCTCGACGAGGCGCGCAAGTCGTTCCCCGCCATGACCGACGACATCCTGCTGCCGATGGCGGACCACATCGCGATGGCGCTCGAGCGCTGCCGCCGCGGCATCCGCCTGCCCAATCCGCTGCAGCACGACATCATGGTGATGTTTCCCGACGAGTACCGCATCGCGGAGCAGGGCCTCCACGCAATCGAGCGCGAAGAGGGCCTGAGCCTGCCGCCTGAAGAGGCGGGCTACCTCTCGCTGCACATCCATGCGGGCATCAGCGAGCAGAATGCCGGGGACAGCCTGACGAACATCCGGCTGGCCGCCGACTGCATCGCGAAGATCGAAACAGAGCTCGGCATCTCGCTGCGGCGCACGGAACTTAAGTACACGCGGCTCATCAGCCATGTCTGCTACATGATCTTGCGCATCCGCGCGCAGGAGGAAGTGCCGCTGCAGATGGATGAGTACGTGCGTAAGATGTACCCGCGTGCCTACCAGCTCGCCGAGAAGCTCTGCAAGGCGCTCGAGGAAAAACTCTGCCTGCCCATCTCTTCCGCAGAGGTCACGCTGCTCGCCATCCACATCCAGCGCGTGCTCTAGGGAAGGCGAACTTGCCACTAGATACTTGACAAAGGAATGGGCACATCGCTATAATGTATGGAGGTTGATGCTGATATGAAAATAAACATTGCTGAATCGAATGCGGACATCATGCAGGAGATTCCGTTTGCGTTCACGACGACTGCCGAAGCCATCGGCGCCGTTGCGGACGATTATGCCTTTGTGGGACCTCTGAAGGTTGAAGGGCATATCGTCCACACGGGCAGCTGCTGGCGCGCGGAAGGCGTCATCCGCTGTACGAAATCCTATGTATGCGACCGCTGCCTGGCACCGTGCCAAGAAGAGCAGGAACATCCCTTCTCGGAAGAATTCCGCCGCACGGGTGAGATGGCTGATGATGAAGAGGCCAATCGCTTTGATGGCGACTTCATCGACATCACGGAGCTCGTCCGTGATACCGTCCTGGCGGCTCAGCCGCTCAGCAAGCTCTGCAAGCCTGATTGCAAAGGACTCTGCCCCGTCTGTGGAGCAGACCTCAATCAGGGAGACTGTGGCTGCGACCGGTTTGTACCGGATCCGCGCATGGCCGCCTTGCAGGAATTATTGGCGAAAAATAAGAAATGAAACCGTAAGGAGGTGTATCCGAGATGGCAGTACCAAAGCGCAAAACTTCGAAGGCACGCCGCGATCAGCGCCGTGCAAACTGGAAGCTCGAGGCTCCTGGCTTCGTAGCTTGCCCGCAGTGCCACGAACCGAAGATGCCTCATCATGTATGCCCAGAATGCGGCTACTATGATGGCAAAGAGGTTGTCAAGGCAGCTGAATAAGAACAATACGATAAGCAGGACGAACGTCCTGCTTATTCTTTTTTTGCCCGTATTTGCTCATACCTGCCTTTATCATCGAAGAGATTTGCGCGGTGCGAGACTTGCTTTTTTAGGACAAACACCGTATAATAAATCCTGATATAAGGTTGTAATATCAGGTACTAAAATCTTGGAGAGGAGATGAAGGCATGGCAAGGGTCAAGAAGAAGGAGCGTCAGCAGCTCCTCCTGCAGCAGGTCAAGGAGAAACCGTTCCTGACCGACGAGGAGCTCGCCCAGAAGCTCAACGTCAGCGTGCAAACGATCCGTCTCGACCGTTTGGAGCTCGGCATACCGGAGCTGCGCGGCCGCATCCGCAAGATGGCGGAGAGTGCGCAGAACAAGGTCAAGTCCATCGAGAGCGGTGATGTCGTCGGCGAACTCATCGACCTCGAACTCGGCCATTCCGGCATCTCGCTGCTTCGCATCACGGATGATATGGTCTTCGCGAAGACGAAGATCGCCAAGGGCTACTACATGTTCTCGCAGGCCAATTCGCTGGCGCTCGCGATCATCGATGCGCCGATGGCCGTCACCGGCGTGGCGAACGTCAAGTACAAGGTGCCGGTGCATGTCGGTGAGAAGCTCATTGCCAAGGCAGAGATCGTCAAGGTACGCGGCAATAAATATTTTGTCTGGGTCAAGACACGCAATGATACTCAGGAGGTATTCCGTGCGAAATTCATCATGGTTTCGTGGGGAGAGGAGTGAGGGGGAATTTCCGGCATGAAGATTGCAGTTGATGCCATGGGCGGTGATTACGCACCGCTCGAGATCGTTTTCGGTGCGGTGCGCGCCGCCAAGAAATACCATTGTGAGATTGTCCTCGTCGGCGATGAGGCGAAGATCCGTGAGGTCCTGTCGAAGGAGCCGGGCTGGGAAAAGCTCGGCATTTCCATTCATCACGCCTCGCAGGTCATCGAGATGGGCGAGCATCCGGCAGATGCGGTGCGCACGAAGAAGGATGCGTCCATCGTCGTGGCAACACGCCTCGTCAAGGACGGCGTCTGCGACGCCGTGCTGTCGGCTGGCAGTACGGGCGCAGCCGTGACGGCAGCGCAGCTCATCTTGCGCCGCATCAAGGGCATCGGCCGTCCGACTATCGCGACGCCGATGCCGACGCCGAAGGGCGTCACACTGCTCTTGGACTCCGGGGCCAATGTGGACTCGAAGCCGGAGCATCTCGTCCAGAGCGGCATCATGGGCTCGATCTACGCGGAATACGTCTTCAAGATCAAGAACCCGCGTGTCGGTCTCTTGAACATCGGCGAGGAGGAGACGAAGGGCAATGAGCAGGCCAAGGCGACTTACGCACTGCTCAAGAACATGCACACGATCAACTTCTGTGGCAATGCGGAGGGACGCGATGTGCCCAAGGGCAACTTCGATGTCGTAATTTGTGATGGATTTGTTGGCAATGTTGTGCTAAAATTTGCAGAGGGACTGGCAAAGACAATCCTGAAGCTCATCAAGGAGGCCATCAAGGGCGGCGGTATTCTCGCCAAGCTAGGTGCGTTCCTCCTGATGCCGACGCTCAAGAAGCTCGGCAAGCGCCTCGACGTCACGGAGTACGGCGGTGCGCCGCTCTTAGGTGTCAATGGCTGCTGCATCATCAGCCATGGCTCGTCGAACGCCAAGTCCATCTGCAGTGCAATCGGTGTGGCGAATGATTATGTCCGGGGGGATGTCCTCGCTCACATCCAGGATACACTTGCAAAGGAGGATATACTGACGCATGACGGAGAAAAGAAATAGCGCTGGTATCATAGGGACAGGCTGGTACGTGCCGGAGAAGGTCATCACGAATGAAGACCTCGAGCAGATGGTCGACACGAGTGACGAGTGGATTGTCGAGCGCACGGGCATCCATGAGCGCCGCGTGGCGCGCAAGGACCAGCCGACATCGGACCTCGCAGAGCGCGCGGCCCGCATGGCCATCGAGAATGCCGGCGTGAAAGCCGAGGAGCTCGACCTCATCATCGTCGCGACGATGACGCCGGACCGCACGATCCCGTCGACGGCCTGCATCCTGCAGGACCGCCTCGGCGCAACGAAGGCAGGTGCCTTTGACCTTTCCGCTGCCTGCTCGGGCTTTGCCTACGCAGCAGCGACGGCCTGCCAGTTCATCGAGACGGGCGTCTACCGCCACATCCTCGTGGTCGGCGCGGAGACGCTCTCGAAGGTCCTGGACTGGACGGACCGCAACACCTGCATCCTGTTCGGTGATGGTGCCGGTGCCGCCGTCTTCGGCCCGGTCGAAGAAGGCTACGGCCTCTTGAGCTTCGACCTCGGCAGCGACGGTGCGGGCGGCGACCTGCTCGACATCCCTGCCGGCGGCAGCCTCAAGCCTCTGACGGCCGAGTCGCTGCTGATGCACGAGAACTGCATCCACATGGATGGCCGGGCCGTCTTCCGCTTCGCAGTCAAGATCCTCGGCGAGACGGTCGAGAAGTCGCTTGCGCGCGCGGGCATCGAGAAGTCGGAAATCGACTGGCTCGTGCCGCATCAGGCCAACACGCGCATCATTGATGCGGCGGCGAAGCGCCTGGAACTCCCGGCGGAGAAGGTCATCGTCGATATCGGGAAATATGGCAACATGTCAGCGGCGTCCATTCCGGTTGCCCTGGCGGAGGCGGTGCAGGCGCACCGCTTCAAGAAAGGTGATCTCATTGCCCTGGCCGGTTTTGGTGCCGGACTTACCTGGGCATCCTGCATCATGAAATGGGCTAAGGAGGACTAATCTGATGTTTGAAAATAATGCAATCTGTAAGTTACTCAACATAAAGTATCCAATCTTCCAGGGTGGCATGGCCTGGATCGGCACGGCTGAGCTCGCCTCGGCTGTCTCGAACGCCGGCGGTCTCGGCATCATCGGTGCCGGCCACATGCCGCCAGAGATCCTGCGTGCAGAGATCCAGAAGTGCAAGAGCTGGACGGACAAGCCGTTCGGCGTCAATGTCATGCTCATGAGCCCGTATGTCAAGGAAGTCATGCAGGTCGTCGTCGAGGAGAAAGTACAGGTCGTCACGACGGGTGCTGGCAACCCGGGCGAGTACGTGCCGGCGCTCAAGGAGATCGGCGCGAAGGTCATCCCGGTCGTCGCTTCGGTCGCGCTCGCGAAGCGCCTCGTGCGCTGCGGCGTCGATGCTCTGATCGCAGAGGGCACGGAGTCGGGTGGCCACATCGGTGAGATCACGACGATGGCCCTCGTGCCGCAGATCGTCGACGCTGTCGATGTGCCGGTCATCGGTGCAGGCGGCATCGCGGATTCGCGCGGCATGGCAGCAGCCTTCGCGCTCGGCGCACAGGCCGTCCAGATGGGCTCTCGCTTCGTCGTGAGCGAGGAGTGTATCGCTCATCCGAACTACAAGAAGATGGTCCTTAAGGCGAAAGACCGTTCGACGGTCGTCACGGGTCGCACGCTCGGCCATCCGGCACGCGTGCTCCACAACAAGCTTACGCGCAAGTACCAGGAACTCGAGGCAGCCGGTGCTCCAGCAGAAGAGCTCGAGAAGCTCGGCGTCGGCTCCCTGCACCGCGCTACGCATGAGGGCGATGTCGACAACGGCTCCGTCATGATCGGCGAGATCTCCGGCATGCTCAACGACATCAAGCCGGTCAAGACGATCATCGAGGACATCATCAATGGTCTGCCGGGCGTCATCGAGACAATCGAGAACGACTGCAAATAAGCAAGCAGTTATCATACCATAATATATAAGAATCGAACACGCAATAATATAACATGATTACTTACAAGAGAAGATAGAGCAGGGGGTAGTGAAACGTGAACAAACTCGCATTCGTATTTCCGGGTCAGGGCGCTCAGGCTGTCGGGATGGGCAAGGACCTTTTCGAACAGTATGATGTCGCCAAAAGACTCTTCGCTGAAGCTGACGAGGCGTTAGGATACTCCATCAAGGACATGTGCTTCGAGGGCCCGGCAGACGATCTCAAGCTCACGGCCAACACGCAGCCCGCCATCCTGACGGTCAGCGTTATCGTCAATGAGATCCTCAAGGAGCACGGCGTGCAGCCGGATGTCGCTGGCGGCCATAGCCTCGGCGAGTATTCGGCCCTTGTCGCAGCAGGCGTCCTCTCCTTTAAGGATGCCGTCGCACTCGTCCACAAGCGCGGTCAGTACATGCAGGAGGCCGTCCCCGTAGGCGAGGGCGGCATGGCAGCCATCATCGGCCTCGATGACGAGGCGATTGCTGCAGCCTGCGAGAAGGCAACGAAAGAGGCGGGCGAGGTCCAGCCGGTCAACTTCAACTGCCCGGGGCAGACGGTCATCGCCGGCACGACGCATGGCGTGGAGAAGGCCGTAGAGGAGCTCAAGGCAGCTGGGGCCAAGAAGGCCGTCGTGCTGCCGGTCTCCGCACCGTTCCATTCGACGCTCATGAAGCCGGCCGCTGAGAAGCTCGCCGCAGAGCTCGATAAGGTCGCCATCCACGATGCAGCGTTCCCCGTTGTCTCGAATTTCACGGGTGAGCTGGAGACGAAGGCGGAGGAAATCAAGGCGAACCTCGTCGCACAGGCTGACCATCCGGTCCGCTGGATCGCCTGTGTCAAGACGATGCAGGCCTTTGGCGCCGACACGTTCGTCGAGGCTGGACCGGGCAAGACGCTCTGCGGTTTCAACCGCCGCATCGACCGTTCCATCAAGAGTCTCAATGTCGAAAACCTTGAAAGTTTGCAAAAAACGCTTGACTATTTGAAGGAGGTTCGTTAATATGCTTTTAGATGGAAAGGTCGCACTCGTGACGGGTGCGTCGCGCGGTATCGGTCGTGCCATCGCCATCCGGCTCGCTTCGGAGGGCGCTAAAGTCGCCATCAACTTCGCAGGCAACCAGAAGGCTGCTGAGGAAGTCAAGGGCGAGATCGAGAAGAACGGCGGCGAGGCAATCCTCGTCAAGGCCAATGTGGCAGACAGCGCAGCAGTGGACGAAATGTTCGCGAAGGTCATCGAAGCGTTCGGCACGGTTGACATCCTCGTCAACAACGCCGGCATCACGCGCGACGGACTGCTCATCCGCATGAAGGATGAGGATTTCGATGCCGTCATCGATACGAACCTCAAGGGCGTTTTCTACTGCACGAAGGCAGCGGCGAAGATCATGATGAAGAAGCGCAGCGGCCGCATCGTCAACATGAGCTCGGTCGTCGGCCTCATGGGCAATGCCGGCCAGACAAACTACGCGGCAGCGAAGGCTGGCGTGCTCGGCTTCTCGAAGTCGGCCGCCAAGGAACTCGCGGCGCGCGGCGTCACGGTCAACATGGTCGCCCCGGGCTTCATTGATACGGATATGACGGCAGTCCTCTCGGACAAAGTCAAGGACGCGATGGTCCAGGAGATCCCGATGCGCAAGATGGGACGTCCAGAAGACGTCGCCAATGCCGTACTTTTCCTCGTATCGGATTGTTCATCCTATATCACTGGTCAGGTCGTCAATGTAGACGGCGGCATGGTTATGTGATATAACTATATTAGGATACTAATTTAAGGAGGTGAAACTTCATGTCGACTTTTGAAAAAGTTAGAGATATCGTTGTTGAGCAGCTGGGCGTTGAGCCGGACGAGGTCGCAATCGATTCTACCTTCATCGATGATTTGGGCGCTGATTCCCTGGATATCGTTGAGCTGATCATGGCTTTCGAAGAGGAATTCAACATTGAGATTCCGGACGAGGCTGCTGAGAAGATCAAGACTGTTCAGGATGTAGTTACCTACATTGACCAGCACAAGGACAAATAAGATTGAGCGTCTTACCTTTTGAGAATCCCGTGAAGTTGCTTCGCGGGATTTTCTTAAGAGGTAAAATGATTGGAGGAGTAACATTGAAACTTCCAGAGCTTAAGATTGGCAACAAGATTGCACGTTTACCGATCCAGCAGGGTGGTATGGCAATCCGCTTGTCAACGGCCCGTCTGGCCGCAGCCGTTGCGAACGAGGGCGGTATCGGCCTCATCGCTGCATCTGGCATGAGCCACGACGAACTGCGTTATGAGATCAGGCTCGCACGTTCGCTCACATCTGGTATCATCGGCATCAACATCATGGTTGCTGCCCGTGATTTTGCAGGCATTGTCAAAACGGCCATCGATGAGGGCATCGATCTCGTTGTAGCAGGTGCAGGCTTTTCACGCGATATGTTTGGCCTTGGCAAGGAGTCCGGGACACCAATTGTCCCGATTGTTTCTTCTGTAAAATTAGCTAAAATCTCGGAGCGTCTTGGTGCAGCAGCTATCGTGCTGGAGGGCAAGGAGGCTGGCGGTCATCTCGGGACGAACACGTCGGTACGTGATCTCATCTCGGATGTCAGCGCAGCGGTCAAGATCCCGGTCATCGCGGCCGGTGGCGTCCTTCATGGCCAGGACATCGTTGATCTGATAAAGATGGGCGCAGCAGGCGTCCAGATGGGCTCTCGCTTTGCTGCCTCGGAGGAATCCAACGCAGCGCCGGCCCTCAAAGAATACTATCTGAAATCGAAGCCGGAAGACATCGTCGTCATCCACAGCCCGGTCGGCCTGCCAGGCCGCGCCGTGCGCACGCCGTTCTCGGCAAGGGTCCTCGAGGGTCCTGTGCCGCCGAAGACGTGCGATGCATGCCTCAAGGCCTGCAAGCATAATTTCTGCATCATCCGCGCGCTGATCCGCGCGCAGCAGGGCGATGTGGAGACGGGCCTCGTCTTCACGGGTGAATACATGCCGCGCATCGACAAGATCCTGTCGGTGCACGAGATTTTCGAGCAGCTCAAGAGAGAAGCAGAAGCTGCAGATTGATCCTGGGCGCCGCTTGGCGCTATGGGGTATAGCAAGATCAAGAATTAGAGGGGAGTCATTGTTTTGAGTAAACGCGTAGTAATTACGGGCCTGGGGGCCATCACCCCAATCGGTATCGGTAAGGACGCATTCTGGGAAGGCCTCATGGAAGGCAAGAACGGCATCGGCAAGATTACCCGTTTTGATGCGTCGGAGTACGGTGCACAGATCGCGGGTGAGGTCAAGGGCTTTGAGCCGACGGACTACATCGACAAGAAGGAGTCCAAGCGCATGGACCGCTATGCACAGTTCGCTGTCGCAGCGGCAAAGCTGGCAATCGAGGATGCTGGTCTCAATCTCGAGAAGGAAGACCGCGACCGCATCGGCACGTACATCGGCGCGGGCATCGGCGGCATCGAGACGATGCACGCTCAGTACAAGAAGCTCTTTGACAAGGGACCGAGCCGCATCAGCCCGTTCTTCATCCCGATGATGATTGCGAACCTTGCTGCCGGCCAGGTCGCCATCACCTATAAGCTCCACGGTCCGTCCTCGTGCGTCGTCACGGCTTGCGCAACGGGCACGAACTGCATCGGCGATGCTTTCCGTGTCATCCAGGAAGGCAAGGCCGATGTCATGGTCGCCGGCGGCACGGAAGCAGCCATCAGCCAGGCGGCTGTCGCAGGCTTCGCTGCGATGAAGGCGCTCTGCATGGATCATAACGATGATCCGGAACACGCATCGCGCCCGTTCGACAAGAACCGCAGCGGTTTCGTCATGGGCGAGGGCGCTGGCCTCGTCATCCTCGAGAGCCTCGAGCATGCCAAGGCGCGCGGCGCGCACATCTACGCAGAGCTCGCCGGCTACGGCGCGAACTCCGACGCCTACCACATGACGAGCCCCGCTCCGGGCGGCGAGTATCAGGCGAAGTGCATGCAGCTGGCCATCGACGATGCCGGCCTGCAGGCCGCTGACGTCGACTACGTCAACGCGCACGGCACGTCGACGCACCTCAACGATGAGGGCGAGTCGCTGGCCATCAAGGCCGTCTGGGGCGAGCATGCGAAGGACGTCTCCGTCTCGTCCATCAAGTCGATGACGGGCCATCTGCTCGGCGCTGCCGGCGGTATTGAGGCAGTTGCCACGGCACTGACGGTCGAGCGCGACATGATGCCGCCGACGATCAACTACGAGACGCCGGACGAGGGCCTCGACCTCGACTACGTACCGAACAAGGCGCGTGCGAAGAAGGTCCGCGCGGCCATCTCGAACAACTTCGGCTTTGGCGGTCACAATGCGTGCATCGTCATGAAGAAGTACACGGAGTAATGCCTATGGGAAACGTTCGGACGGAAGGAGAAGCGCGCCGTCAGCAGCTGCTGGTGCTCTCAGAGCGCCTCGGCGTGACGTTCCACGATATCGCTCTTCTCGACCAGGCCCTGACGCATACCTCGTATGCCAATGAGTCGAAGCGGAACACGGCCCATAACGAACGTCTCGAATTCTTGGGAGATGCTGTGCTGGAGCTTGCCTCCAGCACATATCTTTATGAGCACTTCCCGGAGATGCCGGAAGGCGAGCTCACGAAGACGCGCGCGAGCATTGTCTGCTCGACGACACTCGCCAAGCTCGCGACCGGCCTGCATCTCGGCGATTACCTGCTCTTGGGACGCGGCGAGGAGATGGGCGGCGGCCGCACGCGCCAGACGAACCTCGAGGACGTCTTCGAGGCCGTCATCGGCGCGGTCTACCTCGACCAGGGATGGGAGGCGGCGCAGGCCTATGTCGTGCGCCAGCTCCGCGGCGAGTTCGAGAACGCCGAGCACGGCGCCATCCTCAAGGACTACAAGACCATCCTGCAGGAGATCGTCTTCCGCAAGGAAGGTCAGAGCATCGCCTATGAGCTTGTCTCCGAGTCCGGCCCCGACCACGCCAAGGAATTCACCTTCCGCGTGCGCGTGACGGGCAAGGTCATGGGCGAAGGCACGGGACACAGCAAGAAAGAGGCGGAGCAGCACGCTGCTCGCCGCGCTCTCGAGAAGATTGCCCCGCACACGCAGAAAAAGCGCTGAGTGCGCGCTTGCGTCAATCAAAAAAGCAAAAAACAAGGTGCTGACATTATCAGCACCTTTGTTTTATAATGGAACTAGATTGATTTTGATGGGAGGCCATATCATGAGAAAACTTACGATGCTCGGCACGGGCAATGCCATGGTGACGAAATGCTACAACACGTGCTTCTACGTGACGCTGGACGACGGTGCGCTGTTCCTGACGGATGCGGGCGGCGGCAACGGCATCCTGCGCCAGCTGGAGCTCACGGGCTTCGACTACCAGAAGTGCCATCATATGTTCGTCACACACGGCCACACGGACCACGTGCTCGGCGTCATCTGGGTCATGCGCAAGGTCGCAGACCTCATGAACAAGGGCAAGTACGAGGGCGAGTTCCACATCTACTGCCACGACGTCGTGCGCGAGATGCTGCTGACGATGACGAAGATGACCCTCAAGAAGAAGGACTTCGCGCGCGTGGGCACGAGCATCTTCCTGCACGAGCTCAAGGACGGCTCCGTCGTCAATTTCGAGGGCGTCCAGCTCACGGCCTTCGACATCCTCTCGACGAAGGCAAAGCAGTTCGGCTACGAGCTGCGCTTTGCTGACGGCCTGCGCTTCACCTGCCTCGGCGATGAGCCCTACAACGAGCACGATGAAGCCTACGCCAAGGGCGCGGACTGGCTGCTCGCCGAAGCCTTCTGCAAGTACGGCGACCGCGATACATTCAAGCCGTACGAGAAGAACCACTCGACGGTCAAGGAGGCCAGCGAGCTCGCCGAGAAGCTCGGCGTCAAGAACCTCGTGCTCTACCACACGGAGGACAAGAGCATCGCGACCCGCAAGCAGGCGTATACGGCCGAGGCGAAGGAATACTACCACGGCAACGCCTTCGTGCCGGATGACCTCGACGTGATCGAGCTCGGCTGAGGCAGGCGGTTCAGCGGGGCGTTGAGGCCATCTTCTCGATGTAGTGGTTGAGGTTCATGATGGAGTGGTGGAGCTCTGTGCGCTCCTCTTCGCTGAGCCCGCGGAGGCTACTGAGGAACTTCTGGCGCACGATCTCATTCTGGTCGTCGAGGATCTTGTCGCCCGCGCTCGTCATCGAGATGAGCGTGCGGCGTCGGTCCTCGCTATCCTGCCGCTTCGTGATGAGACCCGCCTGCTGCAGCTTGTCGCAGATGTTTGTCATCTGCTGCTTCGAGATCTGCAGGCGATGCCCAACTTCAGAAAGCGTCGCCTGCTTCTCGAGGCGCAGCGTCATGAGCGTCGCGAACTGGTTGAGCGGCACGGGTGTCGTCAGGTTGCGGTAGAAGTTGCGGTGGATGAGCACAAGTGTCTCAATGAAAGCCGAAGAGATCTCGGCAGAGGACTCTGGGAATGACAATGACATCGTCATGGTAAAACTCCTTCTGATCTTGCGATAATCGCGTCAAAAAAGAAACGGATGAAAAAATTAGAATTAAAATTGAATGAGACCGTTCAAATATAAGGTGGTTTTTCTTGACTTTTCTATAGATATACTATACTATAAGATGCGTTAATAGTAAACATTTATTTACTAATCGCAGAGTAAGACCCAGTAAATAGGGGAAAGTAGGGAAGGTATCGTCAGATATCACCAAAAAGGAGGTTATCTCTTTGTTTTTTGCGAAGAACAAGAAACCGCTGGCGCTCATGCTGACCTTGGCACTCTCGGCCACGGTGCTCCTCTCAGGCTGCGGCGCGAAGCAGCAGCAACAGGCAGCGGGAGCGACCCAGGTCAAGGCCATGAAGGTCCTGCAGCAGGACGCGCCGGTCAGCAGCGAGTACGCTGGTCAGGTTGTCGGCCGAGATGAGGTCAAGGTCCAGTCGAAGGTCTCCGGCAAGATTGTCGAGAAGTACTTCCACGGCGGCGACCATGTCGAAGCCGGCCAGCCGCTCTACCGACTCGACTCGCGCCAGTATGAGTCGGCCGTTCTGCAGGCACAGGCAAACCTCGCGCAGTCGCAGGCAACGCTCTCGAATGCGCAGACCGATCTCTACCGCGACCAGTCGCTACTCGCAGCTGACGCCATCTCGGAGCAGACGGTGACGACGCAGCAGGCCAATGTCAATGCCTACTCGGCCGCGACTGCTGCCAATGAGGCACTCGTGCAGAAGGCACAGCAGGACCTCGACGATACGGTCGTCTACGCGCCGATGTCGGGCCAGGTCTCCGTCGATGATGTCGCCGTCGGCACGTTTGCCACGGCCGGCAACACGAACCTCGTGACCATCGGTACGATCGACCCGGTCTTCGTGCAGTTCAGCATCTCGGAAGCCGAGTACCTGAAGTTCCGCAACATCCAGTCCATGCAGAGTGGCTCGGGCGATGCGCTTGACGTCACGGTCAAGCTCTCCGATGGCTCGACGTACCCGATGGACGGACGCATCGTACAGGCCGACCGCGCACTCGCTCAGAACACAGGCACGCTGACGGTCAAGGCACTCTTCCCGAACCCGAACGGCCTGCTGCTGCCGGGCATGTTCGCGCGCGTCAAGCTCACGGGCGAGACGATCCCGAATGCCATCCTCGTGCCGCAGCGCGCCGTCCAGCAGTTGCTCGACAAGACGTTTGTCATGGTTGTCGGCGCTGATGGCAAATCGGAGTCGCGCAGCATTGAGCTCGGTCAGCAGATCGGCAGCTACTACATCGTCAAGAGCGGCCTCTCTGCGAACGACACGGTCGTCGTCGAGGGCCTCTCGAGCCTGACGGAGGGCAAGGATCTTGCCGTCACGATGGTGACTCCGGAAGAGATGGGCTTCTCGTTCGATGAGGATACGACGCCGTTTGACACGATGACTTCTTCGGAAGCAAACAGCGGCGACAGCAACAGCTAAAGGGGGCGGCGTCTTGTCTAAATTCTTTATCCACCGCCCGATATTCGCCATTGTCATCTCGCTGATTATCGTCATCGCCGGCTCCATTGCGGCAACGCAGCTGCCAATCGCGCAGTATCCGCAGATCTCGCCGCCGACGGTCAGCGTCAGCACGTCGTACACGGGCGCGAGTGCGGCCGTCGTCAACCAGACGGTTGCGCAGATCGTCGAGGACCAGGTCAACGGCACGCAGGGCATGGATTACATGTCCTCAACCTCCGATGATACGGGCCGCTACAGCCTGTCGGTCACGTTCGAGGTCGGCACGGATGGCGACATGGACTCGGTCAAGGTGCAGAACAACGTTGCTTCGGCGACGAGCCAGCTGCCGTCTGAGGTCCAGCAGGTCGGTGTCACGACCAAGAAATCGACGAATGATATGGCGTACATGATGTCATTCTATTCGCCGGACGGCACGTATGACCGTGCCTTCATGAAGAACTACGCGACGATCTACCTGCTCGATAAGCTCAAGCGCATCAACGGCGTCGGCGATGTCCAGGTATTCGGCTCCGACTACGCGATGCGCGTCTGGCTCAATCCAGACAAGCTCGCAGAGCTGGGCCTTACGGTCGCCGACGTCTCGGCTGCCATCAAGGAGCAGAACGTCCAGGCCCCGGCCGGTACGGTCGGCGCCATGCCGGTCAACAACGGCCAGGAAAAGCAGATGTCCGGCAAGATCGAAGGCCGCCTGACGACGCCGGAGGAATTCGGCAACGTCATCATCAAGTCGAACGGTGACGGCCAGTTCGTCCGCCTCAAGGATGTTGCGAAGATCGAGACGGGCTCCCAGTCGGAAGCCATCATCTCGAAGTTCAACGGCTATCCGGCTGTCGGCTTCGGTATCAAGCTCACGAGTGATGCCAACGCCATGAAGACCATCAGTGAAGTCCGCAAGGTCTTTGATGAAGCGAAGGAGACGCTGCCGCCGGGCATGCAGATGTCGACCATCTTTGACTCCACGAGCTACATCAGCGCGTCCATCGAGGAGGTCCTCATGACGTTCCTCGAGGCACTGCTGCTCGTCGTCTTTGTCATCTTCATCTTCCTGCAGAACTGGCGCGCGACGATCATCCCGTTGCTCGCGGTGCCGGTCTCCCTGATTGGTACGCTCGGCGCGTTCATCGTGCTCGACTTCACGATCAACACATTGACACTCTTTGCGATGGTCCTTGCCATCGGCCTCGTCGTCGACGATGCCATCGTCGTCATCGAGAACGTCGAGAAGCACATGGAAGAGGGCCTGACGCCTATCGATGCGACGGAGCGCGCCATGGATGAAGTCCAGGGACCAGTCGTCGCCATCGCCATCGTCCTCTCGGCCGTCTTCGTGCCGGTTGCCTTCCTCGGTGGCATGACGGGTGTCCTCTACCGGCAGTTCGCTCTGACGATTGCCGTCTCGGTCTGCCTCTCGG
Organism: Mitsuokella multacida DSM 20544; assembly: GCF_000155955.1. GTDB lineage: Bacteria > Bacillota > Negativicutes > Selenomonadales > Selenomonadaceae > Mitsuokella > Mitsuokella multacida. The sequence continues at coordinate 41,404 of NZ_GG697143.2, forward strand.
CCTTCGTGGCCCTGACGCTGACGCCAGCACTCTGTGCGATGATGCTCAAGAAGCACACGGAGAAGGACGACGAGGGCGTGCTCGGCCGCTTCTTCGTCAAGTTCAACGAATGGTTCGAGCGCATGAAGCGCGGCTACGTCGGCATCGTGGCGAAGTTCATCCGCCACTCGCGCCTGGCAATCATCTTCCTGCTGATCGTCTCGGGCTGTGCCGGCATCATCTACAAGAATCTGCCTTCGACCTTCGTCCCGAATGAGGACCAGGGCTACATGTTCGCAGCCGTCGAGATGCCGGATGGCACCTCGGCCAACCGCACGCAGGCCGTTATCGACAAGCTCAACGTCGCCATGATGGAGAACGTCAAGGGCCTGCAGAGCACGATGGCCATCACGGGCTTCTCGCCGCTTTCGGGTGGCTCCTCATCTAGTGCCGGCATGATCGTCGTCGGCATGAAGGACTGGTCACAGCGTGAGGATGCGGCCTCGTCGGTCGATGCGGCCGTGCGCACGGCCTTTGGCATCGGCGCCAAGGTTGCGCCGGAGGCGACAGTCATTGCCATGAACCCGCCGGCTCTGCCGGGCCTCGGCATGACGGGCGGCTGGACGCTCCAGCTGCAGGATATGACGGGCCACAGTGAGACAGAACTCAACGACGTCACCAAGAAGATCGTCGCAGAGGCCAACCAGCGCCCGGAACTCGCCGGCGTGCGCTCGACGTATTCTGTCGGCTCGCCAGTCGTCCAGTATGAGGTCGACCGCGAGAAGGTCAAGAACCTCGGCATCCAGCTCTCGGATGTCTTCACGGCCATGCAGGTCAACTACGGCGGCTATCAGGTCAACGACTTCAACCGCTTCGGTCGCAGCTATAAGGTCATGCTGCAGGCCGACAACGACTATCGCAGCTCGACCGACCAGATGAAGTTCATCTTCGTCAAGTCGAGCAAGGGCACGATGGTCCCACTCGACACGCTGCTGCGCCCAAAACTCACGTCGGGCCCGTCGAGCATCTCTCGCTTCAATGGCACGCGCTCCATCCAGATCACGGGCCAGACGGGCAATGGCTATTCCTCTGGACAGGCCATGAATGCCATCAAGGAAGTCGTCCAGGCGAACGCTGGCACGGGCTTCAACATCGAGTGGTCCGGTCAGAGCCGTGAGGAGGCCAAGGCTTCGAACTCGACGATGCAGGTCCTCGTGCTCTCACTCGTCTTCGTCTTCCTCTGCCTTGCCGCTCTCTACGAGAGCTGGAGCGTCCCGTTCGCCGTCCTCCTGACGGTGCCGACGGGCATCTTTGGCGCCCTCGTCTCCGAGTACGGCCTCTCCATCATCGAGGCGATGTTCGGCCACCAGAACGCCGGCCTCCAGGACAGCGTCTACATGCAGATCGGTATCATCGCGATCATCGGTCTCGCGGCCAAGAACGCCATCCTGATCGTCGAGTTCGCGAAGGTCCGTGTCGACCGCGGCATGGAGCCAGTCAAGGCAGCCATCGAAGCTGCTGGCCTGCGCCTGCGCCCAATCCTCATGACGTCGTTCGCCTTCATCATCGGCTGTATCCCGCTGGCCATCGCTACGGGCGCCGGTGCTGCAGCGCGTAACGGCATGGGCGTTGCCGTCGTCGGCGGCATGCTCTTCGCGACGGCCATGGGTATCTTCCTGATTCCTGTGTTCTTCGTGGCCATGGAGTGGATTGCCGCCAAGCTCGGCCTGCTCAAGCAGGAGCGCAAGAAATCCTCGGCTGATTACATGTAATACCGTGCTCCATCGAGCTATCGATGGGCCATTCATAGAAGGGACACCTTCCTTGTCAGGAAGGTGTCTCTTTTGCTATAATGGGAATATACTGACCCCTATGCTCTGGAATCGAATGAGTCAACATAGATGCGTCAATCACTATGGTTTGTCATGAAAGGAGAGAACTACATGGCAGCAGATAAGAAAGAAGCAGCAAGCAAACAGGAAGCGCTCGAGAACGCGCTGAAGAAGATCGAGAAGGACTTCGGCAAGGGCTCGATCATGCGCCTCGGCGATGCCAAGGCACACATGGACATCGAGGTCATCCCGACGGGCATCCTGCCGCTCGACATCGCCCTCGGCGTCGGCGGCATCCCGCGCGGCCGCATCATCGAGGTCTACGGCCCAGAGTCTTCCGGTAAGACGACGGTCACCCTGCACATGATCGCTGAGGCACAGAAGAACGGCGGCATCGCCGCCTTCATCGATGCCGAGCATGCGCTCGACCCGGTCTATGCCGCGAAGCTCGGCGTCAACATCGATGATCTGCTGATCTCCCAGCCGGATACGGGCGAGCAGGCACTCGACATCGTTGACGCGCTCGTACGCAGCGGTGCCATCGACATCATCGTCGTCGACTCCGTCGCCGCACTCGTGCCGAAGGCCGAGATCGAGGGCGACATGGGCGACAGCCACGTCGGACTGCAGGCCCGCCTCATGAGCCAGGCCATGCGCAAGCTCACGGGCATCATCGCGAAGTCCCGCACGGCTGCCATCTTCATCAATCAGATCCGCGAGAAGGTCGGTGTCATGTTCGGCAACCCGGAGACGACGACGGGCGGTCGCGCGCTGAAGTTCTACTCGTCCGTCCGCCTCGATGTCCGCAAGATCGACACGATCAAGCAGGGCCAGGATGTCATCGGCAACCGCACGCGCATCAAGGTCGTCAAGAACAAGGTCGCGCCGCCGTTCCGCACGGCAGAGTTCGACATCATGTACGGCGAGGGCGTCTCGCGCCTCTCGAGCATCATCGACATGGGCGTCGACCTCGACATCGTCGACAAGAGCGGTGCCTGGTTCTCGTACAATGGCACGCGCCTCGGACAGGGCAAGGAAAACGCCAAGCAGTCCCTGCGCGACCAGCCGGCCATCTGCGAGGAGATCGAGGCCAAGATCCGCGCCAAGCTGCTCGAGAACCCCGAGGCGGGCGATTCGCTCAAGCAGGCTGAGGCCGAGGCAGAGCGCGAGCAGGGCGAGGGCGCCCCGGCGGATGACGAAGCATGATTTACCGCAGCTACCACGCGAGCTCGTCATCTGACGAAGAGCAGCCACGCCCGCGCCGCCGCACGCGCAGAGGGCGCACGAGAAGGGCAGAGGCAAGCGATGGGGAAGCCGTCGAGAAGCCGAAGAAGCCGGAGAAGACGGCGCTCGTAGCCGCTGTTGACATCCTCGCGCGCCAGGAGTACAGCGAGGCAAAGCTCTCGGAGAAGCTCGCGCGCAAGGGCTACGGTGAGGAGGAGATCGCGGGCGCCATCGCGCGCCTCAAGGAGCGCCACTACCTCAACGATGCCGATGCGTGTGCGCGCCAGTTTGCCTTCCTCTACAATGAGAGCCGCAATTCCGTGCGCCAGATCTGCCTCAAGCTCCGCCAGCGTGGCTTCACCAAGGAAGACATCGACGCCTGTCGGCCACGAGACATCTATGAGCGCGAGAAACAGGCCGCCCTGCGCGTGCTCGCCCTCAAGTACCCGCGCGACGCCGAGCGCCAGAAGATGATGGCCAATCTCTACCAAAAGGGATTTGAAGCAGGAACCGCGAGGGATGCTGTCGAAACATATAAGAGTCAGGGACTTTCCGAGGACGGAGAGCTCTGACATAAACATGCTTCCAGCACCGTACCGCTTTCTGCCGTGCGGATACCACAAGAAATGAGGGATTCCATGGGACGCCTTAACGTTCGCTTTGATGCGCAGAGTCTGCGCGAGATGTTCTTCAACTGCCAGGGCAGGCTGAACCGCAAGCCGTTCATCCTGCGCCTGTTCGGTGTCATCTTCTTCTGCACCTTTGTCGCCATACTGCTCTACACGCTGTTCTACAGCGGCTTCGGCAGCAAGACGGTCGCCGACGGGGCGGCCATCGTGATTTCCATCGTCGAGGTCATCGCCATCTACACACTCGTCGTGCGTCGGCTCCACGACCTCGGCATGGGACAGCCGCTGGCCATCGTCTACCTCGTCATCGCCATCCTGCAGCCGTTCTTCTTCCGCCTGATCGCGGACCTGCCCGAGGACAGCATGGAAGCACAGGTCGTGCAGGCGCTCAACCTCTTCACGATGCTCCTGATCGTCTGCCTCATGCTGATCCGCGGCAAGCACGGCCCGAACCAGTACGGCGAAGATCCGCTGGAGAACTGAATAACTGATACGTTACGCCGCAAGTTGCGGCGTTTCTTTTTTGCTGCGCCTATGCTATAATTTAAAGAAAGTAGGTTTCTATTTGGGAGGAAAAATTTTGAGCAAGCCTGTAAATGAAATGATTCTCGTACTGGACTTCGGTGGCCAGTACAATCAGCTCATCGCGCGCCGCGTGCGCGAGAACCATGTCTACTGCGAAGTCCATCCGCAGTCGCTTTCGCTGGAGAAGATCCGCGAGATGGCGCCGAAGGGCATCATCCTGACGGGCGGCCCGAACAGCGTCTACACGGAAGATGCCGTGACCTGCAGCCCCGAGATCTTCAACCTCGGCATCCCGGTGCTCGGCATCTGCTACGGCTCGCAGCTCATGGCACATCTGCTCGGCGGCAAGGTCGAGACGGCGCCGACGAGCGAGTACGGCAAGACGGAAGTCACGCTCAATGAAGCGGGCAAGAGCTCGAAGCTCTTTGAAGGCGTGCGCGAGAAGAGCATCTGCTGGATGAGCCATACGGACTACATCGCCAAGGCGCCAGAAGGCTTCACGGTCACGGCCTTCACGCCAGTCTGCCCGGTCGCCGCGATGGAGAACGCCGAGCGCCGCCTCTACGCAACGCAGTTCCACCCGGAAGTCATGCACACGGAGCAGGGCAAGGAAATGCTCCACAACTTCGTCTACAGCGTCTGCGAGTGCAAGGGCGACTGGAAGATGGACTCCTTCGTCAAGACGACGATCGCAGAGCTCAAGGCCAAGATCGGCACGGGCAAGGCACTTTGTGCGCTGTCGGGCGGCGTCGATTCGTCCGTCGCAGCCGTGCTGCTCTCCAAGGCCATCGGCAAGCAGCTGACCTGCGTCTTTGTCGACCATGGCCTGCTGCGCAAGGACGAGGGCGACCAGGTCGAGGCCGTCTTCGGACCGGAAGGACCGTATGACCTCAACTTCATCCGCGTCAACGCCAAGGACCGCTTCTACGAGAAGCTCAAGGGCGTGACAGAGCCGGAGAAGAAGCGCAAGATCATCGGCGAGGAATTCATCCGCGTCTTCGAGGAAGAGGCCAAGAAGATCGGTGCCGTCGACTACCTCGTCCAGGGCACGATCTACCCGGACGTCATCGAGAGCGGCCTCGGCAAGTCGGCCGTCATCAAGAGCCACCACAACGTCGGCGGCCTGCCGGACTTCGTCGACTTCAAGGAAATCGTCGAGCCGCTGCGCCTGCTCTTCAAGGATGAAGTGCGCGCCGCTGGCCGCGAGCTCGGCCTGCCGGAGTACCTCGTGAGCCGCCAGCCGTTCCCGGGCCCTGGTCTCGGCATCCGCATCATCGGTGAGGTCACGGCTGAGAAGGTCAAGATCGTCCAGGAAGCAGACGCCATCTACCGCGAGGAAGTCGCCAAGGCCGGCGTCGAAGGTCTCGGCCAGTACTTCGCCGCGCTGACGAACATGCGCAGCGTCGGCGTCATGGGCGACGGCCGCACCTACGACTACGCCATCGCCCTGCGCGCCGTCATGACGAGTGACTTCATGACCGCCGAGAGCGCTCAGCTGCCGTGGGAAGTCCTGCAGAAGACCACGAGCCGCATCGTCAACGAAGTCAAAGGCGTCAACCGCGTGCTCTACGACTGCACCGGCAAACCGCCCGCAACGATCGAATTCGAATAAGAGCCATACTGGCATACAGAAGGCCTGCTCGTGTTGAGCAGGCCTTTCTTTTGTCCGGAATATCTCGTATACTATGGAGTAGAGAACGGATTTTACGGAAGGGGGAGCGGTCATGCAGGGATTGCCAATCGGCATCGACGATTTTGCCAAAGTTCGCAAAGGGGAATACTATTTTGTCGACAAGAGCCTAGCGATACGCGACTTCCTCGACAATCACGGGGAAGTCCTGCTGCTGACACGGCCGCGCCGCTTCGGCAAGACACTCTTCCTCTCCATGTTCTATTACTTCTTTGCAGCCGAGCAGGGGCAAGCGCATCGCGCGCTCTTTCGCGGCCTGGCCATTGAGAGCGCCGGCGAGCGATACATGGCAGAGCAGGGGCGGCGCCCTGTCCTCTTCCTGACCTTGAAGGACGTCAAGCACAGGTCTTGGCCGGATATGCTGGCCAAATTCCGTTTCCTGCTCAGCGACCTCTACGACCAATACGCCTACCTGATGGACGGCACGGACTTCTCGCGGGCTGAGCGCCGCTATTTCCAGCGCATCCATGACGCAGAAGCCTCGCCTGTCGAGATGGAGGAGGCCCTGCGCCGCCTCATGGACATGATGAAGCGCTACCATCATCAGCCTGTGGTCCTCTTGCTGGATGAGTATGACATTCCCGTCCAGCAGGCGTGGGAGCACGGCTTCTATGAGGACTGCATGGCTTTCATGCGGAATTTCCTCAGTGCCGCGCTGAAGACGAATCCATCTCTTGATTTTGCCGTATTGACGGGCGTCCTGCGGATCGCGAAAGAGAGCATCTTCAGCGGCCTCAACAACCTCGAGGTCAGCAGCGTCATCAACGGGACGTATGCCGATTGGATCGGCTTCACGCCAGAAGAAGTGCGCGCCCTGGCTCATGAACAGCAGCAAGAGGCGGTCCTGCCCGTCCTTCACGACTGGTACGACGGCTACCGCTTTGGCGAGCAGGAAATCTACAATCCATGGTCGGTGCTCTGCTTCTTCAAAGAGCAGGGCCAGCCACAGCCCTACTGGGCGCATACCTCGGGGAACGTCCTGCTCGGCGAATTGCTCAAGCAGACCGATACCGTCCAAGAGGACAATCTGCTGCGCCTCATCCAAGGACAGACGGTGACAGCAGTCCTGACCGAGAACGCGATTTACCCAGAGCTTGCCGACAACCCAGACGCACTCTACACCATCCTGCTGCTGACAGGCTACCTCAAGATTGTCTCTCGCCGCCTCGTCATCGACACGTGGATTTACGTGCTGGCCATCCCCAATAGAGAAGTCCGCAGCATCTACCGCAATGAGATCTTGAGCCGACTGAGCCCGGGACGGACGACGTCGTATCTGATGACGACCATGGAAAATCTCATGGCGGGGAATGCCCAAGCATTTGCCCGAGGTTTACAGGACATCCTGATGAAAGTAGCCAGCGTATACGATACGGCAAATCGAGAAGCCTTCTACCACGGCTTATTGCTCGGCATGACCACCCTGCTCGTCCCAGAGTACGAAGTCAAGTCGAACCGAGAAAGCGGCTTGGGACGATACGACCTGGCCATCTATCCAACTCGCAGGGGGCAGTGCGGCGTCATCCTCGAATTCAAAGCAGCCGACACACCGGACGAACTGACAAAAAAAGCGCAGGAAGCACGTCGTCAGATTGACGAAAAAGGTTATGAAGCTGACTTTCAGGCAAGAGGCATCGAGAAAGTCCTGAAGTATGGCATCGCCTTTTGCGGCAAACAGGTTGTCTTGGTGTAGAAATAGCATAGTGGCATAGAAAAGACCTGCTTGTTTTAAGCAGGTCTTTTCTATGCATGATAAAATTAAAATTCGCAGTTGCTAATTCAAGGATGCTCGCCAAGAAGTCACCACAAATCATCCCAAGATTCTTTTGCTCTCCTGGCATTGTTTTTTATATAATCTTGTGCGGTATGATCTAGACTATCGCGTTTTGATCTGTTGCAGTGCTTACATAAGCATTGTAAATTGTCTAAGCCATCTCCACCACCATAACTTTGCGGTAAAATATGGTCAATATCTGCATCTCCTTTTCTGAGCTTTCTTCCACATCTGACGCAAGTATACCAACCATTATTTGATGGACGCGAATTAAAATATTTATCCCGATAATTTGTCATTGTATGTCTCCTCCTATGTATATATAACTCAAACTTCGCAGTTGCTAATCTGCTGATTTATTCTTAGCGTCAATCTGCAAAATAAAAATAGCATAAGCTCATTCCACATTGTACAATAACATCATCACTTCGGTGAAGCCGCTTCTTCCAAGATTCAGCAATTCGAAGTCTGAGTATCTTTTTTCCACATATGTAAGAAGAATTCTAGTCCCTCAGGGGTAGTCAGCCCCAGGGGATTATTCTCTGGATTCATCTCCTCGTCACCATAAGATTTTGCTAAATTTTGTAAATGACCACCACCGACAACATAGACGGCAGCTTTGCACCAGTCACGCACCATAGGTTCGTTGAACTCTAACATTTCCGCTAAATCCGTGATGTACTCGAGCTGGTCATTGTAGATGCGTTCGTCGAGAGCTGCCATCATGAACATCCAGAACATAGTATCAAGACTGCCCATGTCTTCGTCGTTAATTGTATGTTTGATTTCGTTGTTAATTGTACCGAAAAGAGAAGAGGTGAACTGCGCGTATTCGTTAAATATGGCGTCTGTCGATCTTGAAAAAGGTGATTCACACGTGCAGTAACCAGATCCCTTAACATTATTGGTATCAGAAATAGCAAGTGCAGTACGATTTATGATAGTTTTACCGTCATCCTGGATATTGCTATTGATAAAAATTGTACTCTGTAAAGCCTTGATGTATATATTATCTGTATACGCTTCTATCCAGTTAGGACAAAATGGCACACAAGGCACATAATATAAATCTATTTTCCCATCGCTATCATCTTTACAAGGCCACAGATAAGATTGTAACCCTACAGCCATAGATTTTATTTTTCAATCTTAAAATTCGATTGTTTTACCATGATAATTTCCTCTCTCTCAAATGCGAATCTTCATATCAGATAATTCTTCTTTTGCGGCAAGGAACAATGGGCTGATTGTCATGATTTTCACATTTTTTAACTCTTCGCTGGCAGCGCGCAATAATGCATTCGTAGTATGACTGTAATCACGGCGTGAATTGGCACCTTCTGTAGGTTCATTGGCAACTTCGGGAATTTCAGATGCTTCCATTGGTGCTGTTGGCGCTGTTATGTTTGCATGTTCTGAAGCTCTTTCAACGATGGATGAATATGCTTCGTCATAATAGATTTCGCCAAAGAACTTGATGCCGAGGCTGTCGAAATCGACGACCTTCTTGCTGCGGATTGTGGCCGTGATATGGTTGCCAATACCGATGTAGGTCTTGTTCTTGGCTCGCAGGGGAATGGTGTAGGTGCCCGGACAGAGATAGATTTCATCGATTCCCTCATCGAGCAGGTCGGCAAGGTCTTCTTGATCGAACGCGACCTGATTGACTTTTGCGAGCAGTTCTTCATCTTCTGTAAATTGACGAAGGTGCTCCAAGCGCTCGGTGTCCTGTTTGACACCAAACACCAAGGCAAGTTGCTCTTTCAGGTCAGCATCGTCTTCATCTGCATCCAAAGCCTCGACTTCATCTGCCAGCTCGTCTTCATAGCGATCACGTAGCCAGGTGACAAGACTGCCATCGCGATAATACTGCAAGATGGTATCTTCGTCGTAGTTTTCCAGCAGCCCGTCGACATCGCGTACTTCGATATCATCCTTCATGATCAGGGCAAATTTCTTTTTTTTCGCCATTGTAGTCTCCTTTTTCGACAGAATACGTTGCACTCAATCACCGAAAATCAAATCCAGAACGCCGCCGACGACGACACCGACAGCCAATACGGGAGCCGCAGCGACGGCAGCGGCCCCGGCGGCTGCTACTGCACCGGCTGCAACTGTACCGGCAGCCGCAGAGGTAGCGAGTGCCGCGCCGGCACTTACAGCTGAAGTAGTTACACCTCCGATGGCACCAGCAGCTGCTCCTGCAGCACCGACAGCAGCTCCAACGCCGGGGACAGTCATAGCAGCGGCACCTACGGCACTAGCCGTCTCGATGGCAGCAGCACCGACAGCAGTTTCCGCCACTACACTGCCAACCGCTCCAGAAACGTAGCCAACAGCTGCTGCGCCTGCCGTATCGACAGCAACATCAACCGTTGCTTCGCCAACTGTTTTGTTGCCACGTGCCAATTCTACAAGATTGGAACCGATACTCAGGCCAGCGCCGCAGACAGCGCCACCCTTTGCCGCCGAGATTCCAGCACTGTGCGCTCTGGCTGCCGTCTGGACCCCTGTATAGATTTTGGGCGTGATGACAGCGCTCTTAGCCCCAGTGATTTTCGTCTCCATCTGCATGGCATCCGCCCAGAATTTTGCATTCTCGTTGCTGAAGTGTCCACGCACGACCTTGACACCGGCCTGTGCCCCTTCCTTCTTGATGAGGGCAAAATTAGGGTTGTCTTTGTCGATTACGATGGTCTGTCCGCGATAACGCGCATAATCAATCTGGCCAGGCCGATATCCAGCCTTCACTTGCTTGAACGCTGTTTTGCCGTTTTTCAGTGTATGTTGTAAATCCGCGATGCCGTTGTTATTCAGGACGACGGTCATGCGGCCCTGTGCCGATGCCTCGGCGGCTTCCTGGATTTCGGCAACAAAGCCCTTAAAGCCTTTTACGCCACCACGCATGGTGTTGAGCTGGCTGAGACTTTTTCCCGCTTTGATAGAAGCATGGATGCCGCGCGCTGCTCGACTGATTTCGACGGTCTTCATCCTAACACCACAGGTACCGGCTAATATGAGTTTTGCAGGTCTTTTTTCGAGACTCATAAAATATTCCTCCATTCGCGCAGACTCCAGGTTATAGGTTCTACATCTGAATCTATCTTTTAATTTTTATTGTAATGTGCTACCGGATCTGGCAAGACCTATCTGGCCAATGCTCTCGACACCAATGCTTGCTACGACGACTTTAAGGTCAAGTACATGCGACTGCCCGACATGTTTGCCGCTTACCGAGAGGCCAATCTCGAAGACAAGCGGAAGGAGTTCCTGCGGAAGTGAGAGCGCACATCCGTGCTCATTCTGGACGAATTTCTGCTCTACAATGCGACAGAGGGAGAACAGCAGCTTCTGCTTGAGGTCATGGAACGTCGTGTCGAACGGACTACCACCATCATCTGCCTGCAGTATGACCCAGAAGGATGGATTGAGCGTCTTGGTGAATCAGCTGTGTCCATTCACAGTGGGTGGCTCTCACGAGCGGATTGAAGATTTATCTTGAATCTATCAAGTGGCTCTCTCGAGGAGATTGGGTGGTTCTCAAATGCCGGTATATTCAAGATTGTTACAAAATATCTGATAGAAAGTCAATGACGTCACCGACAGTATCGCTAGCTGCATCTGCAACATCACTTGCCGTATCGGCAATGTTGCCGGCAGCGTCCGATAGTGTGTCGTGATTATCACGGATGAGATGATCTGCTAACTGAGCGCCTACATTGGATGACAATATGGAACTGCTAGTTGAAGATGCAGCTTCAGCTGTTGCTACGCCAGCGCTTCCGTTCATTGCACCAGCGGCTATAGTGCCGATTCCTGTGCCAACAACACCGACAGCAGCAGTTTTTAGATAAGGATTCATACTGACAGTCTGCGCCGTTGCCATGGACAGATTCTTAGATAAATTTGCAATATCTGCATATTTATCAGCTAGAGCCTTCAATTGTTGCAAAAGAGCTTGGTCTTGGCATTTGGCAGCTTTGTCCAAATGGGCATAGACAGCTTGCAAGTCTGGCAAGTTTACTGCAGCCATCATGTTTTGGGCTGTTGTCAGCTCTTTCTGAGCATCTATGGAATTAGATGACTGACTTGCAAGTACAGGTGCTTTGTGTCCACATCTGGTGCAAAAATTTTCTTCTGGACTGAGTTCTTTGCCACAGTTTGTACAAAACATGGATCATATCTCCTTCCTGCTATAATTGCATCAATGAGGCATTATCGATGATAAGCCCTTCACGTACAAATTAGAAGCTAGATTTGTATGATGAAAGAATTTCATTGAGATTTTTGTTATAAATATCATATCGGATCAAGTAATTGAATTTTGATTGAATCAGACTTAATCCTATTGAAAACATAAGTGGTGCTGTCCCTAGTATGGCGAATAGAGTGCCATATTTATTACCTTCCGTACTTATACCTCGGCGAGTTTTTGCCAAGTGGATAATTTCTCCCATTTTATAAGCCCAATACCAATAATAAAATCCTAAACTGATAACCATGTAGAGCAGTATCTTTTTATTCGGTGGGAATAATCGCTTCCCTGCCAGTATAGAGGATTCATCTGTTAATTTACACATCCAACGCAGAGCATAAATATCTCCAGTACAAATTGAAAGTGGAATTCTCCAAGATATATTTCTTTGTTTTAGGTCAGTAAAAATAACTGGTTTAGATACGTTTTCGATTCTATCATTTTTTATAGAATTATTCGATTCTATTTGGTTGTTTGACTGGTCTATACTATGCTGTGTTGATAAAGGCGTGGTAGAAGAAGTTTTTTGTGAGGAATCTGATGAACTTTCTTTAATTTCACTCAATAAAAATCCACAGGATGGACATGACTCAACATTAGCTTCTAATTTACTGCCACATTTAGGACAGAATTTATTTTCTGACATATAAGACATCTCCTTTTTAGTCAAGCGGTCAATATTTTTCAATGTTCAAAATTCTGCCAGCATGAATCATCCATTTGAACATCCATGTTCCGAATACTACTGCAAGGATGCCAAAGGGAAAACTTGTACGCATTTTAATGAATTCTCCAGGGTGGAGTTGAAAACTGAATGGATTACTTTTTAGATGCATCCAGTTAGTCTTTACCTTTAGTTCATGTATTCCTGGCGGGAGTTGAAATCTGATTTTACCACCATTTTTGACTTCTCCAATAGCTTTATCGTCAAAAAAAATTATCATTTCACAGAAAGCGCCAACCAATCGACTAGGGCGATAGACTTCTATTACTGCTACTAAAAACATAAACAAAAATGTGCATGTCTTAGAAAAATTCCTTATTCATCGTGTATGCTTTTGCCCAGGCAAGCCTGAAACTACTCACAAGTTCTTGTACACTCCAAAGGCGTTGGCCGTGTTCCTTGCCTCGCAAGGCAACGGCCTGTTCCCGACTAGCCATCGGTACATTTATCGAGATGTGAAACGTGAATCAGGCGATGCGATAATTTTTCGTATCGCGTAGATTCAGCGCTGCATTGAAATCGCGGTCTTTCTTGTAGCCGCATGCAGGACAGACGTAAGTGCGGTCTTTGAGTTTCAGGCCGCTATGCACATGTCCGCAGGCGTGGCAGGTCTTGGAACTCGGGTAAAAGCGGTCCGCGATGCGAACCTCAATCCCGATGATCTCTGCCTTGCGCCGTAGTTTCTCACGGAAGGAATAAAAGCGCTGCTGCGCCACGGCCTTCGAGAGATGACGGTTCTTCATCATGCCGGTCACGTTGAGGTATTCCACCGTGATGAAGCGTGGTTTTTGCTCGACCAGTGCGTGGATGACCTGATTCTCGTGATTGCGGCGGAGATTCACCAGCCGCTTGTGCAGTTTCTGTACCGATAATTTCTTTTTCTCTATGTTTGCAGAGGCAGTAGCAGTACTACCACCTTTCCTCTTTCGCATCTCGTACTTGCGGCTGAGACGCCTCTGCTCTCTTCTCAGCCGCTTCTCGAGCCGTCTGGCTCGGGAAGACGTATTGATATTCTCAAAAATCCTGCCGTCGCTGACGATGGCAAGCGATTTGACACCAAGGTCTACACCAATGCCATCCGACTGCGGATGGTACGATGCCTCTAGGTCATTATTATAGCGGCTCGTTTCCTCAATCTCGGCCGTGACCGAGACGTAGTAGCGGCCCGCTTCATAGGAGACGTGCCCGTTCTTGATGGTCACGCTCTGCGGTAGGTAGCCAAATTCTTTCAGGCGCACCTTGCCGATGGTCGGGATCTGGATTTTGTGTCGCCAGATCGTCCAGTCACCCTTGTTGTTCTTCGGGAAGTAGAGCTTTACATTCTGCTGATTCTTCCGCTTGAAGCGCGGGAAGTGCGCCTGTCCTTTGAAGAAACGCCTGAACGCCTGCTCCGCATTGATGAGGATTTTCTTGCGCGCCTTGGAGCCGCACTGGTCAATCCAGGGAAATTTCTTCTTCAGCACATGGTTGACGTACTTGTCGAAGTCATTGGCGGTGACAAAACGGCGCTGCTTCTCATCGAGGACGCCGCGCTGATACAGGCGGTACAGCCAGATGTTGCGGGCGATGTACTGGTTAGCGAGAAAGCGGCAGATGCCGAGAGAACGGCGAACTTTATCCTTCTGCCGTTCGGTGAGACGGAGCTCTGTCTTGAATGCCTTCAGCAAGTTCCTCATCTCCTTCAATCTGCTTCTTGTACTTACGTAACCCATAAAGCCGACAAGAAAATACATGAAGTATACTGACGATATCCTGCACCAGCTCTTCCTGCGGGGACAGCTTCTCGTTCTTCACGACCACGATCTCCACGTTGAACTTCTTGCAGAACCGCTCAAACCAATCGAACCCGAATCGGACAAAACGATCGCGGTGCGACACGAGGATCATCCTGACCTGATTTTCCATGACAGCATCTAGGAGCTCCCTAAGATTTTTCCCATGCCCCTGCATATAGGGCAGTGGTTCTTCTGTAGATTTCTACAGCGTATACGAAAAACCCTGCCCTATATGCCGCCGAAAATGGCGGTAATAGGGCAGGGTCTTGCTTGCTAGCGCCGGCCGCACCGGGATTGCTCCGTCCTGACGATGGTGGCCGTTCAGCTACTCCCCCTGTTGGAAGTATCGTATATCGTGTATGTCCAATATAGCACAATCCTGTGCATCTGGCAAGAGAAAAGTCAAAAAATCAAATATCGAGGTTGCGCACGAGCTTGGCGTTCTCTTCGATGAACTGGCGGCGCGGCTCGACCTTGTCGCCCATGAGGATGGTGAAGAGCTCGTCGGCTTCTTCGGCGTCTTCCATCTCGACGCGCAGCATCGTGCGGCCCTCCGGGTCCATCGTCGTCTCCCAGAGCTGCTCTGGGTTCATCTCGCCGAGGCCTTTGTAGCGCTGGACGGTCACGCCGTCGCGGCCGACTTCGTCGAGCTTCTTGGAGAGCTCATCGTCGCTGTAGGTGTACCAGTGTTTCTTGCCCTTGCGGATCTGGTAGAGCGGCGGCTGGGCGATGTAGACGTGGCCGTGCTCAATGAGCGGCTTCATGTAGCGGTAGAGGAAGGTCAGCAGCAGCGTGCGGATGTGCGCGCCGTCGACATCGGCATCGGTCATGATGATGATCTTGCCGTAGCGGCGCTTCGAGAGGTCGAAGTCCTCGCTGATGCCCGTGCCGAAGGCCGTGATCATCGTGCGGATCTCGGCGTTGGCAAAGATCTTGTCGAGGCGTGCCTTCTCGACGTTGAGGATCTTGCCGCGCAGCGGCAGGATGGCCTGGAAGCGGCGGTCGCGGCCCTGCTTGGCCGAGCCGCCTGCGGAATCACCCTCGACGAGGTAGATCTCGGCCTGCTCCGGGTCCTTGACGGAGCAGTCGGCGAGCTTGCCCGGCAGGCTCGACACTTCGAGGGCGTTCTTGCGGCGCGTGAGCTCGCGTGCCTTGCGGGCGGCTTCACGGGCGCGGGCGGCCATGATGGCCTTGTCGATGATGCGCTTCGTGATGGCCGGGTTCTCATCGAAGTACTCGGAGAGACCTTCCGTGACGATGGAGTCGACGATACCGCGGACCTCGGAGTTGCCGAGCTTCGTCTTCGTCTGGCCCTCGAACTGCGGCTCGCGGATCTTGAGGCTGATGACGCAGGTCAGGCCCTCGCGCACATCGTCGCCCGAGAGGTTGGAATCCTTGTCCTTGAGGATGCCCTGCTTGCGCGCAAAGTCGTTGGCTGCGCGCGTCAGCGCGAGCTTGAAGCCGGCGAGGTGCGTGCCGCCCTCCTCGGTGTTGATGTTGTTGACGAAGGAGTAGATGTTCTCCTGATAGCTGTCGTTGTACTGCATGGCAATCTCGACGACCGTATCGTCCTTGACGCCGTTGAAGTAGATTGGCTCCGGATTGAGCACTTCTTTCTTGCGGTTGAGGTGCTCGACAAACGAGCTGATGCCGCCGTCGAAGTGGAACTGCTCGCTGCGGACGGGCTCGACGCGCTCGTCGTGCAGGCCGATCGTAATGCCGTGGTTGAGGAAGGAGAGCTCGCGCAGGCGATGGCGCAGCGTCTCGTAGCTGTACGTCGTGACGGAGAAGATTTCCGGGTCCGGCATGAAGTGGACGCGCGTGCCCGTCTCCGTCGTCGTGCCGACGACAGTCAGCGGCTTCGTCGTCACGCCGCGCTCGAAGGCGATCTCGTAGATCTTGCCGTCGCGCTTGACCTGGACTTCCATGCTCGTCGACAGGGCGTTGACGACGGATACGCCGACGCCGTGCAGGCCGCCCGAGACCTTGTAGCCGTCGCCGCCGAACTTGCCGCCCGCGTGCAGGACGGTCAGGACGACCTCGACGGCCGGCTTGCCGCTCTCGTGCATGTCGACCGGGATGCCGCGGCCGTTGTCGACGACCGTGATGCTGTTGTCCTTGTGGATCGTCACGTCGATGTGGTCGCAGTAGCCGGCGAGTGCCTCATCGATGGAGTTGTCGACGACCTCATAGACGAGGTGGTGCAGGCCGCGCTCGCTCGTGCTGCCGATGTACATGCCCGGGCGCATGCGGACGGCCTCGAGGCCCTCGAGAATCTGGATCTGCTCGGCGCCGTAGTCGGCCTCGACAGCCGTGACCTCGGCGCTCGACTCATCCGTGTGGATCTCGACGCCCGTCGTGTCGAGGTCCTTGTCGGTGAGGTCCTCGACCTCTTTCTGCGGCGCTGGCGCAGCCTCTGGCTGGTCGTCCGGCGTCAGAGTCAGATCGATGGATTTCTTGTCGTTATCGTTTGCCATAAAAACTCTTTCCTCACTTTTTATCGTTACTTACACCAATGTCCATATCGTAAATCGCGCGCGTGCGGTCCTTGAGCGTCATGGTGGAGATGCCGGACAGGTAGACCCTGTCCGCCGTGATGACGATTGACTTGACGAGATCCATCGAAGCCGTCGTCCGCCACACTTTTCCCTCGGCCTTGCACCGTGCGAAGTAGCGCATATTGTCTTGATTTTCCTTGACGAAAAAGCCCACGTAGTCATAGATCGCGATGATGTCGCGCGTGCGCACGGAGACATCATTGCCCAGATGCAGGAACATGCCACATCATCCTTTCTCTGCATTCTCTGCTTTCTCAGCGCCTGCCTGCTGGCTCTTTGCCTGAGCTGCCCGCTTGCCGTACTGGCGCTTCTGCGCGTGGCGCAGCGGGATGGCCTCGTAGCGCTTCGGCATCTTGTAGTCGGGTGGCCAGTACATGTTGAAGCGCAGCTCGTAGAGCGCCCGCCTGATGGCGTCCTCGGTCAGCTTATCCGGTGGCAGGCAGCGGTAGAGCATGACGAGCGTCTTGGCCTCCATGCTCGTGCGGTCGTTGACGGCAACCTTCGCTGCCATGAGCTGCACGAGCGCCGCGCGCTGCTCGTTGAGGAGCTGCGGCGTGCACTCCGGCACGTACTCGCAGACCTCCTTGCAGCGCGCCCACGGGATGTCTCGCAGGACGGCGCGTATCCTGGCGCGGACGTCCTCCTCCCGCTTCCTGCGGCAGCTGCTGCAGGAGGCGGCCTGTGGTGGACAGAGATGGCCGCAGGTGGGACAGGGCTTCCAGCCGCGCGCGCGGCGCAGCTTGTCAAGCTGGCGCCCTTTGCGGTAGAGCTGCCGCAATTTGCAGGCGAGGTCTTCGTCCTCGAGCCCTTCGCTGACCGTCTCGGCAGCCTTGATGTCCGCGGCGTCGAGCGGCATCTTAGCCCGCTCGCGCCCAACGTTGACCTCGGGAACGCTGGGCGCTTCCGATGCCCTCGCTGTCGTATCAGCGGCGGCGTCATGCGCATCCCAGTCCGCTATGCTCCAGGAGCGGCTGAACCGGATGTCCTTGATCATCTCGCCGCCCGCGTAGTTGTTGACCTTCTGGATGATGCGGGGCATCTGGTAGCGCGTCTCGTTACTCCAGGCGGGATTGCGGCAGCAGACGTAGAGCACTTCGCGCTCGATGCGCACAGCCTTGACGTTCTGTGCGTACGCCTTGCCGACGATATCCTCCCAGTGCCAGAGCACCCAGTGCTGGTAGAACTCGCGCTCCTGCTTGGGGCCGAGCTCGTGGATGGCCTTCGGGATGATGCTGACCACCTTCTCGAGACCCGGTGTGCGCTTTGCCATACTGCCACCTCCATTCCGGACAGCCTGTACCGACGGTCAAACCCTCAAGTCGTGATCTGGCCGCTCTGGACATGGTAGTACCGCCCCATGCCCTCTGCTGGGAAATAGGCGGCATCCGTCGCGGTGATGAGCGTCTGGATGCGCTCGCGGCGGATGAACTGCAGGAGCTGCTGGCGCCTCTTGACATCGAGCTCGCTCATGACGTCGTCGAGCAAGAGGATGGGGTACTCGCCCGTCTCGGAGCGCAGGAACTCGAGCTCGGCGAGCTTCAGTGAGAGCACGCCGGTGCGCTGCTGTCCCTGCGAGCCGAAGGTGCGCAGGTTGATGCCGTTGACCGTCAGCACGAGATCGTCGTGATGCGGGCCATAGCTCGTCGAACCGCGCAGGATATCGGTCTCCTGCGATTTCCTCAGCATTTCATTATACCATGAAGCAAAGCCCTTTGTCATGTCCTCGCCGCCA
Source organism: Mitsuokella multacida DSM 20544 (assembly GCF_000155955.1). Classification (GTDB taxonomy): domain Bacteria; phylum Bacillota; class Negativicutes; order Selenomonadales; family Selenomonadaceae; genus Mitsuokella; species Mitsuokella multacida. The sequence goes on from NZ_GG697143.2 coordinate 60,101, forward strand.
TGTACCTCGTAGCTGACGGTCAGGTTCTCCTGGTCGCTCGAGATGCGCCGCTGCATGAGGTTGGCGAGCATGTTGAGCTTGCGTACGGCCTCGATGCGCTTGCGGATGATCTTCTCGGCGCTCGCTATGAGCTGCTCGTCCCAGAGCGCGAGCATCGACTTGTCGGCGCGCCGCTCGCGGATGCGCTTCAATAGCGAATTGCGCTGGCTGATGATGCGGTTGAACTCGACGAGCTCGTGGTAGTAGGCAGGGCTAGCCTGCGAGATCTCGCCGTCTAAAAAGCGCCGGCGTCCGGCCGGCGCTCCCTTGATGAGGAACAGGTCCTCTGGTGAGAACAGTACAGTGTTGATGCTGCCGATGAGCTCTTTGAGGCGGATCGGGTGGCCGTTCAAGAGGATGCGGCGCCTCTTGGCCCGGCTGAACTGGAACTCGAGGTGATTCATGACGCCGCGACGGTCGAAGTCGAGGATGATGCAGCCCTCGCCGGCGTCCCAGCGGATGAGCTCGGTGTCGAGATGTGTCCGGTGCGAATGGCCGAGCGAGGCGTAGTAGACGGCCTCGACGACATTCGTCTTGCCCTGGGCATTCGGGCCGAGGAAGATGTTGATGCCCGGCTGCAGCGCGAGCTCGAGCTCAGAATAGTTCCGATAATTTCTCAGCTTTAAAGAACGAACATACATTCTTATATCAGCCTTTCTCGTGGACCTCGTCATGGACGACTTTCCAGGCGCCGAGTCCCTCGACTTCGATGACGTCTCCATCGTGGAGCTGGCGGCGGCGTGCCGACTCGGTCTCGCCATTGCGCTTGATGCGGCGCTCGGCAATCAATGCCTTCGTCTCGCCGCAGGAGCCGAGCACGCCAGCCCACTTGAGGAACTGGTCGAGCTGGATCGTTTCCGTGTCGATCTTGACTTCTTCGATGTTCATGGTAAATCCTCTTTCTGCTTTCTGCGTAAAAATGTGTCTCAATGATTCGTACGTACCGGTGTGACAATGTAGACAAAGCTGTCATCGTCTTCTTCCTGGATGGAAGCCGGGGAGAGTGGCTGGTTGAGGCCGATGCGGCAGGTCTTGCTGTCGATGTTCTTGAGCACGTCGATGATGTACTGCGCATTGAAGGCGATGGCGATGTCCGGGCCATCGATCTCAGCAGGGATGTACTCCTCGGCGTTGCCGATCTCCGGGTTATTCGAGGTGATGTGGATCTGGTTGTCTGCGAACTCGAGCTTTATCGTATTGTAGACGCCAGCCCTAGCAATCAGAGAGATGCGGTCGACGGCAGCCGCAAAAGCAGCCGTATCCGTCTTGACATGCGTCGCGAAATCCGGCGGGATGACACCGCGGTAGTTCGGGAACTGTCCCTCGATGAGGCGCGAGGTCATGTAGAGATTGTCGAAGGAGAAGCTGATCTGGTTGTAGCTGCAGGAGATCTTGACATCCGTCGGGATATCTGAAGACATGTTGTGGAGGAGTTCTTGCAGGATGCGCGAGGGGATGATGACCTTGATGTTGCCGATGCTCTGGTCAAAGGTCTCCGACTTGACGGAGAGGCGGTGTGTGTTCGTCGCGGCCATTGTGACCTTGTTCTCGGTGACCTCTAAGGAGCAGCCCGTGAAGACAGGTCTCGCTTCATCAGTGCTGCAGGCAAAGACGGTTTTCTTGATTAGGTCGCGCAGGATATTGTCCTTGATAGCGAAATCGAGATTACCTTCGAGTGGCTGGATGGTCGGGAACTCGGCTGCGTTCATGGAGAGCAAGGTGAACTTGGCCATGGCTGATTCGATGTGGACGATCTTCTCATCTGCTGTGCAGGCAAGTTTGACGTTTTCCCCAGGCAGCTTGCGGACAACTTCCTGGAAATAACGGCCACCTACGGTCAATTCGCCAGGTTCTTCGATGTCTGCCTCGATGCGAGCAACGAGGCCAATCTCATAATTTGTTGCCTGGAGCTCCAAGGTCGTGCCTTCGGCTCTCAGATAAATACCGGAAAGGATGGGGGTCTGTGGTTTGGTGGCTACCGCGCGTGCGACGATCTGCAGGGCGTTGGTGAGCTCGTTCTTATTGCATGTGATTTTCATACTTTGGGGCCTTCTCTCTTTTTTTTTATGATAACTAAAATATTTATATAAATAGCCGACGTAGTAGTAGGCCGTGTGGAAAAGTGGATAAGTCGTCTGAGGTGTTGCTGTTCATCACAGTTTGCTGTGGGTAACTTGTTCATAACAATAGGGGAGGTTATCCACAGTATCCACGGTGATAAACTCCCCTATCGGTTATCCACAATCCATCGACAGGAAATCCAGAGGCTTCTCCACAGGGTTATCCACGGCGGTCTGTGGGGGATTTACATCTTCTGGATGCTCTCGATGAGGTCTTTGATGATCTTATGAAGCTTGGCGTTCTCCTCGCGCTCTTTGGCGATCTTGTCGTAGGCGTGCAGGACGGTCGTATGGTCACGGCCGCCGAAGAAGTTGCCGATCTGCGGCAGCGAGGTGTCGGTGAGCTCGCGGCAGAGGTACATGGCAATCTGGCGCGGGAACGCGATGCTGCGCGTACGTTTCTTGGAATGGAGGTCCTCGATGCGGATCTTGAAGTAGGTGGCGACAATCTCCTGGATGACCTCGAGCGTGACCTCTTTCTTATGGCTGTTCGGGAAGACGTCCTTGAGGGCCTCGGCGACGACGTCGGTCGTGACGGGCTTGTTGATGAGGGAGGCGTAGGCGACGACGCGCGTCAGGGCTCCCTCGAGCTCACGGATGTTGCTGTCGATACGGTTGGCGATGAACATCAGGACGTCGTTCGGCACGTCGACGTGGTCGAGCAGCGCCTTGTTCTTGAGGATCGCGATGCGTGTCTCGAGGTCCGGTGCCTGGATGTCGGTGATCAGACCGCCCTCGAAGCGCGAGCGCAGGCGGTCTTCGAGCTTCTGGACTTCGCGTGGCGGGCGGTCGGACGACAGGATGATCTGCTTGTCGGCGACGTGCAGGGCGTTGAAGGTGTTGAAGAACTCTTCCTGCGTGCTCTGCTTGCCGGAGAGGAACTGGATATCGTCGACCATCAGGACGTCGATGGTCCGGTACTTCTGGCGGAAGAGCTCGGCCTTGCCTTCCTGGATGGCGCGGATGATCTCGTTGGTGAACTGCTCACTCGAGACATAGAGCACGCGCATCTCGGGGTGGTTTTGCAGCACGCGGTTGCCGATGGCGTGCATGAGGTGGGTCTTGCCGAGGCCGACGCCGCCGTACATGAAGAACGGGTTGTAGACTTTGCCCGGCGATTCGGCGACGGCCATGGCCGCCGCATGGGCAAAGCGGTTCGAGCTGCCGGTCACGAAGGTCTCGAAGGTGTACTTCGGGTTCAGCGACGAGCGGTCGCCTGGCGCGACGATGTGCATGTCGCCGTTGTCGACGGGTGCGGGCGGCTGCTCCTGGAAGAGCGTCCCCTGATTGGGGTCTTCCTTCTTGCGGCTGCTGTGGCCGGCTGCTTCTTTTGCCTCTTTTGTGTCTTGGGTGCTGTCGGCGTCTTTTTCCGGCTTGGCGGGCTCGGGTTCGGGCTCGGGCTGAACGGAGGGCAGGACCAGGAAGTCCACCTTGCGCTTGCTGCCGAGCACGGCGCCAACCGCATCCTCGATGATCGTGAGGTAGTGGCTGGTGATCCAGTCCTTGACGAGGTCGTTCTGCGCGCTGAGGACAAGTCCCGTGGCGGTCAGGGAGATGGGCTTGACCGACTTGAACCACTTGAAGGCTGACTCGGCGAGCGTTTCCTTCATCTTGGTGAGGATCTGCTCCCAAACAGCCTGCAGCTGTGTCTGCTCCATGAAAAAAATCCTTTCCTGCTATTAGAATATGTAGAAACTTTTTCCACAGGTGCATAAGGTTATCCACATTTTTATCCACAGCTGTGGATAAGTATAGTTGTTCCTTGGGTATAGTGGCGGGAAATGTGGATGATATCTTACGGTATCTTACGTTTACGAGCCTTGCCTCGCAGGGCACCAATGGGGTTTTCCGCACAATAATCAACAATATCTTATCAAAAGTGACGTGACTTATCAACAGTTTTTCTGTGGGCAAGTGGCCATAAGCCTGAAAATATCCACAGCCTGACAGCAAAAAGACAAGGGAAAATCCTTGACAGGCCGCGAGTCGGTAGTCTATAATTTGACATAGTTAAAATCTGATACTATGCTTCTATACAGCCAATTAGTCTCAGAGACAAATCCAGAAGGAGGTGTTACACACATGAAACAGACTTTCCAGCCGAACAACCATTGGAGAAAGAAGACCCATGGCTTCCGTGAGCGCATGAAGACGAAGGGCGGCCGTCTCGTTCTGAAGAGAAGACGCCAGCGCGGTAGAAAGAAGCTTTCGGCATAAATCGGATGAGGTCACTTCGGTGGCCTTTTTTGCTTATCTTTTTCCGTTTTACTAACTCGTTCAATTGGATTTTGGGGAAATGCGAATGCTTACCTTACCGAGGAGACGGATCATCAAGCGCCGCAGTGACTTCCAGCGCGTCTATCGGAGCGGCCGCTCTTATGCGAACCGCTACTTCGTACTGTACGTCTTCCCATCGGATGGGGTGCGCGGCCGTGTCGGCTTTGCTGCAGGCAAGAAGCTCGGCTGTGCGGTCACGCGCAACCGCGTCAAGCGCCTGCTGCGCGAGGCGTACCGGCTGAACCAGGACCGCGTCCGCGAGGATGCGGCTCTCTTGCTCGTCGGCCGCAAGCCCATCGTCGATGCCAAGTGCCAGGCCGTGGAGCAGGCTTTCCTGCAGATTGGCCAGCAGGCTGGCATCTTCAAGGGCTCGAAGAAGGACCTTCATGTCTTTCATGGAGCCCATCATGGGGGCCGTCCGAAGCATGGGAAATCTACTGCAAGGCAAAAGAGGTCCTGAGCTTGAAGACAATTCTGCTTCTATTGGTGCGGTTCTATCGCGGATTCATTTCGCCGATGTTCCCACCCTCCTGCCGCTATGTCCCGACGTGTTCTGAATACGCGCTCGAAGCGATCGAGCGTTATGGAGCCCGGCGTGGGGGCTGGCTGGCCCTCAAGCGCATCCTGCGCTGCCACCCGTTCCACAAGGGTGGCTATGATCCCGTGCCGTGAGGCATAGGGGATGTTTTTCTGTATTACTGGTATTTTTGTGAAGATTAGGATGTGATATATTGGGTTTCTTTGGAACGATATTCGAACCGATCGAGAATCTCCTGCACGTTGTCCTGCAGGCGCTCTATAATGTGACGGATGCTGCTGGCATCGGCAGCTACGGCGTGGCCATCATCTTGCTGACGATTCTCATCAAGATGATGCTCTATCCGCTGACGGTCAAGCAGGTCAAGTCGATGAAGGCCATGCAGGAGCTCTCTCCGAAGATGAAGAAGATCCAGGAGAAGTACAAGGACAATCCGCAGGTCATGCAGCAGAAGGTCGGCGCGCTCTACAAGGAGGCCGGTGTCAACCCGCTGGCTGGCTGCCTGCCGCTGCTCATCCAGATGCCAATCCTCATGGGCATGTACTACGCGCTCTACAATTTCACGTATCCGACGCCGGAGTCGGCTGCCTTCCTCTGGCTGCCGAACATGTCGGACCCGGACCCGTACTACATCCTTCCGGTCCTCTCGGCTCTGACGACGTTCCTGCAGCAGAAGCAGACGACGACGGAGATGAATCAGCAGATGAAGATCATGATGACGGTCATGCCGCTCTTCATCGGCTGGATCAGCTTGAACTTCCCATCCGGCCTCGTGCTGTACTGGGTCACGATGAACATCGTCCAGATCACGCAGCAGTGGTGGATGTATCGCCACGACGACAAGAAAAAGGAGGCTGCCTGATATGGCAGATACCATGGAATGGACCGGCCGGACGGTCGAGGCGGCGCTTGAGGCAGCCGCCGCTGACCTCGGCTGTGCGCCAGCGAGCCTGGAGTACACGGTGCTCGAGCAGCCTTCCCGCGGCTTCCTCGGCCTGATCGGCCGCAAGGATGCGCGCATCCGCGTCCGCGATATCGATGGCGCCGCAGTGGCTGAGACGAAGGCTGCTGATCCGTCTGCCGATATGGCAGAGCTGGAGACGCGCCTGGAGGAAGAGGTCGAAGAAACGCAGGTGGATGCGCCAGCTAAGGCAGCATCTGCTAAGGCCGCCAAGGCAAAGGATGCTGTGTCGCTGCTCGAACAGGAGCAGCGCGCGCGCAAGTTCCTCGAGGATGTGTTCGCCGCGATGAAGATCGAGGTCGAGCTGCAGCGCTCGGAGACGGAGGAGGGCATCCTCTTCCAGCTCGAGGGCGAGAGCCTCGGCATCCTCATTGGCAAGCATGGGCAGACGCTCGATGCGCTGCAGTACCTGACGAACCTCGCGGCCAACCGCGGCGTTGCAGGCGAGCGCCTGCATGTCCAGCTTGACATCGAGGGCTACCGCGCCCGCCGTGAGGAGACGCTCACGCGCCTCGCAGGCCATCTGGCTGAGAAGGCCTGCCGCATCGGCCAGGAAATCCATCTCGAGCCGATGAACCGCCATGAGCGCAAGATCATCCACATGGCGCTGCAGGACAGCCGCAAGGTATCGACGTACAGCGCCGGCGATGAGCCGCGCCGCTATGTCGTCATCGTGCCGCGCCGCCGCCGTCGGGTGGAGAGCAATCGGCGCAGCCGGGAGAACGAGGACAATTGACCCTGTCCTCAACCCGGACAGACAGCAAGATACAGAGAGCTGTGAAAGGGCTTTCTCCTTCTGGGAGCAGGCCCTTTTTGCTTTACCTGCCCGGGGTCCATGTACTAGAATGATTGAGAACGAAATTGCTTAAAACGACTCGAGATGACTCGAGAGCGAAAGGAAGGGAAGACAGTATGCAGCAGGGAGATACGATCAGTGCCATCGCGACACCGCAGGGTGAGGGCGGTATCGGCGTCATCCGCATCAGCGGGGAGCATGCGCTGAAGACGGCCGGCAAGGTCTTCGAGGCGAAGAACGGCAAGCCGCTCGTCCTGGCGGGCAGCCATCATGCCGTCTACGGCCATATCGTGGATGAGAAGGGGCAGGTCGTCGACGAGGCGCTGGCCCTCGTCATGCTCGCGCCGCATTCGTATACGGTGGAGGACGTCGTGGAACTGCAGTGCCACGGCGGCCTCATGACGCTGCGCAAGACGTTGGAGCTCACGTGGAAGGCGGGGGCAAGGCCGGCGGAACGCGGCGAGTTCACGAAGCGCGCTTTCCTCAACGGGCGGCTCGACCTCTCGGAGGCGCAGGCCGTCATGGATATCATCCAGGCGCGGACGGAGACGTCGCTGACGATGGCGGCGGGGCATCTTACGGGGCACTTCTCGAAGGGCATCCATGCGATGCGCCACGAGATCCTCGGCATGATCGCCCATATCGAGGCGGCCATCGATTTCCCCGAGGATGAGGTCGACGATGTGCTGACGTACGATATCCAGAAAAATGTGGTTGAGATACGCAATAAAATCGCCGGCCTTTTGCAGACGGCACATGCGGGGCGGATCCTTCGCGACGGACTGCTGACGGCCATCATCGGCAAGCCGAATGTCGGCAAGTCGAGCCTGCTCAATTCCTTACTCCGCGAGGAGCGGGCTATCGTCACGGACGTGCCGGGCACGACGCGCGATTCCATTGAAGAGTACGCTGACGTCGGCGGCATCCCGCTGCGCATCATCGACACGGCGGGTATCCGCGCGACGGACGACGTCGTCGAGCGCATCGGCGTCGAGAAGGCGCGCTCCTATGTCAAGGAAGCCGCCTTGATCCTCGCGCTCTTCGACGCATCACGCCCGCTCGACAGCGAGGATGAAGAGATCCTCAAGCTCGTGCGCGGTCGCGATGCCATCCTGCTGCTCAACAAGGACGACCTGCAACCCGTCGTCACGGCCGAGATGTTGCAAAGGCATGTCAAGAAAGAGGTGCCGGTCATCACGATCTCGACACGCACGCAGGACGGCCTTGAGAATCTCGCAAAGGCCATCACCGCGAAGGTCTATGCGGGCACGCAGGCCGGGCAGGAAGGCACCTTCGTCACGGACGCGCGCCAGGCCGAAGTGCTGCGCCAGGCGGACGAGCACCTCGCGGCGGCCATCCGCACGATCGAGGCAGATATGGGCCTCGACTTCATCTCCATCGACCTGCGCTCTGCCTGGGAGAAGCTCGGTGAGCTCACGGGCGAGACGGTCGGCGAGGATATCATCAATGAGATCTTCAGCAAGTTCTGCATCGGCAAGTGAGTAAGTTCGTACCTAATATAGATAAGGGGGATTTTTGTTGTTTACCGCTGGATCATACGATGTCATCGTCATTGGCGCTGGCCATGCCGGCGTGGAGGCGGCGCTGGCCGCCGCGCGCATCGGCTGCCGGACGCTTTTGGCGACGCTCTCGATGGATAATATTGCCCTGATGCCCTGCAACCCGTCGGTCGGCGGCCCGGGCAAAGGCCATCTCGTGCGCGAGCTCGATGCGCTCGGCGGCGAGATGGGCGTCAATGCGGACAAGACCTGCATCCAGTTCCGCATGCTCAACACGGGCAAGGGGCCGGCTGTCCACGCATTGCGCGCACAGGCGGACAAGAAGCTCTACCAGTTCACGATGAAGGAGACCTGTGAGAAGACGGAGAACCTCGACGTCAAACAGATCCTCATCACGGACCTGCTGCTGACCGAGGACAAGAAGGCCGTGCGCGGCGTCCTCGTCGAGACGGGGGAGGTCTACCTCGCGCCGGCCATCATCATGGCGACGGGCACGTATCTCAGGGGCCGCATCATCGTCGGTGAGCACACCTACAGCGGTGGCCCGAACGGGCAGCGCCCAGCCATGAAGTTCTCGGACTCGCTCAAGGCGGCGGGCATCCGGCTCATGCGCTTCAAGACGGGCACGCCGGCCCGCGTCGACGCCCGCACGCTCGACTACGAGAAGATGCAGATCCAGCCGGGCGACGAGGAGGCGCGCAATTTCTCGTTCATGAGTGACGAGCGGACGCGCGAGCAGGTGCCGTGCTGGCTGACCTACACGAACGAAGCGACGCACAAGATCCTGCGCGACAACATGGACCGCGCGCCGATGGCGAACGGCATCATCGAGGGCATCGGCCCGCGTTACTGCCCGTCCATCGAGACGAAGATCCTGCGCTTCCCGGACAAAGACCGCCACCAGCTGTTCCTCGAGCCGGAGGGCCTGCACACGAATGAAGTCTACGTACAGGGCATGAGCACGAGCATGCCGATGGACGTGCAACTCGCCTTCCTCAAGACGATACCGGGCCTCGAGCATGCGCACGTCATGCGCGCGGGCTATGCGATCGAGTACGACTGCATCGACCCGACGCAGCTCAAGCCGACGCTGGAGTTCAAGGATATCAAGGGCTTCTTCTCGGCAGGGCAGGCCAACGGCACGTCGGGCTATGAGGAGGCGGCAGCGCAGGGCATCATCGCCGGCATCAATGCGGCCATGTTCATCCAGAAGCGAGAGCCTCTCATTCTCAAGCGTTCGGAGGCTTACATCGGCGTGCTCATCGATGACCTCGTGACGAAGGGCACGAATGAGCCGTACCGCATCATGACAAGCCGTGCAGAATATCGTCTCCTTTTGCGCCAGGACAATGCCGACCTGCGCCTGACGCCGTACGGCCGTCGCGTCGGCCTCGTCAAGGACGATCGCTGGGCGCGTTTCCTCAAGAAGAAAGAGGATATCGAAGCGGCGATGAAGCTGCTCAAGGAGACGAATATCAACCCGAGCCAGGAGACGAACGCCCGCTTGCAAGAAGCGGGCATCGAGCCCATCAAGAGCGCGCAGCCGCTTGCCGACCTGCTGCGCCGCCAGCAGGTCGACTACGAGAAGCTGCGGCTCGCATATCCCGAGCTGCCGGAACTCGCGAAGGAAGTCCGCCAGCAGGTGGAGACCTCCATCCTCTACGAGGGCTATATCAAGAAACAGCTCGAGCAGGTCGCGCACATGGAGAAGCTCGAGGCAAAGCTCCTGCCAGAAGATATTGATTATCAGGACGTGCCTAGCCTGCGCGATGAGGCGCGCGAGAAACTCGCGGCCATCCGCCCGCGCTCGGTCGGTCAGGCTGGGCGCATCAGCGGTGTCTCGCCGGCCGATGTGTCCGTGCTGCTCGTCTGGCTCGAGCAGCAGAAGCGTCTCCATGATACAGCAAAACAGAATGAGGAAGATTGAGAGGGGGAAGAGCAATGTTTCGAGATGAGATGAAGAAAGCAGCGGAGGACTTCGGCCTGACGCTCAGCGAGAACCAGCTCGCGCAGTTCACGCGCTACTACGAGCTGCTGGTGGAGTGGAATGAGAAAATGAATCTCACTGCCATTACGGAGGAGCATGAAGTTGCTGTCAAGCACATGGTCGATTCGCTCTCCGCTTACGATCCGGCCCTCTTTGATGGTGAGATATCGATAATTGATGTCGGAACTGGCGCGGGCTTTCCCGGCCTGCCGCTCAAGATCTTCTGCCCGCAGGTGCACCTGACGCTCATGGATTCGCTGAATAAGCGCGTCAATTTTCTGCAGACAGTCGTCGATGAACTCGGCCTCGAAGATGTGGACTGCGTCCATGCGAGAGCAGAGGAGGGGGCGCGCATGAAGAAATACCGCGAGCAGTATGACCTCGCCGTCTCGCGCGCCGTCGCACGCCTGCCAATCCTCTGCGAGTACTGCCTGCCATTTGTCAAGCGCGGCGGCCACTTCCTCGCACTCAAGGGCAGGGCTTTTGCTGAGGAAGTCGAGGAAGCGGCGAAAGCCATCAAAGTCATGGGCGGCAGCCAGACCGATGTGCGCGAAGTCCACCTGCCCGGCCTTGATGACAAGCGCGCCATCATCACCGTGACGAAGACCATGCCGACGCCCAAAGCTTATCCGCGCAAGGCCGGCACACCGGCAAAGAATCCGCTTTAATGTATTTTAGACAAAGGGGATGTTTCACGTGAAACATCCCCTTTTGCTTTTGGAAGAAAGGAAGAATCCCATTGAAGATTTCCTATACCGTAGATGCTGCCCATGACGGCAGGGAACTGCGCCAACTCGTGCGCGCGCCGCTCGGGCTCTCGGCGAAGCTCTGGAAGCACATCAAGTGGAACGGCACGGTCCTCGTCAATGGGAAGAAGAACGGCGACGCCCGCCTGCGCGTCCATACGGGCGATGAGCTGACACTGCTCTGGCAAGAAGTATCGTCCGTCGTGCCCGTCGATCTGCCGCTCGACATCCTCTATGAGGACGAAACCTTTCTCGTCGTCAACAAGCCCGCGGACATGATTGTCCATCCGACGCACCGCGCGGCGCGCGATACGCTCGTCCATGCCGTGGCGGGCTATTTCGAGCGCAGGGGAGAGGCGGCGGGCATCCATCCGCTCTACCGGCTCGACCGAGACACAACGGGCATCGTCATCCTCGCCAAATCCGCGCGCATCCAGCACGCGATGACAAAGCATCATGGCCAGATCTACCGCGAATACCTGGCACTGGCGCAAGGTCATCTGGACTGTCTAAGTGGTCGAATCGACATGCCAATCGGCCGTGACATCACAAGGGCGAATCACTGGCAGGTGCGCGCCGATGGCAGGCGCGCCCTGACGGAGTACGAGACCATCGCATCGTGGCCCGCGTATTCCCTGCTCAAGATACATCTGCTGACTGGCCGCACCCACCAGATCCGCGTCCACTTCGCCGCCCTCGGCCATCCTCTTTTAGGCGACACAGCCTACGACGGCTCCTGCGATACAATCCCGCGGCAAGCCCTGCACGCTTGGCGCGTCCACTTCTTCCATCCCGATACCGGCAAAGAGATCCGCATCGAGGCCCCCATTCCCGAAGACATGTGCCGACTCATCGGTTCCGACACTGTTTCACGTGAAACATTTAAAGAGGAGATAAAATAGCAAAATAATCTTTGACAGCAAGACTACCGAAATCAATTCGGCATCGATTGCAGAAAGGTTGTGGTTGTTTTGGATACTGCTGTTTGGCAGGCGCATCTCTTACCGGCGCTAGCCATCGGGCTGGCTGCGTTCATGCAGGGCATCACGGGATTTGGGCTCGTGATCATCGCGGCGCCGCTGCTCATGATTTTCTACGATCCGCGCGAGACGGTTCTCATGATGTTCGTCGTGGCGCTGCTCACCGGCATCGTGCAGACGTTTCTCGTCTGGAAGGATGCCCGCTACAAGCTGATCGAGACCATCCTCGTCGGCTACATCGCCGCACAGCCCTTCGGTTTCTGGATCTTCGCGCATTTCTCGGCGAATCAGTTGAAGCTGCTCGTCAGCACGGTCATCCTGATTTCTCTGTTGCTCATGCAGTTCACGCATCACAGGTTCTCGCTCTGCCGTCGCAACTCCATCCTCATGGGATTCCTCGCGGGCATCTGCGGCGTCACGACAGGCATGGCGGGCCCGCCTCTGATTCTCTACTTCGCCTACACCGAGCTGACGCCAGCAGAGCTACGCGGCACGAGCGTCGTCTTCTTCCTGATCAGCGGCATCATCTCCATCGGTTTCTTCCTGTTCCAGGGCGTGCCGATGTACGCCGCCGCCGTGGAATCGCTCTATCTCATCCCAGCCCTCGTCATCGGCCTCCTTCTCGGCCACGCCGTCATCCGCTTCGTCTCCGTCAAGCTCTTCCGCTTCATGATCTTCTTCATGCTCTACTTCATCTGTGCCTACATGTTCTACGAACTCGCCGTGCAGTGAAATCAAAAATAGGCGTCGATGTTTCACGTGAAACATCGACGCCTATTTTCGTTTTCAGTTCATTTCTTTTAAGGCGAGGGCTGTATATTGATCGGTGATCAATACATTCATATAACCAGCTTTGAGCGCTGCATGGATGGCCCGGAGCTTTTCTTTGCCACCGGCAACGAGGATGCGCGTTTCCTTTTTTTGAAATTCATCGAGACGGATGCCGACCGTACGGTTATCGAGCTCTTCATCGACAATCTTTCCGTCGTCGTCGTAGAAGCGGGAGCAGAGATCGCCAGCAGCCTTCTGGCTCAGGAGCTCGCGGTCTTTTTCGTTGATATAGTAGCCGAGGTGGAAGAGAATGGATTCATCTGAGGCTGGACCGACCGTTACGATTGCGATATTCGCTCGTTTGCCCATGTCGAGAATGTTCTTTACGTATTTATCATGCTCGACTAAGCGCTTTACTTCTATATTGTCGAACATGACAGGAATGGGCAGGAAGATTCCTGTAGTGGAAAAGGCCCTAGCGACAAGCGTGACAATCTCATGCGCATACGTGTTGAGCTTTGAGTAGCTGATGCCGCCTTTCAACTGTACGACTTGTACATCTTTGACAGGCTTTGTCCTGAGATCCTGGGCCATTTGGTAAAGGGAAGAGCCCCATCCTACACCGATGATGTCGTGATCCTTGACGATATCGTATAGATATTCAGCGGCTTTCAGACCGATGGCTTTTTTTATTTCTCGGTTATCGTTGAGCGGTGCGTTTGCTATCTTCACAGTCTTCAGATTGTATTTCTGACACAGTTCATCAGCCAGAGACAGACCCCGTTCGGTAGGATCGATGATCTTGATCTGAACAAAGCCCCTGTCCTTAGCATATTGCAATAAACGTGAAACAGAAGGTCGCGATATGCCAAGCTCATTGGCTATTTTCTGTTGGCTCATATCGGATTCATAATATAGTCTGGCAGCATCGATGCTCAGCCGATCTTTATCTTGATCCATATCCTCATCTCCCCATACATTCCCGGTCAATCTTCTATCTGAACCTATTATATATCGGATGTTGCTGATGGTTCAAATAATGGGCATAGAAAAATGGCTCTCCTTGATGAAATGAGGAGAGCCATTTTTCAGATGTAGATAGGACTTACTCCTTGAGCAATTTCAGTACATCTTCTTTTTCAGGATAGGACTTCTGCGTACCGCGCTTCGTGACGCTGAGTGCAGCAAAGGCACTGGCTGTCTTCATCGAGGAGAGGATGTCGCCAGTCTGCACGTAGCAGCAAGCAAAGCAGCCGATGTAGGCATCTCCAGCACCAGACGTATCGATGGCATTGACTTTGAATGGCTTTACGAGATGCTTTCCTTCTTTGCTGATCCACATGGATCCATGAGACCCCATGGTGACGATGACATTTTTCAGGCCTCGATCGACAAGACTCTTAGCCGCGGCTTCCACTTCATCTAGTGTCGAGACTGGCATCTCTGTCAAGATGGCTAACTCTGTTTCGTTCGGCATGAAGAAGTCACATTGGCAAGCCTTGTCTATGAGTAACTCTTTTGTTGCTGGTGCAGGATTTAACAATACTGGGATTCCGTGTTTTTTACCGAAGTCGATGGCGTAATATACGGTTTCCAGAGAAATCTCTAACTGTAGGATGATTAGCTGGCAGTTCTTGAGATCTTCTTCTGCATCATCGATGTCTTTGGGCAACAGGTATTGATTGGCACCCTTGATGATCAAGATGCTGTTCTGTCCGCTTTTGTCAACAAAGATTGGTGCAACGCCACTGGATACACCAGGAACTTTCTGCACATATTTTGTGTCGATACCAGCTTTCTGGAAGTTAGCGATGGTATTATCTGCAAAGGCATCATCACCGACTTTTGTCATCATCAGGACATCGGCGCCGTATTTTGCGGCAGCAACAGCCTGATTCGCGCCTTTGCCTCCGCAGCCCATTGAGAAGTCAGGGGCTTCCAGCGTTTCGCCGAGCACAGGCATGCGTGTGATATATGAGGTCAGGTCGACCATATTGGACCCGATTACTGCTATTTTCATGGGAATGCTTCCTTTCTTGATGATGTCATTTCAGTCCGGTCAGTACTGTGAAGGTTTTCTTTTCATTGGGCTTCAAGTAGAGAAGCGTGCCAGCTTTCTTGGCCGCAAGGAAGCCTTCTGGACGGCAGGTGGCAGGCAGGACAAAGGCGGCTACCTGAAGGTCGTCGTTCTTCATGATCCAGCGGGTAGCACTGGTGAAGTCTTTTGTGGAGAAATCCGTGCGGAAGCCATAGCCTTTCGGGGAATCAATCTCTACCGTGACATTCGGGGCATACTGGTCGATATGGTCTGCCATGAAGACGATTTCAGGATCGTACATATCAGGCTGATCGAGGACCTCTAAGCTGCGCCCTTTCTTCTGCAGTTTCTTGATCTCTTCATTGTAAGCAAGCCATTTTTCAGTTGGATGGACATGGGATGGGATGGATTCGCGCAGCTTGAACGCCGTGGCAGGGATGTTGGAGGAGATGCGTCCCTGATCGACATAAGCATAATTCATATGGCACATGTACTGCAGGGGCATCTCTGTGCAGGTAAGATTCGTGACTTCCATGTGGATGGTGAAGCGGGTGGCATCTTTTTTCAGGGAGACACTTGGCTGTGCGATGTAATGATAGCCGAAGCCCTGACAATATTCATACTTGCTGACGAGCGACACTGTGTCCTCGCTGATCTCAAGCCATGCTTCATCCATTTTTGCACAGGAGAACTCGCCATGCATGGGATGTGTATCTTCAGGGCCAGGGCAGCCGTTGGCCAGTAACCCGGAATGGAAAGCAAAGCAGCCGTATGTGTCAACGATGCATGTTGCTGGTTTAGGCTCCTTGAAGATATTCTTGAGGCGCAGGCTGATGCCATTGAATTCAGCATCCCAGATGATCTGGCCCATGTAGGGGAGTAATTCCACATATCCCTTTGCATTTGCAATCTTCACGGATTCAATGCCAGAAGGATAACGGAATAAGGTGACCTTGAAATCATCATTCTCTAAGATTGTTGTTAGATTTTCCTTGAAATACGATTTATTCAGACAAATTTTGGTAGCAATAGACATGGAAAAGACCTCCTATACAAATCGATTGACAACCATGAGATTATTTTTGTGCGAGCATCGTATTGGCATCCTGACTGACTTTTGATTCAGCACGGTATTTCTGGTAGAAGTAGAAGCCGACATAGAGGAAGCAGAAGAAATTGACGATGAACGAGAACTGCATCGAGCCGGTCATATCGGAGACATAGCCCTGGATTGCCGGGACAATCGCACCACCGATGATGGACATGACCAGGATTGCACCAGCTGTGGCCGTGTATTTCTTATCAACGGTTTTGAGGGTTTCACCGTAAATGGTAGCCCAGCAGGGGCCCATCAGAATGCTGATCGCGACAGCGGCATAGACCGCCGTGAAGCTTGGGATAAAGGAAACATAGAGTACCAGAAGGCAGCCGATGACGGAGTAGGCAACGAGTACTTTATTCGTGGAGAAACGTGCGAGAAGGAAGTTGGCGATGAATTTGCCGACAAAGAAGCAAGCGTAGCTGATGACCATGAAATTGGCGGCCATGCGCTCATTGATGGAGGCATCCATTGTCAGGGCCAGGCGGATGGTAAAGGACCAAACTGCTACCTGCATGCCGACATAAAGGAATTCTGCCGCGATGCCCTTCTTGAATTTATGGTTGCCGACAAGATAACGCAGCGTTTCGCCGATACTGGGATCTTCTGCCTTTGGTGCATCCTTGGGGGCGACTGGTTTGCAAGATGGATATTTCGTCAGGGCAAAGAGAAGAAGAACAGCTAAGAGCACGATGATGAGGACACGGTAAGGTTCGAGTGTATTCATCAACATATCAAGGCGATAGGCATGAGCTTCTTCTGCCGTCATGCTGGCAATCTGTGCAGCCATGCTCTGGCCGTCTTCAAAAATCAGATATTTGCCGAGCAGGATGCCTGCTGCAGCACCGATGGGGTAGAACGTCTGGCTGATGTTCAGGCGCAAGGTAGAATATTTCTCAGGTCCAAGCATGGTGCTGTAGGTATTCGAAGCAGTTTCCAGGAAGCCAAGGCCGATGGCGATGGCAAATACAGCTGCGAGGAACATGGTGTATGTAGCCATGTGCGAGGCAGGGAAGAAGAGTGAGCAGCCGACAATGTAGAAAATCAGGCCACAGAGAATGGCTGTCTTATAAGTCGTTTTCTTGATGACCATCGATGCAGGAATGGAGATTAAAAAATAACCGCCATAAAATGCACTCTGTACAAGGGCACTGGCGAAGTCACTCAAATCAAAGACACTCTTGAATTGCGTAATCAATACATCATTCAAGCTTGCTGCTGCTCCCCATAAGGGGAACAGGCAGGAAAGAAGAATGAACTGAAAGATTGGGGTCTTATTGAGATAGCCATTATCGTATTGGATCCACTTTGCCATGTTTTCTTTCCTCCTATTCTGATATAATCATGGATTTTCAGAGAATCAACCCTGCATGATCTCGACACCGTGGCTCGTGCCGATGCGGTTGGCGCCGGCGGCTACCATGGCTTCGGCTTCCTTGCGGTCGCGGACGCCGCCCGATGCCTTGACACCCATGTCCGGACCAACGGTCTTGCGCATGAGCTTGACATCTTCGACCGTAGCGCCCCATTTGGAGAAGCCCGTCGAAGTTTTGACGAAGTCAGCGCCAGCTTTTTTTGCGAGCTCGCAAGCCTTCACCTTTTCTGCATCCGTCAGCAGGCATGCTTCGATGATGACCTTCGTCGTCTTGCCTTGTGCGGCCTCTACGACTGCACGGATGTCTTTTTCTACATAATCATATTCTCCATCCTTGAGGAAACCAATCGGGATGACCATATCGACTTCGTCGGCACCATCAGCGATGGCCTGCTTGGTTTCGAATGCCTTGACGGAAGTCGGCGTAGCACCTTCTGGGAAGCCGATGACCGTGACGACGTTGACACCAGAGCCGGCCAGTTCTTTATGGGCATAGGAGACCCAGATCGGGCTGATGCAGACCGAAGCGAAATGATACTGCTTTGCCTCAGCGAGGATCTTGTCGATGTCCTTCTTCTGGGCATCCGGCTGGAGATACGTGTGATCGATGAATTTTGCGAGTTCCATTTTTATCCTCCTATAAATCAATTTCTATTGTTCTGACATGATTTATCATACCACTTATTGGAACAAGTGTAAAGATAAAAATGAACAAATTTGCAATACAAGGTGAATTGGGAAGAACAGGCATGAGAAAGGCCCCAGCCAATTTTGTCTGGCTGGGGCCTTGAAGATGATCGCAGTGGCGGAGGGGGGATTATGGATTCTCTAAGTCACCGTCGTGGTAGAGGAAATCGAGGTAGGGGATGGCAGCGAGATACTCCGTCCTCGCGGGGATCCAGCTGTCGGTGTAGAGGATATCGGCCTCTTCGAGGACTTTGCGCTGCGGGTCGTAGCGGACGGCAAAACTTGGGAAGAGCAGGTTGGCGAGGCCGTCCTCGGTGTCGGCCAGCGAGCAGTAGAGCATGCCATCGATGCGCTTCATGTTGAGCTTGTCGGTGTAGAGCGGCGGCTCGAGCAGAGGAATCGGGCCCCAGCCCGGCTGCTTGAGGTGGGCGTACTCGGGAAGCTGTAGCTGCTTGCAGACCAGGCGGCGGTAGTAATCGTCGGTGGAGTAGGTGGCAATCGGCAGCATGGTCTCGCGCGCCTTCTTGAACTTCAACTCGGTGGCTTGGAACGGTTTCTCGGTGATTTTTGTGATCTTGTAGATGCGCTCGGTGTTATCCGGATAGGAGAGCTCGACGTGGAATGCATAGAGCTGATCATCGTCCACGGCTCTCGTGAACCGGTTGTAGCGGATCAGGCCCGTCGCTTTGTCGTAGCTCACGCTGTCGACGTCGTAGCCGACATCACAGACTTTCTTGAGCAGGGAGCTGTTCTGGGCAAATTTCTGGAAGTAGGCCGTGCCGTAGGGCAGCTCGCCTGCCTTGCCCTGGCTGTGTTTGAGGCCCTCGATGACGGCCTTGAGCTCCCGGTTCTCGCCCTCGATGTTGATCTGCTGGATGGCCTGGTTGAGGTCGACCTGGTCGAGCTGGATGTAGGCCGTCAGATGGCAGGTGACGAGCGTGTAGCCGTCATCCGTCTTGCTCGTCGCATACGACTCATTCTGGACGGCGAGGATGTTGCCAGATATGGACTGAATCTCATCTTCAGTAAGTACCTGATTGTGCGTCTTAGAATAACTCTGGACAAAGACGCCGGCCTTCTCCGTTGCCAGGCGCAGCGCATCCTTATGCGCTTCCTCGCGGGCCTTCTTGAGCCCTGCCTCGGAGGTGTCGTCCGTCAGATAGCTGCCTGTCACCTCGACATTCTCGATATGGGCATTGCCGTGCCACTCGGCATAGGCAGGGGCTGCCGCGACGAGCACGGGCACCATGGCCAGCACACCGATTTTCTGGAACATCAAAATCGCCTCATTTCTCATATCTTACGTGTATCTGTGTCTTTCTTTTATTGTATCGCAAATGAGAAAACACGCAAGAATTTTGTAATAATCTAATCTGTAAGGTACAGGGCGTTTTGATCCTATGCGGCTTCTGGACATGAAAAAGGCTGCCGGACTTGCGGCAGCCTTTTGCTGTATGTGAGGAAAAGCAGGATGGGAATGTGGTAAGCCAAGGAGTGGTGTGTTTTATTTCTGCGGGTAGAAGCCGGATGGCTGTCCCGAGAGATTGATGAGGATGTTCTTCATCTGCGTGTAGTGCTCGAGGATGACTTTGTGCGTCTCGCGTCCGATACCGGACTGCTTGTAGCCGCCAAACGGCGAGCCTTCAGGAATCTGGTTGTACGTGTTGACCCAGACGCGGCCCGTCTCGATGGAGCTAGCAACACGGAAGGCACGGTTGATATCCTGTGTCCAGACAGCGCCGCCAAGGCCGTAATCGCTGTCATTGGCCATCTTGATCACTTCTTCTTCCGTCTTGAATTTGATGACGACGGCGACAGGTCCGAAAATCTCTTCGCGGGCAACGCGCATATCGTTCGTGGCATTTGTGATGAGCGTCGGCTTCATGAAGATGCCGTTCTTGAGCGCACCGTCAGTTGCCTGCTCACCGCCGCAGGCGATGGTCGCACCTTCTTCTTTAGCGAGTTCGACATAGGAGAGGACCTTATCGAGCTGAGTTTTATAGATCGTCGCACCGAGCTGCGTATCTTCTTTCCACGGCAGGCCAATCTTGACTTTATTGAAGCGGTTGGCGAGTTCTGCTACAAATTCGTCATAGATATCTTCCTGAACGAAGATGCGCGAACCAGCGCAGCAGACCTGCCCCTGATTGAAGAGGATGCCGAGCTGGGCACCATCATAAGCCTGTTCGAGGTTGCAGTCCGCGAAGAAGATGTTCGCGGATTTGCCGCCGAGCTCAAGCGTAGCCGGAATGAGTTTTTCGGCCGCAGCCTTGGCAACGGAAAGACCGACTTCCGTTGAGCCCGTGAAGGCCAGTTTGCAGAAGCCCTTGTGGTCGAGCATGTACTGGCCGGCTTTTGAGCCTGCGCCTGTGATGACGTTGAATACACCTGGCGGCAGGACCTCCTTGATGAGATCGGCAAAGTACAGCACGGAGAGGGAGGTCGTCTTTGACGGCTTCAGGACCGTGCAGCAGCCGCTGGCGAGTACCGGTGCGAGTTTCCACGCTGCCATGAGGAAGGGGAAGTTCCACGGTACGATCTGGCCGACAACGCCAATCGGTTCACGCAGGATGATGCTCATGGTCGTATTGTCGAGCATCGTGGCGGAGCCTTCCTCAGCGAGGATGCAGCCGGCAAAATAACGGAAATGCGCAGCGGAAAGCGGCACATCGATATTCTTTGTCTCACGGATGGGCTTGCCATTGTCGAGGGTCTCGATGAGAGCCAGCTCGTCCGTATGTGCATCGATGATGTCGGCAATCTTGTTGAGAAGGGTGGCACGCTCCTTGACCGTGGTCTTCTTCCACGTGGCAAAGGCTCTCCAGGCTGCGTCTACGGCAGCATCGACATCCTGCGATGTGGCTTCTGCACAACTGGCGAGCTTGTCACCAGTCGCAGGGCAAAAAGAATCAAATGTCTTGCCATCGGCTGACGGACGCCAGGCCCCGTCGATGAAAAGGCCATACTGGCTGTTCAGTTTCGTTTCTGGAATCATGTGAATCCCTCCTATATATCTGGACTAAAAGGTAACGTTTCTTTATGTAAAAGCTTTTTGCTTTACATGCATTACGACGCCTGTTTCTCCGCTCCGACATCTTTTACTTCCGGCGTATTTTTTATGGATTCAGGCAGGCCTTGCAATTCAGGACGCGTGATCAGGCGGCCAAGGCGTGTCCCTGAAAAATAATTGAAAATCCATTTAAACGTGACGGAGATATTGGCATGGAAGCCTGCTTTCGTGAGCAGATGGATCCAGAGCCAGGCCGACCAGGCGAGAAAGCCGCGGCCACGCAGCGGGCCTGCTTCCATGACGGCTTCACTGTTGCCGATGATGGCCATGACGCCTTTGCTCTTGTAATGGAGATGTTCCATCTCTTCCCCGCGTACATCATGCAGGATGTTCTTGGCGGCGAGCTCTCCTTCCGCCAGCGCAACGGGCGCAAGCGTCGGCAGAGGACGCTGTTCACCGGGCGGCGTGTAGCTTGAGCAGTCCCCGATAGCAAAGATATCCTGCATGCCTGGAACACGGATCGTATCATCGATGAGCAGGCGTTTGCCGCGGTCTTTTTCGCAGGCAAAGCTGCTGAGACAGTCCACAGGGCGTACACCTGCCGACCAGACAACCGTTTTCGCCTTGATCGTGGAGCACGGCGCATCTTTGGGCGCCTTCATCGGACGGTAGGAAAGCGTCTCTCCGTCGTAGCCCGTCACGAGCATGGAGCACTGTACGTCAATGCGTTTTTTCTGCAGGACCTTGAGCGTCTCTATACGGAGCTTTTCGGACATCATGCTGAGCACGCATGGATCAGCGCCAATCAGATGGATGCTGACTTCATCAAAGTCAATATGGTGAAACTCTTTCTGCAGGACATCGTAAACGAGCTCGGATACGCCGCCTGCCCCTTCAACACCGATTGGGCCAGCGCCGACAAAGACAAAGGTCAGCAGAGCCTTGCGCTTTTCAGGGTCTGGTTCAGCAGAAGCTTCTTCAAAGACACTTAAGAGATGGCTGCGGATGCGGATGGCATCCTGCAGGGTCTTCAATGGGAATGCGTTTCGTTCTACTTCTTTATTGCCAAAGAAATTTGGCGTCGAGCCAAGAGCGATGATGAGATAGTCGTAGGGAACATCCCCGTGACTCGTCTTGACAATCTTTGCTTCTGGCTGGATGCCGCGGACTTCTGCTAAAAGGAAATCCACGTTATTTGCTTTTTTGAAGAAACCACGAATGGGGTAGACGACCTCATCCGTCGAGAGCATCGACGTCGCTACCTGATAAAGGAGCGGCTGGAAGACCTGGTAGTTGTTGTGATCGATGATCAGCACATCCACCGGCTGATTGGCCAGCTGCTGCGCTGCTTTGATACCGCCGATACCTCCACCGAGGATGACGACACGCGGCCGTTCTTTCATGTCCGATCCCGCCTTTCTATTCAAGGATGAAGGGAATATGCTCGTGTAGCGGAGAACGCCTAAGTGACGTTTATCACATTTTGATACTCACTTCGTCTCAATATTTATTATCTTTTAGGTATATTATACACTTATTTTTCAGAAACATAAAATACTAAAAATTTATAATGTATAGCATATTGATATCCTTTATCCTGAAGCAAAATAAAAATCCCGGCGGAAATGCGCCGGGATTTTTGCTGTCGATATTTGGTGGATCAGTGATGGAACAGGCGAATGTGCGTCATGGCCATCGTCATGTTGTATTTGTCGGCCGTCTCGATGACATTGTCGTCGCGGATGGAGCCGCCGGTCTGGGCGACGTAGGTCACGCCGCTCTTGTGGGCGCGCTCGATGTTGTCGCCGAACGGGAAGAAGGCATCGGAGCCGAGGGAGACGCCTGTCTCCTTCTTGAGCCAGGCCTTTTTCTCCTCACGCGTGAAGACGGGCGGCTTCTCGGTGAAGACGCGCTTCCAGTCATCGGTCTCCAGGAGGTCTTCCCACTCTTCGCCGATGTAGACGTCGATGGCGTTGTCGCGGTCCGGGCGGCGGACTTCCGGCTTGAACGGCAGGTTGAGGACCTGCGGGCTCTGGCGCAGGAACCAGTTGTCGGCCTTCGTGCCGGCAAGGCGCGTGCAGTGGACGCGGCTCTGCTGGCCGGCGCCGATGCCGATGGCCTGGCCATCCTTTGTGTAGCAGACGGAGTTGGACTGCGTGTACTTGAGCGTGATCAGGGCGATCAGCAGATCGCGCTTTGCGTTCTCCGGCAGGTCGTGGTTCTTCGTCGCGATATCCTTGAGGCAGTCTTCCGTGATGGCGACGTTGTTGCGCTTCTGCTCGAAGGTGACGCCGAAGACCTGCTTGCGCTCGAGCTCTGCCGGCTGATAGGCGGGGTCCATCTGCAGGATCAGGTACGTGCCTTTGCGCTTCGACTTGAGGATCTCGAGGGCCTCTGGCGAATACGACGGCGCGATGATGCCGTCGGAGACCTCGCGCTTGAGGAAGGAAGCCGTCTGGGCATCGCACTCGTCGGACAGGGCGACGAAATCGCCGTAGGAGCTCATGCGGTCCGCGCCGCGCGCGCGGATGTAAGCCGTGGCAATCGGGGAAAGCTCTACGCCTTCGACGAAGTAGACTTTCTCGAGGACGGGGGAGAGGGGAACGGCGACGGCAGCGCCTGCCGGGCTGACGTGCTTGAAAGAAGCGGCAGCCGGAAGGCCGGTGGCCTCGCGCAGCTCGCGGACGAGCTGCCAGCTGTTCATCGCGTCGAGCAGGTTGATGTAGCCCGGACGGCCGTTGAGGACGGTGAACGGCAGCTCAGCATCGTGCTCCATGAAGACACGGGCTGGCTTCTGGTTCGGGTTGCATCCGTATTTGAGTTCCAGTTCTTTCATTTCCTATTGCTCCTTTTTCACGTACAAAAAAAGCCGACACAAATCCAGGCTGTGCCCAGACGGTCGGCTCTTCTTCCCTGTGCTCCCTGTGGTCATCCACTTCCGTCAGTTGCACAGCATCTAGTTAAAATCTATCATCCTCATGGCCTTTTGTCAAGGGTTGTGCTGGTCCGAAAAAATAACCGTCATCCCTGTTTTCTTCGGGGCTTTTATGGTATGATTAAAGATGATAAACGCCATACTATGGTTTTGATTCAGTCAATATGCTAGCAATTCTCAATTCAAGGGGGACTTCCATTATGTTGAAAAGTATTGCAGTCTTGACGAGCGGCGGCGACAGCCCAGGCATGAACGCAGCAGCTCGCGCTGTCGTCCGTACGGCTCTGTACGAGGGTGTCAAGGTATGGGGCATCCGCGGCGGCTATCACGGTCTGCTGGAAGAGGATATGTTTGAGATGAAGTCCAGGGATGTCAGTGATATCATCCAGCGCGGTGGTACGTTCCTCGGCACGGCGCGCTGCAAACGCTGGAAGACGCCGGAAGGCCGCATGATGGGCTACAAGCATCTGACGGACCGCGGCATCGAGGGCCTCTGCGTCATCGGCGGTGACGGTTCGCTGCGCGGCGCATCGCTGCTCTCGAAGGAGACGGGCATCCCTATCGTCGGCCTGCCGGGCACGATCGACAACGATGTCTGGGGCTCTGACTACACGATCGGCTGCGATACGGCTGCGAATACGATCATCGATGCGATCAACAAGCTGCGCGATACGGCTTCGGCACATCGCCGCGTCATCGTCCTCGAGGTCATGGGCCGCAATTGCGGCTGGCTGGCTCTCGTCTCGGGCATCTCGGGCGGCGCTGAGTACATCCTCGTGCCGGAGGAGGAGTACAACCTCGATGAGATCTGCGACAACATGACGGAAGCCTACAAGAAGGGCAAGCGCTACATCCTCGTCGTCGTGGCAGAGGGTGCTGGCAGCGGCCAGGAGATCGGCCAGTACATCGCGGAGAAGACGCAGCTCGATACGCGCGTCTCGGTCCTCGGCCACATTCAGCGCGGCGGCTCGCCGTCGGTCATCGACCGCGTCCGCGCCAGCCAGCTCGGTGAGCAGGCTGCTCTCGCACTGATCTCGGGCCTGTCGGACATCGTCTTCGGCTACAGCAAGGGCCGCGTTGTCTCGATCGACCTGCACGATGCAGTCAACAACAAGAAGGTCCTCGACCCGGACTACCTGCATCTCGCAAAGGTACTGTTCTGATTGACGATACTCGGATAACGGTAAAGGAGCCCGTTTCCTCATCCATTCGGATGGGAAACGGGCTCCTTTTTGATGCAGATGTAGTGGACGGGCGAGCAGGGTTGCACAACGCTTCGCTGTGGCGCACTGCTGAATCGATTTTTTCCCTTTTAATGAATCCTATCAAAAGAGCTAAACGCGCTTCGCTTGGACGACGCTCTTTTGATAGGATTCTGGTGGGGAAAAAATCGATTCTTAACGCAGTGCGCCAACGCTACGCTTTTGTGCAGCCCTGCTCGCCCGAAGGTACTTTTGGTGCATCTTAGCTCATTTAAAGGAACTGCCGTGGACAATGAAGTTCTTAGCATGCGAACTTAGCTCGGCTAGAAGGCGAGTCATGTTTTTTGCTTGCAGGCGCACAGTGAAAGTGCAGAACGTAACTTTAGGAGGGGGGCTGTATTTCGCCTGCAGGAGCGAAGTGATTGCCCGCAGGGCTGTGCCCCGAGAAATCATAGCTTTGCCAGTAGATGTAAGAACGACGCGGCAGGCGGCGGATTATCTAGGCTGAAATCGATAACATGGGGCACATTTAACGGAGCGACGAAGCCGAAATGTCTTCCCCCTCTGTCGGGGATATATGTCTTTTTACTCTACACCAACAATCTGCTTGGCCAATTTCACTGCCTTGACGCCATCGGCTGCATAGGCGTCGGCGCCGCAGCTGTCGGCGTAGTCCTGGGTGACGGCGGCGCCGCCAATCATGACTTTGGCGCGTGCGCCGGCGCGGCGCAGTTTGTCGATGACTTTATCGATCTGAGGCATGGTCGTCGTCATCAGGGCGGCGAGGCCGACGACGTCGGCATTTTGCTCGAGGGCGGTCTCGACGATGGTGTCGGCCTCGACGTCCTTGCCGAGGTCGATGACCTTGAAGCCGGAGTTCGCGAGCAGCGCGCCCGTGATATTCTTGCCGAGGTCGTGGACGTCGCCCTTGACGGTGGCGATGACGAACGTGCCCTTATCGGCTTCGGCACTCGCGGGGATGAGTTCCTTGAGCTTGTCGAACGCCGCGCGCATTGTCTCGGCCGACAGCAGGACCTGCGGCAGGAACATGCGGCCGGAGCCGAAGTCCTCGCCAATCTCGGTCATGGCGGCCGTCAGTCCTTTCTCGGTGATCTCGTTGCTGGACTTGCCCTCCTGCAGGGCCTGGACGACGAGGCCGACGATGACGTCCTTCTCGCCTTCGATGACGGCCTGCTTGATGGCATCGAGGATCGGCAGGTCGGTCGTCTTCATGACGGCGGCCTTCTTCGGCACGGCGAGGTTTGCCTCGTCCTGGCTGAAGGCGAGGCCGCAGGGGTCGTCGCCTAAAAGGGCAGCGCTGGCCTTCAGGGCCTTCTGCATCGATTCGTCGTACGGGTTCATGATCGGGGCGTCGAGGCCGGCGGCGAGGCACATCGCGAAGAAGGTGCTGTTGATCAGCGGGCGGTTCGGCAGGCCAAACGAGATGTTCGAGAGGCCCATCGTCGAAGGATAGCCGAGGCGCTGGCGGTAGAGCTGCAGGGTTTTGAGTACCTCGCGGCAGGCGTTCTTGTCGGCGGAGACGGTCATGACGAGGGCGTCGAGCAGGAAGTCGCCGTCGTTGAGGCCGTTTTCCTTCGCCTTGCCGACGATGTACTCGATGGCCTTGAGGCGGTCCTCGGCCGTCTTGGGCACGCCGTCTTCGGTGATCGGCAGGCAGAGGATGGCGGCGCCGTACTTCTTGGCCAGCGGCAGGAAGTCGCGGATGCGGTCGTCCTCGGCCGTTACCGAGTTGATGAGGGCGCGCCCCGGATAGGCGCGCAGGCCGGCCTCGAGCGCGGCGGCGTCGCTCGTGTCGATGGCGAGCGGGGCATCTGTGAGCTGGGCGATTTCCGTCACGGCCTGCTTCATGGCCTTGGTGGCATCGATGCCGGCCACGCCCATGTTGACGTCGAGCAGCCTTGCGCCGGCCTTGACCTGGTTCACGGCTTCTTTCTTGACGGAGAGCAGGGAGCCTTCGCGGATCTCGGCGGCGAGTTTCTTGCGGCCTGTCGGGTTGATGCGCTCGCCAATCAGGACGGTCGGCAGGTCCTTGTCGACGCAGACCGAGCGGCTGCGGCTGGCGAGCCAGAGGCGCTTCGGCAGCGGCTCTCGCACGGGCTCAGCCTGCCCTTCGAGCGCCGCGCGCAGCGCTCGGATGTGAGCTGGCGTCGTGCCGCAGCAGCCGCCGAGGTAGGTGGCACCGGCGGCGAGGAGCTTCGGGCCCCAGCTGCCGAAGTCCTCAGGACCCATCGGGAAATGCGTCACGCCGTCAACGAGCTGCGGCATGCCGGCGTTCGGCTGGACGCTGATTGGGCAGTCGCAGCTGGCGGCGAGCGTCTTGACAATCGGCACGAGCTGCTCCGGTCCGAGCGAGCAGTTGACGCCAATGATGTCCGCGCCCATGTGGGAGAGGATGATGGCGGCCGACTGCGGGTCGGTGCCCGTGACCGTGCGGCCGTCGTCGCTGTAGGTCAGCTGGCAGATGACCGGGATCGCTGGCGCGACCTCTTTGGAGGCGAGCAGGGCGGCGCGCATCTCCTGGATGTCGATGCAGGTCTCGATGATGAAAAAGTCGACGCCGGCCTTGGCGAGTGCGCTGGCCTGCTCCTTGAAGCACGCATAGGCCTCTTCGAAATCGAGGTCGCCGAGCGGGCTGATGAAGCGGCCCGTCGGGCCCATGGAGCCGGCGACCTTGGCGCGCGTGCCGGCAGCTTCTTTGGCAATACGGACGGCTGCCGTGTTGAGCTCTTCGACGCGGTCCTCGAGGCCGTAATGGTCGAGCTTGAGGCGGCTGGCGCCGAAGGTGTTCGTCTCGATGATGGTCGCACCGGCCTCGATGTAGGCCTCGTGGATGTGCCGGACGACTTCCGGGTGGTCGATGTTCATGAGTTCGGGACAGCCGCCCGCTTCCAGGCCGCCAGCCTGCAGCATCGTGCCCATGGCACCGTCAAAGATGTGGATCATAGCCAATTCCTCCAGAGTTGTTCCTGATACGTGATTCCTGATGTTCTTGCTCAAAGATTCTATTGACATAGTAATGCAGTATGAATTCTATGTCAATGCTTTTATAGCCCGCTCACTTGACCGCCTTGCGGGAGGGGCAGTCGACTTTGTCGCAGGCGGCACAGCCGTTGGGGGAGTGCGCTGCTTCTTCTGAGCCCTTGACTTCCTTATATAGGCCGATGATAGCCGTGACGCTCTTGCGCGGCACGAGCATCTTCGACTCGGAAAGCGAGATGCCGATGGTCTCGCACTTTGTCACGCGGATGAGCTCGGGCTGTTGGTCGAGCGGCCAGTCGCCGTAGCCGGGGCTGAAGCGCCAGCGCATGCCATAGCCCTGTGCGGCCATCTTCGGCTTGATGGCCTTCTCCATGCCGTCGGCCAGCTGCTCGACGGCCGTGGTCGCGGCGGCGTCGAGCAGGACGCTGCTCGCGTACTCGCCATCGGCAAAGCGCTTCGTGACCATGTCCTCGATGGCATCGCCGACTGTGACGGCGAGCAGGATGACCTTGTCGCAGCCAGAGAGATGCTTGCCGATCTTCGTTCCTTCGATGTGGAAGGGCGGGTCGGCTTTCACGATCTGCTTCTCGCAGTCGTAGTCGTAGAGCTGCCAGATGCCGCGCGGCTCGGCGAGCAGGCGGGCGTCCTGGCAGGCATCCTCGATGAGGCGTTCATCGAAATCCTTGGCGCGCATGAGCCCCGCATAGCGGCGCGTCTCCTTCGGGTCAATCTTCAACAGTGGGGCATTGTAGACAGGCATGGATATTCCTCCCCGTAATTTTTTAAAATGTTTCACGTGAAACAATGGCATTTTCGCGATTTCTATATTATGATATAGGGTATACAGCGCGGAGGAGCCGTGACGGATGGCAGAGGCTCCTGCCGCACAAGCATTACAAATGTTACAATGTAACAATTATACTGATTCTAGCACGCTTTTACAAGGATAGCTGTGCACTTGTTTACTATTGCAGGACAGAATGGTATGGGAAATCAAAGAAAGTGGTGAAATTCGTGGCAAAGGCAAAGATCATTGCAGTAGCCAATCAGAAGGGCGGCGTCGGCAAGACGACGACATCGGTGAACCTCGCGGCATGTCTGGCGGCAAAGGAGAAGAAGGTCCTGCTCGTCGACTGTGACCCGCAGGGCAATGCGTCGAGCGGCTATGGCATCGACAAGTCGGTGCTCGCGACGACGATCTATCAGGTCATCATCAACGGTGCGGCGGTGCAGGATGCCATCATCAAGACGGAATTCGGCGTCGACGTGCTGCCGGCTAACATCGAACTGGCCGGTGCCGAGGTCGAGCTCGTCGCGGCCATCTCGCGTGAGACACGGCTCAAGCGGGCGCTCGAGCCTGTCGAGCAGGACTACGACTACATCCTCATCGACTGCCCGCCGTCGCTCGGCCTCTTGACGCTCAACTCGCTGGCCGCAGCCGACTCGGTGCTCATGCCGATCCAGTGCGAGTTCTACGCGCTCGAGGGCGTCTCGCAGCTCATGAACACGATTGAGCTCGTGCGCACGAATCTCAATCCGCATCTCGAGGTTGAGGGCGTGCTCATGACGATGTACGATGGCCGCACGCGGCTCGCGGAGCAGGTCGTCGCCGAGGTCCGCGAGAACTTCGGCGAGCTCGTTTACAAGACGATGATTCCGCGCACGGTCCGCCTCAGTGAGGCGCCGTCGTACGGCGAGCCCATCCTCTACTACGATAAGCGTTCCAAGGGAACGGACACCTACATGAAGCTGGCAGAAGAGGTGATGGCGCATGGTGAGTAAGGGACACGGCGGCCTCGGCAAAGGACTCGGCGCGCTCTTGAAGAACCGCGAGATCACGCCGGCCAAAGACCAGGTGCAGGAAATCGCGGCCGATGAGATCCGGGCCAACCGCTATCAGCCGCGCCAGAATTTCGACGAGGCGGCGCTCGAGGATCTCAGCGAGTCCATCCGCCAGTACGGCATCCTGCAGCCCCTGATCGTCCGGCGCCTGCCGGAGAAGGGCTATGAGCTCATCGCGGGTGAGCGCCGCCTGCGCGCCGCCCGCAAAGCAGGACTTGAAAAAGTACCGGCACTTGTGCGAGAATATAACGATGCAGAGATTAGTGAGATCGCCCTGATCGAGAACATCCAGCGCGAGAACCTCAATATCATCGAGGAGGCAGAGGCCTACGCTTTCCTCATGCAGAACTTCCAGCTGACGCAGGAGATGCTCGCGAAGAAGGTCGGCCGCAGCCGCCCGCACATCGCCAACTCGCTGCGCCTCCTGGAGCTCGCAGAGCCTGTCCAGGACAAGCTCGTCGCAGGTGAACTGCTCATGGGGCAGGCACGGCCGCTGCTCGCGCTCAAGGATGAGGCACTGCAGGTCAAGGCAGCGGCGCACATCCTCGCGGAGCACCTGTCCTCGCGCCAGGCGGAAGAACTCGTGCGCCGACTGCTCGATGACCCCGCCTATCTCGATGCAGAGGAGAGCAGGCCGGAAGACGAGTCCGCAGAGGCTCAGGAAACGCAGGAAGCTCAGCAGGATGCATTCTATCAGGATGCTGTGGGCCGGCTCAACGAGTACCTCGGCACGAAGGTGCGCATCCGCCCCGGCAAGAAAAAGAGCCGCATTGAGATCGAGTTCTACTCCGAAGACGACCTCGAGCGCCTGCTCGAGCTTCTCGAGGGGCAGAAGGACTCACATCCGACTCCGCCCGAGCACTTCTCTGTCTGATCTTGACGGCATTGTTTCACGTGAAACATCGTCATCTATTTACCGTATCTTATGAAGGAGCATTCAATAGACAATGGATATTCAGGAAATCACGAAATTTGCCCTAAATAACATCATCCCGATTCTCGCTGGTCTCGGCGTCATCGCCGTCATCCTGCTGGCGCTGCTCATCAACCTCTACATGAAGGTCAGCTACATGAAGAAGCGCTACCGCAAGATGATGACGGGGGCGGATGGCGCGAACCTCGAGCGCATGCTCATCGGCCATCTCAACGAGATCCAGGCGGTGTCGGAGGAGAACGCCGCGATAAAGCGCGAGAACGAGCGCCTCGATGGACTGCTGCAGCTCGCCATCACGCGCGTCGGTGTCGTGCGCTTCCGCGCGTTCGACGATATGGGCAGTGACCTGAGCTATGCCGTTGCACTCCTCGACTCCTACAATGACGGCGTCATCCTCACGAGCATCTTCGGCCGCGAGGATTCGCGCAGCTACGTCAAGCCGGTCGAGAAGGGCCAGTCGACGTACCAGCTGATGCCGGAAGAGCAGCAGGCTCTCGACGAGGCAATGCGCAAGGGCGCATCAGCCTGAGCCATGAAATAAGCTTTGAATTGCGGTAAATCCTATGCTATAATAGGCGTAAGATTTACCGCATCATTTTTTCCAGTAAATTTTTCCAGTAATTCAAAGGCAGTTCTGATCCAGGGAGCGTATCATTTCCGTGGATTATTTTTTTGTTTGGAGGTTTCATCTTTGGCTAAGAGCGAAGAACAGAAAGTGCAGAAGGCAGCCACTGCAGCGGAGCAGGAGGGCGTGACCGAGCAGACGACGGTGATGGCCCCTCTGTCAGACGAGGCAGTCAAGGCTGCGGTGGAAGCTGAGAAGGTAAAGGACACGAAGAAGAAAAAGGCCAAGAAGAAGCAGACGATCTATACGATCAAGCTGATCCCCGATGACGATGGCGACACGAAGAGCATCCGCCTGTCGGAGCGCGTGCTCAAATACGGCATCGCCTCGGTGGCGGCTGGTGCGCTGCTCTTCGTCGGCGCGTTCAGCTACTCGGTCTACAGCACGTTCGCCAATCAGAACGGTGCCGCAGAGATCCATGAGCTGCGCGAGGTCAACAACATCCAGCAGGAGCAGCTGCTGCAGCTCTCCAAGAAGGCCAATGCGCTGCAGGATGAGCTCGACCAGCTCACGCAGCTCGAGTCGGACCTGCGCCGCATGTCGGGCGCGAGCCCCGCACAGGATGATGGCTCGGGCGATGGCAGCGGCCTGACGAATGACGGCACGAGCGGCCAGCACGATGGCCAGGGCGGCCCGTACGCACAGCAGCCGAGCCTCGATAACGTCAGCGAGGCTCTCGACAATGTCGCGAAGGACATCGAGAAGCGTCGCGCCTCGCTGCTCGCCCTGCAGGAAGAGCTCAAGGCACAGCAGGAGTCGATGGGGACGCCGGGCATGGTCTCGCTGCCGGGCTCGCTCGTCGGCAGCACGGTGTCGGTCACGACGCCGACGGGCTGGCCGGCTCGCGGTGAGGTCAGCTCGCCGTACGGCCTGCGCTGGAATGGCTCGGACTTCCACCCGGGCATCGATATCGCCAATGACATGGGGACGCCAATCGTCGCTACGGCTGACGGCACGGTCACCACGGCTGGCTGGAACTCAGGCGGCTACGGCAACATGGTCGACATCGACCACGGCAACGGCATCACGACGCGTTACGGCCATGCGATGCAGGTCGTCGTCAGCGCCGGCCAGCACGTGCGCCGCGGCCAGATCATCGCTTACATGGGCAGCACGGGCTTCTCGACGGGCCCGCACGTCCACTACGAGGTCCGCGTCAACGGCCAGGCGGTCAACCCGGTCAGCTACCTCTGATCCTTCAATAAATAGAATGAGACTCTGTATCAACGTGTTCTCTCGCGTTGATGCGGGGTCTCTTTTTGTTTTGAACGAAACCGAAACAGAATAAAGGAGAATAATCATTCGATAAGGCGTATCCATGTATACATGTTAAGTTATGGTTGACATGTCAAGTATACATTTTTATAATAGAAGTTACGTAACGCCATATGCATTGTGCAAACACATTTGTGTATTGATTCTATGTAAGACAGAAAGCTAGAAGGATAGAAGGAGAGACCGCTATGTGTCGGATAGGTTCCATAAAGAGTAAAGTACCCATTCAGCCCTCCAAGGCACTGCATCTCATGCTTCCACAGCAGGAAGGTCATGATAACTCAGGTTTCGCCATGGTCATGCAGGACCTGTACGGAATCTTTTCCAATTATAAGGACAAGCCGCTGTTGTCGCTGGCCTGCACGCAGCGCGGTGCCCAGCTCGTCGAGGAGTACATGGACACGCACAACTTCGTGCAGCTGGCCGAGTGGATCCCGGTCCCGGACAAGCAACCGGGCCTTGACATCCAGGCGATGCCGTACTACATCTTCCGCAACTACGATTATCCGGAAGATGCAGAGCACATGACGAAGGAGCAGAAGGAAGACCTGCTGCTCGACACGCGCCTGGCCCTGCGCAAGATCCTCGAGGAGGAGAATGCCGGTTACGTCTACTCGTTCTGGCCGGATGTGCTGACGCTCAAGGAGATCGGCGATCCGCGCGACATCGCGACATACTTCCATCTCTGGGATGACAATGGCTGCCTCGTCGCCAAGTCCATCGTCGCCCAGTGCCGCCAGAACACGAACTACGACATCGTCCGCTATGCGGCGCACCCGTTCTTCCTGCAGGGTTACACGCTCTGCGCGAACGGCGAGAACACCTTCTACACGAAGAACAAGGAGTTCCAGAAATCCCTGCACCGCGGCTACATCGGCTTTGAGTCCGACTCCCAGTGCTTCCTCAACACGCTCCACTACGTCCATCACGAGCTCAAGTGGCCACTAACGTACTACAAGCACGTCATCACGCCGCTGCCGTTCGAGGAGATCGCCGAGCGCCCCGACAAGGATGTCCTGATCGCCATCCGCCAGAGCCTCGCAAACCTCGAGATCAATGGCCCGAACACGATCATCGGCGTCCTGCCGGACAAGAAGATGATCACCTGCTGTGATTCCAAGAAGCTGCGCCCGGTCGTCGTCGGACGCACGGATGACATGGTGGCCATCTCGTCCGAGGTTTGTGGTCTCAATGAGATCATGCCGGACCGTGACCAGACGAAGGATATCTACCCGAATGAACGTGAAATCGTTGTGATCGACAACGACCTGGAGGTACAGAGATGGAAGCAGTAAAGACTCAAGATGTGGGCGTCAATGACCTGCCCTGGATAATCGAATATCATCCCGACCGCTGCACGATGTGCGGCAGCTGCGTGGCATCCTGCTCCTTCAAGTCCATCAAGGTAGCGGTCCGCGGCCAGTCCCTGACGGTGTCGGAAAAGCCGGTACCGGAGCCGAAGAAGATCCATCGCGTGCGCCCGGTCATCAAGCAGGTCGCGAGCCTCACGGATTTCTGCCGCGGCTGCGGCATCTGCGAGAAGGTCTGCCCGAATGATGCCATTCATCCGGTCCGCAACCCGGATACGCGCAAGACCCTGCTCTCGAAGGACCACGGCCCGATAAAGCGCGGCGGCCGCACGAACCTCAACGCACAGCGCACGCTCGACTCGATCGTCGTCGGCCGCATCTCGCAGATGACGGACCCGTCGCTCGATGCCGCGCGCCACACCTTCGACATCCGCTCGCCGTTCGGCCGCGTGCTCTCGGCCAAGGAGCTGCCATTTGCCATCAAGGACGGCAAGCTCGTCGAGACGAAGCACACGCCGCCGGTACACTGGATCTACCCGCTGATCTTCTCCGATATGTCCATCGGTGCGCTGTCGACGCGCGCCTGGGAAGCTGTCGCACTCGCTGTCGGCTACCTCAACGAGAAGTGTGGCTTGCCGGTCCGCATGAGCTCTGGTGAGGGCGGCATGCCGGTAAAGCTCCTCGAATCGGACTATCTCAAGTACTTCATCATCCAGATCGCATCCGGCCACTTCGGCTGGAACCGCATCATCAAGGCCATGCCGCACATGAAGACGGACCCTGCGGGTATCCTCATCAAGATCGGCCAGGGCGCAAAGCCGGGCGACGGCGGCCTGCTGCCGGAGGCAAAGGTCGCAGAGCATGTCCAGGCCATCCGCGGCGTACCGAAGGCGACGCTCGCCTCGCCGCCGAACCATCAGGGCCTGTACTCCATCGAGGAATCCGTCCAGAAGATGCATCTCTCGATGAACGCGGCTTTCGGCTTCCGCGTGCCGGTCGCCATCAAGTGCGCGGCCTCGGCCACGTCGGTATCCGTCTACAACAATCTGCTGCGCGACCCGTACAAGATCTGCGGCGGCTTCTTCATCGACGGCATCCAGGGCGGCACGGGCGCGGCCAATGAGGTCTCGCTCGACCACACGGGCCATCCGGTCGTCTCGAAGATCCGCGACTGCTACCTCGCAGCCGTCAAGCAGGGCCTGCAGGGCCAGATCCCGCTTTACGGCGGCGGCGGCATCGGCATGACGGGCAACGCCGCAGCCGACGCCTTCAAGATAATGTGCCTCGGCGCCAACGGCGTTTTCGTCGGCAAGATCCTCATCCAGCTCCTCGGTTGCATCGGCAACGAGCAGGGCCGCTGCAATTCCTGCAACACGGGCAAGTGCCCGATGGGCATCTGCTCGCAGGACCCGCGCCTCGTCAAGCGTCTCGACATCGACCGCGGCGCGCAGAAGATCGTCGACTACGTGCTGGCCTTCGACGCCGAGCTCAAGAAGCTCATGGCGCCGATCGGCAACAGCTCGCTGCCGATTGGCCGCAGCGACGCGCTCGTCTCCACGGACAAGGCCGTGGCCGACAAGCTTGGCATCCAGTACGTTTGCTGATAGCAGGAGGAGAGCTTAATGTTTAAGATAGATACCATGAAAGGGCATGAACGCATGTCCACCCAGGACCTGCTCCTGGCCATCGGCGAAGCCGTCAAGCAGGGCGAGACGGATTTTGAGATCAAGGCATCCGGTCAGCACGACATCGGCGGTCCGCTCTGGCATCCGGAAGGCAAGAAGCTGCACTTCCACGTCTGGAACGCCGGTCAGCGCACGGGTTCGATGTGCCTGCCGGGCACGGAGATTGTCATCGAGGAGTCGACGTCGGCTGACGTCGGCTGGCTCAATGCCGGCGGCATCATCACGGTCAAGTGCGATGCCGGCGATACGGCGGGCCACTGCTCGTCGGGCGGCAAGATCTTCATCGGCGGCCGCGGCGGCACGCGCACGGGCTCGCTGATGAAGCACGACCCGCTCTATGAGGAGCCGGAGCTCTGGATCCTCAAGAATGTCGGCTCGTTCTCGTTCGAGTTCATGGGCGGCGGCAAGGCCGTCGTCTGCGGCTACGACAGCGCGGAGTTCGACTCGGTCCTCGGCGAGCGCGCCTGTGTCGGTATGGTCGGCGGCACGGTCTATGTGCGCGGCCCGATCGGCACGCATCCGGCTGACATCATCTGCTCCGCGCTCGACGAGGATGACATCGCCTTCCTCGCGGGGGGCATGGATGACTTCCTCGCGCACATCGAGCGCCCGGAGCTCAAGGCAGAGCTCACCAACTGGAGCGAGTGGCACAAGCTGCGCCCGCTGACGGCTGCGGAGCGCAAGCC
This sequence comes from Mitsuokella multacida DSM 20544, assembly GCF_000155955.1. GTDB lineage: Bacteria > Bacillota > Negativicutes > Selenomonadales > Selenomonadaceae > Mitsuokella > Mitsuokella multacida. The sequence continues at coordinate 96,539 of NZ_GG697143.2, forward strand.
GAAACCAGCGCCGGACCTCCATTCCTTCCGCCTGCACGAGTGGGTCAAGGGCGGCATCTTCTCGGATGTCGCACACGATGACTTCGCGGTCCACAATACGATCACGCACGGCCTCTACCGCCTGCGCGTGCCGAGCTGGGACAATGCGAAGTACGCAGCACCGTGCGAATTCAACTGTCCGACGGGCATCCCGACGCAGCTGCGCTACAAGTACATCCGCAACGGCGAGCTCGACAAGGCCATCCAGCTCGAGCTCGACTACACGCCGTTCCCGGGCTGCGTCTGCGGCTCTGTCTGCCCGAACCCCTGCATGGATGCCTGCACGCGCGGCACGATCGATGAGCCAATCCAGATCGGCGACCTCGGCTACAGCTCCGCCTTTGCGAAGGTCGAGCCGCCGAAGGCGAAGACGGGCAAGAAGATCGGCATCATCGGCGGCGGCGTCGCCGGTCTCTCGACGGCCTGGCAGCTCGCCCGCAAGGGCCATGATGTCACGGTCTACGACGATGCCGACCACATCGGCGGCAAGCTCGAGCAGGTCATCCCGCGCGGACGTCTCTCGCACGAGCTGCTCGAGTCGGAGCTCAAGCGCATCGAGAGCGTCGGCGTCAAGTTCGTCGAGGGATGCAAGGTCGACCGCGAGAAGTTCGACAAGATCCGCGAAGCGAGCGACGCCGTCGTCGTCGCGACGGGCGGCACCAAGTCCCGCTACTTCCCGTGGGAGGGTGTCGAGCGCCTGACGATGGGCCTCGAGTACCTCAAGGCCATCAACCGCGGCGAGCATCCGAAGACGGGCAAGAAAGTCGTCGTCATCGGCGCCGGCAACTCCGGCATGGACACGTGCCGCGGCGCCTACGAGATGGGCGCGGAGTCGGTCATCGCTGTCGATGTCCAGAAGCCGGCTGCTTTCCAGAAGGAAATCGCCTACTTCGAGGGCCTCGGCGGCAAGATCGTCTGGCCGTTCTTCACGAGCAAGATCACGCCGGAAGGTGTCTACGGCAATGACGGCCGCTTCATCGAAGCCGACCAGGTTATCGTCTCCATCGGCGAGGCGCCAGTCCTCGACTTCCTGCCGGAGGATGAGGGCATCGAGTACTTCCGCAAGAGCTGGCTCGTGCCGAAGAAAGACCTCTCCATCATGGACGGCGTCTTCACGGCCGGCGACACGATCAAACCGGGCCGCCTGACGGATGCCATCGGCAGCGGCCGAAAGGCAGCCTGGTACGTCGACCAGTACGTCATGGGCAAAGAGTACAAGGCTTTCCCCGAGAAGAAGCAGGTCCCGGCCGACCGTCTCTCGAAGGCCTACTTCGAGAAGTGCCACCACTGCGAGCTCGGCGACCCGGTCAGCGACTACAAGCGCTGCGTGAGCTGCGGCACCTGCCGCGACTGCAAGATGTGCCTTGAATCCTGCCCGGAGAAGGCCATCAACCGCATCGAGCACGAGGACGGCACGATCGAGTACACGAGTGACCCGAACCGCTGCATCGGCTGCGGCATCTGCGCCGGCGTCTGCCCGTGCGGCGTCTGGACGATCCAGGACAACCCAGAGAAGATTCCGATGTACTCTACGGGTGCCAAAGCCTGAGGATCTATCGGAGCACAAAGCAATAAAAATCAGCCTTTCCACTGCGACGTGGAAAGGCTGATTTTGTTTCACGTGAAACATTTAGGGGCGGCCATCAGGCATTCCTGCCATTGATATCGGTCAGGCGGATTCCCTTCTGTGCAGCATCCATGTTCTTGAACTCGCGCATCCGGCTGACGAGCAGGAAGAGGCCGAAGAGAAGGGCTGTGACGTCAGCGGCCGGCACCGCGAGCCAGACGCCCGAGAGCCCGAGCATCCGGGGCAGGGTCAAGAGGAAGAAGACGATGCCGAGCAGGTTGCGGGCAAACGACATCAGCGCGGACGTGCGGCCATCGGAGATGGCCGTGAAGAAGCCGGAGATGAAGAGGTTGAACCCGCAGAGCAGGAACGTGAAGGAAAAGAGCGCGAAGCCCTGGCGCGTGAGCTCGTAGACGTGGCCGCCCTGTGGCAGGAACAGCGAGACAAGTGGCTCAGCGAGCAGATGCGAGAGGCTGAAGGAGATCAGCGCACCGCCTGCGATGACCGTCAGGCTCAGGCGGACGAGGCGGCGCAGCTCCCCGAAGTCCCGTGCGCCGAAGCGGTAGGAGAAGATCGGGGCGACGCCGTTCGTGAAGCCCATGTAGACGGCCGTCAGCAGCATCTCCGCATAGAGGATGACGGAGATGGCCGCAACGCCGTCGGCGCCGGCATAGCGGAAGGTCAGGATGTTGAACAGGAAGGTCGTGATGCCGACCGAGAGCTGCGTGACGAGCTCTGAGCTGCCGTTGTAGAAGGCCTGGCCGAGCGCGCGCCACTCGAGGCGGGGCTTCGCGAAGCGGATCAGATGGCTGAAGCGATAGAAGTAGACGAGGCCAATGACGCCGGCAATCAGGTCGGCAATGCCCGTTGCGAGGCCCGCGCCGAAGATGCCGAGGCCGAGATGCGCGAGGAACAGGTAGTCGAGGCTCGCGTTTGTCAGACCGGCCAGCACGGAGACGATGAAGCCCTGCATTGGCCGGCCGTCCGCGATGAAGAAGGCGTTGAAGAGAATCATGAGCGCGGCGAATGGGAAGAACGGCAGCAGCGAGTAGAGGTAGCTGCGGCAGTCTGCCATGAGCTCTGGCGAGGCGCCGAGCAAGGTGAGCAGGCTGTCGCCGGCGGCAATCGTCAGCGTGGCCAGGACCGTGGCGAGCACGGCTGTCGTCACGGTGATCATCGTAAAGTGCTGGCGCGCGAGCTGCGGCTTGTTCTCGCCAAGATTCTTGGCGACGAGTGCCGAGCCGCCCGAGGCCAGCATGATGGCGAGGCCGAAGACGACGTTGATGGCGGGGTAGACGATATTGGAAGCGGCCAGCGCGTCGCTGCCGGCATAGCGCCCGATGAAGATGCCGTCCGTCACCGTGTAGAGCGAGATGATGATCATCATGCCGATGGACGGCGCGGCAAAGCGCAGCAGGCTGCCGAGCCGGAAACGGCGGGCGAGCGGTGAGTGTTTTGTCGTTGTGCGTTGCATATCTATCAAGATCCTTTCAGAAAACTGTCCTATACTCATGGTAGGGTATACAGTAACTGTAAAGTCAAGGGAGAACGTCATATGGAACCAAAACCGATGCTTCATACGGGCGAATTCGCCAAGCTCTGCGGCGTCAACAAGCGCACGCTCCACTACTACGACGAGCAGGGCATCTTCTCGCCCGACCACGTCGATGCGAACGGCTACCGCTGCTATGCCGTGCGGCAGCTCTATCCCTTCATCATGATCCGGCTGCTGCGGCAGATGGGACTCGACCTCGCAGAGATACAGGACTACATGAGCCACCGCAGCCCCGCACGCCTTGAGACGCTGCTCAAAGAGCAGGAGGCGTGGCTTGACGGCGAGCTGCGCCGCCTCCAGTACATGAAGGAGATCGTGCGGAACCAGAGGGATGTGCTCGCCGTCGCACACCGCGTCCACTGCGATGATGTGGAAATCGAGGAATGGCCGGCAGCCAACCTCATCTACTCGCGCCCTGTGCGCGCACTGCTGCAGGCCGGCGATGAGACGGGCGTGGAGCGCGTCATCATGGAGCACATGCGCTACATGATGGAGCACGAACTGACGACGGGGCAGGTCTTCGGTGCGATGGTGAGGACGGAAGACTGCCTCGGCCCGGATGGCGAGACGGGGCTCTTTGCGCGCTTCTTCACCGTCACGACAAAGAGCATTGATCATGTGCCAGAGGACCTCTGCGCCGTCCGTCCGGCGGGCCGCTACCTCGTGACCTACTTCAAGGGCGACTACATGAAGACGGGGCCAGCCTACGCGCGCCTGCGCCGCTGGCTGCAGGCGCATCCCGAGTGGCGGCCGGGAGACTACTCCTATGAAGAGAGCATCTTGGAGGACCTCAGTACCGCCAATCCGCAGGAGTACATCACGCGCGTCGCCGTCCTGCTGCAGCAGAGCGATGACAAGAGAGGAGATAGATGAAATGGATTTAAAGCAATTGCGCTATTTCATGGCGATCGTGGAGGAGCGGCAGATCACAGCGGCCGCGAGGCGGCTGCACATGGCCCAGCCGCCACTGAGCAACCAGATGAAGATGCTCGAGGACGAGATCGGGCTCCAGCTCTTCCGGCGTGGGCCGCACCACATCGAGCTGACCGAGGCCGGCGAGCTGCTCGCCGCCCGCGCGGCCCAGCTCTTAGACATGGCGGCCATGACGAAGCGAGAGCTCCAAGACCTCAAGCAGGGGCTCTGCGGCACGCTCGCCATCGGCACGGTCTCCTCGTCCGGCAACCTGCTGATGCACGAGGGCATGCAGGCCTTCCGCGCGAAGTTCCCGCGCGTCCACTTTGAGATCCACGACGGCAATACGTACCAGCTCATCGACATGCTGGAGAAGCGGCTCATCGAGATTGCCATCGTCCGCACGCCGTTCAACGCCTCGCGCTTCAACTGCAAGTACCGCCAGCCGGAGCCGATGATCGCCGCGATGACGCCAGAGCTTGACTGGGCAACGCAGCAGCAGGAAATCGCGGTGGAAGAGCTCGCAGACAGGCCGCTGATTCTCTACCGCCGCTTCGAGCAGCTCCTGCTCGATACCTTCGCTGCGCATGGGTTTACGCCGGACGTCGCCTGCCTCAACGACGATGCGCGCACGACAATCCTCTGGGCCAATGCGGGCCTCGGCGTGGCCATCGCACCGGCCGCCGCTGTCGACCTCGCCGCCCACAACCACCTGCACGTCAAGAACATCGCGGAGCCCTCTCTGCGCACGCGGCTCGCCGCCATCTGGCCGCGCGAAGCCTACATTTCCTCGCTTGCCGAGCACTTCCTGGAATATTTTTGACTCAGTCAATTAATTTAACGGAAATCCAACGGCTATCTAAGCGGACTGCAAAATCACGCGGCTATACTGTCATCATCAAAAGGAAGACAGACTCCATATAGAAAAGAGGAGATTATCATGATGAAGTTGAACTGGAAGAAAAGCATGGCTGCCGTCCTGGCAGGCATCATGAGCTTTGGCGTGCTGAGCACGACGCTGGCTGTCCCTGCAGAAGCAGCTGCGCATCACTACGAGGATTCGAATTGGCATTCGCACCATGACCGTCAGGTCGAGAAACAACGCCATGAAGCGCATGAGCGCTGGGAACGCGAGCACCGTCGCACAGAGAAGTCCTCGAAGGGTCACTCGACGGGTGAGGTCACGACGGCCGCCATCCTCGGTGCCGTCGTCGGCGCTGTCATTGCCAAGAATACCTGATGCCCGAGCACCCAGCTCCAGCAGGGCCCGGAAATAAATTTGCTTCCGAGGCGTCTGGGAGAAGGAAAACGCCCTCGTTTTGGCGAAATTATTACCATTGAATACGAGAATTAAAGACCGCTGTTCTGCAAAGAAAAGCGGTTTTCTTTTTGTCATGATCATCGTGATCGCTGTGAAAGGATGGGAATATCCATGAACTTGAAGCAATATGTTCTGACGGCACTGGCCGTCAGCGCCCTGACGATGCCGTGGGCACCTGGCGTATCGCAGGCCGCTGCTGCCGATGCATCTGCACAGGCCGCAACGGCCAAAACAGCGGCTGCTGTCAGCAGTGCGACGGCAGTCAAAGCCGATACTGCTGCCAAGAGCGATGAAGCTGAGGCGAAGGCGAAGCAGGTGAAGTACAGCCTGAAGTTCAACGCGAAGAACTACACGAAGGAGACGCTGCAGCTCGACGGCAAGGATGTGGCCTTCCGCGCCTACCGCAATGTCGTTTACGTCTCGAAGCCGGCCTCTGTCGCCGCCGAATCCATGAGCATCTTCATCCCTGAGGCGTACTTCCAGAAGGGCGGCACGGTCAATGGCTACACGAAAGAGACTGCGCCAATCTTCCTGCCAAACGGTGTCGGCGGCTACATGCCGGGCGAGATCAAGGAGCCGAGTGCCAACGATCGCATGAGCGGCGGCGCCAATGCCTCGCTCGTCGCGCTCTCGAGGGGCTATGTCGTCGCGGCACCGGCCATCCGCGGCCGCACGACGGTCGGCGATGACGGCAAGACGTACGTCGGCAAGGCGCCGGCGCTCATCGTCGACTACAAGGCGGCCGTGCGCTACCTGCGCTACAACCGTCACCGCCTGCCGGCCGGCAATACGGACAAGATCATCTCGAATGGCACGAGCGCGGGCGGCGCACTCTCCGCATTGCTCGGCGCGACGGGCAACAGCAAGGAGTACGCCGCAGAACTCAAGGCCATCGGCGCGGCCAATGAGCGCGACGACATCTTCGCCTCGATGGACTACTGCCCAATCACGAACCTCGACCATGCCGACATGGCTTACGAGTGGATGTTCAACGGCGTCAATGAGGCACATCAGAGCAGTGCCCAGATGAGCCCGCTGCTGCCGCTGAAGTCCGGCTCCATGCCGGGCACCATCAAGGCCGGTGGGCAGCTCGTGCCGCTCGGCCCGGGGCCCGTTGTGCAGGGCGATGGCGGCATGGTGACGGATCGCCCCGCGAATGCGCCGACAGAGACGAGCGCCGGCACGGAGATGACGCAGGAACAGCGCGTGGCCTCGGATCAGCTCAAGGCACTGTTCCCCGATTACGTCAATAGATTGGGGCTCAAGGACCGTCAGGGACACACCCTGATGCTCAATGAGGATGGCACGGGCAGTTTTGCCGATTACATCAAGTCCATCTACGCTGCCTCGGCGCAGTCGGCTCTCGATGCGGGCGAAGACCTCTCGAGCCTCGACTGGCTGACCATCGAGAACGGTCTCGTCAAGGATGTAGACCTCGCGAAGTACGCGGCCTGGGCGACGCGCCTCAAGGCAGCGCCGGCCTTCGATAAGTTCGACCTGAGTTCCGGTGAGAACGACGAGTTCGGCACGTCGGACAACACGCCGCGCCACTTCACTGGCTTCGCCCTGACGCGCGATAAGAAAATGGGTGCGACCATGGCGACCTGGGACGACATCCGCCGCATGAATCCGCTCTACTTCATCGGCCAGAAGGGCGTCACCGTTGCCCCGCACTGGCGCATCCGCCATGGTGCCAAGGACCGCGACACGTGCCTGGCCATCCCCGCCATCCTGGCCCTGACGCTGCAGAATAACGGCTACGATGTCGACTTCTCCTCGCCGTGGGGCAAAGGACATGCCGGCGATTATGACCTCACCGAGCTCTTTGACTGGGCCGACGGTCTCTGCAAGGCATCAACGAAAAAATAAAGAAGTGTGTGAGCGACGCTCCTGCGCCTGCTCTCTGGGCATCCTTCCGACTGGCAGGATGCCCTTTTTGATTATTAGAAAATAGCAGTAAAGTTGAATGAAATGGGTGTCGTTTCTTACAGCAATGGGATATAGCCTTATGCTATAATAGAGATACGTATCGATACAGGATTGCGTATGGACAATAAGATACAAGCTATATAGGAAATACAGGATAAAAGATAAGAAAGGTGATTCTTACGATGATGACATTGACGCAGATGCGTTACTTCTATGAAGTATGCCAGTGGCAAAATATCACGAAAGCGGCAGAACACCTCCACGTCTCGCAGCCGACGATCAGCGTGGCGATGCAGACGCTCGAGGCAGAAACCGGACTGAACCTGTTCCATCGCGAGGGCCGAAAACTCGTCGTGACGCCGGAGGGCAGTAAGTTACTTGGCAAGGTCAACCACATTTTGCCCCAGATGGACCAGCTTGAGACAGAAATCCAGGACATGGCGCACAATCGCAATCACATCCGCATGGCCCTGCCGCTGCAGATCGGCACGCGCTTCCTGCCGCGCATCCTCGGAGAGTTCCGGCTTGCCCATCCGCAGATCAAGCTCGAGATCATCGAGACGGGCGGCATCAGCGCCCTGCAGATGGTCGAGGATGAGAAGCTCGACATCGCCCTGACGAACTACGCGACCGGCTTCAGCCAGAAGCTCTGCTACCAGAAACTCTATGACTGCGAGTGCTGCTTCGTCACCTATCCCTTCCATCCGCTGGCCAAGCGCAAATCTGTCTCGTTCGCCGACTTTGCCGACGAGGAGCTCGTCATGCTCGACAGCCACTTCTTCATCTATCGCATGGTCCATGACCTCTATACTGCGCACAGCTGCAAGCCGCGCGTCATCCACTTCTCACCGTACCTGCACACCATCAAGAACCTCGTCGAGAGCGGCATTTGCTCAACCTTCCTCGCCCGCCAGGCCGTGCTGCCCGACGAGAATCTCGTCGCCGTTGCCCTCGAAGAGCCCTTCTACATCAACTCTGGTATCGTCACCAAGAAAGGACGCCAGGTCTACGAGGACGAGCAGCAGCTTATCGACTACCTGCAGCAGATCACGAAGGATATGTAGAGATATATAAATATGCATAAGATTCAATAATATACGAAATAAAGAAGTCCCTTCCATCAATGGAGGGGACTTCTTTATTTGCCGAAAATTACCTTTCTTTTCATAATGGAACAGGAGGTAATGCGGATTGTTCTGTAACGGATAATATTTCGCCGTAAAGACTTGTTCTAGAATCGATTTTACGGTATAGTAGGAAGTAGTGATGAAATTAAGGCGGTGCTAACTGATTTCACAGCGGAGTACCGCAATATTTCAAGCCACTTTGCTGAACAGATGACATCATAATTCATGGACGATGAGAGCTGATAAGAGAGATGTGGAGATCTTTCCGGTAGCGTCCATGATCGTTCAGGAATGAACCGTTATTTGCATGTCTCTGTCCGAGATGCGACTGCATGAGAGCAGCGCGTACGAGTTGAATAAATATACAAAACTCGAATCGATTCGACAAAGTTGGCAGGAGCATAGAGAGAAGAACGAAGAGCGAAGAGAAAATGGAGGCATTCTATGAATCGGATTTATCAAGTCATCTGGAGCAGCGTCAAGAGTTGCTACGTCGTCGTATCAGAGAACGCAAGCCGTCACGGTAAGAAGAAAGCTGCGCATCTGGCACCGTCGACAACTAAGCGCACCATGCTGGCCATGAGCCTAGGGGCAGCCGTGCTGATGGGCTCGGGCTCTGCAACAGAGGCGGCTGCTACAGGAGAACATGCTACCATCAGCGGTGGTGACAATGGGACTGCCTCGGGAAAGTATTCCAGCATCAGCGGTGGCAAGGATAATGTAGCTGCTGGGGAAAATTCCAGCATCAGCGGTGGCTCGACCAACAAAGCTTCGGGGATAAATTCCAGTGTCAGCGGTGGTGGCGACAATGAAGCGATTGGTGAAGAGGCCAGTGTCAGCGGCGGTTCTCAAGGAAAGGCTACTGGCAAACGTTCGAGCGTTACCGGTGGTGGACAGAACCAAGCGGCCGGTGACTTTTCTACCGTTAATGGCGGTACCGGCAATAAAGCGTTTGGTTACGGATCATCCATCATTGGTGGTAGTGGCAATGTAGTCGGCAAAATGGCTGTAGACGAGAACGGAAACCCAAAGTTTAAAGACAGCAATGGCAATGATGTTGTTGGAACGATAACAATGGACAAAGAGAGGAATCCTATTCTCGTAGACAGTAAAGGCAATGTTATCAAGGATGCTCATCAGTATCCAGATCCTTCATCTCCTTTTGCAGCTTCAGTTGCCGTAGCAATTGGTGGTTATTCATCCTCTGTACAGGGAAGCTATTCCGTCGGTATTGCTGGCGGCAGCACGAGCGCATCGGCCTCCAGCGGCTTAGCAGCTGGCAGACAGGCCACGGTCACGATGGCGAATGGTGTTGCTATCGGCTACGAGTCTACGGCTTCTGTCATCAATTCGTCTCGTGCAGCGGATAAAGAAGGGCGCATTGTATCCTTTGGTCATCAGGCGGGAGATGTTTATTATACGGTAGACTATCAAAACCACACCGTCACCGAGAATCAATATGACTCTGCCGCCTACAACCGTCTCGTCAATGTCGCTGATGGTATCGACGACCACGACGTCGTCGTTATGGAGCAGCTCAAGAACGCCAAAGCGGAGGCTGTGGCAGAGGCCAAGACGAATATCAAGGTCAAGGGCGATGAGTTCAATGTCCATGCTGCTGAAAGCACGGATGCCAAGGGCGTACAGACTACGACCATCAGCCTGATGCCCAAGGTCACGTTGAAGAACAGCACGGACACCACCGGTGCCAAGCAGGTGGTGCTGGACGGCACGGCGGGGACGATTTCTGCCGGCCTCAGCACGGACACGAAGAATTTTGTTTCCCTAGACGGGACAAAAGGCCTTGCCAAGGTGGGAGGAATCCAGATCGGCAATCAGTCCTTTACCTATGATTATATGAAGCCGGTCAGCCTCAATGACGATGGGGCCACCCTCAAGCTGGAATCCACCCGGGCGAGTGCATCGGGGAACTTTGTGACGGGCCTTTCCAACCGCACCTGGACGCCGGGCAATTATATGACCGGCCGTGCGGCAACAGAAGACCAGCTGGAACAGGCGGGCCGCCACTTCCTGAGCATCAAGACGGCCAATAAAGATGATGATGGCAATCCGATAACGCCGGTTGCGGAAAACAGCTTGGCCAACTACTACAACGATGGTGCCACGGGCTCGGCTTCCATGGCCTTTGGCGTGGGCACCACGGCAAAAGGAGACCATTCTCTGTCCATGGGCGTCAGGAGCTCTGCTTCCGGTTTGAATTCTCTGGCCATCGGCTACGATAACACGGCTTCCGGCACCCAGTCCGTGGCAGTGGGCAACGGCACCAATGCCAGCGGCAATTACTCCGTTGCCATGGGCCTGGGCTCTCAGGCAGGTACTCAAAATACAGATCCGGAATCCACGGACAATGGCGCTGCCGTAGCCGTTGGCTTTGAGTCCTCTGCAGAACAGACTGGTTCGGCTGCTTATGGCTATATGGCTTCGGCGAATAACTTTGAATCCTCGGCGTTTGGTACCAGTGCTACTGCAAATGCAGATGGCAGTGTAGCTTTGGGCGCTCATTCAGTAGCGAATCGAGACAAAGGCATCTCTGGGTATCTGGCACCGACGTCTATGACTCCGGATAATGCAGCTATTTGGATTTCTACGGATGGTGCAGTATCTCTTGGCGGTAAAACGAAGAATGCTGCCGGCCAGGATGTCACTATTTCCCGCCAGATCACCAACCTGGCCGCTGGTTCTGAGGATTCCGATGCCGTCAATGTGGCTCAGCTCAAGGCCTTGGCAAGCCAGGGCATGAACTTCCAGGGCAATGACACGAATACCTCTGTCCACCTCGACCAGGGCGGCACCCTCCAGATCCAGGGCAGCGGCCGCAAGGAGGACACGGAATACTCCACCCAGAATGTCAAGGTCCTGACGGATACGGCGAATAAGCGTCTTTCCATCGCTCTGGACAAGAACCCCACCTTTGATTCTGTCACGGCCGGTACGGAAAACAGCACTTCCGGCGGCGGACAGACCGGCTCCCTCAAAATCGTAGGGGCCAATAGCAGCAGTACCAACAAAGCCACCACCATCACCGCAGGCTATGCCGCATCTCCGGAACTTTCCGGTGCCAAGGGCACGGGCCGCATCAGCTATACCGATGGAGACGGCACGGCGCATACCGTAGCAACCCTCGGCGATGGCCTCAAGCTGGCTGGCGATACGGGAACGGGCAGCGTGGCTCTGGACAATACGCTCACCGTTTCCGGCGGTGCTACGAATCTGGCCAATGGCAATAATATCGGCGTCACCGCCAATGGCTCCACCCTTTCGCTGAAGCTGGCCAAGGACATCACCGGTCTTGACACCGTGACTGCCGGCGGCGTCAAGATGGGCACCCAATCCGATGGCAATGATACCACCAAGAGCGGGAAGTACGTCACCGGCCTCGACAATACCACCTGGACCGTAGGGCAGACCCAGCCTGTCACCGGCCGTGCTGCTACAGAAGACCAGCTCAAGAGCGTGTCCGATGTGGTCAATACGAACCGGACCAATATTGCCAACAATACCGAAGCCATCGCCAAAGGCCTCAATTTCTCGGCCAGCAACAAGGTAGATGGTACCTATAAGACGGTCAAAAAGAATCTGGGCGATACGGTGGCAGTTCGCGCCAGCGATGTCAAGGATGGCCATACCTACAATACGGACAACCTGACCACAGAAATCGATGACAACGGCATCATCACCGTGAAGATGGATACCCAGCTCACGGCGGACAAGGTGACTGTGGGAACAGGCGATAATGCCATCACCATCGATGGTTTCGACGGCAGCATGAAGACCGGTTCTTCCACCTTGAACGGTACAGGCCTGACCATTAATAATGGTCCCAGTGTCACCACCAGCGGCATCAGCGGCGGCAGTAAGCAGATCACTGAGGTCAAGAGTGGTGCATCCGGCATGGATGATTCCAATAACCCGATATATGGAACGGACACCAATGCCGCCAATATCGGCGATGTCAAGAATATCGCCGCCAAGACCGTGACCGTCAGCGGAGACAATAAGAATACGAAGGTGGTAGGAACGCCGAATACCACAGATGGAACGGTGGACTACAAGGTTTCCTTGAACGATACTGTGACCCTGGGCAGCGATGCCGGAACACAGGTTTCCTTGAATGGCAAGACCGGTGTCATTAAGGCTGGCAATCAGGCGACTATCGACGGCAGTGCAGGAACGGCTTCCATTGGCAATCTCTCCTTGGGGACTGTTGCAGCGAATACCCTGACCTTAAAGGATAAAGATGGCAGAGACACCCCCCAGAAGGCAGATGCAGGAACGTATGCAACGGGCTTGACCAATACGACTTGGGACGTCGCCAACCCGTCTTATGTCAGCGGTAGAGCTGCGACGGAAGACGAACTCCTGACTGTATCCAATACCGTCAACTCCGGCTGGAAGGCCCAGATTAACGGCACCGATGTCAAGACTGTCACACCTACCGATAACACCTTGAACTTTGTGGCAGGGGATAATATTTCTCTTTCCAGCGGCAATGATATCAAGGATATCAAGATTGCCACTACACCGGATGTCAACTTTACAACGGTCCGCGTCGGTGGTACCAATACTAGCGGCACTTATACAGGCGGCATTTTCCTGGGAAATCAGGCTGGCGGTGGTGCTAATGGCAGTGCTGATTCCCCGATTATGAGTATTACAGGACTTAAAAATACAGCCTGGGTGAAGGGCAACTTTATGTCCGGCCGTGCGGCTACAGAAGATCAGCTGAACGTAGTAGCCCAGCAGATTATAGGCGAAGTCAACGCTGCTGATATTTATGTAGAGAGCGGATCTGTCTCTTATGATACAAAGGGCGATGGAACCGGTACATTGCAGCGTTCTAATAAGACCACAGGCAATCTGACTGGCCTCCATGATTACTATGTAACCGGTGGCAGTGTCAGCACCGATGGTAAAACCCTGAATCTGACGAAAAATGGCGGTGATGCCATTCCGGGTATTGATATGACCAATGTGCTGAATCAGGACAGCCATCTGGTGGCCGCCGACAGTGGTGAATACACGGTAGGCAGCGATGGCAAGGTAACGCTGAAGGTGAAAAATAACGTAGCGGGAAGCACTCCTACGGATGTGGTGATTTCTGGTATTGCCAGCAATGCGGCTCTGCAGAAGGGCTTGAATTTTGAAGCCAATGGAGCAGAGAAGGAGGGCGGAAGTGCTGCCTACAATGCTCCGCTGGGGGATAAAATCAGTGTATTGGGCGGTGCGGCAAAGGATAAGCACACCTACAATACAGATAACATCACCACTACTATGAATAATGGCACCATCACGGTGAAGTTGGACAATGACCTGACGGCTCACAGCCTGACGGCAGGGTCCAGTACTGTTGATGGTAGAGTGAGGGTAACTGGCGCTAAAGGTGCCTATGTTGAGATGGATGGCAGTGACGGTTCCATTCATTTGGGCAACAACGGTGGCCGTTATTCCGCACTGTATCAGAACTATGGCGGCACGGGCTTCTTGACGGCTGAAACATCTCCGCGTTTGGAATATGCGGTAGACAATGCCCCGAACACGCGTCACACCATTGCCACCCTGGACGATGGCATGAAGTTTGCCGGTGATGATGCCAAGGCAGATTCGTCTAAGACTGTCAGCACAACCCTCAACAGCACTTTGAAGATCACTGGAGGTGCTGCTGCCGGCAATTTGACGGACGGCAATATCGGTGTGGTGAAGAACGATGCTGGCGATGGCCTGATAATCAAGCTGAATAAGGACCTCACCAATATGGGCACCATCAGCTTTGCACCCACTGCAGGGACTACGGGCAGTGGCATCAAGATTGGCTCCCAGACTATTGCCAACAACGGCACCAGCCCTAATGCTGCTGCCGGTGACTACGTTACCGGCCTGACCAACACCAAATGGTCGAAAGACGGCATCGTCAGCGGCCGGGCAGCTACAGAAGACCAGCTCCAGCAGGTGGCCAATGCCATTGTCAATGGCAAGGAAACGGGTGGCGGCTTTGGTATCAGCGACAATGCAGGCAATGTGGTGAAGCAGGATCTGGGCGGCGCCATCCAGCTGAAGGCGGCAGACAGCAATCTGACCACTACGGCAGATACCACTGGCAAAGCCATTACCTTTGGCTTGAGCAAGGAACTGAAAGACATGACCAGTGCTACTTTCAAGGATGCGACGACTGGTGCTATGACCGTAATTGACGGCAAGGGCATTGCCATTACGCCCCAGAACGGCAGCACAAATGGCCAAGTAAAGCTGACCACCGATGGACTGTCCAATGGCGGTAAGCAGATTACCAATGTACAGAGCGGACTCTATGATACGGCACAGAATAAGCCGGTGGATATCTCTACCATTACGGCAGACAGCTCCATGCTGCAAAATGGGGCCACTATCGGCGATTTGCAGACCGTCAGAAATGGTTTGAAAACAGAACTGACAAACAAGGGCCTGGACTTCAAGGGCAATGACGCTACCACTACTGTCCATAGAAATCTGGGCGACACCCTGACCATCCAGGGAACCGGCGCGGATGGCCGTGAATACGACGGCGGCGCCAATGTGCAGGTCAAGGCAGATAAGAATGCCAATACGCTGACGGTCCAGCTGGATCGCGACCTCAATGCCCATACCCTGACGTTGGGCAAAGCTTCTAATGGAACCGAAAAAGGGGAAGCAGGGACGCTGATCCTCAACGGGAAAAACAAGGATAATGGGATGAGCCCGGTATCCATCGGTGTCACCTATCGGGGAAATCAGAACAATGAAGCCATGAAGACGGCCATGTCTCGGATTACCTATAAAGGTGGCAATGGAAATGACCACACCGTGGCCACCCTGGAAGACGGCCTGCAGTTGTCCGGTGATAATGGCGAAGCCCTCAATACCACCCTGGACAAGAAGGTGACCATCAAGGGCGGCGCGAAGGACAAGCTGGTGGACAACACCACGGATCCCACGAAGAACAATAACATCGGTGTCGTTGCCAGCCAGGATGATGACGGCAATACCACCCTTTCCTTGCAGCTGGCCAAGGATCTCACCGGTCTCAATACGGTGACGGCCGGCTCAGTGGTCATGGGCAATCAGAATGTCATCAGTGTAGGAAAAGCTTCGGGACAGGGCAACTTCATCACTGGTCTTGATAACAAGACATGGGATGGGACCGACTATGTCTCCGGCCGGGCGGCGACAGAAGATCAGCTGAAGACAGTCAGCGATTCCATCAAGACTTCTGTAAACAATGCCCAGTTTGGGATTACCGCCGGCGGCCTGGCTGATGGCGGCGATGTGACGGTCAAGAAGAATCTCGGTGAATCCATCCGCATCTATGGCGATGCTCCGGTAACCAACGAGAAAAACGATGGCTCCGGGGATTTCTGGGATCGCAGCAAGGCCAACATCCTCACCAAGGTGAAGAAAGACCATGATGGAAATGATTACGTTTCCGTAGAACTCCAGGATCATCTGGAAGTCGGTGTCCATGGGGGTGCCGATGACAAAGGTACAGATGGCAGCATGCAGTTCAAGGGCAAGTCCGCCAAAGAGGTGAACATCACCGGCGATACGGGTGTTATCCTGAGCGACGGCGATGGCCAAGCCAGGACGCAGACAGCGGCTCTTCGCCAGAACAATGGTACAGGCTATCTGGACCTCGCCGGTTCTGAGGGCGCGTTTACCAGCCTGTTTACGAAGAAAGGCACACAGAATCTGTCTCAGGAGGATGCCAAGAAGTCTGATACACGCTTGACCTATACGACGGATAAGAGCAGCAAGACTGAGCATCAGGTGGCTACGCTGGACGATGGTCTCGTCATCGCTGGCGACAATGGACAGGTGACGCGCCTTCTGAACAGCACGCTGAAGTTGTCCGGTGGTGAGACGGATGAAGCCAAACTTTCCAGTGGCAAGAATATTGGTGTTGTCGCCAATAAGGATAACGATGGCCTTGATATCAAGCTGGCCAAAGACCTGACGGATATCGACAGCATCAATATGACGGGCGGCCTCAAGCTCAACAGCACCAATGGCTCGTCGACGATCACTGGCCTGACGAATACGAGCGTCGATCTGCCTGACTTTGGCAAAGCTGGCCGGGCTGCTACAGAAGAACAGCTGGAGCAGGTGAAGGGCAGCATCACCGACACTGCAAAGGGCGGCGGTTTTGGCCTGGCCGATGACAAGGGGAATGCCGTAAAGGCAGACCTTGGAAGCAACATCGGCATTCACGGGGACAGTAATATCACGACGGCTGTTTCTGAAGATGGCAAATCGCTCAACATCGGCCTGAAGAAGGATGTTGACCTCGGTGATGCTGGCTCCATCAAGGCCGGCGGCGTCACAATCGACAAAAACGGCATTGACGCTGGTGGCAAGAACATCACCAACGTCAAGAGTGGTATCGTCAAGGGCGATGACAGCGACAACGGCAATGCTGCCAACATCGGCGATGTGAAACATATCGTCGATGGCAAGATTGGCGATGTCAACGGTAAGATCGACAACATCACGAAGGATGTCTCGAACATCAAGACGGATGTATCGACGATCAAACAGACGAAGCGCACATATCAGGGCGATGACGGCAAGGTCGTTAATGTCGACTTTGGCGGTGCACTGAGCCTGACGGGCGGCGCTACGGAAGTCGCGGAGGATAAGAACATCGGCGTCGTCAAGAATGGCGGAAATGGCCTGTCCCTGCGCCTGGCGAAGAATCTTGGCGGCCTTGAGAGTGTCACGACGGGTAAGACTACGATGGATGACAGCGGCCTGACCATTGCGGGCAGCGATGGCAAGGCTAGCACCACGGTCACGAATAGCGGCATCAAGATTGCCTCTAGCGGCGATGATACGCATGCGGTGGAAATCAGCAATAGCAATGTCTCAATGGGTGGTCAGCAGATTCATGATGTGGCTCCTGGCGCGGCGGACGGCGATGCAGTCAATGTCTCGCAGCTCAAGAAGAGTGTTGGGGCGCTCGGTGGGGCCATCAATCAGGTGGACCGCCGCGTGGATCGCGTCGGCGCTGGTGCGGCAGCTCTGGCGGCCCTGCATCCGCAGGATTTCGACCCGGATGACAAGTGGGACTTCGCTGTGGGCTACGGCAATTACCGCGGCGCGAATGCGGCGGCTGTCGGTGCGTTCTACAAGCCGAATGAGGATACGACATTCTCGGTCGGCGGCACGGTCGGTGGCGGCGAGAACATGG
The DNA here is from genome assembly GCF_000155955.1 of Mitsuokella multacida DSM 20544. Taxonomy (GTDB): domain Bacteria; phylum Bacillota; class Negativicutes; order Selenomonadales; family Selenomonadaceae; genus Mitsuokella; species Mitsuokella multacida. Next base: position 114,206 of record NZ_GG697143.2, read on the forward strand.
TCAATGCGGGCATCAGCTTCAAGTTTGGCCAGGGCAACCACGTCTCGAACAGCCGTGTGGCCATGGCCAAGGAAATCAAGGACCTGCGCAAAGAGGTCGAGAGCCTGCGCAGTGCGCTTGTCGATGTAGCAGCTGGCAAGCAGCTTGACCCGGCGAAGACGAAGCTCTTCCCGGATATGCCCAAAAACCACTGGGCTTACAAGGAAATCTCGGAGCTCGCAGGCAATGGACTGCTCGACGGGTATCCGGATGGTGAGTTCAAGGGCGACCGCATGATGACGCGTTACGAATTCGCGACGATTGTCTACCGCCAAATGATGGCGGGCAGGGAGCTCAGTGACCGCCTTGTACAGGAATTCGAGCCAGAGCTCGAGCGCATCCGCATCGATGTCGTCGCGCGCCACAAGGACGGCACGCCGTCAATCGAGCGCGTCCGCGTCAACAAGCCTGCTGATGCGAACCGCAAGTAAAGCGCAAACAAGATAAAAATAAAAACCGGAAGGTTTCTCGGATGAGAGACCTTCCGGTTTTTGCTATATGCGATTATTTGGCGTTCTTCTTTGCGAGGAAATCCCTGAGAATCTGGCGCTTGGCAATCTTGCCGGTCGAGGTGCGCGGCAGGGACTGGAGTTCGTGGAACTCGCGCGGAATCTTGTAGAGCGCGAGGTTGGCCTGCAGGAATTTCTTGAGCTCGCGGATGTTGATGGAGGCACCCTCGTGCAGGCTGTAGAAGCAGGCGCCGGCCTGGCCGCGCAGCTTGTCGTCGATGCCGACGACGGCGGCTTCGCTGATGCCCGGGAACTGATAGATGAGCTCTTCGACTTCGCGCGGGTAGATGTTCTCGCCCATGCTGATAATCATGTCCTTGAGGCGGTCGACAATGTAGATGTAACCCTCTTCGTCGGCGCGGGCGACGTCGCCCGTGTGGAGCCAGCCGCCGCGCAGCGCGTTCTTCGTCGCGTCGGGCAGGTTCCAGTAGCCGAGCATGATGTTGTCGCCCTTGACGATGAACTCGCCGGCCTCGCCTTTGGGGACTTCCTTGCCGTCGGCGTCAATGAGCTTCCAGGCGATGCCCGGCACGACGGGGCCGCAGGAGCCGACTTTCGGCTTCTCGGGCGGGTTCATCGTGACGACTGGCGAGGTCTCGGAAAGGCCGTAGCCCTCGCAAATGTCGACGCCGAACTTGTTCATGAAGTCCTGCTCGATCTGCAGCGGCAGTGTCGTGCCGCCCGAGACGACGAGGCGCAAGGAGGCCATGTCTTCCTTGCTCGCGAGCTTCGTCAACAGGCTGCAGATTGACGGCACGATGTAGAGGTCGTTGATTTTCTCCTCGCGGATGACGCTGATGGTCTCTTTTGGTGTGAAGGAGTCGAGGATGACGACTTCGGCGCCGCAGTAGAGCGGGTAGAGCACGGAACAGGTCCAGCCGAAGCAGTGGTACATCGGCAGCACGCAGAGCACGTGATGTTCGGCCTTGCAGCCCATGATGCTCATCTGATCGGCGTTCGTGATGAGGTTGCGGTGCGAGAGGACGGCGCCCTTCGGCGAGCCCGTCGTGCCGGACGTGTAGATGATGACGCAGGGGTTCTGCTCATCGAAGGTCGGTGGCAGGGTCGGAGCAGCCGGCAGACTCTCGTCTTTCTTGCCCATCTGGCGGATGTCGTGCTGTGTCACGCGCATGTCGCAGCGCAGGGTGGAGAGCGCGTCGACGAGGTTCAGCGGCTGGTATGTCAGGATGTGGCGCGAGCCGGAGTCCTTGATGATGTAGGCAATCTCACGGCTGCTGAGCTGGAAATTGATCGGCACGGCGATGGCGCCGAGCGAGACGATGGCCATGTAGGCGTAGACGTAGTCCGCACTGTTGCGGGAGAAGATGCTGACGCGGTCGCCGACGCGCACACCGGCGGCGTAGAGGCGGTCACGGCAGGCGGCGACGTGCTGCTGCAGCTCGCGGTAGGTGATGCGGCGCTCGTGATCGACGATGGCGAGGGAGTCTGGCTTCCCCTGATAGATCAGTTCATGTACAAACATTCTATACCCTATTCCTTCCTGAGAGCCTTAAGACCGCAAGTGCGGAGAGGCCCTCATCGCACAGGACAATTCCTCTTTATTATAGCCCTAATTTTATACCAGGTCATAAACTTTGTCAAAGCATAATGTTGCCAGCTCGTGATTTCAGTCTTCTTCCTCGTCGTGCGGGTGTGCGAGAGCGCTGTGCTGGTAGCTGTAGCCGAAGTAGACGAGGCAGCCGAACGTACACCAGACGATGAAGCGGACCCAGGTCTCCCAGGGCAGGTGATACATGAGGTAGCCGCAGGTCAGGACGGCGAGCGGCGCGATGAGCCAGACGAACGGGCAGCGGAAGGTGCGCGGCACCTCCGGCTTCGTGATGCGCAGGACGAGAACGCCGATGGCGGCAATCAGGAAGGCCGAGAGCGTGCCGATATTGGCCATCTCGGCGATGATGCCAATGGGGACGAAGCCCGCGATGATCGAGACGAAGATGCCGCCCATGACGGTGACGATGTACGGCGTGTGGTAGCGCTTGTGAATCTTGCAGACGCGGGCCGGGACCATGCCGTCACGGCTCATCGCGAAGAAGATGCGGGCCTGACCGTAGAGCAGCACGAGCAGGACCGTCGTGATGCCGGCGATGGCGCCGACGCCGACGAGAGCTGAGCCGAGGTTATAGCCGATGTAGCGCAGGGCAAAGGCCACTGGCTCCGGGTTGTTGAGTTCGGTGTAGGGCACGATGCCCGTCAGCACGCCGGCGACGACGACGTAGAGGGCCGTGCAGATGACGAGCGAGCCGATGATGCCGATCGGCAGGTCATGCGAGGGGTTCTTGCACTCCTCGGCGCTCGTCGCGACGGCATCGAAGCCGATGTAGGCAAAGAAGACGATGGCGGCGCCGCCAAAGATGCCCGAGACGCCGAATGGCATGAAGGGCTCCCAGTTCATCGTGTCGACGTGCGGGATGGCCAGCAGCAGGAAGATGGCGATGGCCGTGAGTTTGACACCGACGAGGATGCGGTTGAGCTTCGTGCTCTCCTGCGTGCCGCGAATCAGGAGGACGGAGAGCAGGAGCGTGATGAAGATGGCGGGGATGTTGATGATGCCGCCGTCTGCTGGCACATGCGTGAGTGCATGGCCCGGGTCGATGCCGGCCGAGAGCAGCAGGCCCGTGACGTAGCCGGACCAGCCCGAGGCGACGGCGCTCGCGGTGACGGTGTACTCGAGGATGAGGTTCCAGCCGACGATGAAGGCGATGAACTCGCCGAGCGAGGCGTAGGTGTAGGTGTAGGCGCTGCCCGACGCCGGCACGATGGAGGAGAATTCCGCGTAGGCGAGGCCCGCGAGCGCGCAGGCGAGTCCGGAGATCATGAAGGAGACCGTGACGGCCGGGCCCGCGTACTTCGCGGCAGCGACGCCCGTCAGGACGAAGATGCCGGTGCCGATGACACAGCCGATGCCGAGCAGGATGAGGTCAAAGGCGCCGAGCGTCTTGGCCATGCCCGATTGGGCAGCCGTCTCACGCATCTGCTCGATGCTTTTTGTGCGGAATAAGTTCATAAGTTACCATTCCCTTTTCTTTTTCTTCCTTAAGATTTACAACTTTACTAAACTCTATTATTATAAGTAAGGAAAAAGCCTCCGTCAATACGACAGAGGCTCTCTGCAGCAAAATATATCGGGAAGTGGGCGTCAGGCGCGGATCCACTCCTTGAATTTCTCCGGCGAGCTGTTGATGACGAGCTCTTCCGGGAAATCGGCCTCACGGATGACCTCTTCCGAGAGTGCGTGGTTGCCGACATCGAGGTCGATGTGTGCATCGCTGCCCATGATGACGTGCGTGCCGTACTTCTTGCAGGCCTGCAGCATCTTCTTGGCGAGGTCGCGCGAGCCGGTGCGGCTGCCGCCCGGGCGGTAGGAGCTGTTGTTGCACTCGAGCAGGACGTGGCGCTCTGCAGCGGCCTTGGCAATCTGGTCGAAGTCAACTGGGAAGACCGGGTTGTCCGGATGGCCGATGATCTTGACCTGTGGAATCCACATGGCGCTCATGATGGCTGTCGTGTTGTCGAGTGCCGTGCCCGGATTGATGCAAGGGTCGTGCAGGCTTGCGATGGCGTAGTCGACGGAGCGCAGGCCCTTCTCTTCGAGGTCGACCTTGCCCGTCGTGTTCAGGATGTTGAGTTCCACACCCATGAGGAGCTCAACGCCGGCTTCATCGCCGTAGACCTTGCGGTCGAAGATGCGCAGGTTCTCGAAGTAGAAGCGGTGCGTCGAGCCCGGCATGGCCGGTGCATGGTCAGCGATGCCGACGAGTGCGAGGCCCTTCTTGCTGCCCGCCGCAATCATCTCGCGAATCGTGTTGTAGGCATGGCCACTGGCCAGCGTGTGCATGTGGACGTCGAGTAAGTCTTTCATAATAAAACCCCCCAAAACAGTTGATGTATCCTATCGACTATTATACCACGGATGGAGGGAGTCAAAAATTTTTTCAAGAAATTTGAATTTCCCTGTTGACATTTCTGGGGGACTCCTTTATAATAAATCTTGTCGTTAAGACATGGGGTTATAGCTCAGTTGGTTAGAGTGTCTCGTTGACATCGAGGAGGTCACAGATTCGAATTCTGTTAACCCCACCATTTAGAAAGATGAGGTTTCGTCGAACGGCGAAACCTTTTTTGTTTGCTCGCTTAGCTCAGTTGGCTAGAGCATCTCCGTCACATGGAGGGGGTCGGGGGTTCGAATCCCTCAGCGAGCACCATATGGATAGTTCAAGCCGTGCGCATTGCGCACGGCTTTTATTTTTATCAAAATGGATAGAAAACATATTGACATTATATGCTTTTGCTGATATGATAATGCCCATAAGATGAGTTGACCAAACGAATTGGAGACTTTGAGCAGCATATGGATCTCGTCCGGAAGGATGGCAATGGAGCCCAAGAGGGCACAGTCACTTTTTCGAGCATTTCCATAGGCTCGCTTGGAGTCTCCTTTTTGCATACTTAAAAGTACGGATATGCATCAATGAAAGGATGTTGGACAATATGGCAATCAAGGATCAGGATATCGCAAGAGAACGAGAGAAGGTAGAATTCAAGCGCGCGATGGACCCGTGCCCGATCGACTTTTCGGAGCTGCAGACGACGAACCCGCGCGCCAATGGCGAGCAGAAGGAATACGAGGGCCGCGATGCCTCGAACTTCAATCGCCGCAAGAAGTACAACGATGAAGAGGAACCGCAGTTCACGGCGAGCTTCCTGACAGGCGAGCTTCCTGTCGAGCCAAACCGCTATCGTCTCGTCTGGTCGCGCCACTGCCCGTGGGCCAACCGCATCTCGATCGCGATTGACCTCCTGGGACTCGACAGGGTGATCTCGAAGGGCGTCGTCGATCCGCTGCGCCCAGCTGGCGTCGTCGGCGACTGGTTCTTCACATTGGACCCGGATGAGAAGGACCCCGTCCTCGGCGTCCATTCACTCGGCGAATGCTATCGCAAGGCGGACCCGGCATTTGACCAGCGTGCGACGGTACCGGCTCTCGTCGATGTCAAGACGGGCAAGGTCGTTAACAATGATTACCATGTCCTTGATGCGGAACTCGCTGTGGCTTTCAAGGACTACATCGCCGAAGATGCGCCGGATATCTATCCGGAGGAGCTGCGCGAGGACATCGATGCCCTCAATATCATCCTCTACGCAGATGTCAATCTGGCCGTCAATCTCGCTGCACTCGTCGGTACGCAGGAAGAGTACGAGTTCTACTACAATAAGATCTTCGACCGCCTCGACTGGCTTGAGGAGCGCCTTTCGACGCGCCGCTACCTCATGGGCGATACGATTACGCTGCCGGATATCCGCCTGTTCGTGACACTCTCGCGCTTCGATCTCGTCTTCTATCAGAAGTACTTCGTCAACAAGAAGCGCCTCGTCGACTATCCGAATCTCTGGAATTACGCGAAGGACCTCTACTCGAATCCGGCTTTCGGCAACAACACGGACTTCGATTCCATGCGCAAGCGCTTCTACTATGTCGATCACACACCGTTTGCCGATCTCAAGCGCATCGTGCCGAAGGGACCCGATGACAGCCGCTGGAATGAGCCGAATGACCGCGCGGAGAAATTCGCCAGATAATCTGCTGAGATGAGCATGACAGGTAGCAGAGGAGGGACCCTGTATGGACCAGAATACGACGGCTGTCGTTCGCCTTATTGAAGCGACAGAACTTTCAGGGCGCGATGACCTCATCGCCCAGGCCAAGCGGGCCTTTCTCGACTATCTGGCAGCTCTGCTGGCAGCTCGGCGCGAGCCGGCTGTAGAGAATCTGCGCCAGATGACGGATGAGGGTCGCGCATCTGACAGGGCAAGGCTTTACGGCTTTGCTTCGCATTACCTCGATTTTGACGATGCGCAGGCCAATATCGCCGGCCACTTCAGCACGGTGCTCTATTCAGTGCTGTTGGCGGTGGCAAGGCCGGACGATGCAGTCTGCGACTTCCTGGCAGCATACATCGCTGGGGCGGAATTGGAGGGCTTGCTCGGCGCGCGCCTCAATCCAGAACACCGGCGGCAGGGCTGGCATTCCACTGGCACGGTCGGCACTTTGGGGGCTGCCGCGGCCATCGTGCGGCTGCGTCGTTTGACAGGGGAGCGGGCGGCAGAGGTCCTCTCGCTGGCAGGCACTCAGTCAGCTGGCATGGCCTTTGAGGCCGGCTCGGACGGCAAGCCGCTTCATGCTGGTTTTGCGGCAGAGCATGCGGTGACGGCGTTTCGTCTCGTTGAGGCGGGCCTGAATGCACGTACAAACCTGTTCGACGATGTGACGGGGTGGCTGGCCGTCTTCACGGATGGCCGACGGTACCTCGATGTGGCACGCATGCAGCAAGAATGGTTGCAGCCCGGCCAGATTTTGGAGCCGGGCCTCTGGATGAAGCGTCACATGTACTGTTCCGCTGCAATCTGTGCGGCAGATGGTGCAGAAGAGCTCTACCGACAAGGGCTGCGCATGGCGGATGTTCGCTCCATCACGGTGCATTTCCCACCTGGCGCCGACCGAGCACTGCGCTATACGCGGCCGCAGACGGGCCGCGAGGGACAGTTCTCCGTCGAATTTATCATCTGGCAGATCTTGCAGCATGGCAGGATCGAGGATGCATACTTTAGGCAGAGTACCGTGCCGCAGGCGTTCCTGGAGGCGCTTCCCAAGTTTCACCGCGCTTATGACGTCCCGACGCTGCCGCTGTCGGAGCGCGCCGTGCCACTGACAGCTGAGACCGTGGACGGACGGCACTGGCAGGCGGATGTGCGCGAGCCGCAGGGCTCGCCGGCAAGACCGCTGACGATTGCGCAGCAGAAGGAGAAACTGGAGATGGCGGTAGGCAGTCTGTCGGCCGGCCATATCATCGATACGATTGGCAACTGGCCCGATGGGGAAATCGGGCCTTGCCTTGACTGGATAAAAGGAGAGATGTTCCCATGAAGATACCGAATCGATTTGCACGCGTGCTGACAGCCGTCCTGATGGTCGTGGGCCTCGGCGTACTGGCCGGCTGCGGCAGTGATACGGATGATAGCAGTGCCAGCGTCAACAAGGATGCCAAGACGGTCGTCGTGGCGACGCGCGGCACGGTCAAACCGTATTCCTACACGGATGATGACGGCAAGCTGACGGGCTACGATGTCGAGATCCTCAAGGAGATCGAGAAGCGCGACCCGAGCTTGCACTTCACTTTCAAGCCAATGGCTGTCGATGCAGCTTTCGTCGCGATGGATTCCTCGCAGGTTGACATGATTGCCAACCAGATGCGCCATTCGCCGGCGCGCGACGAGAAGTACATCTTCCCGAAAGAACTCAACAATTACACGGTGCGCAAGCTCGTCGTGCCGAAAGACGATGATGCGACGAAGTCCCTCGACGACCTCAAGGGCAAGAAGGTAGCTGTCACGACGAACTCGGAGTTTGCCGATCTCGTCAAGAAATTCAATGAGACGGCCGATACCCCAATCGAGATTGTCTACACGGATAAGGGCCCATCGGAGACGATGAACCTCGTTGCGACGGGGCGTGCACAGGCTGCCGGCGAGTATGAGTACATTGTCTCGGTCGCACAGAAAGACAAGAATCTGCCCATCAAGACGGTGGGGCCGACACTGACGAAGGTACCGACTTACTTCCTGCTCCGCAAGGACGACGAGATGCAGAAGGTCGCCGATAAGATCGACGCTGCGCTCAAGTCCATGAGGGAAGATGGCACGCTCAAGGCGCTCTCTGAGAAGTACCTCGGTGCGGATTACACGGAAGCGCCGACTGAATAACCGCGCAGAAAGGAGAAGGCTCGATGGGTACTTATTTTGATGTCGGATATATGATCAAGTCATTTCCGACGCTCCTGGGCATGGTCCACATCACGCTGCTGGTGACGATTTTTTCGGCGATTGTCGGCATCCTGCTCGGCGCTGCCATCGCGGTCCTGCGCATCCAGTGCGTGCCAGTCATCGCGCCGCTCCTGCGCATCTTCATCTCGTTCATGCGCGGGACGCCTTTCCTCGTGCAGCTTTTCCTTGCTTACTTCGGTGTGCCGGAGATCCTCGCACATGTCGGTATCAGCATGAAAGGCGTGCCGCCATTGGCTTTTGTTCTCGCAGTGTTTACGCTGCACATGGCTGCCTATGGTGCGGAGATCCTGCGCTCGAGCATTTTGGCTGTGCCTGTCGGAGAGAAAGAGGCGGCGATGAGCCTCGGCATGACGTCCTTCCAGATGTACCGTCGTGTCGTCCTGCCACAGGCCTTCCAGATGGCGATGCCGGCTCTCATCAACACGGTCATCGGCGTCGTCAAAGGCACGAGCCTGATCTTTAATGTCGGCGTCGTCGACATCATGCGCAAGGCGGAGCTCATGGCGGGCAACTCACAGCGCAGCCTGGAACTCTACGTGGACGTGGCCGTCATCTACGGTATCTTGATCTTCCTGATTGCGCGCATCGGACGGTTCCTCGAGAGGCGCCAGAGCCACAATCGGGATCTTGCAGAACTCAGTGAGGCGTAAGATTATGAATGGACATAGTTTGATTGACTGGCAATACATCGTGCAGGGTGCTGCGTTCATCGCGCCTTATGTCAAGGTCACTTTGCTCCTGACGCTCTCGAGCGTATTCTTCGGCGCAGTGCTCGGACTCGTCAGTTGCCTGGCACAGCGGAGCCAAGTGCCCGCGCTGGGCAAGCTCTTCCGGCTTTACGTCTACGTTTGCCGGAGCATTCCCAACATGGTGCTTTTATATCTCGTTTACTACGGCATGCCGCTTGCCTTCCTGGCATTACGCGGCAAGACCGGCATCCATGTGCCCATAGAACATGTGCCAGCCATGGCTGTAGCCATCATCGGCCTGACGCTCCACACGGGGGCCTACCTCAGCGAGATTTTCCGCGCGGCACTCGACTCGGTACCTCAGGGACAGTTTGAAGCGGCTGAGGCGATGGGGATGACATCGTTCCAGATGTACCGCCGCGTCATCTTCCCGCAGGCCATCGTCTTTGCGCTGCCGCTCTTTGCCAACCAGTTCCTTTCGACGATGAAGAGCACGAGCATCGTTTTCGTTATCACGGTCATCGAGGTGTTTGGTGCGGCCAAACTCTTCTGTGAGGACAACTCGCAGTACTTCGAAGCTTACATCGTGGCGGCTCTCCTCTATTGGGGTATGGGCATCTTATTTGAATACCTATTTACGAAACTCGAGGACCGACTCTCCTCGTACAAGAGGTGCAAGATATGATAAAACTTGAACACGTGAAGAAGTCCTTCGGTGATCAGGCTATCCTGCGGGATATCAGCCTGAATGTGCCGACGGGCAGTGTGACAGTCATCCTCGGCCCGTCGGGCAGTGGTAAGACGACGCTCCTGCGCACGATCAACTTTCTTGGCAAGGCCGATGGAGGCACGCTCTTCATCAATGACCAGCGCTACGACCTCCGCAAGGCATCCCGCAAAGAGATTCTCGCTGTACGCCGTCAGACGGCTATGGTATTCCAATCGTACAACCTTTTCTCGAATATGACGGCATTGCAGAACGTTATGGAAGCGCTCGTGACGGTGCAGGGCAGGAACAAGGCGGACGCGAGGGAGCGGGCGGCTGAGTTGCTCACTCAGGTCGGCATGAAGGAGCATGCCGACAAGTATCCGGCACAGCTTTCAGGTGGTCAGCAGCAGCGCGTCGGCATCGCCCGCGCTCTGGCGGTCAATCCGCAGGTCATCCTGTTCGATGAGCCGACGAGTGCTCTCGATCCGGAACTCGTCGGCGAGGTACTGGCTGTCATCCGCGACGTGGCTAAGAACAGCAAGGTCACGATGATCATCGTGACGCATGAGATTGCCTTTGCGCGCGAGGTCGCCGACCAGATCGTTTTCATGGAGGGCGGCTGCGTCGTGGAGACGGGCGCACCGCAGGACGTTCTCGTCCATCCGCGCGAGGAGCGCACGAGAGTATTCCTCAACCGCTACCTCGGCGGCACAACATTGCGCGACGGCGCGGGCATTTGACATCGACAGTTGATAGAGAGGAGGAATCACATGGCAACGTATCGTGAACTGGGGGAGGCCGACCTTGATGCGTACTACCGCATCCTGCATGAGGGCTATCAGACGGACAAGAAGTATCCCCTTTCTTTCGCCGCCATGACGGCAACGCGGGAGCAGGAGCGCGCTTGGCTCATGAGCAACCCGACGTACGGGCTGTTCGAGGATGGCGAGCTTGTCAGCGCGCTCTCTCTGCGCATGCCTTGGGGGCCAAATCCCGGTCCTGAAGGTGTACCGCACATCGGCCAGGTCGTCACAGCCCCTGAGCATATGCACCGAGGCTATGCTTCAACACTCATCGGCCTCATCTTGGAAGAGGTCCTGAAACAGCAGCTCAAGGTGCCCTTCGTGACGCTCGGGACAGCGACGAGCCATCCGTGGCTGCGGAAGATGTATGAGAAGCTCGGCTTTCGTGCGTTCCGTGAAGTCCAGTTGCCGGGGAAGGCACACCGTACTGTCTATCTGCGCCGAGACCTCGATTGACCGAGGTCTTTTTTGTGTGTCATCCAGTTCTACTTATATGTAGGGAAGGGCCGGACACATTGACACTGGGGCCCGCAAGATGATATGATAGATAAGGGAATATCGGTAACTTCTCCAAACTCAAAATGAGATTTTCCAGAGGCCGCCATGATAGGCGGGTGGAAGGTCAATTTGAGTTTTTTCGTCGTGTTTTCACTTCCGCGGTGCAGAGACGCCGCCAGGAAATTGAGGAGGAAATCACTAAATGATCGAGCGTTATACTAAGCCGGAAATGGGCCATCTCTGGTCTATCGAGAACGAGTGGCAGCAGATCCTGAATGTCGAGATGGCTGCCTGCGATGCCATGGCCGAACTCGGAGAGATCCCGAAAGAGGCTGCCAAGAACATTCGCGCGAAAGCAAAATTCGATGTCAATCGCATCCATGAGATCGAGTCGGTCACGCATCACGACATCATCGCGTTCCTGACGAACGTCGCCGAGAATGTTGGTGATGACTCCAAATACATCCACAAGGGCCTGACGTCCTCGGATGTCAAGGACACGGCATACTGCATGATGATGCGCGATGCCTGCACGATCATCCTCGATGACCTCAAAAAGTTCCGTGAAGTCCTGCGCCGCCGCGCGAAGGAATTCAAGCATACGCCGTGCATCGGCCGCACGCATGGCATCCATGCTGAGCCGATGACGTTCGGCCTCAAGCTCTTGCTCTGGAGCGCCGAGATCGAGCGCGACATCGAGCGCATGGAGCATGCGAAGAAGATTGTCTCGGTCTGCAAGCTCTCGGGCGCTGTCGGCACGTACTCGAACATCGACCCGAAGATCGAGCAGATGGTCGGCAAGAAGCTCGGCCTGACGCCGGTGCGCCTCGCTACGCAGGTCATCCAGCGTGATCGTCATGCTGAGTTCGTCACGTCAATCGCAATCTGTTCCTCGACGCTCGAGAAGATCGCGACGGAAGTCCGCAACCTGCAGCGCACGGATATCCGCGAGGCAGAGGAGTACTTCTCCCCGGGCCAGAAGGGCTCTTCGGCGATGCCGCATAAGCGCAATCCGATCAACTGCGAGCGCATCTCCGGCATGGCCCGCCTGAACCGCGGCAATGCCGTCGCTGCTCTTGAGGACATCACGCTCTGGCATGAGCGCGATATCTCCCATTCGTCCGTCGAGCGCGTCATCCTGCCGGATTCGTCGATCAACCTCGACTACTGCACGCAGAAGCTCACGGACATCATCGACAAGCTGCTCGTCTATCCGGACAAGATGCTCCACGATATGAACCGCACGGGCGGCCTGATCTACAGCCAGCGCATCCTGCTGTCGGTCGTCGACAAGGGCGTGCTGCGCGAGGATGCCTACAAGTGGGTACAGCGCAACGCCATGAAGCGCTGGATGGAAGGCCAAGACTTCCGCACGAGCGTCGAGAACGACCCGGATATCACGAAGTACCTGACGAAGGAAGAGATCGATGACTGCTTCGACTACAAGTACTTCCTGCGCCATGTCGATATGATCTTCGAGCGCTTCGGCCTCTGAGAATCCAATAAGTGAATGAAAGCCTCTTCTCCCTGCGGGGAGAAGGCTTTTCTATGTTTGTGGAGCATCGCAGTAGATGGTCCAACATGCATCATAAAGGAGAGACCATTATGTCAACAGTAGTAGTAACGGGCACCCAGTGGGGCGATGAAGGCAAGGGCAAGATTGTCGACTATCTCGCTCAGCAGGCTGAGACAGTCGTGCGCTTCCAGGGCGGCAGCAATGCCGGCCATACCGTTGTCGTCGATGGTGTAGACTATAAACTGCGCCTGATGCCGTCGGGTATCCTCTTCAAGGGTTCGCACTGCGTCATCGGCAACGGTGTCGCCTTCAACCCGAAGGTCATGCTGCAGGAGATGGACAGCCTCGCAGAGCGCGGCATCGACCTCTCTGGCATCCGCATCAGCAACCGTGCCCAGCTCGTCCTGCCGTATCACTGCCTGATGGATCAGCTCGCCGATGATGCGCGCGGCAAGGGCAAAGTCGGTACGACGCACAACGGCATCGGCCCGTGCTATGTCGACCGCGACAACCGCATCGGCATCCGCGTCTGCGACTTCATCGACAAGGAAGAGTTCGCAAAGCGCCTCAAGGAAAACCTCGCCATCAAGAACCGCGAGCTCAAGCTGCTCTACGACCATGAGCCGCTCGACTACGAGGAGATCCTCGAGGAGTACAATGGCTATGCAGACCGCCTGCGCCCGTATGTCTGCGACACGATTGCCCTGCTCGATGAAGAGATCAAGGCCGGCCGCAAGATCCTCTTCGAAGGCGCACAGGCCACGATGCTCGACATCGACTACGGCACGTATCCGTACGTCACGGCTTCGCACCCAATCTCGGGCGGCGTCGCCATCGGCGCCGGCGTGGCCCCGCAGAAGATCGACAAGGTCGTCGGTATCGTCAAGGCTTACTGCACGCGTGTAGGCGAGGGCCCGTTCCCGACGGAACAGCTCAACGAGACGGGCGACAAACTGCGTGAAGTCGGCCACGAGTACGGCGTCGTCACGGGCCGTCCGCGCCGCACGGGCTGGCTCGATGCCTGTGTCGTCCGCTATGCCGGCATCCTCTCGGGCATCGACTACATGGCCGTCACGCGCCTCGACATCCTCGACAGCTTCGACGAGATCAAGATGTGCGTCGCCTACAAGTACAAGGGCGAGACACTCAACGAGATTCCGGCCAGCCTCAAGGTCCTCGCAGAAGTCGAGCCGGTCTATGAGACGTTCCCGGGCTGGAAGTGCGATATCAGCAAGATCCGCAAGTACGAAGACCTGCCGGAGAATGCCAAGAAGTACCTCACGCGCATGGCAGAGGTCACGGGCATCGGTCTCGGCATCGTCTCCGTCGGTCCGAACCGCGACGAGACAATCGTCATCGCCAAGGATATCTTCTGAGATATAGTTTGATTGGAGCAGGGTGCATCGAGTGATGCACCCTGTTTTTTTGCTCTGCATAAAAGTCAGAAAATACCGTGTATTTATATAAGTCGCTGAGAAATAGAAAACAATAAAAATAGATTGACAAACCGGGAGTATGATGCTATATTTAAATCATGAAATGTGCTCGAACACAAATGAGCAAAGTATTGGAACTCGAACAAAGGAGAGAAAAGAAATGGTAACAAGCACAGGCAATGCGCCAGAGAAGAAAATCTCCAGTGCATTCATTTACTTCTTCGGATCCTTCGGCGGCATCCTCTTCGGTTATGATATCGGCGTCATGACAGGAGCCCTGCCGTTCCTGCAGAACGATTGGAACCTGCAGGGCAATGCGAGCATCATCGGCTGGATCACATCGGCCGTCATGTTCGGCGCTATCTTTGGCGGCGCACTCGCCGGTCAGCTCTCTGACCGCCTCGGCCGCCGCAAGATGATTCTCATCTCCGCACTCATCTTCGTTGTCGGCTCGATCCTCTCTGGTATCGCTCCGCACAACGGCCAGTATTATCTCATCGGTGTCCGCATCCTCCTGGGCCTCGCCGTCGGCGCGGCTTCGGCTCTCGTCCCGGCTTACATGTCGGAAATGGCACCGGCTCATCTGCGCGGCCGCCTCTCGGGCATCAACCAGACGATGATTGTCTCGGGCATGCTGCTCTCGTACATCGTCGACTTCCTGCTCAAGGACCTGCCGGAGACGATAGCATGGCGCCTGATGCTCGGCCTCGCTGCCGTGCCGGCCATCATCCTCTTCCTCGGCGTCCTGCGCCTGCCGGAATCCCCGCGTTTCCTCGTCAACCACGGTTTTGTCGATCAGGCACGCCGTGTGCTTGGTTACATCCGCAAGAATGACAAGGAAGTCGAAGCAGAGCTCGCTGACATCCAGAACACGGCAGCAAGCGAAGCACAGGCTCAGAGCAAGACGACGTTTGCCACGCTTCTTTCGGACAAGTACCGCTACCTCGTGACGGCTGGTGTCGGCGTTGCAGCCTTCCAGCAGTTCCAGGGTGCAAATGCAATCTTCTACTACATCCCGCTGATCGTCGAGAAGGCGACGGGACAGGCAGCCAGCTCGCAGCTCATGTGGCCGATCATCCAGGGCATCCTGCTCGTCCTCGGCTCGCTGATCTTCCTCGTCATCGCAGATAAGTTCAACCGCCGCACGCTGCTGACGGTTGGCGGCACGATCATGGGCCTCTCGTTCATCCTGCCGGCTGTCATCAACAGCATCATCCCGGATGCTGACCCGATGATGATTGTCTTCTTCCTCTGCATCTACGTTGCATTCTATTCCTTCACGTGGGCACCGCTCACCTGGGTCATCGTCGGCGAGATCTTCCCGCTGGCCATCCGCGGCCGCGCTTCGGGCCTTGCATCCTCGTTCAACTGGATCGGCTCCTTCCTTGTCGGCCTGCTGTTCCCAATCATGACGGCTTCGTTCTCTCAGGCTGCTGTCTTCGCTATCTTCGGCGTCATCTGCCTGCTCGGTGTCTGCTTCATCCGCAACTGCGTGCCGGAGACGCGCGGCCATACGCTCGAGGAGATCGAGGCTGCTGGCACGAAGAAATCCGCAAATGCATCGATGCACAATGCCTGATCGCATATAGATATCAGGTAAGGGTATTGCAAAGGGAAGGTTTACCATGGACTTAAAGAAAAATGCCGCAGCGATTGAGGCGGGCCGCACGGCCCTCGGCCTCGAGCTCGGTTCGACGAACATCAAGATGGTGCTGGTCAATGAAGCTTGCGAGACGCTGGCCTCGACGAGCTACGGCTGGGAGAATCAGCTGGAGAACGGCATCTGGACGTACGACCTTGCGACGGTCTGGCTCGGCATCGAGGATGCGTTCCACAGCCTGACGGCCGATGTGCAGAGCCGCTACCATGTGGAGCTCAAGACCATCGGCTCCATCGGCGTCAGCGCGATGATGCACGGCTACCTGCCGTTCGACAAGGACGGCAAGCAGCTCGCACCGTTCCGGACCTGGCGCAATAACATCACGGGCGAGGCAGCAGATCAGCTCACGGAGCTCTTCGGCTTCAACATCCCGCAGCGCTGGAGCATCGCGCACCTCTATCAAGCCATCCTCAATAAAGAAGATCACGTCAAGGACATCGCTTTTTTGACGACGCTGGCCGGCTATGTACACTGGCAGCTCAGCGGCGAGAAAGTCCTCGGCATCGGCGATGCTTCGGGCATGTTCCCGATTGATGAGAAGACGGGCCTTTACGACGCGGCGATGCTCGAGAAGTTCGAGAGCCTTGATGCGGTCAAGGCCTATCCCTGGAAACTGCAGGAAATCCTGCCGCAGCCGCTGCGTGCAGGCCACTCCGGCGGCCAGCTCACGAAGGAGGGTGCATGGCTGCTCGACCCGACGGGCAAGCTGCAGCCGGGCGCGCTCATGGCGCCGCCTGAGGGCGATGCCGGCACGGGCATGGTCTCGACGAACGCCGTCCGCAAGCGCACGGGCAACATCTCGGTCGGCACGTCGGCGTTCTCGATGAACGTCCTCGACGCACCGCTCAAGGAAGTGCACCGCGACATCGATGTTGTGACGACGCCGGACGGTGCGCCGGTGGCCATGGTCCATGCCAACAACTGCTCGAGCGACCTCAATGCCTGGATCGGCATGTTCGGCGAGTTCGCAGAGCTCATCGGCCACGGCCAGACGCCAGCCAAGCTTTACCGGACGCTGTTTGAAGTGTCGCAGCGCGCAAACCGCGATGCGGGCGGCCTGCTCAATTACAGCTGCCTGTCAGGCGAGAACATCACGAAGGTCGAGACGGGCCGTCCTCTCTTCGTGCGCACGCCGCACAGCCACATGAACCTCGCGAACTTTATGCTCGCGCAGCTCTACGGCTGCTTCGCTCCGCTCAAAATCGGCATGGACATCCTCGTCAAGGAAGAGGGCGTCCAGACGGACGTCATGATCGCGCAGGGCGGTCTCTTCAAGACGCCGGTCATCGGCCAGCAGGTCCTCGCCGACTGCCTCGGCCTGCCGATCACCGTCATGGAGACGGCCGGCGAGGGCGGACCGTGGGGCATGGCGGTGCTCGCCGTCTTTGCCAAGTGGCATAGCGGCAAGGCGCTGGCAGATTTCCTCGATGACGATGTCTTCCACAATCCAGAGAGCTCGACGCTGCTGCCGACGGAAGCCGGCCGCCTCGGCTGCCAGAAGTTCATCGCCGCCTACAAGGAAGGCCTCGAGGTCGAGCGCAAGGCTGGCGAGCTCATAGCCGACCATGCCGACGCCTGAGCATTCTTTACGAAAGGACCATCCTACCAATGTTAGAAGAACTCAAACAGGAAGTTTATGAAGCCAACATGATGCTGCCGAAGCTCGGCATCGTCACGTTCACTTGGGGCAATGTCTCGGGCATCGACCGCGAGAAGAACCTCTTCGTCATCAAGCCGTCGGGCGTGCCGTACGAGGACCTCAAGCCCTCGGATATGGTCGTCGTCGACCTTGAGGGCCACGTCGTCGAGGGTGATATGAACCCGTCGAGCGATACGATGACGCATCTCGTGCTCTACAAGGCCTTCCCGAATATCAAGGCCGTCGTCCACACGCATTCCAAATGGGCCGTCTCCTTTGCAGAAGCTGGTGTGCCAATCGAAGCGCTCGGCACGACGCACGCTGATACGTTCTACGGCGACGTCCCCGTGACGGATGCCCTGACGAAGCAGGAGATCGAGGAGGCTTACGAGGAGAACACGGGCAAGGTCATCGTCCGCACGTTCAAGGAGTACGGCATCGACCCGGATGCTGTGCCAGCCGTCCTCGTCAAGCAGCATGGCCCGTTCACCTGGGGCCCGAGCCCCAAGAAGGCCGTCGAGAACGCGAAGATCCTCGAGGTCGTCGCCGAGATGAATTACCATGCCCTGCAGCTCACGCGCGCGGACATCCGCGTGCCGCAGTTCCTGCTCGACAAGCATTACTACCGCAAGCACGGCGCAAACGCCTACTATGGCCAGAACAACGCCAAGTCGAAGAGCGGTGTCACGCACAAATAACAAAAACTCCTGCGGCTTGCCGCAGGAGGAAGCCAAGACTAAAACTCCTGCAGCACGCTGCAGGAGGAAGCATACAGGTAGAAGGGAAGTAACATCATGTTGAAACTCACGCACGATTACAAGTTCTGGTTTGTCGCTGGTTCCCAGTTCCTCTATGGTGAGGAGCAGCTCAAGAACGTTGCCCGCGATGCGGAAGACATCGTCAAGAAGCTCAATGAGAGTGGCAAGCTCCCGTACCCGATCGAGTTCAAGGGCGTCATGACGACGGCTGACGGCATTACGCAGTTCATGAAGGATGTCAACTACAATGACGACGTCGCAGGCGTCATCACCTGGATGCACACCTTCTCCCCAGCGAAGAACTGGATCCGCGGCACGAAGCTCCTGCAGAAGCCGCTGCTGCACCTTGCGACGCAGTACCTCAACAAGATCCCGTATGACACGATCGACTTCGACTACATGAACCTCAACCAGAGCGCACACGGCGACCGCGAGTACGGTTATCTCAACGCTCGCCTCGGCCTCAACAACAAGGTCGTCTACGGCTGGTGGGGCGATGAAGAAGTCCAGGATGAGATCACTTCGTGGGAAGATGTCGCCGTTGCCTACAACGAGAGCTTCCACATCAAGGTCTGCCGCTTCGGCGATACGATGCGCAATGTAGCCGTCACGGAGGGCGATAAGGTCCAGGCGCAGATCCAGCTCGGCTGGACGGTCGACTACTGGCCGGTCGGCGACCTCGTCGAAGTCGTCGATGCCGTCAGCGAGGCAGACATCGATGCAGAGTACAAGAAACTGCAGGAACTCTACACGTTCAACCCGCAGGAGAACAGCCCAGAGAAATTCGAGAGCTCGGTCCGCTATCAGCTGCGCGAGTACCTCGGCATCAAGAAGTTCCTCGATGACAAGGGCTACACGGCCTTCTCGACGAACTTCGAGGACCTCAAGGGCCTCAAGCAGCTGCCGGGCCTCGCTGCTCAGCTCTTGATGCGCGACGGGTACGGCTTCGGTGCAGAGGGCGACTGGAAGACGTCGGCACTGACGCGCTTGCTGAAGATCATGGCACACAATGACCGCACGGTCTTCATGGAAGACTACACGCTCGACCTGCGCAAGGGCCATGAAGCTATCCTCGGCGCTCACATGCTCGAGGTTGACCCGACGATTGCCAGCGACAAGCCGCGCGTCGAAGTCCATCCGCTCGACATCGGCGGCAAGGATGACCCGGCCCGCCTCGTCTTCACGGGTGCTGACGGCGAAGGCATCGACTGCACGGTCGCTGACTTCCGCGATGGCTTCCGCCTCATCAGCTATCCGGTCGATTGCCGCAAGGCTGAGGCGGAGACGCCGCATCTGCCGGTCGCTAAGCAGCTCTGGACGCCGAAAGTCGGCCTCAAGAAGGGCGCTACGGCTTGGATCCACGCTGGCGGCGGCCATCACACGGTCCTGTCCTTCCGCATCACAGAAGAGCAGATCCATGATCTCGGCACGATGCTCGGCATGAACCTCGTCGAGATCTGCTGATTGCTCCTATATCCATACACCTACACAAAAGAAGGCTCTCGTTCCAATCTCAGGAACGGGAGCCTTCTTTTTATCGCGCTACCATTATTCTACATTCTGCAGGATGCGGATCTCATTGCGCATGATGTACTTGTCGTGTTCCGGTGCGATGCCATTGACGAGGTAGTCGAAGACGACCTGCATGGCGCGTTGGCCCTGCTGACGCGGGTGCTGATAGAGGGCAGCTTGGATGACGCCCTTCTTCATCATCTCGATCGTCGTCGGGATCGTGTCGAAGACGATCATCGTGATGTCCTTGCGCCCCGCGGCGAGGACGGCGCGGGCGGCGCCGTAGGCGCCGGCCGAGATGATGAAGATGGAGTTGAGCTCGGGATGGTCGAGCAGCAGCTGGCGCACCTTCTCGTAGGCAATCATGTCATCATCCTCACACTCCTCGACGCCGCAGAAGTGGAAATCGGGGTGCTCCTGCATGGTCTCGAGGAAGCCGTCGAGGCGCTGGCGATGGCCGAGCATCTGCAGGGAGCCGAGCAGCACGCCCGTGTGGAGCGGCTGCGGATGGATCATGCAGAGCAGGGCCGCGGCCGTCTTGCCGCCATTGGGATAATTCGGCCCGACGTAGCACTGGCGATGGGATGCCTCGATATCGTTGTTGAGCGTGACGACGAAGATTTTGTCGGCGACGCACTCGTCGATTTTCTGGATGATGCGCGGGTGGTTGAGCGGGTCGATGATCAGTGCGTTGATGCCCTGCTCGCGCAGTTCGTCGATGATGGCGCACTGTTTGTCGAGGTCGAACCCGCGCATGCTGCGCCAGATGACCTTAAGGCCGTAGGAATCGTATTTGTCCGCCATGTGGTGCATGGCAGACAGTACGTCGTCAAAGAAGTGGACGCCCTCGGAGAGCAGCAGAACCCCGACGGTCGGGTGCTTCTTGCGGGCGGCGAGGGCCTTGCCTGCTGGATTCGGGTGATAGTGGAGCTTGGCGGCCATGTCGAGGACGAGTTTTGCCTTTTCGGGTTTGACCTTGCCGCGCCCGTTGAGCACGCGGTCGACTGTGCCGCGCGAGACGCCGCAGAGTTCGGCAATCTGTTTGATGGTTACCATGATATCGACTTCCTCTGTTGTTTCTTTTTGATTCTTTGCAGCAATCTTTAAATTCTAATATTCTAGGTGCAGGTGCTTTTTTCCTGCTCGTACGCTTCCTGGATTGCTCAGTGCGGGGATTTCTGCTATACTATTCGCGATTGCAGAAATGCAGGAATGTTGCAGAGCAGCGATGAACAGTGATGAGCAGCGAAAGGATGGACACGCGCGATGTATAAGATGATTGCCCTCGATCTCGATGGCACGCTCAACAACGATGAGAAGAAGATCACGGAGAAGACGAGAGAGGCACTGCTCTCGGTCCAGCAGCACGGTGTGACGGTCGTGCTAGCCTCCGGCCGTCAGGCGCCGGGGCTCGCGCGCGAGGCGCAGGCCCTCGACCTCAAGGACTACCACGGCCTGCTGCTCTCGTATAACGGCGGCCGCATCCAGGATGCGACGACGGGGGAGGTCCTCTTCGACCAGGCTATTGATCGCGCGACGGCGCTGCGCTTCCTGCGCCATCTCGAGGCGTATCCGGAGCTCTCGCCAATCGTCGACGACGGCGAGTCCATCTTCACGACGGACGCGCGCCGCCACAAGGTGCAGGATGAGAGCCGCAACAACAACCTCAAGGTTGAGATCGTTGCGAACATCGCCGACGCTGTCGAGGCTCGCGGCTTCGCGCCCGTCAAGATCCTGACGGCCGCGCCGAACGAGATCCTCGTGCCGCGCCTTGAAGACATCCGCCGCGGCTTCGAGGATGAGCTCTCCTTCGTCCAGTCGGCCCCGTGGTTCTACGAGGCGACGGTCAAGGGGGTCAGCAAGTCGACCTCGCTCGCGATTGTCTGCGAGCGCTTCGGCATCGCGCGCGCAGAGGTCATGGCCTTTGGCGATGCGCAGAATGACATGAGCATGCTCGACTTCGCCGGCCACGGCGTCGCGATGGGCAATGCCTGCCCTGAGCTAAAGGAGATGGCCGACGAGATCACGCTCTCGAACAACGAGGACGGCATCGCCGCCTCGCTGACGCGCCACTTCGACTTCCTGAATTGATGAAATATGGAGGAGCTTCCCTTTGGGAGGCTCTTTTTTTATGAAAAAAAGGCGGATTCATAGATGAAACTTATAGAAGAACGCTATTGCTATTGACTTTTTCGTGTTCAGGCCATACAATGAAATCATCAATCCCGAGTATTTTTGTAAGGATTACAAATCCGAGCGCATATCTTAAGTCTTAAAGGAGAGTTTTATATATGGCTGAGAATCTTTTGGAAATCAAGGATCTCCACGCTGGTGTCGAAGGCAAGGAAATCCTCAAGGGCCTGAGTCTGTCGGTAGACAAGGGCGAAGTACACGTCATTCTCGGACCGAATGGCTCTGGCAAATCGACGCTGATGAACATCATCATGGGCCATCCGAAGTACGAGGTCACGTCCGGCACGGTGTCGTTCGAGGGTGAGGACATCACGGAGCTCAAGACGTTCGAGCGCGCGCGCAAGGGCCTGTTCCTCTCGTTCCAGACGCCGGAGGAGATCCCGGGCATCACGGTCGAGAACATGATCCGCACGGCAAAGCAGGCCGTCTCTGGTGAGCGCGTCAAGATCGTGCCGTTCCGCCGCCAGCTCAAGGCGACGATGGAAGAGCTCAAGATGAAGCCGGAGTACGCAGAGCGCTACATGAATGTCGGCTTCTCGGGCGGTGAGAAGAAGCGCAATGAGATCCTGCAGCTCCTCATGCTCAACCCGAAGCTCGCGCTGCTCGATGAGACGGACTCGGGCCTCGATGTCGACGCCGTGCAGATCGTCTCGGAAGGCGTCGCGAAGTTCCACAATGAGGACAACAGCTGCCTGATCATCACGCACAACACGCGCATCCTCGAGAAGCTCAAGGTTGACAAGGTCCACGTCCTCATCAACGGTGAGATTGTCGAAGAGGGCGGCCCGGAGCTCATCGATGACATCAACCGCCGCGGCTTCACGCACATCCTCGACGCCAAGGCAGAAAAGTGAGGCGCGCCATGGCTGAAGAAAAATTCACACCGAAAAAGAAGACGTACGTCGAGGATATCGAGCGTACGCTCTACGATATCAAGGACGCCGACCACTCGGTCTACAAGACGCAGAGCGGCCTGACGGAGGAGATCATCCGCGACATCTCGAAGCGCAAGCACGACCCGCAGTGGATGCTCGACTTCCGCCTCAAGTCCCTTGAGGTCTACAACTCGCTGGCGCTGCCGACCTGGGGCCCGGACATCTCGGAGCTCAACATGGATGACATCGTCACCTACGTCCAGCCTGATGCCAAGATGACGGGTAACTGGCAGGAAGTGCCGACGGACATCAAGAACACGTTCGACCGCCTCGGCATCCCGGAGGCCGAGCAGAAGCAGAGCCTCGCCGGTGTCGGCGCGCAGTACGACTCGGAAGTCGTCTACCACAGCATCCAGGAAGACCTCGTCAAGCAGGGCGTCATCTACACGGACATGGAGACGGCTATCCGCGAGCACGAGGACGTCGTCAAGGAGTACTTCATGACGCTCGTGCCGCCGAAGGACCACAAGTTCGCGGCGCTGCACGGCGCTGTCTGGTCCGGCGGCTCCTTCGTCTACGTGCCGGAAGGCGTCCACGTCGAGATCCCACTGCAGTCGTACTTCCGCCTCAACGCGGCAGGTGCCGGCCAGTTCGAGCACACGCTGATCATCGTCGAGAAGAACGCGAGCCTGCACTTCATCGAGGGCTGCTCCGCGCCGAAGTACAACGTCACGAACCTCCACGCGGGCTGCGTCGAGCTCTTCGTCAAGGAGGGCGCACGCCTGCGCTACTCGACCATCGAGAACTGGTCGCGCAACATGATGAACCTCAACACGAAGCGCGCGCTCGTCGAGAAAGACGGCATCATCGAGTGGGTCTCGGGTTCCTTTGGCTCGCACGTCTCGTGCCTCTATCCATGCAGCATCCTGCACGGCGAGAATGCGCGCTGCGAGTTCACGGGCGTCACGTTCGCCTCGAAGGGCCAGAACCTCGATACGGGTGCCAGCGTCATCCACGCGGCTCCGCATACGTCGGCCAACATCAACACGCGCACCATCTCGAAGGCGGGCGGCAAGGCGACGTACCGCAGTGCCGTCAAGGTCACGCGTCGCGCTCCGTTTGCCAAGTGCTCGGTCAACTGCGAGTCGCTGATGCTCGACAACGAGTCGCGCAGCGATACGCTGCCGGTCATGGACATCGAGGGCGACGAGGCGGACATCGGGCATGAGGCCAAGATTGGCCGCATCAGCGATGAGGCCATCTTCTACCTGACCTCTCGCGGCATCGATGAGGATGAGGCACGTGCGATGATCGTGCGCGGCTTCGTCGAGCCGATTGCCAAGGAACTGCCGCTCGAGTACGCAGTCGAGATGAATAACCTGGTCAACATTGAATTAGAAGGGACGATGGGCTGATATGGCAGAGCTTAAGACATTCTCCCGGATCCCCATGCGTACCTGGCGCTGGCTCGGCGTCAATGAGAGCAGGATCCCGGCTGATAGCGATGAAAATGTAACAACGCAGAAAATCCTTGTCGAAGCGGGCAAGGAAGATGAAGTCGTGCTGACGCAGCGCGAGGGCGGCTCGTACGAGCTGCAGGTGCATCTCGAGGAGGGCGCAAAGCTCCACCTCGTCACGGCACAGCTCGTGCCAGACGACGCGCTCTACACCTGCCGCGTCAAGGTCTATGTCGGCAAGGGCGCAACCTTTGCCTACACGGTCGTCGAGGCCGGCGCACACCAGACGGCGACGGAGCTCCACGTCGATCTAGCCGGCGACGACTCCAAGGCCGATATCTGGGGCCTCTACTTCGGCGATGGCGAGAGCGTCATCGACCTCAACTACATCATCCGCCAGGGCGGCCGCCGCACGGACGCCAACATGCAGGTGCGCGGCGCTCTGCTCGGCAAGAGCGAGAAGATCTTCCGCGGCACGCTTGACTTCCTCGAGGGTGCAAAGGGGTCGGTCGGCCGCGAGAACGAGGAAGTCGTCCTGCTCTCGCCGGATGTCCGCAACCGCAGCGTGCCGATCATGCTCTCGCATGAGGACGATGTGGACGGCCACCATGCCGTTTCCGTCGGCAAGATGGACGAAGATAAACTCTTCTACCTCATGAGCCGCGGCCTCGACCTTGCGGAGGCACAGCGCCTCGTCGTCGAGGCGTCGTTCAATCCGGTGCTCGACCGCATCCCGGATGACGCGCTCAAAGAGGAGATCGATACGTATTTGCAGAGGAGACTTTCGAATGGCTGATGCACAGGAATTTTTGAAAGATTTCCCGCTTCTCAAGATGAAGATGAACGGGAAACAGATCGCTTATCTCGATAACGGCGCGACGACGCAGAAGCCGGAGCAGATCATCCAGGCCATCTGCGGCTACTACGGCGGCTGCAACGCCAATCCGCACCGCGGCGCCTATGCGCTCTCGGTCAAGGCGACGGAGATCTATGAGAACGCGCGCGTGCGCACGGCGAAGTTCATCAACGCGGCCCGTCCTGAGGAGATCATCTTCACGAAGAACGCGACGGAGGCGCTGAACCTCGTTGCCTACAGCTATGGCCTCAGCAACGTCAAGGCTGGCGATGAGATCGTCATCACCATCACGGAGCACCACAGCAACCTCGTGCCGTGGCAGTTTGTCGCCAAGACGACGGGCGCGACGCTCAAGTACATCTACCTCGAGAAGGACGGCAACCTCTCGGAGGAGGACATCGAGACGAAGATCACGGAGAAGACGAAGATCGTCGCCGTGACGCAGGTCTCGAACGTCCTGGGCCTCAAGAACGACGTCAAGAAGATCGTCAAGAAGGCGCACAGCGTCGGCGCTGTCGCCGTCGTCGACGGCTCGCAGAGCGTCGCGCACATGAAGGTCGACGTCCGCGACATCGACTGCGACTTCTTTGCCTTCTCCGGCCACAAGATGCTCTCGCCGATGGGTATCGGCGTGCTCTATGGCAAGTACGATATCCTCGATGCGATGCCCCCGTTCCTGCGCGGCGGCGACATGATTGAGTACGTCGAGGAGCAGGACACGACGTACGCAGAGCTGCCGGCCAAGTTCGAGGCCGGCACGCAGAATGTCGGCGGCGCAGCCGGCCTGACGGCGGCCATCGACTACCTCGAGACGATCACCTTCGACCGCATCGAGGCCATCGAGAAGGACCTCGTCGACTATGCGCTGCCGCAGCTGCGCGAGCTGCCGTACATCGAGCTCTACGGCTGCGATACGACCCGCGACAACAAGACGGGCATCATCGCCTTCAACGTCAAGGACGTCCATCCGCACGATGTGGCGAGCATCCTCGACAGCTACGGCGTCGCGATCCGCGCTGGCCATCACTGCGCCCAGCCGCTGCACCGCTACCTCGGCCAGAACGCAAGCTGCCGCGCAAGCTTCTATCTCTACAACACGCGCGAGGACATCGACCGCTGGATCGATGCGCTCAAGAAGGTAAGGGGGGTCCTCGGCTATGGCGCTTGAAGACATCTACACGGAGCTCATCGGCGAGCACAGCCGCAATCCGGAGAACAAGCATCATCTTGCTCATGCGACGTGCGCGCTCAAGGGCCACAACCCGAGCTGCGGCGATGAGATCACGCTGGAGCTGCAGATCGAGAACGGCGTCGTCAAGGATGCGTCGTTCACGGGCGTGGGCTGCGCCATCTCGCAGGCCTCGACGGATATCATGATCGACCTGATCCGCGGCCAGAAGGTCGAGAAGGCCAGAGAGCTCGCGGAGAAGTTCATCGGCATGATCAAGCGCGAGATCACGGACGAGAGCGAGCTCGAGGAGCTCGACGAGGCACTGGCGCTCCAGAACGTCTCGAACATGCCGGCCCGCGTCAAATGCGCGGTGCTCGCATGGCATACACTCGACAATGCGCTCGCAAAAGACGGGCAGGACGCAAAAAAATAAGATTTATCCACAGAAATCTGGGGATATCCATGGTGAACCTGTGGATATCCCCTGCGTTTTGTGGATAACATGTGGATAGAGACAGCAGCAGAGTAACAGAAAGGAAGAGTATCATGGCAGTAAAAGAGATTTCCCCGTTTGATTTCAACGAGAGCGCGTTCCGCGTCATCGGCAAGGACTGGCTGCTCATCACGGGCGAGTACGAGGGCAAGTCGAACGCGATGACGGCTTCGTGGGGCGGCCTCGGCATCATGTGGGGCAAGCCGGTAGCCTACATCTTCATCCGTCCGACGCGCTACACGAAGGAATTCGTCGACAAGGCAGAGGGCCTTTCGCTGTCGGTTTTCCCGGAGGAATACCGCAAGATGATGAACTACTTCGGCACGGTCTCGGGCCGCGATGAGGACAAGATCAAGAAGGCGGGCCTGACGGTCTGCCACGATAACGGCCGCACGTACTTCGATGAAGCGTGTGTGACGATGCTCTGCCGCAAACTCTACGCACAGCCGCTCGCTTCGGAGTTCTTCGTCGACAAGAGCTGCGACGAGAAGTGGTACAAGGACGACTATCACACGATGTACGTCGTCGAGATCGAGAAACTCCTCGTCAAGGAATGAGCCGATGAGCACAGTACGGAAAAAGGGTGGGGTGGCCTGCTGCAGCTGCCTGTCCGACAAAGAAGCGCCAGTGGCATCGATCCTGCGCTGCAGCAACCTGACGACGGGCATGGATGACGCGGAGATCGCGGAGCTCCTGGCATCGAGCCAGGTCCGGCGCCACGTATTCTCGGCCGGGGAGATCGTCTTTCACGATGGCGATCAGCCACATTCGCTCTACATCCTGCTGCGCGGTGAGGTCCACATCCTCAAGGACACGTTCTCGGGCCGCCGCATCTTCATCTCAGAGGTCAATGAGCCGGGCGACATGTTCGGCGAGGTTTACGAGGTGCTCAAGCGGCCCTATGACATCTACGTCGAGGCGGCGAAGGAGACGGAGCTCTTGGAGATCGGCAGCCGTTTCTTCACGATCGGCGGCCAGAGCGAGCATCTCTCGCGCAGTGCCTTGCTCGTCGAGCGCAATCTCATGCGCATCTTCGCGCGCAAGGCGTACTTCATGCACGGCCGCATCAAAGTGCTCGCGAGCGGCAGCCTGCGCGAGAAGATCGTGCGCTTCCTGTTCCAGAATATGGACGCAGCGGGCCACGTCGAGCTCGCTGTGAGCCGAGAGTACCTCGCGGCTTACCTTGCCGTTACGAGGCCGTCGCTCTCAAGAGAGCTCTCGGCCATGCAGAAGGACGGCCTGCTCAAGGTAGCGGGCAAGAACCTCCAGATACTCGACCTCAATCGCTTTGAGGAATACCTCTGAGGCAACTGAATCCATTCGACACAAAAAGCCAGTTCCATGCATGTGTTTTGCATGGAACTGGCTTTGTCTTTTTTGATTACATCGAGCAGCGTAGCGCAGGGGGCCCGGAGGGAATGAGCGGGCAACACTCCACACTCCACACATCGAGCAGCGTAGCGCGGGGGCATGTATTTCGGCTTCGGCGCTGCCGCTGAATGTGACCCAATCTATAGAATGCACGGAGGACATTTCGCCGCCTGCCGCGGCGTTCCGACATTGCTGTGCTCAGTAATGTATCCTTGGGCCACAGCCCTGCGGGCAATCGCTCCGCGCCTGCAGGCGAAATACATGCCCCCGCTTGCGGGCTAGTGGAAACGAGGTTTGCGGTGCGGAGGGGATGAGTGGGCAAAAGCGGAGCGCGTTTAGCTCTTTAGGCAGGCTTCATTGATAAGGGAAAAAATCGATTCAGCAGGACGCCTCAGCGAAGCGTTGTCCGCTTGTCCCCTCCGCTTTGCTGCTGGATGTGCGAAGGCCTTAGCTCAACAGCAGGCTGTCGCTTGTCAGCTCGCTGCCAGCGGCCTTCTCGAACATGGCGAGCAGGTCTTTGACGGTCAGGTGGGCTTTTTCTTCACCGCTGACGTCGAAGAGGATGTGCCCGTTGTACATCATGATCAGGCGGTTGCCGAGGCGCAGGGCGTCGCGCATGTTGTGGGTGATCATCAGGGTGGTGAGCTGCTGCTCGCGGACGATGCTCTCGGTCAGGGCCAGCACTTTCTCGGCGGTCTTGGGGTCGAGGGCTGCGGTGTGCTCGTCGAGCAGCAGGAGTTTTGGCTTGGCCATCGTGGCCATCAAGAGGGTCAGGGCCTGGCGCTGGCCGCCGGAGAGCAGGCCGACCTTTGATTCGAGCCGGTCTTCGAGGCCGAGCTTGAGTCCTGCCAAGAGCTCGCGGAAGTGTTCGCGGTCCTTGGCGGAGGAGCTCCAGCGCAGGGTCGGACGGCGTCCGCGGCGGGCGGCAATCGCGAGGTTTTCCTCGATCATCATGCCGGCCGCCGTGCCCATCATCGGGTCCTGGAAGACGCGGCCGATGAACTTGGCGCGCTTGTGCTCCGGCCATTTCGTGATGTCAGTGCCGGCAATCTCGATCGTGCCCTCATCGACGGGATAGGTGCCCGCGATGGAGTTCATCAGGGTGGACTTGCCCGCGCCGTTGCCGCCGATGACGGTGACGAAGTCGCCGGCGTCGAGGTGAAGGCTCACGTCGTGCAGGGCCAGCTTCTCGGTGATGGTGCCGGGGTTGAAGGTCTTGGAGATGTGCTTGATGTCGAGCATTATTTCTTCACCGCCTTCCGCAGTGTATTGAAGCGCGCCTGTATGAGCGGCAGCGAGAGGGCGATGGCGACGAGGATGGCCGTGAAGAGCTTGAGGTCATTCGGCGGCATGCCCATCTGCAGGACCACGGCGATGACAGCGCGGTAGACGATAGAGCCGAGAATGACCGAGATCAGGCAGTTCTTGAAGCTCCTCGTGCCGAAGAGCACTTCGCCGATGATGACGGACGCGAGGCCGATGACGATCGTGCCGACGCCCATGCCGACATCGGCAAAGCCGTTGCTCTGCGCGACAAGGGCGCCCGACATGGCGACGAGGCCGTTGGAGAGCAGCAGGCCGAGCACGACCATGGCGTCCGTGTTGATGCCGTTGGCGCGGATCATGTGCGGGTTATTGCCCGTCGCGCGCACGGCTGCGCCGATTTCCGTGCCGAAGAACCAGTAGTTGAGCACGGCGACGATCAGGACGATGATGGCGCCGATGACGAGCGTCGTCATGCCTTTGTCGAGGCCCGAGAACTGCCAGATGGTGAAGATCGTGTCCTGCTGCAAAAGCGGCAGGTTCGCCTTGCCCATGATGCGCAGGTTGACGGAGTAGAGCGCAATCATCGTCAGGATGCCGGCGAGCAGGGCCGGTATCTTGAGCTTCGTGCAGAGGATGCCCGTGACGACGCCGCCGAGCATGCCGGCGACGCAGGCCGTGAGAATCGCGGCGATGGGGTGATAGCCGGCCGTCAGCAGGGTGGCGGCTGTGGCGGCTCCGAGCGGGAAGCTGCCCTCGACGGTCAGGTCCGCGATGTCGAGCACGCGGAAGGTCAGGTAGACGCCGATGGCGAGCAGTGCCCAGAGCAGTCCCTGTGAAACAGTGGATATGACTAGATCCATAGATTTCTCCTTGCTGTGACTGTAGCAGTGACTACTGCAACTTCAGTTGTGGCTTTATTCGACGACGTCAGCGTCCTTGAGGACATCCTCCGGGAAGGTGATGCCGAGCAGGGCGGCATTGGCCTTGTTGACCGTGACCTTGAGGTCCTTGGCCATCTCAATCGGCATTGAGCTCGGCTTCTTGCCCTCGAGGATGTCGGCTGCCATGTGGCCCGTCTGGACGCCGAGCTTGTAGTAGTCGATGCCGTAGGTCGCGAGGCCGCCGGCCTTGACCATGTTCGGCTCACCGCAGATGACAGGGATCTTGGCGGCGTTTGTGATGTCGATGAGCGTCGGCATCGCGGAGGCGATGATGTTGTCGGTCGGCTCATAGAAGGCATCGACGGAGCCGACGAGGCTCTGCGCAGCCTGCTGGATGTCGTTGACCGTGGAGATGGTCGCGACTTTGACGGTCAGGCCCTTCGATTCCGCGTACTCCTTCATGGCTTTGACCTGGACTTCTGAGTTGACCTCGCTCGAGCAGTAGACCGTGCCAATCGTCTTGGCGTCCGGCTTGATCTTCAGCAGCAGGTCAATCTGCTCTTTGACGGGGTTCATGTCGCTCGTGCCCGTGACATTGCCCTTCGGCTCCTCATAGGAGGCGACGAGCTTGGCGCCCTCGTAATCCGTGATGGCCGTGCCGACAATCGGGATGTCATGCGTGGCGTTGGCCATCGTCTGGGCCGCCGGCGTCGCGATGGCGCAAATGAGGTCCATCTTCGCGCTGACGAAGCGCTGGGCGATGTTCTGGAGGTTCGACTGGTCGGCCTGTGCATTCTGGCGGTCAATCGTGATGTTCTTGCCCTCTTCGAAGCCGCGTTCCTTGAGGCCGTCGACAAAGCCCTTGTTGGCGGCGTCGAGCGCATTGTGCTCGACGAGCTGGACGATGCCGATCTTGTAGTTCTTGCCGCTGCCCGATGAAGCGGACTGGTCACCCGAGCCGCAGCCGGCCATGAGCCCGAGGCTCAGCACAGCGGCGGCAGCGAGGGCCAGAAGTTTGCAGCGCTTGGATACATTGGATAGTCTCATGAGGAATCCCACCTTTTCTCTTTGAATCTGTACACTCGCGTGCACGATGAATAGACTCTTATATTATACAATGTTACAGATGAAAAATCCATCACTGTTTCTGTAAGATGGACATATTCATGGCATTTATGAGTCGTATCCTGTGGATGACTTTTGACCTATGAATCTGAAATGTTCGATGATATAATAGAGGAAGTTTACACGCGATACGAGCAATCCGTGCTGCGGGGAGCGGCACAGAATATGGAGGTTTTTTGTTTTGCTGGCTACACGCGAATATCAAGATATCGAGGCGAAAGTGATGCGCGGGGAGCGCCTGACGCGGGAGGACGGGATAAGGCTTTTCCACTGCCATGACCTTGCCTGGCTCGGCGCTCTGGCTGACCATGTGCGCCGCGAGAAGTGCGGGGACATCGTCTACTACAATGTCAACTGCCACGTCAATCTGACGAATATCTGCACATCCCACTGCAAGTTCTGCGCCTTTGGCCGCGATGCGGACGAGAAGGGCGCTTATGCGATGACGAAGGCACAGGCCATCGCGGTTGTCGAGGACGCCATGCGCGACCCGAACCTCGCGGGGCTCCACGTCGTTTCGGGGCTCCATCCGACCTGGTCGTTCGAGGATTACCTCGGCATCGTGGAGGCGCTGCACAAGCGCTTCCCGAAGCTCTACATGAAGGGCTTTACCGGCGTGGAGATCACGCACTTCGCGGAGATCTCGGGTCTGTCCGTCGAGGAGGTCCTTCGGCAGCTGCGCGACCGCGGCGGCCTGCAGGCCATCGCCGGCGGCGGAGCGGAGATCCTGTCGGACCGCGTGCGCGGCGAGCTCTGCCCGAACAAGGCGACGGCGGATGAATGGCTCGAGGTGGCGCGCACGGCACACAAGCTCGGCATCAAGTCGAACGCCTCGATGCTCTACGGTCACATTGAGACGCTGGAGGAGCGCGTCGACCACCTGCTACGCCTGCGTGCGCTGCAGGATGAGACGGGCGGCTTCCAGACGTTCATCTGCTTCCCGTTCCTGCCGAAGCACACGGAGCTCGGCGAACACGTCAAGCAGACGAGCATGTGGGATGACCTGCGCACGATGGCCATCTCACGCCTGATGCTCGACAACTTCAAGAACATCAAGGCGTACTGGGTCATGCTGACGGTGCCGGTCGCACAGGTCGCACTCGGCTTCGGCGCCAATGACATCGACGGCACGGTCCACAAGGAGACCATCCTGCACGATGCCGGCGCGAAGAGCCCGCGGGCCCTGAGCGAGGACAACATCATCCGCATCATCAAGGAGGCGGGCCGCATCCCGGCCGCCTGTGACTGCAATTTCAACATCTTGCGCATCATTGAATGAGAGGGATAGATATGAAGCAAATCGAAGCGGCGCGCGCAAGAGCGGCGGCGGGGGAGCGGCTGAGCCTCGAAGATGCCCTGGCGCTCTACGAGGACAATGACCTGCTGTTCCTGGCGGACTGCGCGCGCAAGGCGAAGGAGCGGAAGAGCGGGCATTGCGTCTACTACACCGTCAACCGCCACATCAACCTAACGAATATCTGCAGCTCGAACTGCCCGCTCTGCGCCTTCCAGGTGGAGGCGGGCGATGCGCGCGGCTTCGTGATGGAGCCCGATGACATCGAGCGCGTTCTCGCAAAGGCAAAAGAGACGCCGAACCTGTCGG
The DNA here is from genome assembly GCF_000155955.1 of Mitsuokella multacida DSM 20544. Classification (GTDB taxonomy): domain Bacteria; phylum Bacillota; class Negativicutes; order Selenomonadales; family Selenomonadaceae; genus Mitsuokella; species Mitsuokella multacida. The sequence goes on from NZ_GG697143.2 coordinate 147,125, forward strand.
AAATCCACATCGTCTCGGCACTGCATCCCGACAAGCCGTTCTCGTATTACCGCGCCGTCGTGCGGCAGGTCAAAGCGGCGCTGCCAGATGCAGACGTCAAGGCGTTCACGCCGGTCGAGATCGTCAACTTCGCCAAGATGACGGGCAAGAGCATCCGCGAGATCTTGACACTGCTCAAGGAAGACGGCCTCGACAGCCTGCCGGGCGGTGGGGCGGAGATTCTCTCGGACCGCGTCCGCCAGATCATCTGCCCGAAGAAGGCGACGACGGCGGAGTGGATCGAGACGATGAAGACAGCGCACAGCCTCGGCATCCGCACGAATGCCTCCATCATGTACGGCCATGTCGAGACGATCGAGGAGCGGCTGCAGCACCTCATCACGATTCGCGAGATCCAGGATGAGACGGGCGGCTTCCAGGCCTTCATGCTCTTCCCGTTCCATCCGGCGCACACGAAGCTCGGCGAGGAGTACCATCTGCAGCGCGTGGGCGCCTGGGAGGACATGAAGATGATGGCGCTCTCGCGCCTGATCCTCGACAACATCGACCACGTCAAGGCGTTCTGGATCATGCTGACGATGCCGGTCGCGCAGCTCGCGCTCGGCTTCGGCGCCGACGACCTCGACGGCACGATCGGCGAGGAGAAGATCATCCATGCGGCAGGCGCGCGGACGAAGCCTGGCATCACGCGCACGCAGCTCGAGAAGATCATCCGCGAGGCAGGCTACGAGCCCGTCGAACGCGACACATTCTATCGGCCAATCGGCGGCAGAGAGGAGCAGGGCGTATGAGACTGACAGAACGAGAGGGCGAGGCGCTGCTGCGCGAGGGCGACCTCATCGCACTCGGGCGCGAGGCGGACAAAATCCGCCAGCAGCGCTTCGGCAATACGACGACGTTCATCATTGACCGCAACATCAACTACACGAATGTCTGCGTCAATGAGTGCCGCTTCTGCGCGTTCTTCCGGCGGCAGGGCAGCAAGGACGCCTATCTGCTCACGCACGAGGAGATCCTCGAGAAGGTGCGGGAGACGGTGGAAGCCGGCGGCACGCAGGTCATGATACAGGGCGGGCTCTATCCGGAGCTCGGCCTCGCGTATTACGAGAAGATGTTGCGCCTCATCAAGGAGCACTTCCCGACCATCACGATCCATTCCTTCACGGCGACGGAAATCCAGCACTTCGCGCGCGAGGCGGGCCTGTCCAACCTCGAGACGCTCAAGCGCCTGCAGGCGGCCGGCCTCGACAGCCTGCCGGGCGGCGGCGCGGAAATCCTCGTCGATGAGGTGCGCCGCAAGGTCAGCCCCAAGAAGATCATGACGGATGACTGGCTGCACGTCATGGAATGTGCGCATTCCATCGGCATGGAGAGCACGGCGACGATGGTCATCGGCTTCGGTGAGACGATGGCGCAGCGCATCGAGCACATGGAGAAGGTGCGGCGCCTGCAGGACAAGACGGGCGGCTTCCGCGCATTCATCACCTGGACGTTCCAGCCGGGGCACACGGAGCTCGGCGGCGAGAAGACGTCGAGCTGGGACTACATGCGGACGCTGGCGCTCTCGCGGCTCTACATGGACAACATCGCGCACATCCAGGGCTCATGGGTCACGCAGGGGGAGCGCATCGGCCAGCTGACGCTCGGCTTCGGCGCCGACGACGCCGGCAGCATCATGCTCGAGGAAAACGTCGTGCGGGCGGCGGGCACGCTCTACGACATGTCGACCAAGAAGATGGTACGGCTCATCGAAGGGGCGGGCAGAGAGGCCGCGCAGCGCGATACCGAGTACAATATCATACGACGTTTTTGATTCGTGGCGTGGGGCGGGGCATGCATTCCGGCTTCGTCGCATCGCTGAATGAGCCCTATGGTGAGGCTCTGGCCATTGAGGCGAGTTCGCCGCCTGCCGCGGCGTTCTGACATCGGCTTTCCAGGCGGATGCGGAGTAGGGCTCAGCCCTGCGGGCAATCGCTCTGCTCCTGCAGGCGGAATGCATGCCCCGCCCCTAGAGACTGCGTGCATTCCGGCTTTGTCGCATTGCTGAATGAGACCTATGGTGCGGCTCTGCCCATTGAGGCGAGTTCGCCGCCTGCCGCGGCGTTCTGACATCGGCTTTCCAGGCGGATGCGGAGTAGGGCTCAGCCCTGCGGGCGGTCGCTCTGCTCCTGCAGGCGGAATGCATGCCCCGCCCCTAGAGACTGCGTGCATTCCGGCTTCGTCGCATCGCTGAATGAGTCCTATGGTGCGGCTCTGCCCATTGAGGCGAGTTCGCCGCCTGCCGCAGTGTTCTGACATCGGCTTTCCAGGCGGATGCAGAGTAGGGCTCAGTCCTGCGGGCTATCGCTCTGCTCCTGCAGGCGGAATGCATGTCCCGCCCTCAGCGAATACCTGCAATTGAGCGCGCCTAAAAATGGACTGAACTAAGGCCGGGGTGGTGTGTGCCGCCTGCAGCCGCGCAGTGACTGCCCGAAGGGCTGGGGCCCGAGGTAGGAAAGAGAGGTAGTATCATGATAAATGAACAGCAGGCAGTGAAAGCAGAGATCCCGCGTGCGGATTATGCCGTCGTGGGCGGTTCGGGCACGCTCTCGAGCGATTTCCCGCGCAATCTGCCGGATGAAGACGTGAAGATCCTTGAGGACAATCTGTATTTCGAGACGCCGTACGGCAAGAGTCCCTCGATGCGGCTCTTCTGCGTCGGTGAGAAGCATGTGCTGACGGTGCGCATGCACGGCTGGCGCTCGGGCGTGACGCGCGCCGATGCTTCGCGCCAGGTCTTCTGGGTCTTCCGCGAAGCGGGCGTCAAGCGCATCATCTCGGAGGGCGGCGTCGGCACGGTCAATAAGCTCCTCGACCTGCGCGACTTCATCATCCCCGACGATTACCTCGACCTCTCAGTGCGCAAGGACGTCATGCTCGACGGGCGTTACCTGCTCGTCATGCGCGACGCACTCTGCCCCGAGATGCGTGAGGCGCTGATCAAGGCGACGAAGAAGCGCTTCACGGGGCGCGTCTTCACGCGCGGCACCTACGCCGTGACGGACGGCCGCCACTTCGAGAGCCCGGCGGAAGTCGCGATGATGAATGGTCATGCCGACATCGTCGGGCAGAGCATCGCGCCGGAGGTCTACCTCGCGCGCGAGATCGGCGCCTGCTATGCCGGCCTCTACTTCACCGTCAACTACGGCGAGGGCATCCGCAAGGCCTGGTCGCATCAGGACATGGCCGACATCTTTTACGACGACGCGCCTATGATCGGTGAGATCATCCTCGAGACCATCCGCACGGTCGCGGCCGACGAACGTCACTGCGAGTGCCTCTCCCTGCGCAAGGAGACCCTTCTCAAAGATGTCTACAATGAGGTCTCGTCCAAGGGATAAGACCCCATATAAGGAAACGAGCTGTGCATCACATTTCGCAAGCAGCGAAGTGCGGTGCACAGCTCGTTTTGTCTTTGAGGATATTCATCAGGGCTCAAGCGAGGCGGCGTAGAGCGCTTGGATGAACTTCTTGGTATTGATGTGGACCTTGGAAATCTGCGGCTTCTCGTTCTGCTGAATCGTGCGCATGATGCTGCAGACCTCCGCGTAGTCGAAGTAGAAGGGCGCGTACTCTTCGAATTTTGGGTTCGTGTAGTCGACGACGCCCATCGAGGCCGTGCTGACCATGGCCTGGAATACGGCGCGGCGCAGGCGCTGCTCGATGGTCTTGGCCTCCTTCTGGATGTTCTCGGCGGCGTGTTCCTCCGCAATCGCGGTGAAGATCGTCTTGAGCGAGGGGAAGGTGGAGCTCTTGTGGTGCGCCTGCAGGTAGGCGATGATCTCGAGCAGGTCGTCGTAGCCCGCTGTTCCGGCGACACCGAGCTCCTTGAGCAGCGAGGCGGCCTTCTGCTGTGGCGTGACCTCTTTTGCTGGTGCCACAGCGACGGCCGGGTTCAGGGTGGTCTGCAGAGTGTTCTGCAGGGTGTGTGCGAAGCGCTCGAGGCGGATGTATTCTTCAACCGACCGCAGCACGCTGACAATCTCATTGCGGTTCAGTGGTTTCGTGATGTAGGAGTAGACGCCGCTCTCATAGGCCTTGCCGATGAGGTCCTTGCTGTCCACCTGCGAGATCATGATGATCTTGCCGGGGAAATCATGGAAGCGGCGCACGGAGTCGATGCCGTCGCAGTCGGGCATGAGCATATCGATGATCAGGAGATCGATGTGGCGCGCGATGAGCTCCGTCGTCGTGAGAGTTGCGGCGCTCGGCAGTGATGCGACGACTGTGCCGAGCTCATAGTCTTCGATAATATCCTGCAGCATGTCGCGGATGGCTTCATCATCGTCGATGAGCATGATGTTCATGATATCGGTCCTTTCTGTTGAGATGGCGCGTCGTCATCCTGACGGATGGCGGGAATCCTGGTCACGGGATGCGTGGTCAGGCTGTTGAGGGGCAGGGTGACGTGGAAGGTGACGCTGTCCTTCCCATCAGAAGCTGCCGTGATGCTGCCGCCGAGGTGTTCGGCGAGCGCCTTGATGTACGTCAGGCCCACGCCGCTCGAAGCGCGGCCGTCGCTGTCGTATTTCGTCGTGTAGCCGGGGCGGAAAATCTGCTTCAGGCGGCGCAGTGGTATCGAGCTGCCCGTATTCGTGACTTCTAGATGAAGGTCATTGCTCAGACGCTTCATGGAGATGGCAATCGTCCCCCTGTCTCGAATGGCCTCGATGGCGTTCGCTGTGAGGTTGTTGAGGATGGACAGGATCGTGTAGGCGTGGAGTTCCGGCAGGCGGGCGGAGATATTCGTCGAGAAGGCGATGTGCTTCTCGAGCTGGCGCGCGTACTTCTTCTGCGTGTGGATGATCAGATGGCAGAGCTCGAGCGGCGTCATGTAGTCGTTGAGCTTGTGCGAATTGTTCTGATTTGTCAGCTCGCTCAGCGCAGCGTAGATGCGCTGACTGTCCTTCTTGATGTCGTGGACCTCTCCTGCTACGCGCAGCGCTTCCTGCGTGATGCGCGGCAGATCTTCGGTGTCGTGCAGGCTGCGCAGCTCCTCGTAGACGCCGTAGCAGTCGTGCGTGGCTGTCTCCGCCCGGTGCAGCGCCTGCTTGAGCTCAAAGACTTCCTCGTAGATGCTCGCGACCATCATCGTCAGGCGGTTCTTCTCGTGCAGCTCGTGGGCGAGGTGAATTTCCGTCAGGTAGAGCTGTGAGAGGAAGAAGAAGCTCAGGATGAAGAAGCAGCGCAAAAAGGCGATGCCCGTGAGGCGCGTGAGCACCGGCACGGTGATGATGGCCGCCTGCGTGCCGAGGAAGAGGTCCATCGTGTAGAGCTCAGCGATGCTCGCGAGCACCTCCGCGATGATGGCCCAGACGGCAATCTTCATGGCCTGTGTCGTGATGGGCGCACGGTTGAGCTTCACGCAGGAGAAGCAGATGGCATAGGTAAAATAGTAGAAAAACGTCGGGATGTGCTGGTAGACGCCCGCAGTAAAGGGCGTGCCGCCGACCGCGTCGAGGGCTCCGCGGAATAAGACGACCGCGATGCCGACGGCAAGGCCCGAGATGGCCATCGGCACATTGCGGAGCCAGAGCAGGAAGAGCAGGAACATCGGCGAGCCGAAGCTCACGCGGAAGCTGCTGAATTCGTTGCCGAACGGATGGATGCGCGGCTCGCCGGCTAGTGGCACGATGAGCAGCATGCATATGAAGATGAAGAGTTCTCGATGTTTACTGATCATGAGCAGTTCCTTTTTATCAATAACGGTGCAGAGGCGTGCAGCAATGCGGACGCACATTGCCATACATGTTCTATAGTGTATCATATCGCCATTTTGGCTGGCAACGGGCACACATATCGAAATGATGGATGGGTGGCATCTAAAACAGCAATAAACAGTAATATTATATCACATGCCTGTCATCTACGTTACAAGTTGTCAGTAAAAAAAAACTATTTCCTCGATATTGTAGGATTCTGTCGTTTTTTCTAGGTGATACGGTATATTGAATACAGTAATAAAAAGATAAGTCATATTAATGACAACGGGAGGGACTCATATGTCAAAAGAAAACAGCAATAACTTGCTGCGGGGCCTGATCTGTGTGGCCATCGGAGCAATCATCTGGTGCATCCCGGCACCTGCTGGTGTCGGCCCGCAGGCCTGGGGCCTGCTCGCCGTCTTCGTCGCGACGATCGCTGGCTTCATCCTGCAGCCGCTGCCGCTTGGTGCCATCGCCATCATCGCCTGCGCACTGTTGCCGGTACTCGGCATCATGAAAGCTGGCCAGGCGCTGGAAGGTTTCTCGAACGGCACGATCTGGCTGATCGTATCCGCCTTCATGTTTGCTACGGGCTTCATCAAGACGGGCCTCGGCAAGCGCATCGCTTACCTGTTGCTCTCGCGCTTCGGCAAGAATACGCTGAGCGTCGCTTATGTCATGAGCGCAGCAGATTTCATCATCGCTCCGTTCACGCCGTCGAACACGGCTCGTGGCGGCGGCATCATCTACCCGATCGTCAACAGTGTCACGACGGTCCTCGGCTGTGATCCCAAGACGGGCAAGAACCAGCGCACGGGCGCATTCCTGATGTACAGTGCCTATGCAGCCGTCATCACTTCGGCCTGCATTTTCCTGACTGGTGCTTCGAACAACGTCCTCGCGAATACGCTGACGGAACAGGCCTTTGGCCAGTCCCTGAGCTGGATGTCCTGGTTCGAGGTCAGCATCATCCCGGGCCTGCTGCTCTCGATCGTCACGCCGTACCTGCTCTATAAGATCATCAAGCCGGAACTCACGGAAACGCCGGAGACCCTGTCTCTCGCGAAGAAAGAACTCAGCGCGATGGGCGCTATGAGCAGCAAGGAGAAGATCCTCTGCGTCATCTTCATCGCCTGCCTCGTGCTCTGGGCAACGGGCAGCATCCATCATATCGATTCGGCTATTGTCGCACTGCTCGGCCTCTCCGCCATGCTCATCACGAAGTGCATTGACTGGAGCGACGTCACGAAACAGCATGGTGCATGGGATGTCCTCGTATGGATGGGCGTTCTCGTCAACATGGCTGCGTATCTCTCGAAGTTCGGTTTCATGAAGTGGTTCGCAGCCACGATGGCTGCCGCCTGCGCTGGCATGTCCTGGATGACGATGCTCATCGTCCTCTGCATCATCTACACGCTGGCCCACTATCTGCTCGCCAGCAACAGCGCCCACATCGCTGCGATGTTCATCGCCTTCACGACTATCCTCGTTGCGGCAGGTGCCCCGGTCATCCCGACGGCAATCATCCTGGCAATCCTCTGCAACAGTGCATCGTTCCTGACGCACTACGGCTGCGGCGTTACGCCAATCTTCTTCGGCTCTGGCTTCATGGGCCAAGGCGAGTGGTGGAAGATCGGCTTTATCATCACGGTCCTGCATATCGTGGTCTGGATGGCCCTCGGCCTGCCGATCATGGGCATCCTCGGCATGATGTAAGATGTCATTCAAGTAATCTAGTGTTCTGAATAAGATGGTCTTTGGAGAAAGCATCCATCTGGGTGCTTTCTCTAGATTATCTGTTACAGTGTATACAGAGAAAAACATTTTTGCTAAAATGTACTTGATTGTATTCTGTATACATGATACAATACAGTCAGTTGAGCGGGGAAGAAAAAACAGAACCGCTGCACCCAATAAAAATAACGTGTACAACGCGAGATGATTTCATTTCAGGCTTCGCCTGAGAAATCGGGCGGAGAAAAGAAAGGAACGTGGCAAACATGAGAAAAGAACATGATTTCATTGGTGAGCTCGAAGTACCGGATGAGGTTTACTACGGTGTTCAGACGATGCGTGCCATCGATAACTTCCACATCACGGGCCAGACGATTGACCCGGATTTCGTTCAGAGCATCGCTCGTGTCAAGAAGGCAGCTGCCATGGCCAACATGGCTACGGGCCGTCTCGACAAGAAGATCGGCGAAGCACTGATCGAAGCTGCTGATGAGATCATCGACGGCAAGCTCCTCGACCAGTTCCCGGTTGATCCGATCCAGGGCGGTGCTGGTACGTCCATCAACATGAACATGAACGAGGTCCTCTGCAACCGTGCACTCGAGATCATCGGTCAGCCGAAAGGCCGTTACGACATCATCTCCCCGAACAACCACGCCAACATGGCACAGTCCACGAATGACTCGTTCCCGACGAGCATCAAGGTCTGCCTGAGCCACAAGGCAAAGAAACTCACGGCTGCTCTCGACCGCCTCGCTACGGAGCTCGAGAAGAAGTCCGAGGAGTACAAGGATGTCCTCAAGATGGGCCGCACGCACCTGCAGGATGCTGTTCCTATCACGCTTGGCCAGGAGATGGGCATGTACGCATCGGCTGTACGCCGCGGCATCCGTCGCATCGACCATGCTATCGATGAGATCCATGTCATGAACATGGGCGGCACGGCTGTCGGCACGGGTCTCAACGCAGAGCCGGCTTACATCAAGAAAGTTGCTGAGACGCTCAGTGAGGTCACGGGTGAGAAGTACGTCACGGCTGACAACATGATTGACGCGACGAACAACACGGATGGCTTCTCCGATGTCTCGAGCGCTATGAAGACGACGGCTCTCGTCCTCATCAAGATGGCTAACGACTTCCGCCTCATGGCTTCCGGTCCGCGCTGCGGCCTCAACGAGCTCAAGCTGCCGAAACGTCAGCCGGGTTCCTCCATCATGCCGGGCAAAGTCAATCCGGTCATCGCAGAAGTCCTCGACCAGGCTTGCTACCAGGTCATCGGCAACGATCTCGCCGTCTCGATGGGCGTCGAGAATGGCCAGTTCGAGCTCAATGTCATGGAGCCGGTCATGGCCTTCAACATGTTCAATTCGATGAAGTACATGACGAACGCGGTCAACACGTTTGTCGACAAGCTCCTCATTGGCCTCGAGCCGAACCGCGAGCAGTGCCAGAAGTGGCTCGACAACAGCGTCGGCGTTGTCACGGCTCTGCTGCCGCATATCGGCTATGAGAACTCCGCAATGCTCGCTAAGGAAGCTTACAACACGGGCAAGCCGATCCGTCAGGTCATCATGGAGAAGGGCCTCCTTTCCCGCGAGAAGATGGAGCACATCCTCTCCCCGCGCCAGATGACGACGCCGGGCATTGCCGAATAAGCTGCGCTTGACTTCCTATTCCAATAGAAGATCTGGATTATCCCGATAGATCGAAGTTTCCCCCCTAGATTGAAGGGCTCCTGCAAGGCTGAAGCAGGGGCCCTTTTTCGTAAGGTAAGAATTGTTACAACACCATAGCCGCGGCTGTGTTATGATGAAGATGTTCCATTTATCTGTACTGTGTATTATAAGGAGGAGTCTTCATGAAGGGATATGTTGACAAATCGGCCTGCATCGGCTGTGGCATGTGCGTGGATACGGCACCGGATGCGTTCCGCATCGGCGAGGATGGCCTTGCAGAGGGCTATCAGGAGATCCCGGCAGACAAAGTCGATGACGCAAAGGAAGCTGCCGAAAATTGCCCGGTAGGAGCAATCGAGGTCAAGTAAATTCCATAAAACTACACAATCAAGAACAGCCGCCTCGTGGCGGTTGTTTTTTTGTGTGGATTTTTTGTGTGGAAAATCTGGAACAATGGCCTTATAATAAAAAATAATGATGAATGGTCAGGAATCGAGAGGGCAGATGATATGCGGGAACGAAATGAAAAGGCCGTGCAGGCCATGCGGGCCTTTTTGGAGGCACTGGGCCTGGATTTGGAGCAATGCGGCATGGAGCGGACGCCGGAACGCGTGGCAGGTCTCTATGCGGACCTATTCGACGGCCTCGGTAAGGACTCCAACGGAATCTGGGGCGAGCGCTTCCCGTCGGAGACGAAGGGCATCGTAGCCGTGCGCCACATCCCCTTCTATTCGGTCTGCGAGCATCATCTGCTGCCGTTCTTCGGCGAAGTCAGCCTCGCGTATCTGCCGCACGACGGTGAGGTCGCGGGGTTCAGCAAATTCGTCAAGCTGGTTGAGTGCTATGCGCATCGCCCACAGCTGCAGGAGCGCATGACGGCGCAGCTCGCAGCGGCCATTGCAGAAGGACTGGGCGCGGACGGCGTGCTCGTCGTCGTGGAGGCGGAGCAGCTCTGCATGACGATGCGCGAGGGCATGGCCAGGGGGACGCAGACGGTCACCTCAGAACGCCTCGGCGCATTCCGCGAGGACGCGGCGCTCTGCGAGCAGGCTTGGATGGTACTGGGAGGAAAGAAAGATGACAGCAATACGGAAATACGTATTTCATGACGGCAAGGAACTGGAACTCGGCAAGCGCACGCTCGTCATGGGTGTGCTCAATGTGACACCGGATTCCTTCTCTGATGGCGGCAAGTGGAATACGCATGACAAGGCCCTGCGCCACATGGAAGAGATGGTGAAGGATGGCGCGGACATCATCGACATCGGCGCAGAGTCGAGCCGCCCGGGCTTCAAGACCATGCCAGCGCAGCAGGAGATCGAGCGACTGATGCCGTTCCTCGAAGCGGTGCTCAAGGAGTGTCCTGTGCCGGTCTCGGTCGATACGTTCAAGGCAGAGACGGCGCGCGAGGCCGCGAAGGCGGGCTGCCATATGCTCAACGACATCTGGGGTTTGCAGTACAAGGAAGAGCCGGGCAAGATGGCCGAGGTCGCGGCGGAGTCGGGCCTGCCGATTGTCGTCATGCACAATCAGGAAGGAAAAGCGTACGAGCGCGACATCATCGAGACGATGAAGGACTTCTTCCGCCGCACGATCGCGATTGCCGACCATGCCGGTGTACCGCGCAACAACCTGATTCTCGACCCGGGTATCGGCTTCGGCAAGACGCCAGAAGGCAACCTGACGGTCCTGCGCCGCCAGCAGGAACTCCTGACGATCGACGGGGTGGAGTACCCGCTGCTGCTCGGCACGAGCCGCAAGAGTTTCATCGGTGCCGCGTTAGGGCTGCCGGTTGACGAGCGCATGGAGGCGACGGGGGCGACGTGTGTCGTCGGCATCATGAAGGGTGCGGGCATCGTGCGCATCCACGATGTCAAGCCGATTGCGCGCATGTGCCGCATGACGGATGCCATCCTGCAGGCAGATTGAGTGGAGCGAGGAGCGAGAATATGGACCGTATCGTATTAGACCATATGGAGTTTTACGGCTACCACGGCTGCCTGTCGGAGGAGCGTCAGCAGGGGCAGAAGTTCTTCGTCGACCTGACGATGCAGCTCGACCTGCGAGCGGCTGGCGAGCAGGATGACCTCGGGCAGACGGTCAATTATGCCGATGTCTTCACGAAGATCCGCAGCGTCGTCGAGGGAGAGCCCTGCCGGCTCATCGAGGCGGTGGCAGAGCGCATCGCCTCGATGGTGCTGCGGGAATACCCTCGCGTGCAATGCGTCGATGTGACGGTCCACAAGCCGTCTGCACCGATTCCGGGCGACTTCCGCGATGTCGCGGTCGCCATCACGAGGGAGCGCGCATGAAGCGCTATACGTGTTATCTGAGCCTCGGAGCCAATCTCGGCGAGCGCGGAGAGACCTTGCGCGAGGCATTGCGCCAGCTCTCGCAGCTGCCAGAGACGCGCCTCACCGCGGTCTCGCCTTTTTATGAGACGGCTCCGTGGGGAAAACTCGATCAGCCAGCTTTCCTCAATGCCGCGGCAGCCGTCAAAACGACGCTGACGCCGCAGCAGTTGCTGCATGGATGTCAGCGCATTGAGCGGGCACTCGGACGCGTGCGCCACGAGCACTGGGGGGCGCGCACAATCGATATTGACCTGCTGTACATCGCGGGCGTGTCACTCGTGAACCCGGAGCTCGTACTGCCGCATCCCTACCTGACGCAGCGCGCCTTCGTCCTGCGGCCGCTGGCGGACATCGCATCGGAGCTCGTCATAGAGGGAAGGCCCGTGCGGGAGTGGTGCCGATCGGTAGAAGACCAAGAGGTCTCACCGGCCGCCGAGCTTTCCGACCCCTGGCCGCTCAGTATGATTGCCTGCATCGACGAAGGCCGCGGCATTGGGTATCGCGGTGAGCTGCTCGTGCATCTGCCCGAGGACATGAAGCATTTCCGCGCCCTGACGGAGGGGCATGTGGTCATCATGGGGCGCAGGACGATGGAGTCCCTGCCAGGGAAGAGGCCACTTGTCAATCGGCAGAACATCGTGCTGTCGCGTCAGCTCGAGGGAGCGGAGGGCTTCCTCATCTGCCACAGCCTGCCAGACCTCTGGCGGGCGCTCGGACGCCTGCGCGCAGAGAAGCCGCAGCGGAAACTCTGGTGCATTGGTGGGGAAGAGCTCTATCGCGCACTGCTGCCCTATGCGCATGAAGTCTGTCTCACGCGCCTTAAGGCGGTGTATCCGGCCGACTGTTTCTTCCCCCCACTCGATGATTTCTCGCTGGTGGATACAGACGACCGGGAAGGCTTGGTATTTGAGCGATATGAAGCAGCCGGCAGGATGCTGGACTATAGAAAGAAGTTGTTAGGCGATGGAAATCTTTCACAATGATTGGGCGGAGCTCCTCAATCCGGAGCTCAAGAAACCGTATTATCGCAAGCTCAGGCAGTTCCTGATCGGGGAGTACCGGACGCACCACGTGTATCCGGACATGTACTCGATCTTCAACGCCCTTCACTATACGAGCTATGCAGACACGAAGGTGGTCATCCTCGGACAGGACCCGTATCATGGCCCGGGACAGGCGCATGGCCTCTCGTTCTCCGTACTGCCCGGCGTGCAGCCGCCGCCATCCTTGCTCAACATCTTCAAGGAACTGGAAACGGACCTCGGCTGCAAGGTGCCGAACAACGGCTGCCTCAAGCCTTGGGCGGATCAGGGCGTGCTGCTGCTCAACACGGTGCTGACCGTCCGCGAGCATCAGGCGAATTCGCATCACGGTCAGGGCTGGGAAATCTTTACGGACCGCATCATCGAACTACTCAATGAGCGCGAGAAGCCGATGGCATTTATTTTATGGGGGAGCCCGGCTCGACGCAAGAAGGCGATGATCACGAATCCGCATCACTACATCGTCGAATCGCCGCATCCGAGTCCGCTGTCGGCCTCGCGCGGCTTCTTCGGCAGCCGACCGTTTTCTAGGGTCAATGACTTTTTGAGACGTACCGGACAGGAGCCGATTGACTGGCAACTGCCGGACATTTGATTTGCAGGAGCGAAGCTCCTGTTTTGGAGGGAATATTGTGGGAGCAAAGGTAACGATCAAGGATGTCGCGGAACTGGCCGGAGTCTCAAAGAGCACGGTCTCGCGCTACCTCAATCACGGCTACATCAGCCTGGAGAAGCAGAAGCGGGTGCGCGAGGCCATCGAGAAAACGGGGTTCAAGTCGAACTTCTTCGCCAAGCGGCTCAAGACGCAGGAGAGCAAGCTCGTCGGCATCGTCCTGCCACGCATGGACTCCGTGACGGTTGGCAAGCTGCTGTCGGGCATCAATCGCATCTTCGACCCGGCTGGCTACCAGGGCATCCTGCTCGTCAGCCATCTTTCCATCGAGAAAGAGCTCGAGAACATACAGAACCTGCAGCAGCAGGGCGTCGACGGCATCCTGGTGGATTCGGTCGGACTCACGGACCGGCACATCGAGATTGCTAAGAGCACGCCGGTGCCGATCGTCTACACGGGCCAGTGGAACGAGGCGGTGCCGAGCATCAAGATCGATGATTGGGCTGCGGGGCGCATGGTCGGTGCGTATCTGCGGCAGATGGGGCATCGCCATGCCGTATTCGCCGGTGTCACGCCAACCGACAAAGCTGTCGGCATCGAGCGCAAGCAGGGCTTTATCGAAGCCTTTTGTGAGGAGCGCCCCGAGGCGCATGTGGACTTCATCGAGACAGGCTTTGATTTCCTGTCCGCCTACAACAAGGGCGCGGCCATCCTGGAGCTGGCACCTACCGTCGTGGTGGGGGCGACGGACAACATCAGCCTCGGCGTGCTTCGCTACCTTCACGAGCGCGGCATCCGGGTGCCGGAGCAGATCTCCGTCGTCGGCTTTGGCGGCTATGATGTCGGCGCGGTCGTCTATCCCGCCCTGACGACGGTGGCGTTTGATTATGAGTTCCTGGGCATGAAAGCGGCGCAGTATCTGCTCGACCTTTTAGCACACCGCGAGGTGGAGGAGAACATGACCCTGCCGCTGTTCTTTGTCGAGCGTGAGAGCGTGCGCAACCTCACGGCGAAATATGAGACAAAGGCGCCAGCATCGTATCTTGAGCTGACCTGAGGCAATAAAAAAGGACCCTGCTATGGCAGAGTCCTTTTTACTTCGCTGCGAGAATCGCGACCGACTTATCCTTATTTCTTAGTAAAGGTGATATGAGCACCAACCGAGAGCGTCGGCTGGGCCGGTCCCTTGACGATGATCTGTCCCGGCATCGAGCCCGTTGCGTTGAAGACAATCGTGCAGTGGCCTTCGTCACGGATGTTGTCGTTGGCAGCATCGCCGACTTTCTCGACCGTGTACTTCACGCCGCCCATCAGCAGCTTGTCGCCCTTCTTGATGTCCTCCTCGAGCTTGCCCGGCGTATGCTCGATGACCATATCTGAGAGATTCGGGCGGATGCCCTCATCGAGCAGGATCGCGCTATTGTTGTTCTCGAGGAACGTGCGTGCGAGATTGCCGATAGCCGTGATTGAAACATCGTACTTGATTTCCATGTTTTTGCCTCCTTATATAAACACATCATAGTATAAACGTCACAAGTTGATACCAATTATATTATAGCATAACCGAACGCATGTGAAGGGCGAAAGGCGTTTTTTGTACCAGATTTTCAAAAAAAGGAAAAAAAGTACTTGCTAAAACACTCTAGATGCGATATAATAACTTTCGTTGACAGCGATTCGCTGAAGACACAGGGGTATCGCCAAGTTGGTAAGGCACGGGTCTCTGAATCCCGCATGCGTTGGTTCGAGTCCAGCTACCCCTGCCATATGGAGATGGGCATCGCGCAAGCGATGCTTTTTTCGTATCCAGGGACAGCACCTTGAGCAGTTGAAAAATCTCGAAAAAAGTTCAAGATGGCTGTTGACAAATGGGCGCAACTCCTGTAATATAATACAAGTCGCCGCGAGATACCGGCCAGCACGAAATGTGAGACAACGTTCCTTGAATGGAAACACTTACAGGTCATGCAGGACGGCCGCCTTTCAGACAAAAAAGAAAAATAAAAAAGTTCTTGACAGTCTAAAAGAGATGCGGTACAATAAATGAGTCGCTTGAAGCAAAGCATTTCAAACGAAGGCAAGCTTCGAAAGACAAAAAGTTGTTCTTTGAAAACTAAACAATGCAACATGAATCATTTGTGATTCAAGCCAGATGTTTTTAAAAACATCGATTGATTATGAACATAAGCAATCGGCAATTTCTTTACTGAGCTTTGATTTATCAAGGTTCAGGCCAAAAAAGATATTTAGAGCCAATCAAGGTTCTTCATAAATTTTATGGAGAGTTTGATCCTGGCTCAGGACGAACGCTGGCGGCGTGCTTAACACATGCAAGTCGAACGAGACGATTGAAAGCTTGCTTTTGAAAGTCGAGTGGCAAACGGGTGAGTAACGCGTAGACAACCTGCCGTAAAGATGGGGACAACAGTCCGAAAGGACTGCTAATACCGAATGTTGTGGAACTTCCGCATGGGAACTCCACTAAAGATGGCCTCTACTTGTAAGCTATCGCTTTACGATGGGTCTGCGTCTGATTAGCTAGTTGGTGGGGTAATGGCTTACCAAGGCGACGATCAGTAGCCGGTCTGAGAGGATGAACGGCCACATTGGAACTGAGACACGGTCCAGACTCCTACGGGAGGCAGCAGTGGGGAATCTTCCGCAATGGGCGCAAGCCTGACGGAGCAACGCCGCGTGAGTGAAGAAGGGTTTCGACTCG
>NZ_GG697143.2:163617-220617 GCF_000155955.1 Mitsuokella multacida DSM 20544
GCGCACTTCCCGCGCTTCAAGCGGAAGAATCAGCAGAATGTAAAGCTCTACTTCCCGAAGAACAACAAGGGCGACTGGACGATCTGGCGACACAAAATCCAGATCCCGACCATCGGCAAGGTGCGCCTGAAAGAATTTGGCTACCTACCGCAGAGCGTGACCATCAAGAACGGGCACGTCTCCTATGAAGCGGGCCGCTACTACGTCTCGGTCACGGCCGAGATTGATGAGACGAGCCGCTATAACAATGACTTAGAAGCATCGTACCATCCGCAGTCGGATGGCATCGGTGTGGATCTTGGCGTCAAATCGCTTGCCATCGTCAGCGATGGCAGGATTTTTGAAAATATCAATACGTCTTCCCGGGCCAGACGGCTCGAGAAGCGGCTGAGAAGAGAGCAGAGGCGTCTCAGCCGCAAGTACGAGATGCGAAAGAGGAAAGGTGGTAGTACTGCTACTGCCTCTGCAAACATAGCGAAAAAGAAATTATCGGTACAGAAACTGCATCAGCGGTTAGCGAATCTCCGCCGCAATCACGAGAATCAGGTCATCCACGCACTGGTGGAGCAAAAACCACGCTTCATCACGGTGGAAGACCTCAACGTGACCGGCATGATAAAGAATCGTCATCTCTCGAAGGCAGTGTCAGAGCAGCGCTTCTATTCCTTCCGTGAAAAGCTGCGGCGCAAGGCAGAGATCATCGGGATTGAATTCCGCATCGCGGACCGATTCTACCCGAGTTCCAAGACCTGTCACGCCTGTGGGCATGTGAATAGTGGCCTGAAACTCAAAGACCGCGTCTATATTTGCCACGCATGCGGCTACACGGAAGACCGCGACTTGAATGCAGCGCTGAATCTGCGCGATACGAAGAACTATCGCATCGCCTGATTCACGTTTTCACATTTGATAAATGTACCGATGGCTAGTCGGAAACAGGCCGTTGCTTTGCGAGGCAAGGAACACGGTCAACGCCTTTGGAGTGTACAAGAACTTGTGAGTAGTCTCAGGCTTGCCTGGACAAAAGCATACACGATGAATAAGGAATTTTTCTAGGCATAGATAATTTCTATGTTATTCTATGTTTTTAGTAGCAGGTTTTTATTATGAAGCGCAGGAAGGGATTCATGGCAATCCTGATTCTCTTGCTGGCGGCCATCGGCGTCAGCGGCTACTGCTATCAGTCGTCCCGCACGCCGGAATACGCCCTGGACCAGCTCATGGAGGGCGTCAGAGACCACGACGCGCAGAAAGTACAGCGCTATGCGGACGTATCCGCCATCATCACGACGAGCTACGACACGGGCACGGCCATCCTCGCGCGTGACATCGAGCGGCTGCACGCTGCGTATCCGCAGGATTGGTTCTTCTGTCACGACACGGCGTTCATGAAATCGTACATCGCCGACCGCCGCGATAACGACCTCGTCTTCATTCACCGCAGCATGGAGTTCTTCCTGACGCCGACCATCGCGCCGATTGGCGAGAGCGACGAGCAGGCGAAGTGGATCGCGGGCGAAGCCGAGAAGTTCGCGCAGCACTACAGCGCCAAGCTCGAGAACGTCGAGCGCAAGGGCGACTGGGCCGAGGCGACGTTCCTCGTGACCGGTGACGAGTCCGACTACGGCCGACTCGTGCCGCAGATGACCGTCAAGGTCGAGCTCGCGCAGCAGGACGACGGCCACTTCCAGGTCACGCATATCACGAACGGCGAGGAGATCTTCGACCCCATCGTTAAGGGCGTCGAGGACTACTGGACCTTGCAGGGCTGGCAGTAAATCAGATAGCCGAACGCAAAAAGAGATTCCTCAATCTGGGGAATCTCTTTTTTGTGCGTTCTATGAGTTTGGTGAGCTTTCTCGTAGAAAACTGCGGCGCGGTCTGCTAGAATGGGCATGAGGTGATACTTATGGAAAAGATTGAGCATATCGGCATCTACGCCTGCCGGTTCGGCTTCTTCCGCATTGTGGAGGAAGAGGGGGCAGTCGTCGCCATCGATGTCGTCAAAGAGCGGCAGGGCGAGGAGGCGCCGAGCGAGGTGACGGACCTCGCGGCGCGCGAGCTCGCAGAGTATCTGGCGGGCGAGCGGCAGGTATTCACGTTCCCATACCGTCTTGTGGGCACGCCGTTCCGCCTGAAGGTCTGGCATGAGCTCGAGAAAGTCCCTTATGGCGAGACGACGACCTACAAGAAGCTGGCCGAGGCCATCGAGCGGCCCGGCGCCTACCATGCTGTCGGCGGCGCTGTCGGGGCGAATCCCCTGAGCATCGTCGTGCCGTGCCATCGCGTCATCGGCACGGACGGCAGCCTGACTGGCTACGCCTGGGGCCTGCCGATGAAAGAGGCCTTGCTCGACCTTGAGCGCCATTAACGGCGGCCGAGCGGCGTTTTCTGCAAGATGCCCGCGGCGACGATCGCGATCGCGCTGTTCAGCACGCCCTCTGCGATGAGGCCGGGGGCCGAGGCGAGGCCGGCCGCGAGGCTGTCGTAGAGCATGGCGCCGAAGAGCGTATAGGCCGCCGCCATCCAGGCCGAGGCGAGCAGGAAGCCGACGACAAGGCGCGTGAGCGAGGCATGGCGCTGGTCTGGACGGATGACGCGCCAGGCGATGTCCGCCATGAAGTACTTGATGATGATGGTCGGCACGATCCAGAGCGGGAAGCCGCCGAGCAGATCCGAGAGCGCCGAGCCGAAGCAGGCCGCGATCAGTGTCTCGCGGCGGCCGAGGAACAGCACCATGAGGAAGATGGCCGCATCGCCGAGATGGGCGTAGCCGAGCGGGATCGGGATGCGCGGCACGAAGGTTGCGAGGAAGACGACGGCCGCCATGACGGCCGCGAGGCAGAGCTCGCGCACCGTGAAGGAAGTTGAAGAGGAAGAGGATGGATGTACAGATGAGGTCATGAGTTTTCCTTCTTTCATTTTTGCATTTTTGGGTTTTGTCAATCTGGACTTGTGTCCTTTTGGTAGATAGTATATACTGATTTTGACCTTAGAAAAAGACTCAAAGTATGATGACAAGATAGTACCAGATGAGAGAGAAGGACTGCCATGCTGACCTATTCATTCGAGAACATTGGGGAGGAATCCCTCTATGAGCACCTCTACCGCTGCATCCGCGCCGACATCCTCGCCGGGCGGCTGCAGGCGAGCGAGAAGCTGCCGTCGAAGCGCTCGCTCGCGCGCCAGCTCGGCATCAGCGTCATCACGGTCGAGGGCGCTTATGGTCAGTTGGTGGCCGAAGGTTATTGTCAGTCTGTGCCGAAAAAGGGCTTCTTCGTCGCGCATCTCGCGAGCCTGCCCGTCCCGCCCGCGCGGCCGCGGCGCGCGCCTGCCGAGCCGGAAGCGCATAAGGCCGCGTATTTGGCCGACTTCACAGCTAACAGCCTGCGCCCCGAGGATTTCCCGTTCAAGACGTGGACGCGGCTCTTGCGCCAGGTCATGGCCCAGCAGGCCGAGGAGCTCTTAGTGCGATCGCCGGGCATGGGCATCATGGGCCTGCGCGAGACGATTGCCGACCATCTGCGCAGCTTCCGCGGTCTTGACGTCGCGCCCGAGCAGATCGTCGTCGGTGCCGGCACGGAGTACCTCTACGGCCTGCTCGTCCAGCTCTTGGGCCGCGACAAGTGCTTCGGCGTCGAGAATCCCGGCTTCGACAAGATCCGCGCGGTCTACCGCCAGCACGCCGTGCGCTGCGTGCCCGTGGCGATGGACGAGCAGGGCATCTGCCCGCAGGAACTCGAGGAAAAGGGCGTCGCGGTCCTGCACATCAGCCCGTCGCACCACTTCCCGACGGGCTGCATCACGCCGATCAGCCGCCGCTACGAGCTCCTGGGCTGGGCGAGCGCGGCCGAGGGCCGCTACATCATCGAGGACGACTACGACAGCGAATTCCGCCTGACCGGCCGGCCAATCCCGACGATGATGGGCATCGACGTCAGCGGCCGCGTCATCTACATGAACACCTTCTCGAAGACCCTGACGCCGACCATCCGCATCAGCTACATGGTCCTGCCCGACAAGCTCGTCGAGGTCTTTCACCGCGAGCTCGGCTTCTACAGCTGCACCGTCTCGAACTTCGAGCAGTACACACTCGCGCGCTTCATCCGCGGCGGCTACTTCGAGAAGCACATCAACCGCATGCGCAACTGCTACCGCAAGCGGCGCGAGGCCCTGCTGCACGCGATGAAAGCGGGCGGACTCTTCCGCCATGCCGACCTCATCGAGCGCGGCTCCGGCCTCCACTTCCTGCTGCATTTCCACACGGATAAGGACGATGGTGCACTCCAGCAGGAATTCGCGCAGAAGGGCATCCGCATGCGCCCTCTGCGCGACTACTACGTCGGCACGGCCGACGGCGCGGCGCACACCTTCGTGCTCAACTACTCCGGCATGGAGGAGAGCTGCCTCGAAGAGGCCATCGCCCGCATCGTCTCGTGCCTCGAGGCATGACCACATAGATATTTGCTATACACCCGATAGGGATTCCATATTTTCCATATATGATGATTCGTGATATAATGAGAGACAATGAGATAAAACCGTCACTTGCAGTGGATAAATGAAAGATAGAGGTGCTTCTTATGTTGATGGGTCTTACCGTACCAAAACTCCTGCTGATCCTCGGAATCGGCCTGTTGGTCTTCGGACCGGGCAAACTGCCACTCGTCGGCAAATCGCTCGGCAAGAGCGTCCGCGAGTTCAAATCCGCCGTCACTGAAGACGAGAAGGCCGAGCCAAAGCAGCTCGCCCAGGCGGAAACGAAGACGGAAACCGCCGCAAAATAAAAAAGCGAATACATTGCACAGTAACCTGGACCGAACAAGTCGGACAAGTGAAGAACGCTTACAACGCGAAAAGGCCATGCATTCCTGCATGGCCTTTTCGCGTTGGAGTTGCATTCTGCTCGTTTTAGAGTAGAATAAAAATGTGTGTTCAATATCAAAGGAGTAATAACATGTTTTTAAATGAATTGAAAGCCGGTGAGCGGGCGGTGGTGCGCTCGGTCGGCGGGGAGGGGGCGCTACGGCAGCATTTCCTCGACATGGGCGTGATACCGGGGGCGGAGATCACGCTGGTGAAGTTCGCCCCGATGGGGGACCCGATCGAGTTCCGCATCCACGAGTATGAGCTGACGCTGCGCGTCGACGATGCGAAGCAGATCGGCATCGAGAAACTGCCGAAGTGGGAGTCGGACCAGCATCCGGTCGTCAAGATCCCGCACGAGCCGACGGACCATCCGGGGCTCGGCGAGGGCGGCCGCTACCATGTGCGCGAGGGTGAGCACCCTCTGCCGGATGACCAGCTGCTGACGTTCGCGCTTGCGGGCAACCAGAACTGCGGCAAGACGACGCTATTCAACCAGCTGACGGGCTCGAACCAGCACGTCGGCAATTTCCCAGGCGTCACGGTCGACCAGAAGAGCGGCAGCATCCGCGGCCATGAGAACACGAAGATCACGGATTTGCCGGGCATCTACTCGATGTCGCCGTACACGGACGAGGAAATCGTCTCGCGTGAGTTCATCCTGCGCGAGCAGCCGACGGGCATCATCAACATCGTCGATGCGACGAACATCGAGCGCAACCTCTACTTGACCTTGCAGCTCATCGAGCTCGACCGCCCGATGGTCCTCGCGCTCAACATGATGGACGAGCTCACGGGCAACGGCGGCTCGGTCGACATCAATGCGATGGAGTCCCTGCTCGGTATCCCGATTGTGCCGATCTCGGCATCGAAGGGCGAGGGCATCGAGGAGCTCGTCGCGCACGCGCTGCACGTCGCACATTACCAGGAGAAGCCGGGCCGCATGGACTTCTGCGATGCGGAGAGCCATCGCGGCGCGGTGCACCGCTGCCTGCACGGCATCATGCACCTCATCGAGGATCACGCGAAGGAAGCGCGCATCCCGGTCCGCTTCGCCGCGACGAAGATCGTCGAGGGCGACAGCCGCATCATCGAGGCGCTGATGCTCGATCAGAACGAGATGGAGATGATTGAGCACATCATCTGCCAGATGGAGAAGGAGCGCGGCCTCGACCGCTCGGCGGCCATAGCGGACATGCGCTTTTCCTTCATCGGCAAGCTCGTCGACCGCACGTTCCACAAGGCGCACGAGAGCCGCCAGCACGAGCGCAGCCGCCGCATCGACAAGGTGCTGACGGGCAAGTACACGGCCATTCCGGCCTTCATCGCCATCATGAGCCTCGTCTTCTACCTGACGTTCAACGTCATCGGCGCGGGGCTTCAGGACCTCTTGGCGGCAGGCATCGGCCTGCTGCAGGATCAGGTCGATGCGGCCATGACGGCGGCCGGCGTCAATGAGGCCATGCACTCGCTCGTCATCGACGGCATCTTCCAGGGCGTCGGCACCGTGCTGTCGTTCCTGCCAATCATCGTGACGCTCTTCTTCTTCCTGTCCCTGCTCGAGGACACGGGCTATATGGCGCGCATCGCCTTTGTCATGGACAAGTGGCTCAGGAAGATCGGCCTGTCGGGCCGCAGCATCGTGCCGCTGCTCATCGGCTTCGGCTGCTCGGTGCCGGCCATCATGTCGACGCGCACGCTGCCGTCGGAGCGCGACCGCCGCATGACGATCCTCCTGACGCCGTTCATGAGCTGCTCGGCCAAGCTGCCGATCTACGGCTTCTTCATCGCGGCGTTCTTCGGCGATTACGGTGCCCTGCCGATGATTGTGCTCTACTTCGGCGCGATGCTCGTCGGCATTCTCGTGGCCTATCTCGGCAAGAACACCATCTTCAAGGGTGAGGCTGTGCCGTTTGTCATGGAACTGCCGAACTACCGCATGCCGGGCCGCCGCAATGTCATGCAGCTGCTCTGGGAGAAGTCGAAGGACTTCCTCGAGCGCGCGTTCTCGGTCATCTTCATTGCGACGATCGTCATCTGGTTTTTGCAGACGTTCAACTTTCGTCTCGACATGGTGACGGATTCGTCGGAGAGCATGCTCGCCGCTGTCGCGGGCATCATCGCGCCGATCTTTGCGCCGCTGGGCTTCGGCGACTGGCGCATCTCGACGGCGCTGATCTCGGGCTTCATGGCCAAGGAGAGCGTCGTCTCGACGCTCGGCGTCCTGTTCGGCACGAGCTCCATCTCGACCGTGCTGACGCCGCTCTCGGCTGCGTCACTCCTGGCGTTCTGCCTGCTCTACACGCCGTGTGTCGCCGCCATCACCTCCGTCAAGCGCGAGCTCGGCACGACGTGGGCTATCTGGGTTGTCATCTTCCAGTGCGTTATCGCCTGGATCGTCTCCTTTATCGTCCATACAATCGGCTTACTTTTATGATTCATTGAATCATTTCTTGTGAATATCTGCCTGCTGTGAGCTATGCTGCAGCAGGCTTTTTTACGTGTTGATAATAAAATATAGATGCATATTATTGCTATGATAAGCGGTACCTTTCATCGGAAGACAAAATACGATAGTGATATGAGTGTATAAATAAGAGCAAAAAATAGAAAACCAGGTAAAATATAAATATCAGCTGAGGAAAAACAAAACAAGAAGGTTGTAGGGGGTTAATAGGGGGAATGTGAAGCATGGAAAGCAATCAATATCAACCAATCAAGATGAAGGAAAAGCTTTGTTACAGCAGCGGTGATTGCGCTGGTCAGATCTATGTCACCTTGTGTACCTTTTTCCTGACTGGTTATTACACGGACACCGTCGGCATTGCCGCTTCGGCAGTCGCTACGATGATGTTCGTGACGCGAATCTTCGATGGCACGAGCGACCTGTTCATGGGAGCACTGATTGAGAAGACGCATTCTCGATATGGCAAGGTCAGGCCGTGGATCCTCTGGAGTTCGCCATTCATGGCGCTCGGCTTCATCGCCTTGTTCTTTGTGCCGGAGTCGCTGGGGGATACAGGCAAGCTCATCTACGCGTATGTGACGTACATTCTGCTCAACTGTGTCATCTATACGGCAAATGGTATTGCCTACAATTCGCTTCTCTCGCGCATGACTTTCAGCATTCGCGACCGCGTGTCCTGCACATCCATTCGCTTTATTCTCGGCAATGTCATGGCACTGGCCATCAATATGATCACTGCAGTCCTCGTGGGCAAGATTGGCTGGCATGCGCTGGCTGTCATCTATGCGGTCATCATGCTAGTCCTACTGCTCATCTGCTTCTGGGGCTGTGAAGAGCACATCGGCAAGCGCCTGGATGAGTCGGATAAAGAACGGAAGGGAAAGGCGGAGCGTGTTCCACTGAAAAAAGCGTTCGCTGCGTTGCTGCACAACAAATACTTCTATTTGCAGACGCTCCTGATGACCTCACTTTACATCAGCGTGATGTTCACGGGGACCATGACGTATTATTTCTGCAACAGCGTTCTGCATGACCTTTCGCTCATGGCACCTATCAGCATGGCTTACACCTTGCCGGTACTGCTCGGCAGCTTTTTGAATCCGCGTCTTGTCGAGAGAATTGGCAAGCAGAAGACCTTGATTGCTGCGTTTGCTCTGGTCATCCTTGGTCGCATCCTGGTCGGTCTGGCGGATGTCGCGCTCGTGCCCATCATGATTGGCTGTGCCCTGCATGGCTTTGCTCTGGGCTTCATCTACGCAGATGTATTTGCGATGACGTCGGATGTCGTGGACTATGGTGAATGGAAATTCGGCATTCGCTCGGAAGGACTGGTTACCTGTTGTGTCATGATCGGCATGAAGGTCGGTCTGGGCATTGGTGGCGCTCTCGTCGGCATCCTGCTGGCTGTCAGTGGTTATCAGGGACTTGCCGCCATGCAGGCACCGGAGGCGCTTGCAGCCATCAAATTTGGATTTGGTTACATTTGCGCAGCCTTTGCTCTTGTCAGCCTGCTCATCAGTCTCTTCATGAACCTGGACAATCTCGTCCATCGGATTCAGGAAGACTTGATTCGCAAGTATTCTTAATCTCGTCTATACATATCATAGGAGGTCCTATCATGTTTGATAATTTTCTGATTCGCAAAGACAGCTTGAAGAATGATTACGATGCCAAGGGAAACATCATCGGGTTCCAGATGGCTGTCCGCAATGCCAATTATCGTGGCGTTTATCTTTCCTTGCACAATGGCTATTACATCAAGGCTGATGGTGTGCTCTACAAGCGCGATGTCCAGACGTTTGAGATTAACGGCCGCGAGCCGCGCACGTTTGAGCAGATCAAGAAATGTGTCTGGGAACATTGGGATTTCGATGATGAAGCAATTCTGCACATCTATAAGCCAGGCGGGCTTAAGCCGGGCAAACATACCATTGATTTCCAGCAGTCCATCCTTGCAGCATATGGCTATCTGCCCACGGATGAAGAGTGGGTCAAGAATCCGCCGGAGCCTGGCACGGGTGCTGGTTCCGATAAGACGAAGAATATCGTCACATATGAGTTGGAACTGCAGGAGTGACAGAAGATAGAATGATTGATGCAGACCGATAGATTAGGAGGAAATATCATGGCAATCAAACGCGGTGTCGATTTTTACAGCTATCAGCAGGCCCAGTTCTTTGGCCAGATGAATCTTGAGCAGCAGATGAAGGAAGCGGCTAGTATCGAAGGTGTTACAGGCATCGAGATGCTCGATGAGCAGGCGCTGCACTATCCGGACCCGAGCCCGGAATTCGTCGATCAGTGGTATGAGTGGCTGGCTAAATATAAGCTCGAGCCGGTCACCCTGGATGTCTTTGGCGATGTCCTGCAGTTCCGCGACCACGTCATGAGCATCCATGAACTGGGAGAGCGCTTGATGCACGATGTCCGCCTAGCACATCGACTTGGCTTCAAGTACGTCCGCACTCTCGCGACGACGCCGCTGGAGGTCATGGCACTCGCGGTTCCCGTGGCAGAAGAGCTCGGCATGCGCATTGGCAAGGAAATCCATGCGCCGATTCCACTCAATGGCCAATATGTCAAGGAAATCGTCGATTATGTCGATAAGACGGGCACGAAAGCCCTTGGTATTGTGCCAGACTGGGGCATCTTCGCTTATCGCCCGTCGGAGGTTACGCTTGACTGGTATGTGCGCCAGGGGGCAAAGCGCAAGACCTGTGACCTCGTCGACAAGCTCTGCATGGACACGTACACGGGCAAGTCGGACATCCTGTCGAACATCGACCTCTCCCTGTATTCGGCTGGCAATGTTGAATCGTTCTTCCACAGCTACCTCAACAACCGTAAAGTGCCGCAGGAACTCATCCCAGTATTCCAGATGATGGAAGCACTCGTCAAGGACAATGTCAAGGATTATACGGATATCGACTTTGAGGTCATGGGCCAGGCCCTGCTTCTGTCACGTGCCAATCCGGACAATCTGCGCAAACTCATGCCGTACATCGTCAACTTCCACGGCAAATTCTACAATATGTCGGAAGTTCCGGGACACCCGGGTGAATACGAGGACAAATCTATCGACTATGCAGGCCCAATCCAGGTACTCAAGGAAGTCGGCTATGATGGCTACATCAATACGGAATATGAAGGCCAGCGCCGCTTTCAGGATCGCGGTGTCGAGGATCTCATTGACGAGGCGGACCAGGTCCGCAAGCATCAGGGCATGATGAAACGCCTGATTGAAGGTTGAATGTGTATCGAGAATTTTATTTGAGTTATATTTGAATCATAAGTCCATAGGAGGAATTTATCATGGCTAAGAAATTACAGCTCGCATTCGTTGGCACTGGTGGCATCTGCAACCATAAACATATCCCGGCACTCTTGAAACTGCAGGATAAGGTCGAGATTGTCGCACTCTGCGATATCGACCGCGCAAAAGCCGAGAAGACGGCCAAAGACTTCGGCCTGACGGACGCTAAAATCTATACGGACTACCACGAGATGCTCAAGGATGATAACATCGATGTCGTGCATGTTTGCACGCCGAACGTCTCGCATTGTGAGATCACGGTCGCGGCTTTTGAGGCGGGCAAGCATGTTTACTGTGAGAAACCGATGGCTGCCAAGACGGAGGACGCCGAGAAGATGCTCGCTGCCTGGAGAAAATCCGGCAAGAAGTTCACGGTCGGCTATCAGAATCGCTTCCGCTATGATGTCCAGGTCCTCAAGAAAGCCTGTGATGCCGGTGACCTCGGTGACATCTACTATGCAGAGGCCAATGCCATCCGCCGCAAGGCCGTTCCGACTTGGGGGGTCTTCCCGGATAAGTCGAAACAGGGCGGCGGCCCGCTCATCGATATCGGCACGCATGCACTGGACATCACGCTCTGGTGCATGAACAACTACGATGTCGACTCAGTCAGCGGCCAAGTCTTCTACAAGCTCGGCAATGATCCAGAGGCGGCTCAGGGCAATACGTACGGTCCTTGGGATGCGGAGCACTTCGAGGTAGAGGATTCGGCCATGGGCTTCATTAAGATGAAGAACGGTGCCCTGATTAATTTGCGTGCTTCTTGGGCACTCAATTACCTCGATGCACGCGAAGCTTCGACGACGCTCTGCGGCACGAAGGAAGGTGCGGAGATTAAGCACGGCGGCAGCTACCCGAAGTCGGAGCTCTGGTTCAATCACACGCGCCATGGCAAGATGATGACGGAGTTCCTGTCGGGGGAAGCACTTGTCGACTATTTTGAGGGCGTTAACGAGCCGCCGGCTGATGTCGATATGCGCCAGTGGACGAATGCCATCCTCAATGATACGGAACCGTGCGTAAAGCCGGAAGAGGCATTCCGCATCACGCAGATTCTCGATACAATCTACAAAGCTGCAGCGACGAATACGACCATCAAGCTTTGATATGTGAGAGCTAATGATAGAAAAGAATGCAGGTGAGTATCATGTTTAAATTTGCAGTGATTGGCTACGGCTTCATCGGCCGCCGCCATGTCAATACGTTGAAATCATTCGATGGCGTGGACTGCGTGGCAGTCTGCGATATCGACCCGGTTCGCCGGGAAGAGGCCAAGAAAGCGCATTCGGACATTGAGACATACGCGAGTGCCGATGAACTTTTTGCCAAAGCCGATATTGACAGCGTCATCATTTCGGCCAATAATAATCAGCACCACGACCTTGTCATCAAGGCTGCCCGTGCGGGCAAGCACATCATCTGTGAGAAGCCGGTGGCGCTGAGTGTCCGTGAGCTCGATGAGATGATTGAAGAAGTCCGTCAAGCCGGTGTGACCTTCACAGTCCATCAGCAGCGTCGCTTCGATAAGGACTTCCAGACGGCGAAGGCATGCTATGACCAGCATCTCGTCGGCGACGTCTACACAATCCAGAGCAAGCTCTTTGGCTATAACGGTAATATGCATGACTGGCATGTTTACAAGGCTGAGGGCGGTGGCATGCTCTACGACTGGGGCGTCCACCTCATCGACCAGGCGCTGTACCTCGACAAGAGCCGTCTCGTCTCGGTCTACGCCGATGTGCGCAATGTCATCAACAAAGAAGTCGACGATTACTTCAAGATCCTGCTTTCCTTTGAGGATGGTGTGACCTTTGAGATTGAGCTTGGAACCTACTTCCTCTCGGACCGCAAGAATTGGTTTGAGCGTCACTGGTTCGTGGGCGGCAATAAGGGCTCAATGCATGCCGACAAATTCAATCCGGAAGGCTCCATCGTGCGCACGGCGCATCTGCTCGAGAATGTGGCAGGCGAACAGGATAAGTCGACGGCCTCGTATGGCCCGACGCGTTCCTTCGGCATCCCGGCACCAGGCCTTATCAAGACGGAGCCGTTGCCGGAAGTCCACACAGAGCAGCGCGACTACTTCGTCAATTACTTCAAGGCACGCCGCGGTGAAGCGGACTTTGTCGTCACAATCCCGCAGGTGCGCCGCGTGCTCGCAGTCATGGAAGCCATCCGCAAATCGGCTGCCACGAAACGCAGCATTGACTTTGAATGAGGTAGGACATCATGATGGCATGACGATGACGCGTCGTGAATTCGTGAAAGCAGCTGGCATAATTTGTGCGGCAGCTGTGGCTGGTGATATGGATACCTTAGCCATGGCGGCCGAAACAGCAGAGAAGGAGGAGGGTTCCATGGTTATTGATGGACATGTGCATGTCTGGACGGCAGAAGGGGAGAATGAGCGGGCCAAGGTTGAGAATATCGTCAAGGCGATGGATGCGAATGGTATCGACAAAGTCGTCTGCTTCCCGTTTGCCGCAGGACTGGAGAAGCAGAGGAAAATGGCAGAGCTCATCAAGCCGTATGGAGACCGGTTTTATCCGCTGGCCTTCATCAATCCGAACGAGAAGGATGCCAAGGAACAGCTGCTCTATTGCCTCGATGAACTCGGTTTTCACGGCATGAAACTGCATCCGTGGTTCGGTAATTTCTCACTGGCAAACATCGAGCTCTTGCGTCCAACCATGGAAGTGCTCAATGAGCGTGGTCTCTACACGGTTATCCATTGCACGTCAGACGATGCGCGCATGCACCCCATCATGTTCGAGAAACTCGGCCTCGCCTTCCCGAATGTCGCGATTCAGATGGCCCATATGGGGGAAGTCATGGCAGGGGAATATGCTATCGATGTCGCGAAACGCGTGCCGAACGTCTATGTTGATACGTCCATCACGAGCTATATGGCTGTCATTCACGCGCACGAGCAGATTGTCGATAAGACGGTCATGGGCTGTGATTTCCCATTCTACAGGTTCGAGATGGAGATACAGAAACAGAAGCTGGCTGCAGAAGAACTGCACGATGTCGAAGGCATGAGGAAAATCATGGGAGAGAATCTTGCTCGAGTGCTTCATCTGAAATAAGGGAAGCAAAACAGGCAGTGTATAGGAATTGAAAAAGGGGAAGTTCTCCGCTTAAGGTGGGATACTTCCCCTTTCCTATACGCATATCGGATATATTATCGTATTATTCTGATTATACAGGTGCGTAGAAGAGAGAAGAAAGGGAGGAAATCCAAATGCGGAAGGGATATCAAACAAAAACAGTCATGGCCATGGCAGCCATAGGAGCTGCCTTGAGTGTTTGGGGCACTGCTCCGGCAGAAGCGGCCTCATTCTTGGAGGAAGTGCCGGTCTCGGACTGGTCGTATCAGGCTGTCAATGGCCTCATCGATGCTGGGAAGGTGCCTGGCTATGCGGCGAAGATACCGGAGGGGCGCGTCATGAGTCGTCTGGAAATGGCGGCCATTGTCGAATCGGCGGAGGGAAATCAAGCAGCGATGACGCCGACAGAGCAGCAGGAACTCACGAAGCTGAAGAATGCATATGATTATGACATCAAGAAGCTGGAACTCATTAATCGCCTGGATGGAGCTGCGGAGCATCTCAACCAGCAATCGCGTACACATGACGATGGCTTTACACCGGAGGAGAAGGCTGGACTGAAGAAGGCCGCTGCATTGGCGGATAAGCTTTCCATCAGCGGCTATGGGCGCCTGCGCAACGATCATCGCATCAAGGAGACGGGCGGTCGACAGACGATTGCCAATAAAGTACAGGTCTTCGTGGCCTCCAACTATCAGGTCAATGAGGACTGGCAGGCCCATGCAGACCTCTACTATCGCAGCTCTTTGAGCAGTGGCTTCGATGAGAGCCGCAGGACGCTGTGGCCGGATGACAATCACACGGGCATCATTGTCGACCCGTACATCACAGGACGACTGCTCCACAATTCTTTAGGAATCAAGGCGGGCAAGTAGAATGAGTGGAACATCTACGGTTGGGGCATGGACATGGATTGCGATTTTGCCGGCTTCCAGCTCGATTACGGCAAGAAGGATTTCAAGACCTTCTTGACCGTCGGCAAGATGGATTTGTGGGATAATGTCATGGGCGGTACGCGTGAAGATGAGGAAATCACGAGCCTGCGCTTCTTCTATCCGTTTGACAAGAAGAATGATGTCAATTTCGGCGTCTCGTGGAGTTCTGCGATGCAGAGTCGCTATCAGGACCCTGACCAGGGTCGCGTCTTCTACTATTACGGTCACGCACATCATCGCTTCGACAAGAATTGGGATTTGCGCGCCGGACTTATTGCGAGCAATGCCAAGCGTGATCCGTCGAACCCCGTTGCTAGTACGAAATCCAAGCATCCAGGTCGCTGGCTGCAGCTGCTCTACAAAGGGGAAGATCTGCAGAGACCGGGTTCGTATGGTATCAAGCTGACGTACCGCTATGAACCGGCGCTTTCCTGGCCGACGGTGACGGACTGGTGCGACCTCAACGATAAATTCGTCCGCCTTGCATTCTCGTACGTGCCGGCTAAGAACATCTTGCTCGATACCTTCTATAGCTGGGAGCGTGAGATTGATACAGGGGATCGTGACGATATGTACCGCTTCCAGGCTCAGTTCTTCTTCTGAGGTGCTGGCAGGATTTACGGAATGGATAACGAATCATGCGAGTGAGGTGAATGCATTTGGAGAAGGACCATTTAAAAGCGGGACAGATTATGTCCGTACAGATTGTGGAGGATTGTTCTGCTGCACAACATTCTCATGGAGATATCGAGCTCTTATACATTCTGTCTGGCTATGTCCAGGTCACAGTAGGCAGTGAAAACCAGTCTCTGAAAGAACGTGATATACTCGTCATCAATGCGAACCGCGAACACAGCTATATCGGCAGTGAGGGGATGCTCATGGCTCGCTTCCTGATTTCCCTGCAGGGGATCAAGGAAATGATGGGACAGAGCATTGTCCTATTGCGGTGCTGCTCTGCGAGAGAACAGCATGAGGCGTTTTCCAGCCTTCGCTTTCTCATTGGCCGCATCCTCAACGATATCCTGACACACAACAACTCGCAGATTTACCGCAACAGCCTCTATTATCAGATGCTGCACATCCTGACGAGCAATTTCCTGATACCGCCGGAGGAAATCCACTATCGAACGGATGTGGATAAGGATGAACTGCGCCTGCAGGAAATCTTTGCCTACATTCGGACCAATTACCGCCATAATATCCGGCTGAAAGACTTGGCGCAGCACTTGTTCCTCAGTGAGACGTATGTATCGAAGTACATCTCGCAGAAGTGTGGCATCAACTTTGTCGGGCTCGTCAATCACATTCGCTTGGAATATGCGATGGATGACCTCATCGAATCAGATGTCAGCATCATTCATTTAGCCATGGACAATGGCTTCGTCAGTGTGGCGGCGTTCAATCATTATTTCCAGCAGGCCTATCAGATGAACCCGTCTGCCTTCCGCAAGCGCTACCGCCAGCAGCGCAGGGAGCAGCAGGAGCGGGTGAAGAATATCCAGAAAGAACAGGAGGTCAAGCAGCGCATCGATGCCTTCCTGCGCGAGGAAGCAGATGGCGGTACGGCTTACGATCGCCGTGAAATCACGGTGCAGGTAGATACCGCCATAGATGGGATGCATTTCGAGAAAGCCAATCTCGTAGCTGTCATCAATGTGGGAACCGCAGTGGAACTTCTCGATGCTGGTCTCCGGGCGCAGTTGCTTGCATCACAGAGACGTCTGGGCTTCCGCTACGTCCGTTTCTGGAATCTGTATGGTGAGGGCATGAATTTCGATATCCACGCGAAGGGACCTCTGAATTTTAACCGTCTCGACAATATCTTGGACTTCCTGCTCGAACATCAGCTGCGGCCTTACATTGAGCTTGGCTGCAAACCATACCGCATCCTGCGCACGACAAAGACGGCAGTGCGCGATGACTATGCCCCGAACGGGGATTTCCGGGACCTCCAGGAGGAGCGGGAGTTCTATCGGCAGCTGGCTGTACATCTGGAACAGCGCTATGGCGACAAGGAAGTAGCGAATTGGTTTTTTGAATTGCGCATGAAAGAGCACTCGGTTTTTCAGGGCAGCCAGTTTTCTTATACGCCCTTGTCTGCAGCAGATCATCAACAGTTCTTCCGGGAATTTGATGCAGTTGCTGCAGTGTTGCAGCAAAGTCTCCCGTCACTCCGGTTGGGGGGAGGTGGCTTCCCCGTTCAGCATTATGGCCGGGAAGAGCTGCAGGCATGCGTAGAGCGTTGGTTGAAGAATCATGTGCGCCCTGCGTTCATCAGTATGACAGGCTTTCCTTATCATCTGGAACAGCACGAGGGCGATATGTATTTTGAGAAGCGCATTACGGATGAAGAATTCATCCGGCATAACGTACAGCTGATGGAACGTGTCTTAGCAAGCGTTGGTTTGGCAGGCGTCCCGATACATCTGTCAGAATACGCCATGAGCCTGTCGAGCCGCAATGCGATGAATGACAGCTGCTATCGAGGCGCATTCCTGATGCGTACGCTCATTTCCTGCGTGAGTTGCCAGAATCTGCTCATGGGACAGTGGCTTTTTTCGGATCTCCACAGCGAGTATAAGGATACGCGGGGACTGCTGTTTGGTGGCAGCGGCTTGGTGACGCGCGATGGCATCCCGAAGCCGGCCTGGTTCGCCTTTGATTTCTTCCATGCCTGTCATGATAGGTTCCTGGCAATGGAAGAGCACTGCCTTGTCACGGGCGGGGAGGACATAGGCTACCGCTTGGTCTGCCATAACGGCAAGCATCTGAACTATCATTATTACATGACGCCAGAGGACCAGGTAGATGGGAGAGCAATCAGTACATATCTTGAGGACCGGGATGTACTTTGCTTGCACATCGTTCTGCGTCATCTGAAGAACGGACGCTATATTATCCGGCAGAGGCGCATTGACGATGGTGATGGCAGCATCCAGGATGAATGGAATGAGCTTGACTGCATGGAAGGGCTGACCAGTCTGGAAGTCCGTCATCTCGCCAAGATTACGATGGCTCATCTGAGCATCCGCCATCGGCAGGTTGAGGATGGGACACTGCAGTTGGACCTGGAGTTGCGGCCCGATGAGATACGCTATCTGGAAATCAGCAAATCATTGGATTGGCTTGAATCTTGAACACAACGCTGATGAGTCGACATCATGACAAGAAACAGGGATAAAATCTTGTTGTGATGTCGGCTTTTTTATTGAATATCATAAATAAACTCACTGATATGGATGTATTGTGCGGAGAAGCGCGGGGGAGAAATCGGTACAATATAGGTACAGTAAAGAAGTCAAGAAATCCTGATACAAAGAAAAGAGGGGCTTATCATGATGAAGTTTGGTTTACTGACATCCATTCTTGAGGGAACGACATTTGAAGAAGCAGTTGACTTTGCTGCCGAGAATGGCCTGGAGTGTCTGGAAGTGGCCTGCTGGCCGAATTCGGGCGGGGCGAAGCGCCGCTACGCTGGTGTCTGCCACATTGATGCGGAAGCGCTGACGCCGGAACGCGCAGCAGAGATTCGCACCTATTGCCAGAAGAGAGGCGTCGCAATCTCGGCCCTCGGCTATTATCCCAACACGTTGGACCCGGATCTTGCGAAGCGCAAGGCATATATCGCGCACCTCTACGCGCTGATCGATGCGGCGGCGATGCTCGAGGTCAATATGGTAACGACGTTCCTCGGCCGCATCACCGACCAGTCGGTGGAACAGAATCTCTCTGTGGTCAAGGAAGTATGGCCGCCAATCCTCGAGTATGCCCAGAAAAAAGGCGTCAAGATCGCCATCGAGAACTGTCCGATGTGGTTCACCGAAGATGAGTGGCCGGGCGGACAGAATCTCATGACGAGTCCTGCGAACTGGCGCAAGGTATTCGAAATCCTGCCGTATGACAATTTCGGCATTAACTACGATCCGTCCCATTTCGTCTGGCAGCAGATTGACTATATCAAGCCAATCTATGAGTTCAAGGACCGTATCTTCCACGTGCACTTCAAGGATATCAAACTTCTGCACGACAGACTGGCAGATGTAGGTGTCATGGCTTGCCCGTTGGAGTACATGAAGCCGAAGATTCCGGGACTCGGTGATGTGGACTGGGGCAAGTACGTTTCGGCACTCAGTGATATCGGCTACGATGGATACAGCGTCATCGAAGTCGAGGATAAAGCATACGAGGGCACACTTGACGATGCGAAGCGTGCGGTCAAAGTGGCAGCGCATTATCTGCGCAATTTCGTCGGCTGAGGCAGAGATAAAGACTGCCGACAAGATTAGAGATGAAGCGATAAGATGAAGGAAGGAGCGTACGGAATGGGAGAAATGAGATTTTCTGCAGTAATCCGCTTGCTGATCTATATCGCAGGGATTGTTTCCGTATCATTGGGCATTGTCTTGTGCAAAAAGTGTGGCTTTGGCATCTCACCAATCAGCAGTATCCCCTTTGTACTGGAGGCCGCAATTCCCCTTACATTCGGTACATTGACGATGCTCTTCCACTTGGCAAACACAATCCTGCAGATGGTGATGGCACGCGAGATTACGGTGAAATATCTCTTGCAGGTGCCTGTGGCCATTCTGTTTGGCCAGATAATCGATCTCCTGCAGTTCTTCATCGTTCCGGACACATCGGATTTTCTGCTTGCTGTTTTCTATCTTGTCGGCAGCATTATCTTTACCGCAATCGGGATGGTCCTGATGATCAACATGCATCTCGTCCAGAATCCGCCAGATGGCTTTGTCTATCTGCTGAGCCTTCGCACTGGTCATGGACTCGGATGCGATAAGGTTCTTTATGACAGTGCCTGTGTCGTCATTTCTATAGCGGTTGGCTTGATGCTTTACGGCAACCTGTACGGGATGGGGGCAGCGACAATCCTTTCGGCAATCTTTGTCGGCCGCCTGATCCGACCACTGAATCCTGTATTCTTGCGTTTGATGCAGAGATGGGATGTGGATGGGACGACGGGCAGTGCTACGGAAATGGAAGAGGCGACGGAACCGGCAGCCGAATGAGTTATGCGTGATGATGAGCGATATGGGGCGATTCCTGTACGAGAAGCAAAGGAGCGAATGAAGATGATCAAGGCGATTTTTTCGGATATGGATGGCACCTTGCTCAATGAAGCAGGGCGGCTGCCGACAGGGTTCGGTGAGCTGGCTGCACAGTTGCGAAGCAGGGGCGTCATCTTTGCTCCTGCTTCGGGGCGGCAGTATGCATCATTAGCAAGGACATTTGCATCGTATCGCGAGGACTTCCTGTTCATCGCCGAGAATGGTGCGCTGGTCCGCTATCGGGAAAAGACCATCTTTTCCTGCCCGATTGACGAGAATCTCGTCTGGGATGTCCTTGATGCGGTGCTTGGCAAACCGGATATCTTCCCCGTGCTCTGTGGTCTGCGCCACGCTTATGTGTTGAGGCAACAAGCGAGGGATTCTCTGCTTCAGGGCATTGAGCCGTATTACCCCAATCATGTGTTGGTGCATTCCTTTGCTGATGTAGAAGATGTTTGTGTGAAAATCGCTTTATTCGATGACAGCGGACAGGCAGGTCAGCATATCCTGCCGTATGTCAAGACTTTTTCCAGCAAACTGCAGCTCGTGGAATCGAGCGGGTTCTGGCTGGACATCATGCAAAAAGGCGTGAACAAGGGAAAGGCAATCAAGGCCGTCTGCTCACGTTTTGGTTGGCAGTCGGGGGAGTGTGCAGCTTTCGGCGACTGGCTCAACGATGTTGAGATGATGAAGGCGGTTCGCTACAGCTTCGCAATGGCTAACGCGCATTCATCTGTCAAGCAAGCAGCGCATTTTACGACGTTGACCAACAAAGAGAACGGTGTGCTGCTTGGTATCCAGGGCTTGATTCAGAAAGGCTTGCTGTATTCTCCAGGGCAGCATGGTGATTTATCTCCAGATTGCCTTCCCGCATGACATAAGACCCCTTCCTGGCTCTTTCCTTGATTTATCTTTGCGGGATTGCACATAAAAAGCGGCTGTACGCGATGTACAGCCGCTCTTTTCATGTCAATCTTCGACGTCCCGTGTCTCGAGATAGAAGAAGAACGCGGTGACGATGATGGCTAAGATCAGCCAGATGGAAGATGGCATATGGACCTCCTGTCGATGATGGCACGGGGGTGATTCGGCAGCGGATGGATA
Source organism: Mitsuokella multacida DSM 20544 (assembly GCF_000155955.1). Classification (GTDB taxonomy): domain Bacteria; phylum Bacillota; class Negativicutes; order Selenomonadales; family Selenomonadaceae; genus Mitsuokella; species Mitsuokella multacida. Next base: position 184,479 of record NZ_GG697143.2, read on the forward strand.
TTTCAGTCCGCTATATCTTGTTCTCAGTATAGCAGAGGATTCCCGACTCTGTCAAAGCTTTTCGCCAGGCCGCTTCGAGCATGGGCAGGCGCCAGCGGGCGTTGGCCGGGCTCGTCGAGGGCATGGCGTGGAAGGCGATGTCGGGGCGCGCGAGCAGCGCCTTGTTGTAGCGCTTGAAGGCCTGCGCCGACTTGCCGCCATTGAAGTAGATGGCCCGTATCCCGGGGTACTCCTGCAAGAGCGCCGCAAAGTCATTGCCCTGTTCGTTGCGGATGGCGGAGTCGAGGCTGCCCTCGCGCTCGCAGCTGCCGATGGAGTCCCAGAGGGCAATGTGGTGGCGCAGCAGCATGGCGAGCCTTTCCTCATAGGCGGAGGGCAGTGCTTCGCCGAGCAGATGGGCCATCATCGGCCAGAAGCGGTTCTGGGGATGGGCGTAGTACTGCTGCGCTTCGAGCGACTTGACGCCGGGCATGGAGCCGAGGATCAGCGCGCGGCAGTCTTTATCGATGTTGGGCCTTAGGCCAATGCAGAGCATGTTGATGCGACCTTTCTAGATGCGTGTGTCAGTGGATTCAGCGATTCTCGAACGCCTTGGCGAGATGCTCGAGGCCATCTTCGAGCGTGCTCCAGGGGCAGGCGATGTTGAAGCGCTGGAAGCCGCGGCCCGCCTTGCCGAAGATGTGGCCGGAGTCGAGCCAGAGGTTGGCGTCGTTGATGATGATGTCGTCGAGCTCCTCGTCAGAGAGACCGTAGGCCGAGAAGTCGAGCCAGAGCAGATACGTGCCCTCAGGTTCAATCAACGTGACCTTAGGCATCCTTTCGGCGAGGAAGGCCTTTGTCTTCTGGTAATTGCTCTCGATGTAGGCAAGGAGCTCCTTGAGCCAGTCGGCGCCGTGCTCATAGGCGGCTTGGGCGGCGAAGAGGCCGAGCGCGTTGGGCTGGCTGTAGCCGGCCGCCGAGATCTCGGCGCGGAAGCGCTTGCGCAGTTCATCATTCTCGATGAAGATGTTCGAGATCTGCAGGCCGGCGAGGTTGAAGGTCTTCGACGGCGAGGTGCAGGTGATGGTCTGCGCCGCAATCTCCGGCGAGAGGGAGGCGAGCGGCGTGTGCTGGAAGCCCGGGCGCATGAACTCCTCGTGGATCTCGTCGGAGACGATCAGCACGCTGTGCTTGAGGCAGATTGAGGCGATGCGCAGCAGTTCCTCGCGCGTCCAGACGCGGCCGGCCGGATTGTGCGGGCTGCAGAGCAGGAAGAGCTTGACTTCATTCTTGATGATCTTATCTTCAAAGTCGGCAAAGTCAATCTCGTAGTGGCCGTCCTGAAGGACGAGCGGGCTGTTGACGAGCAGGCGCCCGTTCTGGCGGATGACCTCGCTGAACGGGTAGTAGACGGGCTGCTGCAGGAGGACGGCGTCGCCGGGCTCCGTGAAGCAGCGCACGGCCGTGGCTAGTGCGAAGACGACGCCCGGCGTGATGGTCAGGGCCTTCGTCGAGGGCGTCCAGCCGTGGTGTTTTGTCATCCAGTCGACGATGGTCTGCTTGTACGATTCCTTCGGGTCGGTGTAGCCGAAGATGCCGTGCTGGACGCGGCGCGTGAGCTCTTCGATGACGGGCTGCGGCGTGCGGAAGTCCATATCGGCGACCCAGAACGGCAGGATGCCCTGCGGATAGCCGCGCTCGACGGCGAAGTCGTATTTGAGGCACGAGGTGCCGCGACGGTTGATGACTGTATCAAAATCGGTAGGCATAGAATCACTCGCTTTCTGTACGGTTCAAGAGAAAAGGGATCAGCCGTTCAGGGCCTGGTCAAGGTCGGCGATGATGTCATCGACTGCCTCGATACCGATGGAAAGGCGCAGCAGCCGGTCATCGAGGCCTGTGCGCGCGAGCAGCTCTTTTGGCATCTCAGCGTGCGTCTGGGCAATCGGGTAGGTCAGCAGGCTCTCGACGCCGCCGAGGCTCTCGGCAAAGGCGATGAGTTTGAGCCGGCCGAGCACGCGCACGGCGTGCTCCGGCGACTCGGTCTTGAACGAGATCATGCTGCCGAAGCCCGTGGCCTGGCTCTCGTGGAGCGCGTGGCCCGGATGGTCGGGCAGTCCGACGTAGTAGACGTCGGTGACTGTCGGCTGCGTCCGGAGCCACTCGGCGACCTTCATGGCACTCTGCGCCTGGCGCTCGACGCGGATGCCGAGCGTCTTGATGCTGCGCAGCAGCAGCCACGAGTCGATCGGCGTGAGGTTCGGCCCCTCCGACTTGATGTAGAGCTCGAGGTCCTGGCCGTAGTCGGAGGCGGCGTCGGCAATCGCGATGACGCCCGCGATGATGTCGTTATGGCCGCAGAGGTACTTCGTCGCGCTGTGGACGACGATGTCGGCGCCGAGCGTCAGCGGTTTCTGGACGTGCGGCGAGAGGAAGGTGTTGTCGACGGTGAGCAGGGCGCCGTTCTTGTGGGCGAGCTCGGCGATGGCGCGGATGTCGCTGACGAGCATCATCGGATTCGACGGCGTCTCGATGAAGATCATCTTCGTCTCCGGGCGGATTTTCGCGGCCGTCGCTTCGAGGTCGGCCGTGTTGACGTAGTCAAACGTCAGGCCGTACTTCTTGTAGATGTCGTTGACGAGTCGGACTGTGCCGCCGTAGAGGTCTTCGGAGAGCAGGATGTGGTCGCCGGGATTCAGCAGGTGGAGCACCATGTTGATGGCGGCCATGCCCGACGAGACGGCCCAGGCGCGCTGGCCGCGCTCGAGCTTCGCGAGGACGTCCTCGAGCTCCTTGCGCGTCGGATTGGCGACGCGGCCGTAGTCGAAGCCCGTGCTCTGCTTGTAGCCGGGATGGCGGTAGGTGGCCGAGAGGTAGATCGGTTCACTGATGGCACCGGTTGCATCGTATTGGTGACAGCCGTGCACTTCAAGGGTGTAGTCGTTCATAGAATCCCTCCTGATGGGCAGAATGAGCAAAACTCCTAAAGACATATCGTTCTAGTATGTATAGCTGATATTATAAGGGAAAACGGCCCCTTTTGTCAATGATATAGACTCTCGGTCTGTCAGCACGGCAGGGCGATGCGGCGCGTCTCGCCCGTTTCGGCCTGGAAGTTGGCGCTCGTGAGGTCGCGGAGCTCTGTCAACCGCGCATCGACTTCCTCGGGCGGCAGCAAGAGGTGGAGCGTGACGTGCTCGGCGTAGTCGGCTTCCTCCGTGCGGATCTCCTGCTGGCGGATCCAGTGCTCGACTGTGGCTAAGAGGTCATAGCCAATCGTCACGTGGAGCGCGGTGAAGGGCGTCATCTCAATGCGCGTGGCCGCCTCTATGCCGAGCACGGCGGCGTGGCCGTAGGCGCGGATGAGCCCGCCCGCGCCTAGCTTGATGCCGCCGAAGTAGCGCGTGACGACGATGACGACGTCAGTCAGCTCGTTCTTCTTGATGGCCTCAAGGATGGGATTGCCCGCCGTGCCGCCGGGCTCACCGTCATCGTTCGACTTCTGCTTGTCGGCGCGCTCGCCGAGCACGTAGGCGGAGCAGTTGTGGCGCGCGTCGAAGTACTGCTTCTTCATGGCCTGGATGAAGCTGCGGGCTTCTTCCTCAGTCTCGACATGGCGGATGTGTGTGATGAATCTCGATTTCTGTATCTCATAGAGCGTCTCGACGGAGTCGTCCGTCTCGCGGATGGTTCGATAGCGGTTCATGATTGCCTCCTGAATCTATTTCTTTCTTATAATTATACCCTATTTTCTGCCCGTATGTCCTCATCTGAAAATTTTATCTGTGTGGCTATGGTAATTGCCCCTGTTTTGTAGTATCCTTTAATAGAAATAATGGAAGTGTCGCGGATGGCAATGCTATACAAATCACAGATCGAAGCGGCACTGGGAAGGTTGTGTTATTAAGGTAATGAACGAGTCGAAAATGAACAGAGGGTTAAAGAATCGCCATCTGCAGCTGATCTCGCTGGGCGGGGTCATCGGCAGTGGTTACTTCCTCGGCACCGGGTATGTTCTCGAAAAAGCGGGCCCGGCCGCGATACTCGCCTATCTCTTGGGCGGGATTATCGTGCTTTGCGTCATGCTCTGCCTTGCGGAGCTGGCGGTGGAAAAACCTGTATCAGGTTCTTTTGTCACGTACGCCAGGGAGCATATCTCTCCGACCTGGGCCTGTGGTGTGGGCTGGGCCTACTGGACGACCTGGGTTGCGTACGTTCCATCCGAGATGATTGCCGCGGGCATCATCATGAATAACTTTATACCGGAAGTCAGCCAGCTCTGGTGGGCTGTGTTCTTCGGACTTCTGGTGACGATTCTCAATCTGTTTCATGTCGATAAGTTCGGCGAGAGTGAGTTCTGGTTATCCTTGATCAAGATTATCGCTCTTGCAGCCTTCAGTATCGTGGCCGGCCTCATCTGCCTCGGCCTCATCGGTGATCAGGGCTATATCGGCACCAAGGTACTTCTCGGCAGCGGTGGTTTCGCGCCGAACGGTTACTGGTCCATCGTGCTGACGATGGTCATCATCCTCGTCAACTTCCAGGGCACGGAGATCATCGGCCTGGCGGCTGGCGAGTGCGAGAAGCCGGAGAAGAGCATTCCGATTGCGGTGCGCAACGTGACGTGGCGCATCATCGCGCTCTACATCATCCCAATCTCGCTCCTGATCTCGATCCTGCCTTGGGACAAGGCGGGCCTCGATGAGAGTGTCTTCGCGGCAGCGGTCACGCAGTACGGCCTTTCGGGCTTCGGCGCGTTCTTCGCTTTCGTCATCCTGACGGCGGCCATCTCGTGCTCGAACTCGGGCCTCTACGGCGCAGCTCGCGCACTGCATGCGCTCGCGCGCATGGACATGGCACCGAGCGCACTCGGCCACATCAACAAGAATGGCATGCCGTCGCGCTCCATCCTCGTCTCGATCTGCGCCTGCTGGGCGGTCATCCTGCTCTACTCGTTTGACCCGAACTCGGCACTCTACACGTACCTCTTAGCCGTCTCGGGCTTCACGGGCGCGATTGCCTGGATCTCGATCTGCTGGAGTGAGTACCGCAGCCGCAAGCGCAAGATTGCGGAGGGAACGGAAGGCGCACTGCGCTATAAGACGCCGTTCTTCCCGTACGTCACGCTGTTCGGCATCTGGGCTCAGGTCTTCTGCCTCATCGTCATGGTCTTCGAGCCAGAGCTCCGCGAGGCCCTCTACGCCGGCATCCCGATGCTCATCTTCCCAATGGCATGGTACCGCCTGCGCCAGCGCCGCCGCGCCACCAGCGCCGCACGCGCAATCCACTGAATAGGATACAAAGCCGCTTCTCGCATAGAGGGCGGCTTTTTTATGTTGGGTTGACATCCAGCAAAAAGAGGCGCCGCAGCTGCTTGTCAACGCTCCGCTGCGCAGGATTGCTAAAAGGATTTTTTGCCGGATAATTAAGCCTTAGTAAAGACAAAAACGCGCTTCGCTTGAACGATTGTCTTTTCTAAGGGACTTGGTCGGCAAAAAATCCTTTCTTCACGCAATCCTGCTAACGCTCCGCTTATGACAAGCAGCTGCGGCTCACTTCCAGCAGGCGGCTGGTGCGCCGCTTCTCGCATAGAAGATTCGAATCTCTCATCGGAGGTGACAGGAAGACAAAAATCGCTTCTTCACGCAGGAATTTGAACGCTCCACTACTGGAGTGCTGCTGCCGCCTCTCTTCGAACAACTGAGTTTTTCGACACCGGAGCCGTGGCCGTTAGACTGCTCCGCATGCTGGCGCAGACCCCATCTCGCTTTCTGGAAGCAACAAAAAGAAGGCGAGCGAATAGGGCGGGAAGGCACTGAGCCGCAGCGGGCAGACATAAGCGGAGCATTGGCAGAGCTGCGTCAAGAAAGAATTTTTTTGCCGACCAGCTGCCCTGAAAAAGACAAGCGTCCAAGCGCAGCGCGTTTTTGTCTTTTTCAGGGATAAATTGAAGGGCAAAAAAATTCTTTCAGCAGCCTGCCCTGCGGAGCGTTGTCTGCCCGCTGCGGCGGCTTTTCTATAAGATGTAAATCGAATCCAAGCCTGCAAATCAAAAGCCCCCTGCAATGCAGAGGGCTCTCTTGTAGATGTGTCTATGTACTTATAGGAGTAAGATTATGCCGCAGCTTGTCTCTTGGCGTATTTCTTCTCTTCCTGATCCATGACGATGGCGACGGCGCCGTCACCGGTGATGTTCAGGCAGGTGCGGAACATGTCGAGGACACGGTCGATGCCGGCGACGAGGGCGAGGCCTTCCATCGGAAGGTTGACGCTCTGCAGGACCATCGCGAGCATGATGAGGCCGGCGCCCGGGACACCTGCTGTGCCGATGGAGGCCAGCGTACCGGTCAGGACGACCATGGCCATCTGGCCGTACGTCAGGTCAATGCCAAAGACATTCGCGATGAACAGCGAGCAGACGCCCATGTAGAGGGCCGTGCCATCCATGTTGATCGTCGCACCGAGCGGCAGGACGAAGGAGGAGACATCGCGCGATACGCCGAGCTTCTCCTGGCTGTTCTTCATGTTGATTGGCAGAGCCGCTGCACTCGAGCAGGTCGTGAAGGCAATCAGCATCGCCTCACTCATGCCGCGGAAGAACTGTGCCGGCGTGTGGCCGCCCCAGACCTTGGCGAGCGTCGAGTAGACCGCGACCGCGTGGATGACGCAGCCGACGGCGACGCAGGCGATGACGGAGATCAGCGGCAGCAGTACGGACGGGCCGTTCTTGGCGACGACCGGCAGCAGCAGGGCGAAGACGCCGATAGGAGCGAAGCTCATGACGATGCCGATGATCTTGTAGGAGACCTCTGCGCAGGCGTCGAAGAACTTGATCAGGATATCCGCGCGCTCGCCGCCGACTTTGAGGATGCCGACGCCGATGAAGAGCGCGAAGACGATGACCGGCAGGATGTCGGCCTTAGCCATCGAGGCGACCGGGTTTGCCGGGATCATCGCGACGAAGACCTGCATGATCGACGGTGCTTCCTTGACCTTGACGACAGCGTCCGACGTCATCTGCAGGCCGACACCCGGATGCGCAAGACCCGCGACACCAAAGCCGATGACAATCGCGATGGCCGTCGTGACGAGGTAGAGCAGGATGGTCTTGATGCCGATGCGGCCGAGCTTCGTCGTGTCGCCGAGGCTTGTCATGCCGACGACGAGCGAGCAGAGGACGACCGGGACGATCATCATCTTGATGAGGTTGATGAAGATCGTGCCAATCGGTGCGATCCACCAGTTGATGAACGGCAGGGCCGGTTCACCAGCGATGAGGCCGACGATGACGGCCAGCACAAGCGAAATAAAAATCTTGATGGATAAGTTCATGCAAATCACTCCTTGGGTGTTTCTCATTGGCGTGCATTTTCATATTTGTACGATATATAATGCCAACTCCTTATCACAGTAACTAATTATAGAGAAAACATGTACGCCTGTCCACCCATATGGTATAAGTATACGGTATACATACGCCGTGAAAGGACATACTTCCTTGTAATTCTGTATCATTGTAACTTGAATCCAATTCATTGACTGAATCCTGCCGCTTCGCTTCCTTATATACACAAGAAAGCGAGCAAACGGCAGACGTAAAATTTTTCGCGCGGGGTGATTGTCAAGGCAGGACTCTTATGATATAATTTCTAACGGTGTAAAAATAGCACGCGCCTCGATCGCTGCCCTGTGCCCGAAACTGGGTGGTGCAGAGAAATGAAAGGCGCGGAAGAAAAAAACAGGAGGTGCACCAACATGGCAGTTATTTCCATGAAACAGTTACTTGAAGCAGGTGTCCACTTCGGACATCAGACCCGTCGTTGGAACCCGAAGATGGCAAAGTACATCTTCACGGAGCGCAACGGCATCTACATCATCGACCTTCAGAAGACGGTCAAGAAGGTTGACGAGGCTTATGCATTCCTTCGCAGCGTTGCAGAGGAAGGCAAGAGCGTCCTCTTCGTCGGCACGAAGAAGCAGGCTCAGGAAGCCATCAAAGAAGAAGCTACGCGTGCTGGCCAGTTCTATGTCAACGAGCGTTGGCTCGGCGGCATGATGACGAACTTCCGCACGATCCAGAAGCGCATCGCTCGTCTCAAAGAGCTCGAGGCTATGGAAGCAGACGGCACGTTTGAAGTCCTCACGAAGAAAGAGGTCCAGGGTCTCCGTCATGAGATGGAGAAGCTCGAGCAGTACCTCGGCGGCATCAAAGAGATGAACAAGCTGCCGGGCGCACTCTTCATCGTCGATCCGCGCAAGGAGCGCATCGCCGTTGCAGAGGCTCGCAAGCTCAACATCCCTATCGTTGCTATCGTCGACACGAACTGCGATCCGGACGAGATCGACTATGTCATCCCGGGCAACGATGACGCAATCCGCGCTGTCAAGCTCCTCACGGGCCGCATGGCTGATGCAGTCCTCGAGGGTCGTCAGGGTGAGGATAGCGAAGCAGAAGCTGCAGAAGCACCGGCTGCTGAATAAGCAATCCAGATTCGATAAGAAGACCGAGAGGGGTAAGGGAGTTATCCCTTACCCCTTTCTTTTATTAGGAGGAAAGAACCAATGGCAAAGATTACGGCTGCAATGGTAAAAGAGTTGCGCGAGACGACGGGCGCAGGCATGATGGACTGCAAGAAGGCCCTGACGGCTACGGACGGCGACAAGGAAAAGGCAATCGACTGGCTCCGTGAGAAGGGCATCTCGAAGGCTGAGAAGAAGGCTGGCCGCATCGCTGCAGAGGGTGCTGTCGCAGCTTACATCAGCGACGATGCTAAAGTCGGCGTTCTCGTCGAAGTCAACTGCGAGACGGACTTCGCTGCTGGAAATGAGCAGTTCCGTTCCCTCGAAGAGAAGATCGCAAAGCACATCGCTGCTACGAACCCGGCTGACCTCGATGCCCTCAACGCAAGCGAGATCGACGGCAAGACGGTTGCTGCTCTCGTAACGGAAGCAACGGCTACGATCGGCGAGAAGATCTCCCTGCGCCGTTTCGTCCGCTATGAGACGGAAGGCCGCGTTGCCAGCTACATCCACATGGGCGGCAAGATCGGTGTCCTCGTCGACATGACGGGCGGCGACGAAGAGCTTGGCAAGGACGTTGCGATGCAGATTGCTGCAGCAGCTCCGGCAGCCATCGACCGCAGCGGTGTCGATGCAGCAGCTCTCGAGCACGAGAAGGAAGTCCTCCGCAAGCAGGCTCTCGAAGAGGGCAAGCCGGAGAAGATCGTTGAGCGCATGGTCGAAGGCCGCATCAACAAGTTCTACAAGGAAGTCTGCCTCAACGAGCAGATTTTCGTCAAGGATTCCGACAAGACGGTCAAGGACATCCTCGGCGACGTCAAGGTAACGGCATTCACGCGCTACCAGCTCGGCGAAGGCATCGAGAAGAAGCAGGAGAACTTCGCTGCTGAAGTCGCTGCTCAGATGAAATAATCGCCTCTAAAACCGTAAAACGGAATGGAAAGAGAACACATAATGGATTGTGTTCTCTTTTTTTAGAGGTTATAATAGAGAAAGATGCAGTGACATTTAGGCATTTACATTTAGATGGAGGGTAATATTTTGGAACCAGCAAAATATAAACGCATTGTCCTGAAGCTTAGTGGTGAATCGCTTGCCGGCGATCAGGGCTTCGGCATCAATCCGACTGTCGTCGAGGACATCGCGAAGCAGATCAAGAAGATTCGCGAGCACGGCGTCGATGTCGCCATCGTCGTCGGTGGCGGCAACATCTGGCGCGGGCTCGCTGGCTCGGCCAAGGGCATGGACCGCGCAACGGCGGACTACATGGGCATGATGGCTACGGTCATGAATGCACTCGCCCTGCAGGATGCACTCGAGAAGCTCGATGTGGACACGCGTGTACAGACCGCCATCGAGATGCGCCAGGTCGCAGAGCCGTACATCCGCCGCAAGGCCATCCGCCACATGGAGAAGGGCCGCGTCGTCATCTTCGGCGCCGGCACGGGCAATCCGTACTTCTCGACGGACACGACGGCTGCTCTGCGCGCTGCTGAGATCGAAGCCGATGTCATCCTCATGGCTAAGAAGGGCACGGATGGCATCTATGACAGCGATCCGAACAAGAATGCCAATGCGAAGAAGTTTGATTCGCTGACGTACATCGAGATCCTCAACAAGGGCCTGCACGTCATGGACACGACGGCCACGAGCCTCTGCATGGACAACAAGATCCCGCTTCTCGTCTTCAACATCGATGATCACGAGAACATCTTCCGTGCAGCACTCGGCGAGGAGATCGGCACGACGGTAGGAGGAGAGGAATAATGGTAAAAGACATTCTCGCGTCCCATGAGGAACGCATGAAGAAGAGCATCGAGGCCCTCAAGCACGAGTTTGCCTCGCTGCGTGCAGGCCGCGCTACGCCGTCCTTGCTCGATAAGGTCATGGTCAACTACTACGGTGCACCGACGCCGGTCAACCAGATCGCGAAGGTCACGGTGCCGGAGCCGCGCATGATCATGATCCAGCCGTGGGAGAAATCCATCCTGCACGACATCGAAGTCGCGATCATGAAGTCGGACCTCGGCCTGAGCCCGAACTCGGACGGCACGGCCATTCGCCTCTCCATCCCGGCTCTGACGCAGGAGCGTCGCCAGGAACTCGTCAAGACGGTCAACAAGAAGACGGAGGAGGCCAAGGTCGCCCTGCGCAACATCCGCCGAGACGGCAACGAGGATATCAAGAAGCTCGAGAAGGCCAAGGAGATCACCGAGGACGAATCGAAGCGCGGCCAGGAATCCATGCAGAAGCTCGTCGACAAGTACGTCAAACTCGCTGATGCAGCCAAAGAGGTCAAGGAGAAAGAGGTCATGGAAGTCTGATATGGCTCCGATGGACTCGATGACGCCTGACGTTCTGGCACGGCCCCTCGCCGAGGCCGAATCGCTGCTTCGCGAGGCCGGCCGTTCATGGCAAACGGAAATTACACGCCCAACGCGTGATTTTTTCAAGACAGACAACACCTGTCTCTATGTCGTCCGCGTGCGCGAGCAGGCGGACGGCACGATCATGCTGACTCTTGCGGCAAAGCAGAGGAAGCAGAATGAATTCGGAAAGGAGGCGAGATGAATGGCTTATAAGATCAATGATGACTGCATTTCCTGCGGTTCCTGCGCTGCTACGTGCCCGGTTGAGGCAATCAGCGAGGGTGCTGAGCATTACGAAATCGACGCAGACAAGTGCGTTGAGTGCGGTGCTTGCGCTGCCGGCTGCCCGGTATCCGCAATCGAAGCTCCCTGATGGATGACGAGCGGCCCCTCTTTTCTATTTGAGAGGGGCTTTTCGTTATTCTGCACGCAAGAATCTCAGGATGGGGATATAGTATGTGGAAAAAGATATTTGGCGGAGGAAGCTCCAACTCGGAGCGCACGGAAAAGGCGCCCGCTGGCGCGAATCCGCTCTACGATAGAATCAACTGGCAGCGCCTGCCGCGCCACGTCGCCGTCATCATGGACGGCAACGGCCGCTGGGCGCAGGGCAAGGGGCTCATCCGCACGGCGGGCCATAAGGCGGGCGTCAAGACGCTCAAGGACGTCCTCAAGACGGCCATCGACTTACGCATCGAGGCTCTGACGGTCTACGCATTCTCGACGGAGAACTGGAAGCGCCCGCGCCCGGAGGTCGAGTTCCTCATGAAGCTCTTCTCGGAGTACCTGCTCAAAGAGCTCGAGGAGATGAACGACTACAATGTGCGCATCCGCTTCATCGGCCGCATGGAGGGCATGCCCGAGGGCCTGCAGCGCCAGATGCGCGAGGCGGAGGCGCTCATGAAGGACAACACTGGCATCCGCTTCAATGTCGCGGCCAATTACGGCGGGCAGGACGAGCTCATCCGCGCTGCCCAGTCGCTCGCGCGCCAGGCAGCCGAGGGCAAGATCGCGCCCGAGGATATCGATGCAGAGGCCATTGAGCAAGAGCTCGACACGGCAGGCGACCCGCCTGTCGACCTCGTCATCCGCACGAGCGGTGACCAGCGCCTCTCGAACTTCCTGCTCTGGCAGTCAGCTTATGCGGAGTTCTACTTCACAGATGTCAACTGGCCCGACTTCACGCCGGCCTGCTTCGTCGACGCGATGGTCGACTTCGCCGGACGCGACCGCCGCTTCGGTGGTCTCACCAACAAATAAGATAGTAGATAGGAGCGTTTTCGTTGCTTACAAGAATCATCACAGGAGTGGTCGGCATCGCGCTGGCTGCCTTTGTCATCCAGACGGGCGGGGCCCTGTTCGCGGGCTTTGCTCTCGTGCTCTCTATACTGGCCTGGTTTGAATACGCGCGCGCCTTTCACCGCAAGGGCAGCAATCTCACCTTCCTGACGGGCATCCTCGGGCTCTTCCTGCTCTGGGGCTGCGCGTGGCTCGGTAATGCCGACGAGTCGATGGCCGTCACGACGGGCATCGTGCTCATCGTGCTCTTGGAGAGCGTCCTCTTGCACGGCCGCGTCTCCTTTGTCGATGCCTGCACCTCGGTCGCCGGCATCCTCTACCTCGGCCTGCCCTTCGCGCACATGGTCATGCTGCGCGGCCTCTACCCTGAGACGACGCTTGCGACCTCGCTCGGTTCCTTCGAGTTCGGCTGTGCGATGATCTGGGTCATGTTCATCGGCACCTGGGCCAGTGACACCTTTGCTTACTTCGTGGGCTCGGCCATCGGCAGCCACAAGCTCTGCCCGACGATCAGCCCGAACAAGACGGTCGAGGGCTTCCTCGGCTCCGTCGTCGGCACGACGGCAGCCGTCGCCGGCCTCGGTGTCTTCTTCTCGCTGCCCGTCGCTGAGATGGCTGGCCTCGGCTTCTGCATCTCGCTCCTCGCGACGCTCGGCGACCTCGTCGAGTCCGTCGCGAAGCGCTACACGGGCATCAAGGACTCGGGCAATATCATCCCGGGTCACGGCGGCGTCTGGGACCGCTTTGACAGCGTGCTCTTCACGGCACCGCTCGTCTACTACTTTGTGCTGATCTCGGGCCTCGGCCTGAAATAAGGGAGGGCAGGAAATGAAGAACATTGCCGTATTAGGCTCCACGGGCTCCATCGGCACGCAGACGCTCGACGTCGTGCGCGGCCATCGCGAGCTCTTCCACATCTCCGTGCTTGCTGCCAATTCGAGCGATGAACTGCTCGAACAGCAGATCCACGAGTTCGAGCCGGAGCTCGCCGTGCTCTCCGACGAGGCGGCCTACGCGCGCCTCAAGTCGCGCTACACGGGCAAGACGCAGCTCGCCGGCGGCCGTCAGGCGTTCATCGATGCGGCGGCCTATCCTGCGGTTGACACGGTCGTGACCTCGATGATGGGCTTTGCCGGCCTCGAGCCGACGATGAAGGCGCTCGACGCCAAGAAGAACATCGCGCTCGCCAACAAGGAGACGCTCGTCGTCGCCGGCGAGATCGTCATGCGCCGCGCGAAGGAACAGGGCGTCTCCATCCTGCCCGTCGACAGTGAGCACTGTGCCTTTTTCCAGTGCTTGCAGGGCGAGAAGCGCGAGACGATTGAGAAGCTGCTCTTGACCTGTTCGGGCGGCCCGTTCCGCGGCAAGAAGCGCGAGGCGCTCATCGGCGCGACGAAGGCGCAGGTCCTCGCGCATCCGACGTGGAATATGGGGCAGAAGATCACGGTCGACTCGGCCTCGCTCGTCAACAAGGGCCTTGAGGTCATCGAGGCGAAGTGGCTCTACGGTGTCGACTATGACCAGATCCAGGTCGTCGTCCACCCGCAGAGCATCATCCACTCGATGGTCCAGTTCTGCGACGGCTCCGTCATCGCGCAGCTCGGCTGCCCTGACATGAAGCTGCCAATCCAGTACGCCTTGACGTATCCGACGCGCCAATCGTCCGACTTCGAGCGCCTCGACTTCTGGAAGCTCAAGGACCTGACCTTCGAGAAGCCGGACACCGACACGTTCAAGGGACTGCGCTTCGCCTACGAGGCCGGCAAGATGGGCGGCTCGATGCCCTGCATCTTCAACGCGGCCAACGAGGTCGCCGTCGGCGCCTTCCTCAAGGGCGCCATCCACTTCCTCGACATCTACGACATCATCGAGCAGACGATGATGAAGCGCGCGTGCATCCTCGAGCCGACGCTCGAAGAGCTCTTCGAGGAAGACGCCTGGGCGCGCTCCTATGCCGCTTCGCTCCTTGAAACGTGAGCGAGACGTGGGCAATGCGATGATAAGTATCAGATCGATAATAACGATAGGATGGTGAAGCAATGGTATTGACAATAGCAGCCGCCGTATTCGTCTTCGGCCTGCTCGTCCTCGTCCATGAGCTCGGTCACTTCGCCACGGCGAAGATGACGGGCATGCGCGTCGACGAGTTCGCCATCGGCTTTGGCCCGAAGCTCGTGGGCTTCCAGCGCGGCGAGACGGTGTACTCCATCCGCGCGATCCCGCTCGGCGGCTTCAACGACATCGCCGGCATGGACCCCGAGCAGAACGACGCGGGCAGCCGCGGCTACTGCGAGAAACCCGTGAGTTCGCGCATGATCGTGATCCTCGCGGGCTCCATCATGAATTTCATCCTGCCGCTGTTCCTGTTCTTCGGCATCTTCTTCTTCGCCGGCGTCAGCACGCCGAGTCCCGAGCCGGTTCTCGGCACGGTGCTCGCGGGCAAGCCGGCGGCAGAGGCGGGCCTCAGGGACGGCGACCGCGTGCTGGCCATCGACGGCACGCCGATTGCGACGTGGTCCGACTTCGTGGGCGGCGTCAAGGACAGCGCGGGCGAGCCCGTCAAGCTGACGGTTGAGCGCGGCGGCGAGACATTTGACGCGACGGTCACGCCGGCCTACGACTCGAGCACGCAGCGCGCGATGGTCGGCGTCATGGGCTCCGTCAACACGCGCTATCCGGGCTTTGTCGAGTCGGTACAGCTCGCCGTGCAGAAGACGGGGGCCATCCTCTACATGATGGTCGACGCGCTCTACAAGATCATCCTCGAGCTGTCGGGTGCGGAGCTCGCAGGCCCAATCGGTGTCGCGCAGATGGCGGGGGAGGTTGCCCAGATGGGCTTTGTGCCGCTGCTGAACTTCGCGGCGTTCCTGAGCCTCAACCTCGGTATCGTCAACCTCTTCCCGATACCGGCGCTCGACGGCGGCCACTTCCTGACGCTCTGCGTCGAGGCCGTGCGCGGCAAGCCGCTGAGCCCAACGGCTCTGCGCTATACGCAGAACGTCGGCATCATCCTGCTGCTCCTCTTGATGCTGCTCGCGACGAAGAACGACATCGTCCGCGTCATCTTTGGCGGCTGAGCAGTTCAGATAACGCATCCGACTCATCCGACAGTCCGAAAGGATTCGAAAGGAAGTGTACGATTTGTACGATTTAAAGAAGCGCCGTCCGACGCGCCAGATCCACATCGGCAAGGTCGCCATTGGCGGCGGGGCGCCCATCTCTGTGCAGTCGATGACGAATACGAAGACGACGGACACCGAGGCGACCGTCGCCCAGATCCGCGCCCTGCAGGCCGCGGGCTGCGACATCGTGCGGCTCGCCGTGCCCGACATGGAGGCTGCCAAGAACCTCGGCAACATCCTGCGCCAGGTCACGGTGCCGCTCGTCGCGGACATCCACTTTGACTACAAGCTCGCGCTCGAGGCCATCCATCAGGGCATCCACGCCCTGCGCCTCAACCCGGGCAACATCGGCGGCGAGGAGAAGGTCAAGGCTGTCGTCAAGGCGGCCAAGGAGGCCGGCATCCCAATCCGCATCGGCGTCAACGCCGGCTCTCTCGACAAGAAGATCCTCAAGAAGTACGGCGGCGTCACGCCGGAGGCCCTCGTCGAGTCGGCCATGGAGCACGTGCGCATCCTCGAGGCGCTCGACTTCCACGACATGAAGATCTCCCTCAAGGCGCACGACGTGCCGCTGACGATTGCGGCCTACCGGCTCATGAGCCAGACGGTCGACTACCCACTGCACCTCGGCATCACCGAGGCCGGCACGGTCAACACGGGCATCATCAAGTCGGCTGTCGGCATCGGCGCGCTGCTCGCCGAGGGCATCGGCGACACTTTCCGCATCTCGCTGACGGGCGACCCCGTCGTCGAGGTCCGCGTCGCCAATGAGATCTTGAAGTCGCTCGGCCTCAAGGAGTACGGTCCGACGCTCGTCGCCTGCCCGACCTGCGGCCGCACGAGCATCGACCTGCCGGCCATCGCCGCACAGGTTGAGGAGAAGCTCAAGGACATCGCGGAGCCCATCGAGGTGGCCGTTATGGGATGTGTCGTCAACGGCCCGGGCGAGGCGCGCGGCGCCGACGTCGGCATCGCCGGCGGCAACGGCGAAGGACTGATCTTCCGCAAGGGCGAGATTGTCCGCAAAGTGCCCGAGGCCGACCTCGTGAACGAATTATTCCAGGAAATAGACCAGATATTGGAGGAACGCAAACATGCGAGCAAGTAACCTTTATGCACCAACCCTTAGAAATACGCCAGCTGAGGCGGAGATTGCCAGCCATCAGCTCATGTACCGCGCCGGCATGATCCGCAAGACGGCCGGTGGCATGTACACCTTCCTGCCGCTCGCATGGCGCACAATCCGCAAGATCGAGCAGATCATCCGCGAGGAGATGGACGCCGCCGGCGGCCAGGAGATCATGATGCCAATCCTGCAGCCGGCAGAGTTCTGGCAGGAGAGCGGCCGCTGGGGCGCTTACGGCGATGAGATGATGCGCATCAAGGACCGCCATGGCCGCGACTTCTGCCTCGGACCGACGCATGAAGAGATGATCACGGCGCTCGTGCGCGACGAAGTCCGCTCCTACAAGGAGCTGCCGCTGATGCTCTACCAGATTCAGGACAAGTTCCGCGATGAGCGTCGTCCGCGCTTCGGCCTCATGCGCAGCCGCGAGTTCATCATGAAGGACCTCTACTCTTTCGACAAGGACGTCGAGGGCATGAACGAGTCCTACAAGAAGATGTACGACGCCTACACGAACATCTTCACGCGCATGGGCCTCGAGTTCCGTCCGGTCGAGGCCGACAACGGCGCCATCGGCGGCGGCCATTCCCATGAGTTCACCGTCCTCGCCGACGCTGGCGAGTCGAACATCGCCGTCTGCACGAAGTGCGACTACGCTGCAAGCGACGAGAAGGCTGAACTCAAGCCAGTTGAAGCTCCGGCTGAAGATGAGCTGCCGCTCGAGAAGGTCAGCACGCCGGGCACGAACACCATCGAAGCCCTCTGCGACTTCCTCAAGGTGCCGGCCGACAAGACGATCAAGGCCGTCGCCTACCAGACGGACAAGGACGAGCTCGTGCTCGCCTTCATCCGCGGTGACCACGACGTCAACGAGGTCAAGGTCATCAACCAGATTGAGGGCGCACTCGACCTGCGGATGGCCGAGGAAGAGGCTATCCGCGCCGCTGGCGGCTGCCCGGGCTTCATGGGCCCCATCGGCATTAAGAAGGACACGCATGTGCTCGTCGATGCGACCGTCATGAACATGCACAACGCCGTCACGGGTGCCAATGAAGTCGACGTCCACTACAAGAACGTCAACCCGCAGCGCGACTTCGACAAGGATGCCATCATCGTCACCGACCTGCGCATGGTCAAAGAGGGCGACCCGTGCCCGCACTGCGGCGCACCGCTCAAGATGACGCGCGGCATCGAGGCCGGCCAGGTCTTCACGCTCGGCACGAAGTACAGCAAGGCCATGGGTGCGACCTTCCTCGATGAGAACGGTAAAGAGCAGCCGCTCGTCATGGGCTGCTACGGCATCGGCGTTGGCCGCACGATGGCTGCCGCCATCGAGCAGAACAATGACGACCAGGGCATCGTCTGGCCACGCGCCATCGCGCCGTTCGAGGTCGTCGTCGTCGCCGTCAACGCTAAGAAAGAAGAGCAGCTGACGTATGCCGAGGGCATCTACGACGAGTGCCGCAAAGCCGGCCTCGACGTCCTGCTCGACGACCGCAAGGAGCGCGCCGGCGTCAAGTTCAAGGACTGCGACCTCATCGGCTACCCGGTCCGCGTGACGATTGGCCCGAAGGCCGTCGACGAGGACATCATCGAAGTCAAAGTCCGCAAGACCGGCGAAGTCTACAACTTCACGCGCGCCGACTACCTCGAGAAGGTCCAGGAACTGCTCAAAGACCTCTGAGCCTGAAAAAATACAATAAAAAAGCTGCACCATCTGGTGCAGCTCTTTTTTATTGGCTTGTCTTATGCGCCGACGACCGTGTTGAGGTCCTTGACGAGCTGGTCGACGTCGATGCCGTGTGCCATCGCGCCCTGCTCGATGTTCTCGAAGTGTGCGGCAGCGCAGCCGAGGCAGCCCATGCCAGCGTTGACGAATACGTCAACCGTGTCCGGGTACTTCTGGACGACTTCGAGGATGCTCATGTCTTTCGTGATTGCCATAATGAAAAAACCTCCTATGGGTAACATAAAATCGCTGTGAGTTTCATCACATATACGTGGATGGGGTATATTTCCATCAAGAGGATTATACCACATTTTCGAGAAATGCACTAGATAGCCAAAAACTTTTCCGCTTTTTTCCAGATTTTGTGTTATGATAGATGCGAGTATCACGGAACACATGCAGGAGGAAGATTTGATGAGACGTTCATGGCGTTTGCTGGGACTGGTAGTATTGGCAGCGGTGATCTGCCTGGCGGCGGTGACACTGCTGCGGCCGGCGGTGCACGAGGCCGAGATGGCAGGGGGCACCGATAGCACGCAGGAAACGAAAGAGGTGCAGCAGCCAAAGCCCGATACTGTGGAAGGCGGCCCGCAGATCCTCGTGCTCAACTACCACAAGGTCAGCGACGAATTCCTGTCGCTCGCCGTCGCGCCGGCCGACTTCGACTGGCAGATGCGCTACCTTAAGGAGCATGGCTATCACGCTATCACGCCCGACGAGCTCTACGATGCCATCGAGGGGACAGGGACGCTGCCCGACAACCCCGTGTTGATCACCTTCGATGACGGATATCAGGACAACTACGACAACGCCTATCCGATTCTCAAGAAGTACGGCCTCAAGGGCACGGTCTTTGTTGTCACGAGCTTCCTCGGCACGCGCAAGGGCTACCTGACCTGGGATGAGTGCCGCGAGATGGAGAAGAACGGCATGACCGTCGCCTCGCACACCGTCGACCACAAGTCGATGACCGACCTGACGAACGACCAGCTGCGCGCTGAGCTCGTCGAGTCGAAAAAGAAGGCTGAGGCCGAGCTCGGCCACGAGGTCAAGTACATGGCCTACCCGACCGGTGCCTACAACCTCCACATCGCCCAGCTCGTGCGCGAAGCCGGCTACAAGGCCGCCTTCACCATCAAGTACGGCGGCGTCAGCCGCAAGAGCAACATCTACGCACTCGAGCGCGTGCCAATCTTCCATACAGAGAAGACGAACCGCGACTTCGTCGAGCGCATCCATTACACCCCGCAGTTCGAGAGCTTTGGCTGGACGAAGCACTGAGCTGCACAAAAGATTGCACGAAGTATACAAAATTAATAATTATTTTCCATAGACAGGATATCTTTCTTTCATAAATCGGCAAATTTAATCCGATGCTAAAGAAAAATATCCTGTTGTTTTATGCAATAAACGTGAGGTAAATCACTGAGCAAGACGCCATGCCTCTGGCGTACGCATAAAGGGGAAAGGATATAGTAAAGATATAAAATCAACCACACCAAATTTATAGATGATTATATTAAAATATGTTATAATTATCTATAGAGGGGAGGTGATTTCCATATGTTTGCTAAAGATGTTCTTCGTGTCTTGCAGGTTTCTAGGCCAACGCTCACGAAATACGTCAAGACAGGGATTATCCGTGTCCACATTATGCCCAATGGCCACTATGACTACAATGAGGAAGATGGTTTCAGAAGTACAACTGTGAGATTGTCGTGATGAGCGAAGTTGGGTCCGAAAAGCTTGACTCGCAGGAAGTGTTCGAGGATGCCGTAAGCCTGTTGCACTGCTACTCCATGAAGCTGTATGAAAGCCGCAGGAGACTGCGGAAGATCAAGGAGGCGATAGAGGATGATGAAACGAGTGGAACACCACCGTCTTAAATCTTCTTCACCGTTCTACGCCATGCTGCGTGAATTTTGTCATTGTTCCAAGAATCTGTACAACCATGGGAACTACCTGATTCATCAAACATTCATTGAAGATGGCAAATGGCTGCGCTATGGCGAAGTCGATCGTTTGCTGAAGGCTGACGCAGAGTACCCCGACTATCGGGAGATGCCAACGGCGCAGACAGCGCAGCAGACTCTCCGACTGCTGGATAAGAACTGGGCTTCGTTCTTCGCAGCCATCAAGGACTGGAAAGCACATCCCGAAAAGTACAAGGGACGGCCAAAACTGCCGAAGTACAAGCCGAAAGACGGCTATTTCCCGCTAGTACTGACGAACCAGAATTGCAAGCTCAAGGACGGGTTCATCCGTTTTCCAAGAGTCTTTCAAGGGTTCACGGTAAAGGCTATCTTCGCCAGTCAGCCAGAGGCTGTGTTCAAGCAGGCACGCTTTATCCCGCATGGTGGCGAAATTAATCTGGAGCTCGTCTATGAGATTCCAGAGGTCGAGGAAAAAGTGGATAATGGAAAGTATGCCGCCATCGATATCGGCGTCGACAATCTCGCGGCGCTGGCCTGGAACACAGGCAAGCGACCTGTCCTGCTCAAGGGGACGCCGCTCAAGTCGGTCAATCAGTACTACAACAAGCAGATGGCCAAGCGCAGAAGCATCTGTGAGCTGATGAATGGACGCCATTCATCCAAGCGAATCGCGCGGCTCACAGCGAAGCGGAACCGCAAGGTCGAAGATTACCTGCATAAAGCAAGCCGCAAGGTCATCGACCTGTGCGCGGAGCAGGATGTGCCGGTACTGTTCATCGGCAAGAACAAGGGCTGGAAGCAAGAAGCGAAACTTGGCCGCAGGGTCAACCAGAGCTTCATGCAGCTGCCTTTCGCCCGCTTCATTCAGATGCTCCAGTACAAGGCCAAATTAATCGGCATGAAGGTCATGCTGACTGAGGAGAGCTATACGAGCGGCACTTCATTCTTGGATGGCGAGACTCCGACCAAAGACCGCTATGACAAATCGCGCCGCGTTCATTGTGGCCTGTTCCAAGCAAGCGATGGCCGGAAAATCAATGCCGACATCAATGGTGCCTACCAGATTATGCGAAAAGTATTCCCGAACGTGAACGCAGACGGGATAGAGGGCGTAGCGTTACGCCCAGCTGTAGTAGCCCTTTCGATGAGCGCTCGTCGCAGCTCTGGCTGCGCCTGATGCGAGAAAGAGTGAACAGCGAAATTTATTAAAAATACGAATATCATTATTTGGCATTTATAATAAATATAACGTTGTCTACACAGTCACGAACCCGAACAATCCGTCGAGCTCAGACCCGATCAATGGACAGCTGGTTTACGGTGAGACGGTGACGCCGTCGTACCGTCCGGATGGGGTGCTGACGGATGGCCATTACGGGGTCATCACGACAATCGATGGCAAGACCATCACGGATGGAAATGTCTACGACAATTACCGTTACCACTACGACGGCGATGTCACGCTCAGCATGCCGAACAAGCCGGACTTCGAGCCGCCGGTCAATCCGCCGGTGATGCCGGGCACGGGCACGGTGACGCCGCTGCCGGAAAACCCGACGAATCCGTCGAATACGCCGGAGAACACGACGGAGACGACGGGCCACAAGACGGTCTGGGATGGCGACCGCGGCGGCGACCGTCCGGAGGACAAGCGCGTCGTGACGCTGCCGTTCTTCAAGGTATTGGAGGACAAGACGACGCACCGCTACGGCACCTATGATGTCGCGAAGCGCACGACGGAGGTCAAGATTGAGCCGTCGGCTCAGGTCCTGCCGGAGCCGAACCAGCCTGCGACACAGTATCGCGAGCTGACGACGGAGCTCACGACGGACAAGGGCACGGGCGAGTTCACGCTCAAGTACAACGGCTCGCGCTTCACAATCCTGCCGGACGATGATGCGGCGATGAAGCTCATCGTCGTCGGCGACGAGACGAAGAACCGCGCGCTCTTCGAGAAGGCACTCCATGTGACCTTCACGCAGATGGGCCTCGAGGTGGCCGACCTCGACGGTGTCTACATCCATTTCGGCAAAGATTAAGGGCAGGATATGCCTTCGGGAAAGCCTTTCTCATCTTCTTTTGGATGAGAAAGGCTTTCCTTTTTCTATAGAAAATGAATTTCCCCTTGCAAAAGCAGGATTTATCTGCTATAAAAAAGAATAGATAAAGTGGTGAATTGTGGGGAAAAATGTCTGATTGGTGGAAGGGCGGTGCAGAAGGATGTTCATGGGTGAGTATGCCCATACGATTGACGCGAAAGGCCGCGTCATCCTTCCGGCTGATTTCCGCCAGGAGCTCGGCGTTTCCTTTGTCATCACGAAAGGGCTCGACAAGTGCCTCTTCCTCTACGGCCAGCAGGCATGGGAGGAACTCGCGGCAAAATTGCGGGCGCTGCCGCTCGCGAAGCCGGAGGCGCGCGCGATCGTGCGCTTCTTCTTCTCGGGGGCGCGCACACTCGAGTGCGATAAGCAGGGGCGTTTCCTCGTGCCGGCGAATCTGCGCGCCTATGCGGACATCACGCTGCGCCAGTCGGTCGTACTGACGGGCGCGGACAACCGCATCGAGGTCTGGAGCAAGGACCAGTGGAGCCGCTACAACGAAGAAGTCGAGCCGGACGTGACGGCCATCGCGGCGTCGCTGGCAGAGCTCGGCATTTGAAGTAAGAGAAGCAAGATACGAACCAAGAAATGAAGACAGATGGGGGCAGGAAACGTGGAGTTTCATCATATCAGCGTCATGCTGGAGGAGACAGTCAAGGGTCTCGTGACAAATAAAGAAGGGATCTATGTCGACTGTACCTTGGGCGGCGCTGGCCACTCTCACCGCATCGCGGAACTGCTCTCACCGAAGGGGCGCATCATCGGCATCGACCAGGATGAGGAGGCCATCGAGGCGGCGAAGGAACGCCTCAAGGACGTCAAGTGCCGCGTGGACATCGTGCACAGCAATTTCTCGCATCTCGAGGAGATTCTCGAGGCGCAGGGTGCACCGCTCGTCGACGGCGTCGTCTTCGACCTCGGTGTCTCGTCGCATCAGATCGACACGGCGGAGCGCGGCTTCTCGTACATGCATGATGCGCCGCTCGACATGCGCATGGACCCGGAGGCGAAGTTTTCGGCGTACGATGTCGTCAACACGTACAGCGAGAAGGAGCTCGACCGCATCTTCCACGACTACGGCGAGGAGCGCTGGGGCCGCCGCATCGCGCAGTTCATCGTCAAGGAGCGCATGAAAAAGCCCATCGAGCGCACGGGCGAGCTCGTCGACATCATCTGCAAGGCCGTGCCGAAGGCGGTGCGCCAGGCGGCGAATGGCCACCCGGCGAAGCGCATCTTCCAGGCCATCCGCATCGAGGTCAATGACGAGCTCGGCATCCTCGAGAAGGCATTCCGCACGGCGGTGCATCACCTGAAGCCGGGCGGCCGCATCGCAATCATCACCTTCCACTCGCTGGAGGACCGCATCGCGAAGCAGACGCTCAAGGAGATGGCGCGCGGCTGCATCTGCCCGCCGGAGCTGCCGGTCTGTGTCTGCCACCATAAGCCGGAGATTCGCTTGCTCGGCAAGCCGAAGCAGGCGACGGCGGATGAGCTCGCGCACAACTCGCGCTCGAAGAGCGCGAAGCTGCGCATCGCGGAGAAGTTGGCTACCGATAATAATCAGGAAGAGACGAGAAAGGGGGAGCGCTGATGCTGGCAAGACAGGAAAAACCAGAGGAACCGTATCAGGAAGTACCGACGGAGCAGGCAGAGCGCGAGGGCAAGCGCTCGGACCGGCGCGAGTTCGTGCACCACGTGCTCAACACATCGCTGCGCTCTCATTTCCAGGTGCTCTTCTTCGTCACGGCGCTGCTCGCGATGCTCGTGACGATTGGCAGCGGCATCAGTGCGAGCCGCGGCTACACGCTTGTGGAGACGCAGAGCGAGGCCACCCGCATCGAGCAGGAGAATGAGCGTCTCAATGTGGAGATTGCGAAGCTCAAGAACCCGGAGCGCATCAAGTCGATCGCGGAGAGCCAGCTCGGCATGCAGGTCCCGAAGAAGACGTATTTCGCGCATGAAAGTAAATAAGAAGACAAGAGGCTGCAAAGACAATGAGCAGCTTCTTTTGTGTTTGCAGGACGCTGATGGAATGCCGATTGGTCCATTTTGCTTGTGCAAAATCCGGACAGTTGCGCTATAATAAAGAACGGCCCGCGGCGGCATGGGACTGCAGGCGGAGCCTTGGGGAGGAAATAATAACATGAAAACTATCGGTCAGCTGGCAGATCTCTTGACGGATGCTGTCGTCATCGGGAATCGCGATACGGTCATCACGGGCATCGAGCATGATTCGCGCAAGGTGCAGAAGGGCACGCTCTTCGTCTGCATCCCGGGCGTCCATGTCGACGGCCACAAGTTCATCCCGCAGGCAGTCGCGGCGGGTGCAAGCGCCATCGTGACGACGCGCGAGGATGTCGAGGTGCCGGAGGGCATCGCGGTGCTGCGCGTCAAGGAGCTGCAGCCGGCGCTCGACACGATTGTGCCGTACTTCCACGATTATCCGGCGCGCAAGATGCGCGTCGTGGGCATCACGGGCACGAACGGCAAGACGACGACGAGCTATATCACGCGCGCCATCCTGCGCAAGGCTGGCTACAAGGTTGGCCTTATTGGCACGATCCAGATCATGATCGAGGATGAGGTGCTGCCCATCCACAATACGACGCCGGATGTCGTCGAGCTCCAGCACACGCTCGCGATGATGCGCGACAAGGGCATGGACTACGTCGTCATGGAGGTCTCGTCGCACGCGCTCGACCAGAACCGCGTGGCGGGTATCGAGTTTGACACGGCGGTCTTCACGAATCTCACGCAGGACCACCTCGACTACCACAAGACGCTCAAGAACTACATGCTCGCGAAGGCGAAGCTCTTCGACCACGTGTCGGAGACGGGCTGCAAGCAGGGCAAGACGGCCGTCGTCAACATCGACGATGCGGTCGGCGCGACGATGCTCGCGCACGCGAAGTGCAAGCACCTGACGTACGCCATCGAGAAGGAAGCCGACCTGCGCGCGACGGACATCCTCGTCCACGCAAACGGTGCGGAGTTCGTGCTGCATCATGAGAGCTTCGGCGAGATGCCGCTGAAACTCCACATCACGGGCATCTTCAATGTCTACAATGTCATGAGCGCGGTCGGCGCGGCTCTGGCGGAGCACATCGATGCGGCCGTCATCAAGGAGACGCTCGAGGCCTTCACGGCGGTGCCGGGCCGCTTCGAGCTCGTCAAGGCGGGCCAGGACTTCTCGATCATCGTCGACTACGCGCATACGCCGGACGGCGTCGAGAACGTCCTCAAGACGGCGCGCAAGATTGCGAAGAAGCGCATCATCGCGGTCTTCGGCTGCGGCGGCGACCGCGACCGCACGAAGCGCCCGATTATGGGCCGCCTTGCGGCGGAGCTCGCGGATGTCGTCATCGCGACGTCGGACAACCCGCGCACGGAGGACCCAGAGTTCATCCTCTCGCAGGTCGAAGAGGGCGTCGATGAGGCCATCGGCACGAAGCACCACGAGCTCATCGTGGACCGCCGCCACGCCATCTACCGCGCCATCGAGATGGCGGAGAAGGACGATATTGTCGTCATCCTCGGCAAGGGTCACGAGAACTATCAGATCCTCAAGGACAAGACCATCCACTTTGATGATAAGGAAGAGGCCCGCGCAGCTGTCGCTGCCAAGCTGGCCAAGAAGAATTGACGAATTGCAACAGTTGCGATAGTGCAGAAGGGAGTATTCCGATGCCAGCATTTACGCTTGATGAGGTCCGCGAAGCGACGGGGGCACAGCTCTATAAGATGGAGCATGAAGAGTTCACGGATATCGTGACGGATACGCGCAAGATCACGCCGGGGGTCCTGTTCCTCGCCTTCAAGGGCGAGCGCTTCAACGGCGAGGATTTCGTGCGCGATGCGGTCGAGAAGGGCGCGAGCGGCGTCATGGTCAGCACGAGCTGCCCGAAGGCGCAGCTGGCCGGCCTCAAGACGACGGTGCTGATCGCCGAAGACACGCTGACGGCCTACCAGCAGCTCGCGCACGCCTGGCGCATGCGCTTCTCGCTGCCGGTCGTCGCCATCACGGGCTCGAACGGCAAGACGACGACGAAGGACCTCACGGCTGCGGTGCTCTCGGCGCGCGGCCCTGTCCTCAAGACGCAGGCCAACTACAACAATGAGATCGGCCTGCCGCTGACGCTTCTGGGCCTTCGCAAGGAGCATACGGCTGCGGTCGTCGAGATCGGCATGCGCGGCCTGCACCAGATCGAGGCAATGGCTCCGATTGCGGCGCCGACGGTCGGCATCGTGACGAATGTCGGCGAGACGCATATGGAGCTCCTCGGCTCCATCGAGAACATCGCGAAGGCCAAGTCGGAGATGGTCGAGGCCATCCCCGCGGGCGGCACAGTCGTCCTCAATGCGGACAACCCGTACGTCGCGGCCATGCGCTCGCAGGCGAGGGAGGGCGTCCGCGTCCTGACGTTCGGCATCGAGAAGGAAGCCGATGTGCGCGCCAAGGAAGAGACCATCGAGACGATCGACGGCCATGAGACGCGCTTCAAGATTGAGTGGAAGGGCCGCGAGCAGACGTTCACGTTCGCGATGGTCGGCCGCCACAATGTCTACAACGCCCTCGCGGCCATCGCGGCCGGCTTTGCGCTCGGCCTGACGCCTGCAGAGGCAGCCTCTGGCCTGCGCAACCTCAAGGCGACGAAGATGCGCTTCGAGGTACAGGACGTCAAGACGTACCACGTCATCAACGACGCCTACAATGCAAGCCCGATGTCGATGAAGGCGGCCATCGAGACGCTTTCGGAGCTCACAAAGGGACGCAAGATCGCGGTCATGGGCGACATGCTCGAGCTCGGCAGTGTCTCGGAAGAGGCGCATCGCGAGGTCGGCCATGAGCTCGCGGAGCACGGCTTTGCTGCTGTCGTCACGCGCGGCCAGATGGGCGCGTTCATCGCAGACGGCGCGGAGGAGGGCGGCGTGCCGCAGGTCTTCCGTGCGGATTCGCACGAGGCGGCGGCCGACTACCTGCACAAGATCCTCGAGCCGGGCGACACGATCCTCTTCAAGGGCTCGCGCGGCATGCAGATGGAAAAGATCATCGACCTGCTCTGAGCGTTTGCTTGAGGCGGGAAATCATAAAGAGAGTGGAGACGTTAGATTTTGGATAAGATACTTCTTGCGGCGATCTTTGCCGCCGGCCTTGTGCTCTGCATTGGGCCGTTACTGATCCCGGAGTTGCACAAGCTCAAATTCGGACAGAGCATCCGTGAGGAAGGGCCGAAGAGCCATCAGGCCAAGAGCGGCACGCCGACGATGGGCGGCATCATGATCATCCTGGCCATCGTGGTCGCGACAGTGGCGGCGGCGCCGCTGACGCCGGCTGTGCTGCTGGCCCTCTTCATCACGCTCGGCCACTTCGTGCTGGGCTTCCTCGATGACTACATCAAGGTCGTCAAGAAGCGCAACCTCGGCCTCAAGGCGAAGCAGAAGATGCTCGGCCAGATCCTCATCGCCATCGTGACGATGATCGTCGGCACGCGCGTGCTCGGCATCGACACGACCATCTGGATCCCGATTGCGGATGTCAATGTCGACATCGGCATCGGCTACTACTTCCTCGTGCTCTTCGTGCTCGTCGGCACGAGCAACGCGGTCAACCTGACGGACGGCCTCGACGGACTGGCCTCGGGCACGGTGGCCATCGCCTCGGGTGCCTATGCGCTCGTCTGCTATATGACGGGCCACTACGACCTCGCCATCTTCGGCGTGGCCATGATGATGGCCTGCCTGGCCTTCCTGCGCTTCAATGCGCATCCGGCCAAGGTCTTCATGGGCGACACGGGCTCGCTGGCACTCGGCGGTGCTGTTGCGGCGGTCGGCATCCTGACGCACACGGAGATCCTGCTCGCGGTCATCGGCTTTGTCTTTGTCTGCGAGGCACTCTCCGTCATCATCCAGGTCATCTCGTTCAAGACGACGGGCAAGCGCGTCTTCCGCATGAGCCCGATCCACCATCACTTCGAGCTCGGCGGCTGGAAGGAGACGAAGGTCGTCTTCGTCTTCTGGATGGTCGGACTCGTCGCGAGCATCGTCGGACTGCTGATGATGCCGTAACAGCGATCTTAGACTTAAAGTCGAAAATCAGATTTTCTTGTATATCCGGGGGGACTTGTCATGGAGTTGGATTGGAACCAGAAGAACGTGCTCGTCATCGGCGCGGGCATCAGCGGCTTTGCGGCGGCAAAGCTCGCCCGCCGCTTCGGCGCATCGGTCACGCTGAGCGACGCAAAGACGGAAGAAGAGCTCACGAAGCTCGGCGACGACTTCGCGAAGCTGCGCGGACTCGGCATTGCGCTTGCCTTCGGCCCGCAGCAGGAGAGCCTGCTCGAGGGCGTGGATACGGTCATCGTCTCGCCGGCCGTGCCGGTGCGCATCCCGCTGATCCAGGCTGCTTATAAAAAGGGCATCCGCGTCATGAGCGAGGTGGAGCTCGCCTATGACATCGCGGAGTCGCCGATCTGCGCGGTGACGGGCACGAATGGCAAGACGACGACGACGACGCTCCTCGGCCTGCTGCTCGAGACGCATTACGACAAGGTCGGCGTCGGCGGCAACATCGGTGTGCCGCTGTCGGAAGAGGCCCTGCGCATCGGCAGGGGCGGCTGCATCGCGGCGGAGATCTCGAGCTACCAGATGGAGGCGACGGAGCACTTCCACCCGCATGTCGCGGCCGTGCTCAATGTGACGCCGGACCACATCGTGCGCCACGGCTCGATGGAGGTCTACCAGGCCATGAAGGAGCGCCTCTTCCGCGAGGAGACGGAGGACGACTACCTCGTCCTCAATTACGACGACGAGAAGACGCGCGGCATGAAGGCGCGCACGGTGGCGCAGGTCTGCTACTTCAGCCGCCGCGAGGAACTCGAAGAGGGCGTCTTCGTGCGCGGTGATGTAAAGAACGGCCTCATCGTCATCCGCTGGCAGGGTCAGGAATACGAGCTCTGCCATACGGATGAGCTCGGCATCAAGGGCCCGCACAACGTCGAGAACGCCCTCGCGGCCATCGCTGTGGCGTTCTTCGCCGGCTGCGAGCCCACGCTGATGGTCCCGGTGCTCAAATCGTTCCGCGGCGTCGAGCACCGCATCGAGTACGTGACGACGATCGATGGCGTGCCGTACTACAACGACTCGAAGGCGACGAATACAGACTCGGCCATCAAGGCGCTCGAGACGTTCGACGGTCACATCATCCTGCTCGCGGGCGGCGACGACAAGATGACGGACCTCACGGACTTCATGAAGCTCGTCTGCGAGCGCGTCGATGCGCTCGTCCTCATCGGCCGCGCGGCGGCCCGCTTCTACGGGGCGGCCGTCGATAACGGCTTCCCCGAGAACCAGATCTACGCGGCGGGCTACTCGATGCGCAAGGCGGTCGAGATCGCGCATGCGCTGGCCAAGGAGCCGGCCGTCGTGCTGCTCTCGCCGGCCTGCGCGAGCTTCGACATGTACCATGACATGGCGGAGCGCGGCCGCGACTTCAAGCACCTCGTACATGAATTAGAACAGCAGAAGTGACGCTGAGCGGGAGGATTTACCTTGAATATCATTGTTTCAGGCGGCGGCACGGGCGGCCATATCTACCCGGCCATCACCATCATCCGGACCATCCAGCAGAAGGTCCCCGACGCGAAATTCCTCTACGTCGGCACGAAGCGGGGCCTCGAGGCCGACATCATCCCGAAGGAAGGGCTGCCTTTTACGACGGTCGACATCCAGGGATTTGAACGCCATCTGACGGCCGACAACATCCTGCGCGCGGGGCGCGCGATGGTCGGCGTGGCCAAGGCAACGCGCATCGTCCACAGCTTCAAGCCGGACGTCGTCATCGGCACGGGCGGCTACGTCTGCGGGCCCATCCTGCTCGCGGCCAGCCTCATGCACATCCCGACGCTCATCCAGGAGCAGAACGTCGTGCCAGGCATCACCAACAAGATCCTCTCGAAGTTCGTGACGAAGATCGCGGCGGGCACGGAGGAGGCCATGAAGCACTTCCCGGCGGACAAGGTCGTCTTCACGGGCAACCCGATCCGCAGCGAGGTGCTCTCGGCACAGCGCGAGCAGGGGGCAGCGGCCTTCGGCCTTGACCCGAAGAAGCTGACGGTGCTCATCTCGGGCGGCAGCCGTGGCGCGCGCGCCATCAACCTCGCGATGATCGGCGTGCTCAAGAATGCGGCGCCGCATCCTGAGGTGCAGTTCCTGCACGTGACGGGCAAGCGCGGCTATCAGGGCGTGCTAGACGGCCTCAAGCAGGCGGGCGTCGACCTCGCATCGTGCCCGCAGCTTCTCGTCAAGCCGTACCTCTACAACATGCCGCAGGCGATGGCGGTGGCGGACCTCGCGATTTTCCGCGCTGGTGCGACGGGCCTTGCCGAGCTCACGGCACGCGGCATCCCCGCCATCCTGATCCCGTATCCGTATGCGGCGGAGAACCATCAGGAGCACAATGCGCGCGCCCTCGAGGAAGCTGGTGCGGCGCGCATGATCCTCGACCGTGATCTGACGCCGGAACGCCTGAGCTCCGTGCTCACAGAGCTCTTGAGCGAGCCGGACAAGCTGCGGGCGATGGCAAAGGCCAGCCGCGCGATGGGACGCCCGCAGGCGGCCAGCGATATCGCGGACCTCGTGCTCGCGATCGCCAAGAAATAAGAGACAGACAAAGATAGAGAACGAAATACGAGTGCATAGAGATTGAATCACAGGGTAAAAGGGAAAAGGTGATTGGAGTGCATAAAGAGCTCAAAGAGCTGAAAGGCATCAAGAAGATTCATTTCGTAGGCATCGGCGGCGCCGGCATGAGCCCGCTGGCCAAGATGATGGTGGAACTCGGCTATGAGGTGTCGGGGTCGGACCGCGAGGATTCCGGCATCATCGAGAAACTGCGCCAGATGGGCGCGAAGATCACGCTGGGCGGCCAGAAGGCGGAGAACGTCCGCGGTGTGGACGCCATCGTCGTCTCGACTGCCATCCCGTTCGATAATCCGGAAGTCCTGGCGGCCAAGGACCTCGGCATCACGAAGCTGCACCGCTCGGATATCAATGCGGCACTCGTCAATGAGTACAAGGGCATCGCGGTCGCCGGCGCGCACGGCAAGACGACGACGACTTCGATGCTCGGCGTCGCCCTGACGCATGCCGGCGTCTCGCCGTCGGTCGTCGTCGGCGGCGAGGTCCCCGACCTCGGCACGAATGCAGAGCTCGGCACGAGCGACTACCTCGTGTCGGAGGCCGATGAGAGCGACGGTTCCTTCCTCAAGCTCCACCCGCACATCGCCGTCGTGACGAATGTCGAAGACGACCACATGGATCACTACGGCACGATGGAGAACATCATCAAGGCGTTCACGCAGTTCATTCAGAACGTCGACAAGGAGACAGGCTACGCCGTCATCTGCTTCGACAACGAGAACCTGCGTAACATGGCCAAGAACCTTGACCGCAAGTACATCACGTATGCCATCGACCATGAGGCCGATTATCGCGCGAAGAACATCACGCACAGCGGCACGGGCATCTCGTTCGACGTCTTCCACGGTGAAGAAGAGCTCGGCCACGTCGACCTCAACATCCCGGGCCGCCACAATGTCCTCGACGCGATGGCCTGCATCGTCACAGGCCTCTCGATCGGCGTGAGCTTCGAGAAGATGGCATCGGGCC
This sequence comes from Mitsuokella multacida DSM 20544, assembly GCF_000155955.1. Lineage (GTDB taxonomy): Bacteria > Bacillota > Negativicutes > Selenomonadales > Selenomonadaceae > Mitsuokella > Mitsuokella multacida. Next base: position 216,322 of record NZ_GG697143.2, read on the forward strand.
TTGCGGCATTCCACGGTGCAAAACGCCGCTTCCAGACGAAGGGCCGCGTGAATGGCGTCTGGATCGTCGACGACTACGCGCATCATCCGACGGAGATTGCGGCGACGCTCAAGGCCGCCAAGGAGACGAACCCGAAGCGCCTGATCTGCGTCTTCCAGCCGCACCGCTACTCGCGCACGCAGCTCTTGCACGAGGAGTTCGGCAAGGCCTTCGTCTCAGCTGACGTTCTCGTGCTCACGGACGTCTACGCAGCGGGCGAAGCGCCAATCCCGGGCATCAGCGGCCAGACGATTGTCGACGAGGTACAGCGCCAGTCGGGCCAGCACGTCGTCTACGAGCCGGCGCGCGAGAAGCTCGCCGCCTATCTCAAGGATTTCGTGCAGCCGGGCGACCTCGTCATCACGATGGGCGCCGGTGACATCTACAAGACGGGCGAAGAGCTCGTCGCGCTGTTGCAGGCAAAGTGAAACATGCGCTGCGCATACTGCCGGTAAGAGATACGATAAGAGGGTAAAGGAGAAATTTTCATCATGAATCAGGATAAGATCGTCGTCGTCATGGGTGGTCCGTCCACGGAAGCAGAGATCTCGCGCCAGACGGGCTCGGCCATCCTCAAGGCACTGCAGTCGAAGGGCTACAACGCAGAGGGTATGGAGCTCAATCCGCCGACGTTTGCGGAGGACATCAAGAAGAGCGGCTGCGCGATCGTATTCAACGCGCTGCACGGCAAGTTCGGCGAGGACGGCGTCCTGCAGGGCACGCTCGACATGCTCGGCATCCCGTATACGGGCTCGGGCGTCCTGGCTGCTGCCGTCACGATGGACAAGGCAGCTTCGAAGCGCGTCTTCGTCGCAGAGGGCATCTCGACGCCGCGCTCGCACACGTACTACCGCTATGAGATGAAGCGCGACCTCGCCGCGGAGATCAAGCAGGGCTTCTCGCTGCCGGTCGTCGTTAAGGCCGCTTCGCAGGGCTCGAGCATCGGCGTCTACATCGTCGAGACGAAGGATGCCCTCGAGGATGCGCTCAAGGAAGCCTTCTCCTACAACGATGAGGTTCTCGTCGAGGAGTTCATCCGCGGCAAGGAGCTCACAGTCGCTGTCTGGGGCAATGAGGAGAAGAAAGAGGCGTTCCCGATCATCGAGATCACGACGACTTCGGGCCGCTATGACTACGAGAGCAAGTATACGAAGGGTGCTTCGACGCACATCATCCCGGCTCGCGTCTCCGCGGAGAAGACGAAGGAGATCCAGGACCTCGCCATCAAGACGTTCACGGCCTGCGGCTGCAAGGGTGTTGCCCGCGTCGACATGATGCTCAGCGAGGACGGCACGCCGTACGTCATCGAGGTCAACTCGGTGCCGGGCATGACGGAGCTCTCGCTCGTGCCGGATGCTGGCCGCGCGATGGGTGTGGAGTTCCCAGAGCTCTGCGAGCGCATCCTCGAGATGGCTGGCTTCCAGAAATAAGCTCACGCGCTTTATGTGATCTGCTGCGCCGGACCTCGAATTGTCCGGCGCTTTTCTATAGGGGGAACGATATTGAAGGAACAAGAGCAGAAAAAACATCGCAGCGGCAGGCGGCTTTTCAAGGGACTCCTGTTCCTGGCGGCCTGCGGCCTCGTCATGGCCATCGTCGTCTACACGCCAATCTTCACGCTGCAACGCGTGGAGGTCAGCGGCGCGAGCTACCTGACGAAAGAGCAGATCTGCGAGATCGGCCGCATCCACACGGGCGAGCCACTCTTCCAGCTGCAGACCGATGCCGTGGCGCAGAACCTCATGCACGACCTGCGCATCGAGTCGGCTGTCGTGCGGCGCCGCCTGCCGGACCGCCTCGAGATCGAGGTCACCGAGCGCAAGCCAGTCGCGACGGTCGCTTGTGACTACGGCTACCTGGACCTCGACCGCAGCGGTACGATCATCGCGGCCTACCGCGCGCTGCACAGCGTGCCAATCCCGCTGATCACGGGCATGGAGGTCAAGGGGCTCTACCTCGGCGACGAGGTCACGGACGAGAATGTCAAGAAGGTCCTCTACTTCCTCGACCAGATCGACGCAGAGGCGCTCAATCAGATCTCGGAGGTCAACATCGCCAATCAGGATGCTGTCGTCGCCTACGCGAACAGCTCTGTCCAGATTCGCCTCGGCAAGCTCGACCGTCTCGACGAGAAGGCCGTGCTTACGGCCGACTTCGTCAAGTCGCTCAAGACGAGCCGCCACACCATCGACTACGTCGACTTCAGCTACGAAGCGCCTTTCATCAAGCTCAAGGATTTCAATCCGGACTTGGATAAGGCGGATGGGAAGTCCTAACGTTGCGCTCTGCATAAATTTTTCACTTTGCCTATGGAATTCAGTATAAAATGATGGTAAACTGATAGAGGTATCTTATTGCTAAATGAAATAGACATCTCGGAGATGCCGGAAAATAGACAGGATATAGTATCGTATTATAGATGATGGGGGTTAGGGCAGTGTTTGAACTGGACGATAACGGGCTCGATCAATTAGCCAAAATTAAAGTAATCGGTGTAGGTGGCGGCGGCAGCAACGCCGTCAACCGTATGATCAATCTTGGACTGCAGGGCGTGGAGTTCATTGCAGTCAATACGGATGCACAGGCACTGCTCAAATCCCTGGCACCGAAGCGCATGCAGATCGGTGAGAAGCTCACGCGCGGTCTCGGCGCCGGCGCACAGCCTGAGATCGGCCAGAAGGCCGCTGAGGAGAGCCGCGACGACATCCTCGACACGCTGCGCGGCGCGGACATGGTCTTCGTGACGGCCGGCATGGGCGGCGGCACGGGTACTGGTGCTGCCCCTGTTGTGGCAGAGTGCGCGCGTGAGATCGGCGCGCTGACGGTCGGCGTCGTGACGCGCCCGTTCTCGTTTGAGGGCATGAAGCGCCGCCGCAATGCGGAGCTCGGCATCGAGAACCTCAAGAAGCACGTGGACACGATCATCACGATCCCGAACGACCGCCTCATGCAGGTCGTCGACAAGAAGACGCCGATCACGCAGGCGTTCAGCATCGCCGATGATGTCCTGCGCCAGGGCGTTAAAGGTATCTCGGACCTCATCGCCCTGCCGGGCCTCATCAACCTCGACTTTGCCGATGTCAAGAGCATCATGAGCAATGCGGGGTCTGCTCTCATGGGCATTGGCGAGGCTTCGGGCGAGAATGCGGCCGTCGAGGCCGCCAAGGCCGCCATCGCTTCGCCGCTGCTCGAGACGAGCATCGACGGTGCACGCGGCGTGCTGCTTAACGTGACGGGTGCAGAGGAGAACCTCAGCATGTTCGAGGTCACCGAGGCATCGGAGGCCATCGAGAAGGCTGCCGATTCGCAGGCAAACATCATCTGGGGTGCGTCCATCGACGATTCGATGGGCGACACGGTGCGCGTGACGGTTATCGCCACGGGCTTTGACGCGCCGGAGGAGACTGTCGGTATTCCTGACACCAAGGCACAGCAGGCCCAGCCTCAGGCACAGCCGCAGCAGGCCCCTGCCCAGAACACCCAGGCTCCGGATCCGTCCATCGGCAGCACGGTCGGCACGGACAGCTTCATCGATATCCCGGTCTGGATGCGCAAGAAATAAAAAATGAAATAAGTGTTGACAAGTGCGTGGGGAGCCGCTATAATAATACTTGTTCTTGACGCACTTGTTGAGAAATGGGTAGGTGCCCGAGTGGTTAAAGGGAACAGACTGTAAATCTGTCATCTTCGGATTACGATGGTTCGAATCCATCCCTGCCCACCATTTCTTGGCGGCATAGCTCAGTTGGCTAGAGCATGCGGTTCATACCCGCAGTGTCCGGAGTTCAAATCTCTGTGCCGCCACCAATAGCCATTATGACGCATCGAGCAATCGATGCGTTTTTTATTGCTTTGTATATGCTGCAGGGGAGCGGCTCAAAAAATTACGGATTTTGAGAAATAGGTGTTGACAAATGCACCGCCATCCTGTAATATAATACAAGTCGCCGCGAGATACCGGTCAGCATGAAACGCAAGACAAGGTTCCTTGAGTGGAAACAGCTTGCAAGATGCAATCGGTTGTCTTTCAGACAAGAAAGAAAAATAAAAAAGTTCTTGACAGTCTAAAAGAGATGCGGTACAATAAATGAGTCGCTTGAAGCAAAGCATTTCAAACGAAGGCAAGCTTCGAAAGACAAAGTTGTTCTTTGAAAACTAAACAATGCAACATGAATCATTTGTGATTCAAGCCAGATGTTTTTAAAAACATCGATTGATTATGAACATAAGCAATCGGCAATTTCTTTACTGAGCTTT
>NZ_GG697142.2:0-33545 GCF_000155955.1 Mitsuokella multacida DSM 20544
TGTCGAGGGCTTAACTAGAGAACTGAAATGTTCGCAAAGTAGTTTCTTCTGTATAGTTTTGAATGTGCAAGCATTCAATAGAATATCCGGTGATGATGCCTGAATGGTTCCACCTGTTCCCATACCGAACACAGTAGTTAAGCATTCAGAGGCCGAAAGTACTTGTCTGGAGACGGACTGGGAGGATAGGAAGTTGCCGGTTAAGCAAGGGCTCCGCTGAGGCGGAGCTTTTTTTACTATATCGTTCGATATTTTTTCGGAAATTATTCTGGGAAATTCTCGAATTGATGCTTGACAGCTCGGTGGAACATCTGTATAATTATATCCTGTGAGTGACACATTAGGATATCTACTTTAATTGCAGCAGTGAATTTCGACGCTCACGTTTGGTTCACTAGCTCAGTTGGCAGAGCACCTGACTTTTAATCAGGGTGTCCCGGGTTCGAATCCCGGGTGAGCCACCAATTATTGATGAGAGTCCAAATAATATTATGGCCCGGTAGTTTAGTTGGTTAGAATGCCGCCCTGTCACGGCGGAGGTCATGGGTTCAAGTCCCATTCGGGTCGCCATCTTGCCTCGGTAGCTCAGTCGGTAGAGCAGGGGACTGAAAATCCCCGTGTCAGTGGTTCGATTCCGCTCTGAGGCACCACTTGACATCATGCCCGCATTGCGGGCTTTTTTTGTATCATGATTTTTGTAGGATAGCAGGAGGTATGCAATGGAGGCGTTTCTCGCGTCGTTCCTCGTGGTCTTTCTCGCAGAGCTCGGAGATAAGACACAGTTCATCGTCATGGCGTTCACGGCCAAATACCGCTGGCAGTCGGTGTTTGCTGGCATGACACTCGGCATCTTCGTCGTTCACTCGCTGGCGGTCGCGGTGGGTTCGCTGGCAGGACAGCTGATCCCCGTTCATCTCATGACCGTCATCGCTTCATGTCTGTTCATCGGCTTTGGCATCTGGACGCTGCGCGGTGACGATGAGGAAGAAGAGGAAGCAGCGGCAACGTCGCGCTTCGGCCCGCTGCTGACGGTCGCCATGACCTTCATCGTCGGCGAGATGGGCGATAAGACGCAGTTCGCGGCGATGGCCATGGCCGCACAGTATGAATCGTGGTTCATGGTCCTCGCGGGCGCTGTCGTCGGCATGGTGCTTGCCGACAGCCTCGGCATCCTGGCGGGAGCCTTCTTACACCGCAAACTGCCGGCCAAGAAGATGCGCTACCTGTCGGCTGGCATCTTCCTGTTCTTCGGTGTGGTGGGCCTGCTGCAGAGCGCGTTCCAGGGCGTGTTTGCGTGACCGTTTTCCTTGTATTTTCCAGATTGTGATGTATAATGGGTGTAGTTTGAGATATCGATAAAGAGAAAGGAAGACTTGCAAACATGGAACAGTTTTCGACGATGTTCTTGGAGTTCATTGCCTCGTGGGGGTACTTCGCGATCGCCATCCTCATGGCTGCGGAGAATGCCTGCATCCCGATTCCCAGTGAGCTCATCCTCGGCTTTGCGGGTTATCTGATCTTTTCGGGGCAGCTGACCTTTGCAGGCGCCCTGACGGCGGGTATGGTCGGCGGCATGGCCGGTTCGATCTTTGCCTACCTCGTCGGCCATCGCGGCGGGCGCAGCTTTGTCGACCGCTATGGCCATTACTTCTTCATCAAGAAGTCGCATGTCGATGTGGCGCAGAACTGGTTCGACAAGTACGGCCTCAAGGCCGTGTTCTTCAGCCGCATGCTGCCGGTCGTGCGCACGTTCATCTCGCTGCCGGCTGGCTTTGCCCATGTCGACATGAAGAAATTCCTCGTGCTGACGTTTGCCGGTGCACTGCCCTGGACGGCGCTGATTCTCTACGCCGGCATGATGCTCGGCGAGAGCTGGAAGATTCTGACGCAGATCGGCCATGAGGCGAGCATCGCCTTCGTCGTGGTCGCCGCAGTCGTCATCGCGGTGCTCTACGTACGCCATAAGCGCAAAAAAAACGCGCAGGAAAGCATTGACGCGGAATAACGAGAAAACGAAAGCCGTCTCAGGATTCTCAGTGAATCTTGAGACGGCTTTTTTGCTACCCAATGTCATTGCAGTCAGCGCAGAAGGAAGAAGAGCGCTGGGAAGAGGATGGGCAGGAAGAGGCCTGTCGTGATGACGAAGGAGGCGACGGCGAGGTCGGTCGTCAGGTGGTAGAGGCGCGAGGTCAGCACGGCATTGATGGCCGTTGGGCAGAAGGAGCAGATCACGAGCGTGCCCTGCGTGACGGGCTCGTCGACGAAGAGGTAGATCAGCACGCCGAAGAGGACCGGCGTGATCAGGAAGCGCAGGGCGGTCAGCGAGCGGACTCTGTGCGCGTAGCGGCGCACCTGCTGGAAGTCAATCAGGAAGCCGACGGGCAGCATGGCAATCCAGGCGGCGATGTGGACAAGCCCCTGGAAGACCGGTGCGAGGGCAGGCGGCCGCTCGATGCCGCAGGCGTTGAACAGGAGTCCTGCGGCCATGCCGATGAGGCTCAGCTGGTTGAGCGAGAAGAACATGTCACAGAAGCTGTGCAGCCGGTCGGTCTTGCGGACGGCATGCGTGTGCTTCATGTAGCAGTACTGGGCCATCGGGAAGATGACGAGCACGAGCAGGATGTTCTGGCACGTGCCGATGAGCTGCGTGTAGGCAAAGCCCTGCTCGTCGTAGAGGATGAAGGCGCAGACGCCGCCGAGCGTGCCGATGTTCGCGAGCATGGCGCTCGCGATGTAGGCGCCGCGGTCGAGCCAGCTCTTAAAATGGCGGGCGAAGGCGACGGTGCCGATGGCGCCCGGCACAAGGATCAGCAGGAAGCCGAAGATCGGCACGGTCAGCAGGCTCCACGAGATCGGCAGGACCCAGAAGCTCAGCAGCGCGAGCACGGTGTAGATGCAGACGACGTTGAAGCGGATGAGTTTGTTGATGGCCTCACCGGAGACGAGGTGCCGTTGGTGCAGGAAGTAACCGACGGCGAGCGGTGCGATGAGGTCGGTCAGCACGAAGATGAGGCGCAGGTTTGCAGTATCCATGATGTGATGAGGTCACCTCTTTCTGGGAATCCTATCTAAATAATATAGATGATAATCCCTGTTCATCGTATCACGTTTGCGAAGGGTTGTAAATCGAGCGGCTTGTGCTATAATGAGTGCGATATCAGCTCGTTTCATATTGTATTTTTGCAGGACAATGGGGTCCTGAAGAGCAGGAGGGGATATTTTGCGCAATCTCGTCATCGGATCGTTTTTCTTATCTCTGGCGGGGAGCATCTGGGGAGGCATGTTCATCGCCGTGCGGCTCTCCATCTTCGTCATCCCGCCTGTGCCGCTCGTCTGGATGCGCTATGGCACGGCATTGCTGGCACTGATAATCCTGATGCTCATTACGCACTCCTCCTGGCACATCGACAAGAAGGACCGCAAGCTCCTCGTGCTCTCGGCGCTCTCGGGGCAGGTGCTCTCCATCGTGACGCAGGAGACGGGCACGATGATGACCTCTGCGCAGACGGGCTCGGTCATCACGGCAGCGACGCCGGCCTTCATGGTCGTTTTCGGCTACTTCCTGCTGCACGAGAAGCTCACGGCGGGGCGCATCGCCTCGGTCCTTCTAGCGACGATCGGCGTGCTCTTCGTCGTCTTTGACCCCGATAACTTCACGGTCAATCCCCTCGGCGGCGCCTCGCTCTTCGTGGCGGCCGTCACCTGGGCCTTCATGTCGGTCCTCTTGAAGTTCCTCTCGAAGTACTCCGTCATCACGGTGACGTTCTACAGCGTGCTCATCGCCTTCCTGACCTTGACGCCGTATGGCCTCTACTGGCTGCTATCATCGGCGGACTACGCGGCGATGGCCTCGCCGTCCGTCTGGGGCTCGGTGCTCTACCTCGGCTTCATCTCGACGACGGCTGGCTTCTGCCTCTGGAACAAGGGCCTCCTCTACATGGATGCTTCTCTTGCGGGGCTCTTCATGTTCTTCCAGCCGATTGTCGGGACGTTCCTCGGCTGGCTGCTGCTCGCAGAGCCCGTCACCCTCTATTTCTGGATCGGCTTCGCGCTCATTGCGGCCGGCGTCGTGCTCGCGCTGCGCGGTGGCAATACGACGGCTGCCGAGAAGCTCGCGCGCCATCACCGCGACTGCCTCGACCATTAATTATGCTTGCATTCGCTCGCCGTTCGTGGTATACTTGTTTAGTCGCTGAAAAGCGAAGATGTAACTCTGCTCCTCGTAGTAGGGGAGCCAAAGACCAAAGAGGGAGGTGATTTCGTGAGAAAGTACGAAGTCATATTTATCGTGAAACCGATGGAAGAGGATGCAACGAACGCTGTCATCGAGAAGTTCAGCAACCTGATCCAGAACAACGGTGGTACTATCGATAAAGAAGATCGCTGGGGCAAGAAGCGTCTTGCTTATGAGATCAAGGACTGCACGGAAGGTTACTACTGCCTGTTCAACGTTACGTGTGAGCCGGCATGCGTTGCTGAGTGCGACCGTGTCATGAAGATTACGGACGAGCTCCTCAAGCACATGATCGTCAAGTCCGACGAAGAGTGAGCGAGAGACTTGTAAAAGTTCTTTAAGATGTACTACACCATATGGGTGTCAGGGAGGCATACCTCATGAACAAGGCAATACTGATTGGACGTCTGACTCGTGATCCTGAGGTCCGCTATACGCAGTCTGGTGTGGCTGTATGCACCTTCACACTGGCTGTTGACCGTCGTTTTGCTCGCAGAGATGCGAATGACGGCCAGCCGACGGCGGATTTCATTCCTATCGTGGCATGGCGCAAGCTTGCTGAGATCTGTGGTAATAACCTGATCAAGGGCCGCCGCATCTCGGTGGAGGGCCGCATCCAGGTCAGGAGCTACGAGGCACAGGACGGTTCGAAGCGTTATGTGACGGAAATCGTAGCCGATGAGATTGAGTTCCTCGATTCGAGAAGCTCGGTCCAGCACGAAGGTGGTTTCGGTGCTGGTGCTGGTGCTGGTGCTCCGGCGCCGCAGCCGCAGCCGCAGTCGAAGCCGGCGGATGCAGGTTCTTTTGGCCCGTCTATCCCTGATGAAGAAATCCCATTTTAAGACTGGAGGGGAATTACTTTGATGAGACGTGACAGAGGCAGAAGACCTCGTAGAAAGGTCTGCTCGTTCTGCGTAGACAAGGTCGATCATATCGACTATAAAGACGTTGCAAAACTGCGCCGCTTCGTTACGGAGCGCGGCAAGATTTTACCGCGTCGTATCTCCGGCAACTGCGCTAAGCATCAGCGTCAGGTGACGGTCGCAATCAAACGCGCACGCAATATCGCACTGCTGCCGTTTACTGCAGAATAACGATGACAAAGTGCTGTACTTCGGTACAGCGCTTTTTTTATGTTTTCATGTTTTCTTAGATGATTGGATGGATGGTTAGATGATGGAATCGAAAGGGGGAGCATCATGCACAGGCGCATCGAGAGTGCCATGACCATGATGACGGACCCGCGTCATTTCAAGCTGCGCCTCTTCATTGAGGGCAATATCATCGGTGTGGCGACCGGCATGGTCATCGCACTGTTCCGCTACCTGCTCGAGCTCTCAGAGGAGTACCTGCCCGTGCTCTACCGCTGGCTGCCAGAGCACATCGTCTGGATACCGATCTGGTTCCTCGCGCTCTTCCTTTGCAGCTGGATCCTCTATCGCATCGTGAGCAAGGACGGCATGACGTCTGGTTCGGGCATCCCGCAGATCAAAGGCATCCTGCTCGGCGAGATGGACATGAACTGGGCGCGCGTCCTCGTGCTGAAGTTCACGGGTGCGGTGCTCGGCATCGGCGCGGGCATGTCGCTCGGCCGCGAGGGCCCGAGCGTCCAGCTCGGTGCCTGCCTCGGACAGGGGCTCGGCCGCCTCACGCATCGCTCGTATGCGGAGAGCCACTACCTGCTGACGGCCGGCGCGGGCGCGGGCCTTGCGGCGGCCTTCAACGCGCCGCTCGCCGGCGTGATCTTCTGCCTGGAGGAGCTCACGAAGAACTTCTCGGCTTTCGTGCTCATGGGGGCCATCTCGGCAGCCGTCACGGCGACGACGGTCACGCAGTACTTCTTCGGCATGCAGCCCGTCTTCCACATGGGCGTCGTGCCGGTCATCGACACAGGCGACATGTACTTTCTGCTCATCCTGCTCGGCGCATTTGTCGGCCTCCTGGGCCTCGCGTTCAACCCGATGCTCACGCGCTCGCAGGACTTCTACAAGAAGGTGCCCGCGCGCTGGCGGCCGGTCGTGCCGCTCTTCTGCGCTGGTGTCCTCGGCTTCGTGCTGCCGCAGGTCCTCGGCGGCGGCAGCCGCCTCGTCGACTCGCTCGTCGTGACGGACTACACGCTCGCGTTCCTCGTCCTGCTGCTCGCCGCGAAATTCCTCTTCACGATGGTCTGCTTCGGCTCGGGCGTGCCCGGCGGCATCTTCCTGCCCATGCTCGTGCTCGGCTCAGTCGGCGGCGCTGTCTTTGCCAAGGTCGCGATCTTCTTTCAGTGGATGCCGGAGCTCTTTGCCGTCAACTGCATCGTCTTCGGCATGGCTGCCTACTTCTCGGCCGTCGTCAAGTCGCCGATCACGGGCAGCATCCTGATCATGGAGATGACGGGCTCCTTTGAGCACATGCTCGCGCTGATCATCGTCTCGATGACGGCCTACCTCGTCGCGGACCTCACGGGCGGCGCGCCCGTCTACGACATGCTGCTCGCGCGCAGCCTGGCCGTGCGCAAGAAGATCGCGAGCCGCATCCGCCATCGGCGCATCCTCCTGGAGCTGTCGGTCGGCGTGAAGTCGGCTCTCGACGGCAAGACGCCTGCCGATGCGCTCTGGCCGTCGGGCTGCGTCCTCGTCAATGTGCGCCGCGGGCCGCATGAGCTTGCGCCGCGCGATGACCTTGTACTGCAGGCGGGCGATGCGCTCTTCGTGCTGACGGATGCCGACGATACGGCAGCCCTGCAGGCGCTCGCCGCGGAGCATCCGGATCAATAGCTCGTTCGTCAGGGATAGTGCACAGAATCGGCAAAATCCTGCTCATTCGCACGCATTATCAGAGGATATGAGAGATTCTTTGCAGAAAGGCTTGATAATTTTTCTCTTATCTAGTACAATAATCGTACAACAAGAGCAAACAATAAATGCGAATTGGTTTCATAGGAGTGAGCAATATGTTTTTGGAAGAACGTCAGGACATCATCCTGAGCATGCTGGCACGCGACGGCAAGGTGCGCGTCCGTGACCTCAGTGAGAAATTCAAGGTCACGGAGGACTGCATCCGCAAGGACCTCGGTGCCCTCGAGAAGAAGGGCAAGCTCAAACGCACGTATGGCGGTGCTGTGCGCATCCGCGAGAACAGTCACATGGTCGAGGTCAGCAAGCACCGCAATACGGACGTCGAGGCTAAGCAGCGCATCGCGCAGGCTGCCGTCAAGCTCATCCACGAGAAGGACATGGTTTTCCTCGACATCTCGACGAGCAACCTCGCCATCGCAGAGCTCCTCGTCAAGATGGAGCTTGAGGTCACGGTCGTCACGAACATGATCGACATCCTCGTCGTGCTCGCGCGCAATCCGAAGATCCGCGTGGTCTTCGCCGGCGGCAAGATCAACAAGAGCCGCGATGGCTTCTGGGGCGGCATGACGCTCGACTTCATCTCGCGCCTCAAGCCGGACATCGCCTTTGTCGGCGCAGTCGGCGTCGACGTCAAGGAGAACAGTGTTTCGACGTACGACATCGATGACGGCATCAACAAGGCCGCCATCATCCGCCACAGCAAGAAAGCCTACGTCGTGGCCGAAGCGCGCAAGCTCAGCACGGATGGCAACTACAACTACACGACGCTTGACACGCTCTCGGGTCTCATCACGGATTCGGAGCCGGCAGCAGACATCCGCGCAGCAGCGGATTCGTACGGCGTGGAGATCATCCTGCCATGATGTTCTCTATGCCCGCATGGCTTTCGCGGTTTACTCGGTCTCGGTTTACTTGGAAAACTCTATATACGGGCATCCTGGAAGGACTGAAGGTATTTGCGTTTTACCTCGCAGTCCTTTCCGCTTTCCGGGGCTTTTTCATCGCGTGGCTGGCACCGTATATGGGAGCTTCGACGGGCGGCCACGACATCTTTCTCGCACTATGGCGCGGCTTCCGCCTCTCGATGCAGACGGCCGGCGCGCTGACGCTCGTGAGCTTCGTGCCGGGGCTGCTGCTCCATTATCTCTGGCCGCGCTGGGAGCGGCGCATTGTGCTCGCGCTCAACGGCGTGCTGCTCTCGGTGCTCTCGATCCTCTTTGTCGCGAGCTTCCCATTCTACCGGCAGTTCCATGCGAACTTCAACCAGATGCTCTTCACGGGCGCTAACGACGATATCTACGCGCTCCTCATCACGATGGTGCAGCAGTACTACCTGCCCGTGCGCCTCGCAGGAGCCCTGCTGCTCGCCTATGTTCTCTGGCGCGGCCTGCGCGCACTGCTTCGCTGCAGCTGGCTCGAGGACTGCATGGATGGCGTGCGTCTGCCCGCGCCCGTGCGCTGGCTCGGCCGGCTGGCCTTCCTCTACCTGACGTACATCGCCGTGCTGCTCGGCATCTTCGGCGGCAGCCTGGGCTGGCAGACGGCCGTCAACTGGGAGAACGCCGGCGTCACGAAGGACGAGTTCCTCAATGAGGCCATCCTCGACAACGTGCAGGCCATCTACCGCGCCTACAACCTCAATGAGCGCATGCTGGCCTGCAACGGCCTCGACTTCACGACGGAAGACATCCGCAATCTGGCGGCGCGCCTTTCGGGCAAGCCCGCCGATACGGATGACCTCGACGTCTACCTGACGAAGGAAGCGCAGGGCCCGCAGGTCGAGAAGCCGAAGCAAGTCATCGTCATCCTGTCGGAGAGCTTCGCCAACTGGCCATTGCTCGACAAGTACGAGGATATCCCCATCTCGCATGGCATGCGCAGCCTCATCGCGGAGGATGACACGGACTACTGTCCGACGTTCCTGCCAAATGGTGCGAGCACGGTCTCGGCTGTCACGGGCGTCGTGACGGACTTCGCCGATGCCAACCTCTACCTGACAACGATGCCGGAGTCCTTCGCCGCGCCGTACCCGACGGCCAGCGCCCCGCAGATGGAGAAGCTCGGCTACACGACGAACTTCTGGTATGCAGGGTCGTCCACCTGGGAGCGCATCGGCGCCTTCACGCAGGCACAGGGCTTTGACCACTTCTACAGCCGCGGCGACTTCGGCGATGTGCCGGGCAGCGTCTGGGGCTGTGAGGATGAGGTGCTCTACGAGAAGGTCCTCGACGGTCTCGACCCGGATACGCCGAGCTTCAACGTCCTGCTCAATGCCTCGAATCACTCGCCGTACGATCTCGACCTCGAGGCCAAGGGCTTTGATAAGGAGGCCGTGCGCGCCGCACTGCCGGAGGACCACCAGCAGGATGAGGAGCTCTTGAAGGAGCTCGGTCATTACTGGTACGCCGACCGCGAGCTCGCGAAGTTCGTCAAGGCCGTCAAAGAGAAGTGCCCCGAGAGCCTCATCGTCATCGTCGGCGATCATGGCGACCGCTACAACATCGACAAGACGCCGACGATGTACGAGCGCTACGGCATCCCCTTCATCATCACGGGCAAGGGCATCCACAAGGGGACCTTGCTGCCGGATGCGGCGGGCAGCCAGATTGACATCATGCCGACTATCTACGAGCTCATTGCCCCGAAGGGGTTCTCGTACATGGCGGTCGGTTCGAGCCTGACGCGGACGAACCGCCAGGGCGTCAACTACGGCTTCTTCATCACGCGCCATGCCATCGGCAAGGCGGACACGGTGCCGCTCGTGCCGGAGTCCGTCGACGGCGGTGAGCCGCCGACAATCGACCAGCAGGCGATGGAGGACTACATCAACGGCGTCCGCAGCATCTCGTGGTGGCGCCCGAAGTACGGCGCAATCCTCGACGCGTCGAAGCTCGAGGGACGCCGCTGAGCCGATGAAGGGAGAAAGAACAATGATTTCACTGAAAGACTGCCAGCTCTGCCCGCGCCGCTGCGGCGTGGACCGCACGCAGCGGATGGGCTTCTGCGGCGCGGGCGCGAAAGCGCGCATCGCGCTCGTCTCCCTGCACAAGTGGGAGGAGCCGTGCCTCACGGGCGCCGATGGTCGAGGGGCGGGCACCGTCTTTTTCTCGTACTGCAACCTGCGCTGCTGCTTCTGCCAGAACCATGAGATTTCCCATGAGGGACGCGGCATCGAGGTGACGGACGAGCGTCTCGCCGAGATTTTCCTAGAGCAGCAGGCGCGCGGCGCGGCGACGCTCGACCTCGTGACACCGACGCACTACGTGCCCGAGATCCTGCACGCGCTGCATATGGCCAAGGAGCAGGGCTTCCAGCTGCCTGTCGTCTACAACTCGGGTGCCTATGAGACGGAAGAGACTATCGAGGCCCTGCGCGGGGAGGTCGATATCTTCCTGCCGGACCTCAAGTACGCTGACGAGGCGAGCGCGCGCGAGTACTCGCTGGCGCCCGACTACTTCGCCGTGGCGACGAAGGCCATCGCGCGCATGTACGAGGAGGTCGGCCCGCTGCAGTTTACGCCGGACGGGCAGCTCAAGAGGGGCGTCATCATCCGTCACCTCGTGCTGCCGGGCCACCGCCATGAGAGCATGCGCGTGCTCGACTGGATTCATGAGACATTCGGCGACACGGTACAGATTTCCCTGATGAACCAGTACACGCCGATGTACCGGGCGGCGGAGCACAAGGGCATGAACCGCCGGCTGACGACGTTTGAGTACCAGTCGGTCGTCGACCATGCCCTGAATCTCGGCATCACGCACTGCTACGTGCAGCAGGGCCGCACGGCCGACACGAAGTTCGTGCCGCACTTCGATGGCAGCGGCGTCGAGCAGGGGTGATGCTCAGGAGTTATACCTAGAAGGATTCGCGATAAGGAGGAATGTGCTTGGATAATGTTTTCGTCACGGTATTCTTGTTTTGCTTTTCGCTGCTGCCGATGGCTTATCTGCGCTACTATCCATTCCGCATCATCGCGACATTGCGCGAGCAGCGCATCCTGATCGCCGGCCATCTCATCATCTTTGTGGTCGAGTTCCTGCTCGTCACGGCACTCTTCGTGTCGGGCCATGCGCCGATGCAGGGCAATGCCTTCCAAAAGCTCTACTTCGTATGCTACTGGCCGTATTTCCTGCTGCTGATGTTCACGATACGGCCCTTCTGGTTCCGCCATTTCTTCGTGCTCGGGATACAGGCCATCTATGCGGTATTCATCCACACGGCGACAGTCCTGCTCCTCAAACAGATCTGGATGCAGATGACTTATTTTGCCAGCCTGTACTTCATCTGCTATCTCACCCTGCTGTTGCTGAGCTTCCCCGGGATGATATGGCTGCTCGGCAGGCTCTTCACGCGGGAACAGCTCATGAAGGCACAGTGGACGGCCTCATCGTTCTGGAAGTATCTCGGTTTCGTGCCGCTGCTCCTTGCCTTTTACCAGGGGAGCATGGGCTATGTGGATCTGCTCCAGCAGGTCCAGGATCTGTCGGGCGTCCATCTCTACATGCTGGTGAGCCGAGGCATCCTCGTCATCATCGGAGGCATCCTCGTCATCTCCGTGCGCAGCGGCTTTCGCCAGGTACAATACATGTTCCACGCGAAAGAGCGCAGCATGAAGATGCAGGAGCATCTTCGTGAGATCCACGACTATGCCAATACGTTGCAGGAGGAGCAGCAGAAACTCGCCATCCTTCGCCACGACAGCCGCCATCAGCTGCGCGTGCTGGCCGAGCTCATCGAGAGCGGCCATTACGATGAGGCGGAGCGGCATCTGCGCGCCCTGAGAAAGGAGGTGGAGCGCCGTTGAGCTTCGATATGACGACGTTTGGCG
Organism: Mitsuokella multacida DSM 20544; assembly: GCF_000155955.1. Classification (GTDB taxonomy): domain Bacteria; phylum Bacillota; class Negativicutes; order Selenomonadales; family Selenomonadaceae; genus Mitsuokella; species Mitsuokella multacida. The sequence goes on from NZ_GG697142.2 coordinate 11,903, forward strand.
TCACCTGGATCTACGTCTTGATCCTGCAGCCCTTTGCGCTCCTGCAGATCCTGCCGTTCCGCCGCTTCCTGACAGCAGCGCAGAAGAAGCGCCTCGTCATCTGCTGGTGCCTGCTCATCGTGCTGGAGGCACATCTCGTCACGGTGATCGTCTCTATGGCGATCTTCCCATCGCATCAGATTGCCTACTGGCTGCTCGGCTACCTCATCTGGGTGCCACAGTTCCTGCTGGCCTTCAGCTTCACGCGCCGCTTCTGGGCAGGCCACATCTTCATCGCGGCCTTCCGCATCCTGTTCTCGAGCATCATCTACACGTTTACGCGCGCAATCCTGCTGATGGCCTTCCCCGACAAGCTGTTGCCGAGCCTCTACTTTGAGCAGATCTTGCTCTACGGCATCTTGTCGCTGCTGATCTTTCCCATCCTGCTGCGCTTCTTCACGGATACGTTCCGCCACTTCGAGATGGCCTCGACGCGCCGCTACTGGCGCATCATCACGCTGCTCCCTGTGCTGCTCGCCATCGAGTCGCTCTACCTAAGCCTGCTCAACTCGCAGGAGCAGGTCTTTGCCTTGCTGCTGCCGCGCTTCATGCTGCTCATCGTCATCATCCTGCTCATGGCCAGCATCCGCAGCGGCCAGAGTGAGGTCTATCGGGAGTTGCAGGTCTTCGAAAAAGAACACGAGCTGCAGAGGCAGCTCGTGTCAACGGCGCGTTATGTGAAGATGTCAGAGGAGTCGAGGCATCGCATGGCCTCAATCTACGAGAAGCGGCGGCACCATATTGACCATCTGCTCGCACTCGTGAGCCAGAGGGACCGTGAGGGAGCGCTGGCCTGTATCGAGGCACTCGGCGCGCAGTTCAGCCGCACGAAGCTGCCGCAGTACTGCAAGAACACCCTGATCAACGCGGCGCTAACGGTCTACTTCGCGCGGGCCAAGGAGCTCGCCATTCCGGTGACAGCTGCCATTGACCTGCCAGAAGAGCTCTCTTTCAGCGGCGACCTCTCCATCGTGCTCTCGAATCTCGTGGAGAATGCCCTGCTTGCGAGCCAGAAACAACCGCCTGCTGCACGCCATATCGCCGTCATGACGATGTGCCAAGGTGATGTCATCAACGTGCTCGTCAAGAATCGCTTTGATGCGCCTGTCGAGTTCGATGAGGAGGGGCTGCCCGTGACGCATGTCAAGGGGCATGGCATCGGCATGAAGTCCTTGTCCCGCTTTTGCGATAAGTACAAGGCGAGTGTCTTCTGCCAGCAGAAAGACGGCTGGTTCATGACCTATCTCCAGGTGCCGCTGCTCGCTGAGGCGTCAGATCGTAGTCGATGAGAACATGAATCGGAAATATATTTCCTGGAACATCCTGTACTTGCGCTTGCCGAGCGGGAGCTTTTGCCCTGCAATCTCCACGTAATCCGCCTTGATGATGTGGACGGCTGCCAGGTTGACGAGATAGCCTTTGTTCGGTGAGGCGAACTGTCCCGACGCAATCTTGTCGAGCTCATCCTTTATCTCCTGGCCGGACTTGCGTGTCTCGAGTACGGTACCGTCCGCCAGATGGACCTGCAGGATGTGGCCGTGGCTCTCGAAGTAGAGGATCTGCGAGATTTCCTCGATACAGAGTCCACCGCCTACAAGGCGCAGCATGATCTTGGCGCTGCTGCGCTGGCGGATGAAGGCGATGGCCCGGTCCATCGCCTGGTTGAACTGGCTCTGCGTGAACGGCTTCAGCAGGTAGTCCGTGGCCTTGACCGCAAAGGCATCCATGGCGAATTCATCGCTCGTCGTCAGGAAGATGATCTCCGTGCTGCTGCTGAACTTGCGCAGTTCTTGTGCCACCTCCGTGCCAAGGATGCCCGGCATGCAGACGTCGAGCAGGACGATATCGAAGATAGCACCCTGATTGATTGTGTCGACGAAGGAAAAGGCGTTGTCAAAGGTCTCGTATGATACAGTATCCTGTTTATCTTGGAAATATCGTTCAGATGACTGCCGGATGGAGCGGATCTGGTCGGGCTGGTCATCACAGATTGCGATATGAAGCATGGTGTCACATCCTTTTTTAGTTTTAGATGGCTTTCGTTGTCAAAACAAGACTCTCCTGTGCGTGGGGAGTACTCTATCCAATAGTATACTGTTTTTGGCGTCATGTGCCTGAAACCGTCCTGAAAGGGCGGTTTTTTTGCATGAACAAACAGGCCCTGTCGCATTGCGGCAGGGCCTGTTTGTTCATTTATCACTGTTCTGGTGTGCCGTCCGGGTCGGCGGAGAGCTTGTACTGGCCGAGCATGGTCGTCAGGTTGTCGCGGTTGAAGCGGTAGGCTGTGCTCGTGAAGTCCTGTCCCGGGTCGTAGTGCTCGGACGGGGCGTTGAGCAGGCCGCAGACCGTGTCGTAGAGCATGTCGTTCGTGAAGTAGCGGCTCTCATGGCTCCTGAGCGTGGCCGTGCGGCCCGGCAGGGCGGCCTGGTATGACGGCGAGAGGTAGATCCACATCGGGATGCGGACCATGTCGAAGCTGAAGACGTCCGGATTGTGGGAGATCGTCAGGTTCTCGCCGTGGTCGGAGAAGTAGACCATCGCCTGCAGGTTGAGGTTCTTCTTGGCGTAGTCGAAGACCTGCGAGAGGATGTAGTCGGTGTAGAGGATGCTGTTGGCATACGAGGCTTCCGACGTCATCGTCGAACTGCCCTCTTCGCCCTGGAATTTGTTGAAGCCCTCTGGGTAGCGGTTGTTGTAGTAGATGTGGCTGCCCATGATGTGCAGGACGATGAAGTTGTTCTTGTTGGGATCGACCTGCATCAGGTATGGCAGCAGGGTCTCATCGTACTTGTCGGAGAAGTTGTAGGAGTCGTCGGTCCATTCCGCGTGGTCGGCCGTCTTGGCGACGAGCGTGATGGCGCTGTCGTACTGGCCGTAGCGGCCCTGATTGCTGAACCAGTAGGTGTCGTAGCCCGACTTCTTGGCGACGTCGAGGATGGAGGCGGAGTTGAAGAACTCCTTGCCGTTGTACTGGCTCTGCTCCGTCAGGGCGCGCTGCAGGACGGGGACGGTCTGCGACCAGGAGGAGTAGGCATTCTGGAAGAACAGGAAGTCGGGACTATTTTCCTGCTGGCTCTGCCACGGCGTGTCGTCGTAGGCATAGTTCTTGGTGAAGGCCTTCATGTAGTTGCGTGAGGCCGACTCGCCGATGACGACGATGACCGTGCCCGGGGCCTTGGCCGCGAGCGTCTGCGTGCCCTCGACGGAGATGCTCGCGAAGCGCTCCTCGTAGTTGAGGCTGTAGGTCTGCGTCTGCTTGACGTAGGTGTCGACATCGTTCCAGAGGTCGGCAATCGAGGTCTGCGGCACGTACCAGAAGAGCGAGATGAGCGAGCCGATGACGAGCAGTGCGAGCGCGCCCATGCGGCCCGCCGTCGAGTCCTCCTGTTCGAGTCGGCGTGCAAACGTCATGTGGCCGCGCCAGCAGGCGTAGAGGAAGAGGCCGAGTCCCGCGATGATGATGCAGGCGGGGATGACGCCGACGTTCGACTCGATGAAGTCGATGCTCTCGCGCCAGTTCGTCAGGTAGAGCGCCATCAGCGAGGCCGGCGAGAGGCAGTGCCAGACGATGAAGTAGTAGGCGTACTGGATGAAGGGGATGACGATGCCGAAGAGGTTCAGCAGCGCCATCAGGGCTGCGATGATCTTCTCGTGGCCGAGCCGGAACAGCGCGCCCTCAAGCGCGGTGAGCAGCAGGAAGAGCGAGGTGCCGACGAGGAAGTCGAAGCAGATCTTCGACATGTACCAGTCTTGATGATACGTCCAGGTGTAGAGCAGCGGGAAAGCGCTGCACCAGGCGAGTCCTGTGAAGAGATTCGGCAGGGTCGCCCATGAGAAGAGGGGGACGTGCGTGCCGTACTGCACGAGCACGAGCGCGAGCATGACGGGCAGGAAGACGGGGATGAAGTACTCCGCGCCCATGTCCTGCCCGATGTCGATGTAGAACGCGATCAGACAGATGTAGTAGATACCGGCTGCCGTCAGCCAGCGGATGAGACGGTCTTGTCTCTCGGTAGAAAGTTGCATGCCATTACCTCAGTTCGAAGCTGCCGAACGCAGGGCAGCTGTCCATACATATTGATAAGAAAATCCCGATACATTTTACCTGAAATCATGTCGTTCGTCAATTTCAGAATGGGCCACAGGCGGCGTGCGGGAAGGTGAGATTGAGCCTGAGCGAGTGCTTCCACGTCTGTCCGTGTGAATTTCATGATTGCCAGAGATGCGCATCTCTGATACAATATATACCTGTCATCAAGAAACGGACCACTACATATAGGGGAGGCGCAGAGGCGCTGCACAAGATGAGCCGAAAGCTCGCGGCGCAAGAATCACATGAATCTGAAGACTGTAACGAAACGTTCTGGCCACACCGTGCCATATAATCGCGAAAAGATCTACCACGCCATTGCCGGAGCAAATGCCGACGGCGGCAACACGATGTCTGAGAAGGATGTCGACGAGGTGACGAGCCAGGTCGAATGGGACATCAAGGACCGCGACAACGTCAGCGTCGAGGAGATCCAGGACATCGTCGAGCAGGAGCTCATGAAGTACGACTTCTACGACATCGCGAAGAAGTACATCACCTACCGCCAGAAGCATGCGGAGCGCCGCGCGGCACAGAAGCATCTGATGGAATCGTACCGCGACATCTTCTTCGCGGACTCGGTCGACTCCGACCTCAAGCGCGACAATGCGAACATCAATACGGATGCCTCGATGGGCATCATGCTCAAGCTCGGCGCTGAGGGTGCGAAGCACTTCGTCGACAACTACGTGCTCGACGAGGAGTACGCAGAGGCGGACCGCGAGAACTACATCCACATCCACGACAAGGACTTCTCGCTGATCACGTTCAACTGCTGCCAGATCGACCTCCTGAAGCTCTTCCACGGCGGCTTCTCGACGGGCCACGGCTTCCTGCGTGAGCCAAATTCCATCCGCGCCTACGCGTCGCTCGCCTGCATCGCCATCCAGTCGAACCAGAACGACATGTTCGGCGGCCAGAGCATCAACGCTTTTGATTACGCGATGGCAGAGGGCGTGCGCAAGTCCTTCCGCAAGGCCATCTTCGACGAGGCACACAAGGCGCTCATCTATCGCTTCGGCATGGACCTGTTCCGCGACTACGGTGCGTTCAAGAAGGTCTTTGGCGAGCATCTGGCAATGGACCGCTGCCACTTCACGGAGAACGACGACGACCCGAAGGCAAAAGAGGGCATCGAGGCAGTCGTCGAGGCCCTCGATGCCATCCTCGTGGACGAGTACCACAAGCCGACGACGGACGTCGTCGTCGATGCGAACAACATCTACCATCTGGCCTGCGCCGATGTCGTCGAGGAGACGCATCAGGCGATGGAGGCCCTGATCCACAACTTCAACACGCTGCACAGCCGCGCCGGCGCGCAGGTGCCGTTCTCATCCATCAACTACGGCATGGACACGTCGCCTGAGGGCCGCCTCGTCATCAGCGAGGTCCTCAACGCCATCTGGGCCGGTCTTGGCTACGGCGAGACGCCGATCTTCCCGATCTCAGTCTTCCAGCTCAAGGCGGGTGTCAACTACAACCCGGGCGACCCGAACTACGACCTCTTCCTCAAGGCCTGCAAGGTCAGCGCAAAACGCCTGTTCCCGAACTTCGTCAACATCGATGCGCCGTACAACCTTCAGTACTACAAGCCGGGTGACTACAACAGCGTCGTCGCGACGATGGGCTGTCGCACGCGCGTCATGAGCAACATCAACGGCCCGGAGGAGTCGGGCAGCCGCGGCAACTTCTCGTTCACGACGATCAATCTGCCGAAGCTCGCGCTCGAGGCCAAGGGCGACCTCAAGAAGTTCTGGGAGCTCTACGACCACTACATCGACCTCAGTCACGACTATCTGCTCTCGCGCCTCGCGATCATCGAGCAGAAGCACGTCTACAACTACCCGTTCCTCATGGGGCAGGGTGTCTGGATGGACAGCGAGAAGCTCAAGCCGACGGACTCCATCAAGGAGGTCCTCAAGCACGCCTCGTACTCCATCGGCTTCTGCGGCCTTGCCGAGTGCCTCAAGGCCCTTGTCGGTAAGCATCACGGCGAGAGCGAGGAAGCACAGCAGCTCGGCCTCAAGATCGTCGGCCATCTGCGCGAGCGCACGGATGCCTACACGGAGGCGGAGCACCGTAACTGGTCGACATTCGGCACGCCGGCTGAGTCGACGGCCGGCCAGTTCCAGCGCGCGAACCGCAAGAAGTACGGCATCATCCCGGGCGTGACGGACCGCGAGTACATGACGAACTCCAGCCATGTGCCGGTCTACTACCCAATCAAGGCCATCGACAAGATCCGCATCGAGGCGCCGTATCATGCGCTCGAGAATGCCGGCCACATCGCCTATATCGAGATGGACGGCGACCCGTCGAAGAACGTCAAGGCCTTCGAGGCTGTCGTCCGCGCGATGCATGATGCCAACATGGGTTACTTCTCCATCAACCACCCGGTTGACCGCGACCCCGTCTGCGGCTACACGGGCATCATCGAGAACGAGTGCCCGCACTGCCACCGCAAAGAGGTCTCGCGCGGCCACATCGTCGTGCCGCGCATGAAGGCCAGCTGCTGCGAGTGACTGTAAACTTGTAACGCGGCGCCTCATGATGTAGAATAGAGACAGATTGTATCTCGCTCATGAGGAGGAATTACCATGAAAACCATCCATACGGATCAGGCGCCGGCAGCCGTCGGCCCGTACAGCCAGGCCATCGAAGCGAACGGCGTGCTCTACTGCTCGGGCCAGATTGCCATCAATCCGGCCGAGGGCAAGATCGTCGCCACGACGATCGAGGAGCAGGCAGAGCAGTGCTGCCGCAATGTCGAGGCCGTGCTCAAGGAAGCCGGCACGGACATGAGTCACGTCATCAAGACGACGTGCTTCCTCGCGGAGATCGCGGACTTCAAGGCATTCAACGAAGTCTATGCGAAGCACTTCGTCTCGAAACCGGCGCGCAGCTGCGTGGCCGTCAAAGACCTGCCGGCCGGCGCACTCTGCGAGGTGGAGGTCACGGCTGTCCTCTGAATCCGTGGCAAGATCGCGATAGAAAAAGAGCTCTGACATTGTCAGAGCTCTTTTTTTCGGGATCAACCGAAGAACTGGTAGTAGAGGACGATGAAGAACAGCGCGATTGCAAGGCCGATGCTCGCGGCGCTGGCTCGCTCCACGTAGATGGCCTTAGTCTCGGAGAGCTTGGCATGGCGGCGCACATACGTCAGGACCAGGGAGACCAGCAGCAGGACGTACATCGCACGGTTCATGTTGTCGAGATTTCCCCAGCCGATGAAGCAGATGAAGATCGTCAGGCCGATGAGGATCAGGATTGGGTAATCCTTGCCGACCTTCGGCTCTTTTTTCTTGTCGTCGGGTTTATTCTTCTCATAGAGCTTTTTCTGCAGTTTCTTATACTGATTTGCCATGGAGATTCCCTGCCTTTTCGATTTACATATATTCTCTGCATATTATACCGTTTTGTAAACTTTTTTGCAAAAAGAATTGCAGGCGGAGAGGATGATTGTTAAAATATAAGGTGCAGTCTTATTGCTTTTATGGAGAATTGTAAACCTGTAAAGACAGTAGATAATCATCGTACCATCACATATCATGAGATTTTGTTCAAGGGGGGATTGATGTGATAAGAGAACATCGCAGCAGAGAGAAGCTCGAGGGCTATTATCGCAAGTTCGTAGAAGAAGGCGTGCTCGACCCGAATGTCCATCCGTGGGTAGCAGAATCCTGGCTGAAGAGCCGGGAACTCGGCATCGGCACGGAGAAGATGGACGTATCGCGCAAATTGCCGAAGGAGGAGTTCACCGTACTGCAGGCGAAGAACCAGGATGCGATTGACTACCTCAGCGGTCTCAGCGAGGACATCCGGGAGTTCTTCCAGGAGTACAACCTCTCGCTCTTGCTCATCGATTCGGAATGCCGCGTGCTCAAGAGCTACTCGCTGCCGTTCTACCAGATGACGCCGGGCGAGATCGAGGGCGTGCGCGTCGGCGTCGAGGATGTCGGCACGTCGAGTATCAGCGTGGCCTACGCGCATCAGACGCCGTTCTGGATGTTCGGCCCGGAGATGTGGGTCAAGGAGTGCCAGCTCGGCGATGCCTGTTCGGCACCGATAAAGGTCAACGGTGAATTCCACTACATCATCACGCTCGTCTCGATGGAACAGGTGCCGATGCCGCAGGATGCGATCATCGCCCTGCTCCTGACGATGAAGAACGCGCTCGAGGCGCATCTGACGGAATCCGTCCGCATCAAGGCGGAGGAGGCCATCCTCGATGCGACGCCTTTTGCCGTCTATCACGTCATGCCGGGCGGCGAGGTCGCCTATGCTAATAGGCTTGGCCACACACGCCTCGAGGGCATCGGCGCCAAGAAGCAGGATGACAAGAAGTGCACGTCGAACCTCAACGACGTCATCATGAACTACCAGCATACGCCAATCTACAAGGGCTTCAACGGCGTGCCGTCCTATAACAAAGAAGTCACGTGGATTACGCCGAAGAAGACATATGAGGACATCACGACGGTCGTGCCGCTCGAGCGCGATGCAGACCGCGCCGTCGAGTCCGTCGTCGTCGTCTCGATGCCCATCGAGGACCTCAGGACGCTCGTCGCGCACGCGGCGGGCTACACGGCGAAGTACAGCCTCAACTCGATGGTCGGCGAGGGCACGACGTTCGCGAGCGTTCGCGCGAAGGCCGCCCGTGTGGCGAAGAACAAGCACCACGTGCTGATCCAGGGCGAGGCCGGCACGGGCAAGCAGCGCATGGCACATGGCATCCATCAGGCGAGCCCACGCGCGGCCGGTCCACTCATCACGCTGCGCTGCGGTGACGCGACGCCTGAGATCCTCGAGCAGGAGCTCTTCGGCATCGTCATGGGACCGGATGTCAGCCACCAGGGCCGTCTGGAACTCGCTTCGGGCGGCACGCTCTTCCTCGATGAGATCGAGAAGATGCCGCGCTCGATTGCCGTCGCCCTGGCGAAGGCGCTCAAGACGGGCAAGACGCACCGCATCGGCGAGACGGTCGAGCGCGACATCGACGTGCGCATCATCGCGGCCTGCGACAGCGACCTCAAGCGCCTGACGGAGCGCGGCCTCTTCGCGCCGGAGCTCTACGAGATCGTCTCGAAGAGTGTCGTGCGCGTACCGCCTCTGCGCAGCCGCCGCGAGGACATCCCGAAGCTCGCGGATCACATCATCTCGGAGCTCGCCGAGCAGCATCAGATGAAGCCGAAGCGCATCCTTCCGGAAACGGATGAGTTGCTCAAGCATTACGACTGGCCGGGCAATATCAAGCAGCTGCAGAGTGTGCTCGAATACGCCTTCTTCAATACGGCGAAGGACACGATTGCCCCGGATGACATCAGCCTCATGGGCGACGTCAAGCCGGACAACAAGTGGAAGGAAGATAAGGACGTCTTCGTCAAGGCATGGCAGGCCGCTGGTGGCAATGTCAGCCGCCTGGCGAACCTCCTCAACGTCAGCCGCGTGACGCTCTACCGCTACCTCAAGAAGTACAACCTCGAAAAGAAGTAAGAAAAGAATACGATAAAGGAGACACATCGTGCGTTTAAGAAGAAAACCGTGGGTGGACGAAGCCATCCACGAATTCGACGATTTCGTCGTGAGCCGTGACCAGGAGATCGGCGAGGAGAAGAAGGGCAAGTGGAGCGAGATCTTCGGCCGCCAGGCGCCACTCCACGTGGAGCTCGGCACGGGCAAGGGCGACTTCATCAGCCAGCTTGCCGAGCTCCATCCGGACATCAACTACATCGGCATCGAGATGCAGCAGGACGTGCTCTACTCGGCGGCCAAGAAGATTGCGGAGAGGGAGCTCAAGAATGTGCGCCTGCTCGTCTTCGACATCAATCACATCGAGGACATCTTCGCAGAGGGCGAGGTGGACCGCTTCTACATCAACTTCTGCGACCCGTGGCCGAAGAAGCGCCATGCCAAGCGCCGCCTCACGCACGTCGGCTTCCTCGAGAAGTACCGCCGCCTGCTCAAGAAGCCGGGCGAACTCCACTTCAAGACGGACAACCGCCCGCTCTTCGACTTCTCGCTCGAGCAGTTCGAGGAGGCAGGGCTCCGCGTGCAGGACGTCTCGTACGACCTCCATGCAGAGAACCGGCCGGACAACATCATGACGGAGTACGAGCGCAAGTTCAGCGGTTTCGGCGAGAAGATCAATCGCTGTGAAGTCATTTTCGAATAAGGGATGAAGGGGGCATTTTGATGCTGATCCGGAAGACGCCCTGGCGCAATGAATCGGAGCCAGTCATCGTCATCATGGCTGTCCTGCTGCTGCTGGGGACCATCAACGTATTCAGCTCGAGCTTCGTCCTCGCGACGACGAGCTACAACAATCCGTACTACTTCCTCATCCGCCATGCGGTCTGGCTCGTCCTCGGCATCTTCGTCTGCTTCGTCTGCAGCCGCGTCAATTACCACCGCTGGCAGGGCATCACGAAGTGGCTGCTGCTCGTTACCGTCGGCGCACTCATCCTGGTCCTGTTCGCGGGCGTGGTCGTCAATGGCGCAAGGCGCTGGCTCTCCTTTGCGGGCTTCAGCGTGCAGCCGGCGGAGTTTGCCAAACTCACGGGCATCCTGATTGCCGCGCGCTTCCTGACCGTGATGATGAAGCACGAGAGGAAGATTGACCTGCTCAAGGCGCCACCGTACTGGATCATCTTCTTCATGGCCGCGCTCGTTGAGCTCGAGCCGGATATGGGCACGGCCTGCATCGTCTTCGGCGTGCCGTTCCTCATGGCCTTTCTCGTCGGCATTCCCTGGAAACAGGTCAAGGTGCTGTTCTTCGTCGGCATCGCGGCCCTCATCGGCCTGATCGTCTGGCAGCCGTACCGCCTGCTGCGCGTGAAGACGACGTACGACCCCTGGAGCGATGCGCAGGGCGTCGGCTATCAGGCCGTGCAGTCGATGTCGACAATCGGCTCGGGCGGCCTCTGGGGCATGGGCCTCGGCGAGGGCGTCAGCAAGTACGAGTACCTGCCGGAGGCGCATACGGACTTTGCCTTCGCGATCTTTGCGCAGGAGCACGGCTACCTCGGCGTCCTGCTCGTCATCGCGTTGTTCTTCATGCTGGCCGTCTGCTGCTACTACATCTCCGCGCGCGCGCACGACATCTACGGCCAGATCCTGACGCTTGGCATCATGCTGCTCGTCGTCGGGCAGGCGGCCGGCAACCTCTTCATGGTCAGCGGCACCTTCCCCGTCGTCGGCATCCCGCTGCCGTTCATCAGTTACGGCGGCTCCTCGTTGCTCGTCACGATGGCCTCGATGGGCATCCTGCTGAACATCTGCCATCACGGCTTCCAGGTGCAGCGCGGCGAGGCGCGGCCCGAGGAGCATGATGCTGCGCATCAGGCGCCGCTCCACCTGGTCAAATGAGTCGCGTTTTGACCGGGTCTTGCGCAATGTGGTACAATAGAGGTTGTAGATTATCATGAAAGAGACGTGACAGATGCGTTTGAGAGAGGTGTGTGCGTTTGCGAAATCAGTTTGTTCTAGTAATCCTTATGGCCTCTTTTCTCCTGCTCTTCAGCACGACGGAGGCGATGGCGTCATCCATCCTCGTCCGGCAGGGCTCGCGCGGCCCTGCCGTGCGTCAAGTGCAGTCTCTGCTCATCGAGCAGGGGTGGCTGACCGGTGCAGCAGACGGCATCTGCGGCAACCAGACCGTCGCGGCGATCAAGTCCTTCCAGAAGGCGAACGGGCTCGATGCTGACGGCGTCTGCGGCAATGGAACCTACTCGGTGCTCTCGGGCGGTCGGGAATACGAGCCGTCCTCTGATGAGAGCGAGGGCACGGTCATGTACGTCAATGCGACGGCGTACAGCGCCGATGACCCGGGCAACTCGGCCTACACGGCGCTCGGCACACACGTGCGCCACGGCATCATCGCGGTCGACCCGGACATCATCCCGCTCGGCACGCATGTCTACATCCCCGGTTACGGCGATGCTGTGGCGGAGGATGTCGGCGGGGCCATCCATGGCCACCGCATCGACGTGGCTTTCGACACGCGGGCGGAGGCACTGGCCTTCGGCCGTCAGGACATCGAGATTTACATACGAGATTAAGATTCAGGGAAGAACGCAGCTGTGGCTGCGTTCTTTTTGTATACAGAAAGACTGTAAACCATACATTCCTCGTGTGAACGTTTCAGTCGGAAATTCCATCTCAATGGTACAAACCTTGAACGAACGGTAAAAAAGTCCGCTTTAGAAAAACAAAATTCAAGTTTTTGTTCATTTTCTTTGCACAAAAGTGTTGACTATTGTAACTCTGTAAACTATAATAAGTTCATCGCAATAAGAGAATTGCTAGGGAGAGAAAAGGGAGGAATTCATATGAATTTCGGCAAGAAAGGTTTGAAACTCGCCAGCGTCCTCATGGGCACGATGCTCATGGGCGGCGTGCTCGCCGGCTGTGGCAGCCAGGCTGACAGCAACGAGATCAAGGTCGGCGCGAACTTCGAGATGACCGGCAATGTCGCCAACTACGGCGCGGCAACGCTCGACGGCCTCAAGCTCGCGATCGATGAGATCAACGATGCGGGCGGCGTCGACGGCAAGAAGATCACGCTGGTCACGGCCGACAATAAATCCGAGGCTTCTGAGGCCGTCAATGCGGCGACGAAACTGATCTCGGACGACAAGGTATCCGTCCTCGTCGGCCCGGCTGTCACGGCGAACGTCATCGCTGAGTCGCAGGTCGCCACGGACAACAAGGTCCCCATCATCGCACCGGATGCCACGAGCCCAGATGTCACGGTAGAGAATGGCAAAGTCAAGCCGTTCGTCTTCCGCAGCTGCTTCATCGACCCGCAGCAAGGCACGGTCATGGCGAAGTTCGCTTCCGAGAACCTCAAGGCTAAGACGGCTGTCATCTATGTCGACAACAGCACGGACTACTCGAAGAGCCTCGGCAAGGTCTTCAAGGAGAAGTTCGAAGCAGCAGGCGGCAAGGTCCTCATGGAAGAAGCCTTCCTCGCTAAAGACCAGGACTTCAAGGCCACGCTGACGAAGCTCAAGACGGCGAACGCCGACGTCATCTTCGTCCCGGCTTATTATGAAGAAGTCGGCAAGATCGTCAAGCAGGCCCGCGAGCTCGGCATCACGTGCCCGATCCTCGGCACGGATGGCTGGGATGATTCCAAGGTAACGGATATCGCCGGTGCCGATGCCCTCAACAACACGTATTTCAGCACGCATTACTCCGATAAGGATGAATCCGTAAAACCGTTCGTCGAAGCATTCAAGAACAAGTACGGCCATATGCCGAATGTCTTCGCAGCCCTCGGCTATGATGCCGGCAAGATGCTTGCCGATGCCATCAAGCGCGCTGGTAGCGGTGATCCGGAGAAGATCCAGAAGGCCCTCGAGGAGACGAAAGACCTCAAGGTCGGTACTGGCACGATCACGATGGACAAGAACCACAATCCGATCAAGCAGGCCGTCATCCTGCAGAATAAAGACGGCGACCGCGTCATGGTTGCCAAGATCATGCCGGATTCTGAGGACTGATCCAAGAGTCTCGGACAAGAAAGCCTTCACCTCTCTTCGAGGGGAGGGCTTTTCTCTTTGTTAAGAGTTAAGAAAGGAAGGAAAGGAGCTATCCTATGGAAATCCTGCATCAGGTCCTGCAGCAGCTCATCAATGGCATATCGCTCGGCAGCATCTATGCGCTGATCGCGCTCGGCTATACGATGATCTACGGCATCATCAAGCTCATCAACTTCGCCCACGGTGATATCTACATGGTGGGCGCCTACATCGGCTTCTTCGCCATCACGCAGGCACATCTCTCAATCGTGCCGTCTCTGCTCATCTCGCTCGTCGTCACAGGCTTTCTGGGCATGCTCGTCGAGCGTCTCGCCTACAAGCCGCTGCGCCATGCGCCGCGCATCTCGGTGCTCATCACGGCCATCGGTGTCTCGTTCTTCCTCGAGTACACGACGATGTATTTCGTCTCGCCGACGCCGCGTACGTTCCCGGCGATGTTCGGTGACGTAGCCGTCACGGTCGGCGGCATCGTCATCAACGGCCAGCAGATGCTGATCCTCGGCATCACGGCCGTGCTCATGGTCATCCTGACCTACATCGTCCAGAAGACGAAGACGGGCAAGGCCATGCGCGCTGCCTCCTTCGATACGGAGACGGCGGAGCTCATGGGCATCAACTCGGACCGCATCATCTCCATCACGTTCGGCATCGGCTCGGCACTCGCTGCCGTCGCCGGTGTGCTCGTCGGCATCTACTACAACTCGATTGACCCGCTCATGGGCATCATGCCGGGCCTCAAGGCCTTCGTCGCAGCCGTTCTCGGCGGCATCGGCATCCTGCCGGGGGCTGTGGTCGGCGGACTGATCCTCGGCGTCGTCGAGGCGCTCGTCTCGGGCTTCATCTCGTCGACGTTCCGCGATGCGGCAGCCTTTGCCATCCTGATCCTCGTGTTGCTCGTGCGCCCGGCCGGCATCTTCGGCAAGAATACGAAAGAAAAGGTTTAAGGAGGGGAGCATATGAAATACTTACGCAAGAATGACTGCATCATGCTCGTCTTCTCAGTCGTCCTGTTCGCAGTCCTGCAGCTCCTGATCACGGAGCGCATCCTGAGCTCGTTCTGGCAGCTCAACCTCCTGATCATCGGCATCAACATCATCCTGGCCGCGAGCCTCAACCTCATCAACGGCTACACGGGCCAGTTCTCGCTCGGCCACGCCGGCTTCATGGCCGTCGGCGCCTATGTCGGCGTCGTCCTGACGACTAACTTCCACCTGCCGTTCGCCGTGGCCTTGATTGCGGGCGGCATCGCCGCCGGCTTCCTCGGCTTCCTCGTCGGCATCCCGACGCTGCGCCTGCGCGGCGACTACCTTGCCATCGCGACGCTGGGCCTCGGCGAGATCATCCGCATCGTCATCATGAACATCCAGTACGTCGGCGGCGCGGCCGGTTTCAAGGGAATCCCACACCACACGACGTTCGCCTGGGTCTTCTTCATCATGCTGTTCACGCTGTTCTTCATCAAGAACTTCGTCAACTCGAACCACGGCCGCGCCTGCTTGGCCATCCGCGAGAATGAGATTGCGGCAGAGTCCATGGGCGTCAACACGACGAAGTACAAGGTCATGGCTTTCACGATCGGCGCTGCCTTTGCCGGCGTCGCAGGCGGCCTGTTCGCGCACTGCTTCTACCTCATCAGTCCGGCGTCCTTCACCTTCATGCAGACGTTCAACTACCTCATCATGGTCGTCATGGGCGGCCTCGGCTCCATCACGGGCTCGATTGCCGGTGCTTTCGTCGTCACCTTTATTTCGGCTGCGCTCGCGAGCTGGCCGGAGTTCCGCATGATCATCTATGCCATCGCGCTGATCCTCCTGATGTTCTATCGCCCGCAGGGCCTGTTCGGCTACATGGAGATCACGAATATGGGCATTTTCCGCCGTATTTTCAAGAAAGGGGAGACGCCTCATGAGTGAGCTCTTGCGCACCGAGAATGTCTCGGAAGTATTCGGCGGCCTTAAGGCCGTCACGGATTTCAACATCCATCTGGACCGCGGCGAGCTCGTCGGCCTCATCGGGCCGAACGGTGCGGGCAAGACGACAGCCTTCAACATGCTGACGGGCGTCTATCAGCCGACGACGGGCAGCATCACCTTCGAGGGCGAGAGCATCGTCGGCCTCAAGCCGTATCAGGTCACGCAGCGCGGCATCGCGCGCACGTTCCAGAACATCCGCCTGTTCTCGGAACTCACGGTCCTCGAGAACGTCAAGATCGCCTTCCACTACCACGTCAAGTACGGCCTTCTGGAGTCGGTCTTCCGCATCGGCCGCTACTTCAAGGAAGAGGAAGAAATCGAGAAGGAGGCACACAGACTCCTCAAGATCTTCCACCTCGACGACAAGGCCTATGAGGTCGCCAAGAACCTGCCGTACGGCGCACAGCGCCGCCTCGAGATTGCGCGCGCTCTCGCGGCCAAGCCGAAGCTCCTGCTGCTCGACGAGCCGGCTGCCGGCATGAACCCGCAGGAGACGAAGGAGCTCATGGACATGATCCGCTGGATCCGCAAGGAGTTTGGGCTGACCATCCTGCTCATCGAGCACGACATGAGCCTCGTCATGGGCATCTGCGAGCGCATCTATGTGCTCGAATACGGCGAGATCATCGCCCAGGGCACGCCGGATGAGATCAAGCAGGACCCGGAGGTCATCCGGGCCTACCTCGGCGGCGAATGAGCAGGGTCAGAAGTACGGAAGATGTACGGAAAGCAGGGATGTATATGGCAGAACCGATGCTGAAAATCGATAATATAGACGTGTACTACGGCGCCATCCACGCGCTCAAGGGCATTAGTCTCGAGGTCAAGGAGGGCGAGATCGTCACCCTGATCGGCGCCAATGGTGCCGGCAAGTCGACGACGCTGCGCACGATCTCGGGACTCCTGAAACCGAAGACGGGCGGTATCACCTTTCTCGGCCAGGATATCGCGGGCGTGCGCGCACACGAAATCGTCAAGAAGGGCATCTCGCAGGTGCCGGAGGGGCGCCGCGTCTTCGCGGAGATGACGGTCATGGAGAACCTCGACCTCGGCGCCTTCGTGCGCAAGGACAAGGCTGGCATCCAGCAGGACCTCAAGCATGTCTTCGAGCTCTTCCCGCGCCTCGAGGAGCGCAAGAACCAGTCGGCCGGCACGCTCTCAGGCGGCGAGCAGCAGATGCTCGCCATGGGCCGCGCGCTCATGAGCCGCCCAAAGCTCCTGCTGCTCGATGAGCCTTCGATGGGCCTCGCGCCGCTGCTCATCAAGGAGATCTTCAACATCATCGTCGACATTAACAAGAGCGGCACGACGGTCCTGCTCGTCGAGCAGAACGCCAACATGGCACTCTCCATCGCCAACCGCGCCTACGTCCTCGAGACGGGCCGCATCACGCTCTCTGGAAGCGCAAAAGAGCTCGCGGCCAGCGAGGATGTCCGCAAGGCCTACCTTGGCGGCTGATGTGTTTTCCCGGTGCATTCGCCGTGCGGCAGGAACTCTGGAATCCGTGGCGAATGTATCCTTATCAAGATCAAGAAAATCGCAGAGGGGGATTCTGAATGTTTGTAGCAAATCGCATGGCCAAGAACCCGGTGACCGTCTCGCCAGACACGCCGGTCGATGAAGCGGCTTCGGCCATGAAGAAGGGCCATTTCCGCCGCCTGCCCGTCGTCGAGGACGGCAAGCTCGTCGGCTTCCTTTCGGACAAGGACATCATGCGCGTGGCGCCGTCGCCGGCGACGACGCTCTCGCGCTACGAGGCGCGCTCGCTGCTCGCCAAGCTCAAGATCGGGGACATCATGAACAAAGAGGTCATCTCCGTCAATGAAGATGCGACGATCGAGGAAGCGGCGCTCATCATGTACAACCACAAGATCGGCGGTCTGCCCGTCGTCTCGAGCGTCGGCGCTGTCGTCGGCGTCATCACGGAGACGGATATCTTCAAGACATTCGTCGATGTCATGGGCCTGCAGGAAGGCAAGACGCGCCTGACGCTGCTCGTCGACAACAAGGTCGGTGTCGTCTACGACATTGCCGGCATCTTCACGGAATGCGGCCTGTCCATCGACAGCCTCGTGACGTGCCGCCAGCCGTATGGCAAATACGAGATTGTCGTGCGCGGCGACATCCCTGATGTCGATGCCATCAGCGCGAAGATCAAGGCCAAGGGATATGAGATCATCCATACGGCCCGCATCGGCTGAGCCAAGCGCAGCACATAGCAAATACAGAAGCTCAAGGAAGAGCCTTTTCTCCACGGAGTTTGTGGAGGAAGGGCTCTTTTTGTTCCTTGTATACAGATATACATTACAGATTTACAGGTAAATTCCATTTTCTAACTTGCCAGTGTATATATACTATGTTATAATTTTATACATAATATAATTCATCCGATATAAATAGTGGGAGGCGTTCAACATGAAGTTTCATTCTTTGACCAAAATGCTGACCGTGGGACTCATAGCGGTTGTGACAGCGGCGCTCTTAGCCGGATGCGGCAGTGAGAGCAGCCAGAAGAAATTCCTCAATATCGCGACGGGCGGTACGGCTGGCACGTACTACCCGATCGGCGGTGCGATGGCGGAGATCCTCAATAAGGAGATCCCGGGCATGAATGCGAGTGCGCAGTCGACTGGTGCGACGGTCGCGAACATCAACATGCTCAAGGATAACTCCGTCGACCTGGCCATCGTGCAGAACGATATCACGTACTACGCCGTCAATGGCACGGAGATGTTCAAGGACAAGAAAGTCGACAACATCCGCGGCATCGCCTCGCTCTATCCGGAGACCTGCCAGTTCGTCACGCTTGACAAGTCGGGCATCAAGAGTATCAATGAGCTCAAGGGCAAGCGCGTCGCCGTCGGTGCGGCCGGCTCCGGCGCTGAGGCGAATGCCCGCCAGATCCTCGAAGCGTACGGCATCACCTACGATGACATCGACGTCCAGTACCTGTCCTTCGCTGAAGGCGCCAGCGCCCTCAAGGACGGCAACGTCGATGCAGCTTTCCTGACGGCCGGCTATCCGACCTCGTCCGTACAGGATATCGCCTCGCAGAACAAGGTCCGCCTGTTGCCGGTCGATGCCGACAAGGCCGAGGCCCTGATCGCGAAGTACCCGTTCTACACGAAGACGACAATCCCGGCCGGCACGTACGCTGGCTTCGACGAGGAGGTCCCGACGATCTCCGTCATGGCAATGCTCGTCGCGACGGACAAGGTCGACGATAAGATGGGCTATGACATCGCGAAGGCCATCTTCACGAATCTCGACCGCCTGCAGGCCGCTCATTCCGTCGGCAAGCTCATCACGAAGGACACGGCCCTCGAGGGCATGTCGCTGCCGATGAATGCCGGTGCCGAGAAGTTCTTCAAAGAGTAATAGCAATGTGATCTAGAAAAAGGCCTCTTTCGTCCGCTCATGCGACGTGCTGTGCGCGATGGATGTGCGGTGGAGGAGGCCTTTTTGATATTGTCTGGTGGTCTGTATGCGTCGTTATCCGATCTGTCTCTGGCTGACCCTGCTCGGCTCTGTCTTCGCCGTGCTCTCCGTCCTGCTGACGCCGTGCTTCACTGTGCGGGCGGCGGGGGAGCGCGTGGCGATGGTCGAGGCGAGGGCCGGTCTGCCATTTTCTATCCACTTCATCCACTCGGTGCAGAAGACGCCGGTCCTCGAGAACCTCGAAGTCAATGAGGCGAAGGACGGCTTCACTCTGCTCTCGACGAAGTACCAGTCTTTCGGCGTAGGGCTGCCGTTCCTTGCCGAGGAAGGCGACTTCCGTGAGGAAGGCGACTACTATGTCTTTGACCACATGGACCGACATTTTAAGACCCTCGCCCTGCGCACGGGCGTTGGCACGCAGCTGACGCTGACGGTCGCGGGGCGGGAGTATCGCCTCTATGAACGATATGCGCCCGGCACGCGCATCGATCTCGCCATCGTGCCGTTCTACCGGGCTCTGCTCGGCAGCTGACTCCGATACTTTTCCTTCCCTGAGATGTTCAGGAGCAGGGAAGCAGAAAGGATGTTTTTTATGACTGAAAAGCTGGACCCAAAATCCGCAGAAGACATTTTAAAGAAATACGATAAAGAATCCGATACGATGATGTACAAGGGGGTCATGGCGAAGATCGTCTCCGCCATTGCCATCACGTTCTCCATCTTCCAGCTCTACACGGCGACGTTCGGCGTGCTCGACGCGCAGCTGCAGCGAGCCGTCCACCTCGGCTTCGGCCTGGCGCTCGTGTACCTCCTGTACCCGACGCGCAAGTCGTGGTCGCGCTACAAGGTGCATCCGTTTGACGTGCTGCTCTCGATCCTCGGCGCTGCGGCACCTGCCTACATCGTCTTCGAGTACCAGCACCTCGTGCTGCGCTCGGGCACGGTCTCGGGCGTGGACCTCGCCGTCGGCCTGCTGGGCATCCTGCTCGTCATCGAGGCGACGCGCCGCATCGTCGGCCTGCCGATGGTCTGCGTCGTGCTGGCCTTCCTGATCTACGCGTTTGCCGGCCCCTACATGCCGGGCGTTCTCGCGCACCGCGGGCTGACAATCGAGCAGCTCGTTGGCCACCTCTACTTCACGACGGAGGGCATCTTCGGCATTCCGCTCGGCGTCTCGTCGACGTTCATCTTCCTGTTCATCCTGTTCGGCGCCTATCTGGAGTCCACGGGCCTCGGCAAGTTCTTCATTGACCTCGCCAACGCCATCGCGGGCTGGGCCAGCGGCGGTCCGGCGAAGGTTGCCGTGCTGTCGTCGGGCCTCATGGGCACGGTCTCCGGCAGTTCTGTCGCCAATGTCGTCGGTACGGGCTCTCTGACCATCCCGATGATGAAGAAGCTCGGCTACCACAAGGATTTTGCCGGTGCTGTTGAGGCGGCGGCCTCGACGGGCGGCCAGCTCATGCCGCCGGTCATGGGCGCGGCGGCCTTCCTCATGGCGGAGTTCGTCGGCGTTCCCTACATCGACATCGTCAAGGCGGCCATCGTGCCGGCCTTCCTCTACTTCGCCGGCATCTGGCTCGGCGTCCACTTCGAAGCGAAGCGCGGCAACCTCAAAGGCATCCCGCGCAGCCAGTTGCCGAAGATCGGCACAATCCTCAAGGAGCGCGGCCATCTGGCCCTGCCGCTCATCGTCATCGTCTACTTGCTCGTATCCGGCTACACGCCGATGCGCGCGGCGCTCGTCGCCATCGTCCTGTCCATCCTCTGCTCGGCTCTGCGCAAGTCCACGCGCATGAAGCCAATCGAGATTGTCCGCGGCCTCGACCGCGGCGCGCGCAATGTGCTCTCGGTCCTCGTCGCCTGCGCCGCAGCCGGCATCATCATCGGCGTCGTCACGAAGACGGGCGTCGGCCTCAAACTGGCTTCGGGCCTTCTGGACCTCTCGGGCGGCCTGCTGCTGCCGACGATGTTCTTCACGATGATCACGGCCATCGTCCTCGGCATGGGCGTGCCGACGACGGCCAACTACGTCATCACCTCGACGATTGCGGCACCTGCTCTCGTGCAGATGGGCGTCCCCGTTCTCTGCGCGCACATGTTCGTCTTCTACTTCGGCATCATCGCCGACGTCACGCCTCCTGTCGCCCTGGCGGCTTTTGCCGGGTCCGGCATCGCGGGCGGCAACCCCCTGAGGACCGGCATCAATGCGTCGAAGCTGGCCATCGCGGCCTTCATCATCCCGTACATGTTCGTCCTGTCACCCGTGCTCTTGATGCTCGAGGGCACGATGCTCGACCTGTTCATGACGACGCTGACGGCGCTCATCGGCATGGTCGCGCTGTCCTCGGCGCTCATCGGCTATCTGGCGGACAACTGCAGCCTGCTGGAGCGCCTCGTGCTCGTCGCAGGCGGCCTCATGATGATCAAGCCGGGCTTCATGACGGATATCGCAGGCTTCGCCCTGTTTGCCGTCATCCTCATCCTGCAGCTCAAGCGCCGCAAGAGCGCTGCGCAGGCCTTATAAAGCTCTCCTCAATTACTCAATTGCATATACCAAAAAA
>NZ_GG697142.2:33645-355588 GCF_000155955.1 Mitsuokella multacida DSM 20544
ACGTTTGTGTCAGCTTTTTTGGTGAAGAGGGGAATGCCTCAGTGCATGGTCTTGGCGTTCGTTGCATTCTTAGCCTGGCATTCCGGGCAGACGCCGAAGAAGTAGAGCTGGTGATCCGAGAGGGCGTAGCCCGTCTCATCCTTGACCTGCTCATAGACGCTTTCCGTGTTGAGTGCCGGGACATCATCGACGCGGCCGCAGCAGGTGCAGCGGATGTGCGGATGATGGCTCGTGTCGGCATCGTAGCGAAAGGCTTCCTCACCGACATTGAGTTCCTGGGCGAGGCCGAGGTCGCAGAGGATGGCCAGCGCCTTGTAGACCGTGGCGAGGCTCATCGTCGGGTAGAGCGGCTGCAGCTCCTTGTAGATCGTATCGGCATTGGGATGCGCTTTCGTGTGGGAAAGCATGTTGTAGACGGCAAGGCGCTGCGGTGTTACCTTGAAACCGGCTTCGCGCAGACGACTCGTCAATTCGGTAGAAGTCAGCATATCATCACCTATCTCTTTCTCTTGATATCCACCTGACAGCTTAATCGGGTACAATAATGGATAATAAGTATTTGTAAGATTATTTTACCTGTTGTTTGCTATATTGTCAACTAGTAATCGTTCTTTTCTATGGATAGGTCTTAGAGGAGAAGATGCGCAGGCGAAAAAAATGCTTTACATTTAGGAGAATGTATGATATCATACTTTATGTTCTTCAGCGAACGCGGAGGAACACGGAGAGGTGTCCGAGTGGTCGAAGGTGCTTGACTCGAAATCAAGTGTGGTTAATAGCCACCGTGGGTTCGAATCCCACCCTCTCTGCCATTTGCAAATCAGTCCCTGCAGGCTTGCGGGGACTTTTTTAATGCCCGCATCGCCGCAGCGCATGCAAAAAGAGCCAGGCATCCGATGGGGATGTCTGGCTCTCTTGCCTCATTCTGCTGCCTTGACGACCTCTTTGCCGTCGTAGTAACCGCACTCCGGGCAAACGTGATGCGGCATCTTCGGCTCGTGGCACTGCGGGCAGGCAACGAAACCGGGAGCATTGAGCTTCCAGTTGGCGCGGCGCTGATCGCGGCGTGCCTTGGAAGTCTTGCGCTTTGGTACTGCCATTTGATTTTCACCTCCGAGGTTATGCGTTCCTTCAGTGAAATCCATGCAATGGGTTGATGCTGGATGGATTCATTTCACGTGAATTATGTGATTTGACACATATATCTATGATAGCTGTTTTTGGCGCAGCTGGCAAGTGAAATTTTCTTTTTTCACGATTTTTTCTCGTGCGGGAGGATTTTTGGAAATATATTTGAAATTTTTGTGGAAATAGAGGTGTTTTCTCTTGCGCCGCGAATTATAATAGAAGTAACAGTCCTGTTTTGGCAAAGCCAGGGCAGCAAAAAGAAACGGGTGTGATGAACATGACAGGAAATAGAGAGGTAATCACGGGCAGTGACTTCAAGCGCATGGTATCGGGCGCTTACAGTGAATTCCTGCTGGAATATGAGGAGATCAATGCGCTGAAGGGCGCGGGCCACATGCCGGGCACGCACATCCTGCGCACGATGGGCGCGGCGGTCATGCCGCTTTCGGATACGAAGGACGACAGCATCGGCGGCTTGGCCCGCCGCATCGCGACGGCGGCAGTCTTCGGTGCGCGCGGCAGCGCGGGCGTCGTGCTCGCGCAGATGTTCCGCGGGCTCGGCAAGGGGCTCTCGGGCAAGTACAACGCGACGTCGTCAGAGTTCGGCAAGGCGTTCCAGTACGGCATCCTCTATGCACAGCGCGCGGTGCCGGAGGAGCCGGAGCAGCCGCTGATCATGGTGGCCAAGGCCGTGGCCAAGGGCGCGTACCATGCCGTGCGCGCGAACCTGCCGATCTCGGAGATCCTGCAGGCGGCCATCGAGGCGGGTAAGCAGGCCCTGGCGCAGATCGGGCAGGAGGATGCTGGTGCGCGCATTATGTTCACCTTCCTGACGGGCTGCCTCAAGGGACTCGACGGTAATTTCGTCTCGCCGACGGTCAGCCTCTCGCTCGGACTCGAGGCCGGCCAGCTCGGCCTACCGGATCCGCGCCAGGACCTCGTGCGCCCGTATTGCGTGCGCTTCACGGTCTGCAACACGCGCGTGGATGTGCCGGAGTTTGAGCGTCATCTGCGCGAGTACTCGAGCTTTGCGCTCGTCGAGCGCCACGAGAAGGGCATCGAGGTCCACCTGCACACGGACCACGTCGGCAAGGTCGTGGAGCAGGCGGTCGGCTGGGGGCCCATCAAGAACCTCCACATCACGAACATGAGTGAGGGACATGTGCTCAGTGCGCACGGCGCGCTGATGCGCGTCGCCCTGCTGGCTGTTGCCGAGAACAAGGTGCAGGCGCGCGAGATGCAGGAAGCCGGCGTCCACATCATCGTGAGCGGCGGCGAGAGCAGCTGCCCGTCGGTCGGGGAGCTCGTCAATGCGGCGCACAGCGACCTCGCCTCGTCGTACGTCATGCTGTCGTGGAGCCGCGACTTCCGCCTGGCCTTCCGTCAGGCCAAGCGCCTCCTCGGCGATCGCGTCGAGCTCGTCCTCTGCCAGGACAAGATGCAGCAGGCCAAGGCCATCAAGGCATTCGATCCGGAGAAGGACGCTGCTGAGAACAGCCGCATCATGCAGCAGGCGGCCGGCGTTGCCGAAAGCTGATGGCGTGCAAGTACTGGCATACTGACATACACAGAGAAAGCAAAGACCTGAGACATGAAGTCTCAGGTCTTTTTTCATCTGTATGCTGTTAGATGTGCTGCAACAGGAAGAGCTCGAATTCCTCTTCAGGCATTGGCTTGCCATAGAGGTAGCCCTGCCCCTGATCGCAGCCGCAGCTGCGCAGCATGTCCTCCTGCTCGCGCGTCTCGATGCCCTCGCAGATGACGGTCATGCTGAGTGCGTGGCCGAGGTCGATCATGCGCGCGAGGACGGCCTGCATGCGCTTAGTGCCCTGTGAGGCGAGTAGCAGCGAGCGGTCAATCTTCATGACGTCGAGCGGGATGGCGTTGAGCAGCGTGAGGTCGGAGTAGCCGCTGCCGAAATCGTCGAGGGACAGGCGGAAGCCCATCTCGTGCAGTGCACGCATGACGTGGAGCGCGTGCTGGCGGAGTTCCGGCGTGTTGAGGTCGAAGGCCGTCTCCGTGAGCTCGAGCTCGATGTCCCTGGCCTCGTAGTAAGTCTTGAGCCGCTGCATGTAGGTGAGGTAGTTCTTCTCCTGCATGTGCAGGCGCGACTGGTTGACCGAGATCGTCACGACGGGGACGCCCGTCGCGTGGCGCCGCTTCTGAAACTCCATGACGCGGCTCAGCATGTAGAAGTCGAGCTGTGTGATGAAGCCGTTGCTCTCGAAGCGCGGGATGAATTGGCCCGGCGCAAGGAAGCCGAGCTCGCGGCTGCGCCAGCGCACGAGTACCTCGGCACCGATACATTTCCGCGTCACAAGGTCGTACTTTGGCTGGTACCAAACCTCAAATTCTTTGCGGGCAAGTGCCCTCTGCTGCAGGCTGTCGATGCGGCTCTGGAATTCGGCTTTCTGTTGCAGCTCGGCATTGTAGAAGCAGATGGGATGCGCCTCGTGCAGGGCGAGGTCGGCGTGGTTCATCGCGTCGGCGATGGGAAGGCCTGGCCTCAGCGGGCAGATGCCGACGTGGAAGGTGATGTGCACGACGAGGTGGCCGATGCTGATGTATTCATTCAGGTGCATCAGTTGCGTGAGAGCCTCCTGGACCTGCTCCTGGCTCGCAAAGGCATCCGTGCGCATGAGGAACAGGACCTTGCCCGTGCTGGTGTGTACGGCGGGCAGCTTGGCCCATTCGGTCTGCTGGAGCGTCGCCTCCATGCGGCGCAGCAGTTCGGTGATGACATCCTGACCGTACGTCTCGACGAGGATGTCGCGGCGGCTGATGGCAATCTTGACGATGGCGAGCCGGCTGTCCGTGCTGTGTTCCTTGAGATAGTGGCCAGCCTCATCCCGGAACCAGCTGCGGTTGTGGAGCCCTGTCTGGAGGTCTGTGTCGATGATGCGCTGCATCTCCCTGAGGTGGCTGTTGCGCATCTGGGACTGTCGCCCTACAAGGAGAAGCAGCGTAAAGAACAGGAGCAGCAGGCCCGTGATGAAGTACTGCGGATAGGCGTAGAACAGCGACTGGATGCTCCGGCGCTGGTCGAGCTTCTGCTCGTAGAACGTCGTGTAGTCGAAGATGCCATTGGGACCGATGAAGCGGATCTCCTTGTCGAGGATGGTCAAGAGCTCTGGCTCCATGCGACTCGCGACGCCGATGGCGACATCTTGCGAGAATGTGAGGACACCGCTGGTGACGAGCTCTGGGAAATCACCCTGCCAGATGTTCTGCTATGCCGTCTCCTGCCGCAGGAAGGCGATGTCGGCATCGCCGCTGCTGACGGCGCGCAGGCATTCCTCAGCCGTCGCATAGTGGCGAATCTGGTCTTTGCCGTAGCGCTGCAGCAGGACGTAGTCGGTCGTCTGCTTGGGCAGGCAGGCGATGCGCGGCTTTCTATCGAGCTTGCCGCGCCGCGTGACCGTCGTGTAGTAAGAAGTCAGGTAGACGGCCGAGAGGTCCATATCGTGGGCGGCCGCCCAGCCGACATCCCAGTCGGCATTGAGCAGGATCTGTGCCTCGCCGGTGCCGAGGTCCTTGTAGGCTGACGCGTAATCCTGCTCGATGACGAGGTGCAGCTCGATGCCGAGGTCATGCTCGAGCCGGTCGACGAGCTTCCGCATCGTGCCCTGCAGCTCGCCGTGTTCATCGACGTAGGCAAAGGGCGCCTCGCGCGCGACGACGACTGCCGAGATGACGGGGTGGCGCTTGAGGAAGCGCTGTTCTTTTTCCGTCAGGCGCAGTTCGGAAGCGCCCCTCTGTCCGTAATAGATCTGGTAGAGATGACTGACGAAGTACGGCCGGTTGGCGATGAGCTGATCGGCCGCGAGGTCGAGCTCGCGCATGAGCTCGGGATTGTCCCGTCGCACGGCGAAGTGGAGCTGGTTGACGCGATAGGGCATCAGCTCACCATGGAAGTTGGCCTCATCGCTGGCCCTGCCCATCATCAGGCGCGAGAAGAGCATGGTCTCTGCTCGCTTTTGCGTCTTGATGACGCCGGCCAGGACATCGATATCACCTGCTTCCAGGCGCTGCTGGCATTCCTCCCAAGTGCCCGGCACGAAGATGACCTCGCGGCCCGCATAACTGCCGAGTGCCTGCATGAAATCCGTCTCCATGCCGTGGAAATTGCCGGATGAATCCTCTGTGATATCCGAGCCGAATTGATGGATTCCCACGCGCAGCAGCGGCCTCGCTTCTGCGCGCGCTGCCGCGAGCAAAAGGCTGAGGTTGCAGGCTATGGAAATGAAAACGATGATGATGGAACGAGCGTATCTTCTCTTCAAGAGATCTCTCCACATTGTCCGGTTATCCTCTCTCAAATGGCACCTGGCTTCACGGTGACCGTTTCATCGCGCTTGACCGTGACCATCTGCACGAGGCAGCTGCGCGGTCCGACATTGAAGAGCTCGAAGGACTCCCAGTTGGGCAGCTTCTGGCGAAGCTGCTGCTTGTCGTCGAGCTCGGTGAGATTCTGCGCCGCATCGCGGCCGTAGCTGTCGAGGATAACGAGGAAATACGTCCCCTCGGGGATACCGTGGAATTCGTATTTGCCGGTCTTCTTGTCGGTCATCGTATGGTAGACCGGCGCATTGGCAGGGATCTTCCCGAAGCGGTACCAATCGTCGATTTCCTTGCTGCTGAGTTCATCGTAGGTGAAGTCCTTGCCGATCAGCCAGACATCGGCCTCTTTGTCGTGGAACTTGTTCTTGGGCGCAGCGAGGTCCCAGCTGATGCCACCAGCCGAGGCGTCGGGCGCCGAGGCAATCTTCATGCCTCGCTCGGACCCGTGCGTGTAGACAGAGCCGGTCACCGTGCCGACTGCCGGTGCGGCAGAGGCTACCGGCAAGGATGCAGCTGCGCTCAGCGCGAGGGCGAGGCCGATGACAAGGCACTGATAGAATTGTCTCATGATGAATCCCCTTCTGTTCAAATCAATATGATGTAATGAATCCTATCCTATTCTACAGCAGGGAACCGTTCCTTGGCAATCCTATCCATCACATCTTTAGCAACCCATCGCGAAGGATTTTGTGCATAGACAGGTGCAGAAATGAAAGAAATCCGCTATAATATGAAATAGGATTTTTACTGAGATTCCTGCGGTAATGGGGAGGGGCTCTCATGCAAAACATAACGAAGTGGTTCAATGTCTTGATCCAATCATGGAATACGATATTCTTTGGCTTTCTGGCCTTTGGCGGATTCTATCTCTTGATGCAGGGAAGCTTCCTGGCTGGCGCACTGCTCCTGCTCATCGGCTTTGCCGGTGCGTGGTTCTGTCTGCAGCAGGCGCAGAAGTGGAATGATGTCAAAAAAGAGGATATCCCCGATATCAAGCAGAATCTCTGGAAACGAAAAAAGAAATAATTTTTTCTTGAGCAAAAGTGTGTTTTTGGCGTATAATAAAAAAAGAAATTTTCATTTTTTGAGAAAGGGAGATTCGATTATGGCAAGAAAAGCAAATTATGAGGAAAAGATTGCAACCCTGCAGGCAAAGATCACGAAGAAGCAGGAAGAGCTCAAAACGCTGAAGGCTCAGCTGGATGAAGTCAAGACGAAGAAGGCCCAGCAGGATTACAAAGTGCTCGTCGAGTACATGGAGCAGAACAACCTGACGGCTGAGGACGTCCTCGGCGCAATCAAGGAGTAAGTCTCGGACTCCACTCGGCCCACAGGGAACTGTGGGCCTTTTTGGTTGACGGGGAGAATCTTTTTTACAATCTTTCCCATGTGGACGCGGCGCATAGCATGTTCACTTAGGTCTATGCTATAATGAAAAATAATTGAACACAATTGTACTGAATAAAGAAAAATTTCATTCTACTATAGTGAGGAACTCTTATGACACAACATTCTCTGCGCCCACGCGATGTCAGCGGCATCAAGGAAAAGCGCGATCCCGTCTACCAGATCTCGACGCTCCAGTCGCTGATCCTCGGCAACTACTACGGCTGCCTCTACATCGAAGACCTGCTGAAGCACGGCGATACGGGCATCGGCACATTCCACGCTGTCGCGGGTGAGCTCATCGTCATCGACGGCCACTGCTACCGTATCCTCGCGGACGGCTCGGTCATCGAGGCGCAGCCGCTCGATACGACGCCTTTTGCGAGCATCGCGTACCTCGAGGAAGGCCATACCATAAAGTTCGGTGCGATGGCGACGGCAGAGGCCCTGCGCAATGCGCTCGACGACAGCATCGAACTGCTCGGACCGAACAGCATGTACGTCGTGCGCATCGACGGATACTTCAACCGCGTGGCCGCGCGCACGGAGCTCTACCAGCATGAACCCTACAAGCCGTTTGCCGAGGTGCTCGAGACGGATGAGCGCCGCTTCGCCTTCGAGAATGTCGAGGGCTCGCTCGTCTGCTTCTACTTCCCGCCGTTCATGGACGGCGTCAACACGCCGGGCTGGCACTTCCACTTCATCAATACGGCGCGCACGTTCGGCGGCCACGTCTTTGACGTCGACATGGTGCACGGCACGGCGACACTCAATAAGACGGACCGCTTCATCCTCGACCTACCGAGCAATCAGGCCTTCCAGTATGCGGACCTCGCGAACGCCTCAAAGGATGACATCCACAAGGTCGAGCAGGGCGGTGGTGACTGATGCGCTGGCGCGACTTCTCGCTGCGCAAGCGCCTCTGGCTGGCGAATCTCCTGATGATCGTCGTCCCGCTCTGCGCGCTCCTGGGGCTTGGCTCGCTGCTCATCGGCATCCTGCACCTGGCGGATGCCGACCACCTCGGGCCACTCTCGCTGCTCTGGCCGGAGCGGGGTCCCTCGCTCTCGATCGAGTACCTCGTCAGCGACATGCGCGCGCGGGCCGATGACCACAAGCGCCCCACATCCGGCAAGCAAGAGGCGCTCAAGCAGAAATTCCTGGAAGACTGCCGCCTCCTGGAACAGCAGGGCGTCAGCCTCGCCATGCTGCGCGACGGCCAGCTGCTCTACGTCACGCAGGGCAGTGATGCGGCGCGCCTGCAGGCGGAGACGCAGCGGCTGTTTGGCCAGAGCCGCAGAGCGGAGCTCTGGACGGAGGACGTCTTTGCCATGCGCTACGTCTCGCCGAAGAGTGGCCTGACAATCGTCGCGCTGGGCAAGATTCCGCCGCGCCTGCCAGAGGCCTCGCGGGGCATCCCGTGGAAGACCGTGCTCGAAATCGTACTGGGAATCGTCCTGCTGACTTTGGTCGCCATCATCCTGTGCCTCGGCCGCTATCTGTCGCAGCTGCTCGACAAGCAGGTGCTGGCGCCGCTCGCTGAATTGCGCGCGGCATCGGCGGCCATCCGTCAGGGCAATCTCGAACAGCCCCTGCAGGTGAAGGCCAAAGACGAGATCGGCATGGCCTGTGCGGATTTTGAGCGCATGCGGCAGGAGCTCTCTCATGCGCGCGATGAGCGCATCCGCTACGAGAACAATCGCAAGGAGCTCATTGCGGGCATCTCCCACGACTTGCGCACGCCGCTGACGGCCGTGCGCGGTTACGTCAGTGCGCTGCGCGATGGCATCGCGCGGACGCCGGAAAAGAAGCAGCACTACCTCGACATGCTCTACGACAGCGTCCTGCTGCTCGAGCGTCTCGTCAACAACCTGTTCCTGTTCTCCAAGCTGGACCTCGGCAAAGTGGACTTCCAGATGGAACCCGTCGGCATAAAGGCGTATCTGTCGGAGTACCTGGCTTCGGTTGCCGCGGAGCGCGAGGTAGACTGCCATCTCACTGTGCCAGAAGGGCTGGCAGGCGATGCGGTCTGCATCGACCGGCTGCAGTTCCAGCGCGTCCTCGACAACCTGCTGAGCAACAGCAGGAAGTACAGCCAGCCTCAGCGCGCCGTCATCGACATCGCACTCCGGGAGCAGGGCGGCGGACTGGAGATCGCTTGGCAGGACCACGGCTGCGGCGTCGCGCCGCCGCAGCTGCCGCGCCTCTTTGACAGCTTTTACCGCACGGATGCGGCGCGCTCGCATGTCGCTGACGGCAGCGGCCTCGGGCTCGCAATCGTCAAGGAAATCGTCACAGGCATGAAGGGGCGCTGCTCGGCAGAGACGACGCCGGGCGGCGGCCTGACAATCGTCCTCTGGCTGCCATTGTTTCGTGAAGAAGAGGAGAAATGGAAAGGGTAAGGCCCGATGAAGAAGATATTGATTGTAGAAGATGACGATAAGATCGCGGAGATCGAACAGGACTACCTGCTGGCCAACGGCTTCGAGGTGGAGCGCGCGGCCGACGGGCGCTCCGGCCTCGCCATGGCCCGCCAGGACCAGTACGACCTCATCCTTCTAGACATCATGCTGCCCGGTCTCGACGGCTTTGCCGTCTGCCGGGAACTGCGCCGCTACAAGGAGGTCCCCGTGCTCATGGTGACGGCGCGGCAGGAAGAGGTCGATGTCCTGCGCGGGCTCGGCGTGGGCGCCGACGACTACATCATGAAGCCGTTCAATCCCAATGAACTCGTGGCGCGCGTGCGCTCGCACATCGCGCGCTACGAGCGCATCCTGGCCAGCGTCAAACCGGAGCAGCACGTCGTGAAGAGCGGTGCTCTCGAGATCCAGCTCGACGCGTACCGCGTGTTCCTGGACAAGAAGGAAGTCCCGTTCACGCGGCGCGAGTTTGAGCTGCTCGCCTTCCTTGCGGAGCATCCGAACATCGTCTTCAGCCGGGAGGCGCTCTTCGAGCGGGTCTGGGGCGCAGAGGCACTCGGCGACTCAGCGACGGTCATGGTGCATATCAACCGCATCCGAGAGAAGATCGAAGAGGACCCTGCGCATCCGCGCTACCTCGAGACCATCCGCGGCGCGGGGTACCGCTTCCGCCTCGCGACGCCGGCATGAAAGAAAAGCAAAAAGCCGTGGGATCCATCTCGGGGGATGGAGTCCACGGCTTTTCCTTTTGAGAGGTTCTCGTTAAACCGAAGCGCGGAGAACCTTGCCGGATACGGCATCGATCTCGACGCGATAGCGCACGTCGCCGACATTGCAGTTGACGCGATAGACCGGGCGGAAGTCAGGCGCATGCGTCGCCTGCTGCGGCGCCTGGGCATCCGGTCCCTGCGGTGCACGCGCATCAGCGGGGGCGCTGCCATCTGGCTGCTGGCGCGCTTCAGGTCCTTGTGGCCCCTGCGGCTCCTGCCCACGCTGCTCATCCCTGGGCTGGCCCTTCTCATGCTTGTCGCGGCGCTCGCCGTCCTTCTTGTCTCTCTCCTTGTCCTTCTTGCCGCCATCACGCGCATCTGCAGCGTTCATCAGGGCAATCTGCTTGAAGGTGATGGCCGTCTCATCCTGGCCGATGGCCTCGGCCGTGATGGAGCGGATGGCGCTTTCGTCGAGCAAGGTCAGGGAACGCGACGATGCCTGTGCCGTGACGAGTGCTGTGCGCGCCTGCTGCTGCAGATGTATGGCCTTTTCCTGCGAGTGATGGTACCAGGCTCCGGCCCCGCCGAGCACGGCGATGATGACGGCGGCGATGCCGGCTTTCTTGGCAGCGGCTTTATAGTTGATGTGAAATTCCATGATGATGACCTCCTTGTATGTGTCGGTTATGATTCCTCTTGTGTTTTGATCTGCTTATAGTCTAAGGGATGGAGCTAAACGCCAGCTAAAGCCAGATGGAACCCTCCCTAAAATCGATCCTGCCATGACAATCGCGTGCGAGCCCTTGAGATGGAGCAGAGCACTTGCACGATGGGCTGCCTGTATGATAAAATAATATTGTTGCGGTTGTAGCTCAGTTGGATAGAGCGTCCGCCTCCTAAGCGGCAGGTCGTGAGTTCGACTCTCACCAATCGCACCAGAATGAAAAGACATCCCGTCCCGTTCATCCGAATGGGACGGGATTTTCTATTGTAACAATCGTTACAGAAATCCACCCCGCCTTTCTGCTATGATAAGGTCAATGAAACAAGAGAGTCCAATGTGTGTTTGATATAAGGAGAGTTGATCATGGAAAACAAGATGTTTTGCTTTCAGTGTCAGGAAACGGCCGGCTGCAAGGGCTGCACGCAGGTCGGTGTCTGCGGCAAGAAGCCGGAAGTCGCTGCGATGCAGGACCTGCTCATCTATGTGACGAAGGGCCTGTCCGCTGTCACGACGCGCCTGCGCGCTGAGGGCAAGCCGGTCTCGCGCGAGGTCAACCACCTCGTGACGGAGAACCTCTTCATCACGATCACGAATGCGAACTTCGACCGCGAGGCCATCATCAAGGCCATCGAGACGACGCTCACGGTCAAGGCTGAGTGCCTGGCAAAGCTTGCGAGCCGCGAGAACCTGCCGGAAGCAGCGCTCTACAATGACGGCCGCGATGGCTTCGATGAGAAGGCCAAGAAGGTCGGTGTCCTCGCCACGGAGAATGAGGATGTACGCAGCCTGCGCGAGCTCACGACGTACGGCCTCAAGGGTCTCGCCGCTTATGTCAAGCACGCTAACGCCCTCAATCAGGAGAACGAAGCAGTCGATGCATTCATCCAGTCGGCTCTCGCGCGCCTGCTCGACGACAGCCAGACGGCAGAGCAGCTGACGGCGCTCGCGCTCGAGACGGGCAAGTACGGCGTTGACGGCATGGCCCTGCTCGATACGGCCAACACGCAGGCTTACGGCAATCCGGAAGTCACGACGGTTGACCTCGGCGTTCGCCAGAACCCGGGCATCCTGATCTCGGGCCACGATCTGCGCGACCTCGAGATGCTGCTTGAGCAGACGGAAGGTACGGGCGTCGATGTCTACACGCACGGCGAGATGTTGCCGGCTCACTACTATCCGAAGTTCAAGCACTACAAGCATTTCGCTGGCAACTACGGCAACGCTTGGTGGAAGCAGAAGGAAGAGTTCGAGGCATTCAACGGCCCGGTCCTCCTGACGACGAACTGCCTCGTCCCGCCGAAGGATTCCTATAAAGACCGCATCTTCACGACGGGTGCTGTCGGCTTCCCGGGCTGCACGCACATCGAGGCAAAGGCAGACGGCACGAAGGACTTCAGCGCTGTCATCGAGATGGCCAAGAAGTGCCAGGCTCCGAAGGAGCTCGAGAAGGGCCAGATTGTCGGCGGTTTCGCACACGAGCAGGTCTTCGCTGTGGCCGACAAGGTCGTCGAGGCAGTCAAGAGTGGTGCCATCAAGAAGTTCGTCGTCATGGCTGGCTGCGATGGCCGCATGAAGAGCCGCGAGTACTACGCAGAATTCGCCAAGGCTCTGCCGAAGGACACGGTCATCCTGACGGCTGGCTGCGCGAAGTACAAGTACATCAAGATGAACCTCGGCGATATCGGTGGCATCCCGCGCGTCCTCGATGCCGGCCAGTGCAATGACTCCTACAGCCTCGCCCTCATCGCGCTCAAGCTCAAGGAAGTCTTCGGCCTCGATGATATCAACAAGCTGCCGCTCGTCTTCAACATCGCTTGGTACGAGCAGAAGGCTGTCATCGTCCTCCTCGCCCTGCTGCACCTCGGCGTCAAGAACATCCACCTCGGACCGACGCTGCCGGCATTCCTCTCTCCGAATGTCGCCAAGGTCCTCGTCGAGAACTTCGGCATCGGCGGCATCACGACCGTCGAAGACGACATCAAGACGATGATCGGCTGATCCCATCCACGTATTCTCTCAAATCCATATACACCTGCAAAGAGCTGCCGCATGGCAGCTCTTTTTACATGTTGCTCTTTCTTAGAAAGCTTGTCTATTTTTAATCATCTTGATGTTGCTCCTGCAACATCAAGATGATTTCTTTGTTGCTATAATACAGATAAATGAAATGATTTATACAATTCAAGAGAATGGGGGAGGGGACACGATGGGAATCTATGATCTGGACCTGCAGGAATTGCCTCTCTTTGAAGGGCTCAAGGCCGATGAGGTGGAGCAGTTCATCCAGGCCACGGGAGCCAAGGTCAAGCGCTACGGCAAGGAGGTACGCATCCTCAAGGCGTACGAGACGAACAGCCGGATCGGCATCATCGTCGAGGGAGAGGCACTCGTCCTTGCGGAGGACCGCTTCGGCAATGAGACCATCGGCCACCGCCTGGAGCGCGGCGCACTATTCGGCTCGACGACGGCCATCCTGCCGGGGTATGCGAGTCCGACGGCCATCGAGGCCGTCTCAGATGTCCTCGTGCTCTGGGTGCCCTATACGGCACTTCTCGTGGCCGGCCCGAGACTCGGCCGCATCCACGCATCGTCATGCGCAACCTGCTCGTGGCCTTCTGCCGCAAGAATGTCCTGATGATGCAGAAGCTCGAGGTGCTCTCGCAGAAGACGCTGCGCGAGCGGCTGATCCTCTACCTGCTGCAGCAGGCGGGCCGCCAGAAGACGGATTGCGTCAAAGTGCCGGGGCGCGTGCAGCTCGCCAAGGAACTCGAGTGCAACAGGAGCGCCCTGACCCGCGAGATCGGCCTGATGAAGGAGAAGGGGCTCTTAGAATGCGGCCCGGACTGGATGCGTCTCGACGAGGCGCGCCTTCGCGAGGAGAGGTGATCGTATGGTCAGCCTGACTTTTTCGGATGTGACGAAGCGCTTTGCCGGCCGCACCGTCATCGAACATCTCTCGGCTGAGCTCGCGGGCGGCACGGTCACAGCTGTCACGGGCGAGAATGGCAGCGGCAAATCGACGCTCCTGAAGATGGCAGCGAAGCTGCTGCTGCCGGATGAGGGAAAGATCGTGGCCAGAGATGGCGGGCAGGAGCTCAGCAAGGCGGCCTACCGCGCGCGCATCGGGCTCGTCACGCCGGAGTTCCACGCCTATCCGAAGCTCACGGCGCGGGAGAATCTCGACTTCTTCCTGGGATTCCGCCGCGCGGCGCCGCTCTCGCCTGTGCAGTACGAGCAGCTGCTCGCGCGCGTGGGCCTCGCCTCCGATCAGGTGGCCGGCAAGTTTGTCGAGCACTTTTCGACGGGCATGCGGAAGCGGCTCCATCTCGCAATCCTGCTGGCCTCGGAGGCCGACATCTGGCTGCTCGATGAGCCCGGGGCCAACCTCGATGATGCCGGGCGCAGCATGGTGCGCCGGGAGGCGCGCAGGGCCGCGGATGCGGGGAAGCTCGTGCTGCTCGCGACGAATGACAGAGAAGAGGAGGCGGTGGCAGATGCATGCATCTCTCTATCGGGCCATTGAGTCAGTCTTCCGCAAGGAAGCCCGCATCTCTCTGCGCTCGCGGTCGTCGTGGCTCGTCGTGCT
The DNA here is from genome assembly GCF_000155955.1 of Mitsuokella multacida DSM 20544. Lineage (GTDB taxonomy): Bacteria > Bacillota > Negativicutes > Selenomonadales > Selenomonadaceae > Mitsuokella > Mitsuokella multacida. The sequence goes on from NZ_GG697142.2 coordinate 47,941, forward strand.
GATGTTCGCGCTGACGACGCTCTCGTGCGTGAGCCTGCTGATGCAGGGCGACATCCTCGCACCGCGGCTCGCGGCCTCGATGCTCTGGATCATCCTGTTCTTCTCGCTGCTCGCGGGCGCCGGACGCGGCTTTGCCGATGAGGAGCAGGCGGGGACCTTGATGGCCCTGCAAGTCTACGGCAGTTCGCAAGCCGTGCTCTTCGGCAAGGGGCTCTTCATGGCAGTCCTGCTGTTTGTGCTCTCGCTGCTCATCGTGCCGATGTACCTCGTGCTCATGGACATTGCGGTCGCTTCGTGGCCGGCATTCCTCCTGACCCTGCTCGGCGGGACGTACGGCATGGCGATGGCAGGCACACTGCTCTCGGCCTTGATGTTCGGCGCGAAAGTGCAGAGCGGACTGCTCTCCATCCTGATGCTGCCCGTGCTGCTGCCCATCCTGCTGCCGGCCATCGTGCTGACCGCCTCGTGCTTTGCGGGCGAGGCGGTACATGGCTCGTATCTCGTCGGCATCGCGCTCTACGATGCCATCATGACACTGGCCGCTTCTCTGCTCTTTGATTTCCTCTGGTATGAGGATTGATGCGATAAGCTGAAACGATAAGGAGATGATTTGATGAGGTCCTATGAGAAGGGACTGTGGCTGCTCATCCTGCTGCTCACAGCCGCTGTCGTCTATGCCGTATTCTTCCTTGTGCCGCCGGCCATGGGGCTTGGCAGCCTCGTGCGCATCGCGTTCTTCCACATCCCGGTGGCCTGGGTCGCGGTGCTCGCGTTCCTCGTTAGCGCCTGGTACGCCGTGCGCTACCTGCGTCGGCCGAGCGCCCGCTTCGATGCCTTCAGCGCAGAATCCGCCCGCCTCGGACTCATCTTCGTCGTGCTCGCGACCCTGAGCGGCGCCGTCTTCTCGAAGCTGACCTGGGGCTCCTATTGGAATTGGGACCCGAGGCAGACGACGATCTTCGTGCTGCTGCTCATTTACGCGGCGTACCTGACCCTGCGCTCGGTCATCCCCGATGCGCACAGGCGGGCGCGCGTCGCGGCCATCTACGCGCTGTTCTCGTTCCTGACCGTGCCGTTCCTCGTCTTCATCATCCCGCGGTTCTACTTCTCGCTGCATCCGGCACCTGTCATCAACGGCAGCGGCTCCATCGACATGGACCCCGTCATGCTCAAGACGCTCCTGGCGTCGTTGCTGGACATGACGCTGATCTACATCGCCGTGCTCTACCATCGCGTGAACTCTGAAAGAGGTGTGCATCATGAAACGTAAGATCCTGCTCATCGTGCTCCTGCTAGCCTTCGTCGGTTATGCCGGCTGGAGCTTTGCCGATTCGGTCACGCCGTACGTCGGCATCAAGGAGGCGAAGGCGGCGACTTCGTCGAATGTCCAGGTCAAGGGACTGCTCGCACAGGATGCGCCGGCGCCGCACATGGAGGGCGACGACTTCGTCTTCACCCTGCAGGACGAGGAGACGGGGGAGCAGCTTCTCGTGCACTATCACGGCACAAAGCCGGACCAGTTCGATGAAGCGCATCACATCGTGGCCATCGGCAGGATGCAGGATGGCGTCTTCTCTTCGGACAAGCTGCTGATCAAGTGCCCGTCGAAGTACGAGCAGCAGAAGTGAGTACAATTCATGGGGGACTCATTATGATTGGAACAATTTCTCTGGCAACATCGCTATTTTTCTCACTGCTGGCTGTGATGGCATACGGCTATGCGATGCAGGTGAAGGCGGAGCAGGAGCGGGCTGAGCGCTGGGGCCGCGTCTCGCTCTTCGGCTCGTGCCTGGCCGCTGTCATCGCCTCGATCTACCTCTGGGTGATGATCCTCGGCGACCACTTCGAGATTGCCTATGTGGCGAGCTATTCCTCGAAGGAACTGCCGCTCATGTACAAGATTTCGGCCTTCTGGGCCGGTCAGCAGGGCTCGCTGCTCTTATGGCTGCTCATTCACGCGCTGGCCTCGCTCTACCTCTGCTGCCGGCAGCACATGAAGGCGGCGGGGCTCCTGGTCTACGCGCTCATTGAGTCGCTGCTCGTCATCCTCGTGCTGGCCAAGAGCCCGTTCGTCGCATCGGTGACGGCCGTGCAGGACGGCGTCGGTCTCAATCCGCTGCTGCAGGATCCATGGATGGCGGTGCATCCGCCCGTCATCTTCATCGGCTACGCCCTGCTCGCCGTGCCGTTCGCCTACGCGATGGGGGCGCTGCTCAAGGATGAGGATCAGAAGAGCTGGCTGGAGCCGACGCGCAGGTGGGCGCTATTTGCCTGGGGCTTCCTCGGCGCGGGCGTCTTCATCGGCGGCTACTGGGCCTATAAGGTGCTCGGCTGGGGCGGCTACTGGGGCTGGGACCCTGTCGAGAACTCCTCGCTCGTGCCGTGGCTGCTCGCTGGCGCTTTCGTCCACATCCTGCACGTCGCCAAGCGGCGGCCGGCGGCGCTCTCCGTGCTGCACCTCTCGGTCATCTTCACGTTCGCGCTCGTCATCTACGGCACGTTCCTGACGCGCAGCGGCATCCTCGGCGACTTCTCAGTGCACTCCTTCAGCGGCACGAGCATCGGCATGACATTGGCCGTCGTCAATGCGATTGTGCTCATCGGCGGCCTGGCGCTGCTTGCCATCAAGGCGGGCAATCTGCCTCAGGGAAAACTCTATGAGGCGCATGCGAGCCGCGAGTTCTGTCTGCTCTTGGGCGCGCTCGTGCTCGTGTTTATCTCTGCCATCATCTTCATCGGCATGTCGATGCCGCTCTTTACGCAGCTCATCGGCAAGCCGGCCGCCGTCGACACGGACTTCTATGTGCGCACGACGCTGCCATTGGCCATCGCTATGTGCCTCATCATGGCGGCGGCGGGCTGCCTGCGCTACGGCCGTCAGGCAGAGAAGCTCGGCAAGATCCTGCCCGCTGCCCTGCTCGCAATCGGCATCGCGCTCGCGTTCGTGGCGGGTGTGCACGCCCCAGGGCTGCTCGTGCTTGCGGCCGTCGCCATCCTGCTGCTCGGCGCGACCTTCGTCGGCTGGCACCGCGGGATGCTGCGCCTCGGCGCCGTGATTGCGCACGGCGGCGTCGCCCTGGCACTCTTTGCGATGGTGCTCTCGGGCGGTGCCAGCCAGTCGCTCTCGCAGGAGTTCAAGCCCGGCGAGAGTGTGACGATCGGCGGCTATGCGGTCACATATGAGGGCCAGCTCTTCGCCGAAGACGGCACGATGAAGTTCTACCGCTACCTCGTCGACGGCAGTGAGGTGCGGGCGATGACGAAGCTCCACAAGAACGGTGAGGATGCTGCGCGCGAGCCGGCCATCGCCCACACGCTCTTCGGCGACATCTACATCGCGCCGACGCCACCGAGGGGCGCGGACCGCATGGAACTCATCCTCAAGCGCGGCCGCATGGAGATGGGCGACCTGTTCGCCTACCGCTACGACGATGTCACGATGGAGGGACAACCAGACGGCACGACGCTCGTGACGGCCTCGATTGCTGTGACGGACGGCGAGAAGGTCGAGCACGTGCAGCCGACCATCATCGCGACGCGCGACGGCGGCACATCTTCGCCAATCCCTGTCTTCGGCGGTCAGAAGCGCATCCGCCTGACGGGCATCTCCGGCAACGACTCGCAGGCGCGCATCGAGCTCCTGCCATCCGCTGAGGAAGAAGCGCAGGCTGCCGTGACTGCCTCCGTCAGCACGAAGCCCTTCATCTACCTGCTCTGGATTGGGGCAGTCGCCGCATCGGTCGGCTGCTTCGTGGCCATGCGCCGCTGAGCCTCGAGAATATCTCTCCATACGAACAGGAGCTGCTGCTCCCATGGAATACCCTTTGGGACATCCGTGAGAGCAGCAGCTCCTGTTTTTTTGATGCGTGTTCAGTGCTCTGGCGGCAGGCTCAGGCGGTGCAGCCGGTCCGTCAGGTAAGTGAGCGTCGCGAAGCGGTCCTCGATGAGCGCGCAGAGATTGCCATCGTCCGTCCCTTCTAGCGGGCAGTCGGAGACCGCGTCTGCATCTGATGCTGTCGTATTGCCAATCTGCTGTTTGATGGCCTCGAGCGAAGCGCGCTGGAGTAGGCACGTGATGCCCTCAATCTTGCGGGCGAGGGCGAGCAGGCGCTTCGGCGTTTGCTCAGCCGTGGTGTGCAGCGCCTGATACTCGTTCTTCAGATGTAGCTGATGATACTCGGCCAGGCCCGTCAGTAACTGGCAGGCAGAGGTGACAGAGGCTGTGCGACGCCCCGGGATGATGGTGAGGTCAGGGCGCAGATGCTCGCGATAGGGCGGTGCTAGCAGAAGGTCTTTGCCGACGAAAGGCTCGACACCGATGAGCCAGCGGGCCTGCTCGAGCTCGTCTAGCAAGGCAGGCAGGGGCATCTCCTCAAATGCCAGTGGGCGGAAGTGCAGCTCATTTATGCCGAGTTCATGGCACTCTTTAATCAACAGCTCTGTATATGGATAGAGGTTGTTGAAGACATAGACCGTTTCGCCTGCGGGAATCTTGGCGATGTCGAGGAAGAACCGCGTCGTCGGGTGCAGGTCGAAGACATAGAGCTGCGCGGCAGGCAATACCCTGCGCAGACGGTCTTCCTGTGTGACGGCGCAAATATAGAACGTATCCGGCGCTGGCGCCTCAATCTCGGTGGTCAGCATGGTCTCAATCGACAGAGATCGTCCCAGCAAGGCCGATGTGATGCCGGCGATTTCGTGGGCCACGAGTGCACTGCTGCCCACAGCAATCAGACGGGGCTTATTCATGGGATGAGCCTCCTTTTTTGAACAGGTTGAGAAATGCCTCAGCGGCATGTGAGAGATGGTGATTTGTCTTCCAGAAGATGCGGTTCGTAAGGCGAAGTGGCGGTTCCAGCGGGATGGAGGCAAGCGCAGTGTCGTCTTCCACGAGGCTTTCCGGCAGGATTGAGACGCCGCAGCCGGCCGCGACGAGGCCCTTGATGGTCTGCACGCTCTGGGATTCAAAGGCAATGCGGGGCAGGCTGCCGGTCTCCTCGAATGCATCGATGAGCTCTTGGCGGTAGAGACAGTCTTTCTTGAGCAGGATCAGCTGTTCGGCGGAGAGCTCCTTGAGCTCCAGCGTATTGCGGCGGTGCAGGGGATGGCTGCGGCTGCAGCAGATGACGAGTTCCTCTGGTGTGAAGCTCAGGCTGGAGAGCGCGGGATTATCTTTGGGGGCTGGCAGGATGGCGAGGTCGAGCTTGTCCTCCAGCAGAGCTTGCTGCAGGCGGCTCGTGTCCTCTTCGCGCAGGGCTATCTGGATGTCGGGGAAAGCCAGGTGGTATTCTCTGAGTTGATGGACAATGGCGCGCATGGCGCCAAGCGGGGTGAGACCGAGCGTCAGTACACCGCTCGTCAGATTCTTGAGCGCGTGGATTTCCTCGACGGTCGTCGTGATGCCGTGCATGATTTTCTCGACGTGGCTGGCAAAGATGCGGCCCTCGGCCGTCAGCGTGACCAGCTTCTGACTGCGGTCAAAGAGTTGGATGCCGAGTTCCTCCTCGAGGCTGCGGACGGCGTTGGTCACAGCAGGCTGAGAGACATAGAGGCGCTCCGCCGCGCGAGTGAAGCTGCCGGCTTCGCGTACCATGAGAAAGTATTCGAGTTGTCGGATTTCCAAAATATACCTCCTTTACGGTCTTTACGGTTCAAATCCACTTGTTGGGAGCTGTTAACACAGGATTCGTCATATCCGCGCGAGACACCTTCTGGCGGGGTATAAGAAATCTGCTGGAAAAGATAAGAAAAACTTATAGGATAATCTGAGATGATGATAGACGAAGAACCTGATAATCTGTACTTATCCAAAATAGCAGAGAAAACGCGGGATGCCATCAATTCAGCTCTGAAGCAGGCCATCTGCCTTATCCTTGGATAAGGGGCCGGTATTTCCCTTGGCAGGGCATCTGATGGTACGATAGAGCCAGATAAGGAAAGGGCAGGTGCGCGAGAGCCTGCCGTCAGAGATAAGAAAGGGGTTTTTCACATGTCAGCAACGGTCATCGACAGCCAGATTCACGGTTTCCTGTTCGGTACGGAGGAAATGAATGAAGTCTTCTCGGAGAAGTCCTGGGTGCAGAAATGGCTGGATACGGAAGCAGCTCTGGCACAGGCTCAGGGTGAGCTCGGCGTCATCCCGAAGGAGAAGGCCGATATCATCGTGAAGTATGCGAAGGCCGACCTCATCGACATTCCGTCCATCGGTGAGGGCTACAAGAGCTCCATCACGATTGTGCCGCTCCTCAATGCCTTCAAGAAAATCCTGCCGGAGCATGCCGGCGAGTACGTGCACTGGGGTGCTACGAGCCAGGACATTGTCGACACGGGCATGGTTCTCCTGGAGCGCGATGCCTATGATATCATCCTGCGCGATGCTAAGGCATGCCTCAAGGCCATCCTCAAGCTCGTCAAGAAATACCGTGATACGCCGGAAGCCGGCCGCACGCATGTCGTCCATGCCATCCCCATCACATTCGGCTACAAGGCAGCCGTCTGGGCCGATGAACTGGGCCGCCAGATCGAGCGCTTCGAGGGCATGAAGAAACGCGTCTTCGTCGGCGAGATGGCCGGCGCCGTCGGCACGCTCGCCTCGCAGCCGGAGAAAGGGCTTGAGACGCAGCAGCGCATGTTCGAGATCCTGGGCCTCGAGGTCCCGACGATTGCCTGGCATGTCGCGCGCGACAATCAGGCGGAATTTGCCAGCATGCTCGCGCTGCTCGCCGGCACGCTCGGCCGCATCGCGCATGAGATCTTCACGCTGCAGCGCACGGAAATCCTGGAGCTCGAGGAACCGTTCTTCATGGGCAAGGTCGGTTCCTCGACGATGCCGCACAAGCGCAATCCAGCCGTGCTCGAGAATGTCCTGGCACTTCTGCGCAATGTCCGCGGCATCGCGCCGACGGTCGTCGAGAGCATGGTCTCGGAGAATGAGCGCGACTGGGGCTGCTTCATCTCTGAGTGGGAAGCCATCCCGCGCGCCTGCGAGCTCATGGCCACGGCTCTGCACAAGACGAAGTACATCCTCGAGAACCTCATCGTCTACGAGAAGCACATGGAGCGCAATCTCTTCGTGCAGAAGGGCCTCATGATGAGTGAGTGCGTCATGATGCACCTGGCACGCAAGCTCGGTCGCCTGACCTCGCATCACATCGTCTACAATGCCTGCATGGAAGCCTATGAGAAGGAAATCCCTCTGAAGGACGTGCTCATGAAGACGAAGGAAGTCGAGGATGCCTTCACGGAAGAAGAGATCGACTACATGCTCAATCCGCACAACTACCTCGGCCTCGCGCCAGTCTTCTGCGACCGCGTGCTCGCCAAGTACGCTGCCTACGCAGAAGCCTGAGCACTCGTAAGAGGTGAATGAAAATGGATGCAAGTCAAAAGAAAAAGCTGGTTGGCGTCATCCTGCTCGGCGCGGTGATCTGGTTCCTGCCGCATCCTGATGCGATCACGCCGATTGCCTGGCACCTGTTTGCTGTCTTTGCGGCGACTATCGCAGGATTTATCCTGCAGCCATTGCCAATCGGCGCTGTCGCCTTCATCGGCGTCTCAGTGGCCGCGCTGCTGGGTGTCGTCAGCGTCAAAGTCGCGATCTCTGGCTACGGCAACAGCACGATCTGGCTCATCGTCTGCGCATTCTTGCTGGCCCGAGCCTTCATCAAGAGTGGCCTCGGCAGCCGCATCGCGTATCTCATTATCAAGGCTATCGGCAAGTCGAGCCTGACACTCGGCTATGCCATCACGCTCTCGGATTTTGTCATCTCGCCGGCCACGCCTTCGAGCACAGCCCGTGCGGGCGGCATCATCTACCCAATCATCCGCAGTCTGTCGTCCGCGCTCCACTCGGAGCCGGATGATGGTACGGCGCGGAAGTTTGGCGCCTACATCATGCAGATTGAATATCAGGCCAATGCCATCACCTGCGCGATGTTCATGACGGCGATGGCCGGCAACCCGATGGCTGTTGAGCTTGCTGCCAAGACCATCGGCGTCGAGATTACCTGGAGCGCCTGGGCCACGGCCGCCATTGTGCCGGGGCTGCTCTCGCTCCTGCTGATGCCGTATCTACTCTACAAGCTCTACCCGCCCGAGATCCACGAGATGCCGCACGCCAAGCAGATGGCGGTGGAGGCACTCGAGAAGATGGGGCCGATGAGCTGGATGGAGAAAGTCGTGCTCGCTGTCTTCGTCGGCTCGCTGGCACTCTGGGCCACGTCGTCGCTGACGCACATGAATGCGACGGGCGTCGGTATGCTGGCCGTCACGGTCCTGCTGCTGACGAATGTGCTGACCTGGCAGGATGTCCTGCAGGAGAAGGGCGCCTGGAACACGATGTTCTGGATGGGCTCCCTGATTGCCTTGGCCGGTGCGCTCTCGAGCTCGGGCTTCATCAAGGTGGTAGCCGATATGGCCGGTGCGGCAATCCAGAGCGCAGGCCTGAGCTGGCTTGCAGCCTTCATCATCCTCGTGCTCATCTACGTCTATTCGCACTATGCGTTTGCGAGTGTCTCGGCTCATATCGGTGCGATGTATGCGGCCTTCCTCGCCGTGGCCGTGGCTGTCGGCACGCCGCCGCTCCTCGCCGCGATCTCCTTCGCTGCGCTATCGAACATCATGATTCCGCTGACGCATTACGGCGGAGGTGCGGCCCCAATCCTCTACGGTGCCGGTTACGTGCCGCAGGGGACCTGGTGGAAACTCGGCTTCATCATCGTCACGGTCAATCTCGTCATCTGGCTCGGCATCGGCTCGCTCTGGTGGCATGTCATTGGCCTCTGGTAAATCGTAAGACTGTTGTTCCATAAATATTAAATATGAAAAGATTCTGAAAGGTGTTGCGTCAGCAACACCTTTTTCTCTTGTTGAATGATATAATGAGAACAAACAAGGCGGAATAAGAGAGGAGGGAGTCCAGAGTGGAGTTCAAGGAATTATTTCAGAAGCATACGCTGGCTTGCCTGGCGGGCGGCTTCGTCATCGGCGTAGCGGTCTGTGGCATCGGCTCAGCGGCAATGGCCTTCTCGGGATCGCCGGCGTTCTGCGGATCGTGCCATGCGATGAAGAGTGAGGCGGCGACCTTCGCGATGTCCTCGCATCGCGCGCTGGAATGCACGGACTGCCACCTGCCGCACGACAATGCCGTGCACTACATGTTTGAGAAGGGCCGCACGGGCATGATTGATACGTATCATGAAGTGCTCCGCGACTATCCGGCGAACATCAAGATATCGGCAGATGGGCGGCAGACGGTCAACGACAACTGCCTGCGCTGCCATCAGACGACGATGGGCAATGTCCACGCCGATGTCGGTGTCAGCATGGATACGGGCGGTGACTGCCTCAAGTGCCACAGCAGTATCGCACATGGTTCGAATCATCTCGAAGGGGGGATAAAAGTTGAGTAAGCTGCAGAAGATATTGACGGGAATCATAGCAGTCTGCGTTGTATTCTTTGGCTTTGTCGTCGTCCGCATCGTCGCGGCACCGAACGACACGAGTGTCAAGCTCGCTAAGATTCCCCAGGAAAAACAGCTCGGCAAGGAAGCGTATAAAGATGCTTACCCGCTGGAGTACAATTCATTCATGAAGAACAACGACACATCACCGTCACCGACGGGGTACGGCGGTGCGCAGGAGGGCAACTCCCACCTGACGGAACAGCCGGAGATGGTTGAGAACTTCAAGGGCTACAAGTTCGCCATCCAGTACGATGACGATCGCGGCCACACCTATGCGGGCGTGGACTTCAAGAACACGAAACGCCTGCCGGGCCAGAAGGGCAACTGCATTACCTGCAAGAGCTCCTACATGTACGATGTCTACTACAAGCAGAGCGGTTGGGATTATGCGTCCAAGCCAATCGAAGAGGCCATGGGCCCGATCGAGGACGACCAGTGGTTTGGCTGCTCGACCTGCCATGATCCGGAGACCATGGAGCTCCGCGTCTACCAGCAGGGCTTCATCGACTCGATGGCCCGCCGCGGCATCGATGTCAACAATGCCTCGCATAACGATAAGCGCGCTTACGTCTGCGCACAGTGCCACAACGAGTACTACTTCATGAAGGAAGACGGCCGCGTCAATCATCCGTTCGACAACGGACTCGATGCGGAATCCGAGTACCAGTTCTATCAGTCCGGTCAGGCCGGCGGCTTCACGCAGGACTGGATCCATGCAGACTCCAAGGCTCCGATGCTCAAGGCGCAGCATCCGGACTTCGAGACCTGGGCAACGAGCGTCCACGCTGACGCTGGCGTCACCTGCGTTGACTGCCATATGCCGTACATGAGAGAGAATGGCCAGAAGTACACGTCGCACTGGATGACGAACCCGCTGAAGACGACGGAAGAGTCCTGCCTTAAGTGCCACGATGAGAGTGCAGAGACGCTCAAGGCACGTGTCCAGACGATTGGCGACAACACCTTCAAGCTCCAGCGCATCGCTGGCCAGACCGTCGCACAGGCTCACAAGACCATCAAGGCCGCCATGGATGCCGGTGCAACGGATGAGCAGCTCGCAGAGTCGCGCCAGCTCGTTCGCGAAGCGCAGTGGTACTGGGATTGGGTCGCTGCTGAGAATGGCATGGGCTTCCACAACCCGGACAAGATCATGCGCACGCTTGGTCTCTCCATCGATAAAGCACATCAGTGCATTGAGAAGACGAACGCTGTCGTGAAAGGCAGCCTCTGATCCTTGATAGCACTTCTACCACATCATGAGAAAGCCAGCTTGATGAAAAACATCGAGCTGGCTTTCTTGTTGCGCCATCTTATGATACAATAAGGTTCAAATATAGAATGTAAGTACGAATATGAGTGTGTTAGAGATGATAGCAAGATGATAGTGAATGGATAAGATCAAATTTGCGGCAATGCCAACAGAACATGAGAACCGGCTTTATCTGACAACGATCGGAGAGGCGGAAATGATGCCGGGCCAGGTCTGCGGCCCCCGGGTGCGCTCGTACTGCCTGCTGCATTACATCACGAAAGGCAAATGTAAGTTCCAGGTCAATGGCATGACGTACCATCTGCAGGCAGGGCAGGGCTTCTTCATCGCGCCCGATTTCGAGACGCGGTATGAGACCGACGGCGACGAGCCCTGGAATTATATCTGGGTCGGTGCGGCCGGTGAGGAGATGAAGCACCTCATGCACGTGCTGGGCCTGAGTCAGGCGAATCCAATCTTCTCCTGCCATCAGGGAGACCGCCTCGTTCACTGCGTCCGCGACATGCTGCAGCATCGCCAGATGACGATGACGGACCACTACTTCCGCATGAGCACCCTCTACCGCTTCATCGCCATCCTCAGCGAGGAGCGGCAGGTCAACCAGCCACTGGCGAGTGTCAACTCCTACATCGCGAATGTCATGACCTACGTGCGCCACCACCTTCACGAGCACATGAGCACGGCAGAGATCGCCGCGACGATGAACCTCAACCGCAGCTACCTCAGCAGCTTGTTCCGCAGCCAGACGGGCATGACGCTGCGCAGCTACATCCAGCTCTGCCGCATGACGCGCGCCAAGTACCTGCTCGAGAGCACGCACCTCTCGATTGCGAGCATCGCCGAGTCCTGCGGCTACGAGAAGAGCGATTCACTCAACCGGACTTTCCGCAAGACGTATGGCATCAGCCCGGCAGACTATCGCAAATCATTCCTCGCGGACCAGACGCAGTCGAGCCGTAAGCCACACGAGTCGTGAGGCTTACGGCTCAAAACGCGCAAAAAAAGAGAGCCTGCACATCGCATGCGGACTCGAATGAGGGAAAAATATAAGGGGAGATGGATGAGGGGGGAGCTGCTTTTGCAACTCATTCAATCCATCTACGCCTTATGATATAGTGTTTCGAATGAAAGGGCAATCCAATCTTGTTGGGAGAATCACTCCGTTTGTTGGGTTGCTCTTTCTTTTTTGTCTGTTTTGCTTGATTCGGGGCGCAGGTAGATGCCGCTCTTGCCGCCGGTCTTCTTGTCGAGATGGATGCACTCAATCTCCATGCCCTTGTCGAGCGCCTTGCACATGTCGTAGATGGTCAAGAGCGCGACGCTGACGGAGTGGAGCGCCTCCATCTCGACGCCCGTCTGCCCTGTGACCTTGACGGTCGCGCGCGCTTCAACGGCGGATTCCTCAGGCAGCATCGTGAAGTCGACGCTGCACTTGGCGATCGGCAGGGGGTGGCAGAGCGGGATGACCGCGCTCGTGTTCTTGGCCGCCATGATGCCGGCGATGCGGGCCGTGCCGAGCACATCGCCCTTCTTGGCCGTGCCCTGCTCGATGGCCTCATAGACCGCGCGGTTCACGCGGATGCGCCCCGAGGCGATGGCCGTGCGGCTCGTCTCTTTCTTCTCACTGACGTCGACCATGATGGCTTGGCCGCTCTTGTCGAAATGTGTGAGTCCGTTCTCGTATGCCATAGGATCAAATCACCTTTCTTTTCGTTTTGCTTCTTTCTTGCATTTTACCACAAAAACAGGGATGAAAATGTGAAAAATAGGCTGTCCATGGATGGACAGCCTGCTTTCTATCTGGGGGTAAAGTGCATCAGCACTTGATGCCGGAGCCTTTTCTCGCGTAGAAGAACCACGTGATGATGATCGTCAGCACCGTGAAGGCGATGAGGATGTAGAAGGCCGGGGCGACATTCTGGAAGTTGGCGTAAGACCAGCCGAAGATCTTCGGGATCAGGAACGCGCCGTAGGCGGCAATCGCTGCCGTGAAGCCCGTGACGAGCGAAGCGTGGAACGGGTTGTCGAAGATGTAGGGAATCATGCGGAACGAAGCGCCGTTGATGAAGCCCGTCGTCAGGAAGAGCAGCAGGAACGAGCCGAAGAACAGGGCGAAGGCATGCGTCTGGATGCCGAAGAGCACGACGATGCTTGCGGCGAGCATGATGAAGAGCGAGACGAGCGTGACCTTCGAGCCGCTGTCGAGGCGGTCAGCGAGCCAGCCGCCGACCGGGCGGATGCCGGCGCCGATGAACGGTCCGAGGAACGCGGCCATCGAGAAGGAGACCTCTGGGAATTCCTTCGAGACGAGCAGGCCGAGTGCAGCGGAGAAGCCGATGAAAGAGCCGAAGCCGCAGGTGTAGATCCAGCACATGAGCCAGGTGTGCTTGTTGCCGAAAATAGAGAGCATGCTCTTTGGGCTCTGCTTCGGCAGCGGCAGGTTGTCCATGAACATCCAGATGAGCACGAGCGTCAGGGCCGTCGGCACAGTCCAGAAGTAGCAGACGTTCTGGACGTACATCATGCCATTCGGCGTCTCGACGCCCGGGCCGAAGAACGAGGAGAGGTTCCAGCCGAGGAGCAGCGGTGCCGTCAGGTAGATCAGCGAGACGCCGAGGTTGCCGACGCCGGCGTTGATGCCGAGCGCGAGGCCTTTGTGCGCCTTCGGGAAGAAGAAGCCGATGTTGGCCATCGAAGCGGAGAAGTTGGCGCCGGCGATGCCGATGAAGGAGACGAGCAGCACAAACGTGTCATACGACGTCGTCGGGTCCTGCAGCGCGCGGCCGAGGCCGAAGAGCGGCAGGAGCAGCAGGGCCGTCGTGATGAAGGCCGAGTTGCGGCCGCCAATCAGGCCCGGCAGGTACGTGTAGAAGAGGCGGCCCGTCGCGCCGACGAGGCCCGGCAGCGCTGCAAGCGTGAAGAGCTGTTCATCGGTGAAGTGGAAGCCCACCATGTTGAGCTTCGCCGCAATCGTTGCCCAGAGCGTCCAGACGACGAAGGACAGCACGAGTGCCCATGTCGAGGTGTAGAGGTTCTGCTTTGCGATCTTCTCGCCGAACTTTTTCCAGAAGACGGGGTCCTCCGGCGTCCAGTTCGCCAGGATCTCTTTGCGCGTGGGGTTCGGCCCCAGCTTTTTTGTCACAGTTGATTCTGCCATACGTTAGACTCTCCTTTGAATTGATATGAATCCTTGTTAAGCAATAAGGAACGATAAACTCTTTGTCACATTATAGAGGAGATACATCAAATAATCTGTAAAAAAATCACGCTTCATGTAACAAATATCACGGCGAATCGAAAAACTTTCCCGTATGCTGAACAGGAATACATAAGTGTGACCGCGAATCTAATTAAAATAAAGAATATCCGGGAATAGAAAAGGGGATTGGGATCATGGAAGAACGGAAGCTGAAGCAGCAGGATCAGATGGAGTCGCTCGTGCGCCACTTTTATGAGATACCGGGCAAGGTCGTCATGCTCCACGACGGTGAGTATCTCTTCCACGAGGGAGATACGGCGCGCTACTTCTACATCGTGCGCTCGGGACAGATCTTCATCACGAAGTACGCGATGTCGGGGCGCGTGCTCTCGCTGCGCCTCGCTTCGCGCGGCAGCCTCATCGGTGAGCTGCCGCTCTACGAGAAGGATCCAGTCTACATCTTCAATGCCGTGGCGCAGAGCGCCGCAGAGGTCTACGCGATCGAGTTCCCCGTCCTGCAGAGTTACCTCGAGAAGAAGCCGTCACTTGCCATCAACCTGCTCAAGATCATGGGCGCGCACATGCGCAAGCAGCATTCGAAATTCCGCGACCTCCTGCTCTACGGCAAGAAGGGCGCGCTCTACTCGACGCTTATCCGCCTGGCCAACAGCTACGGCAAGGAGACAGACGGCGGCATCCTGATTTCCGTGCCGCTGACGAACCAGGAATTAGCTAACTACTCGGCGACGGCGCGCGAGAGCCTCAACCGCATGCTCAGCGAGCTGCGCAAGAACGGCATCATCGAATACCGCGGGCACCTGATCTTCATCAAGGACATCGACTACCTCAAGGAGGCCATCCAGTGTGAGAACTGCGGTCGTGAGATCTGCAACATCGAATGATATAAAATGATAAAGAATAAGACTGCTGAGGCGCGAAAAATCGCTTCGGCAGAATTTTTTTATCTAGATTGAACCGGGCGTGATGTTTGTCACATGAGTGAGAGAATAAATCGGATAGAATGAGATACAACAGGAGGGTGATGACGTGAGCAATATCTTTACAAAATGGAAGCATCTCATCCCGGTCGAGAAATCGGTATCGGGACATCAGCAGCTCTTTGAAGGCGGCCGCGAGTGGGAAGACACCTATCGTGACCGCTGGTCTTTTGATAAGTGCGTGCATTCGACGCATGGCGTCAACTGCACGGGTTCGTGCTGCTGGAATATCTATGTCAAGAACGGGCTCGTGGCCTGGGAGAACCAGGAGCACAATTATCCGGAGACGAGCCCGGACATGCCGGACTTCGAGCCGCGCGGCTGCCCGCGTGGAGCGACGTTCTCGTGGTATCTCTACAGCCCGCACCGCGTCAAGTATCCGTATCTGCGCGGTGAGCTCGCCGCGCTCTGGCGCGAGGCGCGCAAGGAGCACAAGACGGCCCTTGAGGCATGGCAGAGCATTGCCAATGACCCTGCTAAGACGAAGCGCTACAAAGAGGCGCGCGGCAAGGGCGGCTTCGTGCGCTCGAACTGGGACGAGGTATCGGAGCTCGTCGCCTCGTCTCTCTTGCACACGGCGATGAAGTACGGACCGGACCGCAACTTCGCCTTTGCCGTCATCCCGGCAAAGTCCATGCTGTCGTACGCTGCTGGCGCGCGCTTCATGCAGCTCATGGGCGGCGCGTCGCTCTCGTTCTACGACTGGTATGCTGATCTGCCGCCGGCGAGCCCGCAGGTCTGGGGCGACCAGACGGACGTGCCGGAGTCCTCGGACTGGTTCAACTCGGGCTACATCATGACCTGGGGATCGAACATCCCGCTGACGCGCACGCCGGATTCCCACTTTCTCATCGAGGCGCGTTACAAGGGCACGAAGGTCGTCTCGATTGCACCGGATTACGCAGAGTCGACGGCTGTGGCCGACACGTGGATCTCGCTCAAGGTCGGCAGCGATGCCGCCTTTGCCATGGCGATGGGCCACGTCATCCTCAACGAGTATTACTGGGGCGAGCCGGCGGAGTTCTTCACGGATTACACGCGCCATTACACGGATTTCCCGTTCCTCGTCCAGCTCGACAAGCGCGCCGACGGCAGCTACGAGTCGGGCCGCTTCCTCAACGGCAAGGACATGGGCCGCGAGGACAAGCACGCGGAGTTCAAGTACTACGTCATCGATGAGCTCACGGGCAAGCTCGTCGTGCCGAATGGCACGATGGGCGACCGCTGGGACAACGAGAAGAAGTGGAACCTGCACGAAGAGGACCGCGACACGGGCGCGAAGATCCTGCCGCAGCTCTCGGTGCTCGGCCAGTTCGACGAGGTCGTCGAGGTCGAGTTCCCGTACTTCGGCAACGAGCGCAGTGAGCGCGTCATGCGCCGCATGGTCCCGGCCAAACGCGTCAAGACGAAGGATGGCGAAGTCCTCGTCGCGACGGTCTACGACCTGACGCTTGCCAACTACGCGGTCGACCGTGGCCTCGGCGGCGAGTGCGCTTCCTCGTACGACGAGGATGTGCCGTACACGCCGAAATGGCAGGAGAAGTACACGGGTGTACCGGCTGAGACCTGCATCCACACGGCCCGCGAATTCGCTGACAATGCCATCAAGACGAAGGGCCGGACGATGGTCATCATGGGCGGCGGCATCAACCACTGGTACCACGCCGACATCGTCTACCGCACAATCCTCAACCTCCTGCTCTTCACGGGCTCGGAGGGCCGCAACGGCGGCGGCTGGGCGCACTACGTCGGCCAGGAGAAGCTGCGTCCGGCAGAGGGCTGGGCGCGCATCATGACGGCCACGGACTGGCAGGCACCGCCGCGCCTGCAGAACTCGACGTCCTTCTACTACTTCGCGACGGATCAGTGGCGCAGCGACGAGATCGACATGCAGGATCTCGTCTCGCCGATGGCGAACCCGCGCTACCGCCATGCGGCCGACTACAATGTCATGGCCGCGCGCCTCGGCTGGCTGCCGTCCTACCCGACGTTCAACAAGGGTGGCCAGCAGCTCACGGATGAGGCCAAGGCGAAGGGCGAAGACCTCAAGAAGTACGTCGTGAATTCCCTCAAGGACAAGAGCCTGCAGTTTGCTGTAGAAGATCCGGATGCACCGGAGAACTTCCCGCGCAACCTCTTCGTCTGGACGGCAAACCTGCTCGGCTCCTCGGCGAAGGGCAACGATTTCTTCAACAAATACTTGCTCGGCACGGAACACACAGTCTTTGCCGAGGAAGAGGGCCCGACGCGCCCGACGGAGATCAAGTGGCGTGACCAGGAAGAGCTTCATAAGCCGGGCGGCGCCGCTGAGGGCAAGCTCGACCTGCTCATCGACATCGACTTCCGCATGGCGGGCACGGCGCTCTACTCCGACGTCGTGCTGCCGACCGCTACGTGGTACGAGAAGGATGACATCTCCTCGACGGACATGCATCCGTTCGTCCACCCGTTCCAGGCCGCAGTCGACCCGCTCTGGGAGGCCAAGAGCGACTGGGATGTCTTCCGCACGCTCGCGGCAGCCGTCTCGAAGGTCGCGAAAGAAGCCGACCTCAAGCCGTATGAAGACCTTGTCGCCGTACCAATCGGCCACGACAGCGAGAGCGAGACGGCACAGCCAGAGGGCCGCATCTGCGACTGGAGCAAGGGCGAGTGCGAGCCCATCCCGGGCAAGACGATGCCGGGCCTCGTGCCGGTCAAGCGCGACTACACGAAGACGTACGAGAAGTGGATTGCGCTCGGACCGAATGTCTCGAAGAAGATGGGCTCGCTTGCGATGACCTGGGATTCCTCGGACGAGTACGAGGAAATCCGCCAGCGCAACGGCGTCATCGAGAACAAGGACTTTGTCTCGTACGGCATGCCGTCCATCTACGATGCGCGCCAGGCTGTTGAGGCCGTCATGGGCCTCTCGACGACGACGAACGGCAAAGTGGCCGTCAAGGCCTTCAAGAGCCTCAACGAGAAGACGGGCCTCAAGAACCTCGAGCACCTGGCCAAGGACCGCGAAAGCGAGCGCTTCACGTTCGACGAGATTGCGGCACAGCCGAAGGAGACCATCACGTCGCCGACGTTCACGGGCAGCAACCAGGGCCGCCGCTACACGCCGTTCACGACGAACATCGAGGAACTCGTGCCGTTCCGCACGGTGACGGGACGTCAGTCCTTCTACCTCGACCATGAGATGATCCGCGAGTACGGCGAGGCAATGGCGACCTTCAAGCCGATCCTCGACTACCGCCCGATCAAGAACCTCTTGGGCGGCGCGAAGGAGATCACGCTCAAGTACCTGACGCCGCACAACAAGTGGTCCATCCATTCGATGTACTTCGACAGCCAGCAGATGCTGACGCTGTTCCGCGGCGGCCAGACGGTCTGGATGAGCGAGAAGGACGCCCGCGAGATTGGCGTGCGCGACAACGACTGGATCGAGCTCTACAACCACAACGGCGTCGTGACGTCCCGCGTGGCCGTCTCGCCGCGCATCCCGCAGGGTACGGTCTTCATGCACCATGCCCAGGACCGCCACATCAACGTGCCGGCCTCGAAGATCACGGGCACGCGTAGCGGCACGCACAACACGCCGACGCGCATCCACATGAAGCCGACGCATATGATCGGCGGCTATGGCCAGCTCAGCTATGGCTTCAATTACTATGGACCGACGGGCAACCAGCGCGATATGTATGTCGTCGCGCGCAAGATGCAGGGGGAGGTTGACTGGCTTGAAGATTAAAGCACAGATTTCCATGGTCATGAATCTTGACAAGTGCATTGGCTGCCACACGTGCTCCATCACTTGCAAGAATGTCTGGACCAACCGCGAAGGCGCGGAATACATGTATTTCAACAATGTCGAGACGAAGCCGGGCATCGGCTATCCGAAGAACTGGGAAGACCAGGAGAAGTGGAAGGGCGGCTGGAAGCTCGGCAAGGATGGCAAGCTCTCACTGCGCACGGGCTCGAAGCCGGAGCGCCTGCTGAAGCTCTTCTACCATCCGGACCAGCCGGAGATGGACGACTACTACGAGCCGTGGACGTACGACTACGAGACGCTCATCCACTCCAAGCGCCGCAACCACCAGCCGATCGCCCGCCCACGCTCGCTCGTCACGGGTGAACGCATGGAGATCAAGTGGGGCCCGAACTGGGAGGACGACCTCGCCAACGGCGAGTCGGCCCGCCAGGACATCAACCTCAAGAAGATGGCCGCGGATATCACGCTCGAATTCCATGACCTGTTCATGAAGTACCTGCCGCGCATCTGCAACCACTGCCTGAATCCGGCCTGCGTCGCAGCCTGCCCGTCGGGTGCCATCTACAAGCGTGAGGAGGACGGCGTCGTGCTCGTCTCGCAGGATGGCTGCCGTAGCTGGCGCCACTGCGTGCCGGCCTGCCCCTACAAGAAAGTCTTCTTCAACTGGAAGACGAACAAGGCCGAGAAGTGCATCTTCTGCTTCCCGCGCCTCGAGAACGGCCTGCCGACGATCTGCGCCGACACGTGCGTCGGCCGCCTGCGCTACATGGGCGTGCTGCTCTACGACATGGACAAGGTCGTACCGGCTGCCTCGACGCGCGACAAGGGGGAGATCTACCATCAGGTGCTCGACGTCATCGCCGACCCCAATGACCCCGAGGTCATCGAGGCCGCGCGCAAGGAGGGCATCTCCGAGAACTGGATCAAGGCGGCTCAGGACTCCCCGGTCTACAAGATCGTCAAGGACTGGCAGCTCGCGCTGCCGCTCCATCCGGAGTTCCGCACGCTGCCGATGGTCTGGTACGTGCCGCCTCTCTCGCCGATCACGCGCCGCGCAGAGGCCAACTGCTATCTGCCGGATGTCGACGAGATGCGCATCCCCATCGCGTACCTCGCGGAGATCCTCGCAGCCGGCAACACGGCCGTCATGACGCGCACGCTGCAGCGCCTCCTGGACATGCGCGCCGTCATGCGCGCCAAGACGACGGGCGACGATGTGCCTTCGCACCTCGAATTTGCGCCGGAGGTCTACGAGAAGATGTTCCGTCTGCTCGGCATCGCCAAGTACAAGGACCGCTTCAACATCCCGGCCGGCATCCAGGGCAAGACCAATGCCGAGATGCACACGGCACAGGGCGGCGGCCTCTTCACCTGCCCGGGCGGGGGGTGCTGATATGGCTGATGTAGCTGAAATGAAGGACTATCAGAAGGTCCTGCTGCTGACGTCACATCTCTTCGAGTATCCCGACGCTGCCTGGTGGAGGGACCTGCCGGATTGCCGTCAGGCTGTGCGGGAGATCGAGGCCAAGCAGCCCGACGCCGTCTTCGGCGATTTCCTCGACTTCGTTGAAGAGACGGGGGCGAAGGAGTACGAGGATCTCTACGTGCGGTCCTTCGACTTCTCGCAGAACACGAATCTCTATCTGACGACGCAGGAGCGCACGGACTTCGGCAAGCAGTCGGAGGAGATGCACCACTACAAGGAGCTCTTCCTCGCGAATGGCCTCGATGTGCCGAACCAGCTGCCGGATTACCTGCCGGCCCTCTTGGAGCTCGCAGCATCGCTGCCGCCCGAGCGGGCGGGCAAGGTGCTCGGCGCCATCCGGCCGCGCATCGAGCTCTTGCGCAAGCGCTTCATCGATGCAAAGCTGCCGCATGCGTTCTTGCTCGACATCGTCTTGACAGAAACGGCAGGATTGGAGGTTAAGCCATGAATACATTTTTCTACGGCGTCCTGCCGTACATTGCCCTGACCATCTTCATCGGCGGCACGATCATCCGCTACACCTTCTTCGAGAGGGGCTGGACGACGAAGTCCAGCGAGTTCCTCGCGAAGAAGAGTCTCAAGTGGGCCAACCCGATTTTCCACCTCGGCCTCTTGATGGCTTTCGGCGGCCACGTCATCGGCATCCTCGTGCCGAAGTTCGTCACGGAGGCGGCGGGAACGGACGAAGCGACGTATCACATGATCTCGCTCGCGGGCGGCCTGCCGGCTGCTGTCCTGTTCCTCGGCGGCTTCCTCTGGCTCATGAAGCGCCGCTTCTTTGGCAGCGCGCGCATGAAGGCCAATACGAGCTCGATGGACAAGCTGCTCTACCTTGTGCTGCTCCTGACCATCCTCTCGGGCACGGCTGGCACGCTCTCGAACATCACGGCCGGCTTTGACTACCGCGAGAGCATCTCGCCGTGGTTCCGCTCCGTGCTCATGCTCTCACCGGACGTCAGCCTCATGAAGGATGTCCCGGCCATCTTCCAGTTCCACATGTTCATGTGGATGATGACGGCCATCCTCTTCCCGTTCACGCGACTCGTGCACTGCCTGAGCCTGCCGTTCGAGTACCTCATGCGCAGTGATATCGTCTACCGCCGCAAGTAATCCATTGACAAGACACTGTAAAAGCGAAGTCCGTTCGGGCTTCGCTTTTTGCTTTTCTTTGTAAACCTGTGCAGCGGCCTTGGATAATGGTATAATGGAACCATCTTTTTGTTGGGAGATGAAACATATGGAAAATACAGAGATGAAGCGGGGCCTCAAGAACCGCCACCTGCAGATGATCGCGCTTGGCGGCGCGATCGGCACGGGGCTGTTCTACGGCTCGGCTTCGACAATCGCGCTCGCAGGACCGGCGGTGATGCTCTCGTACCTGATCGGCGGCATCGTGATCTTCCTGATCATGCGCATGCTCGGCGAGATGGCCGTCGATGAGCCGGTGTCGGGTTCGTTCAGCCACTACGCGACGAAGTACTGGGGGCGCTTCCCGGGATTCCTCTCGGGCTGGAATTATTGGTTCAATTACGTGCTTGTCTCGATGGCGGAGCTTACGGCTGTCGGCATCTACATGAACTTCTGGTTCCCTGACCTGCCGCAGTGGATCTCGTCGCTCGTCTGCCTCGTGGCCATCACGGCGCTCAACCTCGTCAACGTCAAGGCGTACGGCGAGGCGGAGTTCTGGATGGCGCTCATTAAGATCGCGGCCATCGTCAGCATGATTCTCTTGGGCCTCGGCCTGATTTTCACGAACGGCCAGCCGTTCCCCGAGAACTTCAGCAACATCTGGGAGAACGGCGGCTTCCTGCCGAACGGCCTCTGGGGACTTGCGCTCTCGATTGCCGTTGTCATGTTCTCGTTCGGCGGCATCGAGCTCATCGGCATCACGGCCGGCGAGGCAGAGGACCCGGACCGCACGATTCCGCGGGCCATCAACCAGGTCATCTGGCGCATCCTGATCTTCTACGTCGGCACGATGGTCGTGCTCATGGCACTTTGGCCGTGGAACAAGGTCGGTATGGAGGCGAGCCCGTTCGTCCAGATCTTCAACAACGTCGGCATTCCGGCCGCCGCGCACATCCTGAATTTCGTCGTGCTGACCGCGGCCATCTCGGTCTACAACTCGGCCATCTACAGCAACAGCCGCATGCTCTACGGTCTGGCCGGCACGGGTGAGGCACCGGCGTTCTTCCGCAAGCTCTCGCCGCACGGCGTGCCCGTGCGCGGCATCCTCGTCTCGTCGGGCATCACGCTGATCGTTGTCGCACTCAACTACTTCCTGCAGGGCCATGTCTTCATGTACCTCATGATGATCGCGACGTGCGCCGCCGTCATCAGCTGGGTCGTCATCTGCGTCACCCATCTGAAGTTCCGCGCTTACTGCCGCATGCACAACAAAGAGACGAAGTTCAAGTCCATCCTCTATCCATGGACCAACTATCTCTCGCTGCTATTCCTCGCGGGCGTCATCTTCTTCATGGCGCAGATCCCCGACATGCAGCTTGCCGTGCTGTTCCTGCCCATTTGGCTGCTCGTGCTCTGGCTCGGCTACTGCCAGTACCGCAAGCATCGGAGATGATTTCAGGATTTTAGATAAGAAATGCCGCCTGTCAGGCTTCATCTGCCTGACGGGCGGCTTTTTTGCCCATTTTACCCGTGATGAGAACGAGAACATGACCGTCATGAATGGGCACGTTGTTGTTTCCTCTGCGCGGCCCGCCAGGTGCGGCGGAAGGTGCCGGGCGGCATGCCGATGACTTGGCGGAAGACGCGGCTGAAGTAGTTGGGGTCGTCGAAGCCGACGCGCGAGGCGACTTCGGTCAGGGAAAGGTCGGTGTCGATGAGCAGGGTCTGTGCCTTGCCGATGCGCCAGCGGCGCAGGTACTGGAGCGGCGCGTAGTTGGTCGTGTGCTTGAAGGCGTGGGCGATGTAGTCGCGGCTCGCATGGAACTCCTGGGCGATGTCGCGGATGGAGAGCGCTTCGGCGTAATGCTGTTCGATGTACGAGCGGACGCGCTCCATGAGCATGTTCTCCTGTCCAGCGGCGCGGACGGCCCGTTCGGAGATCTGCTGCCAGACCAGATGAACGATGGTCTGTGCGGCGGCGTTGGCCGCGGGGTAGCCGTGCGGTTTGGCGAGGCTCCGCTCAATGATGTGGTAGAGAGTGCAGAGCTCCTGGGCAATGGATTGGCAAGGAATGCACGGATGGAGGCCGGGCGGCAGCAGTGCATTGGGGCGCGCGCCAGGCCGCTTGAGCCCGGTGACGGCGATGCAGCAGGCATCCGTCAGGGAGTCGAGCATGAGGCTCTCGTCGTGCATGACCTTGCTGTCGTAGATGATGATGTCGCCGGGCTGTGTATGGCAGATCTCGTTGCCGACGATGTGCGTGCCGTTGCCGGAAATCATGAAGTTGAGCTCGATGCAGTTTTCATGCTGGTGCATCGTGCGGATGCTGCGGTTCCAGTGATAGAAGCCGGTGAGCCGGGGCTCCAGCTCGAAGGGGGAGGCTTCCTGCTGGTCGATGTCGATGGAGACAGGCATGGTGGTAGTTCCTTTCTGATAAAAAAAGCTCCCTTGCGTATGGGAAAGTGGCAAGGGAGCGGAGGGGGCGAGTTCACTGCAGGCCGTTGCGCCGCAGGAGCGGCGTGTTGACGTGCTGGTTGAAGAAATTGATCAAGGGGCCCATGCCCAGCGCCATAACGACGGTGCCGATACCAACGAGACTGCCGAGCAGGAAGCCGATGATGACAGCGGTGCTGTCGAGCAGGATGCGCGCGTAGCGGAAGGGCAGGCGCCCATGTGTCATGTCGTTGATGATGCAGCTGGCGGCATCGTACGGGCCCATGCCGAAGTCCAGGCACATGTAGAGCGAAACGCCGAAGCAGGAGACGGCCATACCGCCCAGCAACAGCAGGACGCGGGGGATGAGGTCATCGGCCGGCACTGCGAGGAACGGCGCAAAGAGGCTGTAACTCAGGTCGGAGACTGGCCCCAAGAGTACGAGGTAGATGAAGGTGCCGATGCGCAGGTAGCGGCGGCCACAGGTCATCATCGGGATGAACAACAGGATGTTGAAGATGGAGACGCAGCTGCCGAAGCTCAGCCCTGTCAGCAGGCTGTAGCCGAGGTTCATGCACGAGTACGGGTCATTGCCGAACAGGCTCAGGCGCAGCAGGCTCGTCGAGCAGGCCATGCAGCTGATGGCCGCTGCGAAGAAGAGCGAGCGCTTCCAGAGCGTGCGCGTATACTCTGGATGGATATCTGCCGGCCCAATGATGAGCTTCTGGTAGAGCGCGAATGGGGATGTCATATGGAAACCTCCTTACTTAAGGGAAGAGCTGTTCTCGATACTGACTCCATGATACCCGTTTTTCTGGAGAAATTCCTTCACAATCCCGCCAAATGTAAAATCCGCAAAGCCTTGTCTTATCTGGTTTTATGAATGGATTCGCGCTTGAAACTGGACATTCCTGCTATTGGTCGTTTGCAACAAACAAAAAACGGACCAAAAAACGGACAGGAAAAATCCTGTCCGCTATATCTAAGGGGGCCAGCTGGCTTATTTTGCGCGCAGCTGCGTGTAGAGATTGACGATCTCTACGGCCATGTCCTTCATGGCCATGCCCGTCATGACGTAGTCCTGCGCGTGCGAGATCAGCACGTTGAAGGGACCCTGCAGCTCGCCGCTGGCCTCTTTCTGCAGGAGCTCCTCGGTCTGGAGCTTGTGCGCCTTCAAGAGGTGCTCGTCGGCATCCTTAAGGCATTCCTCTGCCTCGCCGAAATTCCCGCGGCGGGCCTGCTTGAGCGCCTCCGCTACTTTCGCGCGCCCGTCACCGGCCGCCGAGATAATCGCAAATGCGACGTCTTCTGTCTTTGCCATATTATTTCCTCCTTATAGCCTTCCCCCTCTGGGAAAGGTGTCTGCGAAGCATGAGCAGACGGAAGAGGTATGTGACATCATTCCGTCCGGCTTCTAGATTATTTCTTCAAGAGCTCATTCTCGATGCGCTCACGTGCCTCTGGTGCCCACTCGTTCATCTTCTCGGGGAAGCCGAAGATGGAGACGCAGGCGATGTTGTCGCCGCCGACCTTCGGGGCATCCGGCTTGAGCTGCTTGTTGGCGAAGTCCATCTCGCGCAGCGTCTCGAAGATGCCGTCGAAGTCGACGTCGCCCATGCCGAGGTTGAGGTGCTGGTGAACGCTGACGTCCTCGCGGCCGCGCTGATTGAGGGAAGGCGGGTTGAGGATGTAGCGGCAGTCGAGCGTCTGATTGAATGTGTCGGCGAACAGGACGTGCGTGAGCTCATCGCCGGCATACTTGAGCATGTGGCGGACATCGCCCTTGCCCTGGTCATAGAAGAAGCCGTGCGGGGAGGAGTAGACGTAGCCGAGGTTCTTGGAGCGGAAGGACTTGACCATATCGCAAGCCTCATCGTTGAGCTCGCAGAAGTCGTACGGATGCGACTGGATCTCGACGCGCAGGCCCTCGCGCTCGATGATCGGCAGCAGTTCTTCCATCGAGCGGAACCACATGCCGTTGCAGATCTCCTGCTGGTTCGGGTCGCCGGAGAGCTCTGTGTTGATGACGGGGACGCCCATGTTGACGGCAATCTCGATCATCTTCTTCCAGTTGGCGACAGCCATCTTGCGCTGCTCTTCGGTCGGACCGGACCAACGGTAGACGCAGATGAAGGACGAGATCTCGACGCCCGTCTCCTTGAGGGCCTTGCGGTACTCTTCCTCGCACTCCTTGGAGAACAGCGGATGTTTATAGAAGGGGTTGATGCGCGGATGCGGGGACTGCTCGATGTACTTGTAGCCCCAGTCAGCGACCTGATGGACGAGGTCGTTGATGCTCATCTGTTTGGAAAGAACGTCAACATCAAATGCGATTTTCATGGTAAGCCCTCCAGTCACAAAACGAGATAAAACAATATCCATACATAGCGCAACTTATTTCGAGCTGTGCTGTTTTTTTGCTGTGCTTACAAAATACCATGCTCGAAAACGGTTGTCAAGAATGTTCCGAATACGCTGCGAGCCCAGTAACGGCGCGATTTTAGCAGGATTGTACAAGTATCGGAGATGGATGGTTGACGGAAGGGAGTTCTACAGCAGGATTGTGCAAGTTTGTCCGAGAAAAATTTTTTAAAATAATTTTCAAGACGAAACAATAAAAATAAATAATAAGGAAGCAGGACAAGATTGTGCCATTTTGGCGGGCTGCCTGTGCATTTTTGCCCGCAACAAAGGCAACATGGTGGAATTAATCGGCGTCATTTCGCCGTATAATGACAGCACAAGGTCAAACAAGACGACCGCCAGAAGGCAAAGGGAAATGAGAAAAGGAGGATTCATCCATGGCTATCCATATTACAGGCGCACCGTGCTGCTGGGGCGTCGATGATGTCAAGAACCCTTATCTGCCACCTTGGCAGAAGGTGCTCTATGAAGCGGGGCAGGCCGGCTACAAGGCCATTGAGCTCGGACCTTACGGGTATCTGCCGCTCGATATCGATGTCGTGAGCAAGGAGCTCGAGAAGAACCACATCGGCATCGTGGCAGGGACTATCTTCGATGATCTGCTGGCCGAGGACAATTATCCGAACGTCCTCAAGCAGGTCGATGACATCTGCGGCATCATCACGAAGCTGCCGAAGCTGCCGACAGAGCCAGGCCAGCGCTATCCGGCGCCGTACCTGACGGTCATGGACTGGGGCCACGATGAGCGCGACTACAACGCTGGCCATAGCGACAGGGCTCCGCGCCTCAGCGATGAGGACTGGGCCCGCATGATGGGGCACATCAAGGGCATTGCCGAGAAGGCCGCTTCATGGGGTGTCCGGGCTGTCGTCCACCCGCATGCCGGCGGCTACATCGAATTTGCCGATGAGATCGACAAGCTCGCGCGGGATATCCCGAAGGATGTCGCAGGCCTCTGCCTCGATACGGGCCATCTGCGGTATTCGGGCATGGATCCGGTCACCTGGCTGCGCAAGTATGCGGACCGGCTCGACTACATCCACTTCAAGGATATCAACGAGAAGGTCTACAAGGAAGTGCTCTCTGAGCACATCCGCTTCTTCGAGGGCTGCGGCAAGGGATCGATGTGCCCAATCGGCACGGGCATGCTCGACTATCCGGCCATCTACAAGGTGCTGACCGAGGAGATCCACTACAACGGCTACATCACGGTCGAGCAGGAACGCGACCCGCGCAATGTCGCGACGAGCCTGCGCGATGTCAAGGCCAGCTGCGATTACCTGCACAGCCTCGGCTTTGCATGAGCGCATCTTGGATCGCGCATACCGGTCTGCGCAGTCATGGCGTTGCGAAGACACCAGACATATAGATAGAGATTGACCGGAACCATGAATTCATGAGATGGGTTTATCAAGAGTTTGCTTGGACAAAGAGAAAGAGAAAAGGAGAGTTTATCATGATTAACGGTGAAAAAGTACTCGATCATCCGATTCGCTGGGCTATGGTCGGCGGTGGCCGCGGCAGTCAGATTGGCTACATCCATCGCAGTGCAGCGCTGCGCGACCGCTCCTTTGAACTCGTCGCCGGTGCCTTCGACATCAACCCGGAGCGCGGCAAGGACTTCGGCATCCAGCTCGGCGTCAATCCGGACCGCTGCTATCCGGACTACAAGACGATGCTCGCCGAGGAGGCAAAGCGCGGTGATGATAAGATCGAGGCCGTGACGATTGCCGTCCCGAACGGCCTTCACTACGAAGTCTGCAAGGCTGTTCTCGAAGCTGGATTCCACGCTGTCTGCGAGAAGCCGCTTTGCTTCACGACGGAGCAGGCAGAGGAGCTCGTCCACTTGGCTGACAGCAAGGGCCTCGTCGTCGGTGTGACGTACGGCTATTCTGGCCATCAGCTCATCGAGCAGGCGCGCCAGATGGTCCTGCACGGCGATCTCGGCGAGATCCGCCTCGTCAAGATGCAGTTCCCGTTCGGCGCCTACAACACGCCGGTCGAGGAAACGAATTCTGCTGCACGCTGGCGCATGGACCCGACGAAAGCCGGCCCATCGTTTGTGCTCGGCGATGTCGGCACGCATCCGCTCTTCCTCGCTGAGACGATGGTCCCGGATTTTGAGATCGAGAGCCTCATGTGCACGACGAAATCCTTCATCCCGACGCGCAAGCTCGAGGACAATGCCTTCGTCATCATGAACCTCAAGGGTGGCGCACAGGCGACGTGCTGGGCTTCGGCCATCAACTGCGGTGCCCTGCACGGCCAGAAAGTCCGCATTGTCGGCTCGAAGGCTTCGGTCGAGTGGTACGATGAGCGCCCGAATCAGCTGACGTATGAGATCGAGGGCGAGCCGGTCCGCATCCTCGAGCGCGGCGGTGCTTATCTCTATCCGTCGGCACGTGCCGAAGACCGCATCAGCGGCGGCCATACGGAAGGTCTCTTCGATGCGTGGTCGAACCTCTACCGCCGCTTCGCCATCGCCATGGAGAAGGCGAACAAGGGCGAGAAGGTCGACTTCTGGTATCCGGATGTCCATGCCGGTGCGGAAGGCGTCAAGTGGGTCGAGAAATGCGTGGAGTCGGCCAAGAAGGGCGCCGTCTGGGTCAAGTACTGAGCTCTCCTGAGTTCCAGCTTTGACCGCCAATCATCCCCAAAAATCAATTTGCTATGCATTGAAAATGCCGCTCATACGAGCGGCATCTTTTTTGCGTCATATCTTGCGGTATGTCTTGCGGTAATCGCGCGGGGACATGCCGGTAATCTTGTGGAAGGCCTTGTTGAAGTAGCTGGAACTGTTGTAGCCCGTGCGGATGGCAATCTCAGTGATGGGCAGGGCCGTATCGATCAGCAGGGTCTGCGCCTCGCCGATGCGGCGCCGCGTGATGTATTGGAGCGGTGCGTAGCCGTAAGCGGCCTTGAACGCATGCGCGAGGTGGAAGGTGCTGACGTGGAACTCCTGTGCGAGCCCCGCCAGGGTGATGGTCTCGTCGTAGGCCGCATCGAGGCGGCTGCGCACGCCTGCCAGGAGATGATGCTCCTCGGGCGGCAGCACGACGCTGCGGCTCGTCACTTCCATGACCAGGAGCAGCAGAGCACAGAGCAGGTGGTTGATGCTCTCTTCGGGATGGCAGCCCTTACCCTGCGCGCCACGGTACATGAACTCGAGCAGATGGCAGAAATCCGGGAAGAGTCCTTCTGTCTTCAGGACGGGCAGCACGTCTGGTGGCAGGAATTTCCCCGCGGGCAGGTTCGGCAGCTGCAGGCCGCGGATGGCACCGGAGTAGATAGATAGATTGCGGTTTGCCGGAGAGGACTCATCGTGCACGACGTCCTGCCCAATCAGCAGCAGGTCGCCCTTCTGCGTGTAGTAGCGCTGGCCGTCGATAATGTGGATGCCGCTGCCCTCCGTGATCAGGATGAACTCCGCGACATCGCCGTGGCGATGCATCGTGCGCGGCATGGAGGTGTAGGGCGTCTCCGCGCGGTAGAGCGTCACGAGCCGGGGCATGGCCTCGCTCGTGAAGACGGGCTTGTAATTTGATGAGATGAATGCCATAGACAACCCTCCTTCTCGAATCTTCTTTCTTTAGTTTAACAGCAATTCCAAGATTCTGGAAGAACAACTGCAGGGGCATTTGAGATTCTCTTTATTCTGTATCTTGTTGCATTGTCTTGGGGGATATGATGCAGAATAATATAAAAGAAGCTCAAAGATAACGTTTTCAGATAGAAAACGAGACAGAAATCATAAAGTATAATTCTGAAAATTCATCTATAATAAAGCATGTCAAGCAAAAGAGCGATGTTCCTGCGATGCGGGAACGACAAATATGACGAATATAGTGGAATGGTTTGAATTGAGAGGGGAATGTAACATGGCGGAATCATCTCATCAGAAGTATCTCAAGCGTGTCACGGTAGTCTCGACATTCGGCGGACTGCTCTTTGGTTATGACACGGGTGTCATCAATGGCGCGCTCGCCTTCATGGCCCGTCCGGACCAGCTGAATCTGACGCCGGCAGTCGAGGGCTTTGTCGCCAGTGGCCTGCTCTTCGGCGCGGCCATCGGTTCGTTCTTCGGCGGCCGTCTCTCAGATGCCGAGGGGCGCCGCAAGATGCTGCTCTGCCTCGCGGTGATCTTCTTCTTTGCGGCCATCGGCTGCTCCCTGTCGCCGACAGCAGGCATTCTCATCGCCTGCCGCTTCGTGCTCGGCCTGGCCGTCGGTGGTGCTTCGGTCACCGTGCCGGCGTATCTCGCGGAGATGGCGCCAGCTGACCGCCGCGGCCGCATGGTCACGCAGAACGAGCTCATGATCGTCTCGGGCCAGCTGCTCGCCTTCATCCTCAACGCCATCCTCGGCGTCACGTTCGGCGAGGTCGGCCACATCTGGCGCTACATGCTCGCCCTCGCATCGATCCCGGCTGTCGTGCTCTGGTTCGGCATGCTCGTGATGCCGGAGAGCCCGCGCTGGCTCCTGCTGCAGGGCCGCGTCAGCGATGCGATGCAGGTTCTCAAGAAGATCCGCGATGAGCGCATGGCCATTGCGGAGCTCAATGAGATCCAGGACAGCATCGACTCCGAGAGACACCTCGACAAGGCTGGTTACAAGGATCTGGCGACGCCCTGGATCCGCCGCATCGTCTTCATCGGCATGGGCGTCTCCATCTGCCAGCAGATTTCTGGCGTCAACTCCATCATGTATTATGGCACGCAGATCCTGACGCAGGCAGGCTTCTCGACGGAAGCCGCCCTGATCGGCAACATCGCCAACGGCACCATCTCTGTCGCGGCCACGATTTTCGGCATGTGGCTCATGACGCGCCATGGCCGCCGTCCGCTCATCATGACGGGCCAGATCGGCACGATGGCCTGCCTCTGCGCGATCGGCCTGCTCTCGAACCTGCTCGCCGGCACGGAGATCCTGCCGTTTGTTGTCCTCTCGCTGACGGTCACCTTCCTGTTCTTCCAGCAGGGCTTCCTGTCGCCCGTCACCTGGCTGCTGCTCTCGGAGCTCTTCCCACTGCGCATCCGCGGCATGGGCATGGGCTGCGCCGTCCTCTGCCTCTGGCTGACGAACTTCTGCATCGGCTCCGCATTCCCGAGCCTGCTTTACTCGTTCGGTCTCTCGGCCACATTCTTCATCTTCGCGGCCATCGGCCTGCTCGGTCTCGGCTTCGTTTACAAGTTCGTGCCGGAAACGCGTGGCCGCACGCTCGAGCAGATAGAGCGTGACTTCCGCCATCACGGTGAGACGGATGTAGCGCACTGCGAGGAAAAGGCCTGAGCAAGACGAATCCAGAATCCAAAAGCATCTCAAAGAATCTCATAATCTCATAATGCGGAGAGCCGGTCTGTTCCACGATGCTGGAGCAGGCCGGCTCTGTTTTGCAGGATAATTCTTGTAAAGCAAGAGAAAATCCTGTTAAAATAGAGGAAATAAGTGTAATGGGGGCAATGTGCTATGGGCGTCGTTTACTACAAGCAGAACAAGAACATCCTTGAGCCACATCTTTCCTGGGACGAGATGCGGCTCGTCTACGTGAGCTTCAATGACCGCCAGGAGACCTTGACGCCGACGGCCGTCCATTGCCACGAGAAGAATCTCGAGCTGCAGTACATCTGCGGTGGCCGCGGCAACCTGCGGATCGGTAGCCGCCTCTATGAGGTGCAGGAAGGTGACCTGCTCGTCTACAATCAGGGCGAGCTCCACGACGAGAGCGCCGACCCGGAGCAGGGGCTCTGGTTCTACAACTGTGGCGTGACGGGACTGAATCTACCGGGAAGGCCGGAGGGCGAGCTCATTGCCCCTGAGACATCGCCGCGCATCCATGCCGGTGAGACGGCCGGCGTCGTAGAATCGCTCTTCAAGCTGCTCTATGCAGAGGTGGAACGCGACCTGCCAAAGAATGAGCAGATCACGCATGACATCCTGCGCGTGCTCATCAGCATGATCCTCTACCAGCTGCCGAAGGAACGCCAGCTGCCGTCGCGGGAGAAGGACCGCCTGCTCATTGCGTGCAAGGACTACATCGACGGTCATTTCATGGAGGAGCTCACGGTGGAAAAACTGGCGGAGCGCTCGCACATGAGCATCTCGGGTTTTGCGCATCAGTTCAAGAAGCTCAACAAGCTGCTGTTGCATCATCCAATTTGAGCCAGTGGCCAGCGAGCTTCCTGCTTTTGCAGAAACGTGCAAGTCATCGGACTTGCACGTTTTTTTTGTGGGCAAAGCGAGCAGGAACGAGAAAGTAATATTCTGAAAACAGAGCTATACTAAAACCATCAAGTGAGAGCAAATCATCCTGAAGAATAAAGAAAGGGAGCATGAACGCGATGAAACTCAGCATGAATCAGGCAACCTGCCTGGAAAAATCCAGCCTGGAAAAAGATCTCGAACTCTGCGAGAAATACGGCTACGATATGATCGAGCCGCGCACGATGGACGGCATCCCCAACTATCTCAAGAACCACACGATTGATGAGCTGGCAGCCTGGTTCAAGAACCACAAGGTGAAGCCACTGGCCTTCAACACGCTTTGCTTCTTCAATAACCGCACGCCGGAGGATTACCAGAAGGTCCTGCAGGAACTTCGTCAGATGTGCGAATGGGGCAAGAAGATCGGCTGCAAGACGGTCATCACGGTGCCGACGGTCGACCTCAAGAAGGTCACGCGCCAGGAAATCCACAAATCGGCGGTCAAATGCCTCAAGGAGATGGGTGCGATTGCAGCAGAATACGGCATGCGCATCTCGGTAGAGTTCATCGGCCATCCGGCAGCTTCCATCAATACGTTCGGTGAGGCTTGGTCGATCATCGAGGAAGTCGACATGGACAATGTCGGCATCACGCTCGACTGCTTCCACTTCCACGGCATGGGCTCGAAGCTCGAGGACCTCGCCAAGGCCGACGGCAAGAAAATCTTCATCGTGCATCTCAACGACACGGAGGACTTCCCGATTGGCTCGCTGCTCGATGAAGACCGCGTCTGGCCGGGCGATGGCTGCATCGACCTCGATGCGATCTTCCAAACGCTCAAGAAGATCGGCTGGCAGGAAGATGTCGTCTCGCTCGAGCTCTTCCGTCCCGAGTACTACAAGATGGACCCGGACGATGTTTACCGCATCGGCAAGGAGAAGTCGGAAGCCGTCATCAAGCGCAATTTTTAATAGACATATAGATAGGGAGGAATCATCATGTTACATGTAGGTGTCATCGGTTGCGGTGGTATGGGCAGAAGCCATATTGATCGTCTGACGAATCGTACGCAGGGCGCAGAGGTTGTCGCTGTTGCGGATATGGTCGACGCACTCGTCGAGAAGGGGGCCGCTATCGCTGGCCCGAACTGCAAGAAGTACAAGAGCGAAGCCGACCTCATCAACGATCCGGCTGTCGACGCTGTCTTCATCGTCACGCCGGGCTTTGCCCACAAAGAAGCACTGCTCTTGGCCATCAAGGCTGGCAAGCGCATCTTCTGCGAGAAGCCGCTCTGCACGACGGCGGAGGACTGCCTCGAGGTCATCGATGCCGAAGTCAAGTCGGGCAAGCATCTGATCCAGCTCGGTTTCATGCGCCGCTATGATAAGGGGTATAATGAGGTCAAAGCAGCACTGGATTCTGGCGAATACGGCTCACCGCTGCTGCTGCACTGCACGCACCGCAATCCGGAAGTGCCGGACAGCTACACGACGGCGATGGCGGTCCACGATACGGCCATCCATGAGATTGACGTCACGCATTGGCTTGTCAACGATGACTTCGTCTCGGCACAGGTCATCATGCCGAAGGTCACGAAGTACGCGCATGCAGAGCTCGCTGACCCACAGCTCATGATCCTGCAGACGAAGAGCGGCATCGTCGTCGAGGATGAGGTCTTCGTCAACTGCAAGTTCGGTTACGATATCAACTGCCATGTGGTCTGCGAGGACGGCGTCATCGAGATGCCGCAGCCGCTCTACCCGACCTACCGCAAGAACGCTCAGATCACGCAGACGATCGATACGGACTGCTTCGTTCGCTTCCACGATGCGTACGACGATGAGGTCCAGAACTGGGTCAACGATGCGGCAGAAGGCATCATCGGCGGCCCGAATGCCTGGGATGGCTATCTCGCGGCCATCACGGCCGACGCACTGGTCCGCGCTCAGACGAGCGGCAAAGTCGAGACCATCAAGCCGGCTCAGGAGAAACCAGCTTTCTACGACTGAACTGGGATATCACTCATAAAACCCCTTGTTCCTCTTTGACTCGTTGTTCTTGTTTCCTAACTTCCCTTCCAAGGTCCGCTGCCCGCCGTGGCTGCGGATCTTTTTTTGCTCCGCGTCTCGTTCGTCTCAACCTTTCTCGATTTTGCAGGCAGAAGCCAGTAGAATTTTTTAGGCGGTTGTAGTATAGTGTAATTGAATCAAGAAACCGAAAGAACCCCTTTTACGCATGTGCCTTAGGCACGATTCAGGCTTATCTCAAGCTTATCATGGAGGAAATGAAGATGGAAAAACATACGTTGATCACGATTTCGCGTCAGTTCGGCAGCGGCGGCCGTGAGGTCGCGGAGATCCTGGCCAAGAAGCTCGGCGTGCGCCGCTACGACAAGAAGATCGTCGAGATGGCAGCCGACAACATCGAGGAAGGCATGGACCCGAGGGAAGCTGTCGAGCTTTCCTACAACACGCCATCCAACTGCCTCGGCAACCTCGGCGATTATGGCTATGAGCGCGTCGCGCGCCACAACCGCATGTACATCGAGCAGGCCAAGGTCATCCTCGGCGTGGCGGAGAAGGAGAGCGCCGTCTTCCTCGGACGCTGCGCTGACTATATCCTGAAGGACAAGCCGAATTGCTATTCATTCTTTATCTACGCGGATGACGACTTCCGCGCACAGCGCGCTAAGACGGATTACGATGGCGCGACGCTTGAGCAGCTCAACAAGGAAGAGAAGCGCCGTAAGCAGTACTATGAGTTCTACACGGGCCAGACCTGGGGAGCTCCGGAGCACTATGACCTCATGATCAACACGTCGAACATGCCGCTCGAAGATGTGGCGGATTTCATCCTCGACTACATCAAGAAAAATCCGAGAGGCTGATAGATCCTCTTTTGAGACTGCCGCAAGTTGCGGCAGTTTTTTTGTGTAGCAAGGCACGGGGGGCGTTCGCTTTTCTTTCGGATTGATACGGAAACCGGCACGCAGAGGGGCAAACCTAATTAATAAATTTTGATTATGACAATGACTTTTCAGAATAAATTTATTTTAGGAGAATTTGTTGGAAATGGTTTTACTTCTACGTTTAAACAGTGTAGAATAGGGGTAGATGAGGGCTCAGGAGCCCTCTTGAAACAGGCCGAGACATGATGTAGCAGCGAATCGGTGCGCGGCGGCATCTGTCTGAATAGATAGTAGGGTACTAAAAGAATAGGTGGGGATTATCACATGTTAAAGAAGACGAAAATTATCTGCACGCAGGGTCCCGCTACGGAGAGACCGGGCGTAGTTGATGCACTGATCGCAAATGGCATGAACTGTGCACGCTTCAACTTCTCCCATGGTGATCATGCAGAGCACCTGAACCGCATCAACATGGTGCGCGAGGCTGCTAAGAAGGCTGGCAAGGTCATTTCCCTGATCCTCGATACGAAGGGCCCGGAGATGCGTCTTGGCGAGTTCAAGGACGGCAAGGTCATGCTCGAGAAGGGCAACAAGTTCACGCTGACGTATGAGGATATCCCGGGCGATGAGACGCATGTCTCCGTCAACCACAAGGGCCTCTACACGGAAGTGAAGCCGGGCGACACGCTGCTCCTCTCCGATGGCCTCGTCGCTCTGAAGGTTGATGAGATCCGCGGTAAGGACATCATCACGACGATTCAGAACAGCGGCAAGATGAGCACGAAGAAGCGCGTCGCTGCTCCGGGCGTATCCCTTGGCCTGCCGCCAATCTCGGAGCAGGATGCGAAGGATATCGTCTTCGGCTGCGAGCAGGACATGGATTTCGTCGCTGCTTCATTCATCCAGCGTCCGGAGGATGTCCTGGCCATCCGCAAGCTCATCGAGGAGCACAATGGCCACATGGAGATCCTGCCGAAGATCGAGAACCTCGAAGGCGTCAAGAACTTCGATGCAATCCTCGAAGTCTCCGACGGCATCATGGTCGCTCGTGGTGACCTCGGCGTTGAGGTCCCGGCAGAGGATGTCCCGCTGATTCAGAAAGAGATCATCCGTAAGTGCAATAAGGCCGGCAAGCCGGTCATCGTCGCAACGCAGATGCTCGATTCCATGGAGCGCAACCCGCGTCCGACGCGTGCTGAGGTCTCCGATGTCGGCAACGCCATCCTCGATGGTACGGATGCCATCATGCTCTCCGGCGAGACGGCTTCCGGTGACTATCCGATTGAGGCTGTTTCCACGATGAACCGCATCGCAATGCGCATCGAGGAATCCCTCGAGTACAAGAACCTCTTCGTTGAGCGCGGCTTCGAGCACAGCCAGAGCCGTACGCGCGCCGTCGCACATGCTACGGTCCAGATGGCTTACGAGCTCGATGTCCCGGCTATCATCACGCCGACCGACAGCGGCTACACGACGAAGATCGTATCCCGTTACCGTCCGAAAGCAGCTATCATTGCTTACACGCCGCATGAGAAGGTTGTCCGTCAGCTCAACCTCCGTTGGGGCGTATACCCGATCCTCGGCACGCAGTGGAAGGACGTCGATGAGATGATCGCGAACGCGGTTTCCGCAGCTGTCAAGGATGGCTTCGTGAAGCGCGGCGACACGACGATCATCACGTCCGGCATCAAGCTCCAGAGCAAGACGAGCGTCGGCAACAACACGAACATGATCCGCGTCTACAAGATCTGATTGCAGGATACAGCGTATCCTGGTCCATCTTGCTGACCGGCAAGAGACCACTGGGCATGGCCCGGTGGTCTCTTTTTCTTTTTGAATGCAGATGTTCTGTTTTCAGGAGACAAGCTGTACAAAATAAAAAAATTTTCATAACCCGATTGAGAATTCTGTTACAATGTGATATGATAAAGATAGAATTGGAATAAATAAAAGGAGGAGTATCTATGGGTTGGCTGGATACGATGATGCCGAAGCGCGAGAGTAATCCTCGCGGCAGCGATGACTACATGTACATGGTACATGGCTCGTATACCGTAGCTGAAGCAGATGACAAGACCGTTTATTTTTCCGCAAAATATTCTAGCAAGTGCTATAATGGCATCCCACTCTCCCGCCAGAAGAGCGAGACTTCGACCGATTTTCGGGAGAACTGAGCTCTGTTGGTACAGGGGATGAGGCAGACGACGCAGCAGCGAACGCACAACAATAAAAACGGAAGATGGCTGAGACCTTTATATAGAGGGTTTCAGCCATTTTTATTGCGGAAGGAACGCATTGTATGGTATGATAAAGAAGTAATTTATTCCGCATTTTTAAGGGGGCCAATCTTTTGCTTACCATTTTAATGATACTCGATGCGATTGTCTGCATCATCCTGATCGCGTCGATCCTCGGACAGGAAGCCAAGTCTGCCGGCATGGGCGGCATGGGTGGCGGTGCCGATACCGTCTTCTCGAGCAAGGCGCGCGGCATGGACGCGCTGCTCGCGCGCGTGACGGTTGTCTTTGCCATCCTGTTTGCGGTCATCACCATCGTGATTGCACGTATGACGAACTGATATGATGATGATCCTCCCCTGCTCTGCGGCAGGGGAAATTTTCTTGCACAGGGGGTGTCAGGGATGATCATGGAAGGGGCTGAGCCCTTTTTCCTTCCGGGAGGCAGCACGGGAGTCCTGCTCATTCATGGCTTCACTGGACTGCCGGCCGAACTCGTGATGATGGGCCGGTACCTGCAGCAGCGGGGGTGCACGGTCCTCGGCGTGCGGCTGGCCGGTCATGGCACGACGGTCGAGGACATGAGCCACATGACGGCGGAGGACTGGCTCGACTCGGTCCGCGATGGCTATGCCGTGCTGCGCGGCTCATGCGAACACATCTTTGTCGCAGGCCATTCGATGGGCGGCCTGCTCGCCCTGCTGCTGGCGGCGGAGAAGGGACAGGAACAGGCATTGGAGGGCGTCATCTCGATGTCGGCGCCCATCTATATCGCCGAGGAGCGCGGCATCGCGGCGCTGCCGCCGCGCGAGGTATGCCGCGGCAAATTTGTCCCCAAGGCGAGGCGCCGTCTCCGCGATGTGCCGCCGGCCGTCAACCACACGTACCGCTTCATGCCGCTCGAGGGCGTACATGAGATGCTCACGCTGATTGAGCGCGTGAAGGAAGTTCTGCCGGCCATCCAGATCCCGGCGCTCATCCTGCACAGCCTCAACGACAGGACGGCGGACGCAGAGAGTGCCATCTACATCCGCAAGGCACTGGGCAGTGAGAAGAAACGACTGTTTTGGCTCAAGTCATCGGGCCATCTGATTCCCGTCGGTGAGGAGCGGGAAACCGTCTTTGTGCAGACGGCTGCGTTCATTGCGGAAATCATGGGG
Organism: Mitsuokella multacida DSM 20544; assembly: GCF_000155955.1. Classification (GTDB taxonomy): domain Bacteria; phylum Bacillota; class Negativicutes; order Selenomonadales; family Selenomonadaceae; genus Mitsuokella; species Mitsuokella multacida. The sequence continues at coordinate 86,602 of NZ_GG697142.2, forward strand.
GATGCTTGGCCCGAGGGCAGAGCCAATGCCATCTGATGCCGTGCGGCCGGCGAGGCGACGGCATAGTGGATTGAGAAGAAACGGATAGACAGATAGTTGGAGAAAAGAGTATGGATTTAAAAGAACGAATTTTAGCGTATATGCACGAGGAGGCATACCGTCCGCTGCTGGCTGAGGACCTGGCGGAAGGGATGCAGCTGACGCAGGAAGAGCTCGTGCAGTTCGATGCGGTGCTCGAGGAATTGGAGAAAGAGGGCGCAATCATCAAGAACCGCAGCGACCTCTACGGCATCCCGAGCCGCATGCACCTCGTCGTTGGCCGCCTCTCGATGACGGCCAAGGGCTTCGGCTTCATCATCCCGGATGTGCGCGAGTCGGAAGAGGAGACGGATGTCTTCGTGCCGGGTGCGGACCTCAATACGGCCATGCATGGCGACCGCGTCGTCGCACGCGTGACGCCGGCACAGGAAGAAGGCCGTTCGCGCGAGGGCGAGATCATCCGCATCCTCGAGCGCGCGAACGAGAAGATTGTCGGCACGTTCGAGAGCAGCAAGACGTTCGGCTTCGTGACGCCGGACAATACGAAGCTCAGCCAGGACATCTTCGTGCCGAAGAAGGCGTTCCACGGCGCGAAGACGGGCAGCAAGGTCGTCGTCGAGATCACGAAGTGGCCGGACCGCCGCCGCAATGCAGAGGGCAAGGTCATCGAGGTACTCGGCAAGGTCGGCGACCCGGGCGTCGACGTCCTCTCCGTCATGCGCCAGTATGACCTCGCGGAGACGTTCCCTGAGGACGTGCAGGAAGCAGCCGATAACGTAGAGCAGGAGCCTGCACCGGAGGAGTACAGAGGGCGCCGCGACCGCCGCGACCTGCCAATCGTCACGGTCGACGGTGAGGACTCGAAGGATCTCGATGACGGCGTCTTTGCGCGCCGCAATCCGGACGGCTCCTTCTTCCTCGGCGTCTACATCGCCGATGTCAGCTGGTACGTGCGCGAAGGCCAGCCGCTCGACCGCGAGGCGCGCGAGCGCGGCACGAGCGTTTACCTCGTGGACCGCGTCATCCCGATGCTGCCGAAGGAGCTCAGCAACGGCATCTGCAGCCTCAACGCCGGCGTTGACCGCCTCTCGATGGCCTGCGAGATGCAGATCTCGCCGGAGGGCGAGGTCACGAGCTACGAGATCATCCCGACGGTCATCCACGTTTACCGCCGCCTGACCTACAACATCGTCAACAAGGTGCTCGTCGACAAGGCGGAGCCGTTCGTCTCGGACAACCAGGACATCCGCGAGATGCTCGAGACGCTCGAAGCGCTGCGCCATGTCCTCAAGGCCAAGCGCCATCGCCGTGGCTCGATTGACTTCGACGTGCCGGAGGTCAAGGTCAAACTCGATGACAAAGGACATCCTGTCGCCCTCATTAAGCGCGAGGGTTCTCTGGCGGAGTCCATCATCGAAGAGTGCATGCTGATTGCGAACGAGACGGTGGCGCGTCACATGGACACGAAGCATCAGCCGTTCATGTACCGCGTGCATGAGCAGCCGTCGGACGAGAAGATCGAGCGCCTCAACAACCTGCTCGGCGCCTTCGGCCTCTTCGTCCACCAGTCGGAGACGGGCGACATCAAGCCGATGGACGTCCAGCAGGTGCTCGAGAAGGTCAAGGGCAAGCCGGAGGAGCGCATCATCAGCACGGTGGCGCTGCGCTCGATGCAGCAGGCGCGCTACAGCGACATGAGCCTTGGCCACTTCGGCCTGGCCGCACGCTACTACACGCACTTCACCTCGCCGATTCGCCGCTATCCGGACCTCATCGTGCACCGCCTGTTGCGCGAGACGTTTGCGACGGGCAGCATCCCGGCAGAGCGCCAGGCGAAGCTGCGCACGATGCTGCCGGAAATCGCGGATCACGCTTCGGAGCGCGAACGCATCGCCATCGAGGCAGAGCGCGAGACGACGGACATGAAGAAGATCGAGTACATGGCGCAGTTCGTCGGCGAGGAATTCTCCGGCATCATCAGCGGCGTCACGGCCTTCGGTATCTTCGTCGAGCTCGACAATGGCGTCGAGGGCCTCGTCCACGTCTCGACAATGGTCGACGATTTCTACGAGTACCGCGAGGAGCAGTTCGCGATGGTCGGCGAGCGCACGAATAAGGCGTACCGCCTCGGCGATGAGGTCGAGATCCTGCTCGTGCGCGCGAACGTCGAGGAGCGCAACCTCGATTTCGTGCTCAAGGACAACGGCGCCTACGACCCGCTGGCCATGAAGAACGCCGTGCGCGGCGGCCGCAATAAGGGACCGAAGCCGGCAAAGAGCGATAAGAACGACAAGAGCGATAAGGCCAAGGGCGGCAAACAGGATGCCAAGAAGCGCCCGGCACGCCGTCCCATCGATGACATCATTGCCGACCTGCCGACGTCTGAGGGCGAGGAGAAGCCAGCGAAGAAGAAACGCAGCCACGGCAAGAAGAACCGCGGTGCCTCGGGTGAGAAGCTTTCCCGTCCAGAGCATAATTCGCGTGCGCCGCATGAGAAGCGCGAGAGGAGAGAGCGTCGCGAGAGTCGGGGCGGCGAGCGCTCCGGCAACCGCCAGGAGCGCCGTGACCGCGAGAATGGCCGCGGCGAGCGCGATTACCACCGCGTCACGGTCACGGGCCTCAACAGCGCCGTCTGGCCGGACCCGCCGGGATACCATGAGCGCAAGCTGCGCGAGGAATCGCGTGCCGAGAAGGCAAAGGCTGCGCCAAAGCATCGCCCGCGCCCGCACCGCAAGACGGAGGGCGGCACGTCTTCGAATAAATAAGACCAATAAGACCACTCAGGTGAGATAAATGGGAAGAAAGAATGCAGGGATCAAGACGGTCTGCGAGAACCGCAAGGCGCGTCACGATTACTTCATACATGAGACATACGAGGCGGGCATCGCGCTGCAGGGTACGGAGGTCAAGTCCCTGCGCGCAGGCCGCGCCAATCTCAAGGACAGCTATGCGAGCATCCAGAACGGCGAGATCTTCGTCGAGAACCTCCATATCAGCCCTTACGACCAGGGCAATATCTTCAACCACGATCCCCTGCGCCGCAGGAAGCTCCTGATGCACAAGGCCGAGATCGTCAAGCTCTTCGCTAAGACGCGCGAGAAGGGCTTCACGCTCGTGCCGCTCAAGATCTACTTCAAGCAGGGTCGTGCCAAGATGGAGATCGCACTGGCCTCTGGCAAGCACAACTACGACAAGCGCCAGGACCTCCACGAGAAGGCCGCCAAGCGCGAGATCGAGCGCGCACTCAAGGATCGCCAGCGCTACTGAAAAAACTCCTGTCACCCCGCATGAGCGGGGCTGGCAGGAGTTTTTTGCATGGAACGCGAATTACCTCAGTGAGAAGATAGGGAAAATATGATCTTGAAAAGAGGTGACTTTGATGAAACATCTTGGGAAAAATCTCGGCCGCACACTGGCCGTCGCCCTGCTCGTCGGCGCGGGCAGCGTGATCTCGGCGGTCAGCGCGCTGCCGGACTATCTGCAGGCCGCAGAAACTGCCTCGGCAGCGGACAAGAGACAGGAGCACATCCAGGAAGTTACCGGGAGTGATCCTGTGACAGTGCGCCAGCATGAGGTGGTGCTCAAGGATCATCAGGGCAGGGAGCTCTACACGGGTAAATACCTTGAACTCGCTGCAAAAAACGGAGCAGGCCATGATGTGCGCCGGGCGCTCGCGCGGTGGAACGATGCGGAGCGCACGCGCTGGGCAGGCGACGAGAAGATGCTCAGCGATGCCGTGCACTTTACCGAGGAGAACGGCCTCCCGATGTATGCGCCTTATTACATGGGCCATGTCATCGCAGATTGGGGGCGTGTCGACGCGGAGGTGCTTAGCTTCTGCACGCGCACGGAGTCCTATACGGGCGGCGCGCATCCGAATCACGCCTACCAGAGCTGGACTCTGGACCTCCGGACAGGCGAGCCCATCGCGCTGCGCGACATCGTCGCGAGCCGCCGGGACTTCCTGACGGCTGTAGCGGCGGCGTTCCGCGCGCAGTACCCGGGGCGCGAGGATGAGACGTTCCGGCGCACGATCGACGCGCAGCTCGAGTCCATCTACCCGTACCTCGACTGGGATAAGTCCACGGTCTGGACCATGCTGCCCGAGGGCGGCATCCGCGTCTACTTCAGCGCCTACGAGCTTGCACCGTACGCTGCCGGCGACTTTATCCTGACGTTGACGCCCGAGGCAAATCCGGGCCTCTTCAAAGTGCGCTGATACTGCGGCATAAAAAAACCATCCATCAGATTACCTGATGGATGGTTTTTTAGCGGGCTCAGGCTTCGACGGTCTCGCCGCGGGAATCTTCGATCTTGCCCTGCAGGTCATGGTCGGTCATCGCGCAGACGGCGGAGTCGGACCAGACGTTCTCAGCTGTCTCGATCATGTCGATGATCGTGTAGATCGGCAGGATGACACCCATGAGGCCGAGCGGTGCGCCGAGGGAGCTCATGAGCGAGAGGGTCAGGAAGTAGCAGCCCATCGGGACACCGGCATTGCCGATGGCGGCGAGGACGGCGACGAAGAGCCAGGTGATCATGGTGCCGAGCGAGAGGTCAAAGCCGGCGTTCTGCATGACGAACAGCGAGGTCACGAGGATGAAGGCCGCGCAGCCGTTCATGTTGATCGTCGTGCAGATCGGCAGGACGAAGCGCGAGACGCGCGGGTTGACCTTGAGGCGTGCCTCAGCAGAGGCGAGCGTGACGGGCAGCGTGCCGGCCGAGCTCTTCGTGAAGAGCGCGACGGCGATGGCCGGTGCCATCTTGCGGAAGACATAGAGCGGGTTGAGGCCGCGCGCGAGCAGGAAGAGCGGGATGACGAGGAAGAACTGGATGAAGTTGCCGCCGAGCACGACGAGCGTGTACTTGCCGAGTGCGCCGACGATGACGCCTGCCTCAATCTGCGAGGAGAGCTGTGCGGCAAAGGCGAGGATGCCGGCCGGCAGAGCCCAGAGCAGGGCGCGGATCAGCGTGAAGAGCAGCTCCTGCAGGCCGTAGATGCCCTTGAGGAGCACGGCGCGGTTTTCCGTCTTCGGCATGAAGGCGAGCGCGAGGCCGACGGCTGCGGCAATCAGCATGACCGACAGGACGTTACCAGCGAGGAACGGCTGCAGCATGTTGTTCGGGATGACGGAGAGGAAGTGATCGTAGTAGGAGAGGGATCCGAGCTTCTGCATCGGGACATCCGAGGCACCGGCCCCGATGAGGTCAGCCGGCAGATTGCCCGGCGCAATCCAGAGGTAGAGGACGAGGCCGATGGCAGCTGCGGAAATCGTCGTCAGCAGCGTGTAGGTGACGGCGTGCGCGAAGATGCGGCCCGTGTCCTTCTTGGCACCGAGCGCCGAGAGCGTCGTGATGACAGCGAGGGCGATGGTTGGCACGGCGATGAACTGGAACAGGCGCGTGAAGACCGTGGCGACGAAGTTGAAGAGCTCGTTGAGGGCGGGGACTTGCATCCAGCCGAGGATGGCGCCGACGATCAGCGCGGCGAACCACAGGATCATTTGCTTCGCCTGGCCGCCCTTGCGCTGGCGCAGGGCCTCGTCCTTGGCGAGGTCGACGGAGTCTTTATTGGGATTGGACATAGTATACCTTCTTTCTTGGAAATGAACCGGATGATGAATGATGGCTTTTGAAAGCATATATGATTAATATGAAATACATTATAGAGGGATTATGGAGGACTGTCAAGAGATAAAATGCACACCTTGGCAGACATTTTTTTGACAGCGGGGAAACGGCGTTGCTATACTACTATAGTAAAACTAGGACAGATGAAAGAGAGAGGCATGATTATGGAACGTCATGATGAACAGCAGCAGGAGAAGCCGCATAAGCGGCGCATCCATTACAGCGGCCGTTACCCGCGCCATTTCGCGGAGAAGTACAAGGAGCTCAATCCGGAGAAGTACGGGGAGGAGATTGCCCATGTGCGCGCCAAGGGCAACACGCCGGCCGGCACGCACATCCCCATCATGGTCAAGGAGATCCTCGAGGTTCTCGCGATAAAGCCGGGCGAGCGCGGCTTCGATGCGACGCTCGGCTACGGCGGCCACACGCTCGCGATGCTCGAGAAGCTCGAGGGCAAAGGTCATCTCTACGGCGGCGACGTCGACCCCATTGAGTCTGAAAAGACGGAGGCGCGCATCCGCGCGAAGGGCTTTGGCCCGGATATCTGGGAGCGCCGCCAGATGAACTTCTGCGAGATCGACAAGCTGGCAGAAGAAGTCGGCCCGTTCGATTTCGTGCTCGCGGACCTCGGCGTCTCGTCCATGCAGATCGACAATCCAGAGCGCGGCTTCACCTACAAGTCGGATGGCCCGCTCGACCTGCGGCTCAATCCGCAGGCGGGCATCTCGGCGGCGGACCGCCTGCGCCAGCTCGACTATGAAGAGCTCGTCGGCATGATGCAGGAGAACGCCGACGAGCCGTACGCCGAGGCCATCGCGCGCCAGATCGTCCGCGCAGAGAAGCACCGGCCCATCCGCACGACGCGCGAGCTCTACGCGGTCATCGAGGCTGCCCTCGAGAAGGTGCACCTGCCGCGCGATGCAGCGGGCAAGATACCGGACCGCCGCGATGTCATCCGCAAGAGCAGTGCACGCGTCTTCCAGGCGCTGCGCATCGACGTCAACCACGAGTACGAGGTCCTCTACGAATTCATGGAGAAGCTGCCGTATGCGCTGGCGCCGGGCGGCCGCGTCGCCATCCTGACGTTCCACTCGGGTGAGGACCGCATCGTCAAGAAGGCGTTCAAGGCGTTCCATCAGCAGGGCATCTACCGCGACATCGCGCGTGAGGTCATCCGCCCGAGCCGCGAGGAGTGCTACGAGAACAGCCGCGCGCACTCGACGAAGCTGCGCTGGGCTATCCGCGCAGACTGAGATGCTTGTGACTGGCTCACGGAAGCTGGGGCTTCTGCCTGCTATACTGAAAAAATACGCAGATTGGCAGTTTGCATCTTGAATGATGATTTTTAGAAAGGAAGTCTCAATATGAAGACGGAGAAGACAGATCTCTTGGTAATCGGCGCGGGCCCGGCTGGCATCTCGGCGGCGCTCTACGCGAGGCGCGGCGGCCTCGCGGTGACGGTCGTGACGAAGGGCATCGAGACGGGCGGCCTCGCTAAGACCGAGAAGATCGAGAATTACTACGGCTTTGCTGAGCCGATTTCCGGCAAGGAGCTGCTGCGCCGCGGCGCAGCGGGGGCCGAGCGGCTCGGCGTGCAGATTGTCGAGGATGAGCTCTTAGCGCTCTCCTTCAATGACACATTCGATGGTTTCAAAGCACAGGCTCAGCAACACGAATGGGAAGCGCCGGCCGTCGTGCTCGCCGCCGGTGCTTCGCGCCGTACGCTGCCGATTCCCGGCGTGGCTGAGTTTGAGGGCAGGGGCGTCAGCTACTGCGCCATCTGTGATGCCTTCTTCTACCGCGGCAAGCAGGTCGCGGTCATCGGCTCGGGCGAGTATGCCCTGCACGAAGCGCAGGTCCTGCAACCGCATGCCGGCAAGGTCATGCTGCTGACAAACGGCGAGCCGCTCCAAGTACCTGTCCCCGATGCCATCGAGGTCCGTACGCAGAAGCTGGCCGCTGTCGAGGGCGGCGACCGCGTCACGGGCGTCCGCTTCGAGGACGGCACAGAGCTGCCGCTCGACGGCATCTTTCTCGCCATCGGCACGGCCGGCAGCTCGGAGCTCGCGCGCAAGATCGGTGCCATGCTCGACGGCACGGACGTCAAGGTGGATGCGCAGCAGGCGACGAATGTGCCGGGACTCTTCGCCGCGGGCGACTGCACAGGCGGCCTGTTGCAGGTCGCAAAGGCCGTCCACGAGGGCGCAGTGGCCGGGCTCTCGGCCCTGCGCTATGTGCGCGCTAAGCGCAGCAGCAAATGACGTGCTCGCCATGGCAGGATTGCGAGAATGCTAGAACGTTAGAAAGAAGGATATTCTCTTGACAACAAAACGATGGCTCGGGGTGCTGGGCTTCACAATCTTTGGCATACTGCTCTTTGCGAGCTGGCTGCTGCCTGGACAGGCAGGCTTTTGGTATGAGATTGACAAATCGGTCTTTTTCTTCTTCAATCACCTGATTGGGCAGAGCCAGGCCCTGCTCTACTTGGTGGCCTTCACGAACTTGCGGCCGTTCGACGCCGTGGCGTTTCTCTTCATGCTTGGCATCTTCTACCACTACTACCGGCTGCAGGACGCTAAGGGGCGGCGCTGGATGCTCTGCATCGGCCTGACCATGCTCGTGACGGCCGTGATCGCCAAGCAGTTCGACATGATGCTCGGCTTTGAGCGGCCGAGCGCGACGAAGTTCTTCACGCTGCAGGGCGTGCCCGTGCTGCGCGTCTCGGAGCTCACGGGCTGGCCGGCCAAGGACTGGTCGAGCACGAGCTTTCCGGGCGACCACGGCATGATGCTGCTGATCTTCACGTTCTACATGTTGCGCTACTTCGGCAAGAGGGCCTTTGCCGCTAGCCTACTCGTCGTCATCGTCTTCTCGATGCCGCGCATCATGTCGGGCGCACACTGGCTGACGGATGTCGTCGTAGGTTCGGGCTCCATCTGCAGCATCGTCCTGAGCTGGATGCTCCTGACGCCGGCCTCGGACCGCGTCATCGCGCTGTTCGACCGCTATCTGCCGCACAGGGACAAGAAAAATTGAATCGTTTTATCCGGGAGTGCAGCCGCAGGGTCTGCACTCCTTTTTGTCGCGGGCTATTCAGTTCGAGGGAATTCCTGTGCTATAATGTAGAGAAAGGTTTTCGAAAAGGGTGAACATACTTTGGATCAAAAGTCATATGAGCTGTTGCAGACGAGTATCGTTCAGGGTGCTGACGGACTCGGCCGCTATTTAAAGAAGATTCTGAGCAAACCAATCCTCCTCGTCGCAGGGAATGGCAGGGAATTCTATCCGGAACGGATTCCCGTGGCAGAGTCCATCCGCAAAATCCTCTGCCATATGCCATCGTTTCAAGACGAACAGTACTACTACATGCATGACCGGCGCCTGCTCGTGCTGCAGACGAGCCTGCCACAGGAAGAATTGCGTCTCTTCCTGTTCATCAGCCGGACGACAGAGGACGAGATCGATGGACTCGTCCAGAAGGTGAAGCCAGTGCGGCTGGCACTCTCGTATTTCCTGCGCAGCCAGATCGACCTCGGTCAGGAGGTCCGGCGCGTGACCGACCAGATCCTCACGAAGGCGTTTGCCAGTACCCAGTACCGCCTCGAGGACCTGCTGCACCAGAACGGCATCGACCTCGATGCAGCCCAGACGTATCGCGTGATGCTGGTGGACTTCGAAGACCAGTCCATCTCGGATATGGAGGTGGACTTCACGGGCAGCCTACTGCAGCTCGCGCATCGCTACGCTGATGCCATCCTATGTCCACTGACGTGGCAGGGCAGGGGCCTCGTGATCATGCCGGACGTGGACAGCAATCTCGAGCCGGCCCTGCGCGATCACACGGCGGGCATGCAGCAGATGCTGCAGGACTGGCAGCAGGACTTCTCCAAGCGCCATCAGGTACAGGTCGACTGCGGCCTCGGCAGCGTGCACAAGCTGCCTGAACTCCAGCGGAGCTATCAGGAGGCGCGCATGACGCTGTCCTACGGCAGGACGAAGCACGAGCGCGGCTTTTTCCGCTATTACGAGGACTGCGGCATCCTCAGCAATATCTTTGCTGGCGGCGTGGAGTCGGCCTTCGCGTTCTGCCGCTCAGCGCTCGGGCGCCTGCTCGAATACGACGGTGAGAACGAAGGCGACCTCCTGGCGACGCTCAAGCTGCTGCTGGAGACGAATTTCAACTACTCGGCGACGGCGGCAGAGCTCTTCGTCCACGCCAATACGGTGCGCTACCGCAGCGATAAGATCGAGCAGCTGCTCATGCGCGACCTCAGTGACCCCGATGTGCGCTTCAACCTCTATGCGGCCGTGCGCGTGCAGGAGATCCTCGTCGACATGCACATCCTGCCGGACGGCTATGTCGGCAAGGTGCACGAGAAGGTGCACGGCAGCGAGGCCGCTGTGAACCATTGAGCCATGTCGGTTGAGACACGCCGGCATGCGGTCTTTTTGCGGGGTGCCATTGCGAAAAAACCGGTACGACGATATAATGAAATGAATACCCTGACGGACTTCATCGGGGGCATGGAAGGGGCAGGCAATCGGGATGGAACTGCGATGGGATACGATTTCAGGTCATGAGAAGCAGAAGGAGGCGCTGCGTACGATGCTGCGCGAGGGCCGTCTGCCGCATGCTCTGCTCTTCACAGGGCCGGATGGCATCGGCAAGCGCATGGTCGGCCGCGTGCTCGCCGCGGCCATCCTCTGCGATGCGGAGGACGGCCCCTGCGGGCACTGCGAGTCGTGCCGCGCGATGCAGCTCGGCTCGCATCCGGACTACCTCGAGGTCGTGCCTGAGCAGAACGGCAAGTCGGCTGCGCAGATCCGCATCGAGGCCATCCGCTCGATGCAGACGCAGGTCTCGCGCTATCCGGTGCTCGCGAAGCGGCGCACCGTGCTCATCGACGATGCCGACCGCATGAATGAGGCGGCGCAGAACAGCCTCTTGAAGACGCTCGAGGAGCCGGAAGGTCCTGTGACCTTCATCCTCGTCACGAGCGCACGCAGCGCCCTGCTCGACACGATCTTGTCGCGCTGCATGCCCGTGGCCTTCGGCATGCTCTCGCCGCAGGAGATGCGCTCTGTGCTGCTCCAGCACGATGTGCCGGAGGCGGAGGCCGCGGAGCTTGCCGCTCTGTCGGACGGCAGCCTCGGCCGGGCGCTCCTGCTCCACGAACACGAGGGCCTGCACCTGCGCGATGAGGCGCTCGACTTTTTGGCGCAGCTGCCGTCGTTTGACATGGAGCGCGTCTGGTCACTCGCCGCGGATATGGGTGCGCGCGACCGCGAATCACTGCGCGAGTATTTCCTGTACCTCAACATGCTGCTGCGCGACCTGCTCGTGCTGGCGGAGGATGGCGGCAGCCCCTTGCTCTACCACGGGGACATCCGCGCGAAGCTCTTAGCACTCCTGCCGACGTATCCGGAGGGCCGCGTCTTCGCGCTCTTAGCCGAGGTCCGTGAGGTGCAGCGCCGCCTGCAGGCCAATGTCAATCTTCGCCTTCTGATGGAAGGCTTCTTGATCCGTGCGCGCGATTGCGTGATAGCGTGAAGCGCGCGTGTTGATATATACTAGGAGGAACAATTTGGAGACAATCATCGGAGTCCGCTTCAAGACAGCGGGCAAGATCTATCATTTCAGCCCGGGGCAGCTCACGATTGCCAGGGGACAGCACGTCATCGTCGAGACCGCCCGCGGCATGGAATGCGGGCGCGTGGTCACGGGACCGGAGGAAGTCGAGCTCGCGCCGGATGCGCAGCCTCTAAAGGTCATCCAGCGCATCGCCAACGAGCACGACATGCAGCGCGTCGAGGACAACCGCAAGCATGAGAAAGAGGCGCGCGTCATCTGCAAGAAGAAGATCCGCGAGCACAAGCTGCCCATGAAGCTCGTCGACGTCGAGTACACCTTTGACCTCAACAAGATCATCTTCTACTTCACTGCAGACGGCCGCATCGACTTCCGCGACCTCGTCAAGGACCTCGCCTCCGTTTTCCGCACGCGCATCGAGCTGCGCCAGATCGGCGTGCGCGATGAGGCCAAGATGATGGGCGGCATCGGCTGCTGTGGCCGGCCGCTCTGCTGTGCGACATTCCTCGGGGACTTCGAGCCCGTGTCGATCCGCATGGCCAAGGAACAGAACCTCTCGCTGAACCCGACAAAGATCTCGGGGATCTGCGGCCGCCTCATGTGCTGCCTCAAGTACGAGAGCGACTGCTACTGCGGCGAGTGCCCGAAGAAGCAGAAGCGGGTCCAGCCGCCGCAGCAGGGCGGCCGCGTCGTCACGGTGGACGGCGAGGGCAAGGTCATCTCGCTCAACCAGCAGCGCCGCACGGCGACCATCCTGCTCGACAACAGCCGCACGGTCGTCGCCGCGTGGGAAGATGTCATCGAGCAGGAGATTGAGGTCGAGGAAGGTGAAGGCAAGGCGCCTGAGAAGCAGGAGCCTGATGCCAAGCCGCGCGAATCGCGCGAGGAGCGCCGTCCGAGACGCGAGCGCAGAGAACGCCGCCCGCACGAGGGCCGCGAGCGCAGTGTCCGCAGCAGCGGGAACGGGAATGGCAACGGGAGCGCAGCGCAGGGCGCAGAGCACGGCACGCGCAGCCGCCGCAGCCGCCGTCCGCGCGATAACCGCAGCGGCGAACGCCAGAGCCGGCCGCATAATGCGCGCCGGCCGAAGGCACCGCGCGAGAAGCGCGAGGGCGGTCAGCCGAAGGATGCGGGCCGCCAGGACCAGCCGTCATGAGAGAAGTCGCGCTCGGCGAGCACGAGCGGCTCGATGACCTTATGAGGAGTGGCCGCAAGATCATCCAGAATACGAGGGAGTTCTGTTTCTCGCTCGATGCGGTCCTTCTGGCCCACTTCCCGCGCTACCGCTCGCGGCAGCGCGTGCTGGAGCTCGGCACGGGCACGGGGGTCATCCCGCTGCTCATAGCGGATGAAGTCGCGCACGTCGAGGCAGTGGAAATAAGTCCCGTCATGGCTGAGCTCGCCGCGCGCAATGTCCATATGAATGAGCTGGAAGAGAAGATCGCCGTCAAAGAGGGCGATTACCGGGCCATCCGCTCGCTCTACCCGGCGGAGTCATTCGACGTCGTGCTGGCCAACCCGCCGTACCGCCCTGTGGCACACGGCCAGGTCAACAAGATGAGCGGCGTCGCGCGCGCACGCCATGAGTTCACAGCAACCCTTACAGACGTCGTCTGCGCGGCGCGCTACGCGCTGAAGTTCGGCGGCCGCTTTGCGATGGTTCACCTGCCGGAACGGCTCGGCGAGATCATCGTCGCGATGCACGAGCACCAGATGGAGCCCAAGCGGCTGCGCATGGTGCAGCCGAAGGCGGACAAGGCGCCGAACATGATGCTCATCGAGGCCGTCGTCGGCGCAGCGCCGGGCGGCCTCAAGGTCATGCCGCCTCTCATCGTGCATCGGGAGGACGGCAGCTACACGGAGGAGATCCTGGCCATCTACGGCATGCAGGATGCAGGAGAAGAGACATGAAGCAACAAGAAGATGAGAAGAGAACGGATGCCGCAGGCACGCTCTACCTCTGCGCGACGCCAATCGGCAATCTCGAGGACATGACGTACCGCGCGGTGCGCATGCTCGGCGAGGTGGAGCTCATTGCGGCGGAGGATACGCGCCACACGCGTCAGCTCCTCACGCACTTCGACATCCACACAAAGCTCACGAGCTACCACGAGCACAATAAATTCACGAAAGGGCCGGAGCTCATCGAATGGCTGCTGCAGGGCCACGACCTCATCTGCGTCAGCGATGCGGGACTGCCGGGCATCTGCGACCCGGGCAGCCACCTCGCCATGCTCGCCATCGAGGCGGGCATCCGCGTCTCGCCGCTGCCGGGCTGCAATGCAGGGCTCTCGGCCCTGATCTGCTCCGGTCTCGACACGACGCGCTTCACCTTTGTCGGCTTCCTGCCCAAGACGGCCAAGAAGCAGAAAGAAGTCCTCGAGGAGGTCAAGGGCCATCGCGAGACCCTGATCTTCTACGAGGCACCGCATCACCTGCGCGCGACTCTGCGCCAGCTCGCTGAGGTACTAGGCGGCGGGCGCCGCGCCGCCTTCGGCCGCGAGCTCACGAAGCGCTATGAGGAGTTCCGCCGTGGCACGCTGCAGGAGCTCTGCTCGTACTATGAGGAGCAGGAGCCGCGCGGCGAGTACGTGCTGATCGTCGAGGGCTTCTCGGGCGAACAGGCGCCGGAAGAGGAGACGGTGAAAGACCCCGTCGTGCTCTGCCATGCACTCATGGAGAGCGGGCTCAGCAAGAAGGACGCGATGCGCGAGGCGGCCAAGCGGCTCGGCATCGCGCGCCGTGATGTCTACAATGCCTTGCTGCAGGCGGACTCATGAGCACAATAGAAATCAGTTATAGAGGACCAGGCTTCTGCCTGGTCTTTTTTATGCCATAGAAACAATTCCAGAAAACGTTTACAATAATACTTGACAATACAAGACGGAAGCGGTAAACTAGAGACAACAAGAAAAAAGAAGGTGCAAATCGGTAAATAATCGGGTTTGCACCCTCTTTTAGGGGCTATAAGAAAACGTTTACCGTGCTGTGTTGACCCGGTAAGCGCTTGTATCCAAAGCAACGAGCCGTCCAATCGGGACGCAAGGCGATGTAGGGTTACAGAAAAGATGGAGGGTTACAAAATGGAAATCTTAGCGACGATGAAACAGGAATTCACGAAACAGTTCGGTGGCCAGGCTGAGCGCAGCTACTTCTCCCCGGGCCGTGTCAACCTGATCGGCGAGCATACGGATTACAACGGCGGCCACGTCTTCCCGTGCGCAATCTCGCTCGGCACGTACGCTGTCGTTGCAGACCGCAAGGACATGACGACGCGCATCTATTCGATGAACCTCGCAGACAAGGGCATCATCGAATTCCCGATGACGGGCCTTTCCTACGACGCTGCCAAGGATTGGGCGAACTATCCGATGGGCGTCGTCGATGTCTTCGAGAAGGCCGGCCATAAGGCCACGCACGGCTTCGACATCCTGATCTACGGCACGCTGCCGGCGGGCGCTGGTCTTTCCTCTTCGGCTTCTCTGGAGGTCCTGACGTCGGTCATCCTCAATGAAGCATTCGGCTTTGGCCTCGACATGATCGAGATGGTCAAGCTCTCGCAGAAAGCCGAGAACCAGTTCGTCGGCGTCAACTGCGGCATCATGGACCAGTTCGCTGTCGGCATGGGCAAGAAGGACTGCGCCATCCTGCTCGACTGCAATACGCTCGCTTATCGCTACAGCAAGATCGCGCTCGAAGATGCGAGCATCGTCATCACGAATACGAACAAGCCGCACAGCCTCGCATCCTCGGCCTACAACGTCCGCCGCGCACAGTGCGAGCATGCGCTCAATGAGCTCAAGGAAGTCAAGCCGGGCCTCAAGGCTCTCGGCGAGCTCGGCAACGATGAGTTCAACCAGATCGCCGGTCATATCGAGGAAGTCCTCGAGCGTCACCGCGCACGCCACGCTGTCTACGAGAACAACCGCACGCTCGACGCTGTCAAGGCTCTCGAGAACAACGATGTGAAGGAGTTCGGCCGCCTGATGAACGAGTCGCACTTCTCGCTGCGCGACGACTACGAAGTGACGGGCAAGGAGCTCGACACGCTCGCAGAGATCGCATGGCAGCAGGACGGTGTCATCGGTTCGCGCATGACGGGCGCGGGCTTCGGCGGCTCCACGGTCAGCCTCGTCAAGAACGACGCAATCGAAGCCTTCAAGAAGAACGTCGGCGAGCAGTACACGAAGAAGATCGGCTATGCACCGAGCTTTGTCGTGGCCAGCATCTCGGACGGCACGCATCGCATTGAAGAGTGATGCAGGCAAGGTTGGTTTAACAAGAAGTTAACATCTCAGTCAGATTTCCAGGTGCAATCTGTTGTATCATGAAAGAAAAAAGGAGAAGATTACATATGTCTATTCTGGTTTGTGGCGGCGCTGGCTATATCGGTTCTCATGCAGTCCATCAGCTCGTGGAGAAGGGCGAAGATGTCGTCATCGTCGACAATCTGCAGACGGGTCACCGCGATGCCCTGAATCCGAAAGCGAAGTTCTATGAGGGCGATATCCGCGATGCGGCCATTCTCGACAAGATTTTCACGGAGAACGACATCGAGGCCGTCATTCACTTTGCGGCGAACTCCCTCGTCGGCGAGAGCGTCCAGAAACCCTTGAAGTATTTCAACAACAACGTCTACGGCATGCAGGTGCTGCTCGAGTCGATGGTGCGCAACCACGTCGACAAGATTGTCTTCTCGTCGACGGCTGCTGTCTATGGCGAGCCGAAGCGCGTGCCGATCATGGAAGACGACCCGACGGAGCCGACGAACCCGTACGGCGAGTCGAAGCGCACGATGGAGAAGATGATGAAGTGGGTCAGCCGCGCTGACGGCATCCGCTACGTCTCGCTGCGCTACTTCAATGCAGCCGGCGCACTCGACGATGGCTCCATCGGCGAGGACCACAACCCGGAGACGCACCTCATTCCGCTGATCCTGCAGGTTCCGCTCGGCAAGCGCGACCACATCACGGTGTTCGGCGATGATTATCCGACGCCGGACGGCACGTGCCTGCGCGACTACATCCACGTCATCGACCTCGCCGACGCTCATGTGCTGGCACTCGAGTACCTGCGCAAGGGCGGCGAGAGCAACATCTTCAACCTCGGCAATGGCAAGGGCTTCTCGGTCAAAGAGATGATCGAGGCAGCTAAGAAGGCGACGGGCAAGGATATCAAGGTCGAGATGGGCGCACGCCGCGCTGGCGACCCGGCCCAGCTCATCGCATCTTCGGAGAAAGCCCGCAAGCTCCTCGGCTGGAAGCCGCGCTACACGAATGTCGAGCAGGTCATCGGCACGGCCTGGACCTGGCATCAGAAGCACCCGAACGGCTACGAGAAATAAGACAGCGGCTCTTCAGGAGCCGAGAGCCGAGAAAATCCGAAAGGAAGGAAAATCATGTCCATCAATACGGAAATCAACCGCTTGTTGAATTTTGCCAAGCAGAACATGCTGATCAATGAGGACGACTACTACTATGCAGCCAACCGCCTGCTCGACGTCCTCAAGGTAGACGCATTCGAGCCGGAGTTCGTCGACGAGAAGCTGCCGACGGCGATGCCAATCCTCGAGAACATGCTCGACTACGCCGCTGAGAAGGGGCTCATCGAGAACACGACGGAAAACCGCGATCTCTTCGACACGCGCATCATGGACTGCGTGATGCCGCGCCCGTCTGAGGTCGTGCGCCGCTTCCGCAGCGACTACGCTCGCAGCCCGAAGGCCGCGACGGACGAGTTCTACAAGATGAGCATCGCGTCGAACTACATCCGCAAGGACCGCATCGACAAGAACATCATCTGGAAGACGGCGACGGAGTACGGTGACCTCGACATCACGATCAACCTCTCGAAGCCGGAGAAGGACCCGCGCGACATCGCCAAGGCAAAGCTCGCGCCGTCGTCTGGATACCCGAAATGCCTGCTCTGCCGCGAGAACGAAGGATATGCCGGCCATCCGGGTCATCCGGCGCGAGAGACGCATCGCCTGATCCCGCTGCGCCTCTCCGCACACCGCTGGTTCTTGCAGTATTCCCCTTACACGTATTATAATGAACATTGCATTGTCCTGAATCGCAAGCACGTGCCGATGAAGGTCTCGCGCAAGAGCTTCGAGAATCTCTTGGACTTCGTGACGATCTTCCCGCACTACTTCCTCGGCTCGAATGCAGACCTGCCGATTGTCGGCGGCTCCATCCTCTCGCACGACCACTACCAGGGCGGCCGCTACACCTTCGCGATGGCCAAGGCTCCAATCGAGAAGACGTACACCTTCCCGGGCTTTGAGAACATCAAGGTCGGCCGCGTCAAATGGCCGATGTCGACGATCCGCCTGCAGGGCGAGGACCGCGAAGAGCTGGCTGATCTCGCCGAGAAGATTCTCGGCGCATGGCGCAAGTACAGCGACCCGAGCGTTGAGATCCTCGCAGAGACGGACGGCACACCGCACAACACGATCACGCCAATCGCGCGCCGCCGCGGCAGCCTCTACGAGCTTGACCTCGTGCTGCGCAACAACCGCACGACGAAAGAGCATCCGCTCGGGCTCTTCCATCCGCATGCCGAAGTGCACCATATCAAGAAGGAGAACATCGGCCTCATCGAGGTCATGGGCCTCGCTGTGCTGCCAGCCCGCCTCAAGAAGGAGATGGCTCTCCTCGGCGCAGAGCTCGTCAAGGGTACGCCTGACATCTCGGGCATGCCGGAGATTGCCAGCCATGCAGACTGGTACAAGATGCTCCGCGAGAAGTATCCAGAGGTCTCGCAGGAGAATGTAGAAGGCATCCTCCAGGAAGAGATCGGTAAGGTATTCGAGATTGTTCTCACCCATGCTGGCGTCTACAAGCGTGACGCAAAGGGCATGGAAGCGTTTGATCGCTTTGTCGCAACTGCTGCTGAGGATTGAGGACGAGTCTCCAGATCCAAAGAAAGCAGGGAACACCAATGGAAATGAAGAAGAAAGCCACGATCGTGGATGTAGCCAAGGAGGCAGGCGTTTCGGTGGCGACGGTATCGCGTGTGGTCAACGGGAACTATCCCGTCAAGCCGGAGACGCGGGAGCGCGTCCAGGCGGCCATCAATGCGCTGCAGTACGTGCCGAATGTGCAGGCCCGCGAGCTCAACACGCGCCATTCCTCGACGATTGGCGTCGTGGTGCCCGGCCTCTACAACATGTTCTTCGCAGAGGTCATCGATGGCATCGAGAAGTCCATGCGCCGCCAGGGGTATTCCTTGCTCCTGAACTGTGCACAGAATGATCCGGAGCTCGAGATGGAGTGCATCAATGCGCTCGTCTCGCGCAGTGTCTCCGGCATCATCGTCATCAGTCCGAACACGCAGGGCCTGCGCGAGGACTTCTACCGCCGCATCGTCAAGCGCGTGCCGCTCGTCTTCATCAATGGCTACCACCGCATCCCGAATGTCTCCTACGTCGCCAACGACGAGGCGCTCGGCACGCGGCAGGCCCTTGAGTACCTGACGGGGCTCGGCCACAAGCGCATCCTCTTCGTCCGCGGTGAGAATTCCGATTCCTATACGGTCAAGGAGAGGGCCTATCGCGCTTTCATGACCGAGCGCGGCCTCTTTGATGAGGACCATATCGTCGACATCGGCGAGGGTAACAACATCGATACGGTGACGTCCGCGCGCATCAAGCTCATGAAGACGATACCGACGCTTGACCCGACGGCAATCTTCTGCTGCAACGACCTCATGGCGACAGGTGCCATCCGCGCCTGCAAGCGCCTCGGCCTCAGCGTGCCGGAGGACATCTCAGTCATCGGCTTCGATAACATCACGCTCTCCAAGCTCGTGGAACCACAGATCACGACGATGGACCAGAACATGTTTCAGCTCGGCAGCAATGCCGCGGCCGTGCTCGTCGAGATGATCCATGGCGGCCAGAGCAAGCGCATCACGCTCGAGAATATCCTGATCACGCGCGAATCGACAGGTCCCTGCAAAATACCAGAATAATGAGATCCTTAATGCTCTCCAAAGCGCAAGCGGCGGAGGGCATTTTTATATGGTATAATGGTCAAAAACGATAAATGACAAATTGGAGGTTTCTATGAAGATTTCGCGTGTGATGCTGGCCACTGCACTCTGCGGGGCCTCGTTCTATTCGCTGCCGTCCATGCTCATGCCGATGACGGCCCAGGCTGCCGCAGCGACCGCCTCGACGGTAGCGACGGCGGCCTCGACGTCTGCTGCTCCGGTCAAGGCGGCAGTCCCTGCATCGGTGCGCACGATACCGGGGCGGCCTTCGTTCCCCGAGAAGATGGCGGGCAAGGTCAACCGTCGGGCGATGGACAGCGTCAAGTGGCGCTTGGCGCCGGCCTACGAGGAACCGATGCTCGAGGCGGAGGCCGCTGCCGACACCATCACGATCATGGGCGCGGCCGAAGCATCAGAAGAGCAGATGGTCCATTACATCGAAAAGCGCAACCCGCAGCCGAAGCTCAACTGCTCGGTCGAGGACATCGTCCGCTACTACTATGAGGAGGCCGGGCGCGAGGGCATCCGGCCGGACATCGCGCTCTGCCAGGCCCTGAAGGAGACGGGCTTCTTCGCCTATGGCGGCGATGTCTCGCCAAAACAGAACAACTTCTGCGGGCTCGGCGCGACGGGCAACCGCGAGCCGGGCGCGAGCTTCGCGACGCCGCAGCTCGGTGTGCGCGCCCACATCCAGCACCTCATGGCCTACGCCACGCAGGAGCGGCCGCACAGCGCGATCGTCGACCCGCGCTACAACCACGTCGTCCGCAACCGCCCCGACATCCACGGCCACATCACGAAGTGGACGGGGCTCAACGGCGTCTGGGCCGTGCCTGGCACGCGCTACGGCCAGGAGATCCTCTATCTCTGGCAGCAGGCACAGGCGCCGGATGGCTCCGACGCATCGCTGGCCGCCGCAGAGAAGAAGGTCCGCCAGATGCCGGATGAGGCCAATTCCTACCTGTACCGCGGCATCGTCTACTTCAACCGCGCTGATTACAAGCAGGCCGAGTCGGACTTCCGGCAGGCAGTCGGGCTCAAGTCCGACTCGATGGCTGCGCATTACAACCTCGCTATAACACAGCAGCGCGAGGGCAGGCACAAGGATGCGCTCAAGACCTACGATGCGCTGCTGAAGCTCAGTCCGGAGTTCATGCAGGCCTGGTACAACCGCGGCCTCATCGCGCTGGACCAGAAGAAGGAGTCGGAGGCACTCGCTGACTTCCAGGAGGCGCTGCGCCTGACGCCGCAGACGGCCGATGCCAAGAACGCGCAGGCCGTCGCCTACATCCGGCAGAAGAAGTACGAGAAGGCATGGCAGGCCCTCGGCGAGGCGGCCGACATCAATTCGGCGAACATGAACGTGCTTGCCAACCAGTTCATCTTCGAAGCCTGCCTCAAGTGAGCCGCGCTTATTTCCATTTGCGGAAAATTGTTTTATAATATAGTGAACACAATCGATTCGCAAGGATCCAGTGAATTTTACGCAGGCGTTCCATTAGCGCCTAACGGGGAGGAACTTTCATGACGGAAAAGAAACCATTCTACATCACGACGCCGATCTACTATCCGAGTGCCAAGCTCCACATCGGACACGCTTACTGCACGACGATCGCGGATTCAATCGCGCGCTTCCATCGCCTCATCGGCGACGATGTCTTCTTCCTGACGGGCTCGGACGAGCACGGCCAGAAGATCCAGCAGAAGGCCGAAGAGGCTGGCGTCACGCCAATCGAGTACGTCGATAAGATCGTGGCGGGCTTCCAGAATCTCTGGAAACGCCTCCACATCAGCAACGATGACTTCATCCGCACGACGCAGAAGCGCCACGAGCGCGTCGTGCAGGAGATCTTCAACCGCATCTACGCGAAGGGTGACATCTACAAGGGTGCCTACAAAGGCCTCTACTGCACGCCGTGCGAGAGCTACTGGACGGAACACCAACTCGACGAGAACGGATGCTGCCCGGACTGCCACCGCCCGGTGCAGGAAGTCTCCGAGGAGGCGTACTTCTTCAAGATGAGCAAGTATGCGGACCGCGTGCTGCAGTACATCGAGGACCATCCGGACTTCATCCAGCCGGTCTCGCGCCGCAACGAGATGATCAACTTCATCAAGCAGGGCCTCGACGACCTCTGCATCTCGCGCACCTCGTTCAACTGGGGCATCCCGGTCCCCATCGATCCGAAGCACGTCATCTACGTCTGGTTCGACGCACTGACGAACTACCTGACGCCGATCGGCTTCCTCGACGCCCCGGAGAAGTTCCACAAGTACTGGCCGGCTGACCTGCACCTCGTCGGCAAGGAGATCGTGCGTTTCCACACGATCATCTGGCCGTGCATCCTCATGGCGCTCGACCTGCCGCTGCCGAAGAAGGTCTATGGCCACGGCTGGCTCATCGTCGACGGCGACAAGATGTCAAAGTCCAAGGGCAATGTCGTCGATCCGAATGGTCTTATCGACGAATTCGGCGCCGATGCCATCCGCTACTTCCTGCTGCGCGAGATCAACCTCGGCCAGGACGGCAACTTCTCGCGCGATGCCCTGATCCAGCGCATCAACAGCGACCTCGCGAACGATCTCGGCAACCTGCTGCACCGCACGCTCAACATGACCATCAAGTTCCAGAATGGCGTCCTGCTCGCACCGCAGGGCGAGAGCGAAGTCGACAAGTCGCTCAAGGCGGACGCCAAGGAGACGGTGGACTTCTTCGAGAAGAACATGAAGGACATGCAGCTCTCTGCCACTATCAAGAAGGTCTGGGCGTTCATCAGCCGCGCGAACAAGTACATCGACGAGACGACGCCATGGGCTCTGGCCAAAGACCCTGCCAAGAAGCAGGAACTTGCCAACGTCATGTACAACTTGGCTGAATCCCTGCGCATCATCAGCGTGCTGATCTCCCCGTTCATGCCGGTCACGGCAGAGCGCATCTGGAAGCAGCTCAACCTGCCACAGGCGTTCAAGGATGTCCAAATCGAGGACATCGAGTCGTGGGGCGGCGTGCCAGCAGGACTCAAGGTCGGTGAGCCGGAGCAGCTCTTCCCGCGCATCGAAGTCGAGAAAGAGGCAGAGGAGAAGCCTGCCAAGAAGGCAAAGCAGGAGAAGGCCGTTAAGCAGAAGAAGGCAGAGCCGAAGGAAGAGGTGCCCGGCGTGATTGGCATCGAGGACTTCGGCAAGGTCAAGCTGCGCGTGGCAGAAGTCGTGGCAGCCGAGCCGGTGCCGAAGGCCGACAAGCTGCTGAAGCTCCAGCTGAGCCTCGGCGAGGGCCAGCCGCAGCGCCAGGTCGTCTCGGGCATCGCGCAGTTCTACCAGCCTGATGAGCTCGTCGGCAAGCACGTCGTGCTCGTCGCCAACCTCAAGCCGGCCAAACTCCGCGGCGTCGTCTCGGAGGGCATGATCCTGGCAGCCAGCGACGGCAAGGGGCTCAAGGTGCTCGAGGTCAACATGCCGGCGGGTACCGAGGTGCGCTGATGGGCATCGAACTCGTCGACACGCACACGCATCTCAATGACGCGAAGTTCCAGGACGATGTCAAAGAGACGGTGGAGCGTGCCAGAGCGGCCGGCGTCACGCGCATGGTCAACATGGGCGATACGCTCGCCTCATCAGAGGTAGCTGTCAACCTAGCCGAGGCCTACGACGGTCTCTACGCCGGCGTCGGCATCCATCCGGAGGAAGCCTTTGAGATGACCTCGCGCGAGGACGACATCCTCGCGGGCTGGACGGACATGCCAAAGGTCGTCGCCATCGGTGAGATTGGCCTCGACTACTACTGGGAAAAGGATGCGGAACGGCGCGAACTCCAGCGTCGCATCTTCATCCGCCAGCTTGACCTTGCGCGTGAGCTGCACATGCCCGTCTGTATCCACGACCGCGACGCCCACGGCGACACGCTCGCCATCCTCAAGAAAGAGGGAAAGGGCATCCGCGGCGTCCTGCATTGCTACTCAGGCAGCTATGAGATGGCCAGAGAGCTCATCAAGATGGGCTGGTACATCGGCGTCGACGGCCCGCTGACCTTCAAGAACGCGGCGAAGCTGCCGGAGATCGTCAAGGCCGTGCCGATGGAACGCCTGCTCGTTGAGACGGATGCCCCATACATGGCGCCAGTGCCGATGCGCGGCAAGCGGAACGAACCTGCGTATGTGCGATTCGTCGCCGAGAAAGTAGCCGAATTGCGCGGCATGACGCTGGAAGAAGTGGCGGCGAGGACCACCGAGAATGCGGTCCGATTATACGGTCTATAAGCATAAAACATAAAAGTGGTGAGTGGCTCGATGAAAGAGCGGCTCACCACTTTTTCATTCCCATTTTTCAGGTTGATTTCAGCTTCAAGTGGGACAATAGAACCATGCAGTTTGACACTGCTCGTTTTGCCATGCTATACTGAAATTGTTCTCCTAAGGTTCCCATCACAAAAAAAGGGGGGATTGAATGAGTATAAGACGACTCATTTCCTTGCACAACAAAGCCGAAAAGAAGATCCTGGTATGCATGACGCTGGTCATCATGCTCATGATGACGGCGGGATTCACGCGCGCTGGCGCACCCGACAATGCACATCAGGTACAGATCCATGTCGATGGACGCACGATTGAACTCAGCACAATACACAGAAATCCAGAAGCAATACTTGAACGAGCTGGCGTGAAACTCAGCGCCAAAGATTCCTACCAGTTACAGAAACTCGACGACAGAAGTACAGACATCACGATTTATCGAGCGGTCCCTATCACGATTGATTACCAGGGACAGAAAAAGGAAGTCCTGACCAGCACTCGGACAGTCAAAGACGCCCTCCTCGAGCAGGGCTACAATCCGGACGATGTGACCGCATCGCCGGGCATGGACGCGAAAATTCACAGCAATATGGACATAGCGGTGACAGACAGCGCAGCAGCGCAGGCCATCACCGAACCAGAACCCGCAAGAGAACAAGTTGAGACCTCATATGGCATGACACCCTACAGCGCAGTCTACACGATGGAAGCGACGGCGTACCTGCCGTGGGATGGCGGCGGTGACGGCATCACGGCCTCAGGCATGCCGGCCCAGTACGGCATCGCAGCCGTCGATACGGACGTGATCCCGCTCGGGACGCGCCTCTACATCCCAGGCTACGGCGAAGCCATCGCGGCTGACACGGGCGGCGCCATCGTCGGCGACCGCATCGACCTCTGCATGGAGGATTACGGCCAGGCAATGGACTTTGGCCGCCGCTATGTGACGGTATATGTACTCGACTGAGGCATAACACACGCATAACGCACATAGGCACATAGAAAGAAAGAGGAAACGACGCACGAGCATGATGCTCGTGGGCCGTCTCCTCTTTCTTTTTGTGTCTGTTTTTTGATGTGGTCAGTCTTTCTCGATGGTCATCTTCGAGTGGTTGGCCTTGGCCTGCTTGATCAGGACCTTGAGACGCTCGATGTTCTCCTTGTGGTGCTGGATCGCGAAGCCGATGCGGATGCGTTCCTCTTCGGTGAACTCCGGCTTCTCGTAGGCAGCCTCGATGCGCTTGAGGCGCGCCTCGACTTCAGCGAGTTCGTCCTGCATGGGCTTGACATGCTGCAGGGCGAGGCCGTAGACCGCGCGGATCTGGTCCTCGACGTATTTGGCGTAACTGGGTTCGCCGGAGAACTCACCGAGCCATTTGACCAGGTGGTAGATAATGGCGAACGGGTCTTCGGCACGGTTGACCATGTCGAGGACGTCCATCTTGATCTGCTGCTCCTGCCCGTGAGCCCTGTGGATGCTGACGGGCGCATTTTTCTCTTTTTTCTCGTTCGAGATTTCTTCTGCCATGGGGAGACACTTCCTTTTCGCTGCGTTTTCTCTATTATACCATATGCGCGGTCAGAGGCGCTCTTTGTGTTCGGATTCCTTTACAAAGAGACACGTGGTCTTGCGCAGATGTACATCCTGTGATACAATTAGTATCGCTGGCTGAAAAGTTAAGTGAAAATAATGAAAAGGAAAAGGAATCAATCCATGAATTCATTCAAGAAGAGCGAACTGCTCACCATCGGCTTCATGATGTTCTCCATCTTCTTCGGCGCGGGCAATCTGATTTTCCCGCCGGCACTAGGACAGGCGGCAGGCACGAGCACGCCGCTGGCGATGCTGGGCTTCCTGACGACGGGCGTCGGCCTGCCGCTCCTGGGCATCACGGCCATCGCGCTGCAGGGCGGCCGCTACATCGAGCTCATCAACAGCAGGACCTACCCGTGGTTCGCAACGGCGCTGCTTGTCGTGCTCTACCTCTGCATCGGCCCGGTCTTTGCCGTGCCGCGAACAGGAGCCGTCTCGTTTGAGATTGGCATCCGCCCGTTCCTGCAGGAGGACTCGCTGATGGTGGGGCAGGCCGTCTACACGGCGCTGTTCTTCGGCGCTTCGTACTACCTCTCGCTGAACCCCAACAAGCTCATCGATCGCGTCGGCAAGCTCCTGACGCCGGTCCTGCTCATCGTGCTGGCCGTATTGTTCATCAAGGCTTTTGCCACGCCGCTCGGCACGATCTTGCCGGCGACGGGCAACTACATCGATGCGCCGTTCACGCAGGGCTTCCAGGACGGCTACCAGACGATGGATCTCTTGGCATCGGTTGCCATCGGTACGCTCGTCGTCAACGCCGTGCGCATGCGCGGCGTCACGGACAACCGCGCGATCGGCCGCATCTGCCTGATTGCCGGCCTCATCACCGTCACGCTTATGGCCTGCGTCTACGGCTCACTCGCGTATCTCGGTGCGACGAGTGCCGCTGTGCTCGGCCATTCGGCTAACGGCGGCCAGCTGCTCGCGAGCGCCGTCAGCATCTTCTTCAGCACGGCCGGCAACGGCCTCCTGGCGGCTATCATTATCCTGGCCTGCCTGACGACGAGCTGCGGCATGCTCTCAGGCGGCGCCTGGTTCTTCAACCAGCTCCTCAAGAAGAAGGTCTCCTACGAGCGATTGCTGCTTCTCTTTACGCTCTTCAGCTTTGCCGTCTCCAATGTCGGCCTCACGCAGATCATCGCCTTGGCCGTGCCGTTCCTCGTGACGATCTACCCGCTCGTCATCGTCTTCGTCATCCTCTCGCTGTTCGACCGCGTCATCGGCTGGCGCAAGAGCATCTATCACTGGGCGCTGAACCTCACGCTCGTCTTCGCCCTGATCGACGGTCTCAATGCGGCCGGCATCCACTTTCATCCGCTCAACCAGCTTTTGACGGCCTACCTGCCGTTCTACAAGCTGACGATGGGCTGGGTCGTGCCGGCCATCTGCGGGACGGTAATCGGCCTTGTGCTGTCATTCTTCCAGAAGAAAGAAGACATATGACCTTGACAAGTCAGCAGTTATCCACACTTTTGGTGGATAACTGCTGTGCAAATTGTGGATAACTTGTGCGGAAGGCTCCGACTTATCCACAGGAGCAGCGCGTAACAAAAGTTAACGCGCTGCTCTTCTTTTTTTGTTACGATAGTAGGTACGATAGAAGATACATGGACTTGGAATACAGGAAAGAGGCGATATCATGGATGTCGAGAAGAAGCGGCAGCGGGAGCAGGAGACGGTGGCCAAGATCATCGAGATCTACTGCCATGACCATCACGGCAAGCGCAGCGGGCTCTGTCCGAAGTGTGAGGAGCTCGCCCACTACGCAGAGGCGCGCATCGCCGCCTGCCCGCGCATGGAGGTCAAGAGCTTCTGCAGCGTCTGCCCGATACACTGCTACGCGCCGGCGCGGCGCCAAGAGATCCAGACGATCATGCGCTACGGCGGCCCGCGCATGCTCCTGCATCACCCGCTCATGACCTTGCACCACATGATGCTGTCGTGGCAGATGCGCTTAGAGCGCTTTGCTTTTTTCCGCCACTCGCGCCAGTCGGACCGCAGCGTGAAGGTGAAGTGAGTGGTGCGGAGACATACATATGGTATAATGAGGACGTCAGGAAATACGTTCATGAATCAGAAGGGGAGAAAGAACTCCATGAAACCATATGAATCCTATACGATCATCAGCGACCTCGACGGCACGATCATCCCGCACGGCGGCTGCGTGTCAGAGGCGAACAAGCGGGCGATTGCCGCCTTTATCGAGGGCGGCGGCCACTTCGGCATCGCGACGGGGCGCACGCCGGAAGCGGCGGCGGGCTACCTCACGGATGTCGCCATCACGGCGCCGAGCATCTTCTTCAACGGCTCGATGCTCTACGACTGGCAGGCTGAGAAAGTGCTCGTGACGAAGCCACTGACAGCAGAGGGCGCGCCGGATCTCTGGCCGCGCTTTGCCGCAAGGTGCCTTGAGCTCTTCTCGGAGGCCTGCATCGAGGTCTACACGCAGGAAGACTGCCACATCATCAGCGACCCGAAGAACGATGACCCGCGCCTGCCGCACGAGCACTACCGCTACTGCCACAGCGACCTCGCGGAGGTGGCCGATGTCAGCAGGACGCCGTGGCTCAAGTTCTTTGCCTGTGCCGATCCTGCGGACTTGCGCGCACTCGAGCAGGAAGCAGAGGTGTTCGGCACGGCAGCTTGCTCGCATCACTTCTACTCGGAGGCGAATTACCATGAGTTCGTCGCCAAGGGCGTCTCGAAGGGCTCAATGCTTGCGGAGGTCCGCAAGCTGCCGGAATTCGCGGGGACCCGCATCATCGCATTAGGCGACTACCTCAACGACCGGGAGCTCTTAGAGGCCGCGGACATCGGCATTGCCTCGGGCAATGCGCACGAAGACCTCAAGGCACTCGCTGACTTCACGGGCTGCCGCGCCGAAGAGGACCTGATTGTCTGGCTGCTCGCGCATTTTGCCGACATCACGGCCATTCATTCCAATCACTGAGGAAAAGAGACAACAAAAATCCGCTACCTGCTAACAGATGCGGATGGAAATAAAGGGTAAAACCTCCTATAATAAGACTAAACGAATGAAAACGAGACAGTCTGATTTTAGGAGGTTTTTTCTATGGGCATCTCTTTTGCGGCGGCGACTCAGCAGTTCCATCTCTACAACGACAGGATCAGCTATGTCATGAAGGTCCTGCGCGACGGCCATCTCGGCCAGCTCTATTTCGGCGCGCGCCTGCCGGAAGACCGCGACTACGGGCACTTTGTCCACACGGATTACTACCGTCCGACGACGGCCTATGTCTTCGACAATGAGTACGGCTTCTCGCGCGAGCACCTGCGTCAGGAGTACCCCTCGTATGGCACGACGGACTTCCGCGAGGGTGCGGTGGAGCTCGCGCAGCCGGACGGCAGCCACATCACGGACTTCTGCTACGTCTCGCATGAGATCGTCGCGGGCAAGCCGAAGCTGCCGGGTCTGCCGGCCACGTATGTGGAGGCGGACGACGAGGCGGATACGCTCCTCGTGCGGCTGCGCGACGAGAAGACGGGCGTCGAGCTCGTGCTCTCGTACACGATCTTCCACGACTTCGACGCGATTGCCCGCAATGCTTATTTTACCAACAAGGGCAGCGAGACCGTGGCGCTCACGCGCGCGATGAGCCTCGCCATCGACCTTCCCGATGCGGACTACGACTTCGTGCAGTTCTCGGGCTGGTGGGGCCGCGAGCGCCAGAAAAGCGTCACGCACCTGCGCCCCGGCATCCAGTCCATCGGCAGCCTGCGCGGCCAGTCGAGCCACGTCCACAATCCGTTCTTCATCCTCAAGCGCCCACAGGCAGACGAGCAGCAGGGCGAGGCCATCGGCTTCTCGCTCGTCTACAGTGGCAACTTCCTCGCGCAGGCAGAGGTCGACACCTTCGATGTCACGCGCGTGACGATGGGCATCCATCCGCAGGAGTTTTGTTGGCAGCTTGCGCCGAACGATTCGTTCCAGACGCCGGAGGCCGTCATGGTCTGGTCGGACCACGGCCTCAACGGCATGAGCCAGAACTTCCACAAGCTCTATCGCACGCGCCTGGCGCGTGGTGTCTGGCGCGACAAGGTGCGCCCCATCCTCATCAACAACTGGGAGGCCACGTACTTCGACTTCGATGAGGAGAAGCTCGTGCGCATCGCCAAGACGGCGCATGATGTCGGTGTCGAGCTCTTCGTCCTCGACGACGGCTGGTTCTCCACGCGCTGCGGCGAGACGAGCGGCCTCGGCGACTGGTGGCCGAACACTGACCGCTTGCCGAACGGCATCACGGGCCTCGCCGAGCGCATCAACGCGCTCGGCATGAAGTTCGGCCTCTGGGTCGAGCTCGAGATGGTCAACAAAGACAGCGAGCTCTACCGCGCGCACCCCGACTGGATCCTGCACACGGAGGGCCGCCATGCTTCGCATGGCCGCAAGCAGTACGTGCTCGACTTCTCGCGCCCGGAAGTCGTCGACTACATCCACGACTCCATCTACAAGGTCCTGAGCACGGCGAAAGTCGACTACATCAAGTGGGACATGAACCGCAGCATCACGGAGTGCGGCTCGGCCGGCTGGGGCCCGGAGCATCAGGGCGAGATCTTCCACCGCTACATCCTCGGTGTCTACAGCCTCTACGAGCGCCTGACGCATGAGTTCCCGAACATCCTGTTCGAGTCCTGCGCATCAGGCGGCGGCCGCTTCGACCCGGGCATGTTCTACTATGCGCCGCAGTGCTGGACGAGTGATGACTCCGACGGCGGCGAGCGCCTGCGCATCCAGTACGGCACGAGCTACGCTTACCCAGTGTCGTTCATGGGCTCGCACGTCTCGATCGCGCCGAACCATCAGATCTTCCGCGAGACGAGCCTCAAGCTGCGCGGCGATGTCGCTTACTTCGGCACGTTCGGCTACGAGCTCGACCTCGGCAAGCTCTCGGCCAAGGAGCTCGAGGAGGTCCGCGAGCAGATCCGCTTCATGAAGAAGTACCGCAAGCTGATCCAGCAGGGGACGTTCTACCGCCTCAAGGACCCGTTCACAGGCAACGTCGCGGCCTGGATGGTCGTCTCGGATGACCGCCGTCAGGCCATCGTCGGCTACTACAAGATGCTCGCGCATCCCTGCACGCCGTACACGTGGATGAAGCTCGCCGGCCTCGATGAGACGGCCGACTACAAGGTCCGCATCGATGACCATGAAGAGATGGGCGTGTTCACGGGCGCCGAGCTCATGCGCGCCGGCCTCGACACGACGGACTTCTCGGCTGGCGAGCAGAGCCACGAAGAAGGCAAGCACTGCTCGGACTTCTGGTCGCGCCTCTTCGTTCTTTCGGCAG
Organism: Mitsuokella multacida DSM 20544; assembly: GCF_000155955.1. Taxonomy (GTDB): domain Bacteria; phylum Bacillota; class Negativicutes; order Selenomonadales; family Selenomonadaceae; genus Mitsuokella; species Mitsuokella multacida. The sequence goes on from NZ_GG697142.2 coordinate 117,049, forward strand.
AGTGAGGTTTCAACCTGTCAACAAATTTCCGTGAACACCTAACAGATGAGGATGGAAATGCGCCGTCAGAACGACTACAATATCAAATAGTTCGTGGAGAACCCACGGACGAAATGAGATTGAAGATGGATCTGTCCCTCTAAAGATATAGAAGGAAGAGGAGAGAAAACATGAAGCGAGAGATGAGACGTAGGCTTATGGCATTCAGCGGCGTCATGATCTGCGGTGCTAGCGTTGGCATATTCCAGAAGATTGCACTTGGCGTAGACCCGTTCACGTGCTTTGTCACGGGCATTGCCAACGTGTTCGGTTCGACGTACAGCACCTGGTACGTGATCCTGACGGGAATCATGCTCGTGGGCGTCGCTGCGCTCCACCGCCATTACATTGGCTTTGCGACACTCATCAATCTGTTCCTGACGGGCGTGGCGGCCGATGCGATGCACGGCCTGCTGGACCTCTTGTTGCCGGACCCGACCTTTGGCACGCGCTGCCTGCTCATGGCATTCAATGTCTTGCTCATGAGCCTCGGCGCTTCGCTCTACTACGTGGCGAATCTTGGTGTCTCGGCCTATGATGCTGTCGCCCTGATGGCATCGGAGTGCTACCATATCGCATCGTTCCGCGTCTGCCGCGTCACGACCGATGTCTGCTGCGTGGCCGTCGGCTTCTTCCTCGCGGCGGATGTCGGCCTCGGTACGGTCATCACGGCCTTCTTCATGGGGCCTGTCGTGCAGTGGTTCACTGAGCATCTGGCCCTGCCGCTGCTCAATGGCCGCACGCCTCGCAAACAGGTTGTGCCGCGCGAGGCTTGAACTTCCTTGAACTTCTATGATAAAAAAGTCCTGACGACTGTGTCAGGACTTTTTTGCATGCTTTTTGCCAGTTGCTTCAGCTGAGGAAGGCGGTTCTGTCGCTTGCAGGTAGGAGCTCTGCTGTTGACGACGATAGGCGGTGGGGGTCATGCCGGCCTTGCGCAGGAAGGCGCGCTGGAAGGAGTCGCTCTTGGCGTAGCCGCACGAGTAGGCAATCGACTCGACGGAGAAGGTCGTCGTCTCGAGCAGATGCCTGGCCTTGGTGAGGCGGCAGTTCTGGATGTACTCGTGGGGCGAGCAGTGCAGGTAGCGCTTGAAGAGCGTCGTCACATAACTGCGGTTGAGGTTCATGTAGTCGGCCAGTTCCTGCACGGTGAAGGGCTCCTCGAGATGCGTGCGGATGAAGTTCGTCATGTGTGAGATGTAGGCGTTGTTGTCGGCGGGCGGCAGCAGGTCGCGCTGCGCCTCGGCGAGCACGGAGAGGAACTGCATCAGCAGGCCGAGGCGGTAGTAGCGGCCTGAAAGCGTGAAGCTGTTGTGCGCGAGCATGTCCTGCACATAGGCGGCGAGCTTTGCGCCCTGTTCTTTGGTACAGGTGTAGATGGGATCCGCTTGGCTGAGCCTGAGCGAGGCGATGATCTCTGCGGCACGGCTGCCGTTGAAGGCCACCCAGATGTAGGTCCAGGGCTCCTTCGCATCGCTCTCATACGTCGTCTGGTAGTCCGGCTCGATCAGGAAGCCCTGTCCCGCGTGCAGGCAGTACGTGTGCTGATTGGCTTGGAATGTTCCCTTGCCTGCGAGGATGAAGTGGATCAGGTGATAGGAGCGAACGGCCGGTCCGTAGCGATGGCCGGGCCCCGTGACCGAATGGCCGAATGTCGTCAGGAAGAGATCGCTCTCTCCCGCTGGGGGCACGTTGATCGACTGCATATCTTCCATATAGGATATCCTCCTGTTCTCATGATGAGTTTATTATATCATGTTTGTCCCATGTTCTGGCAGAGTGTCTTGGCGAGCCCTCTCATGATGCAGATAAAGCAAGAGGCCATCTGATGAGGACAAACAGAATAAAATTTTTGCAAAATCCATTGACATTTATGGATTACAGTTGTATGATTGTAAACAATCTACCAAGAACTCATAACGGTATACAAAATGCTTGAAAGGGGACGAACTTATGCAGTTTTTAGAGAAACTCAGTAATTTCATATCGAAGTACATGGCGGTCTTCGTCATTCTCGTCGCTGCGATCGCTCTGTTCCAGCCATGGACGTTCAAGTGGGCGGCGCCGAACATTGCGCTGCTGCTCGGTATCGTCATGTTTGGCATGGGCACGACGCTGCGCCTGCGCGATTTCCGCCTGGTCTTCCAGCGCCCGAAGGATGTCTTCGTCGGCGCCCTGGCCCAGTTCACGATCATGCCGGGCCTTGCGTGGCTGCTCGCCAAGGGCTTTGGCCTGCCGCCAGAGCTCGCCGCAGGCGTCATCCTCGTCGGCACCTGCCCGGGCGGCACATCGTCGAACGTCATGACGTATCTGGCGCGCGGCGATGTTGCACTGTCCGTCTCGATGACGATGACGACGACGATCCTCGCACCGGTCGTCACGCCGCTCTTGACCTGGTGGCTCGCGGGTGCCTGGGTTGACATCTCCCTCTCGGCTATGATGATGTCGATCGTCAAGGTCGTCATCGTGCCGATCGTCGGCGGCATCCTCGTCAACTCGCTGTTCGGCAATGTCGTACAAAAGTACGTCAAGCTCCTGCCGCTGATCTCCGTCGTGGCCATCGTCTTGATTGTCGGCGGCGTCGTCGCTGTCAGCTCGCAGCGCATCATGGAGACGGGCGCCCTGATCATGCTCGTCGTCATGCTCCACAACCTGCTCGGCTATGCGCTCGGCTTTGGCATCGCCAAGGCGCTCCGCATGGATATCGCCAAGGTCAAGGCCATCTCCATCGAAGTCGGCATGCAGAACTCCGGCCTCGCTACTTCCCTCGCCATGATGCACTTTGGCGCAGCAGCAGCGATTCCGGGTGCCATCTTCAGCGTATGGCACAACATCTCGGGCTCGCTCGCCGCGAACTACCTCTCCAGCCGCATGACGAAGGAGAAGGAAGAAGAACCGGCAACAGAAGCCTGATCACCATCATTACCCCCTATTATCGTAAAACCCATAAATTCACCGAAGTCAAAAGGAACTCCCATGACGCCGCAACTGCCACGCGCGCATGGGAGCTCTTTTTTTGCGGAAATACATCATGTTATAATGAAAAAAATGTGTTGGAAAGAAGAAAGGGAAGGGAATCACGATGAAGAAACACATCTACATCCTCGCGACAGGCGGCACGATTGCCGGCAAAGCCGCATCAGAGGCGGCGACGACGGGCTACGAGGCGGGGGCCATCGGCATCGCGGACTTGCTCGCTGCCGTGCCGGAGCTCCGCCAGTATGCGGACGTGGAGGGGGAGCAGATTGCCTCAATCGACAGCAAGGACATGACTTCAGCAATCTGGCTGCGGCTCGCCGCGCGCTGCAAGGAACTGCTCGCGCGCGAGGACGTCGACGGCGTCGTCATCACGCACGGCACGGACACGATGGAGGAGACGGCGTATTTCCTGCATCTGACGGTTCACAGCGCGAAGCCAATCGTGCTGACGGGAGCCATGCGCCCCGCGACGGCACTGAGCGCCGACGGCCCGATGAACCTCCTGCAGGCCGTGCGCGTCGCTGCCACTGACGAGGCCGTCGGCCAAGGTGTCCTCATCGTCCTCGATGGCACAATCGAGAGCGCCCGCGATGCCGTCAAAATGCACACGACAGCGCTCGATACCTTCCAGTCGCCCGAGGTTGGCGCGCTCGGCAGCGTGCACGACGGGGAGCCCGTCTTCTACCGGGGTCCCTTGCGGCGCCATACGGCTCAGAGTACTTTTTCTGTCGAGGGCGTCATCGAGCTGCCGCGCGTGGCCATCCTCTACGCCCATGCCGATGACGACGGCTTCCTCGTCGAAGCGGCCGTGCAGTCCGGCTGCCAGGGCATCGTCTACGCGGGCATGGGCAATGGCAGCATCCCCGCGCGCGCGGAGGCGGCACTCGCCAGGGCCGCTGCAGAGGGGGTTGCCGTTGTGCGCAGCACGCGCAGCGCGGCGGGGCGCGTCACGCGCGCCGAGGCATCGTACGAGGCGAATGGCTTCATCGCGAGCGACACACTGAATCCAGCGAAAGCGCGCGTGCTGCTGCAGCTCACCCTGCTGCAGACTGACGACACTGCAGCCATCCGCAAGATGTTCAAGATTTATTGATTGGATTGATACGATAGATAAGATAGATAGGAGCATGCATATGATTGATGAACACGAATGGCGCAGTGTCCTGCAGGTCGCTAAGGACGGGACCTTCTCGGCTGCGGCCAAGCACCTCTACATCTCGCAGCCGTCGCTCTCGCAGTGCATCAAGAAGGTCGAGACGGAGCTCGGCGTGCGTTTGTTCGACCGGAGCCAGACGCCGCTCGCGCTGACGACGGCCGGCGAGATCTACGTGCGCCAGGCCAAGGAGATCCTGCGCATCCGTCAGGCGCTCGTGCAGGAGGTCGCCGATCTCTCCGAATTGCGCACGGGCAGCCTGACGATCGGCAGCTCGCGCACGCGTTCGGCTTGTTTCCTCATCGACCCGCTCGTCGCCTTCCACCGCCAATATCCGGGGATCCAGCTGGCCATCAAAGAGGCGCCCGTGCGGACGCTCGAAGAGTACGCTGCTGCCGGAACCGTTGACTTCGCCCTGCTCTATGACAGCTCGCTGCGCGCGGACTTCGATTCGGTGGAGCTCTGCCGCGAGCGCACGATGCTGGCCCTGCCGAAGTCGCATCCGCTGGCCAGGGCTTATGCCGAGGACGATGTGCAGGGCTTCCCGCGCATCTCATTTGCCGCGATGGACGGCGAGCCCTTCATCCGGCTGCAGCCGCGGCGGCAGATGGCGGAGGTCTACGACAAGCTCTGCAAGATTTCCGGTGCCGAGCCGCATGTGATCTTCGAGGCGAACAGCATCATCGAGGCGTCGGAGCTCTGCGCGGCCGGCCTCGGTGCAACGCTCGTGACCGACATGCTCGTGCAGAGCTGGCGCTGGAAGGAGCAGGCTTTCTTCTTTGAGCTCGAGGAAGAGGTGGAGGAGCGCCATCTGATGGCCGTCTACAGCCGGCAGCGCCAGCTCTCGCTCGCCGCGCAGCGCTTCATCGACTTCCTGCTGCACGACTGATGGACTGATGCCAAGCTGTACCCTGACCTATAGGTTTCTTGAATAGAGATTATAAGCAGAATGTATTTTCTCGATAGCTGTGTTTAATGTTAGAATAGGAATGTCCAATAAATACAAGGAATCATCCATCGTAAATCAGAATGAACAAGAGATATGCTCGTTGAGCATCTGATCATCAACGGAATTGAAATCGGGAGGGGACAGCAATGTCAAGGGAAATTTCGCGTCGTACCTTCATCAAAGGCGCAGCGGCAGCCGGTGTCGTCCTGGCAGCGGGATCGTACTTCACCTGGAATGGCCGGAATATACCAGAAAAAGTCCAGCGCGGCGACGTCACGTACGACGTGCTGATCATCGGCAGCGGCGGTGCCGGCATGCGCGCCGCACTCGCAGCTGCGGAGAACAAGGACCTCAAGGTTGCCGTGCTGACGAAGCTCGTGCCGACGCGCTCGGCATCGACGATGGCGCAAGGCGGCATGAACGGCGTCACGGGCGTCACGGACCCGAACGACAGCTTCGAGTCGCATGCCTTCGATACAATCAAGGGCGGCGACTACCTCTGCGACCAGGACGCTGTCGAGTACTTCGTCGAGCGCGCCGGCAAGAACATCTACGAGATGGACTACATGGGCTACCCTTACAACCGTCAGGCTGACGGCCACTTCCACCAGCGCAAGATGGGCGGCCATGCCCATGCGCGCGCTGCTTACTTCGAGGACCGCGCCGGCCACGCGATGGTCCACACGCTCTTCGAGCAGTGCCTCGCGCACGACATCGACTTCATCTCCGAGTGCCAGATGCTCGAGATCTCGATGGCGGGCGAGAAGAAGGACAAGCTTGCGGGCGTCATCGCCATGGACATGCGCAGCGGCAACATCATCGGCATTCCGGCAAAGACGATTATCATCGCGACGGGCGGCTACGGCCGCGCCTACTGGGTCCGCACGTCGAACCCCTACAGCTCGACGGGCGACGGCATCGTCGCCGGCATGAACGTCGGCATTCCGTTCAAGGACCCCGAGATGGTCCAGTTCCATCCGACGGGACTCGCCGTCAACGGCGTCCTGCTCTCCGAGTCGAGCCGCGCCGAGGGCGCATTGCTCATCAACAAGGACGGCGAGCGCTTCATGCAGAAGTACGCGCCAGAGAAGATGGAGCTCGCGACGCGCGATATCGTCGCCCGCGCCATCGCGACGGAGATCGAGCAGGGCCGCGGCATCGGCGAGGGCATTACCGCGGGCGTCTACCTCGACTTCACGAAGATCCCGCCCGAGCGCATCCACGAGCGTCTCGGCCAGGTGGCCGACCTCTCACTGCGCTTCGCCGGCGTCGACATCACGAAGGAACCTGTCCTCATCAGCCCGACCTGCCACTACTCGATGGGCGGCCTCGAGATGGCGGACTTCCATACGGGCGAGACGCGCGTGCCGGGTATCTACACGGCCGGCGAGTGCAGCTGCGTCTCGGTCCACGGCGCCAATCGCCTCGGTGCGAACTCCCTCTCGGAGGTCCTCGTCTTCGGCCATACGGCCGGTGACGGCGCGGCGGCCTACGCCAAGGCGCACCAGTACGAGGGCAGTCAGGATCAGCTGACGAAAGATAGCAAGAAGTGGCTCGATTCCTTCGAGGAGGTCACTTCGCGCCCGCACGACGGCAACCGTACGGTGCCGGAGATCCGCGACGACATGGTCAAGACGATGTGGTTCAAGGCTGGCGTCTTCCGCAATGGCCCGGACCTCGAGGCGGCTGCCAAGGAGCTCTCGGTCCTTGAGGACCAGTACAAGAATTGCTACGTCGGCGATACGTCGCACGTCTACAACACGGCCTACGAGCAGTATGTCGAGCTCGGCAACCTTCTGCAGATCTCGCAGGCCATCGTCCAGGGCGCCATTGCCCGCAAGGAGAGCCGCGGTGCGCACACGCGCCGCGATTACCCGAAGCGCGATGACCAGAACTTCCTCAAGCACACGCTCGTCTTCAAGGAGGACGGCAAGTACCGCTTCGAATACAAGGATGTCGTCGTCACGAAATATGAGCCGAAGGAAAGGAAGTATTGATCATGGCTACACTGAGAATCCATCGCTTCGTAGAAGGGCGCAAGTGGGTGCAGGACTACAAGGTTGAGGTCACGAAGGGCATGACGGTCCTCGAGGCCTTGATCAGCATCAAGGAGCATCAGGACCCTTCGCTTTCCTTTACGTGCTCCTGCCGCTCGAGCATCTGCGGCGCCTGCGCCGTGCGCGTCAACGGCAACGCTGAGCTCTCGTGCGAGAAGCTCGTCTCTGACCTCATCGCGCGTTACCAGACCGAGATCTTGACGATCGAGCCGCTCGGCAATTTCCGCGTCATACGCGACCTCATCGTCGACTGGGACCCGAAGTACGCGCGCATCAAGAAGGTCAAGCCCGTCGTGCACCCGAAGGACGAGTTCAGCGCGGAGGATGGCTGCCGCCAGTCGCCGGCTGATTTTGACAAATACAAGAAATACGCCGGCTGCATCCTCTGCGGCTCGTGCGTCTCGGAATGCAACAAGAACACGCTAAACCAGAAGGACTTCCTCGATCCGTTCGCCTTCGTCAAGGCAGAGCGCATCACGGCGGACTCGCGCGACAAAGACACTGAAGAGCACCTCAAGGCCGTCCTCGACACCGGCCTCTGGCGCTGCTTCAACTGCCAGGAGTGCACGGCGAAGTGCCCGAAGCACCTAGACCCGGCCGGCGCCATCGAGAAGCTCAAGGCTGCGACCTTCAAGTACCACCTCGACGACAATGTCGGCGCGCGCCATGCGAAGGCCATCTACGATGATATCCAGGAGTCGGGCACACTCGACGAGTCGAAGCTCAACATCAAGTCGGAGGGCTTCTTCCTGGCTGGCCTGCGCGCCCCGATGGCCCTGCGCCTCATGCGCGTCGGCAAGATGAATCCCTTGGAGTCGCACCCGGTCAATCCGGAAGTCAAGACCGTCGCTGCCATCGTCAAAGCGGCAGAGAAAGAGGAGGAGTAAGCGATGAAATTTGCATTTTTCCCGGGCTGTGTCCTCAAGGGGGCCGCAGCCGAAGCCTATACCTCCATGCAGAAGGTATGTGATGCGCTCGGCATCGAGCTCGAGGAGATCCCGAACTGGACGTGCTGCGGCGCCTCGCATGCGCAGGGCGTCAACGACCTCGCGGCGCTCGCCGTCAATGCCCGCAACATCTCAATCGCCGAGAACATGGGCCTGCCAATCTTGACGGTCTGCAACACCTGCACGCTGCAGCTGCGCACGGCCAAGTACCGCCTCGACCACGACAAGGACCTCCGGGACAAGGTCAACGCCATCCTCAAGGAAGCGGGCCATCCGTACGAGTACAAGGGCACGAGCGAGATCACGCATTTCCTCTGGGTCCTCGACGATCATCCGGAGCTCTTCGAGGGCAAGGTCACGGACGCCCTGCAGGGCACGAAGATCGCTGCCTATTATGGCTGCCACATCCTGCGCCCGCAGGACATCATGCACCATGAGGACGGCAAGTACCCTGAGTCGCTCGAGCGCCTCGTCCGCCGCCTTGGCGGCACGCCGGTCTGGTTCGACGCGCACCGCAAGTGCTGCGGCTTCCACGCACAGCTCGCTGCTGAGCACGACGTGCTGACGGTGACGGGCCAGATCGTCGACAGCGCCGGCCGCGCCGGTGCCGACCTCATCGTCACGCCATGTCCGCTCTGCCAGATGCAGCTCGACATGTACGAGCCGGAGGGCCGCGACGCCGTCCAGTCGTCCGTCGAGATCCCCATCCTGCACCTGCAGCAGCTCATCGGCCTCGCGCTCGGCATGAGCAAGAAGGACGTCGGCTTCGACCGCCACATCTCGGCTCAGGAAAAGCTCAAGATCGGCTGAAGCACCATAAGGCAACGTCACACATCATATACATACACAAAAAGGCATGCCCTCATCTCAGGGGCATGCCTTTTTTGTGTCGGTAGGATTATTTCTCGAGCAGCAGGCCGACGCGTTTCTTGACCTTCGTCAGCGTCTTGTTGGCGATGTAGGTGGCGCGCTCTGCGCCCTTGCGCATCTCTTCTTCGAGGTAAGCGCGGTCTTCCATGAGGCGCGCGAAGTTCTCGCGGATCGGGCGCAGCTCGTCGGCCACGCTCTGGCCGACAGCGGCCTTGAAGTCGCCGTAGCCCTTGCCCGCAAACTCGGCTTCGATCTCTTCCATCGTCTTGCCCGTGATGGCCGAGTAGATCGTCATGAGGTTGCTGACGCCCGGCTTTGCCTCCGGGTCAAAGCGCACGCAGGCCTCGCTGTCCGTGACGGCGCTCTTGAACTTCTTGAGGATGGTCTTCTCATCGTCGAGGATGGAGATGGTGGCCTTCGGATTCGTGTCGGACTTGCTCATCTTGCTCGTCGGGTCCTGCAGGCTCATGACGCGCGCGCCGGCCTTCGGGAAGTAGCCTTCCGGCAGCTTGAAGACCTCGCCGTACGTGTGGTTGAAGCGCGTGGCGACGTCGCGCGTGAACTCGAGGTGCTGCGTCTGGTCGGCACCGACCGGCACGTAGTCCGCCTGATAGAGCAGGATGTCGCCGGCCATCAGGGCCGGGTAGGTGAAGAGGCCGGCATTGATGTTGTCCGGATGCTTGGCCGACTTATCCTTGAACTGCGTCATGCGAGAGAGCTCGCCGAACTGCGAGCAGCAGTCCATGATCCAGCCCATCTCGGCATGGCACTTGTTGTGGCTCTGGACGAAGACGAGGCTCTTCTCCGGGTCGATGCCGCAGGCGAGCAGCAGCGCAAATGCCTCGCGCGTCTGCTGGCGGCGCTTCTGCGGGTCGATGTGGATCGTCATGGAGTGCAGGTCGGCGATGAAGTAGTAGCAGTTGTAGTCCTCCTGCATCTGCTTCCAGCTGCGGACGGCGCCGAGGTAGTTGCCGAGCGTGAAGACGCCCGTCGGCTGGATACCGGAGAGGATGATTTTCTTGTTGTTTTCCATGATGAAACTTCCTTTCTGCTGATCTGTCAGGAAAACAAAAATCCCTGACAGTACAAGAGATACTGTCAGGGACGAAATTTCTCGCGGTGCCACCCTGCTTCATGGACGAGCCATGCACTTAGCGGAGCACAGGCATGCTCCCGGCAACTGACGCGTGCCTTACGTCGCATCCTACTGCACTTAGCGTCTTGAAAACGCCAAGAGGTTCAGTGCGCCCTCAGCGACCCATTTGCCAGACTGCATGCCATCCGGATCCCAGCTCCCCGGACTCTCTGCGGGCGCTCATCTGACGTTATCCTCGCTTCAACGGTTTTACATTGCCTATACCATACCACTGCGCGCAGCGTCTGTCAAGCAGGCGCTGCGTGCCTCAGAACGGGTAGGCCTTCGGCACGGCGCGGTAGCCCGTGTGCAGCAGTTCGTGGGCCTTGCCCTCACCTGGCTCACCGAGGAAGTCGCGGTAGAGGACCTGCAATTCAGGATTCTCGTGTGACTTGCGGACGGGCAGGCTGCGGTCAATCTCGTAGAGCGCCTGCATGCGCTTCTTCTTGACGGCATTCGTCGTGCCGATTGGCTGTCCGCCGCCGCCGATACAGCCGCCGGGGCAGGCCATGACCTCGATGAAGTCATAAGGTGAGATGCCCTTGCGCACCTGCTCCATGAGGATCTCGGCGTTCTTGAGCGTGTGTGCGATTGCGATGTGCAGCGTGCGGCCGCCGAGTTCGAGCGTGCATTCCTTGATGCCTTTGAAGCCGCGCGCCTCCTGGAAGTCGAGGCGCTCGAGCGTCTTGCCCGTCAGCTTGTCGCAGACCGTGCGCAGGGCGGCCTCCATGACGCCACCCGTCGTGCCGAAGATGGCACCGGCGCCGGAGGCCGTGCCGAGCGGGCTGTCGAATTCCGTCTCGGGCAGTTGGCCGAAGGAGAGGCCGACGTACTTGATGAGCTTGATGAGCTCGCGCGTCGTCAGCACGATGTCGACGTCTGGCCGTCCGTCGCGGCCGAGCTCCGGGCGGGCCGCCTCGAATTTCTTCGCCGTGCAGGGCATGACGGATACCGTCACGATGTCCTTGACGTCGATGCCGGCCACCTTGGGGTAGTACGTCTTGGCGACGGCGCCGAAGATGCTCATCGGCGACTTCGTCGACGAGAGGTGGGGCAGGCAGTCGCTGTAGTGCTTCTCGACGTAGTAGACCCAGCCCGGGCAGCACGAGGTCATCATCGGCAGCACGCCGCCATGTTGCAGGCGGTCGAGGAACTCCGTGCCCTCCTCCATGATCGTGAGGTCCGCGCCGAAGTTTGTGTCGAAGACTTTGTCGAAGCCGAGGAGATGCAGGGCCGTGACCATCTGTCCCGTGACGATGGCGCCCGGCTCCATGCCGAAGGCATCGCCCAGGGAGACGCGCACGGATGGCGCGACCTGCACGATGACGTGCTTCTTCGGGTCCTGCAGCGCGTCGAGGACCTTCTCCGTGTCGTCCTTCTCGACGAGCGCGCCTGTCGGGCAGACGAGGCTGCACTGGCCGCAGAGGATGCAGTCCGTCGTCTCCATCGGCTTATTGTAGGCCGTCGTGACGACGATGTCGCTGCTGCGCCCCGCGTACGTCAGCGCCGCAATGCCCTGCACGTCCTTGCAGGCGCGGATGCAGCGGCCGCAGCGGATGCACTTCGACGGGTCGCGCACGATGGCGGGATTTGTCACGATGCGCGGCTCCTCCTTGCAGACGGACGGCAGCGAGGAGTGCTGGATGTTGAAGCGGCTGCAGAGGCGCTGCAGGTCGCAGTTCTGGTTGCGCGGGCAGGAGAGGCAGTCCTTGTGGTGGTTGGCGAGCATGAGCTGCAGGATGGCCACCTGCGTGTCGCGGACGATTTGCGTGTCCGTGTGGACCTCCATGCCCTCCCAGACCTCCGTCGAGCAGGCCGCGAGCAGGCGGCGCTTGCCGACGACCTCGACCGAGCAGAGGCGGCAGCGCGCCTTGATGCGCTGGTCCTCATGGTAGCAGAGGTGCGGGATGTCGATGCCGAGCTTCTGCGCCGCCTGCATGATCTTCGTCCCCTTGGGCACGGCCAGCGGGATGTTGTTGATGGTCAGATGGACCATCTCTTGTTCTTGATTTGTCATTTTTGTAGCTTCCGTACTCATGCGCGCGCTCCTCCAATATCAAAGAGATCCGGGAAAACCTTCATGGCGGACAGTAGCGAATTCTGTGCCGTCTCGCCGAGGCCGCAGAGCGAGGACATGCTCATGACGCGGGCAATCTTCATCATGATCGCGATGTCCTCGCGCGTGGCCGTCCCCGTCGCCATCTTGTCGAGGATGATCTTGATGTGGAGGTTGCCCTCGCGGCACGGCGTGCACTGGCCGCAACTCTCCTCCCAGAAGAACTCCTGATTCATGCGCAGGAAGTCGAGCACGCTCGTGCGCTCATCGATGACGAGCATGCCGCCCGAGCCGACCATGACGCCGGCTGCGCGCAGATCCTCGTAGGTGTACGGCGTGTCGAGAATGCTGTCGTCCGCAATCTTTCCCGAGGCGCCGCCAAACTGGATCAGCCGGATCTTGCGGTCGTGCTGGATGCCGCCGGCAAGCTCGTAGAGGATTTCGCGGACCGTCGTGCCGAACGGGATCTCAAAGACGCCGGGATGGTTGACATTGCCCGCCACGCTGACGAGCTTCGTGCCGATCGACTCACCGCTGCCGCACGAGGCGTAGACGCCCTCCTCGTCGAGCAGCAGATGCGGCACGAGCGAGAGCGTCTCGACGTTGTTGAGGCAGGTCGGCCGCGCGAAGACGCCGCTGACCTTGATGAACGGCGGCTTCATGCGCGGGCGCCCCGCCTTGCCCTCGATCGAGCGGATCAGAGCCGTGCCCTCGCCGCAGACATAGGCACCGGCACCCGAGTAGAGGTGGATGTCGAAGTCGAAGCCGCGGCCGAGGATGTTCGTGCCGAGGAAGCCGTAGTTCTTCGCCTGGCGGATGGCATTCAAGAGCAGCGGGCGGAAGCAGGCGTACTCCGCGCGCATGTAGATGAAGCCGTCCGAGGCGCCGACGACGTAAGCCGCGATGATCATGGCCTCGATGAGGTTGAACGGATCGTGACAGATGAGCTCGCGGTCCTTGAACGTCGTCGTCTCGCCCTCATCCGCATTGCAGATGACGACCTTGCGCTCGCCGCGGACCGCGCGGGCCTGCGACCACTTGCGGCCGAGCGGGTACTCCGCACCGCCGCGCCCCTTGATCTTGACGGCCGTCAAGAGGTCCGTGATCTCCTCCGGGTCCATCGTCACCGCCTTGCGCAGCGCCTCGAAGCCGCCGACATTCATATAAGACCCGATCGACGAAGTGTCGTACTTGCCGAAGTTCTTGGTCAGGAAATGTACATGATTCATTTTGCATCCTCCTCCGGCTCAGGGCAAAGAGCGCAGCAGCGTCTCAATCTTTTCCTGCGTGTCGAGATGGTCGTAGACATGGCCGTTGATGCGCACGGCCGGCGCGCGGTCGCAGGCCCCGATGCAGGTGACCTTCTCGAGCGTGAAGCGCCCGTCGTACGTCGTCTCGCCGAGCTTGATGTCGAGTAGGCGCTCGAGCGTCGAGATCAGGCGGTGCGAATCGACGCGGTTGACGCGGCAGGCCGGCGAGCAGCAGACCTGGATCGGGTATTTCGCGCGCGGTACCGGCGAGAGCTCGCTGTAGAATTTCAGGCAGTCGAAGATATTCGTCACGCGCATCTTGAGGCGGTCCGCAATGTAGTAGGCCGTCGGCTCCGGCACATAGTGGCGCTCATTGAGCGCCTGCACCTCGAGCAGGATGCCGACGATCTGCGTCGGGTCGCAATCGTGCGACTCAAGCACGAGGTCGATGCGCTCCTGCAGCTCGCTCGGCAGAGGATATTCCTTCGTCAAGGCAGTCAGCATAGTAACCCTCCTAGAAATAAAGGCAATACACAAATGACAGTATACAATGATAACACCCTTATTATAACGTAATCTTATGCAAAAATAAACGAAAACGTATCTTGGAACAGTAGCATGGCTTACAGTTTTGTGGTATAATGTACTTGCCCGAAGGTGTCTTTGTAAATAAGACCAACATTGTGGGGGGATTAATATGGCAATCAAGAACATTGAAATGGACCGTCGTGACAGTGCGAGTTATCGCAAGATGTTGAAACGAGGAGGTTTCCTTTCTGCAAGTTACTTGTCCGTCAGTGGCTTTGACGTCAACCAGCTCAAGAAACTGGCGAAACGCGGAGAGCTCGATGCCGTGCGCTGCGCAATCGGCAAATCCATCCGCTGGTACTACCGGGAACGGCAGGCCGAATCCGCTCACCTTCGTGGCTTGGCTTGAGCCAGGCCTGTGCCAGGAGGCACGCCCACCTCAGGCCAATTGAGGCAAAGACCGGTCATCCGGTCTATTTTTTTCTGCAAGATTTGCTTTTTCGCTTTAGGAGGAAATCGTTTGACCTGGTTCACACTCATCATGATCGTCATGGTCGTCTCCGTCATCGCCTGCCTGCTCTTCACGACGCGCTATCTTTTCTCTGGCAGAGCGCTGCGATGGGCCCGCATCATCATGCTGTTGTTCAACGTCATCGGCATGGGCTGGTTCCTCGGACGCGCCATCATCTACCATCTCATATCGGGGCCGAGCCTCATCATCGAGACCGTCATCGTCGGCTTCATGACACAGCTTATCTGTACGGGATTTGTCCTTGTTGCCGTCACGATACGCTTTTTCTGGCGCCGCATGATGGCCGTGCCCGTCGATGAGAGCCGCCGTCGCCTGCTGGGCCATGCCACCATCTATCCGGCAGTGGCTGCCGGCCTCAGTATCTACGGCGGTTTCTGGGAGCGTGAGGCGACCGTCGAGCGCTCCTACACGATTCCCGTCAAGGGACTCGGAGCAGGGGCGGGCTACCGCCTCGCGCAGATCAGCGACATCCATCTCGGCAGCTTCTTTTCCGTCGCAGAGCTCGACAAACTGCTGCGTCGCGTTGCCGCCCAGAAGCCCGATATGCTCGCCATCACCGGCGACCTTTTCGACGATGTGACACAGAACGAAAAAGCCGCTCAAATCCTCGAACGCTACGTCGATGCATTTCCCGATGGCATCTGGTTTGCCTTCGGCAATCACGAGCACTTCCGCGGCATCGATACCATCCGCAAATACCTCGCCAAAACGCGTGTCAATGTCCTCTGCAATGAGAATCGCAAAGTACCGGGCAAGAACCTCTATCTGCTCGGCGTCGACTACCCGATGGACCGGCCTCATTTCGAAGCGCAGCGCAAGAATTACATGCAGCAGGCCATGAAGAATCTGCCCGCAGATGTACCTGCCATCCTGCTCGCCCATCACCCCGAATGCATCGACGACGGCGCCGCCAATGATATCGCCTTGACCCTGACCGGCCATACCCATGGCAGCCAATTCGGCTTCCTCGGCCAGCCGCTCTTCCCCGTCTTCAAATACACCCGTGGCATCGTCAAGATCGGCGATTCCTACGGCTATGTCCACAGCGGCAACGGCAGCTGGTTCCCCTTCCGCCTCGGCTGTCCACCGGAGATTGCTTATTTCACCTTGAAAAATGCATAACAGAAAAGGCCAGCCTTTATAGAAGGTTGGCCTTTTCTGTTAGTGCAATAGATTTACGATTTAGGTGCAACAGTTTCTAGATACCTGCATTAAAATAACACATAAATCTGCTATGGCACATTTTTCAGCAGATTTGTCTAATGATATCCAACCGGATTTATGCGATAATAAAGAAAACATTTACTTCTAGAATTTCTGGAAAGGAGTGGTGTTCATGCGCAAGGTTCTTGTCGTAATCGATATGCAGAATGACTTCATTGATGGAGTGCTGGGGACGAAGGAGGCGCAGGCGATGCTGCCGCGGCTGGAGGCGAAGCTGGCGCGGGAGGATGCGCTGCTGGTGTTCACGCAGGACACGCACGGTGCGGACTACCTTGAGACGCAGGAGGGAAAGAATCTTCCGGTGCCTCACTGCATCAAGCCGGAGAAGGGCTGGGAGATTGCGCCTTCGCTGAAGCCCTTTGTGGAGAAGGCGTCGGCTGTGGTGGAGAAGCCGACGTTTGGCTCGCTGGAGCTGCCGAAGGTCATCGCGGGGCTGGAGCCGGACGCGATTGAGCTTGTGGGGCTCTGCACAGATATCTGCGTGATCGCGAATGCGATGATCCTCAAGGCGGCGTTCCCGGAGGTGCCGGTCTCCGTCGATGCTTCGTGCTGTGCGGGAGTGACGCCGGAGAGCCATGAGAATGCGTTGGAGGCAATGAAGATGTGTCAGGTCGCCGTCCGCTGAACCTGCGGACTGACAGCTGAGCAACATGGAAAGGAGTAGTATCATGTTTGATGTCACGAAACAATTCTCTTTGACGGGCAAGGTGGCACTGGTGACGGGCGCGGCCTATGGCATTGGCTATGCAATCGCAAAGGCTTATGCCGATGCGGGTGCGAAGATTGCGTTCAATTGCCGCAACCAGGCACATATGGACAAGGCTCTGGCAGATTACAAGAAGGATGGCATTGAGGCGCATGGCTACATCTGCGATGTCACGGATGAAGAGGCTGTCCGTGCGATGGTCGCGGATATCGAGCAGAAGCTTGGCACCATCGATATCCTCGTGAACAATGCGGGCATCATCAAGCGCATCCCGATGCTCGAGATGACGACGGAGGATTTCCGCAAGGTCATCGATATCGACCTGACGGCTGCGTTCATCGTCTCGAAGGCTGTGCTGCCCGGCATGTTGCGCAAGGGACAAGGCAAGATCATCAATGTCTGCTCGATGCTCAGTGAAGTGGGGCGCGAGACGGTGGCGGCGTATACGGCGGCGAAAGGCGGCCTCAAGATGCTGACGAAGAATATCGCCTCGGAGTACGGCGACCGGAACATCCAGTGCAACGGCATCGGCCCGGGCTACATCGCGACGCCGCAGACTGCACCGCTGCGCACGCCGGGCCATCCATTCAATGACTTCATCCTGTCCAAGACGCCGGCGCATCGCTGGGGCACGCCGGAGGATCTCATGGGGCCGGCTGTGTTCTTGGCGTCGGATGCCTCTGACTTTGTCAACGGCCACATCCTCTACGTGGATGGCGGTATCCTCGCATACTTAGGCCGCAATCCAAGGGGATGAAGTTCACCAGATGGCCAGTATCAGTCCGCCTGCCGCGATCATCGCGATGGCGCAGGCGTGGACGAGGCTGACTTTCTCGCCGAACAGGATGATGGCGAGGATGACGGCGAAGACGACGCTGAGCTTGTCGATCGGTGCAACTTTGGAGACGGGGCCGTACTTGAGTGCGAGGAAGTAGAAGAGCCACGAGGTCGCGCCGGCGATGCCGCTGAGGGCGACGAAGAGCAGGCCCTTCTTGTCCTGCAGGACATCGGCCAGATGCGAGAAGTTACCCTGCACGAAGACGACGCCGATCAGGAACACCGCCATGATGACGGCGCGCACGGCCGTTGCGACGTTGCTGTCGATGCCCTGCAGGCCAACCTTGCCAAAGATCGAGACGAATGCTGCGCTGACAGCTGAGAGCAGCGCGTAGAAAAGCCATGGTTCCATGATGATTCATCCTTTCTGAGTTATGAGACAATTCTTGTCTTCATGATACCTTATCCATCTGGAGATGGCAATGGGAGAATTGTTGTTTGGCAGACGACCTCTGAAAATCCCTCCTGTGTTAGACTGAAGTCAGTCTGATACGGGAGGGATTTTTATGGATTACAGAGAAATGAAGAAAGAGCATGTAGGCGCCGCACCACGATGCCCCGCGTTATCGCGGGAGGATTTCCGCGCTTTGCTCTTCCGTTACCTCAACCGCTCGGGGCGCACGAATCCGGAAATCTACCGCGCGGCGCAGATTGACCGCAAGCTGTTTTCGGCCATCTGCACGAAGCCGCATTATCAGCCGAGCCGCGGGACGGTGATACGGCTGGCACTCGCGCTGCAGCTGACGCTGCCGGAGGCGATGGAATTCATGGAGCGCGCGGGCTATGCGCTCTCCTCCGCGCGGCCGAGTGATCTGGTGGTGACGTACTACATCAGCCGCGGCGTCTACGATCTCATGACGATCGAGGCGGCGCTCTACGAGATTGGTGAGCATTTATGACATCACAAACTTCACAGGTTTTTTGACACGATTCGGGCAATGCTCTCTGCTATGATGGAGATGTGAGCAGAGAGGAGAGGATATTATGACGATCAAGGATTTCTTTTTCCATGGAACGAACAAGGATAATAAGGGGGCTGGCGCTAAGACGCAGAAGAAGAGCATCAAGCCGACGGTTGCAGAGTTCGAGAAGCTCGGGAAGAATCCCTCGCCGCAGGCGGTGATGAAGCTGTTCTCGCGCTCGTACCGCATCCTCAACGACGTGGAGCTGCAGAATGCGGACTATTCGCCGATGCTGTTAGCGCAGTTCGACGACGGCGCGGCGACGCCGGATGAGCTGCCGGGGGCCGCAGGCGAGTTCGGCCGCTGTGCGGACAATCCCATCCCGGTCAACGGGCCGACGGGACAGGTCACGTATCTGTCGCGGCTGCTGACGGATGATACAGGCAGCCGCATGGCGTTCCACCGCCTCGGCTCGACGAGATCGAGTGTCCTCGATGCGATGGTGGACATCTTCGAGCTGGTCAGCGTCGACGGCACGCGCTATGACCGCCTCTACCTCGATATGTACCACCTGGGCCAGTCACAGAAAGCGCCGCAGGGCTATCACCTCATGGACCAGCTCACGGGCATCACCGGCACGAGCATCGGCCTGAGCCGCGACTTCCCGCTGCACATCGAGCAGGACGCCTTCGAGTACGGCTGCTCTGTCTTCGGCGCACCGGTCGTATCGGCCGTGCTCAAGGACATGGATTTTGTGGCGGCGCGGAAATTGGTGGAAGCGCAGCAGAAATGATGATGATTGGCGATTCTGGACATGATAAAAGGAAGTACCCTTTGCGAGTACTTCCTTTTTGATTGGCTTTTGTGATGTGAATCAGTGGGCGCTGCCCAAGAGGATCAGGCGGATGCCGAGGGCGAACATGGCGAGTGAGAGCAGCATGAGGATGACCTTGGACTTCGTCTTCTTCGAGAGTTTGGCGCCAATCTGTGCGCCGATGGCGGCGCCAATCGAGATGCAGATGGCCGGGACCCAAATGATGTGGTCGAGCATGAAGTGGCTGATGACGCCGAAGGCGGAGGAGCAGGCCAGGACGAAGTGGCTCGTGGCCGTAGCGACATGGACCGGGAAGCCGAGCAGGTAAATCATGAGCGGCACGTGAATGACGCCGCCGCCAATGCCGAAGATGCTCGAGAGAAAGCCGACGCCGAGACTCGCGACGATACCGAGCGTGCGGTTGTACTGGAAGTCCTTCGGCAGCTCCATGATGTTGGAGACGGGCTTGTGGGTGGAGTTCCAGTACATGATGATGGACATCAGCAGCAGGAAGATGCCGAAGTAGAGGTCGAGCATCGGGGTGCTGAACTTGTTGACGATCCAGGAGCCGAGCACGGCGCCTGGAAGCGTGGCGATGGCGAACGGGATGGCGGCGCTGAAGAGCACGCGCTTCTGGCGGATGTAGGCCAACGTGCCGCTCATGGCGTTGGCCATAACGACGACGAGCGAGGTGCCTGCAATCTGGGCCGCCGTGTGGAAGTACGGATAGACGCCGCCGTCCGACAGGAACAGGATGAAGATCGGCACGCAGATGAGGCCGCCGCCGATGCCGACGAGCGTGCCGAACGTGCCGACACCGATGCCGAGCAGCAGGAACAGGATGATATCCATGTGGGGAAAAGACCTTCTTTCTCAGTGACTGATAGATGATGAATCGATATTGGGATTATTATAACATAGAATGGAAGGGCACGTCGGACGAAAACGGTATGCAGGCAATAGCAGGACTGTATGCAGCGGAGGTCCATATTTTGTTCGATTTGTTTGTCCACTCAGCAGGGATTCTCTGAGCGGGAGGCGAATACTTCTATCAAGATAACGATATGGGAAAAGGAAAGCGAGGCTGGTTATCATGAAACGTTTTATGGACGAAGATTTCCTCTTGCACTCGGAATTCGCGGAAGACCTGTATCACGAATACGCTGAGAATCTGCCAATCCTCGATTACCACACACACATCCCCGTGCGGGATATCGCAGAAAATCGCGTGTACCACAACTTGACGGAGGTCCTGGTCGACAATCCTGTCGCACGTCGGCTCATGCGGGCCAATGGCGTCGCAGAGCGGTTCATCACGGGCGGCGAGGCGCCGGCGCGCGAGCGCTTCCAGTACTTCGCGGAGGCACTCGCGAAGGCGGCGGGCAACCCTGTCTACACGTGGGTCCACCTCGTGCTCAAGCGTATCTTCGACTGCCACTATGTGCTGAGCGGCGAGACGGCGGACGATGTCTGGTCGGTCTGCTCGGAAAAGTTCGCGGACGGCACGATGACCGTGCGTTCGCTTTTGGAGCAGGGCAATGTCGCGGCGGTCTTCACGGCGGACCGTCCGGAGGACAACCTCAAATGGCATCGCCAGCTCAAGGAGCAGGGCTATCCGGTGCAAGTGCTACCGGTCTTCCATCCGGATGCGGCGCTCGATATCGCCAATCTGGAGTGGGGCAACTACATGCTCTACGACCTCGGTCAGACGGCGGACGTCGAGATCTCGACGATGAATGAAGTGCGCGAGGCGCTCGCAAAGCGCATCGCCTACTTTGACAGCATGGGCTGCCGTACGGCGGACCATGCCTTCCCGCGCATCATCTACCGCGAGGCGGAGGAGTACGAGCTCGACGACATCGTCGGCCGCGTCATCAACAGCAAGGGCGCGCCGACGCAGGAGGAGATCGAGAAGTACCAGACGGCTGTCCTGCGCTTTCTCGGCAAGAAGTACGCGGAGCGCGGCTGGGTCATGCAGCTCCACTACGGCATCCTGCGCGACATGAACAGCAAGATGGCGGCAGGGCTCGGCAGCGGTGCCGGCTTTGACTGCATCAGCTCGAGCAATGACGGCAAAGGTCTTGCCTCTCTGCTCGACCTGCTCTCTCGCGAAGAGGCCCTGCCGAAGATGATCGTGAGTTCGATGAACCCGTCGGACCAGATCGTCATCGGCTCAATCCTCGGCGCCTTCCAGACGGAGGATGCCGGGCATCTGCAGCTCGGCCCGTCGTGGTGGATCAACCAGACACCGCTCGGCATTCGCGCGCAGATCGGCTACATGGCGAGCCTCGGCATCATCGGTACGGCGGTCGGATTCTCGACGGATGCGCGCAGCGCGCTGTTCTGGCCGCGCCACGAGTACTACCGCCGCATCTTCTGCGATGCGCTGGCCTCGCTTGTCGATGAGGGGCTCTACCCGCCCGACAAGGATGCGCTGGGCCGCCTGATCAAGGATGTCTGCTACGAGAATGTCAAGAGCTACTTCCACATCTGACGCATCTGAGCTGATGAGCTGGATTTGTTGCATGCAAAAAGGACTGCCATCCGGCAGTCCTTTGTCTTTTCTTCGTGGCGGAGTGGAGAGGATTCGAACCTCCGCACCGGTTACCCAGTCTAACGATTTAGCAAACCGTCCTCTTCAGCCTCTTGAGTACCACTCCATATGGCGGAGAGGGTGGGATTCGAACCCACGGTGCATTGCTGCATCACCGGTTTTCAAGACCGGCTCCTTAAACCACTCGGACACCTCTCCATATATAGCAAGCCTATTATAGCAAAAACAGGACAAGGCTGTCAAATCGAAGTGGACTGTCCGCCGTTGCAGTACGAAACCAGAACTGTTATAATGGACTGAGACAAAAAAGAACCCGCCTGCTAGCTGGAACCTATGGGCGGGTTTTGTAAATACTTTAAACCTACTATAGAGGGCTGCCGTTAAAGCGGCATCACCTTATGTTCTATTATTATAATCGATTCGGGGGCTGTTGGCAATGAAAATTGCGTTTTTTGATTCGGGTATCGGCGGGCTTTCGGTGCTGCACCATGCGATGCGCGTGCTGCCAAAGGAGCAGTTCGTCTTTTATGCGGACGAGGACAATGTGCCTTACGGGGTCAAAACGACAGATGAGGTCAAGGGCTTTGTGCAGCAGGCGTTCGATTTCCTCGTGGGCTGTGATGTCAAGGCCATCGTCGTCGCCTGCAACACGGCGACGTCGGTAGCGGTCCGCGAGATGCGCCACCGCTACGACATCCCAATCATCGGCATGGAGCCGGCCGCCAAGAAGGCGCTCGACCTCGACGGTGAGCATCGCGTGCTCGTGGCAGCGACGCCGATCACGGTGCATGGCAAGAAGATGCAGATCCTCATCGACCGCTTCGACAAGGACCATCTCGTCGACCTGTTGCCGCTACCGCGCCTCGTCGAGTTCGCCGAGCGTGAGGAGTTTCGCTCGGAAGCAGTCCATGCGTATCTCGCTCAGGAATTAGGGCGTTTCCATCTCGCGGACTACTCAGCGCTCGTGCTCGGCTGTACGCATTTCAACTACTTCAAGGACACGATGCGCGAGATCATGCCGGAGAACATGCATTTCGTCGATGGCAACGAGGGGACGGTGCGCGAGCTCATCCGCCAGCTCGACGCGCGCCATGAGCTCGAGGACCTGCCGCAGACGGTCGACTACTACTACTCCGGCCGCCGCGTCGAGGATCCTGCGGAGCTCGCGCGCATCGCGCGCTACCTGAAGCGGCTCGACTTCGTCTACGATATCCGCTGAGCTCATGCGATGCCTGCCCTTGGGCAATATTCCCTTGAAAATCTTGACTTTCCCCGGCTTTTGTTCTAGGCTATAGAATATGTTTGTAAAGGATATCACATTCTAGGAGGGATTCTCTTGCCCATCATTACAGAGCATCATGTGAATTTTTACGATACGGATGCGATGGCTGTTGTGCATCATTCCAATTATATCCGCTGGTTCGAGACGGGGCGCGTGGAGTATCTGCGCAAGTACGGCATCACGCTCGGGGATATGATGGAGGATGGCTACGTCTTCCCAATCACGGAAGTGCGGGCCAAGTACGTGTCGCCGGGCCGCTTTGACGATGTCATCTGCATCGAGACGCGCCCGAAGGCTCTGACGAAGGCGAAGATGGCCTTCCAGTACCGCGTCTTCAACAAGGCGACGGGCGAGCTCATGGTCACGGGCTTCACGCAGAACGTCTTCACGCATCGCGATAGCGGCAAGATCACGCGCCTGCCGGAGAAGTACTATGCAAAGCTGCAGCGCGCCATGGCCGATGAGGCCGTCTGGCAGGAGCTGCAGGAAAAGGAAGCGGCTGCCCATCGGAAATGAATCGAATCCTATGGATACTATGGATAAATGAATAGTTTGGATAGAAAGAGTCAGGAGGAATCAACGTGACGGTATTATATGTAATCATTGGCCTGATCGTCGCTGCGGTCATCGTAGCAAAGTTGTATCTGTGCATCGCGGGCAAGGAGAAGATCGTCGTCAAGACGGACGCTCCTTTTGTGGTGGAGTCGCAGACGGATGACGCGATCGTCATCTCGAAGAAGCTGACGTTCGTCAACGAGGGCAAGCAGTGTGCCACCATCATGGATGCACTCGTTCGCCCGCAGCTGCCGTACGAGCAGTACGACGGCATCGAGGCGCGTGGCAAGGCGGAGCGCGAGGGTGAGCCGCGTGAGGATGATTACTTTGAGGCTGTGCTGATCCAGAAGCTCGGCGATGCGAACCACGAGGATAAGCTCAACATCTTCGCCAAGGTCAAACTGACGCCGCGCAAGGGCATGACGCTCAAAGAAGCACTCTCGCACATGGTCGACCTGCCGCTCGACGTCATCTGGATGGAGACGGGCCGTACGCCGTGGCATTACACGAAGGTCCGCCTGACGCTCTCCGCTGAGGAAATCGCCAAGCTCGCCGGTGTGGAACTCGTGAAGGATTGAGGACTGAGGGAGGAATTATCATGGCAGAAGCAAAACTCGATTTGATCCCGGTCCCGACGCGCATCCTGACCGAGAAAGACGATATCGTCGACAGCATTGAACGCTATACGAAGGGCAAGATTGGCCCGGATGACCTGCTCTGCACAGCAGAGAGTGTCGTCGCCATTACGCAGGGCCGCTTCGTGCGCCCGGAAGATCTCAAGATTACGCGCGTGGCACAGTTCTGCTGCCGCTTCATCCCGGACTACGGCAGCCTGGCATCGCCGCACGGCATGCAGTCCCTGATGGACGTCGAGGGCAAGTGGCGTGTGGCCTTTGCCCTGTTCGCTGGCTTCCTTGGCAAGCTCGTCGGCCAGAGCGGACTCTTCTATAAGTGGGGCGGTGAGCAGACGGCCCTCATCGATGATGTCACGGGCACGATGCCGCCGTTCGACAAGTGCATCGTCTACGGCCCGAAGGACCCGAATGAGGTCGTCAAGAAGATTCAGCAGCGTCTCGGCTGTTTCGGCGCGATGATTGCCGATGTCAACGACCTCAAGCGCTCCCGCGTCGTCGGCGTGACGGACAAGGTCGATGGCCAGATGGCAGCGAAGCTGCTCATTGACAACCCGTTCGGCAATGCGAGCCAGAAGACGCCAATCTGCATCATCAAGAACTACAGGCAGTATCAGGAGTCGCAGAAATCGCAGAAATAAGGAACCGCTGTTTTGCGAGCGGAAGAGGTGTTGTACCGCGAGGTCTCGAGGTAGGGCACCTCTCTTTTTGTTCGAGTGCAGATAGATAGTTTGGAAGAGAGGTAGTTTACATCATGGCAAGACCGGATCGGCGCACGGCGGACGCCCTGCGCCCGTATGAGATGCATCGTCATTTCCAGAAGTACCCCGCAGGCTCGGTGCTCATCGAGATGGGTAATACGAAGGTCATCTGCGCGGCCTCGATTGAAGACCGCGTTCCGTTTTTCCTGCGTGGCACAGGTGAGGGCTGGATTGCAGCGGAGTACTCCCTGCTGCCGAGTGCGACGGAGACGCGCACGCAGCGCGAGGCCGTGCGCGGCAAACAGTCGGGACGCACGCAGGAAATCGAACGCCTGATTGGCCGGAGCCTGCGCTCGGTCGTCGATACGAAGGCGCTCGGCGAGCGCACAATCATGATCGACTGCGACGTCATCCAGGCCGACGGCGGCACGCGCACGGCGTCTATCACGGGGGCATTTGTCGCTCTCGTAGAGGCATGCGCTTCATTCTACGAGAAGGGTAAGATCTTCCCCGTCAAGGACTTCCTCTCGGCCATCAGCGTCGGCGTCAGCCACGAGGGCGTGCCTATCCTCGACCTCTGCTACGAGGAGGACTCGCGCGCCATTGTCGACATGAATGTCGTCATGACGGGCGTGGGGCGCTTCGTCGAGGTGCAGGGGACGGGCGAGGGACGCCCGTTCACGCATGAGGAGCTCGGCGAGCTCTTAGCGCTCGGCGAGAAGGGCTGCCGGGAGCTCATCTCGTACGAGAAGGATGTGCTCGGCGGTGAGCTCGTATGGCTCGTCGGCCGCGAAGGTTGAAACGCTTGGAGAATTGGAGAGGTGAGAAGATGAAAAAGATCGTGATTGCAACGAAGAACAAGGGAAAGGTCCGCGAGATGCGCGAGGCGCTCTCGCACCTGCCTGTCGAGGTCGTCTCGCTGGCGGAGTTCGGCGCACTGCCCGATGCCGTGGAGGATGGGAAGACGTTTGCCGAGAACGCGCGCATCAAGGCATCGTTCTACCGCGGGAAGACGGGCTGTGCTTGCCTCGCTGATGACTCCGGCCTCGAGGTCGAGGTCCTCGGCGGAAAGCCTGGCATCTTCTCGGCGCGCTTTGCTGGCTTTCATGCTGACGATGCAACGAACAACGAGAAGCTCATGGAAGAGCTCAGGAAGGCCGGCGTCGAGTCGTCGCCGGCCGACTACCGCTGTGCACTCGCCTTTGTCGACGAGGACGGCACGAACCTGTTGACGGAAGGGCGTTGCGACGGCACAGTCCGCATGGTACCAAGGGGGGAGAACGGTTTCGGCTACGATCCGTACTTCTACACGGAAGCTTATCCGGACCGCACGATGGCGGAGCTCAGCCTGGAGGAGAAGGATGCGATCAGCCACCGTGGCAGGGCCCTGCGCGCGATGGTCAAAGAACTGGAGGAGCGCTTGAGATGAAGATCGGTATCGTAAGTGACAGCCATGGCTCGACAAATGCCATCGACCGGATGCTCGCCCATCCGGCAGCGCAGGGCGTGATGCTCTGGCTGCATGCCGGAGACATCACGCCGGATGCAGAGTACCTGGCCATGATGACCGAGGGAAGGGCAGAGGTCCGCTATGTTGCGGGCAACAGTGACTGGCCGGAGCCTGGCGCCCGCTACGACGATGTCGTGGAGGTGGCGGGCCATCGCATCTTCCTGACGCACGGCCACATGTACGGCGTACGCTTCACGACGAAGCCGCTCTGCGATGCAGCTGCACAGTCAGGCTGTGACATCGCCGTCTACGGTCATACGCATGTGGCCGAGATCTCGCCGGGACGCATCACCGTGCTCAATCCTGGCAGTGTCGCGCGCCCGCGCGATGCGATGCAGGGGTCCTTTCTGATTGTAGAGCTTGAGCGCGGCCAGAAGCCTGACTGCCATCTGATCCGTTTCGCATGATTTTTTTGCATAGCTGACTTGCGCGCCTGTCATGCATCATAGCAATTGTTCGATGAATAGACTTGCAGAAAAAATTTTTCTTGGCTGAAAGAAGGATTTTAAAAGCGAATCACTAATATAAAACTTGAGTGACAAGTATCACATTGCGGCTGTTCAAATGGAAGGTGAAAAAACGAATGGAATTCACTTTTTTCAAGGGTTTGCGGGCCTTCAGAAGTGCTTGAAAGCCGCTATAAAATGTGTTATGATGAATCACAGATGTGTGATAAGTTGTATTTATGGGAGGGATCACTTTGCGAGAACTCGACGCAAAACAAATCACGGAAACCGTTGCACAGCTGTGCAAAGAGGCGGCTTACTACCTGCCAAAAGACGTCTATGAAGGCCTCAAAAAAGGCCGCGAGACGGAGAAGTCCCCGGTTGGCCAGGCTGTTCTCGACCAGATCATCAAGAATGCGGAGATTGCGCGTGACGAAGACCGTCCGTACTGCCAGGATACCGGCATGACGATCGTCTTCCTCGAAGTCGGCCAGGATCTCCATATCGTCGGCGGTGACCTCGAAGAGGCTGTCAACGACGGTATTGCCAAGGGCTACACGGAAGGCTATCTGAGAAAGTCGGTCGTAGCTGAACCAATCTTCAACCGCGTCAACACGAAGAACAACACGCCGGGTGTCATCTACACGAAGATTGTTCCGGGCGATAAGCTCAAGATCACGGTTGAGCCGAAAGGTTTCGGTTCAGAGAACAAGGGCGGCATCAAGATGCTCGTGCCGGCTGACGGCCTTGAGGGTGTCAAGAAGGCTGTCATGGAGATCATCCTGCACGCTAGCATGAACCCGTGCCCGCCGATGGTTGTCGGCATCGGCATTGGCGGCACGATGGACCGCGCCGCTGTCATGAGCAAGATTGCCCTGACGCGTTCGATCAACTCGCATAACCCGATGCCAGAGTATGCGAAACTTGAAGACGATCTCCTCGAGCTCATCAATGAAACGGGTATTGGACCGCAGCTCGGTGGCACGACGTCCTGCCTCGGTGTCAACATCGAGTGGGGCCCGACGCACATCGCCGGCCTGCCGGTCGCTGTGACGATCTGCTGCCATGCATGCCGTCATGCAACGCGCGTTCTTTGATCTGTCGAAAGACTGAGCTAAAACTATCAGGAGGAGAGATAATCATGGCAGAACCTATTCGCATTCATACCCCGTTTACGGAAGAAGATTCCCATAAGCTCAAGATCGGCGACAGCGTCCTCATCACGGGTGAGATTTACGCTGCCCGCGATGCTGCGCACAAGAAGATGTGCGAAGCACTCGCAAAGGGCGAGAAGCTGCCGATTGACTGGCACGACAAGATGGTCTATTACCTCGGACCGACGCCGGCAAAACCGGGCGATCCGATTGGCTCCTGCGGCCCGACGACTTCTGGCCGCATGGATGCTTACACGCCGACGATGCTCGACCAGGGCATCAAGGGCATGATCGGCAAGGGCTCCCGCTCGAAGGAAGTCGTCGATTCCATGAAGAAGAACGGCGTCACGTATTTCGCAGCTGTCGGCGGCGCTGCAGCGCTCATTGCGAAATCCGTCAAGAAGTACGAAGTCCTCGCTTATCCGGAACTCGGTCCGGAGGCACTTGCCCGCCTGACCGTTGAGGATTTCCCGGCCATCGTTGTCATCGACTGTGAAGGCAATAACCTTTACGATGTCAACCAGAAGAAGTATCGTACCCTGAAAGGTTACTGATAAAGTGGGAAGAAGGGAAGTTTCTGGGAGGCTCGCTTAGAAGCTTCCTTTCTTTTTCCAAGAATCAACAGGAGGTATAGAATGTTCCATACAACTTTTTATCTGCGCCGTCTGCATTCGTTAGTCGGCCTGCTGGCAATCGGCATTTTCCTCTTCGAGCATATCATCACGAATGCTCGTGCACTCGGCGGTGCCGAGTCCCTTAACGGTGCTCTGGCAATGATGGAGCTCATCCCGCATCCGATCTTCCTCGGCCTGGAAATCTTCGGTGTTGCACTGCCGATCCTCTTCCATGCCATCTACGGTATCTACATCGCCCTGCAGGCCAAGAACAACCCTGGCCGCTACGGCTACGTCCGCAACTGGCAGTTTGCTCTGCAGCGCTGGACGGCATGGTTCCTCGTCGTATTCCTCATCTGGCACGTATTCTATCTGCGCATTTTTACGAAGGCCATCAACGGCACGCCCATCTCGTATGAGCTCCTGCAGACGCTCTTCACGAGCAGCCCCATCACGACGCTGCTCTACACGATTGGCATGTTCGCCGCTATCTTCCATTTCTGCAATGGTATCACGACTTTCTGCATGACCTGGGGCATCGCCAAGGGCCCGCGCATCCAGAACGTCATCAACGTTCTCTCGATGTGCCTTTGCGCATTCCTCTGCCTTGTCACGATCGCGTTCATGGCAAGCTACTTTGTCATGTAAGACCCGATACGCTGTGTAAGAAAAGGAGAATATAAATGGCTAAGAAACCAGAAAATAAGATTATTGTCGTAGGCGGCGGCCTTTCGGGCCTCATGGCTACGCTGAAGATCTGCGAAGGCGGCGGCAAGGTTGACCTCTTCTCTTACTGCCCAGTCAAGCGCTCGCATTCCCTCTGCGCCCAGGGCGGCATCAACGCCTGCATGGATACGAAGGGCGAGCACGACTCGATTTACGAGCATTTCGATGATACGGTCTACGGCGGCGACTTCCTCGCAGACCAGCTCGCAGTCAAGGGCATGGTCGAAGCTGCTCCGAAGCTCATCAAGATGTTTGACCGCATGGGCGTGCCGTTCACGCGCACGGCTGAAGGTGTCCTCGACCTCCGCAACTTCGGTGGTCAGAAGAACAAGCGCACGGTATTTGCCGGCTCCACGACGGGCCAGCAGCTCCTCTACGCTCTCGACGAGCAGGTTCGCCGTTGGGAAGTAAAGGGCGGCGTCAAGAAGTATGAGTTCTGGGAATTCATCAAGATCATCAAGAACAAAGAGGGTATCTGCCGCGGTATCGTCGCACAGAACATGAACTCCAATGAGATTGTCTCGTTCCCGGCGGATGTCGTCATCCTCGCAACGGGCGGCCCGGGCCAGGTTTACGGCCGCTGCACGGCTTCGACGATCTGCAACGGCTCGGCTGTCTCCGCTGTCTACCAGCAGGGTGCTGAGCTCGGCAATCCGGAATTCCTCCAGATCCATCCGACGGCCATCCCGGGTTCCGATAAGAACCGCCTGATGTCCGAGGCTTGCCGCGGTGAAGGCGGCCGCGTCTGGGTTTACCGCAAGAACCCGCAGACGGGCGAGAAAGAGCGCTGGTACTTCCTCGAGGATATGTACCCGGCATACGGCAACCTCGTTCCGCGTGACGTCGCATCGCGCGCCATCTACAAGGTCGTCGTCCACATGGGCCTCGGCATGCACAACCCGAACCGCGTCTACCTCGACCTCTCGCACATCCCGGCTGACTACCTCGAGCGCAAGCTCGGCGGCATCCTCGAGATGTACAGCGACTTCATGGGTCAGGATCCGCGCAAGGTCCCGATGGAGATCTTCCCGTCGATCCACTACTCGATGGGCGGCATCTGGGTCGATCGTGAGCATCATACGAATATCCCGGGCCTGCTGGCTTCGGGCGAGTGCGATTACCAGTACCACGGTGCAAACCGCCTCGGTGCAAACTCGCTGCTGTCGGCAACGTATTCGGGCACGATCTCTGGTCCAGAGTCCCTGCGCCTCGCACGCAGCGGCAAGCTCGGCTCCCCGCTCACGCAGGAAGAGCTCGAGGCTGCTCGCCAGGAGTGCGTTGCAGAGTTCGACAAGATCCGCAACATGAACGGTCCAGAGAATGCGCATAAGCTCCATCATGAGCTCGGCGACATCATGTACAAGTACGTCTCCATCGAGCGTGACAACAACGGCCTCAAGGAGTGCGTCAAGGAGCTCAAGGAAATCCTCAAGCGCTGGGACAACATCGGCGTCACGGACCATGGCACTTGGGCAAACCAGGAAGCGATGTTTGTCCGCCAGCTGCGCAACATGATCATCTATGCGATGGCCATCACGCAGTCTGCTCTGCAGCGTGACGAGAGCCGCGGTGCTCATGCGAAGATCGTCCTGAAGTCCGACTACGATAAGATGGATGATCAGCTCAAGGAAGCCCTCACGAAGAAGTACGGCAAGTTCCACTTCGACGCTGAGACGGGTCGTGGCACGACGGATGACGGCAACGACGACCTCGTGTTCTTCGAGCGCAACGACAAGAAGTTCATGCGCACGACCATCGTCACTTTCGATCAGGAGAAGGAAGAGCCGGTCGTTTCCTACCGCGAATTCGAGCACTCTCTCATCAAGCCGCGTCTGCGTAACTATGCCGTAGCTAAGAAAGAGTAAGAGGGAGGACAAATAGAAATGGCAGAACAGAAAAAAGTCAGAATCATCGTCGAGCGCCAGGACGGCCCGAAAGAGAAGCCGTACAACCAGGAGTTCGAGATCGACTATCGTCCGGGCCTCAACATCGTTGCTGCCCTGATGGAAATCCAGAAGAACCCGGTAACCGTCGACGGCAAGAAAGTCCCGCCAGTGACGTGGGAGTGCAACTGCCTCGAGAAAGTCTGCGGCGCCTGCATGATGGTCATCAACGGCAAGGCCCGCCAGGCTTGCTGCACGCTCGTTGACACGCTCAAGCAGCCGATTCACCTGCAGCCGGCCCGCACGTTCCCGGTCATCCGCGACCTGCTCATCGACCGCTCCGTCATGTTCGAGAGTCTCAAGCGCATCCACGGCTGGGTCGAAGTCGATGGCACGTGGGAAGTCAAGGATGCTCCAATCCAGAATCCGTACACGGCACAGACGGCTTACGAGATCTCGCACTGCATGACCTGCGGCTGCTGCCTCGAGGCTTGCCCGAACGTCGGCCCGCAGTCCGACTTCATCGGACCGGCTCCGACGGTACAGGCCTACCTCTTCAACCTCCATCCGCTCGGAAAGTTCGACGCACCGAAGCGCCTGAACGCCCTGATGGAGAAGGGTGGCATCACGAGCTGCGGCAACAGCCAGAACTGCGTCGAAGCTTGCCCGAAGAACATCAAGCTGACGACGTACCTCGCACAGCTCAACCGCGACGTCAACAAGCAGGCTCTGAAGAATATCTTCAATCATTGATCACGGATTACTGATATTGTTACTGAGCCGGATAAGACTTAGCATAGAAGAACCCCGCATCACGATTCTCGGATCGGATGCGGGGTTTTTGTATGCTTGATTATTCTTTAAGGATTCGCTATGATAGGAGTTATAGATTTAGACGTTATAGATTATATGGATATATGGAGGGACGCTCATTGTCACGCGATAAATCCCAGGAGGACATCACGCTCCTCGGCAAGAAGAATGTCAAGTACCACTACGATTACTGCCCGGAGATCCTCGAGACGTTCGAGAACCGCCATCCGGACAACGACTACTGGGTCAAGTTCAACTGCCCAGAGTTCACGGCGCTCTGCCCCATCACGGGCCAGCCGGACTACGCGACCATCTACATCTCCTACATCCCGGGGCGCCGCATGGTCGAGAGCAAGTCGTTGAAGCTCTATCTCGTGAGCTTCCGCAATCACGGCGACTTCCACGAGGATGTCGTCAACGTTATCATGAAGGACCTCATCCGCCTCATGGACCCGAAGTACATCGAGGTCTGGGGCAAGTTCCTGCCGCGCGGCGGCATCTCGATTGACCCGTACGCCAACTACGGCCGTCCGGACACGAAGTACGAGCGCCTCGCAGAGCATCGCTTCATGGAGCACGACCTCGTCGCCATGGACAAGGTCGACAACCGCTGAGCCGTAAGAGTATTGAGTTGCAGAGAAGTAGAGGATGGAGATAGAGAGATGAAACGTCAGAAGCGAATTGCGCTCGTCAATGACATCACGGGATTTGGGCGCTGTTCCGTCACGGTGGAGCTGCCGCTCATATCCGCCATGAAGATCCAGGCATGCCCCTTGCCGACCGCCATCCTTTCGGTCCACACGGGCTTCCCGAATCATTACCTTGATGATTATACGGCGCGCATGGAGCCGTACATCAAGAGCTGGGAAGTGAATGGCCTGGCATTCGATGGCATCTGTACGGGCTTTTTGGGCTCGGCCGAGCAGATCGCTATCGTGCTCGACTTCATCCATCGCTTCAAGGGGCCTGAGACGCGCGTCATGGTGGACCCTGTCATGGGCGACTACGGCAAGCTCTACCCGTCGTACACGCAGGAGATGTGCGACAAGATGCGCAGCCTGCTCGGCGTGGCGGACCTCGTCACGCCGAACCTCACAGAGGCGTGCCAGCTGCTCGACATCCCGTACCCCGAGGACGGCATCGTCACGGACGGTGCGCTGCAGCAGATGGCGGAGGCACTCGCTGCGCGCGGACCGCATCAGGTCGTCATCACGGGCCTCCACGAGGGGGACTTCATCAAGAACTTCCTCTACGATGCGGGCCATATGGCCATCGTGCGCGCGCCGAAGATCGGCGGGGACCGCAGCGGCAGCGGCGACGCCTTTGCGGCCATCGTCGCGGCCAGCCTGATCAACGGAGAGGGGCTCGAGGCTGCTGTGCAGAAGGCTGCCTCGTTCATCAGCCGTTGCCTTCAGTATGCACTGGAACTCGACCTGCCGTGGAATTACGGCCTGCCTTTTGAGGAGTATCTGACCGAGCTGCACTGATGGCCGATGAGTGTTTTCTGGATTACTTTTAGGAGGGATTTCCATGATTGTCTATGCAACACATGCCGGCGGCAAGTACCTGCCGCTCGATGAATCCTTGCGCGTACAGCCGGAGGGCAAGCGCAATCTCTACGTCAATATCACGAATCACTGTAACTGCGCCTGCACGTTCTGCCTGCGCACGATGAAGCACATGGCTGAGCAGTCTTCGCTGTGGTTCAAGGGGAAGGAGCCGACGGTCGAGGAGGTCAAGGCCGCGCTCGCGACTGTTCCCTGGGACTACATCAAGGAGGTCGTCTTCTGCGGCTTCGGCGAGCCGACGATGCGCCTCGATGTGCTCTTAGAGCTTCTGCGCTATGTCAAGCAGCAGCATCCAGAGCTGACGACGCGCCTCAACACGAATGGCCTCGGCGAGCTGGAGAACGGCCGTGAGTTTGCTGCCGAATTTAAGGGCATCCTCGACACGGTCTCCATCAGCCTCAACGCCTCGAACGCCGAGCGTTACCTTGAGCTCACGCGCTCGAAGTTCGGCATCGGGTCTTACGATGCCATGCTGACCTTCGCGCAGCACTGCAAGCCATACGTGCCGAACGTCGTGCTGACGATCGTCGACCACGTCGAAGGCCCCGAGGAAATCGCAAAATGCCGGAAGATCTGCGAAGAGCGCGGCCTCACGCTGCGCGTGCGCCCTTACGAAGATTCCTGAAGACTCCTGAGTGCTTAAGTGCTTAAGTGCTTAAGTGGGGATATCCAGGTCATACAATCGAATAAGCACAACAAAAGCGGCTTACATTCTCTCGTAATGTAAGCCGCTTTATACGTAGTCAACCATAAATAATGTGATCCTTCTTCTATATTCTGTTGTCACGTAGCAAATTTCCCTCGCGAACAGGAACTTTGCAAATATCTCATCATGCTCAGCTGAAACAGTTGTGATCTCAAAATCACGTTGTGCACATCTGGTTCATCTTGGTCCGTTACCGATAACATAGGAGATACCGACTACTTCTCGATGGATTCTCGATGATTTACCGTTACCCAGGGCTGCGTTCCTTCAATCCAGTTACTGACGTTGCGCTCCAGACTTCCATTGGCATCGAGCACGACTGGCGGCCCCTGGCCATCATTACGTGCATTCCCCGCGCTATGGATATTCTTGTACTTCACCAGTGCGCTTGCTAGTCAGGTTGGAAAGAAGTTCTGCTCATCATAATCTTCAATAACCATCCACATCCTTTCGTGTAAGGTTTTGAAGAGCGCCTTTTTCGGCAGGACATGCACCTGCTACTTTTCGACCTCCAGGACTACTTAGCGGTGGTTTGCTTGTCCATCTCCTCTTTACAGTTATATTATACCATGGGTGTCAGATAATTGCAATGCTTTACACAAGGCTGACAAAAATAAATTATTTCAGGTAGATTATGTCAATTTATAGTATAATAAAAGAGAGACTATAGGGAAAGAAGGTTCCATCTATGAAACATCTGATCATCATCCGCGGTGGCGGCGAACTCGGCAGCGGCATCGCGCATTGCCTGCATCGCGCGGGCTTCCGCGTGCTGATCCTCGAACAGAAGAAACCGACGGCGACGAGGCGCAAGGTCACGTTCTCCGATGCCATGTACTGTGGCGAATCGGAAGTGGAGCGCGTGAGCTGCCATCGAGCCAAGAGCCTGGAAGAGGCGCAGAAGCGCCTCAAGAAGGGGGAGATCATGATGATTGCAGACCCGGAGGCGAAGTGCGTGGCTGAACTCAAGCCGGATGTGCTCATCGACGCCATCGTCGCACACAAGAGCCATGGCAAGGAGAAGGGATTGGCGGAGCACACGATCGCGCTCGGACCAGGCTTCTGCGCGGGACGCGACGTCGATGTCGTCGTGGAGACGGGGCGCGGCCACAACCTCGGCCGCCTGATTTACGAGGGCTATTCCTCGAAGGACATCGACCACGGCAATGGCACGGTCGGCGAAAGCCCGAATATCGAGCACCTCGTCTTTGCGCCGGCTGATGGCCGCGTCGAGATGCTGCGCACGATCTCGCTGATGGTCAAGAAGGGCGAAGTCATCGGCCATCTCCACGTCAAGGAGGGGGAGTCCGTCGATATCAAGGCGACCATTGACGGCGTCCTGCGTGGCGCCATCTACGATGGCAGCAAGGTGGTGGCCGGCCAGAAGATTGCGGACATCCACCCGACGATGGGGCAGGAGGAGTGCTACACGATCTCGGACAAGGCCCGCTGCATCGGCGGCTCCGTCCTCGAAGCGGTTATGGCCTGGGAGAGCAAGAAGCCGAAGCATCGTTTCTTCGGGCGTTGAGAAGCTGAGGACCGGTGCCTTGAAGGAACGTTGCTTTTTGGACGGCAGGGGAAGGGGGAATCGCGATGGGCAGGGGACTCTGGCAGATGCTCGTGGACTTTGTCTTTCCGCCGCATTGCCCCGTCTGCCACGCCTATGTCGAGCACCTCGGCGCGTGGTGTCCGGATTGCATGGCGGCGGCGCAGAAGCCGCATGTCATCCTGCTGCCGGCGGCCATGCAGCCGCTGATCGGGACGGCGTGGGCGCTCGGCCGCTATCACGGCGGCCTGCGCAGCCTGATCCATGCGCTCAAGTACAAGAAGAAGCGCAGTGCGCTGCCGTGCATCGCGACCTTCCTGCGCGAAAGCGATTTCGTGCTGCCCACTGCTATCGACATGGCGGTACCGGTCCCCTTGCATGAAGCGCGCTATCGCGAGCGCGGCTTCAACCAGGTGGAGCTGATCTTCGGAGCATGGCTGGAAGGGCAAGGGCTGCCCCTGGAGCAGGCACTCGTGCGCACGAAGCAGACGGGGCCGCTCTACAGGATGCGGCCGTCGGAGCGGCGGCAGAGCCTCAAGGACGCCTTCTCCATGGCGCGGGATGCCGACGTCAGCGGCAAGCACATCCTGCTGCTTGATGACATCCTGACGACAGGCGCGACGCTCTCTGCCTGTGCTGCTGTGCTGCGGCGCGCCGGGGCAGCGCGCGTCGACGTGCTCGTCTTTGCGAGTGACCATCGCTGAACCGCATGGCGTTCCATTCCGAGAAAACTTGTCTGCATCGGTTGTAATGTTGTATACTTATGCGGTATAATAAGAGAATCCCATTTTCAATTGGTCTTTTTGTTGAATTCAAGATATAAGGGGGCTTTCACTTGTTGATGAATGGTGCAGAGGCTGTGCTCACGAGCCTGAAGAATGAAGGCGTGGACGTCGTATTCGGATATCCCGGCGGCGCGGTGCTCACGCTCTACGATGCTGTCTATAAAATGAAGTTTCCGCACATCCTGACGCGCCATGAGCAGGGAGCTGTCCATGCGGCAGACGGCTATGCGCGCGCGACGGGCAAGGTCGGCGTCGTCTTCGCGACCTCCGGCCCGGGTGCGACGAATCTCGTCACGGGTATCTCGACGGCCTATACGGATTCGGTGCCGCTCGTCTGCATCACGGGACAGGTGGCTAACTCCTACATCGGCAAGGATTCCTTCCAGGAGGCGGATGTTTGTGGTATCACGACGCCAATCACGAAGCACAATTACCTCGTCAAGAAGGTAGAGGACCTGCCGCGCGTGCTCAAAGAGGCGTTCTACATCGCGCGCACGGGCCGCCCGGGGCCTGTCGTCGTCGATGTGGCCAAGGATGTCTTCGATACGAAGCTTGACTATGCATATCCAGAGTCTGTGCATCTGCGCGGCTACAGCGGCGAGAACATCGGCGATGAGAGGGAGATTGACGCGGTGGTTGAGGCCATCCGCGCGGCCAAGAAGCCGCTGGTCTTTGCGGGCGGCGGCGTCATCCTCTCGGAGAAGGCAGATGTGCTCCAGGACATCGTGCGCCGCCTCGGCGCACCGAGCACGGCGACCCTGCTCGGACTCGGCGCCATCCCGGCCGACGAGAAGGGCTTCCTTAGCTTTGCGGGCATGCATGGCTCTTATGGGGCCAACATGGCCATCCAGGAGTGTGACCTGCTGCTCTGCGTCGGCATGCGCTTCAGTGATCGCGTGACGGGCAAGGTCTCGGAATTCGCACCGCATGCGAAGATCGTCCACTTCGAGATCGACCGTGCCGAGCTCAACAAGAATGTTGCGGCAGATTACCGCGTACTCGGCGACCTCAGCTGGTCGCTGCCCATCCTGCGCGACAAGCTCGCCGCCTGCCCGGATGACTTTGCTGCAAAGTTTTCGCCGTGGCTCGCGCATGCGCTGGAACTCGAGGCTAAGCATCCGTTCGGCTATCGCGAGGAAGGCGATGCCATCAAACCGGGCGCACTGATCAGCAAGGTCAGCAGCCTCATGGGCCGCGATGCGATTGGCGTGACGGATGTCGGCCAGCATCAGATGTGGGCGGCGCAGTTCTTCAAGGTCTACAAGCCTCGCCACTTCCTGACATCCGGCGGTCAAGGCACGATGGGCTACGGCCTGCCGGCAGCGCTCGGTGCCAAGGTCGGCTGCCCGGATTCCCCGGTCGTGCTCTTCTCGGGCGACGGCAGTATCATGATGAACTGCCAGGAATTTGCGACGATTGC
Organism: Mitsuokella multacida DSM 20544; assembly: GCF_000155955.1. Lineage (GTDB taxonomy): Bacteria > Bacillota > Negativicutes > Selenomonadales > Selenomonadaceae > Mitsuokella > Mitsuokella multacida. The sequence continues at coordinate 154,922 of NZ_GG697142.2, forward strand.
CGACAACGATATCGACGTCAAGGTCGTCGTCATCCGCAACGAGATTCTCGGCATGGTCGGCCAGTGGCAGCGCCTGTTCTACAACCATCATTACTCACAGTCGGAGCTCAAGGGCAAGACGGACCTCGTCAAGCTCGCAGAGGCCATGGGCGTCAAGGGATACCGCCTGACGAAGAAGGAGGAGCTCGAGACGCGCTTGCCGGAAATCCTGTTGGAGAAGGGCGCCGTCCTCATCGATGTCGTCATCCCGGAAGAGGAAGATGTCCTGCCGATGGTGCCGGGTGGCAAGCGCCTGGACCAGATGGTCCTCGGTTATCTCTGAGATTGGATGTAGATTGGGTGTAGGAGGAATAGAAGATGAAGAAATACCTGCTTGCCGTGCTGGTCGACAATAAGCCGGGCGTCCTGACGCATGTGTCGGGGCTCATCAGCCGGCGCGCCTTCAATATCGAGAGCATCTCCGCTGGCTACACGGAGGAGCCGGAAGTCACGCGCATCAACATTGTCGTCTCGGTGGAGTCGGAGGGCGAACTCGATCAGGTCATCCAGCAGCTCAGTAAGCTCATCGATGTCATCAAGATCGTCAACCTCAGCGAGGAAGACGCAATAGAGCGTGAGCTCGTGCTCATCAAGGTCAAGGCGACGCGCGAGACGCGCAGCGACATCGTCAATGTCGTCAACATCTTCCGCGCCAATATCGTCGATGTGACGCCGGATGACGTCGTCATCGAGCTCACGGGCACGCAGAACAAGATCGACGCACTCTGTGAGGTCATGCGGGAATACGGCATCATCGAGATTGCCCGCACGGGTGCCATCGCGCTCTCGCGCGGACCCGTTCCGGTCAAAGAGATGTAACGCGCAAACGATAATGTATTCTGTTGATAACGCATACTTCAATCGAAGTATGCGTTATTTTTATAGTTTTGACAATGATTCCCATTAGTGATAAGATAAAGGATAAACAGGACGACTGTCTTGTTCCAGCGATGGGCAGTGCCTTGGAACTGCTCGTCAGAAATGAAAAAGGAGGATGGATACGATGTTCCAGAAAACAGACTTTTGGATTGGCCTTGCAGTAGGTGCCGTAGCTGGTATCTTCGGCTACCGCTTCATGCAGGAGCGTGAGCAGCAGATGGCAGCAATGCAGCCGGCTGCACCGGCAGGTGAGATTCCTCTTGCTGAGCTTCAGCGCCAGAAAGAAGAACTCGAAGACCTCATCGCCGCTCAGCAGGCAAAGAAGAACTGATTTCTTGTAGAATGAGGGGGAGAGACTGCCAAACGTCTGGCAGTCTCTTTCTGTAAGGGAGGAACTATCTTGAATCTCATGGGAAGTCTGCAGATCCCCACTACTAAACTGGACTTATTCATCCGTTCCGTCGAGATCGCTTCGTATCTGCCGGGGCGCATCCGCTTGCGCAGCAAGAAGCTCCTGGGCAATCTGGAGCTCGAGCGCCAGGTACAGCAGCAGCTCCGCGCTTTTCCAGAAATTGCGCGCGTGGAGACGAGCATCGTCACGGGCTCGATCCTCATCCACTACGAGCCGGAGAGGCTGCGGCAGAATCCGGATCTGCGCAAGGTAGAAGAATACATCATGACGCATGCAAGGAGGTAAAATATGTCGTACGTATCTGGTTTCATGATGGGGGCAGCGATCGGCAAGAGTATCCGGCAGATGTTCGGGGGCTCTTCCGCAACGCCTTCATCCGGCCGTGCTGCCGTGGGGCGGCGCAGCTGGGCGGCCGCCAAGCCGCAGGCGGCGCCCTTGAGGGCTGTGCCGTCCTTTGCTCTCGTATCGGCCCTGCCAGGGCGCCGCCGCTACCGCGCGGCCCGCATCGCGCCGTCCATCGCAACGCTCTTGGAGGAGCGGTTCGCAGCACTGGACTTTGTCAAGAGCTGTGAAGTCAGCGCCTTGAGCGGCAGCATCCTCATCGAGTTCGATGAGGCGGACAGCCTGCGCGTCGATGCGCTGGCAGCCTGGCTCAAGGAGCATCTGTTCCCCACAGCGCCGGCTGATGGTGCGGAAGCGGAGTGCGCCGGACTCGACGAATCGCATGCTGGCAGAATCACGCGCAGCGTGCGCAACTCGGGCCGGGAATTCTCAGCCTGGATCAACCGCCACACGGCCGGCTGGTTCGACATGAGCTCGCTCGTGTCGCTGCTCTTTGCCCTGCGGGGCATCCGCAAGGTGCTCATGACGTATTCTTCTCCATCGGGAGCGCAGATGCTCTGGTGGGCTCTGTCATTGATGAGAGGATGGCGTACCGTATGATGTATGGGAGTTGTTACCTTCATCTGCAGGCCGCACTGCCGCGTGAAGAACGCGCGCTGCTGGCCGCGCAGATCCGCCGCTATCGCACGGTCAGGGCGGTGACGGTCACAGACAAGCGCGTCCAGATCTGGTATCGGGGCGCCCTGCCGTTCCGTGAGATCCAGAAGCTGGCTATCGCGACCGTGCGCCGCGCGCAGGAAGCGGCTGTGACACCGGCTGAGCGCCTGGCAGAATACCGGCGCGATGCGCTCTTCTCGCTGGCCAGCTTTGCCGGCATGGAGATTCTGAAGCGCACCTCGCCGCAGCTCTTCCTCAGCATGAAAGTCGCGCGCAGCCTGCTCGTGCTCGCAATCGCGCGCAAGTTCATCCAGAACGGCGTCCAGGGCATGATCAAGGATCACCGCCCGAACGCCGATACGCTGACGGCCACGGCCGTCATTGCCTCGGTGCTCGCCGGCAAGCCGGAGTCGAGCCTGACACTGCTGGCCATCTCCAACGGCGCCGAGATGCTCACGAGCTACGCAGCAGAGCGTGCCCGCACGCAGATCTCCGGCCTGCTGTCCCTTGACCAGCGCTACGTCTGGCTGGTTGACGGCGAGGTCGAGCGCAAGGTGCCGATCGAGCAGGTCAAGGCTGGCGACGTCATCGCCGCGCACACCGGCGAGAAGATCGTCATCGATGGCCGCGTCATCCGCGGTGATGCCGCCATCAATCAGGCGTCCATCACGGGCGAGTCGAACCCAGCCATGAAGCACAAGGGGTCGCCGGTCTACGCGGGCTCTGTCGTGGAAGCAGGCGAACTCATCATCTCCGTCGAGAAGGTCGGCAAGGATACGAGCCTCGCGCACATCGTCCACCTCGTCGAAGAGGCGCAGACGCGCAAGGCACCGGTGCAGAACTTCGCCGACCAGATGGCGAATTTCCTCGTCCCGATCTCCTTCCTCGGTGCGGCCATCGTCTACGGTGCGACACGGGACTGGCAGCGCGTCCTCAACCTGCTGTTCATCGACTTCTCCTGCGGCCTGAAGCTCTCGACGGCCACGGCCATCTCGGCGGCCATCGGCGCCGCAGCCAAGCGCGGCATCCTCGTCAAGGGCGGCAACTACATCGAGGCGCTGGCTGAGACGGATACGGTCGTGCTCGACAAGACGGGCACGCTGACGATCGGCGTGCCGCAGATCGCGTTCGTCAAGACGGCGAGCGGCGTGACGGAGAAAGAAGCCGTCCTGCTCGCGGCTTCTGCTGAGATGCACTCCGTCCATCCGCTGGCCGTCGCCATCCAGAAGTACGTCAAAGAGCACGAATGGCAGACGCCGCATCACAAGAGCTCCAAGACCATCGTCGCGCGCGGCATGCAGGCCGAAGTCCCCGACTTCGATGGCTTCAAGGGCGGTGTCGTCCGCGTTGGCAGCAAGAAGTTCCTGCGCGAGAGCGGTGTCAAGGATACCGAGCAGCTCGATGTCGACCTGATCGGCAAGAACCTGCTCTACGTGGCAAGGAATGACGAGCTCATCGGCGTCATCGGCATCGAGGACCCGATCCGCCCGAAGATGAAGAAGACGCTGAACCAGATGCGCCGCTACGGCATCGATGAGATCGTCATGCTGACCGGCGACAGCAAGGCCGTGGCGCAGGAAGTCGCGCGCAGCATGGACATCGATTCGTACCATGCGGAGATCCTGCCCGAGGACAAGTCGAGCTACGTCAACAAGCTCAAGCAGCGCGGCACGGTCATGATGGTCGGCGATGGCATCAACGATGCGCCAGCACTCGCGTTTGCCGATGTCGGCGTATCCCTCGGCGGGCGCCAGACGGATATCGCGGCGGAATCTTCGGCCGTCACGATCCATTCGGAAGACCCGTCCCGCCTCATGGAGGCCCTGCGGCTCGGCCGCCGCACGATGGACCTCGTCCAGCAGAACTTCATGGCGACGATTCTCGTCAACAGTGGCGCCATGCTGCTCGGCGCACTCGGCAAGATCAACCCGCTCTGGGCAGCCGTCATCCACAACACGGCGACACTGGCCGTCGTGCTCAACAGCTGCCGCATCCTGCGCCCGCAGGGCAGGACTTTGATCCGCCGCCGCAGAGCCGTCTGATGCGCTTATACTGCAAAGAAAAAGCTGGGGTTGCCCAGCTTTTTTTCTTTGCAGTATAATATAACAGAAAAATCTTGAAATAAAAATTACTTGCACTTTACGGACTTTGCCTATATACTGGTTTATAGACGTTCTATTTTCTTCGCATATCTGCATTGAGAGAACCGGACATCTAATACGTTATTCTAATTTTTCAGTAAGGGGATTATCTTATGGCTTTCCAGGACAAGACACTCACGTGCAAAGAATGTGGCAAGGAATTCATCTTCACCGCTGGTGAACAGGAATTCTACGCTGAGAAGGGCTTCGAGAACGAACCGGCTCGCTGCCGTGATTGTCGTGACAAGCGCCGCCGCAGCCGCGAAGGTGGCGAGCAGCGCCAGATGTACAAGGTCGTCTGTGCAGATTGCGGTAAAGAAACGGAAGTTCCGTTTGAACCGAAGAACGACCGCCCGGTGTACTGCCGTGACTGCTTCACCAAGAGAAGAGCACAGCACTGAGAGACAGTCGGTTGAAATTTTTTCATGAGACTGGCATGATATCCGCGATTATGTTATAATAGGTCGCGTAAGAGAGCAATGAGGCCCGGATACGTTTCCGGGCCTCATTCTCTGAAAGGATCCATCAATAGCGGCAAGCTATGGAAATCTGAGAGAGAGAGGGATTTTTATGAATTTGAAGAAGTTATTCGTCCTTCTGGCAGCCTGCGTTTTCGCGACGTTGGCGCTGGCTGGCTGCGGCGGCAGTGATTCGGCATCCTCGGGCAGCGGCTCGAGCGCCAAGGTGCTCAAGGTCGGTTCGTCGATCGACTTTGCGCCGTTCGAGTTCCAGGATGAAGGCCAGAAGGAATACCAGGGCTTCGATATGGACCTGATCCGCGCCATTGGCAAGGAGATGGGCTATGAGGTCGAGGTTCAGAACATCGGCTTCGATGGCCTGATCCCGGCTCTGCAGGCTAAGAACATCGATGTCATCATCTCGGGCATGACAATCAACGACGAGCGCAAGCAGAACGTCTCGTTCTCGGACCCGTATTACCAGTCCGGCCTGACGATGGTCGTCCGCTCGGATGAGCAGGCCATCAAGAGCTTCCAGGACCTCAAGGGCCACAAGGTCGCTGTCCAGATCGGCACGACGAGTGTTGAGGCAGTCAAGAAGCTCGGCGGCGTAGAGGTCAAGGAACTCAACACGCCGGCTGACTGCTTCATGGAGCTCAAGGGCCATGGCGTCGATGCTGTCGTCAACGACCGTCCGGTCAACGACTACTACATCACGAAGAGCGGTGAGACGGGCGTCAAGGCTCTCGAGGAGAAGCTGACGGCTGAGGATTACGGCATCGCTCTGGCAAAGGACAACACGGAACTGCAGTCCAAGATCAACGAAGCACTCAAGAAGCTCAAAGAGAACGGCGAGTACGACAAGATCTATGCAAAATGGTTCGGTGGACAGAAATAATCACCTATCCTGCATAAAGAAACACCACGCTTCCGGCGTGGTGTTTTGCTTTTTCCTTTTTCATTGACAGGAGAGAGGGCAGGAAATATAATAATAGACAGGTTTTTCTCTGTGATGAAGATGAATAATTATGAATCCCAATGGTAAGGTGAAAGCAAATGCATTTTAACTTCGATTTGGTCGTGAACTCCTTCCCACTCCTGCTCGTGGGCGCTGGCGTCACGATCAAGATTACGGCTCTCTCAGTTGCCCTCGGTGTGGTCATCGGCCTCTTCGTCGGCATCGCGCGCATCTCGCGCATCAAGCTTCTGCGCGTCCTCGCGGCAATCTACGTCGACTTCTTCCGCGGCACGCCGCTTCTCGTGCAGATCTTCCTGGTCTACTTCGCACTGCCGGTCATCACGGGCCAGCGCGTCGACCCGTTCGTCGCGGCCATCGGCTCCTGCGGCATCAACTCGGGCGCATACGTCGCGGAGATCTTCCGCGCCGGCATCCAGTCCATCGACAAGGGGCAGATGGAAGCCGGCCGCTCGCTCGGCATGACCTGGGTGCAGACGATGCGTTACATCATCGTGCCGCAGGCCTTCAAGCGCGTCATCCCGCCGCTCGGCAATGAGTTCATCGCCCTCTTGAAAGACTCGTCCCTCGTCTCGGTCATCGGTTTCGAGGAACTCACGCGCCGCGGCCAGCTGATCATCGCGAAGACGTATGGTTCGCTGGAAATCTGGCTCAGCGTCGCGGTCATCTACCTGGCCATGACCTTGACGATTTCCCGCTTCGTAGCATATCTGGAGAGGAGATACAAGACGGATGATCGACATTGAGAATCTGAGAAAATCATTTGGTGACGTCGAGGTGCTCAAGGGCATCAACCTCACGATCAAGGAGAAGGAAGTCGTCGTCATCATCGGGCCATCCGGCTCGGGCAAGAGCACGCTGCTGCGCTGCATGAATTACCTCGAAGAGCCGACTTCCGGCGAGGTCAGCGTCGACGGCATCGTGCTCGACGGCGAGGCCAACATCAACAAGGTGCGCGAGGAAGTCGGCATGGTCTTCCAGCGCTTCAACCTGTTCCCGCACATGACGGTGCTCCAGAACATCATGCTGGCCCCAATCAAGGTCCGCCACGTCGCGAAGCAGGAGGCCGAGGAGACGGCGCGCAAGCTGCTCGCACGCGTCGGCCTGGCCGACAAGGCTGACGCCTATCCGAGCCAGCTCTCCGGCGGCCAGCAGCAGCGCGTCGCCATCGCGCGCGCTCTGGCGATGAAGCCGAAGGTCATGCTGTTCGACGAGCCGACTTCCGCACTCGACCCGGAGATGGTCGGCGAAGTCCTCGACGTCATGCGCAAGCTCGCCGAAGAGGGCATGACGATGGTCATCGTCACGCACGAGATGGGCTTTGCGCGCGAGGTGGGCGACCGCCTACTCTTCGTCGACGACGGACGCATCATCGAGCAGGGCGACCCGAAGGAAGTCTTCGAGCACCCGAAAGAAGAGCGCACGCGCCTCTTCCTCTCGAAAGTCCTCTGAGGTCTCTGAGATCGCTGAGAACCATATCGGAGTGACAGATTGCCAGCCCGTCCTACTTGGAGATGAGACAATGGTATTCCTCACATGCAGTCGTGTTGACAGGGAACAATCCCATTGACAACCCCGCAACGACTCAGTATAATCGAAAGTGAATCAGGATGCCCATTATCCTGACGGTTTTTGATTTGTGTAGGAGGAATCATTATGGTTGGCAAAGTAAAATGGTTCAGTCCTGAGAAAGGCTACGGCTTCATCGCTCGCGAAGGTGGCGATGATGTATTCGTCCATTTCTCCGCAATCCAGGACGAAGGCTTCAAGACGCTCAATGAGGGTCAGGATGTCGAGTTCGAGATTGTCGAGGGTGCGCGTGGCCCGCAGGCTGCCAACGTCATCAAGACGGCATAAGAACGAATGAAAAGAGCCGGGTCCCGGAGACGGGACTTGGCTTTTCTTTTTGTCCGGGTTCCAGATTTGCGAGAAAATAATTGGATTTTCCGGATTTGGAAGAAGGGATTCCTGCGGCTTTGGCGAATACTACCAATATAAACAGAAAGCGTTCGGATCTCTCGGATAGGATAGGAAACTGTAACATCCAACAGTGTCCGGCGCATTGCTTTCTTCAATAAATTGTGCCGCTTGGCGGCATAGAAATAAGAAAGGGGATGTGTCTTATGGCAACATTCACTGTAAGAGGCAAGAATATCGAGATCACTCCTTCCCTGCGTGAGTACGTGGAGAAACGCGTTGGCAAAGTCACGAAATACTTTGATTCCGTCGGCGATATCAAGGTGCTGCTGACGGTTTCGAAGGGCCGCCACATCGTCGAGGTCACTGTCCCAATCCCCGGTGGCATCCTGCTGCGTGGCGAGGAATCGACGATGGATATGTACACCTCCATCGACCTTGTCGTAGAGAAACTAGAGCGCCAGATCCATAAACAGAAGACGAAACTCGCGCGCCGCCTGCGTTCTGGCCAGTTCAAGACGGAAGAGCTCAAGTCGAGCCCGATGCCGGACGTTCATGATGAGAGCGACACCTATAAGGTCGTCAAGACGAAACACTTCATCGTCAAGCCGATGGATGTCCAGGAAGCCATCATGGAGATGAATCTTTTGAACCATAACTTCTTCGTCTTCCGCGATGCGGAGACGGAGGCAGTCAATGTTGTCTACCGCCGCGATGATGGCAACTACGGTCTCATCGAGTCGGATAACTGATTGTACACCCACTTTGACACTTTGAAATGAGAGGAGCCTGCTTGCGGGCTCCTTTTTCCATGCCATCTATTTCATGCATCAAGAAAGAAGAGGTACCTGTCTTGCGCTACATCATCATCAATGCCGACGACTTCGGCCGTCATGTGGAAATCAATCGGGCGGTGGAGGAAGGGCTCGTGCACGGCTGCCTGCGCTCGGCGACGGTCATGCCGGGCGGCGCTGCCTTTGCGGGGGCCATCGACATCGCGCGCCGCCACGAGGAGCTCGGGCTCGGCGTCCACTTCACGCTCGTCGACGGCCATCCCATCCTGCCGACGGAGGAGATTCCCTCGCTCGTCGGCGCAGAGGGTGATTTCCTGCCGGACCACACGGCGCTTCTCAAGCGCTATCTGAAGGGCGGCGTCAACCTCGAAGAGGTCCGGCGCGAGCTCGCCGCGCAGCTCCAGAAGGTTGAAGCGACGGGGATTCCCATTTCGCATGTGGACAGCCATCAGCACATGCACACACTGCCGGGGATCATCGACATCGTCCTGGACCTCGCGGCGCACGCGGGCATCCGGGCCGTGCGCACGCCGCGCACGCCGCTCTTTGCCGGTGCGTTTGGCGGGCTCGGGCAGCTCGTCGGGCGCCTGGGCCTCAGCACGCTTGCACGCCTCGCCGCCTGCAAGGCGCACCGCCGAGGCCTCTTGACGCCGGATAATTTTGCCGGCATCGTTGCGGGCGAGGCTGTCAGCGAAGGCGAGCTCCTGCACCTCATTGCGCATCTGCCACAGGGGACGACGGAGGTCATGATGCATCCCGGCACGAAAAACGATGTGCTGCAGGAAGACAGCGGCTGGCAGCATGACTTTGAGGCGGAGCTCGCGGCCATCCTCTCGCCGCGCGTCGGGGAGGCGCTGCGAAAGGCAGAGGTCGAGCCGGTGAACTTCCGCCATCTCTCCTGCACTGCAGAGCAAAGGGAAAATTGACTTATAAAGGTCAGTCTGATAATATTGTAAGGTAGGTTAACTATAGGGGAAGCACATGCAGCCCCACACGCAGTAAGGAGTGATTTGGTTGCTGGGATTCATCAAGAGATTCTTAGGTGACAATAACGATAAAGAGATTGCCCGCTATCGCAAGGTGGTCGAGAAGATCAATGCGCTGGAGCCGCAGATGCAGGCTCTGACAGACGACAAGCTGACGGGATACACGAACAAGTTCCGTGAGCGCCTCGCGAATGGTGAGACGCTTGACGATATCCTGCCCGAAGCCTTTGCTGTCGTCCGCGAGGGCTCGCGCCGCGTGCTCGGCATGCGCCATTTCGATGTGCAGCTCATCGGCGGCATGTGCCTGCATGAGGGCAGGATTGCAGAGATGCGCACGGGCGAAGGCAAGACGCTCGTCGCGACGCTGCCGGTCTACCTCAATGCCCTGACGGGTGAGGGCGTCCACATGGTCACGGTCAACGACTACCTGGCCCGCCGCGACAGCGAGGACATGGGCCGTCTCTACCGCTATCTCGGACTGACGGTCGGCCTCGTCGTGCACGACATGGACTTCCCCGAGCGCAAGTTCGCGTACAGCCGCGACGTCACCTTCGGCACGAACAACGAGTTCGGCTTTGACTACCTGCGCGACAACATGGTCATCTATCCGGAGCAGATGGTCCAGCGCAAGCTCCACTATGCCATCGTCGATGAGGTCGACTCCATCCTCATCGATGAGGCGCGCACGCCGCTCATCATCTCAGGCCCTGGCGCCAAGTCGACGGACATGTATGCCGTCATGGCCAAGGCCGTCTCTGGCCTCAAGGAAGGCATCGACTACACGGTCGACGAGAAGCAGAAGACGGTCGCGCCGGCCGACAACACCATTCCGAAGGTCGAGAAGATCCTCGGCATCAACAACCTCTACGCACCGGAGAACATCGAGCTCTCGCACTGCTTCACGGCTGCTCTGCGCGCCAAGGCGCTGATGAAGCGCGACCGCGACTACGTCGTGCGCAACGGTGAGATCATCATCGTTGATGAGTTCACGGGCCGCCTCATGGAAGGCCGCCGCTACTCGGACGGCCTGCATCAGGCCATCGAGGCAAAGGAAGGCGTGAAGATTCAGCGCGAGAGCCAGACGCTCGCGACCATCACCTTCCAGAACTACTTCCGCATGTACGACAAGCTCGCGGGCATGACGGGCACGGCCAAGACGGAGGAGGACGAGTTCCTCAAGATCTACAACCTGCCGGTCATCGTCGTGCCGACGAACAAGCCGGTCATCCGCAAGGATTACCCGGACCTCATCTTCAAGACGAAGCGCGCGAAGTACAAGGCTGTAGGCCGTGCCGTCACTTCGCTGCACGCGAAGGGGCAGCCGGTCCTCATCGGCACGACCTCCATCACGCAGTCGGAGGAACTCAGCGCCATCCTCCGGAAGAATGGCATCCCGCACAACGTGCTCAACGCCAAGTTCCACGAGAAGGAAGCAGAGATCATCGCGGGCGCCGGCCAGAAGGGTGCCGTGACGATCGCGACGAACATGGCAGGCCGCGGTACGGATATCAAGCTCGGTGAGGGCGTGCCGGAGCTCGGCGGCCTCTTCATCATCGGCACGGAGCGCCATGAGTCACGCCGCATCGACAACCAGCTGCGCGGCCGTGCCGGCCGTCAGGGTGACCCGGGTGCATCGCGCTTCTATCTGTCACTCGAAGACGACCTGCTGCGCCTCTTCGCCTCGGACCGCATCTCGGGCATCATGGACAAGCTCGGCATGGACGAGGATGAGCCAATCGAACACAAGCTCATCACGAATTCCATCGAGCACGCTCAGAAGAAGGTCGAGGCACGCAACTTCGACATCCGCAAGCACGTCCTCGAGTATGACGATGTCATGAACCAGCAGCGTGAAGTCATGTACGGCGAGCGCCGCAAGATCCTCTTCGGCGAGAACCTGCGTGAGAATATCATGGGCATGGTCAAGCACATCATCCGCGCGGAGATGGACCAGTACGCCAACGCGCAGCTCTACCCGGAGGAGTGGCAGCTCGACGGCCTCATCGAGGATGCCGAGAAGATTTACGCGCCGCAGGGCCGCCTCAAGAAGGAAGAGCTCGCTGCGATGAGTCGCGACGAGCTGCAGGAATGCCTCGAGAAACTCGCGGAGGAAGGCTATCACAACCGCGAGCTGCTCTTTGGCGAGGACAACATGCGCGAGCTCGAGAAGGTCGTCATGCTGCGCGTCGTCGACAAGAAGTGGATGGAGCATCTCGACCACATGGATATGCTGCGCGACGGCATCAACCTGCGCGCCTATGGCCAGCGCAACCCGCTCGTCGAGTACAAGATCGAAGCGCTCGACATGTTCGAAGAGATGGAGGCCGACATACAGGACCAGATTGCCTCGCTGATGTACCACGTGAGCATCATCACGCCGGAACAGCAGCAGGAAGCCGCGGCAAAGCAGGCGGATGCCCAGCAGTCGGCTGCACCGGAAGCCGTTTCGGAGCAGGACAAGGCCAAGATGGAAGAGATCATCAAGAAGCAGAAGTCGCAGCTGCAGGATCACCTGCAGAACGCCCAGGCTTCGCATGGTGACGAGGTCAGCGCCGCCGAGGTCAAGAAGAAGCCCGTGACGAAGGACGGCAAGAAGGTCGGGCGCAACGATCCGTGCCCGTGCGGCAGCGGCAAGAAGTACAAGAACTGCTGCGGCAAGAACGAATAAATCATCAATCACAAAGAGGAAAGGATATTATGCTCGAAGATATCAAACCGCAGCTTGGCGAACTCAAGACGAAGCTGGACCAGATGGGCGAATCGCTCGAGGTCCCGGCGAAAGAGGAGAAGATCGCCGAGCTCGAATACAAGATGGGTGAGCCGACGTTCTGGGATGACGCAGAGAAGGCCCAGAAGATCAATCAGGAACTCAACGACGTCAAGATCAGCGTCGACAAGTACAAGAATCTCGTCGCGAAGTTCGAGGATGCGCAGACCCTTTGGGAGATGGGCATGGAAGAGCAGGACGAGAGCATGGAAGAAGACGTCAAGTCGGAACTCGCTGCTGTCGCAGAGGGCCTTGAGTCTCTGCAGCTCGAAGTTCTCCTGTCGGGCCCGTATGATGCCAACAATGCTATCCTGACGCTGCACGCCGGTGCGGGCGGAACGGAGGCGCAGGACTGGACGCAGATGTTGCTGCGCATGTACGGCCGCTGGGCAGAGCGCCACGGCTTCACGGTCGAGACGGCTGACCTGCTGCCGGGCGATGAGGCCGGCGTCAAGAGCGCGACGCTCTTCATCAAGGGCCACAACGCCTACGGCTTCCTTCGCTCCGAGAAGGGCATCCACCGCCTCGTGCGCATCTCGCCGTTCGACGCGCAGGCACGCCGCCACACGTCGTTCGCGGCCTGCGACATCATGCCGGAGATCGACGACAATGTCGAGGTCAACATCAATATGTCGGACGTCCGCGTCGACACGTACCGCGCTTCGGGCGCTGGCGGCCAGCACATCAACAAGACGTCATCCGCCGTGCGCATGACGCACATGCCGACGGGCATCGTCGTGCAGTGCCAGAACGAGCGTTCTCAGCTCCAGAACCGCGAGCAGTGCCTCAAGATGCTGCGCGCCAAGCTCTTTGAGCTCGAGATGGAGAAGAAGGAAGCAGAGCTCGCGAAGCTCGAGGGCGACCAGCAGAAGATCGAATGGGGCAGCCAGATCCGCTCCTACGTCTTCCAGCCGTACACGATGGTCAAGGACCACCGCACGAATGTCGAGACGGGCAATGTCCAGGCCGTCATGGATGGCGATATCGATATGTTCATCCGCGCCTTCCTCGCGGCGAAAGCAAATCATGAAATCTGAGTCTTGTTTTCAGAGGAGTCAGGAGCAGTGCTTCTGACTCCTTGTTCCATTGGCAGGTGATGAAATTGCGAAAAGCCTTGACTATTACGGGCTTGTTCTTCATAATATTAATCGTGCTCGGAGAGCTCTTGCTGCCTCCCGTTGTCGAGAGCGCGCTGGAGAGCCGTCTCTCCCAGAAATTCTCGACGCCGCATGTGGAGGTGGAGCTCTCTGCTTCGCCGCGGCTCAAGCTGCTGCTCGGGCGGACGGACAGCCTCAAGGTCACGGTCCAGGATGGACAGGTCGGCCAGCTGCGCGTCCACGAGATGGCGCTTTCCGGCCGCAATACGGTCTTTGACTTCGGGGCTTTCTCGGAGGGTCGCCTGGCACTCTCGCAGGCCGAGGCACTCTCCCTGACGGCCATGTTCGACGAGAACGGCCTGCGCGAGGCGCTGGCCCGCAAAATCAGCAAGGCGGACAATGTCGAGGTGCACATCACGGATGACAATGTCCTCGTGACGGCCGATACGAATCTCCTCGGGCACAAGGCACAGCTTTCGCTCGTCGGCCACATCGTGGCGGATGACGGGACGCTGTACTTCGACACGGATCAGTTCGACATCCAGAACTCGCCCTTCGGCACGGCGCGGCTCGGCGATACGCTCGGGCGCATCGCGCTCGTGAAGCCGGAGCAGCTGCCGCTCAAGATGCGCATCGTCTCGGTGGATCAGCAGGAGGGCAGTGTCCTCGTCCGTGCGGGTGAAGAATAATGGTTTTTGAGATAAGGTGGATTAGATGAAGGTATTCAAATACAATCGCTGGCTCGTGCTGGTCATCGTCATTGGCCTGCTGGCGGCTCTGGCCATCAGCTTCCAGCGCAATGCGGTAGAGCGCGCCAATCGTCAGGTCGACCTCGCCATCGATTACGAGGGGCTGCAGGAACTCGCGCAGCGCGAGGGCCTGCCGGAGAGCGTCGTGCTCGAGAAAGCAAAGGAAGCGGGCATCTCCTCCCTGGCTGTCTATGAGACGACCTTCAAGAAGCTCAACGACAACGGCAAGGCTGCGGCAATCGACGGCAGCAAGATCCTGGAGAGCTACCATGCGGGAACGCTCGAGGACCCTTCCTGGCGCCAGCTCGTTGCCTCCGGCAAGATCAACGGCAAGGAAGTCTACGTCGTCGGTCACGATCCACAGACCTATAAAGAAGTGAAGGAAGACCTGCTGCGCCGCCTCGGCAGTGACCGCGTGACGGTCCTGCAGGTCGGGAATGAAGAAGTCCTTGCGGTCAAGGCGCATTATGACTCCTTCCTCAAGATGAACCTCGGCATGCCGACGGATGAGATGAAGGCCGTCAACGATGCGGGCTTCCACGTCCTCGCGCGCCCGAGCAACTACGAGAACTGCACACCGGATGACGTCAAGGCCGTCTTTGCGCGCCTCGATGGCTTCGACGTGTCGGAGATCGTCTTCTCCGGCCAGCAGTCGCTCGGTGCGCCGAAGGCCCTGCAGACGACGATTGACGAGATGAAGGAGCGCCAGATCAATCTCGGCCTCATCGAGGCGGTCACGCAGCTGCAGTTCTACAAGCAGGACGGCATGGAGGAGATTGCGAAGGGACTCGGCTACGACCACGTCGCACGCCTTTATTCCATCCCGAAGGATGAGCAGCCGAAGCTCAAGATCGATACGGCCGTCGAGCGCTGGTCCAACACGGACGAGGAGCGCAACATCCGCATCGACCTGCTGCGCATCTACGACAAGCCCTCGCCGAACATGAGCCTCATGGAAACGAACATGAAGTACTTCCAGGAGACGCACGACAAGCTCGTGGCGCATGGCTACACGATCGGCAAGGCTGGCACCTTTGAATCTTACAATGCCTCGAAGGTCCTGCGCGCCATCGTCATGCTCGGCGTCGCGGCAGCAGGCGTCCTCTATCTCTCGCTCGTGATTCCGCGCCTCAATGCGCGCACGCGTTATCAGTACATCTTGTTCGTCGTCTTCGGCCTCTTGGCAGCAGTGCCGGTCCTCATGGGCAATGGCTCGAAGATCCGCGTCGTCGCGGCGCTCGCCAGCGCGAACGTCTTCCCAGCCATCGCGGTCATCTTCCAGCTCGACCGCGTGCGCGCCTACAAGGAGAAGGCCCGCATCGCGCTGCCGCGCCTCATCGTGACGGCGGCCATCGCGCTCTTCGTCACGGGTGCACTCTCGTACATCGGTGCGGCGTACCTCTCGGCCTCGCTGGCTGACACGCAGTACTTCCTCGAGTTCAACATCTTCCGCGGCATCAAGCTGACGTTTGTCCTGCCGCTCATCCTCGTCGGCATCGCCTTCCTGCAGCGCTTCGACATCTTTGACGGGCGCATGGACGATACGGAAGGCGTCGTCGAACAATTGAAGCGCATCCTCGACATGCCGGTCAAGGTCAAGACCTTGCTCGTCATGTTCGTCGTGCTCGTCGCGGGCGTCGTCTTTGTCGCGCGCAGCGGCCATACGTCGGGCATGCCGGTCTCGCAGACAGAGCTGCGCTTCCGCGCCTTCCTCGAGCAGGCCTTCTACGCCCGCCCGCGCACGAAGGAGCTCATGATCGGCCATCCGGCCTTCATGCTCGCCGCGATGGCAGCGCTGCGCAAGTGGCCGACGATGGTGTTCTTTGCGCTCGTCCTCGTGGCGACCATCGGACAGGGATCGATGGTCGAGACGTTCGCGCACATGCGCACGCCGGTGTACATGTCGTTCATGCGCGGCATCGGGGGCATCGTCCTCGGCGCTGGCATCGGCGCTGTCGCGATGATTCTGGTAGAGCTCTGGCAGGCTGTCATGGCCAGAGCCCGCAAAGCTAATGCAGCTGAAAAAAAGGAGAGTAAAGCAGACTGATGGAGAGAAGGATTGTCGTATCGGGATATTACGGCTCCAAGAATGCTGGCGATGAAGCGATGCTGGCCGCGATGCTGGAGGTCCTCGGGGATCTCGACCCAAAACTTCATATCACGGTGATCTCGGCGAGCCCTGCTGATACGAGTGAGCGCCACGGTGTGGAGTCCATTTCCTGGCTTGGCATTCCTTCTATCATCAAAGCGCTCTGGCATGCCGACCTGCTCATCAGCGGTGGCGGCAGCCTGCTCCAGAATGTGACGAGCCGCCGGAGCCTCTACTACTACCTCGCCATCATCTTCCTGGCCGTCGTCATGCGCAAGAAGGTCATGCTCTATGCACAGGGCATCGGCCCCATCATCGGCGGTTTGGCAGAGTTTGCGATGCGCGTGATCGGCAACCGCGTCGATCTCATCACCGTGCGCGATAAGGGCTCCTTGGCGGAGCTTGCCAGGCTCGGCATCACGAAGCCGAAGATCGAGTGCACGGCGGACCCGGTGCTCGCCATCCATCCGGTCGACAAGGCGGCCGGGCGCGCCATCTTCAAGCGTTATCATGCCGATGGCGCAGAGCCGGTCGTCGGCATCTCTGTGCGCAACTGGCAGCACGAGACGCACTTCAAGGACGTCATGGCCGAGGTCTCGGACCGCATCGTGCGGGAGCTCGGGGCCCGCGTCGTCTTCCTGCCCATGCAGTTCCCTGAGGACGTCCATGCGGCGGAGTCGATCGCGGAGCGCACGCATGAGCCCTGTACGGTGCTCAAGGATGAGTACACGACGAGTGAGTTCCTCTCGCTCGTCGGCAACATGGACTTGATGCTCGCCATCCGCCTGCACGCACTGATCTTCGCCGGCGTCATGGGCGTGCCGATGATCGGCGTCTCGTACGACCCGAAGATCGACCGCTTCCTCGCCTCAATCGGGGAGAAGCCGGTCGGCAGCCTTGACGATGTCACGGCGGACGAGCTCATGGCGGAGGTCCGCCGTAAGTGGAACGACAAGGCGGTGTTCCGCAAGCGCAATGCGGAGCTCCTCGCAAAACTGCGCGACCTCGCGGCGCGCAATGCGGAGCTCGCACTGCAGCTCATAGGCAATCAGGAGAAGGGGACTCGTCGCTGAGTCCTCTTTTTTGAATCAAGATATAAGTACTGAGGTGTAAAGGAGAGAACCATGATCCACATGCGCGATGTCTCGAAGATCTATGAGAATGGAGCTGTGGCCCTCGACCATGTGAATGTCGATATCGAAGCGGGAGACTTCGTCTTCATCGTCGGCGCCAGCGGCGCGGGCAAGTCCACCTTCATCAAGATGCTGTTCCGCGAGGAACTGCCGTCGAGCGGCAGCCTCTTCGTCAATGGGCGCGATGTCGTCCACATGAAGCGCAGCGAGGTGCCGTATCTGCGGCGCGGTCTCGGCGTCATCTTCCAGGACTACCGGCTGCTGCCGGACAAGACGGTCTTTGAGAATGTCGCCTTTGCGATGCAGGTCATCGAGGCGCCGCGGCGCCTCATGCAGCGCAATGTCAACGCCGTGCTCGACGTCGTCGGCCTGCGCGATAAGTTCCGCTGCTTCCCCTCGCAGCTCTCGGGCGGCGAGCAGCAGCGCGTGGCGATTGCCCGCGCTATCGTCAACGACCCGGCCATCGTCATTGCCGACGAGCCGACGGGCAACCTCGACCCGGAGACGAGCTGGGACATCATGGACATCTTCAACCGCATCAATCTCGCCGGCACGACCATCGTGATGGCCACGCATGACAAGACCATCGTCGACACGATGCAGCGCCGCGTCATCGCCATCGAGGACGGCCACATCGTGCGCGACGAGGCGAAGGGAGGCTACGGCTATGAAGCTTAAGACGGGCGAGTACTTCATCCAGGAGGTGTTCCACTCGCTGCGCCGCAACAACTGGATGACCTTTGCCTCCATCGGCACGGTCGCTGTCTCGCTCTTCGTGCTCGGCGTCTTCCTGATCCTCGTGCTCAACATGAACCGTCTGGCCGGCATGCTCGAGTCACAGGTGCAGATCAGCGTCTACCTCGAGGACCATCTGACGGACCGCGAGAAGCGTCAGATCGGCTACGACATCGAGTCGTTGCAGGGCATTGACTCGGTCACCTATGTCGACCGCGAGACGGCCAAGGAGCGCCTCAAGGAGAGGCTCGGTGACCAGAAGTACCTGCTCGACGCGCTCTCTGAAGACAACCCGCTGCCCGATGCCTTCGAGGTGACGGTCACGACGCCATCTGTCGTCGAATCAGTGGCCGGCGCCATCGGTTCGATGCAGGGCGTGGAGGAGGCGAAGTACGGCCAGGATGTCGTCGAGCACCTCTTCGACATCACGCGGCTCATGCGCATCTTCGGCTTCGTCCTCATGGGCCTTTTGGGCGGCGCGACGCTCTTCATTATTTCCAACACGATACGCCTGACGGTCTTCGCGCGGCGCAAGGAGATCGCCATCATGAAGTACGTCGGTGCGACGGACTGGTTCATCCGCTGGCCGTTCCTCTTAGAGGGCATCGTGCTCGGCTGCATCGGCGGCTTCATCGCGGCCGTCGCGCTGCGCAGCTTCTACGCGGCGATGGCGGCCAAGATCTACAGCACGCTGGCCTTCTTCCCGCTGATGCCGCAGTATCCGTTCATGAATTACGTGACGCTCGCAATCCTCTTGGCGGGCATTGTCATCGGCGCGATCGGCTCGGTCATCTCGCTCAAGCGCTTCCTGCGCGTGTGAGGAAGGGGGCGTTTGACATGAAGGATAGATGCGGCAGGGCCGCGTCCCTGATGCTCGTATTCTCGCTGCTGCTGGAGCCAGTCAGCCTGGCGGCGGCGCTCTCAGACGACAAGGGCGGCTATGAGAGCCAGGCGGCAGCGAAGCTGCAGCAGAGCAACGAACTGCAGAGCAAGATCGACAACGTCTCGGAGGAGAAGCGCGCGCTCGACGAGGCGGCCGACGCGGCCATCAAGGAACACGAAGCGCGCAAGGCAGAGCTCGATGCGACGGACGCGCGCCTCAAGCAGAACGAAGAAGAGCTCGCCACCCTGCAGAAGGACTATGAAGCCAAGCAGGAGCGGCTCGGTAGGCGCGTGCGCGATATCTACATCAACGGGCAGGTCTCGTACCTCGATGTCCTGTTCGGCGCGCACGATTTTCAGGACTTCCTCACGCGCATGGACCTTTTGAAGCGCATCATCCGCCAGGACTATGCGCTCGTGCGCGGCGTGCAGGAGGAGAAGGACAGCATCGAGCTGCGCCAGGCAAGCCTTGCACAGGACCGCCTGACGCAGGCCGAGCAGGAGGAAAAGGCGCATCTGGCGCGCGCAGACATGGAGGAGAAGGTCAAGCGGCGCGAGGCGCTCATTGAGCGCCTGCGCACGGACAAAGCCCTCATCGACCAGCAGTATGAAGAGCTCATGCGTGCTTCGCGCCAGATCGGCGAGATGATACGGGAGCGCGGCATGGGCAGCGCGGCGCCTTCGGGCAGCGGCGCGATGATCTGGCCGGTCTCCGGCAGCGTGACGAGTGAGTTCGGCTGGCGCGTCCATCCGATCACTGGCACGCAGAAGTTCCACAGCGGCGTCGACATCGGCGCCGACTACGGCGTGCCCATCCATGCGGCGCAGAGCGGCACGGTCGAGTACGCGGGCTGGGTCTCCGGCTACGGCAACACCGTCATCATCAATCACGGCGGCGGCATCACGACGCTCTACGGCCACAACCAGTCGCTGGCGGTCAGCGCGGGGCAGAGCGTGAGCCAGGGCCAGGTCATCTCGTACTGCGGCTCGACGGGCAATTCCACGGGGCCGCACTGCCATTTCGAAGTGCGGCAGAATGGAGAGCCCGTCAGCCCGTATTCCTATCTTTGATTATCTCTATCTCTCTGAAGAGGATGTAAAACATGAGCAAGAAAAAAATTATCATCGGCGTCCTGTTGACGGCTGTGCTCTCGTCCTTCCTGACGATTGCCGGCCTCTGCTTCGCCTTTGGCATCCACAGCAATGAGGTCGCGGATATCGTTCGCTTCCTCGGCGTCAAGCGCTTCATCGAGGCGCGCTACGTGTCAGATGTCAATGAGACGAAGCTCATGGACGGCGCGATATCCGGCATGGTGCAGTCCCTCGGGGACCCGCACTCCCTCTACATGAATGCCGACCGGTTCGAGCAGCTTAAGGAGCATACGGAGGGTGAGTTTGGCGGCATCGGCGTGACGATGGGCTTCAAGGACAGCAAGGTCACGATCATCTCTGTCCTCGACGATACACCGGGGCAGCATGCCGGCCTCGAGGCTGGCGATGAGATCATGGCCGTCGACGGCACGCCGGTCTCGGAGATGCAGCCGGAGGAGGTTGCCATGCACATCCGCGGCGAAGTCGGCACGAAGGTCGTCCTGACGATCGAGCGCGACGGCGAGACGCAGGACTACACGATCGAGCGCGCGACCATCAAGATCGATACGGCCAAGGGCACGATGCTCGAGGACGGCATGGGTTACATCCGCATCGCCTCGTTCTCGGAGAACACGGGCAAGGAGTTCAAGGCCGCCTACGACTCGCTCGAAGAACAGGGCATGAAGGGACTCATCATCGACCTGCGCGAGAACCCAGGCGGTCTCGTCACGAGCTGCGTCGAGATCGCGAATATGGTCGTGCCGAAGGGACCCATCGTCTCGGTCGTCGAGCGCGACGGCTCGAAGGAGGTCCACGAGTCGAATCTCGAAGAGAGTAAGTACCCGATCGTCGTGCTGATCGACGGCAACAGCGCGAGCGCCTCGGAGATCCTCGCAGGTGCGCTGCAGGATACGGGCGCCGCGACGCTCGTCGGCACGAAGTCGTACGGCAAGGGCTCCGTCCAGGTCGTCGTGCCGATGCTCCATAACGACGGCCTCAAGCTGACCATCGCGAAGTACTACACGCCGAACGGCCGCTGCATCGACGGCACGGGCATCGAGCCGGACGTCGAGGTAGAACTGCCTGAGGGCGCGACGACGGACGTGCAGCTCGAGAAGGCCAAGGAAGTCCTGAAAGAGAAGCTCCAGTAACGGCGGATATAGAAAAAGCGCAATGCCTCGTGGCATTGCGCTTTTTTGCTCTTGTCAGTCTTTGGGGCGGTGTTCCGCGATGCAGGCGAGAAACGCCTCGCCGTATTTCTGCAGCTTGTGCTCGCCGATGCCCTTGACGAGCAGCATCTCCTCGCGCGATTTCGGCAGGACGGCGCACATGTCCTTGAGCGTCGCGTCGGAGAAGACGACGTAGGGCGGGATGTGGTCGCGCAGCGCGATTTCCTTGCGCAGTGCGCGCAAGTACTCGAAGAGCTCCGGCATCTCGGCCTGCTTCGTGACCTCCTTCGGCACGGCCTGCAGGACCTTCGCTTGACCGCGCAGGACAGCATAGGCGGAGGGCTGCAGGGTCAGGACGGGGTACTTGCTCTCGGTCAAGGCGAGGTAGTCCGTCGCGACGAAGCGCTGGATGAGCAGCTTGATGTCCGCGAGGCTGCGTTCCTTCATGAGGCCGTAGGTGGAGAGCGTGTCGAGGTGCAGGGCGAGCACGCGCTTGTCCGACGAGCCCTTGAGTACCTGGGCGACGAGCGTCAGGCCGAAGCGCTCGCGCATGCGGTAGACGCAGGAGAAGACCTTCTGGGCGTCAATCGTCACGTCCTGCTCCTCGAGGCCGGCCTTGCAGTTGCCGCAGTTGCCGCACGTCGAAGGCGCATCTTTCTCGCCGAAGTACTGGATGATGAAGTGGCGCAGGCACTCCGGCGTGTGGCAGTAGTCGACCATCTTCTGCAGGCGCCCGAGGTTGTGGCGCTTGCGCGCCTCGTCCTCCGTTGAGACATCGATGAGGTACTTCTGGGTCTGCGTGTCCTGCGGCGAGAACAGCAGGATGCACTCGCCGGGCTCGCCGTCACGTCCCGCGCGGCCCGCTTCCTGATAGTACGCCTCGATGTTCTTGGGCATGTTGTAGTGGATGACGAAGCGCACGTTGCTCTTGTCGATGCCCATGCCGAAGGCATTCGTCGCGACGATGACCTGCACGTTGTCGTAGAGGAAGTCGTCCTGCGCCTGCGCGCGCTCTTCATCACTGAGGCCCGCATGGTAGCGCCCTACGGCGAAGTGCTTGCGCGAGAGCAGGCTGTAGAGCG
This sequence comes from Mitsuokella multacida DSM 20544, assembly GCF_000155955.1. Taxonomy (GTDB): domain Bacteria; phylum Bacillota; class Negativicutes; order Selenomonadales; family Selenomonadaceae; genus Mitsuokella; species Mitsuokella multacida. The sequence continues at coordinate 177,318 of NZ_GG697142.2, forward strand.
CGTCGACGTCCTTGCGCGTCGCGGCGTAGATGATGCCGGCGTTGCTCGGGTGGCTCTTGAGGTAGCGCTCGATGAAGGCCTTCTTGTTTTCACCGCGGCGCACCTCAAAGTAGAGGTTGGGCCGGTCGAAGCCCGTGACATGGATGTGCGGCTCTTGCAAGCCGAGCAGACGCACGATGTCCGCTCGGACCTCCGGCGTTGCCGTCGCCGTGAAGGCAGAGACGAGCGGGCGGCGCGGCAGCGCAGCGATGAACGGCGCAATCTGCTGGTAGCTCGGCCGGAAGTCATGGCCCCACTGCGAGAGGCAGTGCGCCTCGTCGACGGCGACCATCGAGATGGACTGCTTGTCGAGGATGTATTGGAAGTAGCTGGTGTCGAGTCGCTCCGGCGCGACGTAGACGAGCTTGTACCTGCCCTGTGCAATGGCCGAAAGGCGCGCGTCGGACTCGGCGAGGGAGAGTGAGCTGTTGATGTAGGTGGCGGGGATGCCCTGCTCGATGAGGGCGTCGACCTGATCCTTCATCAAGGAGATCAGCGGCGAGATGACGAGCGTGAGGCCTGGGAAGATCAGCGCCGGAATCTGGAAGCAGATGGATTTGCCCGCGCCCGTCGGCATGATGGCGAGCGTGTCGTGCCCTGCGAGCAGGCTTTCGATCACGGGCGCCTGTGCGGGCCGGAAATCGCGGTAGCCGTAGAAGCGGCCCAGGAGTTCGCGCGCCTGGTCAAGATACGGGTTCATAGGACAAGTTCCTTTCTTAATAGATATTTAACTTTCATATAGGATAACGATAGCAATTTTATTCTAACATATATTTGTTTGATGACAATAACATAAAATAGGGATCTGTTGCATCATATCGTATAATCGCATATCGTACAGTACATAGGAGAGGATTGAAAATGAAGAGAAGATCGTACGGCAGGGGAGTGGCGCTGCTCGCAGCTGCCATGTTCCTCGGATTGCCGTCTGCATCCTGCGCAGACCTTTCCCTGCAGGACGCCATCAATCTGGCCCTCGCGCAGAACACGAGCCTGCGCATCACGCAGAAGGGCGAGGACACGGCAAGGGCACAGCTGCAGCAGGAAAAGATCGATAACGGTCTGAAAATCACGGGCACTGAATCACTTGATACGACCCTGAAGCGCTCCTCCAGCACGGACTCGAAGAACGAGATTGGCGTCACGGCATCGTATCCGCTCTACACGAGTGGCAAGGCAGAGGCCAACATCGACAGCGGTGTGCTCGGCCTCAAGGCGGCAGAGCTCTCGACGGAGCGCAGTCGCGAGAACCTCAAGCTCGACGTCATCAAGGCGTACTACGATGCGCTCGAGGCGCGCCGCACGGTCGACGTGCGCCAGGAGACGGTCGACAAGTATCAGGACCACTACACGAATGTCAGCCAGCTCTACGCAGCCGGCTCGAAGGCGCGCATCGATGTCATCCGTTCTTCTGTCGAGCTCAGCAATGCGGCGCAGGACCTCATCAAGGCGCAGAACAGCTACGAGGTGGACCTCGCCACGCTGCGCAACTACCTCAACATCGACCGCAGTGAGCCGCTGAACCTGACATCGGATTTCTCTTACGACCAGTTTAACATCGACATGGACTCCTGCATCGATTACGCCTACCGGAACCGCAAGGACCTCATGATCGACCTCTATAAGTACCAGCAGGCAGAGAATGAGGTCAAGGCGGCAAAGGCGGACTTCGGACCGAGTGTGACGCTGAGCGCCGGCCCGAGCTGGTCGCATTCCTTCAAGCCCGCGACGAGCTCCGACTCCGATATCACGGCTGGCGCAACGCTCTCGTGGAACTTCTGGGACAACGGACTGACGCGCGCCAAGGTCCAGGAGGCCGAGACGAGCCGCGACGTCGCAAAGCTCACACTGACGAAGGACCAGGAGGACATCGACCTCTCGCTGCGCCAGGCATACTACAACATGCGCGAGGCGGAGAAGCGCCTGAATTCCACGGGCGATGCCGTCAAGCAGGCGGAGGAAGATTACTTCATCGCGCGCGAGAAGTACCGTGCCGGCGAGGGCCTGATGCTCGACATCATCGACGCGCAGGAAGCCCTCTCGACGGCGCGCCTCAACTACATCAGCGCGGAGTACGACTACGCGCGCTACAAGGCGACGGTCGAGAACGCCATGGGAATTGAGCTCACGGATCAGGAGAAGGAGGCCGCGGCCAAGATGACGGCGACAGCCGCCGATAAGGCAGAGCGCGCCGTCCTGCAGGAACCCATTGTGCCGGAGAACGCCAAGCCAGACAAGGAGACGAAAGGACTCGCAAAGAAAGCGGCAGATGCTGTCGTGAGTGAGGCCAAGGCCGCTGCAAGCGATGCATCCGCTCAGGTCATCCAGGATCTGGCAGAAGGAGAGGTTACGAAGTGAAGATAAACGGGAAAGTCAAGCTCGCCATCGCAGCGCTCGTCCTCGCAGGCTGTGCCTTTGGCGGCTACCGATACTATGAGGGGCAGCAGGCCGCCCAGCAGGCTGCCGCCGTCGAGACGACGAAGGTCGTCCGCATGGACATGAAGTCGACGGTCTCGGCGACGGGCACGATCCAGCCGGTCGACTCGGTCGAGGTCAGCTCCAAGATCACGGCCCGCCTCAAGAGCGTGCTCGTCAAGGAGAACGACAAGGTCACGGCCGGCCAGACGGTCGCAACGCTCGACGCCAAGGATTACGAGGCCAAGCGCGACCAGGCACAGTACAAGGTCACAAACACGCAGGCCGAGTACGAGCGCATCAGCTACCTCTACAGCATCGGCGCCGATACGCAGAAGCAGCTCGAGGACGCGCAGATGAACTATGACACGGCGGTCTCAGAGCTCGCGCAGGCGGAGTCGGACGCATCGGAGACGAGCATCCTCGCGCCGATGGACGGCACAGTTGTCGGCGAGCCCAAGACGGTCGGCACGATGGCCGTCGCGACCTCGGACAACCCGACGGTCATCATGCGCATCGCCGACCTTTCGAGCAAGCAGATCAAGGCCAAGGTCGATGAGACGGATATCGGCAACATCAAGGTCGGCCAGCAGGCGACGTTCACCGTCGACACCTACACCGATAAGACGTTCACGGCCCGTGTCACGAAGATCTCGCAGACGGATACGAGCAATTCCTGGGATACGAGCTCGAGCTCCAGCTCTTCGAGCAGCTCCTCATCATCGTCGGCTAGCGTCATCTACTACTACGTCACACTCGATGTCGACGACCCAGACAGCCAGTTGCTGCCGGCCATGACGGCGCGCGTCGAAATCAATACGGCCGACAAGCCGGATACGCTGGCCGTGCCAATCTCGACGCTCAAGACGGATGCCAACGGCTCCTACGTCATCGTGCGCAATGCCGACGGCTCGCAGGAGAACCGCTATGTGACGACGGGTATCTACAGCGATGAGTACGTGGAGATCCTCTCTGGACTCGAGGAGGGCGAGGATGTCGTCAGCACGTACACGGCGAAGAAGACGTCAAGCTCGTCCTCGAGCAACAGCAGGCGCGGCGGCCCCATGTTCTAAGCGGGGGATAGCAATGGCAGAAGAAAAGAAAGCAGAGGAGCGGTACGCAACGATACAGCTCCAAGGCATCAAGAAGATCTACCACATCGGCGGCGAGGAGCTCGCGGCGCTCAACGGTATCACGACGAACATCTACAAGGGTGAGTTCGCCGCGCTCATGGGGCCGTCCGGCTCCGGCAAGTCGACTCTCATGAACATCCTCGGCTGTCTCGACCGCCCGACGGAGGGCTCCTACAAGCTCGATGGTGAGGAAGTCGCAGGTCTCGACGACGACGCTCTCGCGAGGACGCGCAACAAGAAGATCGGGTTTGTCTTCCAGAACTTCAACCTACTCTCTCGCATCTCGGCGCTCGAGAACGTCGCCCTGCCGCTCATCTACGCGGGCGTCGGGCATAGGGAGCGCATGGAGCGCGCCATGCACTTCCTCGAGGCCGTCGGCCTCAAGGACCGCGCCGACCACCTGCCGAACGAGCTCTCGGGCGGCCAGCGGCAGCGCGTCGCCATCGCGCGCGCACTCGTCAACGACCCGCACATCATCATGGCCGACGAGCCGACCGGCAACCTCGACACGAAGTCGACGAAGGAGATCATGGAGATCTTCGAGGACATGCACGAGAAGGGGCGCACGATCATCCTCGTCACGCATGAACCGGAGATCGCGGCCTGTGCGAGCCGCCAGCTGCTCGTGCGCGACGGCCAGATCACGCGCGACGAAGGAAAGGGTGTGGTCATGGATGTTGTTTAAGGAATGTTTTGTTATGGCAATCAACGCGCTCTTGGCCAATAAGATGCGTTCGCTCCTGACGATGCTCGGCGTCATCATCGGCGTCGCCGCCGTCATCGCGCTCGTCTCGGTCGGCATGGGCGTGCGCACGGGCATCACCTCGAACTTCGAGAGCCTCGGCGCCAACACCATCACCATCATGCCGGGCTCCTCGAACCGCGGCGGCCCGCGCGGTGCGGCCGGCTCGATGCAGACACTTAAATACGATGATGCCAAGGCCATCGAGGCGAAGATCAAGGACATTCAGTACGTCTCGCCGACGGTCAGCTCCTCGTACCAGGTCGTCAACGGCAACCAGAACTGGAACACGTCCGTCACGGGCGTGACGCCGGATCTCATGCAGATCCGCTCGCTGACCGTCGACAATGGCTCGTTCATCAGCAAGGAGGACATGACGAAGCGCAATCGCGTGGCCGTCATCGGCGCGACAGTCGCGGAGAACCTGTTCGGCACGGAGAATCCGGTCGGCAAGAACATCCGCATCAAGAACCAACCGTTCAAGGTCATCGGCATCCTGGCTTCCAAGGGAAGCTCCGGCTTCGGCCAAGACCAGGACGATGTCATCTACATCCCGCTGACCACGGCGCAGGAGCGCATGATGGGCATCACCTACGTCCAGTCCATCAGCCTGCAGGCGACGGATACGCAGAAGATCGACCAGGTGCAGGACGAGATCACGACGCTCCTGCGCCAGCGCCACCGCATCACGGGCGATAAGGAAAATGACTTCCACGTGCAGAACACGGCCAGCATCATCGCCTCGGTCAACCAGTCGACGGCGATGATGACGGTCCTCTTAGGCGCGATCGCGAGCATCTCACTGCTCGTCGGCGGCATCGGCATCATGAACATCATGATGGTGTCGGTGACGGAGCGCACGCGCGAGATCGGCATCCGCAAGGCGCTCGGTGCGACGTTCCAGAACATCATGATGCAATTCATGATCGAGTCGATGGTCCTCGGCATCGTCGGCGGCCTCATCGGCATCGTCGTGGGCTGCGCCGCTTCGTACGTCATCTCGAGCACGGGAGCGGTCCAGACGACGATTACCCTGCTGCCAATTGTCCTGTCGTTCTCGTTCGCCGTGGGCATCGGCCTCTTTTTCGGCATCTACCCCGCGCGCAAGGCCGCGCGGCTCGACCCGATCGAGGCACTGCGCTACGAGTGATGAAGCTGAATCTATCCAGGCATAAAAAAGCCTCGCACATCTGTGCGAGGCTTTTTTGTGCCTTTATGATTTGGGGCCTGGATCAACTGGCTTATTCGATGACGGCCAGCAGGTCGCCCGAGGTGATGCGGCTTCCTGCTGCGACGCAGATTTCCTGGACGATGCCGGCAATCGGTGCGGTGATCGTCGTCTCCATCTTCATGGCCTCCGTGACCATCAGCGGGTCGCCCTTCTTGACGACATCGCCCTTGGCTGCAATCAGGCGCAGGACAGAGCCTGAGAGGGTGGCTGGGACTTCGCCCGGGACGGTTGGATCAGCCTGGCGGATGATCGTCGTGCCCTCCGAGGCGGCCTTATCGCGCACGCGGATCTCGCGCGGCATGCCGTTGACCTCGAACTGGATCTCGCGGAAGCCTTCATCGGACGGCGGCGTGATGTAGTTCATGCGGATCAGGACCATCTTGCCGTTGATGCGCAGCCAGCTCTCTTCGCCCGGCTTCATGCCGAAGAAGTACGTCGGCGTGTCGAGAATCGAGAGGTCGCCGTACTGATGGTAGCGCTGGATGTAGTCCTTGTAGACCTTCGGGTAGATGCAGTAGCTCGAGCGGGCTTCTTCCGTCTCCGGCATGCGCAGGACCTTCATGTCCTGCGTGACCTTCTCCTGGTCAATCGGTGCGGGCGGCGTCTCGAGATGCGGCTTCTCGCCCCTGAGGATGATCTTCTGGAGCTTCTCGGGGAAGCCGCCGTAGGGGACGCCGAGCTTGCCGTCGAAGAAGTCGACGACGGACTTCGGGAAGTCCATGGTCTCACCGCGCTCGTAGATATCTTCTTCGGTCAGCTTGTTCTGCACCATGAAGAGCGTCATATCGCCGACGACCTTCGAGGACGGCGTGACCTTGATGACATCGCCGAACATCGCGTTGACCTTTGCGTACATGCGGCAGACTTCCGGCCACTTGTCGCCGAGGCCGACGCCCTTGGCCTGCTGGCGCAGGTTCGTGTACTGGCCGCCCGGCATCTCGTGCTGGAAGACCGTCGTGTTCGGGCTCGTCATCTTGCCATCGACACCCGCGTAGTACGCGCGGACGACCTGCCAGTAGCGGTCGATCGTCTCGAGCTCTTCGATGTCCATCTTAGGCTGGCGCGGGTTGTTGGAGAGCGCCTGGATGAAGGCCGTCATGGACGGCTGGCTCGTGCCGTTGGAGAGAGCGCTCGTGGCGACATCGACGATGTCGACGCCGGCCTCAGCTGCCTTGGCGTAGGTGTAGAGCGTGCAGCCGCCGCCCTCGTGGCTGTGCAGGTGGATCGGCAGGTCGACGGCATCCTTGAGGGCCGAGATCAGGGTGTAGGCGGCTTCTGGCTTCAAGAGGCCCGCCATGTCCTTGATGGCGATGATGTTGGCGCCGGCCTTCTCCATCTCCTTGGCGAGGTTCGTGTAGTACTTCAGCGTGTATTTCTGGCGGCCGTCATTGAGGATATCGCCCGTGTAGCAGAAGGCTGTCTCAGCGATCTTGCCCTGCTTGCGGACTTCGTCAATCGAGAGCGTCATGTGGTCGAGCTGGTTCAGGCAGTCGAAGATGCGGAAGACATCGACGCCGTTCTTGGCGGCGAGGCGCAGGAACTGGCGCACGACCTCAGGCGGGTAGTTCGTGTAGCCGACGGTGTTGGCACCGCGCGTCAGCATCTGGAACAGGATGTTTGGCGCTGCCTCGCGCATCTTGCGCAGGCGCTCCCATGGGTCCTCGTCGAGGAAGCGGTAGGCGACATCGAAGGTCGCGCCGCCCCAGTCCTCGAAGGCGTAGATTTGCGGGACCCTGCAGGCCGTGTAATGGATGGCCTTCATGATGTCTTGCGTGCGGATGCGCGTCGCGAGCAGGGACTGATGCGCGTCGCGGTACGTCGTATCCATCATCAGGACCTGCTTCTGGTCCTGGATCCACTTGGCAAACTTCTCGGGGCCGAGCTCCTGCAGGAGCTGGCGCGTGCCGGACGGGCATTCCTCATCGGAGGCGTCGAGCTTTACCGGCGTCTCAAAGCGCGGCTTGGGGTTCGCGCCATTGCCGTGGAAACCATTGACCGTGATCTCGCCGATGTAGGCGAGCAGGCCGGCCGCCGGCTCGTCGATGACATGCGGGTCATCGAGGAGCTCCGGATGGTGGTCGATGTAGTTGACGTTGCAGGTGCCTTCCTGGAAGTTCTTATCGAGCAGCATGTTCTTGAGGAAGTAGATGTTCGTCTTGACACCGCCGATGCGGAATTCGTCGAGGCAGCGCAGCATGCGTGAGATGGTCTCCTTGGCATTGTTGGCATGTGCGGTGACCTTGACGAGAAGGGAATCGTAGTACGGCGTGATGACCGCGCCCGTGTAGGCCGTGCCGGCGTCGAGGCGGATGCCCGGGCCGCCGCCGCTGCGGTAGTCGTTGATCTTGCCGGTGTCCGGCATGAAGTTGTTCTGCGGGTCTTCTGTCGTGATGCGGCACTGGATGGCCACGCCGTTGCAGGGGATGTCTGCCTGGCTCTTGATGCCGATCTCTGGATCGGAGAGGGCATAGCCCTCGGCGACGAGAATCTGCGTCTTGACGATATCGACGTCCGTGATGGCCTCGGTGACCGTGTGCTCGACCTGGACGCGCGGGTTGACTTCGATGAAGTAGAAGTGTTCCTCATCCTGGTCCGCGAGAAACTCGACGGTGCCGGCATTGACGTAGCAGACGTTCTTCATGATCTTCAGGGCCGCTGCGCAGATGTTCTGGCGAAGCTTCTTCGGCAGCGACCAGGCCGGTGCCATCTCGATGACCTTCTGGTGGCGGCGCTGGATGGAGCAGTCACGCTCATTGAGGTGGATGACATTGCCGTGTTCATCGCCCATGATCTGCACTTCGATGTGCTTCGGGTTCAGAATGCATTTCTCGACGTAGACATCCTCGTCGCCAAAGGCGCGCTTTGCCTCAGAGCGCGCTTCCTCGTACGACTCCTTGAGGTCTTCCATGCGGTCGACGCGGCGCATGCCGCGGCCGCCGCCGCCGTTGATGGCCTTGATCATGACCGGCAGGCCGACGCGCTCAGCGAATGCCTTGACCTCAGCGAAGTCCTTGACGGCACCGTTCGTGCCCGGAATCATCGGGATCTCTGCCTTCTCGGCCTGGATGCGCGCATTGACCTTATCGCCGAACATCTGCAGGTGCTCGACCTTCGGGCCGATGAAGATGATGCCCTCTTCCTCGCAGCGCTTGGCGAGCTGCGCGTTCTCGGAGAGGAAGCCGTAGCCCGGATGGATGGCATCGACGTCGTGCTCCTTGCAGATGCGGATGATGTCCTCGATGTCGAGGTAGGCATCGACTGGCTTCTTGCCCTTGCCCACGAGATACGCCTCGTCGGCGCGGCTGCGGTGCAGGGACAGGACATCTTCTTTGGAATAGACGGCGACCGTGCGGATGCCCATCTCATGGCAGGCGCGGAAAATGCGGATGGCAATCTCGCCGCGGTTTGGCACCAAGATCTTGTGAATGGTCTTCATATGGATCCCCCTTAGAAAAAACAGGCCACGTGAATGAAATGACAGAATTGCCGCTGTTTTCCTGTTAGCAGGTGGAGCAGTGCAATATCTCTCTATCAACATTGGCTCCTTTTGACAGTTAACGTTATTTTTTTCACAAAGGTGAAGAAAATCAAAACCGGAATGAGTCCGGTCAGCTCCTTTGCTTGCCATTATCATACGTCAGACGCAGAAAATAATCAATAGTTTTCATGTATTTTAACATAAATATAAAGTATCTTGTATCCAAAATCAGTAAATGCTTGACAAGAGGGAGTGGATTCCGTATAATAACATCATGTTAACGCTTTAGCAAGATAAAGAACTGAATGAGGAGAGATGGATATGAAGTGGAAAAAGATTCTCGCACTGGGGATGGCGGCTGTCATGACGGCGGCTTTTGTAACGGGCTGCGGCGGACAGAAGGCAGCCGATAACGGTTCGGGCTCTGGCGACAAGGGCAAGATCATCGTCGGACTCGACGACAACTTCCCGCCGATGGGCTTCAAGGATGAGAACAACGAGATCACGGGCTTCGATGTCGATCTTGCCAAGGAAGCGTCGAAGCGCCTGGGCCGCGAAGTCGAGTTCAAGGCAATCGACTGGTCGAGCAAGGAAGCGGAGCTCAAGAGCGGCCGCGTCAACGTCCTCTGGAACGGCCTCGACATCACGGAGAAGCGCAAGGAGAACATGCTGTTCTCGGATCCGTACATGGACAACCGCCAGATCATCTTCGTCAAGAAGGGACGCACGGACATCACGGACGAGAAGAGCCTCGCTGGCAAAATCGTCGGCACGCAGAGCGCTTCGACCGCTGAAGAATACATGGATAAGACGGACTTCTTCAAGAAGGATGTCAAGGAAGTCAAGAAGTACTCCGACTTCGTCACGGCGTTCATGGATCTGGAGAACGGCCGTGTGGATGCCATCGTCGGTGATGAGATCGTCGGACGCTACTACATGAGCAAGCACCCCGAAGCCATCGATGCTGTCGATGTCGCCGTCGGTCCGGTCAGCCAGTTCGGCATTGCCTTCGCAAAGGATAATAAGGCCCTGCGTGACGATGTCCAGAAGGTCCTCGATGAGATGAAGGCCGACGGCACGACCGCCAAGATCTCTGAGAAGTGGTTCGGCAAGGACATCACGAAATAATCGCTCTATCTGCATCGCTGCAAGTGGTGTGTATGAGAAAGCCGGTTACCGATATCCAACGAGATATCGGTAACCGGCTTTTTTTAAAGGGCATTCTCCTGCAGCTGGCAGGCGGCGGAGAGGAGCTCCTTCGCCGCCATGCTCTGCGGATGGCAGATGATATCGCTGACATCGCCGCTTTCAGCGACGCTGCCGTTGGCGAGGACGACGATGCGGTCAGCGATCTGTGGGAGCAGTGCGAGGTCGTGCGTAACGAAGAGACAGGCCATCTGCTGGTCTGCTATGAGCCGGCGCAGCAGTGCGATGATGTCCTGCTGTACGGTCACGTCGAGCGCGCTCGTCGCCTCATCACAGATGAGCAGGGCAGGTGAGAGGGCGAGGGCACGCGCGATGGAGGCGCGCTGGCATTCACCACCGCTGACTTCGTGCGGGTAACGTCCGGCATGTGCCTTTGGCAGGCCGACCTGTGCGAGCAGCGATAGGACCCTGGCGTGGCAATCAGCTGGCGATAGGCCATGTGCGCGCAGAGGCTCGGCAATGCTCCAGCCGATCGTGTGGCGTGGGTCAAAAGAGGCCTGTGGCAGCTGGAAGATTATCTGCAGGCGGTCGTAGAGATGGCGCAGAGCCGCTCCTTTCGCTTGTGTCACATCTTCGCCGTCAAAGAGAAGCGTGCCGTCATCGGCATCGATGAGACGCGCGATGATCTTTATGAGTGTGCTTTTCCCGCAGCCGCTGCGGCCGACGAGGCCGACGCATTCGCCTGGCGCGATGGTGAGGTTGATGCCATGGAGGACCTGCTGCCGTTCCCCGCGGCGTCTGTATGACTTCTGGATATTCCTGAGCTCTAAGATTGGGGTCATTGCAGGAGACCTCCTTCTGCTGTCCCTTCGAGGGGGAGCTGTGGGATGGCGTGTAGGAGCTCGCGCGTATACGCCTGCTGCGGGTGCTGGAGCACGGTCTCACAGGTGCCGTATTCGATGCACTCGCCACGGCGCATCACGAGCAGCGCATCGGCTAGATGGCGGGCAACGGCGATGTTGTGTGTCACGAGAAGGATTGCCGTCCCTTCTGTGCGCTGCAGTGCCTTCAGGGCATCGAGGACGCAGATCTGTGAGAGGACATCGAGTGCAGAAGTCGGTTCATCGGCGAGCAGCAGCTTGGGCCGCAGCATCATTGCTGCGAGGATACCGACGCGCTGTCCCATGCCGCCGGAAAGCTCGAAAGGATAGGCATCCCAGACCGTTTGGGGAAGATCGAGCACCGCCATGAGTTCTTCGGCGCGCTGCCGGATCTGCTGCTTCGTCCAGTTGGCATGTGCGCGGATGCTCTCTGAGATTTGTGCGCTGATGCGGCGGACAGGGCAGAAGGAAGCGCCGGCGTCCTGGAAGATCATGGCAATGGCTGAGCCGCAGAGGGCGCGCCGCTTCCCTGGCGGGAGTGTGAGCAGAGACTGTCCATCCATGGAGATATCTCCCTGCCACGATCTGCCGCGCTCGGGGAGACCGAGGATGGCGCGCAGGACGGAGCTCTTGCCGCTGCCCGACTCGCCGACGATGGCAAGCGTGCTGTCGGCGTTCAGGGAGAAACTGAGATCGTTGACCGCGGTCAGGCTGCCGTAGGAGATGCTGAGATGCGTTACGTCTAGTAATGGCTTCATGATATTCATTCCTTATCGAGTTCCGGGCGGATTTCATAGTAGTCGGAAGGATGTGCCGTGAAGCCTTCTACGCCCTTGCGCATGACGAATGACATGCGCAGGTGGGCGGCGTAGATATATGCGCAGTCGTCAAGGGCGAGCTGCTCCATCTGGATGGCAATCTTCGCGCGGTTTTCTGCGCCGTAGGTGTTGCGGAGCTGCTCTTCGAGTGCCTCCATCTTGTCGCTTTGATAACAGCCGAAGTTATAGGGCGATGCCTTGAGGAGATGCGTCGTGAAGTAGTATTCAGGATCGCCGGTCGGTGCTGTGACGATGGCATTGGCGTAGAGATCGAATTCGCCGTTCTTGCGGAACGGCTTGTAGTTGTCTGTCGCGTTGATATCGAGCTTGATGCCGATCTTCTTCAGGCTGTCCTGTGCCGATTCTGCGAGCAGTGGGAGCTCCTGCCGCGAGGTGTAAGTGAGATAGCGGAGCTCGAGGTCTTTGCCGTCTTTATCCACGTAGCCATCGCCATCTGTGTCTTCGTAACCGGCTTCCTTGAGCAGGGCTCTTGCCCCATCGAGATCGTAGGGGGCTGCCTTGACGGCTGTACCGCCAAACGGGAGCGCAGCGGGGAAAGGCCCGGCGGCTGGCGTTCCCTGGCCGTGCAGCAGGACCTTGGTGAAGTTTTCCTTGTCGATGGCCATGGCGATGGCCTTGCGCACGCGGAGGTCCTGCAATGCCGGTGTGCGGTAGTTGAATGCAATCTGGTAGACACGGGAGGTATCGGTCTGACTGATCTTATAGGTATCCTTCCCTTGGAAGAGGCTCAGGCTGGCATAGGGGAGTCCCTGCACGGCATCGAACTCGCCATTCTGCATGGCCATCGTGAGCGTATCGCCATCCGGGATGCTCTTGACGATGATCTTGTCCATCTTTGGCTTTACGTCACCCCAGTAGTTCTCGTTCTTCTTGAGTATGATCTCGGTATCGCTGACGGATACCGGCAGATACGGTCCTGTGCCGACGACGATGTGATCGTGTTCCCCTGCTTCCACATCGATGATGCACCCGTAGGGATCGGAAAGGTAATTGAGGAGAGCGGGTACCTTCTCCTTGGATTTGATTGTGATGGAGTCATCATCTGCTGTGATGGAGTCGATCTTGAGGTCTTCCGGAGCACGGTCATTCTTTTCCAGCAAGTCATCGAGACATGCCTTGACGGCCTGTCCCGTTACCTTCTTTCCGTTTGAGAACGTGATGTTGTCCTTGAGCCTGATCTTGACCGTGTAGTCGTCAAGCTGCTCGTAATCTCTGGCGAGCCAGGGTTCGAGCTGCATGTTCTCTGTGAAGCGGAACAGGGTTTCGCCGATGCCATAGCGCAGGGTGCTCCAGCCCACGTAGGTATCGTGCGGGTTCGTGCCGACGTTCTCCATCGCGGGCCCATAGGCCATCGTGCCGTAGGTGAAGGTCTTTTCGCTGCCAGCCTGATCTCTTGTGCTGCCACAGCCTGTGGCGAGGATGGAGGTGCTGAGGGCAAGGGTGAGGAGGATGCGTACCTTCTTGTTCATGATAAAGTCCTTTCTTGAATCGTTTTCCTGTCAGTCCTGCCGGCGTGGCTGCTGGCGTGGATCGAAGATATCGCGCAGCTTGTCACCGAGGAGGTTGAAGGTGGCGACGGTGATGAAGATGGCTGTACCAGGAGCCAGGATGACCCATGGTGAGGTCTGCAGCATGCTGCGGCCGTTGTTCATCATCGCGCCCCACTCTGCCGTCGGCGGCATGGCGCCGAGTCCGAGGAAGGAGAGGCCCGCAAGCTCCATGATGATGGTGCCGACATTGAGAGCCGCCGTCACGAGGATGGGGCCGGCGATGTTGGGGAAGACGTGGTGACAGAGAAGGCCGATTTTTCCTGTGCCGCTCATGCGTGCGGCGGCGAAATACGGCGTGCTGCGGATCGTGAGCACGAGCCCGCGGGCGAGGCGCGCGTACTTCGGCCAGCCGATGAGTGCGAGTGCTATCGCTGCCTGGATGAGGCCGCCGCCCAGGATGCCTGCGACGGCAATCGCGAAGACCATCTCGGGAAATGCGAGGAAGACATCGGCGAGGCGCATGAGGAGGATGTCTGTCCTGCCGCCCTTGAGGCCGCAGAGTGCGCCGATGAGGCTGCCCGTGAGCGCGATGAAAATCAGGAGCAGCAGAGAGGCGCACAGTGTTGCCTGCGAGCCGATGATGATGCGCGAGAGGATATCGCGTCCATAGCGGTCTGTGCCGAGGAGATGATCTGCACTCGGGGGCATGAGCGCCTGCGCAAGATCCTGGGCATAGGGATCCTGCGGTGTGAGCCAGGGAGAAAAGATGGCGATGAGGAGCAGCAGGATGACTGCGGCGAGGTAGGGGAAAAGAGAGCGATGGAACTTCATTTCATATCCTCCTCATAGCGTACGCGCGGGTCGAGCGCATGATAGAGGAGGTCTGCTGCGAGATTCACGCCGACATAGATGACCGACATCCAGACGACGTATGCCTGGATGAGCGGATAGTCGCGCGAGAGGATGGCATCGACCGCCAGTTTGCCTACGCCATCCCACATGAAAATGGTCTCGACGATAGCGGTGCCGCCGAGCAATGAACCGATGGAGAGGGCGAGAAGCGTGATGATGGTGATGAAGGAGGATCGCAACACGCTGTGCGTGAGGATCGTCCATTCGCTGATGCCGCGGGAACGGGCCCCAGCCACATAGGGCTTGCCGAGCTCTTCAAGTACAGCTGCGCGGATTTGCCGCGTGTATTTTGCGCTCATGGAGATGGCGAGCGTCAGCGCTGGCAGAAAGACGCTCGCGGCGTTTTCTTTACTTCCCATGATGGGGAAGAGGTTGAGCTTGAGTGCGAGGAAGTAGATGAGCAGCAGAGCCACGAAGAAATTTGGCAGGGAATTGCCGATAAAGGTCAGGAAGCGCACGCAAAGGTCGAGCATGGTATTTTGCCGGGCTGCAGAGAGGATACCGAAGGGGATGGAGATGAGGAGTGTCATCGCGATGGACACGAGCATGAGCTCGACCGTCATGGGCAGCTTCTCCGAAAAGTTTTCAAAGACGCGCTTGCCAGAGATATAGGATCTTCCCATGTCGCCTGTTGCGGCGCCTTTGAGCCAGTGGCCGTACTGCACGAGGAATGGCTGGTCAAGACCGAGTTCGGCGCGTTTCTGCTCCTTGACCTTTTCAGAGATGGCAGCTCCCGACTGTTCGTAGAGATGATCGACGGCGTCGTCCTGCGTGAACTGCATGAGACTGAAGGTCAGGAACGTGATGCCGAAGAGGATCGGGATGAGCTGGAGGAGGCGCTGAATGATATAACGATGCAACCTGAGGATCTCCTTCCATCATCGTTTTTGGTAAATAATTAAGTAGTGACAATGATATTATACCGAGGGCATGGCAAAAAGATAAGCCCCTCTGGGGGATTCGGGAAGCAAGGAATTTTCATGGATAGAACCCCGGTGGGGGCTTATCTCGTGATGGGAATTCCGGTAGAATAGTAGAGTAAAAGAAAGATGTATCTGGTTCACTTGTATAGAAAGAGGTTTTTATGGATTGCATGGGTGATAATGCGCTTCGCCGTGAGGAGTGCCAGCCGACGTCGCGTGACTTCCGTCTCGAGAAGAGGATTGAAACGTATTGGAATCAACGCAGTGCGGCGTTCAGCCAGCTGCGCCTGCAGGAAGCAGCCGGGCCGAATGGAGAGGCCTGGCGTACGCTGCTGCAGGAACATCTGCCGGATCGGCGGCTCTCTATCCTCGATATCGGCACAGGAGCGGGCTTTTTCCCGCTGCTGCTCGCGCCACTCGGGCACGAAGTCATCGGCGTGGATCTCTCGGAAAAGATGGTGCAGGAAGCGCGGAAGAACTGTCTTGCGGCGGGCGTCCCGGCACGTTTCCGGAAGATGGACGCACAGGCGCTGGATTTCGCGGATGAGAGCTTCGATGTCATCTTGAGCCGCAACCTGACGTGGACGCTGCCGGACGTGATGGAGGCCTATCGGGAATGGCATCGTGTATTGCGCCCGCAGGGAATCATCCTGAACTTCGATTCTGATTATGGCTGCAAGACCTTTACAAAGACGAAGGATGCGGACCATGTCCATGCCAGCCTCTCGCAGGAGACGCTCACTGCCTGCAATGACATCAAGCATCAGCTGCACATCAGCCAGCATCGCCGCCCGTTCTGGGATGCACGCTTCCTGGATTCTCTCGGGATGGAGGTCTCTGTCGATGCGGACATCGCTCCGCGCGTGCAGCGCGACCCGTCCATGCACTATGATGATGTCGCTGTTTTCGGCATCCATGCGAAGAAATCTTCTTGAAATCCTCTTGAATGGGGCAGGATGTTCTAAAAAGGCTTGATTCGTCAAGCCTTTTTCTGTACAATGGAAAGTATGTTAACACTTTGCCAGACTAAAGGAATATCCGCAAGGGAGAATCATAAGAATGGATAATCTGCTCAATACGATATTACAGATGCTGGAGGGCTCCGAGATCACGCTCGAGATCTTCTTCGTCACGCTGGTCATCGCCCTGCCGCTCGGCATGATGGCGGCGCTCGGCAGGCTTTCGAAGTGGAGGCCGCTCAGTGCCTTCATGGAGTTCTATATCTGGCTCATGCGCGGCACGCCGCTGATGCTGCAGCTGCTCTTCGTCTACTTCGCGCTGCCGATGATCGGCATCCGCCTGCCGGACATCGCGGCGGCACTCCTGGCTTTCACGCTCAACTACGCGGCGTACTTCGCGGAGATCTTCCGTGCGGGCATCCAGTCGGTGCCGAAGGGGCAGTACGAGGCCGCCAGGACGCTTGGCATGAACTACACGCAGACGATGCGCCGCATCATCCTGCCGCAGGTCATCCGCATCGTCCTGCCGCCGGTCTCGAATGAGACGATCAACCTCGTCAAGGATACGTCGCTCATCTACATCCTCGCGATGAACGACCTGCTGCGCGTCGCCCGCACGATCGTACAGCGCGAATTCGACATGACGCCGTTTCTCATCGCCGGTGTATTCTACCTCGCGATGACGTTCGTGCTGACCTGGATGTTCAAGAAATTGGAGGCCTACTATGGCAAATACGACAAATAATGATGCGCAGGTCATGCTGCGCATGCACGATATCCACAAGTCATTCGGTGACCTCGCCGTCCTCAAGGGCATCGACGTGGAGGTCCGCCGCGGCGAAGTCCTCGCGATCATCGGACCGTCCGGCTCCGGCAAGAGCACACTATTGCGCTGCATCAACAAGCTCGAGACGATTGACTCGGGCTCCATCGAGATCGAGGGCGAGTTCCTGGCCGACACGGATGAGAACGGCGTGGCAGAGTACGCCGACGTCAAGAAGGCGCGGGAGATCCTCTCGCACACGGGCATGGTCTTCCAGCAGTTCAACCTCTTCCCGCATATGACGGTGCTCGAGAATCTCATCGAGGCGCCCATCCAGGTCAAGGGCATGAAGAAAGCGGAGATCCTGCCGTATGCCAAGGAGCTCTTAGAGAAGGTCGGCCTCGCGGACCGCGCGGACTACTATCCGTCGCAGCTCTCGGGCGGCCAGCAGCAGCGTGTGGCCATCGCGCGCGCCCTCTGCATGAAGCCGGACATCATGCTCTTCGACGAGCCGACCTCGGCGCTCGACCCGGAACTCACGGGCGAGGTCCTCAAGACGATGCGGGAGCTCGCGGAAGAGCGCATGACGATGGTCGTCGTCACGCATGAGATGGCGTTTGCGCGCGAGGCGGCCAGCCAGGTCATCTTCATGGCAGATGGTACGATCGTCGAGCAGGGCGAGCCGGAGGCGTTCTTCGCGCATCCGAAGGAGGAGCGCACGAAGGCCTTCCTGCAGAACATGCTTTGACACTTGATGTTGAACAAAAAAGGAGCGAGTGATCGCTCCTTTTTTGTTCCTGGCGGCAGAACTTTTCTTGATTTTTTCAGGATTACGGTGGATAATAAAACGTAGAATGCCTGCGCGGCGGCCGACGCATGATCTGGATTGACCGCGGGAAGCGTGAGGCACATGGAAATTGGAGGGGTCTTATGAAGCGCATACTGTTCTTGTTATCTGTCATCGCCGTCATGCTATTGCCGATGGCAGGCGTCTCGGCGGCCTCGTCTGATTTCAGCGAGCGCGTGAGCGGCATGGCGGAGATCACGGCGGTCCGCGTCAACAGTGGCTCGGACAAGATCCGCATCGTCGTCGATGCGAGCAAGCCGGTCCGCTATACGACGATGACGCTGAAGAATCCGGACCGCGTCATCGTCGACATCCAGGGGGCCTGGCTTTCTGCCAAGGTCAAGCGCGAGATTGCGGTCAGCAGCCGTTTTGTCAACGACATCCGCATCGGCCAGTTCAACAAGAATACGGTGCGCCTCGTCGTCGAGAACAAGGTCGGCAGCAGCAACTACAAGATTTTCCCGCTGACGGGCGGCACAGTGCCGGGGCGCGTCGTGCTCGACTTCGGCAATCTGAGCGACAGCTCGAAGGCCGTGATCGCTGTGCCGGATGTGCAGCAGAAACCCAGCACTACCGGCAGCAGTTCGGTGAGCACGACAAAGCCCACGACACCTGCCACGAGCCAGACGCAGGAATCAAAGCCTGCGACGAAGCCTGCGGTGAAGCCATCGGATTCCTCGAGCACATCGAGTACACAGACGACAAAGCCCGCGACAACTCCGGTGACGAAGCCTTCGAGCTCTTCGAGCACGGAGGACATCGACGGCCCGGCCAAGGAGGCCGCCGGTACGGCGACGGATACGGGCAAGGATTCGAGCAAGAATACAGGCAGTAATGCCGGCAATACGCCTGCCATCACGGATGACACGGATGCCGACATCGCCGCGCTGACGGGGCTCAAGGGACGCAAGATCACGATCGATGCCGGCCACGGCGGCAATGACTCCGGCGCAATCGGGCCGACGGGCGTCATGGAGAAGAGCGTGACGCTGCGCATCGCCAACGAATTGCGCCGGCTGCTCGTGGCCGATGGTGCGACGGTCTACATGACGCGCACGACGGACACGGAAGTCTCGCCGAAGGGCGCCAACGCTTCGGATATCGAGGAGCTTCAGGCGCGCTGTGATGTCGCGAACAACACGAAGTCCGACATCTTCATCTCGATCCACATGGATTCGTTCTCGAGCGGTGCGGCGAAGGGAACGACGGGCTACTACTACTCGCTCGGCTCGCAGCGCTCGCGCGACCTTGCAGACAAGGTGCGCCAGGGCGTCATCGACCAGATCGGCACGCAGAGCCGCGGCACACAGAGCTGCAACTTCTACGTTGTCAAGCACACGGATATGCCGGCGACGCTCGTCGAGGTGGCCTTCATCTCGAACCCGCAGGAAGAGCAGCTGCTCAACAGCGAGGAAGGCATCGAGAAAGCCGCACAGGGCATTGCCGACGGCATTGCCGATTACTTTGGTTGAGTCTGCTTAGAGAGCAGATGAGCATGGCAGGGCATGGAAACATGCCCTGCCTCGTCTTTCCCGGCAGTCCGGGGAGATTCAGACAGGAAGAGAAGAGAAAGGGAAGGTAAGATTCTTGGAACAGGAAATGAAACAGATGGACATGGCGCCGGAGGAGAGTCTGGAGCAGATGGTGCAGGAAGGCGTGGAGGAGCGCAAGCGGCAGCTGCGCCGCCACAAGCTGCCCGAGAAGGCGACGCTTGCGTCAATGCTCACGGCGATGACGAAGGCAGAGCTCGACGACATCCGCTTCAACCTCAATGTGACGGGCGCGAGCTCCCTCAAAAAGGCGGAGCTCATCGAGCGCCTCTGCCCGGCCATCACGGCCTTTGCGGAGCGCTGGATGATGTCGCTCTTAGAAGAGGAGTATCAGCTCTTCCGGAATCTTGCGGCAAATGGCGGCAAGTCCGAGGCGCTCAGCGATGAGGATGACCGGCTCGACTACCTGCGCGGCCTCGGCTTCCTCTCCTGCGGCATGGCGAATGAGACGCTCATCTGGTTCATGCCGGAAGAGGTGCTTGCCGTATTCAGTCAGATGGATACAGAAGCATTCCACGAGAGGGTGCTGCGCAACACCAAGGTGGCGCGCCTCGCTGCCGGCTTGCTCTACGCTTACGGCTATCTGAACTACGAGCAGCTGTTCGAGAAGGTCTGCGCGCATCTGACGGAAGAGGAGCGTTCCCGCGTGACTTTCGCGGACTTCGTCGGCATCCTGCTCAACGCGTCCTGCTGGAAGAACACGGTCGTCGCTCTGCCGCAGGGCGTCAAGTACTACACGCTGATCGACGAGGAGGAACTGGAGAACGAGCAGCTGCGCCGCTCGGATCTCGACTTTGCTGACCTCACGTATGAGGAAGCATGGGCCGCCGGTGCGGATTCCTACACGCCGGACACGCCACCTTGCCGCGCGCTCATCCAGTTCTTCATGCAGGCGCACGGCTATGGTGTGCTCAAGGCAGCCGATGTGGCCGGTGAGATCATCATCCTGCTCCAGAACGGCGGCTCGCTGCAGGAAGCCGTGGATTACCTCGATGAGATCGGGCTCATGAAGGATGAAGACAAGGCAGATGCGATCATCCCGCTGCTGGCCGCGCTCAACAATGCGACGCGCCTCTGGCCGCTCAAGGGCCATACGCCGGAGGACCTCATGGCCATGACGGGAGAGGGGCGCGTCATCCCGTTCGACAAAGTGCACAAGGCAAGGGTCGGCCGCAATGATCCCTGCCCGTGCGGCAGCGGCAAGAAGTACAAGAACTGCTGCCTGCGCAAGGATGAGCAATGAGCAGTCCGGCAAAGCACATGCAGTATAAGCAGAAGGCCAGGCGCTTCTTCTCCGTCCTGCTGCCGATCTTCGTCACGCAGGTCGCGCTGACGGCGACAGGCTTCTTCGATACCGTCATGTCGGGCCATGTCAGCGAGCAGGACCTCGCCGGTGTCGCGGTCGGCTCGAATCTCTTCATGCCGTTCTTCGGCTCCTTCCTCGGCATCATCTCGGTCCTGACGCCGACCATCGCCCAGCTGCACGGCGCGGGCAGGCAGGAGCGCATCGGCTTCGTGGTCCGCCAGGGGTTCTACTGGTCGCTTGGCCTTGCGGGCGCCTTCCTGCTTCTCGGCATCCTCTTCGTGCCGACCATCCTCGAGTTCCTCGCGCTCGAGCCCAAGGTCGAGCGGGTGGCTGCAGGCTATCTGGCCGCCATCGCCTTCGGCATCGTGCCGATCTTCCTCGCCGGTGTGCTGCGCAATCTCATCGATGCGCACGGCTACACGCGATTGACGATGGTTATCACGCTTGTGACGGTGCCAATCAACGTCATAGCCAACTACATCTTCATGTACGGCACCCTCGGCATCCCCGCCTTCGGCGGCATCGGTGCCGGCATCGGTTCAGCCATTGCCTTCTCGCTGAACCTCCTGTTCAACGCGATCGTGGTCGTCACCGTCGAGCCGTTCCGCAGCTATCACATCTTCCGCAGCCTGCCGCGGCCGGACCTTGCCGAATGGAAGCGGTCGCTTTCGCTCGGCATCCCAATCGGTAGCACGATGTTCTGCGAGCAGAGCATCTTCAGTGCTGTCGGACTCTTCATGACGGTCTACGGCACGACGGTCGTCGCGGCGCATCAGGCGGCGATGAACTTCACGACGCTCGTCTACATGATCCCGCTCTCGGCCAGCATGACGCTGACCATCCTCGTCGGCTTCGAGATCGGCGCGCGGCGCAGCGAGGAGGCGGCGGCCTACATCCGCCTCGGCCGGCTCCTGACCTTCGTATTCGAGGGCAGCCTGGCCATTCTGCTCGTGCAGTTCCGCGAGACGATTGCCGCGCTCTACACCTCGAGCCCCGATGTGCAGGAGCTTTTGGTCGTCTTCCTAGTCTTCGCCGTGTTCCTGCAGCTTGCCGACAGCATCGATGCGCCGCTGCAGGGGGCCCTGCGCGGCTACAAGGACGTGCACGTGACCTTCCTGCTCGCCGTCATCTCCTACTGGGTCATCGGCCTGCCGGCAGGCTGGCTCATCGCCAACTACACGTCGGTCGGACCTTACGGCTATTGGTGCGGCCTGATCATCGGCATCGCCTTCGGCGCCATCTTCCTCTCCCTACGCCTGCGCGCCGTGCAGAAGCGCTATCAGGGAGCATGAACATACGAGCAATAAAAAATCGGCCTGGATTCGGCCGATTTTTTCTATTTTCATATAGTTTTCAGGAGCAACCAGTTGTTTTCAAGTTTCGCCTGCTATGATAAGACTGTAAGCAGAGAACAAGAGACGGTCCATCGTCTGGAGGGAATCGATATGAAAGCAGCACAAGAAATGCCAGAAACCTACATAGAGCCGTTGAAACAGTCGAAGAAGAGTGCACGCCATCTCGCGCGTTCGTTCCGCAAATTCAAGCCGGAGCAGTTCTCCCACCGCATCACGGGGGCGAGCCGGTGGATGCGCAGCCTGACGGCCGCCGTCATGATGATCATGGCCGTACTCGCGCCAATCCACGTACTGCCGACTTATGCAGCACCGGTGGACCCGGAGGAGAGCGTCAGCCCAATCGTGACCGTGGCGAGTGCAGCGGACCTGCGCCAGCTGCGCGGCGACAAGAAGCTCGCGCGCAAGGAGCAGAGCCGCCTTCTGGCACTGGCACTGCGCCGCAAGGCTGCGCTGGCCGAGCCGGAGGTCACGGCGGACATGCGGACGCTTGAGCGCTCGTCGGCCAAGCTTCAGGGGCTGGACTACCGCCTCAAGAGCACAGACAGCCTGGCCCGCAAGATCACGAGCGATGCCGATGAGGATCAGGTGAGCCTCGCTACGGCTGCCGCAGGCATCAGCGACGTCCTGCGCTACACGCTGACCTGCTCCGATGCAGACTACAGCACGATGGTGCCGCAGGCGATGGCCGCACTGACCGAGAAGGGCTACCGCGTCGAGAAGTTCCGCAATGCCTGGGGCGGCAAGTTCTATCAGGGCGTCAACGTCCACCTCATGAGTCCGGCGGGCGTGCGCGTCGAGCTGCAGTTCCACACGCCGCAGTCGTTCGCGGTCAAGCAGGCATCGCATGCCGTCTATGAGATCCGCCGCAATCCGGCTTCCTCGGCTGAGGAAGTAGAGGAGGCGACGCGCCTGAGCATCGCCTACAACGCAGCGGTCGTCGTGCCAGAGGGTGCGCGCGCAATCCACTGGCCAGTAGCGGCCTGATGCGCCTTCATGCGCCTTCGCAAAGCCTCTCCTGATGGTTTACAACGGACAGGAAATCAAGGATAATGGGAGAGTCGAATGATATGATCCTCACATGAGAGGGGAGGCTTTTACATGATAAAACACACGGCTGCCTTAAAGGCACCTGTCACACTAGAAGAGATACTCAATGCGGTCACGCATGGCGTGGGCGCGGCGCTCGCGGTGGCGGCGCTCATCGGCATGTTGGTCTATTATGCGGATGGCGGCGTCTGGCACACGACGAGCTGCCTCGTCTACGGCATCTCGCTGATCCTGCTGTATCTCGCTTCGACGCTTTACCACAGCTTCACGAATCTCAAGGTCAAGTCGGTCTTCAAGGTCATCGACCACGCGGCCATCTTCGTGCTGATCGCGGGCAACTACACGCCGTTTGCACTGATCCCGCTGCACGGCAGCTTCGGCTGGACCATCTTTGGCCTCGTCTGGGGCATGGCGCTCGTCGGCATCGTTTTCCAGTGCTTTGCGGCGAAGCGCTTCCGCATCGTGCGCACGCTCTGCTATCTCGGCATGGGCTGGTTTGCCGTCTTCATGGTCAAGCCGCTCTTGGAGACGCTGCCAATCGAGGCCATCTGGTGGCTCGTCGCTGGCGGCCTCTGCTACTCGGTTGGCGCAATCTTCTACCTGGCGCGCCGCCTGCCCTACAGCCACGTCATCTGGCACCTCTTCGTCATGGGCGGCAGCGCCATCCACTTCTACACGGTATTCCACTTCGTGCTGCCACTGCCAGAAGTCGTGCGCTCAGCCATCGCGATGATCTGAGCTCCTATATTGAGACACGAAAAAGACCCGCTCCGAAGAGCGGGCCTTTTCTATCTTATCTGCAAAGATTATTTAGCCAGTGCGTTGACCTTGCGAGCCAGACGGGACTTTTTGCGGGCAGCAGCGTTCTTGTGATAAACCTTGTTTGCAGCGGCCTGGTCGATCGTCTTGCATGCAACCGTAAGGAGGGATTTCGCTTCATCAGCGTTTCCAGCCTCAACAGCATCGAGGACACGGCGGGAAGCAGTGCGTACACGGGACTTCTCGGCAGCGTTCTTTGCATGGCGCTTAGCGTCGGATTTCACACTCAGGATAGATGCTTTGATATTCGGCAAGTAGTTCACCCCCTTAATTAATGTCGTTACCTAAGTATAATATCATGGGTCAAATGAAAAAGCAACTATTTCTTTCCATTTCTTGCAAGCAGAGCGAGGGCAATGATATAATGAAAGAAATTTTTGGGGAGTGTACAGCAGCTGCCGAAGCGGCAGCGAGCTGATCCTATATGATATTGAGGAGTAGATTATGCAGAATAAGAATATCCGCAATTTCTCGATCATTGCGCACATCGACCATGGTAAGTCGACGATCGCGGACCGCCTGATCGAGTATACGGGCACGCTGTCGAAGCGTGAGATGGAGGCGCAGGTCCTCGACAACATGGACATCGAGCGCGAGCGCGGCATCACCATCAAGTCGCAGACGGTGCGCCTGAACTACAAGGGCAAGGACGGCGAGGAGTATGAGCTCAACCTCATCGATACGCCGGGCCATGTCGACTTCACCTATGAGGTCTCGCGCAGCCTCGCAGCCTGCGAGGGCGCTCTGCTCGTCGTCGATGCGGCGCAGGGTGTCGAGGCGCAGACGCTCGCGAACGTCTACATGGCGCTCGAGCACGACCTCGAGATTATCCCGGTTATCAACAAGATTGACCTGCCGAGCGCTGACCCGGAGCGCGTCAAGAAGGAGATTGAGGATGTCATCGGCCTCGACACGTCGAACGCCGTGCTGGCCTCGGCCAAGGCCGGCATCGGCATCGAGGAGATCCTCGACTCGATCGTCGATTACATCCCCGCGCCGGAGGGTAACGAGAACGCGCCGCTGCAGGCCCTGATCTTCGACTCGTTCTTTGATTCGTACAAGGGCGTCATCGCGCACATTCGCGTCATGCAGGGCCACATCAAGAAGGGCATGAAGCTCAAGCTCATGAACTCCGGCAAGGTATTCGAGGTCACGGATGTCGGCTGCTTCAAGCCGCAGCCCGTCGACCTCGGCTACCTCGATGTCGGCGAAGTCGGCTTTGTCGCGGGCTCTCTCAAGGACGTGCGCGACGTGCGCGTCGGCGATACGATCACCTATGCCGACAATCCGGCAAGCGAGCCTCTGCCGGGCTACCGCGGCGTCAACCCAATGGTATACTGCGGCCTCTATCCGGTCGAGAGCTCCGACTACGACAACCTCAAGGATGCACTCGAGAAGATGCAGATCAACGATGCGGCACTCGTCTTCGAGCCGGAGACGTCTGTCGCCTTGGGCTTCGGCTTCCGCTGCGGCTTCCTCGGCCTGCTGCACATGGATGTCATCCAGGAGCGCCTCGAGCGCGAGTACAACCTCAAGCTCATCACGACGGCGCCGTCCGTCATCTACCACGTCTACAAGACGGATGGCACGATGATCAAGGTCAGCAATCCGGCCGAGCTGCCGCCGCAGACGGAGATCGAGCATATCGAGGAGCCGTACGTCAAGGCGACGGTCATCGTGCCGAACGATTTCGTCGGTGCCGTCATGGAGATCTCGCAGGACAAGCGCGGCGAGTTCAAGGGCATGGACTATCTCGACACGAACCGCGTCATGATCACCTACCACATCCCGCTCAATGAGATCATCTTCGACTACTTCGACCGCCTGAAATCGGCGACGCGCGGCTACGCTTCGCTCGACTACGAGCTCGCGGACTACAAGGAGTCGAAGCTCGTCAAGGTCGACATCCTCTTGAATGGAGACCCTGTCGATGCGCTCTCGACCATCGTGCACAAGGACCGCGCGGCATCGCGCGGCCGCCAGCTCGCAGCCAAGCTCAAGGAGATCATCCCGCAGCAGATGTTCGAGATCCCAATCCAGGCTGCCATCGGGTCGAAGGTCATCGCGCGCGAGAACGTGCGCGCCCGCCGCAAGGACGTGCTCGCCAAGTGCTACGGCGGCGATATCTCGCGCAAGCGCAAGCTGCTCGAGAAGCAGAAGGAAGGCAAGAAGCGCATGAAGGCCGTCGGCAGCGTCGAAGTGCCGCAGGAAGCCTTCATGGCCATCTTGAAGATCGACTGATGGGGGATGCATGATGAGAAAACAGCAATGGGGCCTCTACATCCACATCCCGTTTTGCCGCCAGAAGTGTTTCTACTGCGACTTCCCGTCCTTCGCGGGGCGGGAGCGCTATGAGGCAGACTATACGGACGCCCTGTGCCGCGAGCTCGCGGTGCAGGGCGTCCTTTATCGGGAGAAGTGGGGCAGCCCTCGGACCATCTACATGGGCGGCGGCACGCCGAGCCTGCTGCCGACAGGACTGCTCGAGAAGATCCTGCAGGCCATCGCCGATGTGTTCGGCGATGCGGCGGACCGGGAGTTCACGGTGGAGTGCAACCCGGGGACGGTCGACGCGGCGAAGCTCAGGGCTCTGCGCGCGGGCGGCGTCAACCGACTCTCGTTCGGCGTGCAGACCTTTGACGATACTCTGCTCAAGAAGATCGGACGCATCCACACGGGAGCGCAGGCGCGAGAGGCGATGGCCCTTGCGCGCGCGGCAGGCTTCCAGAATGTCAGCATGGACCTCATCTACGGCCTGCCGGGCGAGAGCCTTGCAGATCTCGAGCGGGACCTTGAAGCGATGGTCGCCTTAGAGCCGGAGCATATCTCCATCTACGGCCTGCAGCTCGAAGAAGGCACGGCTTTCGCGAAGATGCAGGAGATGGGCAGGCTCGCACTGCCCGACGAAGATACCGTCGAGCGCATGTACGACACGATGACCGCGTTCCTGCCGGCGCACGGCTACGCGCGCTACGAGATCTCGAACTTTGCCAAGCCGGGCTTTGAGAGCTGCCACAATCTCTCGTACTGGCAGGATGTGTCCTACCTCGGTGTCGGTGCGGCGGCGCATTCGTACCTCGAGGGACAGCGGTATGAGAACGTGCGGGAGATTCCCGCCTACATCGAGGGCATCCGCACGGGGAAGGGCGTGCGGCGGCAGGAAGAGGCGATGACGCGCGAGATCGCCATGGAGGAATTCGCCTTTCTCGCCCTGCGCACGGCGTGCGGCATCGACAGGGCGCGCTTCGAGCGGCGGTTCGGCATGCCGCTCGAAGCCGTCTACGCCGGTGCCATCGCCAAGCTCAAGCGCCAGGGCCTTCTCGAAGCGGATGAAGCAGGCGTCCATCTGACGCCGCTCGGCATGAAGTACGGCAATATGGCCTTCGAGGAATTCCTGCTCTGACTTTTGTGATGCGGGTCACGGAATCTTTCGCGGGCAGATGGTAAGGTAGAGGCAAAGAAAGGAAGCGCATACTCATGCATGAAATCCATCTTAAGCGCGTCTATGAAGCGGCAGAGCCCAGCGATGGCGTGCGCGTGCTCGTCGACCGCCTCTGGCCGCGCGGCATCCGCAAGGCCGACCTGCCCTACGATGTCTGGGCCAAGGAGGTCACGCCGTCAAGTGAATTGCGGACGCTCTACCACCGCGGCGAGATGCCCTTTGCCGGCTTCCGCGAGGGGTACGCCGAAGAACTGGAAGCGAGCGAAGGCGCAGCGGCCTTTGCCGAGCGCTGCCGGGAATGGCTCAAGACGCAGAACGTGACACTGCTCTATGCTGCGAAGAACCAGCAGGAGAACCACGCACTTGTCCTCGCCGCCTGGCTGCGCCAGAAGATCGGTTGAACAAGACAGAGAAGTTGAGTATAGAAGTAAGATAGAGAGGAAGATTTCTATGAAGAAGATCACCATGATCAAGATGCAGGGCTGCCCGTACTGCGCAAAGGCCGCAGAGGCCATCGAAGAGCTGCGCGCTGAGCAGCCGGCGTATGCAGGTATCGAGGTCGAGATCATCGACGAGAATGAGCAGCCGGAGCTCGCCAAGGCGTATGCCCAGGACTACTACTACGTGCCGAGCCTCTTCATCGAGGGCCGCAAGGTCTACGAGGCGCAGCCGGGTGATACCTACGACACGATCAAGGCTGCTGTCGCGAGCGCCTTTGAAGAGGCGAAGTGACTGCACGCGATGCGGGAGACTGCCGATTGGCAGTCTTTTTTCATTTGCGGGAGAAAAGTCGAAAATAATTTTGACTTTTTGACTTTTAGGTGTTGACTTTTTGTTTTTTTCGGTGTATATTCTTTATAGATTCAAAGTTAGCACTCGATACGATAGAGTGCTAACAGGGATGAAAACAGAAGGAAGGGGGCATGCAGATGAAGGACGAACTCGATGCGCGCAAGAAACGCGTGCTGCAGGCTATCGTCGATGATTACATCGAGTCAGCTGAGCCGGTAGGCTCGCGGACGCTGGCCAGGAAGTATGACCTCGGCGTGAGTCCGGCAACCATCCGCAACGAGATGGCGGACCTCGAGATGCTAGGCTATCTCGAGCAGCTGCATACCTCTTCCGGACGCATCCCATCGTCGAAGGGATATCGCTTCTACGTAGACGGACTGATCCCCCCGAAGCCTGTGAGCGATGAGGAGAAAGAGCTCATCAACCGCTGGTACAGGGCGCGCGTCAAGCGCATCGACGAGGTGTTCCAGGAGACGGCGCGCATCATCTCACAGGTGACGAAGAACGTCTCATTGGTCCTCGCGCCGCAGATGACGCAGGCTGCGTTCCGCTGCCTGCAGTTCCTGCCGCTCGACGACCGGCGCGTCATCACGGTGCTCATGACGGACGCAGGCTTCATCGAGAACAAGATCCTCGAGATGCCGGACGGCGCCCGCTTCGAGGACTTCCAGCGCATGGCCAGCGTCATCAACAAGAATCTCGCCGGCCACACGCTCTCGACCATCGACCATCCGGCACTCGCGAAGATACGCGATGAGATCCAGGATGAGCCGCTCTACGAGTCGGCTCTCGAAGTCATCAACCGCGCGCTCGATTCGGGCAAGCGGGAGCGCCTCTACCTCGGCGGTACGACGCAGATGCTCGAGCAGCCGGAGTTCCACGATGTGGAGAAGGTCAAGGAGACGCTGTTGGTGCTCGAGAAGGAAGAGCTCATGAAGGATGTACTGCACGCCCATATGGGGGACGGCCTCGAGGTCACGATTGGCCAGGAGAACGAGGACAGCCACTTCAAGGACAGCAGCATCATCACCGCGACATACCATCTCGATGGAGAGCTCTTGGGCACGATCGCAGTGCTCGGACCGACGCGCATGGAATACGCGAAGGCCATGAGCCTGCTCGAATACATGAATTCCAATCTGACTGAAGTCATCAAGCGGTTCCACTGGTAGAGCCGCAGGGTTCCCGGAATTGAGTGAAGAGGTGATCATTTTGCCATCATTTATCAAAGATGAAATGAAGAAGAAGGATGAGCAGAAGCTGGAGGAGATGCAGCAGGAAATCGACGAGGCGGAAGCCGCGCAGGAAGATGCTGCCGAGGGCTCCGAGGAGGAAGCGCCGGAGGAAGCCGCCAGCGAGGCAGCTGCCATGCAGGAAGAGATCGAGGCTCTCAAGGGCCAGGTCGAGAAGCTCACGGGTGACCTTCAGGAAAAGAAGGACCGCCTGCTGCGCCTCCAGGCAGATTTTGACAACTTCCGCCGCCGCTCGGCGAAGGAACGCGAAGAGATTTCTGCCGTCGTCACGCAGAATTTCTGCAAGGACATGCTGCCGCTGCTCGACAACTTCGAGCGCGCCATGGCGGCCGAGACAAAGGATGTGGAGGCCTTCCAGAAGGGCGTCGAGATGATCTTCACGCAGTTCCAGGAAGTCCTCAAGAAGAACGGCCTCGAGCAGATCGAAGCCGTCGGCCAGAAGTTCGATCCGAACTTCCATCAGGCCGTCATGCGGGTCGAAGACCCCGAAAAAGAAGACGACACGGTCGCCCAGGAGCTCCAGAAGGGCTACATGGTCAAGGGCCGCGTCATCCGTCCAAGCATGGTCCAGGTCGTCTCCAACTGAGCGGCCTGATCAATAACATAGATGATTCAAGTTTTTACATACAGTTTAGGAGGATGTTACCATGTCTAAAGTAATTGGTATCGATTTAGGTACGACGAACTCCGTCGTATCCGTCATGGAAGGTGGCGAACCGACCGTCATCACGAACCCGGAAGGCAGCCGCATCACGCCGTCTGTCGTCGGCTTCACGAAGGATGGTCAGCGCCTCGTCGGCCAGCTGGCAAAGCGCCAGGCTGTGTCGAACCCGGACCGCACGATCTCGTCCATCAAGCGCCACATGGGCGACCCGAACTACAAGGTCACGATTGATGGCAAGGACTACACGCCGCAGGAAATCTCGGCCATGATCCTGCAGAAGCTCAAGGGCGATGCAGAAGCATACCTCGGTGAGACGGTCACGCAGGCCGTTATCACGGTCCCGGCTTACTTCAACGACAGCCAGCGCCAGGCAACGAAAGACGCCGGCAAGATTGCAGGCCTCGATGTCCTGCGCATCGTCAACGAGCCGACGGCAGCAGCGCTTGCCTACGGCCTCGACAAGGACAAGGATGAGACGATCCTCGTCTTCGACCTCGGCGGTGGCACGTTCGATGTCTCGATTCTCGAGCTCTCGGAAGGCACGTTCGAAGTCCAGGCCACGAATGGCGATACGCACCTCGGCGGCGATGACTTCGACCAGAAGATCATCGACTGGATGGTCGGCGAATTCAAGCAGGAGAACGGCATCGACCTCTCGCAGGACAAGATGGCTGCCCAGCGCCTCAAGGAAGCTGCTGAGAAGGCCAAGATCGAGCTCTCGAGCATGACGCAGACGAACATCAACCTGCCGTTCATCACGGCAGACGCCTCGGGCCCGAAGCACCTCGACCTCACGCTGACGCGCGCAAAGTTCAATGAGCTCACGAGCGACCTCGTCGAGCGCACGATGGGCCCGACGCGCAAGGCCATGGCCGATGCAGACCTCACGGCTGACGACATCGACAAGATCATCCTCGTCGGCGGTTCGTCCCGTATCCCGGCTGTCCAGGATGCTATCCGCAATATCCTGCACAAGGAGCCGTCGAAGGGCGTCAACCCGGATGAGTGCGTATCCGTTGGTGCTGCCATCCAGGGCGGTGTCCTCGTCGGTGAAGTCAAGGACGTCCTGCTCCTCGATGTCACGCCGCTTTCCCTCGGTATCGAGACGCTCGGCGGTGTCTGCACGAAGATCATCGAGCGCAATACGACGATCCCGACGCACAAGAGCCAGATCTTCTCGACGGCTGCCGATAACCAGCCGTCCGTCGATATCCACGTCCTGCAGGGCGAGCGCGAGATGGCTGCCGGCAACAAGACGCTCGGCCGCTTCGAACTCACGGATATCCCGCCGGCTCCGCGTGGAGTACCTAAGATTGAAGTTTCCTTCGATATCGATGCCAACGGCATCGTGCATGTCTCCGCTAAGGACCTCGGCACGGGCAAAGAGCAGAAGATCACGATCCAGTCGGACAGCGGCATGAGCAAGGAAGACATCGACCGCATGGTCAATGAAGCCAAGGCTCATGAGGCAGAAGACAAGAAGCAGAAGGAAGCCATCGACGCGAAGAACAACGCCGACAATCTGGTCTACCAGGCTGAGAAGACGATCAAAGAGCTCGGCGACAAGGCAGATGCCGGCAAGGTATCGGAAGTCAAGGCTGCTTGCGAGAAGGTCAAAGAGGCCATCAAGAGCAACGATACGGAAGCCATCAAGAAGGCAACCGAAGCGCTGCAGAAGCCGCTCTACGAGCTCAGCGCCGCTGCTTATCAGCAGGCACAGGCTTCTGGTGCGCAGGCTGGCGGCGAGAACGCCCAGGGCGCTCAGCAGCAGAAGAAAGACGATGATGATGTCGTCGATGCGGACTACACGGAAGTCAAAGACGACAAGAAATAAGCAGATGATGGATTGAAGGTTGGGAGCTATGGGGGACCGCTTGGCGGCTCCCTCAAGACTCCCAATTTTTCTGTAAGGATGGTGCAACGTGAGCGAAAAACGCGATTATTATGAAGTGCTGGGCGTTGACAAGAGCGCGGATGAAAAGGAGATCAAGCGTGCCTATAAGAAGCTGGCCCGCAAGTATCATCCAGACCTCAATCCGGACAACCCGAAAGAGGCAGAGGAGAAGTTCAAGGAGATCAATGAAGCCTACGATGTCCTGAAGGATCCGAAGAAACGCGCGCAGTACGACCAGTTCGGTGCAGGAGCTTTTGACGGCACGGGCGGCTTTAGTGGCGCCGGTGCTGGCGGCTTCGGTGGTTTCAGTGATTTCGGCGGCTTCGGCGGAGGTGCCGGCGGCGAGGGCTTTGGCGATATCTTCGACATGTTCTTCGGCGGTGCCGGTGCCCGCCATGCGCGTCAGCCGGGCCCGGAGCGCGGCAATGACCTGCGCTACGACCTCTCCATCACCTTTGAGGAGGCTGCTTTCGGCAAGACGGTGGAGCTCGAGGTGCCGCGTACGGTCGAGTGCACGACCTGCCATGGCTCGGGCGCTGCTCCGGGGACGAGCCCAGAGACCTGCCCGCACTGCCACGGCACGGGCCAGCAGCAGGTCGTGCGCAACACGGCCTTTGGCCGCATGATGAGCACGCAGACCTGCCAGCATTGCCACGGCACGGGCAAGATTGTCAAGACGCCGTGCAAGGACTGCCACGGCACGGGCCGCAAGCGCGAGACCTCGAAGGTCACGGTCAAGATCCCGAAGGGCGTCGACCAAGGGTCGCGCGTCCGCCTGTCGGGTGCCGGCGAGGCGGGCCGCAATGGCGGCGGCTACGGCGACCTCTACGTCTACATCTTCGTCAAGCCGCACAAGCTCTACACGCGGCAGGGCAATGATGTCATCGTCGAAGTGCCGATCACCTTCGTACAGGCCGCACTCGGTGGCTCGGTGCAGGTGC
Organism: Mitsuokella multacida DSM 20544; assembly: GCF_000155955.1. Lineage (GTDB taxonomy): Bacteria > Bacillota > Negativicutes > Selenomonadales > Selenomonadaceae > Mitsuokella > Mitsuokella multacida. Next base: position 210,179 of record NZ_GG697142.2, read on the forward strand.
CGACACTTGACGGCCCCGTCGATCTCAAGATCCCGGCTGGCATCCAGTCGGGCAAGGTCCTGCGCATCCGTAACCACGGCATCCCATTCCTGCGTGGTTCGGGACGCGGCGACGAGCTCGTCCACATCAAGGTGCTGACGCCGCAAAACCTCTCTGCACGCCAGAAAGAACTCCTGCGCGAGTTTGGCGAGATCAGCGGCGACAAGGTCAATCCGGAGCAGAAGAGCTTTCTCGACGACCTCAAGCGCTTCTTCAAGAAATAAAAATACGGCTTTGCGAAATCCATCGCAAAGCCGTATTTTTTTGCCTGCTGCTCAGCCCCAGACTTCCTCGGCAATCTCCTTGACGAGGGCGAGTTTTGCCCACTGCTGCTCTTCCGTGAGCTTGTTGCCGATCTCGCAGGAGGCGAAGCCGCACTGCGGGCTCAGGTAGAGATTCTCGAGTGGCACGTACTTGGCTGCCTCGTGGATGCGGGCGATGATGGCTGCCTTATCCTCGAGCTCTGGACGCTTCGTCGTGATGAGGCCGAGCACGACCTTCTTGCCCGGTGTGACATCCTTGAGACACGTAAAGCCGCCGGAGCGCTCGTCGTCGAACTCGAGGTAGTAGGCGTTGACGTTCTCGCGCGTGAAGAGCGGGTCGGCAATCGGGTCGTAGGCGCCGCTGGCGAAGTAGACGGAGTGATAGTTGCCGCGGCAAACGTGCGTGTTGATGACGAGGTCGTCGGGGCTTCCCTCGATGGCCAGGTTGTTGACCGTCACGAACTGCTCGGCGAGTTTCTTGAGGTCAGAGCCTTCGACGTAGGCGAATTTGCCGCCCTTCTTGCCGCCGGCGGCAAGCACGCCCCAGGTGCAGTCGTCGAACTGCAGGTTGCGGCAGCCTGCTGCGTAGAGGTCGCGGATGACCGTGCGGTAGCCCGCGGCGATGGCCTCGATGAGCGCCTCGTCCGTCGCGTAGACCTTGCGCGTGCGCTCGATGTTGTCGGGTAGGATCATCTGCTGGAAGAACTGGGCCGGCGCCGGGATCGTCTGCTTGGCGACGGTATTCTCGTCCTCGAGTGCGTGCACGAACTTGAAGTGCTCGACAAACGGATGGTTCTCGGCGGAGAGCGGGCCCGTGAGCCAGGTGTCGTCGATCAGGGCCGGTTCGCCGTGGAAGCAGACGCCTTTGTCGGTCTTCTCATGTGCGATGCCCTGAAAGCCCCACATGAAGTCGAGGTGCCAGGTCGCGCGGCGGAACTCGCCGTCGGTGATGACGTGATAGCCGGCCGCCTTCTGCTTGGCGACGAGCTCGCGGATGCAGTCGTCTTCGACGGCCTTGAGCTCATCAGCGGAGATGGCCTGCTCAGAAAACTTCTGGCGCGCTTCCTTGAGCCTTGCGGGGCGCAGGAAACTGCCGACGTAATCGAAGCGGAACGGTGTGGAAAGATGTTTGCTCATGATGATGACCTCCTGAATGTATACGAGATGAATCCTTGTTTCTGTGGACCGAATCGGTTGATGGCTCTACTTTACCGCAAAAGGCGTCCGTTGAAAAATATTTAAAACGGGCACTTTGTCATAGATTCACTCTATGGCAAAATGAGATGCTCCGTGGTATGATGGAGTAGATGGATAAGATAACAAAGGGGGGCGAGAACAAGATGACACTCAATCAGCTCCGCTATGTCGTGGAAGCCGCTTCATCGGGTTCCATCACAGAGGCGGCGCAGCGGCTCTTCATCACGCAGCCGAGCCTGACGGCCGCCATCCACGCACTGGAGGAAGAGCTCGGTATCACGATTTTTCGGCGCACGAACAAGGGCATCACGCTGACGGTCAAGGGCGAGGAATTCCTCGCCTATGCGCGTCAGATGCTCGAGCAGGAGGCGATGATCCGGGAGCGCTACGGCAAGAAGCGGGCGAAGAAGCAGCTTTTCTGCGTCTCGTCGCAGCACTATTCGTTTGCCGTCGAGGCTTTTGTCGACCTGCTGCGCGAGTACAAGGGTAAGGAGTACGAATTCCACATGCGCGAGACGGAGACCTACAAGATCCTCGAGGATGTTGGCGGCCTGCGCAGTGAGGTCGGCGTGCTCTACCTCAATCCGGCCAACGAGACGATCGTGAGGCGCGCCATCCTCGACCACGGCCTGCGCTTCACGCCGCTCTACCGCGCGGAGCCGCACGTCTTCATCAGCAAGAAGAATCCCTTGGCGAAGAAGGATGCCATCCGCCTCGAAGACCTCGCGGACTACCCGCGCCTCTCGTACGAGCAGGGCTCCCACAATGCCTTCTATTACGCCGAGGAGATCCAGAGCACCTTGCCCGTACGCAAGGACATCATCGTCACGGACCGGGCGACGCTCTTCAACCTGCTCATCGGCCTTGACGGCTACACCATCTCGAGCGGCATCATCAATGAGGAACTCAACGGGGAGGAAATCATCGCGCGGCCGCTGCTCGTCGATGACTTCATGGAAATCGGCTACCTGACGCATGCCCACATCAAGCTCAGCCGCTATGCCGGCCGCTACATCGAGAAGCTCTGCGAGCGCATCGGCAGCGCCGTGCATGCCGATGGGAGGCAGGCACGGTGATGGATTCCCTTGTTTTTTACAGACTTATCCCCTATAATGAAGAGACTTAGAGAAAGAAAGGACGATGCGCTTTGAAATGGGCTGAAGTCAGTATCCGGACATCACACGAGGAGACCGACCTCATTGCGGAGATCTTTCACGACGTCGGTGCGTCTGGTGTCGTCATCGAAGATCCAGAGGAACTCAACAGTTATATCGAGAGTGGGCTTTTTGATTATTCCGACCTGCCGAAGGCTGAGCAGACGAATGTCGTGACAATCAAGGCGTATCTGCCGGTCGACGAAGACCTCGACGACCGCCTGCGCACGTTTGAGCAGCGCGTCCAGGACCTCGCCAAGATCGATGGCTTCGACGCTCAGTCGTGCCGGATTGAATGGCACACGGTGCAGGACGAGGACTGGGCGGACAACTGGAAGGCGTATTTCCACACGGAAAAAGTCGGCGGCCTCATCGTCATCAAGCCGGCCTGGGAGGACTATGAGGCGAGCCCCGACGACATCGTCATCGACCTCGATCCCGGCGCTGCTTTCGGCACGGGCACGCATCCGACGACGGCCATGTGCATCCGCGAGCTCGAGTCGGCCGTCAAGGGCGGCATGCGCGTCTTCGACGTCGGCACGGGCTCCGGTGTGCTGGCCGTGGCGGCGGCGAAACTCGGAGCCGGCGAGGTCGTCGCGATGGACTACGACCGCACGGCGGCTACGGTTGCGCAGGAGAATGTCGAGCGCAACCATGTCGAGGACCGCGTGACGACGGGCGTCTCGGACCTCCTGAAGGCGTTCACGGGCAAGGCGGACCTCATCATCGCCAACATCATCGCAGATATCGTCATTCGTCTGTTCGACGAGCTCGACGAGCACCTGGCCGAGGGCGGTCACCTGCTGGCTTCGGGTATCATCGATGAGCGCGTGGCCGACGTGACCGAGGCGGCGCTCGCGCACGGCTTTGCCATCGACAAGGTAATCGAGGAGAACGGCTGGGCGGCAATGGTCATCAGTCGGGAGGATGCAAAGTGAGACGACTTTTCTACAAGGGCATCCTCGCGGATACCATCGAGATCCGCGGTGCGGATGCGCATCACCTCATGCACGTCATGCGGGCAAAGCCGGGGCAGGAGGTCATCGTCGTCGACGATGAGAACCAGGTCGCGCGCATGGAGATGACAAGATTCACCTCGGACGCGGTGACCATGGAACTCGTGGAGCGGCTCGATGCGGACACCGAGTCGCCCATCCAGCTGGGACTGGCCATGTGCCTCTTGAAGGCCGACAAGATGGACTTTGTCGTGCAGAAGGCCGTCGAGCTCGGCGTCAACTGCATCGTGCCGGTCGCGAGCCACAACTGCGTCGTGCGTTACGATGCGAAGAAGGCAAAGCAGCGTCAGCAGCGCTGGCAGAAGATTGCCGATGAGGCGGCCAAGCAGTGCGGGCGCACGGTGCTCGTCAAGGTATTCCCTATCGAGACGCTGAAAGATTTCCTCAGCCATGCCTGGTACGAGGATGACATGGATTCGGAGTTCCTGTTCTGCTATGAGAATGAAGAGAATGTATCGGTGCGTGACTGCCTGCAGCGCACGACCTCGGAGCGCTACATGCTGCTCATCGGCCCAGAGGGAGGCTTCACGCTCGAAGAGGCCGAAGCTGTCGTCAAGGCTGGCGGGCAGAGCGTCACGCTCGGGCCGCGCATCCTGCGCGCTGAGACGGCGGCGGTCGCGGGCCTCAGCATTGTTCAGTATGAAAAAGGAGATTTGGGAAGTTGAAAGTTGCTCTGACCACACTTGGCTGCAAGGTCAACCAGTTTGAGACGGAGACCATGGAGGGTCTCTTCAAGCAGCGCGGCTATGAGGTCGTGCCGTTCGAGGCGCGCGCCGATGTCTACGTCATCAATACTTGCTCCGTCACGAGCCTCGGCGACCGCAAGAGCCGCCAGATCATCCGCCGCGCGCATCGCGAGAACCCGCAGGCCATCGTGGCCGTCTGCGGCTGCTATGCGCAGGTCGCGCCGGATGAAATCAAGGCCATCGAAGGCGTGCGCGTCGTGCTCGGCACGAAGGAGCGCGCGCACATCGTCGATTACGTCGAGAAGGCCATGCAGGAAGACGGCATCCAGGGCACGATCACCGATATCATGAAGGCGAAGACTTTCGAGGACATCCCGCTCTACGACAGCCCCGAGCGCACGCGCGCCTTCCTCAAGATCGAGGATGGCTGCCAGAATTTCTGCTCGTACTGCATCATCCCGTATGCGCGCGGCCCCGTCAAGTCGCGCCTGCCGGAGCACGTGCACCGCGAGGCGGAGAAGCTCGTCGCCATGGGGTTCAAGGAGATCGTGCTGACGGGCATCCACCTCGGCGCTTACGGCCGCGACCTGCCAGGCGACATCACGCTGGCAGATGCCTGCCGCGAGGTGCTCTCTGTGCCGGGACTCAAGCGCCTGCGCCTCGGCTCGCTCGAGTCGATTGAGCTCTCGCCGGAGCTCTTCGCGCTGATCCGCGAAGACGAGCGCTTCTGCGCCCATCTCCACCTGCCGCTGCAGGCCGGCTCCGACAAGGTCCTCAAGGACATGAACCGCCATTACGATACGCAGGAATTCGCGCGCCTCATCGAGCACATCGAAGAGGAAGTGCCGGGCGTCGCCATCTCGACGGACATCATCGTCGGCTTCCCCGGCGAGACGGAAGAAGACTTCGAGCAGGGACTCTCGTTCGTCGAGAAGATGAACTTTGCCCGCATGCACGTCTTCCCGTATTCGCGCCGCACGGGAACGCCGGCCGCCGCGCGCAAGGATCAGGTGGATGAAGCCGTCAAGAAGGAGCGCGTGCACCGCATGCAGGCTCTGGCCGACCGCAAGGCCGAGGAATTCCACCGGAGTTTCATCGGCCGCGAGATGCGCGTGCTGTTTGAGACCGCGAAGGATGGCATCACGGATGGCCTGACGGACAACTACATCCGCGTCTACACCGACGAGGCAGTCGACTGCGGCGAAATCTACAAGGTTCAGATCGACAAGCTATGGCGCGACGGCGTCTGGGCGCACTGTGTCCACTGACCATTTGACGCGAGAAAAAGCAGATAGATTTTTTTCAGAAGAAGAAGGTTTTCCGCGAATTGCGGCGAATATTGTCTTAATAGATGGGCGTTGAACGCCCGTTTTGTGCCATTTACGTCAAAGGAGGTGAATGAAGATGGCAGATTGTATCTTTTGCAAGATTGCACAGAAGGAGATCCCTTCTACGCTGGTCTATGAAGATGACATGGTCGTGGCCTTCCGCGATCTGGAGCCGCAGGCACCGCAGCACGTCCTCGTGATCCCAAAGAAGCACGTCGAGAGTCTGCTGGCCCTCAAAGAAGAGGACAAGGCGCTCGTCTCGCACATCCTCGTCGATGTCATCCCGGAGCTTGCTCAGAAGCTCGGCATTGCCGAGAAAGGCTTCCGCGTCGTGGCGAACACGGGCGAGGAAGGCGGTCAGACCGTGAAGCATCTGCATTTCCACCTCCTTGGCGGCCGCTCTATGCAATGGCCCCCAGGCTGAGCCTTGACGCAGGTTCTAAAACTTTTGGAGAGTGTTGACAGTGACTTGCGCCCTGCTGTATAATGGTGTGGTGTAATTCTAACGACACAAACTCCCATGTTAAGTGGAGGGGGGGAAAATAGATGGCAAACGAAATCAAAGTTGGTAAAAACGAATCGATCGATAGTGCTCTCCGCCGCTTCAAGCGTATGTCCCAGAAGGCTGGCACGCTTGCTGAAGTGAGAAAACGTGAACATTACGAGAAACCGAGCGTTCGCCGCAAGAAGAAGTCTGAGGCAGCTCGTAAACGCAAGTACAGAGGTTAATCCGTCATTTGCGCAAGGCGCCTGCGAGTTGAGAGATTCGCGGGTGCCTTTTTATATTGAGAAGAGAGGAAGATAATCATGTCGATCAAAGAACAGCTCACAGCTGATATGAAAGAAGCCATGAAGAGCCACGATAAGGACCGCCTGTCGGTCATCCGCTTCGTGCGCGGCGCCATCCGCCAGGCCGAGATCGATGGCGGCCATAAGGAGCTCAGCGATGAGGACGTCATCGGCGTCATCAGCAAGGAAGTCAAGATGCGCAAGGACTCCATCGAGGAGTTCAAGAAGGGCGGCCGCGAAGACCTCGTCGCCAAGACGCAGGCTGAGATCGATGTGCTCATGCCGTATCTGCCGGCGCAGCTCTCGGAAGATGAGATCCGCGCGCTCGTCAAGGAAGCCGTCGAGAAGACGGGCGCTTCGACGCCGAAGGACATGGGCAAGGTCATGGGCATGCTGATGCCGAAGGTCAAGGGACGTGCCGACGGCAAGCTCGTCAACACGATTGTCCGCAGCATGCTGCAGGGCTGAGCGGCTCACGGCAAGTCGTATGCAAAGGCTGTCACGCAAGTGGCAGCCTTTTTTGCGCGCTGATCGGCTTCTTGCCGCATGGAAAAGGTTTTTGGGAATGCCTTGTCGAATCTTAATGAAGAAGGAACAACTACCGTATATTACTGTATCTTTCGTCTTTCTTGCAGATTCCTTGCAGAAGGGAGGATTTCTTATGGATATCACCATGCCTGCCCTGCAGGTCCTGTTGCTCGCCATCATGTTCCTGGCGATACTCGTCGAGGTCAAGACGGGCGGCACAGGCGCCGGCATCATATTCGGACTCGTCGCAGCTGGCGTGTTCTGGGGCAGCCAGTACGTCAAGGGCGCGGCAGATCTCTTCCAGATCGAGCTGTTCCTCGGCGGCATCCTCTGCATCATCGTCGAGATGCTGCTGCCGACAGTGGGCCTCTTGGCCGGCGTCGGCGTGGCGGCCATGCTCTACAGTCTCGTCATGGCGCTCGGCGGCAACTTTGCCGCTGTGACCGTCCTGATCCTCGCACTCGTGGCGGCCATCGGCGTCTTTGCGCTGGTCGTCAATCAGCTGCCCGCGAGCCGCCTCTGGAAGCGGTTCGTGCTCAAGGACCAGTCGACGAGCAAGCGCGGCTATGTCAGCGCGGTGGAGGAGCCGCATCTCGTCGGCGAGCGCGGCAAGGTGCTGACAGAGCTTCGCCCATCGGGCTCGGCGCTGCTCGCCGGCCATCCCGTCGACGTCGTCTCGGAAGGCGCGTTCATCCCGAAGGGCGAACTCGTCCAGGTCGTCGCCGTACAGGGCAGCCGCGTCGTCGTGCGCCGCGTGGAGCAGAGTCCCAAGGCGCCGACGAAGCAGCAGGCCTGATCCAGGTTGATCTACTACAGGAGGTTTTTTTATGGCATCACTGATCACATCCGCATTCATTCTCGTGCTCATCGTCGCAGCCATCATGGTGTTCCTGCACTTCGTGCCGCTCGGTCTCTGGATCTCGGCACTGGCTGCTGATGTGCACGTCAGCATCATCACGCTCGTCGGCATGCGCATGCGCCGTGTGCCGCCAGCCAAGATCATTCTGCCGCTCATCAAGGCCAACAAGGCGGGGCTCAACGTGCAGGTCAACCAGCTCGAGGCGCACTACCTTGCGGGCGGCAATGTCGACAAGGTCGTCGACGCGCTGATCGCGGCACACCGCGCCCAGATCCCTCTGCCGTTCGAGCGCTCGGCCGCCATCGACCTCGCGGGCCGCGATGTGCTGGAAGCCGTGCAGATGAGTGTCAACCCGAAGGTCATCGAGACGCCGGTCGTCTCGGCCGTCGCGCGCAACGGCATCGAGCTCAAGATCAAGGCACGCGTCACCGTACGCGCCAACATCGACCGACTCGTCGGCGGTGCCGGTGAGCCGACCATCATTGCGCGCGTCGGCGAGGGCATCGTCACGACGGTTGGCTCGTCCGAGAGCCACAACGACGTGCTCGCCAACCCGGACGACATCAGTAAGACGGTACTCGGCAAAGGACTCGATGCCGGCACGGCCTTCGAGATCCTCTCCATTGATATCGCCGACGTCGACGTCGGGCGCAACATCGGCGCTGAGCTCCAGACCGATCAGGCTGAGGCCGACAAGCGCATCGCACAGGCCAAGGCAGAGGAGCGCCGCGCGATGGCGGTGGCCAAGGAACAGGAGATGAAGGCCTACACGCAGGAGATGGAGGCGAAGGTCGTCGAAGCACAGGCCGAAGTCCCGCATGCGATGGCGGAGGCACTGCGCGAAGGCCGCCTCGGCGTCATGGACTACTACAACCTCAACAACGTGCAGGCGGACACCGACATGCGCAACGCCATCAGCACGGCCGGTGCGGACGACAAGATGCGCCCGACGCAGCCGGTGAAATGAGCGAAATACGTGCAGAGGGCCGCGCGAAAAGGCGTAGCCCAATAAAGCGAGAAAGGGGGAGCCGGGATGGATTCATCCGTATTGGCCATCATCTTGTTCGCCATCATGGCCATTCTCAGCGATAAGCTTGGCAGGAAGAAGCCGCCCATGAAAATGCCGCGGCCTTTCCCGCCGCGGGATGAAGACGGCAAACTGCCGCCGCCGATGCCCGCGCCCTGGGGCACGGAGAAGAAGGAGGGGAATATTCCTTTCGAGATCCCCGACATCAAGGGGGCCCCGCTGCCGAAGGGGACGATAGATGAAGGCGGTGTCTACCGCGAGCCCGGCACCAAGATGCAGGACATGCTTGAAGCCTACCGCGAAGAGATGGCCGACAAGGCGCGCGCCGCAGCGTACGAAGCGAAGCGCCAGGAAGAAGAAGCCGCCATCCGCGCTGAAGAGGAGGCCGTATATGAACAGCAGGCCGGTCTTAAAAAGAGCGCGCTAAGCGAGAATATCCTGCCGCGTTTCACGAAAGAGCAGGTGCAGCAGTCCATCGTCATGGCCGAGATTCTCGGCAAGCCCAAGGCCTATCAGCATCGCTCCCCGTATTGGCGCCGCTAAGTTGATAAGAAAAAGTCTTCCTGCTATCCAGGAAGGCTTTTCTTGTGAGTTTTTCCGATGACAAATTGAGCATTCTGTAGTAGAATTATAGAATATGTTATGCATTATAAATAAAAGTAAGAATTTTGTAGGTGATTGATTTGTCAAACCAGATGTTTGATGTCATAAAGGGAGATCTTGAAATACTGGAGCAGGGCCTGCAGGAGGCCGTGACTTCTACGAATGAACTGGTGACGGAAGTCGGCATGCATCTCGTGACGTCGGGCGGGAAGCGCATCCGGCCGGCGCTCTGCCTGCTCTCGGCCCGCGGCGGCAAAGCCTTTGACTTACCGCATGTCCTGCCCTTGGCAGAGGCCTTGGAGCTCATCCACACGGCATCCCTGGTTCATGACGATGTCATCGATGAGGCCGACACGCGCCGCGGCGCGGCGACGGCCAATGCGCGCTGGAACAATCAGGTGGCCATTCTCTCGGGCGATTATATCTTCGCGAGGGCGTTTGCGCTGCTCGCGGAGGCGGGCTACGGCGACTACGTCTTGAAGCGCCTCGCCGAGCTCGTCTGCAACCTCAGCGTCGGTGAGATCATCCAGGATCACGCAATCTATCAGGCCTCGCGCGGCATGGCGGATTACTTCGAGCGCATCCAGAAGAAGACGGCGGATTTCCTCGAGATCTGCTGTGAGCTCGGCGGTCTCGTCGGCGGCATGGACAGGGAGGAGGCCGGGAAGCTCGCGGAGTACGGCCACTGCATCGGCATGGCCTTCCAGATCACGGATGACCTCTTGGACATCGAGCAGACGACGGAGAAGATCGGCAAGCCTGCCGGCAACGACATCCGCCAAGGCATCGTGACGCTGCCCGTCATCCGGGCACTCGAGACGAGCCCTGACGCCAAGGAGCTTGAGGCCATCGTCACGGACATGGAGATGACGGATGAGATGGTCGAGCGCGCGCTCGCCATCGTCAAGGCGACAGATGGTGTCGACTTCGCGAAGGCGAAGGCCGATGAGTACCTCGCGCACGCCAAGGCAGTCCTGCCGGACAGCCTGCCAGCGGACATCCGCGAATCGTATGAGATGGTGGCCGACTTCATCGGCGACCGCGATTTTTGACCGCACGGACATTGTGAGAAAGTAGATGGAGGAACAGTATGTTTGGAATTGGTGTACCGGAGCTCGTGCTCATCCTGATCATCGGGCTCATCGTCTTTGGCCCCGGCAAGCTGCCGGAGATGGGACGCACGCTCGGCAAGGGAATCCGTGAATTCCGCAAGGCATCGAATGCATTGTCGCAGGCAATCAACGCGCCGGAGAATCCGCCGCAGCCGCCGGCAGCAGCGCCAAAGCCGCAGGCAGTAGAGCAGAACGCGACGCCGGCCGCAGCCGCGCCGCAGAGTCCAGCTAAGCCGCAACCAGAAACTGTCAAGGCCCCGGAAGCGAAAGCACCGGAGGCACCTGCTTACGAAGCACCGACGCAGGAGAGCGTGCGCCAGCAGATTGCCGAGACGAAGGCGAAGCAGGAATCCGCGGGCAAAGAGAACAAAGCAGTCTGAAAGCAGGGCGCAACTCTTGCGCCCGTTTTTATTGCCCGTTTATGGAAGCATAAGTACATCCTATAGGGACAATCAAGAATCAGAACTGGCCAGCCACAAAGGCAGCATGTATAATAGAAGTATGTGAATTCGTATTGTGTTTAGGAGGAACTATCATGTTTGGATTAGGTGTACCGGAACTCGTCATCATCTTGATCATCGGCCTTGTCATCTTTGGACCGGGCAAGCTGCCGGATGTCGGCAAGGCACTCGGCAAGAGCATCCGCGAGTTCAAGTCGGCCAGCAACGAAGAAGATGCGAAGAAGGACGACAAGATGGTCAACGTGACGGCAGAGACGAAGGAAGTCCCTGCCAAGAAGGATGAACAGAAGTGATCGGGGTAAAAAGGACGCATGGCAGAAATGGCAGAAGAAAGACAATATGAAGAAATAGAGGCTCCGCAGCAGAGAAGCGATGCCGCGGAGAGCGCTGAAGCGGTACAGGCGGACGATGACGGCACGATGTCGCTCGTGGCGCACCTGACGGAACTGCGCAGCCGCCTGATCAAATGCCTCGTTGCCATCGGTCTTGGCAGCTGTGTCGGATATTACTTCATCGACGAGATCATGCATTATCTGACTTTGCCGGCGGGCAAGCTCTACTACATGCAGCCGTCTGAGGCGTTCTTCACCTATCTCAAGGTGGCCGTCGTGGCGGGCTTCCTCTTGGCGCTGCCCATCGTATTCTATCAGGTGTGGCGCTTCTTCCTGCCGGCCCTTACGGCCAAGGAGCGCATGGTGCTCGGCATCATCGTGCCGACGTCGGTCATCCTGTTCTTTTCGGGACTGGCCTTTTCCTTTTTCCTGGTCCTGCCGGCGGGCATCCGCTTCTTCATGGGCTTTGGCAATGCCGAGCTCGAGGCACTCTTTTCCGTCAACAAGTATTTTGATTTCGTCATCACGTTCGTGCTGCCGTTCGGCTTCGTGTTTGAGCTGCCGCTCATCATCACGATCCTCGGCAAGATGGGCATCCTGACTTCGGCCATGCTCAAGAAGTACCAACGCATCGTCGTTTTCCTGGCCTTCGTCGCTGGTGCCATCATCACGCCGACGCCGGATGTCTTCACGCAGTCGATGATTGCGCTGCCGATGATTGTCCTCTATGAGGTCGGCTACTTCATCGTGCGGTTCATTCTGCGCCGCTGATGCACGGTCACAGAGACGGCTGGTATTGATACGATAGAGAAGGAGAGATTTTTTTGGCTTACAAAGATCTGCGCGAATTCATAGAGGCCCTCGAGAGCAAGGGCCTCTTGAAGCGCATCAAGACAGAGGTAGACCCGGAGCTCGAGATCACGGAGATCACGGACCGCGTGTCCAAGATGAAGGGCGAGAAGAATGTCGCCCTGCTCTTTGAGAACGTCAAGGGCTCCAAGATGCCGGTCCTCATGAATGCCTTCGGCAGCTATGAGCGCATGGCCATGGCCCTCGGCGTCGAGAAGCTCGACGATGTCGCGGACGAGCTGCGCGAGATGATGAAGCTGCCGTACGTCTCCCTGCAGAACAAGATGAGCGTCGTCACGATGATCCCGATGATCAAGCGTGCGATCAACTTCCCGAAGTACGTCAAGCACGCACCGTGCCAGGAAGTAGTCGAGACGGAGAACCCGAATCTCGATGAGATCCCAATCCTCAAGTGCTGGCCGGATGACGGCGGCCCGTTCGTCACGCTGCCGCTCGTCTTCACGAAGAACCCGAAGACGGGTAAGCGCAATGTCGGCATGTACCGCCTGCAGAAGTATGACAGCAAGACGACGGGCATGCACTGGCACATCCACAAGAACGGCGCGGAGAACTTCCGCGACATGAAGGCGCAGGGCGGCGAGCGCATCGAGGCGGCCGTGGCCATCGGCACGGACCCCGTCGTGACGTATGCGGCGACGGCTCCTCTGCCGCGCGACATCGATGAGATGGTCTTCGCTGGTTTCCTGCGCCACAAGTCGGTCGAGATGGTCAAGTGCAAGACGGTCGACATCGAGGTGCCGGCCACGGCGGAGATCATCCTCGAGGGTTATGTCCGCACGGATGAGATGCGCCGCGAGGGTCCTTTTGGCGACCACACGGGCTACTACTCCCTGGCTGACGATTACCCGGTCTTCCACATCACGGCCATCACGCACCGCAAGGACGCCATCTACTCGGCGACCGTTGTCGGCAAGCCGCCAATGGAGGACTGCTTCCTCGCCAAGGCGACGGAGCGCATCTTCCTGCCGCTCCTGCAGCAGATGCAGCCGGAGATCATCGACATCAACATGCCGCTCGAGGGCGTCTTCCACGATTGCTGCATCGTCTCCATCAAGAAGTCGTATCCGATGCAGGCGCGCAAGGTCATGCACGCGCTCTGGGGCATGGGCCAGATGATGAACGTCAAGATGATCATCGTCGTCGACGCGCACGTCGACGTCCAGGACCTCGGCGAAGTGGCTTGGCGCGTCTTCAACAACATCGATGCGAAGCACGACCTCGAGATCGTCGAGGGCCCGCTCGATGTGCTCGACCATTCCTCGCCGATGGCGAAGTGGGGTGCGAAGCTCGGCATCGATGCGACGAAGACCTGGCCGGAAGAGGGCCACAGCCGCGAGTGGCCGGATGAGATCGCGATGTCGGAGGACATCAAGGCGAAGGTCGATGCGAAGTGGAAGGAGCTTGGACTCGAGTGATCTCCATCAAAGCACACATCAACAATGTCGCCCTGCACCACACGATCTTTGACCTGCCGTTCGCTTTCATGGGCGCGGTGCTGGCTGCCAATGGCCATCCGCGCCTCATCGACCTCTTCTGGGTCGCGATGGCTATCACGACGGGGCGGGCAGCCGCAATGGCCATCGACAACCTCGCCGACCTCAAGTACGACAAGCAGCAGCCGCGCATGGCCTACCGCGCGATGGTCGCGGGCCGCATCTCGAAGCGCGAGGCACTCGCCTTCATCGTCATCTGCCTCGTGCTCATGGTGCTCTCGGTCCTGCAGCTGCAGCCCATCTGCATCTATCTGCTGCCTGTGGCGGCCATCCCGTTCATCATCTACCCGTTCATGAAGCGCGTGACGGGCTGGGTGCACATGTTCCTGGGACTGGCCATCGCCATGGCACCGGCGGGCGGCTGGGTCGGCGTCAGCGGCACGATCACCGCGCCGCTCATCGTGCTCTGCACGGCCGTCGCGCTCTGGATTGGGGCGTTCGATGCGATGTACGGCGCGCAGGATGAGGCGTTCGACCGCAGCCAGGGGCTCCATTCGCTGGCCGTCAGCTACGGCGCCGCCGGAGCCTTCCGCATCGCCACGGCTGCACACGTCATCTGCATCCTCTGTTTCCTCGCGGTCGGCTTCATGATGCACCTCTCGGCGCTCTACTTCGTCGGCGTCCTGATTGCGGCCGCGACGCTCTGCTACCAGCACCGGATCGTGAGCCCGACGGATTTCTCCCGTGTGACACAGCGGTACTTCATGCGCAATGGCATCGTCTCCGTTGCCATCTTCGCCTGTACCTGGCTGAGTTTCTATATCTGACTGATAGATTATATGTTGTTTTTTCAGAGATAGGAAAGGTGATTCTATGTCAGCTCGTATTTTGGAGGGCAAGGTCTTTGCCCAGGCGTTCCGCGAGGATGCGCAGAAGAAAGCCGCAGCGCTTCGCGAGCAGTACGGCGTGCAGCCGGGCCTTGCCGTCATCATCGTCGGCTCGAACCCTGCCTCGCAGGTCTACGTGCGCAACAAGCACAAGTCGTGCGAGGCGCTCGGCATCTACTCCGAAGTCATCGAGATGCCCGAGACAACGACGAAGGACGAGCTCATCGCGAAGATCGATGCGCTCAATGCCGACTCAAAGATTCACGGCATCCTCGTACAGCTGCCGCTGCCCGAGCAGATTGCCGCGCATGAGTCGGAAATCCTCGAGCGCATCCGCCCGGAGAAGGATGTCGACGGCTTCCATCCCGTCAATGTTGGCCGCCTTGTGACAGGCCAGCCCGGTCTCGTGCCCTGCACGCCTTTTGGCTGCCTGCGCATGCTCGAGCTCGCTGGCATCCCGATTGATGGCCAGCGCGCCGTCATCATCGGCCGCAGCAACATCGTCGGCAAGCCGATGCTCCATCTCTTGCTCGGCAAGAATGCGACCGTCACGATCTGCCACAGCCATACGAAGGACCTGCCCGCCGTCACGCGCGAGGCGGATATTCTCGTCGCGGCCGTCGGCCGTCCGAACTTCGTCACGGCTGACATGGTCAAGCCCGGCGCGACGGTCATCGATGTCGGCATCAACCGCATCGCGCCGAAGAAGCTCGTCGGTGACGTCGACTTCGAGGCCGTCAAAGATGTCGCCGGTGCCATCACGCCGGTCCCCGGCGGCGTCGGTCTCCTGACCGTCGCCATGCTCATGGAAAATGTTGTCCGCGCTGCTGAGATGCAGCTGCAGGACTGACATACATAGTGTTTCTCATAGAATGCAGGAGGTACAGAAATGAAAACCGATGTTGAGATTGCACAGGAAGCCCAGATGCGCCCGATCCAGGAGATCGCGGAGAAGCTCGGTATCAGCGATGATGAGCTCGAGCTCTACGGCAAGTACAAGGCAAAAGTCGCACTTTCCGCTTGGGAGCGCGTCAAGGAGCAGCCGAATGGCAAGCTCATCCTCGTGACGGCCATCAACCCGACGCCGGCCGGCGAGGGCAAGACGACGACGAGCGTCGGCCTCGCTGACGCCTTCCACCGCCAGGGCAAGAAGGTTGCCGTCGCACTGCGCGAGCCGTCGCTCGGCCCGTGCTTTGGCCTCAAGGGCGGTGCTGCCGGCGGCGGCTACGCGCAGGTCGTGCCGATGGAGGACATCAACCTGCACTTCACGGGCGACTTCCACGCCATCACGACGGCGCACAACCTGCTCGCGGCTGTCATCGACAACCACATCCAGCAGGGTAATGCACTCGACATCGACGTGCGCCGCATCACGTGGAAGCGCGTGCTCGACCTCAACGACCGCGCCCTGCGTCACGTCGTCATCGGCCTCGGCGGCAAGGCACACGGCACGCCGCGCGAGACGGGCTTCGACATCACGGTGGCCTCGGAGATGATGGCCATCCTCTGCCTCGCGAAGGACCTCGAGGATATGAAGCAGCGCCTCGGCGAGATTGTCATCGGCTACAGCCGCGAGGGCCGCGCCATCCGCGCGAAAGAACTCAATGTCACGGGTGCTCTGACGCTGCTCTTCAAGGATGCCATCAAGCCGAACCTCGTGCAGACGCTCGAGGGCACGCCGGCCTTCATCCACGGAGGCCCGTTCGCGAACATCGCCCATGGCTGCAACAGCGTCATGGCGACGAAATTCGCGCTGAAGTTCGCCGACTACGTCGTCACGGAGGCAGGCTTCGGTGCCGACCTCGGCGCCGAGAAATTCCTTGACATCAAGTGCCGCTTCGCCGGCCTCAAGCCGGATGCTGTCGTCATCGTCGCGACGGTCCGCGCGCTCAAGATGCACGGCGGCCTCGACAAGAAGGAACTCGGCAAGGTCGACATGGCAGCGCTCGAGAAGGGCCTCGCCAACCTGACGAAGCACATCGAGAACATCCAGAAGTTCGGCTTGCCGGCTGTCGTCGCCATCAATGCCTTCCCGACGGATACGAAGGAAGAGCTCGACTTTGTCGAGAAGAAGTGCAATGAGCTCGGCGCGGAAGTCGCGCTGTCGGAAGTCTGGGCCAAGGGCGGCGAAGGCGGACTCGAGCTCGCCGACAAGGTCGTCGAGGCGACGAAGAAGCCGAATGACTTCCACTTCATCTACGATGTCAACGAGAGCATCCCGGAGAAGATCGAGAAGATCACGAAAGAGATCTACGGCGGCGACGGCGTAGACTTCACGCCGGCAGCCAAGAAGCAGCTCAAGGAGATTGAGGAGCTCGGCTTCGACAAGATGCCGGTCTGCATGGCCAAGACGCAGTATTCGCTGTCGGACGATGCGACGAAGATCGGACGCCCGACCGGTTTCCGCATCACAGTCAAGGAGCTCCGCATCAGCGCCGGCGCCGGCTTCATCGTCGCGCTGACGGGCAACATCCTGACGATGCCGGGCCTGCCGAAGCATCCGGCCGCCGAGAATATGGACATCGACGTCAATGGCAAGATCACGGGCCTGTTCTGAGACTCGCCTCCGATAAGATAAACATGAGCCACTGCATCCCTGCGATGCGGTGGCTTTTCTGTTACACGAATTCTCGTTTAGCATGAGGATTGTTCGCAGGCTGTGATGTTTACAACTTGACAATCGTCTGATCCTGCGGTATGATATCCATACAGATTCATCATAGTACATATGAATATACGATATAAGTGCAATGGCGCACGAGTCGTGACAAGGGCAGTCCTGTCAGAGGTCTGCCTTTTTCTATGCAATCATCTTGCCAGGGGAGGAATCATCATGAAAAAGAATCTGAGTCGCATGGGGCTGCCGGTAGGCTTTCTCGTGCTCATCCTGCTGCTTTTGGTGCCGACGCCGCCGGACCTCTCGACGGCCGGCCATCGCATGCTGGCCATCCTCGTCTTCTCGGTCATCATCTGGATGACCGAGGCCGTCGCCTATCCGGTCTCATCGGGTATCATCATGTCGCTCATGGCCTTCCTGCTCGGCACGGCACCCAACATGGTCAACCCGTCGAAGATGCTCGGTACGTCTGGCGCCCTCAAGATGGCTCTGGGCGGCTTCTCGAGCACAGCGTTGGCCCTCGTCGGCGCGGCCCTGCTGATTGCGGCGGCGATGATGAAGACGGGCCTCGACAAGCGTATCGCGCTCGTCGTCCTTTCGAAGATCGGCGCCAAGACACATCACGTATTGGCTGGCGTCATTTGTGTCGGCTTTGTCCTGAGCTTCTTCGTGCCGAGCACGACGGCCCGCGTCTCGTGCATGGTGCCGATTGTCATGGGCATCATCGCCGTCTTCGGCGTGCCGCGCAAGAGCAAGTTCGCCGCCATCATGCTGATCGCCGTGGCGCAGGCCGACAGCATCTGGAATGTCGGCATCAAGACAGCGGCAGCACAGAACATGGTCGCGCTCGGCTTCATCGAGAAGCAGCTCGGCACGACGATCAGCTGGCTCGACTGGTTCATCGCGGCGGCTCCGTTTGCCGTCATCATGAGCGTGCTGCTCTACTTCGTCCTCTTGAAGCTCATGCCGCCGGAGATGGAGGAGATTCCGGGCGGCCGGGAGAAGATTGCGCAGGAGCTTTCTGCGCTCGGCCCGATGAAGACGGATGAGAAAAAGCTGTTGCTCATCTCAGTCGTGCTGCTCTTCTTCTGGGCAACCGAGAAGATTGTCCATCCGTTTGACACATCCTCGACGACGATTGTTGCTGTCACCTTGATGATGATGCCGGGCATCGGCATCATGACCTGGAAAGAAGTCCAGGAGCGCATCAACTGGGGCACGCTGCTGCTCTTCGGCGTCGGCATCAGCCTCGGCTCGGCTATCCTCTCGACGAAGGCGGGTGAGTGGATTGCGCATGTCATCGTCCAGAACTTTGGTCTCTATGATGCGACGGCGACGTTCATCATCGCCATCCTCGCGCTCTTCCTCATTCTCATCCATCTCGGCTTTGCCAGTGCGACGGCCCTGTCGTCGGCGATGATCCCAATCTGCATCTCCGTCCTGCAGGGTGCGTCGGAGAACATCACGCTCAACGTCGTCGGCATGGTCATGATCCTGCAGTACACCATCTGCTTCGGCTTCATCCTGCCGGTCAATGCGCCGCAGAACATGATTGCCTACAGCACGGATACGTTCGAGGTCAAGGACTTCATCAAGACGGGCATCCCCCTGACGGTGCTGGCCTACTTGACCATCCTGCTGCTGACGAATACGTATTGGAAATGGCTGGGCCTCGTCCTTTGAGACATTCCCGCGCTGATTCTTCAAGGCTGCCGCTTTGCGGCGGCCTTTTTGTGTGAGTGATGTGCTTGCAAAATATGGGGAAAGACTTTACAATATGATTGATATATGGTTCTTTTTTGACAAATACACTCCGGAGGGAATATATGAAACGTATCTCAGTAGAACTTGTTCCGCGTGACGAGGACGCCCTGCGTGGGGAGCTCGCCCTGCTCGGCAAGTTCAAGGAGCAGGTCGATGTCATCAACATCCCGGATCTCCTGCGCTTCCCGACGCGCAGCTGGCAGGGCGCCGCAATCGCCAAGGAATACTTCCCCGAGTCGATGCCGCACATCCGCGCGATGGACATCGACCTCGACAAGGAGCTCGCGATGAAGGACTACCTGCGCGAGCACGATATCCGCGAGGTCCTCGTCATCGAGGGCGACCCGCCGCAGGACATGATGCACGAGGTCTATCCGACGAACAGCGTCGATGTCATCTGGAAGTTCCGCAAGGAGATGCCAGAGGTCAAGGTCTACGCTGGCATTGACCAGTACCGCGGCTCGCTCTCGCAGGAGCTCTACCGCATCAAGCGCAAGCTGCAGGCCGGCGCCGCAGGCTTCTTCACGCAGCCGTTCTTCGACATGCGCTTCCTCTCGGTCTATGCGGACATGCTGCAGGGCCTCGAGGTCTACTGGGGCGTCTCGCCCGTCATGAGCGCACGCTCGCAGAGCTACTGGGAGCGTAAGAACCATGTCGTCTTTCCGCATGCCTTCGAGCCGACGCTCGACTGGAGCGTGGCATTTGCCAAGGAAGTCATGGATTTTGCAGTGCGAGAAGGCAACAATGTCTACCTGATGCCGATCAAGACGAACCTCGAGGCGTATCTCGAGGGTGTTCTTGCCTGATGTATAGATAGGAGAGTTTTTATGTTCAAGATCTTGAGAAAAGAGGAATGGTCGCCGAATGTCTACGCGATGGATATCGAGGCACCGCGCGTGGCGAAGAAGGCACAGGCGGGCCAGTTCATCGTGTTGCGCGTCAACGAGGAAGGGGAGCGCATCCCGTTGACGATCGCGGACTTTGACCGCGAGACGGGCCGCATCCTCATCGTGTTCCAGGCCATCGGCGCGTCGACGATGGAGCTCGCGGCTCTCGAGGCCGGCGACAGCATCCTCGACTTCGTCGGCCCGCTCGGCCGCCCGTCGGAGATCGCGAAACTCGACGGCACGATGGTCGTCGTTGGCGGCGGCATCGGTGTCGCGCCGACGTACCCGATCGCACGCGCCATGAAAGAAGCCGGCAACAAGGTCATCGCGATCATGGGCGCGAAGACGAAGGATATCCTGATCATGGAAGACGAGATGAAGGCCGTGACGGATGAGGTCCTCGTGACGACAGATGACGGTTCGTACGGCATCAAGGGCTTCGTCACGAATGCCGTCCAGGCTCTCGTCGACCGCGGCGAGAAGATCGCGCAGATCACGGCCATCGGCCCGGTCATCATGATGAAGAGCGTCGCTGATGCGACGCGCGACCTCGGCATCCACACGGTCGTCTCGCTCAACCCGATCATGGTCGACGGCACGGGCATGTGCGGCGGATGCCGCGTGACGATCGGCGATGAGACGAAGTTTGCCTGCGTCGACGGTCCGGAGTTCGACGGCCACCTCGTGGACTTCAAGGGCCTCATGAGTCGCCAGCGCATGTACCGCGACAAGGAAGCCGTAGAGAAAGATCACGTCTGCCACATTGGACTCGGAGGGGATAAATAATGGCACTGATTCTCGAGAAACACAAGATGCCGGTACAGGACCCGAAAGTCCGTGCCCATAACTTTGAGGAAGTGGCCCTTGGCTACGATGAGGATACGGCCGTGGCCGAGGCAGAGCGCTGCCTGCACTGCAAGGTCCCGCAGTGCCGCAAGGGCTGCCCGGTCTCAATCGACATCCCGACCTTCATCGGCAAGATTAAGGAGCGTGACTTCGACGGTGCCATCGCGACCATCAAGGAGTCGAATGCGCTGCCGGCCATCTGTGGCCGCGTCTGCCCGCAGGAGAACCAGTGCGAGAAGCATTGCATCCTCACGAAGCGCGGCGAATCCGTCGCCATCGGCCGCCTCGAGCGTTTCGTCGCTGATCGCGAGCTCGCATCGGATAAAGAGGTCAAACCGGTCGAGCGCGCCGCCGATGCGCAGAAAGTCGCCGTCATCGGCGCCGGCCCGTCCGGCCTCTCCTGTGCGGGTGACCTCGCGAAGAAGGGTTACGATGTGACCATCTTCGAGGCGCTGCATAAGGCGGGCGGCGTGCTGTCCTACGGCATCCCTGAGTTCCGTCTGCCAAAGGACACGGTCGTCAAGAAGGAGATCGAGAACATCGAGAAGCTCGGCGTCAAGATTGAAGTCGACTCGGTGGCCGGCCGTCTCTACACGGTCGACGAGCTCCTACAGGAAGAGGGCTTCGATGCCGTCTTCATCGGCACGGGTGCCGGCTTGCCGCGCTTCCAGGGCATCCCGGGTGAGAGCCTCAACGGCGTCTACTCGGCCAACGAGTTCTTGACGCGCTGCAATCTCATGAAGGCCTACAAGTTCCCGGAATACGCGACGCCAATCCAGGTCGGCCGCCATGTCGCCGTCGTCGGCGGCGGCAACGTCGCTATGGATGCGGCGCGCACGGCGCTGCGCCTAGGCGCCGAGAAGGTCTCGATCATCTACCGCCGCAGCGCGGCAGAGATTCCGGCGCGCGCAGAAGAGGTCGAGCATGCCAAGGAAGAGGGTATCGACTTCCAGCTGCTGACGAATCCGGTCGAAGTCCTCGGCGATGAGAACGGCTGGGTCAAGGGTCTGCGCTGCATCCGCATGGAGCTCGGTGAGCCTGATGCCTCGGGCCGCCGTCGCCCAATCCCCATCGAGGGCTCGGAATTCGACATGGAGATGGATACGGTCATCATCGCCATCGGCACGGGTCCGAATCCGATCATCGCACATACGACGCCGGGCCTCAAGACGACGAAGCGCGGCAACATCGAAGCTGATGAGGAGACGTGTGCGACGTCGAAGGAAGGCGTCTTCGCCGGCGGCGATATCGTCACGGGTGCGGCGACCGTCATCCTCGCGATGGGCGCTGGCCGCAAGGCAGCCGCAGCCATCGATACATACCTCAAGAGCAAGAAAAAATGATGAACTTCACGGCAATTGATTTCGAGACGGCTACGGGCGCGCGGGACTCTGCCTGCAGTGTGGCCGTCGTGACCATCCGCGCGGGTGCTCTGGTGGACTCGTACTACACGCTGATCCAGCCGCCTGCGAACCGGTACAGCTACTTCAACACAAAGATTCACGGCCTGACGGAAGCTGATACGGCAAATGCCGCGGATTTTGCCGGCATCTGGCCAGAGCTCGAGGCAAAGCTTGAGGGGCAGCTCGTCGTGGCGCACAATGCGAAGTTCGACATGAGCGTCCTGCGCTCGTGCCTCGCGCGCTATGGCCTGCAGGCACCGGCGTTCTCATACTGCGATACGGTCGCGATTGCGCGCCGGGCCTGGCCAAACCTGGCCAACCACAAGCTCGGCACGGTCGGTGCCTACCTCAACCTGCACTTCCGTCACCACGATGCGCTCGAAGATGCCAAGGCCTGCGCGGCCATCCCTATAAGGGCGGGCCTTGAGCTCGCGGATGCGAGCATGGAGGCGCTCGTGCAGCACCTCGGCGTGCGCGTCGAGGCCTTCGAGTCACATGGCTCTGCCTCGTGCGGGCTCTTTGGCTGACGGCGTCTCACTGTGATAGCCAGTCGAAAACAGGAGGAGGAAGAGCGATGATCCTGGTCAGTGCGTGTCTCTTGGGACACAAGGTCAAGTACAACGGCGGCAGCAACGATGATACGCTGCTGCAGGCCTACAATGCGCAGGGGCGCTTTGTCGCGGTCTGCCCGGAGTGCTTCGCGATGCTGCCGGTGCCGAGAGCTCCGATGGAGATCCAGTACGGCACGGGCCGCAAGCTCATCGAGGGCAGGGCGCAGGCCGTCGACGCAGATGGTCACGACCTGACGGCATCGCTCTTGCTCGGCGCGCAGAAAATCTTGCGCATTGCCGAGGCGTACCATGCTGAAGTGGCAATCTTCAAGGAGGGCAGCCCGTCCTGCGGCGTGCACCGCATCCATGACGGCAGTTTCACTGGCCGGAAGATACAGGGAGCCGGCGCGGCTACAGAGCTCCTGCGTCAGCACGGCCTGACCGTCTACTCTGAGCACGACCTGACCGAGGCGCAGCTCAAGCAACTGATTGAAGAAGATATCCGGCACGATTCCATCAGGGATTGACCGGCAAGAGCATCCGCTCTGCTGTTAGGCAGGGCGGATGTTTTTATATATTGAATCATCAGAAAATAATCTGTTCAAAGAAAATAAATGTAAACGCTTGCAGAAACCGTTACCACATGCTATAATAAAACCAGTTTCAATACGAAACAACAATAGAGTATCGCGGGGGAATATGAGGAAACACGGACACTCATAAAAGAGCGATGCGAAACAATCACTTTTAGGGGGAGTTCACAATGAAAAAGACTCTGGTATCCGCACTCACGACGGCACTCGTTGTCGGCGCTGCAAGCACGACGTTCGCAGCGGCTAATCCGTTCTCCGATGTTCCGGCAGATCACTGGGCATACGACGCAGTATCCCAGCTCGCAGCTGACGGCGTCATCGAAGGCTATGGCGACACGACGTTCCGCGGCAACCAGAACATCACGCGCTACGAGATGGCTCAGATGATTGCCAAGGCCATGGCTAAGAGCGATGTCTCCGCAGCCGACAAGGCCTTGATTGACAAGCTCGCCGCTGAGTTCTCCGATGAGCTGGGCAACCTCGGCGTCCGCGTCAGCAACCTCGAGCGCAACGCCGACATGGTCAAGTGGAACGGCCTCGTCGAGTACACGTATACGAGCACGCGCCACGATGCAGGTACGACAGACAAAGAGCGCAAACTGAATGACAACGATCTTACGTTCCGTCTCGAGCCAAAGGCTGAGGTCAACAAGAACTGGGATGTTCATGCCCGCCTTGATGCAGATACCAAGCTTGATTCCGATAAGGGTGGCCTCTATGATGGTAAGGTTGAGCTCAAACGTGTCTGGGCTGAAGGTCACTATGACAACTTTAATGTCAAACTCGGCAAGCTGCCGAATGCCATCAACCTGCTCTCCACGACGGATGACCCGTACTCCGGCGCTGCTGTGACGTTTGGCAATGACCTCAAGGTCACGCTTGAAGCTGGCCGCCTTGATGCGACGCAGTTCATTGATATGGGGCGCGATATCAAAGGACAGTGGAAAGATAATATCTTTAAAGATGGCGATGATACGGTTAACTTCCAGGCCATCAACATTGGCTATGCCAAGAACAAGTTCTATGGCAACATGGGCTATGAGCATATGGACGGTGCAATGCTCGACGTGGATAAGCTCGTAAAACCGTACACGAATGACAACGACAGTGAGTACAAAGCCAACATCTGGTTCGCGAATGCTGGATACCGCTTCGACCACAACAGCTTCTTCAAGGCAGAGTACGCACAGAACACGGAAGCCGATAACTACGACAATGCTTACAGCTTCGAGTACGACTACAAGGGCGCTCAGCAGCAGAACAAGGGCAGCTGGGGCATGTACCTCGCTTACCGCAACCTCGGCCAGTACGCTGCTCCGTGGTCGACGTACGGCGATGGTGTCGATGGCGGCCAGAAGGGTATCGAAGTCGGCACGGGCTACACGCTGTTCAAGAATGTACAGCTCTTTGCGAAGTACTTCAACGGCAAGGACATCGCAGCAGACAAGGATGCCGAGAAGCTCTTCGGCCGTATCGATGTATTCTTCTGATTGATCTGATGCGATTTGGTGTTGAGGTCATCGATCTCAACCGTGTAAAAAAGACAGTCTCTTCGGAGGCTGTCTTTTTGCTTTGCTCAGTTTGTGATCCTGATTCTATTTGAATACCATCTGTACGAGGACCATGTAGCAGATGGTGCCGCCTGCAATCGAGAGCAGCATCTGGTGGCGTGCCTTGTGCAGCAGGATGGTGACGGCGATGCCGAGCGCTTCGGGCAGACCGTGGCTGCCCGAAAGCAGCGTGACGTCCTTGAGGCAGTAGACGACGAGCATGGCGAAGATGGCGCAGGGCAGGGCGCGGCCGAGGTACTGGATGTAGTCGGGCGTCGGCTTCTTCGAGGAGAAGACGAGGAACGGCAGGAAGCGCGTGAGCATCGTGCCGATTGCGCAGGCCGCGATGGTGAGGACCTGTTCGGTGAGCGTCATTCAGATTCCCTTCCTTTCGAGTGGGCCGCGGATCAGCGTCAGCACGACGAGGATGCAGAGCATGGCGGGGATGATGAAGGACTGGCTGCCGAAGAGCTGCAGACAGAGCGCAGACGCGGCGAGTCCGACCCAGGCCGTGATGTGGGAGTGCTCGCGCTCGTACTGCTCGAGGAAGATGACGGTGAACATCGCCGTCATGACGAAGCTGATGCCCTGCGTGTCAAACGTCAGCAGTGAGCCCATGAGGCCGCCGATTGTCGCGCCGCTGACCCAGTAGAATTCGTTGAGCAGCGTGACGAAGAACATGAACCAGCCGCGGTCGACATCCTGCGGAATCTTGGCCGAGAAGTTGATGGAGAACGTCTCGTCGCACATGCCGTAGATCAGGTAATATTTCTTGAGCCCCGTGCCGCGGAAGCGGCCGAGCATGGCGATGCCGTAGAAGAGATGGCGGGCTTGTATCAGGATGGCCATGAGGAAGGCCTGCAGCGGCGCGAACGGCGAGAGCAGCATCGTGACCGTGACGAACTCGAGCGAGCCGCCGAAGATGACAATGCTCATGACCAGCGGGTAGAGGAACGAGAAGCCGGACACATTGGCGTAGATCCCGTAGGCGAGGCCGAGGAACCAGAAGCCGGCAAAGATGGGAATCGTGTAGGGGAAGGCGGCGCGGAAGGCAGCCCATTTCATGAAGATACTTCCTTTCTGATTATCGGATTGCCGAGTACTGCGTGGTCGAGATGGGATAATCTTTTCCATTATATCATATCAGCTGGTTTCCAAGGTGTATCTTCCTTGCGAAAAACTTCTTCTTCCTCGAAAAAAAGCTTGCAATCTCGCATATCATCCAGTATAATAATACAAGTCGATACGCGAGTATCTGACATTTCCTCATTCCTCGATAGCTCAGCCGGTAGAGCACCTGACTGTTAATCAGGCTGTCGCAGGTTCGAATCCTGCTCGAGGAGCCAATGGCGCCATCGTCAAGCGGTTAAGACACCGCCCTTTCACGGCGGGTTCATGGGTTCGAATCCCATTGGCGTCACCATTCGGGCGATTAGCTCAGCTGGGAGAGCGCTTGCCTTACAAGCAAGATGTCAGCAGTTCGATCCTGTTATCGCCCACCATTTTCGAAGCATAGCTGCCGCAAGGCAGCTTTTTTTGTTAAGCAAAGCAGGGGGAAGACCATGAATACGGAGAAACGGCGCGAAATCCTGATGAAGCGCCTCAGGGAGGCCAATCAGCCGCTGACGGGCACGAAGCTTGCGCGCGAGCTCGGCGTCAGCCGCCAGATCATCGTCGGCGATATCAGCATCCTGCGCGCGGAGGGCACGCAGATCTTTGCGACACCGCGCGGCTACATCATGCCGCAGGAAGCCGGTGGCAAGTCCATCAAAGCGACGATTGTCTGCCGCCATGATGCGGCGGCCATGGAAAAAGAGCTGCAGGCTGTCGTCGACAACGGCGGCTCCGTGCTCGACGTCATTGTCGAGCATCCCGTCTACGGCGCGATACGCGGCGACCTCTTTGTCGAGAGTCGCCGCGACGTCAAGCGCTTCCTGACGAAGATGCAGAAGTGCCAGGCCAATCCCCTGCTCGTCGTGACCGGCGGCATCCACATGCACACCATACGCGTGCCCGACGAAGAGGCACTAGCTGCAATCCGCACAGACCTCAAGCGTCTGGGCATCCTTGTCGATGAATCCTGCGAATGAAGGATGCGGAATGATACAGCGTGTAAACTATAGGCGAACAATTGCCACGCCGGATGGATGTGTAGTATAATAGAAACATTGATTCTATCGGGGAAATCCCTGAGATAAAGGAGATGGGTGGTTGTGAAGGAACTGCTCAAGGAAATGCATGCCTGGATGGATGCATATATGAAATCCTTCCATACCGATGACGAAGAAGTCATGCAGGGCATCAAGATCAAGGAAATCCATACGGGATACGTGACCTCGATCGCGGTGCAGCTTGCAAAGCACCTGCAATTCTCGGAGCACGATGTCGAGCTTGCCGAGATTATGGGGTTGTTCCATGATGTCGGGCGCTTCCGCCAGTACAGTCTGTACAAGACGTTCAACGATGCGGTGTCGGAGGACCATGCGGACCTCGGCCTCAAGGTCCTGTCGGAG
Source organism: Mitsuokella multacida DSM 20544 (assembly GCF_000155955.1). Taxonomy (GTDB): domain Bacteria; phylum Bacillota; class Negativicutes; order Selenomonadales; family Selenomonadaceae; genus Mitsuokella; species Mitsuokella multacida. Next base: position 237,487 of record NZ_GG697142.2, read on the forward strand.
CTCGACTTCATGAAGAAGCTCGCGCCGGAGGACGAGGCGCTCGTGCGCTTTGCCATCGGCCGCCACAACAAGAAGGAAATCGGTCCCGCGCCGAATGAGCGCGCACTTGTCTTCGCGAAGCTCTTGCGCGATGCGGACAAGCTCGATATCTACCGCGTGCTCTCGCCGTTCTTGGGGCCTGAGGGCGCGGACAAGGCGCCGAAGTTCATCGCCTCAGATGCCAGCCAGCTCGCGAGCCCTGATTTCATCGAGGCGTTCCGGCTCGGCAAGCAAGCGGATTACCGCAAGCTGCGCACGCATGGCGACCGCAAGCTCGTGCGCCTGCTCTGGGTCTACGACATCAACTTCAGCTGGACGCTCCGCGAGATCGTCAAGCGCGGCTACATTGACCGCATCATCCACTACCTGCCAGACCAGCCGGGCATGGCGGAAGGAATCGCGCGCATGCGCGCGTACGTGGAGAAGCGCTGCCAGCAGCCAGATACCGTGACGATGGGATGACGGCAGAGTAGAGAAGGGTAAAGATAAGGAGAGAATTCAGATGGCAGAAAAGATCACGATGACGCCGAATTTCATTCAGAACATGATCGAAGAAGACCTCAAGAACGGCAAGTACACGGAGGGCATCCACACGCGCTTCCCACCGGAGCCGAATGGCTACCTGCACATCGGTCACGCCAAGTCGATTTGCCTGAACTTCGGCCTGGCCGAGTACAACCACGGCCTCTGTAACTTGCGTTTTGACGACACGAATCCGACGAAAGAGGATACAGAGTACGTCGACTCCATCCAGGAGGACATCCGCTGGCTGGGCTTCAGCTGGGGCAACCGCAAGTTTTATGCGTCGGATTACTTTGACAAGCTCTACGACTTTGCGGTCACGTTGATCAAGAAGGGGCTTGCCTATGTCGATGATCTCTCGGCTGAGGAGATCAAGGCATATCGCGGCACGCTGACGGAGCCGGGCAAGGAGAGCCCGTACCGCAACCGCAGCGTCGAGGCGAACCTTGACCTCTTCGCGCGCATGAAGGCGGGGGAGTTTGCCGACGGCGAGAAGGTGCTGCGTGCGAAGATCGACATGGCGTCGCCGAATCTCGTCATGCGCGACACGGTCATCTACCGCATCGCACATACCAAGCATCACCGCACGGGCGATAAGTGGTGCATCTACCCGATGTACGACTTCGCGCATCCGCTGTCCGATGCCATCGAGGGCATCACGCATTCGGTCTGCACGCTCGAGTTCGAGGAGCACCGCCCGTTCTACGACTGGCTGCTCGACTCGCTTGACTTTGATCCGAATACGCGCCCGCGCCAGATTGAGTTCGCCCGCCTCAACCTCACGAACACGGTCACGAGTAAAAGAAAGCTGCGCCAGCTCGTCGAAGAGGGCTACGTGCGCGGCTGGGACGATCCGCGCATGCCGACCATCTCGGGCCTGCGCCGCCGCGGCTACACGCCGGCTTCCATCCGCAATTTCTGCAGGGAGATCGGTGTCGCGAAGGCAGACAGCATCGTCGACGTCTCCATGCTCGAGCATGAAGTGCGCGCCGACCTCAACGAGAATGCCGACCGCGTCATGGCTGTGCTGCACCCGCTGAAGATCGTCATCACGAACTACCCTGAGGACAAGGAGGAGTGGCTGCTCGCGGACAACAATCCGGTGCATGGCGGCCATCGCTTCGTGCCGTTCTCGCGCACGCTCTACATCGAGCAGGAGGACTTCATGGAAGAGCCGCCCAAGAAGTACTTCCGCCTCAAGCCGGGCGGGGAGGTACGCCTCAAGCACGCCTATATCATCAAGTGCGAGGAAGTCATCAAGGACGAGGCGGGCCATGTCGTCGAACTCCATTGCACGGCAGACCTCGACTCTAAGACGGGCGGCAAGACGGCCGGCCGCAAGGTCAAGGGCACAATCCACTGGGTGGCTGAGAAGACGGCGCTCAAAGCAGAGGTGCGCCTCTACGATTACCTCATCGAGACGGACGAGAGCGGCAATGTGCCGAAGGACTTCATCGCAGCGCTCAACAAGGATTCGCTGGAAGTCATCGACAACGCGCTCGTAGAGCCGTCCGTCAAGCTCACGGCTGCTGGCACGCATTACCAGTTCCTGCGCGTCGGCTACTTCGTCGTCGACCCGGACACGACGCCGGACCACCTCGTGTTCAACCGCGTTGTCGGGCTGCGCGACAGCTGGGCAAAAGTCAACAAGTAATCCTTTATCATCCCATATCCTGTAGAAGGTGAACGTATGTCAAAGATACCGAAGAACCTGTCCGACAAGGACATGTTCAAAGACTATGTAGAAGATACATCGATAGAAGACCGCTTCCGCGCGGCCGAGAAGAAAGCAGAAAAGAAGAAGCAGGAGTCTCTCGAGGCACCTGCTGACTTCCTGCGCTCCGGCTTTACGCCGCAGCTCACGGAGGAGCTCGCCCGAGCTCTGTTGCAGCTCAAGATGGAGCTCTACCGCGAGGATGTCAAGAATTATACCTTCCAGATCAAGCGCGATGGGGAAAAGATCGTGCTGATCCCGAAGTATAAGAAATAAAAGGGAAGTTTTTTAGGGAAAGAAGTGGATTCTATTGGTTAGCACAACGACGATAGCGGTCATCATCTTCGTGGCCGCTTACGCGTTGATCATCACCGAGAAGGTTCACCGCACGATCGTCGGCATCGTCGGTGCCATGCTCATGATTCTGTTTGGTGTGCTCGATCAGGAGACGGCCATCCGTCACATCGATTTCAACACGCTGGGGCTCTTGATGGGCATGATGATCATCGTCAACATTACGAGTGAGACGGGACTCTTTAACTTTCTGGCCATCTGGTCGGCCAAGAAGGTCAAGGCGCGCCCGATTTCCCTGCTCGTCGCGCTCTCAGCGCTGACGATGGTCTGCTCGGCCTTCCTCGACAACGTCACGACGGTCCTGCTGACCGTGCCAATCACGTTCAGCATCACGGCACAGCTCAAGGTCGATGTCAAACCGTATCTGATTTCGCAGATCCTGGCCTCGAACATCGGCGGCACAGCGACGCTGATCGGCGACCCGCCGAACATCATGATCGGCAGTGCTGTCGGCCTGAACTTCATGGATTTCCTCGCCAATCTCTCTGGCATCGCAGTCCTGATCTTCATCCTCGTAGAGCTCGTGCTCATCGCGATTTACGGCAAGGAGCTCCACACGCAGCCGGATCTCCAGGAGAAGGTCATGCGGCTCAATGCCAAGAGCCAGATTGCCAATCCGGCCTTGCTGAAGAAGTGCCTGTTCGTCATCGCTCTGACCATCGGCCTCTTCGTCGTGCACGGCTACCTCGGACTGCAGACGGCAACGGCTGCTCTCTCGGGTGCCGGTCTCTTGCTGCTCATCACCTACACGCGCAATGAGGGCATGATCACGAAAGTCCTCTCGAAGATCGAGTGGACGGCCATCTTCTTCTTCGCCGGCCTCTTCGTCCTCGTCGGTGCACTCGTCGAGACGGGCGTCATCAAGGTGCTCGCGGCTGAGGCCATCAAACTCACGAACGGCAGCGTCAATGCGACGGCCATGCTGATCCTCTGGATGAGCGCCTTCGCTTCGGCCTTCATCGACAACATCCCGTTCGTCGCGACCTTGATCCCGCTGATCCAGGACATGGGCCAGATGGGCCTCTCGAACCTCGACCCGATGTGGTGGTCACTGGCCCTCGGTGCCTGCCTCGGCGGCAACGGCACGCTGATTGGCGCGAGCGCGAACGTCGTCGTCGCTTCGATGGCGGCACAGCGCGGCAAGCAGATATCCTTCCTGGGCTTCATGAAGATTGCGTTCCCGGTCATGATCATGACGATCGCAGTCTCGAGTGTCTACGTCTGGCTCCGCTATCTGCTCTGATTGTTGCTGATATCGGTTGAATGATATACAAAATCCCCATCATCCTTGTGGATGATGGGGATTTTTGTATCTGTACGATGAATCAGATCTTGCTCTGGCCGACCTTGTCGAACGTCTCGAGGATCGAGGCTTCCGGCGCGCGATCGAGCCAGCTGACAATCCAGATGGCGAGAGCGGAGAACACGAAGCCAGGCACGATCTCGTAGAGGCCGAGGAAGGCGTACTGCTTCCAGACGAGGACGGTGACGCCGCCAACGATGATGCCGGCGAGCACGCCGTACTTTGTCGTGTGGCGCCAGAAGAGGCTCATGAGCAGAGCCGGACCGAAGGCAGCGCCGAAGCCTGCCCAGGCGTAGGAGACCATGTCGAGGATGAAGTTGTTCGGGTTGAGCCCGAGGAAGATCGCGAGGCTCGCAATGACGAGGACGCTCGCGCGCGAGATCCAGACGAGCTCCTTCTGCTCGGCGTCCTTGCGCAGCAGCGTGCGGTAGAAGTCCTGCGCAAATGCAGAGGCCGCGACGAGAAGCTGCGAGGAGGCGGTGCTCATGATGGCCGCGAGGACAGCCGAGAGGATGAGGCCTGTGGCAATCGGCGGGAAGAGTTCGTTCGTCATGACGAGGAAGACCGTCTCAGAGGCCGTTCCCTCGAGCGGCGTCGTGAGGTAGACGCGGCCGACCATGCCGACAGCGACGGCTGCGGCAAGCGAGAGGATGACCCAGGTCATCGCGATGTGCGTGGCCTGCTTGACCTCCTTCGACGTGCGGATGGCCATGAAGCGCACGAGGATGTGCGGCTGGCCGAAGTAGCCGATGCCCCAGGCGAGCAGCGAGATGAGCTCGATGGCGTTCATCATGGAGCCGTCCGGCTTCGTCAGCGGCTCGAGCATCGTGCTCTGTACCTGCGAGATGGCGGCGACTGTCGACTCGAAGCCGCCGCACTGCATCGCGCCGCAGATTGGTACGACGAGGATGGCGAAGAACATCATGACGCCCTGGATGAAGTCCGTGCGCGAGACGGCGAGGAAGCCGCCGACGAGCGTGTAGAAGACGACGGAGCCAGCGCCGATGAAGATGGCGTACTGGTAGGGAATGCCGAAGACCGTCTCGAAGAGGCGGCCGGCCGAGACGAAACCCGACGAGGTGTAGATGACGAAGAAGATCAGGATGAAGATGGCCGGCACGATGCGCAGCAGGCCGCTCTTGTCGTGGTAGCGGTTCTGCAGGAATTCCGGCAGCGTCAGCGAGTTGTTGGCGAGCTCCGTGTACTTGCGCAGGCGCGCAGCAACGAAGTGCCAGTTGGCCCAGGTGCCGATGGCGATGCCGACGGCAATCCAGCCGGCGTTGAGGCCGGCGAGGTAGGCGTAGCCCGGCACACCCATGAGCATCCAGCCGCTCATATCCGAAGCTTCGGCGGAGAGCGACGTGACCCAGGCGCCGAGCTTGCGGTTGCCGAGGAAGTAGTCGCTCATATTGCGTGTGCGGCGGTAGTAATACACGCCGATGGCCATCATGAAGCCGATGTAGAGCACAAAGGTATTGATGATGGCAAGATCATGAGTCAAAATGAATCCCCCATTTCTTTCTCTAGCGAAATAAGTGTACACGAATAGTTCAATTATATGGGAAAGAGGCTCTATCGCGCAATACTTATTTATATAGAAGGTATAGAAATCGGGCATTATGTGCATTTTTTGCTGGAAATCGATAAAAAACGCTTGCAATCGCATGGCATATCCCGTATAATACATAAGGTTTGGAACGCAGGGAATTCGCACAAGCAGGACGAAGTCAGCTGCGCTCTTTTGCTGTGCAGAGATATGTATTAGGAGGCTTTTCCATGAAAAAATACGATGTAGCGATTGTCGGCGGCGGTCCGGCCGGCGTCATGGCGGCTTATGAACTGGTCGAGAAGAAACCGGGGTTGCGCGTCATCGTCTTCGAGAGCGGCAAGGACATCTACCATCGCGTCTGCCCAATCTCGGCGGGCAAGGTCAAGAGCTGTATCGGCTGCAAGCCCTGCAGCATCATGCGCGGCTTCGGCGGCGCCGGTGCGTTCTCGGACGGCAAGTACAACTTCACGACGAAGTTCGGCGGCTGGCTCAATGAGTACCTGCCGGATGAGGAGGTCATGGAGCTCATCGATTACGTCGACAAGATCAACATGAAGCACGGTGCGCCGTCGCAGGTCTTCTCGACGAAGAACTCGGATATCGGCCGCCTGGCCCTGCAGCACGACCTGCATCTCTTGAGTGCCAGCGTGCGCCATCTCGGCACGGAGAACAACCTTCGCATGCTCGAGCAGACGTATGAGTACCTGAAGGAGAAGGTGGAGTTCCGCTTTGAGTGCCCCGTCGCCCACATCGAGTCGGACGGCCAGGGCGACAACCAGCTCGAGCTCGCGAACGGCGAGAAGGTCGAGGCGGACTTCCTCGTCATCGCGCCGGGCCGTGCGGGTGCGGAGTGGTTCTCGAATGAGTGCAATCGCCTCGGCATCGAGCAGGAGAACAACCGCGTCGATGTCGGCGTGCGCGTCGAGGTGCCGGATGAGGTCTGGAACGACATCACGAGCCAGGTCTACGAGGCGAAGCTGCTCTACCGCACGAAGCAGTACGGCGACTTCGTGCGCACGTTCTGCATGAATCCGCACGGCCACGTCGTCATGGAGAACACGGACGGCATCGTGACGGTCAACGGCCACTCCTACAGCGACCCGAAGCTCCAGAGCCACAACACGAACTTTGCGCTGCTCGTCTCCAATCACTTCACGGAACCGTTCAAGGCGCCGCATCAGTACGGCAAGCGCATCGCCTCGTTCTCGAACATGCTCGGTGGCGGCATCATCGTCCAGCGCTACGGCGACCTCATCAAGGGACGCCGCACGAACACGCACCGCCTGAGCAAGAGCTTCACGAAGCCGACGCTCGCGGCGACGCCGGGCGACCTCTCGCTCGTACTGCCGAAGCGCCATCTCGACAACATCATCGAGATGATCCAGGCGCTCAACTACGTGGCGCCCGGCATGACGAACGACGATACGCTGCTCTACGGCGTCGAGGTCAAGTTCTACAGCGCCCGCGTTGTCCTGACGAACCAGCTCGAGACGAAGCTGCGCAACGTCTTCGCGACGGGGGACGGCGCCGGCGTCACGCGCGGCCTCTCGCAGGCTGGTGCCAGCGGTGTCTACGTGGCGCGCCAGATCCTCTCGCGCATGTGAGAGCCGCGCGCTCATGTTCATGCGTGGATGATAGGTGGATAATAGAGGGACAGATGCCAGGAAGTCACGCCTCAGGCGGCTTCCTGGCATAAAATTTTAGTTGGCAAGGCTCGACGGTTTGGTCTATAATAATATACAATGTATAGAAAGGGGCAGGCGGATGAGTGAGAAGAAACCGGTCATCGTGAAGGTAAGGGGCTCCTGGCAGGATGCGCAGGGGCAGAAAGACAGCATCCGCACCGTAGCGAAGGGCCATCATTACTTCCATCGCGGCAAGCACTATGTGATCTACGAGGATGAGACCGTGCAGGAAGGGTCGAAGGTATCGACCGTCCTCAAGATTGACGGCGGCATGATGACGCTCTTGCGCAAGGGAATCCTGGAGCAGGAACAGCGCTTCGAGAAGGGGTGCGAGCATACGAGCATCTACCGCACGCCGTACGGCAACATCGACCTCTCCGTCCGCACGGAAGCGCTGACGGTCGACTACGGCGAGGTGGCGGGGCGCATCGACGTCCGCTACGGGCTCTGGGTCAATGGAGCCTTCCAGAGCCAGAACCGCCTGCACATCGAGGTCGAGGAAGACCGCGGCGCGTGAGGCGGGGGAAAATCAGATTGTTTGCGTGCATGACGGCAAAAACATGCACTTAGGATAGGAGGAACACTTTTGGAAATCAAAGACATGTTGACAGAGGCCATTGAACAGGCCGCCAAGGATGCCATCCGCGAAGGAGCACTGCCGGAAGGCGAGCTCCCGCAGGTCATCCTTGAGGTGCCGCCGCAGAAAGAGTTCGGCGACTTTGCGACGAACTTCGCCATGCAGTCAGCCCGCGTCTTCCATCGGAATCCGCGCCAGATCGCTGAGGAACTCGCCAAGCGCATCGAAGGCGACTGGCTCGACCACACGCAGATCGCAGGTCCGGGCTTCCTGAACTTCTACCTCAAGGGCAATGTGCTTTACGATTCGTTCCAGAAGATCCTGGAGGCAGGCGAGGCCTTCGGCAACCTGCCGAAGCTTGACCATCCGAAAATCCAGGTCGAGTACGTCAGCGCCAATCCGACGGGCCTGCTGCACGTCGGCCACGGCCGCGGCGCCGCAGCCGGCTCGGCACTCGTCAACCTGCTGCGCGCAGCGGGCTATCCGGTCGAGAGCGAGTACTACATCAACGATGCCGGCAACCAGATGAACAATCTCGCGCGCTCGGTCAATGCGCGCTACCTCGAGCTGCTCGGCAAGGAGGTCACGTTCCCGGAGGACGGCTACCACGGCCAGGACATCATCGACACGGCGCAGCGCATCATCGACCGCGATGGCGACAAGTACCTCGCGCTCAGTGAAGAAGAGCGCCTTGCCATCTTCAAGGACCTTGCCTACCACGAGAAGCTGGCCATCCTTAAGGAAGACCTCGAGCGCTTCCACGTGACGTTCGACAACTGGTTCAGTGAGCGCACGCTCCATCCGGACGCCGTGCGCAAGGTCGTCGAGATCCTCAAGGAGAAGGGCGATATCTACGAGAAGGAGGGTGCGCTCTGGCTCAAGTCGACGGCCTACGGCGACGACAAGGACCGCGTCGTCATCCGCGACAACGGCGTGCCGACGTATCTCGCAGCCGACATCGCCTACCACCACAACAAGTATGAGCGCGGCTTCGACCGCCTCATCAACATCTGGGGCGCCGACCACCACGGCTACGTCTGCCGCGTCAAGGCTGCCATGCAGGCGCTTGGCCATGATCCGGAGAAGCTCACTGTGCTGCTCTTGCAGATGGTCAGCCTCTACCGCGGCGGCGAGCTCGTCAAGATGAGCAAGCGCACGGGCCAGAGCGTCACGCTCAACGAGCTCATGGAAGAGGTCGGCACGGATGCCGCACGCTACTTCTTCCTCATGCGCTCGCTCGACAGCCAGCTCGACTTTGACCTCGACCTCGCGAAGAAGAAGTCGAACGACAATCCGGTCTACTACATCCAGTACGCGCACGCCCGCATCTGCAGCATCTTCCGCCAGGCGGAGGAGACGAAGCTCGCGCTCGGCGAGGCGCCGCACCTCGAGCTCCTGACGGACGAGAGCGAGGTCGCCCTGATCAAGAAGATCGAGGAGTATCCGGAAGAGGTCGCAAAGGCCGCTGCCGACTATGCACCGCAGCGCATCGCGCGCTACAGCTACGACCTTGCAGCGCTGTTCCACAGCTTCTACAACAAGTGCCGCATCATGGGCGTCGACCACGATCTCGCAGAGGCGCGCCTCGCACTCGTCACGGTCACGGCGCATGTTATCCGCCACAGCCTCGGCATCCTCGGCGTATCGGCACCAGAACACATGTGAGTTTGATTTGATTACGCAATATGCGAAGGGAGATATAGAAATGGATTTTCTGAAAAGCTCGGAAGTTGATGTAGCGTACTACATCTTGTCGCAGGCTGGTGAGAAGATGTACTACAAGGACCTCGTCCTCGATGTCATCGAGAAAACGCACAAGCCGGTCCAGTCGCTCTCGGCTGCCATCTCGGAAGTGTACACGCTCATCAACATGGACAGCCGCTTCCACTACGAAGGCGAGGGCCAGTGGGGCCTGACGGAGTGGAACCCGCCTGAGGTCAAGCGCTCGCATGCCAGCCGCTCGACGTCCGGTTCGAGCAAGGCAGCGGCCAAGGCCAGCAGCAACCGCAAGAAGAAGCTCGAGAGCATCCAGGAATAATCAATGTCTTGACACTCCCGTGCGATTCGGGGTAGAATAGTCAACATGTGTTTCAAAGAATGAGCAGGAGGCAGTTCCATGGCAAAGTATATTTTCGTTACCGGTGGCGTTGTTTCTTCCCTGGGCAAGGGCATCACGGCCGCATCGCTCGGCCGTCTCCTCAAGAGCCGGGGAATCAAGGTCACGATCCAGAAATTCGATCCGTACATCAACATCGATCCGGGTACGATGAGCCCTTACCAGCACGGTGAGGTCTTTGTCACGGATGATGGCGCAGAGACCGACCTCGATCTCGGCCATTACGAGCGCTTCATCGATATCAACCTGACGAAGAACTCCAACATCACGACGGGCAAGGTCTACTGGTCGGTCCTCAACAAAGAGCGCAAGGGCGAGTACCTTGGCTCGACGGTACAGGTCATCCCGCACATCACGAACGAGATCAAGCAGAAGGTCTACGATGTCGCCAAGGCGGACGGCGCTGACGTCGTCATCACGGAAATCGGCGGTACGGTCGGCGATATCGAGAGCCAGCCGTTCCTCGAGGCCATCCGCCAGGTCAAGAAGGAAGTCGGCCCGAACGACACGCTCTACATCCACGTCACGCTGCTGCCGTACATCTCGGCTGCCGGCGAGCTCAAGACGAAGCCGACGCAGCACAGCGTCAAGGAACTGCGCGCCATCGGCATCCAGCCGGACATCCTCGTCTGCCGCACGGAGAAGACCATCTCCAAGGAGATGAAGGACAAGATCGCCATGTTCTGCGATGTGCAGCCGGAGGCTGTCATCGAGAACCGCACGGCTTCGACCATCTACGAAGTCCCGCTCATGATGCAGAAAGAGGGCCTCGACAAGATTGCGCTCAAGAAGCTCAATATGGACTACGGCCCGGCTGACATGAGCGACTGGGAGAAGATGGTCTACAAGATCAATCACCCGCAGAAGCGCATCAAGATCGCGGTCGTCGGCAAGTACGTCGAACTGCCGGATGCCTACATCTCCGTGACGGAGGCCCTGCACCACGGCGGCATCGCCAACGATGCACAGGTCAAGATCAACTGGGTCAACGCCGAGGAAATCGAGGAGAACCCGGACATGGATCTCGATGAGGTCTTCGTGGGCTGCAAGGGCATCCTCGTGCCGGGCGGCTTCGGCAACCGCGGCGTCGAGGGCAAGATCAAGGCCATCCAGTACGCGCGCGAGCACAAGATCCCGTTCCTCGGCCTCTGCCTTGGCATGCAGTGCGCGGTCATCGAGTTTGCCCGCCACATCTGCGGCATGGCTGATGCACATTCGACGGAGTTCGATCCGGAGACGACGCATCCAGTCATCTCGCTGATGGAATCGCAGCAGGGCATCGAGAAGAAGGGCGGCACGATGCGCCTCGGCTCGTATCCGTGCACGCTTGCTAACGGCACGCATGCGAAGGAAGCGTACGGCACGAACCTCATCCACGAGCGCCATCGCCATCGCTTCGAGTTCAACAACGAATTCCGCGGAGCGCTGCAGGAGAAGGGCATGATCATCGCCGGCACGCTGCCGGACGACAGCCTCGTCGAGATGATCGAGGTCAAGGACCATCCGTGGTTCGTCGCGACGCAGGCTCATCCGGAGCTCAAGTCGCGCCCGAACAACCCGCATCCGCTGTTCCGCGACTTCATCAAGGCAGCGCTTGCTCAGTAAAACAGCATGACGATAGAGAAGACCCGCTTTGCCGGGTCTTTTTGACGTGAGATACGAGAGGTATCAAGAGGTATAGAGGTATATGGAATGAATGCATTATTTGCCGCGATGCTGCAGGATGGAGCACTGCAGCGCCTGCGGGATCACACACAGGGGGAGCCGCGCGAATCCCTGATCTACGGGCTTGGGGGCTCGCAGAAGCATGCGGCCGTCGCCGCGTGCTACGCGGCTCTGCCGCAGATGATGGCTATTCTCTGCCATTCGGCAGAATCGCTGGCGGACTGGAAGGAAGATCTCTCGCTGCTCTTGCCGGAAGTCCCCATCGTCGAGCTTCCCGAGGTCGACACGTTTGATGTCAAGGCGGCGGCCAAGAGCCAGGAGCGCGCGGCCAGGCGCATGGAGGTGCTCGGCCGTCTCGTGCGCGGCGAGCACATCATCGTGCTTGCGCGCACGGAAGCGGCGGTGCAGAAGGGCATGGGCCGCAATGAGTTCAAGCGGCTCTCGCTCACGCTGCGCATGGGAGAGGTGCTGCCGCGCGAGGAGCTCTTGGAGCGCCTCGTCGACCTCGGCTACGAGCATGCCGAGGAGGTCGAGCGCGTTGGCCAGTTCAGCGTGCGTGGCGGCATCGTCGATATCTTTGCCATCAATGCGGCCGTGCCGGTGCGTGTCGAGTACTTCGACGATGAGATCGACTCCCTGCGCGAGTTCGACCTCGACACGAAGCGCTCGACCAAGAACGTCGGTGCGGCGACCATCATGCCGCTGGCACAGACCGACGCCTCAGGCAAGCCGGAACTCTTTCTCTCGTACCTCGAGGGGAAGGGCACGGTCCTCTTTGACGAGCCGACGCGCATCCGCGACACGATCCGCACGATGGTCAAGGAGAACCCGGACATCAAGGGCAAGATTTTCAGTTGGGAGGAGCTGCTGCAGGCGGCGCATGGCAACCGCATCGTCTACATGGCGCTGCTCTTGCAGCAGGTGCCGGGCGCCGATGCCGTCGAGAACATCGGCGTGACGGCGACGACGATGACGCCATTCCGCCGCCAGATGGACCTCTTGGAGAATGAGGCGAACCGCTGGCTCGCGCAGAAGCAGCGCGTGCTCGTGCTGCTCAGCGACAAGGAGAAGGCGAACAGCCTGCGCGAGTTCTTCGCGCACCGTCGCATCCCGTCACTCGTCGAGAACGCGGCAGAGCCCTTTCGGGACGATGCCATCAACATCCGCAGGGGATCCCTGCTCACAGGATTCGAGATGGCCTCGGCGCGCCTCGTCGTCGTGACGGAGAAGGACATCTTCGGGCGCCACAAGCGCCATACGGCAGTCCGCAAGCACAGCGACTACGGCGAGAAGATCTCGCATTTCCGCGACATCAAGCCGGGCGACTACGTCGTGCACGAGAGCCATGGTATCGGCAAGTACCTCGGCGTCGAGACGCTCGATGTCGGCGGCATCCACAAGGACTACCTTCACATCCAGTACGCGGGCGACGATAAGCTCTTCGTGCCGACGGACCAGGTCGGCCTCTTGCAGAAGTACATCGGCTCAGAGGGCGATGTGCCGCGCCTGCACCGCATGGGTGGCACGGAGTGGGTCAAGGCCAAGGCGCGCGCCAAGAAGTCGGTCGAGGACATCGCACAGAAGCTCATCGAGATCTACGCGAAGCGCAAGGATGCCAAAGGTCATGCCTTCCCGCCGGACGACGCGAGCCAGCGCGAGTTCGAGGATGCCTTTCCCTATGAGGAGACGGAAGACCAGCTGCGCGCCATCGCGGAAATCAAGGCAGACATGGAGAGGGAGAAGCCCATGGACCGCCTGCTCTGCGGCGACGTCGGCTTCGGCAAGACGGAGGTCGCCATCCGCGCGGCCTACAAGGCGGCGATGGACGGCAAGCAGGTGGCCGTACTCGTGCCGACGACAGTCCTCGCGCAGCAGCATTACCAGACGTTCACGACGCGCTTCAACGGCTTCGCGCCGGTCATCGATGTCATCTGCCGCTTCCGCACACCCAAACAGCAGAAGGAGACCATCGAGAAGGTGCGCCTCGGCCAGGTGGACATCTTGATCGGCACGCACGCTATCCTCAACCAGAATAAGGTCAAGTGGAAGGATCTTGGCCTCTTGATCGTCGACGAGGAGCAGCGCTTCGGCGTCAAGCAGAAGGACAAGATCCGCAAGCTCGCGGCGGGCATCGATGTCCTGACGCTCTCGGCGACGCCGATACCGCGCACGCTGCACATGTCGCTCGTCGGCGCGCGCGATATGAGCATCATCGAGACGCCGCCGGCCGAGCGCTTCCCCGTGCAGACGTACGTCGTCGAGAACAACGATACGATCATCGCGAACGCCATCCGGCGCGAGATGAAGCGCGGCGGCCAGGTCTACTTCATCTACAACCGCGTCGACACGATCGACCGCATGCGCGACCACATCGAGTCGCTCGTGCCAGAGGCGAGGATCCAGACGGCACACGGGCAGATGCCCGAGGAGATGCTCGAGCACGTCATGATGGACTTCTACGAGGGCGATTACGACATCCTGCTCGCGACGAGCATCGTCGAGAACGGCCTCGATGTCGCCAATGCCAATACCATCATCGTCTACAACGCCGACCATTTCGGCCTGTCGCAGCTCTACCAGATGCGCGGGCGCGTCGGCCGCTCGCACCACATGGCCTTCGCGTACTTCGTCTACCAGGCGGACAAGATCCTGACGGAGACGGCGGAGAAGCGCCTGCAGGCCATGAAGGAATTCGCTGAGCTCGGCGCCGGCTTCAAGATCGCCATGCGCGACCTCGAGATCCGCGGCGCGGGTAACCTGCTCGGCGCCCAGCAGCACGGCCACATCGCCAGCGTCGGCTTCGAGATGTACTGCAAGCTCCTCGAAGAGGCCGTGGAGCGCCTGCAAAATGGCAAGGCTCCCGAGGAAGCACCGCCGGAGCCCGTCATCGACCTGCAGACGGAGGCCTACATCGACGGCGGCTTCATCGCGGACGCCATGCACAAGATCGAGATTTACCAGCGCATTGCGGCCATCCGCAGCAACGAGGAGATCCGGAGCCTGCTTGACGAGCTCATCGACCGCTTCGGCGATCCGACTGAGCCTGTCATGCACCTCTTGGAGGTGGCGCGCATCAAGAACTACGCGCGCGACCTCGGCATCCGCGCCATCAAGGAGCTGCCGCTCGCACTCGACATCTACTTCCTGCCCAAGAAGCGCATGCCGGCCAAGGGCATGCTCGCGCTTGCCAATCTCTTCGGCAAGCGCATGCGGAGCCTGCCCGACAAGAACGGGCTGCGCTTCACCCTGAGCGATCGCTACAAGAAGAACATCACGAATTTCGTCACGCGTCTGCTCATGATCGCATCTGGCGATGAGGAAGCGTTGACAGCAAGGGCGAAGGAACAGGCAGAGCGGCTCCAGAAGACCAAGAATGGAGCAGGAAAGAGCAGTTCCGCAAGGAAGGGGAAAGAGTAAGAATGAAACAGCCAAAGATCACCGTCGTCGGCCTCGGACCGGGCCGCTTCGGGCTCATCACCTTGGAGTCGTGGCAGGTCATGCAGCAGGCTGAGCGCCTTGTCCTGCGCACGCGCATCCATCCGACCGTCGCCGACATCGAGAAGCATGGCCTGACGTTTTCCTCGTACGACGGCTTCTACGAAGAAGCGTCCGACTTCGAGACGCTTTACCATCATATCGCTGAGGACCTGCTGCACCGCGCAGCAGAGCAGGGCGACCTCGTCTACGCCGTGCCCGGCAGCCCGCTCGTCGCCGAGCGCACGGTCGTGCTCCTGCGCGAACTCGCGAAGGAGTCAGGCGTCACAGTCGACATCCTGCCCGGCATGAGCTTCGTCGAGGTCATGTACACGCGCCTCGGCCTTGATCCGATCGCGGGCCTGACGATACTCGACGCAGAAGACGTCGGCACGCTCAAGGAGCGCCCTGCACAGTCGTTGATCATCACGCAGGTCTACGACCCCATCATCGCCTCGGATACGAAGCTCATGCTCATGGAGCTCTACCCCGATGAGTACGAAGTCACCTACATCCACAACCTCGCACTGCCGGATGAATCCATCCGCAAGATCCCGCTCTACGAGCTCGACCGCCAGAAAGATGTCGATCACCTGACAAGCCTTTTCGTGCCGGCACGGTGAACAGGCGCTCTCGTTTGCGGTTATTTTTCCGAAAACCCTTGATTTTTCAAGGTTTTTCTGCTAAATTTTGATAAGCGGGCAGGATATTCAGGTTTGGCCGCGAATATCTGCCAACATAAGCAAAACCATTATTTAAGGAGGCTACGATCGTGAATAAAAATGAATTGGTAGCTAGCGTTGCTGAAAAAGCAGGCCTGACGAAGAAAGATGCAGAGAAGGCTGTGGGTGCTATCTTCGAGAGCATCCAGCAGGCATTGGTTGAGGGCGATAAAGTACAGGTGATTGGCTTCGGTACGTTTGAAGTCAAGGAGCGCTCCGCTCGCGCAGGCCGCAACCCGCGCACGAACGAGACGATCCAGATCCCGGCTTCGAAGAATCCGGCATTCAAGGCTGGCAAGGCCCTGAAAGATGCTGTCAACGCATAATCTGGCTTGAGTATGAGAAGCTGGGTTCCTTCGGGAGCCCGGCTTCTTGTTGTATTGGAGGGATATGCTTGGATCTCGGTTTATCATCAAAGGCCGTGCTGATTTCGGGCGGGACTTCGGGCATCGGGCTGGAAGCGGCGCGGGAATTCCTGCAGGAAGGCGCCCGCGTCTGCCTGATGGGGCGCTCGGCAGAGCGCGGCCAAGCGGCAGTCCGGCTCCTGCAGCATGAGGCGCACGGCGCGGATGTCTGCTTTATGGCGGGCGATGTGCGAAGCAAAGCCGACTGCAGCCGCGTGGTCCGGGAGACGGTAGGGCGCTTCGGCGGACTTGACGTGCTGGTCAATTCGGCCGGCATCTACCGCGAGGGAGCGCTCGAGGACCTCCGGGAAGAGGAGCTCGACGATCTGCTCGACTGCAATGTCAAAGGTGTCTTCCACCTGACGCAGGCTGCCCTGCCCGCCCTCAAGGCTTCGCGTGGCTCAGTCGTCAACGTGGCCTCCGATGCGGGCGTCCACGGCAACTACTTCTGCGCGGCGTACTGTGCGAGCAAGGGGGCCGTCGTGCTCTTTACGCGTGCCCTGGCCCTCGAGACAGCTGCCTTCGGCGTGCGCGTCAATGCCATCGCGCCCGGCGATATCCTGACACCGCTGACAGAGGCACAGCTCGGCACGGGGGAGAAGCGCGAGCAGAGCCTGCAGGAGATGGCCTCTGTCTATCCGCTCAGACGCATCGGCACGGCAGAGGAAGCGGCGGCGCTCATCGTCTTCCTCGCCTCCGCGCGCGCTTCATTTGTGACGGGAGCTGTCTACGGTATTGATGGAGGCCTGACTGCCTGATGAACAAGATATTGATTCTCACAGCGTCAATCGGTTCGGGGCACATCAAGGCGGCAGAGGCTGTCGAGACCGAACTTCGCCGACTGCTGCCGGACGCGGAGATCACGACGGTCGACTTTATGGCGCGCCGCATCTCGCGCATCCACTGCTTCATGAAGGACTTCTACCTGATGATGCTGGCCTTCGTACCGAACCTCTACGATGTCTTCTACAAGATCTCGGGCGGTTCCTCAGGCGGCACGCTCGTCCAGAACGCCTTTGCCTGGGTCATGATGCCCGTCATGAAGAAACTCGTGCGCCGCTATGAACCGGACCTCGTGCTCTGCACGCATCCATTCCCTGAGGGCGCCGCGTCGCTCCTGCGCCGCCGCCATGAGGAACACTACCGGCTTGCGACGGTCATGACGGACTACTCGCTGCACCAGATCTGGCTCTATCCGGCCGTCGACCGCTACTACATGGCGACCGAGGAGATGCGCATGGGCATGATCGGCCACGGCTTTGCTGTCAGCACACTCCGCGTGTCCGGCATCCCCGTGGCGGGCACGCTGAAGGAGATGACGGACAAGGCAGCGGTGCGCCACGCCATGGCTATACCCGAGGGGCAGCCGGCCGTCCTCTTGATGGGCGGCGGCCTCGGACTCGGCGGCATCGAGTCGAATCTTCGCGACCTCGAGAAGATTGAGAAGCGCCTGACCATCCTCGTCGTGGCCGGGCGCAACCAGCGCCTGATGGAGCGCGTGCAGGACATGGCCTATGCCTCGCACCATCAGGTGCTGGTCTGGGGCTATACGGATCAGGTGCACTTCCTCATGCGGGCGGCAGACCTCCTGATCACAAAGCCGGGGGCGCTCACGATGAGCGAGGCCTTCGTGCTCGGCCTTCCAATGCTCTTGCACGACCCGATCCCGGGCCCCGAGACGGAGAACGCCATCTATGCGACGCAGCACGGGGCCGCCGTCTGGCTCCACCCGCGCGAAGACCTCGCGCAGTCCGTCGAGACACTCCTTTGCGGCGATGCGCTCAGCGAGATGAGCCGCGCTGCTCGCGGCTGCGCGCGGCCGGATGCCGCCGCAGCCATTGCCGAAGACCTGAAAACATTGCTGTCACGTAGGAGTTGATTTCATGAAGCGTAGGATAAAGCAGAGGAAGGGGCTCCTCAACTGGTTCACGATCCTCTTGGTCATCATCATCGGCTATTTCGCCGTGATCCTCGTCAAGCAGCAGATCTACTTGAACCAGGTCAGTGCCGATCAGGCTGCCGCAGAGGAGCGCCTCGCGACGGCCAAGGCAGAGCACGAGCGCCTCGTCAAAGAGAAAGATGACCTCAACCGCTTGGATTACATCGAGAAGATCGCGCGCGAAGAGCTCGGCATGACGCGCCGTGGAGAGTTGCCGTACAGTTCCGGTAAGTCCGTTGGCTCGCGCTGAGGTGGATGGAAATCGCGTTCTTTCGCGACACTTTCCTTGACACTGCTGAGTGCGCAAGGTTATAATAAAGCGTGTATTTTCCATCACGACTTAAGGAGGAAGAATTAATTTGTCCATTGAAGTTGGCAATGTAGTTGAGGGTGTTGTCACGGGCATCACGAATTTCGGTGCTTTCGTAGAATTGCCGGAAGGCAAGACCGGTCTCATCCATATCTCCGAGGTAGCGGATGTCTATGTCAAGGATGTCCACGATTTCCTCTCCGAAAAAGACAAGGTGAAGGTTAAGGTATTGAGCATCGATGATCGCGGCAAGATTGCCCTTTCCATCAAGCAGCTTCAGGAGAAAAAGCCGGAAGCTCAGGCTCAGACGGGAAATTCTTCCTTCCGACCGCAGCGCCAGAGCCGCGGACCGCGGGATTTCCGCCGCGGCGGCCGCTACAACAATACCACAGCATCGTTTGAGGACAAGCTCTCGAAGTTCCTCAAAGACAGCGATGAGCGTCTGACGGACCTGCGCCGCAAGACGGATTCGAAGCGCGGAGGCCGTGGCTCCCGCCGCTCGGATTGATCATCTGCAATCGGAATGATACAAGCACTCTTGACAGGGTGCTTTTGTTCTTTCTGTTGATTCTGCTGGAGACGGTGTAGATTATGGGACGTATGTTGGAAGAGGCCGTGCGCTACGCAAGGGCGCAGGATCTGCTGCATCCCGGCATGCACGTGCTCGTGGCCTGTTCTGGTGGGCCGGACTCTCTGGCCCTGCTTGATATGCTGCTGCAGCTGCGCAGGCGCTTTCGCCTCGTCTTGACGGTGGCGCATTACGAGCATGGCATCCGAGGAGCGTCATCCGCAGAGGATGCCCGCTTCGTCGATGCATTCTGCCGCGAGCGCGAAGTGCCGTGCTTTATCGGGCACGGCGATGTGCCTGCTTTCGCGAAGGCGCAGGGCAAGTCTGTAGAACTTGCGGCGCGCGAGCTGCGCTACGTATTTCTCTGGCAGACGCTGGAGCGCTGCGGGGCCGATGTGCTCGCGACGGCGCACCATGCCGATGACCAGGCGGAGACTGTGCTCATGCGCATCCTGCGCGGCACGGGCCTTGATGGCCTCGCGGCCATGAAGCCGCGCGAGGGGAAAAAGATTCGCCCGCTTCTGTTTGCGCGGCGCGAGGACATCCTCGACTACTGCCGGGAGCGCGGCCTTACGCCACGCCATGATGCGACGAACGACATCCCCAACTGCACGCGCAACCTGCTGCGCCTCAAGGTCCTGCCGTATTTGCGGCAGTCGTGCAATCCAGAAGTCGCGCATGCGCTCTGCCAGCTCGCAGAGCTCGCGCGCGTCGACTGCGATTACCTTGAGCAGCAGCTCGAGGAGAGTTGGCCGTATCTGACGCGCGAGGAAGATGGCCGATGCAGCATCGTGCTGACCACCTTTCAGCGCCGCCATCCCGCGTTGCAGCGCCGGGCGCTGCGCCGCTTGTACACAGGCATAGCGGGGATGGGCAGGGACCTCAGCTTTTCCCATGTGGAAGAGCTGCGCCTGCTGGCCCTCTCCGGGCAGGCGACGGGCAAGACCGCAAAACTGCCGGGCGGCATCGAGGCGCACTTCACCTACGACAGGCTCATCCTGCGGCCAGCGCTCCCCGGAAGAGAGCGGCACGAGCAGGAGAAGGGCCAGGCGTCAGTCGTCCCGGTCATCGTCCCGGGGCGCACCGACTATGGCGAAGCCGTCCTCGAGGCAGAGCTCCTCGAGGCGCTGCCCGCAGGTGACGGCTCCCGCGGGTTCTACCTAGACGCGGGCGTCCTCAAGGGAGCGCCGCTCGTGCTCCGCCACAGGCAGCCGGGCGACTTCATCGGGCTGCCCACCGGGCGCAAGAAGCTCAAGGAGGTCCTGATTGACGACAAGGTCCCGCGCGAACGGCGGCACGGCTTGTTGCTACTGGCCGCAGGCCACGAAATCTTGTGGATTGTCGGCAGGAGGCGCACGAGCCATTATCCGGTCACAGATCAAACGAAGAGAATCCTGTATTTCCAGATAAAAGAAAAGGGGAACAAAAAATGACTAGAGACATGAATGAGGATATCGAGAAGGTCGTTTTCTCGGAGGAAGAGCTCAAGAAGCGCATTGCAGAGCTCGGCAAAGAGATCACGGAAGACTACAAGGATGCAGAGGAGACGATCTACTGCGTCGGCATCCTCAAGGGTGCTGTCGTTTTCTATACGGACCTCGTGCGCAGCATCAACCTGCCGGTCCACTTCGACTTCATGATCGCCTCGAGCTACGGCAATGGCACGGAGACGAGCGGCACGGTCAAGATCCTCAAGGACCTCGACTACGACGTAGCAGGAAAACACCTGATCATCATCGAAGATATCATCGACTCGGGCACGACGATGAACTACCTCATGAAATACTTCCGTGAGCGCAAGCCGAAGAGTGTCAAGCTCTGCGCGCTGCTCTCGAAGCCGTCGCGCCGCACGGTCGACGTGAACATCGACTACTGCGGCTACACGGTCCCCGACGAATTCCTTGTTGGCTATGGCCTCGATTATGCGGAGAAGTACCGCAACTTGCCGTACATCGGTGTGCTCAAGCCTGAGATCTATGAATAAGGGCCAGCTGCTCCTGGAGCAAAAGCTCTGAGACAAAGGAGGACAATGGATTGAATAAGTTTCTACGCAATGTAGGGTTCTATCTGCTCATCATCCTGGTGGCAATCTCCATCATCGATTACTTCTCGACGAAGAACACGAACCGTCAGGAAGTGGAGTACACCCAGTTCCTGCAGCAGGTGGATAAGGGCGAGGTAGCGAAGGTTGTTCTGATCCAGAACACGATCCACGGCACGCTCTCGGATGGTACGGAATTCACGACCATCACGCCGGACGCCCCGAACAACGACCCGGATCTCTACCAGAAGCTCTCGTCGAAGGGCATCGACATCGCGGCGGAGAACCCGCCGGAGCCGCCTTGGTGGTCGCAGATGTTCTCGTCTGTCATCCCCATCCTGCTCCTCATCGGTGTCTGGTTCTTCATCATGCAGCAGACGCAGGGCGGCGGCGGACGCGTCATGTCGTTTGGCAAGAGCCGCGCGCGCATGAGCGGTGCCGACAAGATCAAGGTCACGTTCCGCGATGTCGCCGGTGCGGATGAGGCGAAGCAGGAGCTCGAGGAAGTCGTCGAGTTCCTCAAGCATCCGAAGAAATTCAACGAGCTCGGTGCCCGCATCCCGAAGGGCGTCCTGCTCTTCGGCCCCCCGGGCACTGGTAAGACGCTGCTCGCGCGCGCCGTTGCCGGTGAGGCCGGCGTGCCGTTCTTCTCAATTTCTGGTTCGGACTTCGTCGAGATGTTCGTCGGTGTCGGCGCCTCGCGTGTCCGCGACCTCTTCGAGCAGGCGAAGAAGAACGCACCGTGCATCGTCTTCATCGACGAGATCGATGCCGTCGGACGCCAGCGCGGTGCCGGCGTTGGCGGCGGCCACGATGAGCGCGAACAGACGCTCAACCAGCTGCTCGTCGAGATGGACGGCTTTGCGGCCAACGAGGGCATCATCATCATTGCGGCGACGAACCGCCCCGATATCCTCGACCCGGCGCTCCTGCGCCCGGGCCGCTTCGACCGCCAGATTGTCGTCGACAAGCCGGATGTGCGCGGCCGCCTGGCCATCCTCAAGGTCCACACGAAGGGCAAGCCGATGGCCGACGACGTCGACCTCGACATCATCGCACGCCGCACGCCGGGCTTCACGGGTGCGGACCTCTCGAACCTCGTCAACGAGGCTGCCCTGCTCGCGGCGCGCCGCAACAAGCACAAGGTCTGCATGACGGAGATGGAAGAAGCCATCGAGCGCGTCATCGCAGGGCCGGAGCGCAAGTCGCACGTCATGAGCGACGAGGAGAAGCGCCTGACGGCCTATCATGAAGGCGGCCATACGCTCGTCGGTATGATGCTCAAGCATGCAGACCCTGTCCACAAGGTCACGATCATCCCGCGTGGCCGCGCCGGCGGCTATACGCTGATGCTGCCGAAGGAAGACCGCAACTACGCGACACGCTCCGAGTTACTCGACCGCCTCAAGGTCGCGATGGGCGGCCGCGTCGCCGAGGAAGTCGTGCTCAAGGAGATTTCCACGGGCGCTTCGCAGGACATACAGCAGGCATCGCGCATCGTGCGCAGCATGATCATGCAGTACGGCATGAGCGATGTGCTCGGTCCTGTCGCTTACGGCGAGAGCCAGAACCATCAGGTCTTCCTCGGACGCGACTTCAATCATCAGCGCAACTACTCGGAAGAAGTGGCCAGCGAGATCGATAAGGAAGTCCGCAAGTACATGGAAGAGGCCTACGAGGCCTGCCGCAAGATCATCACGGAGAACCGCGACAAGCTCGAGCTCATCGCACAGGCGCTCATGGAACGCGAGACGCTGACGGCGAAGGAACTCGAAGAGCTCCTGACGACGGGCCACATCACGGACCCCGACGATACGGACGAGGACGACAAGCCGAATTCGGGCACGCCGGCCGTGACGCCGCTGCCCGTCGAGCAGGAAGAGAAGCCTGAGGAAGCGGCTAAGGAGACGGAGAAGGAAACGGAAGAGGAACACGAGAAGGAAGCCGAACCGAAATTCAACGTCACGCATTACGATAAGTGAGCCAGTAAGGCATGAGGGCGGGGATTCTCAGACGAGAATCCCTGCTTTTTTTATGCCCCGCTACGGTGTATAATGGAATGGTGTTACAATGAGGAGGTGGCGTTTTTGCGCTCAAAAATCTTAGCTCTGCTCAGAGAAGCAGGTGATTCGTATCTTTCTGGTGAGGAGATGGCGAAGCGCTTGGGCGTCTCGCGCACGGCGGTCTGGAAACACATCCAGGAGCTGCGGCGCGATGGCTACGACATCGTCAGTCACTCGCGCAGCGGGTATTCCCTGCAGAGTGCGCCGGACACGCTGCGCCCGGAGGAAATCAAGAATGGCCTCCATACGAAGCGCATCGGCACGGAAATCCGCTTCTACCCGACCATCGATTCGACGAATCTCGAGGCAAAGCGGCTGGCGCAGCAGGGCGCTCCCGATGGCCTTGTCGTCGTCGCCGAGGAGCAGGGCAAGGGGCGCGGACGCCTCGAGCGCTCCTTCTTCTCGCCGGCCGGCAAGGGCATCTGGTTCTCCGTCATCCTGCGCCCGGACTTCCTGCCGCAGGATGCACCGAAGTGCACGCTGCTGTCCGCCGTCGCGGTCGCGAAGGCGGCTGAGGACTTTGGCATGAAGGTCGGCATCAAGTGGCCGAATGACGTGCTCGCGGGCGGCAAGAAGCTCGTGGGCATCCTGACCGAGATGAGTGCCGAGATGGAGCGCATCCACTACGTCATCATCGGCACGGGCATCAATGTCAACATCAAAGCGGAGGAATTCCCGGAAGAGCTGCGCGATAAAGCGGCCTCCTTCTCGGAGATCAAGGGCGAGAAGATTCCGCGCGCTGCCTTTTTCCGTGCGGTGCTGGAGCACATGGATGCGCTCTACGATGCCATCCTGCGCGAGGGCTTCGCGGAGGTCTTCTCGGAGTGGCGCCGCTACAGCATCACGCTCGGGCAGACAGTCCGTATCATCGATGCGCGCGGCGGCGGTCAGGGCGCATTCGTCGGCAAGGCCGTCGACATCGATGAAGATGGCGCGCTGCTCGTCGACACGGCGGCAGGCCGCCGCCGCGTCCTCGCGGGCGATGTCTCCATCCGCCCGCAGCAGGACTGAGACAAGGCAAGTACAACAGGAGGATTATCTTTGTTACTAGTTCTAGATATCGGCAACACGAACATTGCCATGGGCGCCTATGAGGGCAAGGAGCTCTGCAAGCACTGGCGCATCTCGACGGACCGCCAGAAGACGGGCGATGAGTACGGCATGCTCATCAACAGCCTGTTCCACTACCAGGGCATCGAGATGGCGGACATCCATGCCATCATCATCTCGTCCGTCGTGCCGCCGCTCGTCGTGCCGTTCATCAAGATGTGCGAGCGCTACTTCCACCTGCGCCCGCTGATCGTCGGGCCGGGCATCAAGACGGGCATCCGCCTCAACTACGAGAACCCGTGCTCGATCGGCGCGGACCGCATCGTCAATGTCGTCGGCGCCTACGAGCAGTACGGCGGCCCGCTGATCGTCATCGACATCGGCACGGCGACGACGTTCGATGTCGTCGCGAAGAACGGCGACTTCCTCGGCGGGGTCATCGCGCCGGGCATCGGCACGAGCTCGGAGGCACTTTTTCAGCGTGCAGCCCAGCTGCCGCGCATCGAGCTCGTGCCGCCGAAGAACATCATCTGCCGCAATACGATCCAGGGCATGCAGGCGGGCATTATCTTCGGCTACGTCGGCCAGATCGATGAGATCGCGCGCCGCATCAAGCGGGAAATGCGCGAGAACGGTGTGGAGGAGGAAGTCAAGGTCATCGCGACGGGCGGCCTCGCGCGCATGATCGCGAAGGAATCCGCCACGATCGACAAGATCGACCACTTCCTGACGCTCACGGGCCTGCGCGTCCTCTACGAGCGCAACCAGAAAGGACGTCCGCATGAAGATCGGTGAGTTTTCGTTCAAGACGCCGGTGTTCCTCGCGCCGATGGCCGGCGTGACGGACACGGCCTACCGCATCATCGCGCACGACATGGGCTGCCCGCTCTGCTTTGCCGAGATGGTGTCGTCACAGGGCATCCACTTCCGCAACGAGCGCACGCTGGCTATGCTGCAGTCGGAGAAAGAGGAGAGGCCGCTGGCCATGCAGATCTTCGCCAATACACCGGAGATGGCGGCAGAAGCGGCCGCCTTTGTCGAAGCACTCGGCACGGCGGACATCCTCGACTTCAACATGGGCTGCCCCGCGCCGAAGATCGTCAAGAATGGGGAGGGCTCGGCCCTGATGCGTGACCCAGAGCGCGCGTTCGCCATTCTCTCGGCCATCCGCAAGGCGGTCAAGATGCCCGTGACGGTCAAGATGCGCAAGGGCTGGGATGCGGCGTCGGTCAATGTCGTTGAGATGGCGAAGCTGGCGGAGGAAGCCGGCGTGGATGCCATCGCCGTGCACGGCCGCACGCGCGAGCAGTTCTACACGGGCCGTGCGGACTGGGAGATCATCGGCGAAGTGAAGCGCGCGGTCAAGATCCCTGTCATCGCCAACGGTGACGTGCGCACGTTTGACGACCTCGACAAGATCCGCGCGGTCACGGGCTGCGACGGCGTCATGATCGGCCGTGCCGCACAGGGCAATCCCTGGATCTTCCGCCAGTTCACCCATTATCTCGAGACGGGCGAGCGGCTGCCGGGGCCGACGATGAAGGAGCGCGCTGCGGTCATCCTGCGCCACCTAGACCTGCTGCTCAAGTACAAGGGCGACTACGTCGGCCCGCGCGAGATGCGCAAGCACGCGACCTGGTACACGCGCGGCATCGTGCACGGCGCCATCCTGCGCGACCGCTTCAACAAGGCTGTGACACGCGAGGATTTCGTCGAGATCTTAGAAGAATACTTTGAAGGGAAGGATTGAATATGGCAAAAGAAGAGAAGGCGTCCGTCTGGTCCTCGTACACTGAGGCAGATAAAGAGGCGCTCGAGAAACTGGCCGCTGGCTACCGCGATTTCCTCTCCACGTGCAAGACGGAGCGCGAGAGCGTCCGAGAGGCCGTACGCCAGGCAGAGGCTGCCGGCTACCGGGACCTGCAGGATGTCCTGCGTTCCGGCGAGAAGCTCAAGGCCGGCGACAAGGTCTATGCCGTCAACATGAAGAAGAGCATCGTGCTGTTCCAGATCGGCGAGGAGCCGCTGGAAAAGGGCCTGGCCATCCTCGGCGCGCACATCGACACGTGCCGACTCGATGTCAAGCAGAACCCGCTCTACGAGGACGGCGGCCTCGCCTACCTCGACACGCATTACTACGGCGGTATCAAGAAGTACCAGTGGGTCACGCTGCCGCTCGCACTGCACGGCGTCGTCGTCAAGAAGGACGGCACGGTCGTCGAAATCTGCATCGGCGAGGCGGAAGGCGACCCTGTCTTCTGCGTGACGGACCTGCTGATCCACCTCTCGCAGGAGCAGATGAAGAAGAACGCCGCCAAGGTCATCGAGGGCGAAGACCTCGACATCCTCGTCGGCAACTACCCGCTCAAGGACGGCGAGAAGGAATCGGTCAAGGCTGGCGTCCTGAAGCTCATCGAGGAGCAGTACGGCATCGAGGAGGAGGACTTCCTCTCGGCTGAGCTCGTCCTCGTGCCGGCCGGCCGCGCGCGCGACCTCGGCTTTGACCGCAGCATGATCCTAGCCTACGGGCAGGACGACCGCGTCTGCGCCTACACGAGCCTCGTGGCCATGCTCGAGAGTGATGGAGCGCGCAAGCGCACCTCGTGCTGCCTGCTCGTCGACAAGGAAGAGATCGGCAGCGTCGGTGCCACGGGCATGCAGTCACACTTCTTCGAGAACATCCTCGCAGAGCTCATGAACGCCTGTGGCCAGTACAGCGAGCTCGGCCTGCGCCGCTGCCTCGCCAACTCCAAGATGCTCTCGTCCGACGTCTCGAGTGCCTACGATGCGCTCTACGCCAGCGCCTACGACAAGAAGAACGTTGCCTACCTCGGCCGCGGCATGGTATTCAACAAGTTCACGGGTGCTCGCGGCAAGTCGGGCTCCAACGACGCCAACGCCGAATACCTCGGCGAGATTCGCCGCATGCTCGAGAAGCACGATGTCCACTTCCAGCTGGCTGAGCTCGGCCGCGTCGACCTCGGCGGCGGCGGCACGATTGCCTACATCATGAGCCTCTACGGCATGCAGGTCATCGACAGCGGTGTTGGTGTCCTCTCGATGCACGCCCCGTGGGAAGCGACGAGCAAGGTTGACATCTACGAGACGAAGAAGGGCTACATGGCCTTCCTTGCAGAGGCCTGAGCTTCTTTAGTACAAGATCACGAGCATATGGGCAATAAAAAACACGGACCAATCTGGTCCGTGTTTTTTATTGCCATTT
Source organism: Mitsuokella multacida DSM 20544 (assembly GCF_000155955.1). Taxonomy (GTDB): domain Bacteria; phylum Bacillota; class Negativicutes; order Selenomonadales; family Selenomonadaceae; genus Mitsuokella; species Mitsuokella multacida. The sequence goes on from NZ_GG697142.2 coordinate 264,805, forward strand.
TGTCGGTCGTCAGTCTTCGATGGCCGTCTCGAGTGCAATCTTGATCATATCGTTGAAGGACGTCTGGCGTTCCTCCGTCGTGCAGGCCTCTCCTGTCAGCAGGTGATCGCTGACCGTGAAGAGTGCGAGTGCCTGGACGTGTGCCTCGGCTGCGAGTGTGTAGAGCGCAGCCGCTTCCATCTCGACGGCGAGGATGCCGTACTTGCGAAGTTTGTCGTTGTCGATGTCGTCGTCATAGAAGCGGTCGACCGAGATGATGTTGCCGACCGTCGCCTTGAGGTTGAGCTTCTTCGTGTTGGCAACTGCCTTCGAGAGCAGGTCGTAGTCAGCAATCGGGCAGTAGTTGATGGAACCGCCGAAGATATTGCGGATGATGGAGGAGTCCGTGCTGGCCGCCTGGGCAATCAGCACATCGCGCAGGTGGACATCCGGGTGCATGGCACCACAGGTGCCGACGCGGAAGAGCTTCTTGCAGCCGAATTCATGGATGAGCTCATGCACGTAGATCGAGATGGACGGGATGCCCATGCCCGTGCCCTGGACCGATACGGGAACGCCCTTGTAGGTGCCCGTGAAGCCGAGGATATTGCGGACAGACGTGTACTGCTTCGGATTGTCGAGGAAGTTTTCGGCAATGAACTTGGCGCGCAGCGGGTCGCCCGGCAGCAGGATGCGCTCAGCAATCTCGCCCTTTTCGGCAGCAATATGTGGTGTGCTCATGGATAGTTCCTTCTTTCTGTCTGGAATGTGGATGGACGACGTAATGTCTTTTCTGAAGATTTGAAATCGTATACACTCATTATACTGAAAATGTGCTCGAAAGAAAAGGCCAAATGTCCCGCCATCGCGGCAAGAGACGTCGTTTTCCCAGCAGATTAGGAGCTGATTTGACAGATTCGTGCTAAAGTGCTATAATTCGCTTTGTTGATATAAGTTGTCAGGACAATCGCGGCAGCCCTCGAGGCTGATGAGGAAAGTCCGGGCTCCACAGGGCAGTGTGCTGGATAACGTCCAGCGAGGGTGACCTCAGGGAAAGTGCCATAGAGATTTAGACCGCCTGAGCAATCAGGTAAGGGTGGAAAGGTGCGGTAAGAGCGCACCAGCAGTCAGGTGACTGGCTGGCTTCGGTAAACCCCACATGGAGCAAGACCAAATAGGGAAGGGATGATGCGGCCCGCGGAACCTTCCGGGTTGAGTCGCTTGAGCCGGCAGGCAACTGCCGTGCCTAGATAAATGATTGTCACCGCGTGAGCGGAACAGAACTCGGCTTATTGACGACTTATAACACGATGCAAGCAATGAGGCTGCCCCTTCTGGCAGCCTGTTTTCATGTCTGGGACTAATCTGAAAAGAACCTGAAAGAAATGAGAGCGAACGAGCCGGGAAATGGTTCAAAACAGAAGGCGCACTTTTATCACGTATTTTATTTTCACGAAGTACGACGACTCCTGTCGTATGATTATAAATTAGAAATGGGTCTAAAAGAATAAGCTGAGTCCAGCCCAGGAGCGGGGGAACCAAGTTTTTTGGGGTGAACGTCTGGCTCACGGTGTCAGGCCAAGCGGCCTTCATGGTGAAATAGGCGAGGGTGGTCTTCTCTACCCTAACCCGGCAGCTAACCTCGTAAGCGAAGAGAGAGAGGAGTGGCTTTTTGAGTAAAGCAATGCGTATCATTTTCGCAGTATCCATGATCCTTATGTGCTGGTTTTCGGTGGCGGGGGCTTCCGCTTTTCGCGTCGGAGATCAGGGCAGCGATGTAGCAGAAATCCAGGGCCAGCTGGCCAATCTGGGCTACGACGTCACGGCAGACGGTGCCTACGGGCCCGCAACGGTCGAGGCTGTCAAGAGCTTCCAGATGACGCAGGGCATCAACGCAGATGGACTTGTCGGTCCGTCCACGTACGCCGCTCTGCTCGGCAAATCCATGCCGGCAGTCAGCTCCACGACGAACTCCATCGCACGCCGCGTCGTATCGGATTCCATGAACTACCTTGGTGTCCCGTACGTCTTCGGCGGTACGACGCCGAACGGCTTCGACTGCTCCGGTTACGTCCGCTATGTGTTCGCCAATGCCGGTGTCTATCTGCCGCGCACGGCTGATGCACAGTATGAGGTCGGCTACTCGGTTTCCACGAGCGAGCTCATGCCGGGCGACCTCGTCTTCTTCTCGACGTATGAGCCGGGTGCATCGCACGTCGGCATCTACCTTGGCGATGGTGATTTCATCAACGCATCGTCGAGCCAGGGTGTATCGGTTGCATCCCTGTACAGTTCCTATTGGGGTTCCTGCTATATCGGTGCCCGTCGCGTCATGTAATCTTTTCGGAGAGGGGCAAGCGTCTCTCTCCCTTTTTTTACTTTTTTACCGGAAGGGGTGGAATCATGGGGGATCTCTTCCTATTGTTCCTGATCATCCTGATGTTTGCCTTTGCCTATTGGGATGAATTGTTCACGGAGTGATAATGGGCCGTCTGCTTGTCAGATGGCCTTTCTTGTCAGGACTGCGTGTGTATTTTTCTGAAACTTTACGCTGAGAGGTTGCATATTATCTCGTTTTTGGGTAAGATGATATAACGTATAGACCAGGAAGAAGGCGATGCAATGGATGCAAGGCAGGATTTCTATCTGGCGGCGCTCGCGCAGTGCCCGGGACTTGGCAGCCGCAGGCTCGGCCTGCTCTTAGAGACGGGCCGCGATGCCGTATCGCTCTGGCAGATGCCAGCGCTCGAGATGAGCCGGCTGGTCCGGATGCCGCAGGGGCTCGTCGAGGCCCTGCAGTCGTTCCGCAGGACGCATCCCGACTTGCCGGAATCGCTGGCCGAGAGCTGCCAGCAGCGCGGCGTGCATCTCTGCACGATCCGCGATGCCTCCTATCCGTATTTATTGAAGGAAATCTTCTCTGCGCCGCCCGTGCTCTACTTCCGCGGGACGCTCGAGCCCGAGGCGCGCCGCGTCGCGATCGTCGGGTCGAGGCGCCTGAGCCCCTACGGGGAGGCACTGGCCCTGGAGTTCGGCGAGCAGCTGGCGGCTGCCGGCCTGACGGTCGTCAGCGGTGCGGCGCGCGGCATCGATACGAGGTCGCATCGCGGCGCCCTCAAGACGGGGCGCACGGTCGCGGTGCTCGGCTGCGGCATCGATGTGGCATATCCTGCGGAGAACCGCCGCCTGCTCATGGAGATCGCAGAGAGCGGCGGTGCCGTCATATCGGAGTACGGCCCGGGCGTTCAGCCTCTGCCCGCTTTCTTCCCTGCGCGCAACCGCATCATCAGTGGGCTGTCCGAGGGCACGCTCGTCGTCGAGGCGGCCGCGCGCAGCGGCTCGTTGATCACGGCGGAGCTCGCCCTTGGCGAGGGCCGTGAGGTCTATGCGTTGCCGGGCAGTGTCTTCTCCAAGATGAGCGAGGGCTGCCATCACCTGATCCAGCAGGGGGCAAGTCTCGTGACGAAGCCCTGCGACATCCTCGAGGACATGGGGCTCGTCCAGAAAGTTGCGGCGAAGAAGCAGAAGAGCATGACGCCGGACGAGCGCAGGATCTATCAGGTCCTGTCATTTGACCACCCGCTGAGCGCGGATGAGATCCTCATGAGTCTCCCGGATGGGGAGATGCCGAGTCTGTCCTTCACGCTCCTGCAGATGGAGCTCAAGGGACTGATCATAGAAAATGAACTGCACGCCTACAGGCGTGCCGAGAGGGAGTGACGGTTTGGCTGCAACAAAAGCAAGTACGGCAACAAAAGCAAAGACAAGAACCAAGACGAAGACAAAGAGAACGCTCGTCGTTGTCGAGTCTCCGGCCAAGGCCAAGACCATCGAGAAATATCTGGGAAGAAAGTACATGGTGCGCGCCTCCATGGGGCATCTGCGCGACTTGCCGAAGAGTCAGTTCGGCATCGACATCGAGAACGACTTCGCACCGAAATACATCAACATACGCGGCAAGGGCGAGCTCATCAAGGCGCTCAAGAAGGACGCGAAAAATGCCGACAAGATCTATCTCGCAAGCGATCCCGATCGCGAGGGAGAGGCCATTGCCTGGCATCTGGCATTCATCCTGGGGCTCGACCCGTCGTCGGACTGCCGCATCGTCTTCAACGAAATTACGAAGCCGGCCATCCAGGAGGCGGTCAAGCATCCGCGCGCGATCAACCTCGATCAGGTAGACGCGCAGCAGGCGCGCCGCATGCTCGACCGCATCGTCGGCTACAAGCTGTCGCCGCTCCTCTGGCGCAAGGTGCGCAAAGGACTGTCGGCTGGCCGCGTCCAGTCGGTGACGGTGCGCCTGATCTGCGACCGCGAGAAGGAGATCCAGGCCTTTCAGTCGGATGAGTACTGGACCGTCGGACTCAAGCTGCGCAAGGCGAAGTCGGCGATGTTCCAGGCCGACCTCGTGCAGATCGATGGCAAGCGCCTCGCCGTCACGGATGAGGACGGCAAGAAGATCGCGCTGCACAATGAGAGCGAGGCGATGGCCGTCACAGAGGAGATCGCAAAGCAGCAGCTCATCGTCGAGTCGGTGCGCAGCAGTGAGCGCAAGCGCCGCCCTGCGGCGCCTTTTACGACGAGCTCCCTGCAGCAGGATGCCGCGCGCAAGCTCGGCTTCACCTCGCGCAAGACGATGATGCTCGCCCAGCAGCTCTATGAGGGCATCGAGCTCGGACGTCACGGTTCGACCGGTCTCATCACCTACATGCGAACCGATTCCACGCGCATCTCGGAGCTCGCGCAGGACGAGGCGAAGTCCTTCCTGCTCGAAACATTCGGCGAGGCGTATGTGCCAGCAAAGCCCAATGTCTACGTGACGGGCAAGAAGGCACAGGACGCGCATGAGGCCATCCGCCCGACGAGCCTCGTCCACACGCCGGAGAGCCTCGAGAAGTACCTCAATAAGGACCAGCTCAAACTCTACACGCTGATCTGGCAGCGCTTCGCCGCGAGCCAGATGACGCCGGCCATCTACGACACGATGGCGATCGCCATCAAGGCTGGCAGCCGCTATGGCCTGCGCGCCAACGGCTCCCGCCTCAAGTTTGCCGGCTTCACGAAGGTCTACGCCGGTGCAGATACGACGAAGAAGGAGAAGGACGTCCTGCTGCCAGAGCTCGCAGAGGGCGATGAACTGAACATCGCCAAGACGCTGCCGCAGCAGCACTTCACGGAGCCGCCGCCGCGCTACAACGACGCTTCACTTGTCAAGACGCTCGAGGAGAAGGAAATCGGCCGTCCGAGCACGTACGCGCCGATCATCGAGACAATCCAGGCGCGCGGCTACGTCCAGCGCATCGACAAGCACTTCCAGCCGACGGAGCTCGGCTTTGTCGTCGTCGACATGCTCAAGGAGTACTTCAAGGACATCGTCGACGTCAAGTTCACGGCCAACCTCGAGAATGAGCTCGATGAGATCGCCGAGGGCAAGGTCCACAAGAACCAGCTGCTGCGGGAGTTCTACGGACCGTTCGAGCAGACGCTCGAGAAGGCAGACGAGGCCATCGGCCACGTTGAGCTGCCCGTCGAGGTCTCCGACGTCCGCTGCGAGCACTGCGGCCGCCTCATGGTCATCAAACAGGGCCGCTACGGCAAGTTCCTGGCCTGCCCGGGCTTCCCAGAGTGCCGCAACACAAAGCCGCTGCTGAAGGACACGGGCGTCAAGTGCCCGAAGTGCGGCGGCAAGATCGTCGAGCGCCGCACGCGCCGCGGCCGCACCTTTTACGGCTGCGAGAACTACCCAAATTGCGACTACACGACCTGGGATACGCCGCAGCAGGAGAAGTGCGAGAAGTGCGGCTCCTTCCTGCTCAAGCACCACTTCAAGAACGGCCGTGGCATGCTCTACTGCAGCAATGATGCCTGCGAGACGCGCATCAACCACCCAATCAACAAGGAACTCGAGAAGATGCGCGAGCGCGCCGAAGCCAAGAAGAAGCGCGAGGCGGAGAAGGCAGCCGAAGAGGCAGCTGAGTCTGCCGCAAAAGAGAATCAGGAAAGTCAGGAGAATCCATGAAGAAAGTCATCATAGTCGGCGCTGGCCTGGCTGGCAGTGAAGCCGCCTGGCAGGCTGCCAAGCAGGGCGCAGAGGTCACGCTCTACGAGATGCGCCCCGCAAAATCGACGCCAGCCCACAAGACGGCTGGCTTTGCTGAGCTCGTCTGCAGCAACTCGCTGCGCGGTGCCGGCCTCGAGAACGCCGTCGGCGTGCTCAAGGAAGAGATGCGCCGCCTCGGCTCCATCATCATGGAGGCGGCGGACGCGACGCGCGTCCCTGCCGGCGGCGCGCTGGCCGTCGACCGCCATGGCTTCAGTGACTACGTGACTGCGAAGGTCACGGAGCATCCGAACATCACGGTCGTCCATGAAGAAGTCCCGAAGATCCCGATGGAGGAGGATGCCGTCACGATCGTGGCGAGCGGCCCGCTGACGGCCGGCAGCCTCGCTGAGGATATTGCCGCGCGCACGGGCAATGACTCGCTCTACTTCTACGATGCGGCGGCGCCGATCGTCAGTCTCGAGTCAGTCGACATGACGAAGGCGTACCGTGCTTCGCGCTACGGCAAGGGCGAGGCCGCCTACATCAACTGCCCGATGACGAAGGAGGAGTACGAGGCGTTCTGGAACGCGCTCGTGACGGCTGAGAAAGCGCCGACGAAGGACTTCGAGAAAGAGAAGTTCTTCGAGGGCTGCATGCCGGTCGAGGTCATGGCGAGCCGCGGCATCGACACACTGCTCTACGGTCCGCTGAAGCCAGTCGGTCTCGAGCATCCCGTGACGGGCGTGCGCCCCTACGCCGTCGTGCAGCTGCGCCAGGACAATGCGAGCGCGACGCTTTACAATATCGTCGGCTTCCAGACGCATCTCAAGTGGCCGGAGCAGCGCCGCGTCTTCGGCATGATACCGGGCCTCGAGCATGCGGAGTTCCTGCGCTATGGCGTCATGCACCGCAACACCTTCCTGAACTCGCCGCGCCACATGCGTCCGACGTTGCAGCTGCGCGGCGAGGACCGGCTGCTCTTCGCCGGACAGATGACGGGAGTCGAGGGCTACATTGAGTCAGCCTCGTCGGGCCTCGTCGCCGGCGTCAACGCGGCGCGCATCGCGCGCGGCGAAGCGCCGCTCGTCTTCCCTGAGGAGAGCTGCCACGGTGCGCTCTGCCACTACATCACGACGAGCGAAGCCAAGCATTTCCAGCCGATGAACGTCAACTTCGGCATTCTGCCGCCCGTCGAGACGCGCGACGCCAATGGGCGCCGCATCCGCGACAAGAAACAGAAGAAACAGCTGCTGGCCGAGAAGGCACTGGCAGCGATAGAGGCCTTCAAACCGCAGATTTTCGGCTGCTGAAGGCTGGAAGCGAGGGAAAACTATGAGTACAGAATTACAGTTCCATGCGACGACCATCTGCGCCGTGCGCAAGAACGGCAAGACGGCCATCGCCGGTGACGGCCAGGTGACGTTTGGCCAGAACACGATCATGAAGTCGACGGCGCGCAAGGTGCGCCGCATCTACCATGGCAGAGTGCTGGCTGGCTTTGCCGGCTCCGTCGCCGATGCGTTCACGCTGTTCGAGAAGTTCGAGGCCAAGCTCGAGACCTACAACGGCAACCTGCAGCGCGCGGCTGTCGAGCTCGCCAAGGAGTGGCGTACGGACAAGATGATGGGCAAGCTCGAGGCACTGCTGCTCGTCGCCGACAAGGACACGCTCTTGATGCTCTCCGGCAACGGCGAGGTCATCGAGCCGGACGGCGATGTCGCCGCCATCGGCTCGGGCGGCTTCTTCGCCCTCTCGGCGGCACGCGCCCTCGTCAAGCACACGGACATGGAAGCGAAGGAAATCGCCAAAGAGGCCCTGTCAATCGCTGCCGATATCTGCGTCTACACGAATCACAATATCAGAGTGGAGGAACTTGACTGATGGAGAACCGTATCGAAAGTATCGGCGTCAACGAACAGACGCCGCGCGAGATCGTAGAAGAACTCGACCGCTACATCGTCGGCCAGGATGAAGCGAAGCGCTCGGTGGCCATCGCCCTGCGCAACCGCTGGCGCAGCCGCCAGCTCACCGGGGCCATGAAGGAAGAAGTCATCCCGAAGAACATCATGATGATTGGCTCGACGGGCGTCGGCAAGACGGAGATCGCACGCCGTCTCGCGAAGCTCGTGCGCGCGCCGTTCATCAAAGTCGAGGCGACGAAGTTCACGGAAGTCGGCTATGTTGGCCGCGATGTCGAGTCCATCATCCGCGACCTGACGGAAGCCGCCGTGCGCATGATCCGTCAGGAGCGCCTCGAAGAGGTGCAGGACAAGGCGAAGGAGCAGGCCGAGGAGCGCATCCTCGATGTCTTTGTGCCGGAGCCGAAGAAATCGCAGAACCCGCTCGGACGCCTCTTCGGCGGTGACGACGAGGAGAAGGACAAGCCGGCTGAGGAGCCGAAGAAATACCAGGCTGGCCGCGAATGGGTCCGCAAGCGCCTCGAGAAGGGCGAGCTCGAGGACGAGCTCATCGAGATCGACGTCGAGGAGACGCGCCGCCCGATGGTCGGCATGTTCTCGGGCTCGAGCCTCGAGGGCATGGGCGACAACCTGCAGGACATGATCGGCAACATCATGCCGAAGCGCCACAAGAAGCGCAAGGTCACGGTCGCACAGGCCCGCAAGATCTTCACGCAGGAAGAAGCCGGCAAGCTTATCGACATGGAAGCCGTCGCCGAAGAGGCCGTCAAGGTCACGGAGTACAGCGGCATCGTCTTCCTCGATGAGATCGACAAGGTCGCCGTCAAGGGGAACAGTTCGGGCGCCGACGTCTCGCGTGAAGGCGTACAGCGCGACATCCTGCCGATCGTCGAGGGCTCGCAGGTCTCGACGAAGTACGGCCCGGTCCGCACGGACCACATCCTCTTCATCGCAGCCGGCGCCTTCCACATGGCGAAGCCGTCCGACCTCATCCCGGAGCTCCAGGGCCGCTTCCCGATCCGCGTCGAGCTCAAGTCGCTGCGCAAGGAGGATTTCGAGCGCATCCTGACCGAGCCGCAGAATGCCCTGATCAAGCAGTACGAAGCCCTGCTCGCGACGGAAGGCATCACGCTTTCCTTCAAGCCCGATGCCATCAGCCGCATCGCAGAGCTCGCCTGTGAGGTCAATGAGCAGGCCGAGGACATCGGTGCTCGCCGCCTGCACACCCTGCTCGAGAAGGTCCTCGAAGACATCAGCTTCCGCGCACCGGAGCTCACGGATAAGGACGTCGTCATCGATGCGGCCTACGTCAATGAGCGCCTGGCCGACATTGTGGTCAACCGCGACCTCTCGCAGTTCATCCTCTGATGCATCTAAGACATAAGCAGAGTACGGGCCGTGCCTGTATTCTGCTTCTCTTTTGCGCAGTATTTGAGTGAATTCGCGAAAAAAATAAAAAAATCGACAAATCGTCTTTGACTATTTAGAAAAGTGTGATAAACTAAAAGTGGTTCAAAGATGAAACTTTCGGAATTCATTCGTTACGAGAGCAAAGGAGCGTATTATATCATGGCATCTTTATTGGAAAAAACACGCAAGATCAATCGTCTGCTTCAGCGTTCTGAAAATGTAGAATACGATGGCATTTCTCGTGTGCTCAGCAATGTCCTGAATGCAAACGTCTATATCACAAACAAGAAGGGCAAGATTTACGGCTATGCCTTTGTCGACGACTTTGAATGCGATCTCATGATCGACAAGGTCATCGACCAGGGCGAGTTCCCGAAGCACTACGTCAGCTGGCTCATGCGCATGGATGAGACGTGCGCCAACCTGCGCTCGAAGACGGGCATGTGCGCCTATGAAGAGAATACGAAGTGCCTCTTCAACGGCAAGAACACGACGATTGTGCCGATTTACGGCGTGGGTGAGCGCATCGGCACGCTGATCGTCGCGAAGTACGACGAGGAGTTTGATGACGATGACCTGCTGCTCTGCGAGTACGGCGCGACGGTCGTCGGCATGGAGATGCTGCGCGATCACGCTGAGAAGATCGAGATCGAGGCGCGCAAGAAGGCGACGGTCCAGATTGCCATCAACACGCTGTCCTTCTCGGAGCGCAAGGCGGCATTTGCCATCCTCTCGGCACTCGATAGCACGGAGGGGCTGCTCGTCGCCTCGAAGATTGCCGATCAGGTCAAGATCACGCGCTCGGTCATCGTCAACGCACTGCGCAAATTCGAGTCGGCCGGTGTCATCTCGTCGAAATCGCTCGGCATGAAGGGCACCTACATCAAGGTCCTCAACGAGTACCTGCTCGACAAGGTGCAGAAGCTCCGCAACGAGTGATCGATACGGACACAAAAAAACGAGGGATCCAGTCTGGATTCCTCGTTTTATTTTTAGCTTATCGACTCAGGCATTCGAGAGCTGCTTGAACTCCTCGAGCTTCTTGAGGGCGGCGCCCGAGGCGATCATCTCGCGGGCAATCTCGATGCCCTCGGCGATGTCCTTGGCCTTGCCGCCCACGTAGATGGCAGCGCCGGCATTTAAAAGGACGATGTCGGTCTTCGGTCCCTGTTCGCCCTTGAGGATGGCGAGCGTGACAGCGGCATTCTCTGCCGGGTCGCCGCCGCGGATATCATCCTTCGTGCAGCGCGTGAAGCCGAAGTCCTCTGGCTTCACTGTGTAGCGGCGGAACCAGCCGTCCTTGAACTCGCAGACGCTCGTCGGGGCGCTCATCGAGAGCTCGTCGAGGCAGTCCTGGCCGTAGATGACCATGCCGTTCTTGACGCCGAGTGTCAAGAGGACGTTAGCAAGCGGCTCGAGCAGGTATTCGTCGTAGACGCCGAGGATCATGCGCGTCGGATGGGCCGGATTTGTCAGCGGTCCGAGGATGTTGAAGACCGTGCGGATGCCGAGCTCCTTGCGGATGGCGCCGACGTACTTCATCGAAGCGTGGTACTTCTGGGCGAACATGAAGCAGATGCCGATCTTCTCGAGCTCTTCGACGACCTTGGCGGGTGGCTGGTCGAGGTTGACGCCGAGTGCCTCGAGGCAGTCGGCTGCGCCGCACTTCGAGGAGGCGGCGCGGTTACCGTGCTTGGCGACTTTGACGCCGGCCGCGGCGATGATCATGGCCGCCGTCGTTGAGATGTTGATGCTGTGCGCGTGGTCGCCGCCCGTGCCGACGATGTCGAGCACGTCCATCGCATGCTCGACCTTGAGTGCATGATCGCGCATGGCCATGGCCGAGCCCGAGATCTCATCGATGGTCTCGGCCTTCGTGCTCTTCGTCGAGAGCGCGGCGAGGTAGGCGGCATTCTGCACCTGCGTCGTCTCGCCGTTCATGATCTCGTTCATGACAGTGTAGGCCTCATCGTAGGTGAGGTCCTGTTTGCTGACGATTTTCTCAATAGCTTCTTTGATCATAGAGAACCCTCCTGTAGACAATATCTCGTATGATTGCAGTAAAATAGATTTTCAACATGATTAACGTTATCATCCAGATGTAAACTTGTCAACTTATCTTTCCCTGTGGCAGGGAATCGTGGCGGGACATGAGCAAAATTTTCCTGGATGCATTGACAAGGCGTAGAGAAGTCATTATAATAGTAAAGTACGTAATAACGGGATGTAGCGCAGTTTGGTAGCGCGCCTGCTTTGGGAGCAGGATGTCGCAGGTTCGAATCCTGTCATCCCGACCATCCATATGCGTCTGTAGCTCAGTTGGATAGAGCAACGGCCTTCTAAGCCGTGGGTCGCGGGTTCGAATCTTGCCAGACGCACCATTTGCGAGTTGAGCTCCGGTCAAACCGGAGCTTTTTTATTGTTTTATTCCACCTCAGCGCGAATTCTGTCTTGCTATCGGGATGATAGCTGTGTTATACTGAGCATATGTGAATTGCATAGGGGAATTTTAGGCGGAGTCTGTTCAAATACGGGCTCCGTTTATTTTTTTGCAGGCACATGAGGAACACAGGAACAGAAGAAAAGGGAAGAATGTCATTTATCGAAGGAGGAATACGTTTTTATGGAAATGCTAGCTGCCATTATCTTTGTGCTCATGTACGTGCTGATTGTCTCAGAGAAGGTACACCGCACGATCGTCGCCATGATGGGCGCCATCCTCATGATCATCGTGGGCATCATGCCGGTGGACACGGCCCTGCACCACATCGACTTCAACACGCTCGGCCTGCTCATCGGCATGATGATCCTCGTGAGCATCACGGCCAAGACGGGACTCTTCGACTACGTCGCCATCAAGACGGCGAAAGTAGCGAAGGCGCAGCCGCGCCGCCTGCTCATCTACCTCGGCTTCATCACGGCCCTGTTCTCGGCCTTCCTCGACAACGTGACGACGGTCCTCCTGATGGTCCCCGTCACGTTCGCCATCACCAATAAGCTGCACATCCCGGTCGTGCCGTTCCTGCTCACGCAGATCCTCGCCTCGAATGTCGGCGGCACGGCGACGCTAATCGGCGACCCGCCGAACATCATGATCGGCAGCGCGGTCAAGGAACTGACCTTCGTCGCCTTCATCGAGAACCTCACGCCGGTCGTCATCCTCTGCATGGCGGCAGTGCTCTTCGTCATGGACGTCCTCTATCGCAAGCAGATGGTCACGAAGCCGGAGCTGCAGGCGGAGATCATGCAGATGGACGAGAAGAAGTCCTTGAAGGACCGTAAGCTGCTCGCGCGCTCGCTCTTCGTGCTCGGACTGACGATCCTCGGCTTCTTCACGCATTCGTTCACGCATATCGAGTCGTCCGTCGTCGCTCTGTTCGGTGCTTTCCTGCTGCTGCTGCTCGCGGGCGGCAGCCAGCACGATGTGGACTTCTCGATGCGCAAGGTCGAGTGGGCGACCATCTTCTTCTTCATCGGCCTCTTCGTCGCTGTTGGCGGCCTCAGTGAGACGGGCGTTATCCGCGACCTCGCGACGGGGGCCGTGGCGCTCACGGAGGGCGATGTGACGAAGACGTCGCTGCTCGTGCTCTGGCTCTCGGCGCTCGTCTCCTCGGTCCTCGACAACATCCCGTTCGTCGCGACGATGATTCCGCTGATCCAGAACATGGGTGCGATGGGCGTCGACAACCTCGAGCCGGTCTGGTGGAGCCTCTCGCTCGGGGCCTGCCTCGGCGGCAACGGCACGCTCGTCGGCGCATCGGCGAACCTCATCGTCGCCGGCATGGCGGCAGACCGCGGCGTCAAGATCTCGTTCATGAACTACTTCAAGATCAGCTTCCCAATCATGATCATGACGATCGCCATCTCGACCGTCTACGTCTACCTGCGCTATCTGCTCTGATACAGCGCATTGCTCTCTGTACTAGACCGGCCCTTCGTGGGCCGGTTTTTTATGTGGCAGCGCTGCCTCCTGGCAGGATTTCGCGCATGGGGAAAGAATAGATAAGGTAGTAGACATTTTTATGATTTGGAGGGGTTCTCTTGTCTAAGTTTGGTGGACGTGGATATGGCATGTGTATCCTGTTCGTGATCATCGGTGCGATACTCGGCGGCATACTCGGTGAGGTATTGAAGAATGTGCCGTCGCTGGCGGGCGTCATGCCATTCCTCGTGACGTCATCCCCGGTCTTCGATATGGCACCCGTGACGATCAACCTCTACGTGATCAAGTTGACGGTCGGCCTTGCCTTCATGCCCAATCTCATGAGCATGCTCGGTATCATCCTGGCCATCGTCCTCTATCGCCGCTACTGAGGGATTGTGCAAGAAGATGAGAAAGGAAGGATATCATGTTTATTCTGGCATCTGCGTCGCCGCGTCGCAGGGAACTCCTGCAGCAGATCGACGCCAGCTTTGAGGTGAAGGTCGCTTCGGTGGAGGAAGTGACTGGCGGCAATCTGGCACCTGCTGAGATCGTAGTGGAAAACGCCGTCCGCAAGGCAAAGGCTGTGGCGAAGGAAAATCCCGGGCATCCCGTGCTCGGTGCCGACACCATCGTCTTCCTCGACGGCAGGGTGTATGGCAAGCCGCATGATGCGAAAGAGGCAAAGGCGATGCTCAAGGCATTGGCGGGCAGGGAGCATGAGGTCGCGACGGGCATTGCCTGGGTCCGTGGAGACGAGGTCTTCACGGATGTCGAGACGACGCGCGTCTTCTTTGCTCCGATGACAGACGAAGCGATTGCCGCCTACGTCGAGACGGGAGAGCCGCTCGACAAGGCGGGGGCGTATGCCATCCAGGGACGGGCGGCGAGGTTCATCGAGTCGATTGCAGGCTCGTTCTCCAACGTCGTCGGCCTGCCTCTCTACGCGGTCTGCCGGCTTGCCGGAAAGGCAGGCGTGAATCTTTATGACAATCATGGTTCGAGATCTACCAAGGGATGAGCGGCCGCGTGAGAAGCTCATCGCGTATGGGGCGGATGCCCTGAGCAATGCAGAACTCCTCGCCGTGCTGCTGCATACGGGGACGCGCGAGCAATCGGTCCTGCACCTCGCAGAATCCGTGCTCGGCAAGTTCAAGGAGCGTGGCATCGCTTCCATCGTGCACACGTCGGTGGCGGACCTCGCGGGCATCCACGGCATCGGCCCGTCGAAGGCGGCGAGCATCCTCGCGGCCGTCGAGCTCGGCCGCCGCCTCGCAAAGAAAGCAGCCGAGAAGGTCCAGATCGTCCACGGTCCGGAGGATGCGGCGCACTACGTCATGCCGCATCTGCGCTACGAGCAGAAGGAGCACTTCGCCGTGCTGCTGCTCAACACGAAGAACCACATCCTCGGGCTGCGGGATGTCTCCATCGGCAGCCTGTCGGCCTCCGTCGTGCATCCGCGCGAGGTCTTCGCGATGGCCATCCGCTATGCGGCGGCCTCGATGATCCTCGTGCACAATCACCCGAGCGGGGACCCGAATCCGAGCCGCGAGGACCTCGCCATCACAGATCGGCTCGTCAAGGCGGGGCGCATCCTCGACATCCCCGTCCTTGACCACATCATCCTCGGAGACAATCGCTTCCTGAGTTTGAAGGAAAAAGGCATGATTTCTTGAATAATTCTTGACGTTCCCCTATTTTACCATTACAATCCATTATGAGATGTGTTACAATGGTATGTATTGTTTCGATAAGGAAATTCTGAAGGGAGTTTATCAGTAAAATGTGGAGTCTTTTTGGTGGTTTATCTCACGATATGGGTATTGACCTTGGCACGGCCAATACGCTCGTCCATGTGAAAGGCAGGGGGATTGTCCTGCGTGAGCCTTCTGTTGTCGCCATAAAGAGTGATACGGGAGACGTCCTGGCCGTCGGCGATGAGGCAAAGCAGATGATCGGCCGCACGCCGGGCAACATCGTCGCCATCCGCCCGATGAAGGACGGTGTCATTGCTGATTTTGATGTGACGCAGGCCATGCTCAAGTATTTCATCCGCAAGGCGATGAACACGAAGTCGTTCGTGCGCCCGCGTGTTGTCGTGGGCGTTCCTTCTGGTGTAACGGAAGTCGAGAAGCGCGCCGTCATCGATGCCGCCCAGCAGGCAGGTGCGCGTGAGGCATACCTCATCGAGGAGCCGATGGCTGCTGCCATCGGTGCCGGCCTGCCAGTCGAAGAGGCGACGGGCAACATGGTCGTCGATATCGGCGGCGGCACGACGGAGATCGCTGTCATCTCGCTCGGCGGCATCGTCACGAGCCGCTCCATCCGCATCGGCGGCGACGAGATGGACTCGGCCATCGTCCAGTACATCAAGCGCATGTACAACCTCATGATCGGCGAACGCACGGCTGAGGAGATCAAGATCAACATCGGCACGGCCATCGTGACGCCGGAGACGGATACCTCGATGGACATCCGCGGCCGTGATCTCGTCAGCGGCCTGCCGAAGACCATCACGATCCAGGCGAAGGAGATCCGCGAGGCACTCGGCGAGCCGATCTACAAGATCGTCGATGCCGTCAAGGCAACGCTCGAGAAGACGCCGCCAGAGCTCGCAGCCGATGTCATGGACCATGGCATCATGATGACGGGCGGCGGCGCACTGCTCAAGAACCTCGACCAGCTGCTCGCACACGAGACGGGCATGCCGGTGCTCGTAGCCGAAGATCCTCTGTCCTGTGTCGGTGAAGGCACGGGCAAATCGCTTGAGAACATCGAACTCCTCAAGCGTGTTGTCATGACCTCGAAGAAGCTGAGACAGTGATGAGTGGAAAATACAGAAGGAATAATAAGAAGGGAACGGGCAAGAAGATCCTGATCCTGATCTTTGTGCTCATCAGCCTCTTCTGCATCATCTTTTTCTCGGCGCGGGGCCGTTTCCAGGCTCCTGTGGCGGAGCAGGCCGTCTCCATCGTGCTCACGCCGTTCCAGCGCGCGATCTCGTGGGTCGGCAGCCAGCTCAATTACGTGACGAGCAACGTCTGGGAGATCGCCACGATGCACGAGCAGAACAAGATGCTGCGCAATGAAGTCGAGCAGCTCCGCATCCAGAACCTCCACGCGAGCGAGTACGATGCGGAGAACCAGCGCCTGCGCGCGCTGCTCGGCTACAAGCAGACGGCGACGCAGTTCGACCTTGTCGCCGCAAGGGTCATCGGCCGCGAGTCGGCCACCTGGTCGAGCGTCATCAAGATCAACCGCGGCACGCGCGACGGCGTTGACGTCGACATGGCCGTCGTGACGGACAAGGGACTCGTCGGGCACGTCATCGAGGCCGGCCCGACTTCCGCAAAGGTCCAGCTTCTGCTCGACCCGCGCTCGTCGGTCGGCACGCTCGTCCAGCGCGCGGATTCCCGCGTCGCTGGCATCGTCGAGGGCGATATGGACAACCCGACCATGCCGCGCATGGTCAATATCCCGAAGACGGCAGATGTTGAGGAGGGCGATGTCGTCGTGACCTCTGGCTTCGGCGGGGTGTACCCGAAGGGGCTCAATGTCGGTACCGTTGCAGAGATGCGCAACGATGAGGGCGGCCTGCTGAAGATTGCCGTGCTCGAGCCGGCTGTCGACTTCCAGAAGCTCGAGGACGTCATGGTCATCACGGCTTCCCGCGAGGCGCCGCCAGAGCCACTTAAGACGCCGCCGCAGACGCCGGGCACGGAGACAGACCCGGCGGCCCAGGCTGCTGAGCAGGCTGCCGCTGCAAATGGCGATGAAGATTCGTCCGATTCTTCCAGCTCGGACGGCTCGAGCAGTTCGGATAGCAGCGCGGACAGCGGAGAGGGGAGCGCACAATGAAGAATGCAGGCGTGACGGCACTCGCCGTCATCATCCTCTACGCGCTCCAGACCTCCCTGCTGCCGCTCATCGCCTATCATGGCGTGACGGCAGACCTCTTGCTGCTCTTCGTCACCTCGACGGCTTTCCTCAAGGGAGCGCGCGTCGGTGCGCTCTCCGGCTTTGCCGTCGGACTCCTGCAGGACCTCGCGAGCGGGACCTTCCTGGGCATGAACGCGTTCACGCGCCTCGTGCTCGGCTTCTGCGTCGGCAAGTTCTCCGACCAGGTATTCAAGGAGCAGTTTTTCCTGCCGGTCGTTGCCTCTTTGGTCGTGACGACGGCGAACTATTTTATTTTGGCGTTACTTATGCTATTATTAGGGTATCGCTTTAATCTGATGGGCCACATGCAGTACACGCTCCTGCCGATGCTCATCTATCAGCTGGTATTCGCTTATCCGGTACACCGTCTGGCCTACGAGCTTGACAAGCGGTACGGGAAGAAAGCATGACAGCAGCCTCTCTGGGGCAGCAGACGTTTTGGCAATGATTAAGGCACCTTGCGGGGTGCCTTTCGTTATGGGAGAGATTCGATTTTGGATAATGATGAAATCAACAGCAGATTACGGACTTTGATGATCATATCGGTCCTGGTCATTGCCGTTCTCATCGGGCGGGCTGCCTACCTGCAGATCTATCAGGGGGAGTACTACGCCGGCCTCGCGGACGGCAACCGCATCCGCATCGTGCCGTCGATGGCACCGCGCGGCACGTTCTACGACCGCAACGGCGAGCTGCTCGTCACGAATCGCCCGGGCTTCTCGGTCTCGCTCCTGCCGCTGACCGCGCCAATCTCGGATGATGTCATCGACCGCCTGTCGGATCTTTTGAAGGTGCCGACAGATGAGATCAAGACGAAGATTGCCGGCCACAGCGGCTTCAACCCCATCCGCATCAAGACGGATGTCACGCCGGACATCGTCTCCATCATCGAGGAGCAAAAGAGCCAGTACCCCGGTGTCGTCATCGAAGTGACGCCAATCCGTGATTACATCCTCAAGCAGGAGGGCGCGCATACCTTCGGCTACGTCAGTGAGATCAACGACACTGAGCTCGAGAAGATGAAGGACGAGGGCTACAAGTCCGGCGACATCATCGGCAAGTTCGGCCTCGAGAAGGTCTACGACAAGGAGCTGCGCGGCGAGAACGGCGGCCAGCAGGTCGAGGTCGACGTGTCGGGCAAGCCTGTGCAGATCCTCGGCCGCAAGGAGCCGATTCCGGGCGATGATCTCGAACTCACGATCGATATCAACCTGCAGCAGGCGGCCGAGAAGGCCGTCGACGAGCAGCTCACGCAGATCGGTGCACACGCAGCGGCGGCCGTCGTCATGAATCCGCAGACCGGCGAGATCCTCGCGATGGTCAGCCGTCCAGCCTTCGACCCGAACCTTTTCGCGCATGGCATCTCGTCGAAGGACTGGAACCAGCTCAACAATAACCCGTACCACCCGATGGACAACAAGACCATCACGGGTGAGTACCCGCCGGGCTCTACCTTCAAGATCGTCACGGGTACGGCTGCCCTGACAGAGGGCGTCGTCACGCCGGACGAGCAGATCTTCGACTCCGGCCATCACTGGATCATCCCGAAGGGCAATGCCGACGGCGAGGCCCTCGGCTGGCTGAACTTCCGCACGGCGCTCGCGCACTCGGATAACGTCTACTTCTACGAGATGGGCAACCGCCTCGGCATCGACCGCCTCGAGAAGTACGCGCGCATGTTCGGCCTTGGCGCAAAGACAGGCATCGACCTGCCGTACGAGGCAACGGGCCTCGTCGCCAACCGCCGCTACAAGGAGAAGAACTTCGATGACGGCGAGTGGTACCTGTCGGAGACCTTCGATGCCGCCATCGGCCAGGGCTTCAACCTCGTGACGCCGCTTCAGGCCGCGATGGTCATGGGCGAGATTGCCGCCGACGGCAAGCGCTACAAGCCGCATGTCGTCAACCGTATCATCGCGCCGGACGGCAGCGTCGTCAAGGACTTCCAGCCGGAGCTCCTGTCGCAGCTCGACGTGCCGGAAGAGGACATCAAGCTCGTCCAGGACGGCCTGCACGACGTCACGAAGTACGGCACGGCAGCTTCGAGCTTCCGCGGCTTCACGGTGGACATCGCCGGCAAGACGGGTACGGCGGAGAACTCGCAGGGCCGCGATCACGGCTGGTTCGTCGCCTATGGCCCGTTCGACAATCCGAATATCGTCGTGGCCGTCATCGTCGAGAACGGCGGCTACGGTTCCCAGTCGGCCGTGCCGATTGGCCGCAAGATCCTCGAGGCAGCCTTTGGCCTCAACCAGGACAGCGGCGATAAGAAGTGATGAGTGGCCGCAGGGCTGCAAGGTCATAAAGGGTCGTAAGGTCATAAGATAGAGAGGAGAATCGGCAGTCATTATGCATGATGAGATTGTGAAGATCAAGGGCGGGAGAAAAGGACTGCAGCTGAGTTTTGCAGAGGGCGCCTCTTTTGATGACATCTGGAAGCACATCGAGCAGAAGCTCGAGTCCGGCTCCGGCTTTTTCCTGCGCGGGACGCTCGTGCTCGTGCCGCGCGAGCGCTTCTTGAAGGAGGAGCTTGCCAGACTCCAGAAGCTCTTCCACGAGCACGGCCTGATCTGCAGGACGATGGGGGCAGAAGATGCAGCGGCAGCTGAGGGAAAGCCTGCCGCTCCGGCCGCTAAGAAGCAGAAGACTGCTTCGCCTGCGGCCCGCAAGAAGGACCCGCAGGTGCAGGAGATGGTCGTGGTCAACCGCACGCTGCGCGGCGGCCAGGAGATCCGCACGGCGAGCTCAGTGCTCGTCTGCGGCAACGTCAATCCCGGCGCGCAGATCATCGCGGGCGGCAGCATCGACATCCGAGGCACCTGCCGCGGCCTCGTCCACGCCGGTGCCTCGGGTGATACGGACTCCTTCATCATCGCCGATCACCTGATGCCGACGCAGATCCGCATCGCGAACCTCATCGCGCGCTCGCCGGACCACATGGAGATGACGGAGCGCGCCGAGCGCGCTTCGATAAAAGATGGGCAGATTGTCATCGAACCGATAGAAAGGTAGGAATAAGGGGTATGAGCAAAGTTTATGTAATCACTTCGGGCAAGGGCGGTGTCGGCAAGACGACGACGACGGCAAATCTCGGCGTCGGCCTCGCCATGCGCGGCAAGAAGGTCGTTCTCGTCGACACGGATACGGGCCTTCGCAATCTCGATCTGCTCCTCGGCCTCGAGAACCGTATCATGTACGACCTCATCGACGTCGCAGAGGGCCGCGTTCCCTACAAGAAGGCCCTCGTGCGCCACAAGAAGTACGAGACCCTCTTCCTACTGCCGACCTCGCAGGTCAAGGACAAGACGAGCGTCAACCCAGAGCAGCTCGTCAAGCTCTGCGAGGACCTGCGCAAGGAGTTCGACTACATCCTCATCGACTGCCCCGCTGGCATCGAGCAGGGCTTCAAGACGGCCATCGCCGCCGCTGACACGGCCATCGTCGTGACAATGCCAGAGATCTCGGCCGTCCGCGATGCCGACAAGATCATCGGCGAGCTCTCGCGCGCCGAGAAAGAGGACATCAAGCTCATCGTCAACCGCATCCGCCCGCAGATGGTCGAGAGCGGCGACATGCTCGACATGAACGACATCAACGACATCCTCTCGATCGACTGCATCGGCCAGGTGCCGGACGACGAGATGGTCGTCACGAGCACCAACAAGGGCGAGCCGTGCATCACGATGGAGCACTCGCTGGCCGGTCAGGCTTACCGCAACATCGTCGGACGCATCTGCGGCGAGGATATTCCGTTCATGGAATTCCCGAAAGAGGGCTTCTTCCAGAGGCTCAAGCGCCGCGTGTTTGGAGCATAAGGGGGGACAGGCATGCTGGATTTGGTCAAGAAGATTTTTGGCAAGAAAGAGAGATCGGGGCAGATCGCGCATGACCGCCTCAAGGTCGTGCTGATCCATGACCGCGCCAATGTCTCGCCGGAAGTCATGGACAATCTCAAGAATGACATCATCAAGGTCATCTCGAATTACATGGACATCAATCAGAAGGATATGGATATCTCGCTCGAGAACGACGACAACTCCGTCGCGCTCGTCGCGAATATCCCGGTCAACTGCATGAAGCACGACGCGGGAAAGAAGTGAGAAGACGTACGGAATGATGAACAAACGTTATCTGCGTCGAACGGACTACATCCTCATTGCTGCGACGGCGGCCATCATCATCATGAGCCTCGTCATCATCGGCAGTGCGACGCACATCAATACACCGAGTGAGGAGCGCTACTGGTTCGTCCAGCGTCAGGGCATCTTTGCGCTCGTAAACGTCGCCCTGGCGGCCTTCCTCATGAATTTTGACTACAAGGTCCTGCAGGGATACGGCAACAAGCTCTACGTGTTCAACCTCATCCTGCTCGTGGCCGTCATGCTCGTCGGCCAGTCGGCACTCGGCGCCCAGCGCTGGATCACGATCGGTCCAATCAGCATCCAGCCGTCGGAGTTCTCGAAGCTCATCATGATCATCTCGATCGCGACGATGCTCGACGATAAGATCGGTCACCTCAATACGATACGCGACCTCGTGCCCGTCGCGGCCTATGTCGGCGTGCCGTTCCTCTTGGTCTTGAAGCAGCCGGACCTTGGCACTTCGCTCGTCTTCATGGCCATCTTCTTCGGCATGGTCTACATCGCCGGCATCAACAAGAAGCTGCTCCTCGGCATCTTCGCCGCAGGCATCGCGGCGTTCCCGCTGTTCTGGCACTTCCTCAAGGATTACCAGAAGATGCGCCTGACGGTCTTCATGAACCCGAACGTCGACCCACTGGGCTCGGGCTATCACATCATCCAGTCCAAGATTGCCATCGGTTCGGGCATGCTCTTCGGCAAAGGACTCTTTGGCGGCACGCAGAGCCAGCTGAACTTCCTGCCGGAGAACCACACCGACTTCATCTTCGCCGTCGTCGGCGAGGAACTCGGCTTCGTCGGCGTGACGTTCCTGCTGCTCCTCTACCTCATCGTGCTCTGGCGCGGTGTCGTGACGGCGCGCGACGCGGGCGACACGTTCGGCCGCCTGCTGGCCACGGGCATCACTTCGATGCTGGCCTTCCATGTGCTCGTCAACGTCGGCATGACGATGGGCATCATGCCGGTCACCGGCATCCCGCTCCCGCTCATGAGCTATGGTGTCAGCTCGCTGACGACGAACATCATGTCGATCGCCATCCTGCTCAACATCGAGCGGCGCAAACAAAAACTAGTCTTTTAGATGGGCCAGAGGGCCCAGCCTTCCCTGTTTCGGTCCCGAGAGAGGGGAGGCTTTTTTTGAGATACGGAGGAAATCAACCAATGGTACGACTCGAACACGAAGTGCTGCAGTCCGTCCTGAAGCCAGCGCGCTACACGGGCGGCGAGTGGAATGCCGTTATCAAGGACCATGCAGCGGTCGACTGCACCTGGGCGCTGGCCCTGCCGGATGTCTACGAGGTCGGCATGAGCAACCTCGGCCTCGCCATCCTGTACGAAGTGCTCAACCGCCGGCAGGATATCGCGGCGGAGCGCGTCTACGCGCCCTGGACAGACATGGAGGAGGAGATGCGCAAGCGCAAGATGCCGCTCTTCTCGCTCGAGACGAAGACGGAGATCGCCTCCTTTGACTTCGTCGGCTTCTCGTTGCAGTACGAGATGATCTACACGAACGTGCTCAACATGCTCGACCTCGCCGGCATCCCGCTCTATGCGAAGGACCGCGGTGAAGACATGCCATTCATCGTCGGCGGCGGTCCATGCGTCTACAACGTCGAGCCAGTGGCCGACTTCTTCGACTTCTTCATCGTCGGCGAGGGCGAAGAGGCCATCGTCGAGGTGTCGGACGCCTTCATGGCTTGGGATAAGGCAGGCCGACCGGGCGGCCGCAAGGGCTTCCTGCGGCGCCTGCTCTCGGCCGATGGCATCTATGTGCCGTCGTTCTACGAGCCAGAGTACGACGAAGAAGGCAACTACAAGGACCTGCGCCCGCTCGCGGAAGCGGCCAAGCCCGTCATCTACAAGCGCGTCATCCGCGACATGGATGACGCCATCTCGGTCGAGCATCCCATCGTGCCCTACATGGACATCGTGCACAACCGCATCATGCTCGAGCTCTTCCGCGGCTGCTCGCGCGGCTGCCGCTTCTGCCAGGCTGGCATCTGCTACCGCCCGGCCCGCGAGCGCACGGAGGAGAACTTGCGCAAGATGGCCCGCGGCCTCGTCGATGCGACGGGCTACGACGAGATGAGCCTGACCTCGCTGTCGTCGGCCGACTACTCCTGCCTCGGCCGACTCGTCGACGACCTCATGGCGGACTTCCGCGACGAGAAGGTCAGCTTCTCGCTGCCGTCCCTGCGCATTGACAGCTTCTCCATCGACCTCGCCCACAAGATGCAGCAGGTGAGGAAGTCCGGCCTGACGTTCGCGCCGGAGGCGGGCACGCAGCGCCTGCGCGACGTCATCAACAAGGGCGTGACGGAGGAGAACCTCATGAAGGCCTGCGGCGCCGCGTTCCGACAGGGCTGGAAGCAGGTCAAGCTCTACTTCATGATGGGCCTGCCGACGGAGACGGACGAAGACGTCATCGGCATCGCCGAGCTCGCCAAGAAGGTCGTCGACCTCTACACCAAGATCAAGGGTAAGCGCGGCTGCAAGGTCACGATCTCCGTCGCCTGCTTCGTGCCGAAGCCCTACACGCCGTTCCAGTGGTTCGGCCAGCTGCCCATCGAGGAGTTCCAGCGCCGCCAGCAGTTGCTCAAGGAGCACATCACGGACCGCGCCATCACCTTCAACTACCACGATGCGCGCCTCTCCGTCATCGAGGGCGTCTTCGCGCGCGGCGACCGCCGCCTCGCGAAGGTGCTCCATCAGGCATGGCAGGACGGCGCGAAGTTCGACGGCTGGTCGGACCTCTACCGCGATGACGTCTGGCACGAAGCGTTCCGCAAGTGCGGCGTCGACATGGGCTACTACAACCTGCGCACGCGCAACTTCAATGAGCCGCTGCCGTGGATCATCACCTCGCCGGGCGTCAACCAGGAGTTCCTGCTGCGCGAGTGGCACCACGCGATGAACGCGAGCCTGACCGAGGACTGCCGCCGCGGCCGCTGCACGGCCTGCGGCATCTGCCCGAACCTCGGCGTACACGTCATCGACTACAAGAAGCAGGAAGACGCGCGCCTTGAGTCAGAGCAGGAAAAGGCAGTTGTCGAGAAACAGCAAACAGCGGAGACGACGCCTGCACCGGCAAACGACCCGAAAGGCCCCGGCCGCCCGCGCACGCTCTACGCTTGGCGCGCCGAGATCACGAAGGGCGAGGAGCTTCGCTACGTCTCGCATCTCGACTACGCGAACCTCTTCCTGCGCGCCTTCGACCGCGCCAAGCTGCCGATGGCCTATTCGGAGGGCTTCAACCCGCACATGAAGGTGGCCTTTGCCTCGGCCCTCTCGCTCGGCGTCACGAGCGCCTCGGAGTACATGGACTTCGAGCTCACGAAGCCGCTGTGCCAGCCGGAGATCTTCGACCGCCTGCAGAAGG
Source organism: Mitsuokella multacida DSM 20544 (assembly GCF_000155955.1). Taxonomy (GTDB): domain Bacteria; phylum Bacillota; class Negativicutes; order Selenomonadales; family Selenomonadaceae; genus Mitsuokella; species Mitsuokella multacida. The sequence goes on from NZ_GG697142.2 coordinate 289,535, forward strand.
AACTGCCGCCGGGCGCGAAGCTCCTGAAGCTCCGCGAGATCAAGGGCAAGCACAAGGCCCTGATGTCGGAGGCCGACGAGGCCATCTACAAGCTGCGCGTGCCATTTGCGGGCACGGAGGCCGAAGCGCAGAGGAGCATCGACGCCTACAACAAGGCGGGCGAGGCCGTCTGGCACCGCGTGACGCCCAAGAAGACGCGCGACATCGAGACGAAGCAGTACATGAAGAAGCCCGTCGCCTTTGCCGTAGCGGACGGCGAGCTCCGACTGACGATGGACATCGTCATCACGCAGTCGGGCAGCGTCAAGCCGCTCGAAGTCCTCGCGCTGATTGCCAAGGACTTCGGTCTCGCCGTGAATCCGGCCGAGGCCCTCATTGAGCGTCAAGGCATTTTCGGCAATGGCAAGAAGCTTATCGACCTTGTCTGAGCAAAGAGCGGATATCGTATAGATTGGAGTGAGGTGACGTCATGAAATCGATCATCGTGAACATGGTGCCGGAGGAGACCTGCATGGCCCTGCTCGAAGACGGCGAGCTGCAGGCGGTGGAGATGGAGCGTTCCTCGCATTCGCATCTCGTCGGCAACATCTACAAGGGGCGCGTGCAGAATGTCCTGCCGGGCATGCAGGCCGCCTTTGTCGACATCGGCACCGGCAAGAATGCCTTCCTGTACATCGGCGACGGCCTGCCGCATGAGACCATCGAGTCCATGCCGCAGAACGCGCGCATCCACATCGGGCAGAGCCTGCCCATCCAGATTGTCAAGGACGCCATCGGCACGAAGGGGCCGCGTGCGACGATGCACATCTCCCTGCCAGGGCGCAATGTTGTCCTGATGCCGACGGCCGCCTACATCGGCATGTCGCGCCGCATCGAGGATGAGGGGGAGCGCGCGCGGCTGCACGCGATTGCCGAGCGCATCTGTCCGAAGGGCATGGGTCTTATCATCCGCACGGTCGCCGCTGGCCAGAGCGAGCAGAGCCTCGCCGCCGACGTGCGCTACCTCGTGCGGCTCTGGGAGTCCATTCTCGCGCGCTACAAGATGAGGACGAAGGGCTCCGCGCTGCTCTACCGCGATGCCGACCTTATCATCCGCCTCGTGCGCGACCGCTTCACAGCGGACATCGACGAGCTCGTTATCGACAACGAGGAGGCGTATCAGCGCGTGCGCAGCCTCGTCGAGGCCAACTCGCCGGAGCTCGTCGACCGCATCCGCTTCTATGAGGCAAAGACGCCGATCTTCAAGGCGTACCACATCGAAGAGGAGATCGAGAAGCTCGGCGCACGCGAGGTCGAACTCAAGTCCGGCGGCTTCCTCGTCATAGACAAGACCGAGGCGCTGACCGTCATCGATGTCAACACGGGCAAGTACGTCGGCAAGACGAACCTCGGCGACACCGTCTACCAGACGAACCTTGAGGCCGCCGCCGAGATTCTCAAGCAGATCCGGCTGCGCGACATCGGCGGCATCATCATCGTCGACTTCATCGACATGGAGAAAGAGTCGCAGAAGGAAGAGCTGCTCACCTACATGCGCGAGCAGGTCAAGCATGACCGCACGAAGACGAACATCGTTGACATCACGAGCCTCGGCCTCGTCGAGATTACGCGCAAGAAGACGCGCCAGAACATCGACAGCATCGTCTACAGCGAGTGCCCCATCTGCCACGGCCGCGGCCGCATCGAGTCGCCGGAGACCGTTGCCATCCGCATCAGCCGCGACATCCGCCGCATGGAGCGCAAGTCCCACGCGCGCGAGGGCTACGAGATCGAAGTCCACGAGACCGTCGCCGAAGAGCTGCGTGCCAACCAGCTCATGATGAACCTCGCCGCCGAGTTCGGCACCGACATCAAAGTCACCGTCAAGCCAGGCATGCATCCCGAGAACTACACCATCCTGCAGCAGAGCTGAGTGCAATAAAGTCCCTGCAAGCACCATTTTCACCGAAATGGCGCCTGCAGGGACTTTTTGTTATGCTTATTTTCCGAAATCATGGACAAGTGGCATAAATTGTCTTGCCGGGGGGGGACATTTGTAGTATGATATTCTTTAGCAGGACTTAATTAAAATGTAAGTGCAGTTTAAGTCGTTGCCGCTTAAAGTGTAGAGTTCTATTACTATTATGGGGAAACCTAAAGAAAGGGCGATTCGCATGAATCAAAGAACAAAGGCCATGATGGCTGTCGCTGTGGGATTGGGGATGTCGGTATCCGCTGCCTTCTCGGCATCGGCCAGCGCAGCTCCTGTCATGGATGTCTCCTCGGTCTCGATTGAGGGCAATCAGCACTGGAGCGAGGGCATGATCCGCCGCATGGTGCCGTCTCTGAACAAGTCGCAGATTGATGTTTCGGAATTATCCAGAGAACTGCAACTCGTCAATGACACGAATGCAGCAAAGCTCGATGCGGATTTCCAGCGCCAGACGGATGGCACGTACCATCTGCTCCTGTCCGTCAAGGAGCAGAAGGCCGAGCACGTGTCGGTCAACGTCAACAACTCCGGCGATGACTACACGGGCGACTGGCGCATGAGCACGTCGTACACGAATGCGAACCTGACGGGCCGTGCCGATGCACTCGGCGTCGCCTACGTTACGTCGCCGGGCCATTGGGATGACGTCAAGCAGGCCGCTGTCGTCTACCGCGCCCTGCTGCCGCAGCACGGTGACAGCGCCTACTTCACTTACAGCTATTCGGATGTCGACCTCGGCCAGATCGCGAACTTCGGCGGCCTCGGCATCAGCGCGACGGGCCGCGGCCACACGGTCGGTGCGCACTACCAGCACAACTTCAAGTACACGCAGGCGCGCAAGAACTTCATGGATGTCGGCCTCGACTATAAGCACTACAACAACGCACAGGACTACCGCTATGCGGGCCAGAACCTGCTGCACGACGGTGTGGACTTCGAGGTCACGACGGCTTCGGCATCGTATGTCGACATCCTGCGCCGCAATCATGACTTCCTCGCCTGGAGCCTCGGCTACACGGGCAACATCAACGGCAATCAGGACAAGTTCAACGAATACCGCTATGGCAGCGACAAGCAGTTCAACCTGATCAAGGCCAGCTTCAACTACCAGTACCGCGTGCCGTCCGACTGGATTTTCGGCCTGCGCATGAACGGCCAGTACACGAAGGACAACGTCGTGACGACGGAGCAGATCGGTGCGGGCGGCATGACGAGCATCCGCGGCTTCAAGGAGCGCGTTGCGAGCGCCGACAAGGGCTACGTCGGCAGCTTCGAGATCTACACGCCAGAATTCGCGAAGCACCAGCGCTTCGTGCTGTTCAACGACTTCGGCCGCCTCGTCAACAACAACAGCTACAACGGCGAGCTGACGAGCGAGAACCTCGCCAGCTATGGCCTCGGCTACAACTACTACGACAAGGACAACGGCTGGTTCGGCACGCTGAGCTATGCCAAAATCTACGACGACCTCGACAGCTACCAGAGCCATGCCCATCGCCCATGGCAGGTCAGCTTGACGAAACAGTTCTAAGGGGGAGTGAACAACATGAAGTGGAGTTTCAATCATAAATCGAGAAAAGCTTTCCTGACCGCAGCCATCTGCCTGGCCCTTTCGCAGAGCGTCTTCGCCATGCCGACGGGCGGCAAGGTCGTGGACGGCACAGTCACGGGCATTCTCGATAATGGCACGGTTGCCAATGGCACCATCAACGTCAACAGCAATGCCCTGATTGACTGGACGGCATTCAACATCGCCAAGGGTGAGACCCTGAATTTCAAATTCAATCAGGATTACCTCAATGTCATCAACCACGTCACCGGCTCTGAGATGTCAAAGCTGCTCGGCACGCTGAACGCAAAGAATGGTAACGTCTACCTGATCAACCCGAACGGCATCCTCGTCGGTAGCAGTGCGCGCATCGATGCAGGCTCCCTCATCCTGTCGACGCTGAATGCTACCGATGACCAGCTGAAAAGTGCCCTAAACGGTGGCCTTACGAACCTTGATTTGACAAGCAAAGCTGGCAGCAAGGACATCACCATCGAGAACGGCGCGAACATCCAGGTAGGCCCCTTCCTCGGCCTGCTCGGCAACAAGGTCCAGATTGCAGATAATGTCACGATCAGTGATGCACCATACGATAGCAATATAAACAAGACGAACGTAGTCATTGCAGCAGCGAATGAAGCAAGACTGGGGCAGTCAGACCATAATGTAGCAGATATTGCTTCTGTAACGACAGCGCAAGGAAACACGGTTGATATCGGCGCTGCTAAATTCAATATCAATAATGAGTACACGGATACCTACATCTTGGGCAATGATATCAACATGAAGGGGACGGCCTTGAATATCAAGTCAGGGAATCTGGAAAAATCAAGCACTTCGTTGGATATCATAGCTGCGAATAGCTATAAATTGAGTGATGAAAACCCCGAAAACGTTGAGCTCGGAATCGATCAAGGCAATCATCTTGATCTCAACGGTGTGACGGCTACAGCAGATTATATGCATGTAATCGGCGGCCAGACCGCCATCAATCAGTCTGACTTGACGCTGACGAAGACGACGGATGAAGTCACGGAAGGCAATATCATGCCTTACATGAAAGTCGCTGCCTTGAATGGTAAGGATATTATTCTCAACGATCATGAGGACGTTCCACAGAACATAGCGAATACCGATGGGGCAAAACTGAGCATCAAGGATTCCAACCTGACCTCGAACGAGAACATCGCGCTCTGGGGCGGTTCGGTCGAACTGACGAATGCGGCCCTCAAGACGCTCAAAGAGACGAATGAGAAGGACAACAATATCGATATTGATGCATTCAAGAGCTTTGATGATAAGGGAGCAACGACGGATTCGTTCAATACGGTCAAGGTCACGGGCGGCAGCCTGGAGTCCGGCGGTGATATCAGTGTACAGGGATCCAGCATAGCAGTACAGGGAGCAAAACTTGCGCTTGATGGCGTCAAAGACGTGAACTCTAAAGAAAAAGAAGATAAGGGAATCTTCCTTATGGCAGGCAAGCAGTTTACCTTTACGGATGACGATGAATACCTGGAGAATAACACGGATGCCAACGCTATCTCCGTCAAGAATACGACGATGAGCACGAATGATGCCATCGCCCTCATCGGCGGCAAAGTCGATGTGACGGATGGCTCGAACTTGACGGCCGGTGATCTGGAAGTCGTCGCAGGCAGCAGCTACAAGAATGAAGGCAATACCATCGCGGGTACGGATACGACGAATCTTACCGTCAGCGATTCGACAATTCATCCGAATGAGGACTTAACGCTTGTCGGCTCCAACATCAACCTCGCCAATACGAAACTCGAAGTAGGCACGCCGACGGATAAAACGTATGGCTCGAATGGCGTCGTCCGCATCGCAGCAGCCAAGAATGTGACGCTGTACGACGAAAATGGCAAGGGGGTTGGCATTGAGTCTGCCAACAATACGGGAAATCTCTCCCTGAATAATGTGACGATGAACGCCCTCGGCGAAGTTGATGCCTATGGCAAGACAATTGACATTCAGGATTCCAAGCTTACTGGCAATAACCTGATAGCATTCCAGGCGGGCAATAGCATTGGAGATGATGTTAATAGCACGGCAGATAATACCATCAACCTTTCGAATACGACAGTGGATACGAATGATGCCGGTCTTGCGCTTATCGGTGGCAAGGTCAATGTGACAGATGGCTCGAATCTGTCGGCGGGAGACCTTGAGATCACTGCAGGCAGTGCTTATACAGATGATGGCGATACCATCAAAGGCACAGATGCGACGAACATTTCCGTGAACGATTCAACCATTCATGCCAATCGGGATGTCAAACTCACGGGCTCCAATATTGACCTCACGAAGACGAAAATCGATGCGGGCACAGCCGACGCCGCTAACAATGTTGGAAATGGTGTCGTTCGTATGGTAGCTGGCAAAAATGTAACTCTGGTCACGAAGGATGAAAATGGTCATTCTGAAGGCGAAAAAGACTTTAATGAAAAGAATAGTGTCGTTTTCCTCAAAGAGGTAAGCAATACCGGTAATCTCAAGATGGATGGCGTCACCGTTACAGCTCAGGGCAACGTCACGGCTTACGGCAAAAATATTACGGTCAAAGCGTCTGATTTGAAGACGCAGAATGCCAGCGACAAAGAAAATGATTTGTCGTTGAATGCCCTGAATCATCATGAGAGCAAAGACGGCTCAGATGATACTTGGGAAGCTGCCAAGGATAATACCTTGACGGTTACCGACTCGAAGCTGACAAATAACGATATGGTGGAGCTAGTTGGTGGCAATGTGTCACTGGACAAGGCAGAGATTACGGCGAGAGATGCTTCTGTGGCTGCTCGTTCCGGTTATAAATCTGTCAAGGTAGATGAAAATAATGATACGGTAGCGATTCGCCATGATGCCGTAGATGGTATGAATGTCTCCATCAAGGATTCTAAGATTACGAGTCAATCTGGTTTGGGTATTACAGGCCATGATGTGACGATTGATGGTAAGACGAACCTTTCGGCAAAGGATTTCTTAGCTGTTGGTACGGGCTTAGCTGTTACGACAGACTTTAAGAACAAGACGGTTACAGCTGATGGTAAGGCTGTCAAAGTCAGCAAAGATACGACATTTGAGTCGGCGAATAAAGTCGTAAAGCCGGGAACAGAAGTGATTGATAATACGAAGCCGACTAAGCCGACGGACCCGACGAAGCCGACAGACCCGACTAAGCCAACCGACCCGACGAAGCCAACCGACCCGACTAAGCCAACCGACCCGACGAAGCCGACGGACCCGACGAAGCCGACAGACCCGACGAAGCCGACAGACCCGACGAAGCCGACTGACCCGACGAAGCCGACCAATCCGGACAAGCCGATTGTGACGCCGGACCCGAAGCCTGCCGTTGATGTCAAGAAGAACATCGAGCAGGGCAAGCAGGACATGACGAAGGCCATTGCCGACAACAAGGACAATGCCTCGGCAGCTGTCAAGCAGCAGGCTGAGAAGCTCAGCGACAGCAAGATGACGGATGCGGAGAAGGCTGCACAGGTCAAGGGCTATGCAGAGGCCATCGAGGACAGCCAGGCAAGTGCTGAGGAGAAACAGGCACTCGTCAAGGATACGGTCAAGAGCTTTGAGCCGACTCAGCAGTCGAGCATCGAGGCCCAGAACAAGCAGGATGAATCTGCGCAGAACAGCAATGCCCAGACGGTCATCCCCGACGTGACGGTCAAGACTGTCGCCCCGGCAGCGCATGAAGGTGCTGCTGCTACGGTTACGGTCGACGGCACGGTCGTCAACGAGTAATCCCGACTGAAAAAATACAGAAAAAGAGCTATGGCATAGCCATGGCTCTTTTTGATTGCGCTTTGCCTGGAATTGCGTAAAATGCTTATTTTATCTCATAAAAGATATATTCTTTATTGACGTGGATATGACAAGTCAGTATAATGGAACAAGATGGATTCGACGAATAGCATAGGAGGCTGATGGATTTGTATCCAATGAAATTACAGGCACCGCTCAAGGATTACATCTGGGGCGGCACGAAGCTCAAGACGGATTACGGCAAGAAGACGGACCTCGAGAAGGTCTCGGAGTCGTGGGAGCTCGCCTGCCACAAGGATGGCATGAGCATCATCGAGAATGGCCCGGAGGCGGGCCGCACGCTCAAGTCGTACCTCGATGAGGCGGGCCCTGCCGTCCTCGGCGAGCACGCGAAGAAGTTCCCGTACTTCCCGCTGCTAATCAAGCTCATCGATGCCAAGGACAACCTCTCGGTGCAGGTCCATCCGGACAACGACTACGCGATGCGTGTCGAGGGCGAATACGGCAAGACGGAGATGTGGTACATCGTCGACTGTGAGCCGGGCGCCACGCTGATCTACGGCTTCAAGCACGCCATCTCGAAAGAAGAATTCGAACAGCGCATTGCCGATAACACCTTGCTCGAGGTCTGCAATCAGGTGCCGGTCCACAAGGGCGACGTCTTTTTCATTGCCTCGGGTACGCTGCACGCCATCGGCAAGGGCATCATCATCTGTGAGATCCAGCAGAACTCCAATACGACGTACCGCGTCTACGATTACGGCCGCGTCGGCAAGGATGGCAAGCCGCGCGAGCTCCACGTCAAGAAGGCCATCGACGTCACAAAGCTCGAGCCGGTCAAGGAGCGCCCGCATCTCGATGCGACAATCGACATCTTCGAGGGCACGGCCGCGCGCCTGCTCGCATCCTGCGAGTACTTCACGGTCTACGAGCTCGACGTCGACGGCACGAGCCATCTGACGGCTGGTGAGGATTCGTTCCAGAGCTTCACGGTGCTCGACGGCAGCGTGAAGCTGCAGGCCGGCGATGCGGAGCTGACCTTCAAGAAGGGGGAGACTTCTTTCCTGCCTGCTGGCCTCGGTGCCTACACGCTGATGGGCAAGGCACGCCTGGTCCTCAGCAAGATATAAAATAGGATTCGCTTTTGGGACACTTTTTCCGCAGTGAAAAGGTGTCTTTTATATAATTTGTTATAAATACAAAAGATATATTTTATAGTTGACACTAGTTAGATACTTTATTATAATAATAAATACGATAAAACAGAAAAAATGTTTATTGAGAGGATGTTGAGTATGGCAATTCTAGCTTTTGACGTCGGTGGCAGCAGCGTGAAGTACGCTGTCATGCAGGAAGATGGAACGGTTGAGGATAAAGGCTCGTTCAAGACGCCATCTGACCTCGAGGGATTCTACGAGGGGCTCAGGCAGACGAAGGCGAAGCTCGAAAAGGGGCATGCTTTCAGCGGCGCAGCCTTCTCCATGCCCGGTGCAGTGGACGATGCCCGTGGCGTCATCGGTGGTTCGAGCGCTATCCCGTACATCCATGACTTTGACATCAAGTCAGCGTTGGCAGATGTGCTCGGATTGCCCGTCGCGATGGAGAACGATGCGAACTGCGCGGCGCTCGGCGAGACTTGGATCGGCATCGCCAAGGACTGCAAGGATGTCGCGTTTTTCGTCATCGGCAGTGGCGTCGGCGGCGCCATCGTCAAGGATGGCCGCGTTCACCACGGCGCGCATCTCCACGGCGGTGAATTCGGCTACATGGTCGGCGACGATGGTGCCACAATCCTCAGCACCGCTGGCTCGACAGAGAATATCGCGCGTCTCTGCGAGCGACTGAAAGGTCTTCCAGACCACAGCCTCGATGGGCGCAAGGTCTTTGCACTGGCCGGAGAGGGTGATGCGGAGGCGGCAAAGGCCGTCAAGCAGATGATAGAGTCTCTGGCACGCGCCATCTACAACATCCAGTACTCGTACGACCCGGAATGCTTCGTCATCGGCGGCGGCATCAGTGCCCGCGAGGACTTCGTTCCTGCCATCCAGGAAGCAATCGATGCGATCTTGGAGCGCGTTAAGGTCGCCAGAATCCGCCCCGACGTCCGCACGGCTGAGTTCGGCAACGATGCGAACCTCATCGGTGCGGTGCGCCACTTCCTGCAGACGAAATGACCTTAGGGGGGTGGATGTCCCATAGCGGCTCCTCATTTTGAGGGGCCGCTGTTTTATATCTTTTTCTTGATAAAATAATAAATATGTTATATAATAAAAAGAAAAAGATATGATTTACTGTAGAGGAATATGTGTTATGGTAAAATACCAGGAAATAGCAAATGAGTTGCGCAATCAGATTCAGGAGGGTGTCTATAAGGCAGGGGAACAGCTTGCGTTGGAGCGCGAGATGTGTGAGCAGTACGGCGTCAGCCGCATCACGATCAAGAAGGCTGTCGACCAGCTCGTCAAGGAAGGCCTCGTCGTCAAGCGGCGCGGCTCGGGTACCTTCGTCAAGAGCCTCGCGAACGAGGACGTCCACGACATCAGCATGGCCAATCAGTTTTCGGGCTTCTCGAAGGTGTTCGAGGGGCATAAGGTCTCGACGAAGGTCGTGCGCTTCGACATCATCCACCCGACGGCGGAGGTCGCGGAGAAGCTCAACATCACGACGGATGATTTCGTCTATGACATCGTGCGCCTGCGCCAGGTGGACGGCAGCCCGGTCGTCATCGAGTACACGAACATGCCGATTGAGCTGATCCCGGGCATCAAGCGCGAGGTGCTTGAGAAGTCGATCTACCGCTACATCGAAGAGCAGCTCCACTTCAAGATCCAGTCGGCGCATCGCTTCATCCGCGCCCTGCTGCCGACGCCCGAGGAGGAGGAACTGCTGCAGATCGAGCACGGCACGATGCCAATCCTCGAGGTCGAGCAGGTTGCTTTCCTCGACGATGGGCGTGCTTTCGAATATGCCAAGGCGCATCATCGCGGCGACAAGCAGGTATTTCGTGTCGTGAGCATCCGCTGATGCAAGAAAACCTCAGATCTATGGATCTGAGGTCTTCTTGTTTATCGTCATTGTGATGCTGATGTGTCAGCCTGTCCGGTGCCGTCGTCATCCGTATCCTCTTCGGGGATAGCGAGGTAGTCGCGGATGGCCGCAATCTCATCGGCGATGAAGAGGGCGGGCGGCGATTCGCGGATCATGACGGCCTGCAGCATGTGGCTCTGTTCTTCCTGGTCATCGGTGCTGAGGTTGGCCGGGTCGGCTGCCGCGCGCGTCAGAGCAATCGCGCGGTGCTGCGCGTCAGCGTAGGCATGTGCCTTGCGCACGAGCTCGATGGACTGGTCGTAGCAGAAGTCGTTGAGCGCAAGTGGCGGCGTGCGCCCCGCGATGCGCGTGTCGAGTGCCTGGCTGTCCTTCTCGAGCTGCGCGAGGCGCAGGTAGGCCGTCTGGATGCTGATGATGTCGGCTTTGAAGTCCGCGAGTATCTTATGGTAGCGCTGCCAGTTGCGGTCGAGGTCCTCGAGGTCTTTCTGGTAGTCTGTATACCAGACGGCGAAGACCTGCTGCTGCTGCTGGCGTTCTTCGCGGACTTCCTGGCTGACGACCGCATCGCTATTGCGGTGCGGTGCGGGCCAGAGGAAGAAGACGATGGCGCTGGCCGCGCAGAGCACGAGGAAGAAGGCGAAGAAGACCTTGCGGCTTGGGATGTAGCGGTAGAGCAGGGCGAGCAGCACGACTGCGACGGCCGCCCCTATGTAGATGAGCATGTTCCCACCTCCGGAAATTCATGTTTTGATCTTATACTATCTCATATATAATGCTATTCTAGCAAATGCGTGCTGGAAAGACAATGGCGCAGTCTTGCAGGGGACGGGGGAACGCGCTATACTGAGGTCATTGAGGTCATTCATTAAGGATGTGATAGTTTGAAACAAAAGTTTTGGAAAAATTTCTGGCATCTGTTCCGCGGATACTGGAATTCAGAAGAGAAGTGGAAGGCGAGGGGGCTCTTGGCCTTCGTCATCGGTCTGAACTTCGCGTCGGTCTACCTGCTCGTCCGCCTCAACAGCTGGTACAACGTCTTCTACAATGCCCTGCAACAGTATCAGGCGGAGTCGTTCTGGCCACTCATCGGTGAGTTCACGGGGCTGGCCTTCCTCTACATCATCCTCGCGGTCTACGCGATCTACCTGCGCCAGATGCTCCAGATCAAATGGCGGACCTGGATGACGAACCGCTATCTCGACGGCTGGATGAAGGACCAGGTCTACTACCGCCTGCAGGTCTTGCGCAGCGATACGGATAACCCGGACCAGCGAATCAGCGAGGACATTAACCAGTTCATCTCGCTGACGCTGCAGCTGCTCATCGGCATCCTCAAGCAGATCACGACGCTCGGCGCTTTCGGCGTCGTACTCTGGAATCTCTCGGGTGCTTTCACCGTGCCAATCGGCGGCCATGAGTTCGTCATTTACGGCTACATGTTCTGGTTCTCGCTGCTCTACTCAGTGCTCGGCACGATTGGCGTCCACTTCGTCGGCCGCAAACTCATCGGACTCAACTTCGATCAGCAGCGCTACGAAGCCGATTTCCGTTTCAACATGATGCGTGTGCGCGAGAACAGCGAGAGCATCGCCTTCTATCGCGGTGAGCAGCCGGAGTCCGTTGGCTTTGCCGAGCGCTTCGCGAAGGTCATCAAGAATTACTGGCAGCTCATGCGCCGGACGAAGATCCTGAACTTCTACGTCAATGGCTACGGCCAGTTGGCCATCATCGTGCCGCTCGTCATGGCGGCGCCGCAGTACTTCGCCGGCACCATGACGCTCGGCGGCCTCATGCAGACGTCGTCGGCCTTCGGCCGCGTGCAGGATGCGCTGTCGTACTTCGTCTCGGTCTACGACACGATCGCACAGCTCGCTGCAGTTATCCGCCGTCTCTCGGGCTTCACGGCCCATATGGAGGGTGCGTCCGACATCAAGAGCGAGGTCGTGCGCGAAAAGGCCGCTGACGATGCCCTCGTCGTGCGCGACTTCGATGTCAAGCTGCCCGACGGCCGCGTGCTGCTCTCGGACTGCAACCTGACCATCAAAGAAGGCGAGCGCCTCTTGATCACGGGCGCTTCCGGCTGCGGCAAGAGCACGCTCTTGCGCACCTTAGCGGGCATCTGGCCGTACGGCAGCGGCGAGATCGAGATCCCGGAGAAGAGCCGCATCCTCTTCCTGCCGCAGCGCCCGTACCTGCCACTCGGCAGCCTGCGCCGCGCGCTCTACTACCCGCTGAGCGCTTCGGGCCCTGAGGAGAACCTCAAGGATGTCCTGCGCAAGGTCGGCCTTGCGGACTTCATTCCGCGTCTCGACGACATCGACGACTGGAGCCGCATCCTCTCGCTCGGCGAGCAGCAGCGCCTGGCCTTTGCCCGCGTCCTGCTCGTCAAGCCGGACTGGGTCTTCCTCGACGAGGCGACCTCGGCTCTCGACGAGCCGCGCGAGCAGGAGATGTACGAGCTCATGCGCAGGGAACTGCCGCATACCGGCATCATCAGTGTCGGCCACCGCTCGACGCTCTTTAGCCAGCACGAAGAAGAACTCCACCTCACAGGCGACGGCAGCTGGCAGTGCCGTCCGGTCACGGTATGATGCTTTTGACCTGTTGAATCATATCGTTTCTTTATCGGTCAAGTCATTTCGACTTGACCGATTTTTTGTTTTTAGTTGCTTTATTATAAATAATGATAATAATTTACACAGCAAAAGATAAATAAAACATCAATTTAATTACAAAACACAAATAAATACAGAATAAAACATAAAAAAGAAGATTTTTATGTTGACTTTTGTGCGGTGAAGCGCTATGATAATACTGCAAGAACAAAGAATATCAAATAAAAACAAAGAATTTACTACAGATATCACGCATGTGATGGATTCGGAAGGGATGGGAAAATGGCAGAAATAACGTACTATCTAGCCGTCGATATCGGCGCGTCGAGCGGCCGCCACATTCTCGGCTGGATGGATAAGGGGAAGATCCGCATGGAGGAGATCTACCGCTTCGAGAATAAGCTGGAGAAGCGCAATGGCCATCTGTGCTGGAATCTCGATCATCTTTTCCATGAGGTCGTGGAGGGCCTGCGCAAGTGCAAGGAGCTCGACCGCATCCCCGAGAGTGTCGGCATCGACACCTGGGGCGTTGACTTCGTCCTGCTCGATGCCAACGGCAATGTGCTCGGCAATACCGTCGCCTATCGCGACGGCCGCACGAAGGGCATGGATGAAGAGGTCTACAAGGTGATTTCGGAATCGGAGCTCTACGGGCGCAACGGCATCCAGAAGCAGCTATTCAATTCCATCTATCAGCTGATGGCCATCAAGAAGGAGGCGCCGCAGCTTTTGGCGCGTGCCGACCGCTTCCTGATGATTCCGGAATACCTCAACTACCGCCTGACGGGCGTGGCGATGAACGAGTACACGAATGCGACGACGACGCAGCTCGTCAACGCCAAGACGCAGGACTGGGATTTCGAGCTCATGGAGATGTTGGACCTGCCGACGAAGATCTTCGGTGAGCTCAATATGCCGAAGACAGTCGTTGGACCGCTTTCAAGTGAGATGGCTGCACGCGTCGGCTTCCAGACGACGGTGGTCCTGCCCGCGACGCACGATACGGGCTCGGCCGTCATGGCGGTGCCGACGAATTCGGATGACAGCATTTACCTGAGCTCCGGGACGTGGTCGCTCATGGGCATCGAGCGGCTGATCCCGGACTGCACGGAACTGAGCCGCAAGCACAACTTCACGAATGAAGGCGGCTACCATCACCGCTACCGCTACCTCAAAAACATCATGGGCATGTGGATGATGCAGAATATCCGCCGCGAGTTCAAGCACAAGTACACGTTCGAAGAGCTCTATGAACTGGCCTATATCGGCCGTTACTTCACCTCGACGGTCGATGTCAATGATGATATGTTCCTCGCACCGGAGAGCATGATCAAGGCCCTGCAGGCTTACTGCGAGCAGACCGGGCAGGAGAAGCCGGAAACGGAATGCGAACTGCTCTACTGCGTCTACCGCAGCCTGGCGAAGTGCTACGCGAAGACGGTCGCTGAGATCGAGACGGTCACAGGCCGCAAGTATGACACCATCCATGTGGTCGGCGGCGGTTGTCAGGATAAGTTCCTCGACCGCCTGCTTGTCGAGGTGACAGGCAAGGATGTCTATGCCGGCCCGATCGAGGCGACAGCAATCGGTAACATCATGGCGCAGATGCTGCGTGATCACGTCTTTGAAGACCTCAAAGAAGCGCGCCAGGTCGTCGCGAAATCGTTCGATGTCAAGCGCATTGCCAGCGAGCGTGAATGATATATATCTACGATATTCAGAATAAAGATAATGGAACGAATGAACAGGAGGTTTTTCTCATGTCGAGATTTGAAGAAGCAAAAGAAGCGTATGCAGGTGTTGGCGTGGATGTGGAAGCTGCTTTGAAGCAGTTGCAGCAGGTGCGCATCTCGATGCACTGCTGGCAGGGCGACGATGTCCTGGGCTTTGACTCGGATACGCTGACGGGCGGCATTGCCACGACGGGCAACTACCCGGGCCGTGCCCGCAATCCGGAAGAGCTCATGGCCGACATACACAAAGCCTACACCCTGATCCCTGGCAAGCACAAGCTCAATCTGCACGCTTCGTACCGCATCACGGATGAGAAGGTAGACCGCGACAAGATCGAGCCGAAACACTTCAAGGCCTGGGTTGATTTCGCGAAGGAAGAGGGCATCGGTCTCGACTTCAACCCGACGTTCTTCAGCCACAAGAACGTCAAGGACAACATGACGCTTTCGAGCCCGGATAAGGCCATCCGCGATTTCTGGATTGAGCACGGCAAGGCTTGCCGCAAGATTGCCAACTACTTCGGTGAAGAGCTCGGCATCACGGCACTCGACAACATCTGGATCCCGGATGGCACGAAGGATGTGCCGGCTGACCGCATCGGACCGCGTGCCCGTCTCAAGGATGCACTCGATGAGATCCTCTCCGTCAAGTACGACCGCAAGAACATTGCGGATGCTGTCGAGGGCAAGGTCTTCGGCATTGGCGTTGAGTCCTACACGGTCGGCTCGCACGAGTTCTACATGAACTACGCGGCGAAGAATGGCCTCATGTGCCTGCTCGATACGGGCCATTACCACCCGACCGAGGTCGTCTCCGACAAGATCTCCTCGATGCTGCTCTTCAATGACAGCCTCGCGCTGCATGTCAGCCGCCCGGTCCGTTGGGACAGCGATCACGTCATCAAGCTCGACGATGAGCTCAAGGAACTCGCGACGGAACTCGTGCGCTGCAATGCCCTTGACAAGGTCTTCATTGGTCTCGACTTCTTCGATGCCAGCATCAACCGTCTCGCTGCCTGGGTCATCGGCATGCGCAACATGCAGAAAGCTCTGCTCTACGGCCTGCTGACGCCGAACAAGGAACTCAAGGCCGCACAGGATGCAGCCGACTTCACGAAGGTCCTGCAGGGGCTCGAAGAGATCAAGACGCTGCCGTTCGGCGATGTCTGGGCCGAGTTCTGCCAGCGCAATGAGGTGCCGGTCGACGGCAAGTGGTACCCAATCGTCAAGGAATATGAGAAAGACGTCCAGTTCAAGAGATAAGAGATAAGTGAGGTAATCATCATGGATATCCAGGATTCTAAGTTCATGGAAGGCTTCAAGCGCCTGACAGCTGATGCGTTCAAGAAGGGCTGGCATGAGCGCAATGGCGGCAACTTGACGTACCGCGTCAAGCCAGAAGAGGTCGAAGCCGTCAAGGAGTCGCTGCATGAGGTCAAGGAGTGGCAGCCAATCGGCAATACGGTGCCGGGCCTTGCGGGCGAGTACTTCCTCGTCACGGGCAGCGGCAAGTACATGCGTAATGTCTCGCTGGCACCAGAGGAGAATGTCGCGCTCATCAAGATCGATGAGAAGGGCGAGCAGTACGGCATTGTCTGGGGCCTCGTCAATGGCGGCCGCCCGACGAGCGAACTGCCGACGCATCTCGCGGCGCATGAGCTCAAGAAAAAGATGACGGACGGCAGGAACCGCATCATCTACCATGCGCATCCGACGAACCTCATCGCGCTGACCTTTGTGCTGCCGCTCAAGGACAAGGAGTTCACGCGCGAGCTCTGGGAGATGGCGACGGAAGACCCCGTTATCTTCCCGGAGGGCATTGGCGTTGTCCCGTGGATGGTGCCGGGCGGCAAGGAGATTGCCGACGCCTCGGTCAAGCTCATGGAGAAGTATCGCGTCGTCGTCTGGGCGCATCACGGCCTGTTTGTCTGTGGCGACGACTTCGACGAGGCCTTCGGCCTCATGGATACGGTCGAGAAGGCGTCGGAAATCTGCGTCAAGGTGCTCTCGATGGGCGGCAAGAAGCAGACCATCCCACGTGAGGGCTTCATTCAGCTGGCCAAGGATTTCCATATCGACCTCAATACCGATCTTTTGGATTGATGTGAGGCTGGTAGATATTGTTTTGAAAGGACTGAAAAAGCATGACAATGCAGGAACCATCTCCTTGGAAAAAGACCATTCTTGCGGCCATGACGAGTTATATTGACGCGGGTTCCATCGTCGCTGGCGCCGCAGGTCTTTCTCTGTGGCAGGCGTACCTCGGCATGAGCGGGTTCCAGATGGGCCTTCTGGCTGCACTTTCCTCCAACGCCGCTTCGGCGGCAGTCGGTGCCCTGATTGGCGGCCGGATCTGCGATAAGTATGGCCGTAAATTCGTTTACACGTACGATCTCCTGATCTACATCGTCGGCATGTTGCTCATCGTCTTCGGTGTGAACTACCCGATGCTCTTAGGCGGCTACATCATCGTCGGCCTCGGCGTCGGTGCCGATGTCGTTGCCTCCTGGACGCTGATTGCCGAAGAGGCACCCGCGAAGGACAGGGCCAAGCACTGCGGTTCGGCCCAATTCGCCTGGGCGCTCGGACCGGCGGTGGTCCTCCTGATGTCGGCCTGGCTCAATACCTATGGCCTTTTAGGCAACCGCATCGTATTCGCCCATCTGATCATCATCGCCGCCTGGGTCTGGTATCAGCGTCTTAAGATGCCGGAGTCGAAGGATTGGCGCGCAGCGAAGGAAGAGGAAGAGCGCCTGATCCGCGAAGGTAAGGTCGAGAAAGTCTCCTATGCGACGCTGCTGTCCGGCATCAACCTCAAGACGGTCCTGTTCCTCTGCGGTGTCTACACTATCTGGAATCTCTGCGCGAGCACATGGGGGTTCTTCATGCCGTACATCTTTGAGAATGTCGGCAAGCTCTCGAACAGCGTCTCGCAGCTCATGAGTGTAGGCTCATTCGTCATCTCGTTCCTCTCGACGTTCTTCATTTTCATGCAACTCGGCGACCGTGTGAGTCGCCGTCTGCTCTACGGCATCATCGGCGGTATCTACGTCATCGCTTGGTTTGTCTGGACATTGCCAGCCGATATGCTCAGCATGTGGATGCTCATCATGTTTGTCGTCTTTGCCGGTGTCAACAACGGCTCTGGCCAGCAGGCGTTCTACCAGCTCTGGTGCTCTGAACTGTTCCCGACGAAGTACCGCGCGACAGCGCAGGGCCTCACGTTCTTCATTACGCGCATCCTCGCTGCTATCTGGGGCTTCAGCGTCCCGATGATCATGGAGTCGTTCGGGTTCCGTTACGCAGCGATGCTGATCGTGGCATTCGCCGCCATCAGCTGGCTGGTCGGTACGATTGGCGCACCGAAGACGGAGGGCAAGACGCTCAAGCAGATCGAGATCGAGCGCTATGGTCATGAAGTGAAATGAGAGGGTGAGGGAAGAGATGGAACGTTTTGCATGGAAAGCGACGGTCAAAGAAGGTAAGTTGGAGGAATACAAGTACCGTCATGCCAATATCTGGCCGGAGATGAAGCAGGTGCTCAAGGAAGCGGGCATCTCGAATTACACGATCTGGAATGTCGGCAATGAGCTGTTTGGCTACTTCGAATGTGAGAAGGGCGTTGCCTATGCTGAGAAGTACCAGGCGGAGAGTCCCGTCGTCGACAAGTGGAACGAATACATGAAGGATGTCATGGTCATGGAGATGGACCCCAAGACCGGTGCACAGCCGAAGATGCAGCAGGTATTCTTCCTGCCCTGAGTTTCCTCTTGAATCAAGAAGAAGCCCCGATTCTTCCTCGTGGAGAATCGGGGCTTCTTTTGTCTTTTATCAGAAGATCAGATTGATGTGGCAGTCGTTGAGGTAGGACTGCCATTCCTCGGAGGGGGCTTCGTCTGTCACGAGGGTGTCGAGATGCGTGAAGTCGTCGCATTTGACGAAAGCGGTCTTGTCGAACTTGGAGTGGTCGATGAGCAGCACGGCCTTGCGGGCCTGACGGATCATGATGCTCTTGATGCGTCCCTCGCTCTCGTTGGACTCCATGATGCCTTTCTCGCGGTCGATACCCTTGCAGCTGATGAAGGCGAAGTCGACAAAGTACTTCTCGAGCGTCTGGCTGGCAATCGAGCCGGTCAGGGCGCAGGAGCTCTCGCGCATCGTGCCGCCCGTGCAGATCATCTTGAAGCCGCTGCCCATGAAGTCGTTCATGAGGCGGATGGAATTCGTGATGATGGTGATGTCTTTCTGGCCCTTGAGACGCTGCAACAGAGCTTGGCACGTCGTGCTGGAATCCATCATGATGGTGTCGCCATCCTGAATCAGGCGGGCGGCTTTCTCGGCGATGGCAAGCTTGATCTCACTGTTAATCGTGCTGCGGCGCTTGTAGGAGAGGTCCTCGCTCGTGCTCTCCGCGAGAATGGCCCCGCCATAGCTGCGCCGCAGGAGGTCCTGAGCTTCGAGCTTCTCGAGATCGCGGCGGATCGTCTCCTCGGTGACCTTGAAGGCCCGCGCAAGATCCGAGACGTAGACCTTGCGGTCTAAGCGTATCTTTTCCATGATTTTTTGTCTTCGTTCCAGCCCCAGCATAAGAAGTCCCCCTTATTGAATGTGGCGAATATGTCCTATACACTGTAATTTTATTTGTTTTCTTTTATTATAGTATATTTTTGTTGACAATACAATAAAATCAAACCGAAACACATATGGATTTTCGTGTGATTTGCTTTCTACTTCCTGCTGATTTTCAGATGTTTCCAGTAAAATGATAAAATTACAGGGGGCATGCAGTAAAATGAAGCGCAGGGATTTTCTTCGGAATATGATGGTCATGGGGATCGGTCTGGCACTGGCGCCAGAACTGGCCGTGAAGCAGGTCGCAGAAGCGGCCTGGCAGGACGGCGGCGATGTCCTGCCAGGCGTCACCATCCGTCCGACACATCTCTCCTTCCGATCCCTGACGAACCGGCGCAGGACCGATGCAATCATCGTGCACCATGTCGGCAACACGAACGCCGACGTGTCGGCCGAGACCATCCATCAGTGGCATCTGGCCAACGGCTGGGCCGGTATCGGCTACCATTTTGTCATCCGCAAGGACGGTTCCATCGAGCAGGGGCGTCCGATGGACACGGTCGGGGCACACTGCTACGGGGAGAACGACCACACGGTCGGCGTCAACCTCGTCGGCAATTTCGAGGACTATGTGCCGGAGGACGCACAGGTGGCCTCGGCGAAGCGCCTGCTCGCGGCGCTCTGCCGCAATTACGGCTTCGCGCCCTCGGGCTCGACAATCTTCGGCCACCGCGATTTCAACGCGACGGCCTGCCCCGGGCAGAACCTCTACGACATGCTGCCCGACATCATCCGTGGCGCATCCTCGCTCTACTGACATGCTTGCATCCGTTCCATCTGTTCAAAGAATCCATGACCTGCCGACCTACGAGGCCTGGCAGGTCTTTTTATGTTTTTTTCTAAAAAAGTGCGAAAAATTACGGATTCCGTGAAGGATTTTTTTCATTTCTATAGAACCTACATAATATACAAAGATAGTTTTCTTGATTTTCGGTCCAATGAAGGGTGACAGAAACATTCAGGTAGTGTGGATTTGAATTGACGGAAAACTTGCGGTTTTCGCATGGTTTTTCAGAGAAGGTAAGGTGAAGTCGATTAGTCTTATAAATGTTACATATTTCATCAATAAATAAAATAATATTGCAATCATTGATAAAAGATGTATACTGACAGAGTACCATGTTTTGACGTTGCATGATCGGCAAGACGGCAATTGATGTAAGGGGAGACCGTCCTTGCTGAGGATATCCAAGGGGGATTTTGTATGAGAAAGACAGAATGCTTAGCAATGATACTGGCTGGCGGACAGGGAAGCCGCCTCGGTGCTTTGACGAAGAAGATCGCAAAGCCGGCCGTCCCGTTCGGTGGGAAATACCGCATCATTGACTTTCCACTCAGTAACTGCGCCAACTCCGGCATCGACAAGGTCGGCGTGCTGACGCAGTACCGCCCGCTCGAACTCCACAACTACCTGGCTTCGGGCAGCGCCTGGGATCTCGACAAGAAAGAAGGCGGCGTATTCATCCTGCCGCCGTATGCACGTGAAAAGGGTGCAGACTGGTATCGCGGCACCGCAGATGCCATCTACCAGAACCTGAACTTCATCGACCTCGCGGATCCGGAATATGTCCTGATCCTCTCGGGCGACCACATCTACACGATGGATTACTCCTGGATGCTCGATGCGCACAAGGCCAATAAGGCAGAGGCTACGATCGGCGTCATCGAAGTACCATGGGAAGAGGCTCCGCGCTTCGGCATCATGAACACGGACAAGACGGGCCGCATCGAGGCATTCGAGGAGAAGCCGGCTAAGCCGAAGAGCAACCTCGCTTCGATGGGTATCTACATCTTCAATAAGGACTTCCTCAAGAAGTATCTCGAGGAGGATGCCAAGGACGAGACGTCGAGCCATGACTTCGGCAAGAACATCATCCCGAAGATGCTCGCCGACAAGGCGCGCCTCTATTCGTACGCTTTCGATGGCTACTGGAAGGATGTCGGAACGATCGAGAGCCTCTGGCAGGCCAACATGGACCTGCTGCAGGATCAGCCGCCGTTTGAGCTCAATGGCGACTGGAAGATCTACTCCTCGAATCCTTCGATGCCGCCGCACTATGTAGGCCCTGACGCCACGGTCCGCAACTCGATGATCAGCGAAGGCTCGATGGTCCTCGGCGATGTCGAGAACTCGGTCATCTTCCCGGGCGTCCGCATCGGCAAGGGCGCGAAGGTCCGCAATTCGGTCATCATGCCGTCGACGGTCGTGCGCGAGAATGCCGTCATCGACTACGCGATTGTCGCACAGAACTGCGAGATCAGCGAAGGAGCAAAAGTAGCAGGTGAGAAGGGTGCCATCACGGTCATCGCAGATGGCGAGACAGTCGTAGCAGCAGCGGCGGGCAGCAAGCAGGCCGGCTAAGATTATCAGCTCTCAACTAGTAGATACAACAGAACACAGACCAGAAGATCGGAGTGAATCAAATTGAAAACAGTAATGGGGATCATCAATCTTCAGGAAGACAACAGTCTCATCCGAGAGCTGACAGACCGTCGTGTCGTCGAATCGCTGCCGTTTGCCGGCCGCTACCGCCTCATCGACTTTGCTCTGTCGAGCATGGTGAACTCGGGCATCCAGAATGTCGGCATCATGCTGCCGGACAAACCGCGTTCGGTCCTGGATCATCTCCGTTCCGGTAAGGATTGGGATCTGGCCCGTCGTCATGACGGCCTCTTCTACCTGCCGGCTCCGCACGATGAGGAATCCAGACGCCGTGGCGATCTCAAGAACTTCTACTACAACCTCGACTTCTTCGAGCACAGCTCGCAGAAATACGTCCTGCTGGCAGGCGGCAGCTTCGTCTACAACATCAACTTCAACGAGCTGCTGCGCTTCCACCAGAACACGAATGCCGATATCACGATGGTCTACTACACGGCTGCGCAGGAAGCTGCGGGCCGCAGCACTGTCATCGAGACGGCTGAGAACGGCCTCGTCGAGGATATCGCCGAGAAGCCGGCCATCTACGATGGCTCGAAGGTCTCGATGAACGTCTTCCTCATGGAGAAGCGCATCTTCGTCGAGATGATCCGCTACAGCTATGAGCATGGCGGACAGGATCTGCTGCTTGACGGCATTATCCGCCGCGCAGACGAGTACAACATCTATGCCTATGAGCACGATGGCTACGTCGCGCATGTCGATTCGACGGCTTCGTACTACAAGGCCAACATGGACATCCTCGAACCGTCGGTATGGGAAGAGCTCTTCATGGGCGAGAATTCCATCTACACGAAGGTCAAGGACGAGGTCCCGGTCCAGTACAAGGACACGGCCGTCGTCAAGAATTCGCTGATTGCCAATGGCTGCATCATCCGTGGTGAGGTCGAGAACAGCATCCTGTTCCGCGGCGTGACCATCGAGGAGGGCGTCAAGGTCAAGAATTCCATCATCATGCAGAAATGCGATGTGCAGGAGAATTCCCTGCTCGAGAATGTCATCTGTGATAAGAACGTAGTGATCACGAAGGAGAAATGGCTCAAGGGAGCGCAGAACTATCCGCTGATCGTTGCGAAAAATGTGGTGATCTAAGATTGGGACAAGCCGTTGTAAATAGAAATGCGTCAGCAGGTATGGGCTGGCACCTCATTTACGACGGCTTTTCTTTTATAGAACAAGTGAGTCTATAGAAAACAAGTAAGTCAAAGCCAAGGGGAGTGTTTTTTTTGGCACGAGAAACAAAGGAACAGAAACAGAAGAGCCGCGAGTTCGATAAGCTCAAGGAAAATCTGAAAATCCGTTTTGTCAATACGGCGCATCTGATGTATGGCCGCGAGATCAAGGACCTCACGAAGAATGAGGTTTACCAGACGGTAGCCGCAACGGCGAAGCAGTTCATCTCCGACAACTGGATCAAGACGAATAAGACGTATGCTGAGCGTCAGGAAAAGCAGATCTATTATTTCTCAATCGAATTTCTGCTCGGCCGCCTGCTCAAGTCGAACCTCATCAATCTCGGCATCGAGGAGGCCGTCAAGGAAGTCCTCGAGGACTTCGATCTCAGCCTCGTCAAGACGTTCGAGGAAGAGCCGGATGCTGGTCTTGGCAACGGCGGCCTCGGCCGACTCGCTGCCTGCTTCATCGACTCGATGGCGGCACACCGCCTGCCGGGCCACGGCTGCAGCATCCGCTACCAGTATGGCCTGTTCGAGCAGAAAATCATCGAGGGCAACCAGGTCGAGATTCCGGACAACTGGCTCAAGAACGGCTTTGCCTGGGAGTACCGCAAGCCGGATAAGGCCATCGACGTCAAGTTCAACGGCAATGCCTACATGAAGAAAATGCCGGACGGCAGCCTCAAGCTCGTCTACGAAAATCCGATGACGGTCATGGCAGTGCCGTACGACGTGCCGATTGTCGGCTACCACAACAACACGGTCAACACGCTGCGCCTCTGGAACGCAGAGGTCAACCGCGATTTTTCGGATTACGGCCGCCTGACGCAGGAACAGATGCGCCAGAAGAACGACTATCGCAACTTCGTCGAGAGCATCACGCGCTACCTCTATCCGGATGACAGCACGTACGATGGCCGCCGTCTGCGCCTTATCCAGGAGTACTTCTTCGTCTCCGCCGGCGTCCAGAGCATCGTGCGCCACTACAAGAAAGTCGGCATGGACATCCACGACTTCGCCCAGAAGATCGCCATCCACATCAACGATACGCATCCGGCACTCTGCGTCGCCGAGCTCATGCGCATCCTCGTCGATGAGGAAGGCCTCGAGTGGAACGAAGCATGGGCCATCACGAAGAACACGATTGCCTATACGAACCACACGATCATGCCGGAGGCACTCGAGAAGTGGCCAATCGACATGTTCAAGCCGTTGCTGCCGCGCATCTACATGATCATCGACGAGATCAACCGCCGCTGGCTCATCGACGTGCGCGACCGCTATCCGAACAACGAGCAGAAGGTCCACGAGCTCTCGATCATCCAGGACGGCATGGTCCACATGGCTCGCCTGTCGATCGTCGGTTCGCACAGCGTCAACGGTGTCGCGAAGATCCATACGGACATCCTGAAGTCCACGACGCTGCACGAATTCTACGAGTACAATCCGCGCATGTTCAACAACAAGACGAACGGCATCACGCACCGCCGCTGGCTCATGGGCGCGAACCCGGAGCTCTCAGACCTCATCGATGCGACCATCGGCAGCCGCCGCTGGCACCGTCATCCGGAGCAGCTCGACCTGCTCAACGATTATGTTGAGGACAAGCCGTTCCTCGAGAAACTCGGTGCCATCAAGCACCTGCGCAAGGAAGCTCTGGCGAAGTACGTCAAGGAGCACAATGGCATCGATGTCGATCCAGACAGCATCTTCGATATCCAGGTCAAGCGCATCCACTCGTACAAGCGCCAACTCATGAACATCCTGCACATCATGTACCAGTACCATAAGCTCAAGACCGACCCGAATTTCGACATGCTGCCGACGACGTACTTCTTCGGCGGCAAGGCCGCCCCGGGCTACTACATCGCCAAGGAGACCATCCGCCTCATCAATGCAGTCGCGGATAAGATCAACAACGATGCGAGCATCAAGGGCAAGATCAAGGTCGTCTTCATCGAGAACTTCGGCGTCTCGATCGGCGAGATCGTCTATCCGGCAGCCGATGTCAGCGAGCAGATCTCCACGGCATCGAAGGAAGCTTCGGGCACGGGCAACATGAAGTTCATGATGAACGGCGCAATCACGCTCGGTACGCTCGACGGCGCGAATGTCGAGATCCGCGATGCGGTCGGCGGCGACGAGAACTGCGTCATCTTCGGCCTCAAAGCGGAGGAAGTCCTCAACTACTATGCGACGGGCACCTACTCGGCCTGGGATGAGTACAACACGAATGAGAACGTGCGCCTCGTCGTCGACCAGCTGACGGACGGCACGTACGGCAACTTCCAGTCGCTGTTGGATTACCTGATCCGCGCGAACGACGAGTTCTTCATCCTCAAGGATTTCAATGCCTATGCGGATGCGCACGTCGAGATCATGAAGCGCTATCAGAAGCGCTTCCAGTGGCTGAAAGCCTCGGCTGTCAACATTGCGAACTCGGGCGTCTTCTCGTCCGACCGCACGATTGATGAATACGCAAATGAGATCTGGCAGGTCAAGCCAGTCATGATTCCGTAAGCTGTGAACCGCAGGGGCACTGCCCCTGCCTGGTTCCAAGGGGATACACAGAGGGGGATTATTGTGAAAACATCAGAATTAAGCGAGTTCGACCTCTACCTCTTCCATCAGGGGACGAACTATCATGCATACGAGATGCTCGGCGCTCATTTTGTCGAGCGCGATGGTAAGAAGGGCGTGCGCTTTGCCGTCTGGGCACCACATGCGAAATCCATCAGCGTCGTCGGCGACTTCAATGAGTGGGATACGCGCGTGAATCCGATGACGCGCGGCCGCGATGGCGAGATCTGGGAGGTCTTCATTCCGGACATCGAAGAGGGGGCTGTCTACAAGTATGCGATCGAGCCGCAGTGGGGCGGCCCGCGCATCATGAAGGCCGACCCGTACGGGTTCTACGCCGAGAAGAAGCCGAACACGGCTTCGCGCGTCTACGACCTCTCGAAGTACGAGTGGAAGGATGGCGACTGGTTTGAGCAGAAGAAGAAGGAGTCGTCCTACGAGCGCCCGATGCTGACGTATGAAGTCCATGCGGGCTCCTGGCGCCGCACGAAGGATGGCGAGTACCTTTCTTACCGCGACCTCGCAGACCAGCTCATCGACTACGTCAAGAAGATGAACTACACGCACATCGAGTTCATGCCGCTCTGCGAGCATCCATTCGATGGTTCGTGGGGCTACCAGATCACGGGCTATTACGCCGTGACGAGCCGCTTCGGCACGCCGGATGACTTCCGCTATCTCGTCGACAAAGCCCATGAGAATGGCATCGCCATCATCATGGACTGGGTCCCGGGCCACTTCTGCAAGGATGAGCAGGGCCTGCGCCACTTCGATGGCCAGACGCTCTACGAGTCCGACAACGAGCAGCTCGCCGAGAACTGGGAGTGGGGCACGACGAACTTCGACTACGGCCGCACGGAGGTCCAGAGCTTCCTGATCTCAAACGCGATGTTCTGGTTCGAGGAGTTCCACATCGACGGCCTGCGCATCGACGCCGTCGCGAACATGCTATACCTCAACTACGGCCGCAAGGATGGCGAGTGGACGCCGAACAAGTACGGCGACACGGGCAACCTCGAGGCCATGGACTTCCTCAAGAAGCTCAACGAGAGCATCTTCAAGTATCATCCGCAGGCCTTGATGATCGCTGAGGAATCGACGGCTTGGCCGCTGATCTCGAAGCCGGTCTACATGGGCGGCATGGGCTTCAACTACAAGTGGAACATGGGCTGGATGAACGATATGCTCAAGTACATGTCGCTCGACCCGATCTACCGCAAGTGGAACCACGACAAGGTCACGTTCTCCTTCATGTACGCCTTCAGCGAGAACTTTGTGCTGCCGCTCTCGCACGACGAGGTCGTGCACGGCAAGTGCTCGCTGATCAGCAAGATGCCGGGCGACTACTGGCAGAAGTTCGCCGGCCTGCGCACGTTCTTCGCGTACTGGATCGCACATCCGGGCAAGAAGCTGCTGTTCATGGGCGGCGAGTTAGGCCAGTTCATCGAGTGGAATTACGATGACAGCCTCGACTGGCATCTGCCGCAGCAGTACCCGATGCACAAGAAGATGCTCGAGTACAGCCGCGCACTCAATAAATTCTACTGCGACCACAAGGCACTCTGGCAGGTCGACTTCGACTGGAATGGCTTCCAGTGGATCGACTGCAACGACAACGAGAACAGCATCGTCTCCTTCATCCGCAAGGCGGAGGACCCGTCCGACTACCTCGTCGCCGTCTGCAACTTCACGCCGGAGGTCCGCCATGGCTACCGCATCGGCGTGCCGGAGAAGGGCAGCTACATCGAGGTATTCAACTCGGACGACGAGGCCTTCGGCGGCAGCGGCGTCAAGAACGAGGGCGAGATCAAGACGGAGGATGTCAAGTGGCATGACCGCGATCAGTCCATCGTGCTGACGATTCCGCCGATGGCAACTATCTATCTGCGCCACAAGGGACAGCTGGCCGCTGGCCGGAATTCTTTTGACGAGGCTCCGGCGGAGCTCGAAGTCAGAGGCCATGAAGAAAAAAGTTCTGCCGACAAGGCAGAAGCCGCCGAAGCAAAGCCAAAGAAGACGGTGCGCAAGCGCACGGCTGCCAAAAAGGCAGAGACGTCTGCAGAAGCTCCGAAAGAGAAGCCGAAGCGCCGCGGCCGTCCCCGCATGACGGAGGAAGAGAAGGCTGCGGCCAAGGCCAAGAGAGAGGCTGAGAAGGCCGCCAAGGCTGAGAAAGCGCCGAAGAAGACGACGCGCCGCCGCTCTGCGGCCAAGACGACAGCCAAGAAGACGACGCGCAAGACGACGAAGAAGACAGCCAGCAAGACGGCAAAAGCTGCAGCTGCTGAATCCTGATTCTATTCTTGATGTTATTCTTGTTACTGATACTGCAATATCCACTATGAGGGGGATTCATGAATGAAAGTTCTATATGTTGCTTCTGAGGCTGTTCCTTTTGCCAAGACGGGCGGTCTTGCCGATGTGGCGGGCTCGCTGCCGAAGGCACTCAAGGCAGAGGGCGTCGATGTCCGCGTCATCATGCCGAAATTCGGCAAGATCCCGGAGAAGTTCCGCAATGCGATGGAGCACGTCTACGACGGCGAGATCCCGGTTTCCTGGCGTTCTAAATACGTCGGCCTCGACAAGATCGAGCACGACGGCGTCATCTACTACTTCGTCGACAACGAGGAGTACTTCCGTCGCGAAGGCTTCTACGGCTACGGCGATGATGCAGAGCGCTTCTCGTTCTTCTGCCGCGCCGTGCTCAACCTGCTGCCGGCCATGGACTTCTGGCCAGATGTCATTCACACGAATGATTGGCATTCGGGCCTCGTCAATGTGCTGCTGAAGATCGAGCATCAGGGCGATGAGCGCTACGAGAAGATCCGCACGCTCTACACCATCCACAACCTCAAGTACCAGGGCGTCTTCCCGAAGGATGTCATGAGCGATGTGCTTGGCCTCGACTGGAAGTACTTCAACAACGGCGACCTCGAGTTCTACGATGCCGTCAACTTCATGAAGGGCGGTCTGATTTACGCTGACTACATCTCGACGGTCAGCAAGACGTATGCCAAGGAGATTCAATACGAGTACTTCGGCGAGCATCTCGACGGCCTGCTGCGCAGCCGTCAGGACACGCTGTTCGGCATCGTCAACGGCATCGACTACGACGTCTACAATCCGAGCACGGACAAGAACCTCTACGAGGGCTACGATGTCACGACGCTCGACCGCAAGGCGGATAACAAGGTCCTCTTGCAGAAGGACCTCGGTCTGCCAATCAGCCGTCGCACGCCGATGGTCGCCATGGTCACGCGCCTCGTCGCGGCGAAAGGTCTTGACCTCGTCGTGCGCATGATGGACGAGATCCTGCAGCATGAGGATATCCAGTTCGTCCTGCTCGGCACGGGCGACAAGGAGTATGAGGACTGGTTCAAGGGTCTGGCTTGGCGCTTCCCGAAGAAGGTGTCGGCCAACATCTACTTCTCGAACCAGCTCGCACAGCGCATCTACGCGGCTTCGGATATCTTCCTGATGCCGTCGAACTACGAGCCGTGCGGCATCGGCCAGCTCATCGCGCTGCGCTACGGCTCCGTGCCGGTCGTGCGCGAGACGGGCGGCCTCAAGGACACGATCATCCCGTACGACAAGTACACGAAGCAAGGCAATGGCTTCCGCTTTGCCGACTACAATGCGCATGAGATGATGTACGCGCTCAAGCGCGCACTGAGCGCCTATGAGAACTACGAGGAATGGAAGCAGATCGTGGAGAATGCCATGAACTCGGATTACAGCTGGAAGGAATCGGCTCGCGAGTACAAGGCACTCTACGAGAAGCTGACGGGCTCGGGTGCATCGGAAGTATAAAAAAATACAGAATGAGCAAGTGAGAAGGAGGGCGGCAGATGATGCCGCCTTTCTTTTGGAAGGAGGAGTATTCATGCTGACACAGGATCAAGTCTGGCATGACTCTCAGGATATCAACTACCGATCGCCCGTCGGGGCGGCAGAAGCGGGATCGAAAGTCAGGATGAGTCTGCGCCTGCGCACGAAAGAGGGAATCCGTCAGGTCATCCTGCGCTGCTGGCAGGACCAGACGGGTGAGTATCTCATCCCTCTGGAGACGAAGGATGACCCATTCCAGGAGGAACATCTCTACAGCGGCTGGCTGCCGCTGCCAGAAAAGGGAGGCCTCGTCTGGTATTACTTCATCATCTCGATGGAGGATGGTACCTGGTACTACGGCAACAATCCGGAACAGCTCGGCGGCATGGGCACGCTCTACGACCATGTGCCGCCTTCGTTCCAGATCACGGTGTTCAACAAGGGTGCCAAGACGCCGGACTGGTTCAAGCACGCCGTCATGTACCAGATTTTCCCGGATCGCTTCTCGCGCGAGGGCAACACCATCATCGAGAAGAAGGGCGCGGTCTTTCATGCCTGCTGGCAGGATGATCCGTGCTACTACAAGGACCCCGACACGAAGGAAATCGTCGCCTACGATTTCTTCGGCGGCAACCTTAAGGGCATCGAGAAGAAGCTCGACTACCTCAAGGACCTCGGCATCTCAGTCATCTACCTGAACCCGGTCTTTGAGTCGGAGAGCAACCACCACTACGACACGGGCGACTACCACAAGATCGACCCGATTCTCGGCTCGAATGAGGACTTCCGCCATCTCGTCGACACGGCGAAGGCAAAGGGCATCCGCATCATCCTCGACGGTGTCTTCAGCCACACAGGCAGCAACAGCCGCTACTTCAACCGCGAGGGCCAGTACAATACGATTGGCGCGTTCCAGTCGCCGGATTCTCCGTACTACGAGTGGTACAACTTCCGCAACTTCCCGTACGAGTACGAGAGCTGGTGGAATTTCTCCACGCTGCCGGACGTCAAGGAGACGACGCCATCCTACATGGACTTCATCATCTACGACAAGGACAGCGTCATGCACCACTGGATGAAGGAGGGCATCGCGGGCTGGCGCCTCGACGTCATCGACGAGCTGCCGGCAGCCTTCTCGCAGGCTTTCTTCGCGGAGCTCAAGAAGACGGATCCCGATGCTGTCATGATTGGCGAGGTCTGGGAGGATGCTTCGCACAAGGTCGCCTACGGCGTGCCGCGCGAGTACCTCTGCGGCCAGGAGATGGACTCGGCCATGAACTACCCGTTCCGTCAGATTCTCTTTGACTTCCTGCTCGGCCGCACGGATGCCAGGATGAGCCTGCGCCGCTTCGAGAGCCTGCGCGAGAATTACCCGCGTGAGAATTTCTACGCGATGATGAACCTCATCGGCAGTCACGATGTGGAGCGTGCCATCACGGTACTCGGCGAGGAGCCGTTCTACGACGGCATGCCGGCCATCGAGCAGTCGCGCGCACGCCTGTCGGACGATCAGTACAATCTCGGCATGGCGCGCCTCTTCATGGCGGCGCTCTGGCAGATGACGTACCCGGGCGTGCCGTGCGTCTACTACGGTGATGAGATCGCGATGCAGGGCTTCAAGGACCCGTACAACCGCCGCCCCTACGACTGGGAGCACGGCGACACGTACGTCAGGAGCCGCTACGAGCGCATGATCCGCGTGCGCAATGAGCACACGGCCCTGCAGACAGGCGAGCTCCTGCCGCTCTACGCCGAGGGCGACGTCATGGCCTTCGCGCGCCTCGTGCGCGGCGGCCGCGATGTCTTCGGCGAGCCCGCGAAGGACGAGTGCTTCATCTCGCTCTTCAACCGGAGCCTCAAGGAGAAGAAGACCGTCACGCTGCAGGTTGGCGACTTCGCGGATGGCGTCTTTGCCGATGCCTTCCATCCCGAGACGCGCTTCACGGTCGAGAACGGCCAGCTGACGGTCACATTGCTGCCGCTCAAGGGCTTCCTCCTGCAGAACATCCCGCCGGAGCACCGTTACAAGCATGAGGCTGGCGTCCTGCTGCACCCGACGTCGCTGCCGTCGAAATACGGTGTCGGCGACTTCGGCAAGGAGGCATACCGCTTCGTCGACTTCCTCGAAAAAGCAGGCCAGCACGTCTGGCAGATTCTGCCGCTCGGCCCGGTCGGCTTCAGCTATTCGCCGTACCAGTCCCCGTCGGCCTTTGCGGGCAACCCGCTGCTCATCGACATCGACGAGCTCGTCGAGAAGGGCTGGCTCAGCAAGCAGGAGGCCAAGGTCACTTACGCGGACTTCGACTCGTCGGCCGACTTCGAGCCGGCGCGCACGTTCAAGAACAAGTGTCTGCGCAAGGCACATGCGGCATTCCAGCGCGATGCGGAAGCCCAGGCGGACTACGAGGCGTTCTGCCGCAAGGAGGCCTACTGGCTCGACGACTACGCGCTGTTTGAGGCGGCGAAGCGGGATTACGACAACAAGGGCTGGATGGACTGGCCGGAGAACATCAAGAAGCGCGAGCCCGCTGCGCTCGCATCGCTTGCAAAGCGCCTGGCCGAGGACATCGCGCTGCAGAAGTTCATGCAGTATCTCTTCCACCGCCAGTGGCAGCGTCTGCACGACTATGCGAAGGAGAAGGGCATCCGCATCATGGGCGACATGCCGATCTTCCTCGCGCAGGACAGCGCCGATGTCTGGGCGAACCAGCAGCTCTTCGACCTCAACCCCGATGGAACGGCCCATACGGTCGCGGGTGTACCGCCCGACTACTTCAGCGCGACGGGACAGCTCTGGGGCAATCCGCAGTACAACTGGCAGGCCATGAAGGCCGAGAACTACGCCTGGTGGAAGAAGCGCTTCCAGAAGCTCTACGAGATGGTGGACATCGTGCGCATCGACCACTTCCGCGGTTTCGAGTCGTACTGGGAGGTCGATGGCAAGGCGAAGAACGCCATCAAGGGCCGCTGGCTGCCGGGACCGGGCAAGCCGTTCTTCGATGAGGTGCGCCGCACGCTCGGCGACCTGCCCATCGTGGCGGAAGACCTTGGCATCATCACGCCGGAGGTCGAGAAGCTTCGCGACGACTGTGGCTTCCCGGGCATGAAGGTGCTCGAGTTCACGCTCTATCTCAATCACCAGCACCGCCTGAGCACCGTCGTGCCGGAGAACAGCATCGTCTACACGGGCACGCACGACAACAACACGCTCGTCGGCTGGCTCAAGGATGAGGTCACGCCGTCCCTGCGCAAGGCCATCGCGGACCTCGTGCGCGCGGATGTGCGCAAGCCCGAGGAGATCGCCAGCCACCTCGTCGGCTTTGCCTATGCCTCGAATGCACGCCTCGCCGTCGTCCCGATGCAGGATCTCTTGCAGCTCGACGGCAGTGCGCGCATGAACACGCCGGGCACGTCGGAGGGAAACTGGAGATGGTGCATGCGCCCCGGCGACCTCGAGAAGGTCGACGCAGCGAAGCTCCATGAGCTCGCCGTCCGCACGGGCCGCGCTTGATGGCGGCTGGACGACTGGACAGTCAGCATCGATAGGATAAAGCCAAATTGACGGGTCTATCTTGGAAAAGATGGGCCCGTCATTTTATTTTTTCATCTTTTTGTGGTATTCTAGAATCGTATGTTTTCAGCAGTCTGAATACCTGCAGGATAGAAGGTGTTTTTCATGATTGATATCCCAGCCAACTGGATGGAGAAGGTCCAGAATATCGACTGGTCGAAGGTCAAGGAGTCCGTCAAAGACTACGGCCCGGCCATAAAGGTGCTGCAGCAGACCTGGTCAAAGGAATCGCTGCTCGAGATCAGCCAGGGCAAGCTGTTCGTGCCGGACTCGGTCATCAACGAGGCCATCGCCAAGAAAATACCGGAAGGGGGCTCCGTCACGGGCGTTACCGTGACATCGCATGCCAACGGGCGCCTCGACATCCGCGCTGAGACGAAGAAGGTCGGCCCAGTCGAACTGTCGGGCGAGATCCAGGAGTTCGTCCACGATGGCGACACCTCGTACATGAAGTACCGCGTGCGCAGCCGCAATATCCCCGAGCACGGGCTGATGTCGTGGGTCTTCTCGCGCGTCTCGCTCGCCATGGCGGAGCGCATGGTCGGCCATGTGGAGCTCTCGGAGGATCTGCCGATCTCCATCCGCCACAACACGGTCACGGTCGATTACAGCAAGGTGCTCGCGGAGTCGGATTTTGGCAAGACGGAGTATCAGGGGCACCGGCTCATGGACATGCTGGAGATTGAGGGCGCCAAGCCCAAGGACGGCGGCATCGAGTTCGACACGAAGCTCAATGTCCCGGATGATGTCAAGAAAGCGCTGATGGCCGTACTGGTCGATCAGATGGATTGATGATGGACAAGAGGGGAGAGATTTTTTGAGAAAGCAGATCGTGGCACTCGCAGCAGTGCTCTGCACATTGGCCGTGACGCTGACTGGCATGCCAGAGGCGTCGGCCCACCACAAGAATGAACAGAAAGTAGAGAAAATCCTCTACATCCCGCACGACAACCGCCCCATCTCAGACAAGCAGACGGCGGAAGTCATCAGCAAGCTCGGCTATGAGGTCGTCGTGCCGCCGGACAACATGCTCGGCAGCCGCACGGACCTCGGCCACCCGGATGAGCTCTGGGACTGGCTCAAGCAGAATGCCCAGGATGCGGATGCAGCTGTCATCTCGTCGGACTCGATGCTCTACGGCAGCCTCGTCGGCTCGCGCAAGCACGAGTACTCGAAGAAAGAGGTGCTCGAGCGCGCCGACCGCTTCCAGTCGTTCCGCAAGGAGCACCCGAAGATGGAGCTCTACGTCTTTGGTTCCATCATGCGCACGCCGCGCTCGGGTGAGGCATCTGGCCATGAGGAGCCGGGCTACTACCGCAACTACGGCGCGGATATCTTCCGCTACACGGTCCTCAAGGACAAGGAGGAGATGGAGGGGCTGACGCGCCGCGAGAAGAAGGAGTACGACTTCCTGCAGCGCCTGATTCCGAAGGCATCGCTCTCGGACTGGATGGGCCGCCGCGAGAAGAACTTCGCGGCCAACGAGAAGATGATCCAGCTGACGCGCGGCAATACGTTCAACTACTTCGTGCTGGGCCGCGACGACAACGCGCCGTACTCGCAGACGCACCTGGAGAGCCGCCATCTCGCGGCAGAGGGCAAGGACCTCGGCAAGACGCGCTTCCAGGCCATGGCCGGCATCGATGAGATCGGCATGCTGATGCTCACGCGCGCTGTCAACGACATGCGCCGCGATGTGCCTTTTGTCTACGTCCGCTACAATT
This sequence comes from Mitsuokella multacida DSM 20544, assembly GCF_000155955.1. Lineage (GTDB taxonomy): Bacteria > Bacillota > Negativicutes > Selenomonadales > Selenomonadaceae > Mitsuokella > Mitsuokella multacida. The sequence continues at coordinate 324,200 of NZ_GG697142.2, forward strand.
GGGGCAAGGGCGAATTCACGATCCCGTCGTATTCCGACGAGAAGATTGGCGATTCGATCGCCTCGGCCATCACGGCGGCGGGCGGCATGCAGGTCAAGTCGCCTGAGAAAGCCGACCTCGTGCTGACAGTCAACACGAATCCGAACGGCAAGACGTACGAGGCCAACGACCGCGCTAACGACGGTACGCCGCGCGAGGGCACGAAGTACTTTGCCGACATCGTCAGCGACTACGTCAGCAAGGGCTACCCGGTCGGCATCGCCGACATCGCTTACGCCAACGGCTCGGACAACGCCTTGATGGACGAGCTGCGCGACCGCGGCCTGCTCTTCAAGCTGCGCGCCTATGCCGGCTGGAACACGCCGACGAACAGCACGGGCTTCGTCATCGGCGAGGGCATGCTGGCCAAGCACATGAAGGATGAGGCCGTCGACGACCTGCTGCTCACGCGCTACCTCGACGACTGGGCTTATCAGGCCAATGTGCGCAACACGATCGCGCGCCAGCTGACCTGGCTGCGCGGCGATGGCGTCTACGGCAGCCTCGATTCCAAGACGGACGCCGTGGCCACGCGCTCCGAGCGCATGCTCACGCGCTTCGTGGAGGACAACCTGCCGCCAATCGACTCGCTGGCACATATCGAAGTGCGCTTCCCGTGGAACCGCATGTTCGAGTCCGACATCATCCATACAGCAGATGAGCCGGTTGACATCACGTACTTCGCGAAAAACCGGAACTGAACTAGGGGATGCTGAGCCCCGTAGAGACAAACGCCCCGCAGGGCAGCAAAAGATGCTGCCCTGCGGGGCGTTCTTGTATGCTTGTGAGAAATCAGGAGCGGGGCTTGGCGGCTGTGATGACCGCGAGGCCGCGCGCTTCGAGTTCAGCGACATCGTCAGGCGAGACGTCGGCATCTGTGTAAATGGACCGGATGTTCTCGTAGGGGAAGAGCAGCTCGGATGCATCGCGGTGGAATTTGATGGACTCCGTCAGCACGATGATGCCGCGGGCCTGCGCGGCCATGGCCTGCGCGGCCTCGATGCGCAGGTGGTCGCTGCTCTTGACGCCGCTCTCGTCCATGCCGTCGATGCCGATGAAGAACTTGTCCACCTTGAAGTTGCGGGCACAGAGTCCGACGAGCGGACCGACCATGACCTGCGACTCATTCTGGTAGCTGCCGCCAAGCAGGATGATGCGGGTGCCGCTGATCTTGCGCACAAAATTCGCGATGAAGGCGGAATTCGTGATGATGGTCGTGTGACGGCCGCGCGCGCAGAGCTCTTCGGCGAGCAGCGTGCAGCAGCTGCCGGACTCGATCATGACGGTCTCACCGGGCTGGACGCAGCGGGCGGCGCGTTCGGCGATGCGGCGCTTGTTCTCGTAGTGGAAGGAGAGATGATGGCCGATGTCATCGCTGGACACCATGCAGGCATAGCCGTGCTCGCGCTTTAGGAGGCCCTGGTGGGCGAGCATGTTGAGGTCCTTGCGGATCGTGACCTCGGAGACGCCGAGCGCGGCGGAGAGTTCCGTGACGGCCATGCGTCCATTCTGGCAGATTAGATCGAGGAGTTTCGTATGACGGGGATGCATCGGATTCGTTCCTTTCGACAAAGAAAACTCCCCCTGCGGCAGGCAAAGGGAGTTTTTTCGGGCAGTGATCAAGCGTTTTCCTTGCGGAATTTCTCCATGAACTCGGCGAGAGCGACAGCGCCCTCATACGGCATCGCGTTGTAGATCGAAGCGCGCATGCCGCCGACGCTGCGGTGGCCCTTGACGCCGCTGAGCTGATGCGTGAGTGCCTCGGCGACGAACTTCTTCTCGAGTTCCTCGCTCGGCAGGCGGAAGGTGACGTTCATGAACGAACGGCTCTCCTTGTCTGCATGGCCGCGGTAGAATCCGTTGGAATTGTCGATGGCATCGTAGACGACCTTTGCCTTGCGCTCGTTGCGGCGTGCCATCTCCTCGAGTCCGCCCTGTGCCTTGATCCAGGCTGCGACCTTGCCGACCATGTAGATGCAGAAAGCCGGCGGCGTGTTGTAGAGCGAATCCTTCTTGTAGAACGTGCTGTAGCGGAACATCGTCGGAAGTTTCTCCGGGCTCTTCTCGAGCAGGCTCTTCTTGGCGACGACGAGCACGACGCCAGCCGGTCCGAGGTTCTTCTGGACGCCAGCGTAGATGAAGTCGAACTTGTGGAAGTCCACAGGGCGCGAGAGCATGTCAGAGGACATGTCGGCAAAGAGCGGCACGCCGTTCGTCTCCGGGATGTAGTGATACTCCGTGCCGTAGATCGTGTTGTTGTAGCAGACATGGACGTAAGCGGCATTCGGGTCAATCTTGAGCTCGTCCTGCTGCGGTACGTGATGGTAACCAGTCTCCTTGCTCGAAGCGATGATCTCACCGACGCCGAGATGCTCGGCTTCTTTGTAGGCCTTCTCGGCGAAGCTGCCGGAGAGCACATAGCTGCCCGGATGTTCTTTCGTCGCGTAGTTCAGCGGGATCATCGCGAACTGCTGGCTCGCACCGCCCTGGCAGAAGAGCACTTCGTAGTCATCGCCGAGGCCCATGAGGTCCTTGATATCCTGCTTCGCCTTCTCGTGGACCGCTGCATACTGTGGTGCGCGATGGCTGATCTCCAGGATGGACATCCCGCTGTTGTTGAAATTCAGGAACTCTGCCTGTGCTTCCTTGAGTACCTCGAGTGGCAGCGTTGCCGGACCCGGGTTGAAATTGTAGACGCGACCTGCTTCCATGAAAAAACCTCCCAAAACGTATAGAATCCTCTAGATCTTGCTGTCTTTCAGCTTTTGAGACGCCTGCTCCTTCAGGTTTTCCTCAGTTTGTCCATTCGTTGTGGACAAGCGGCGTTTTTTATATTCTAGCGCGAAAAAAACAGAAAAGCAAGCAGAAAAATAAAAGCTGTTTTTTCTGAGCAGACACTTGACGGCTGAAAATGGATGGCCTATAATACATTTATGCACCGAAAGTGCAGGATACGAAAATACGCAAAGGCAAAGATGGGGAAGCCGAAGAAGAGGCCTTCAAAGAGAGCTGGCGGCTGGTGTGAGTCAGCAAGGCCATTCGAGGTTCCGCCCCGGAGCAGCTGATGAAAGTCAGACGGGTATGCCCGTTACAGCATCGAGAGAGAGGCTTTGCCTCACTTGGGTGGCACCACGGAATCGAGCGTTTCGTCCCAAATCGGGACGGGCGCTTTTTTTGTTATCTGGTTGATGGACAAGGAGAGAAGAACCATGAAGGTATTAGCAGCAGATGGTATTTCGCCGAAAGGCATTGAACTCTTGCAGAAGGAATTCGAGGTCGTCGTCAAGGACAAGCTCCCGGCTGAGGAGCTCCTCGAGATCATCCCGGACTTCGACGCATTGATCGTGCGCTCGGCCTCGAAGGTCACGGCGGAAGTCATCGCGCGCGCCAAGAAGCTCAAGATCATCGGCCGCGCCGGCGTCGGCGTCGACAACATCGACATCCCGGCTGCGACGGCCAAGGGCATCATCGTCATCAACTCCCCGGGCGGCAACACGATTGCGGCGACGGAGCACACGATGGCCATGATGCTCGCGATGTCCCGCAATATCCCGATCGCCAATGAGACGATGCATAAGGGCGAGTGGAACCGCAAGAAGTACGTCGGCGTCGAGCTGCGCGGCAAGACACTCGGTGTCGTCGGCATGGGCCGCATCGGCTCGGGCGTGGCGAAGCGCGCGATGGCCTTCGACATGAACGTGCTCGCCTATGATCCCTATATTAATGAAGAGCGCGCCAAAGCGCTCGGCGTCAAGGTCGCGACGTTCGACGAGGTCATCGAGAACTCCGACTTCATCACGGTGCACATGCCGCTGACGAAGGAGACGAAGGGCATGATCGCGATGGAGCAGATGAAGAAGATGAAGCCGGGCGTCCGTCTCGTCAACTGCGCGCGCGGCGGCATCATCGATGAGGCAGACCTTGCCGAGGCACTCAAGCAGGGCATCGTCGCAGCCGCTGCCATCGATGTCTACACGAGCGAACCGCCGGCAGAGAAGGGCAACCCGCTGCTTGAGGCGCCGAACATTGTGCTGACGCCGCATCTCGGCGCATCGACGGTCGAAGCGCAGATCGGCGTTTCGGTCGATGTCGCGAAGGGCATCATCGCAGCATTGCACGGCGAGCCTGTTGCGACGGCCGTCAACATGGCGCCGGTATCCCCGCAGGTCATGCGCGTCATCGCGCCGTACCTCACGCTCGCCGAGCGCCTCGGCGGCACGGTCGTCGGCCTTGCCGACGGTCCGATCGAGTCGGTTGAGGTCACCTACAACGGTGAGATCACGGAGGTCAACACGGGCCTCTTGACGACGGCTGTCATCAAGGGCATCCTCAACCCGGTCATGGAGAACGAGGTCAACTACGTCAATGCGCCGGGCCTCGCCAAGGAGCGCGGCATCAAGGTGTCGGAGCGCAAGGAGCGCGCTTCCGAGGACTTCGCCAACCTCATCACGGTCGATGTCGTGGCCGGCGGCAAGAAGCTCTCCGTACAGGGTACGCTGTTTGGCACGCAGGGCCGCATCGTCCGCATCAATGACTTCCGCGTCGACGTCGATCCGCATGCGCGCATCCTGATCTGCCCGCACATCAACCGCCCGGGCGTCATCGGTACGGTCGGCACGCTGCTCGGCGGCAATGGCGTCAACATCTCGGCCATGCAGGTCGGCACGACGGAGGAAGAGGGCAAGAACCTCATGGTCTTGACGGTCGATAACGACATCCCGGCCGCACTCCTCGAGACGGTCAAGGCGCTCGATGGCATCTTTGATGCCAAGCTCGTCAACTTTTACGAGATCTGAGACATACATCCTATATATAGGAAGATAAATAAAAGCCTGTTGTAACTGCAACAGGCTTTTTTGTGTCCGTGTCTCGTTATTTCGTTGTCTCAGTGGAGTTCGAGCTCCGTCTCACCGTGTATCTTCTTGCCGGGCAGGAAGAGGGAGAGAACGAGCGCGGCGAGGACAGGCAGGAGCCAGGCGAGACTGCTCTCATGGAGCGGCAGGCTCTTTATGACGGCGCCGGCCCAGCCGAACCCTGCGAACTGGTGCAGGATGTCGATGGCCGAGATCAGGGCGGCCACGGCGACCGTCAGGCGCATGCCCGTACGGGAGAGCGCCGCGAATTTGTTGAGGATCGTCATGATGACGATCGTGATGGCAATCGGGTAGATGAAGAGCAGGATGGGAAGCGAGACCTTGATGATCTCGTTGAGGCCGAGGTTGGCGAGCAGCAGGCTGACGAGACTGACGAGCGTCGCGTACTTCTGGTACGACATGATGGGGAATTCCTCGTAGAAGAAGGTCGAGACGGCGGCAATGAGGCCGACGGTCGTCGTGAAGCAGGTCAGCGTGACCATGACGGCGAGGAAGTACATGCCGGCAGGGCCGAAGAGCGCGAGCGACGACTGGGACAGCACGTAGGCGCCGAGGTTGATGTGCGCATCGCCGTAGACTTCCGGCGGGATCGGGAAGTGGTTGCCGAGCAGCGCGAGCCCGAGGTAGAGCGCGCCCATGAGGACGGCGACGGCGAGGCCCGCCATCCAGACGCTCGTGTAGTGCTCGCGCGCTGAGTGGAAGTGGATGCGGCGCATCTCGTTGAGTGCGAGGATGCAGAAGGCGAACGAGGCGAGCGTGTCCATCGTGTTGTAGCCCTCGATGAAGCCCGTGCCGAAGGCCGAGGTGCTGTACTTGCCGAGCGGCTCAGCGAGGCTCGTCGTGGTATAGGAAAAGAGCCCTGTGAGCATCAGGATGACGATGAGCAGTGCGAACATCGGCGTCAACACCTTGCCGAGGCGCGCGAGGAGCTTTGTCGGCGTAATGGCCAGCCACCAGGCAAAGGCAAAGTAGACGATCGTGAAGAGTGCGAGCGGCAGCGTGCCGTCGCCCGTGATCGGCAGGACGCCAATCGAGAACGATGTGGCTGCCGTGCGCGGGATGGCCATGAGCGGGCCAATCGAGAGGTAGATGAGCGCGAGCAGCAGCAGCGAGAACGCCGGCGAGATCTTCTGGTTCATCTCGGCGCGGAAGCCGCCGGGATTGAACGTGCCGATGATCAGCGCGATGACCGGCATGCCGATGCCAGAGAGCAGGAAGCCGAGGATGGCGGGCGTGAACATGCTGCCTGATTCAAAGCCGAGAGACGGCGGGAATATCAGATTGCCTGCGCCGAAAAACATGCCGAAGAGCATGAGGCCAATCTGGAGGCCATTCTTGAACATAGGAAAACCCCTTTCTTTTTACGGGATATACGTGAAGCCATAAAGCGGCGACTCGTCTATTCTACGGAGTTTTCTCAGATATGTCAATTCTGTATGGACAAATCGAGTATTTTGTGGTAAATACAGCTCAATTTACAATAATATGTACATCGTGATATTCTGCATCATGTATACACATATAAAATAATCATATAATTCAAGAAACATAATTTGAAGTATACATGCATACAATTTGCAATACATGTAAACCTGCGCTATAATAAATCCACGGATGGAGGAATGACGTATGTATACAAAAGATATGCTTGTAATGAGAATAAAGTTGATCGCTCTTAGCCAGATTCGCAATATCGAAGATTCTGTTAAAAAGAATCCGATGGCTTACCGCAAAGACACAATCGAATACTGCGAAGCGATGCATGAAATCATTGAAGCCATGTCTATGGCACGCCTGACGCGCATCGTCGTTCCAATCTACGAGAACTATGAGGAGATGGGCATGGCCGACGACGGCTATGTGGCAGATTCGCTCATGATGATCGTCCTCGCGCTTTACCAGACGGAGATCGGCGAGGAGACCATCTACGATATCGGCTGGACGAGCTACCTGGAAGATTACTTCCGCGTGCGCGCCGCTATCGCCTGATTGTTGCTAGCTGCTATCATTTTTCTCATCGATTATGAATAGAAGACTCCTGCTAAGGCAGGAGTTTTTTTAATTGGGGGCGAATGTTTTTAACAGGGATACACTTGTCTGTAATCTATCTGTCGAAGGAGGCGATTGTTTTGCCGATGTACCGCAAATCCCTGCTGATCCTGCTGCTGATTCTCATCGCAGTGGCCGGCGGCACGTATTATGGATGCTACACGCAGGAGAAGGAATCCGTCCAGCTCGATGTGGCGGCCAATCCCGCCGTGCAGCAGGGCGGCACGGAAAAGGGCGCTGAGATTACGGTCTATGTGACGGGCGCCATCAACAAGCCGGGCGTCGTGACCGTGAAGGAAGGTGCGCGCACGGCTGATGCCGTCAATGCCTGTGGCGGCCTGCTGCCGACGGCCGACGCGGAGAAGGTCAACATGGCGCAGGTGCTCAAGGACGGTCAGCAGGTTCGCGTGCCGGAAAAGGCGGTGCCCGAGACGACCGCTGCCGCGAAGTCGGGCAGCGTGAATCCGGCGGCCAAGTCCGGTACGTCATCGAAAGCAGCGCCGTCAGGACCAGTCAACATCAACACGGCCAGCGCCGAAGAGCTCGACACGCTGCCCGGCATCGGTCCGGCCATGGCCCAGCGCATCATTGAGTTCCGCGAGACGGAGGGTGCCTTTACGGCCATCGAGGACATCAAGAAGGTCAAGGGCATCGGCGAGGCGAAGTTCGAGAAGATGAAGGACAAGATCTGCATCTGAGCCGTCCGAGAGTGGAATCGTGAGAGGGAACTGCTATGAAGACAGGACAACATCCCGTGCTCTTCCTCTTTGCCGCGCTGCTGATGCTGGCTGCGGGCATCTGTCTTGCCATGCTGTGGGGCGAGACGATTCCCCTTGCCTGGGGCGGTCTTGCCATCCTGCTCGTCTTAGCGCTCGTGCTGCTCTGGCGCAGGAGCCCGCTCTGTGCTCTGCCCGTCCTGCTGCTCTTACTCGTGCTCGGCATCATCCGCCTGCAGGCTATGCTCGCGCTGCCGCCGACGGACATCGCTGCCTTTGCGGGCACGGAGGTCAAGCTCAGCGGCACGGTAGTGGATGAGCCGCGCTGGACACCATCCGTCCTGCCGGATGGCAGCTGCATCTACAAAGTGCGCTATCTTGTGGCAGTGGAGCAGCTGAAGCAGCCTCGCGCGGATTGGCAGAAGGCCTCGGGGAAGTGCTATCTCTATGCGAGAGCGAAGGCCTTGCCGGAGCAACCCGCGCGCATCGGCGATGGCGTGCAGGCTTCGGGCAAGGTCCGCCTGCCGCGCGGCTATCAGAATCCCGGTCAGCTCGACACGAATCTCTTGCTTCGCGCCGATGGTATCACGGCGGGCGTCGTGGCGGGCAAGAGCGGCGTGAAGGTAGAATTGCGGGATGGACATGAATTCCGGCGCTTCATCGCCGCGGTGCGCGCGCACTACCGTGAGGGCATGGAGCGCGCCATGCCAAAAGAAGATGCTGCTGCTGTCTTTGCCATGCTGTTCGGTGGCTATGAGGGCTTGGAGGACGAGCTCGTCGCGGACTTCCAGGCGACGGGCATCGTGCACATCCTGTCCGTCTCGGGCTCACACATCAGCCTGGTCGCGGCCGTCATGGCCTGGCTCACCGCACTCCTGCGCCTGCCGCGTGCAATCACAGCTGCACTCGTGCTCAGCTGCATCGCGTTCTACAGCATCCTCGCGGGCTGCGTGCCGCCGGTCATCCGCTCGGCTATCATGGGCGGCCTGACCTTCCTCGCGCTGGCGCTCGGCCGCGAGCGCGAGTCGCGCTACATCCTGCTCTTGACGGGCCTCTTGATGCTGCTCTGGAATCCGCTGCTGCTCTTCCACATCAGCTTTGAGCTCTCGTATCTGGCGACGGCGGGCCTCATCTTCTTAGCACCCGTCTTCCGTGCCTGGCTGCGCGCCCGCGGCCTGCCGGATGCCATCGCGATGAGTCTGGCCATCACGCTTTCGGCGCAGCTCGCGACGCTTCCCGTGCTCGCCTGGTACTTCGGGCAGGTATCGCTCTCGGCGCTGCTCGCGAACTTTCTCGTCGTGCCCATCCTCGAGCTCATCATCATCTTTGGGCTCTTCGCGGGGCTCTTGGCCTTCCTGCTGCCATTTTTCGGCCATGTCATCTTCGTCATGACGAGCCTGATGTTGGGGCTCGCGGCGGAACTCGTGCACATGCTCGCAAGGCTGCCGGGCGGCATCGTCTATCTCGCAGCGATGGCGTGGCCGACGGCCGTGCTCTACTACCTCGCATTGGGCACGCTACTGCTCGGAGAAGAGCAGCGCGAATGGCTGCGGGCCCGCCTCACGCCCTGGCGTCGGCCGGCGTTCGCATTGTTCCTCGTGTTGGCGGCTTCCATCCCGCTTTACCGTGCAGTCACGCCGGACCGTCTCGCCGTCCACTTCATCGATGTGGGGCAAGGCGATGCCGCGCTCGTCGTGACGCCAGCGGGCAGGGCGCTGCTCTTTGACACGGGTGGCACGCGCGAGGGCGGTTTCGATGTCGGCGCGAGGGTTGCCGTGCCATATCTGCTGCATCATGGGATCCGCGAGGTCGCGGCCGTCTTTCTGACGCATGCGCATGAGGACCACGCGCAGGGCTGCGGCAGCATCCTGCAGAAGCTGCCCGTCGGCGCGGTCTACACGGCGGGCGAGGGCACGGCCGCCTATGCGCGCAGCATGGGCCTGAGCGATGCCAGCCCGCTCTTGCAGAAATTCCATGCGGCGAGAGAGGGGGAGACCATGACGGTCGACGGCGTCAAGGTGGAGGTGCTGTTCGCCCCGCCCGCGCCGGAAGACGGCGGCACGGGCAACGAGGTGTCGAACGTCTATCGCGTCTCGTACGGCAGGGCGCAGTTCCTCTTCACGGGCGATCTCGTCAAAGAGCAGGAAGCGAAGCTCGTCGCGTCTGGCCGTGACATCCGCGCGAGCGTCCTCAAGGCCGGCCATCACGGCTCGGCGACGTCGAGCTCGCCGGCCTTCCTCGAGGCGGTCGGACCGCGCTACGGCGTCTTCTGCGTCGGCTTCGGGAATGCGTTCGGTCATCCGAAGCCGGAGGTCCTGCGCCGCTATGAGGAGCAGGGCATCGGCATCCTGCGCACGGACCGCAATGGCGCCATCGTCTTCGAGACGGATGGCGAGAAACTCTGGCTGCACACGTATGCAGGATCATGACAAGAGATACGAGGTGAAGGGAATGGAATTTGCAGAACTGAATCCGGCCCAGCGCGAGGCGGTGGAGGATTTGACGGACAACATCCTGCTGCTCGCGCCGGCCGGCACGGGCAAGACGAATACGCTGGCCTACCGCATCGCCAACATCCTGGCAGAGGGTAGGGCCGAGCCAGAGGAGATCCTCTGCCTGACCTTCACCAACAAGGCCTGCCGCGAGATGAAGGAGCGCATCGTCCTGCGCGCGGGCGAGGGCGGGCGGCGCGTGCTTGTCCGGACGTTCCACGGCTTCTGCTACGATGTCATCAAGACGGAGGCCAAGCGCCACTCTGATCTCTTCGCGGACTTCACGATCTTCGACGAGGCGGACTGCCTTTCGATCATCCGGGATCTCCTGTCGGAGGACTGGCCCGTCCGCTCGGTCCAGTCGCTGATTGCGCTCTTGAAGGAGGTGCGGACGGCCTACGGCTTCCAGACGGATGACGCAGAGGCCGACTACAAGGCGGCCCTGCAGAAGCTCATGGACGAAGACCCTGCTGCGGTCCGGAAACTCGCCGTCACGGAGCACTACCAGTTCTACCGCCAGCTCTTTGAGTCCTGGCAGGTCTGGGGTCCGACGATTGCCGCGCGCTACGACGCGCGCCTGCACGACGTGCATGGCCTCGACTTCACGGACCTCATCGTGCAGGCGGAGGCGCTCTTTGCGCAGGAGGACATTGCGGTCAAGTGGGCGCGCCGCTTCCTCTACATCAACATCGATGAGGTGCAGGACACGAGCGAGCTCGAATACCGCATCCTCTCGCGCATCTTCGGCAGCAGCCGCCTATTGCTCTGCGGCGATTACTTCCAGACCATCTACGAGTGGCGCGGCTCGCATCCTGAGGTCGTACTGCGCGCCTATCAGCGGGACTGGCAGCCGCGGCGCATCGTGCTGACGGAGAATTACCGCTCGACGCAGATCCTCTTGAGCGCCTCGTACCGGTGGCTGCGCCGCAATTTCCCGGAGCGCGTCTCGGCGCTCTACCCCGACGGCATCCACGCGGTCAGCGCCGAGCACGGTCTGCCCATCATCCTCAAGGGCGCCGTGAGCTTCCCCGAAGAAGCGCAGTGGATCTACTACAAGATCCAGCAGCTGCCCATCACGGACTACGGCCGCGTCTGCATCCTGACGCGCAGCAACCGTTACAATAAGGACCTCTCCCTGTACTTCCGCAACCTCGGCTGCCATCTGCCCGAGGCGGAAAGGCTGCCTTTCATGCTGCTCGATGAGATCAAGTTCTTCCGGCGGCAGGAGGTCAAGGATGTGCTGGCTTTCCTCAAGCTTGTCGTCAATCCGCACGATGCAGCGAGCTTCGTGCGCGTGCTCAACCGCTTCGGCAAGGGCATCGGACCTGGCACGATACGCAAGATCTCGCAGGAAGCCTACCGCCGGGCGGGCATCCGCATCACGGACTACCTCGACGAAGATGCGCGGCGCACGGGCGACCCGTTCGCCGTGCTCTTAGAGGCATTCGAGGCAGAAAACATCGTCGTCTTCGATGTCGAGGCGACGGGCGTCGACCCGACGCGCGACGAGATCATCCAGATTGCAGGCCTTAGGCTCGGCAGGGACGGGAAGGCCAAGGCGGAGTTCAAGCGCCTCTTGCGGGCCCGTCGCTCGGTCGGGGACAGCTATCGTGTCCACAAGATCAGCGACGCGATCCTGCAGCAAGAGGGCGAGGAGCCGGAGGCTGTCCTGCGCGAATTCTGCGCCTTTGCCGAGGGGGCCGTCATCGTCGGCCACAATGTTACGTACGACCTCAGCATCCTCGGCAGCGAGCTCGCGCGCCTCGGCCTGCCGCCGCTCTCATACCAGCGCTATTACGATACGCTCGACATCTTCCGCCGCTTCTATCCGAACCTGCCCAACCACAAGCTCGAATACCTCGGAGAGTTCTGCAAGGTCTCGCACCGCTCCACGCACGATGCCATGGACGACGTCTGTGCGACGGCCGAAATCCTCACATATGCCATCGAGAAGAACATTCGTCCGCATGTGGGTGAGCGGCGGGAGTTCATGGCGAAGTGGCAGGATGTCTTTGCGGAGCTCGCGGACTGCGTCAGCGGCTTCCGGCATGAGGCGGAGAGGATGCGCCCGTGGCAACTGCTCGCCAAGATCGTCGTGGACATCAGCATCGACGCGTATTACCGCAGGCGCGGCGAAGAACAGCGCATCGAGAACCTGCGCGACCTCTTCCGCCAGGCGCGCGCAATGGACGAGAAGGAGGTGCGCCCACTCGATGCCCTGACGCGCTTCCTCAATTACGTGACGCTCTCCAACACGAATCTCGATGCTGTGACGAAGAAACAGCAGATCCCCATCGTCACGATCCATCAGGCCAAGGGCGCGGAGTTCGACTACGTCTTCGTCGCAGGCCTGCAGGAGGGGACGTTCCCAGGGCCGCAGGCGGAGAAGAACGAGAGCATGGCAGAAGAAGCGCGCCTCTTCTACGTGGCCATCACGCGCCCCAAGGTGCAGCTTTTCCTCTCCTGGTGTCAGACGCAGCACGGCCATTACACGCACATGAGCCGTTTCCTGCGCGACCTGCCGCGCGAGTACGTGCAGAATGAGTGATTTGCTGGAATTATACTTCTTTTTCAACTACTATGTACATTACAGTGTGCTTATAGTATAATTTTCTCAGAGGGCTTTATGTGTAACATTGTAAGCCTATATGGGGATTCTCAAATGGAAAGGAAGGGTTTGTTTTGGCTGATATGAAACAGTATGTCGCAGATGTGCTCGCGAGCATCGAGCAGAAGGATCCGGAGCAGAAGATGTTCCACGATACGGTATCGGAGGTGTTCTCTAGCATCGTCCCGGTCCTTGAGGTGCATCCGGAGTACAAGGCAGCGAAGATCTTGGAGCGCATGATTGAGCCGGAACGGACGGTCTCATTCCGCGTCGTCTGGCAGGATGACAAGGGCGAGATCCAGATCAATCGCGGCTACCGTGTCCAGATGTCGAGCGCGATGGGCCCTTACAAGGGCGGCCTGCGCTTCCATCCGAGCGTCACGCTCGACGTCTTGAAGTTCCTGGCTTTCGAACAAGTCTACAAGAATGCCCTGACGGGACTGCCGATTGGCGGCGCCAAGGGCGGCTCGGATTTCGACCCGCACGGCCGCAGCGACAATGAGATCATGCACTTCTGCCAGAGCTTCATGACGGAACTCTATCGCCATATCGGTCCGAATGTCGACGCTCCAGCCGGCGATATCGGCGTCGGCGGCCGCGAGATTGGCTATCTCTTCGGTCAGTACAAGCGCATCCGTGACCGCTACGATGCCGGCGTGCTGACGGGCAAGCGCGTTGATTACTGGGGCTCGCTGGCGCGCACGGAAGCGACGGGCTACGGCCTCCTGTACTTCGTCAAGAACATGCTCGATACCAAGGGCATCGACCTCAAGGACAAAGTCGTTGTTGTTTCGGGCTCGGGCAATGTCGCGACATATGCGATTGAGAAGGCGCAGGAGTTCGGCGCAAAGGTCGTCACGTGCTCCGATTCGAACGGTTATGTCTACGATCCGGCGGGCATTGACCTCGCAGCCGTCAAGGAGATCAAGCAGGTGCGCCGCGGCCGCATCAAGGAGTACGTCGAGCGACATCCGCAGGCCGAGTACCATGAGGGCTGCCGCGGCGTCTGGACGGTCAAGTGCGACATCGCGCTGCCGTGTGCAACGCAGGGCGAGATTGACCTCGAGAGCGCCAAAGAGCTCGTCGCCAATGGCGTCATGGCCGTCGGCGAGGGCGCGAACATGCCGTCGTCTCTCGATGCCATCGCGTATTTCCAGCAGAACAAGGTCCTCTTTGCGCCGGCCAAGGCTGCGAATGCCGGCGGCGTCGCCGTCTCGGCTCTTGAGATGTCACAGAACTCGGAGCGCCTGCAGTGGACGTTCGAGGAAGTCGATGGCCGCCTCAAGGACATCATGAAGAACATCTACGAAGGTGCTCGCAAGAACGCCGAGAAGTACGCAACTCCAGACGACCTCGTCGCCGGTGCGAACATCACGGCCTTCGTGCGCGTCGCCGATGTCATGCTGGCCCAGGGACTTGTCTGACCGACGTTCCCGCCCGGCAGCGACCGATACATGACAGATAGACGAGACCTCCGCTCCATCTTTTGGTGGAGCGGAGGTCTTTTATGCTATAATTAAAGGGAAAATCTGGAAAGGGGCGTTGCTGGTGAAATTCAGTGAGTTCATGGCGGCCATCCGCAAGGGGGAATTGCCGCATGTATTCCTGCTGGGCGGAGAAGAGCCGTACTATATCGATAAGGCGAAGGAGGCGCTGCTCGGGAAGCTGTTCCCAGGTGGCACTGGCATGGCCGATGCCCTGCAGAAAGTTAGCGGCGATATGGCCATCGATGACCTGCTCGCGAGCATCGAAGCGGCGCCGTTCTTTGCCGACAAGAATGTCATCCTGATCGCGGGCACGAATCTCTTCCGCGAGAGCAAGTCATCCGCTGATACGAAAGAAGTCGAGGCGCTCGTGCGCCAGTTCGGCGACATGCCGCCCTACAGCTACCTGATCTTCGTCGCACCCTACAAGGCGGACAAGCGGCGCAAGCTCTACAAGGCGCTGGCAAAAGAGGGACTCGTGCTCGAGTCTGAGCCTCTGCGCGCCTGGAACATCCAGGATTGGCTGCAGGGCAAGCTGCAAGCCATCCACAAGCAGATGGACCGCGATGCTTACGCTTACTTTGCGGGGGCGGTCAGCATGATGCAGCAGATCTCGCTCTCCTACCTCGACAAGGAGTTCGATAAGCTCGCGCTGTTCAGCAAGGCACCGCGCATCACGAAGGCAGAGCTCATCGCGGTCTTCTCGGGCCTGCCCGAGGTTTCGGTCTTTGCCCTGCTCGACGCCATCAGCGCGCGCGACGGCAAGAAGGCCTTGATGCTCTTGCACCGCCAACTGGCAGATGGCACGTACTTCACCGTGCTGCTGGCACTCCTGACGCGCCATGTGCGCCAGCTCTGGCAGGCCAAGGTGCTCATGGCGAAGGGCGTGCGCGGCCGGGCCCTTGCCAAGCCGCTGGAGCTCAACCCGTTCATCGCCGAGAAGCTTGGACGGGCGGCCGCTGGCTTCCAGGAGCTCGTGCTGAAGCGCGCGATGCTGCTGCTCATCGATGCCGATTACCTCTTGAAGACGGGGCAGGCGGGCAATGAACTCTTGGAAGAAGCTGTCATAACGCTCTGCAAGAACTGAAAAAACGCCATGAACTGCTGTGGTCAGTCATGGCGTTTTATTGTGCACGATTATTCTTTTTTCTGCGGGAACGGCGCGAAGATGGTGCAGATGGCGGCGAGCGGCAGCGTCAGCGAGGAGATTAGCAGGGCCGGCGTCAGGCCAATCTGGTCGCCGAGTGCGGCGGTGATGGCCGTGCCGAGGCTGCCGAGGCCGAAGGAGAAGCCGAGCATCATGCCGGAGGCCATGCCCTCGCTGCCCGGCATCGCGCGCTGGGCCCAGACGAGGGAACTCGGCTGGGGAGCGAGCAGCAGGGCTCCTGTGAGGAAGAGCGCGACGAGCGACAGCGGCTCCGTGCCCGGGTGCAGGTAGAAGTAGACCGTCGGGAAGATCGCGAGGGCCAGCGAGACGATGATGATGCGCTTGTGAGCGATGCGGTCGCCGAGATAGCCGCCAATCAGGCCGCCGACCGTGCAGCCGACGAGGAAGAGCGTCAAGAGCGTGCCCGACAGGATGCCCGAATAGCCGTGGCTGACGAGCAGCAGCGGCAGCAGCGTCGACATCGAGACGTGCGTGCAGCAGCGCAGGCCCATCGCGATGTTGAGGCGCAGGATGGCGGCGTTGTGGAATACCTCGCGCAGGTGGAAGACCTTGCCCTTGGCCTGCTCTGCAACTGTCGAGAAGTCCGTCAGGCCGCTCCTGAGACAGATGAAGGCGAAGAGGAAGCCGGGCACCATGAGCCATGGCAGCTCCGTCATGGAGAAGCGGTCGAGGAAGGCGATGACGATAATCGGCGCGAGCGCATAGCCGAGGTTGCCGCCTGCTATATAGTAGGACATCGAGCGGCCTTGGCGTTCCGATGGCGCTGTCTTGGCGACGAGTGTCGAGCCGAGCGGATGGAAGGCCGAGACCGAGAGGCCTGTGAAGGCGATGATGACGAAGAGCATGAACTTCGTCGAGATCAGGCCAATCGAGCAGATGCAGATGGCGCCGAACGGGATGACTGGTATCAGGATGCGGCTGAGGTTGTGGCGGTCCATGACGTAGCCGAAGACGGGCTGCATCATGTTGCTCGTGATGGACAGGACCATGACGAGCAGACCGCTGACCGTCAGGGAGATGCCGAGCTTCGGCATGATGATCGGCAGCAGGATCGGCAGGAAGTTACAGTAGAAATCGTTGAGGAAGTGGCCTGTGCTCAAGAGCCAGGTGCCGTCTTTTTTCATGAAGGATTCCTCCTTAGCGGGATTGACCCATCGCTGCCAGCAGGCGCTTGACGGGCAGCAGGCGCAGGATGAGGCAGCAGATCAGGAATTCTGGGATGAGATACGTCGCATTGAAGGCGAGCGAGTAAGCGAGCGGATTCATGCCTTCCGGTGCGTACGAGGCGAAGAAGACGACGCCGGAGATGACGTGGCAGAGGAAGCGCGCGAGGAACGCGAGCGCTGTGCCGCGGTAGAGATGGCCGCGCCAGAGGCCCGCGAGGCCCATGGCCATGTACGGCAGCGGGTAGTCGAAGAGGACCTGCACAGGATGCACGATGAACGGGTCCTGGATGATGTTGATGAGCCCGTAGAGGAAGCCAGCGAGCGCGCCGATGCCCGGCCCGTAGCGGTACGAGAGCAGGAGCAGCGGGACCATGGCGCCGAGTGTGACGCTGCCGCCCTGCGGCATGTGGAAGATGCGGATCTGATGGAGCACGATGGTCAGCGCGAGCATCAGGGCGATATCGATGAGCGTGCGCGTCGTCAGCTTGATGTGACGCGTGTAGAGTCCGCCAAGGATCACGGCGAGCGTGCCGAACATGGCAAAGCCCGCTGTCGGCGAGGCGAGGAGTTCAGACATGGTAACACTTCTTTCTATCTATATTATAAGATTGTTTACAACGACTCTCATTGTAACAAAGGTTACTGTGAATTACAAGGCGTTGTGCTACGATACAGAGAGTGAAAGAGGAGGATGCGAAATGGGAAAATGGGCCGTTATCTATTCATCGGTTACGGGCAATACGAGAACGATTGCCGAGGCAATCGCAGAGCAGGCGGGAGACGCCGACGTCTTCCGCGTACAGGATGCGCCGGAGGACCTCTCGGGCTATGAGGTGGTGGCGCTGGGCTACTGGCTCCGCCTCGGACAGCCGGACCCCCTGATGCTCAAATACCTGCCGAAAGTCCACGATGCGCAGGTCGTCTTCTTCCAGACGCATGGCACGGCGCCGACGAGCGAGCATGCCATCACGAGCTTCGCGCGTGCTGGCTACAACCTCGGACCGGGCTGCACGATTCTCGGCACCTTCGGCTGCCGCGGCAAGATCAACCCCGCGATGCTCGCCAAGCGCAAGAACGCAGGCCCCGACGACCCGCACGGCGGCCCCAAGAGCATGGAGCGCTGGAAGCTCGCTTCCACGCACCCCGACGCGCAGGATATTGCCGATGCCAAGGACCTCGTCGACCGCATGAAGCACAAGATGGTCATGCGCGACCGCTTCCTAGCTAAAAAAGCTGCCAAGATGGCAGCCCTGCAGCAAAAAAAGACAGATAAAGATTGACATTGTGATTGGGCTCCGCTAGAGGGGCCTAATTTTTTTGGAATGAATTGAATAGAGAAAACTAATCATTTAGTAGGAGATGTAGATATTTATAAAGAAATGTAGTATAATAGATTAAAACATAATATGTTAAAAATAGCAGCATAATCTGAAGGATGGTTATTGCAGTTGAAGGCGTATCGTAGAGAGGATTGAGGAATGTGTATCGGTTGAAATGGTGCCTACCCATCGTATCAGCATCCATATGCTTATTTCCTGTGAATGGAGTAGAGGCAGCTCCAGCAGAAGACTGGGTCTATAAAGATCTGGGACATCTTGCGCAGGATGGATATCTGAAGCTCCCCCAAAAAGATGTTCGTCAGTTAAACAGGACAGAACTTTCTGAATTAGTAGAAAACGTTCTGGATAATATAGAGACGAATCCAGAGCGATACACATTCCAAGATCGTGAGAGATTGAATTCATCATCAACAGGAAAATCCATGCATGATGCTGGCCACGTCGATACATATCCCAATTCGAAGCAGATCCATGCACGGCGAGCAACTGATGCATTGGCACGGCAATCCCTGAGAGGCGTGAACCGACTGGAGGTAATGCGGAGATTAAAAGCACAGGCCGAGAAAGAACAGACTTTGCTGGAAAAGGATGCTGCTGATTGGGCGGCTGCGAAGGGAGCGCCTCATCATGATGCCGATACAGGAGTTCAGTCAGCATCATCCGAGTGGTCGGCTGAATATGGTTTTGTGACAAGGATGATATTGGATGATCGTGTACGCATCCGTTTGGCAGAAGAACAGCTGAGGCGAGCTCGAAAGCAGTTGGGGGAACAGGCGGATGGAATAGAGTATGCAAAGCGTGATATTGAGATTGCGGCAAAGAGACTATCTTGGCGCAGACAGATGGAACAAGCCTTGGTACGTCGTCAGTCCATGTTGATGAGGCGGATATCCTCAGATGGTGCCTCATATGACACAGGAGCTCTTTCGGATGACAATCGAGATGACCTCATGCGCATTTCGGATTTGCGTGCAGAGTTCATTGCAGAGTTGCAGAAGTCAGGATACATAGATGATCAAAATGCACATCTTGCTGATGACTTACTTGTTCAGGATATCTTGCTTCCGCGGCTTCGCATAGATGGCGAGGTCCGTGCATCTGATCGACATTCAACAGGTGGACGTAGAGAATATCATCAAAACGTCTCAGAATTACGTACCAGGATTTACCCCAGCTATAATATTGATGGGAATTGGCATGCTATTGGCATGTTCGAAGCCAAGAAGAACTTCGGCGATAGAGATGATCATGTATTTCAGTTTGACCGATACTATCTGGAAGGGATGATAGGCGCAGCTAAGCTGACGATTGGTACAAGCAGTTCCTTCATGGCGAATGGCAATGTATACGATAGTAAATTCAAGGGACTGCGCATATGCGGTGGTCAGCCCGTCGTATATACATTCGAGTATGGCAAGGCAAATGATGCAGACCAAACCTGGGATTTATCAGCCGATTATGAACAGCCTTTATATGGCCTGGGCGCAGGATTCTATCAATTTGTTGATGGACGTGACCGTTTTGACCGCATCGTTCCTGGAACGCAAAGTATTGCCATGCTGCGAGCTCATCGCCTGATGGGCGATTTTGATGCCGGTATCATGCTCTTGTACGGAAGAGACCGTGGGCATGATGGGACAGGATATGTTCTCTCTCTCCTGAATGGGACCGAAAAAAGCTGGATCCGCCATAACCGGAATTGGTGGTTGAATTATTACTACCAGCCTTATGAAACGTATTATCAGCATACGATGAACGGCACAGCGGATATCATGCGGAAATACGGTGGCATGAAAGGCATAGGGATTGGGTATTCTTATACGGTAGCGCCGGATCTTCTTTGGAATATCGAATATTATCATCTTAATGAATTGGATGGCGGGAAAAATAGCAATACGATATGGACGGCACTTACATATTATTTCAAGAACTATGAGGATTAAAAACATTATCACGGAATAATCAAAAGATATAAATATAAATCATTATATGGGGGAGTTGAGTAGGGATGCATTTTGCGAAACAATTGCAAGAGAAAAAGAGGCATCTTGCAGTCTTGGGACTCGGCTATGTTGGGCTGCCTTTGGCGGTGCGTTTTTCTGAGCATTTTTCGGTTCTCGGTCTGGATCAGAATGAAGAGAAGATTGCATCTTACCGGGATGGACACGATGTGACGGAAGAAGTTGGGGATGAGGCGCTGGGAAGGGCGTCCATCCGCTATACGTCTGATATGTCGCAACTGGTACAGGCCTCTTTCATCATCGTAGCGGTACCGACACCCGTACATGCGGACAAGACGCCGGATCTCGGGCCAGTGGTCTCGGCCAGCCACAGTGTTGGCCGCTATCTGCAGAGAGGCAGTGTCGTCGTCTATGAGTCGACGGTCTATCCTGGTGTAACGGAAGAGCTCTGCCGCCCCATCCTCGAACAGGAGTCTGGACTCGTCTGCGGGCGCGACTTCAAGATTGGCTACTCGCCGGAGCGCATCAATCCGGGCGACCGCAAGCATGGTCTCGAGCAGGTGACGAAGATTGTCTCCGGCTGTGACGATGAGGCCTTAGACACCATCGCGCAAGTCTATGGGACGGCCATCCCGTCCATTTACTGCGCCGCCAGCATCAAGGTGGCTGAAGCGGCGAAACTCGTCGAGAACGCGCAGCGCGATGTCAACATCGCCTTCATGAACGAACTTTCGCGTGCCTTCCATCGCATGGGCATTGACACGAAAGAAGTGGTGGATGCCATGGATACGAAGTGGAATGCGCTTCACTTCCGGCCGGGACTCGTCGGTGGTCATTGCATTGGTGTCGATCCGTATTATTTCATCTACCAAGCGGAGAAATACGGCGGGCATGCGCCCATCGTCACGGCAGCACGCCAGACGAATGAGGGTATGAGCGCCTTTGTGACGGGGAATATCGTGCGGGAGCTCATCCGTCAGAAAATCGATGTGGCGAGGGCGCGCATTGTCTTATTCGGCATGACCTTCAAGGGGAATTGCCCGGATACGCGTAACTCCCGTGCTGTCGACATCTATCGCCAGCTCCAGTCGTACGGCATTGAGCCTTTGGCTGTCGATCCACATGTGGATGCGATAGCGTTCCAGCGTGAGTTTGGCATATCTTTGCAGCCGCTTGATTCCATCCATGATGCCGATGCACTTGTCTTTCTTGTGGCACATCGAGAATATACTGCCTGGGATATGACGGCTCTTCGCGCCATGGTGCACGAAGAGGAGAGTGGCAAGCCGCTGCTCGTGGATGTCAAGCGATTGTTCAGCCGTGCGGATGCCGAGAAGGCGGGGTTCGCCTACTGGGGACTTTGAGATTCCATTGCTATATGTAGGGATTCCCTGGATTTCTGTAAGGAAGTGTGTGATTTGAGCTATAAGAGAATTGCCGCGATTGCAGGTCTTGTCATTCTGCTCATCTGTGGCTGCCTGGTCTATCTGCGCGATCACGTCCTGGTCGAGAATCGCGATATCCCAGAGCTCACAGATGTCAGTGCAGCCTATCAGGCAGACGATGAGATTGCCAAGGCAAAACAGCAGATGCAGGCGGGAATCGCTCCGGCAGAAGTCATCACGACATTGCCGGCGGGGGGCAACTGTGTGGCCATTGTCATCGACGGCCTACCAGACCGGCCTCTGGCAGCACGGCTGGTGGATGTGCTGCAGAAGCATCGTGCTGAGGCGACGTTCTTCGTTGAGGGGCAGAATGCCGCTGATGAACCGGAGACCATACGCCTGATCCGTGATGCCGGTTTTGAACTCGGCAATTATACTTTCGTGGGACTGGCAGGACTCGATAAGGTGCCTCAGGATGAGCAGCTGCGGGAAATCTGCCGCGCTCAGAAGATTATCTCGGTTCGCTCTGCCTTTATTCCGACGCTCTTCCGGGCGCCTCGGACTGTTTTTACTGATGCATTGCTGCAATCCGTGCATGCATCGGGGCTGCCGTATGCTGTGAAGGAGAATGTAAGTGTTCCACGTCATGTCCTTGTGGATGATCCGGCTGCTGATGCCTATGTGGCTGGTATCGCCGACGGTAGCATTATTGCCATCCAGGCCAATCGTCCTGTGGAGCGCAAAGCAGAGACAGAGGGCAAGGTTGACGAGAGACCTGCCATCGACATGAAGCCGACTATCCAGGATGCGGGAGAGCAGGCGGTATCGCCGACGGAAGATCTGGCGAGCGAACTGGATCGCTTGCTCACAGCACTGGAGAAACGGGGATTCAAGGTCATGAATGTCAACGGTTTCCGCAAGATACGCTATATCCCGGCCAATGCGGCTGTGGCAGGCGAACAGGCTGCCTCTATGGCTGCTGGCGCACTGAGCAAGGATACAGCAGAAATGGTGCAGGGAGGTGGAGCCGATGGCCAATGACAAGAAGAAAACGTCCGTTGAAGACGATGTGCTCTTTCGCCTGAAGCCAGACCGGCGGCTGCTCTCTTATGCGCCGGATGTGACAGGACATCGCACGAATCGGGACCGTCGCGGGCGGGACTCTGCTGATACTGGGACGAGTTCTGGTTATATCAAACTGCAGCAGGACGACAAGAACGGGCAGCGTTATCTCGTCAACTACAGCGTGACCGTTCGCTTCACGCTCCACGGTCAAAAGAAATCGGTCCAGATGAAAGGTGAGGATATCTCGACGACCGGCATCTTGCTGACTACACCGTCGTCTGCAGAACAGGTCCCCCTGATGGAGGCCGAGGATGTCCGCCTGACGTTTGAGATCACGCCAGGCTCGATGCCGGAGGGCTATGAGATGATGGTCCGCAAGATCCCGGCAACGTGCGTCCGTGAAGCGTCGCGCCCGGATGGCGCACATCTCTATGGGATGCAGTTCAAGTCCACTCTGGCAGAATTCTCGAATACGCATCGCAAGAATTACATGCTCGCAGTAGCGTCCTTCTTCTTGGCCGTCATCGTCTTTGTCATCGTGCTCATGCGTGCAGAATCGGTCATCTATTTCCAGTTCAATCGCTGGCTCTACCTCTACAGCATCATCGCGGCGACTTTCCTGCTGACGCGCTATCTGTTTGGTTCCTTCTACCGTCCGACAAAGATTGATCCGGATTATACACCGGGGGTCATGATCATTGTCCCATGCTTCAATGAGGAAAAATGGATTCAGCACACGATACTCGGCTGCATCAATCAGGATTATCCTATCGACAAGCTTGAAGTGATTGTGGTAGATGACTGCTCGAATGATCATTCAGTTGATAAGATCAAAGAGATCATCGAGCGACTCAAACAGTCTGACGGGGACCAGAAGATGTACCGTGTTGAAGACCGCCTGCATTACTATGTCCAGCCGGTCAATAAGGGCAAGCGTGAGGCCATGGCTGTTGGCGCGCATATGGCGAAGCATGAACTGCTCGTCTTTGTTGATTCCGACAGTTTCCTCGATCCTTACGCCGTACGCAACATCGTGCAGCCATTCAAGGACAAGAAGATGGGAGGCGTCTCAGGCCGCACGGATGTCGCGAATACGTATACGAATTCCTTGACGAAGATGCAGGCTGTCCGCTATTACATCGCCTTCCGCATCATGAAAGCGGCCGAAGGCTACTTTGATGCGGTCACCTGCCTTTCGGGGCCACTTTCATGCTATCGCAAGGACCTCGTGCTCAAGTACTGCGATGACTGGCTCAACCAGAAGTTCCTTGGCCAGCGGGCGACGTTTGGCGACGACCGCAGCATGACGAATTTCATCCTGCGCCATCATCGCACGACGTATCAGGACACGGCGGTCTGTATGACGATCGTGCCGAAATCGCACAAGATGTTCCTGCGCCAACAGATGCGTTGGAAGCGCTCTTGGCTCCGGGAATCCATCATCGCGGCGCGCTACATGTGGAAGAAGGAGCCCTTCATGGCGCTGAGCTTCTACATGGGCTTGCTTGTACCGATTGCAGCACCAATCATCGTGCTTTACAATCTCATCTATATCCCCATCATGCATCGCGTCTTCCCGCTTACGTTCCTCGTCGGTATGCTGATGATGGCACTGCTCATGAGCATGGCACAGCTCTTCCTGCGGCGCAGCACGACTTGGATTTTCGGCGTGTGGTTCTGCCTCTATTACGAGGCCGTCCTGCTTTGGCAGATGCCAGTGGCTTGGTTCACCTTCTGGAAATCGACCTGGGGGACGCGCTTGACGCCAGCGGATCTTGCCGAGATTGAGAAGGCAAAGAAAAAACAGCAAAAAAAAGTGCGTCGAGAGGGAAAGAAGGTGGATGAGCATTGAAAGATTCCATGAAACAAGATACTCCGAGAGAAGACCTTCGCGCTGAGATCGAGAAGCTTGGTGATGATGCATTCACGCGCCGCAAGAATCGTTTCAAGCGCATCCGCACGGTGCTCCAATTCCTGGTCATTGCCGTCTGCCTCGCCATGTTGGCAGACCTGTTCTTTCACCTCAAGACGTATCATCCATATGATGCGTCGTCACTTGCTGATAGCAGCGAGGACACTGGCTTCATTGCCATCTCGTACTTTGGCGTTGACCGCATTGGCGATTCATCGACTCTGATTGGCAAGGATCTGTTGGAAGAACATCTGCAGGCTTTGAAGGACCAAGGCTATGTGACAATTACGCAGAAGGACATTGAGGACTATTATCAGTCTGGCAAGCCCCTCCCGAAGCGGGCACTCTACCTGATGTTTGAGGATGGGCGACGTGACACGGCGATTTTCGCCGATACTATCATGGAGCGAATCAACTACAAGGCGACCATGATGACGTATGCCGGCGTCTTGGACTATGAAGACCCGAAATTCCTCAAGCCAAAGGAACTCCGCGATATGGAAGAATCTTCCTTCTGGGAGATGGGCACGAATGGCTACCGGCTTGAGTATATCAATGTCATGGACCGCTATGGCAATTACATCGGTGAGATCAATCCGCTTCGCTATGCGATGATTCACCCATACCTTGGCCGTCATTACAATCACTATTTGATGGACTACATCCGCGATAAGGATGGCGTGCCCAAGGAAAGTTATAACCATATGAAGCGCCGCGTGGATTACGATTATGAGCATCTGCGCGATGTCTATGAGGCGCAGCTCGGTTATGTACCGCATACGTATGTACTCATGCATTCCAATACGGGCCGGTTTGGCAATAACCGGGACATCAGTCCCGTCAATGAGAAGTGGATCCGCGACCTCTTTGTCATGAACTTCAATCGAGAGGGTTACTGCTTCAATCAGCGTGGCAGCAGTATCTACGACCTCACGCGCATGCAGCCGCAGCCGTATTGGCCGGTCAATCATCTACTCATGCGCATCAAATACGACATCAATCAGCCCATCTCATTCAAGCAGGGGGATGACCGCCATCAGCAGGACTGGGATAATCTGAAGGGAGCGGCGCAGATCAAGGCGGAGAAATACATCTTGACGACACTGCCGGAAGGAGAGGCCCTGTCCCGCCTGCAGTCTGGAGAAGACTTCCGCGATGCGCGTATCCGCACGCGTCTAGAAGGAAATGCCTTTGGCGCACAGAAAATCTACTTCCACGCAGCCAATGATTTGAGCCGCTATGATGAGGTCAGCCTGCGCAATGGCGACCTCGTCGTCACAGAGAAGACTGGTGGGGCGGAGAGAGAACTCTACAGGGAGAAGCTGGCGGTCATCTTAGGAGAGAAAATCCAGTCCAAGGAGGAAGCAAAACGCGAAGCAGAGGTCAAGGAGAACGAGGCGTTTGCACGCTATGCGGATTCTCCGGCGGAAGCGAAGGAATATCTGTCACGTGCTCAGACACGGCAGGCACAGCCGGCAGCATCTGTTGACGATGGCGCCGAGCCAGATGAAGCCGTGACGAGTTTCCATGCGAGGAGCTTCCATGATATCGACATCGCCTTCAAGGACGATTATCTGACCGTTACGGTAGATGGAAAGACGGCCGTGGACAATATCCTACTAGCAAATACGCAGGAGGGAACTGTACTTCTCGGAGCCGCCTGGAAAGCCGATGCCTGGAGCCAGCGCAACCTGGCCGATGATGTCTACGATGGCGTATTCAACAAGTTCACCGTCCTCTCGAATACGGGCAAGGCGGAGAAGGATGAGAAGGTCCTGTTTACCATGCAGTATACAGGGCTGGAATATTACGAGCAGCGCGCCAAGGAACTCTGGGAAACCATCTTGAAGTGGTTCCTGACGTATCTGTAAGTCTGTCAAATCGTAAAATGGGGCTGGCTGCTTATTTGCTTAGAAAGGACGATTGCAGTGATGAGGAAAAAAGTGAAGTATGCGGCAGTGCTGTCCGCCCTGTTGCTCGCTTCTGCGGCGGCCGGCCTGAGCTGTGCAGGAGCAGAGCCCGTGAAGTCTGGACCGCATCCGGAGGTACGCCTCTCAGCGTGGTCGGCATACTGGGATGATGCGAGCGGCGCGGCAGAATATCGAGGAATCCGGCGTCATCTGAGCAGTTTTTCCGCTTTTGCCGCCTCGTATGGGCCCGATGATGTGCTCACCGTGCCAGAGGAGACGCAGCGCGCGCTGAAACAGGCCCAGAAAGACGGCAAGGAGACATACTTGACTGTTGTCAACGACAGCCGGGATGATTCGGGCAGAAGCGTGGAAAAGGACGCCGTGATGACGAGTCGCATCCTTCGTGATGACGCGTCACGCATCAAACAGGCTGAAGCGATGGTGGATGCCGCCAAGAAGCTCGGCGCCGCGGGAGTGGAGCTGGACTTTGAACGAGTCTTCAAGGATGCGAAGCTGCAGGAGGACTATCTGCACTTCACCTACCAGCTGAGCCTTGCCTGCACGCGTGCGGGCTTGAAGCTCCGCATTGTCCTGGAACCGTCGGCCCCATTTGATGCGCCGTTCGCCAAGGGACCGGAATACGTCGTCATGCTCTACAACCTGCATGGCCTGCACAATGGGCCTGGCCCCAAGGCAGATGGCGCCTTCATCCGCAAGACCGTCAGCAGGATGGCAGATTTGCCGGGCAAGAAGTCGGTGGCAATCGCCACGGGCGGCTGCATCTGGCAGGACTACAGACTGCTGGGGCTGAGTCGTGGCGCGACGCGCTTCCTGTCGAGTCAGGAAGCCGCTGCTCTGGCTAAAGAAAAGGAGGCTTCTGTTGTAAGGGATGGGGCCAGTGCAGTACTACACTTTTCGTATGAGGAAGATGAGCATCATTATGAAGTTTGGTATGCAGATGATGAGACTGTTAATGCTTGGATTACAGAGATTGCCAATCTCGGTATTGATGGTGTAAGCATCTGGCGTCTTGGAGGTAATGTGAATATTGACAATGTTCATTTGTGAATATGAGTAGATTATTAGGATAGGAGTGTTATTTTGCGTAGAAGTAAGATTTTTGCAAGGATATTACTAGGCATTAGCATTCTGTCTGCTTGTTCCATTGTAGAGCCTATTGAGACTCAGGCAGCATCTCAGATGACAGGAATCGAGAATAGGCGTATATCCGCAGCAGAAAAA
The DNA here is from genome assembly GCF_000155955.1 of Mitsuokella multacida DSM 20544. Classification (GTDB taxonomy): domain Bacteria; phylum Bacillota; class Negativicutes; order Selenomonadales; family Selenomonadaceae; genus Mitsuokella; species Mitsuokella multacida. The sequence goes on from NZ_GG697142.2 coordinate 351,611, forward strand.
AGAGCACGAGTGTTGCAAGAAAAAAAGGAAGTCGAACAACAAGCTATTACAGCGTTAGAAAACAATAAAGGGAGAAAAGCTGAAAAAAATAAATTTATTCCATCAACTAAAAAATCGATAATTCTTTCTTTCGGAGGGCTGTCGAAGAGAGAACCATTAGAAAATATTTTGGATGCTATGAAGAGCAATCAAATGCATGGTACTTTTTTTGCAACAGAGAGGGAATTGAAAAAATATACAGATAATATACATTTAATCCAATCTTATGGACAGGATTTAGCTATTGGTCTGACATCAATAAAAGGTGGTGGCTCATCAAAAGAATATGTAGAACAGATTATACGTGTACGAAAAATCCTAAAAAATCAGTATGGTGTAGAGACGAATATCGTGCGACAATTAGCACAAGCTGATAATGAGGATGCTATTAAAGAAGCCATTTCTGCCATGAACTGTTATTGGGTAGACCAGGGACTTAATGTCGTACAGTCAAAACAAAAGGATGCTAAGACGGTAGAGGAAGTGATAAATCGTATATTTGGTAATCGTATTACATCATTAAATCGAAATGAAATTGTTTTTATCAGAACAGATTATTACACAGATCCGGATTTAGCCGCAGCGGTCATGTTAGCAATTAAGAAAGATAAAATAAATAATATCACCTATCATGAATATGATAGGCAATTAAATGAAGCTGATAAAAATGATTCATCATACCAGATATCATCAATAAAAGATGTCCTAGAAGATACGAAACATCGATATGAATATCCTGTAGATACCTCTTGTATGCCTGATGATATGAAGCCTGATTATCATCATACGTATATCACGAATCAGAATTTTCAAGAAGAATTTTTAAAAAGATATATTGGTGCTCCGGAAATTACCCGAGCAGATAGAATGCCTGGTTTTACTAAGAAAGAGGTAGCTTTAGCTGATAAAACAGGGCTGGTAAAAACAGCACCACCCCAGACGGTTTTTCTTACTTTCGATGATTGGGGACACGATGATTCCATCAATAAGATTTTATATGTGTTACGTAAGCATCGAGTTCATGCGACATTCTTTGTTATTACCAAAAATATTGAACAGAATCCTAATATGTTACGTGCTATTGTATCAGAAGGAAATGAGGTGGGCAGTCACACCGATCATCATGTATCCATGTTTGGCTTGGACAAGCGGGGACGGACATATTCTATTGAGGATGCAAAAACATATCGTGATAATATTCGATCTTCTTATGAGAAATTGGCAGCTGTCATTGGAGACGTGAAAATAGAGAATGGTACGCGTCTTGCACTCACACGGCTTTTACGTCCACCGCAGTTGTATGTAAGTAGAGAAGGTTCGGCTATTGCGTTAGAAGAGGGCTTTACATATTTGGTGAGTGGATCTGGAAGTGCAGAAGATTATGGCTCTGTTTCGATGGAGTCATTAGAAGGCATAATGGATCACATTGTCCATAAGCGCAATGGTGAGGTGCGCCGTGGTGCTATCATGGTCATGCATATGAGCAGAACCGCTATTCGTACTGCTCGTGCATTGGATATTTTACTGACGAAGAATGAGCAACGACCTGAAGGGGACCCGAAGAAGTTCAAGGTCGGACTGCTCGGGGATTACCTCAGAGATGGCTATGACCAGCGCATGACGACGCCAAAGGACATGCGCGAGAAGCAGATTGACTATTGAGTGGTACACGATAAGCAAAAACGCCTTTCAACAATGAAGGGCGTTTTTGCTGTAGATTGTAACAGAAGACAATCATTTTTGTGCTGTTGTTGCATCCTTGGTGGTGATGTGATAAAATAGAACGTAAATTCTATTAATTAAAACATATTGGTTTGTCTGTATATTCTGATGGAAAAGAGGTGCTTGATCGAGCATGGATTTCACGAATGTATCGGAGGATGTGCTCAATCTCATGCCGGGGGCTGTTGTCTTGCTTCACGCAGATGAAAGCATTTGTTGTGTCAATGAAGCGATGTGGAAGCTGTACGATTGTCAGTCGAAACAGGAGTTCCTCAATCTGATAGGATCATCGTTTCGTGGCATGGTCATGCCAGAGGATTGCCAATCCATCGGCATGATGGTGGAGAAATCCGTACATCAGAGTGGTTCGGTGACAGAGGAGCGGTTGGCCAACTATTCCTACCTTTTCTTCTGCATCCGCACGAAGATAGGACGGATTCGCCATGTCGAGGGATCGATACGCCGTGTCTGCTTCCACGGCAAGTGGCTATGGTCACTGCTGCTCGTCGATGCTCATGTGCGGTTCCGTGCAGTGGAGCATGATGCGTTGACAAACCTCATGGGCAGGCATCTCTTCTTTTCCAGGGCGTCTGAGCGTGAGGTGGCTGATCGCGCCGAAGGAATTTTTGGCAGAGATGTGCTGGCGTACTTCAATCTGACGAACTTCAAGCATTATAACGCGATGTACGGCGCAGAGCGGGGCGATGATTGCCTGCGAAGGATTGCGGCTGTCCTGCGAGAAGGCTTCCCTGATTCGCTCTTGGCCCGCATGTCGGCCGATATTTTCTTGGCCTTGATACCGGCAGACGATGCGCAGAGCCGCATCGAGAAGGTTGTGCAGAAAGTCAACGGTCTTCTCAAAGGAGAACATACCTATCTGCATGCGGGTATCCGCTACTTCTCTGCGCAGGAAAATGTATCAATCAGTATGGCTTGTGACCAGGCAAAGGCAGCCTGTGATTCCATCAAGAGAGAGCGAGGCCGTGCGTATTGCGTATTCTCTGAGCACCTCCGACAGGAATTGGCGGTCCGCTCGTATGTCATCGCTCATATTGATGAAGCCGTCGAGAACGGTTATATCGAGATATACTATCAGCCAGTCGTGCGCACATTGACGGGGAATCTCGCAGGCATGGAGGCATTGGCGCGCTGGCATGATCCGGTCTACGGATTCCTTCGCCCCAACCAATTCATCCCGGTGCTCGAGGAGGAGCGCCTGATTGACAAGCTTGACCGCTATGTCATACGGGAATGCGGGCGACAGCTCCGCAGGCAGATGGATGCGCATCAGCCCATCGTGCCGATTTCATTCAATGTATCGCGCATGGACTTCCAACTCATGGATGTCCTTTCTGAGATCGAGTCCGTCGTCCGCGAGAATGGTCTGCCGCGTGATTGCCTGCGCATCGAGATCACGGAGACGGCCATGGTGCAGGATCGCAATAGAATCTTGGAGATGATTGATCGCTTCCGCGGCAATGGCTATCCGGTCTGGCTCGATGATTTTGGCAGTGGCTACTCTTCGCTGAATGTGCTCAAGGATTATCATTTCGATGAGCTCAAGATTGACATGGAGTTCCTGCGTGTATTCAATGACACGAGCCGCAAGATCATCACATCTGTCGTCATGATGGCTAAGGCCATCGGCATCCACACGCTGGCAGAAGGGGTCGAGACACGCGAACAGGTGGAATTCCTTCGCAGCATCGGCTGTGAGAAATTGCAGGGCTATTATTATGGACGACCTATGCCGTATGACGAATTGGTGGCACATTGCCGGGAGCGGCATCTGTGTGCTGAGACGCGCCAGGAAGAGCGCATCTATGGAGAAGCAGGGCTCTTCAATGTCATCCGGGTCTCACCGGTGGCGCTCTTCCTGGATGATGGCAAGGAGTTATACATGGCTTATGAGAATGATGCGTATCAGAAAGTCATGATGGCCGTGGGCATCTCGAGTCGTCGCGCGGTCAATCAAGTCATCTGTTCGCTGGATGATGTGCGGCGGCATAAGATGCGTGCCTATGCTGACCGCGTGACACGTAACCGCCCCTGCAAGGTATCGGAGACGTTCTTGCTGGATGGCAGGCGCCTGCGCGTCCGCGCCAAGACGCTGGCCGGCCTGCCGGGGTTCCACATCCACATGGCGGAGATCGTAGATCTCACACGCGATGCAGATTCTATTTGAAGGACAAGAGAGGCACAAAAAAACTTCCCCTT
>NZ_GG697142.2:355688-426905 GCF_000155955.1 Mitsuokella multacida DSM 20544
CTTCCCCTTCCGGGAAGTTTTTTTGTGCCTCATTCAGCTGTCTCTCTTGGGTAGGCATTCTTTTCGCCATTCTCGCGCTTGCGCGTGAGGTAGGCGTCCATGGCCTTGGCGACGTGCTTGGCGTCTTTGACGACTTCGACGACGTTGGCCGGGCCGAGGACGACGTCGCCGCCGGAGAAGACGCCTTCGCGCGTCGTGGCGCCGTTCTCGTCGACTTCGACGAGGCCGCGGTTGTCGACCTCGAGGCCCGTCGTCGTGCGGACAATCTTGTCTTTCGGGGCCTGGCTGACGGCGATGATTGTGCTGTCGGCCGGGTAGAGCTGTGGCTCGTCTTCACTGAGCAGATTGCCTTCCTTGTCGAAGTGGCGCTCGTAGAGCATCGGGCCGTCCTTCGTGATGGCGGCAACGCCCTTGCAGAGATCGAATTCGACTCCGTCGGCCTGTGCGTATTCGTACTCGCGGATGCTCGCGCGGACTTCGTTGCGGCGCGCGTAGACGGTGACGAAGCGGCTGCCCTTGCGGATGGCCGTGCGGGCGGCGTCCATTGCCGAATTGCCCGAGCCGATGACCGCGACGCGGTCGCCGAGGTGATAGACGTCCGGATTCTGCAGGTAGTCGACGGCGTAATGGCAGTTGCCGAGGCTCTCGCCACGCACGCCGAGGCCGCGCGGACGCCAGACGCCGGAGCCGATGAAGACGGCGTCATAGCCGTCTTGAAACAGGGTGTCGAGCGTCAGGATGCTGCCGATGGTCGTGTTCGGGCGGATATGGATGCCGAGCTCGACGAGCTTCTCCTGGTAGCGGTCGAGGATCTCGAGCGGCAGGCGGAAGGACGGGATGCCATAGCGCATCATGCCGCCAAGCTTGCCCTTGCGCTCGAAGATGGTCACGTCGTAGCCGAGTTGGGCAAGCTTGACACTGACCGTGATGCCGGCCGGCCCCGAACCGATGACGGCAACGTTCTGTCCCTTGGGCGGTTCATGCTCCATGATGACCTTGTCGAGGTAGATGTCGGAGATATAGTGCTCGATGCTCGAGATCTGGACGGGAGCACCCTTGCGGCCCTGGATGCAGTTGCCCTCGCATTGCTTTTCGTGGTCGCAGACGAGCGAGCAGACGATGCTCATCGGGTTATTGATGAAGAGCATTTCGCCCGCTTCGTTGATCTTGCCGTCGAGAAAGAGGCGAATCATCTCGGGAATGTTCGTCTGAGCCGGGCAGCCTTTGAGACGGCACAGCGGCTTCTTGCACTGGAGGCAACGGCGTGCCTCATTGATGACATGGATAGCCATGTACGATCACCTGTTCCTTCCCTTTGTTTCCCATAAATATTGGGAGAAAATATGTATTTCTTTCATTGTAACCGAAAGTCTTCAGCGAGACAAGTTTTAGCTAAATTCATAAGATTACATTATTACAAAATATTAAATGGCGATGCATTGACAATAAATGGGGGTAATGCTATGATAGACAAGGTAATGCGCATCATGCAAGATATCTGTTCCTATCGTGTATGACGCATGGCAAGACAACGGAAGGGCAGCCGGGTCAGCCAACCGGCCGCCCTTCTTCCATGTTCCGCACCAGGGGGGTTGTCGGAGCATGAAAGAAAGGGGACGATCCATCTGTGTTAGAAGGAATCTGTATTGCGGTGGCCCTCGTCGGTCTCATGTATTTTGCTTACCGCGGCTGGTCGATCATCCTGATCGCACCAATTTTTGCAGGTGTCGCAGCGCTTGCGAGTATCTTCGGTGTCCTGCCGACGTACAGTGAGCTCTATATGACACGCATGGCTGAATATACGAAGTCGTATTATCCGATTTTCTTGTTCGGCGCCGTCTTTGCGCGCTTGATGGAGAAAGGCGGGCTTGCGTCTTCGGTCGCAGCGAAGATCGTCGAGGTGCTCGGCGAGAAACGCGCTGTGCTGGCGGTCCTGCTGGGCTGCGGCGCTCTGACGTATGGCGGTCTTTCCGTCTTCGTCGTCGCCTTTGTCATGTATCCGTTCGGCGCAGTCGTCTTCCGCAAGGCAGACATCCCGAAGCGCCTGCTGCCGGCGACGCTCTGGGTTGGTATCTTCTCCTTCGCGATGGTCGCTCTGCCTGGCACGCCGCAGATCCAGAACATCATCCCGTCCTCGTACTTCTCGACGAGCACGTGGTCGGCTCCTATCATCGGTCTCTTCGCCTCCTTCCTGTTCCTGCTGATCGGCTGGGGCTGGGTGACGCGCCGTGCGAAGATCCTCAAGGCACGCGGCGAGGGCTATGGCCGTCACTTCGAGGGCGGCCCGCACCACAAGCCGAGCCCGAAAATCCACATCCCGTGGTACTGGGCCTTGCTGCCGCTCGTCATGGTCATCGTAATCAACATCATCCTCTCGAACCCGTTCAAGTGGGAATGGGGCTTCCATTGGGATCCTGAAGCACTTTCGGCGTTCCTGCCGCTCAAGCTCAGCCTGCTGGCGGCGAATGTCGGCAAAGTATCGGCTATCTGGTCCATCACGGTCGCGCTGATTCTCAGCAGTTTTGCAGCCGCGTTCATCGGCCGCAAGCGTTTCATGGTCATGGATGGTTTCCTGGCACCGATCAACTATGCAGCCATCTCCTCGGCGACGGCCGTCCTGAATGTCGCTTCGGGCTATGCTTTCGGCTGCGTTATTACGAGCCTGCCGGGTTTCGTGCCGGTCACGCAGGCACTCATCGGTATTGCGGATTCGTTCGGCCCTCTGCTCTCGGCCGTCATCACGACGAACATCATGGCCGGCATCACGGGTTCGGCTTCGGGCGGTTTGACCATCGCTCTCTCGATGCTCGGCGATCAGTGGGGCGCCATGGCACAGGCTGCAGGCATCCCGCTCGAGGTCCTGCACCGCATCGTCGCCATCGCTTCGGTCGGCATCGACCCGGTCCCGCACTGCGGCGCGCTCGTCACGCTGCTCGCCATCTGCGGCCTCACGCATCACGATTCGTACTTCGATATCGCAGTCATCATGGGCCTCAAGTTCTTCGTCCCGTTCCTCTGCATCCTGTTCTACATGGTCACAGGGCTTGCCTGAGGCGGGGAAACAGCATACAATAGAGACAGGCATGCGCATGCGTGCCTGTTTTTTCTCGCTTTTTTTGGCGATGGCATGACAGACGGATTGGAGGACTCTATTTATGCATTTACGCGGGAATCTCATGCTCCTGCTGGCCGCGTTCATCTGGGGCACGACATTCGTGGCGCAGATGGTCGGCATGGACGGACTCGGCCCATTCACCTATGCCGCGGCGCGCTATCTCTTAGGCTTCCTGTTCCTCGTGGGGCTCTGGTACGCTTGGCGCGGGCAGCGCGAGGGGGCGAAGCGTGCGGGCACTTATCGCGCGGGCTGGAAGGCCGGACTCGGTGCGGGCTGCATCATGCTAGTGGCGACGTCACTGCAGCAGGTGGCCATGCTCTACACGACGGCCGGCAAGACGGCCTTCATCACGGCGCTCTACATTATCCTCGTGCCGCTCGGCGCCGTGCTGCTCGGCAAGCGCATCCATCTGGAGAACTGGATTGGTGCGTTGCTGGCGCTCGCGGGCCTCTACTTCCTGTCCATCCGCGGCGCGGTCTCTCTTAGCTTTGGCGATGGGCTTGTCTTCATCAGTGCTCTGTTCTGGACTGGCCACATCCTCTTCATCGACCGCTTCGCGAGCCTTGTCGACCCGATTGAGCTCTCGGTCACGCAGATCGGCGTCTGTGCGGCAGGCAGCCTCATCGCGGCGCTCGGCTTCGAGACGGTCGCCGTGCAGCCGATACTCGATGCTTGGTTTGCTATCTTCTACGGCGGCGTCATGTCGGCCGGTGTGGCCTTCACGCTGCAGATCTTGGGGCAGAAGTACGCGGAGCCGGGGCAGGCAGCTATCATCATGAGCTTCGAGGCCGTCTTCGGTGCGCTCTCGAGCTGGCTGCTGCTCGGTGAGCACATGTCTGCCGTCCAGGTCCTCGGCTGTGCTCTGATGCTCTCGGGCATGATCGTGACGCAGGTACGGCCGCTCTTAGAAGATAGACGGCATGCATCTTGAAAAACAGGATGCTTCATTGTATAATCGTATACATTAGCAGATATGCCTGCTTGGAATCATTATGTTGCAATTGAAGTATGATGAGAATTGACGATGATAAGGAAGTGTTTTATTTGAAACTCGATAGCCTGAAGATTGTCCTGGCCTGCCTGGCCGTACTTCTCTTCCATTGATCCGCTATAGAGAACAGCAGGGAGCAGAGCCGCACGTGTGGCCCTGCTCTTTTCGATGAGAACGCCCTATATTTTCGCGCTGGGGCAGGAAATCGTTTTTGATATGGCGAAATAATTCCCAGAGATTCTGATTCGAGAGGGGTAAGAGCGCATGGCAGCAGAAGAAACGTTAATCATAAAGCCAAAAGTGAAGATCAAAGTATTCGGTGTGGGCGGCGGTGGCAACAGCGTCCTGATGCGCATGGGCCGTCATAAAGACCTCGACATCGATCTGATTGCCATCAACACCGATGCCAAGCAGCTCTCGCGCGTGGCGGAAGAGGGCGTTGAGACGCTGCAGATCGGCGAGGACCTGACGAAGGGCCGCGGCACGGGCGGCAACATCGCGCTCGGCGAGAAGGCGGCCCTCGATGCGGCGGACAAGATCCGCGAGTCGATGTCCGGTGCCGACCTCGTCTTTGTCACGGCCGGCCTTGGCGGTGGCACAGGCACGGGCGCGGCGCCTGTCGTCGCCAAGATCGCGCGCGACCTCGGGACGCTCTCGGTCGGCGTCGTCACGCTGCCGTTCAGCTTCGAGGGCAGCCGCAAGAAGCGTCTGGCCAATGAAGGCCTCGCCAAGATGCAGGCGCAGATGGATGCGCTGATCCTCGTGGCCAACGACAACCTCATGAAGCTGCCGGAGAACCGCCATATGACGCTCGTCAAGGCCTTCTCGTGTGCCGACGGCATCCTGCAGCAGGCCATCAACTGCGTGGCAGAGCTCATCCTCACGACGGGCGTCATCAACGTTGACTTCGCGGATGTCACGACGATTTTCCGCCAGAGCGCTTCAAGCGATGCGCTGCTTGGCATCGGTCGCAGCTCGCGCAGCGCGGTGGAGGCCGTCAAGCAGGCGGTCGACAGCCCGCTGATCAGCAAGAGCCTCGAGGGGGCGCGTGGCATCATCCTGAACCTGACGGGCGACAAGACGCTGAGCCTCTACGATGTCGATGAGGCGACGCGCTACATCTATGAACACACGGACCCCGAGGTCAACATCATCCTTGGCACGGTCATCGACAATTCGCTCGGCGGCGATGTGCGCGCGACGATCATCGCGACCGACTTCACGGACGGCGTCATGGTTAAGGATTCGCCAGCGCCGGCAAGGGGCGAGCAGGCTCCTCAGGCGAGCCAGCCGTCAGCGAAGCCGGCTGCAGCTGCGCCGAAGCGCGATGCGTTCACGCTTGAGCCGCCGCGCTTTATGCAGCAGCCCACGCGTCCGAGCCAGGCAAAGCCGAAGACCGAAGGCGCCTTCGCCTTCCCGGCCTTCCGCCTGACGCCTGATGACAAGGACCAGAAGTAATAGAGAAAACAGAAGGAATCGAGAAATAGAAAGGAACAGATATCTTGAGTAAATTAGGTCGTTTTTCCCGCACAGAGCTGCTGCTCGGCGAGGCGGGTATGGAGAAGCTGGCAAAGAGCACGGTGGCCATCTTTGGCGTCGGCGGGGTCGGCTCCTTCGTAGCCGAAGGGCTTGCGCGCGCTGGTGTCGGCCATCTCGTCCTCATCGACAATGACCTCATCTGCCTGACGAACATCAACCGCCAGATTCATGCGACCTCGAAGACCGTCGGCAAGAAGAAGACGGAGACGATGAAAGAGCGCATTCTCGACATCAATCCGAAGGCAGTCGTCGACACGATCGATGACTTCTACCTGCCCGACCAGGCGGACCGCTTCTTCGCGATGCACTACGATTATGTCGTAGACGCCATCGACACGGTGACGGGCAAGATTGACCTCGTCTTGCAGTGCCGCGACCGCCATATCCCAATCATCTGCAGCATGGGCGCCGGCAACAAGCTGGACCCGACGAAGTTCGAGGTCACGGACATCTACAAGACGAGCGTGGACCCCTTGGCCCGCGTCATGCGCAAGAAGCTCAAGGAGAACCGCGTCAAGAAGCTCAAGGTCGTCTATTCCAAGGAAAAGCCCCTGCGCGTCCGCCAGAGCGGCTGCGGCAAGAACTGCATCTGCCCGCCGGGCAGCGCGCGCAACTGCGATATGCGTCGCGCCGTGCCAGGCAGCATCTCTTTCGTGCCGTCGGTCGTCGGGCTCATCATCGCGGGTGAAGTCGTGCGCGACCTCACAGGGGCGAAAGTGGAGGTTTCGGCATGAACATTTCCGTACTTGGCTGTGGCCGCTGGGGCTCCTTCCATGCCTGGTATGCTGACCATATCGGCCACACGGTGACGCTCTGGGGCCGCAAGGGCTCCGGGCACCTCGCTGCTCTGATGGAGCAGCGCAAGAATGAATACCTGACCCTGCCGGAGTCCGTGAAGCTGACGGATGACCTCAGGGAAGCCGTCTCGGCGGCGGACATCGTCGTCATCTCGATCAGCTCACAGCAGCTGCGCGCCTTCTGTAGGGACCTCGCTGCGCTTGGGCTCGACCTTTCGGGCAAGCGCTTTGTGCTCTGCATGAAGGGGCTCGAGATTGGCACGGGCAAGCGCCTGACGACAGTCTTCTATGAGGAACTCGGCTCGGCGATGCGCGTGGCGGTCTGGGTCGGCCCGGGGCACGTGCAGGACTTCGTGCGCGGCATCCCGAACTGCATGGTCATCGCGGCGCGCGAGATGAAGCTCACGCGCGAGCTCGTCGATACGTTCTCGAGCCCCCTGATCCGCTTCTACTACGGAGAGGACCTGCTGGGCACGGAGATCGGCGCGGCCTCGAAGAACGTCATCGGCCTGGCCGCGGGCATGCTCGACGGCTTCGGCTACAGCAGCCTCAAGGGTGCGCTGATGGCCCGCGGCACGCACGAGCTCTCGCGCCTCATCGAGGCGATGGGCGGCGACCGCATGACGGTCTACGGCCTCTCGCATCTCGGTGACTATGAGGCGACGCTCTTCTCGCCGCACAGCAACAATCGCCGCTTTGGCGAAGACCTCATCACGGGCAAGCCGTTTGCAAAGCTTGCCGAGGGCGTCTACACGGTGGAGGCACTGATGGACCTCTCGCGCGAGTTCCACGTCGAATTGCCGATCTGCGCGACGGTCTACGCCATCATCCACGACCACAAGGATCCGAAGGAGCAGCTCACCCAGCTTTTCCTGCGCGCGACGAAGTCAGAATGATTGCAGGAGAAATAAAAATAGTTGACGTAGCATAATATTTTTATTTTCTTTGGGGAAATCTTAAGCTTGCGGGTGTATGCTCGCGGTATGAGATAAAAGAGCGTTCCGAGAGGAACAGAGGAGGAAGTAAGATGAGAAGACATATTTCCAAGTTGTTCATGGCCTGCCTGATGGCCATGACGTTCATGGTCGTCTCAGCAGCCAGCGCCTTTGCGGCGGGCACGGGGATGGACTGGAGCGGTGACAGCAAGATCACGGTACAGGGTACGGGCGTGGCCCCGACGTATGCCGTCAATGCCGTACAGGCGCGCATGCTCGCCCGCCGCGCTGCCGTCGTGGACGCTTACCGTCAGCTCGCTGAGATGGTCAAGGGCGTCAACGTCGACTCGGAGACGACGGTCGAGAACATGATGGTGACGAGTGATGTCACGAAGACGAAGGTCACGGCCCTCATCCAGGGTGCGCGCGTCGTCTCGGAGCAGGCAATCGATGGCGGCGGCTATGCGGTCACGATGGAGATGTCTGTCTTCGGCGCTTCGAATTCTCTCGCAACGGCTGTCCTGCCGACGAACACGGTGCCGACGAGTTTCCCGGCTCCGGATGCATCTGTCCCGGCCAGCACGCCGTCTTCCGTACAGGTCAATGTGCAGGTGACGCCGGGCACGACGACGCAGCAGACGCCTGCAACGACGCTGCCGTCTGTCATGGTTCCGTCGCATCAGGGCTCTTCGGCAGCTGCTGCCCCTGCAGGCCAGGCCATCGGCGGCTATACGGGCCTGATCGTGGACTGCCGCGGCCTTGGCCTCAAGCCGGTCATGTCCCCAGTCATCAAGAACGCCAATGGCGAACCAATCTACGGCTACAAGAACCTCGACTCCGCCACGGTCATCGCGAACGGCATGGCCAGCTACACGACAGATCTCTCGAAGGCAACCCGCGCAGGTTCGAATCCGCTTGTCGTCAAGGCTATCGGCCTCGACAATCACAACGGCAACCCGATCCTCTCGGTCGCTGACGCAAACCGCGTTCTCATCGAGAATGGTGCTACGGGCTTCCTCGACCGCACGAACGTCGTCTTTGTCCGCTGAGCAGTGCGATTCCATCAGGTCTCATAATGAGACCTGATTTTTTTATCTCTTGCTGTTGACGATATATGGTCATTGTGATAAAATAAAATATTTTACTTTTTTGAACGTTTATGGTACAATATTCTTGTAAATGCGTTGATGATGGTGGTTGGCTCGTGTGTAGAGGAGGGGTGCTCTTGTTACAGATAGGAGATAAGGTCGTCTATCCGATGCATGGTGCCGGTGTGATCTCTGGCATCGAGAATTGTGAGGTCCTCGGGGAGGGCAAGTCCTACTATGTCCTCGAGATGCCGCTGGGTAATATGAAGGTCATGATCCCGACGGACAACGCCGACAATGTCGGCCTGCGTGATGTCATTCCGCAGCAGAAGGTCGATGAGGTGCGCGAGGTGCTCGAGGAGGAGCCAGAGAAGCCGAAGGGAAGCTGGAATAAGCGCTTCCATGCCAACCTCGACCGCATGAAGAGCGGTGACATCTGCGATGTGGCCGCCGTAGCGCGCAACCTGATCCTGCAGGACCGCCGCCGTCATATCTCGTCGGGCGAACGTCGCCTGCTCGATCTCGCGAAGCAGATCCTCGTGAGCGAGCTCGTCTATGCCTGCGATAAGACACCGAAGGAGGTCGAGAATTGGCTGACGTCAGTCCTCTCGGCGAATGCGTTTGCGCATTGAGAATAAGAACCCGGATTTTGACAAGTCCAAGCAGAGTAGAGTATACTGATTCTGTTCGGACTTTTCTTTTTGTTTTTATCTATTTAAGGAGGTGAACGTATGCTTGATCGTGTCTTGCGTTTCTTTATCACATTATTCCTAGCGATTGCCGGTGGTGCATTGCTGGATCTTGCGAGCCCGGTGCTGACGATGTATGTCGGCACGGAAATCCTCAAGATGGAGATGGGCATCGTCCGCATCACCATGGGCAGCCTGATCTGTATCCTCTTGGGTGCAGTCCTCGGCGGCCTCATCGGCTTTCTGGCTTCCCCGTACTTCATTCGCTGCCTCAAGCGGTTCTCCGCATGGGTGGAGCAGCAGCTCGGCAAGATGCCAATCCACGACGTCATCGCTGGTGCCATCGGTCTTGCCATCGGACTCATAATCGCCAATCTTCTCGGCTATTCATTTGCGAAGATCCCTATCGTTGGAGATTACATCCCCGTCATCTTCAGCATCGTCTTTGGTTATCTCGGCATCACCATCACGATCAAGAAGCGCCAGGAACTCACGGGGCTCTTTGACTTCGTGCCGCGCTTCATGAAGGATTTCGCGAAGATGAAGGAGATGCGCGCAGGCGCTTCGCAGGCGCCGGCAGAGACTGCCAAGGCAGTGGCGCCGAAAGCAGAGGATAAGGCCTACAAGCTGCTCGACACGAGCGTCATCATCGATGGCCGCATCGCCGATATCTGCGATACGGGCTTTATCGAGGGGACGCTGCTCATACCGGTCTTCGTGCTCGAGGAACTCCAGCACATCGCGGATTCTTCTGATGTGCTCAAGCGCACGCGCGGCCGCCGCGGGCTCGATATCCTGCAGCGCATCCGCCAGAGCACGAAGGTCAAGGTCGAGATCACGAATGTCGACTTCGACGACATCGCAGAGGTCGACTCGAAGCTCGTGCGCCTCGGCCAGCAGGTCGGCGGCAAGATCATCACGAATGACTACAACCTCAACAAGGTGGCACAGCTGCGCGGCGTGGAGGTGCTCAACATCAACGAGCTCTCGAACGCCGTCAAGCCTGTCGTCATCCCCGGGGAGACGATGCACGTGACAATCGTCAAGGCGGGCAAGGAGCCCGGACAGGGCGTCGCCTACCTCGATGACGGCACGATGATCGTCGTCGAGAACGGCTACCATCACATGAATGAATCCATCACCGTCGAGGTCACGTCTGCACTGCAGACGGCGGCCGGCCGCATGATCTTCGCGAAGCCGGCGCGCTGAAGCGTCGTCGCGTGAGAAGAGAAAGAGAGGCTAACTTGGTCAGTGTCATCCTGCCCGCAGCAGGGCGCGGCAAGCGCATGAAGGCGGGCATCAACAAGGTATTCCTGGAGCTCTTGAGCGAGCCCATCCTGTGCCACACGCTGCGGGCGTTTGCCGCGCTGCCGGAGGTGCAGGAGCTCATCGTCGTGACGGGCAGAGACGAGGTCGAGCCGCTGCGCTGCCTCTTGGCCGATCGTACTGTCCTTGGCCCAGCTGAGGCCAGTAAGTCCATCAAGGTGGTCGAGGGCGGCAGTGAACGCCAGTATTCCGTCTGGAACGGCCTCAAGGCGTCCTCAGAAGAGAGCGATGTCGTGCTCGTCCACGACGCGGCGCGGCCGCTCGTCTCGCGCGCGACGATTGAGGCCGTCATCGAGGCGGCCCGGCAGTACGGCGCGGCGATTGCCGCCGTGCCGGAGAAGAACACGGTCAAGGTGGTTGAGGACGGCATCGTCACGGCGACGCCGGACCGCGCGAAACTCTGGGCCGTGCAGACGCCGCAGGGCTTTTCGAGGAGCCTGCTTGTGGCCGCCAATGAGAAGGCGGAGGCGGACGGCTTCCTCGGCACGGATGATGCGAGCCTCGTGGAGCGCTATGGCGCGAAGGTCCATGTCGTCATGGACTCGTATGAGAACATCAAGGTCACGACGCCGGAAGACCTCGTCGTGGCCGAGGCGCTGCTCCAGAAGCGCCAGGAGTGCAAGGAGTGCAAGGATTGAAGCGTTCAAGAGAGGATGGACTGATAGATATGACGCGTTTTGGCATGGGTTACGATGTGCATCGGCTGGTCGAGGGGCGCAAGCTCATCATCGGCGGTGTCGAGATACCGCATGCGCTCGGGCTGCTCGGCCATTCGGATGCGGATGTGCTGCTGCATGCCATCTCCGATGCGCTGCTCGGTGCAGCGGCGCTCGGCGACATCGGTCGCCATTTCCCCGATACCGACCCGCGCTATGAAGGGGCGGACAGCATGAAGCTGCTCGCAGAGGTGCGCCGCCTGCTTGCGGAGAAGGGCTACCGCATCGGCAATGTCGATGCGACGATTGTCGCCCAGAAGCCTAAGATGAAGGACTTCATCCCGAAGATGAACGAGAACATCGCGACTGTCTTGGGCGTCTCGCTCGATGACGTCAACGTCAAGGCGACGACGGAGGAGAAGCTCGGCTTCACGGGCGCAGAGCAGGGAATCTCGGCTTATGCGGTTGCAGGAATCGAGAAGCTGTGATAGAATGAATCCCGTATACGAAAAGGCGTAGAGCGGGAGAAGTAAGGCGGCGCGCTTCATGCAGAGAGGCCCCCAGATGCTGTGAGGGGGCTATGGAGACCCGACTGAAATGCACCTGGGAGCTGCAGGGCAGAAGACAGTAGGCCCTGACGCAGGAAGGCGTTATCTTCATGAGTGAAGGGCAGGAGCCCTTAACCAGAGTGGAACCACGGCCCCGCGTCTCTGAGGAGATGCGGGGCCTTTGATATAGGATGTGTATTGACTAGGAGGAAGGTCTATGAGTTTTTTTTCGCGGCTTCGCAAGGATATCCGCGTCGTCTTTGAGCGAGACCCCGCTGCGCGCAGCGTGATCGAGGTTCTCTTCTGTTATTCCGGCCTCCATGCAATCTGGTTCCACCGCATCTCGCATGCGCTCTACAAGCGCGGCTGGGTGCTCATCCCGCGCATGATCTCGAACCTGGCCCGTTTCCTGACGGGCATCGAGATCCATCCTGGTGCGACGATCGGCGAGGGCCTGTTCATCGACCATGGCACGGGCATCGTCATCGGTGAGACGGCCGAGATCGGCAACAACGTCACGCTCTATCAGGGCGTAACGCTCGGCGGCACGGGCAAGGAGAAGGGGAAGCGCCATCCAACCATCGGCAACAACGTCGTCGTGGCGTCGGGCGCCAAGGTGCTCGGCTCCTTCACGGTCGGCGACCATGCCAAGATCGGCGCGGGCTCCGTCGTCCTGAAGCCGGTGCCGCCCTATGCGACGGTCGTCGGCATCCCAGGGCGCATCGTCGTCATGCGCGGCAAGCGTGTCCACACGGCGCAGGAGCTCCGCCAAGCCCTGCGCGCGACGCGCCTCGTCGAGTCAGATGACAACATCACAGATATCGAGGAAGAGCTCGACGTCGATCTCGATCACGACATGCTGCCGGATCCGGACGAGGAGATGCGCGAGTGCATGATGCGCCAGATCCAGGCACTGGAGAAGAAAGTCGATGAGCTCGAGAAGAGATTGGAGGATAAAGAACATGCTTAAAGTCTACAACACGATGACTCGCCGCAAGGAAGAGTTCAAGCCGCTCAAGCCGGGCGAGGTCAGCATCTACTGCTGCGGCGTCACGCCGTACAACCACCCGCACATCGGCAATGCGCGTCCCTTCGTGACCTGGGACGTCATCCGCCGCTACTTTGCCAAGAAGGGCTACAAGGTCCACTACATTCAGAACTTCACGGATGTTGACGACAAGATCATCAATGCGGCCAACAAAGAGGGCGTGACCTGGAAGGACATCTCGGACCGCTACATCAAGGCGTACTTCGAGGCGATGGATGCATTGAACGTCCGCCATGCCGACGTCTATCCGCGCGTCAGCGAGACGATGCCGGAGATCATCGCAATGGTCCAGAAGCTCATCGACAAGGGCTATGCTTACGTCATCGACAACGGCGACGTCTACTACAGCGTCGAGAAGTTCTCGCATTACGGCAAGCTCAGCGGCCGCAGCCTCGACGACATGCAGGCCGGTGCGCGCATCGAAGTCAACACGGCCAAGCACCATCCGATGGACTTCGCGCTCTGGAAGGCCGCCAAGCCGGGCGAGCCGTCCTGGGACAGCCCGTGGGGCAAGGGACGCCCGGGCTGGCACATCGAGTGCTCGACGATGTCACTCAAGTACCTCGGCAAGAAGTTCGACTTCCACGGCGGCGGCAGCGACCTCATCTTCCCGCACCACGAGAACGAGATCGCGCAGTCGCAGGCCTGCATCGGCGACGACCACAGCTTTGCGCAGTACTGGCTGCACAACGGCTTCATCACGATCCACAACGAGAAGATGTCGAAGTCGAAGAATAACTTCTTCACGGTCAAGGACATCCTCAAGGAATATCCAGGCGAGGTCATCCGCTTCTTCATCCTGCAGACGCATTACCGCAGCCCGCTCGACTTCTCGGACGAACGCCTCAAGGAAGCGCAGACGAGCCTCGGACGCCTGCAGAACACGAAGGCGTATGTCGACGAGCTCAGCGCGAAGCAGGGCGAATCCGACACGGCAGCCGAGCTCGCCGCCAAGGCAGAAGAGCTCCGCAAGGCGTTCTACGAGGCGATGGACGATGACTTCAACACGGCACTGGCTATCAGCCAGATGTTCGCGCTCTCGAAGGACATCAACATCTATTACCAGGAAGTCGTGAACGGCACGAAGGCGTTCGATGCGGCAGACTTCAAGAAGGTCGCCGCGGTCTACGCGGAGATGGCCGAGATCATCGGCATCTTCGAGCAGCAGGAGAAGGCAGCAGCGGATGACGGCCTGACGGACAAGCTCATGGAGATCATCATCACGCTGCGCCAGGATGCCCGCAAAGAGAAGAACTGGGCCGTCGCCGACAAGATCCGCGATGCGCTCAAGGATGCCGGCGTCGTGCTCGAGGATACGCCGAGCGGCGTGCGGTGGAAGAAAGCATGAAGTTCTCACAGTTCAAGCTGCTCGTCGACATGATGTTCACGCCGGATGAGCAGGGCGGCATCAAGAAGCGCTATGACGGCGTCGACGTCCGCCAGATGCATCCGCTCGTGCTCGCTTACATCGGCGATGCCTTCTTCCACCTCTTCGTGCGCACGCGTCTGCTCTCGTATGAGCAGGCCAAGGTCCATGCGCTGCACGCCTTCAGCGCCCAGATCGTCTCGGCAGTCTGGCAGCACAAGGCGTACCTCGGCATCGAACCCATGCTGACCGATGAGGAGAAGGCCATCTACCGCCGTGGACGCAATGCCAAGAGCCATGCGCCGCGCAGTTCGAGCGTGGCCGAGTACCACTCGAGCACCGGCTTTGAGGCGCTCTTAGGTGCACTCTACCTGTCTGAGAAATTCGAACGCCTGCAGGAGATATCCGAGGCGTCCTTCGATGTCATCAGCAGGGCCATGATGGCAGAGATCCACGGGAACACGACGGAGGGAACAGAAGAAAAATGATTAAAGTCAAATTACTCGACTACACGCCGGAGCCGGAGCGCGTCGTGGCCATGGCCGCGCGCCTCTGCTACTCTGCCGCTGGTGCGGAAGAGCTCGCGGAGCGCCTCAGCGAGGAGAAGGTCCGTGAGATGGTCCGCAAGATGGTCAAGATCGGCCATGGCTCCACGCTTGAGCACGCCTCCTTCACCTTCGGCATCGAGGGTGTGTCGCGCGTGCTGACGCATCAGCTCGTGCGCCATCGCATTGCCTCGTACGACCAGCAGTCGCAGCGCTACGTCGCGGCGCACGGCTTCCAGTACATCACGCCGCCGACGATTGCCGAGCGGCCGGAGGCCAAGGCGAAGTATGAGGCGCTGATGGAGACCATCCGCGGCGTCTACGACGAGCTCACGGAGATGGGCGTGCCGAAGGAAGATGCGCGCTACGTCCTCGCCAATGCGACGGAGACGAAGATCCTCGTGACGATGAACGCGCGCTCCCTGATGCACTTTTTCAACCTTCGCTGCTGCAACCGCGCGCAGTGGGAGATCCGCGAGATGGCCTACAAGATGCTCGCCGAGGTCAAGAAGGTTGCGCCGACGCTCTTCTTCAATGCTGGCGCGAGCTGCGTCAACACGGGCCATTGCCCCGAGGGAGAGATGACCTGCGGCAAGTTTGCTGAGATGATCAAACTCAGAGAAAAGGATTGAGATGGAACAGAAGAGAAAGACGCGCCCGCAGGAGCGGCGCAGCAGGAAATTCGAGAAGGAAGCTCCGCGTCATAAGAGACCTCAGTCAGAGACAGAACCGAAGCGCCGCGAGGAGCCGCGCGAACTGCCCGATGACGTGCTCGTCGGGCGCAATGCCGTGACAGAGGCGCTGAAGTCGGGCCGCGGCATCAACAAGCTCTGGATCGCGAGCGGCGACCGCGAGGGCTCCGTGGCAGAGATCGCGGCGCTCGCCAAAGAGCGCGGTATCGTCGTGCAGTACGTGGAGCGCGCGAAGATCGAGGCGCTCGCCGGCGGCCACCGCCATCAGGGCGTGCTCGCCTACGTCGCGCCCGTCCCCTATGCCGAGCTCGAGGACATCCTCAAGGCGGCGGAGGCGAAGGGAGAGGCGCCGTTCCTCGTCCTGCTCGACGAGCTCGAGGACCCGCACAACCTCGGCGCACTCTTGCGCACGGCGGATGCGACCGGCGTGCACGGCATCCTGATCCCGAAGCGCCGCAGCGTCTCGCTCAATGCGACCGTTGCCAAGACGTCGGCGGGTGCCGTCGAGTACGTGCCCGTCGCCCGCATCGGCAACATCGCGCAGACGCTCAAGAAGCTCAAGGAGAAGGGGTTCTGGGTCGCCGGTGCCGACATGGACGGTGAGAAGGCCTACTACGAGGCCGACCTCACGGGCCCGCTCGTGCTCGTCGTCGGCAGCGAGGGCAAGGGCATGAGCCGCCTGACGAAGGAGGCATGCGACTTCATCGTCCGCATGCCGATGGTCGGCCGCATCAATTCGCTCAACGCCTCCGTGGCCGGCTCCATCCTCATGTATGAGTCCATGCGCCAGCGCCTCCAGAAGAAGGGCTGATGCCTTGAGCTTTTTGGCGAAAGAGCGTATAATCTCACTATAAGGGCCACGTGTTTGTCACAGTAAAAGGAGAAAAGTGCGATGGAAGAAGCAGCAGACACGGATATCATGGAGGACATGTACCGCGGATACGAGAATCTGACGGACGAAGAGATCCTCCTGGATATCAAGGAACACAACAATAAGGTCGCACTGGATTATCTGATCAACAAGTACCGGAACTTCGTCCGTGCCAAGGCGCGTTCGTATTTCCTCATCGGTGCAGATCGCGAGGACATCGTCCAGGAAGGCATGATCGGCTTTTACAAGGCCATCCGCGACTTCCGCGACGACAAGCTCTCGTCGTTCCGCGCTTTTGCGGAGCTCTGCGTGACGCGTCAGATCATCACAGCAATCAAGACGGCGACCCGCCAGAAACACATCCCGCTCAATTCGTATGTCTCGCTCAACAAGCCGATCTACGATGAGGATTCCGATAGGACGCTCCTCGACATCATCTCAGGTGCCAAGGTGTCCGACCCGGAAGAGCTCGTCATCAGCCAGGAGGAATTCGTCGACATCGAGAAGAAGATGGAAGAGATCCTCTCGGACCTGGAGTGGAAGGTGCTCATGAGCTATCTCGACGGCAAGTCGTATCAGGAAATCGCTGAAGACCTCGGCCGCCACGTCAAGTCGATCGATAACGCGCTGCAGCGCGTCAAGCGCAAGCTTGAGAAGTACATGGAGACGCGCAGCGATGACATCGACATCAACACGATCTACAAGGGACTCTCGTCCATCAACCGCCGCCTGCGTTCCGCTGACGGCGGCAAGGACGTCGCGCCCTGACCCGCATCATGACAATTCCATAAAGAGGGAACAGGTGACGCCGTAAGGCGCTGAAAAGAGAAGCCGGTCAAAGCCGGCGCGGTCCCGCCGCTGTAAGGGGAGCGAATCTGCATAGATATGTCACTGGATGAACATCTGGGAAGGCGCAGAGGAGCGATGAACCGAGCCAGAAGAACTGCCTGTCCGAAAATCACCGTTATGACCTGCGAGAGATGGGAAGGCGATTGATGTACACTGCACCTGTACTCTGTAGAGGTGCAGTCCATCATGGCAGCAAAGCTCTTCCGCGGAAGCGGAAGGGCTTTTTTATTTGTTTTGTCAAGGGAGGAAATATCATGAAGAATTGGAAGAAGATGCTGGCGGCAGGACTCGTCTGCGCGACGGCGGCGGCCTTCTGCCAGCCGGCAGAGGCGGCATATCAACTCAACCCGGAAGTGAAGAACGCGACGATGGCTTTGAAGGCGGCCTCGGAGATCGGCGTGCTGAAAAACGAAAACAAGGACCTCGCAAACCTTGCCGACAAGGATGCGATCGTCGTCATGACGTTCGGCACGACCTACAAGGATACGCGCGCCAAGACGATCGATGCGACGGTCAAGGCCATCGAGGCAGCGCACCCGGGTGTCAAGGTCGTGACGGCCTACACGTCGCACATCATCATCGACCGCGTGGCGAAGAACGAGGGCATCAAGTTCCCGACGCCTGAGGAGGCGCTTGATTCGCTCAAGGCCGAGGGCTACAGCCGCGTGGCGCTCGTCTCGCTCGACGTCATCCCTGGCATGGAGTACAACTACGACCTCGGTGTCTACCACAACTACAAGAACCAGTTCAAGAAGATGACGCTCGGCACCTCGCTGATGTACTGGCAGGGCCAGGAGAACCAGCCCGACGATGTGACGCAGACCATCAAGGCGCTCGCGACGCAGTTCCCGAAGCAGGGCAAGCACGACGCCATCCTCATCATGGCGCACGGCACGCCGCAGGTCTCAAATGCCTATTACTCCGTCATCCAGGCCAAGATCGATGAGCTCGGCTACAAGAATGTCTTCGTCTACACAGTCGAGGGCTGGCCATCTCTCGAGACGGTCCTGCCGAAGCTCAAGGCAAACGGCATCCGCCATGTCACGCTGATGCCGATGATGATGGTGGCGGGCGATCACGCCAACAACGACATGGCGGGCGCTGAGCCGGATTCGCACAAGTCCATCCTCGAGGCCGCCGGCTACAAGGTCGACGCTTACATCCACGGCATCGGCGAGAATCCGGCCATCCAGGCCGTCTACCTCGAGCGCGCCAACGACGCGTGGAATGCACTCGAGTCGAAGTGATGCAATCTGGACGGATATTTCCTGTTGTTTTGGCGTGATTCGACGGAAATCTATCGCGATGCGTGACTTTTCTCATGGCATACGGGTTTATTTTCCACTATAATGAGAAAATCGATACTCCGAGCGAAAGCACTCTAAGGATGTTCTTCTTCGCATCTATGAGGCTGAGCCTGGGTAAAACCCACAGGGAAGTGCTGGAAATGGCACTGCCTTCCGTTTTTGAAAAGGAGCGTATACCATGAAGAAATTATTTGCCCTGCTGGCAGCCGGCCTGCTCGCAGTCATGAGCGGCTGCGGCGGCCAGACGGCCAGCAACGAATCGAAGTCCTCTGCACAGGAGCCCGTGGAACTCCACGTCTCGGCAGCGGCGAGCCTGACCGATGTCATGAATGAGATCGGCAAGGACTACGAGGCTGAGCACCCGAACGTCAAGGTCGTGTTCAACTACGGTAGCTCGGGCGCGCTGCAGCAGGCCATCGAGAATGGCGGCGATGCGGACCTGTTCTTCTCTGCTGCCCAGAAGCAGATGAATGCCCTCGAGAAGGCGGGCCTGCTCGCCGATGGCACGCGCAAGGACCTGCTGCAGAATGAGGTCGTGCTGATCGTCCCGAAAGAGGGCGGCAAGGACATCAGTTCCTTTGACCAGCTGACGAGCGACACCATCACGCACGTCGCACTCGGTGAGCCGAAGGGCGTGCCGGTCGGCCAGTACTCGGAGGAGATCCTGACGAAGCTCGGCATCCTCGACGCCGTCAAGGCAAAGGCTGTCTATGGCTCGGATGTGCGCCAGGTCCTCGCCTGGGTCGCATCGGGTGAAGCCGATGCTGGTCTCGTCTATGCGACGGATGCTGCCATCTCGTCGGACGTCCGCGTCGTCGCGAAAGCACCGGCTGGCACACACAAGGATATCATCTATCCGGCTGCCATCCTGAAAGATTCGAAACATCTCGACACGGCAAAGGATTTCCTTGCCTTCGTCTCGAATGATAAGAACAAGGAACGCTTTGCGAAGTATGGCTTTGAGGTAAAATAATGGAATATGCACCGCTTATCATCACGCTCAAGACGGCTGTGGTGGCAACGGTGGTCACGTTCTTTCTCGGCATCGGCCTTGCTCTGGTCGTCGTGCGCATGCGGCGTTTCCAGGGCTTGGCCGATGCCGTTATTACGTTACCGCTCGTCCTGCCGCCGACCGTCATCGGCTTTTTCCTGCTGCTGGCCTTCGGCCGCCGCAGTCTCATCGGCAAGTTCCTCTTGCAGTTCGATGTGACCATCGTCTTTACCTGGAAGGCTGCTGTCATGGCGGCCATCGTCGTCTCGCTGCCGTTGATGTATCGCACGGCGCGCGGCGCGTTCGAGCAGATCGACCCGAACATCCTCGGGGCGGCGCGCACGCTCGGCGTCTCGGAATGGCGCATCTTCTGGCACATCCTCGTGCCGAATGCGCGCTCTGGCATCCTCGCGGGCCTTGTGCTCTCGTTCACGCGCGCACTCGGCGAGTTCGGCGCGACCATCATGTTTGCCGGCAACATCCCCGGCGTCACGCAGACGATGAGCACGGCCGTCTACGCGGCCGTACAGGCGAATGACTACGACCTGGCCTTCAACTGGGCCATCGTCATCATCGTCTTCTCGCTCGTCTTCGTCACCTTGATGAATGCCTTGATTGCACGGACGGGGGCGCCGCAGCGCCGGGAGGTTTGAGATGGAATTAGATGTCAAGATTGAGAAAGAGTTGCGTAATTTCACCTTGCGGGCGGATTTCTCGCTGCGCGATGAGGTCTTTGCTCTGCTCGGCGCTTCCGGCTGTGGCAAGAGCATGACACTCAAGTGCATCGCGGGCCTCGAGCGGCCGGACCGCGGGCGCATCGTGCTCGACGGCGAAGTCCTCTTTGACAGTGAGCAGGGCATCGACCTGCCGCCGCAGAAGCGCCGCGTCGGCTACCTGTTCCAGAACTTTGCCCTGTTCCCGAACATGACGATTGCCGACAACATCCGCTTCGTCGCGCGCGGCACGCGGCAGCAGCGCGAGGAGCGCGTGCGCGAGAATCTCGCGCGCTTTGCGCTCGCAGAGCTCGGGAATGCGTACCCGACGGAGCTCTCGGGTGGCCAGCAGCAGCGCGCGGCGCTCGCGCGCATCCTCGCGTCGGACGCGAAGATCCTGCTGCTCGACGAGCCGTTCTCGGCGCTCGACCATTACCTCAAGTGGAAACTGGAGCTCGAGCTCCGCGAAGTCCTGCGCGCCTACGACGGCGCGGCGCTGCTCGTCTCGCACGACCGCGGCGAGGTCTACCGCATGGCCAGCCGCGCGGCCGTCATCGACCGCGGCCAGATGCAGGCGGTGCACACGCGCGATGAGCTCTTCGAGAACCCGCGCACGCTCGCGGCGACGCTGCTGACAGGCTGCAAGAATGTCTCGAAGGCGGAGCGCCTCGACGCGCACCACATCCGCGCGGAGGACTGGCAGCTCACCCTGACTGTCACGGACGGCGAGCCGCAGCAGGTCGCCTATGCGGGCCTGCGCGCGCACTTCCTCAAGTACCGCGAGGGGACAGAGAATCCCGAAAAGAACATCTTCTCAATGGAAGTCACGGATGTCATCGAGGACACGTTCTCGTACCTCGTCATGATACGCCGCGCGGGGCATGAAGCCGCCAGTATCCGCTGGGAACTGCCGAAGGAAGAATGGCGTGCCATCGAGGCGCCTCGCCTCTCGGTCTACTTCCCACCGGAAAAGATCATGCTGATGGAGTCCTGAACCATGCCCCAGCATGGCTGGGAGAAAGTCTGCGCGTAGCGTGTCCGGCAAAGCGGCAAGGATAGGAGGGATCATCATGAAAAGGAGACAGAAAGGAATCTTGGCAGTCGTTTTCGTGCTACTGGCCGGTCTGGGGCTCTTTGCTTATCAGCAGCACGAGGCGGCGGTAAAGAGGGCCGCGACCCAGGAACTCACGCTCTCCGGCAATGTCGACCTGCGCGAGGTGACGCTCTCGTTCCGCGAGAGCGACCGCATCAAGGAGATGCTGGTGGAGGAAGGAGACACGGTCGAAGAGGGTCAGGTGCTCGCGCGCCTCGATACGGATGAGCTCACAATCAACCTGCGCAAGACGAAGGCACAGATCGCGGCGCAGCAGAGCACGGTCGAGAAGCTCCACAACGGCACGCGCACCGAGGAACTCCACCAGGCCGAACAGAAGCTCAGGGCGGCGGAGGCAGCAGCCTCCAATGCGCAGGGCGTCTATGAGCGCCGCCAGGCCGTCTACGACAGCGTGGAGGGCATCAGCGCGCAGGAGCTCGACAATGCCCGTACAGATGCCGAGGCGAAGCAGGCTGCGGTAGAGGAGGCGCGCGAGGCGCTCCGCGAAGCGCAGAACGGCCCGCGTCAGGAGGATATCGCGGCGGCGGAGGCCAATCTGCAGGCACTAGAGGAGGAGCAGTCGCGCGAGGAGTACCTGCTCTCGCAGTACGAATTGCGCGCGCCGACGAACGGCGTCATCCGCTCCCGCCTGCTGGAAGTGGGCGACATGGCCTCGCCCTCGACGCCTGTCTTCAAGCTTTCGCTGCTCGACAAGAAGTGGGTGCGCGCCTATGTCAAGGAGAGCGACCTCGGTCGTATCTACGAGGGACAGTCGGCCAGAGTCTACATCGACAGCCAGAAGGACAAGCCCATCGCGGGTCAGGTCGGCTACATCGCTGATACGGCAGAATTCACGCCGAAGACCGTGCAGACGGATGAGCTGCGCACGGCGCTCGTCTATGAGGTGCGCGTCTACGTCGACGATGAAGAGAACGTCCTGCGCCTCGGCATGCCGGCAACGGTCAAGATCGATCTCTGACGCGAGGGGGTAGTCATATGATGGTCATCGAGGCAAAGGGACTGACGAAGCACTTCCTGCAAAAGGATGGCGAGACGGTCGAGGCCCTGCGGGGCGTGGACATCTCAGTGCCAGAAGGCAGGCTTACGGCGCTCGTCGGGCCGGATGGCGCCGGCAAGACGACGCTGATGCGGCTGATTTGCGGCCTGATGACGAAGACCGCAGGAGAGCTTTCCGTCGTCGGGTTGGATGTGACAGAGCATCCGCAGGCGGTGCAGGACCTCCTGAGCTACATGCCGCAGAAATTCGGCCTCTATGAGGACCTGACGGTGCAGGAGAACCTGGACCTCTATGCCGACCTGCACGGCGTGCCGCAGGAATTGCGCGCGAAGCGCTTCGCGCATCTCTTAGCGATGACGGAGCTCGCGCCCTTCACGGGGCGTCTTGCGGGCAAGCTCTCCGGCGGCATGAAGCAGAAGCTCGGCCTCGCCTGCACGCTCGTGCGCTCGCCGAAGCTCTTGCTGCTCGACGAGCCGACTGTCGGCGTCGACCCGCTGTCGCGACGCGAGCTCTGGCAGATTCTGCAGCAGCTCGTGCGCGAGGAGCACCTCTCGGTGTTCGTCAGCACGGCCTACATGGAGGAAGCAGCGCTCTGCGAGACGGTCTACGTGCTCAACCGCGGCCGTTTCCTAAAGGCCGGTACACCGGAAGAGCTCCGAAGTGTCGCGAAGGGGACATGCTATGCGGTCCGCCCGCCAGAGGGCATGCCACTGCGCTCCTTGCAGAGCCGTCTGCTCGCAGAGCCTGGCATCCTCGATGCCGTGCCGTCTGGCGGTGTCGTGCGCTTCATCCTGCGCGGCAATCCGCAGGAGCTTTCGACGCTCGCAACGCTGAATCTTCTGGCAAAACCGATTGCGCCGCGGCTCGAGGACGGCTTCATGACGTTGCTCAAAGAGGATGCCGCGAAGGGAAGCACCCTCCCGGAACCGGCGAAATTCGGCGCATTTGCGGCCGCTTCGCCTGAGGAGGCGCCCGTGGAGATCGAGGTGCAGGACCTCGTGCGGAAGTTCGGCGACTTCACAGCCGTCTCGCACACGTCATTTGCCGTGCACCGCGGCGAGGTCTTCGGGTTGCTCGGCCCGAACGGCGCGGGCAAGACGACGACGTTCCGCATGCTCTGCGGCCTCTTGCCCGCGACGAGCGGCAAGCTCTCGGTGGCCGGTGTCAATCTGCGCACGGCGCGCATCGAGGCGCGGGCTAATGTCGGCTACGTTGCGCAGAAGTTCTCGCTCTACAGCAGCCTGTCGGTCTACGAGAACCTGCGCTTCTTCGGCGGGGCATACGGCCTGACGGGCGCACATCTCTTCCAGCGCATCGAGGCGGTCATGGAGGAATTCCACCTGAGAGAAGTGGCTGACCATGCGGCGGGCAGCCTGCCGGGCGGCTACAAGCAGCGCCTCTCCATGGCTGCGGCGCTCATTCACGAACCGAAGATCCTGTTCCTCGACGAGCCGACGAGCGGCATCGACCCGCTGGCGCGCCGGACGTTCTGGCGCGAGATCACGGCGCTCTCGGAGCGCGGCATGACCATCATCATCACGACGCACTTCATGGAAGAGGCGGAGTACTGCGACCGCTTCATGATCCAGGACCACGGCAGGATGCTCGTGCTCGGCAGTCCGGAGGAGATCCGCCAGCGCATGGGCTTGCAGGATGCGACCATGGATGACATCTTCGTCGCGATTGTCGAGCAGTCGCGGCGCGAAGAAGAAGCGAACGAGAAAAAGGGGGCGGCAGTATGACAAAGGGATTCTGGCGCAGGCTCATCGCCCTGACGCGCAAGGAGACGCGCGAGCTCCTGCGCGACAACAGCAGCCTGGCACTCGGCGTCGTGCTGCCGCTCGTGCTCATCCTGATCATCGGCTACGGCATGAGCCTCGATGTCAAGGAAGTGCCGACGGCCGTCGTCCTCGAGGATAGCTCGCCTTTTGCGCGCGAGGCCGTGCGCTTCACGCAAGGCTCGGAGTATTTCGCGCCGGTCTACGTCACATCGCTTTCAGAGGGCGAGGCGATGTTGCGCCGCCATGAGGTCGACGCGATGCTCGTCGTGCCGCCGGACTTCTCGGCGCGCTTCGCGGAAGGGCGGGCCAAAATGCAGGTCATCCTCAACGGCACCGAGGCGACGACGGCCATGAGCGCGCAGGGCTACTTCGAGGCCGGTGTCCTGACCTGGGCCACAGGAGAAGGAGCAAAGCGCGGCCTGTCCCCGGGCGGCATTGCCATCGAGTCGCGTATCTGGTTCAACGATGCGAATACGAGCACGTGGTTCTACGTGCCGGGCATCCTCATGCTCGTGCTGACGATCAGCGGCGTATTCCTGACGTCGGTCGTCATGGCGCGCGAATGGGAGCGCGGCACCTTTGAGTCGCTGTTTGTCACGCCGATGAAGATTCTCGAGCTCATTCTCGCTAAGACAATCCCGTACTTCGTCATCGCGATGCTCGGCATGGTCCTCTGCCTCGTCGTCGGTCGGGGGCTCTACGACCTGCCGATGCTCGGCTCGCTCGTGCTGATCCTCGGCGAGTCGATGCTCTACCTCGTCGTGGCGCTCGGCATCGGTCTCGTCATCTCGGGGCTGACGAAGAACCAGTTCCTCGCCTGCCACGTGTCACTGATGATCAGCTTCCTGCCGTCTGTCGTCCTCACGGGCTTCCTGTTCGACCTGCATGCCGAGCCTATGGCCATCCGCGTCGTCAGCAGCCTGATCCCGACGACGTACTACCTCGAGCTCATGAAGTCGCTGTTCCTGTCCGGCAACTACTGGCCGCTCATCGTGCGCGACACGGCCGTGCTCCTCGCCTTCGCCCTGTTCTTCCTTGGCTGGGCCTTCCGCATCACGCGAAAGAAGGTGGAACCATGACTACCCTCAGCCGTTTTCTCCACCATCTCTACTTTCTCTGCCAGAAGGAACTCCTGACCCTGTTCAAGGACCCGCGCATGCGCATCCAGCTCATCATGCCGGTCATCATCGAGGGCTTCCTGTTCGGCTATGCGGCCAACTACAACATTGAAGAGGTTCCTTATGCCGTCGTCGACACGTCGGGCACGTCTTCTTCGCGCGACTTCCTCGCGCACATCGCGCAATCGCCGACGTTCTCGTGTGTCGCCATCTGCGGCAATGCCACAGAGATCGGCCCGCTGATCGATGCAGGGGACATCCTCGCAGCTGTCGTCATCCCGCAGGACTTCGAGAAGCAGCTGCTGCACGGCGGGCAGACGCCCGTCCAGGTCATCACCGATGGGCGCAACCCGATGATCGCCTCCATGGCCACGAACTACATCACGCACATCGCGGCCGACTGGAGTGCGAAAGAGGGCTTCGCGCAGCCGCCCGTGACGATCGAGACGCGCACCTGGTTCAACCCGAATCAGCTATCGCGCTGGACCTTCCTGCCATCGTTCCTCGCGATGATCGCCTTCGTGCAGGTCATGTTCCTCGCGGGGCTCTCGATTGCCAAGGAACGTGAGCAGGGGACGTTTGACCAGCTGCTCGTCACGCCGTTCTCACCGACGGAGATCCTCATCGGCAAGGCGACGCCGCCCGTGCTCGTCGGCCTCTTTCAGGCGGCGATGGTCTTCCTGATCGCGCGCTACTGGTTCGAGGTCCCATTTGCAGGCAATCTCTTCACGCTGTTCCTGACGCTCCTGATCTTCATGGTCAGCACGACGGGGCTCGGTCTCTCCATCTCGTCGGTCGCCCGCAATATGCAGCAGGTGCTCGTCTACCTGCTCGTGCTCATGGTCCCGATGGTCCTGCTGTCGGGCCTCGTGACGCCGGTGGACAACATGCCGGCCTTCCTGCAGGCCGTGACGTATGCTGACCCGATGCGTTTCGTCATCGATGCCGTGCGCCGCATCTACCTCGAGGGCGCTTCTCTCGGAGAGATCGCCTGGGACTTCGTGCCGATGCTCGCCGTGGCGGCCGTGACGATGCCGCTAGCCGGCTGGCTCTTCCGCCATAAGACGACTTGAGATAAAAAGACGCGAAAAAGAGCTGTCCAATGCTTGGGCAGTTCTTTTTCTTGAGAGATATAAGAATGGGAAATTGAGAATGGGGGCTGAGGTTAGAAGAGATTGTGCACGACGAGGTACGCGAGGGCACCCATCAGGGCTGTGCAGGGGATGGTCATGACCCAGGCCGTGACCATCTGGCGTGCGACATCCCAGTGGACTGCCTTGACGCGCTCAGCCGAGCCGACACCCATGATGGAGCCGGAGACGACATGCGTCGTCGAGACTGGCAGGTGCAGCAGCGTGGCGGAGAAGATGACCAGCGAAGAGTTGAGGTCCGCTGAGAATCCGTGAATCGGGTGCATCTTGAAGATAATAATTCATTCATGTTAGTTTGTGCTGATACTCATTTGCACGGATGCTCAGTGTATCTTGGCGTGCTCGCGGATGAACGCTTCGACATTGGCGAGGTGCGGGTTCTTGCGCAGAGTTTCTGGCTCGTAGGTGATGAGCAGGCTGCCCGTGGGCAGGGATACCACGGCATCCTCGACGCCGTCGAACGAGCGGATGAACGAGGTCACCTGTTCGGCGAGCTTTTCGTTGCCGGCAAGGGCGAGGTTGTAGACGCGCACGCGGCCTGGCAGGTAGCTGGCAATATCCGTGCCGGCGAGGAAGGCGTGCAGCGAGATGGACTCTGCAGTGCCTGCTGCCTTGCGCGCCGTGCGGCCGATGGCAGCTTCGGCATCGTGCTTGAGTTTTCCCGCATGCTGGAGGCCGTGCAGGATGGAGAGCACGCCCCAGACGGCGCCGCAGGCGGTGTGGATTTTCTTGCCGGCGAAGATCGTGGCGATGGTCGCGATGCCGCTGGCCGTCAGGGGCAGGCCGAGCGGCAGTTTCTGAAAGGATTGCTTGAATGATTGCTTCATGAAGATAACCTCCTTAGGTCATGTGTTCCGATATATGAGAATGATTCGCCGCCAAATAGAGAAATCCTCTCAGAAATACTTTCCATCTGCGAAATTTTATGAGAGAATAAGGAAGCATGCAGTCGATTAATACGTCGATTAATGATAGGAAGGATTTTTAGCGATATGATAGAAGTGCAGCATCTCTGCAAGCAGTTCCCGCATCGGACGAAAGACGGACGCCAGGGATTCAAGACGGCCGTCGACGACCTGACGCTGAGCGTCGGGCGCGGTGAGATCTTCGGTCTGCTCGGCCCCAATGGCGCGGGCAAGACGACGACCATCCGCATGATGACGATGCAGACGAAGCCGACGGCGGGGACCATCTGCTACGACGGCCTCGACACGCGCCATGATGCACGGCGCATCAAGTCCCTGATCGGCGTCGTGCCGCAGCACATCAACTTCGACCAGGACCTCACGGTCGGGGAGAACCTGGAGCTTCACGCGCGCCTGCATCACATGGCGAGGGCAGAGCGGCGCGCGCGCATCGAGGAACTCCTGCGCTACGTCGAGCTCACGGATGTCGTCAACGATGGCGTCCGCAGGCTCTCGGGCGGCATGAAGCGGCGCCTGCTCATCGTGCGCGCCCTCTTGCATCGTCCGCGCATCCTGTTCCTCGACGAGCCGACGGTCGCACTCGATCCTCAGGTGCGCCGCCGCATCTGGTCGCTCGTGCAGGATATGGCGAGGAATGGCGTGACGGTCTTCTTGACGACACATTACATCGAGGAGGCCGAGGCGCTCTGCGACCGCGTCGCCATCCTCGCGAAGGGGCACCTCGTGGACCTCGACACGCCGCAGCGCCTGCGCCAGAAGATGGACCTGCCGAATCTCGAGGAGGTATTCCTCGCGCTGACGGCGGAGACACAGGCGAAGGAGGGACGGTAGAAGATGAACATCAGGGAAAATCTCATGGATATCGCGACGGTGTTCTGGCGCGACTGGGTCGTGCTCAAGCGCCGCCTCGCGAAGTTCATCCTCTCGCGCATGGTCGCGCCGATGCTCTACCTCGTCGCGTTTGGCTGGGGGCTCGGGCGCAGCATCGAGATCAGCTCCGGCACGTATCTCGACTTCCTCGTGCCGGGCATCCTCGCGCTCAACTCCATGAACATCAGCTTCAACAGCATCACGCCGGTGCATGCGGAGCGCATCTACCACAAGAGCCTCGAGGAGTACACGATCGCGCCGATCTGGCCCGACGCCTTCCTGATCGGCAAGGTGGCGGCCGCCGTCGTGCGCGCGCTGATTTCGTCGGCCATCATCGTCGTGCTGGCCGTGCTCTTCGGCGCGCACTTCCAGATGACGCCGCTCTTCCTGCTCGTGCTCGTGCTCAACTGCGTCGTCTTTGCCGAGATCGGCTTTCTCGCGGCGATGAAGATCCGCACCTACGAGGAGATGGCGCAGGTCAATACCTACATCCTCCTGCCGATGTCCTTCCTCTGCGGCACCTTCTTCTCGACGCAGGCGCTGCCGGCGGCCGTGCGTTATTTCATCGAGCTGCTGCCGCTCACGCACACGAGCTATCTCTTGCGCGGCATCGGCAGCGGCGCGGATGTCTCGTATCTCTCGCTGCTCGTGCTCGTCCTCTACGCCGTGGCGGGGTGGCTCTGGGGGAGCCGCGCCTTCCGCAGGCTGACGGAATAGACTACCACTAACAATAGAAAGGAACAGTACCTTGTTCAAGACCATACTTCATCATCATGCCTCATCGTGCTCCGACTGCCAAAAGCTCTGCTGCACGAAGATCGAGGACTTCTCGGTCAAGATCGGCCGGCTGACCATCTTCGACCACGTCAACATCCACATCCATTGCGGCCAGCTCACGGCGCTCATCGGGCCGAACGGCGCTGGCAAGAGCACGCTTCTCAAAGCCATCCTCGGCGAGGTGCCGCATACAGGCAAGCTCCACTACGTCGATGCGAAGGGCAAGCACACGGGTCATCCCGTCATCGGCTATGTGCCGCAGTATCTGCGCTTCGACGTGAGCTCGCCGACGAGCGTCATGGATATCTTCATGGCCTGCCTGACGCGGCGCCCCGTCTGGCTCTGCTCGGCGAAGTCCCTGCGGCCGCGCGTCCTGAAGAGCCTCGAGCGCGTGCGCGCCGCGCACCTCATCGACCGCCGGCTCGGCGCGCTGTCGGGCGGCGAACTCCAGCGCGTGCTCTTAGCGCTCGCGCTCGACCCGATGCCGGACCTCCTGCTGCTCGATGAGCCAGTCTCCGGCGTCGACCAGAACGGCCTCGAGCTCTTCTACGAGATCGTCGCGGACCTGCGCGAGAAGGAGGACATGGCCATCATCCTGATCTCGCATGACCTCAACATGGTCGCGAAGCACGCCGACCAGGTCGTCCTGATGAACAAGGGCGTCGTCATGAGCGGTACGCCGGAGGAAGTCTTCGCCGACCGGCGCACGAAGAAGATCTTCGGCATGCTGGCGGGCGAGTCGGCGCAGGAAGCGGCGACTCGCCCGCCAGCGGGTGCCTCGGATGGGGCAGAACGTGCAGATGATGAAGAGAAGGGGGCGCATGCGTGATGGATATGATCTACAGCTTGATGACGACACTCCTGCCATTTGACTGGCTCAGCAGCAACTTCATGAAGAACGCCTTCCTGGCCGTGCTGCTCGTCACGCCGCTCTTCGGCCTCATCAGCACGATGGTCGTCTCGAACCGCATGGCGTTCTTCTCGGATTCACTCGGCCACGGCGCCTTCACGGGCATCGCCATCGGCGTGCTCTTGGGTTCTGTCTCGCCGCTCTTGTCTCTCGTCGTCTTCTCCGTCGTCTTTGCTCTCTTCATCACCTACATCAAGAACAAGAGCACGGCTTCGACGGACACGATCATCGGCGTCTTTTCGGCGACGGCCATCGCGCTCGGCCTCATGATCATGAGCCACGGCGGCGGCTTCAACAAGTTCTCCTCGTTCCTCATCGGCGACATCTTGTCGATCACACCGGATGACCTCTCGGCGCTGGCCGTCGTCTTCGTGCTCGGCCTCATCGCCTGGGGCCTGCTCTTCAACCAGCTGCTCGTGCTCTCCATCAATTCGTCGTTCGCGCGCAGCCGCGGCATCCCCGCGTTCTGGATCGAGAGCGCCTTTGCCTCGCTGCTCGCCGTCGTCGTCTCCATCAGCATCCAGTGGGTCGGCATCCTGATCATCAACGCGATGCTCGTGCTGCCGGCGGCCGGCGCGCGCAACATCGCCAACAACGTCAAGCAGTATCATCTCTTCTCGATGCTCATCGCGATGTTCTCGGGCTTCCTCGGCCTGATGCTCGCCTATTACTTCGACATGGCCGCCGGCGCGACGATCGTCGTGATCTCTTCGGTGCTGTTCTTCCTGACGCTTCTGCTGAAGCCGTACTTCAGCCGCTGAAGCTGGATATTATCCGTTCACTGGGGGCAGACAGGACGCGGGATATGTGGTAGGATAATAGGTAATGTTCATATGACACAGGAAGGGGATTCCAGAATTGAAGACGACGATTATCGGCATTGCGGGCGGCACGGGCTCGGGCAAGTCCACATTCACGAACCGGCTCAAGGCGCATTTCGGGGACAGCGTCACGGTCATCTACCACGATGACTACTACAAGGCACACGACGACATCCCGTTTGAGAAGCGCCAGTACATCAACTACGACCATCCGGACTCGCTCGAGACGGACCTGCTCGTCGAGCACCTCAAGGCACTGCGCGCGGGCAAGAGCATCGAGTGCCCTGTCTACGATTTCACGCGCCACACGCGCTCCTCGAAAACGAAGGTCATCGAGCCGAGCCATGTCATCATCGTCGAGGGCATCCTGATCTTCCAGGACGAGCGCCTGCGCGACCTCTTCGACATCAAGATCTTCGTCGAGGCCGACGCCGATGAGCGCATCCTGCGCCGCGTGCTGCGCGACATGAACGAGCGCGGCCGCGACCTCGAGAACATCATCAGCCAGTACCTGACGACGGTCAAGCCGATGCATTACCTCTACGTCGAGCCGACGAAGAACCTCGCCGACATCGTCATCAACAGCGGCCTCAACGACGTGGCCTTCGACATCATGAAGACGAAGATACAGGACATCCTCGCAAACGCAGAGTCCTGACATCTGGATATGAGAAAAGCAGCCTGCCCGAAAGGGAAGGCTGCTTTTCTGCATCATGGGCAAATCGAATCTTGCCAACAAAAAACCGCTGCAAGAGCAGCGGTCAATCTTTCAGATGGTGCGCTCGGGCAGAGTCGAACTGCCGCTTTCGGCTCCGGAGGCCAACGTCCTATCCACTGGACTACGAGCGCGATTCGTTCACTGGGAACAAAAAATAGTATATCATGAAACGCACTCGCTTGTCAATTTGAGATGCGCGGCGTCAGGGGTCCGTGCGCATGCCGCGGCCTCTGCTGCGGCCGTTCTCGATGAAGTCGCAGACGTGATCCGTCAGCGCGGCGAGCGCGAAGTAGAAGAGCACGCAGATGGCGAAGATTGCGAGCGGTGCGGCTGCGACCATGATAGCGATCTCAAGGATGTGGTAATCCACGCGCAGGCGGATGTACTCGCAGAGGAATGCGGCGAGTGTGATGAGCAGGTAGCCTTTTGCCCAGTCCATTCTAGTTCTCCTTTCTGTTGGTATGCCGGTCCGTCGGCCGGCTACTTGCATGAAACGTCGAATCTGTCTTTTGAAAACGTTTTCATTATAGCACGGAGTCCCTCGATGGCAAGGACAAAATGGCGATTTTTGAGCAGTGCGATGAAGAAAAAGCAAGTAAGAAAAAACCGCCCGGTCAGTACGCGCGATACGGACGGGCGGTCTTGTGGCATTATCACCGCTTGTGGTTCTTGAGGAAGTTCTCGATGCGCGCGAGCGCTTCGGAGATCTTATCGATGGACGTTGCGTATGAGCAGCGCACGTGGCCTTCGCCGCAGGCGCCGAAGGCGGAGCCCGGGATCAGGGCGACGTGCTCGGTTTTGAGGAGCTCTTCGGCGAACTCGTCGGAGGTGTAGCCCGTGCTCGTGATGTCCGGGAAGATGTAGAACGCGCCCTTCGGCTCGAAGCACGGCAGGCCCATCTTCGTGAAGCCGTCGTAGATCAGGTGGCGGCGGCGGTCGTACTCGGCGACCATCTTTTTCATGTACTTCTCACCGTGGCGCAGCGCCTCGATGGCGGCAATCTGGGCCGTGATCGGCGCGCAGAGCATCGTGTACTGGTGAATCTTCGTCATAGCGCTGATGAACGCCTTGTTGCCGAGCGCATAGCCGATGCGCCAGCCCGTCATCGCGTAGGCCTTCGAGAAGCCGTTGAGGAGGATCGTGCGCTCCTGCATGCCGGGCAGCGAGGAGAAGCAGACGTGCTTCTCGCCGCCGTACGTGAGGTCGCCGTAGATCTCGTCGGAGATGACGATGAGGTCGTGCTTCTCGGCGAAGGCGGCGATAGCGAGGAGGTCCTTGCGCGTCATGATGGCGCCCGTCGGGTTGTTCGGGTAGCCGATGAGCAGCACCTTCGTCTTAGGCGTCACGTGCTCCTCGAGCTCGTCTGGCGTGATGCGGAACTCGTTCTCAATCTTGGCCGGCACGGCGACGGGCTTGCCGCCCGCGAGGATCGTGCAGGCCTGATAGGAGACGTAGCACGGCTCCGGGATGAGGACTTCGTCGCCCGGCGCGAGGATGGCGCGCATGACGAGGTCGAGCGCCTCGCTGACGCCGACCGTCACGAGGATGTCCGTGTCAGCATCGTAGGAGCAGTCGTACTCCTGCTGGTAGTGCTTGGCAATCTCCTCGCGCAGTTCGGGCAGGCCGCGGTTAGCCGTGTACGAGGTGTAGCCCTGCTCGAGGCCGTAGACGCAGCTCTCGCGGATGGACCACGGCGTGACGAAGTCCGGCTCGCCGACGCCTAACGAGATGACGTCTTCCATCTTGGCGGCGATGTCGAAGAACTTGCGGATGCCGGACGGGGCGATGGCGTTGACGCGCGGCGAGAGGCGCTCCTGCCAGTCAGTTCTCTTCTCGATCATGGTGTCACCACCAGTCTGCGGTCGCGCTCTTCGTCGTTGATGATGACGCCGTCCTTCTTGTAGGGCTTGAGCATGAAGTGGCTGCGCGTCTGCGTGACGCCCTCGATCGTGGCGAGGCGCGTCGCGACGAAATTCGCGACATCCTTGAGGGATTTACCCTCGATGATGACGAGCAGGTCGAAGCTGCCGCTCATGAGGTAGACCGTGCGGACCTCATCGAAGCGGTAGATGCGCTCCGCGATGGCGTCGAAGCCAACCTCGCGCTGTGGCGTCAGGTTGATCTCGATGACGGCCGTCACGGTGTCCGTGCCGAACTTCTCCCAGTTGATCAGCGTGTTGTACGACAGGATGATCTTGTCCTTCTCAAGCTTCTTGATGTCCTGCTCGACTTCATACTCGCTGCGGTGCAGCATCGAGGCCAGCTCGTTGACCGGCCGGCGTGCGTCGTGCTCGAGGAGCTCCAGCAATTCTTTCATGTAAAATCCCCCTTGCTGTTCGGAATCTGTGTGAAACATCGTGTGAAATCAATTCGTAGAAATCAGAATAATTATATCATATCTGTATCGTGAGGAAAAGCAAGAATGAATCCTGAGACAATCCGTTCCACTCGATAGAGACAAATGGCGAATGGCATGTGGTCAGGCGTCTCTTTGCGAAAAGATTAGGAAGCCTTCTTGCATCTGCCAACCGTTTTGGGTACAATAAATCTTGAAGAAGAGACAAGCTCTCTTAGACGAAGTGTTCCCGATCTGTTTTGCGTTTGGAGGAAAAAGCACTCATGACGGTAAGAAGAATTTTCGTAGAAAAAAGACAGGGATTCGATATCCCGGCTCAGCAGCTCTGCGACGATCTGAAAGAAACCTTCCATCTCGATGGCCTCGAGGCGGTCCGCATCATCAACCGCTACGACATCGAGGGCCTCAGCGATGAGGAGTACGAGAAGGTCAAGTTCGTCGTCTTTGCGGAGGCGCCTGTTGACAAAGTCTATGAAGAGACGCTGCCAGCATTTAAGGATTCCCGCATGTTTGCTGTCGAGTACCTGCCGGGCCAGTACGACCAGACGGCAGACTCCGCAGCGCAGTGCGTCCAGCTCGTCACGCAGAAGGAGCGCCCGCAGATCGCGACGGCACGCGTCATCGTCCTGACGGGAAAAGTCGACGATGAGACGCTGCAGAAAATCAAGGACTACTGCATCAATGCGGTCGAGAGCCGCGAGGCCTCGCTAGAGAAGCCGGAGTCTCTCGACATGGTCACGGAGGAGCCGGCTGACGTCGAGGTGCTGGATTCGTTCAATGCGATGAGCGAAGAGGAGCTGCATGCATTCATGGATGCGCGCGGCTTTGCGATGAGCTTCGAGGATCTCAAGTTCTGCCAGGAATATTTCCGCGATACGGAACACCGCGCGCCGACTATCACGGAGCTGCGCGTCATCGACACGTACTGGTCGGACCACTGCCGCCACACGACGTTCACGACGGCCATCGACGACGTCACGATCGAGGACGGCTACTTCTCCCCAGCGCTGACGGCTGCCTACCGCAAGTACAAGGAAGACCGCGATACGCTCTACGGCGAGGCGACGGACCGCGCGGTCACGCTGATGGACATCGCCGTCATCGGCGCCAAGGCACTGCGCAAGGAGGGCCTGCTCGATGACCTCGACAAGTCCGAGGAGATCAACGCCTGCAGCATCGTCGTCAAGGCGGACATCGGCGGCAAGCAGGAAGACTGGCTCGTCATGTTCAAGAACGAGACGCACAACCATCCGACGGAGATCGAGCCGTTCGGCGGCGCGGCCACCTGCCTCGGCGGTGCCATCCGCGATCCGCTCTCGGGCCGCTCGTATGTCTACCAGGCCATGCGCGTGACGGGCGCCGCTGACCCGCGCCGTCCGTTCAGCGAGACGCTGCCGGGCAAGCTGCCGCAGAAGAAGATCACGCTCGGCGCTGCCGCTGGCTACAGCTCGTACGGCAACCAGATCGGCCTCGCGACGGGACAGGTCCGCGAGGTCTATCATGAGGGCTACATGGCGAAGCGCATGGAGATCGGTGCCGTCATCGCGGCTGCACCGAAGGAGAACGTCGTGCGCGAGCGCCCGGCAGCCGGTGACATCATCGTGCTCGTCGGCGGCCGCACGGGCCGCGACGGCTGCGGCGGTGCGACGGGCTCGTCGAAGGAGCACACGGAAGAGTCGCTGACGACCTGCGGCGCAGAGGTCCAGAAGGGCAACCCGCCGACGGAGCGCAAGATCCAGCGCCTGTTCCGCAACCCGAAGGTCTCCCGCATGATCAAGCGCTGCAACGACTTCGGTGCCGGCGGTGTCGCCGTCGCCATCGGTGAGCTCGCCGACGGCCTCGTCATCGACCTCGATGCAGTCAAGAAGAAGTACAAGGGCCTCGATGGCACGGAACTTGCCATCTCCGAATCGCAGGAGCGCATGGCTGTCGTGCTCGACCCGAAGGATGTCGAGGCCTTCCAGAAGTTCTCGGATGATGAGAACCTCGAGGCGACGCCGGTAGCCGTCGTCACGGAGCAGCCGCGCCTGATCATGAAGTGGCGCGGCAACGAGATCGTCCAGATGAACCGCGCGTTCCTCGACACGAACGGCGTGCGCCAGCATGTCACGGCTGTCATCGCCCAGCCGGATACGGCGAAACGCTACCTTGCAGAAATCTCGGCAGCCGTCAAGGCCTGCGGTGAGGACCTCCAGAAGGCATGGCTCACGAATCTCCAGGACCTCAATGTCTGCAGCCAGAAAGGTCTTGCCGAGCGCTTCGACTCGACGATTGGCGGCAACACGGTGCTCATGCCGTTCGGTGGCAAGACGCAGCTGACGCCGGCTGAGGGCATGGTCGCCAAGCTGCCGGTACTCGGCGCAGAGACGACGACGGCCACGGCCATGACGTTCGGCCTCAACCCGGCCTTCACGGAGTGGAGCCCGTTCCACGGCGCCCTCTACTCGGTCGTAGAGGCGGCGGCCAAGATGGTCGCACTCGGCGGCGATGCCGCGAAGATCCGCCTGACGTTCCAGGAGTACTTCGAGAGCCTCGGCAAAGACCCGGCGAAGTGGGGCAATCCGTTTGTCGCTCTCATCGGTGCGCTCTGGGCACAGCATGAGCTCGGCATCCCGGCCATCGGCGGCAAGGATTCGATGTCCGGTACGTTCGAGCACATCCACGTACCGCCGACGCTCGCAGCATTCGCGGTCGACGTCATGAAGGCCGATGCAGCCATCTCGCCGGAGTTCAAGCAGGCGGGCAGCCATGTCTACGCTGTGCCGGCCGAGAAGGACGCGCAGGACCTGCCGGTCTTCCCGAAACTGCGCGCAAACTTCGAGAAGATCCGCCAGCTCACGGCGGCGGGCAAGGTCCGCGCGGCGCAGAGCATCGGCGTCGGCGGCATCGCAGCTGCCGTCACGAAGATGACGCTGGGCAATGGCATCGGCTTCGCCTTTGCGAAGGCCATGACGGCAGAGGAACTCTTCTGCGCCGACTACGGCACGATCCTGCTCGAGCTCGCGGACGATGTCGATGTCGCAGCAGCGCTTGCGGACACGGGCGTCTATGAGCTCGGTCAGACGACGGCTGAGCAGGAGATCCGCGTGAACGGCGCTGTCATCCGCATTGCTGAGGTGGAGCAGGCCTACACGACGCCGCTCGAGAAGATCTTCCCGACGAAGACGAAGAAGGTCAGCGGCACGGCGACGTACGTTCCGTACACGAAGGGCAACGGTATCCAGCCGACGGTACACATTGCGCGCCCGCATGTCATCATCCCGGTCTTCCCAGGCACGAACTGCGAGTGCGATTCGGCGCGCGCTTGGGAGCGCGCCGGTGCGACGGCAGAGACGATCGTCGTGCGCAACCTGACGCCGACGGCTGTCGAGGAGACGGTAGACGCGCTCGTTGCTGGCATCAAGCGTTCGCAGATCATCATGCTGCCGGGCGGCTTCTCCGGCGGCGATGAGCCGGACGGCTCCGGCAAGTTCATCGCGGCGATGTTCCGCAACCCGCGTATCAAGGAGGAGGTCATGGAGCTCCTGCAGAAGCGCGACGGCCTGATGATCGGCATCTGCAACGGCTTCCAGGCGCTCATTAAGCTCGGACTCGTGCCGTACGGTGAGATCCGCGACCTCTCGGAGAACTCGCCGACGCTGACGCACAACACAATCGGCCGCCATGCCTCGTGCATGGTCGAGACGCGCGTCATCTCGAACCTCTCGCCGTGGTTCAACAACGTCAAGGTCGGCGACGTCCACACGATCGCCATCTCGCACGGCGAGGGCCGCTTCGTGGCGGATGCCGAGACGGTCAAGAAGCTCCAGCAGAACGGCCAGATCGCGACGCAGTATGTCGATGCAGCCGGCAACCCGTCGCTCGACATCGCCTTCAACCCGAACGGCTCGGTCGACGCCATCGAGGGCATCACGAGCCCAGATGGCCGCGTCCTCGGCAAGATGGGCCACTCCGAGCGTATCGGCGCCTCGGTCGCGAAGAACGTCCCGGGCAACAAGGACCAGCAGCTCTTCGAGGCCGGTGTCCGCTACTACAAATAAGTAGACGATGCACCGCTGGCGTGATAAAATAAAAGAATAGTTGACAAATGCGGTCAGTGGCTACTGGCCGCATTCTTATATCAGGGGGGTATCACTTTGGTTGGTATCGTAATCGTTTCACACAGCCAGAAGCTGGCCGAGGGCGTCAAGGAACTGGCGGAGATGATGGCGAACGACGTGCACATCGAAGCGGCAGGAGGCCTCGATGAGGGGCTGCTCGGCACGAGCTTCGAGCGCGTCAAGGTCGCAATCGAGGATGTCTGCGGCACAGACGGTGCCGTCGTGCTCATGGACATGGGCTCGGCCGTCATGACGGCCGAACTCGCCGTCGAGGAGTGCCGCGACGAGGCTGTGCGCCTCGTGGACTGCCCGATTGCCGAGGGCGCCGTGCTCGCGGCGCTCGCCGCGGCGAGTGGGGCAGGCCTTGACGAAGTCGCGCGCAGGGCAGAGTCCGCGCGCGACATGGAAAAGTTGGAAAAAAGTGGGGAGGCGTGAGCCAGTCACAAACTTCCATTGACAAGGTTGCTATAATGTATAGCTGTAAGAGTATACGTGACAGACACTTGGCGCGTCTGGCGTCTGTCTCGTGTGGGTCCCTGTAAGGCGCGTATCGGGAGGATGAGAACCATCAATTTCCAGGATTTAAAGAAAGAAGACAAGCCGGTGCTGGACCGTCATTTTTCCAGCGGCTACTACGAGAATTCCCATTTCAATTTCACGAACTTCTTCATGTGGCGCGAGCCGTACCATGTAAAGTGGGCAGAAGATGACGGTGTGCTCTACATGACGTGCGAGTGGGAAGGGGAGCTCATGGCCATCCAGCCATTCTGTGAAGAAGAGAAGTGGCCGGAGGCAACGGCGGCCATCATCGCTTACTTCGAGCAGCAGGGCCGTCCGCTCGTCTTCACGGGCATCGAGAAGGCCTATGCGGAGTTCCTCGGGCAGTACGACGGTGCGGATTTCGAGATCGAAGACGATCGCGATAACTGGGACTACGTCTACGAGGCGGAGAAGCTCATCAGCCTCTCGGGCCGCAAGCTCCACTCCAAGAAGAACCATCTCAATGCCTTCCGCAAGATGTACCCGCAGGCGGAGTACCTGCCCATCACCGAGGACA
Source organism: Mitsuokella multacida DSM 20544 (assembly GCF_000155955.1). Taxonomy (GTDB): domain Bacteria; phylum Bacillota; class Negativicutes; order Selenomonadales; family Selenomonadaceae; genus Mitsuokella; species Mitsuokella multacida. Next base: position 394,451 of record NZ_GG697142.2, read on the forward strand.
TCATCACGGCCTGCAAGATCGAGCTCAACAACTGGTACAAGCTGCGTATCCAGGATGAGCCGGACGACCCCTTCATCGGCTGGGAGCGCAAGGCCATCATGGAGATCTTCAACGACTTTGACTATTTCAAGCTCAAGGGCGGCGCCATCCGCCTCGACGACCGCATCATAGCCTTCACGTTCGGCGAGGCGCTCAATGCCGACACGGCCGTCATCCACGTCGAGAAGGCTGACCCGAACATCCGCGGCGCTTACCCTGCCATCAACCAGGGCTTCGTCGAGCACGCCTGGAGTGCGATGACCTATATCAACCGCGAAGAGGACATGGGCCATGAGGGACTGCGCAAGGCCAAGGAATCGTACAAGCCGTTCAAGATGATCGAGAAATTCAATGCGCGCCGCAAGTGATTGACCTTGCAACATGCGTTTGGATTCGCTACAATGAAGATGCAAGACGTGAGTTGAATCTGTGTAAGATCGAATCATTATTAGGGGAGGTATTTTTATGGCAAAGCGTTTTTTCAGATGTGAGAAATGTGGGAACATCGTCGGGCTCATCAAGGACGCTGGCGGCCCGCTGAGCTGCTGCGGCCAGCCGATGACGGAGCTCATCCCCAATACGGTCGATGCGGCTGCTGAGAAGCATGTGCCGGTCATCACGCTGGACCGCGAGGGCGGCGAAGTGACGGTCCAGGTCGGCACGGTCGCGCATCCGATGCTGCCGGAGCACTTTATCGAGTGGATTCACCTCGAGACAGAGAACGGCGCGCAGATCAAGCACCTCAAACCGGGCGATGCGCCGGAGGCCGTCTTCATGCTGGCGGGCAGCGATAAACCCGTCGCTGCGTTCGCTTACTGCAACCTCCATGGCCTCTGGAAAGCGGAATTCCACGAGGATTGAGTACATCAGAGTATAAAGAGAGAGGAAGGATTCCCGAGTGAATCCTTCCTCTTTTTTCGTGCTGCTTTTATGCAATTGTATCAGCGCGCGCCGCATGTCCCCGTGACGGCCTGGCAGTCTTCTGTGCGGTTCGTCAGGCCGAGCGCTGCGATCATCGCCATGTCCTCTTTGATGGTCGTGCCGGATGTCGTGAGCATGTTGCCCGTGATCGAGGCGGAGGCACCGGCCCGAAGCGCCGTGGCGCCGTTCTCGGGCAGCAGCTTGCGGCCCGCGGCCAAGCGGATGTTGGCTGTCGGATTGATGTAGCGGAAGAAGGCAATCGTGCGCAGGATGTCAGCGGCTGGCAGCTGCGGGCGTCCTTCCATGCCCGTGCCGGGGATCGGCATGAGCGCGTTGATCGGGATGGACTCGATGCCGAGCTCTGCGAGGGAGACGGCCATGTCGAGGCGGTCCTCCCAGGTCTCGCCCATGCCGATGATGCCGCCCGAGCAGACGCAGAAGCCCTCTTCCTGCGCCATCTTGATGGTCCGGATGCGGTCGTCGTAGGTGTGCGACGTGCAGATCTGCGGGAAGAAGTGGCGGCTCGTCTCGATGTTGTGGTGGTAGCTCGTGACGCCGGCTGCGTGCAGGCGGCGCAGCTGCGCGCGCGTCAGCAGGCCGTGCGAGGCGCAGAGGTCGATGTGGCAGGTCGCGCGCATGGCCTCGTAGGCCTCGATGGCCCGGTCGAAGTCGCGGCCCGCAAGCGCGCGGCCCGAGGTCACGATGGCGAAGCGGTTGGCACCGGCCGCCTCGTTGGCGCGTGCGTGCGCGAGGATCGTCTCCTGGGGCAGGAAGCCGTACTCCTCGATGCCCGTGTGGTGGCAGGCCGCCTGCGCGCAGTACTTGCAGTTCTCGCCGCAGTGGCCGCTGCGCCCGTTGATGATCGTGCAGAAGTCGACGTGTTTGCCGCAGAAGTGGTCCTGCAGCAGGCGGGCGCCCTCCTGCAGCTCGGCGAGCGGCGCCTTGAGGAACAGCGAGAGGTCATCCCCGCGCTTGATGCGGTAGCCCGCAATGATTTTCTTGGCCAGTGACAGACAGCTTGTTTCCGACATGATAAGACCTCGATTCGTATGATGCGTCAGGAGAGACTGGATGATTATGGTCAACATTATACGTCTTTATTGGTTTACCGTCAACCTGAAGCGCTGTAGAGATTTACGAAACGATGGATTTCATTGACAAATCATCTAGGTGTTGTACAATGAAGCTATATCGGAAATTCTATCTCTATATAGTAGAAAGAAGCAGGTGAAGTATTTCTTTGCAGCAGGCATTGGAAAGACAGATTGTCTTTGAAGACCATAAAGAAGCGTACGCGCTGCTCGGGGACCGGGACGAGTTCCTGCAGGTGCTGCGCGAGAATTTTGACTGCCAGTTCATCAGCCGCGGCGAGCAGCTCGAGATCCTCGGCGAGGCCGCTGAGGTCAAGATGGCGGCAACGCTCGTCGAGGAGCTCCAGTATCTCTACCGCCAGGGCACGACGATCACGATGCACGAGGTCCGCTACGGCATCGGGCTCGTGCGCGGCGGCAAGGGCGAGGCGTTGCATACGCTGTTCGGTGACACCATCCTCGTGACCTCTAGGGGCCGCCACGTGCGCCCGAAGACGCTCGGACAGCGCCTCTATCTCGACACGATCCGCCATAATTCCATCACGTTCGGCATCGGCCCGGCGGGCACGGGCAAGACGTACCTGGCCGTCGTCATGGCCGTCGCCGCCCTGCGCAACAAAGAGGTGCGCCGCATCATTCTGACGCGCCCTGCCGTCGAGGCGGGCGAGCGCCTCGGCTTCCTGCCGGGCGACCTGCAGGACAAGGTCGACCCCTATCTGCGCCCGCTCTACGATGCCTTGCAGGACATCCTCGGCCAGGACAGCTACCAGAAGCTCATGGCCAAGGGCATCATCGAGATCGCGCCGCTCGCCTACATGCGCGGCCGTACGCTCGAGGACGCCTTCGTCATCCTCGATGAGGCGCAGAACACGACGGACAAGCAGATGAAGATGTTCCTGACGCGCCTGGGCTTCGGCTCGCGCATGGTCGTCACCGGCGACCTCGGACAGGTCGACCTGCCGCGCGGCGTCGCTTCGGGCCTGCGCGAGGCCAGCCAGGTCCTCAAGGACGTCAAGGGCATCGGTATCGTGCGCATGGCGCCGGTCGACGTCATCCGCCATGATGTCGTCACGCGCATTGTCGAGGCGTACGGAGCCTGGGAAGAGAAAAAGAAGAAAGAGAAGGAGGCTCGCGCCAAGTGAATGTCATCATCAGCAATTATCCAGAAGACCTTGAGGTGCCGCAGGAGTACGTCGCGAATGTGACGGCCGCGGCCCAGAAGGTCGGCGAGCTCTACGGCGTCGAGAACGGCGAGGTCAGCATCACGCTGACCAACAACGCCTACATCCACGAGCTCAACCGCCAGTACCGCGGCATCGACCGCCCGACGGACGTCCTCTCCTTCGCGCTCAATGAGAGCGAGGAGCCGGAGGTCACGGGTGGCGCCGACATCAATGTGCTCGGCGACCTCGTCATCTCGGTGGAGCGCGCGGAGGAACAGGCCAAGGACTTCGGCCACAGCGTCAAGCGCGAGATGGCCTTTCTGACCGTGCACGGCATGCTGCATCTCCTGGGCTACGACCACATGGAGGAAAAGGAGCGCCTCGAGATGGAGCAGGAGCAGCGCTTCGTCATGGAGAAGCTCGGAATCCCGCGCGAATGACGCAAGACGGATACCACATACAAGAAAAGCAAGCTAGAAAGAGAAGTGAAGATATGGAACAGAACGCAAAGCAAGCAAAACATAAGTCGGGCTTCATCGCCGTCATCGGCCGCCCGAATGTCGGCAAGTCGACGCTCATCAACACGCTGATCGGCCAGAAGATCGCCATCATGAGCGACAAGCCGCAGACCACGCAGAACCGCATCCTCTGCATCCTGACGGAGCCGGATGCCCAGATCGTCTTCCTCGACACGCCGGGCATCCACAAGCCGAAGCACAAGCTCGGCGAGTACATGGTCAAGGCGGCAGAGGGCACCTTGAAGGAAGTCGACGCCATCCTCTTCGTCGTCGATGCGACCGAGAAGATGGGTCCGGGCGAGTACTACATCCTCGAGCGCCTGCAGGCGACGAGCAAGCCGGTCATCCTCGTCGTCAACAAGCTCGACCTCATCGAGAAGGAGCAGGTGTTGCCAATCATCTCGCGCTATGCGGACAAGTACCCGTTCGTCGGCGTCGTGCCGATCTCGGCCAAGGCAGAGACGAATCTCGACTCCCTGCTGACGGAAGTCAAGAAGTATCTGCCAGAGGGACCGCAGTACTATCCGGAAGACATGGTCACGGACCAGCCGGAGCGCCTGATCGTCGCCGAGCTCATCCGCGAGAAGGTCCTGCAGCTCACGCGCGACGAGGTGCCGCATGCGGTGGCTGTCGAGACGGATGAGATGACGACGCGCCCGAACGGCGATGTCTACATCCGCGCGACCATCTACGTCGAGCGCGACTCGCAGAAGGGCATCATCATCGGTGCCAAGGGCGCGATGCTCAAGGAAATCGGCGCCCTCGCGCGCAAGGATATCGAAGCCCTGCTCGGCTCGCGCGTCTTCCTCGACCTCTGGGTCAAGGTCAAGAAGGATTGGCGCAACCGTGAAGGCGTGCTCCACAATTTCGGCTTCGGGGTGGAATCGTAATGTCAGAGGAGCATAAGAGCCGCCTCTCTAAGCGCATCTCGCGCCGCTTCGTCAACGGCCTGATCCTGCTCGTGCCCATCGTCATCACGCTGCTCGTCGTCAGTGAGGTGCTGCACTTCACGGAGGGCGTGCTCGGCAAGCATCTGCCGTTCTACTTCCCGGGGCTCGGTATCATCACGGTGGTGCTCGGCATCTACTTCGTCGGCTGGATCTCGTCGTATTGGATCATGCGGCGGATGATCCATTATGGCGAGGTCCTGCTCGGCAAGATTCCCGTCGTCAAGTTCATCTACAACAGCGTCAAGCACCTCTCGACGGCTGTCTTCGAGTCGAACAACATGTTCGACCACGTCGTGCTCGTGCCGTTCCACCAGTCGAAAGCGCTGGGCTTCATCATGGCCGACGTGCCGCCGGTGCTCAAGGAGAAGCTCGGCGACGACTACGTCTGCGTCTTCGTGCCCTGGAGCCTCAACATGACCTCGGGCACGAATCTCTTCGTGCGCAAGCAGGATGTCATCTATCTCGACATCAGCAGCGAGTCGGCCCTGCAGTACATGCTGACGGCAGGCGCCGTCATGCCGAGACGGCTGGCAAACGAGGCAGAGCCGCAGTCGAATCTCTCGGCGGAGGCAGCGGCCGAGCTCGCCAAACAGAAGAAGGGCTGACCGATGGCACTCTATCAGACGGAAGCCGTCGTGCTCGGCTCGAAGAACTGGGGCGATGCCGACAAGATGATGACTTTCTTCACGAAGGAGCGCGGCCTCGTGCGAGCGGCTGCTTTCGGCTGCCGCAGGCCGAGGAGCCCGCTGGCCGGCGGCATGCAGATGTTCTCGTACCTCGACCTGCAGCTCTCAGAGGGCAGGCGCGTCGACACCGTGCGCCAGTGCCTGCTGCGCCGCCACTACAGGAAGCTCAGCGAAGACCTCACGGCGATGGCCTACGGCAGTTTCGTTGCCGAGTTCCTGCGCGAGTTCCTGCCGGAGGGCCAGCCGGAGCCGCGGATGTTTGCCGCACTCTTAGACATCCTCGATGCCTTCGAGCGCCGCAATCCGCGCGTCACGGCCGTGGCGGCCGTCTATCAGCTCATGGAGTTCACGGGCCTGCAGCTTCGCTATGAGAACTGCGTCCACTGCGGCAGGAAGATCGAAGGGGATGCCGCGTTCTCCATGCACGAGGGCGGCGTGCTCTGCAGGGACTGCGCGACGCCGGACGCCAAGGCATTCCCCGAGGAACTGCGCCATTTCATCGTCGGCCTGCGCGACTTTGACTGGCAGCGCGGAGAGCTGCGTCTTTCCTCGGCCAAGCTTATCGCAGCGGAGCAGCTGCTGCTTGCCTACCTGCAGGACCTCTTAGGCCGACCGCTCAAATCGTTGGCCTTCATCCAGCAGCTCAGCATGACGGGCTCATGAATCACTTGTATACAGAAAAAAACGCTCACATCTTTTGGGATGTGAGCGTTTTTTGGTGGAGTCGTGGTAGCTCAGCCGAGCGTCTTGCCTGAGAGCGCCGTCTCCATGAAGGTCTTCTGGGCGCCAATCGGCGTCATGCCCTTGCGGCACGAGGCGCGGACGTACGAGCCGTCGGAGCGCATGAGGTATGCCTTCGTGTTGTCCTTGAGGTACGTCTGCAGGATGGCGTGCAGGCGGTCCTTGTGGTCCTGCTCGCGGATCGGGATCATGAGCTCGACGCGGTTGTTGAGGTTGCGCGGCATCCAGTCGGCCGACGAGATGAAGACGTCTTCGCGGCCGCCGTTGTAGCAGTAGAGGATGCGGCTGTGCTCGAGGAAGCGGCCGACGATGCTGCGGACGTGGATGTTCTCGCTGATCTCCGGCAGGCCCGGGCGCAGGACGCAGATGCCGCGGACAATCAGGTCAATCTTGACGCCGGCTGCCGATGCCTCGTAGAGCTTGGCGATGATCAGGCGGTCGAGCAGGGAGTTCATCTTGGCGGCGATGTAGGCGCGCTCGCCGCGCTTTGCGTGCTCGATTTCCTGATCGATCTCGGCCATGATCGTCTCGCGCAGGTTGAGCGGTGCGACGATGAGCTTGTTCCAAGCCGGCGGATCGGAGAAGCCGGAGAGGAAGTTGAAGAAGCGGGAGCCGTCGACGCCGATCTCGTTGTCGGCGGTCATCAGGCCGATATCGGTGTAGATCTTGGCCGTCGAGCCATTGTAGTTGCCCGTGGCGAGATGGCAGTAGCGGCGGATGCCGTCTTCCTCGCGGCGCACGACCATCGTGATCTTGGAGTGGGTCTTGAGGCCGAGGATGCCGTAGATGACGTGGCAGCCGGCTTCCTCGAGGCGGCGGGCCATGATGATGTTGTTCTCCTCATCGAAGCGCGCCTTGACCTCCATGAGCACCGTGACCTGCTTGCCGTTGCGCGCGGCGTCGGCGAGGGCGGAGATGATCGGCGACTTGCTCGAGACGCGGTAGAGCGTCTGCTTGATGGCCAGCACGGCCTCGTCGTCGGCTGCCGTGCGGATGAAGTTCTCGACCGTCGCGAACGTCTCGTACGGATGGTGGACGAGGATGTCCTTCTCGCGGATGGCCTTCCAGATGTCCTTCGTCTTGCGTGCGGCGAGTTCGATCGACGGCTGCGGCACGAAGGGCTCGTAGCGCAGTTCATCGTAGCCCTTGATGTTGGCGAACGAAGAGAAGAAGGCGGCGCCGAGCGGACCGTCGATCGTGTAGACGTCGAGGTCGTCGAGCTCGAGCTCCTTCTGGAGCGTCTTGCGCGTCTCCTTGGAGGCCGCTTTGGCGATCTCGAGGCGGACGGCAGCGCCTTTGCGGCGCTTTTCGAGGGATTTCTCGACCTCGAGGAGCAGGTCGTCGACGTCCTCGCGGATGTCGAGGTCGGCATCGCGCGTGACGCGGAACGGCGTCGTCTCGAGGATCTCGTAGCCCGTGAAGAAGCGCTCGGCGAAGTAGCTCAGGATGTCTTCGAGGTAGAGGTAGTGCTGGAGCTCTGGCACCTTGATGAGGCGGCCGAGAACGGAGACCGGCACCGGTAGGATGGCGAGGCGGACTTCCTTGTCCTCAGGGCGCTTGAGGTGGACGGCGAGGTTGAGGCTCTTGCTCGTCAGGAAGGGGAAGGGGTGCGAGGGATCGATGCCCATCGGCGTGACGACCGGGAAGATCTCGCGCTCGAAGAACTCGGTCAGCCAAAGCTCCTGCTTGGCGTCGAGGTCCGTCGGCTGGACGAAGCGGATGCCGTGTGCCGTGAGCTCTTTAAGCGTCGCCTTGAGGCAGCGGTCGATGTCGTGCATCTGGTCGTGCGCGATGCGGCTGACGGCGTCCATCTGTCCCTGCGGCGTCAGGCCGCTGATGTCGTGGTGCTTGACGCCGCTCTCGATGAGGTGCTTGAGGCCGGCGACGCGGATCATGAAGAACTCGTCGAGGTTGGAGCAGTTGATGGCGATGAAGCGCAGGCGCTCGAGCAGGGGATTGTCCTCGCAGGTGGATTCGCGCAACACGCGCTGGTTGAAGCTCAGCCAGGTGCACTCGCGGTTTAGGTAGTATTGACGGTCATTGAAGTCCATGTTCATTTCCTCCTTAAGACGGGCTCGATGCCGAAGATCTCGCGGAACAGCACTGAGGCTTGTGCGAAACTCCAGCGGATCAGCGAGATATCGTATTCTGACGTGTAGTTGACGTAGAGTTTTTCCTTGACGAGGCGCACGGAAAGGTCCTGGATGCGGCCGCTGTGGCCCTGGTCAAGGGCGTCGGCAAGGCGCAGGATCGCGCAGCACTTGTCGGCGATGATCTTCTGGTCCTGCGTCAGGCGCTGGTAATGCACGTCCTTCTTGCCGGGGTTGTCGCGGTGGTAGTAGTAGCTGATGCAGGCGATGACTTCCTTCTCGGCGTCCGTGATGCCGAAGATGTCCGTGCCCATGATGATCTGCCAGGAGTGCAGCGGGTAGTTGCGCAGGTTGACGAACTTGCCCGTCTCATGCAGCAGTGCGCTCATGCGCAGCAGCAGGCGGTGGCGCGTCGAGAGGCCGTGCACGCGGCGCAGCCCGTCGAAGAGCTTCGTCGCGTACTCGTCGATGCGGCTGATGTGCGGCAGGTTGCAGTTGTAGCGCATGGCCGTGCTGCGCGCGAGGTCGAGCAGCAGGTCGGCCTGCTCGGAGATGGCGCTCGGGCTGATGCGCTGTGCGCCGCACCAGGCGGCGTAGCCGTAGAGGAAGGTCGTGTTCATGACGAGGATCGTGTCGATGTTGAGTGTGCGCACGACTTCCTCGTAGAGCAGCAGCGTCGGCAGCAAGAGCTGAGCCCGGCGCTCGCTGATGTCGAAGACCTGCATGAGCTTGTGCGCCGTCAGCGGCATCAGCGATTCCATGATCTGCAGGAATTCCTCCGGTGCGATGACAGCGGGGTACTCTGCCGCGCTGCCCAGCAGGTGCGAGACGAGGATGCGCGCCTCGAAGCCCGTGAGCACGAGTGTGTGGATGTCCGCATGCTCGATGCGGGGCCAGAGCGAGGAGAGCGAGGCGTGCAGGTAATCGCGCACGGCCGACGGGAACATGACACTGACGCGCTCTTCCTCGGTGAAGTGCTCGAGGACGCTGAGGCGCCCCCCAGTGACGTTCGTCTGGAAGAGCAGCGTGCTGTCCTGCCAGCCCGTGAAGCCGAGGCCGCCCGATGTGACGTCGAGCAGCAGCGTCGGCTTCGTGCCGACCTGCTCATTCTTTTTGAGGAAGTGGTGCAGCGCGAAGAACTTGTAGTAGACTTCCTCCGTCATGTCGGCGACGTGGAAGCGGAAGCCCGTGCGCATGTAGAGGAGGTCGAGGATGCCGAGGCGGTTCTCCGCCTCGCGCACGACGGTCGTGGCAATCGGGTAGACCTCGGAGACGCGGTAGTCTAAGAGGAGCTGCCGGAAGCCCTGCAGGATGGTGCTGAGCGCATGGATGGACGCGAAGGAGAGGCGGTGCGTGCGGAAAACCTCCTCGCCGAGCGGCAGCTCTTTATTGGCGGAATCGATGACCTCGATCTGTGTCGGAGAATGATATTTCACAATGGCCATGCTCGTGTGGATGGAGCCAATGTGGATGATGCCGAATGTCGATGTTTTCTTCATGCCATAACATCCTTTCTGGAATGGGAGAGGCTCTGGGCAGATGAGCCTGTTTCTTATTATAGGGAGCAAGCAGCAGGACTGCGTTGCTATTTCGTAAATTTTTTGTTAATACCCTATATTATACAGCATCTAACGGAAATTTTGAATTGTCTTGAAGCATCGCGCCTGAATTGATATACTGGAAGAAAGTGCAGGAATCGCGAAAGAATGATAGACTGCAATACAGAGTAAGGGAGCGTTCGTTTATGGAGAGAGTGGCAATCATTGATATGGGGTCGAATTCGATCCGCTTCATCGTCATACAGGTGGCCGACAATAAGTCCTACCGTCTCGAGTACCAGCAGAAGGAGGCCATCCGTCTCGGCCGCGGCATGTCGGAGACGGGCAGGCTCAATCCGGAGGGTGTGGAGCGCGCCATGGCCTGCCTCCATGTCTACAAGCACATGATGGAGGTCCTGCAGGTCACGAAGTGCATCGCGGTCGCGACGGCGGCGGCGCGCAATGCTGCGGATGGCGAGGCATTCATCGCGCGCATCAAGCAGGAGACGGGCATCGACATCGAGGTCATCTCGGGCGAGCGCGAGGCGTACCTCGGCTACCTCGGCGTCGTCAACACCATCGACGAGCGCAACTACCTGCAGTTCGACCTCGGCGGCGCTTCAATCGAGGTCTCGCTCGTGCGTGACCGCAAGATTGTCGAGTCGGTCTCCGTGCCGATCGGCGCCGTGACGGTGACGGATGCCTTCAACCTCGCCGACAAGGTGACGGGCGCGGCCGTCGAGCGCTGCTGTGACTTCGTGCGCAAGAAGTACGAGGAGATGATCCCGTGGGCCGAGGGGCTCAATCTGCCCGTCATCGGCGTCGGCGGCACGGTCCGAAACCTCGCCAAGATGGACCAGGCCCAGACGAACTACCAGCTTTCACGCATCCACAACTACATCATCCCGCGCCGCCGCTTCGAGGAGATGTACACGAGCATCGTCAAGTCGAACCTCTCGAGCCGCAAGCGCATGAAGGGGCTCTCGTCGGAGCGCGCCGACCTCATCGTGGCGGGCGGCATCATCATCAACACACTCATGCAGTTCACGGGCGGCCAGAACATCATCGTCTCGGGCTGCGGCCTGCGCGACGGCGTCTTCTTCGAGTACTACGGCGAACAGTACGGCTACGGCGAGAAGGCCGAGAAGGGACCCATCGTGCCGAACGTGCTGCGGGAGAGCGTGCACAACTACCTCTTGAGCGCCGACCACCGCATGGAGCACCTCGAGCGCGTGCGCAACCTCGCGCTGAGCCTCTTTGACCAGCTCAAGCGCTCACATGGCGCGACGCGGCGCGACCGCAGCCTCCTGGAGGTCGCGGCCTGGCTGCACGACTCGGGCAAGGTCGTCAACTACTACGATCATGCGCGCCATTCGGCCTTCATCATCGCGCATGCGCCGCTCTACGGCATGCGCCAGCTCGAGCAGCTCAAGGCTGCGTTTATCGCGGGCTTCCACCACGGCATCAGCAACAAGATCATGCGCGCCTACCGCTATGCGATGATGCTGACGCAGGCCGACTGGAAGAAGGTCCGCCAGCTCGCGCTGCTCCTGGCCCTCGCTGAGGCGGCCGATGTGACGTACGAGGGCGTCGTGCACAAGATCGACGTCGCCGACGACGAGGAGGCCGTCGTGCTCTCGCTGCGCGGCAAGAAGGGCGAGGACCACAGCGCAGCTGAGTTCGAGATGAAGTCGTACTGCAAGCAGTTCAAGAAGGAGTACGGCAAGCCGCTGATCATCATGTGGCAGAAGAACTGAGGTGCGGACCTGGTTGACAAGTCACGTGACTTTTGCTAGACTCGTAGGTAGCAATGAGGAAGAAGAGTAATCTCATCCTGCAGCGAGGCGGCGATGGTGCGAGGCCGCCCATGATCATGAATGTGAACATGAAATGAGATGAAAGGCGCTTCGGAGCATAATCCCATAATTTGAGCGGGCTTTCCTTTCGGAAGTCAATCAGGGTGGAACCGCGGTACTTGAAGACAAGTCTCGTCCCTGTAACGTTACGTTGCAGGAACGAGATTTTTATTTGTTCCTGTGGCAATAGACAATGGTGAAAAGGAGTTGTTCCCATGAAATTTCAGGAAATCATCCTGGCCCTGCAGAAATTCTGGTCGGAACAGGGCTGCATCCTGGCAGAACCGTATGATGTCGAGAAGGGCGCGGGCACGATGAATCCGTCGACATTCCTGCGCGTGCTTGGCCCGGAGCCCTGGCACGTCGCCTATGTCGAGCCGTCGCGCCGCCCGGCCGATGGCCGCTACGGCGATAACCCGAACCGCCTCTACCAGCACCACCAGTTCCAGGTCATCATGAAGCCGTCGCCGGACAACATCCAGGAGCTCTACCTCGAGAGCCTTGAGCGCCTCGGCATCGACCCGAAGCAGCACGACATCCGCTTTGTCGAGGACAACTGGGAGTCGCCGACGCTCGGCGCCTGGGGCCTCGGCTGGGAAGTCTGGCTCGACGGCATGGAGATCACGCAGTTCACGTATTTCCAGCAGGTCGGCAGTCAGGACATCAAGCCGGTCGCCTCGGAGATCACGTATGGCCTCGAGCGCCTCGCGATGTACATCCAGGGCGTCGAGAACGTCTACGACATCCAGTGGACGGACGATTACACGTACGGCGATGTTTTCCACCAGAATGAGTACGAGCAGTCGGTCTACGCCTTCGACCTCTCGGATGAGGCGCTGCTCTTCGACCTGTTCGACAAGTACGAGAAAGAGGCCGTGCGCGTCATCGACAAGGGCTATGTTCATCCGGCCTACGACTACGTGCTCAAGTGCTCGCATACGTTCAACCTGCTCGATGCACGTGGCGCCATCTCGGTCTCGCAGCGCGCTGCCTTCATCGGCCGCGTGAGAAAGCTCGCGCGTCTCTGCGCCGAGTGTTATCTGAAACAGCGTGAGGAGCTCGGCTATCCGATGCTCCACAGAGGGGAGAAGTGAGCATGGCTAAGGATCTGTTATTTGAAATCGGCACGGAAGAAGTTCCGGCCCACGTAATGCCGGGCACACTCGCCCAGCTCAAGGAGAATGCCGAGAAGGCATTCAAGGAGAACCGCATCGCCTTCAAGGCAGTCCGCACGCTCGGCACGCCGCGCCGCACGGCACTCATCGTCGAAGGCCTCGCGGAGAAGCAAGAAGATGTCGCGAGCGAGAACCGCGGCCCGTCCGTCAAGATCGCTTTCGACGCTGAGGGCAACCCGACGAAGGCGGCGCAGGGCTTTGCGCGCGGCCAGCACGTCGACCCGAAAGACCTCGTCGTCAAGGACGGCTACGTCTACGCTGAAGTCCACGAGGAAGGCCAGCCGACGGCCAAGATCCTCGAGACGCTGCTGCCGGAGCTCGTCTGCGGCCTCTCATTCCCGAACAACATGCGCTGGGGCAATCTCGACTTCAAGTTCATCCGCCCGATCCGCTGGTTCGTCGCGCTCTACGGAGCCGATGTCATCCCGTTCGAGCTCGCGAACGTCAAGTCGGGCCGCACGTCGCGCGGCCACCGCTTCCTCTCGCAGGGCGACTTTGAGATCGCCGATGCGAAGAGCTACGAGAAGGCCTGCGAGGAGAACTTCATCATCGTCGACCAGGACAAGCGCAAGCAGATGATCCGCGAGCAGATCGAGGCCGTCGCCAAGGCGAACGGCGGCCAGGCTGAGATCACGGAAGACCTCTTAGAAGAGGTCCTCTACCTCGTCGAGTACCCGACGGCGCTCTGCGGCAAGTTCGAGGAGAAGTACCTGCAGCTGCCGCCGGAGGCCGTCATCACGCCGATGCGCGACCATCAGCGCTACTTCCCGGTCAAGACGGCCGAGGGCAAGCTGCTGCCGCTCTTCATCACGGTTCGCAACGGCGGCAAGGAATACCTCGAGACGGTCCAGCACGGCAATGAGCGCGTCCTGCGCGCCCGTCTCGCCGATGCGCAGTTCTTCTTCGATGAAGACCGCAAGAAGACCCTCGAGGAGCACCGCGAGAAGCTCAAGACGGTCGTCTTCCAGCAGGGCCTCGGCACGATGTACGAGAAGACGGAGCGCCTTGAGAAGCTTGCCGATTTCATCGCCGATGCCATCGGCGCCGACGAGAAGGCCCACAAGCACGCGCGCCGCGCGGCCATCCTCTCGAAGGCTGACCTCGTCACGGGCATGGTCACGGAGTTCACGGAACTGCAGGGCATCATGGGCCGCGAGTACGCGAAGCTCGATGGCGAGTGCGAGAAAGTCGCCATCGCCATCGACGAGCACTACAAGCCGCGCTTTGCCGGCGACAGCCAGCCGCAGACGACGGCAGGCCGCATCGTGAGCCTGGCCGACAAGATCGACACGATCGTCGGCACCTTCAGCCTCGGCAAGATCCCGACGGGCTCCCAGGACCCGTTTGCGCTGCGCCGCCAGGCACTCGGCCTCGTCAACATGATTATCGAGGCCAAGTACCACCTGAGCCTTTCCGCCATCGTCGCCAAGGCCATGGACCTCTATGGCATCGAGGATGAGAAGGCCCGCGCGAAGATGCAGCAGGATGTGGCCGACTTCATCCGTCTGCGCCTCAAGAACGTCCTCGAGTCCATCCGTTACGACGTCGTCGACGCGGTCCTTGCCGATGTCGATGACATCTACGCCGTCGCCCTGCGCGCCAAGGCCGTCGCGGACTACGTGGCTTCCACGGATGCAGCCGCTGGCATCCAGGCGTTCGTGCGCGTGGCCAACCTCGCCAAGAAGGCAGAGTCCGCTGAAGTTTCGGCGGACCTCTTCCAGACAGATGCCGAGCGCAATCTCTTCGCCGCTTACGAGAAGGCCTCCGCTGCCGTCGCTTCGGAGTCGTATGCAGAGGCCATCACGGCACTCGCTGCACTCGCTGCTCCAATCGACACGTTCTTCGACGATGTCATGGTCATGGACAAGGATGAGAAGATCAAGAACAACCGCCTTGGCCTGCTCAAGAGCATCGACCAGCTCGTCAGCCGCATCGCCGACTTCACGAAGATTGTCCTCGCATAAGCCGCAAGCGGCCGCGCGAGTGCATGGCAACAAATAAAGAAGGACCTGACAGCCAGTCGGTGCTGGCTGTCAGGCCCTTCTTTTTGTTCTCTCGATGCGGCATCGGTGCGGTGCCGGTCAGACGATCTTGTTCTTACTGAAGTCGTACTCGACGTGGACGAAGACCTTCTCGCCGTCGCCGTCGATGTAGAGCACATGTCCGTCGAAGATGCCGAGTTTGTCCTGCCAGCGGTACTCGATGGAGTCGCTGTCGATGGCGAGACCGGGGCGCTTGAGCTTGCAGCGCGTGCCGAAGAAGAACGCCTGTCCTTCCAGGGGGCGCGCGTAGATGGCCTCGCTGCAGAACACGTTCTCGCCGTCGATGAGGCGGGCCGTGCCCTGCGTCCAGATGGTGCTGAGGTCGCTCGTGATCTGCGCTTCATCGGCCGTGATCAGGCGGTCGCCGAGGGTGATCCTCACCGTGCCGTGGCAGATGTAGCGGCCAGATTTCTCGTCGTACTGCACGGAGCGCGCCGATATGGCGGGGCGCTCGTCCTCCAGGAACGAGCTGACGGGATGCACCTCCGTGACATCCGTTACGGAAGTAGCAGATGTCGTGACGGGCTCTGTCACGGCCTTTGCTGCGGCGGGCGCTGTCGTGCTCGTCAGGAAAATCAGCAGGAGCGGCAGTGCTGCTCGGGGCAGGTCTTGCGTGATGTTTGCTAGTTGTCGAAATATAAGCAACAGGATCACCTCATTAAGATTCGCTGATTCTATTTTACTCCTGTCATGCCTATTTTGCAAAATCACAAGAAAAGAGCGGCAGGCGGCAGGAAATTCCGCATTGTGCGCGTAATATATAATTATATGATAAAAGAGCGTTTTTGTCATCTCTTGCCCGCCCATCTCCAAGCGATAGGCGTGATTTTTGAGACAAGAAGAGAGGAAAGGAGAGGGGGAATGGCTTTGAATATCCGGGAACGGACCGAGGCGCTTGAATATGAGTATCTTGCGCCCGAAGCAGCCAAGAGCCGCGAGGCCGGGCGCAAGCGGAAGGATGCGGAGTGCGCGCTGCGCACGAAGTTCCAGCGCGACAGGGACCGCATCCTGCACTCCAAATCCTTTCGGCGGCTCAAGCACAAGACGCAGGTCTACATCATGGCGGGCGACCACTACCGCACGCGCATGACACACAGCCTCGAGGTCGCGCAGATCTCGAGGACGATTGCGCGCGGCTTGCGCCTCAACGAGGACCTCGTCGAGGCGATCGCGCTCGGCCACGATGTCGGCCACACGCCGTTCGGGCATGCGGGCGAGTCCGTCATGGATGAGCTCACGGGCCATTTCGCCCACAATGAGCAGAGCCTGCGCGTCGTGGAATTCCTCGAGAAGGGCGGCAAGGGGCTCAATCTCACGTATGAGGTCAAGGATGGCATCGTCAACCACACGGGACCGCATCTGCCGAAGACACTCGAAGGGCGCATCGTGCGCACGGCAGACCGCATCGCCTACCTCACGCATGACTATGACGACAGCCTGCGCGCGGGCCTGCTGAAGGATGGCGACCTGCCCGCTGCGGTCTACGAGCGCTTCGGTCGGGACACCTCCTCGATGATCACGAGCATGGTGGCCGACATGATCGAGAGCTCGGCGGACCTTGCGGACATCCGCCAGTCGGACGAGGTGCGTGAGACCATGGACCTCTTCCGAAGCTTCATGTTCGAGCACATCTACCTGTCAGATGCGCTAGCGCACGAGCGCCGTCAGGCCGGCTTCATGCTGCGCCAGCTCTACGCCCACTTCCTCGAGCATCCTGAGGAGTTGCCGCAGGAGTTCTGCCAGCGCGAGGAGCGCTGGGGACGCGAGCAGACCGTGACGGATTACGTCGCGGGTCTGACGGACAGCTACGCCGTGCAGCTCTTCTCCGAGATCTTCATCCCGCCCGTCGGGCGCGTCATCCGCTACAGCCGCTAAGCGGCTGCTGTGCTGTCCTGTGCCCGCCGTGTGTGCGATGTGCGAGAAAATTTTCGGGATGAAAAAGGAAATCGGGAGTTTTTGCGGAATATATATCTGAAAAACCTGCGCAGAAGACGATCAAAGCGCTTTGTCAAGTGTCTCGAGACGTTTTTTTGAGTGCGCAGGAAGGTTTTTCGCAGATGGCAGCGAATATACTAAAGTACCCCTTTGATGCGCGCTTGGAGGCGGCATCGGGGGCCGGAAGTATGGAAGGATGGAATTCAATTGGAACGAATGCGGAATGAGGCGATGGAGGCCTTCGTCGAGCGCGTGAGTGAGCAGACGGATATCCTGCGCATCGTGCAGGGCTACGTGCCGCTCAAGCGCCGGGGCAATCGCTACTGGGGATGCTGCCCGTTCCATCAGGAGAAGACCGCATCCTTTTCTGTCCTACCCGACAAGGGCTTCTTCTACTGCTTCGGCTGTCATGCCGGCGGCAACGCGTTCAAGTTTCTTTCGCTTATCGAAAACATCTCGTATTTTGACGCGATCAAGCTGCAGGCAGAGAAGCTGGGCATCCCGCTGCCCGAGCGCAAGAGAAGCCCGCAGGAAGTCGCGCGGGACCGCGAGATACAGGACCTGCGCAAGGTCAATGAGCTCGCGCGCGACTTCTTCCACAACTGCCTGACGATGACGCGCATGGGCGAGCGGGGCAAGGCCTACTTCGCCGCGCGCGGCATCCGCCAGGAGACCATCGAGGAATTTCAGCTCGGCTACGCACCGCCTGCCTGGGATAAGTTGTCCACGGCTTTCCTCAAGCGTGGAATCAAGCAGGAGTTTTTGCTGGCAAGCGGTCTTTGTGCCGAGCGCAAGCAGGGAGGCGGCCTCTACGACCGCTTCCGCGGGCGCGTGATCATCCCGATTGCGGATGAGCGCGGGCGCGTCGTCGGCTTCGGCGGCCGCGTCCTCGATGATTCGACACCGAAGTATCTCAACACACCGGAGACCGTCCTCTTCAATAAGAGGAAGCTGCTCTTCGGCCTCGACCGCTCGCACCGCGCCATCCAGCAGGAGGGCCGGGCCATCGTCGTCGAGGGTTACATGGATGCGATATCGGTGTTCGACGCCGGCGTGCACAATGTGGTCGCATCGCTCGGCACGGCGTTCACGCCGGAGCATGCGAAGAAGCTCTTGCACTACGCACCGGAGATCTGCTTCTGCTACGACAGCGACGAGGCGGGGCAAAAGGCAACGATACGCGCACTGTCCATTGTGCGCGATACGGGGGCCCGCGTCCGCGTCATTGTCGTGCCAGACGGCAAGGACCCCGATGAGTTCATCCGCAAGCACGGGGCCGACGCCTTCCGGGCGCTCGTCGAGAAGGCACTGCCGCTCGTCGAGTACCGCCTGCGCTACGTCCTCTCGCATACGAATTACGACACGCTCGACGGCAAGGTCAAGGCACTCCATGAGATGATGCCGGTGCTCGCGGGCATCCGCGAGGCGGCCGTGCGCAGCGAGTATGAGCGGCGGCTCGCTCAGACGCTGATGCTCGACGAGGGCATCGTGCGTTCGGAGCTCCGCCACTACCGTCCCGAAGCGGAGGAAGCGGTGCGCCAGCCCATCCGCAAGGCCGTCGCGAAAGCGGATACGGCCCTCAGGAAGGCCGGCCGGCTCGTTATCCGCATGGCCTGGCAGGATGCCGCGGTGATCGCGCATCTTGAGACCATCGTGCCACTCGAGGGTATACGCGACCCCGCACAGCGCGAGATCCTGACCTTCCTCAAGGCAGCCGCAGAGGAAGGGCGCCCCGTGGATGATATGAGCGCCGCAACGCTCAGCGATGAGGCAGCCGCCGAGCTCTCCCGGTCGCTCGTCGAAGACCTCGGCGGGCGCGATGAGACCGAAGCTTACGATGATTCTCTACGGGTGCTCCGCAAGGCATATCTCAATGCCCTCTACACGGAGCACAGCCGCAAGGCGAATGAATATGCGCAGAACGGCCAGCATGAGGCCTGCCTGCAAGAATTGAATGAGGTAAATAAGATCAAACATGAAATGGATGAATGGTAACTCACTTGGTAAAAGATGGATGGAACGTGTGGAAAGGAGGCAGTCGAATGGCTGAAACAAAGACAGCAAAAGCTGCCGGCAAGGGCCGCAGTTCTGAGATAGTGGAGGGTCTTCTCGCCAAGGGAAAGAAGAATGGGGGTACCCTGACATATGGGGAACTCATCGATGCACTGCAGAAGCAGGCTCTCTCTCCAGATGAAATCGACACCATGTATGATACCTTCAGCAAGCGTGGTATCGAGATCGTCGACGATTCGCAGGACAATTCCAGCGATGACGATGTGGATATCGATAAATCCGACGAGGACGTCGAGATTGACCTCTCCGTGCCGGAGGGCGTCAGCATCGACGACCCGGTGCGCATGTACCTCAAGGAGATCGGCCGCGTGCCTCTGTTGACAGCAGAGGAAGAAGTCGCCCTCGCTAAGCGCATGGAAGCCGGCGATGAAGAGGCGCAGAAACGCCTGGCTGAGGCCAACCTGCGCCTCGTCGTCAGCATCGCGAAGCGCTATGTCGGCCGCGGCATGCTCTTCCTCGACCTCATCCAGGAGGGCAATCTCGGCCTCATCAAGGCGGTCGAGAAGTTCGACTACAACAAGGGCTACAAGTTCAGTACGTATGCGACCTGGTGGATCCGTCAGGCCATCACGCGCGCGATCGCAGACCAGGCCCGCACCATCCGCATCCCGGTGCACATGGTGGAGACCATCAACAAGCTCATCCGCGTCTCGCGTCAGCTGCTGCAGCAGCTCGGCCGCGAACCGACCCCGGAGGAGATCGCGAAGGAGATGGAGATCGGCGTCGACCGCGTGCGCGAGATCATGAAGATCGCGCAGGAGCCAGTCTCCCTCGAGACGCCGATTGGCGAAGAGGAGGACTCGCATCTCGGCGACTTCATCGAGGACCAGGATGCACCGGCCCCGGCCGATGCCGCGTCCTTCATGCTGCTCAAGGAACAGCTCGAGGATGTCCTCGACACCCTGACGCCGCGCGAGGAGAAAGTCCTGCGCCTGCGCTTCGGCCTCGACGATGGTCGCGCGCGCACACTTGAGGAAGTCGGCCAGAACTTCGGCGTCACGCGCGAGCGCATCCGCCAGATCGAAGCCAAGGCCCTGCGCAAGCTGCGCCATCCGAGCCGTAGCCGCAAGCTCAAGGATTTCTTAGACTGATTGCTGAAGACCAGAGTGCCAGCCACTCTGGCTTTCTTTTTGTCAGTCCGCAAAAAAAATTGCATCCGGATGAAAAAAAGGTGTTGACAAATGGAGCAGCACTCTCTATAATAATATATGTTGTTGATATTCCTCGATAGCTCAGCCGGTAGAGCACCTGACTGTTAATCAGGCTGTCGCAGGTTCGAATCCTGCTCGAGGAGCCAATTGGACATCCAGGGTGTAACGCTTGTTACACCCTTTTTCTTGTATTGTAATCAAAATGAGATAGAATGTAGAAAGATGGATGGAATGACTGGGGAGGGATTTTCATGAAGCTGGGAGACCGCTTGCAGGCACTGGCTGACTTCGTACCGCAGGGCAGCCGCGTGGCGGATATCGGCACGGACCACGGCTACCTCGCGGTGGAACTCGTGAAGTCGGGCAAGGCGAAGTTCGTCGTGGCGAGCGACAAGAACGCGGGCCCTTATGAGGCGGCCGTGCGCACCGTCCGCGAGAATGGCCTGACAGACGAGCGCATCTCCGTGCGCCTCGGCGACGGCCTGAAGAGCCTGAAGCCCGGGGAAGTCGACACGGTCTGCATTGCCGGCATGGGCGGCACGCTGATGGTCGAGATCCTCGAGGGCTCGCCTGAAGTCGTCGAGAAGCTCGAGACGCTTGTCCTGCAGCCGCAGAGCGCGGCGGCAGACCTGCGCCGCTGGCTCTACCGCAAGCGCTGGTACATCGAAGATGAGTCGCTCGCGCTCGATGATGGCCGCATCTACGAGATCATCAAGGCCAAGCGCGGCCGGCGCAAGATGCCGGAGCCGCTGCTCCTGGAAATCGGACCCGTCCTCTGGCAGAAGAAGCCGCCTCTCCTGCGCCATCACATCGAGGCCCTGCTCTTCCAGGAGCGCCGCGTCGCGGCGGGCATGGAGAAGAGCGAGGCCGCGAAGAAGTCGAAGAAGTATCAGGCGGTCATCCGCCATATCAAGGAATTGGGGGAGCATCTGTCATGGTGAAATGTCAAGTTGTCATGGATGCGCTGGAGCGCATCGCGCCACATCATCTCGCAGAGGATTGGGATAATCCGGGCCTGCTCGTCGGCAGCCCGGATAGGCAGGTCAGCCGCATCCTCGTCGCGCTCGACGTCAGCGACACGGTCGTGCGCCAGGCGGTACACGAGGGAGCGGAGATGATCGTCGCGCACCACCCGCTGCTCTTCAAGCCCATCAAGAAGATCCGCACGGATGAGCCGCTCGGCCACCGCCTGCAGGTTCTCTTGCAGCACGACATCGCCGTGGCCGCAGCTCACACGAATCTCGACATCGCCCGCGGCGGCGTCAACGATGTGCTCGCCGAGGCCATCGGTCTCTCGAAGCTCTCGAGCTTCGTCATCACGCAGCAGGCGGAAAGCGGCCAGACCGAGAGCCTCGGCCGCATCGGCACGCTGCCGCAGCCGATGGCAATCCGCGACTTTGCCGAGCAGGTCCGCAAGGCCCTGCCGACGGAGCACGTGCGCTTCGTCGATGCCGGCAGCCGCCCCGTGCGCAAGGTCGCGCTCTGCAGCGGCGCCGGTGCGGAGTTCATCGCCAAGGCCGCCGCGATGGGGGCCGATGCCTACGTTACGGGCGATGTGCGCTACCACGATGCGCAGCACGCGGCGGAGCTCGGCATGCACGTCATCGACGCCGGCCACTTCGGCACGGAGTTCCCCGTCGTCGCTTCGCTTGCGGAGCGCCTGCGCGAGGAGCTGCGCGGCGAGGGACACGTCGAGGTCATCGCCGACCGCGAGTCGAAGGACTTCTTCTCGCTGGCCTGACCCTTTGACCGTAGCCCTGCATCTCTGCGCTCAAGCGCGAAAGGATACCCTATGAATCAGAATCTCTGGCGCAAGCATGCCATGCGCTACCTCCAGATCACAATCGGCTGCCTGCTCGTCTGCCTCGGCTTCAACCTGTTCCTGATACCGGCACACCTCCTGACGGGCGGCATCAGCGGCGTGGCCCTGATCATCTACTACCTGACCGACCTGCCCGTCGGCATGCAGAACCTCGTCTACAACCTGCCGATCCTCTACCTCGCTTACCGCGTCTTCGGCCGGCTCTATGCCGTCGACACCATCTTCGGCACGGTCGCCCTGTCGGTCATCCTCGATGCGACGCACTTCCTCGTCGACTGGTCCATCTGTGCCGACCCGATGCTCAACTCCATCTTCGGCGGTGTGCTCGCCGGTGTCGGCTTCGGCATGGTCTTCCGCGCCAATGCCAATACGGGCGGACTCGACGTCATTGCGGCCGTAACCAAGAAGTACTACTCGCTCGACGTCGGCACAGTCGTCTTCATCCTGAACTTCCTGATCATCATGGGCTCGGTCGCCCTGTTTGGCATGGAGGTCGCGCTCTTCAGCATCGTCTCCATCTACGTGACGGCGGAGC
Organism: Mitsuokella multacida DSM 20544; assembly: GCF_000155955.1. Classification (GTDB taxonomy): domain Bacteria; phylum Bacillota; class Negativicutes; order Selenomonadales; family Selenomonadaceae; genus Mitsuokella; species Mitsuokella multacida. The sequence continues at coordinate 416,777 of NZ_GG697142.2, forward strand.
TGACGAACCGCGTGGCCGCCGGCCTCAACCGCGAGAAGTCCATCTTCATCGTCTCACCGCAGGCCAAGGCCATCTGCAGCGACATCATGGAGAACGTGCACCGCGGCGCGACGTTCATCGACGGCCGCGGCGGTTTCGCCGAGGAGCCGAAGAACATCCTGTTCGTCGTCGTGAGCCTCACGCAGGTCAGCCGCGTCAAGACCATCGTCGCCCATCACGACCCGCAGGCCTTCATGATCGTCTCCGACACGTCGGAGGTGTCGGGCAAGGGCTTCACGCTCGCCTGTGAGAGTTACGAGGACGCGCGCCGCAAGTGGCAGCAGACGCACGAGAAGCAGCTCGAGTTCGAGCAGCTGCACGGGAAGCGCGAGAAGTAGTTGACGATGCGCGAAATCCCCGCTATAATAAGACCATATGTAAACACGTAAATCCGAGGATGCAGAGCATTAGGTGTGGAACGTCTCAAGAGAGCCGGCGGCAGCTGAGAGCCGGTGACGAGAAGCGCTGAACTCACTGCGGAGGAGCGGCCGGGGCGCCTTCGGGCAAAACGGTCGACGCCTGCCACGTTACGGCACCGAGAGGATGCGCATGCATCAAGCAGGGTGGTACCGCGAATCATCGTCCCTGACCGTCAGCAATGACGGTCGGGGACTTTTTTAGTTTAGGAGGCAGTCAGCATGGAAAGATATTCGCCGCAGGACATCGAGGCAAAATGGCAGAAGAAGTGGGAAGAGGGCAAGGTCTACAAGACGGAAGCCGACCCGGACCGCCCGAAGTACTACGCGCTCGAGATGTTCCCGTATCCGTCGGGCAACCTGCACATGGGCCATGTGCGCAACTACGCCATCGGCGACGTCATGGCGCGCTACAAGACGATGGAGGGCTTCAACGTCCTGCATCCGATGGGTTTCGACTCCTTCGGCATGCCGGCTGAGAACGCCGCCATCAAGCACGGCGTCAAGCCGGCCGACTGGACGTACAGCAACATCGAGAACATGGAGAAGCAGCAGAAGAAGCTCGGCCTCTCCTACGACTGGGACCGCGAGGTCAAGACGTGCGACCCCTCGTACTACAAGTGGACACAGTGGCTCTTCGAGCTCTTCTACAAGCGCGGCCTCGCCTACAAGAAGAAGGCGTCGGTCAACTGGTGCGACACCTGCGGCACGGTGCTTGCGAATGAGCAGGTCATCGACGGCAAGTGCTGGCGCTGCGACCACGAGGTCCACAAGAAGGACCTCTCGCAGTGGTTCCTCAAGATCACGGACTACGCTGATGTGCTGCTGAAGGACCTCGACAAGCTCAAGGGCTGGCCGGAGCGCGTCAAGACGATGCAGGACAACTGGATCGGCCGCAGCGAAGGTCTTGAGTTCAACCTCGAGGCACCGGAGCTCGGCACAACGATTGCCGCCTACACGACGCGCCCCGATACGGTCTACGGCATCACGTTCCTCGCGCTCGCTGCCGAGCATCCGCTCGTCGACAAGATCTGCGAGAACAACCCAAAGGCTGAGGAGATCCAGGCGTTCGTCAAGCGCACGCGCAACCAGAGCGAGATCGAGCGCACGTCGAGCGAGTCCGAGAAGGAAGGCATCTTCACGGGCGCTTACTGCATCAACCCGTTCAACGGCAAGAAGGTGCAGATCTGGGTCACGAACTACGTCCTCGCCGACTACGGCACAGGCGCCGTCATCGGTGTGCCGTCCGAGGATTCGCGTGACTGGATGTTCGCGACGAAGTACGACATCCCGAAGATCATCACGCTGCAGCCGCGCGACCATGAGCTCAAGCTCGAGGAGATGACGGAGGCCTACACGGATAAGGACGGCGTGCTCGTCAACTCCGCGGAGTTCACGGGTATGGACATCAAGGCCGCGATGAAGGGCATCATGGACAAGGCCGAGAAGGAAGGCTTTGGCAAGCGCCGCGTCAACTTCCGCCTGCGTGACTGGCTGATCTCGCGCCAGCGCTACTGGGGCGCGCCGATCCCGGTCATCAACTGCCCGCACTGCGGCGAAGTGCTCGTGCCGGAGAAAGACCTGCCGGTCATGCTGCCGGAGGATGTCTCGTTTGACCAGGGCTCGCTCTCGCCGCTCGCATCGAGCGAGAGCTTCGTCCACTGCAAGTGCCCGAAGTGCGGCGCCGATGCGACGCGCGAGACGGACACGATGGATACCTTCATCTGCTCCTCGTGGTACTACCTGCGCTATACGGATCCGCACAACGACAAGGAGCCGTTCGCCAAGGACAAGGTCAACTACTGGGCGCCTGTCGACCAGTACATCGGCGGCATCGAGCATGCCATCCTGCACCTCCTGTACTCGCGCTTCTTCACGAAGGTCCTGCATGACGCCGGCCTCGTTGACTTCGATGAGCCGTTCACGAACCTCCTGACGCAGGGCATGGTCCTCAAGGACGGCTCGAAGATGTCGAAGTCGAAGGGCAACGTCGTCTCGCCAGAGGAGATCATCGCGAAGTACGGCGCCGACACGGCCCGCCTCTTCATCCTGTTCGCCGCACCGGTCGACCGTGACCTCGAGTGGAGCGACCAGGGCGTCGAGGGCTCCTACCGCTTCCTCAACCGCGTCTGGCGCATCCTCGGCCACTTCGAGGAGGCCATCAAGTCGGGCAAGGCAGATTATGATACTTCGAAGCTCACAAAGGAAGAGAAGGACCTGCGCCGCATCCTGCACGTGACGATCCGCAAGGTCACGGAAGACGTCCGCGACCGCTTCATGTTCAACACGGCCGTCTCGTCCATCATGGAGCTCGTCAACGCACTCTACGCCTTCCAGGACAAGGACCTCAAGGCCGGCCTCGCGCGCGAGGTCGCCGAGAACCTCATCAAGCTCCTCGCACCGTTTGCGCCGCACATCACGGAAGAGCTCTGGAGCCGCCTGTTTGCTGGCCAGGGCAGCGTCCATCAGCAGAAGTGGCCGACCTACGACGAGGCTGCCACGAAGCTCGCGGAGATCGAGATCGTCCTGCAGATCAACGGTAAGGTCCGCGACAAGATCACGATCCCCGCCGACACCGACCGCGCGGGCATGCAGGAGATCGCCATGGGCCTGCCGCGCACGCAGGAACTCACGGCCGGCAAGACGATCGTCAAGGTCATCTGCGTGCCGAAGAAGCTCGTCAACATCGTCGTCAAGGGCTGATAGAATCGCATATAGTTGCACGAGAAAAATCCACTGCCATGATCATCATGGGCGGTGGATTTTTTCGAAATGGACGTATATAATAGAGGTACATGTCGCTAATGGATAATGTTTTTTGATTAGATTATGATTAATGGTAAGGATATGGGAGGGGAATCGCATGGCCATGGTGCCGAAACTCAATACGATGCATTTTGACGAGGAGAGGCCTTTTGAGGTCGTGGCGCCATTTGAGCCGATGGGCGATCAGCCGCAGGCCATCGCGGAGCTCGCGGCCGGTGTCGAGAACGGCCAGCAGGCGCAGGTCCTCTTGGGCGCGACGGGCACGGGCAAGACGTACACGATCGCCAAGGTCATCGAGAAGGTGCAGAAGCCGACGCTCGTCATCGCCCACAACAAGACACTGGCCGCGCAGCTCGCGAGCGAGTTCAAGGCGTTCTTCCCGAACAACTACGTCGGCTACTTCGTCAGTTACTACGACTTCTACCAGCCGGAGGCCTACATCGCCTCGACGGACACCTACATCGAGAAGGACGCCTCTATCAACGACGAGATCGATGAGCTGCGCCACAGCGCGACGTGCTCGCTTTTCGAGCGGCGCGACGTCATCATCGTCGCGTCCGTCTCCTGCATCTACGGCTTGGGTTCTCCGGAGAGCTACCACGAGATGGTGCTCTCTTTGCACAAGGGGCAGATCGTCGATAGAGACGCAATCCTCAAGAAGCTCGTCTCCATCCGCTACGAGCGCAACGATGTTGCGTTCGAGCGTGGTCAGTTCCGCGTGCGCGGCGATGTCATCGAGGTCTTCCCGGCCGGCTACAACAACCGCGCCGTGCGCATCGAGCTCTTCGGCGACGAGGTCGACCGCATCGTCGAGTTCGACGTCGTGACGGGGGAGGTCTACGGCGAGCGCACGCACTCGATGGTCTTCCCGGCCTCGCATTACGTGACGGAGGACGAGGACCTCAAGATCGCGATGAAGGACATCGAGGCGGAAATGGAGGAGCAGGTCAAGAAATTCAAGGCGGAGGGCAAGCTCATCGAGGCGCAGCGCATCGAGCAGCGCACGCGCTACGACCTCGAGATGATGCAGGAGATGGGCTACTGCTCGGGCATCGAGAACTACTCGCGCCACCTGACGCACCGCAAGGCCGGCGAGGCGCCTTACACGCTGCTCGACTACTTCCCCGAAGACTTCCTCATCGTCATGGATGAGTCGCATGTGACGTTGCCGCAGCTCCACGCGATGTACGCCGGTGACCGCAGCCGCAAGGTCTCGCTCGTCGAGAACGGCTTCCGGCTGCCGTCGGCCTTCGACAACCGCCCGCTGACCTTCGAGGAGTTCGCTGCGCGCATCAACCAGATCATCTACGTCTCGGCGACGCCGGGCAAGTACGAGCTCGAGCAGGCCCAGCAGGTCGCGCAGCAGATCATTCGCCCGACGGGCCTCCTCGACCCTGAGATCGAGGTCCGGCCGCTCGAGGGCCAGATCGACGACCTGCTCGCCGAGATCAAGGTCCGCATCGAGCGCAACGAGCGCGTGCTCGTCACGACGCTGACGAAGAAGATGGCGGAGAACCTGACCGACTACTTCACGGAGGTCGGCGTCAAGGTCCGCTACCTGCACTCGGACATTGCGACGATCGAGCGCGCCGAGATCATCCACGACCTGCGCGCTGGCGAGTTCGACGTGCTCGTCGGCATCAACCTCTTGCGCGAGGGCCTCGACATGCCGGAAGTCTCGTTGATCGCCATCCTCGATGCCGACAAGGAGGGCTTCCTGCGCTCCGACACGTCACTCATCCAGATCATCGGCCGTGCGGCGCGCAATGCGCGCGGCCATGTCATCATGTACGCCGACCGCATCACTGACTCGATGAAGCGCGCCATCGACGAGACGGCGCGCCGCCGCGAGATACAGGATGGCTACAACAAGGCGCATGGCATCACGCCGAAGACGATCGTCAAGCCCATCAAGCCGCTGATCGAGACGACGCTCGTCGCCGAGTCGGGTGGCAAGTACGAGGTCAAGAAGGGCAGCAAGAAGAAGCTGACCAAGAAGGATAGGGAGAACCTCATCAAGACGTTGACGCGCGAGATGCAGCAGGCCTCGCGTGCGCTCGAGTTCGAGCGCGCGGCAGAGCTTCGCGACATGATCCTCGAGCTCGATGGCAGCCTGCCGGGGGCCAAAGCCTCCGCATCGCCCAAGGCGAAACGAGCCAAAAAGAAATGATAGGTAAATCGAGATAAAAAAGTAAGTCCAGGCAATTTGAGGAAGGAAGATTTTTTTGAGATTGAGTCCAAAGCAGAAACTATTCTTGACGGTGTTTCTCGGCATCATGACCGCGATGGCGCCGCTGTCCACTGACATGTATCTGCCGGCCTTGCCGGAGCTCGGTGGGGACTTCGGCATCTCGGCGTCGCTGACGCAGCTGACCCTGACCATGACGATGCTCGGCATGGCCTTCGGCCAGATCTTCATGGGACCGCTGTCGGACCGCTTCGGCCGCAAGCTGCCGCTGCTCGTCGGCATGATTGTCTTCACGGCGGCGAGCGCTGGCGCCTGCCTGTCGGAGAACATCACGACCTTCCTCGTCTTCCGCTTCCTGCAGGGCTTCAGCGGCGCGAGCGGTATCGTCATCGCCCGCGCCATCGCGCGCGACGTGGCCGAGGGGCCGGAGCTCACGCGCTTCTTTGCCATCCTGATGCTCGTCAACGGTCTCGCACCGATTGCCGCGCCGGTCATCGGCGGTCAGATCCTGCGCTTCACGAGCTGGCGCGGCATCTTTGCCCTCTTGGTGATTGTCGGCATTGCGCAGTTCGTCTCAACGGTGATCTACCGCGAGACGCTCAAGAAAGAGGAGCGCCAGCAGAGCATCGCCAAGTCCTTCGCGAAGTTCCCGCAGCTCCTGCGCGACCGCTACTTCCTCGGCCACTGCCTGCTGCAGCTCTTCTTCTTCGGCTCGTTCTTCTCGTACATCGGCGGCAGCTCCTTCGTCTTCCAGAACGTCTACCACGTCTCGGCGCAGACGTACAGCCTGATCTTCGGCGGCATCGGCATTGGCCTGCTCGTCGCCGGCACCGTGCCCGCGCACTTTGCCGGCCGCGTGCCGGACGAGAAGCTGCTCTCTGTATCGCTTCGCATCCCGCTCGTCGGCGCTGTGCTGCTGCTCGCAGGCTTCCTGCTGCACGCGCCGCTTCTCTACACGCTGCTCGTCCTCTTCGTGACCATCGTGCCGCTTTCCGTCATGGGCACGGCGAGCTTCTCGCTCGCGCTCTCGCGCCAGGGCAAGAGTGCCGGCTCGGCCAGCGCGCTCTTGGGTTTCAGCCAGATGATCCTCGGCGGCGTCATGATGCCGCTGACGGGCATCGCCGGCGACAGCAACCCGCTGCCGATGGCCATCCTGATGCTCGCGGGCTATGTCCTCAGTGAGATCGTCTACCGCGCGATGATCCGCAGCAGGGTCTGAGCATATTCGATAAAAAAGGAAAACAATCATGGAAAAATACATTCGCATCAAGGGTGCGCGTGCGCACAACCTCAAGAACATCGATGTCAACATCCCGCGCGACAAGCTCGTCGTCATCACAGGCCTCTCGGGCTCGGGCAAGTCGTCGCTGGCCTTCGATACGATCTACGCAGAAGGCCAGCGCCGCTACGTCGAGTCGCTCTCGTCGTACGCGCGCCAGTTCCTCGGCCAGATGGACAAGCCGGACGTCGACCAGATCGACGGCCTCTCGCCGGCCATCTCGATTGACCAGAAGACGACGAGCCACAACCCGCGCTCGACGGTCGGTACAGTCACGGAGATTTACGACTACCTGCGCCTGCTGTTTGCGCGCGCCGGCCATCCGCACTGCCCGAAGTGCGGCAAGCCCATCACGCAGCAGTCGGTCGACCAGATGATCGACCAGATCCGCGAGCTGCCGGAGCGCACGAAGCTGCTCGTCATGGCGCAGGTCGTGCGCGGCAAGAAGGGCGAACACAAGAAGGTCCTCGCACACATCCGCCACGAAGGTTATGTACGCGTGCGCATCGACGGCGAGGTCATGGACATCGGCGAGGACATCCAGCTCGAGAAGAACAAGAAGCACACGATCGAGGTCGTCATCGACCGCCTCGTCGTGCGCGAGGGAATGGAATCGCGCCTGGCCGACTCCCTGGAGACGGCGCTGAAGCTCGGCGAGGGCGTCGCCTACGTGCAGATCGTCGACGGCGAGCTCTTGATGTTCAGCGAGAATTTCGCCTGCGTCGACTGCGGCATCAGCCTGCCCGAGATCACGCCGCGCATGTTCTCGTTCAACAACCCCTACGGCGCCTGCCCCGTCTGCATGGGCCTCGGCAGCCATATGGAGTTCGACGAGGAGCTCGTCCTGCCTGACCCGACCCTGAGTGTGGGCGGCGGCGTCTTTGCACCGCTCTCGAAGAATCTGCACTCGTACGCGATGTGCGTGATGAAGGCCATCCTCGAGAAGCGCGGCTACAGCCTCGAGACGCCGTGGCAGGAAATCGACAAGAAGACGCAGCAGGTCCTGCTCTACGGCTCGGGCGAGGAGCGTTTCACCTTCCGCTACACGAACATGTTCGGTGAGGACAAAGAGTACTTCGTGCCGTTCGAGGGCGTTATGCCGCTGCTCGCGCGCCGCTACCACGAGACGGACAGCGACGAGATGCGCGAGTCGTACGAGAACTACATGACCGAGATTCCCTGCAAGGCGTGCCACGGCGCGCGCTTGAAGCCTGAGACGCTCGCCGTCACGGTCGGCGGCAAGAACATCGATGAGGTCACGCGCATGACGATCCGCGAGGCCGACGCTTTCTTCACGCATCTCACGCTGACGCCGCGCGAGATGAAGATCGCGGCGCAGATCCTCAAGGAGATCCACGCGCGCCTGCATTTCCTGCTCGATGTCGGCCTCGACTACCTGACGCTCTCGCGCTCGGCGGGCACCTTGTCGGGCGGCGAGGCGCAGCGCATCCGCCTCGCGACGCAGATCGGCTCGGGTCTGCAGGGCGTGCTCTACGTGCTCGACGAGCCGAGCATCGGCCTGCACCAGCGCGACAACAACCGCCTGCTCGCGACGCTCAAGCACCTGCGCGACCTCGGCAACACCCTGATCGTCGTCGAGCACGACGAGGACACGATGTACGCGGCCGACCACATCATCGACATCGGCCCGGGCGCCGGCGCGAACGGCGGCCGCGTCGTCGCCGAGGGCACGGCGGAGGAGATCAAGAAGAACCCCGACTCCATCACGGGCGCCTACCTCTCGCGCCGCAAGTTCATCCCCGTTCCCGCGAAGCGCCGACCAGGGAACGGCAAGTTCATCGAGGTCGTCGGCGCAGCTGAGAACAACCTCAAGGACCTGACGGTCAAGTTCCCGCTCGGCACCCTGACGCTCGTCACAGGCGTCTCGGGCTCGGGCAAGTCGACGCTCGTCAACGAGATCCTCTACAAGGGCATCGCCTCGCGCCTCTACCACGCGAAGGGCAAGCCGGGCAAACACAAGAAGATCAAGGGACTCGAGAACATCGACAAGATCATCGACATCGACCAGCAGCCGATCGGCCGCACGCCGCGCTCGAATCCGGCGACGTACACGGGTGTCTTCGACGCGATTCGCGAGCTCTTCAGCCAGACGAGCGAGGCGCGCATGCGCGGCTACAAGGCCGGCCGCTTCAGCTTCAACGTCAAGGGCGGCCGCTGTGAGGCCTGCAAGGGCGACGGCATCCTCAAGATCGAGATGCACTTCCTGCCCGACGTCTATGTGCCCTGCGAGGTCTGCAAGGGCGCGCGCTACAACCGCGAGACGCTCGAGGTCCGCTACAAGGGCAAGAACATCTCTGAAGTGCTTGACATGACGATCGACGAGGCCGTGGAGTTCTTCGCCAACGTGCCGCGCATCGCGCGCAAGCTCCAGATCATCCAGGACGTCGGCCTCGGCTACATCAAGCTCGGTCAGCCGGCGACGACGCTCTCGGGCGGCGAGGCGCAGCGCGTCAAGCTCGCGACGGAGCTCTCGCGGCGCTCGACGGGCAAGACGCTCTACATCCTCGACGAGCCGACGACGGGCCTGCACACGGCCGACATCCACAAGCTATTAGACATCCTGCAGCGCCTCGTCGCAGGCGGCGACACCGTCGTCGTCATCGAGCACAACCTCGACGTCATCAAGACGGCCGACTACATCATCGACCTCGGCCCCGAGGGGGGCGACAAGGGCGGTACCGTCGTCGCGACAGGCCGTCCCGAGGACATCGTCATCGTCAAGGTGCCTGCGTCGTACACGGGCAAGTTCCTCAGGCCACTGCTCGAAGAGAAGAACGCTTGAACGAAATTGCATCTTGCGAATGGCGGGACTTCTCCCTATAATGAAGGTGAATGAAGGAAATAGAAAGAAATTCTCAGGAAGGGGGAGTTTTCATGGATAGCTTGAAGGGATTCCTGGCGGCTCTCGCGGGCATCGGCGTCGCGCTTGGCGGCACACTCTTTGTCATCGTAGCAGCGCTCGTCATCATCGGCCTGTTCTTCACGGGCATCTTCGCGATGATCGGCCTGTCCATCACGATGCTGGCCATCGCCATCGAAGTCGGCCTCGCGTACATCGTCGGTTGCATCATCCATTACATCGCCCTGCGCGTGCTCGGCTGGCTCTACGATGTGACGCATATCGGCTGGCTTGCCGATTACTACCACCGCAACACAGCGGCCGTCGTCATCGCCGTCGCCGGTGTTCTCTGGATCTGGTTTGGGTGACCCTATAAATGCCCCGGCTCATAGGAGCGGGGGTTTTTTCTTTTTTGGAGTGTGTTTTTTCAATGGATATTTCGTTGTTTCAGCTCGTCATCATCTGCGCGACGATTGCGGTCGTCCTGGGCTTCGGCATCCGGGCTGCGCGCTCGGTCCACTCGACGAAGGGCTTCAGCGTCGGCGGGCGCTCGGCCGGCGTGCCGCTCGTCGCGGGCGGCA
>NZ_GG697142.2:427005-485224 GCF_000155955.1 Mitsuokella multacida DSM 20544
GGCATCGCGGGCACGTGTGTCGGCGGCGGCGCGACCGTTGGTACGGCACAGCTTGCGGCGATGGCCGGCCTCTCGGCCTGGTGGTTCACCATCGGCTCGGGCGTCGGCCTCATCATCATGGGCCTTTTCTACGCCAAGCCGCTGCGCCGCACGGCCCTTGAGACGATCCCGCAGTTTCTCGCGCAGAACTTCGGCCTGACCTGTGGCGTCTTCTCGAGCATCGTCTCGTCCATCGGCATCCTGTTCAGCGCCGTGGCGAGCTGTCTGCCGGCCATCTACATCATCGCTGCAATCTTCGGCATCTCCTTCCTGCCCGCGACAATCCTGCTCGTGCTGGCCGTCGCGGCCTACGCCTTCTTCGGCGGCATGAAGAGCGCCGGCGTCGGCGGCATCCTCAAGATGATCGTCATCTGGATCACGATGGCCATCGCCGGCACCATGGCGGCGCATTCGCTGTTTGCAGACCCCGCCATCTCCGCGGCTCTGCCAGCTGGCGCCTTCAACCTGCTGCACGGCGACATGAGCCATATCCTCGCGAACTTCTCGTCCGTCGTCATCGGCATGCTCTGCACGCAGTCGTACATCCAGGCCATCTTCTCCGCGTCGAACCCGCGCACGGCGTCCGTCGCGGCCTTTACGGCGGCGCTCATCAGTCTGCCGGTCGGTCTGCCGTGCGCGATGGTCGGCATCTACATGGGCGCGGCCCATCCAGAAGTTACGCCAATCCTCTCGCTGCCGACCTACCTATTGACGGAGCAGCCTTCCCTGCTCGGCGGCATCGCGATGGGCGGCATCATGCTCTCACTCATTGGCTCGATTGCCGGCCTCTCGCTCGGCATCGGCACGATGCTCTCGCGCGACATCTTTCATCGCGCGCGCGTGACGCTGCGCGCCCGCAAGATCCACAAGATCGCCGAAGACCCCGAGAGCCAGGAGATCGACATCACGGAGATTCCGACGGTCAACCATCCGTACCATCTCTCTGAGCTCTCCGTCACGCGCCTGATTGTCCTGCTGACGATCGCGCTCGCCGCCTTTATCGCGATGGTCAACGAGGGCAGCCAGGTCCTGTTCTGGAACTACCTGTCCATGGCCCTTCGAAGCGGCGGCATCTTCCTGCCGCTGAGCTTCGCCATCTTCGCGCCGGGCACCATCACCAATCTGAGCGCCACGCTCTCGATGGTGCTCTCGACCGCCGCGGCCCTCCTTGCCGTCTTCCTCGGCGCCGCCGGCAACCCGCTGTTCTTCGGCCTCGCCATCAGCGCCCTCTGTCTCGTCCCGTGCTGGCTGCGCCATCGCTGAGATGCGCTCTCGACACAGGGGAGAAGTTCACGCGGGCATTCGCCATCTCGCTGTTCTTCGGGTAACAGCCTTTCGAAAAAGTGCAGTGAGACTGCAAAAGTGAGACTGCAAATATGTTATTGATTTCACACGCTCGGCGTCGTATAATCTTATTGGTGATATACACGAACCACATTTTTATGGTTTTTAATTGGGAGGATCTTATCAATGAAAAAATTCCAAGTCGTCGTGAAGTGCTCACTCGGTATCCATGCGCGTCCCGCAGCGCAGATCGCGCAGGCATGCAGCAACCTGCGGGCAGCGGTAACGCTCGAGGCCGACAATGAGACTGCCCAGGGCAACAACGTGCTGGAGATCCTGAATCTCCATGTCGCGAAGGGCGCAACGGTCAATGTTACGGTGGACGGCCCCGACGAGGAAGAGGCTGCAAAGCAGATCCAGGCAGTCTTTGAGGCGATGGGTCCGAAGGATAAGAAGATCCCTGTACTCAAGGTTGCCTTCTTCGGCACGAAAGACTATGACCGCCTCTATTTCAGCGAGCTCGCGAAGGATCGTGGCGAGGGTACGTACAACGTTGAGCTCAAATATTTCGCGAGCCGCTTGACGGATGAGACGGCACATCTCGCCAACGGCTATGACGCCGTCTGCATCTTCGTCAACGACGAGGCACCGCGCTCTGTCATCGAGCAGCTGCACGATGGCGGCGTCCGCCTGATTCTCCTGCGCTGCGCCGGCTTCAACAATGTCGACAAGAAGGCCGCTGCCGAGTACGGCATCACGGTCCTGCGCGTACCGGCTTACTCCCCGTACGCGGTGGCAGAGCATGCGATGGCGACGCTGCAGGCCGCGAACCGCCGCCTGCACAAGGCGTACAACAAGGTGCGCGACAACAACTTCGACCTCACGGGTCTGCTCGGCGTCGATCTCCACAACAAGGTCGCTGGCATTCTCGGCACGGGCCGCATCGGCCAGTGCATGGCGCGCATCTGCAAGGGCTATGGCATGACGGTCATCGGCTGGGATGCGTTCCCGAACAAGAAGCTCGAAGAGGAGGGCCTGCTCACCTATGCCTCGAAGGAGGAAGTCCTGAGCCGCTCCGACCTCATCTCCATTCACGCACCGCTCATCATGGGCGAAGGCGGCACGTATCATCTCATCGATGAGAAGGCCATCTCTCTCATGAAGGACGATGTCATGCTCACGAACGCTGCACGCGGCGGCCTCATCGATACGGAAGCGCTCATCGCTGCTCTCAAGAAGGGCAAGTTCCATGCGGTCGCGCTCGATGTCTACGAGGGCGAGGACGCCAATGTCTACACGGATCACAGCTCCGACGTTCCGACGGAAGACATCACGGGCCGCCTGCTCATGTTCCCGCAGGTCATCCTCACGAGCCATCAGGCATTCTTCACGCGCGAGGCCCTGCAGGCCATCGCAACGGTGACGATGGAGAACGCCCGCAATTTCAACGAGGGCTGCCCGCTCGGCGCTGCTGAAGTAAAATAAGCATAAGTTCAACTGGTCCTGTCTGCATGAATGCAGGCAGGATTTTTCTTTTTGCCGTGGAATTAGATTATTAGATTAAAAGAATACGAAAGAGTTCAAGAGCCCCTGCTGTCTCTCACAGCGGGGTCTCGTGCTACATGATACAATGCGTGATAGGACCAGGATGGGGGGGAGTGGTATGGATAAAGATTGGACGCCGGACATCTACGGCGATGTCCCGGTGGCGTATGCTGTCTATAAGCTGCTCTTTGCGAAGGACGGCAGGACGGTCCGGGACACGGAGTACGTCTTTGTCAACGAGATCTACTGCGAGATGGCGGGGGTGAAAAAGGAAGATCTTTTGGGGAAGTCTTTCTTCTCTGTCTATGCGAATGGAGATCCGATCTGGATGACGTACTGCACGAAGGCCTACCAGGAGGGGAAGGCCTTTCATGACTGCATCTATGCGCCGGAGATCGGGCACTGGCTCGACTTCACGATCATGCCGCTCAAGATCCCGGGCTATGTCGCCTATACGTTCACGAATGTCGACCTCGACCGTGCGCAGCAGCTCAAGATGAAGCGCGAGTACACGACGAATGATGTGATCCTGCGCATCTCGAAGATTCTCAACGGCGAGGACGACTATGAGACGGCGATGAACCACGCACTGCGGGAGCTCAGCCGCGTGCTGCGTCCCGACCGGCTCTACATCCTCGAGACGGACCGCAAGACCGTCTCGAACACCTTTGAGTGGTGCGCGGCCGGTGTCAAGTCGGAGCTGGCGACGCTGCAGCAGCTCGACTATGCGAAGTACATCGGCGGCTGGGAGAGATTCCTCGAGACGGCGTCGAGTGTCGTCATCGATGACATCGAGGTCCTCAAGGATGACGACCCCGTCGACTACGAGAACCTCAGGCGGCAGGGCGTCGAGCGCCTCATCGCGACGCCCATCTACCACGGTGGCAGGCTCATCGGCTATCTCTGTGCCGACAATTACGAGTGGGACAGCCGCGTCAACACGGTCGCCGTCTTCGAGACGGTGTCGTACTTCATCGCGGCCAAGCTCGCGAACCACCGCCTCTTGGAAGAGCTCGACCATCTGAGCCGCTACGATACGCTGACGGGCCTGCGGAACCGCAATGCGTTCAACCTGGCGGTCGACACGCTGATGCAGCGGCGCGGCGCTGTGGGCGTCGTCTACGCCGATGTCAACGGCCTCAAGGAGATCAACGACAAGTACGGCCATCGGGCTGGCGATGAGGCCCTAAAGCGCACGGCCGACCTGCTCGCGGACTGCTGCGGCCGCGAGCATGCCTACCGCGTCGGTGGCGACGAGTTCCTCGTCCTGATGCCGCAGGTCGCTAGGCATGAGTTCGAGGCGCGCTTCGCGCAGCTGCGCGCGCGTGTCGCGGACGACGTCTCGCTGGCCATCGGGGCCGACTGGCTCGCCGATGCGGCCGAGCTCGACGAGGCCATCTCCAAGACGGACCGCCGCATGTACCGCGACAAGGTCGCGCACTACGAGCAGGTCGGCAAGAAAGAGCTGCCGCGCCATGAATTCTATCTGACGGTGAAAAAAAGTTTACAAGATAAGGTGAATGATGTTAAGATAGAATAAGAAAATAAAAGCGGATTGTTTTGTTCGGATTGCAGAGCATGACGTGATTTTAGGCAAGGTGATCACGATGGAGAATCTTTGGATGCCGGACATCTATCACGACGTCCCGGTGGCGTATGCAGTCTTTGACTTGATCTTTGCGGAGGATGGCAAGACCGTTCAGGACACGAAGTACGTCTTTGTCAACAAGATTTACTGTGAGATGGTGGGGAAGACGGAGGAGGAGCTCGTGGGGAACTCCTTCCGGTCCATCTACGAGAAGGTGAACCCCATCTGGATGACGTACTGCGCGAGAGCCTGTCACGAGGGCAAGGCCATCCGCGACTGCATCTACGCGCCGGAGATCGACCATTGGCTGGATTTCACGATCATGCCGCTCGCGCAGCCGGGCTATGTCGCCTACACGTTCATGAATGTCGACCTTGACCGCGCACGGCAGATGGAGATGAAGCGCGAGTACACGACGAACGACATCATCCTGCGCATCTCGAAGATCCTCAGCGGCGAGGAAGAGTATGACGTGGCGATGAACCACGCGCTGCGGGAGCTCAGCCGCGTGCTGCATCCGGACCGGCTCTACATCCTCGAGACGGATGGTAAGACGGTCTCGAATACGTTCGAGTGGTGCGCGCCGGGCGTCACGCCGGAGATTGACACGCTGCAGAATCTCGACTACGCGCAGTACATCGGCGGCTGGGAGAAGTTCCTCGAGCATTCGACGAGCGTCATCATCGAGGACATCGAGATCCTGAAGGACGATGATCCCGTCGACTACTGGAACCTCAAGCGGCAGGGCATCGAGCGCATCATCGATGCGCCGTTCTATCACGACGGCAAGCTCATCGGCTACCTCGGCGTCGACAACTACGAGAAGAGTGAACTGGTCAATACGGTCACAGTGCTCGAGACGGTGTCGTACTTCATTGCCTCGAAGATCACGAACCACCAACTGATGGTCGAACTCGAGCATGCGAGCCGCTATGATGCCTTGACAGGGCTGCACAACCGCAATGCCTGCATCGAGAAGATCGACTTCCTCATGCAGCACTCGAGCTCGATCGGCATCGTCTACGCCGATGTCAACGGCCTCAAGGAGATCAACGACACGCGCGGCCATCAGGCGGGTGATGAAGCGCTCAAGCGGGCGGCCCACCTGCTCGCGAAGTGCTACGGCAGTGAGAATGCCTACCGCATGGGCGGTGACGAATTCCTCGTGCTGATGCCGCTCGTCAAAGAGCTCGACTTCAAGGCGAGCTTCCGCCGCCTGCGCGAGATGGTCGGCCGCGAGCAGGAACTGTCCATCGCCCTCGGCAGCGACTGGGTGGCAGACACCACGCACCTGAACGAAGCCATCTGCCGCACCGATCGGCGCATGTACGGCGACAAGGTCGAGTACTACAACCGCCGCGGCAAGCAGTACGAGAACCGCCACGACATCCGCAGCTGCCGCCGCATCCTTGACACGACCCTTCCCCTCGAAGACTGACGCGGCACGGTCGGACTCCTGCGCGGCTTTGCGTTGCATTTTGGCGCGCGTTGTGATAAGATGGTTCCGTATAAGGCAAAGACGATGACGAAGAGGAGTAGGGATCTTCCCTGGCAAAGAGACGGGACGGCTGGTGCGAGTCCTGGCAGGGAGATGCGGAAGGTCGCTTCGTAGTCGCTCCGCTGAGGCTCGTGCTTAGGCGGGGACGTGGGCGGCGTTAACGCGAGAGTCATGCGGCAGTGCTGCATGAGAAGATTGGTGGTACCACGAAGGCAGGCGCTTTCGTCCTTTTGGACGGAGGCGCTTTATTTTTTGAGGAGGATTACAATGCCAGAGAAAGAAGAGCTCGGGAACAACATCCCGAAGGTTTATGACCCGCAGTCGTTTGAGAAGAAGTGGTATGAGTTCTGGGAGAAGAATAAGTTCTTCCACGCGGAGGTCGACAAGAGCAAGAAGCCGTACAGCATGGTCATCCCGCCGCCAAACGTCACGGGCCAGCTGCACATGGGCCACGCGCTCGACAACACGCTGCAGGACATCCTGATCCGCTACCACCGCATGCAGGGCTACAACACGGTCTGGATCCCGGGCTGCGACCACGCCGGCATCGCGACGCAGGCGAAGGTCGAGGGCGCGCTGCGCAAAGAGGGCACGAACCGCTATGAGCTCGGCCGCGAGAAGTTCCTCGAGCGCGTCTGGGACTGGAAGGAGAAGTTCGGCAGCCGCATCATGTTCCAGCTGCGTTCGCTTGGCTCCTCGCTCGACTGGGACCGCGAGCGCTTCACGATGGACGAGGGCTGCAGCCGCGCCGTCCGCGAAGTCTTTGTGAGCCTCTACGAGAAGGGGCTCATCTATCAGGGCACGCGCATCACGAACTGGTGCCCGTCGTGCAACACGGCCATCTCGGACATCGAGGTCGAGCACGAGACGGAGCAGGGCCATCTCTGGCATCTGCGCTATGAAGTCGAGGGCGAGCCGGGCAAGTACGTCGAGATCGCGACGACGCGCCCAGAGACGATGTTCGGCGATACGGGTGTCGCCGTCCATCCGGATGACGAGCGCTACAAGGACCTCGTCGGCAAGACGCTGATCCTGCCAATCGTCGGCCGCCGCATCCCGCTGTTCGCCGACGAGTACGTCGACAAGAACTTCGGCACGGGCGCCGTCAAGGTCACGCCGGCCCACGACCCGAACGACTTCGAGATGGGCCAGCGCCATCACCTCGAGGAGATCAAGGTCATCGGCAACACGGGCAAGATGCTCGAGGGTGCCGGCAAGTATGCGGGCATGGACCGCTATGAGTGCCGCAAGGCGCTCGTCAAGGAGCTCGAGGAGACGGGCGTGCTCGTCTCGGTCGAGGAGCATGAGCACTCCGTCGGCCACTGCTCGCGCTGCCATTCGACGATCGAGCCGCTCGTCTCGAAGCAGTGGTTCGTCAAGATGGAGGGCCTCGCAAAGCCGGCCATCGAGGCCGTCAAGGACGGGCGCATCCAGTTCGTGCCGGAGCGCTTCACGAAGACCTACATCAACTGGCTCGAGAACATCCGCGACTGGTGCATCTCGCGCCAGCTCTGGTGGGGCCACCGCATCCCGGCCTGGTACTGCGACGACTGCGGCGCGACGAGCGTCTCGCGCACGGACCTCACGAAGTGCCCGCACTGCGGAAGCCACCACATCCATCAGGATGAGGACGTGCTCGACACGTGGTTCAGCTCGGGCCTCTGGCCGTTCGAGACGTTCGGCTGGCCGGACAAGACGCCGGAGCTCGAGCAGTTCTACCCGACGGCGACGCTCGTCACGGGCTACGACATCATCTTCTTCTGGGTCGCGCGCATGGTCATGATGGGCCTCGAGTTCGGCAAGGATATCCCGTTCCACCATGTCTTCATCCACGGCCTCGTGCGCGACAGCCAGGGCCGCAAGATGAGCAAGTCGCTCGGCAACGGCATCGACCCGGTCGAGGTCATCGAGAAGTACGGTGCTGACACGCTGCGCTTCATGCTGATCACGGGCAACACGCCAGGCAACGACATGCGCTTCTACTGGGAGCGCGTCGAGAGTGCGCGCAACTTCGCCAACAAGATCTGGAATGCCTCGCGCTACATGCTCATGAACTTCGAGGGCTTCGACAAGAGCTTCAAGCCGGAGGCCGCGGACTTCACGCTTGCCGACAAGTGGATCCTCTCGCGCTACGCCAAGACGGCGGAGGGCGTGACGAAGAGCCTCGACAACTTCGAGCTCGGCGAGGCTGGCCGCATGATCTACGAGTTCATCTGGAACGAGTTCTGCGACTGGTACATCGAGCTCACGAAGGCGCGCCTCTATGACAAGGAGAATGAGCGCGCGAAGAACACGGCGCTCTACGTCCTCTCGTACGTCCTCGAGCACACGCTGCGCCTGCTGCATCCGTTCATGCCGTTCCTCACGGAGGAAATCTGGCAGAAGGTGCCGCATGACGCGCAGTGGAAGAGCATCATGATCGCCGACTGGCCGACGGCCGACGAGGCACTGCGCGACGACGCTGCCGAGGCGCAGATGACGGCCATCATGGAGACGATCAAGACGGTCCGCAACCTGCGCGCCGAGGTCGGTGCGGCTCCGGGCCACAAGAGCGAGGTCATGCTGCACTTCACGGAGAGCAGCCTGCGCCCGGTCTTCGCGGAGAACGAGGGCTACCTCAAGGCACTAGCCGCAGCTGAGCCGGTCACGCTGCTCGCAGACGATGCCGAGAAGCCGGAGAACGCCATGGCCGGCGTCGTCGGCGGCGTCGAGATCTACCTGCCGCTCAAGGGCCTCATCGACGTGGAGAGGGAGACGGCCCGCCTGCAGAAGGAGCTCGACAAGCTCGAGAAGGAGATTAAGCGCCTCACGGGCAAGCTCAGCAACGAGGGCTTCCTCAAGAAAGCGCCGGAGGCTGTCGTCGCCAAGGAGCGCGAGAAGCTCGCTGGCTATGAGGAGAAGAAGCAGGCGGTCGAGGGCCGTATCCAGGACCTCGCCAAGCTTTGAGAATGGAGCGACGCGCTATGAATTATCAGGAAGCCATTTCCTATCTGGAAGGGCTCAAGATCTTTGGCATCCGCCTGGGCCTCACGCGCATCGAGCGGCTCTTGGAGCTTTTGGATATGCCGCAGGACCGCTACCGCACGATCCACGTGACGGGCACGAATGGCAAGGGCTCGGTCTCGGCGATGGTCGAGGGCGTCCTGCGCCGCAGCGGCATCCATACGGGCTTCTACAGTTCGCCGCATCTCGTCTCGTACACCGAGCGCATCCGTGTCGATGGGCAGAACATCAGCGAGCAGGACTTCGCCGAGGGCATGACCGTCATCCGCGCGAAAATCGATATGATGCTCGCGGAGGGGGCGGAGTGCCCGACGCAGTTCGAGGTGCTCACGGCACTGGGCTTCTACTACTTCGCGAAATGTCAGGTCGAGTACGCCGTCATCGAGGTCGGCCTCGGCGGCACGCTCGACTCGACGAATGTCATCACGCCGGAGGTCTCGGTCATCACGAATGTCACGATGGAGCACGCCGACAAGCTCGGCGGCACGCTCCAGAGCATCGCGGAGAACAAGGCCGGCATCATCAAGGAGGGCGTGCCCGTCGTGACGGCCGCTAAGGGAGAGCCGCTTGAGGTCATCCGCGCGGTGGCTGAGGAGAAGAACGCCGACATCTTCGTGGCCGGCGAGGATTTCTGCTCGCAGTTCCTCTCGTGTGATGGACGGACGCAGAAGCTCGAGTTCACCTCGGAGCTTTTAGGCATCGACCATGAGCCGTACGAGCTGCACCTGCTCGGCGTCCATCAGGTGGAGAACAGCGCCGTCGCGCTGATGACGATACGCCTGCTCCACAACATCGATGACCGCATCACGATGAAGACGGTTACCGAGGCCCTGCGGCTCGTGAGCTGGCCCGCCCGCTTCGAGCGGCTCGAACTCGGGCAGCAGGCCATCGTCGTCGACGGCGCGCACAACCCCGCCGGCATGAAGGCCCTGCGCGAGAGTCTCGACGAGATTTTCCCGGCCGAGGAGCGCGTGCTGCTCTTGGGCATCCTCAAGGACAAGGACATCGACACGATGCTCGATATCCTCTTGCGCCCGAATGACACCGTTGTCGTGACGGTGCCGCAGTCGGAGCGCGCCGACTCGGCCGCAGATCTCTTGCGCCGCGTCGCGCCGGCTGTGCAGCACGTCGAGGCTTTTGAGAACAACACAGAGGCGCTCAATCGCGCCCTGGAACTCGCCAACGGTGAGAAGCTGCTCGTCATCGCGGGCTCTTTATACCTCGTCGGCGGCGTGCGCCAGATGCTGCTGAAGCGGGAGGGATGAGTGCATGAAGCGAAATAAGACAAGTGAGACGGGCACGCACATCCGCGAGAAGCGGCGTGCCCTCGCGCATGACCGCTGGAAGCGGCGCGCGACCGCGATTGCCTGGTATGGCCTCTTGGCCGAGGTGTTCTTCCTGCCACTCTCGCCGAGTGTGGCGACGGTCGCGCTGCTCATCGGCATCGCGGGGACGGCCTTGCGGTTCTACGTGGACAAGGAATTCCACTTCCGCCACCTGCGCTTCGACGTGCCGGCGGTGCTCTTCGTGGCCGTCAGCGGCCTGTCGGTGCTGTCCTCGCCGGACCGCGGGTTCAGCTTTTACAACTATTACAACCTCGTCGGCGTCTACGTGCTGACGTATCTCCTGATTGGGCAGAACGTCCGGGAGCCCGGGCAGATGAAGTCCATCCTGCGCATGGCCTGCGCGGCGGCGGTCATCGTCCTGCTCTACGGCTACTACCAGTTCCTGTTCGGCATCGACATCAGCTCGATGAAGTGGGTCGACGGCGATGCCTTCCCGGAACTGCGCAAGCGCGTCTTCTCGACCTGGGAAAACCCGAACATCCTCGCAGGCTACCTCGACATCATCATCTGCCTGGCCTTCGGCCTCTTCATGAAGTGCCGTGACCGCGAGCGCCGCATCCTCCTGGGTGCCTTCATGCTCGCGGCGGCGGCATGCCTCGCGATGACGTACGCGCGCGGGGCCTGCCTCGTCATCGCTGTCATCCTCGCGGGCTACGGCGTGCTCCGCGACCGCCGCGTGCTCGTCGCCTGCATCCTCGTCGTCGCCATCCTCTTCGTCCTCGACCCGATGCTCTACGAGCGCATCACCTCGGTCTTCACGAAGGTCGACACCTCGACGGAGATGCGCCTGGCCTTCTGGGAGAGCACGGTCGCGATGATCCAGGACCATCCGTTCCTCGGCATTGGCTGGGGCGCGTACTGGATGGTCTATCCCGAGTACGACTTCTACCTGCAGGGCGCCAACGTCCTGATCGTCCATGCCCACAACATCTACCTCAACTACATGGCAGAGATCGGTATTCCCGGTGCTGTCGCGTTCTTCTGGTTCTTCTTCGGCACGATGATCATGGCCCTGCGCACGCACTTCCCTGCGGATACTGGAGCCGCCGAGCAGGCGACGCCGTTTGGCAAGTACCAGATGCCGTTCCGCTGGAACCGGCTCTGGCATGACTGGAAGGAACACGACATCCTCGCCGGCCTTAGCCTCGGCATCGGTCTCGCCGTGCTGTCCGTTGCGCTCAACGGCCTGACGGACGACCTGCTCTTCAACATCCCGTCGTCGATGCTGCTCTGGATGCTCGCGGCGCTTGCCGGCGCGCTCTCCTGCATGTGTCCCGAGAAAGTGGACACAGCGGAAAACGAAACCAGCGGCAACGACTTCCTGAAGAAATTCCAAGTGACGGTCCGCAAAGGCGCCAAGGACGCAAAGGAAGCCGCAATGGATGCGAAGGATAAGGTGCAGGACAGAGTCCAGGACAAGGTCCACGGCATGCTCTACCGCGAGCTGCCGGCCGACGCCGATGCATCCGATAAGGATAAAGCGGAGGCATCTGCGGTCAAGCCTGCTCCGCGCAAAGAAGCGCCTTCAGGCGATAAGGCACCGGCAGCAGAGCAGCCGGAGACGCCGCGCGACCCGATGGACGAGCTGGCCGAAGAGGTCCGCAAGGCCCTCTTGCAGCGCAAGCAGGAAGAAGAAGCCGCGGCCAAGGCTGCAGAGGAAGCCGCAAAGCCGGCAGAAAAGGCAGCTGAGACTGCTGAACCGGTTGAAGCTACTGAAGCCGCGCCGGATGACAAGCCTCAGAAGCAGGAACCGGCAGAGCAGTCCGCAAAGCCGGCTGAGCCGCAGGAGGCAGAAGCAGAAGCGCCGGAAAGCGATACTGCTGCAAAAGACACAGACGAAGTAAACGAAGCAGCAGAAGAAAAAAATGCAGAGAAGAAAGCAGAGAAGGAGGCAGGCAGCCATGAAGAAACCAAACGCGATATCAAAGGCGACGATTGACCGTCTGCCGCTCTATTTCCGCACGCTGCGCCTGCTGCAGGATGAGGGCCGCGACATCATCTCATCGGATGAGCTCGGCCGCCGCCTCGGCATCACGCCGGAGCAGATCCGCAAGGATCTCGCGTCCTTTGGCCAGTTCGGCAAGAAGGGCGTCGGCTACTACGTCAATGAGCTCAAGCGCAACATCGGTGGCATCCTCGGCCTCGACAACCACTGGAATATCGCGATTGTCGGCATCGGCCATCTCGGCGTCGCGCTCGCGAACTACCAGAATTTCGTGACGCTCGGCTTCAACCTCGTCGCGCTCTTCGACCAGGACCCCAACGTCATCGGCCGCACGGTCAACCACGTCAAGGTGGAGGATGTCCGCCGCCTCAAGGCCATCGTCAAGGAGCGCAACATCCAGATCGGCATCATCGCGGTGCCGGCTGCCTTTGCGCAGGGCGTGGCCGACCTGCTCGTCGATGCCGGCGTCAAGGGCATCTGGAACTTTGCGCCGATCAAGATGAAGGTCCCCGAGACGATGCACATCGTCAACGAAGACCTCTCAATCGGTCTCAGCACGCTCTCGTATCACATCACGCGCATGTGATACCGCAGACAAGAAGCACGCTCTTAGGGCGTGCTTTTTTGCTGTCAGGCAGGAACTCAGAAGAAAAGCGAGAATAATAAGAAGCAGGATACATAGGCAATGTCAGAAACGATAAATCATTTTTATGGAACTGCCCGGAGCGCGGCTCTGAGCAGGCAAATAAGGAGGTCTTTCTATGGTTGATATTCTCGATCGTGTGCGCAACAAGGCGCTGCAGTCCAAGATCGTGACGCCGGAGGAGGCAGTGGAACTCATCAAGCCGGGCATGACGATCGCGACGAGCGGCTTCACGTCCTCGGCCTACCCGAAGGCGGTGCCGCTCGCGCTCGCGGAGCGCATGAAGAAGGACCCGTTCACGGTCAACATCATGACGGGTGCCTCGACGGGACCGGAGTTTGACGAGGCGCTCGCCTCGGTCCACGGCATCAAGAAGCGCCTGCCGTTCCAGACAGACCGGACGCTGCGCAGCCAGATCAATGACGGCACGGTCGACTACATCGACATCCATCTGTCGGAGGTCGCACAGCTCTCGCGATGTGGCTACCTCGGTCATATCGACGTCGCGGTCATCGAGGCCTGCGCCATCACGGAGGAGGGCAACATCATCCCGACGACGGCCGTCGGCAACTCGGCTTCGTTCATCCAGTCGGCGGACATCGTCATCGTCGAAGTCAACAACGCGCAGCCACTGGAGTTCGAGGGCATGCACGACGTCTATCTGCCGCTCGACCCGCCGAACCGCCTGCCCATCCCGATCATTCACGTCGACGACCGCATCGGCACGCCGTACATCCCGTGCACGCCCGACAAGATCCGCTGCATCGTGCCGTGCGACATCGCGGACCACACGCGCTCGCTCGCGCCGCTCGATGCGACGTCGCAGAAGATGGCTGACCTGACCATCGAGTTCCTCAAGCGCGAGATCGAGGCGGGCCGCATGCCGAAGAACCTGCTGCCGATCCAGTCGGGCGTCGGCAATGTCGCCAACGCCGTCACGGCGGGCTTCGTCCACTCCGACTTCCGCGACCTCACGGTCTATACGGAGGTCATCCAGGACGGCATGCTCGACCTCATCGATGCGGGCAAGCTCAGCTTCGCGTCGGGCACGGCCTTCTCGCCGTCGCCTGAGGGCATGGCGCGCTTCTTCAAGGACATCGATAAGTACAAGAAGTACATGATCCTGCGCCCGCAGGAGATCTCGAACAGCGCGGAGGTCATCCGCCGCCTCGGCGTCATCGCGATGAACACGGCCATCGAGGTCGACATCTACGGCAACGTCAACTCGACGCACATCGCGGGCACGCAGATGATGAACGGCATCGGCGGCAGCGGCGACTTCGCGCGCAACGCCTACCTGACCATCTTCTACACGCCGTCGGTCGCCAAGGGCGGCGCCATCTCGGCCGTCGTGCCGTTCTGCTCGCATGTCGACCAGCCGGAGCACGATGTCGACGTCATCATCACGGAGCAGGGCGTGGCCGATCTGCGTGGCAAGTCCCCGCGTCAGCGCGCCAAGGAGATCATCGAGAACTGCGCGCATCCCGACTACCGACCGCTGCTGCGCGACTACTTCGAGCGCGCCGACGCGAAGACAAACCACGCGCACACGCCGCATCTCCTCGATGAGGCGTTCTCGTTCCACCAGCGCTATCTGGAGACGGGCAGCATGAAAATGTGACGTGTGACCAGAATTTAGTATCAGCTTGCAATTTCTGGCGAAATAGTGCACAATAAGAGAGCAGAACTATGCTCATGACTCATATAGGAGGGTTCTAATTGGCAAGCGTCCAGGAAAAAATCGCTCAGATGAACGCGATGAAGGAGCACATCCGTCAGGGTGGTGGCGCCGCTCGCGTTGAGAAACAGCATGCTCAGGGAAAATATACGGCGCGCGAGCGCCTCGAGAAGCTCTTTGACGAGAATTCTTTCGTCGAGCTCGATATGTTCGTCAAACACCGCTGCACGAACTTCGGCATGGACAAGAAGGACATGCCGGGCGACGGCATCGTCACGGGCTACGGCACGGTCGACGGCCGTCTGATCTACGCCTATGCGCAGGACTTCACGGTCTCGGGCGGCAGCCTCGGTGAGAAGCACGCCCACAAGATCTGGAAGGTGCAGGACCTCGCGCTCAAGATGGGTGCGCCGTGCATCGGCATCAACGACTCGGGCGGTGCCCGCATCCAGGAGGGCGTCGATGCGCTCTCGGGCTTTGGCGGCATCTTCTTCCGCAATACGGCCGCCTCGGGCGTCATCCCGCAGATCTCGGTCATCATGGGACCGTGCGCGGGCGGCGCCGTCTACAGCCCGGCCATCACGGATTTCATCTTCATGGTCAAGAACACGAGCCAGATGTTCATCACGGGCCCGGCCGTCATCAAGTCGGTCACGGCTGAGGAAGTCACGCCGGAACAGCTCGGCGGCGCGCTGACACACAGCACGCGCTCGGGCGTCGCGCACTTCGCCTGCGAGGATGAGGACGACTGCATCGCGAAGATCCGCGAGCTGCTCTCGTACCTGCCGAGCAATAACCTCGAGGATGCGCCGGCTGTTGAGCCGACGGATGACCCGAACCGCCAGGATGAGAGCCTCAACTCCATCGTGCCGGACAATCCGAACATGCCGTACGACATGAAGGAGGTCATCCGCTCGCTCGTCGACAACGGGGAGTTCTTCGAGATCCAGAAGCTCTTCGCGACGAACATCATCATCGGCTACGCGCGCCTCGACGGCAAGGTCGTCGGCATCGTCGCGAACCAGCCGAAGGTCATGGCGGGCTGCCTCGACGTCGACGCCTCGGACAAGGCAGCGCGCTTCGTCCGCTTCTGTGATGCCTTCAACATCCCGCTCTTGACGCTCGTCGACGTCCCGGGCTTCCTGCCGGGCGTCAACCAGGAGCACACGGGCATCATCCGCCACGGCGCGAAGATGCTCTACGCCTACAGCGAGGCGACGGTGCCGAAGGTCACGGTCATCACGCGCAAGGCGTACGGTGGTGCCTACATCGCCATGTGCTGCCACGAGCTCGGTTCGGATCAGGTCATGGCTTGGCCATCGGCTGAGATTGCCGTCATGGGTCCGTCGGGCGCGGCCAACATCATCTTCCGCCGCGACCCGGACAAGGAAGCCAAGACGCAGCAGTACATCGATGACTTCTCGAACCCGTACGTCGCAGCTGAGCGCGGCTACGTCGACATGGTCGTCGAGCCGAAGGAGACGCGCCCGCTGCTCATCACGGCCTTCAGCGCCTTGGCGAGCAAGCGCGAGGTCGGCCCAGCGAAGAAGCACGGCAATATCCCGCTTTGATTTGGATTCGGAGGATATACGATGAGATTTGATGTAAGAGGTGTCAAGCCGGAGGTCGTCGCGGCGATTGCGGCAGCCATCCAGATGATGACACGGCCAGAGCACAAGGTCGTCGCACTGCGCATCCGCCGCAGCGACGAGTGGTCGCTCTCCGCGCGCGGCGGCAGACGCGGCTAAGCGATAAGGCAAAGCGTAAACGAGTAGATTCAGGGAATCGACAGATATACAGGTTGGAGGAAACGTTTCATGAAAAAGTTCAACATCAAGGTCAACGGCATCTCGTATGAAGTCGAGATCGAGGAAGTCAAGGAAGGCGCTCCGCAGGCTGCCGCACCGCAGGTCACCAAGGTGACTCCAAAAGTTGCTGCTCCGAAAGTCGCTGCCCCGAAGGTCGAGGCACCGAAGGCCCCGGCGAAAGAGGCCGTCGCTGCAGGCGCTGGCGAACACTCCATCGATGCGCCGATGCCGGGCAAGATCGTCAAGGTCCTCGTCGAAGAAGGCCAGAGCATCAAGGCCGGCGATGTGCTGCTCGTCCTCGAGGCCATGAAGATGCAGAACGAGATCACGGCCGATGCCGACGGCACGGTCAAGGCCGTCAACGTCGAGGCGGGCCAGAACGTCAAGGTCAAGGAATCCCTTGTGATCCTCGGCTGATTGGGCAAACGGTTATAGGGCAATGCGAGAAGGGGCTGTCAGGGATGATGGCCTCTTTTTCTTGACAGCATCGCGCGCTCTCTCTTATAATTGAGAGGATATTTCAATAAAATTTGCTGAAGAGAAGGGAGAATCCTTTTGAAAAAAATCCTTATGGCCATGCTGCTCGTGCTGCTGGCGGTCACAGCGGCTGGCTGCGGCACGCAGCAGCAGGGCAGCCACGACAAGAAGTTCCGCATCGTCACTTCGTTCTACCCGATGTACATCGATGCCATCAACATCACGAAGGGCGTCGACGGCGTCGAGGTCATCAATATGACGAAGCCGCAGACGGGCTGCCTGCACGACTACCAGCTGACGACGGAGGACATGAAGACGCTCGAGAAGGCTGACGCCTTCATCGTCAACGGCGCGGGCATGGAGAGCTTCCTCGACAAGGTCATCAAGCAGCAGAAGAACCTCAAGGTCATCGACGCCTCGAAGTCGGATGAGATCAACTTCCTCAAGGACGGCGATGAGATCAACCCGCATGTCTGGCTCAGCGTGACCTACAGCATCGCGCAGGTCGAGGCCATCACCTCGCAGCTCTGCGAGGCCGACCCGGAGCACGCTGACGCCTACCGCAAGAACGCGCTCGACTACGTCACGAAGCTCACGGCCCTGCGCGAGGAAATGCACAAGGAGCTCGATGACCTGCCGCACAAGGACATCGTGACGTTCCACGAGGCCTTCCCGTACCTTGCCAAGGAGTTCAAGCTCAACATCATCAGCGTCATCGAGCGCGAGCCGGGCACGGAGCCGACGCCGCACGAGCTCGAGGAGACGGTCGCCAAGGTCAACGCGCTGCCAGTCAAGGTGCTCTTCACCGAGCCGCAATACTCGCCGGTCGCCGCGCAGACGATCGCGAGCGAGACGGGCGCTAAGATGTACGAGCTCGACCCCGTCGTCACGGGCGAGGCCAACGAAGAGGCGATGGACGCCTACATCACGGCGATGAAGAAGAATATGGAAGTGCTCAAGGAGGCATTGCAGTGATTGCCTGACTGAGCTTGATTGGTCAAGGAGAGAAGTCTCCCGCACGGATTGTGCGGGAGGCTTTCTTTGTTTGCGAAATGCAACTGATGAGGATATAATAAAACTTATTGAAGATTAGGGGAGAACCAGAAAACGGAGGACCATATGGAGTCATTCAGGAAATTCTTGGTACAGGGGACAAAGCGCAGTCTGCTGACCTTGTCGGCGCTCTGCCTGCTCAGCGCCCCGGCGGCGGCGCAGTCGGTTGTCGTCGACGGTGTCGGCGCAGATGAGCGCGCCGCACTCATCGATGCTTCGCGCGCGGCTGTCGAGCAGGTTGCGGGCACGTTCATCGACTCGCGCACGCTCGTCGAGAACGCCGCGGTCAAGCTCGACCAGATTTACACGAAGGCACAGGGCTTCGTCACGGGGACAGAGATCCTCGCGAAGGAACAGCAGGGCGGCCTCGTCCATCTGCGGGCCCGCATCGATGTCGACACGGACCCCGATGCGCAGCTCATGAACAACCTCAGCATGATCATGATGCTCAATGACCCGCGCATCGCCGTCGTCGTGCGCGAGGCGGGCGGCGGCCACGACCGCGCGGCAGAGTCGGCGCTCGACGACAAGCTGCTCGACCTCGGCTTCTCACATGTCGTCGCCTCAGAGCGCACGGCGGGGATTGACCTCAGCGGTCTCGGCTCTGCCGCTTCGCGCACAGCAGCCGGCCAGTCGCTCGGTGCCGACTACCTCGTGCTTGGCCGCGTCCAGTCGCAGGCCGTCGACATCTCCTTGCCCGACGGGGAGGACGGCAACTACCGCAAGACGCAGCTCAAGTCGGGCCACGCACGCCTGACCGTCGATGTCATCCGCACGGCGACGGGCGAGGTCGTCGGGACCTTCACGACCTCGGCGAAGGGCGTCGGCACGAGCGAGACAATGGCGCAGGCCAAGGCCGTCGAGAAGGCATCAGCCAAGGCGGCCGAGCGCCTCGAGGAGAAGTTCCGCCACCTCGGCTCCGAGGCCGGCATCCACGAATGGTGAGTGATATCTTGCAGGAGAGGAGAATCCTTATGATAGAGAACGTAAGCGGACGGCTTGGTCGCACGATTGCCGCGCTCTGCATGTGCCTTGCCTTCATGGCGGGCACGTGCATGGCGGCGAGCCTCAAGAGCCATCCGACGGTCGGCATCCTGCCGCTTGAGAACCGGGGCCTCGTCTCAGAGGGCTGGGACCGCGAGGAGATGGGGGCAGCCGTCGAGTACGTCTATACAGACCTTCAAGATTCCGGACGATTCAAGCTGCTCGACAGGACGCGCCAGCGCGCGCTGACCGATGAGTACGCGCACGACATGTCCGGGCTCGTCGACGAGGATACGGCGCCTGTCATCGGCGATCAGTACGGCGCGCAGTATCTGCTCATGGGCAGCATCATCGGCGTGACGACGCGCCGCTCGGAGACGACGGTCGTCGGCGCGGGCACGAAGCGCGCGCAGGTCACGGCGACTGTTAGCCTGCGCCTCGTCGACACGGAGACAGGTGAGGTCGTGCTGGCGGCGACGGGCCGCTCGCGCAAGAACAACACGCTCGTCAAGGCACCGCTCGGCCTCATCCGCATCGGCACGGAGCAGGTCGACAAGGAGCAGGTCAATGAAGCGCTCGAAGATGCCATCCACGATGCCGTCGACGGTCCGCGCGGCCTGCTCGCGCGCATGGACGGCAAGGCAAAGTCGAAGCGCTGATGGCTGCGTGCTGTGTTTATAAACTGTGTTTATCGATGGAGGACAAGCGATGCAGATTTCACTCAAGCGACTATTCCTGCTGATGGCCCTGCTGCTGTCTCTTGCTCTGACGAGCACGCCTGCTCAGGCTGCCGGGCTCTTCGGCGGTCCATCGGGCAGTGCTGTCTTTGTCGGCGAGGTGCAGAGCTACGGCGACTATGAGCTCAAGGCGGATGCCTGCGCGACGTTCGTCGACAAGCTCGCCGATGCCTTGCGCCAGCAGGGGATAGCGGTCAGCGGCCGCGCGGACCTCACGAACGAGGAAGGGCGCCACGATGCGATCGGCAGCGGCGATGAAGCGGCGAAGCTTTCGGAGATCCACATGGACGCCATCGTCCACGGCCACCAGTTCGACCGCGGCTACACGGCGGCCAAACTCGCGCACTACGCGGACATGACGATGGGCCGCGCCTACTTCCATCAGGAGGACCGCTTGGCCGCCTGGAAGAAGAGCACGCAGACGTATCGCCTCTCGCCTGAAAAGCAGCGCACGGCGGCGGCCATCGCCGGGAAGTACGGCGCGAAGTATCTGCTCTTCGTCAACCTCAAGGATTTCGACGTGCGCCTCAAGCACAGCATCTTCGCGACGCATACGGAGCGCGAGACGAAGGGCAAGAAGCTCAGCGCTTCGCTCGACTACTACCTCGTCAATGCGCAGACTGGCCGCGTCTACGAGAAGCACATCGAGAACAAGAAGACGGCGCAGATGATCAACTTCGGCCTCGGCAAGACGGGCAAGGGCATGGACGTCGATACCCTCTTGGGTGAGGTCATGGAGACCTCGGCGAAGGACATTGCCGTGGATATCAAGAAAAAGGGCTTGGACGAGGTGAAGAGCGATGGCACGGCGCAGCAGTAATCTCTCATGGAAGTGTCTGACCGCCTTACTGCTGGCCGCCCTGATGATCGTCCTGTTCAGCAGCATCACGGCGGAGGCGGCCCAGCCGCGCGTTGCCATCGTCGGCTTTACGAGCCGCATCCACAAGACGGACCTCACGCTGACGGACCTCAAGGAGCCGCTGCCCGAGCTGCTGAGCGTGGCGCGCGACCAGCTGACAGCAGAGCTTGCGGGCGAGCAGAAATTTGCGCTCTACGACTTCGGCGAGCAGACAACAAAGGCGCGATGCGATGAGGCTGCCTTTGTCGATGCGCTCGGCGAGGGTACCATTGCGCCGGAGCTCGCAGGCAAGGCCGACTACTACGTCTTCGGCTACTTGACGACGCTCGGCAAGGTCAAGGCGCAGAGCGGCGCGCTCGGCCTTTCGGGCAGGGACAAGACGGTCTACGCGGAGCTCTCCCTGCGCGTCATGGACGCGCACACGGGGGCCATCGTCTTCGTGACGAAGGCCGACTCGCGCCGCAAGGCGGAGCTCTCGTACAACGCCATCTGGCAGCGCCACGACAGCGGCGAGGAAGATGCGATACGCGCAGCCCTCGAGGACGCCGCCATCAACCTCGCGGCGCAGTTCAAGCAAGCCATGTGAGAGGATTGGAGGATAAGGCATGATCGGTAGGATTGGTAAGAGAGGAATATGGCGCGGTCTGGCGCTCGGCTGCCTGCTGGCGGCCGCACTGCCGCTCGTGCAGCCTGCAGCATCTGAGGCGGCGGGCAATATCTGGATGGATGAGAATGCGGAGGTACAGGCGAAGTCCTTCAAGAAGGTCGTCCTGTTCCCCGTCCGCTACCTCGATGCGCCGGACGGCCGCGTCGATCAGTTCCGGGGCTACAATGCTGCCCTTGCGAAGCGCATCCAGAAGCGCATCAAGCGCACGAACTTCATGAACTTCGAGGACCCCGGCGATACGAAGGCGGCCGACAAGAAGCGCGAGAAGCGCGAGATCCTGCGCGACAATCCGGCCTATCACGAGCTCTTGCGCCACTTCGGAAGCGAAACAGAGCGCGCGAAGGCCGTCTACGACACGACGGGTGCGGAAGGGTACCTCTTGCCGCACATCCGCTATGAGCAGGAGCGCGTCGACCACTCGCCGGCGACCTGGACGCGGGTCAAGATGGAGCGGTACTACGACATCGAGAACGGCCCGTATGGCGACAAGTCGAAGTGCAATTACCAGAGCTGGTATGCCGACCACCTGATCCCCGCGCACGACTCGACGCTGCAGATGCTCGACATGGACTTCCGCCTCTACGATGCGGCGACGGGCAAAGAGGCCATGACGCTCATCGACTACTACCGCAACTATGGCGTCGACCAGTGGCATGCGTTTGATCAGATCGCCAAGAACTTCACGGGCGACTGGAACCGACTCAAGAAGGACGGCGACCGCAAGGTACCCGCGGGCGCGCCGACGCTGGGCTTCCGCAATCTTGAATTGCCGTGGAATGCTTCGCAGGACGAGTTCGCCATCAAGACCATCTACTACGCCTGCAAGGATGAGGCGGGCGACGACCTGCGGCGCGTCAAGGTCGACTATGCGCCAAACGGCGGCCGCTACTACGTGACGGGCGCCATCACGGACTACGCGCGCGGCGAGACCTGGTGTCCGCCCACGGCCTCGGCCGTCACCGTGCGCGACCGCACTGAGGAATTCAAGTGGTACGACGACAAGGGCACGGAGCACAAGGGGCGCCGCATCTACTACAAGACGGAAGTGTCGGACTCGTACGGCTATTACCGCTTCTGGTACCGCGTGGCGGCAAAGCTCTCGCTCGTCGATTCGCGCACGGGCGATGTCGTACTCTCGCGCTATCTCGAGGCAGAAGACTCCGACCGCTACGCCAATGCCCTGCGCGAGATCTTCAAGCGCTTCTATAAGGATGTCGACAAGGCCATCGGCGTATCGGGCGATTGACAGTCCGACTACTCCCGACTGTTTCGGCCTACGGTCCGACTGAATCAACCAGGGTCACCGCAGCGATGTTTTTCGCTCTGCGGTGACTTTTTTCTTGCAATAAGTCAAAAAAACAAATATAATAAAGATGATAATAGTCAAATAGTCAATAAAAAATGAAGGTGATTATCTTGAGTAATATTGCAGATCTGATCGAGGCCTACATCCTGCGCCAGCTCGCAGCGAAGCAGGATGGCAAAGTGGAACTACGCCGAACGGATATCGCCGATGAGATATCGTGCGCACCATCGCAGATCAGCTACGTGCTGTCGACGCGCTTCACGCCGGCTAAGGGCTTTGTCGTCGAGTCGCGCCGCGGCCTCGGCGGCTACATCCGCATCGTGCAGGTGCCGCTCAAGAATCTCGTCTATCAGGATATGATGGACAAGATCACGGAGGAGACGGATTACGCGACCGTCCAGTCGATGGTGCATTACCTCTTGCAGCACGCGATGATCACGAACCGCGAGGCTGCGCTGATGATGCAGGTCGTCTCCTCGGTCTACCAGTCGGAGGGCATGTCACCAAAGGAACGTGTCCACCTCTTGAAGTCCATGCTGCTGACGGTGGAGAATTTCTCGTAGGACCGTCGGCTGCCATGCGGCCGGCTGACGGGAAACGCAGAGAATCGTCATCAAGGGACAGGAGAATAGGTCAGAAGGAGGAGTATTATGTTATGTGAGGATTGCGGCCGCAACCGCGCGGTCGTCCATATTACACAGATCGGGCCGGATGGCAAGATCGAGAAGAACCTCTGTGAGAAGTGCGCGGCGAAGTACGGCGAATTCCTCATGGAGAACCAGAGACAGCGGAATGTATCGATGAATGACTTCCTCAAGGGCGTCTTCAGCGCGCCGACGAAGGAGACAAAGCCGCAGGGCGGGGCGGCGACGGAGCTCGTCTGCTCGAATTGCGGCATGAGCTACCGCGACTTCCAGCAGACGGGCAAGATCGGCTGCAGTGTCTGCTACGCGACGTTCCGCCGCCAGCTCGAGCCGCTCTTGCGCCGCATCCACGGGTCGAGCACGCATAGCGGCAAGATCCCGCACCGCACGGGCGGCACGCTTGAGATGAAGCACACGATCGAGAGCCTGCGCAAGTCGCTCAAGGAGTGCGTCGCGCAGGAGGAGTACGAGAAGGCCGCGGAGCTCCGCGACAAGATCCGCCTGCTCGAGCATGAGCTGGCAGAAAAAGAGAATGCGGAAGGAGGCGAGAGCCATGTCGGTCAATGAACTCCTGCGCAGCAGCCGTCTCTCATGGCTCGCCGCTTCAGGCAAGGAGAGCGATGTCGTGCTCTCGAGCCGCATCCGCCTTGCGCGCAATTTCCGCGAGATCCCGTTCCCGAACCGCGCGGACTTCAACCAGCTCGCCGAGGTGCGCCTCGAGGCCGAGAAGCTCTTGCCGGGCATCGCGGCCGACCTCGGGCAGGACTTTGACCTTCTCGACCTCGAGCGCATCACGCCGTTGCAGCGCGATGTCCTCATCGAGAAGCAGCTCATCAGCCGCAACTTCATCCAGAATCCGCAGCACCGCATCGTCTTCATCACCGCAGACCGTGCGACGAGCATCATGGTCAACGAGGAGGACCACCTGCGCATCCAGTGCATGGCGCCGGGGCTCGACCTCGACACGCCGTTTGCGCGCGCTTCGCATATCGACGACATGGTCGAGTCGCAGGTCGACATCGCCTTTGACGAGAAGATGGGCTACCTGACCTCGTGCCCGACGAATCTCGGCACGGGCCTGCGCGCCTCGGTGCTGCTGCATTTGCCGGGCCTCGTCTTCACGCGCAATATCCAGAGCATCATGAATATCTCGCCGCAGCTCGGCCTCGCCATCCGCAGTGTCTACGGTGACGAGACGGAGAGCGTCGGCAACCTGTTCCAGATCTCGAACCAGCTGACGCTCGGCTTCTCGGAGGCGGAGATCATCGAGAACCTCAAGACGGCCGTCATGGAGATCGTCTCGCACGAGCGCCAGGCGCGCAAGGCGCTGGCCCTCTACATGAAGGAGCGCCTCGAGGACGAGGTCTGGCGCGCCTACGGCACGCTGCGCTACGCGCGCTTGCTGTCGGAGAAGGAAGTGCTTGAGCTCTTGTCGAAGGTGCGCCTCGGCATCGACCTCAAGCTCATCAACGAGGTAGAGGCCGGCTGCTTCTCGGAGATCCTCATCAGCAGCCGCACGAGCTACTTGCAGAACCTCGCGGAGAACGAGAACTTATCGAAGAACGAAATAGACAGGCTGCGGGCGGAGCATGTGCGCAAGGCCTTGCTCTCCTACGCCCGCGGTCAGGAGAACCAGAAATGAACTATCGCAATCACTTCACGAGCCGCGCCATCAAGGCGATTGAGTTCGCTCAATACGCCGCGCGCGAGCTCGAACAAGATTATATCGGGACGGAGCACATCCTGCTCGGCCTGCTGCACGAAGAGGGCAGTGTCGCCTTCGCGGCGCTGCAGGCTGCCGGACTGACCTTTGACGCGGTCATGCAGCGCGTCGAGGCCATGGTCGCGGGCGATGCGGAGTACCCGTCCGACAATCCCTACTACACGCCGCGCGCCAAGCGCGTCATGGAGGGGGCGGTCGAGGAGGCACAGACGCTCGGCCACAACTACATCGGCACGGAGCACATCCTGCTCTCCTTGCTCGAGGAAACGGAGGGCGCGGCGGCAGAACTGCTCATCGGCATGGGCGTCGATATCGATGCCCTGCAGGGCGAGGTGCTCGACCGCATCGACCACCCGCATCCGGAGGGCGACGGCGAGCCGAGCCGCGCGGAGAAGGCGAAGGGGCGCCAAGCGCCGCAGCTCATCAAGAAGTACGGCCGCAACCTCAACGACATGGCCAAGGAAGACCGCATGGACCCCGTCATCGGGCGCGATAAAGAGATCCAGCGCGTCATCCAGATTCTCGCGCGCCGCACGAAGAACACCCCGATCCTCTTAGGCGAGCCGGGTGTCGGCAAGACGGCCATCGCCGAGGGACTCGCACAGCGCATCGTCGAGGGTTCGGTGCCGTACATGCTGCAGGACAAGAAGGTCGTCTCGCTGTCGCTCGCCTCGCTCGTCGCCGGCGCGAAGTACCGCGGCGAGTTCGAGGAGCGCCTCAAGGGGCTCATCGACGAGGTGCGCCAGGACGGCACGATCATCCTGTTCATCGACGAGATGCACACGCTCGTCGGCGCGGGCGCGGCGGAGGGCGCACTCGATGCGGCCAATATCTTGAAACCCGCCCTGTCGCGCGGCGAGATCCAGATCATCGGCGCGACGACGCTCGACGAGTACAAGAAGCACCTCGAGAAGGATGCCGCGCTCTCGCGCCGCTTCCAGACCATCCTCGTCGAGGAGCCGAGCATCGAGGACGCCAAGAAGATTCTCATGGGGCTGCGCGGCAAGTACGAGGCCTTCCACTGCGCCCATATCGAGGATGCGGCCATCGAGGCGGCCGTGCGCCTCTCGCACCGCTACATCACCGACCGCTTCCTGCCAGACAAGGCCATCGACCTCATGGATGAAGCGGCCTCGAAGGTCCGCATGAAGCAGGTCGCCCAGCCGGAGAAACTGCAGGAGATCCGCGCGCGCCTCGAGAAGCTCGGCGTGGAGAAGGAAGCAGCAATCTCCGCGCAGGACTACGAGCGCGCCGCGCGCATCCGCGATGATGAGCAGAAGGTCAAGGACGAGCTCGAGGAGGCCAAGCGCCGCTTCGAGAAGCGCGGCAAGAGCCGCATCACGGTCACGGCCGACGATATCGCCGACGTGGTCGCGCAGTGGACGGGCGTGCCCGTGCGCCAGATCGCGGCGAAGGAGTCCGACCGCCTGCTGCACATGGAGAAAATCCTCACGCGCCGCGTCGTCGGCCAGCAGGAGGCCGTCGAGGCCGTCAGCAAGGCCATCCGCCGTGCGCGCGCCGGCCTCAAGGATCCGAAGCGCCCAATTGGCTCCTTCCTGTTCCTCGGTCCGACGGGCGTCGGCAAGACGGAGCTTGCGAAGGCACTCTCGGAGGCGCTTTTCGGCACGGAGGACGCCATCATCCGCTTCGACATGTCGGAGTACATGGAGAAGTACGCCGTCTCGCGCATGGTCGGCGCGCCCCCGGGCTACGTCGGCTACGAGGAGGGCGGCCAGCTCACGGACGCCGTGCGCCGCAAGCCGTACTCCATCATCCTGCTCGACGAGATCGAGAAGGCGCATCCTGACGTCTTCAACGTGCTGCTGCAGGTACTCGACGACGGCCGCCTGACGGACGGCAAAGGTCGCACCGTCGACTTCCGCAACACCGTCATCATCATGACGAGCAACGCCGGTGCAACCCTCCTGAAGAAGAGCGCGCCGGCTCTCGGCTTTGCCGTCGGCTCCGGCGACGAGAAGCAGGAGGCGGAGGATGCGGCCAAGAAGCGCGTGCTCGGCGAAGTGCGCCATATCTTCAAGCCGGAATTCCTCAACCGCATCGACGAGCTCATCGTCTTCCATCCGCTCGGCCGCGAAGAGCTCTCGAAGATCATCGACATCCTCTTGCGCGACGTCCGCACGCGCCTCGCGGAGAAGGAGATCCGCCTCGAGGTCAGCCCCGCGGCCAAGAACGTGCTCGTCGAGAAGGGCACGGACTTCAAGTACGGCGCGCGCCCGCTGAAGCGCGCCATCCAGAAGCTCATCGAGGACGAGATCGCCGAGCACCTGCTCGCGCGCGACTTCAAGCGCGGCGACACGATCCAGGTGCGCAAGAACGGCGCGAAGCTCGACTTCGTGCGCAAGGAGACGGAGAAAGATCGCAAAGACAGTAAAGAGAAGAACGTACAGGATAAGGCCGAGAAGCCAGTGGAGGCATGATGGGGCGAAAGAACACACTGCGCCCGGAAGGCCTCTGGGCGAGGCTGCAGAACTTCATCCTGAACGCCGTATGGTCCATCGCCTGGCTCGGGCGGTGGACCATACGTCTGCTCAGGCGCCTGCTGCAGCGCTGAACTTTGTGAGATACACGAGAAGATTGGAGGATGTATCGTGCCAAAGAAAAAGAAAACCGTCTACGTCTGCCAGGAATGCGGCTACGACACCCCGAAGTGGATGGGGCGCTGCCCGGGCTGCGGCGCTTGGAACACGCTCGTCGAGGAGACCGTCGCGCCGGAGCCGACGACGAGAGGAGGCGGCCTGCGCCTCGGGCTCTCCGATGCCCAGAAGCCGCAGCCAATCGCTGAGGTCAAGCTCGAGGACATGCCGCGCTTCCTGACGGGCTCTGGCGAGCTCGACCGCGTCTTGGGCGGCGGCATCATCCCGGGCTCGATGGTCCTGATTGTCGGCGACCCGGGCGTCGGCAAGTCGAGCCTGACGCTGCGCGTCTGCGCCGACGTCGCGCGGCAGGGCAAGAAGGTCCTCTATGTGACGGGCGAGGAGAGCACGCGGCAGGTCCGCATGCGCGCCGACCGCCTGCAGGCGCTTGCCGACGACCTGCTCGTCGTCAGCGAGACGAACCTTGAAACGATCGAGACGCATGTGGAGAACGTCAAGCCGGAGCTGCTCGTCATCGACTCCATCCAGACCATCTTCAAGCCGGATGTGCAGAGTGCGCCGGGCAGCGTCTCGCAGGTGCGCGAGTGCGCCGTCGACCTCTTGCGCATCGCCAAGACGAACGGCATCGCCGCCTTCGTCATCGGTCACGTGACGAAGGACGGCACGCTGGCCGGCCCGCGCGTCCTCGAACACATCGTCGACACCGTGCTCTACTTCGAGGGCGAGCGCAACGCCGAGTACCGCGTCTTGCGCGCTGTCAAGAACCGCTTCGGCAGCACGAATGAGCTCGGCCTCTTCGAGATGCGCGACGTCGGCCTCGTCGACGTGCCCGACGCCTCGAAGCTCTTCCTGTCGGACCGTGAGCAGGACACGGGCACCGTCATCATCCCGACAGTCGAGGGCACGCGGCCGCTGCTCGTCGAGCTGCAGGCGCTTGTCGCGCCGACGCCCTACGTGCCGCCGCGCCGCACGGCCGATTCCGTCGACATCAAGCGCATCCAGCTGCTCTTGGCCGTGCTCGAGAAGCGCGTCCACCTGTCGGTCGGCGCCTGCGACGTCTACGTCAAGGTGGCGGGCGGCATCCGCATCGACGAGCCGGCGGCGGACCTCGGCATCTGCGTCGCGATGGCCTCGAGCTTTGCGAACAGGCTCTTGCGCCCCAAGACCATCGTCTTCGGCGAAGTCGGACTATCGGGCGAAGTGCGCGCCGTGAGCCAGGCCGACCTGCGCATCCACGAGGCGAAGCGCCTCGGCTTCCGCCACGTCGTGCTGCCGATGAAGAACTACCGCCAGCTCAAGGGCAGCGTCGAGGGCATCACGCTCTACGGCGCCGAGACCATCGGCGACGCACTGCGCCTCGCCATGCCGCGCGAGTCGTGAGGCAGATGACTGCTGTCCGTTCCATCTGTCCGTTATCCGTGCTATAATGAGACCGTAATCATCAAAGCAATCGGTAATGAGTAATTATGGGTAATCATGGAAGGAAAGGGTGATTCTTTGGGAATCCTGCGGTATATCCGTAAACTGGGCCGGATGGGAGTCGGCACCATGCTGCTAGCTGTCTGCCTGTCGCTGTCGTCGATGACGTCGGTGCGAGCTGCAACAGCAGAGCCTGACATCCAGGCAGAGGCGGCCATCCTCATCGACGCCGACACGGGGCGCGTGCTCTGGTCGAAGAACGGCGAGGAGCGCCACTATCCGGCCAGCATGACGAAGATGATGACGTGCCTCTTGGGCATCCAGCTCCTGCCGCCCGACGCGAAGATCACAATCTCGCAGGCAGCGGCCAGCACGGAGGACCTGCCGCTGCACATCGCGCGCGGCGACGTCCTGACGTCGGAGGAGCTCATGCGCGGCATGATGATGGTCTCCGACAACGGCGCAGCCGTCGCCATAGCGGAGCACATCGACGGCAGCGCGGCCGTCTTCGCGGAGCGCATGAACGAGAAGGCACAGGAACTCGGCATGGTGAACACGCACTTCGCCAATCCGAACGGCCTGACAGACCCCAATCACTACTCGACGCCGCACGACATGGCGCGGCTCGCGCAGTACGCGATGAAGAACCCCGTCTTCCGGGACTTCGTGCGCCAGAAGGAGCGCCGCGTCACGTGGATCGCGCCAGCGGGCAAGACGCTCTTAGCGGAGAACACGAATGAGCTGCTCGGCCACTACGAGGGCATCACGGGCATCAAGACGGGCTGGACGAGCGCGGCGGGCGGCTGCCTCGCGGCCTCGGCCGAGCGCCAGGGCGTGCACCTCATCGCCGTGCTGATGAAAGCGCCGAGCGAAGACGCGCGCTTCCCCGAGATGCGCGCGATCCTCGACTACGGCTTTGCGAATGTGACGCTCGCCAAGGGGCCGACGGCAAAAGAGGCCTCGCGCCACGTCTGGGTCAAGGGCGGCACGCAGGCGCGCACCGTCGTGCGCCCGGCGACCGACATCGAGTACCCACTGCTGCCGGGCGAAGAGGCGAGCCATGTCAAGGTCAACTACGACGTGCCGAAGGTCATCGATGCGCCGCTGACGGCCGGCACAAAAGTCGGCTCGGCCATCCTCACCTATGACGGCGAGGAGATTGGCCGCGTCGATATGGTGGCCGAGGCTGTGCCCGAGGGGTTCAGCATCGGCTCCTGGCTCGTCGGACTCTTCGAGGGTCCGCTTTCCTGGTTCTGAGCAATCCTTAGAAATTGACAGCGAATTTAAGGATATGGTATAATTATCTGCGTTGATTTGAGCGGATGTGGCGGAACTGGCAGACGCGCTGGATTTAGGATCCAGTGCCGCAAGGCGTATGGGTTCGAGCCCCTTCATCCGCACCAGCCAAAGACGACAGGCAGCATCTTTGATGCTGCCTGTTTTTATTTGCGGAGGTTTTCATGAATATCTTTTCCCTGCTGCGGCGGCTCTCGTCGTTCCAGATCATCGTGCTGAGCTTTGCCCTGCTCATCGGCTCCGGCACGCTTCTGCTGATGACGCCATGGGCGACGCAGGACGGGCAGGGGGCCGCACTGCTGCCCGCCTGCTTCACGGCCGTCTCGGCTTCGTGCGTGACGGGCCTGACGGTCGTCGACACGGCTTCGTACTGGTCGCACTTCGGGCAGCTCGTCATCCTCATGCTCATCCAGGTCGGCGGCCTCGGCGTCGTGACGATGGCTGTCGCCATCACGGTCGGCATGGGCCAGCACGTCGGCCTCATGCAGCGCAGCACGATGCAGGACGCCATCTCAGCCCAGCAGATCGGTGGCATCGTGCGCATGCTGCGCTTCGTCCTGAAGTTCACGGCCGGCACAGAGCTCTTGGGCGCCTGCCTGCTGCTGCCCGTCTTCGCGCGCGACTACGGCTGGCTGCAGGGCGGCTGGATGGCGGTCTTTCACTCTATCTCGGCCTTCTGCAATGCCGGCTTTGACCTCATGGGGCCGCGCGGCGGTTCGCTGATGGCCTATGCCGGCGACCCGCTCGTCAACCTGACGATCATGGGGCTCATCATGGCCGGCGGCCTTGGCTTCTTGACCTGGGCGGACCTCTCGGTCAATCGGCTGCACTGGCGCCGGCTGACGTTCCAGACGCGCATCATCCTCATGATGACGGTCGTCCTCGTCGCCGTGCCGGCGCTCGTCTTCTTCACGCAGGAGCCGATCAGCGGCTGGCAGGCGCTCTTCCAGTCGGTCACGACGCGCACGGCAGGATTCAACACGATGGACATCGAAGATTTGAGCGAGGGGAGCCGCTGCATCATGGTCCTCTTGATGATGACGGGCGGCGCGCCGGGATCGACGGCCGGCGGCATCAAGACGACGACGGCCTTTGCGCTGCTCATGGCGATGGTCTCCGTCCTGCGCATGCGCGGCGACGTCGAGTGCCAGTCGCGCCGCATCCCGCTGGAGACAGTGCGCCAGGCGCTAGCCATCTTCGTGATGTACGCGCTCCTGTTCTTCGGCGTGAGCATCGCGATAGGTTTTGTCGACCACGCGGAGATGATCGACGCGATGGTCGAGGTCTCGTCGGCGCTCGGTACAGTCGGACTGTCAATCGGCCTGACGGAGAAGCTGTCGCCCGTCTCACAGGTGATGCTGATGCTCCTGATGTACTTCGGCCGCGTCGGCGCGCTGACGATGATCTACGCGCTGCACAAGCGCCAGAAAGCCGTGCCGTGCCGCCTGCCGGAGGGCAAGCTGACCGTCGGCTGATGGCAGGATAATCCCTTTACTGATACAATGAGGTAACAAAGATGAAATCCATATTATTGATTGGCCTCGGACGCTACGGCCGCCATGTCGCGCGCAAGCTCCACGCGATGCATCACGAGATCATGGCGGTGGACAAGAATGAGGAACTCGTCAACGAGGTGCTGCCCTACACGAACAGCGCCCTGATCGCGGACAGCACGGACGGGCACTTCCTCGAGTCACTCGGCGTGCGCAACTTCGATGCCTGCATCGTCGCGATCGGCGACGACTTCCAGAGCTCGCTCGAGACGACGCTGCGCCTGCGCGAGCTCGGCGCGAAGTACATCGTCGCGCGCGCCTCGAGCAGCATCCACGAGAAGTTCCTCTTGCGCAACGGCGCCGACGAGGTCGTCTACCCCGAGAAGCAGCTGGCCCTCTGGACGGCCACCCGCTGTGGCTCGGACCATCTGCTCGACTACTTCGAGCTCAGCAAGAACTACGCCATCTATGAAATCGCCATGCCAGAGGCGTGGGCAGGCCACACGGTCGGCGAGCTCGCCATCCGCCGCGTCTACCACGTCAACGTCCTCGGCGTCCGGCACGAGGGCAGCCTCGACGTGGAGATCACGCCGAAGACCGTCCTGCAGGCGGACGATTCCATCCTGCTGCTCGGCGCGCAGGAGTCCATGAATAAGCTGATGCACATCTGATGCAGGCTTGTATCGCATTGAAGAATAGAAAGGAAGAGGCAAAGTGGAGACAAGGCGTTTATTCGACGAAGATGTCATGCAGAAGGAATGTGAGGCAGAGGTCGTGCGCACGGAACCGTATCACGGGGGCTTCGCCGTCGTGCTCGACCAGACGGTGTTCTTCTCAGAAGGCGGCGGCCAGCTCAGCGATACGGGCACGCTGACGGCGGCGGGCAAGGTGCTCGCCGTCACGCATGTCCACGAGAAGGCGGGCGAGATCTTCCACGAGACGAAGGAGCCCTTGGAGCCTGGCACGAAGGTGCAGGCAAAGCTTGACTGGCAGGTCCGCTTCGACCACATGCAGCAGCACTGCGGCGAGCACATGCTCTCATATGCCTTCTACAAGCTCTTCGGCGCGCACAATGTGGGCTTCCACATGAGCGCGGACATGGTCGGCATCGACCTCGACAAGGAGGTCGACTGGCAGCAGGCCCTGCAGGCCGAGCGCTTCACGAACCGGCAGATTCAGGAGGACCGCCCAATCACGACGAAGCTCGTGCCGGCCGAAGAGGCGGCCAAGATGAACCTGCGCAAGTTCAATGACAAGCTCACGGGTATCCTGCGCATCGTCTCGGTAGAGGGCAGCGACTCCTGCACCTGCTGCGGCACGCATCCGACCTCGAGCGGCATGGTCGGACTCGTCAAGATCTTCAAGGTCGAGAAGCACAAGGAGGGCTCGCGCGTCAGCTTCCTCTGTGGACGCGAGGCGCTCGAGCGCGTCGAGCAGTACATGCTCGCGGCCCTCGATGCCTCGAACCTCCTGTCCATCAAGGAGACGGAGCTGCCGGATGGCGTTGCGCGCCTGCAGCAGGAGAAGAAGGAGCTCTCTGAGCGCCTGACGGAGTGCACGGGCAAGCTCCTCGAGTACCGCATCGCGGAGATGCAGGCGCATCCGACCGCGACAAAGGCGGGCCACAAGAAATTCGTCTTCCTCGAGCCAGACATGATGCCGAAGGAGGCCAAGGCCCTTGCCAAGCGCCTCGGCGAGATCCCGGAGTCGTTCTCGGCCATCTTCTACCGCAACGGCGAGCGCCTCAACTACATGTTCCTCGCAACAGACGGGGCAGAGCTCAGTTGCCAGCAGGTCATCCGCACGGTCAACGAGGCCTTCGGCGGCCGCGGCGGCGGACGCCCCGAGTCGTGCCAGGGCAGCGCCGCCTGCCCCGAAGATTGGCAGGCCAAGGCAGAGGCGCTTATGTCGGTCCTTTGAGCCATGACCCCATAAAAAAAGAGCCCCATTCGGGGCTCTCTTTTTTATGGGATATGAATCAGGCAAAGTAGTTCTTGCCGTTCTCCTTCTGCGCCTCGTACGTGGCGATGCGCTTCTTGATGAACTGCGTGTCGATGTTGCCCGTGCGGAAATAGCTGTCGCTGAGGATCTTCTGGTGCAGCGAGATCGTCGTCTTGACGCCGTCGATGCGGAACTCCTTGAGGGCGCGCTGCATGATCTTGATGGCGTCGCCGCGCGTGCGGCCGTGGACGATGAGCTTCGCGATCATCGAATCGTAGTACGGCTCGATCGAGAGACCGGCCGTCACGCCCGAATCAAAGCGGACGCGCGGGCCGCTCGGTTCGTGCAGGAACGTGATCTGGCCCGGCGACGGCATGAAGTTGTTGTCCGGGTCCTCGGCGTTGATGCGGCACTCGATGGCATGGCCCTGGAAGTGGACGTCAGCCTGCGTGATGTCGAGCGGCTCGCCGGCAGCGATGCGGATCTGCGTGCGCACGATGTCGATGCCCGTGACTTCTTCCGTGACGCCGTG
Source organism: Mitsuokella multacida DSM 20544 (assembly GCF_000155955.1). Taxonomy (GTDB): domain Bacteria; phylum Bacillota; class Negativicutes; order Selenomonadales; family Selenomonadaceae; genus Mitsuokella; species Mitsuokella multacida. The sequence continues at coordinate 461,129 of NZ_GG697142.2, forward strand.
CTCGACCTGGATGCGCGGGTTGATCTCCATGAAGTAGAACTGGTTGTCCTTGAGGTCCAAGAGGAACTCGACCGTGCCGACGTTGGAGTAGTGGACGCTCTTGGCGGCCTTGACGGCCAGCGTGCCGACCTGCTTGCGCATCTCATGCGTCAGCGCGATCGACGGGGACTCCTCGAGGAGCTTCTGGTTGCGGCGCTGGATGGAGCACTCGCGCTCGCCGAGGTGGATGACCTCGCCGTAGTTGTCGGCGACGATCTGGACTTCGATGTGGCGCGAACGCTCGATGTAGTGCTCGAAGTAGTAGTTCGTCTTCTTGAGGTCGACGAGTGCGTCGAGGATGTTCTTGAGGTCATCCTCGTTGTGGGCTACGTACATGCCCTTGCCGCCGCCGCCCGAGACCGGCTTGAGGATGACGGGGTAGCCGACTTCCTTGGCCATCTTGATGGCTTCTTTGTTGTTCTTGAGCGGCTCGCTGCCCTTGGCCATCGGGATGCCGGACGGCTGCATCGAGGCGCGGGCGACATCCTTGTCGCCGACGAGGCGGATCGTCTCCGGCATCGGGCCAATCCAGGTGATGCCGTGCGCGGTGACCTGCTCCGCGAAGTCCGCATCCTCCGAGAGGAAGCCGTAGCCTGGATGGATGGCATCGGCGCCCGTCTCGAGCGCTGCGCGCAGGATCGAGTCTTTATTGAGGTAGCTGTCCGTGGCATCGGCGCTGCCGACGCAGACGGCGTGGTCGGCCAGCTGGACGTGAAGTGCATTCTCGTCTGCTTCCGAGAAGATGGCAACGGTCTCGATGTCGAGCTCTTCGCAGGCGCGGATGATGCGCACCGCAATCTCGCCGCGATTGGCGATCAGAACGCGTTTGAACATAGGGGAATCCCTCCTGTATCACAGTATTACGATAGCAGATATTATAACCAGCTGCTAATTCTAAATCTGCCTTGATTTTATCACATGCCCCGTGGAAATGCAATGCCTCTGGCCATCCCCTCGCGGAATCCAATGGAAACCTTAGTGATTTGCATGAGGATTTGCGGTATAATGGAATGAAATTCAACAGAAAGGTCGTGAGCGATTGACGGACATCGTCGCGGAGAAACTCAAGCTGCTGCCGGACAGCCCCGGCGTCTACATCATGAAGGATGCCAATGGGCGCATCATCTACGTCGGCAAGGCGGTCGTCCTCAAGAACCGCGTGCGGCAGTACTTCCAGCACAACAAGAACCATTCGCCGAAGGTCAAGGCGATGGTCTCACATATCGCGGACTTCGAGATTATCATGACGCACTCCGAGGTCGAGGCGCTGATCCTCGAGTGCAACCTCATCAAGAAGCACCGCCCGCATTATAACATCAGCCTCAAGGACGACAAGAGCTATCCCTACGTCAAGGTCACGGTGCAGGAGGAGTACCCGCGCGTCTTTTTGACGCACCGCGTGACGAAGGACGGCGCGCGCTACTTCGGCCCCTACACGGACGTCACGGCCGTGCACCAGAGCCTCAAGCTCCTGCGCAAGCTCTTCCCGCTGCGCACCTGCCGCCACCTGCAGGAGCGGCCGTGCCTCGAGTATCACATCAAGCGCTGCCTCGCACCGTGCGTCGGCAAGGTCACCGAGGAAGACTACGCGGCGATGATCCGCGCCGTGCTGCTCTTCCTCGAGGGGCGCACGGCGGACGTCGAGCGCGAGCTCAAAGTCCGCATGGAGCAGGCGGCCGAAGCCTTCCACTTCGAAACGGCGGCGCGCCTCCGGGATCAGCTGCGCGCCGTCCAGAAGATCGCGGAGAAGCAGAACATCGTCACGGGCGCGGGCGACCAGGACGCCATCGGCCTCGCGCGCTCGGAGATCGGCGTCTGCGTGCAGGTCTTCTTCATCCGCGCGGGCAAGATGATCGGTCGCGAGCACTTCCTCTTGCAGGGCAGCGAGGAGGAGAGCGACGCCGACATCCTCGCCGCCTTCCTCTCGCAGTACTATCACCGCGCCGCCTTCGTGCCGCGCGAGATCCTGCTGCCGATGGCCATCGCCGAAGCGGAGCAGGCACTGCTTGAGAGCTGGCTGACCGAGAAGAAGCAGGGCACGAAGGTGCAGCTCCTCTTGCCGCAGCGCGGCACGAAGCGCGACATCGTCGCGATGGCCGAGAGCAATGCGGCAAAATACCTCGCCGACGAGGCCGCGCGCATCAAGCAGGCCGACGAGAAGACGATGGGCGCCGTGCGCGAGCTCGGCCACTACCTCGGCCTCAAGAAGATGCCTTACCGCATGGAGTGCTTCGATATCTCGCATATCCAGGGCTCGGAGACGGTCGCCTCGATGGTCGTCTTCGAGGGCGGCCTGCCCAAGAAGTCGGACTACCGGCGCTTCAAGATCCAGAGCACGGAGGGCAAGCCCGACGACTTCCTCTCGATGCGCGAGGTCACGACGCGCCGCTATGTCGGACTGCCCGAGGAAGAACTGCCCAACCTCATCGTTATCGACGGCGGCAAGGGGCAGCTCTCGTCGGCGCTCGAGATCATCCGCGGGGCGGGCGGGCACAAGGATGTGCCCGTCGTCGGCCTCGCCAAGCAGTTCGAGCTCGTCTTCAAGGAGGGCGAGAGCGAGCCGGTCGTCCTGCCGCGCCACAGCCAGGCGCTCTACCTCATCGAGCGCATCCGCGACGAGGCGCACCGCTTCGCCATCACCTACCACCGCAAGCTGCGCGGCAAGCGCAACCTCGTCTCCGTTCTCGACCACATCGTCGGCATCGGGCCGAAGCGGCGCCAGGCGCTGCGCAGCCACTTCGGCACGATCGCCCGCATCCGCGAGGCGAGCGTCGAGGAGCTGCAGCAGGCACCGGGCATGAACCGGCCCGCCGCCGAAGCCGTCTACCACTTCTTTGAGGCTCAGCGCGACCTTACGCGCTATCACGCAGATGAAGAAGATAGAGGAACTAGAAAGGAAACCGATATATGAACATCATTGACCTGCACGTCCATTCGCTCGTCTCGGACGGCAGCTATACACCGCATGACCTCGCGCGCCACGCCAGGGAAGTGGGGCTCTCGGCCTTCGCACTGACAGACCACGACAATATCGCAGGCAACGAGGAGGCCGCCGCTGCGGCCAAGGAGCAGGGAATCGACTTCATCAATGGCATGGAGCTCACGGCCGACTTCATGGGCCGCAAGCTCCACATCGTCTGCCTCGGCTTCGATGCGGAGCACCCCGCCTTCCAGAAGCTTTACGAAAGGATCCGCAGCGTCAAGGAAGGGAAAATCCCGGAGATCATCGACTACGTGCGCGCGAAGGGCATCGACATCTCGCTCGAGAAGGTCCAGCCGTTCGCGTTCGGCAAGCTCGACCGCTACGCCATCATGCGCTACCTCGTCTCGCTGCACCTCTACGACAGGGCGCAGCCGCTCTGGGACAACTACCTTGACCCGGCCGTGCGCGAGCTCGGCCTCGACCAGAACATGCCCGCAGAAGAAGCCCTGCCCGCCATCCACGCGGCGGGCGGCGTGACCTCGCTCGCGCACTTCCACAAGAACATCGGGCTCAAGGGGCTCTCGCGCGCCGAACAGGAAGAGGCCATCGCGCGCCTGCACGCATTGGGGCTCGACGGCATGGAGCGCTGGTACCCGAACTACACGGCAGAGGACAGCGCCTTTGCCGCCCATATGATTGAGAAGTACGGCCTGCTCGTGACGGGCGGCACGGACTTCCACGGCAGCAACCGCCCGCAGATCGAGATGGGCCACGGCATTGCAGGCAACATGGCCATCCCATATGAAGTCTATACGAAAATCATTCTTACCTGCAAAAAATTTCGCAAGGAGCAGCAGGAGAATGCAGGGGCGACCGCGAATTAAAGAGCCGAAGAAGTATTTAGTGTAAGATATTTTTTAGGATATCAAGAGTCAAAGGAGGCTTTTCTGATGAAAGTTTGGGTTTGCACGGTCTGTGGCTGGATCTATGATGAGGCAAAAGGTGATCCCGATTACGATCTCGCACCGGGCGTTCCGTTCGCGGACCTGCCGGATGATTTCGTCTGCCCGCTCTGCGGCGTAGGCAAGGACATGTTCGAGGAACAAGCCTGACAAGCGCATAGCAATAGGGAAGGGGAGCCATTGGGTTCCTCTTTTTCATGTATCCTGCCAGATTCTGCGGCATCGTATCACACTGGGCATCGTGACATCGGGCCATCCATTTCCAGATGAAATTGCATGGCATGAATAAATTATGCTAATGATGCAATAAAATGTACACAGAATCCATTGATTTTTTGAGGTTACTTTGCTATAATTTACACGTAATGAATCATAAGTCTGATGCATACTTTGTTGGCATTCCGAAAGCGGATTCTGACAAGTTGCGCAGAATGTCGCTTTCAAACTATAAGGAGGCAATTTATTATGAAGGTAACAGTTGTTGGTGCAGGTAATGTTGGTGCAACGGTTGCAAACGTTCTTGCCACGAAGAAGTTCTGCAGCGAGGTCGTCCTCGTCGATATCAAGGAAGGTGTTCCGCAGGGCAAGGCCATGGATATCATGCAGACGGCTCATATGCTGAACTTCGACACGACGGTAACGGGCGTTACGGCTCTGCCGAACGATCCGGAAGGCTATGCTCCGACGGCTGGTTCTGATGTTGTCGTTGTCACGTCCGGTATGCCGCGCAAACCGGGCATGAGCCGCGAGGACCTCATCGGCGTCAACGCAAAGATTGTCAAGAGCGTTGTTGACCAGGCCCTCAAGTATTCCCCGAATGCTTACTTCATCATCATCTCCAACCCGATGGACGCTATGACGTTCCTGACGCTCAAAGACACGAAGCTCCCGCGCAACCGCATCCTCGGCCAGGGCGGCATGCTCGACAGCAGCCGTTTCCGTTATTTCCTCGCACAGGCTCTGACGAAGGCTGGCTATCCGGCTACGCCGGCTGACGTTGATGGCATGGTCATCGGCGGCCATAGCGACAAGACGATGGTTCCGCTCGTCAGCTATGCAACGCTGCGCGGCATCCCTGTAACGCAGCTGCTGAGCAAGGAAGCTCTCGACGACGTCGTTGCCAACACGAAGGTCGGCGGCGCTACGCTGACGAAGCTCCTCGGCACGTCCGCTTGGATTGCACCGGGCGCTGCAGCTGCAACGATGGTTGAAGCCATCGCTCTCGATGCCAAGAAGCTCATCCCGTGCTGCGTCTACCTCGAAGGCGAGTATGGCGAGAAGGACCTCTGCATCGGCGTACCGTGCATCCTCGGCAAGAACGGCCTCGAGAAGATCGTCGAGATCAAGCTCGATGGCGAGGAGAAAGCAAAGTTCGAGGAAAGCGTCCAGGCTGCTCGCAACACGAACGCAAAACTCGGCGATGCCCTCAAATAATTGCCTCTTGCAAATCGCAAACGCATAAGAAAAGCTCCTGCTTCGGCAGGAGCTTTTTTCTGTCCGGTTGACGATGGTAGCGGGACTGGGCTATGATATTCGTATCGAGAATGGAATGACCGTACTAGACAGGAGGATATTTAATGCAGGAGGATGCCTACTACATGAGGCTTGCGCTCGAGGAGGCGCAGAAGGCCTATGACCTCGAGGAGGTGCCGATCGGCGCGGTGCTCGTCGACCGCGAGGGGGAGGTCGTCGCGCGCGGCCACAACATGCGCGAGGTCTGGCACGATGCGACGGCGCATGCCGAGATGATCGCGATACGCGAGGCCTGCGCGAAAGAGGGCCGCTGGCGCCTCTCGGGCCTCACGCTCTACGTGACGATCGAGCCGTGCCCGATGTGCGCCGGTGCCATCGTCATGAGCCGTGTCGACCGCGTCGTCTACGGCAGCACCGACGCGAGGGCCGGCGCCTGCGAGTCCGTCTTCAACATCCCGGGTTGCCCCGCGCTCAACCACCGCCCCGAGATGACCGCCGGCGTCCTGCAGGAAGAGTGCGCCGGCATCATGAAGCGCTTCTTCAAGGAGCGCCGCGCGAAGCGCAAGGCACTCAGGCAGCAGGCTGCTGGATCGCCTGAGACTGCTGAGCGCTGAGCCAGTCGCTCCAGCGCTGCGCGAAGTCGGTCGCGCGGTTCTCGCGCACGTATTGGGCGAAGCGGCAGATGCCCTCGTAGCGCGCGCCGCTGCTGAGGTCGGCGCCGCCGAGGGCCCGCTGATGCGCGATGGCTTCGTCTGCCGTGCGGTCGGGGCGCTCCAAGATCTCGTAGAGCACCATAAAGGTCGTCGTGCGGCCCTGACCAGCCTGGCAGTGGAAGTAGAGCCAGCCGTGCTCTTTTGGCAGGCTGCGGTAGAAATTGACGAAGTCGTCGATGGCTTGCGGCTCGGGCCAGCGCATGTCCGTCGCGGCGATGCGCACGTAGCCGAGGCCGCTCTTGCGCGCGACATGGCGCTCGGTGGCAAAGCCCGTGACGGACTCGGCAAATGTGTAGGGGATATGGGCTTCATCGTAGTGGCCCATCGGCACGGCCCGCACGTTCGTGCCCACTGCATCTGCAAGCCGCTGCCGCTCATCCTGCTCGACAGCGGCGGCGGACATGCCTCGATTGGCCGCATTGGCCACCCCATGCCAGCTCACGGCATCTTCATTGAGGTAGCCATGCGACTCCTGCCGCAGGTCGATGACCCAGAGGGGCGTATCGTCAGGCAGGCCGAGCTGTTCATGGAGATGCACCAGCGCAGTCTTTGAAGGCTGCCCGCCGCCCGCCATCCGCAGCGACTCGTCCCTGCGGAAGTGGATGGGCGGGGCCGCGCGGTCGTCATCGAGCCGCCACGCCGGCTCTGTGGGGATGGCAGCTTCTGCTGCCGGTGCGGCGAGCAGTGGCAGGGCACAGAAGCAGGTGAGCAGTAAGAACAGTAAGGACAGGGTTCTTTGGGGCGATGGTCGTGCAATCAATGAGAAACCTCCTTTGAGCGTTTGTTGATTTGACTCTTAACTTTTTGGTAGTACGGCTTGTGATGCTGATATACTATAATAGTAGAATCCTGTCAGAAAGGAGTCAAGCAATGCATTTTGGGAAACATCTGCAAATCGACATGCTGCACGGACCCATCATCGGGCCGATGATCTTGTTTGCGCTGCCACTGGCCATGACCGGCGTCCTGCAGCAGCTCTTCAACACGGCCGATGTCCTGGTGCTCGGCCAGTTCGTCAGCACGGAAGCACTGGCGGCCGTCGGCAACAATTCGCCGATCATCGGCCTGCTCGTCAACCTGTTCATGGGCGTCTCGCTTGGCGCCAATGTCGTCATCGCGCGCTTCATCGGGGCGCACGATCTCAAGGAGACCATCCGGGCGGTGCACACGTCCTTCCTGCTGGCACTGATTTTCGGCGTGCTGGTGGCCGTCATCGGCGAGCTCATGGCCCGGCCGATGCTCGAGGCCCTATCGGTCCCAACCTCCGTGATGCCGCTGGCGGAAACGTACCTGCGCATCTACTTCCTCGGCATGCCGGCCATCGGCCTCTACAACTTCGAATCCGCCATCTACCGGAGCCGCGGCAACACTTGGATGCCACTGCAGGCGCTGGCGGCGGCGAGCGGCCTCAACGTCGTGCTGGACCTCCTGGCCGTGCTCGTCTTTGACTGGGGCGTGGCCGGCGTCGCGGCGACCACGGCGCTGTCGAATTACCTGAGTGCCTGGATCCTCTACCGCGGCCTCTGCCACGAGCACGGCATCATCCGGCTGGAGCCCGGCGCCATCCGGCTCGAGCGCAGCTACGCCAAGGAGATCCTGCGCATCGGCCTGCCGGCCGGCATCCAGGGCATGGTATTCTCGCTCTCGAATCTCGTCATCCAGGCGGCCATCAACAGCCTCGGGGCGGTCGTCATGGCCGCATCGACGGCAGCATTCACGATTGAGATCAACATCTACGTCCTGCTCATCGCCTTCGGACAGGCCGTCACGACGTTCGTCAGTCAGAATTACGGCGCGGGCAATCTGCCGCGCTGCCGCCGCGTGACGCAGCTCGGCCTGCTTGTGACGATGGTTGTGACCGTCGTGCTCTCTGCGCTGGCCTGCATCTTCGCAGACCCCTTGCTCGCGCTCTTCAACGACAATCCGGCCGTCATCGACGTCGGCCGCATCCGCATCTACTACATCATCGGCTTCTACTTCCTCTGCGTCTTCATCGAGATCCTCTCGGGCGCGATGCGCGGCTACGGCCATTCGCTGCCGCCGGCACTCCTGATGCTCGTGACCGTCTGCGGCGTGCGCATCACCTGGATCTACACAGCCTTTGTGGCCGAGCCGACGTTCGCGACCATCATGATCTCCTATCCGCTGAGCTGGGCCGCTACGGTCATACTGCTCGTCTTCATCTACCTGTTCTACCGGCGCCACATCACGGCGCGGAAGGTCCTCATCTGAGTATCAGGAGGTATAAAAACAGCCTGCATCGTGCGATGCAGGCTGTTTGTTTCAGGCGAGGCCGTGTGCCTTGCCCCATGTATCGATCTTAGTGTAGAGCGGAACGGGCACGTGGTACTTCTGGCCGAGCGTGACGATGCGGGAGACGAGTCCTGCAAATTCAGACGGACCGCCGCTGGCGACGTCGCGCTGCATGGAGGTCGTGAGCCCCGGCGCGAAGGCGTCCATGAGCCGCAGGTCGGTCGCGACGAGGTCGCGGTCGAATGTGATGCCCATCGCGTGGCCGAGCGCTTCGACTTCCTTGATGAGTCCGATGAAGGTCTCGCGGACCTCGCCGGGCACCTGGAACGCTTCGCTCGTGACATCGAAGTAGAGACCCGCTGCGCCCATCGGCGAGACGAAGGAGAACTTCGTCAGGGCGTCGCGCTGGATGTCATCCGTGAAGTGCGCGTGGATGTCGGCCGCGCGCATGATTTTCTCGAGCGCTTCGGCCTTGGCGGCGAGGCGGCGGTCCTCTCCGGGACGGAAGCCGTAGAAGACGCGCAGGATCTCCTGCGGCTGCTCGATAATGCCGGGGCCGCCGCGCTTGGCGAAGACGTAGATGCAGCCGTCGAGCACGGTGAGGCCAGCGAGTTTCTCCTGCATGACGGCGCCTGTGCCGAAGACGTTGAGAATCGGGATGATGAGCGTGTCGGGGCCGGCGACGCGGCGCGCGAGCGCGATGGCCGTCTCGAGGCTGTAGTACTTGACGCAGACGAAGAGCACATCGGGCGTCTCGTGGTAGTCGGCGGCATTGAGCGCCTTGACCTTCGGGATGCAGATATCGCCGCGGTGATTCGTGTGGATCGTCAGCCCTTTTTCCTGCATGGCGGCGAGGTGTGCGCCGCGCGCGAGGAAGGTCACATCATTGCCGGCGTTCGCGAGGTAGCCGCCGATGACGCCGCCCGTGCCGCCGACGCCGAAGATGGCAAATTTGAGATTCGTATGGTTTGTCATGTCCATGGGGGATTCCTTTCTTGTAGCTGCGGTGGGAAGCATCTCAGAACTGCCAGATGTTCAATCCTGTCTCCTCGCTCTTGCGGCGGTCGACGCTGCCCGCGAGCTTCGTGATGACAATCTCGGCCGTCGCGCTGATGATGGCCTCGTTGAGGTGGCCACCGTGTGCCGCGCCCTGCTCGTCGCCGACGGCGATGTGGAAGTGGCTGTAGGGCTTGCCCGCCATCGTGTCGATCGTGCCCGTCAGCGAGAGCATCTCGAAGGCGCCCTCGAGCGTATTGGCCTTGTAGTGCTGCTCAGGTACGTTGTAGACGCCCATGACGACTTTCTTGACCGCGCCTAGTCCCTGGACCATGGCGAGCGCAATATGCTCTTCCTTGGCGACCTGCATCAGCGAGGTGACAATCTCGTCGTTCGGGTCGAGACGCACGAGGATGTGCTGGCTGTCGATATTCTTGTATTCCATTTTGCATCACTCCTTTATTGGATGGATTCGCTTTTTCCGCGCGAAATCCTTCCAGGTGTGACTTAACACATTTTTTACAAGGGGATGCTGGACAAGATCGCGGCGTTGGTAATATAATGAAATGCGGAAAAGCTGCCAGCACGCACGGCAGCTGCATTTTTCTTGTGAATTGTGACAGAGAAGAAAGGCTGGTGAGATCATGGACGATCACCCTAGTGCGATAGATCCCAAACGAAGGTATACGAGTGGGGGAGTGGTCTCCATGGCCCGCCGGTAAGAGCAGCAGGCAGGAGCCTCCCCGAGAAAGGAGATTCTATCCATGCTGCAGATCTACAAATCCCTGGAGAGCGGTCCTCTCCAGGAGCTGACGCTCAAGACACTCGAGAAAGGAGCCTGGATCAACATCGTCGACCCGACGCCGTACGAGCTCAAGGTCGTCAGCAACCTCACCGAGGTTGACCCCGACTTCCTGCGCTCCGCACTCGATGATGAAGAGCGCTCGCATACGGACGTCGAGGAGAACTCAGTCATGGTACTGACGAATGTGCCGGTTTTCCGCGGCGAGGACAGCTACGACGCTCTGCCGCTGGCCATCATCGTGACGGATGAGTTCATCATCACCGTCTGCCTCGAAGAGACGCCGGTCATCACAGAGTTCAACGAGCGCACGTCGCGCCTGTTCCGCACCTACAAGAAGACGCGCTTCTTGTTCCAGATCCTCTACAAGTCGGCGACGTACTTCCTGCGCTACCTGCGCCAGATCTCGAAGCTCTCGGAGGAGATCGAGGACCAGTTGCGCCACGACATGAAGAATAGCGAGATCCTGCGCCTCCTCGAGCTGCAGAAGGGCCTGACGTACTTCAACGCGGCCATCCGCTCGAACGGCGCTGTGCTCGACAAGCTGCTGCGCATGCGCAACAACACGAGCCTGACGCCCATCCTCAAGGCGTACGAAGAGGATGAGGACCTCCTGGAGGACGTCATCATCGAGAACAAGCAGGCGAAGGAAATGGTCGAGATGTACAGCAAGATCCTCGCGCGCCTCGCCGATACGTTCTCGTCGATCATCTCGAACAACCAGAACCTCGTCATGAAATTCTTGGCCGCGATGACGATCATCCTGGCCATCCCGACGGTCGTCTCGAGTTTCTTCGGCATGAACGTGCCCGTGCCGTTCGCCGACAACGCGCATGGCTTCCTCTACGTCATGTGCATCGCCTTCAGCATCAGCATCGTCAGCGCCTATGTGCTCTGGCACCGCGATATGTTCTGAGGAGGAGAGCTATGGTCCTTGCCGAATCAAAACTCCGGGTCGGCGTCATCTACGGCGACCCCGAGAATAACGAATACGTCTACATGCCGGGCAGCGAGCTCGGCGTCAAAGACCCCCTCTGCGTCTACGAAGCAGAGGGCCTGCGCGAAGATGTCGACATGCGCGAAGCCCTGCGCCTCATCTGCGTGCGGAGCCTCAAGCCCACACGCCACCCCGTCTGGGGTGAGAGCTCCTGCTGAAGGAGCTCTTTTTTTAGCGAGACGAAAAGACACATGCTGCAATTGCGATTGCTTCATGTGTCTTTTTTGTGTGATGCAGTTGAGGCGAAGTGAGGATAGGAAAGTCCGACAAGAACCTGCCAGAAGTTCGCGTGGCAGAATCTTGTCAGGTCGTATCGTCTTCGCCGCGGTAGAAGCGGGTCGGCCCCGTCTCAAAATCGTGTTCATGGTCAGCCGGGACAGACAGGTCTGAGAGCCGCTGCCAGTCGAGTTCGAGCATCCGCGTCGTCGGCATCATCGCGATGACATTCTCGACGTCCGTGCGGACCTCGTGCCAGATGGGAACACCGTCTTCATCGCGCTCGTCGCGGTAGAAGCGGATTGTGTGCGTCTCAAGGTCCTGCGTATAGGCAGCCTTGAACCACAGGTCCGTCGCGTGCGCGCGCTTGCCGGACCAGGCGTGGTAGCTCCAGGTCATCGTCGCGATATCGAGGTAGAGCAGCCTGTCCTCGGTCACCCACATCTCGCCGCTTGGGTCGCCCTCTGGATAGAGATTGTAGATCTTGCCGTCCTTCCATGTATAGGCCTGCCAGACATGCCAGCCCTCCGGATCGCCAATCAGGAGCTCCGGCACGGTGTCCTCATCCATCCAGACGAAGGCGTAGCCCGTCCCCTCGGGGCCGGCCACCTTGGCCGCAGCGCTCAATGGCCAGTCGCCAATCGTATCACGGTTTTCGGCAATGGCTTCGCGGTACCCGCTCAGGAACGCCTGATAGTCCATCCAATAAGGCAACGGGCTTTCTTCACAAGCGCTTGCTGTTGGCACATACAGCAGGCATCCCCAGATGAGCACCAGTATCGTCAAACATCGCTTTAACATAGCATCACCTCCGCAACATAAAATCCTCTCATCAATAGTATATGACAGGCGGCTCTCATGCCGTCCTGTATGAAATGACAGGTCAGCCCGATGTTTTTTGCTGACCTGTCATTTTGTACAGTACGGTCGGGATTCCCTGCATTGTATACTGGAAGTGAATCAAGAAGCGATTATAAGGAAAGGGGAGAAAGGGAAATGAGCAATGTGAAGCGGATGTTCCTGGTCCTGCTGCTCGTCGCGTTCTCTGTGGCAGCAGCAGGCTGTATCAAGGCAGATGAGAGCGTGACCATCAAGGAGGATGGCTCCAGCACGATGGTGACGCGCATGGTCGGCAATATGTTTGCCGCGGAGGCACTGAAGGGCTCGAAGGATGAATTCGTCAAGGAGAATCCCGATGCCGTCGTCAAGGAAATCCAGGACGGCGATATGACAGGCTACGAGGTTGAGGTCTCCTATCCGGACATCGAGACGCTCGCGGCCAAGGGCGGCGATATGTTCACGGCGGTGGAAGGCCGCAATGTTGGCGCCGTAGTGGCGAAATCGTGGTTCTACGACACCTATACCTTTGACCTCTTCGTCAAGGGTGAAGAAATGGATACGGGCGCGCAGGACCCCGAGAGCAAGAAGATGGTGCAGAGCATGCTCGACCAGATCCAGTACCGGTTCACGCTGAACCTGCCCGTCAAACCGGAGACACAGAACGCAGACCGTGTCTCGAGTGACGGCAAGAGCCTGACCTGGGACCTCAAGGCGACGATCGCAGAGGGCAAGGATATCCAGATGCAGGCGAGCTATCGCATCTACAACCAAGCGCACATCGCCATGACGGTCGGCGGCATCGTGTTCCTTCTGCTGCTCGCGGGCGGCTTCCTCTATCTGCGGCGCAGGAAACAGGCAGATGAGCTGGCATAAGGACAGACTGAATCCGAACACCCGGTACGAAAAACGTACCGGGCTTTTTTTGATGCAACAGAGTTGCTCCTTGAGAAAGAGTATGCTATCCTATTAGCCAATCAGAGGTGGGATCTTGGATATTTGATTTGCTTAAGTGGGGAGGAATCATTATGGAACTGCGCGTCCTCAAGTATTTTCTGGCCGTCGCGCGCCATCGCAATATCACGCGGGCGGCAGAGGAGCTTCACTTGACGCAGCCGACGCTCTCGCGGCAGCTGCAGGACCTCGAGGAGGAGCTTGGCACGCCGCTCTTCACGCGCGAGAAGCGCCGCATGGAGCTGACGGAAGCCGGCCTCTTCCTCAAGGCGCGCGCCGAGGAGATGACGGCCATCGAGACAAAGACGCTCGACCAGTTCGCTCATCTCGAGGACTTCATCGCGGGTGACGTCTATCTCGGCTGCGGCGAGATACAGGCCGTGCGGCTCGTCGTGCAGGCCCTGACGCCTTTGGGCCGCGCCTACCCGCAGATCCACTTCCACTTCGTCAGCGGCAATGACGAGCAGACCTTCGACGCCCTGCAGAAGGGCGTGCTGGACTTCGGCCTCTTGTGCCAGCAGACGCCGCCGGCGGACTTCGTCTACCGTCAGGTTCCGTTCGACGACGAATGGGGGCTCTATCTGCGCAGGGACCATCCGCTCGCGCAGAAGCAGGCCATTGCGCCGCAGGACCTCTACGAGGAGCAGCTCATCCTCTCGTGCCAGCTCCTGCGCGACCACGTCTTTGCGCACTGGCTCGGCAAGGACCCCGAAGAACTCGACATCCGGGCGACCTACAACCTCGTCTACAACGCCGCCTTCCTCGTCGAGCAGCGCCTGGGGCTCCTGCTGTCCTTCAAGGGACTGGTTCCCATCGAAGGGCCCGAGCATCCCGACCTGACCTTCCGGCCGTTTTCACCGGCGTTTTCCTCCCACAACTACCTGATCTGGAAGAAAGAGCAGGTCTTCTCGCGCGCCGCCGCCATCGTGCGCGCCCGCATCGAAGAAGCCTTCGGCTCACATGATTGATGAATGGGTCAATGCCTGATAGGCATGAAATGGAATTTAAACCAAGTATTGGTAATACAAACACCTCTTGCTATATAATAAAACCAGTTCAAGGAATGAGTTGAAATGGTTTTATTATATAGCAAGAGGTGCTTTTTATGGTAAAGAAAAAAATCTGGAAGAAGATGGCGGCGATGGCCGTGCTTGGCACTGCTTTTGTCCTTGGCGGTCACGCCATGGCAGCAGAGGCAGCGGCGAATCCGGCAGCTGCGGCAAACGAGACGAAGACTGTTGTGGAGCAGAAAGGGGCAGAGAAATTGCATCTGACAAATGAGTGGGATAAGACGTTCCCCGAGAGCAAGGAAGTCAATCATCGGAAGGTCACCTTCCACAACCGCTACGGCATCGAGCTCGCGGCAGATCTCTATGAGCCGAAGAACGCCAAGAAGGGCAGCCTTGCGGCCATCGCTGTCAGCGGTCCGTTCGGCGCAGTCAAGGAGCAGGCTTCGGGCCTCTACGCGCAGGAACTTGCGAAGCGCGGCTTCCTGACGATTGCATTCGACCCGTCCTTCACGGGTGAGAGCGGCGGTGTGAACGGCGTGCGCAATGTCGCTTCGCCGGACATCAACACGGAGGACTTCTCGGCAGCCGTTGACTTCCTTTCGACGGAGTCAGACGTCAACCCGGACCGCATCGGTATCCTCGGCATCTGCGGCTTCGGCGGCATGGCGCTCAATGCAGCGGCCATCGACACGCGCATCAAGGCGACCGTCACCTCGACGATGTACGACATGAGCCGTGTGATTGCCAACGGCTACTTCGACTATGAGAAAGATGCGGGGACACTCGCCAAAGAGCGTATGGCAAACCGCAAGGCCTTGAACGCCCAGCGCACGGAAGACTATCGCACGGGCACCTATAAGCGTGCGGGCGGCGTCGTCGACCCGCTGCCGGCCGATGCTCCGCAGTTCGTCAAGGATTACTACGCCTACTACAAGACGAAGCGCGGCTATCATCCGCGTTCCGTGAACTCCAATGAGGGTTGGAACGCGACGAGCGCGCTCTCATTCATGAACATGCCGCTGCTCTCCTACGCCGGTGAGATCGAGATTCCGGTGCTCGTCATCCATGGCGAGAAAGCCCATTCGCGCTACTTCAGCGAGGGTGCCTTCAAGAAGCTCAAGGGCGCGAACAAAGAACTCATGATCATCCCGGGTGCCAACCACACGGACCTCTACGACAACATGGAGAAGATCCCGTTCGACAAGATCACGGCGTTCTTCCAGAAGTACCTGAAGTAAGCCGTAGGTACCAATCCAGTCCCCCAGCGAGCGCATCGCTCCCCCGCGCTGCGCTCGCTTCTTTTGCCCCGTCTGTCCCATCTCCGATGCGGACAGGCGGGACTTTTACTATGAATTTCTTTGTGCGACAGCAATACGCAAGCATTTGATACCTAGTCAATGAAAAAATCGTTCTTGTGTCTATCACATACTTTATATATCATATAAGTAGATAATAAATATCCGTTAAATATTGTGATAGAAATAAGGAGCGATTATCATGAAATCATTGCAGTACATCAACAGCATCATCGCGTCGAAGAAGGACATTGGCCTTCTCGTCTTCCGCATCTTGATCGGCCTTGCCTTCATCTGGCACGGCGTGCCGAAGCTCTTGAGCGGCCCTGAGGGGTGGACGGCGCTCGGCTCGATGATGGGCGCACTCGGCATCCATCTCTTCCCGACGTTCTTCGGCCTGCTCTCCGGCATCGCAGAGACATTCGGCGGACTCTTCATCCTGCTCGGCCTGTTCTACCGCCCGATGGCCCTTTTCCTCGTAGGCAATCTCATGATGGCGACTTCCATCGAGCTCGCCTCCGGCGCACCGCTCTTACAGGCCTCGCGTCCGTTTGAGGAAGGCGCATTCTTCCTCGGTGTCATCTTCGCCGGTCCTGGCCGCTACAGCCTCGACTACCTGCTTCACAATGAAGTCGGTGAAGAAGAGCACCGCTTGATCTGATATCGGTTTTTTTGATGTAAGTTTCTTGCTTGTGCTATGCGTAAAAAAAATAGCAGATGATTTTCGATAAGCATTTCACAGGAAATGCTTATTTTGCTATCATGGAGAGGATGAAATGACGGAAACAGAGACGGAATGGAGAAAAAGATGAATCGACGGACTTTTATACTGGGGGGATTGGGTGTGCTCGGCGCGGCTGCGGTCGGAGGCGCGGGGTATCTGCACTCCGCGCGCTTCGGGCGGCCATTCCGGCCGGAGCGCTTGGCGCGCATGCAGGCATCGCCTCATTACATCAATGGGCGCTTTGAATGCCTCGAACCTGTGCGCGTCTTGGAGGACGAGAACCAGAATCTCGTGACGGGCTGGCTGAACTACTTGACGGAAGACAAGACGGGCTCGGTGCCGGATGCACCACTGCCGAGCGCGAAGACGGACCTCTGGGCACAGGACGCAAGCGAGGACTTCGTCGTCTGGATGGGCCATTCGACGTTCTACTTGCAGCTCGCCGGCCGGCGCATCCTCATCGATCCGGTCTTCAGCAGCTATGCCTCGCCGGTGTTTTTCCTCAATCGCGCCTTTCCGGGCAGCAACGTCTACAGGGCGGCGGACATCCCTGCCGTCGACCTCCTGATCATGAGCCACGACCACTGGGACCATCTCGACTATCCGACCATCATGGCGCTCAAGGATAAGATCGGGGAAATTGTCTGCCCCCTGGGCGTCGGGGAGTACTTCGAGGCTTGGGGCTTTGACCCCGCGCATCTCCATGAGGAGGACTGGGATACGGACATCGAGGTCTTCCCGGACTTCCACGTCCATGTGCTGCCATCCCAGCACTTTTCCGGACGCCTGCTCGAGCAGAATGCGACGCAGTGGGCCTCCTTTGCCATCGTGACGTCGGAGCACAAGGTCTACTACAGCGGCGACGGCGGCTATGGCGCGCACTTCCGCGCCATCGGCGAGCAGTTCGGCGGCTTTGACCTAGCCCTGATGGAAAATGGCCAGTACGACCGCCGATGGCACCGCATCCACATGCTGCCAGATGAGACAGCGCAGGCGGCAACGGACCTGCGGGCGCGCTATGTCATGCCCGCTCACAATTCGAAGTTTGCCCTGGCCAAGCACACCTGGCAGGCCCCGATGCAGGATCTGACCGCCGCCAGCACAGGAGCTCCGTGGCAGCTCCTGACGCCCGAGATTGGGGATAAGGTCGCCCTGTGGTCGCCAGACACCTTTCCTGCGTGGTGGGTTTCCTGAGAGAAAGCTCACCGGCTGTGCGTCAGACGGTAAAATCTGGATGCTGTCTGTATATCTGTTGCAGCAGTTGAACGAATTCCATAATAGCAGGACGATGGTCATTCTTATGCGTGTAGAGCGCGCAGGGAATGGCCGTTTTTGTTTGGAACAGTGTCCAGGAGAATTCACCATTGTGGTCATTGAGGAAGCCCGGCGCGAGGCAGATGCCGCGGCCTGCGGCGACATTCGTAAGCGTGGTCGCATGGTCGTGGCTGTTGAAGTAATCGAGATGGTAGTTGGCAATCAGCTCCTGTTGCAGCCTGCGCAGGGCCGGTGGCGAGCCGCCGCCGACCATCAGCGTGCGGCCGATGAGGTCTTCGGGCAGCAACGGCGTTTTATTGGCCAGCGTGTCGTCTTTCTGGCTGATCAGGTAGATGCGGCTGTCGAAGAGGGGATGGGTGACAAGGTCGGGGATCTGCCGGATCTCGTATGTCATGGCGAAGAGGATATCCTGTTCTTGGCGCAGGAAGGCATCCTTGCCATGATACCAGTCAAAGGCCGGCTGGATGAGGATTTCCGGATGCATCTCGGCAAAGGTGCGGATGGCCTGCGGCAGGAAATAGAGCGCCGACCGGATGGGCAGCACGATGCGGATGCTGTCCTGGTATTTGGCGCTGAAGTTCTGGCCCTGTTCGATTGCCGCTTGCAGCGCTTGCTGGATGGTCTGGAGTGTCGTGACGAATTGTGCCCCGGCCGGCGTCAGGGAGGCGCCGCGGGCGGAACGCGAAAAAATCGCAAAGCCGATTTCTTCTTCGGCAGCCTTGAGCTGATACGTCAGCGTCGGCTGCGAGATGAAGAGATTCTCAGCAGCGCGGTTGAAATTCTGTGTCTGTGCCAGTTCCAGGATACAGCGGATCTGTTTCGTGTTCATGTGAGGCTCACTCCTTTAATCAAATAATTAAATCGATAATATAATATATCGATTAGAAAAATAAAACAACAGGCCGTATAATAAAAGCATCAAACAGCGCTGCTGTGATGAGGTGGAACGAAAGACAGGAGCCCCGCACAAGGCGGGAGCAGGAGGAGTGGATTTTTGATGGAATATGTAAAATTCGGCAATACGGGCATGGATGTCTCGCGCATCTGCCTCGGCATGATGAGCTTTGGCAAACCGGGCAAGGAGAACGGCGTCTTCCCTTGGGCGAAGGATTACGAGGAAGGCAAAGCGATTTTCAAGAAGGCGATCGACCTCGGCATCAATTACTTCGACACGGCTAATGTCTACCAGATGGGCACGAGCGAGAAAATCACGGGCCGTTACATCAAGGATTTCGGCCTGAACCGCGATGAGATTGTCGTCGCGACGAAGGTCAATTTTGAGATGCGTCCGGGACGGCCGAATGGCGGCGGTCTTTCGCGCAAGAACATCATGGCGGAAATCGATCACAGCCTTGAGCGTCTGGGGCTCGATTATGTCGATGTATACCAGATTCACCGCCTCGATCCACACACGCCGATGGAAGAGATCATGGAGGCTCTGCACGATGTTGTGAAGAGCGGCAAGGCGCGCTACATCGGCGCTTCGACCATCTTCGCCTGGCAGCTGGAACGTTTGCAGCAGATTGCCGAGCAGCATGGCTGGACGAAGTTCGCCTCCCTGCAGCCGCAGTACAATCTCATCTATCGAGAGGAGGAACGCGAGATCCTGCCGCTCTGCGCGGACCGGGAGATGGCCGTCGTTCCTTGGAGCCCTCTGGCCGGCGGACGCTGCGCGCATCCCTGGGGCACGGTAACGGAGAGAAACAAGATGGATGATGTATCGCCTATGGTCTGGGATGCCACCAATGACGTGGACAAGGTGGTCGTGGACAATCTGGAGAAGATTGCCAGGGAACATGGCCGCACCATGGCGCAGGAGTCCCTGGCCTGGATGCTCTCGAAACCATACATCACCGCGCCAATCGTCGGCACGACCAGCGTGCAGCATGTGGAAGAAGCTGTCGCTGCCCTTGACATCAAGCTGGACGAAGATGAAATCGAGGCCTTGGAAGCACCGTATGTCCCCCATGTCAAGACGGGTGCGTATTGAGGAATTGGAGGAAGCGAATTGGAAAAAAAGGAGAAGGTATTGTCATGAAAAAAGATGTGATGCTTGTAACAGGTGCCGGACAGCTTTCGATGGCGATTGCACGTCGCATGGGATATGGGAAGAAAATCATTCTCGGCGATAAGAATCTGGGCCATGCCGAAGCAATTGCCAAGATCATGAATCAGGCAGGTTTCGATGTGGAACCCATGGAGATGGATCTGTCCTCGCGTGAGGATATCCGGGCCATGATTGCCAAAGCGCAGTCGTACGGTGAGATCAAGGCGCTTGTCAACGGGGCGGGTGTCTCGCCATCGCAGGCGCCCATCGAGGTGATTCTGAAGGTCGATCTCTACGGCACGGCGGTGCTGATGGAGGAAGTGGGCAAGGTCATCGCCCGCGGCGGCGTCGGCGTGGTCATCTCGAGCCAGTCCGGCCACCGCATGCCGGCACTCACGCCGGATCAGGACAGGGCACTCGCCATGACGCCGACCGAGGAGCTTTTAAGCCTTGACTTCCTGCAGCCGGACAAGATTCGCGACACGCTCCACGCGTATCAGCTGGCGAAGCGCTGCAACGAGAAGCGCACGATGTACGAAGCCGTCCGCTGGGGCGAGCGAGGTGCGCGCATCAACGACATCGCTCCGGGCATCATCGTGACGCCGCTGGCAATCGACGAGTTCAATGGCCCGCGCGGTGACTTCTACAAAAACATGTTTGCGAAATGCCCCGCTGGCAGACCGGGCACTGCGGATGAGGTCGCAGATGTGGCAGAGCTCTTGATGAGCGAACGCGCACAATTCATCACGGGCGCGACCTTCCTCGTGGACGGCGGTGCAACGGCATCCTTCTACTATGGCCCGCTGCAGCCGTAAACCACGAGAACAGGAGAACATGTACAATGAAGAGGATGAGCAAGAAGGCGTGGCAGTCCGTAGCATTGGGAAGTCCAAGAAACTGCCGCTGATCTTCCAGCATGGCGGAGCTCAGTCAAAACGCACCTGGGAATCCGGCCCTGATGGTAGGGAAGGCTTCAATACGATGTTTGTCCGAGCCGGTTACTCTGTATATCTCGTAGATCAGCCTCGCAGCGGCGAGGCCAATCTTTCTACGGAAGCTGTGACGCCCGATACTCCTTGGGCAACGAACCCCATGTACGGCGACAAGACACTCTATGTACTGTCCCGCGTCGGTCATTATGATGAGGCAGGCAATCCCGTGCCCAACGCCCAGTTCCCTGCAGGCGAGGAGAATTATCAGGCTTTTGAGCAAAGCTGGACGATCGGCTCCGGTCCTCTGAATAATGACCTGAATGCTGATGTGCTGGCCAAGTTGGTGAATAAGCAGCAGGATGGCGCCGTGCTGGTCACTCATTCGATGGGCGGCACCATCGGCTGGCGTACCGCTATCCGCACGGACAAAGTAAAGGCCATTATTGCCTATGAGCCGGGTGGTACGCCCTTTGTCTTCCCAGAAACAGAAATGCCGAAAACCACGGAGGCGAGGTTTTCGGCATTATCGGCCTCTGCCATGGGCGTACCGATGGAAGACTTCTTGAAACTCACAAGGATCCCGATTGTCCTCTATTATGGGGATTACATCAAGATCGGTTCGGAAAATGTCGGCGAGGATAAATGGGGCACAGAGTTTGCCATGGCCAAGCAGTTCGTAAAGGCCATCAACCGCCACGGCGGCGATGCAACACTCGTGCATCTGCCAGATATTGGCATCAAGGGCAATTCCCACTTTCTCATGCAGGAGAAAAACAACAAGGAGATCCTGAAGCTGGCACTGGACTGGCTCCATGAAAAGGGGTTGGACAAGTAAGCCAGTGCGAAAGGAGAGCGGCATTCTGTGAAGGTGTTATTGGTCAATGGAGGAAGAATATGTCAAAAATACTGATTGCTTATTATTCCCGCAAGGGACAGAACTATGTAAACGGCAGTATCAAGAATCTAGCCAAAGGCAATACGGAGCGGGTCGCGGAGTTCATCCAGCAGGCCGTCGGGGGAGATTTGTTTGAGATTCAGACGGTCAAGGAATATGCCGCAGATTACACGCAGTGCACGCTGGAGGCTAAGGCGGAGCTGCGGGCTAAGGCAAGGCCGCAGCTGAAGGAATATCCGGACAGCCTGGATGGCTACGACACGATTTTTCTAGGCTATCCCAACTGGTGGGGCACCATGCCCATGGCCTGCTACACCTTCCTGGAGAAGTATGATTGGGACGGCAAGACCATGATTCCCTTCTGCACCCATGAAGGCAGCGGCATGGGAGGCAGCGAGCGGGAGATAAAGAAGACCTGCCCGGAAGCTGTGTTGAAAAAAGGCCTGCCGATTCATGGGGCTGAAGCTGCCGCATCTGAAGCTGAGGTCGCTGCTTGGGCCAAGGGCAGCATCTGATGAGACGCAGAGAGGAAAGAACGGGACTATGCTGTGACGGCTTGTGGCAGCAATACCGCCCAAAGGGGCTGGAAGAAAAGCGTGTACAGGAACAGCCGGATACCGTTCGTCCCCAGGTAGACAAGTGGCTGGCATCATTAGGATACCCAAAATAATGGACGTGATTTTCCAGTGCAATGCGTGCTGATCTATACGTTTAAGGAATATCAGATAATTTTCGATAAGCATTTCAAATGAAATGCTTATCTTGCTATTATAAAGGAAAAGGAAAACAACTGTGCCGCAGTTGGCGGCACGGGACATACGAGAAAGAAGGATGTATCTATCATGGAGAAACAGACAGCAGGACGCAAGGCATTGGGCGATTTTGCACCGCAGTTCGCGGCACTCAACGACGATGTGCTCTTCGGTGAGGTGTGGGCAAAGGAAGCCGAGCTTTCGCCGAAAATCCGCAGCATCGTGACGGTTTCGGCGCTCGTCGGCAAGGGAACTGCTGGCGATGCACTGCGCTACCATCTGCAGACGGCGCGGCAGCACGGTGTCACGAAAGAGGAGATGGCCGCACTGCTCACGCATCTGGCCTTTTACGCCGGCTGGCCAAACGCCTGGGCGGCGTTCCCCGTGGCCAAGGAGGTCTACGCCGATGCCACTGATGCGGAGAATCGCGGCGGCTTCTTCGGCCTCGGTGAGCCCAACGATGCCTATGCCAAGTACTTCACGGGCCAGTCGTACCTCAAGGTCCTCTCGAAGAAGGGCGACCCGCTGACCATCAGCAACGTCACGTTCGAGCCGGGCTGCCGCAATTTCTGGCACATCCACCACGCCAAACAGGGCGGCGGCCAGGTCATCATCTGCGTCGACGGCGAGGGCTGGTATCAGGAAGAGGGCAAAGCGCCGCAGAGCCTGACCCCAGGTGACATCGTCGAGATCCCGGCAGGCGTCAAGCACTGGCACGGCGCCAAGAAAGCGAGCTGGTTCTCCCATCTCGCCTTCGAGATCCCAGGCACGGAGACGAGCAACGAATGGTGTGAGCCCGTCACGGATGGCGAATATCCGCAGGACTGATCTTGACACTCCCCATGCCTAAAGGCAGGGGATTCTTGGTTCAACGATCACTGCGCCGCCTCCGAGGAATTGGCGTCTTACACGATCTCCCCAAGCGTGAATTCCCGTGTGCCCCACGGTATGTTTTATTTCCGTTCATGCAACTTTGGATTTGTCTTCCAAAGCCTTGCGCAGGATGTTCTTTGCGGCGTTCACATCTCTGTCGTGATGGGTTCCGCACGCTGGGCAATCCCATTCGCGGACACTCAAATCTTTGGTCAGTGGGTTCTGATAGCCACAAACAGAGCATGTTTGACTCGACGGGTAGAATGTATCGACCTTGAGCAATTCGCCCCCGTGCAGTTCCGTCTTGTATGTGAGTTGGCGGAAGAACTCGCTCCAGCTTGCATCGGAAATGGACTTCGCGAGTCTGTGATTTCGCAACATCCCCTTGATGTTCAGATGTTCTACAGCTACTGTTTGATTTTCACGAGCAAGCCGTGTCGATATCTTGTGAAGGAAATCCCTGCGGATATTTGCGATACGCTCATGAACGCGAGCAACACGGACACGCGCTCTTTCACGATTCACCGACTTCGGCATCTTTCGGGAAAGCCGCCGCTGCTCTCGGCGGAGCTTGCGCTGGAGCTTTTTCAGTGGATGTGGGTTCTCTACGATATCGCCGTTGCTATCCGAATAGAATACCTTCAACCCAACGTCAATACCAATCTGCTTGCCATCGTTTGGGCAGGACAAGGATCCTCTTTCTACTTCGACACAAAGCGAAAGGTAGTATTTGCCTGAGGCAGCCCGGCTTACCGTGGCAGAAAGAATCCGGCCACCGAAGTCACGGCTCTGCTTGATTCTCACAAGACCGAGCTTCGGGAGTTTGATCCTCTTGCCGATGATACGGATACCGTTTGTTTGATTGCGCGTCCGATAGGACTGGCTGTGACTATGCTTCGACTTGAAGCGTGGGTATCTTGCCCGCTTTGCAAAGAAGTTCTGAAATGCGCGATCAAGATTCCGCAGGGATTCCTGCAATGCCATGCTGTCTACTTCAGACAGCCATCTAGTTTCCTCGCGCTTCTTGAGGTCGGTGAGCAATTTGCTTGTCTTGACGTAAGTCAGCGAATTGTGATTCGCTTTCCATTCGTCGCGACGCACCGCGAGGAAGTGGTTGAATACGAAACG
>NZ_GG697142.2:485324-796533 GCF_000155955.1 Mitsuokella multacida DSM 20544
CTTGATTCTCACAAGACCGAGCTTCGGGAGTTTGATCCTCTTGCCGATGATACGGATACCGTTTGTTTGATTGCGCGTCCGATAGGACTGGCTGTGACTATGCTTCGACTTGAAGCGTGGGTATCTTGCCCGCTTTGCAAAGAAGTTCTGAAATGCGCGATCAAGATTCCGCAGGGATTCCTGCAATGCCATGCTGTCCACTTCAGACAGCCATCTAGTTTCCTCGCGCTTCTTGAGGTCGGTGAGCAATTTGCTTGTCTTGACGTAAGTCAGCGAATTGTGATTCGCTTTCCATTCGTCGCGACGCACCGCGAGGAAGTGGTTGAATACGAAACGTGCACAGCCCAGCGTGCGATTGATGAGGTTTTCCTGTGTTCTGTTCGGATAGATGCGGAACTTATAGCCAAGCGTGTATGTTTCCATTTTTCTCACTTCCTTTGCGATGTCTTTTGGCTCTCGATATACTGCTTGACGATTCCAAGCGGCGCACCGCCGACCGTAGAACAGAAATAGGAATTTGTCCAAAGTGTCGGCAATTTCGTTGTCAGCCAATGAAATTCCTGTCTTAGTATCCTCGACGTTTTGCCCTTGATTGTCTTCACCGCTTTGTGAATTCCGAATTGCGGATCTACCTCCAAAAGCAGATGTACATGGTCTGGCATGATTTCCATCTCGATGACCTCAAAGTGACTTTCGGCCGCGATGGACTGTATGAGCTCCTTCAATCTCACATCCACACCATTTACGAGCACTTTGCGACGATACTTAGGACAGAATACAATGTGATATTTACAGGAATATACGATGTTACGGTTTGAATGATATACTCTGTTCATATTTGTATTATACTACAATTTATTAGTTAATACAATAATTGAGGAGGAAAAAGTTGTCCGCCTTCAATTGCTTACGCAAATTCGGCGGACGCGCCTTATATCCCCAGCCCTAAAGGACGGGGGTTTACGGCGCATTTTGATAAAAAGCAACAAAAGAAATTCCCCTCAGGCTGGCGGGGAATTTTCGGCCAAGTAAGAAGATGAATGAGAAAGAAGGATGTATTTTGGCGAAGAAAGCACTCGTCGTCTATTTTTCTTGGACTATACTCACTCCAATGACATAGTACTTACCATCATCATTACGAGGGGGATTTTATATGAATATCCGCAATGTGATTCCGAAAGTGGCAAAAGGGCTGGCAGCTTCCGCTCTTTTGGCGAGTACGGCGCTGTCTGTGCCGACATGCCTTGCTGCTGACCTTAATGTGAAAAATGCTCAAACGGAAACGGAAATCACGCAAGCACTCATGCAGGAAGGCGGTGCGGTCTATCCCATCGGGCAGCCGAACACAGGATATGCCAAGTATTTCACGGGCAGGAGTTTCCTGTTCCCCATGCAGGGCAAGGGCGTGAATGTAGCCAATGTGACATTTGAGCCGGGGTGCATCAATTTTTGGCATAAGCATCATGGAAGCTGTCAAGTCTTGGCCGGGGTATCGGGCAAGGGTTACTACCAGATTTGGGGCGAGGAGCCGAAGGAACTGTTGCCGGGCGAAAGCGTCACCATCCCGGAGAATGTGAAACATTGGCATGGGGCACAGCACACGAGCTGGTTCCAGCACCTCTCCATTATGAAGGAAGGCGCATCAACAGAGTGGTTGGAGCCTGTGAGCGAAGCAGAGTATGCGAAACTGAAATGAGCAGTGCGAGGAGGTAAACGATGCGAGAGAAGCATTTAGCAAAGCAGATACTGGTAGCCTTGGCGTGTGGTGTCTTTTTGGTGATAGGCGGCAATTCCCCTGCCTTGGCGGCAGAGAACACGCTCTCTAAGGCTCCGGCAGAAACCATCAAGGCCAGCCAGCTTTCGGAAAAATGGGATAAGGTATTCCCGGAAAACCGGCAGGTGACTCACCACAAGGTGACCTTCCACAATCGCTATGGACTTACCTTGGTGGGTGACCTCTATATGCCAAAAAGCATGAAGCAAGACGACAAGCTTCCAGCTATAGCCATGGCAGGCCCCTACGGAGCCGTCAAGGAGCAGGTTTCCGGCCGCTATGCGCAAGAAATGGCGGCACGGGGATTCCTTACGCTGGCCTTTGACCCTTCCTTTACGGGGGAGAGTGCCGGGCAGCCCCGCAACACAACCTCGCCGGACATCAACACCGAGGACTTTTCGGCAGCGGTAGATTTCTTGTCCAACCATGAAAATGTGGCCGAAGGGCAGATTGGAATCCTCGGCATCTGCGGGTGGGGAGGATTTGCGCTGAATGCTGCGGCTATGGATCCGCGCATCAAGGCCACGGTGACTTCCACCATGTACGATATGAGCCGCAATATTGCCAACGGCTATTTTGACAACGGAAAGGATGCCGCCGAACTTAGGGCAAACCGTTTGGAATCCCGCAAGAAAATCAGCGCACAGCGCACCCAGGATTACAAGAACGGCACCTACCAAATGGCAGGAGGCGTTCCCACCGAGGTGACGGAGGATATGCCCCAGTTCGTCAAGGACTACCATGACTTTTATCAGACAAAGCGTGGCTATCATCCCCGTTCCTTCGGCTCAACCACGGGGGCAACTCTGAGCTCTTTGCTCGACTTTATGAATATGCCGCTCCTTTCCTACAGCAGTGAAATCGAGACACCTGTCTTGATGATTCATGGGGAGAAGGCGCATTCCCGCTACTATAGCGAGGATGCTTTCAAAAGGCTCACCGGTAGCAACAAGGAGCTGTATATCGTGCCGGGAGCCGTGCATACTGACCTTTACGACAGGATGGACATAATTCCATTTGACAAGATTGAAGCATTTTTCCGGGCTAACCTGAAATAAGGATTTGCCGAACTGATAAGACAAAAAGCAGCCTTTTGCAACGAGGCTGCTTTTTCCTTATGGGAAGATGGGTGGGGCAGAATTGTTGTACCTTGACTGGATGAACTGGAGGAAGCGAGTGGTGGCGGTGCTGAAAGCGTGATTCTTTTTCCATGCCAGCACATGCCCCGTGATGCGCTCCGGTGCCAGAGGAACGAATCGGATGCCCTGTGGGGGACGGATGGCAAGGGAGCCTTGGACGCAGATCAGGCAGCCGATGCCTTGTTGCACGAGGAGCAGCCCATTGGTAGGCAGATTGTGGGAGGCGACGATATTGAGGCTGTCCGCCTCCATGCCCAGCCAACGGGCAATTTCCTCGATGACGATGGTGCGGCGAGGAATGATGAGAGGGAGTCCCTGTATGTCCTCCGTTGTCAGCGCTTCCTTGTTGGCCAATGGGGAATTCTCCCGCAAGGCAATACCCCAGCGTTCGTAGAAGGGGAGGCGCAGGAAATCGTATTTGGCCGTCTCTACCGGCTCCAAGAGAATGCCGAGGTCAATGCTCCCACGGTCAATCTTCTCGCGGATGTCATTGCCGTCCGCGCTGTAAAGCTCATAGCACACCAACGGGTAATCCCGGCTGAAGGCCGACATCGTTTCCGGCAAAAGGCGGGAGGCGACACTTTCCACACAGTCAATCGTCACGATGCCGCCGATGCGTTCTTCCTGCTCGGCAATCTCGCGCCGGGCCTTGTCGGCCAAGGCAACAATCTCCTTGGCTCTCTGCTGGAAGAGAAAACCGCTGTCGGACAGGGTAAGGTGCCTCCGCTTCCTGACGAACAGCTCCGTGCCGAGGTCTTTCTCCATGTCCGCGATTTGTCGGGAGAGGGTTGGCTGGGTGATGTGCAAATCCTTAGCCGCCTGTGTCATGTTGCCCGCCTTGGCAATGGCGAGGAAGTATTTCAGAACGCGAATGTCCAGTTCCATCTGAGCGCCACCTCTTTCTGTGTTTTTCATAGTATAGCATGAGGAGAAAGACAGGTAAATGAATTTTGCTCAATTTTGGAGCCGATCTCTACGAGATACGCTCCGAAGAGTCATACACCTCGCATGATTTGGACTATAACGATGAAAGCACCAGAGCCACGGTGGAACAGAAGGACGACAAAGCCCGTCCGGCTCTGGCAGATAAAAGCGCCAATATCTCAAGCTATGAAACCATTGTGTTGGCCTACCCAATTTGGTGGGGACAGGCACTGCACATTATGGACACCTTTGTGGAAAGCTATGATTTTACCGGCAAGAAAATAACCGCCATCTGTACATCAGGCGGTAGTGACATTGGTTCAAGTGCAGACTATCCGAAAGAACTTGCCAAGGGCAAGGCCGAATGGAAACAAGGGAGGCTTTTCAGCACACAAACATCAGCGGGAGAAATAAAGGACTGGTTTGATGGTTTGTTTTGAATGAAGCGTAGTCGAAACTAGCTAAGTGGCTTACAATAAAAATCGACTTAGGGGGTGCAAAATCCTCGCCGAGGGGGTGCAAATGCACCCCCTTCTCTTTTTGCCGAAGCATTATCCCGCAAGGCTTCAAGCTATCTCATAATTAACATATGCTCGTAAAATTCTTCGCACCATATCCTCCAGTAAAATTTCACCATCACTTAAACACCATTCAAAAATACAGCCTTTAACTATAGTGCAAATATCCGCACTGACTTTATGAGCGTCAGTATTTTCTTTCAGATAACCGGCTCTCTGTGCCGCTACAAGCTCCATCTCGCATCTGGCCATAACCGTGTCCTCGGCAAATTTGCCATTCGTTTCCCCCATATAGTTGTGGAGTGCCTGATTGCCGGGGGTGTAGAAACTCTTCATGAACTTTACGCCCAATGCGGTGTACTTGCAAATGAGATGCAGATAAAGTTCCGTGATACGTCCGGCAATATCGGATAAGGGGGTATTTAACTCAATTTCGGAAAAGGATGTCCCACGGACGAAGTGTATCAAGAGTTCGTCCTTGTTCTTGAAATGGTAATAAAATGTACCCGTGGCAACATCTGCTCTCTCGCAAACTCTCCGCACCGTGATATAGTCTGCGCCATGTTCCTCGATGAGAGCAATTGCGGCGGTCATGACTTTTTCTTTGTTTTCCTCCGGGTTATCCTTCTTGGGTGGGCGTCCGCACTTTTTCATAGGCTCACTATCTCCCTTGCAAATATTTTTAGAACACGCTCGATTTCTATTGACATTATATACTGCTTTGTGTATAATTGCAATATCGAACATGTTCTATATTTCTCAAGGAGGACTAGAAGATGAAAATTGAATTGTGGTCGGATTATGCCTGTCCCTTCTGCTATATTGGCGAGAAACGGTTGGAAAAGGCACTTGCCGAGATTGACGGCGGCGATAAAGTAGAAGTCGAATTTAAGAGTTTTGAGCTTGACCCTTATGCCAGCCGCGAGGTTGTTTCGTCCACGTTAGACCGCTTTGCCGTGAAGTATCATCTCAGCAAGGAGGAGGCGGCAGAACGCATTGAGGCCATATCCCGCATGGGCAGAAGTGAAGGCATCGACTTCCGCTATATTTCTACTCGTTACACGAATACCTTTGATTCCCTGCGCCTTACGAAATATGCTCAAGCAAAGGGGAAAAGCGAAATCATTACGCAGTTGTTTGATGCCTACTTTACCAAGAATTTGGAACTGGCCGACCATGATGTGCTGAAAAACATCGCTGGTCAATGCGGCTTGGATAGCGAGGAGGTGTCGGCGGTGCTGGCAAGCGACCGTTACGCTGCCGAGGTACGCACCGATGAGCAGGAAGCGATGGAGCGTGGCATTCATGGTGTGCCGTATTTCCTGATTAACGGTAAATACACAGCCTCCGGCGCACAGCCGACGGCTATGTTGAAGGAAGCCATCGAAAAGATACTCGCTGAAGAAGCATCGGCGGCATCCTTGGAAGGCATGGTATGTGGGGCTAATGGTTGTAATTTTGCACAATAAGGTAGGCGAGCATCATGATTTTATCGTTGCCCGTGACAGGCGTTTTTACCACCAATGCCTACTTTTACATTGATGATGTCACCGTACATGGTTTTTTGCTTGATCCGGGTGCGGAGGCTAACACGCTTTTAGCCGTTATTCGTCAAAAAGGATTCATCATAGAGAAGATACTGCTCACGCATGGACATTTCGACCATATGGAAGCCGCAACGGAAATCAGCGATGCGCTCTCTGTTCCTATCTGTATGCACGAAAAAGGGCGCGATTATGCGGAGAATCCTCGCTGGAATCTCTCGGAAGGCTGTGGGCTATATATCAAATTGGATGATGTGAATTATTTGCCGGACGGGAGCGAGATTGCCCTCGAGGCAAACCAAGCATTTTCTTTGGCCATGCATCATGTTCCCGGCCATACAACGGATAGCGTGTTCTATTATAGTGCCAAGGACAATGTGGCCTTTGTCGGCGATTCCATTTTCAAAACAGCTTCGGTTTGACACATTTTCCCGGTGGGGATGAGGGAACATTGATGCAAAGTGTAACCGGGAAAATCCTGAATCTGCCGGAGAAGACCATCTTGCTGTCCGGGCATACAGAACCAACTACCGTGGGAGCGGAGCGGAAACGGTCATGGTATGCACCATTTTTGTGATGATTTTGGGGAGGAAGATAGAGTGGAGGCAAAATACAAATTGTCGCTGACGCCGATAGCCATAGGTAATGTGATACTTAAAAACCGTATCGTCATGCCGCCCATTGCAACATATCAAAGCACAGATGACGGAAAAGTAACGAACAAAATGTTGGATTATTATGGAGCGCGGGCAACTGGCAATCTCGCCATGATAATCACGGAACACAGTTACATCGACATTCGTGGCAAAGCGCGGCAGAATCAGCTATCCATCTCATCCGATGGAGACATTGAGGGCTTGAAACGGCTGGTGGATGCCATTCACAAAAGCGGGACAAGGGCAGTGGCTCAATTAAACCACGCCGGCAGTGCTGCTCCTTCTGATGTCACGGGAGAAATAGCAAAAGCTCCGAGCAGCGTGATTCTTCCTGTATCGCCGATGATGGGAGACGGAACTGCACCGCAAGAATTGACTGTGCCGCAAATTGCTGAGATTGTAGAGCAATTCGCCCGTGCTGCCGAAAGAGCGAAAACGGCCGGCTATGACGGTGTTGAAATCCATTCTGCTCATGCTTATTTATTGAACCAGTTTTATTCGCCGCTCACCAATCATCGAGAGGATAACTACGGTGGTAACATTGATAACCGACTGCGTATACACCGGGAGGTCATTCGCGCCGTTCGTGATGCCGTTGGCAAGGAATTTATAATTTCTCTTCGATTAGGTGGCTGTGACTACTCAGAGGGCGGTAGCGTTATTGAAGACAGCGTGTATGCCAGCAAGGTGCTTGCCGATGCTGGAATTGATATGCTTAACATCACCGGAGGAATGTGCCGTTACACACGGAAAGGACATAACGAGCCGGGATATTTTCAGGATATGTCGAGTGCCATAAAGAAAGCTGTTTCAATTCCCGTCATGCTGACAGGCGGAGTAAAGACTTTGGAGGACGCAGAAACGCTGTTAAAAAATGAAGCCGCAGATTTGATTGGAGTTGGCAGAGAGATTATGAAAAATCCATATTGGCTAAACGAACAACTCGAAGGCTAACGAAAAAAACCAAGTTATATTCATAGGGGGTGCAAAATCCCTGTCGAGGGGGTGCAAATGCACCCCCTTCTCTTTTTGCCGAAGCCTTGTCATGTATGGCTTAGCAACGATAAATACCGCAGGGTCATCTACAAATATGGCGGCAAGAAATGCCAGACATCCCATGTGACCGAGGAGAAAGTTAAGGTGACCTTCGTTACGGCATTCAACAAGC
This sequence comes from Mitsuokella multacida DSM 20544, assembly GCF_000155955.1. Taxonomy (GTDB): domain Bacteria; phylum Bacillota; class Negativicutes; order Selenomonadales; family Selenomonadaceae; genus Mitsuokella; species Mitsuokella multacida. Next base: position 493,048 of record NZ_GG697142.2, read on the forward strand.
TGGTGACGGAGCGGGAGGAGATTGTTGCCAACGCTGAGATGGTTCGGCAGACGCTTTGCGATACCACGGAGTTGGAGCAGGAGAAAGCCACCTTGGGTCAGGAATTGGCGGTGCTGGTGGAGATGACGCAGAACTGCATCGCCGAGAACGCCCGTATCGCCCAAGATCAAGGGGCGTATCAGAAATACTACAACGGCTTGGTGGAGCGGTACGAGGCGGCGAAGTCACGCTTCGACGAGGTGACGGAGGCCATCGCAGAGCGGTCAGCCAAGAGCGAGAGGCTGGCGGGATTCATCAAGAAGCTCGAAGCACAGAACGAGCCTGTGGCAGGGTTCGACGAGCAGCTGTGGGGCTGCATGGTGGACTATGTGACGGCGGGCGGATGGCGGCATGACGGTGGTGTTCCGGGACGGGACGGGGATGCGGGGGTAAAAATGTAAAATACATTTCCCAATATTTATAGAGAACACTTGACAATTACTGAATGAACATTTATTATTAACACCATGAGAACAATCGATGAAGAGAAACGCAACAAAATCGTTCAGGCTGTCTTTGATATTGTAACGGAGGAAGGGTTAGCAGGACTGGCCTTTTCCAAGATTGCCAAAAGGGTCAAGGTCAGTACCGCAACGGCCTATGTCTACTTTGAAAACAAGGAGGACATGATTTCAAAGATATATATTGATGTCAAGCAGCTTTTTGATGAGGGGCTGAAAGAAAGTATTGAGCAAGGCACAACTATGCGTGAACGCCTGTTCCATTGCGTCTTTCATTTTGTCCGGAGATTCTGCGAGCACCCTCGTGAGGCCAATTTTGTCCTAGCCTTGCAGGACAATCCTGAGTATCTGTCAGAGGAAGCTACAAAAGTCGCCGAGTATTACACCAAGCCTATGCTGGTTCTGTATGAGGAGGCACTGAGCCAAAGGCTTTTGAAAGCACAGAACGTCAGCGAGATTAACGCATTCCTGTTTGCCCCCATACTCTGGCTTATGAAAGAGTATGATTTGCAAAAGAAGCCATATTCGGCTGATGATTTTAAGCCATTGATTTGGGTTAGTGTAGATTCCATATTGAATAACCGCTGAAAAATGCGGTTATTCTTTAGTATAATAAGTGAATGATTGTTTAATAAAGGGAGGGACAAAAATGGAAGCTAAGTCAAGGAAAACAGTAATTATCACTGGAGGGACAACAGGAATCGGTAAGGCAACTGCGATAAAATTTGCCGAAAACAACTATAATGTTGTCATTACGAGCCGTGATGCAAAAAAAGAAACGGTTGTAAAAAATGAATTCAAGGCGAAAGGACTGGAAGTAGATTTCCAGGTATTGGATGTCAGAAACGAAGGACAAGTAGAGGCCCTGATAAAAGAAACGGTTGCCAAATATGGGAAATTAGATGTTATGGTCAATAACTCCGGAATCTCTTTAGGAAATGCTGTATTGGCAGAAACCGAATCGGATGATTTGAAACAAATGCTTGATACGAATGTAATGGGTGTCTACTATGGAATGAAATATGCGATAAAAGAAATGCTAAAAACAAATGGCGGCTCTATTGTAAACCTAGCCTCCATCGCGGGACTTAATGGGTTATACGCAACGGCGCAATATAACGCGACCAAACATGCGGTGGTCGGTCTGACGAAAGGGGCAGCCATTGATTATGCACAGCAGGGAATACGTATCAATGCAGTAGCACCGGGAGCTATCAAAACGGATATCCTGCAAAATGCTATTGATGCTGGGACTTACGATGTATCAGGCATAGAAGCGATTCATCCTATGAACAGATTAGGAAGACCGGAAGATATTGCAAATGGAATTTTCTTCCTTGCATCCGATGAGAACAAATTTATTACGGGAGCTATCCTAAGTATTGATGGCGGATATAATGCCAAATAAATAGCTAAGCAGTAAACACAACTGCGGGGAAGGTTGGCGATGCCTTTCCCGTTGTTGTGTTGCATTTCATTTCTGCGAGATGCGATTTTTGACGAAAAGATTATCAAAATGCACCGTAAAACCCCGTCCTTTAGGGCTGGGGATATAAGGCGCGTTCGCCGAATTTGCGTAAGCAATTGAAGGCGGACAACTTTTTCCTCCTTAATCATTGTATTAACCACTAAAGTATAGTATAATACAAATATGAACAGAGTATATCATTCGAATCGTAACATCGTATATTCCTGTAAGTATCACATTGTATTCTGTCCTAAGTATCGTCGAAAAGTGCTCGTGAATGGTGTGGATGTGAGATTGAAGGAGCTCATACAGTCCATCGCGGCCGAAAACCACTTTGAGGTCATCGAGATGGAAATCATGCCAGACCATGTACACCTGCTTTTGGAGGTAGACCCGCAATTCGGAATTCACAAAGCGGTGAAGACAATCAAGGGCAAAACGTCGAGGATACTAAGACAGGAATTTCATTGGCTGACAACGAAACTGCCGACACTTTGGACAAATTCCTATTTCTGTTCTACGGTCGGCGGTGCGCCGCTTGGAATCGTAAAGCAGTATATCGAGAGCCAAAAGACATCGCAAAGGAAGTGAGGAAAATGGAAACGTACACGCTCGGCTATAAGTTCCGCATCTATCCGAACAGAACACAGGAAAACCTCATCAACCGCACGCTTGGCTGTGCACGTTTCGTATTCAACCACTTCCTCGCGGTGCGTCGCGACGAATGGAAAGCGAATCACAATTCGCTGACTTACGTCAAGACAAGCAAATTGCTCACCGACCTCAAGAAGCGCGAGGAAACTAGATGGCTGTCTGAAGTAGACAGCATGGCATTGCAGGAATCCCTGCGGAATCTTGATCGCGCATTTCAGAACTTCTTTGCAAAGCGGGCAAGATACCCACGCTTCAAGTCGAAGCATAGTCACAGCCAGTCCTATCGGACGCGCAATCAAACAAACGGTATCCGTATCATCGGCAAGAGGATCAAACTCCCGAAGCTCGGTCTTGTGAGAATCAAGCAGAGCCGTGACTTCGGTGGCCGGATTCTTTCTACTACGGTAAGCCGGGCTGCCTCAGGCAAATACTACCTTTCGCTTTGTGTCGAAGTAGAAAAAGGATCCTTGTCCTGCCCAAACGATGGCAAGCAGATTGGTATTGACGTTGGGGTGAAGGTATTCTATTCGGATAGCAACGGCGATATCGTAGAGAACCCACATCCACTGAAAAAGCTCCAGCGCAAGCTCCGCCGTGAGCAACGGCGGCTTTCCCGAAAGATGCCGAAGTCGGTGAACCGTGAAAGAGCGCGCGTCCGTGTTGCTCGTGTCCATGAACGTATCGCAAATATCCGCAGGGATTTCCTTCACAAGATATCGACACGGCTTGCTCGTGAAAATCAAACAGTAGCCGTAGAACATCTGAACATCAAGGGGATGCTGCGGAATCACAGACTCGCGAAGTCCATTTCCGATGCAAGCTGGAGCGAGTTCTTCCGCCAACTCACATACAAGACGGAACTGCACGGGGGCGAATTGCTCAAGGTCGATACATTCTACCCATCGAGTCAAACATGCTCTGTTTGTGGCTATCAGAACCCACTGACCAAAGATTTGAGTGTCCGCGAATGGGATTGCCCAGCGTGCGGAACCCATCACGACAGAGATGTGAACGCCGCAAAGAACATCCTGCGCAAGGCTTTGGAAGACAAATCCAAAGTTGCATGAACGGAAATAAAACATACCGTGGGGCACACGGGAATTCACGCTTGGGGAGATCGTGTAAGACGCCAATTCCTCGGAGGCGGCGCAGTGGTCGTCGAACCAAGAATCCCCTGCCTTTAGGCATGGGGAGTGTCAATGAGCATACCAATAAGTGGTTAGTTGGTGGAATTTACGAGGATGTGTCGCGATAGTAACAGACCGAGTCTGTGGCAGAGTTTAACGAGCGGCTCTGGGGCTGCATGGTGGATTATGTGACAGTGGGCGTGGATGGCGGCATGACCGTGATATTTAGGGATGGGACGGGGATGAAAGTACAAAATAGCATATAAATTGTATATGCGGCATTTGTTGTCTCGCCACAAAGCAGGAATCTTGCAGTATAGCAAGTTCCTGCTTTTTCATCATACTGTTTTTACCTACCCATCACTCGCTCCATGACGTGGATAAATTCCATAACGTGCTCCGTCGGATCTTTGGCGTACAGGATTCCATAGGGGACGGCATATTCCTTGCCCCAATCGCAAGTGAGCGTGACCAAGGCCGGATGGATTCCGTCCCAAAGGTCAACGGAAATCATTGGTCGCCCGGTGTTTTCCGCATAGTTAAACACATTGAAATCATATGGTGGGACATCATGGATATGGATTTGCGGATGATTTTCCTCAATCTCATCGCGCAAGTTGTCGATATAGGATGTATCGCCGCGCTCCACCATGAGGATGGTTTCGCCATATAAATCCGTAAGCCTGATGGCCAGCCCGAAGGCCAAAGGCTTGTTCAAAAATATCATCGCCATGTCCGCCCCGGTCATGTACGCCAACGGCCATTCCGTTTCGCCGGAACAGGCCGAGGAACGCGGTATAGGTTTGGCCAAGGCAGCAGGGCTGAATAATGCCACTGCCGAACAGCTTCGTGCGCTGTCCACGGAAGAGATTTTAGCCTTGGAGAATAACTATTTGCTGGATGGCATCATCACCAGAGATGGCGAGTATGTCCCTACCAGTATCGCCGAAGCCTTCCAAGAGGGACGTGTCGACGGTGAGCGGCTGGGGATTGGCAATGTGCAAAATGAAGGCTCTTTCTTTGCCGCCTTGACGGAGAGTGCCGCCGGAAAACCGATGGACGAGGTCGCTTATCGCGACAATTTGGAAGCCTTGGAGAAACAGTATGCTCTGCCGGGATTTGCAGACAAGGTGATGCAGGAATACCCCGCTTCCGATTACGGCAGTCCGGCCGAGGCTTATGCCCAAGTCATCACGGACAGTTGGTTCGCCGCGCCGATTTATCGGATTGCCGACTCCCTTGATAACCAAATCAAAGTCTATTACTACGAGTTCAGCGACCCGACTTGCCCCAAGTATGTGACAACGGACTTTGCGCAGGGTACGGCGCACACCTACGAACTGCCCTATCTGTTTCCCGGTTTCCACGGCTCTTCCGACCTCAGCACCGATCTCAATAAAAAGCAACAGAAGGTTGCCAAGGAAATGGTCAAGTTGTGGACGGGTATGTCCGAGGTGGACAGGCGGGGCATTTGGGAGCGTTTTGACAGCGACCGCGCCCAGTATCTGAAACTTGGTCAAGGCAAGCCGCAGATGATGGACATGAAAGACTATAGAGAACGCCATCACTTTGATTTTTGGCAAAACATCCGACTGTATTGAAGAGAAGGAGCTGTCGATGAATTTGCGTAGAGCCAAATTTGTCGCTGCATTTGTTGTGGTGGGGGTGCTTGTCGTCTTTGGCATTACCTTCACGGCAAGCCCCACGCCAAAAAGTCCGTCTGCAGAGGCAAACAAGGAGAAATCTGTCGTGACCAAAGAGAAAAAAATACTGGTGGTCTGTTACTCGTTTTCCTGCGGCAATACCCGAAAGATTGCCAAACAACTGCAAGTGGCCTTAAATGCCGATTACGCAGAGATAGAACCCGTTACCCCATACCCTCCGTATGGCGGTTGGGATAGCGAAGTGACCCGCCAAGGGCAACGGGAAGTAGAAGTCGGCTATCAACCGGAGATTAAGCCGCTGACGATCAATGTGGCAGATTACGATGTGATTGCGGTGGGAACTCCCACTTGGTGGTTTCGGATGGCACCGCCCATGCTCACATTTCTGCACTCGCAGGATTGGACGGGGAAGACCGTTATTCCCTTTATGACCCACGGCGGCTGGCCGGGTCATGTGATAGCGGACATCAAGACAATCTGCGCCGGGGCAAAGTTTGCTCCCGACATGGAAATACAGTTTGACTCCCAAGGCGGAGCCGATATGCTTACCGACCAAGCGGAAATAGATGCTTGGATAGATAGTGTGAAGAAATATCTGCAATAAAATCGGGAAAGGAAGATTTGACATGGAATACAGGAAACTGGGAAATTCTGATTTGAATGTGTCCCGCATTTGTCTTGGTTGTATGGGTTTCGGCGATGCCAAAACGGGACAGCACAGTTGGACGGTGGACGAGGAAACGAGCCGCAGTATCATCAAGCGGGCTTTGGATTTGGGCATCAATTTCTTCGATACCGCCATCGTTTATCAGAATGGCACCAGCGAGGAATATGTGGGGCGAGCCTTAAAGGATTTTGTCAAACGGGAAGATGTGGTCGTGGCGACGAAGTTCCTGCCGCGCACGCCGCAAGAGATAGCGGACGGCGTGACGGGGCAACAACATATCGAAAAATCCCTTGACCTGAGCCTAAAGCATCTGGGCATGGATTATGTCGATCTCTACATTTATCATATGTGGGATTACCAAACCCCGATATATGACGTGTTGGGCGGACTGACAAAAGCCGTCAAAGCCGGAAAGGTGCGCTATATCGGTATCGCCAACTGCTACGCATGGCAACTGGCCAAAGCCAACGCCTTGGCGGAAAAAGAAGGATTCGCCCAATTCGTCTCCGTGCAGAACCATTACAATCTCCTGTTCCGTGAGGAAGAGCGAGAAATGGCCGGCTTGTGCAAAGAGGATAACATCGCCATGACGCCATACAGTGCCTTGGCCAGCGGTCGCCTTTCGAGAAAACCGGGAGAAACCACTAAAAGACTGACAGAGGATAGTTATGCCAAACTGAAATACGACGGTATGGCGACAGAGGACGAGAAAATCATCATGCGTGTCGCAGAGCTGGCCGATAAATATGCGGTGAGCATGACGGAAATTTCTTTGGCTTGGCTCTTAACCAAGGTAACTGCTCCCGTGGCCGGGGCAACGAAACTACATCATGTAGAGGGGGCGGTCAAGGCGGTTGACTTGAAACTCTCGGCAGAGGACATCGCCTATCTGGAGGAATTGTATGTTCCCCATCCCCTTGTCGGAGTTATGGCGCAGAACACGAAAACTGCCAAGGGAGATTCGCAAGTATGGATGAAAAATGCGCCCAAGGCTTGAGGCATGGGCAAGGAGAAAGCGAGTTTGTGGGGTAATACAGCATTGTCGGTAAAAGCCGTGACAGAAATTTTGCTGCCCTGCTCATGAAGACCATTTTTGGGGCGCATTCTTGAAGTATACTCACTCCAATGACATAGTACTTACCATCATCATTACGAGGGGGATTTTATATGAATATCCGCAATGTGATTCCGAAAGCGTCACCATCCCGGAGAATGTGAAACATTGGCATGGGGCACAGCACACGAGCTGGTTCCAGCACCTCTCCATTATGAAGGAAGGCGCATCAACAGAGTGGCTGGAGCCTGTGAGCGAAGCAGAGTATGCGAAACTGAAATGAGCAGTGCTCTTTGCTTCAAGGGCATGGCGGAAGCCGTAGGCCCGTCCCGCGGGCTGGTCTTCCGGCCACTGGATCCCGTGATCCGCTCGGCGAATTATGTGGTCTGGCGCAGAGATCAGGTCTTCTCCTGCGCCGGCCGTCTCGTCGTGGCGGCTCTGGACGAGGTTTTTTCTAATCATGCCTAATAAGCATTATTAATAGTTAAAACAAGGTATTTGTAATCATAAACCCCTTCCCTTATAATAAACTCATCAAGCAAAACAACAGGATAGGCAATGATGAGATGCAATAAGGAAGGGGTTTTTTCCATGAAGAATTTCAAGAACAAGAAGAGAGCTGCTTGGCTGATGGTCGCCGTGATGACGGGGACGTTTGCCTAAGGAATAGGTGATGTATTCCTGACTTTGAATCCATGAGATAGAGCTCGGTCAGGAAGAAGAAAGGATGAGATGAAACAACAGCAGCAGTTGCTGCTCTTGATCCTGGCATTTGGTGTGTTCAGCATCCTCAATACGGAGATGGGCATCATCGGCATCCTGCCGATGGCGGCGGAGATGTACCAGGTGGATATCGTGCAGGCGGGGCTGCTCGTCAGCCTGTTTGCACTCGGCGTGGCCATAGCGGGGCCGACGATGCCGCTCTTGTTCTCGCGCTTCAACCGCAAGCGCGTGATGCTGCTTGTGCTGGGCGTGTTTACGCTCTGCAATGCACTGGCCGTCTTTGCGAGTGACTTCGAGGTCCTGCTGGTACTGCGCGTCGTGCCGGCTTTCTTCCATCCGGTCTACTGCGCGCTCGCTTTCAGCGTGGCCGCGGCTTCGGTGGCTCCAGAGGATGCGCCACGGGCCGTGGCGCGCATCAACATGGGCGTCGCCGCTGGCATGGTTGTCGGCGTGCCCATCAGCAATGTCTTGGCCGCGACGTTTGACTTCTCGGTGGCGATGGCCTTCTTTGCAGGTGTGACGGGGCTCATGTTCCTCTTGACGATGGCCTTCGTGTCGGACTTGCCTGTGGCGCAGCCGATGCAGTACGGTGCGCAGCTTTCTGTCCTGAAGCGCCCGCCAGTCTGGCTGGCCATCGTGGCGGTCATCTGCCTCAATGGCTCGATCTTCGGCGTCTACAACTACCTTGCTGACTACCTGCAGCAGATTGCGGCGCTGCCGGGACAGTTCATCGCAGCTCTGCTTCTCGTCTACGGTCTCTTGAACATCTACGGAAGCTATCTGGGCGGCAATCTTCTCGCCAAGCGTCCTTGCGCGACCGTACGCCTTTTCCCACTGTGCACCATCGTGCTCTACTGCCTGCTATTTGTGAGCGGTGGCCAGCTGCTGCTCCTCGCGGCACTGATCGTGGCCTGGGGCATCCTCGGCGGCATCAACGCGAACATCAATCAGTACCTGCTGGCCTGCGTGGCGTCGGATGCACCGGATTTCAGCAATGGCCTGTTCCTGACCGCAGCCAATCTCGGCTGCATGGCGGGAACCATGCTCAGCGGCTTCTTCATCCGCAGCCTCGGCCTGCCCTTCGTCGTCTGTGGCGGACTGGTGATGGCAACAGCGGCCCTGCTGCTCACAAAGTTCGTGCACTGCCAGGCGGATGAGCGTATCGGTGATGAGCATCTGCTACTGCCGGACGGAACAGACCGGTAAAATGCGCCATAGCGATATGATGGAATAAGCATCGTTTTCGCTCTCTGCCATGCATTTATTCTATAACAGACGATTTTTGATAAGCATTTCACATGAAATGCTTATTTTGCTATCATGGAGAAAAAGCGAGAGAAATTAGATTGTAGTTTGGATAAAAAGGAGTAAAACACATGTTAGGAAATTTTTCTTATTGCAACCCGGCAAAGCTCTATTTCGGTGATCAGTCGCTGGACTACTTGAATGAGGAGCTGCCGAAGTACGGCAAGAACGTCGTCCTGATCTATGGCGGCGGCTCGATCAAGAAGAACGGCATCTACGATGATGTCGTCAAGATTCTGGAGGCGCAGGGTAAGAACGTTGCGGAGATCTCGGGTGTCATGCCGAATCCGACGCTCGCGAAGCTCTACGAGGGCATCGAGATCGCGCGCCAGCATCAGGCGGATTTCCTTCTGGCTGTCGGCGGCGGTTCGGTCTGCGACTATGCGAAAGCTGTCTCGGTCTCGGTCAACTGTGAGGAGGACCCTTGGCAGAAGTACTTCCTGCGCTTTGAGGAGCCGTCCTGCGAGACGCTGCCGGTCGGCTGCGTGCTGACGATGGTCGGCACGGGCTCGGAGATGAATGCCGGTGCCGTCATCACCAATCAGGAGACGAAGCAGAAGATCGGCCATGTCTTCGCGGATGAGAAGATCATCCCGCGCTTCGCCATTCTGAACCCGCGGTGCACGATGACGCTGCCGCACCGCCAGATGGTGGCCGGCATCTACGACATCTTCAATCATATCTGTGAGCAGTATTTCTCCGGCACAGACGATACGACGAGCGACTACATCAGCGAGGGCCTGATGCGCTCGGTGCTGCATGCCAGCCGGATAGCCAACAAGAATCCGCAGGACTACGAGGCGCGCAGCAACCTGATGTGGACGGCGACCTGGGCGCTCAACACATTGATTGCCAAAGGCAAGAGCACGGACTGGATGGTCCACATGCTCGGCCAGTCGGTCGGCGCCTATACGAATGCGACGCATGGCATGACGCTCGCCGCTGTCTCTCTGCCATATTACCGCTATATCCTGCCGTACGGCCTGCCGAAATTCAAGCGCTTCGCCATCGAGGTCTGGAAGGTCCGTCCAGAGGGCAAGACGGATGAAGCGATTGCCGAGGAAGGCCTCAAGGCCATGGAAGCTTGGATGAAAGAGCTCGGCCTCGCCATGAACATCTCCGAGCTCGGCGCGACGGAAGACATGATTGACGGTATCGCTGATGGGACCTTTATCCTTGAGGGCGGCTACAAGGTACTGGATCACGAGGAGATCGTCACGATCCTGAAGGAGAGCCTTTGAGGATGCGTTGCCATCATTGATTGATAAGAGTATCCGAGAGACAAAGAACTGGTAGATTAAGAATAGAAAGGTGAACTAGCATGAAGCAAAATATCGGTAAGGCATTGGCACTCTATCCTTCGCCGCTCATCGTCGTCGGCAGCATGGTCGATGGCAAGCCGAACTGGACGCTCGTCGCCCATGCCGGCATAGTGGCGCATAGCCATCTGATGCTGTCGATGGTGCAGAACCATCATACAAATAAGGGCATCAAAGAGACGAAGAAAGTTTCCGTTAATGTCGTCGATGAGAGCTGGCTCAAGGAAGCCGACTACATGGGTGTGGTTTCTGGCAATAAGACGGATAAATCCGCCGCTTTTGCCTACACCATCGGTGAAAACGGTGCACCGCTCATCGACGAGGCCAAGGTTTCTATTGAATGCACCTTGGTCAACACCCTCGAATTGGATGGTTTCGACAACTTCATCTGCCGCATTGAAGCGACCTATGCAAACGAAACCATCCTCAATGATGCTGGCAAGATCGACTACCACAAGTTCAAGCCTGTCTTGTTCGAGTTCCCAACTTATGAATATTTCGTCACAGGTGAGAAAGTCGGCGACTGTGCACGCATGAATCCCCGCCAGAAATGAAAGCACTTGTCGTCTATTTCACTTGGACGAATGGCAATACGGAGCGCATCGCAAAGGTACTGCAGCAGGCATTGCAGGCGGATATCCTGAAGATCGCAGCGCCGGATGACTACCATGAAGACTATGACACGGTCGTCCGCAAGTCGCAGGAGGAAATCCGCCGCGGTTACCGTCCGCGCGTCAAGGCGTGGCTGCACGGGAATGGCATAGCATAAGAGTAGCTGAGAGAAATTTTGGAAAGGAGTTTTCAAGATGATAAGGAGCGCAGCGATTGCCTTACTCAGTATTCTTTTTTGGGGGACAGGCATGGTTCAAAGTGAAGCAGCATCGGCTCAGCCGGACAGTGGAAATGCGGCAGCGATACAGGCATCGACGCCCGCACCGGCCAAGAAGGCCGTCAAGATCGTACAGACAGCAGGACGCCAGCAGCTCGGCGATTTTGCGCCGGATTTCGCCCGCTACAATGACGATATCCTGTTCGGTGAAGTCTGGAGCAAGAACGATGTGCTCTCGCTGCATGACCGCAGCATCGTGACGGTCTCAGCACTCATTGCACAGGGCATCACCGACAGCTCGCTCAAATATCACATCGAGTCGGCAAAGAAGAACGGTGTGACAAAGGCTGAGATGGCAGAGATCATCACGCAGGTCGGCTTCTACGGCGGCTGGCCGAAGGCTTGGGCGGCATTCCGCTATGCCAAGGAAGTCTATCAGGAACCGGCAGCTAAGTAAGCAAGAGAACGGACTGAATGGTCTATATTCGTCATTCGTCTTGCCATTGAAAGGAGAAAAAGAAGATGAGTAAGACATTGGTTGCCTATTTTTCAGCGACGGGAACGACTAGGCGTGTGGCAGAGCGCCTGGCGCGCGCTGCGCAGGCTGACCTTTTCGAGATCAAGCCGGCCGTACCGTACAGCAGTGCTGACTTGGACTGGACCAATAAGGCGAGCCGCACGAGCAAAGAGCGGTCGGATGAATCCATCCGACCGGCTCTGGCCGTGAAACTGGCAGATGCGTCTGCGTATAATGTTATCTATATCGGTTTCCCCATCTGGTGGTATGTTGCGCCGCGCATCATCGCGACGTTCTTGGAGAGCAGCGATTTCTCAGGCAAGACGATCGTGCCGTTTGCCACTTCCGGCGGCAGCAGCATGGGGCGGACGATAGAGGAGCTCAAGCGCATCTGCCCCACCGCCCGCTTTCTGAACGGTCGGGTACTGAACGGCTTATCCGATAAAGGCTTGGCCGACTGGGTCGCATCCGTGAATGGAAAATGAATGTGAAGTGAATGCCGCCAGGCATCGATGAGAGACAGTCCCGTGCATGCAGATGCACTGGGCTGTTTTGTCGTTGTTCACGGTGCATGCTCATCCTATCATTTGGATGAAAGGAAGATGTTCTTATGCAAAATGGAATCAATCGGCGGAGTTTCTTGAAGGCGCTTGGTGGCTTGGCTGGCGTGGCAGCCGCTGGTGCGTTCCTCAATCGCGAAGAGATCTTGTCATTCCTCGACCGTGACAAGGCGGCAGAAGAAGCAGGTGAGACCATGGGGCAGGTCACGCGCCGCTATTTTGCGCCGCTTGGACAAGAACTGCCGATACTCGGCTTTGGCTGCATGCGGTTCCCTACGAAGTTCTCGACTTCTGGGCGGGAGATCGATGCGGAGCTCAGCGAGAAGATGATCGACTTTGCCTATCGCCATGGCATCAATTACTTCGATACGGCCTGGTTTTATCACGATGGGAAGTCGGAGTCTTTTGTGGGCGGGGTGCTGAAGAAATATCCTCGCGAGAGTTTCTTCTTGGCGGATAAGATGCCGACACCGATGCTCACGGACCTGTCGCAGGCCAAAGAGATTTTCCAGACGCAGCTTGAACGCTGTCAGGTCGCGTATTTCGATACCTACATGCTCCACTCGTTGAGTAGCCAGGAGGAGTTTGTCCGGCTCTACATCGATCAGGGAATCCTCGACTACCTGCGCGAGGAGAAAGCGCAGGGGCGCATCCGCAGCCTGGGCTTCTCGTTCCACGGCGATGTGCCGTTCTTCTATCATCTCATGGATCAGTACCCCTGGGATTTCTGCATGATCCAGCTCAATTACGCGGACTGGAATGAGCCTGGCGAGGCGCCGTCCGGAAGCCGGCAGGCCGGCGACCTCTATCGCAAGTGCCGGGAGAAGGATGTGCCCATCTTTGTCATGGAGCCGGTCAAAGGCGGCAATCTGGCCAGCCTGTCGGAGTCGGCGGAATCCATCCTGAAAGCGCAGCGGCCAGACGCGAGCATGGCTTCGTGGGCCCTACGCTGGGTGGGCTCTCTCGACGGTGTCATCACGCTCAATTCGGGCATGAGCAATCTGGAACAGGTCCTCGACAACGTCCAGACGATGATGGATTTTGAGCCGCTGTCGACGGCAGAGGCACGCGCTATCCAGCAGACACTCGGCAAGGCCAGCGACAGCGGGGCGCTTCCCTGCACGTATTGCCGCTATTGCGATCCCTGCCCGTACGGCGTCGATATCGCCTCGGTCTTCCGGATCTACAAGCGCTATGGCGAAGCAGCTGGCTTAGACCTTGAGTATCCCGAGCGGGCATCTGCTCGCCAAAAAGAAGCGTTTCTCGCGCATTACAAGAACAATCTGGAACGCTCGCAGAGGGCGTCGCATTGTACGGCCTGCGGCACATGCCTGCCGCGCTGCCCGCAGCATATCGATATCCCGAAGGAAATACGGGCCATCGATGACCTGGTCCAGCGCCTGAGCAGGGAAACGGGGAAGGAGGTGCTCTGAATGCTTCGGAAGGGACGGATTATCGTATCTCTGGGGATGCTGCTCGTCATGGTGCTGACCTTCGGCGGCCTGTTCGTGCCAGTGCTGCCGCACTGGCAGTTCCTGCCGGCAATTTTGGCGGAGAATTTCCTTGCCTTGGCACTGATTCTCGCGGTGACATTCCTCTTTGGCCGCGTGTACTGCAGTGTGCTCTGTCCGCTCGGCATCAGTCAGGACCTCGTGATCTGGCTGTCAGGAAGGCGCAGGAAAAAGCGCCGTGCATTTGCTTTTGCCCGCGAACGGCGCGGCCTGCGCTATGCGGTTTTGTTCTTGGCAGGGCTGTCCATATTATTCGGTTATCCGCTCTTTCTCGGACTAGTCGATCCGTACAGCATCTTTGGGCGCATCCTCAACGATCTGTTTGCGCTTCCGGTATCCTATGGGTGGAACGCGATTGTGGGCCTAAGCGAGCGATATGACTGGCTGCCACTGCTGATGAAGACAGAGGTACAGCAGCCGTCTGCATGGGCAGCAGTCTTGGCGGGCATTTACTTGATCGTGCTGGTTGCCTTATCATGGCGTCATGGCCGCGCCTACTGCCATACCATCTGTCCGGTGGGGACGCTGCTGGGGACGGTCAGCCGGTTCAGCGTGTTCCGCCCTGTCATTGACGCGGACCGCTGCATCCATTGTGGTGCCTGTGAGAGAACTTGTCCTTCTGCCTGCATCGATGCAAAAACTGGGGTCATAGACAGCAGCCGCTGTGTCGACTGCTTTGACTGCCTGACCCTCTGCCCAAAAGATGCGCTGCATTTTTCTCGATCGCATCATGCGCAGCAAAAGGTCAGAATGACAGAGACTGAACCTGCGGATACACCGCCATCCGGCCCCGTCATGACGCGCCGCGAACTTTTGGGCACGACGGCCCTTGCCATCGGCACGGTGGCGGCGGGCCTCGTGCGCAGTCGGTCTGCCATGTCGGCGGCTGTCGGTGCTTGGGGTCTTGAGGGGGAAGCGTCTATCCTGCCGCCGGGTGCGCAGTCTGCGGATTCTTTCTATACGCACTGTACCTCCTGCCACCTCTGTGTCAGCCGCTGCCCAAGCGGCGTCCTGTTATCTTCTGGCCCAGAAAATGGTGCCTTGCACCTATTGCAGCCACACATGGACTTTTCTCAGGGGTACTGTGTCTACAACTGCAATCTCTGTTCCGCGGCCTGCCCGACCGGTGCAATCCGTCCGCTGTCGTTGGCGGAAAAGCAGCAGACCAAGATCGGGCTGGCCCGCTATGACAAGCAGCAATGCCTCATCACGCGGGATGGCATTGTCTGCGGCAATTGTGCACGCCATTGCCTGACGCAAGCCATCACGATGGTCGAGGACCGCGACGGGCGCAGTTATCCCGTGGTCGATGATGCGGCCTGCATTGGTTGTGGCTCCTGTGAATACCATTGTCCTGCTGAACCGTCAGCGATACATATCATTGGGATAGCAGAATTGTTGCGATAAGCATTTGATTCGAAAGCATCTGCTTCTATTTTAGGGGCAGGTGCTTTTTGGCAGGCGCCTGATAAAAAAATTGTATAACGCAAGCTAAGATATAAGCATTTCACATTGTGGCGTGAAGCGGGTAAGATAGAAGTATCGAAAAGAGAAGGGAGTGTGGCAGATATGAATCGCAGGGAATTCTTGAAGCTGACGGGCATGGGGGCCATGACCATCTTCCTGAGCGGGTGTGGTCTGTCGGCAATCAAAGGCTCTTCAGCAGGATCATCTGATGGTGCTGCACAGGCAGCAGGCAGTGTTTCGGGAGGGAAACAAATGAAAATCGTTGTGATTACGAGCAGTCCTCATCCACACGATGAGTCGACATCCATCTATCTGGCCGACCGCTTCACGAAGGGTGCGACGCAGGCTGGCCATGAAGTCTTCACCTTTGATGCGGCCAACAGCGATACACATCCGTGCCGCGGCTGCGACCAATGCCATATGGACGGCCCATGTATCTGGAAGGATGACATCGAGAATACCCTGATGCCGAAGATGCTCGAGGCGGACTTGCTCGTGCTGACGACGCCGCTTTACTACTTCGGCATGTCGGCACAGCTCAAGACGATTGTCGATCGCTTCTACTCGCGCACGGGCAAGCTGCACGGCAAGAAGTCCATCCTGATGGCGACGGCCTACAACCGTGATGACTGGACGATGTCGGCCTTGGTTGACCATTATGATACCTTGGTCCGCTACATGGAATGGCAGGATGCCGGCAAAGTGCTCGGCATCGGCTGCGGCTCGCGCTCGCTCGTCGAGCACTCGAAGTTCGGCGATATGGCGGAGCAGATGGGTGCAAAACTATAAGGGCACATCAAATCGATTCAGGAGGGTTGCTGGGCCTGGGAATCCGCTTCTGACGCTTCGTCGATACACTGACGGAGCTCTTTGAGGAAGACTGTGCTGGACCGGGAGAGCAGGCGGTATTTTTTCCAGACGATGACGGCGGTCAGGGAAAGTGTCGGTTTCAGCGGTACGAATTTCAGATGGCCGGTCTCAAGCTGCAGCAGTTCGTCGACGCTGATGGTGTTGGCAAAACCTGCGCGGATGAAGTGGGCGGCATTGCCGATGAGATCGAAGCGTCCTACGATGTGGAGCGTTTCGTCTGTTACCTTGCCCTGCGACCATTGTCGGAAATCGAAGCGATTAGCGGACTGGCGTGAGGGAATCATCAGCGGCATCTCGTTGAGGTCTTCCGGTGTGATGCCGTCTTTCTGGGCCCAAGGACTGTCATCGCGCGTCACGACGCCGAGGCGCATGACCTCGGGCAGGCGGATGAAGTTGTAGTGCTCCACGTTGAATGGCTCAATCATCAGCGCGAAGTCGAGCAGTCCATGTGCGAGCTTTTCTTCGACGGTGTCGGCATTGCCCGTGAAGAGTTCAAGCGTCAGGCGCGGGTAGCGGTCATGCAGTTTGACGAAGAGGTCGGCAAGCAGGTGCACGACATGGGTTTCGCCTGCGCCGATGCGGATGCAGCCCGAAAGGTCAATCGTGTCGTTCTTGAGCTCGTCCTCCGTCTGGTTGACGAGCGCGAGGATCTCCTCGGCCCGCTGGCGCAGGTGCATGCCGTCCTCCGTCAGCAGGGTGTTGCGGCTCGTGCGCGTGAAGAGCTTCTTGCCGAGCTCATCCTCGAGGTCCGCAATCTGGCGCGAGAGCGTCGGCTGCGTCACATGCAGCACATTGGCCGCCTCAGTCATGTTCTGCTCCCTGGCCACAGCCAAGAAATACGATAACGTGCGGAGTTCCATCTCAAAAATTCCCCCTTTTATACGTTCAAAGCATCTGCTTCTATTGTAGGGAGCAGATGCTTTTTTCGCAAGCGCTTGATAGAAAAAATGTATGGCACAAGTTAAGATATAAGCATTTCACATTGTGGAGCAGAGCGCTTAAAATGAGGATATCAAGAAGCGAATGTACAGGAGGATTTTGAATGGCAAGAACATGTTTGGCAGAGCGACAGGAACGAGAACGATTCAATCCAGATGTCTGCCAGCGCGAGCTCGCTGCGCTGCCGGACGATGCGGCGCGTCTCTGCTTCCTCAGGCGCCACCGACGCAGGCTCATGGATGACCTGCATGTAGCACAGGAGAAACTCGCGTGCATCGACTACATGATTTACGAACTGGAGCAGAAAAGACTTGACCGGTAGATGCTACCGGATGATATCGTTGGAGTATGGGAGCAAGCGAGGTCTTGTTCCGGGAAGGAGAATCTATGGTGTTGCGTAAAGGAAGGCAGGACTGGCATGGCTGGCTGGCCGGTGCACTGGTCCTTGCAGGGCTCATCTACGCTTGGCTCTGCTTCACGTGTGTGCTGCGGCAGGGGCATATCCCCGAGGACGACTACGTGCGCATGACGCAGGAGATCGTGCGCCAGAGCTTGCCCGACGACGCCAGACCGGCTGGCTGGGAGCGCTCGGTGCGGGAGATGCGGGAGGTGCGTCCATGAGATATTTATTGGACATCCTGATGCTGATGATGCTCATCTTTGAGATGACGTTCTTCTATCTGCCACCCGTGCTACATGAAGTCATGGGGGTGGCCTTCTTGCTGCCCGTCTGCTGGCATTTTGCGCTCAACCGCCGCTATGTCGCGTCGCTGGGGCGCGGGCGCTGGAACGGGCCGCGCCTTGTGCGGCTCCTGCTGAACATCTTGCTCGTCGTTTCGTGCCTTGTGACCATTGTTAGCGGCTGCCTGACGTCGAGTGTGCTGTTTGCCGACGTCGTGCCGTTCTCGCTGCGCAGCAATCCTTCTCTCTATCAGCTGCACAGCACGGCGGCGCGCTACTTCCTCGTGCTGGCGGGGCTCCATCTTGGCTGGCATCTGCCGGCTTGGTGGCAGCGCTGGCTGCATGCGGCGGGCATCACTGCGCGGCCGCTGCCGGCGCGGATGCTCCTGCTCGGCCTCGGGGGGCTGCTCGGGGCGGGCGGCATCTACGCGGCGCAGCAGGACCTGCTCATCGAGCGCCTGCAGGGCGCGCATATCTTCATGGCACCGGCACTCTCGTATAGCGGCGCTGGCTACGCGTTGACGCAGGTCGGCATCATCATCGTATTCGCAGAAATCGGTTGGCTTTTATCGCTTTGGAAAGGAGCGCGCTTGAAATGAATCGCATGAATCGCAGAGAATTCTTGAAAATGGGTGGCATGAGCATGATGGCTATGGTCCTCGGAGGCTGCGGCCTGTCGTCATTGACGGGGCAGCCGTCGGGCAGTGCCGCGGCTGATGATGCTGGCACGTCGTCTTCGGCAGCTTCCGCAGGTGCTGTGGCAGCGGGCGGCAAGACGCTCGTCGTCTACTATTCGGCGACGGGGCGCACGGAGCGCGTGGCCAAGGTCATCGCCAAGGAACGCCAGGCCGACATCATGAAGCTCGTGCCGAATCCGGACTACACGGAGGCGGACCTCGACTACAACGATAAGAGCAGCCGCGTGAGTCGCGAGCACGACGACGCCTCGTTGCGCGAGAAGATCCAGCTGCAGAAGGCGGTGCCGGACAACTGGGCGTCGTATGACACGATCTTCCTCGGCTACCCGATCTGGTGGGCCATCGCGGCCTGGCCGGTCGATGCCTTCGTCAAGGCCAACGACTTCACGGGCAAGAACGTCGTGACGTTCGCGACGGCCTACAGCTCGCCACTCGGCAACAGCGGCAAGCTGCTCGCCGAGATGGCCGGCGGCAAAGGCAACTGGCAGGACGGCACGTGCTTCACGGGCAGCCTTGACGACGCCAAGGTCGTGGAGTGGGTCCGCTCGCTGAACGCAGCAAAGTAAACGGAGACAGAAAAAACCACTTGTGCGGGCCGCGCTCGCAGGCAAGTGGTTTTTTACTGGGCAATAGGTGCGATCATTTCTCGTCCGTGCCGTCGCCGTCATAGCTGGGCAACAGATCACTCGTATAGGGAATCTTGCCGGACAGGACGTCGCGGTAGAAGCCCTGCCTTCCAGGCGATGTAGTCGATGGCTTCCTGGATGGCGGCATGACTGTGGTATTCCGGGATGGGACGAATATGGATGTGTGATATTAGACACGTAAGCTCATTGTCAACTTTTTTTCGCATAGTCCCTTGGTGTTACTCCATAATACTCGCGAAACGCCTTGTAAAAATTGCTCGTGTTGCTATAGCCTACCATGCTCGAAATTTCTTCCACGGACAGGTCGGTGCCTTTGATAAGGATTGCCGCCCTGTCCATTCTCTTTTCCAAGACAATTTCCGAAAATTTTTTCCAATCCTTTTGGAGAGGAGAGAGGAGATGTAATTGGGATGATAAGAAAAATGCTCGGCAATATCCCTTAATGTGACGGATTCGGGATGAGAGTTGATGTATTGAACGATTCTGTCTTCCAGTGCTTCACCTGCGGGCATAAACTGTTGAAGCCGATATTGTCTGGCGATATAGAGGAATAACGACAGCACCATGGGTTTTAGTATTTTTTGCGTATCTTCCTTTTTGTCGGCATACTCCAACACCATGATTTCCAACAGGCTACGAACGGGTGAAACCTTTTCAAAGGACAGGTGAATAAACTCATCGGAAAACTTATCCGTACGCGGATCGAGGAAAAAACGAAACATATTCGCATCCATAGATAGTGCCGACAGATATTCGCGGAAGAAGGTGTCTTTCTTGATGTGGACTCCAATCATGATGATGTCTTCTGTCTCGCTGTCACCTCTGAGTGCATAGCCGCTGAAGGGCTGACCGATGTAGCAGTCTCCCTCGCGTACCGTGATGAGATTGTCAAACTTGGCACTTAGGGCGTTGTAATCCATTTGATAGGCGTAGTCGATAAAGAAGAAGTCCTGACGGTGGAATGGTTCCTCGATGTGGTTCCCCTTGAATACCACGACCATAATATCCTCCGCAGGGTCGCCCTGCCATTGGGACATCTTATCCTTCGCGCCGTTTAGTTCGAACTCCCGAAACTCCCAGTTCAAGTTCGCCCAATCGCGCCCTAACTTGTCTATGGCCAGCGTCAGCAGCTTGTTCATGATGGTTCACCCCTTTATTGTCTCCAATCATACCACATAATCTTAAGATTTACCATAGAACATATTAAAATTCACTAGCGACAGAGGAAAAAGGGCGTGCTAATATATGGGCATATCGGGCGAGCGGCCTTCGCTCTATGGTAGTCACATTGTGGGATAAGATGGATTTGATGTAATCTTGCGAGGAGGAGATTCTCATGAAAAAGATTTTATTGTTCATGTTGGCCTTGATGCTTATGGTGCCGACATTATCCGCCGAGGCAGCATCCAACGAGGCAGCATCCAAAGGGAAGGTTTTGCTCGTAGCCTCCAGTACGAACACGCTCACGTTGAAGGACGGAAAGGTTGACCCGACGGGCTATTTCCTTGACGAATTGGCGGTGCCTAGCATGCGTCTGATCAAGGAGGGCTATGAAGTCGTTTTGGCTACGCCAAAGGGCGATATTCCCGTCATGGACAAGGTTTCCAACAATGTCGCTCTGTTCCATGGCAACCAAGCCGCTCTTGACGAGGCATTGGATTTTGTACAACACGACCCCGTTATGCTCCATCCCATCAAAATTAAGGATGCTATCGCCGAGGGGCTCGATAATTATGCAGCCGTTTATGTCCCCGGCGGTCATGCACCGATGAACGATCTTATGCAGGACAAGGATTTTGGCAAGGTGCTTAGGTATTTCCATGAAAAGGGCAAGCCGACTGCCTTCCTGTGCCACGGCCCGATTGCTTCCCTTGCGGCTCTTGATGACCCGGCAGGTTATCGCAAGGCTCTTGTGTCCGGTACTTTTGACGAGCAAGCAGAGAAAAGCAAAAACTGGCAGTATGCCGGTTATCGCATGACGATTTACTCCAATGCCGAGGAATATCCTGTTGAGGAGAATGTATTGAAAGGGAAATTGCCCTTCTATGTCGCCGATGCGTTGCAAATTGCCGGTGGCATCGTGGAACACGCGCCCTTGAACGAAGGCCATGTTGTGCGTGACCGCGAACTTATCACGGGACAGAATCCGGCATCCGACCACATGATTGCCGAGGAATTGGTAAATGCTTTGGCCGAAAAACATTGATGATGTTGTCGTCTACGCCAGTCGTTTGCCGGAAGTAAAAAATATATCTCTGGCAGGACATTCCCAAAGGATTTACCACGATAGATATTAAGATATAGCGTCGAAATTGCCAGCGGAGGGCGCTATACTTGAAACGTAAGTTGAACACATCAGCAAAGTATAAATATCGTATGGAGGTTTTCAAGATGAAAGACTTTGTTTTTGACATGCCAACCCGTGTGCTTTTCGGAGCCGGTCAGTTGGGCGCTCTGCACGAGCAGAAGCTCCCCGGCAAAAAGGCGCTGATCGTCACGTCCAACGGGCAGTCGGTCAAGAAGTATGGCTATCTGGCCCGCACGGAAAAAGAGCTGGAGCTGGCCGGTGTGGAGCATGCCCTGTTTGATGAGATCCGCTCCAACCCCACCCGTGAGAACGTCATGGACGGCGCAAAGGCGGTGAAAGAAAACGGCTGCGATTTCGTGGTGGCTCTGGGCGGCGGCTCTGTCATGGACTGTACCAAATGCATTGCGCTGATGGCGGCGAACCCCGGTGACATCTGGGACTATTCCCTCAGTAGCCAGGGCGGCAAGCAGACCCCTCCCTTTGACGCCATCCCCATTGTGGCGATCACGACCTCTGCCGGAACCGGCAGCGAAGTGGACATGGCTGCGGTGATCTCCAACAACGCCACAAAGGAAAAGACCGGCATCTTCTTCCCCTCCATGTTCCCGACCCTCTCCATTGTCGATTCCGACCTGATGATGAGCGTGCCGCCGAAATTTACGGCCTATCAGGGCATGGACGCTTTCTTCCATGCTTCGGAGAGCGTCATCAACAAGAACGAGCATGTTGTGGCAGAGATGTTTGCGCTGAAAGCCATCGAACTGGTCGCCAAATATCTGCCCATTGCCTACAAGGACGGAGCCAACAAAGAGGCCCGTTACTATATGGCGATTGCGAACACGCTGGCAGGCTATTACATGAACTGCACCTCCGCCCACACGATGGAGCACGTTATGGGCAGCTATCACGAGAATCTGGTTCATGGCGCAGGGCTGATCATGATCGCCCACGCCTACTATGATTTCTTTGCGGAGCGTCAGGCTGCCGAGGAGCCGATGATCAAGATGGCGCGGGCGATGGGCGTGAAGGACCCCAGTTCCGGCAAAGACTTTATCCGCGCTCTGGACGCTCTGCTGGAATCCATCGACTGCGCCGACCTGAAGATGAGCGAGGCCGGGATCACCAGGGAAGAAATGAAACTGTATCCACAGCGCGTCCACGAGGTGCTGGGCGGAGATATTACCGCCGATCCGCTGCCGCTGTCCGATGAAGATTACCTGGAAATCTATGAGAAGTCTTTCCGGTAAACAGAGGGCACAGGCGAGGAAGCAGCAGAGCTTGCAAAAAAGGGCATCTGGCTATCAAAAATCTCCTGCTGGACATCTAAGGTTTTGGCAGGAGATTTTTAGTTTATTACGGGAAACGAGAGAGGTGAAGCCATGAGATATCTATTGGATGTGTTGCTCTTGATGATGCTCGTCTTTGAGATGACGTTCTTCTACCTGCCGCCTGTGCTGCATGAGGCCGTGGGCGTGGGCTTGCTGCTGCCGATCATCTGGCATCTCATGCGCAACCGCCGCTTCCGCAGGTGCTGTGGCAGCGGGCGGCAAGACGCTCGTCGTCTATTACTCGGCGACGGGCCGCACGGAGCGCGTGGCCAAGGTCATCGCCAAGGAGCGCCAGGCCGACATCATGAAGCTCGTGCCGAATCCGGCCTACACGGAGGCGGACCTCGACACTCATGACAAGAACAGCCGCACGACCCGTGAGCGCGACGATACCTCGCTGCGCGAGAAGATCCAGCTGCAGAAGGCGGTGCCGGACAACTGGGCGTCGTATGACACGATCTTCCTCGGCTACCCAATCTGGTGGTCCATCGCGGCCTGGCCGGTCGATGCCTTCGTCAAGGCCAATGACTTCACGGGCAAGAATGTCGTGACGTTCGCGACGGCCGGCATCTCGCCACTCGGTAACAGCGGCAAGCTGCTCGCCGAGATGGCCGGCGGCAAGGGCAACTGGCAGGACGGCACGTGCTTCACGGGCAGCCTTGACGACGCCAAGGTCGTGGAGTGGGTCCGCTCGCTGAGCGCAGCAAAATAAGCAGAGACAGAAAAACCACTTGTGCGGGCCGCGCTCGCAGGCAAGTGGTTTTTTGCTGGGCAATAGATGCAATCATTTCTCGTCCGTACCGTCGCCGTCATCGCTGGGCAGCAGATCGCTCTTGTAGGGAATTTTGCCGGACAGGACGTCGCGGTAGAAGCCCTGCTTCCAGGCGATGTAGTCGATGGCTTCCTGGATGGCGGCAATCTTCTCGTGCAGGGCCTCGTCCTTGCGGGCGAGCATCTGCTGGCGCGTGGGGATGGAGGGCACGCCCTCGAGGCAGAGCGCAAGGTATTTTTTCATCTCGGCAATCGTGAAGTCGCAGTTCTTGAGACAGTTGAGGCTCTTGACCCAGCCGAGGTCGTGCTCGTCAAAGATGCGATGGTTGTTCTTGTCGCGCTTGACATGGGGGATGAGTCCTTGGTTGCAGTAGAACTTCAGCGTCTCGTATTTCATATTGGCGGCTTCGCAGACTTGCTTCATAGTATATATCGGCATGATGAGATCAACTCCGTACGATAAAACGATAGAACAAAAAGAGAAAACTTTTTTTGAAATGTGCTTGACCGGTAGTAACAACCGGCTGATACACTCAGTATAGAGCTTCCCGAGAGGGAATGGAAGTATCGATTGGTTACCGGGCAGCCGGCAAGAATAGGAGAGAGAAAAATGGAAGCTTTTACTTTTTCGTATCCGACGAAGAATTACTTTGGTCAGGGCGCGGCGCATAAGGCACTCGCCGAGGAACTGCCGAAGTACGGCAAGCATGTCCTGCTGGCCTATGGCGGCGGCAGCGTCAAGCGCAATGGCATCTATGACGAGCTCCTGGCCATTCTCAAGGAACAGGGCAAGGAAGTCACGGAGTTTGCGGGCATCATGAGCAATCCGACGTATCGCAAAGTGCAGGAGGGGGCTCGTCTTGTACGGGAACATAAAATTGACCTCATCCTGGCAGTCGGCGGCGGCAGCGTCTCGGACTGCTGCAAGGCCGTGTCGGCACAGGCCGCGCTCGAGGAGGACCTCTACGACTACGAGTACGCGAAGCACAAGGTGCCGACGGCTGGCGTGCCGATGGGCGTCATCGTCACGGCTTCGGGCACGGGCAGCGAGCAGAATGCCGGCGCTGTCATCACCTACGAGGAGAAGAATTGGAAGGGCCCGCTCTGGGGCACGGCGGCTTCGTTTGCTGTGCTCGACCCGTACTACACGAAGACTGTGCCGATGCGACAGGTCATCTCGGGCGCCTTCGACACGCTGAGTCACTGCCTCGAGACGTACCTCGGCACGCCGCGCGAACCGAACCTCTCGGATGTGATGAATGAGTCGGTCATGCGCTCGGTCATCGAGAACATCCGCAAGGTAAAGGCGGATCCCGAGGACATGCAGGCGCGCTCGGAGCTCATGTGGGCTTCGGCCATGGCGGAGAACGGCGTGCTGAAACTCGGCAAGGTCACGGACTTCCAGTGCCACATGATCGAGCATCAGCTCGGCGCCTATACGGACTGCAACCATGGCTGCGGCCTGGCCGTCATCCAGCCGGAGCTCTACCGCCATCTGGCACCGGAGGCTCCTGCGCAGTTTGCCCGCCTTGCGCGCGAGGTCTTTGGCGTCGCAGAGCAGGAGTCGGAACTCGCGACGGCATTGGCCGGAGTGGAGAAGTTCGCGGATTTCATCGAGGAGATCGGCCTGCCGACGACGCTCAAGGCGATGGGCATCGAGGACAAGGCCATGCTGCATGCGGTCGCTGTGACGAGCATCCGCACGCCGGGCTGCGCCAAGAAGCTCACGGATGAAGAGATCGAGGAAATTCTCTTGCACGTGCTGGGATGAGTGTGGCAGTATAGTAGTAGAGAGACCGTGTGAGCAGAATGAGAGGGGAGTAGGACTTTGTACAATCCACAGTTGATAACCTTCATGAAAGCGGCGGAGGAAGGAAGCTTCAGCAAGGCGGCGGAAGCGCTCTTCATCTCGGCGCCGGCCGTCATCAAGCAGATCAACCTGCTGGAGGCACGGCTCAACCTGCGCCTCTTTGAGCGCACGCATCGCGGCCTGCAGCTGACGAAGGCAGGCGAGTCGCTCTACAGGGATGCGGCGTATCTCGTCCAGTACAGCAAGGACGCCGTAGAGCGGGCGCGCAAGGCCATGCAGGAGACACAGCAGCTCATCCGCATTGGCATCTCGGTCATGACGCCGACGAATTTCCTGCTGAATCTCTGGCCGAAACTGCAGGAGGTCAGTCCCGACCTGCAGTTCCAGCTCGTGTCGTTCGAGAACACGCCGGAGAACGCGCGCGAGATCCTCACGCATCTCGGCGCGAACATCGATGTGGTCGCAGGCGTATTTGACGAGAGTATGTTTCATCTGCAGGGAAAATGTGAGGGCATGGAGCTCCGCCGTGAGCCCTTCTGCATGGCGGTACCACTCAGCCATCCGCTGGTGGCCAAAGAGCGGTTGACGCTTTCGGAACTCGAAGATGAAACAATCAATATCATTCAGCCGGGCTGGTCCAAGGTGATGGATGATTTACGTAAGGATCTTGTCATGAATCATCCAGATATTCATCTGAAGGAATTCCCGTTTTACAATATTGATATGTTCAATCGTTGCGTTAATGAGGGGAGCCTGCTCATCGGCGTGCCGGAGTGGAAGGACATCCACCCGCTGATGCGCATGATTCCTGTGGAATGGGACTATGCAATCCCCTTCGGTATCCTGCACGCGCCGCAGCCCTCGGCGGCTGTGAGCCGGTTCCTTTATGCTGTCCGCAAGGTTTTGTCCAAGGGATGAGCCCATTCTGTCCGAAAACTATAAGTTAATACTGCCTAACGAAACGAGACTTCTGCTGAAGCCTCGTTTTCTTTATGATAAAAGCAAGAGATGAGCAAGATATATCGGCTGAAGATGGTCGGGGACAATAGGGAAGGTATTGGTCATGAGAAAGGATGACAGGCATGAAAAAGAAATGGTGGCATATGATGCTTTTGGGGTTGGCTTCTGCAAGCTTTCTGACGCTCTTGCAGGTTCCGGCAGAAGCATCGCCGGATAAAGCTTCGACTGGCCTGACAGCTGAGTCGAAACCTGCAGTAGCCGCGGGAGAATCGACGCTTTCTGGCTATAATCGGGGCAGGATAGCTCAAGAGAATTACGAGAAGCTTCATGGCAAGGAGGCTTTCCCTTTGGAAAAGACAGATCCTGAGTATGCAGACATGATGAAGAAGTACATCTACGGGGACATCGCCGAGCAGATGACAATCACGCCGGTCGAGCAGTCGCTCGTCGTGCTCAGCGTGCTGGCGACGAACCAGAACGCGGACCTGCTGCCTCGTGCCGTCGAGGAGGCGCTGGCGGCCGGCGCAACGCCCTTGCAGATTCGCGAGGCCATCTACCACATCACGCCGTACGTCGGCTTTGCCAAGACGGAGCCTGCCGTGCGCCAGATGAATGAGGTCTTCCGCCGTCACGGCGTGAAACTGCCGCTTAAAGCGCAGGGCACGACGACGGACGCGGACCGCTTCGAGAAGGGCCTCGCTTACCAGACGGGCAAGTATGGGGAGCGCATCACCGAGATGCGCGCGAACACGCCGGCGTACGAGAAGCACCTGCAGGATGACCTCTCGGCTTTCTGCTTCGGCGACATCTACACGCGCGGCACTTTTGGCCACAAGGAGCGCGAGATGCTGACGGTCGCGGCCATCGGCACGCTCGGCATCGAGGCGCAGTTCCGCAGCCACGTCAACGGCACGCTCGCGGCCGGCGCGACGAAAGAGGAAGTCATCGGCATCATCACGGCGATGAACCCCTACGTCGGCTTCCCGCGCACGCTCTGGATGCTCCAGATCGCCAACGGTTGTTTCGCGGCAGCCGCGCAGGCCAAAGCCCAATAAGCGCCTATCCCGCACACAGTTGATGCAGGTTCACGATATTACCAATCCGAGCTGAACAGAAAGGAAAGATTCCCCATGAAACTGAAACAGAGACGTTTTCTCGCGGCCCTCACGGCCATGGTGACCGGCGGCCTCATGACCATGTCCCTCCATGCCATGCTAGTCGAAGCGGCTGCCGTCCAGGACTCCATCAAGGACGCGCCGCAGCAGGCGACGGGCATCGCGTTCATTACCAGATTTACCAGATCTGGGGCGAGGCCCCGCACGAACTCCGTCCCGGCATGACCGTCACCATCCCTGCCGGGATCAAGCACTGGCACGGCGCAGCCCCCCGCAGCATGCTCTAGCATATCTCCATCATGGAATCCGTCCCCAAGATCACAACCGAGTGGCTGGAAGAAGTCAATCCTGCAGATTACGAAGCATTGAACCCATGATGCCCCCTGTAATCATCGGTTCTCACTTGTAATCACAGGTTTATACAGACTAACGAAACGAGACTTCTGCCGGAGTCTCGTTTTCTTTATCATGAGAATCGAGGAAACCACTGTGTTGCCGTAAGTGAGGCAGAATACAAATAAGATATAGAAAGAATGAGTATGCTTATGAGACAGATGAATGCAAGAGCAATCAACGAGACTAGCCCAGTAAAGCCCGTCAGGCCGGCCGTCAAGATGCGGCAGGTACGCAAGGCGCTGTTCACGGGCAGCACACCGCTGCGCGAGGTCATCCATGCGCCGTACTTCAAACCGTTCGGGCGGCTGCTGTTCCCGACGACGTGGCCGATACCGCGGCAGGCGACGCTGTCGGACCTGCGCGCGTTCCTGCCGTGGTATTCGGAGATACGGACGAAGACGAGCATCGAGGTGCTGACGGCACTCTACGGGGACGCGAAGAGCGGGGAGACCATCTTCTATCCCATCTACACGGAGGCGGAGCAGGCCGAGATGCCGGCCAAGCGGGACACGGGCCTGTTCTTCTTCCGCAGCCGTGCGCCGAAACGCCACCGCACGGCGGTCTGCAGTGCAGGCGGCGGCTTTGTTTACGTCGGCGCCATCCACGACAGCTTCCCGCACGCGCTGGCGCTCTCGCGGCGCGGCTACGATGCCTTTGCGCTGATCTACCGGCCCGGTGCCAAGACGGCCTGTGAGGACCTGGCCCGCGCGCTGGCTTTCCTCTTCGCGCACGAGCAGGAGCTCGGCATCTCGATGGAAGGGTACTCGCTCTGGGGCGGCTCGGCCGGCGCGCGCATGTCGGCCTGGCTCAGCGACTACGGCACGGGCGCCTTTGGCGAGCGAGCGCGCCTTGCCGCGCCCGGCGGCCGTCGTGCTGCAGTACACGGGCCTCAGTGAGGTCACGGGGCGCGAGGTCCCGACGTACAGTTGCGTCGGCGACGAGGACCCGATTGCCGACTGCCACACCGTGCAGAGCCGCATCGATGCCCTGCGTGCGGGCGGCGTTCCCGCAGAGCTCGAGATTTTCCCAGGACTCGCGCACGGTTTCGGACTCGGCAATGGCACAGTCGCCGAGGGCTGGCTGGACCGTGCCGTCGCCTTCTGGGAGGCACAGCTCGGGTGATAACAGTTGGTTCAAACTGCCTAACTGATGGAGCCTTCTGCGAGGCCGCGTGGGTGGCTATAATACAGTCATCGAGAGAAATGATGCGAAAGCATAGATAACGACGGCGGTGTCGGTTGTCACTATGCCGCTCGTGGCCTGGATCGTTGGCATCGGCTGATGCCACTTCCTCATAAATTCCCAGTATCTACCTGTAGTAACCAGTAGTTTCTGCCGATAACCGCTGGTTCATACTCATTAACGAAACGAGACTTCTGCCGGAGTCTCGTTTTTCCTATAATGAAGACAGTTGAGGGATGGCGGGGCGGCCGATCCTCTGCAGACGATAAGCAAAGAATCGACAAGATTTCGATAGGAGATGTTTGGATATGAAAATCTTATTTATCAATGGCAGCCCGAACCGCGAGGGCAATACGGCAAATCTGGCAAAGGCACTGCTCACCGGCCACGAATACGAGACGCTGATGCTGACGGACTACCGCATCAACGTCTACGGGCAGGAGCTGCCGAGTGACCAGCTCGAGGAAGTCCTAGCGAAGATCCGCGAGGCAGACGTGCTCGTCATCGGCTCACCGGTCTACTGGCACAACATCTGCGGCTCGGTGCGCACGCTGCTCGACCGCTTCTACGGCCCCGTTGCCGAGGGCAGCCTGCACGGCAAGTGCTTCTTCCTGTTCCAGGGCGCCGCTCCGGAAAAGTGGATGCTCGAAGCCGGTGACTACACGATGAAGCGCTTCGCCTCGATGTACGGCTATGCATATGGAGGCATGGCCACGAACCGCCGCGAAGCCGAGCAACTGGCACAGAAGCTTTGAGGCGTGGCTGGAGAGAAAGGAGTCTTTTGATGAAACCGATGAACTATTGGAAGAAAGCAGCGGTAGCCCTGATGCTCGCGGGTTTTGGCAGCTTCGGCTTCTCGTATCAGCCGGCCTCTGCCATGCAGCATCCGGTGACGATTGAGGACCAGGGCAGTTTCATGGCTGGCGGCAAGACGGTGACGGCACCGGGCACGTATGACGGCACGAAGCCGACGGACTTCGCCGGCGAGACGCTGCATGGCGATCACGCTTACGTGTTCTACCAGAAGCCGGTCAAGGCCAAGAAGACGAGCATGGTCTTCCTGCACGGCTACGGCCAGTCGGGCAAGACCTGGGAGACGACGCCGGACGGGCGCGATGGCTTCCAGAATATTTTCCTTGAGAAGGGGTACAAGACGTACGTCGTGGATGAACCGGGCCGCGGCAAGGCCGGCCGCCGCACGACCCCGGGCACGGTCTCGGCACAGCCGGATGACCAGCTCTGGTTCAACACGTTCCGCATCGGCGAGTGGCCGGATACGTACGACAATGTCGCAGTGCCGCGCACCAAGGAAGCCGAGGAGCAGTTCTTCCATGCGATGACGCCGGATACGGCGCCGTTTGACCAGCAGGTCGTCGCCGATGCGATGACGGCTGTCATGGATAAGGCCGGTGACGGCGTGCTCGTCACGCATTCGGCTGGCGGCGCCCCTGGCTGGCTGACGGGCATCCAGTCGGAGCACGTCAAGGGCATCATTTCGCTGGAGCCGGGTGCGTTCCCGTTCCCGAAGGGACAGGCGCCGGCCGTCGAGAAGACGACGAGCCCATTCCCGGCCACGCCGATGGAAGTCTCGATGGAAGACTTCCTGAAGCTGACGAAGATCCCGACGGTCATCTACTTTGGCGACAACATCCCGAAGGGAGATACGCCGGTCGCGAACTGGGGCCAGGACAACTGGCGCGTGCGCTGGAATCTCGCCAAGAAGTGGGAGACTGTCATGCGCTCCTACGGCGCGGATGTCAGCGTCGTCTCGCTGCCGGACATCGGCATCAAGGGCAGCACGCACTTCATGATGGCAGACCTCAACAATCGCGAGGTCGCCGATGCAATGGTCAAGTGGATGCACGAACGCAAGCTTGACCGCTGAGACAATGGTCTTGAAAGAAAGAGAACAGGAGATTGATATAGATGGAAAAGAGACGTTTGGGACGAAGCAATGTATTCGTCAATCCGGTCGGCCTCGGCTGCATGGGCTTCAGTCATGCGATGGGCGAGCCGGTCGCGAAGGAGCAGGCTGTCCGCACGCTGCGCGAGGCAGCAGAGGCCGGCTATGATTTCTTCGATACGGCGGAGTGCTATACGGGCGTATTGCCGGACGGCTCGACCTCGTACAATGAGGAGCTCGTGGGCAAGGCGCTCCAGGGTATTCGCGACAAAGTCGTCATTGCGACGAAGATGGGCGTTTACCACAATGAAGACCGCACGCTCTCGCTCGACAGCAGTCCGACGGCCATCCGCAAGAGCATCGAGGGCAGCCTACGCCGCCTGGGCACGGACTACGTCGACCTCTACTACCAGCACCGCATCGACCCGAAGGTGGAGCCGGAGGTCGTGGCCGCCACGATGAAAGAGCTCATCAAGGAAGGGAAGATCCGCGCCTGGGGCATCTCGGAGACGACTGAGGAATACCTGCGCCGTGCGAACGCTGTCTGCCCGGTCACAGCCATCGAGAACCGCTATTCGATGATGGCGCGCTGGCATGAGTCGCTGTTCCCCGTCTGCGAGGAGCTCGGCATAACGTTCGTCGCGTTCTCGCCGATGGCCAACGGCTTCCTGACGGGCAAGTACTCGCCGAAGACGAAGTTCGAGGGCAGTCAGGACTACCGCAAGCAGATGCCGCAGTATTCCGAGGAAGGCTACGAGAAGGGCAAGAAGCTCCTCGACTTCCTGACGGGGCTCGCAGAAGAGAAGAAAGCGACGCTCGGCCAGCTCTCGCTCGCCTGGATGCTCGCCAAGAAGCCGTACATCATCCCCATCCCGGGCTCGCGCAAGCTCAGCCGCCTGAAGGAGAACCTCGCGGCAGCCGACGTCGAGCTGACGGCGGATGAAGTGGCGCGCATCGACACGGAACTCGATGGAATGGATTTTGAAGTATTTGGCGGCTATGCAGCAAGATGAGGAAATAAAGATGCTGGTTGCAGAAAGTGGGTGTTTGTCATGGACAAGTTTTCGAGACGCAGTTTTGTGAAGATGGCGGGGTTGGTGGCCGCGGCAGCGGTCATGCCGGGTTTCTCGTCGGACGAGATCAAGAAGGCGGAGGCCAAAGAAGAAGAATTGACGAAGGCGGAGCCCGGAACGGGTGGCGACCATTACGATGCGCCGCAGGGGCGTCAGGGTGGCGAATCGGTTGTCTACTTCACGCGCGACCTATCGGCCGCCGGACTGCTCAAACTGTATGAGAAGATTGCGCCGAACATCACGGGGCGCGTCGGCATCAAGCTGCACACGGGCGAGCCGCACGGGCCGAACATCATCCCGCGGCCGTGGGTCAAGGAGCTCATCGCGAAGGATCTGCCTGAGGCGAAGATCGTCGAGACGAACACCTATTATCAGGGCGACCGCTACACGACGGAGCAGCACAGGAAAACCCTGGCCATCAACGGCTGGGACTTCGCGCCCGTCGACATCATGGATGAGTCCGGTACGGCCATGCTGCCCGTCAAGGGCGGCAAGTGGTTCACGGAGATGTCCGTTGGCGCGCATCTCCTGGATTACGACTCGCTGCTCGTGCTCACGCACTTCAAGGGGCATACGATGGGCGGCTTCGGCGGCTCCAACAAGAACATCGGCATCGGCTGCGCGGACGGCCGTATCGGCAAGAAGATGATCCATGCGGGCTCAGAGTCCGAGCAGTGGGCCATGAGCAAGGAAATGCTCATGGAGCGCATTACGGAGTCGTCGAAGGCGACGGTAGACCATTTCGGCGATCACATCGCCTACATCAATGTGCTGCGCAACATGTCGGTGGACTGCGACTGTGCGGGCACGACGGCTGCGAAGCCAACGGTGCCGAACATCGGCATCTTGGCTTCAACCGATATCCTCGCCATCGACCAGGCTTCCGTCGACTTCGTCTACGCGCTGCCGGAGCACTACCGTCATGACCTCGTCGAGCGCATGGAGACGCGCCACGGCCTGCGCCAGCTCAGCTACATGAAGGAGCTCGGCATGGGCCGCGACCGCTACGTCCTGCTCGACTGCGACCATGGTGAGAAACCCATCACGCTCGCCGACGCCGTGAGCAAGGTCAAGCCATTTCGCTGAGTTGCCCGACGAATGGGGCGCATGATACGAGAAAATAAGATATAGATACGATAGAAAAGGAGCATTGTGAAAATGGAGTATACGAATCTGAGCAATGGCGTCAAGGTCCCTCTGCTGGGCCTCGGCACGTTCATGATCAGCCCGGAGGATACCGAGCGCTCGGTCTACGAGGGCATCAAGGCGGGCTACCGCCTCATCGATACGGCGAATGCCTACGTGAATGAGGAGGCTGTTGGCAGGGGAATCCGACGCGCGCTGGAGGAAGGCCTCGTGAAGCGCGAGGATATCTTCCTCTCGACGAAGCTCTGGCCGACGCTCTACGAGAAGGAAGATGCAGTGGAGAAGACGCTCAAGCGCCTCGACGTCACGTATGTCGACCTGCTCTTCATCCACCAGCCGGCCGGCAATTTCCTCGCGGGCTACAAGAACATCGAGCGCGCCTATCAGGCGGGCAAGGCCCGCTCGCTCGGCATCTCGAACTTCCACGGCGAGAAGCTCGAGCGACTGCTCGCCGTTGCAGAAGTCAAGCCGCATGTCATCCAGCTCGAGACGCATCCGTACTGCATCCAGCACGAGACGCTGGACCGCCTCAAAGCGTACGGCACGAAGCTCATGGGCTGGTATCCGCTCGGTCACGGCGACAAGGGCCTGCTGCAGGAGCCGGTCTTCAATGAATTGGCCGCGAAGTACCACAAGAGTGCAGCGCAGATT
Source organism: Mitsuokella multacida DSM 20544 (assembly GCF_000155955.1). Classification (GTDB taxonomy): domain Bacteria; phylum Bacillota; class Negativicutes; order Selenomonadales; family Selenomonadaceae; genus Mitsuokella; species Mitsuokella multacida. The sequence continues at coordinate 526,891 of NZ_GG697142.2, forward strand.
ATCCTGCGCTGGGCCGTGCAGAAGGGCTTTATCACGATCCCGGGCACGAAGAATCCCGACCACCTGCGCGCGAACATCGATCTGTTCGACTTCGCGCTGACGCCGGATGAGATGGCGGAGATTGCCGTACTCGACGGCAAGAAGCGCTACTATACGCCGGATGAAGCGCAGGAAGAGTCGTATGCCTCGATGCATCTGCCGTTCGAGAGCTGAGACCGCGAAAGACAAAGATAGTGAAACGCAAAAAACCGCAAGAGGAGTCAGGCGGACTCGTCTTGCGGTTTTTTTATGTTGCAGGGGTGTTTTTCGTCAGCACGACGCGGTCGACGGTGGTGCCGTCTTCGAGGTGGCAGGTGGCGATGCACTTGGTCGGGGTGACGGCGAGCGTCATGTAGTTGCGGTAGCGGCCCGGGTCGGACTGGTCGAGGCTGACCTTGTCAAAGTCCGTGTCGGGCGGCACGGTGTAGCGCTCGTTGCCCGCGGGGCCGAACATCAGGTAGGTGGGGCCATGGTCAGAAGGCGTTTCGTCATAGATGTGGCCGCGGTTGCGGTACGTGTGCATGTGGCCCGTGAGCACGAGGTCGATGCCGAGCGCGTCGAACGCTTTCATGAAGTCGTGGCCGACATCGCTGATGCCGCCTGTGTGGCCCGTGCCTGGCTGGTACTCGTCGTAGGCGATGACGTCCTTGTGCATCAGGACGATCTTCCATGGCTTATGGCTGGCTGCGGCATCGTGCTTGAGCCAGAGCAGCTCTTCCTGCAAGAGGCCGGGCTTCAGCTCCGCGAGCTCTTCAAACTGCGTGTTGAGCACGATGAAGTGGGCGGGGCCGTAGTCGAACGAATAGTAGTAGCCGGGAAAAGTCCGGCTGCCGTTGCCTGGGACGGCGAATGAGGCGAGGTAGCGGCGCGGCAGGGCGAACTTCCAGTCGAGCCCGTAGCACTCGTGGTTGCCCATGACGGGCGCGAACGGCATCGCCTTGGCGCGGCCGGCCAGCAGCGCCGCGAAGAAGCTCTGCCAGTGCCAGTCGGACTGGCCGTTGTCCGTGAGGTCGCCGATGTCGGCGAGGAAGGCGGCCTGCGGATGGCGCGCGAGTGCCTTTGCGAGCAACTCTGCGAAGGGCTCGTACGTTTCGCCGCACTGCGAGTCGTCAATGAGCAGTGCCTCGAAGGCCGTGAGCTCAGCAGGCGGCGTATCGATCGGCAGCGTGACGGTCTCCGCGGCCATGGCAATCGTGCCCTCGTAAGACGTCGCGGGCGTCAGGCCCGTGAGGCGCACGGTGTAGAATGTTGTCGTCGTATCGTCCTGCACGAGTGTGTTTGTCTCTGGTATATAGTTCTGCGATGAACCATCAGCAGAGGTCAGCGTGAAGCTGGCCTGTTGCCGCGCGCCCTCTGCCTGCCACATGATGGTGCGGCTCGTCGTGGAATCTGCCGTGATGATCTGGCGCGGGTATTCTATCGTGCGGCCCGCGGCAGCTGCCGGGACGAAGCGCCCGAGGCCAAGCGCTAGGAGCGCGCTCGTGCAGAGCTTGAGGAAGGTTCTTCTGGACATAGTTTTCATAGTTTCCTCCTGTCGTTTTCATTGCTACCATTATACTTCATTTCAGCGGCCGTTTGCCTCACCTTGTCAATTTTCTTGCGATTCTGGCAGGATTTTTTTGAAATTTCTCGTAATCTTTCCATAGTGATGATTTTAGTGATACTTTCGCAATAGTTGAGGAGGGATTTTTATGGCAATCGTGGCTGCGATGGCGGTGCCGCATCCGCCAATCATCCTGCCGGAGATCGGCAGGGGCGAGGAGAAGAAGATCGCGAAGACGGCGGCGGCTTACCGCGAGGTCATGCGCCGGGCGGCGGACTTGGAGCCGGACACCGTCGTCATCACGAGTCCGCATGCGACGATGTACAGCGACTACTTCCACATCTCGCCTGGAAAGAGCGCGCGGGGGGATTTCTCGGCGTTCCGCTGCCCGGAGGTCGAGATCGAGGCCGAGTACGATGCGGCCTTCTCTAAGGCGCTCGCGGATGCCTGTGCGGAGGAGGACCTGCCCGCGGGCTTCCTCGGCGAGCGGGAGCCTGCACTCGACCACGGCACGATGATCCCGCTCTATTTCCTGCAGCCGGCACTCAAGAAGCCGGTCAAGGTCGTGCGCATCGGCCTCTCGGGCCTCTCTGCTGACGTGCACTACCGGCTTGGCCGCCTGATCCAGGATACGGCGGAGAAGCTCGGCCGCCGCACCGTTTTCATCGCGAGCGGCGACCTCTCGCACAAGCTCAAGGAAGACGGCCCGTACGGTTTCGCGAAGGAAGGCCCTGTCTTTGACGAAGCGGTCACAGAAGACCTCGGCAAGGCCGACTTCCTCTCGCTCCTGACCATCTCGCCGGACCTCGCGGAGTGCGCGGCGGAGTGCGGCCTGCGCTCGTTCTGGATCATGGCGGGGGCGCTCGACTGCCAGCGCGTCCATGCTGAGCTTCTCGCGCACGAGGGGACGTTTGGCGTCGGCTACGGCGTCGCCTACTTCACGCCGGAGGGCGAGGACGATGCGCGCGACATCGGACGCCAGCTCATTGATGCGGAGACGCAGGCCATCGCCAAGGTCCGCGAGCAGGAGGACGCCTATGTGCGCCTCGCGCGCGAGAGCCTTGAGACGTTCGCGCGCAGCCACACCATGCTGCCCGTGCCGAAGGAACTGCCAGAGGAATTGCAGGACAGGCGGGCGGGCTGCTTCGTCTCTATCAAGAAGGACGGCCGGCTGCGCGGCTGCATCGGTACCTTGGCGCCGGGCCGCCGCAACCTCGCTGAGGAGATCATCTGCAACGCCGTCTCGGCCGGCATGCACGACCCGCGCTTCCCACAGGTCACGCCCGACGAGCTGCCGAAGCTCGTCTACGACGTCGACGTGCTCTCCGAGCCGGAGCCCATCGACTCGCCGAAGGAGCTCGACGTCAAGCGCTACGGCGTCATCGTGCAGAACGGCGAGCGCCGCGGCGTGCTGCTGCCGGACCTCGCGGGCGTCGACTCCGTCGAGCAGCAGATCGCCATCGCGCGGCGCAAGGGCAACATCGGCGCGAAGGAGAAGGTCACGCTCTGGCGCTTCGAGGTGACGCGCCATGTCTGAGCAATCCGGAGCCAAAGCCGTCTGCTGGCTCTGCCCGCACCGCTGCCATCTTGCTGACGGGCAGACGGGATTCTGCCGCGCGCGGCAGAACCAGGGCGGCATCATCCGCTCCCTGAACTACGGCCTCCTGACTTCGGCGGCGCTCGACCCCATCGAGAAGAAGCCGCTCTACCACTTCCATCCGGGAAGCCACATCCTCTCGCTCGGCAGCTTCGGCTGCAACCTGCGCTGCCCGTTCTGCCAGAACTACACGATCTCGCAGGCCGGCTTCGATGGCTTTGCGGGGCAGAGACTGCCGCTGGACCGCGTGACGCCGAAGGAAATCGTGGCGGCAGCTCAGCGGCTCGAGGAGACGTCGGGCAACATCGGCGTGGCCTTCACCTACAACGAGCCGCTCGTCGGCTATGAATTCGTCTACGACACGGCAAGGCTCCTCAAAGAAGTCGGCCTTGCCACCGTGCTCGTGACGAACGGCCAGATCGAGAAGGACTCCTGGCTGCACCTGCTGCCGTACATCGATGCCGTCAACATCGACCTCAAGGGCTTCACGCAGTCGTTCTACGACTGGATCGGCGGCGACCTCAAGACAACAAAAGCCGCCATCGAGATGGCGGCAGAAGATGGCGTCCATGTGGAAGTCACGACGCTCGTGATACCGGGGAAGAACGACAGCGCCGCGGAGATGGCGGCGGAGGCGGAGTGGCTCGCAGGGATCTCGGCAGAGCTGCCATTGCACCTCTCGCGCTACTTCCCACGCTATCAGGTGGATATCCCGATGACGCCGGTCGAGACCCTGCAGCAGCTGAGGCGCGTGGCGGAGGCGCGGCTGCGCTTCGTCCACCTCGGCAACATCTGACTTTGGTGTTACGTCTCGGGCGCGTGCTTGGCCGCGCGCTTTTCGTAGATCCAGGCGCCCGCGATGAGGACGACGGCGAAGATGCAGACGACGATGAGGCGCGTCGGGTCTTCCTGATGCGTCAGCGTGTCGTGGCCGATGATGGCCTCGATGCCCGTCGACGGGAACTTGCCGACGAAGGATGCGATGACGTAGTCGCGCATCGACATGGCAGAGAGCGCGCCGAGCGCGTTGAGCAGGATGGACGGGAAGTACGGCACCATGCGCGCGACGAGCATGACGGCGAAGCCGCGCTTGCCGCTGTACTTGTCGAGGTTCGAAAGCGTCGGGTGCTTGTTGATGATCTTCTCGGCTGCATCGCGGAAGAAGAAGCGCAGCAGCACGAAGCTCAGGAGGACGCCGACCGTCTCGGCGGCGACGGAGAGGAAGATGCCCCAGAAGATGCCGAAGATCAGCGTGTTGGCCGTCGAGAAGATGATGGCGGGCGGGAAGCCCAGCGCGTTGACGAAGAGCGTCAAGAGGAAGCTGAAAAGCACGGCCCACTCGCCGAAGGAGGCGATGTAGGCGGCCGTCTCCTGGATGTCGCCGCGCGAGAGCAGGCCCCAGAGATGCGGCAGGAAGGCCGGGTCGGCCAGGTGGATGATGAGGAAGAGCAGGACGATGGCGAGCGCTGCGGCCACCTTGACCATCCTCATGGATTTTTTCATATGGTGATTCCCCCTAGATCATTTCCGATATTACAGTCCCATTATAGCATCGCTTCCATGGAGATTGTATGAATCCCGCCGCGTTTTTTGGCGAGTCGCGAGGAGATGGATGGAGATTCCGCAGATTCTATGATAAAATAGAGGATATTAGTCTGATTTCAAGGGGGATTTTTCATGCAGGAAATGCTGCCGGGCTTTCTGACAGCGGCCTCACTGGCAGCTTCGCTGTTGCTGATCCCGACGCTCTTAGTGCAGGCGGGGGCGCCGTTTATGGGCATCTACACGGCCTCCGTGCTCATGGCCATCGCGGGGACGCTCGTCTTCGCGCGGCTCGACCTGCCCGTCGCGGCGGCGCCGGGGGCCGCTTTGACCTCGTGGCTCGTCGCCGTCGTCATGCTTGCGCACGGCGTGAGCTGGCAGATGGTGCTCTTCTTGGGCGCTGTCGTCTCGCTCGTGCTGACGGCGGCACTCGCCTTCGCTGTGTTCTCGCGGCGGCCGGGAAGGCTTGAGGGGCTCGTCCAGCTTTTTCCCCCGTGCATCGCGGACGGTTTGCAGGGCGCACTCGGCCTGATGCTGCTCGTGCAGGGCCTCTACCAGGGCCATCTGCTCATGAGCTCACCGGTGGCACCCGTGCAGCTCGGCAACATGGCGGACCCCGTGGCCTACCTGAGCCTCGTGGGCATCATCGCGATGCTCGCGCTCATGGCCGTCGGGGCGCGCTGGGCTGTCTTCGGCGGCGTCCTCGTGAGCGCCGTGCTCGCCTTCATCGGCGGCTTCTGGGTGCTGCCGGACGCGCCGTTTTTCCTGCCGGAAGGGCTCGATTGCACCGGTCTTCAGCTCATATTCATGAACGGGTGGGAAAATATAAGGGTGTGCGATTATGCAGACCTCTCGCTCGTCCTCGTGCTCTTCCTTGTCTTATCCGGTTGGGGAGGGCTCCGGGCACTTGCTTCGGCCATCGATGACGGGCAGATGAAGAAGTCACTGCTATCCATGAGCGGCCTCAGCTTTGTCGCCAGCCTGCTCGGCACGATGCCGCTGACGGCGGCGCCGGAGTCGGCGGCGGGCCAGGCCATGGGCGGCCGCACGGGCCGCATGGCCTATTGGACGGCAGCCTTCCTCGCGCTCGCGCTCTTTCTGGAGCCGACGCTGCAGTCGATGGCCTCGTTCCCGAGCATCTTCGCGCCAGCCTACGCCGGTGCGGGCCTCGCGCTCCTGCTTCGCATGAAGCCGGTCTTTGCGGGGAGCCTTGCGGATAAAGTGGCGGCGGGGCTGCTCTTCCTGATCCTGCCGCTGACGCAGGATATCGCTGCGGGGCTCGGGGCTGCCTGCGTCGCCTATGTCAGCCTCGCCATCTTAGCGGGCGAGCACGTCAGCCGCCTGCTGCGCGCGCTGACCGTCCTGTTCCTCTTGTATTTCTTTTATGGTTTCTGGTCCATCTTGTGACTGGTATATCGTGTTCTCGTGTCAATCTTATAAGGAGTGTTTCGATTCGTGTCAATGCATTGGAATTCGTATGGAAAATATCTGTTAACGGGAGTCGTTCTCGGTTCGTTCCTGTTCTATGCCCCATCCGTCACAGAGGCAAAGCGTGCCCACAAGGCGCCACAGAGCACCGCTGAGGTCACAGTAGCCGTACCGGATGTCGTCGAGACCAAGGCACAGAGACCGGCTCGCAAGCATCAGGCGGAGCCGAAGATCGGCATCCACCAGGATCTGCGCGGCGAGGATTCGCTGCATGCGACGTCGGAGAAGGAGCTGTCGGGCGGCAGTGACTTCCAGTCGCGCATCCACAACATCCTCTACCCGGCGGGCAAGGCTGAGCAGCAGATGACGCAGCTCTCCGTGCCGCAGACCGTCTCGGCCTACGACAACTCGATCATCGGCACGCCGCTCGCGAGCCAGGAGCAGTGCGTGCGCTACCTCCTGAGCAATAACCCGAACCCGGACATCACGGTCTCGCCGCAGCAGCTCGTCTCCTACTACTATGAAGAGGGCGAGCGCGAGGGCATCCGTCCGGATGTCGCCTTTGCACAGGCGCTCAAGGAGACGGGCTTCTTCCGCTACGGCGGCGACGTCATCCCGCAGCAGAACAACTTCTGCGGCCTCGGCACGACGGGCGGCGGCGTCAAGGGCGCGTTCTTCGCGACGGCGCAGCTCGGCGTCCGCGCGCACATCCAGCACCTCCTGGCCTACTCGTCGACGCGTGAGCCGAGCGAGCCGGTTATCGACCCGCGCTACCAGCTCGTGCGCGACTCCTACGGCACGCGCACGCTTGGCACCTGGGAAGACCTCAACGGCCGCTGGGCCGTGCCTGGCTACACGTACGGCCAGAGCATCCTCTCGATGTTCCGCGCCATGCTGACCGAATGATAGAGCGTAAGATAAAAATCAAGTATAAATACCGCAAGAATTGTTTCCAGATCGAAAGGGATGAAATCACTCGATGATTACAGTCAATAATGTCAGCCTCCAGTTTGGCAAGCGCGTCCTCTACAAGGACGTCAACCTCAAGTTCACGCCGGGCAACTGCTACGGCATCATCGGCGCGAACGGTGCCGGCAAGTCCACCTTCCTCAAATTGCTGGCAGGCGACATTGAGCCGACCGGCGGCACGATCGAGATCACGCCGGGCGAGCGCCTCGCTGTCCTGCAGCAGGACCACTATGCCTACGATGACTACGAGGTCCTGCGCACGGTCATCATGGGCCACAAGCGCCTCGTCGAGATCATGGACGAGAAGGATGCGCTCTACGCAAAGCCGGATTTCTCCGAGGAGGACGGCATGCGCGCCTCGGAGCTCGAGGCAGAGTTCGCGGAGCTCAACGGCTGGGACGCTGAGTCGGAGGCCGCGCGCCTGCTCAATGGCCTCGGCATCCCCGAAGAGGAGCACACGATGAAGATGGCGGACCTCACGGCCAAGGAGAAGGTCCGCGTGCTGCTCGCGCAGGCCCTGTTCGGCAGTCCGGACATCCTGCTCCTCGACGAGCCGACGAACCACCTCGATGTCGAGTCGATCAACTGGCTCGAGAACTTCCTCGCCGACTTCCCGAACACGGTCATCGTCGTCTCGCATGACCGCCACTTCCTCAACCAGGTCTGCACCTACATCTGCGACGTCGACTTCGGCGAGATCAAGCTCTACGCCGGCAACTACGACTTCTGGTACCAGTCGAGCCAGCTCGCGCTGCAGCTGCAGAAGGAGCAGAACAAGAAGGCCGAGGAGAAGATCAAGGAACTGCAGACCTTCATCGCGCGCTTCGCCGCCAATGCCGCAAAGTCGAAGCAGGCGACGAGCCGCAAGAAGCTGCTCGACAAGATCAAGGTCGAGGACATCAAGCCGTCCTCGCGCCGCTACCCGTACATTGCTTTCACGCCGGACCGCGAGGCAGGCGACCAGCTGCTGCAGGTCGACGGCATCTCGAAGTCGGTCGACGGCGAGCAGGTCCTCAAGAACGTCAGCTTCACGCTGAAGCGCGGCGACAAGGTCGCCTTCGTCGGCCCGAACAGCATCGGCAAGACGATGCTCTTCAAGATCCTCATGGGCGAGGAGCAGCCGGATGAGGGCACGTTCAAGTGGGGCGTGACGACGACGCAGGCCTACCTGCCGTCTGACAACTCCGCCTACTTCGACGGCGTCGACCTCAACCTCGTCGACTGGCTGCGCCAGTACTCGAAAGACCCGGACGAGACGTTCGTGCGCGGCTTCCTCGGCCGCATGCTGTTCTCCGGTGAGGAGAGCCAGAAGAAGGCGTCCGTCCTCTCGGGCGGCGAGCGCGTGCGCTGCATGCTCTCGCGCATGATGCTCTCGGGTGCGAATGTACTGCTCCTCGATGAGCCAACGAACCATCTCGACCTCGAGTCGATCACGGCGCTCAACAACGGCCTGATCGCCTTCAAGGGCACGGCGCTCTTCGTCTCGCACGACCACGAGTTCGTCCAGACGATCGCCAACCGCATCATCGACATCACACCGGACGGCGTCGTCGACCGCCTCTCGACGTACGACGACTTCCTCGCGAACGAGACGGTGCGCCAGCAGCTCCAGGAAAAGTACAAGAAGTAAGATGAAGTAAGGATAAGGGTGGGCGATGAGGCATGCTCGATAAATTCTTGCAGAATGCGATAGAGGATGCAGGCGCTACGGGGCGCCTGCGCGAGATGATCGGTGTCCTGCGCAAGCGCGAAGTCGTGCGCGGCATGACGCCAGTCAAGCTCCGCCAGGTCCTCGAGGACCTCGGCCCGACATTTGTCAAGCTCGGCCAGATCATGAGCATGCGGCCGGACTTCCTGCCGCCGGAGTACTGCGATGAGCTCATGAAGCTGCAGTCCGGCGCGAAGCCCTTGCCGTTCCCCGTCATCCTCGAGGTCATCGAGAAAGAGTACAACCGCCGCTGGAACCAGGTCTTCAAGTCCATCGACGAGGAGGCGCTGGGCTCGGCGAGCATCGCGCAGGTGCACCGTGCCGTGCTCGCGAGCGGCGAGAAGGTCGTCGTCAAGGTACAGCGGCCGGGCATCTACGAGATCATGAGCAAGGACATCGTGCTCCTCAAGCGCGCGGCGACGCTTTTGAAGATCGTCAGCCACACGCAGGATGTCCTCGACTTCGGCATGATCCTCGACGAGATGTGGACGATCGCCAAACAGGAGATGGATTTCCTCATGGAGGCCGACCACATCGAGGAGTTCGAGCATCTGAACCGCGATGTCGATTACGTCGGCTGCCCGAAGGTCTACCGGCAGCTCTCGACGCAGCACTTGCTCGTCATGGAGTACATCGACGGCATCCGCATCGACGACTTCGATAAGCTGCGCGCGAACGGCTATGACATCAACACGCTCGGCCGCCATCTCGGGGAGAACTACGTCAAGCAGATCATCGAGGACGGCTACTTCCACGCCGACCCGCATCCCGGCAATATCTGGGTGAAGAACGGCCGCATCATCTGGCTCGACCTCGGCATGATGGGCCGCCTCTCGGGCCGCGACCGCGTCGCCATCCGCAAGGCAGTCCTAGCACTCGCGAACCACGACACCTTTGAGATGAAGGCGGCCGTGCTCTCGCTCGGCGTCGTGCACGGCCGCATCAACCACACGGCGCTCTACCAGGACATCGACTCGATGATGGCTCAGTACAGCTCGCTCGACTTCAAGTCCCTGCAGATGGGCGTGCTGACGCGCCAGATCATGAACATCCTGCGCGTGCACCACATCGCCTGCCCGCAGGGGCTCTCGATGTTCGCGCGCGGCGTCCTGACGATCGAGGGCGTCATGCGCCTCTGCTGCCCGAAGGTCAGCTTTGTCGAGATCTTCGCGAAGAGCCTCTCGCTCGACTTCAAGAAGAACTTCAGCTGGCGCGCGGAGATGGACAAGATGCGGCGCGAGGGCCTGCTGCTCATGCGCAAGTCCGCGCAGCTGCCGGAGCAGATCTCCGACATCCTCAAGATGACGATGAGCGGTCAGACGAAGGTCAACCTCGACCTCACAGGGGCCGAGGAGCCGCTGCGGCATCTCGACCGCATGATCAACAAGATCATCATCGCCGTGCTCTGCGCGGCGCTGCTCTTGGGCTCCAGCACGATCTGCACGACGAACATGACGCCGAAGATCATGGAGATTCCCCTGCTCGGCTTCCTCGGCTATCTCATCGCGTTCGTGCTGAGCATCCGGCTGATCTGGGAAATCCACAAAGGTGCATGAAAGCTGCATCATGAAAGACCCGTCGCTAAGCGGCGGGTCTTTTTGCGTACTTTTTGCATGTGGCGGGATTTGGCGCATCATGGTAAAATGGGGGAGAATAGTTTTTGACTGTAACCCATGCGCAGGCGCATGGAACAATGGGACATAGATAGAAGGAGTTAAGTTACCATGAGCATGAGAGGGATACGCGGTGCCATCACCGTCGAGCAGAATGAGAAGGAAGCGATCTGGCAGGCGGCCAAGGCGATGATGCAGGAGCTCATCGCGCGCAATGAGCTGGATCCCGAGGACATCGGCGCCGTGATCTTCAGCATGACGGAGGACCTCACGGCGGCGTTCCCGACGGCGGGCGTGCGCCAGCTGCCGGGTTTCGACCTCGTGCCGCTCTTCGACGCGCGCCAGTGCGCCATCGAGGGCAGCCTCGGGAAGTGCATCCGCGTGCTCGTGCTCGCCGATACGGAGAAGAAGCAGCGCGATATCCACCATATCTATATGGGCCGCGCCGTTGCGCTTCGCCCGGACATCCGTTGAACGATCAAGAGTATCGTGGAATTGATACCAAGTCCTATAAAATTGCACAGCCCCTGTACTTTTTGTCGAAAATCTTGTAGAATAGAGACAGTGAGAGATTCATCAGGAATGTTCTGAATCAAGTGGTAAGGAGAGATATACCTTGAGTAACATCGACACGAAATGCGTGAACGCAATCCGCGTGCTCGCAGCAGATGCAATCCAGAAAGCAAAGTCCGGTCATCCGGGCCTGCCGCTCGGCAGCGCTCCGATGGCGTATGAGCTCTGGGCAAACCACATGAACCACAACGCCAAGGACCCGAAATGGGCCAACCGCGACCGCTTCATCCTGTCCGGCGGCCATGGCTCGACGCTTCTTTATTCGCTGCTCCACTTCTACGGCTACGGCCTGACGATGGACGACATGAAAGCGTTCCGCCAGATGGGCTCGCTGACGCCGGGCCATCCGGAGTACGGCCACACGGTCGGCGTCGAAGCTACGACGGGCCCGCTCGGCGCTGGCATGGGCATGGCCGTCGGCATGGCCATGGCTGAGGCACACCTCGCTTCGATGTTCAACCGCCCGGGCTACCCGGTCGTCGATCACTACACGTTCGCGCTCGGCGGCGACGGCTGCATGATGGAGGGCATCTCTTCTGAGGCCTTCTCGCTCGCCGGCACGCTCGGCCTCTCGAAGCTCATCATCCTCTACGATTCCAACAAGATCTCCATCGAAGGCAACACGGACATCGCCTTCACGGAAGACGTCCAGGCCCGCATGCGCGCCTTCGGCTTCCAGACGATCACGGTCGAGGATGGCAACGACCTCGAGGTCATCGGCAAGGCCATCGAAGAGGCGAAGGCCGACAAGGAGCACCCGTCCTTCATCACGGTCAAGACGCTGATCGGCTATGGCTGCCCGGCAAAGCAGGGCAAGGCCAGCGCACACGGCGAGCCGCTCGGTGAAGAGAACGTCAAGGCTCTCAAGGAGAACCTCGGCTGGCCGGAACCGGACAAGTCCTTCAATATCCCGCAGGATGTCTATGACCACTATGCTGAGCTCGCCAAGAAGGGCGAAGAGGCAGAGGCCGCTTGGAACAAGATGTTCGCCGAGTATTGCGAGAAGTTCCCAGAGGACAAGGCTCGCTGGGAGAAGTACCACACGGCTGTCGATGCCGAGGCACTCTATAACAACGATGGCTTCTGGGCCAAGGAAGAGAAGGCTGTTGCAACGCGCAATCTCTCCGGCAAGAAGATCAACTTCCTCAAGGACCTCATGCCGAACCTCATCGGCGGCAGTGCCGACCTCGCACCGTCCAACAAGACGCACATGGAAGGTGAGGGCGACTTCAGCAAGGTGAATTACGCGGGCCGCAACCTGCACTTCGGCGTGCGTGAGCTCGCGATGGCAGCGATTGCCAATGGCCTGACGCTGCATGGCGGCCTGCGCGCTTACGTCGCGACGTTCTTCGTCTTCAGCGATTACACGAAGCCGATGGTCCGCCTCGCCGCCCTGATGGGCCTGCCGGTCACCTACGTCTTCACGCACGACAGCATCGGCGTCGGCGAGGACGGCCCGACGCATGAGCCAATCGAGCAGATGGCCATGCTGCGCGCCCTGCCGAACATCAACGTCTTCCGTCCGGCTGATGCGACGGAGACGGCTGCTGGCTGGTACCTCGCTGTGACTTCCGCGAAGACGCCGACGGCTCTCGTGCTCACACGCCAGAACCTGCCGCAGCTGCCGGGCTCGAGCAAGGAAGCGCTCAAGGGCGCTTACGTCGTCTCGGAAGCCAAGGACCCGGCAAACATGGCCGGTATCCTGATCGGCACGGGCTCTGAAGTATCGCTGGCCATCGAGGCACAGGAAGAGCTCGGCAAGAGCGGCATCGACGTCCGCGTCGTCTCGATGCCGTGCATGGACCTCTTCGAGCAGCAGAGCGCTGAATACAAGGAGAGCATCCTGCCGAAGGCTGTCCGCGCGCGTGTCGCGGTCGAAGCACTCTCGAGCTTCGGCTGGGGCCGTTACGTCGGCCTCGACGGTGCGACGGTCTGCATGGAGAGCTTCGGCGCTTCGGCACCGGCCGCTCAGCTCTTCGAGAAGTTCGGCTTCACGAAGCAGCACGTCGTCGAAGTGGCCAAGAAGGTCATCGCCGCTTGCAAATAAAAAAGAAAAGACACCGTTCTCGTTTTGGTGTACAGAAAGGACCCGCCTCGTGCGGGTCTTTTTGTTTCTGTAACATCTTGAACAGAATGACCACCTTAAATGGACAAAAAGCGTTCATTTTCTGCCGTTCGATAAAAATGACACGCTAGACGGCGTGGGCACACAAAACTTTGTGAAATAAGTGTTGACAAGGGTTTTGGAGGGTGTTATATTATAGGAGTGCCTGATTCAAGCGCACGATTTTAGTGATACAGGAGAGTGAAAACAATGACACTGGATGCACTGAAAAGCGCCAGTCGGGTGATGGGTATCAAGCAGGTTTCCAAAGCTGTGAAGCGTGGAGATGCGACATGCGTCTTCCTCGCCGATGACGCCGATGCGCGCGTCATCGAGCCGCTCGCGGTGCTCTGCCAGGGACAAGGCGTTCCGGTCGAGCATGCAGCGACGATGGCAGATCTCGGCAATGCATGTGGCATTGAGGTCGGCGCAGCAGCCGCGGCAATCCTCAGACAGCCTATTTGTTAAAAACTCAGGAGCTAAGCTTCAGGGTTTTAATAAATAATAAATTCTCAATATGAAGGAAGGAGGTGCATGTATGCCTACTATCAATCAGTTAGTTCGTAAGAGCAGAAAGAGCATGCAGGAGAAGTCCAAAGCACCAGCACTCAAGAATTGCCCGCAGAAACGTGGTGTTTGCACGCGTGTTTACACGTCTACGCCGAAGAAGCCGAACTCGGCTCTGCGTAAGGTTGCCCGTGTTCGTTTGACGAACAGCATCGAGGTTACCGCATACATCCCAGGCATTGGTCATAATCTTCAGGAGCATAGTGTTGTTCTGATTCGCGGCGGTCGTGTCAAGGACCTGCCAGGTGTTCGTTACCACATCATCCGCGGCTCGCTCGATACTGCCGGTGTGCAGGATCGCGGCCAGGGTCGTTCCAAGTACGGTGCGAAGAAAGCAAAAGCGAAGAAGAAGTAATGAAACGGTTCCTGCCTTGAGCAGGGAAATATGCTAATGAAGAAGGAGGTAAAACAATGCCAAGAAAAGGTTCCGTACCGAAGCGCGACGTACTGCCGGATCCGGTGTACCACAGCAAGACGGTTACGAAATTCATCAATAAGGTAATGCTCTCCGGTAAGAAGAGCGTTGCAGAGCGCGTCGTCTACGATGCGTTCGAGACGATCCGCGCCAAGACGGGCAAGGATCCTCTCGAGGTTTTTGAGACTGCTCTCAAGAACGTTATGCCGGTCCTCGAGGTTCGCGCACGCCGCGTCGGTGGTGCTAACTACCAGGTTCCGGTTGAGGTCCGTCCGGATCGCCGCATGACGCTCGGCATCCGCTGGATCGTCAATTATGCTCGTCTCCGCGGTGAGAAGACGATGGATGAGCGCCTCTCCGGTGAGCTCATGGATGCAGCCAACAACACGGGTGCAGCCATCAAGAAGAAGGAAGACACGCACAAGATGGCAGAAGCCAACAAGGCTTTCGCTCACTATCGTTGGTAAGACTCATTCTCCCGCTGCTGTGACAGAGGGAGAGTTCAAAGAAGGAGAACAAAAGTGGCAAGAGAGTATTCCCTTGAAAAGACTCGCAACATCGGTATCATGGCTCACATCGATGCCGGTAAGACGACGACCACGGAGCGTATCCTCTTCTACACGGGTGTCAACCACAAGATCGGTGAAGTACATGATGGTGCTGCAACGATGGACTGGATGGTTCAGGAGCAGGAGCGTGGTATCACGATCACGTCCGCTGCAACGACCTGCCATTGGAAAAATCATCGCATCAACATCATTGATACGCCGGGTCACGTGGACTTCACGGTAGAAGTTGAGCGTTCCCTGCGCGTACTCGATGGCGCTGTAGCAGTCCTGACTGCTCGCGGCGGCGTTGAGCCTCAGACTGAGACCGTTTGGCGTCAGGCTGAGAATTACAATGTTCCGCGTATGGCCTATGTCAACAAGATGGACATCACCGGCGCGGACTTCTACAATGTCATCAAGATGATGAAGGAGCGCCTCAATGCGAACGCAGTTGCCATCCAGCTGCCGATCGGTGCTGAGGACGACTTCAAGGGCATCATCGACCTCGTCAAGATGGAAGCCATCGTCTATGAAGACGACCTCGGCAAAGTCGAAGATGAAGTCGCGATCCCGGATAACATGAAGGATCAGGCTGAGGAATACCGTGAGATCCTCCTCGAGGCTCTTTCCGAGCTCGACGATGACTTCATGGAGAAGTACCTCGGCGGCGAAGAGATCACGGAAGATGAGATCAAGGCAGTTATCCGCAAGGGCACGGTAGCGTGCAAGCTCTGCCCGGTCACCTGCGGTACTTCCTATCGCAATAAAGGCGTTCAGCCGCTCCTCGACGCAATCGTCGATTACATGCCGGCTCCGACGGATATCCCGCCGATCGCTGGTGTCAACCCGGAGACGGGCGAGGAAGACCATCGCCCGGCAAGCGACGAGGCTCCGTTCTCGGCGCTCGCATTCAAGATCATGACGGACCCGTACGTCGGCAAGCTCGCATTCTTCCGCGTATACTCCGGTATCCTCGATGGCGGCTCTTACGTGTACAACTCCACGAAGGGCAAGAAAGAGCGTATCGGCCGTATCCTGCAGATGCATGCAAACCATCGTAAGGAAATCGAGCGCGTCTACAGCGGTGATATCGCTGCTGCCGTCGGCCTCAAAGACACGACGACGGGTGATACGCTCTGCGATGAAGAGCATCCGATCATCCTCGAGTCGATGGTCTTCCCGGATCCGGTTATCTCCGTTGCGGTTGAGCCGTCGACGAAGAACGACCAGGAGAAGATGGGCGTAGCCCTCCAGAAGCTCGCTGAAGAAGATCCGACCTTCCGCGTCCGCACGGACCAGGAGACGGGCCAGACGATCATCTCCGGCATGGGTGAGCTTCACCTGCAGATCATCGTTGACCGCATGCTCCGCGAGTTCAAGGTCGACTGCAAAGTCGGCGAGCCGCAGGTTGCATACCGCGAGACGATCCGCAAGTCCGTCGAGGCTGAAGGCAAGTTCGTCCGCCAGTCCGGTGGTCACGGCCAGTACGGTCACTGCTGGCTCAAACTCGAGCCGCAGGAGCCGGGCGAAGGCTTCGCATTCGAGAACAAGGTTGTCGGCGGCGCTATCCCGAAAGAATTCATCAAGCCGATTGAAGATGGTGTCAAGCAGGCTATGGAAGCTGGCGTTGTCGCTGGTTATCCGATGGTCGACATCAAGGCAACGGTCTTCGATGGTTCCTTCCACGAAGTCGACTCCTCTGAGGCAGCATTCAAGGTTGCCGGCTCCATGGCCTTCCGCAATGGCGCTGAAAAAGCAAATCCGGTTCTGCTTGAGCCGTATGTCAAAGTCGAAGTCACTGTACCGGAAGAGTACATGGGCGATGTCATCGGCGATCTGAACTCCCGCCGCGGCCGTATCGATGGTATGGAAGCGCGCAACGGTTCCCAGGTCATCACGGGCTTCGTTCCGCTCTCCGAGATGTTCGGTTACTCGACGGATCTGCGTTCCAAGACTCAGGGCCGAGGGAACTACAGCATGGAAGTTGCTTACTATGATGAAGTTCCTAAAAATATTGCTGACAAGATTGTCGCAAAAAACAAAGGTGAATAAGGGAGGAAAAAATCACAATGGCTAAAGAAAAGTTTGAAAGAACCAAACCGCATGTTAACATCGGCACCATCGGTCACGTTGACCATGGCAAGACGACGCTGACGGCTGCAATCACGAAGGTTCTCTCCGAGACTCCGGGTTGCAAAGCTTCTTTCGAAGACTATGCTGATATCGATAAGGCTCCGGAGGAGCGCGAGCGCGGTATCACGATCAACACGGCACACGTTGAGTATGAGACGCCGAACCGTCACTATGCACACGTTGACTGCCCGGGCCACGCTGACTATGTCAAGAACATGATCACGGGCGCCGCTCAGATGGATGGTGCTATCCTCGTCGTTTCCGCTGCTGATGGCCCGATGCCGCAGACGCGTGAGCACATCCTGCTCGCTCGCCAGGTCGGTGTTCCGGCAATCGTTGTCTTCCTCAACAAGGTTGACCAGGTTGACGATCCGGAGCTCCTCGAGCTCGTCGAGATGGAAGTTCGCGAGCTGCTCTCCAGCTACGACTTCCCGGGCGATGACATCCCTGTAATCGCTGGTTCCGCTCTGAAGGCCCTCGAAGGCGACGAAGAGCAGAAGAAGAACATCCTCAAGCTCATGGAAGCTGTCGATGAGTACATCCCGACGCCGGTCCGCGACAACGCTAAGCCGTTCCTGATGCCGGTCGAGGATGTCTTCACGATCACGGGCCGTGGTACGGTTGCAACGGGCCGCGTTGAGCGTGGTGAGCTCAAGATGAACGATACGGTTGAGATCGTTGGTCTGCAGGACGAGCCGCGTCAGACGGTTGTCACGGGCATCGAGATGTTCCGCAAGATGCTTGATTTCGCTGAGGCTGGCGATAACATCGGTGCTCTGCTCCGTGGTATCGACCGCAAGGAGATCGAGCGTGGCCAGGTTCTCGCAAAGCCGGGCACGATTCATCCGCACACGAAGTTCAAGGCTCAGGTCTATGTCCTGACGAAAGAAGAAGGCGGCCGTCATACGCCGTTCTTCACGAACTATCGCCCGCAGTTCTACTTCCGCACGACGGACGTAACTGGCGTAGTCAAACTGCCGGAAGGCACGGAGATGGTTATGCCTGGCGATAACGTCGAGATGGAAGTTGAGCTCATCACCCCGATCGCTATCGAGAAGGGCCTGCGCTTCGCTATCCGCGAGGGTGGTCACACGGTTGGTGCTGGCCGCGTAACGGAAATCGAAGGCTAATCTTTCAACTTAATCTTTTCATAAGAGCGGCGCTCGCGTCGCTCTTATTTAAAGGTTAAAATCAATATGGTACCCCCCAATGCGATGACGTGGCAGATGGCTCGGGTGTACCCGAGGGAACTGTTACGGAGAAATGTTTGGGCCAAGAGCCTGGACGATAAGGAGGAAAAACAAATTGTCTAAACAGCAGAAAATCAGAATCCGTTTGAAGGCTTATGATCATAAAGCCCTCGATCAGAGTGCCGTAAAGATTGTCGATACGGCAAAGAAGACTGGTGCAATGGTATCCGGTCCGATTCCTCTTCCGACGGAAAAGAACATCTACACGATCCTGCGTTCCCCGCATGTCAACAAGGACAGCCGTGAGCAGTTTGAAATGCGCACGCATAAGCGCCTGATCGACATCCTGCAGCCGACCAACAAGACGGTCGATGCTCTGATGCGTCTTGACCTGCCGGCAGGCGTAGACATCGAGATCAAACTTTAATCCGAGGAGGTGGAATGAATGTCGAAAGCTATCTTAGGTAGAAAACTTGGTATGACTCAGATCTTCACGGAAGAAGGCAAGGTTGTCCCGGTTACGGTCGTAGAGTCTGGCAACAACGTCGTCATCCAGAACAAGACGGTTGAGTCCGACGGCTATAATGCAGTACAGCTCGGCTTCGGTGAAGTTAAAGAAAATAAAGTAAACAAACCCCTGAAAGGCCATTTCGAGAAGGCAGGCGTCAGCCCTGTAAAGTTCATTCGCGAGATGCGTCTTGCAGATGCTTCTGAATACAAAGTCGGTGACACCATCGGCGTTGACATATTTAGTGCTGGAGAACTTGTTGATGTTACGGGTACTTCCAAGGGCAAGGGTTTTGCCGGCGGTATCAAGCGTCACAACTTCGCTCGCGGTCCTATGGGCCACGGCTCCAAATCCCATCGTGAGCCGGGTTCCACGGGTGCCATGATCTCCGGTCCTGGCGGACGTGTCCTCAAGGGCAAGAAGCTGCCGGGCCGCATGGGTGGCGAGCGCGTTACGGTTCAGCGCCTCACGGTCGTCCGTGTGGATGCAGACCGTAACCTCATCCTCATCAAGGGTGCGATTCCGGGCCCGAAGAAGAGCTTCGTTGTGATCAAGAACACCGTTAAGCCGGGCAAAAACTGATTGGAAGGAGGACACCAACAATTATGGCTACAGTAGCAGTTTATGACATCACCAACAATCAGGTTGGCGATATCGAATTGAATGACAGCATCTTCGGCGTAGAGATGAATGCAGGCCTCCTGCATCAGGCCGTCGTGATGCAGCTCGCAGCTCAGCGCCTCGGCACGCATGCCACGAAGACGCGCGGCT
The DNA here is from genome assembly GCF_000155955.1 of Mitsuokella multacida DSM 20544. GTDB lineage: Bacteria > Bacillota > Negativicutes > Selenomonadales > Selenomonadaceae > Mitsuokella > Mitsuokella multacida. Next base: position 546,139 of record NZ_GG697142.2, read on the forward strand.
TTGTCCGCGGTGGCGGCCGCAAGCCGTGGAAGCAGAAGGGCACGGGCCGTGCACGTGCTGGTTCGACGCGCAGCCCGCTGTGGGTTGGCGGTGGTACGGTCTTCGGACCGCATCCGCGCAAGTATGCGTTCAGCATGCCGCGCAAGCAGCGTCGCCTCGCACTCAAGTGCGCACTTTCCGATAAGGTCAAGAGCGGTGATCTCATCGTCCTCGAGAGCCTCGACTTCGATGCTCCGAAGACGAAGCAGGTCGTCAAGATGCTCGGTGACTTCGGCGTCGATTCCAAGGCTCTCTTCATCACGGCTGATGAAGCTGAGAACGTTGAGAAATCCGCACGCAACATCCCGGGTGCAAAGGCCATCCAGGCTCTCGGCCTGAATGTCTATGATATCCTTCATCATGACAAGCTGTTCATCACGAAGGATGCCATCACCCGTATCGAGGAGGTATTCGCATAATGGAAGCACGTGATATCCTGATCCGTCCGCTGATCACTGAGAGAACGACTCAGCTCATGGCTGAAGGCAAGTACGTCTTCGTTGTTGCGAAAGCAGCCAACAAGATCGAGATTGCCAAAGCAGTCGCTGAGATCTTCAAAGTCAAAGTTGAGAAAGTCAATACGGTCAACGTACTTGGCAAAACGAAACGCATGGGCCGCACGTCTGGCAAGCGCCCTGACTATAAAAAAGCCATCGTGAAGCTCGCTGCTGGCGAAAGCATCGAGTTCTTCGAGGCATAATCGAGAAAAGGAGGTACATTTAAGTGGCAGTAAAGAGTTTTAAACCATATTCTGCAGGCCGACGCTTCATGACGGTCGCATCGTTCGATGAGATCACGGCAAGCAAGCCTGAGAAGTCCCTGACGGAACGCCTGAAGAAGAACGGCGGCCGTAACCAGCAGGGCCGCCTGACCGTCCGCCACCAGGGCGGCGGCCATAAGCGCCTCTATCGCGTGATCGACTTCAAGCGCACGAAGGACGGTATCCCGGCTCGCGTCGCAACGATCGAGTACGATCCGAACCGCAGCGCCCGCATCGCTCTGCTCAACTACGTTGACGGCGAGAAGCGCTACATCCTCGCACCGAACGGCCTCAAGGTCGGCGATCAGGTCGTTTCCGGCCCGGACGCTGATATCAAGGTTGGCAACGCGCTCCCGCTCAAGAACATCCCGGTCGGCACGACGGTCCACAATGTCGAGCTCAAGATCGGCAAGGGCGCACAGCTCGTCCGCAGCGCTGGCACGTCCGCACAGCTCATGGCTAAGGAAGGCGATTATGCACTCCTCCGCATGCCGTCTGGTGAGCTCCGCAAGGTGCACATCAATTGCCGCGCTACGATCGGTGAAGTCGGCAACCTCGAGCACGAGAACATCACGCTCGGTAAGGCTGGCCGCAACCGTTGGCTCGGCGTTCGCCCGGAGAACCGCGGCGTCGCGATGAACCCGAACGACCATCCGCATGGCGGCGGCGAGGGCCGCTCCCCTGTTGGCCGCAAGCACCCTGTTACGAAATGGGGCAAATGCGCTATGGGTGCCAAGACCCGTCGCAAGAAAGCATCCGACAAGCTCATCGTCAAAGGACGCACGAAATAATAGAAATCGACAGGCAGCCTAGTGCCGCCTGACGAAAGGAGGAGACACTTTGTCAAGATCTATTAAAAAAGGACCTTACGTTGCAGAGAGCCTGATGAAGAAGATCACGGCCCTGAACGAGGCTAACGATAAGAAGGTTGTCAAGACCTGGTCGAGAAGTTCCACGATTTTCCCGGATTTCGTCGGTCACACGATTGCTGTCCACGATGGCCGCAAGCACGTACCGGTTTACATCACGGAAGACATGGTTGGCCACAAGCTCGGTGAGTTCGCACCGACGCGCACGTTCAAAGGCCATGCCGGCGAAGAGAGAAAGACCTCTCTGAAGTAATTTTGCGAAAGGAGAATCCTTGTGGAATCGAAAGCAGTAGCTAAATATGTTCGCATCGCTCCGCGCAAAGTTCGCGTCGTCATGGATCTGATCCGTGGCAAGAACGTCGCTGAAGCGTTCGCGATTCTGAAATTCACGCCGAAGGCTGGTGCCGAGGTAGTTGAGAAAGTCCTGCGTTCCGCTGTTGCCAACGCAGAGAACAACTTTGATATGGACGTCGATAAGCTCTACGTCAAGACGGCGTTTGCTGATCAGGGCCCGACGCTCAAGCGTATCCATCCGCGTTCCCGTGGACAGGCGTTCAAGATCTTGAAGCGTACGTCCCATGTAACCATCGTCGTCGACGAGAAGAACTGAGCAAGGAGGGAAACGGTTTGGGTCAGAAAGTAAATCCGCATGGTATTCGTCTTGGCATCGTCAAGACTTGGGATGCTAAGTGGTATGCAGACAAAGATTTTGCAGATAACCTGCATGAAGATATCAAAATCCGTGACTATCTGAAGAACAGCCTTCAGGCAGCCGGTGTGTCCAGAATCGAGACGGAGCGCAGCAAGAACCGTCTGAAGCTCACGATCCATACGGCAAAGCCGGGCATGGTCATCGGCCGTGGCGGTTCGGGCATCGAGCAGATCAAAGAGGGTCTGAAGAACTACACGACGAAGCGCGTGGACATCAACATCGCAGAGATCAAGCAGCCGGATATGGATGCAACGCTGGTCGCTGAGAACATCGCTCAGCAGCTCGAGCGCCGCATCGCCTTCCGCCGCGCGATGAAGCAGGCCGTTGGCCGCACGATGCGTCTCGGCGCTAAGGGTATCAAGATCGCTTGCAGCGGTCGCCTTGGCGGTGCAGAGATCGCACGTAAGGAATCCTATCGTGAAGGAAGTATCCCACTTCATACGCTCCGTGCTGATATCGACTACGGTACGGCAGAAGCTCATACGACTTATGGCCGCATCGGCATCAAGGTCTGGATCTTCAAGGGCGAAGTTCTTCCGGAAAGAAAGCAGGCAAAGACTGCAGCTGAAGGGAGCGAAGCTTAATGTTATTACCAAAGAGAGTCAAATACCGCAAACAGTTCCGTGGCCGCATGAAGGGCAAGGCTCATCGCGGCAATACGCTGAGCCATGGCCAGTACGGTCTCGTCGCACTTGAGCCGGCATGGATCACGAACCGCCAGATCGAGGCAGCTCGTATCGCCATGACGCGTTACATCAAGCGCGGTGGCCAGGTCTGGATCAAGATTTTCCCGGACAAGCCGGTAACGGCTAAGCCGGCTGAGACGCGCATGGGTTCCGGTAAAGGTTCGCCGGAGTACTGGGTTGCCGTCGTGAAGCCGGGCCGTGTGCTCTTCGAGATGGATGGCGTTTCCAAGGAGATCGCCATGGAAGCAATGCGTCTCGCAGGCCACAAGCTCCCGATCAAGACGAAGTTCGTTATGAAGGAAGACAATAAAGCAGAGGGCGGTGAAGTAAATGAAGGTTAATGAGATTCGCGAGATGAACGCTGAGGAACTCAACCAGAAGCTTGCTTCGCTCAAAGAGGAACTTTTCAACCTCCGTTTCCAGCTCGCCACCGGCCAGCTCGAAAACCCGATGCGTATCAAGGAAGTAAAGAAGACGATCGCCCGCATCAAGACGATCCAGCGTGAGAACGAGCTCAAGGCTTGATCACGGAAACTGATATGCAAGAGGAAGGAGGCTCCCTGATGAGCGAAAGAAACGTACGTAAGACTAAGATTGGTAAAGTCATCTCCGATAAGATGGACAAGACCGTTGTTGTTGCAGTCGAGGAACTCGAGCAGCACAAGCTTTACAAGAAGCCGGTCAAGAGAACGGTCAAATTCCACGCACACGACGAGAAGAACGACGCACATGTAGGCGACAAGGTTTCCATCATGGAAACGCGCCCGCTGTCCAAGACGAAGCGCTGGAGAGTCGTTGAAGTCGTAGAACGCGCGAAATAATCCCAAATTATCGAAGAAGGAGGTCAAACAATGATCCAACAGCAAACCATCCTGAATGTTGGTGACAACACTGGTGCGAAAGAAATCATGTGCATCCGTGTTCTCGGCGGTTCCTACCGTAAATACGCTAACATTGGTGATATCATCGTAGCTGCAGTCAAGTCTGCTGCTCCGGGCGGCACGGTCAAGAAGGGCGATGTCGTGAAGGCAGTCGTAGTCCGCAGCGTCAAGGGCCTGCGCCGTGCAGATGGCTCCTACATCCGTTTCGACGAGAATGCAGCCGTCATCATCAAGGACGACAAGACGCCGAAAGGCACGCGTATTTTTGGACCGGTAGCCAGAGAGCTTCGCGATAAAGACTTCATGAAGATCGTTTCCCTGGCTCCTGAAGTACTTTAATTGTGAGGAGGTGCTATTTTGTCACTCGTAAAACTGAACGTTAAGAAGGGCGACACGGTCGTCGTGCTGTCCGGCAAAGATAAAGGCAAGCAGGGCAAAGTCATCGCAGCTATGCCGAAGAAGGGTAAGGTTGTCGTCGAGGGCGTCAACAAAGTGAAGCGTCACACGAAGCCGAACCAGAAGGCTCCGCAGGGCGGCATCCTCGTCAAGGAAGCCCCGATGCATGCCTGCAAGGTCATGGTAGTCTGCCCGGCCTGCAAGAAGGCAACGCGTGTTGCCCACAAGGAAGTCAATGGCAAGATGGTCCGCGCTTGCAAGAAGTGCGGCGAAGTCATCGACCAGACGAAATAATCCGGAAAGGAGGAGCATAAGTGGATAGATTACAGGAAAAATACCAGAACGAAGTCTGCAAGGCCATGACGGAGAAGTTTGGCTACAAGAACGTGATGCAGCTTCCGAAGATCGAGAAAGTCATCATCAACATGGGTGTCGGTGAAGCCGTTGGCAACCCGAAGGCCCTCGATGCAGCCGTGAATGATCTGACGATCATCTCGGGCCAGAAGCCGCTCCTGACGCGTGCGAAGAAGTCCCTCGCCGCTTGGAAACTGCGTGAAGGCATGCCAATCGGCTGCAAGGTCACGCTGCGCGGCACGCGCATGTACCAGTTCCTCGACAAGTTCATGAACGTCGCACTCCCGCGCGTCCGTGACTTCCGTGGTGTTTCGGACAAGGCGTTCGACGGTCGCGGCAACTACGCTGTCGGCCTCAAAGAGCAGCTCATCTTCCCGGAAATCGAATACGATAAGATCGATAAGATCCGTGGCATGAACATTGTTATTGTTACGACGGCACAGACGGATGAAGAAGCCAGAGAGCTCCTGAAACTCATGGGTATGCCGTTCAAAGCATAAGGAGGTAAGGAAACTTGGCTAAGAAGTCTATGATTGAGAAGTGGAGCAAAGAACCGAAGTTCTCCACGCGCGGCTACAACCGCTGCAAGATCTGCGGCCGTCCGCATGGTTATATGCGCAAGTTCGACATGTGCCGTATCTGCTTCCGCGAGCAGAGCTACAAAGGCGCTATCCCTGGTGTAACGAAAGCCAGCTGGTAATTTTGACATTTTGAAAGGAGGATATCGGTTCACATGGTAATGACTGATCCTATTGCAGATATGCTGACCCGTTTGCGCAATGCAAACTCTGTATTCCACGAGAAGGTGGAAATCCCGGCTTCCAAGATCAAGACCGCTATTGCAGAGGTCCTGAAGGAAGAGGGCTTCATCAAAGACTACACGTTCACGGAGGACAACAAGCAGGGCGTTCTCACGATCGACCTCAAGTACGGTCCGCAGCGTGAGAAAGTCATCTCCGGTATCAAACGCATTTCGAAACCGGGCCTTCGCCAGTACGCAAAGCACGACGAGCTTCCGCGCGTCCTGGGCGGCCTTGGCATCGCCATCATCTCGACCTCGCAGGGCATCATGAGCGACAAGCAGGCCCGCAAGGCTGGTCTCGGCGGCGAAGTCATCGCTTACGTTTGGTAATTAGTAGTCAGGAGGTGTACAGATGTCAAGAATTGGTAGAGCACCGATTGAAATCCCGGCTGGCGTAACGGTTACGCTCGGCGAGGACAATCTGGTGAAAGTAAAGGGCCCGAAAGGTGAACTTTCCCGCCACATTCATCCGGATATGAAAGTAACCGTCGAAGGCAACGTTATCACGGTAACGCGTCCTTCCGACGATAAAACGCACAGATCTCTCCATGGTCTCAGCCGCACGCTGATCCACAACATGGTCGTCGGCGTAACGGAAGGCTTCTCCAAGAGCCTCGAAATCAACGGCGTTGGTTATCGTGCCCAGAAGCAGGGCAAGAACCTCAACCTCTCCCTTGGTTTCTCCCATCCGGTCATCGTTGAGCCGCCGCAGGGTGTCGAGTTCGACGTCCCGTCGGCCAATGCCATCACGGTCAAGGGCATCGACAAGGAAGTTGTCGGCCAGATCGCTGCGGAGATCCGCGGCTTCCGTGAGCCGGAGCCGTACAAAGGCAAGGGTATCAAGTACGCTGGTGAGCACATCCGCCGCAAGGAAGGTAAAGCCGGCGCCAAGGGCAAGAAATAAGGACCAAATTCTAGAAAGGAGTGAATCTCTGTGCTTCTTAAAGCAGATAAGAACAAGGCACGCCAGAAACGTCATCTGCGCGTCCGCAACCATATCGCAGGTACGGCGGCTCGTCCGCGCCTCAACGTATATCGCAGCCTCGCGAACATCTACGCGCAGGTCATCGATGATGAGAAGGGCGTAACGCTCGTCTCTGCTAGCTCCCAGGACAAGGGTTTCGAGAACTACGGCGGCAACATCGAAGCTGCAAAGGCTATCGGTACGGAAATCGCTAAGCGCGCTCTCGAAAAGGGCATCACGGAAGTCGTATTCGACCGTGGCGGCTATGTTTACCATGGCCGTGTCGCCGCACTCGCTGAAGCAGCCCGTGAAGCTGGGCTGAAATTCTAAGAAAGCGTCCAAAGGAGGTAAATGAATGGCTAGAAATATGGACAACGAGACTCCTGAGTTCGAGGAGAAAGTTGTATATATCAATCGAGTAGCAAAAGTCGTCAAGGGCGGCCGCCGTTTCTCGTTCAGTGCCCTTGTTGTCGTCGGCAACAAGAAAGGCAAGGTAGGCGTTGGCCTCGGCAAGGCTGCTGAGGTTCCGGAGGCAATCCGCAAGGGCGTCGAGGATGCAAAGAAGAACCTCGTCGAAGTTGCTCTCTACGACAACCGCACGATCCCGCATGAGATGATCGGCATCTTCGGTGCTGGCAAAGTCATGATGAAGCCGGCTGCCAAAGGTACTGGTGTCATCGCCGGCGGCCCGGCTCGTGCCGTCCTCGAGCTCGCTGGTATCCGCGATATCCTGACGAAGTCCCTCGGTTCTGCAAACCCGAACAACATGGTTCGCGCAACGATGGAAGGCCTCAAGTCACTCAAGCGTGCTGAGGCTGTCGCTGAGCTCCGTGGCAAGACGGTCCAGGAAATCTTAGGTTAATAGGAGGCTCACAAAATGGCAAAAGTTAAAGTCACGCTGAAGAGAAGCTTGATCGGTCGCCCGGAAACGCAGCGCAAGACCGTTCGTGCTCTTGGACTGCGCAAGATCAACTCCGTTGTTGAGCTCCCGGATAACCCGGCCATCCGTGGCCAGCTCCACAAAGTAGAGCATCTGATCCAGGTAGAAGAAATCGCAGACTGAGACGAGACAGGAGGTGCACTAGATGAAGTTACATGAATTACAGCCAGCAGCTGGTTCCCGCAAGGTCCGCAACCGCGTCGGCCGCGGCCTCGGCTCCGGCAATGGCAAGACGGCTGGTCGCGGCATGAAGGGCCAGAATTCCCGCAGCGGCGGCGGCGTTCGCACGGGTTTTGAAGGCGGCCAGATGCCGATTTACCGTCGTCTGCCGAAGCGCGGCTTCAAGAACGTCTGGGCTAAGACGTTCGCTGAAGTCAACGTTGAGACGCTCAACCGCTTCGAAGACGGCACGACGGTCGATCCGGTCGTGCTCGTAGAGTCCGGCATCCTGAAGAACGTTCAGGATGGTATCCGCATCCTCGGCAATGGCGAACTCACGAAGAAGCTGACGGTCCGCGCCAACGGCTTCACGAAGTCCGCAGAAGAGAAGATTACGGCAGCAGGTGGCAAAGTCGAGGTGATCTGAGGTGCTTTCAGCCCTTGGCAACATCTTTAAGATACCGGAACTCCGGCAGAAGATCATCTTCACGTTGATCATGTTTGCCATCTTCCGCATGGGGACGCACATCCCCGTGCCGGGAGTAGACCCGACTGCGATCGAGAAACTCTTCGCAAACGGCAATCTGTTCGGTCTCTTAGACCTTTTTTCCGGTGGTGCGTTCAGTAAGTTCTCCATCTTCGCGATGAGCATCACGCCGTACATCAATGCGGCGATCATCATCCAGCTCCTCAACGTCGTCATCCCGACCCTCGAACAGTGGTCGAAGGAAGGCGAGGAGGGGCACAAGAAGACGACGCAGGTCACGCGCTATCTCACAGTCGTGTTGGCTTTCCTGCAGGCGATCGGCATGTCCATCGGCCTGAAGGCAGCCATCCTGAATCCGAATCCCGTCAACATCCTGATCATCGCGATCACGCTGACGGCGGGCACGGTATTCCTCATGTGGGTCGGCGAGCAGATCACGGCGCAGGGTGTCGGCAATGGTATCTCGCTTATCATCTTTGCCGGCATCGTTGCGGCCCTGCCGAAGAACCTCGGGACGATCTACCACTACGTACAGGCTGGCACGATCAGCTATTTCAGCGTGTTCATGTTCGGCGTCATCGCGCTCGCGATGGTCGTCTTCGTCATCCACGTTGAGACAGGCTTCCGCCGCATCCCGATCTCCTACGCCAAGCGCGTGGTCGGTCAGAGAGCGTACGGCGGTCATTCCAGCCACATCCCGCTGAAAGTCAATCAGGCGGGCGTCATTCCCATCATCTTTGCGTCATCCGTGCTGATGTTCCCGGTGACTGTGGCCCAGTTCATTGACGTGCCCTGGGTCAAGACGGTGGCCAGCTACCTCGAGTGGGGCAAGCCGCTGCAGACGGCGCTCTACGTCGGGCTGATCATCTTCTTCACGTATTTCTACACGGCTGTTACCGTAAAGATCCCGGATATGGCGGACAATCTGAAGAAATACGGCGGCTTCATCCCGGGCATCCGCCCCGGTAAGCCGACCGCAGATTATTTGGATCATGTCCTGACGCGTATCACGCTGGCGGGCTCCGTGTTCCTGGCCTTCATCGCCGTCCTCCCGAATATGATTGCTGCGGCAACGCATATCGAGGGTGTCTACTTCGGCGGTACGGCCCTGCTCATCGTCGTCGGTGTCGCACTGCAGACGATGAAGCAGATCGAGTCCATGGTCGTCATGCGTCATTACGAAGGGTTCATGAAATAAGAGGAGGAAGCATCATGCATATCTTGTTAATGGGCCCCCCGGGTGCCGGTAAGGGCACGCAGGCGGCTGAGCTCGTCAAAGCATTCGACATCCCGCATATCTCCACGGGCGACATGTTCCGCGCCGCGGTCAAAGAGGGAACGGAGCTCGGCAAGCAGGCCAAAGCGTGCATGGACGCAGGCAAGCTCGTCCCGGATTCCGTCACGATCGGCATCGTGCGCGAGCGTCTCGCCAAAGACGACTGCAAGAAGGGATTCATCCTCGATGGCTTCCCGCGCACGGTCGAGCAGGCAGATGCCCTGACGGGTATCCTCAAGGACCTCGGCCTCACGCTCACGCGTGTGCTGAACATCAGCGTCCCGGCGGAAGACCTCATCGAGCGTGCCGTCGGCCGCCGCATCTGCAAGAAGTGCGGTGCGACGTATCACACGAAGTTCAACCCTCCGAAGAAAGAGGGCATCTGCGATGTGTGCGGCAGCGAGCTCTTCCAGCGTGCGGACGACACGGCAGAGACGATGAAGAATCGCCTTTCCGTATACGAGGCTTCCACGAAGCCGCTCATCGACTACTACAAGGCAGCCGGTGTCTATACGGAAGTCGATGGCAGACAGCCCATCGAGAAAGTCACGCAGGACCTCATCGAGGTACTCAAGGCTTGACCGAGGCGCTCGCCATCACCAGATCCGAATGATAGAAGTCATTGTAAGGGCGGCCATTGGCCGCCCATTGCAATGATATATGTAATTTTTAGAAGAATAACCTGTTGTTGGGCATGGCATTGGAAAATCACACTCCTTAGATGAGATGACTTTGGCCCAACCAATTTCCATGAAGCATAAAGGGAGAAATGACATGTCGAAGCAAGATGTTATTGAAGTAGAAGGCAAAGTCCTGGAGGCACTGCCGAACGCAATGTTCCAGGTCGAGCTTGAGAATGGTCATGTTGTACTGGCGCATGTATCCGGTAAGATCCGCATGAATTTCATCCGCATCCTTCCCGGTGACAAAGTCACGATCGAACTCACGCCTTATGACTTAACGCGTGGCCGTATAACCTACCGATTCAAATAAGCCAGGCTGTTCATCTTGCCCATTGCGAAAAAATATTTGACTTTTTTCGCCTCTGCCACTAGGCAGAACCGTGGAAACATGGTATACTAGCAAAATGACAAGGCTGACAATATCGAAAAGGGGGCATATAACGATGAAGGTAAAACCGTCAGTAAAGCGGATTTGCGAGAAATGCAAGATCATCAAGCGCAAAGGCCGTGTAATGGTCATCTGCGAAAATCCGAAACACAAACAGAGACAAGGTTAATGAATGAATAAGGAGGTGCTTTATTAATGGCACGTATTGCCGGTGTAGATTTACCCCGTGACAAGAGAATTGAAATTGCTTTGACGTACATTTTTGGTATTGGTCTCAAGACTTCTCAGGAACTCCTGAAGATGACTGGCATCAATCCGGATACTCGTACGCGAGACCTCACGGAGGACGAAGTTGTAAAACTTCGTGATGTCATCGATAAGAACGTCGTGGTCGAAGGTGACCTTCGCCGCGAGCGCCAGATGAACATCAAGAGACTCGTTGATATCGGCTGCTACCGTGGTCGTCGCCACCGTCTTGGTCTTCCTGTCCGTGGACAGAACACAAAGAACAACGCCCGCACGCGTAAAGGCCCGAAAAAGGCTGTAGCAGGCAAGAAAAAGGACTAATAAAGGAGGGTTAACTGGTGGCAGTTAAGAAAGCAGTTCGCACGAAGAAAAAAGTTCGTAAGAACATTGAATATGGCGTAGCACATATCAGCTCTACGTTCAACAACACAATCGTTACGCTCACCGATAAGAGCGGTAATGCACTTTCCTGGGCCAGCGCTGGTGGCCTCGGTTTCCGCGGCTCCCGCAAGAGCACGCCGTTCGCTGCACAGATGGCAGCTGAGACGGCTGCAAAGGCAGCAATGGAGCACGGCCTCAAGCAGGTCGAAGTTTACGTAAAGGGTCCGGGCGCCGGCCGTGAAGCCGCAATCCGTTCCCTGCAGGCAACGGGCCTTGAAGTCAACATGATCAAGGACGTTACGCCGATCCCGCACAACGGATGCCGTCCGCCGAAGCGTAGAAGAGTATAATAGGAGGTGCATTTAACCGATGGCAATTGATAGAGTACCAGCCCTGAAGAGATGCCGTGCCCTCGGCCTCGAGCCGGCTGTTATTGGTCGTTCCAAAGAATCGAAGCGTCAGCTCCGCCGCACGAACCGCAAGGTCTCCGAGTACGGCACGCAGCTGAAAGAGAAGCAGAAAGCAAAGTTCATCTACGGCGTGCTCGAGAAGCAGTTCCGTGGATACTACGATAAAGCGAAGAAGATGCAGGGCGTCACGGGTGAGAACCTCCTCGGTCTCCTCGAGCGCCGCCTCGACAACGTCGTCTATCGCCTTGGCCTCGCCAACACGCGCCGCCAGGCTCGTCAGCTCGTCCGCCATGGCCACTTCACGGTCAACGGCAAGCGCGTCGACATCCCGTCCGCACTCGTCAACGCTGGCGACGTCATCGCTGTGGCTGAGAAGAGCCAGAGCAATGCCTTCTTCAAGGAGCTCAAGGAGAGCAGCAACGCACTGTCCGCTCCGGCATGGCTCCAGGCCGACCAGGCCAACCTCACGGGTACGGTAACGCGTTTCCCGAACCGTGATGAGATCGATGTTCCTGTCAATGAGCAGGCTATCGTCGAGTTGTACTCCAAATAATGAATATTTGTGCCTGTGCGCATAGTGTTATTGAGGAGGTTCATTCAAGATGATAGACATCGAGAAACCGAAAATTGAAATTGCGGAAATCAGTGAAGACAACCGCTACGGCAAGTTCATCTGCGAGCCGCTCGAGCGCGGCTACGGCACGACGTTCGGCAACAGCCTGCGCCGCATGCTGCTGTCTTCTCTCGAAGGTGCTGCGATTACCTCCATCCGGATCGATGGCGTGCTCCATGAGTTCTCCACGATCCCGGGCGTCCGGGACGATGTCACGAACATCGTCCTCAACCTCAAGGAGCTCTGCCTCAAGATGGCAGGCAACGAGCCGCGGATCATCCGCATCGACGTTGAGGGTGAGAAAGAGGTAACGGCTGCCGACATCATCTGTGATGCCGACATCGAGATCCTTAACCCGGACCTCCACATTGCAACGGTCAACGAGGACGGCAAGCTCAAGATTGAGATGACTGTCGAGCGTGGCCGTGGCTATGTCCCGGCGGACAAGAACAAGAAGCCGGATGATACGATCGGTGTCATCCCGATCGACTCCATCTTCTCCCCGGTAAAGCGCGTGAACTACACGGTACAGGATACGCGTGTAGGCAATGTCACGGACTATGACCGCCTGATCCTCGAAGTCTGGACCGATGGTTCGCTTCGCCCGGAGGAGGCTGTCAGCAAAGCCGCTGGCATCCTTGTCATGCACCTCAAGCTGTTCCAGAACATGGATGGCCTCCCGGAGGAAGAGGAGGAAGAGGAAGCAACCTTCCCAGAGGAGGAAGAAGACGATTCTTCTAAGGTCCTCGACATGACGATCGAAGACCTCGACCTCTCCGTACGTTCCTTCAACTGTCTCAAACGCGCCAACATCAACACGGTCGCAGACCTTGCTGAGAAGACGGAAGATGACATGATGAAGGTCCGCAACCTCGGACGCAAATCTCTTGAAGAAGTCAAGAAGAAGCTCGAGGAACTCGGTTTAACGCTCAAACAAAACAACGACTGACAGGAAAGTAGGGAAATCAATGAGCTACAGAAAATTAGGACGTAACTCCGCAGCCCGCAAGGCGCTGTTCACGAGCATTCTCACTTCCTTCTTCAGATATGGCCGCATTGAGACGACGGAAGCTAAGGCAAAAGAGCTCCGCAAGTTCGCTGAGAACCTCATCACGCTCGCAAAGCGCGGTGACCTCAGCGCTCGTCGCCAGGCAATCGCTGAGCTGGCTGATGAAGATGTAGTAAGAAAGCTTTTCGATGAGATCGCAGGCAAGTACGCTGACCGCCAGGGCGGTTACACGCGTATCCTCAAGCTCGGCGTTCGCCGCGGCGATGCTGCTCCGATGGTCATCATCGAGCTCGTGTAATCCATCTTAGGATTTACGGACATACAAAGGCTGTCTGCCACAAGCAGGCAGTCTTTTTTTGCGTCTCTTGAGAAGTATAGCGTACTAAAAGCGTACTATTTTCGGTCAACTCGTTTTGCCGTTTGTGTTGACCATCAATCTGCGGTATAATGTTGCTATTGATTGGAAAGGGAAGGTGAAGGTATGGCATGGATTGAGCTGGAGCATCTCTCGCACTGCTACCATGCGGGCACGGAGCAGGAGCACCGTGCGCTCGATGAGGTGAACCTCGCGATCGAGGCGGGGGCGTTTGTCGCGATCCTCGGGGCGAATGGCTCGGGTAAGTCGACGCTCGCGAAGCACCTCAATGCACTCCTGCTGCCGACGTCAGGGGCCTGCCGCATCGGCGGCCTCGACACGGCAGCGGCGGCCGACACGGCGGAGCTCTGGAAGATCCGCCAGCAGGTCGGCATGGTCTTCCAGAACCCCGACAACCAGCTCATCGCAGCGGTCGTCGAGGACGACGTCGCCTTTGGCCCCGAGAACCTCGGCATGGCGCCCGATGAGATCCGCGAGAGCGTGCATCAGGCGCTCGAGGCCGTCAATATGACCCGCTTCCGCACCTTTGCGCCGCACCTGCTGTCGGGCGGCCAGAAACAGCGCGTGGCCATCGCCGGGGCGCTCGCCATGAAGACGCGCTGCCTCGTGCTCGACGAGCCGACGGCCATGCTCGACCCGCAGGGCCGCGCGGAGGTCATGGCGACCGTTCAGCGCCTGCACGAGGAGCAGGGCATCACCATCGTGCTGATCACGCACTTCATGGAAGAGGCGGCGCTCGCCGACCGCGTTATCGTCATGGCGGATGGCCATGTCACGATGGACGGCACGCCGCGCGAGGTCTTCTGCGAGGCCGCGAAGCTCAAGAAGCTCGGCCTCGACGTGCCGCTCGCGACGGAGCTCGGCTGTGAACTGCGCGCGAGCGGCCTCGCCTTGCCGAAGGACATCCTGACCGATGAAGAGCTTGTCGCGGCGCTCACATCTGCCGCAAGAGAGGAGGGTGCCTGATTTGTCCATTGTCCTAGAACACGTCGCCTACACCTATATGCCCGGCACGCCGTTCGAGCAGCAGGCGCTCAAGGATGTCTCAGCCACCATTGAGCAGGGCTCCCTGACGGCCATCGCGGGCCATACGGGCTCGGGCAAGTCGACGCTCTTGCAGCAGTTCAACGGCCTCCTGCAGCCGACGGCGGGCCGCGTGCTCGTCGACGGTATCGACATCAACCCGAAGGCCAAGAAAGAGCGCGCGGCCGCGCGCGCTGTGCGCCTCAAGGTCGGCATGGTCTTCCAGTACGCTGAGCAGCAGCTCTTCGAGGAGACCATCGAGAAGGACATCGCCTTCGGCCCGAAGAACCTCGGCCTCTCCGACGAGGAGACGGCCGCGCGCGTCAAAGAGGCCATGCGGCTCGTCCACCTCGATTACGAGACGTATGCGAAGCGCTCGCCGTTTGCGCTGTCGGGCGGCCAGATGCGCCGCGTCGCCATCGCGGGCGTGCTCGCCCTGCAGCCAGAGTACCTTGTGCTCGACGAGCCCGTCGCTGGCCTCGACCCGCGCGGTCGCGAGGAACTCATCGCGACCATCCGCCACCTGCACGAGAAGGAGCACGTCACGATCGTGCTCGTCTCCCACAATATGGACGACATCGCGCGGCTGGCCGACCACGTGCTCATCATGAGCCACGGCCAGCTCGTCTGCGATGCCGCGCCGCGCGAGGCTTTTAAGCAGCGTGACATGCTCAAAGAAGCTGGCCTCAAAGTGCCGCACACCATGGCCCTGATGCAGCAGCTGCGCGCCAAAGGCCTTGCCGTGCGCACGGATTGCCTGACCATCGCAGAGGCCAAGAAAGAGATACTCAGAGTCATGAAGGGGAGAGGAGGCAGGAATGATGCTCAGTGATATCACGATCGGGCAGTACTTCCCAGGCAGTTCCATCCTGCACCGGCTCGACCCGCGCACGAAGGTCGTGCTGCTCTTCTTCTACCTCGTCCTGATCTTCCTCTGCAAGAGTGCCATCTCGTACGCCATCGTGACGGTGCTGACCGTCACCCTGATGGTCCTTTCAAAGGTCCCCATGCGCATGATGCTGCGCTCCTTGAAGCCACTCTGGTGGATCATCCTCTTCACCTTCGTCATCCATGTCTTCAGCACACCGGGCGAAGAGCTCGCCAAAATCCTGTTCCTGAGCGTCACATGGGAGGGCATCGTCGAGGGCTTCTACATCTGCCTGCGGCTCGTACTGCTCATCCTCTTGTCATCGCTATTGACGTTCACGACGAGTCCTTTGAAGCTCACCGACGCGATGGAGGCGCTGCTCGCACCCGGCAAGCGCATCGGCATCCCGGCGCATGAGCTCGCGATGATGATGACGATTGCCCTGCGCTTCGTGCCGACGCTGATACAGGAGACGGACCGCATCATGAAGGCGCAGCAGTCGCGCGGCGCCGACTTCACGGACGGCAGCATCATGAAGCGCCTGCGCGCCTTCGTGCCCGTGCTCGTGCCGCTGTTCCTCTCCGCCTTCCGCCGCGCCGACGACCTCGCGATGGCCATGGAGGCGCGCTGCTACCGCGGCGGCGAGGGCCGGACGCAGATGAAAGCCCTGCGCGTCACGAGCATCGACTACGTCGCCTGGGGCTTCAGCGCCGTGCTCATTGCCGCGGTGCTGGCCTTGCGCTGACTCTGGCAGATTTTGTTCAATTTTGTTCATTAGAAAGGACTTCCTTCATAGATGAAACGAGAACACAAAGCGGAGATGAAGGCGCGCGCGCGCAACATCGTCCTCAAGGTCGCCTACGACGGCACGGCCTACCACGGCTTCCAGCGCCAGACGCCGCCGATCGTCGCCGTGCAGAATATATTAGAAGAGAAATTGCAGACGATCTTCGGCGACACCATCGAGCTCGCGGCGGCCGGCCGCACAGATGCCGGCGTCCACGCCTACGGCCAGGTCGTCAACTTCTTCACGGACGGCCGCATCCCCGTGGACCGCATCGCGCGCGCGGCCAACAGCCTCTTGCCCGATGACATCGTCGTGCGGGCGGCGGGGGAGGCTGACACAGACTTCAGCGCGCGCCACAGCGCGAAGAGCAAGACGTATGTCTACCGCATCCAGCAGGGCGAGGTGCCCGACCCGATGACGGCGCGCTACGCCTGGTACATCCGGCGGCCGCTCGACGTCGCCGCCATGCGCGAAGCACTCGGAGCCATCCTCGGCACGCACGACTTCTCCGCCTTCCGCGCGAGCGGCGGCGCGCCGATGAGCCCCGTGCGCACGATGTACGAGGCGACGATCGAGGAGGCAGCTGGCCAGCAGCTCATCTGCCGCATCCACGGCAGTGGCTTTCTCTACCACATGGTCCGCAACATCATCGGCACCCTCGCAAACGTCGGCCTCGGTGTCCTGACGCCGGCGCGCTTCGGCGAGATTCTCGAGGGCCGCGACCGCACAAAGGCCTCGGCGACCGCGCCGGCCTGCGGGCTTTATCTTGAACATGTCGACTACGGTGAAGCCTTTCCCTTTTGATCCTATTGCTAGTTTGAGCGCCGCTCTGTTCGCCCCTGAATCGCTTCTTGAATGCTTCTTGAACGCTTCGGGGAACGGGAGCGGCGCTCTCTGTCTGTGACGTCTAGACTTGCGAATGACTAGCAGATGGGTTAGAATAAAATGTGACCCTCTAAAAGGTCAATAGGTAACTGGATTTCATCCCGTTTCCAGAATCAGTCCAAATCAATCCATGACACTAGGTGGTGTGAATATGAAATCAATTTTGAACGTAGGGATTGATGTCGGTTCGACGACGATCAAGCTCGTCGTTCTCGACCATGAGAAGCATATCCTCTACAAGAACTATGCACGTCATTTCTCCGAGATCGGCAACGCCCTGCAGGAGAATCTGACGCATCTGAAATCCATCGTCGGTGAGAAGAAGTTCTCGTTTGCCCTGACGGGTTCGGCCGGCATGGGCATCGCCCAGCGCATCGGCCTGCCGTTCGTGCAGGAGGTCATCGCCTGTGCCGCAGCCGTCAAGGAGCTCATCCCGCAGACGGACACCGTCGTCGAGCTCGGCGGCGAGGACGCGAAGATTACGTATTTCGGCGACGCGCCGGAGCAGCGCATGAACGGCGTCTGCGCGGGCGGCACGGGCTCGTTCATCGACCACATGGCCTCGCTCCTCTCGACCGATGCCAAGGGCCTCGATGACCTCGCGGCCAAGGGCAAGCAGATCTACACGATCGCTTCGCGCTGCGGCGTCTTTGCCAAGACCGATATCCAGGCCCTGATGAACGATGGCGCCGAGAAGGCCGACATCGCTCTGTCGATTTTCCAGGCCGTCGTCAATCAGACCATCGGCAACCTCGCGCAGGGCCGCCCGATAAGCGGCCACGTCGCCTTCCTCGGCGGCCCGCTGCACTTCCTGCCGGAGCTGCGCAAGCGCTTCATCGAGACGCTGGAGCTCGACGAGGAGCACGTCGTCAAGGTCGACTACGGCAACTACTTCGTCGCCATGGGCGCGGCGCTCTCCGACGAGGCGGAGGTCATCGACGTCGATCGCCTCGAGCAGAGCATCGCGAAGGCACGCGAAGCCGCGGCGAAAGAGACGCGCAAAGCCGACTTCACGCTGTTTGAAGACCGCGCCGACTACGAGGCCTTCAAGGCCCGCCACGACAAGGACAAGGTCAAGCGCGGCGACCTCAGCTCGTACCGCGGCCCCGTCTACATCGGCATCGACGCCGGCTCTACGACGACGAAGATCACGGCCATCGGCAAGGACAAGGAGATCCTCTACACCTCGTACGGCAGCAACCAGGGCTCACCCCTCAAGACCGTCGTCAAGGAGATGAAGGGGCTCTACGCGGCCCTGCCAGAGGGCGCAACCATCGCGGGCTCGATGACGACGGGCTACGGCGAGGCCATCGTCAAGGCCGCGCTGCATGCCGACGGCGGCGAGGTCGAGACGTTCGCGCACCTGCGGGCGGCACAGGAATTTTGCCCGGAGGTCACCTTCGTGCTCGACATCGGCGGCCAGGACATGAAGTGCTTCTTCGTCAAGGACGGCAGCATCGGCAACATCACGCTCAACGAGGCGTGCTCGGCCGGCTGCGGCTCCTTCATCCAGAACTTCGCCGAGGGCCTCCATATGACGCCGGCCGAGTTTGCGGCCAAGGCCATCGACTCGAAAGCGCCGGTCGACCTCGGCACGCGCTGCACGGTCTTCATGAACTCGAAGGTCAAGCAGGCGCAGAAAGAGGGCGCCGACGTCGCCGACATCTCGGCCGGCATCGCGTTCTCCGTCATCAAGAATGCGCTCTTCAAGGTCATGCAGCTCAAGGACGTCCGCGAGCTCGGCGACCACATCGTCGTGCAGGGCGGCACCTTCTACAACGACGCCGTGCTGCGCTGCATGGAGAAGCTTTTAGACCGTGACGTCATCCGCCCCGATATCGCGGGCCTCATGGGCGCCTACGGTGCGGCCATCCTCGCACTCGAGGAGGCCGAGAAAGAGGGCAAGCAGCAGTCGAGCCTGCTGACGCCAGATGAGCTCGACCACTTCGCCGTCGCGACGAGCTCCTACCGCTGCCGCGGCTGCGGCAACAAGTGTCTGATCACGATGCAGAAGTTCCCGGATGGCGGCAAGTACTTCACGGGCAACCGCTGCGAGCGCGGCATCGGCGGGCAGAAGAAAGAGTCCGACACGCCGAACATCTACCAGTACAAGTACGAGCGCCTCTTCCAGTACTACGAGCCGCTCGAGGAGCCCTCGCGCGGCACGATCGGCCTGCCGCGCGTGCTCAACATGTACGAGGACTACCCGTTCTGGTTCACCTTCTTCACGAAGCTCGGCTACCGCGTCGTGCTCTCGGGCAAGTCGAGTGCCAAGATGTACTTCAAGGGCATGGCGACCGTGCCGTCCGACTCGCTCTGCTACCCGGCCAAGCTCGCGCACGGCCACATCATGGATCTCATCGAGAAGGGCGTCACGAAGATCTTCTACCCGTGCGAACCCTACAACATGGTCGACGACAAGCACCCGTCGGAGAATCACTACAACTGCCCGATCGTCGCCTCGTACGCCGAGAACATCCGCGGCAACATGGACATCCTGCGCGAGAAGCACATCGACTTCCTGCAGCCGTTCCTGCCGATCAACGACGAGAAGCGCATGGCCCAGCGCCTCTACGAGGAGCTCGGTGCCCATGAGGGCCTGACGAAGGAAGAGATTGCCGAGGCAGTCGACGAGTCCTACCGCGAGCTCGCGCAGTACCGCCAGGATGTGCGCGACTATGGCGCGAAGATCCTCGAGCGCGTGGAGAAGACGGGCGAGCAGGTCATCATGCTCGTCGGCCGCCCGTACCACATCGACCCGGAGATCAACCACGGCATCCCGGAGATGATCCAGAGCTATCATCTGCCAATCATCTCGGAGGACGCCGTCTACCACATGCCGGTCAAAGCCGCGAAGCTCAAGATCGTCAACCAGTGGAGCTACCACGCGCGCCTCTACCATGCGGCGCAGTTCGTCGCTGAGCATCCGAACTTCACGCTGATCCAGTTCAGCTCGTTCGGCTGCGGCCTCGACGCACTGACGACGGGCCAGGTCAAGGACATCCTCGAGTCGCACAACCGCATCTACACGATGATCAAGCTCGACGAGGTCTCGAACCTCGGCGCCGCGCGCATCCGCCTGCGCTCGCTGATGGCCGCGCTTGCGCGCCGCAAGACCGTGCCGTATCAGGAGGTCAAGCCAATCGAGCGGCCGCACTTCACGGCCGAGTGCAAGAAGACGCACACGATCCTCGCGCCGCAGATGGCCCCAATCCACTTCGAGCTCATCAAGTCGGTCATGCGCGACTACGGCTACAACCTCGTCGTGCCGGAGATGCCGGACAAGGCGGCCATCGACCTCGGCTTGCGCTACGTCAACAACGACATGTGCTACCCGTCGATCGTCGTCATCGGCCAGCTCATCGCCGCGCTCAAGTCGGGCGAGTACGACCCCGACCACACGAGCATCGCGATGTTCCAGACCTGCGGCGCCTGCCGCGCGACGAACTACATGAGCGTCCTGCGCCAGGCACTCAAGTACGCGGGCTTCCCGCAGGTGCCGGTCTTCGCCGTGCACGGCCTGCCCGAGGAGACGGACTCCTTCCGCCTCACGCGCCCGATGCTCGTCGCCGCCATCAAGGCCGCCATCTTCGGCGACCTCCTGCAGAATGTCAAGAACCGCATGATGCCGTACGAGCTCCAGAAGGGCGAGACTCAGCGCCTCTTCGACAAGTGGATGGCAAACTGTAAGGACGTATTGAAAGACGGCGGCTACTTCAAGTTCCAGCGCACGGTCAAGCAGATCGTCAAGGAATTCGACAACATCCCGATTGACGAAACCCTCTGGAAGCCGAAAGTCGGCATCGTCGGCGAGATCCTCGCGAAATACCATCCAGTCGCCAATAACCACATCGAGAAAGTCCTGATGGAGGAGGGCGCGGAGGTCGTCATGCCGGACTTCGTCGACTTCTTCCTCTACTCGGCCTACGACCCGATCGTCAAGCACCGCCTGCTCGACGGCAAGAAGAAGAACAGCTTCTTCGGACGCATGTTCATCAACATCATCAACTTCTACCGCGCGCCGATGCGCAAGGCACTCAAGAACAGCCGCCACTTCCTCGCGCCGCACAAGATCGACGAGACGGCCAAGCTCGCCTCGCGCCACGTCAGCCTTGGCAACATGGCCGGCGAGGGCTGGTTCCTGACCGGCGAGATGGTCAAGCTCATCGACGAAGGCGTGCCCAACGTCATCTGCCTCCAGCCGTTCGGCTGCCTGCCGAATCACATCACCGGCAAAGGCGTCATGCACGAACTGCGTGAGAGCTACGCAGGCGCCAACCTCACCGCCATCGACTGCGACGCCGGCTCCTCCGAAGTCAACCAGCTCAACCGCATCAAGCTCATGCTCGCCGTAGCAAAAGAGCGCGGGCCCAAGCAGGAAAACGAGGCCGAAAAGAGCAGCGAGGGAATGCGAGGGTGATTACCGGTGCTGGATTCACTGAGATGAGTGACGCTCGGCAAGGGGCCGGGGGGACATGTTTCGGCTTCGTCGCTCTGCTAAAATGGCCCCTATGATGCGGCTCGCAGCAAAGGCATTTCGCCGCCTGCCGCGGCGTTCTCACATTGCGATTTGAGGCTCATGAAGTATCAGGGGCCATCCCTGCGGGCAGCCGCGCCGCTCCTGCAGGCGAAACATGTCCCCCCGACCTTAGTTCAGTCCGTTTTTAGCAGACACTGCGCTCCTGCAGGCGGTACACACCACCCCGGCCTCAGTTCAGCCCGTTTTCTCAGAGTCCGTCCTAGCTCCATTTTGCAGATGGAGTAGGGCGGGCTCTTTTTTTCTCCCCATCAGGTTCCTTGCCTCGTTTGTCGACTGAGCGGCATTCGCACTCGCTTGCAGAACGTAACTGAGGGAGGGGGCATGTATTTCGCCTGCAGGAGCGAGAGCGATAGCCCGCAGGGCTGAGCCCTACCGCTATGTTGCCTTAGAAGGCGATGTCAGAACGCCGCGGCAGGCGGCGAACTCACATCAATGGCAATCCGTGGCATATGGCTCATTTAGCGACAGCGACGAAGCCGAAATACATGCCACCTCCCTACGATACGAATTCAAACTCAATGCCACGAACTATTGCTCGTCTATCCGCAAGGACACCTGACCCATTTCTTGACATTTTTTCCATCTGCCGCTATGATGGAAGTGTAAAAATCCTATCTATCTGTTTGTGACGGGAGACGATAACAAATGAAAGAGTACAAGCCGTTCAAATCCGGAAAAGTTCGTGAGGTCTACGATGCAGGCGACAGCATCATCATGGTTGCGACGGACCGCATTTCCGCTTTCGACCACATCCTCAAGAACCAGATCACGAAGAAGGGCAAGGTCCTGACGCAGATGTCGAAGTTCTGGTTCGACTTCACGAAGGACATCATTCCGAACCACATGATCTCGGTGGACAACAACGACATGCCGGAATTCTTCCGTCAGCCGCAGTTCCTCGGCAACAGCATGAAGTGCAAGAAGCTCACGATGCTGCCGATGGAGTGCATTGTCCGCGGCTATATCACGGGCAGCGGCTGGGCAAGCTATCAGGAGAACGGCACGGTCTGCGGCATCAAACTGCCGGAGGGCCTCAAGGAATCCCAGAAACTGCCGGAGCCGATCTTCACGCCGAGCACGAAGGCAGAGCTCGGTGATCACGATGAGAACGTCTCGCTCGAGCAGGGCGCTGCCGTCTTCGAGAAGGAGTTCCCCGGCCACGGCATGGAATACGCAGAGAAACTGCGCGACTACACGATTGCCATCTACAAGAAGTGCGCCGCATACGCACTCTCGCGCGGCATCATCATCGCCGACACGAAGTTCGAGTTCGGCCTCGATGAGGACGGCAACATCGTCCTAGGCGATGAGGTCCTGACGCCGGACAGCTCCCGCTTCTGGCCGCTCGAGGGCTACGAGGCCGGCAAGCCGCAGCCGTCTTACGACAAGCAGTTCGTCCGCGACTGGCTCAAGGCCAACCCGGACAGCGACTACAAGCTGCCGCAGGACGTCATCGACAAGACGATTGCCAAGTACGTCGAAGCTTACAAGATGATCACGGGCAAGGACCTCGACTGATCCCTGCTCACTCATTTGCATGCTCCCGGTTCATCCGGGGGCTTTTGCTTTTGCGCAAGGACATCTGTCCCGTTTTCAGTTGACAGCCTAGTTTTTTACCGTTATCATTGATGTAGAGAATGAATGATTGCTTGAGTGTATATAGGAGATGATATCCATGAATGCCAAGAAAGTAGCTGTGATCATGGGAAGCGACTCCGACTGGCCAATCCTGAAGCCAGCCGTCGAGCTCTTGAAGCAGTTTGGCATCGAGTCGGAAGTGACGGTCGCATCGGCGCACCGCACGCCGGCGAAAGTCCGTACGTTTGTTGAGTCGGCCCCCGAGAAGGCCGTCGCTGCCTTCATCATCGGCGCGGGCGCTGCGGCACACCTCGCCGGTGTCGTCGCGAGCTACACGACGCTGCCGGTCATCGGCGTGCCGATCAATGCGACCTCGCTGAACGGCATGGACGCACTGCTCTCGACGGTCCAGATGCCGTCGGGCATCCCGGTCGCGACGATGGCCATCAATGGCGCAAAGAACGCCGCCATCTTCGCCGTCGAGATGTTCTCGATCGCCGATGACGATCTCAAGAAGCAGCTCGCCGACTACCGCGCGGAGATGGTCGCGGGCGTCGAGAAGAAGGCCGCGCGCGTCGCTGCTCAGCTCTGAGCCGCGCACCGCGAAGAGAAACCAATGATAGAGAAAGAGAAAAGGAAGAAGCAGAACAACCATGTATGATAATGGCTACAACCCAGAACCAAAGTGGAAAGAGGAATGCGGCGTTTACGGCGTGTACTCCCATACGGAAGATGTCTCCGGCTTGACGTACCTCGGCCTCTATGCCCTGCAGCACCGCGGGCAGGAGAGTGCCGGCATCGCCATCACGGACGGCGCCTGGATGGATGTGACGCGCGGCATGGGACTCGTCAACGAAGTATTCCGCCACCAGGTCCCGCACATGGAGAACCAGTGCATCGCCGTCGGCCATGTGCGCTATTCGACGACGGGCTCGAGCCTGCTCGCCAACACGCAGCCGCTGCTCGTCAACTACGCGGGCGGCAAGATCGCGCTTGCCCACAACGGCAACCTGACGAATGCCGCCGAGATTCGCCATGAGCTCGAGCAGCAGGGCACGATCTTCCAGACCTCCATCGATTCGGAAGTCATCGTGAACCTCATCGCGCGCTCCCACAAGGAGACGATCGAGGAACGCATCATCGAGAGCCTCAAGATGGTCAAGGGCTGCTACTGCCTGACGATCATGACCGAGGATAAGCTCATCGGTGCCCGCGATCCGCAGGGCTTCCGTCCGCTCTGCCTCGGCAAGACGGAGGAGGGCAGCTGGATTCTCTCGTCGGAGACCTGCGGCCTCGACGTCGTCGGCGCAGAGTTTGTGCGCGACGTCCTGCCTGGTGAGATGGTCGTCATCGACAAGGACGGCCTCAAGTCGTATCCGTTCGCGACGGACGAGAAGAAGGCCGGCTGCATCTTCGAGTACATCTACTTCGCGCGCCCGGATTCCGTCATCGACGGCCAGAGCGTCCACGAAGCGCGCTTCCAGATGGGCCGCGAGCTCGCGCGCGAGTCGGGCTTCAAGGGCGACATCGTCATCTCCGTGCCGGACTCCGGCACGACGGCCGCGACGGGCTTTGCCTATGAGTCGGGCATCCCGTTCGTCGAGGGCCTCATCAAGAACCGCTACATCGGCCGCACTTTCATCCAGCCGACGCAGAAGAAGCGCGACACGGCTGTCAAGCTCAAGCTCAACGCCATCCGCTCCGTCGTCGAGGGCAAGTCGGTCATCATGGTCGACGACTCCATCGTCCGCGGCACGACAAGCGGCAAGATCGTCCGCATGCTGAGGAATGCCGGCGCGACGGCCGTACACGTCTGCATCAGCAGCCCGCCGATCGGCTATCCCTGCTTCTATGGCATCGATACCAGCGTGCGCAAGGAGCTCATCGCCGCGACGAAATCCGTCGAGGAGATTCGCGAGTTCATCGGCGCCGACTCCCTGCACTTCCTGAGCATCGAAGGCCTCAAGAAATGCGTGCCGAACCTCAAGGCCGATGACATGTGCTACGCCTGCTTCAACAGCGCCTACCCGATCGAAGACGGCGCCAAGCCGGCCGGCAACAGCAAGTACGTCTTCGAGCAGCGCAAGTGCTGAGACGCGTGCAAATCACGAGAATATCGGAATATCGTCAGATAGGAAAGGAACCAGAATAGCAAAATGGCAGAACAACTTACCTATAAGGATTCCGGCGTCGACATCGATGCTGGCAACTACTCCGTCAAACTCATCAAGGACAGCGTCAAGGCGACGTATCGTCCGGAGGTCCTCGGCGACCTCGGCGGCTTCGGCGGTCTCTTTGCGCTGAATTCCGGCAAGTACAAGGAGCCGGTGCTCGTCTCCGGCACCGACGGCGTCGGCACGAAGCTGCGCCTGGCCTTCATGCTCGACAAGCACGACACGATCGGCCAGGACGCCGTTGCCATGTGCGTCAACGACATCCTCGTCCAGGGTGCTGAGCCGCTCTTCTTCCTCGACTACCTCGCCGTCGGCAAGCTCGACCCCGAGCAGGTCGCCGCTGTCGTCAAGGGCGTCGCGAACGCCTGCAAAGAGTCCGGCTGCGCCCTCATTGGCGGCGAGACCGCTGAGATGAGCGGCTTCTATCCGGTCGGCGAGTACGACATCGCCGGCTTCGCCGTCGGCGTCGTCGAGAAGTCGAAAGTCATCACGAGCGAGCGCGTCAAAGAAGGCGACGTGCTCCTCGGCCTGCCGTCCTCCGGCGTCCATTCGAACGGCTATTCCCTCGTGCGCAAGATCTGCTTCGAGCACAAGGGCTTCAAGGGCGACGAGTACATCGACGAGCTCGGCAAGACCATCGGCGAAGAACTCCTGACCCCGACGCGCCTCTACCCGAAGACCTGCCTGCCGCTGATTGAGAAATTCGACATCCACGGCATGGTCCACATCACGGGCGGCGGCTTCTACGACAACATCCCGCGCGCCCTGCCAGACGACATGGCCGTTGAGATCGACAGCTCCGTCTGGCAGATGCCGACGATTTTCCGCCTCCTGCAGCAGTGGGGCAACGTCGACTGGCATGAGATGTACCGCACCTTCAACATGGGCATCGGCATGGTCATCATGGCGAGCCGCGAAGAAGCCGACAAGATCAAGGCCCACCTCGAAGCCGAGAACGAGACGGTCTACGAGATCGGCCGCGTCGTCCGCGGCAACCACGATGTGACGATCAAAGGCGGCGTGTTCGATGAGTAAGCAAGTATTAGGCGTGCTGTGCTCCGGACGCGGCACCGACCTCCAGTCCATCATCGACGCCATCGGCCGCGGTGAAGTAGATGCGACAATCGCCCTTGTCCTGACCGACAAGCCCGACGCCTACGCCCTCACGCGCGCCGAAAAAGCCGGCATCAAAGCCCTCTGCATCGACCGCAAGCAGTTCGACGGCCGTCAGCCCTTCGAAGAGGCCCTCATTAAAGCCCTCGACGAAGCAGGCGTCACCCTCGTCGTCCTCGCCGGCTTCATGCGCATCCTGACCCCGTATTTCGTGCGCCACTACGCTGGCCGCATCATGAACATCCACCCGGCCCTCCTGCCGAGCTTCACTGGCGCCCACGCCCACCGCGACGTCCTCGCCTACGGTGTCAAAGTCAGCGGCTGCACCGTCCACTTCGTCGACGAAGGCACCGACAGCGGCCCCATCATCCTGCAAGCCGCCGTCCCCGTCCTCGACGACGACACCGAAGAAACCCTCGGCGCCCGCGTCCTAGAGCAGGAACACATCATCTACCCCAAAGCCATCCAGCTCTACTGCGAAGGCCGCTTGAAGGTCGATGGTCGCCACGTCCGCATCTTACCAGCCCAGAAGTGACCAGAAGTAACTAGGGCAGAGGCGAGATATGTAGGAAGTAACTAGGGATGAGGTGAAATTTTTCGCCTGCAGAAGCGAAGCGACCGCCCAAAGGGCTGGCCGACAACGGAACCTAGCAAAGCACTCCGATGTCAGAACGCCGCGGCAGGCGGCGAAACAGCTAAGAATGCACCGACGTCCTAGTCGGCCATTTAGCTGAGCGCCGAAGCCGAAAAACTTCACCTCATCCTCTCGCACGATGTAAACAAACTCCGGCAGGAACTGACTAGGGCAGGGGCGAGATCTTTCGCCTGCAGAAGCGAAGCGACCGTCCGCAGGACTGGCCGCCAAGCAAACGGAGCAAGGCAATCCGATGTCAGAACGCCGCGGTAAGCGGCGAAGACGCTTTGCCGTGCAAAAGAGGCGTGAAGGCCATTCAGCTGAGCGCCGAAGCCGAAAAAACTCGCCCCTGCCCATCCGCGATGTAAACAAACCCCGGCAGGAACAGACTAGGGTAGGGACGAGATTTTTCGCCTGCAGAAGCGAAGCGCCTGCCCGCAGGGCTGGCCGACAGCCAAATCCAGTTAGGTCCAGCGCTGTCAGAACGCCGCGGCAGGCGGCGAAGCAGCTAAAGAGGCATCGATATCCTTGTCGGCCATTTAGCTGAGCGCCGAAGCCGAAAAAACTCGCCCCTGCCCTTACACGATGTAAACAGAAAGAGGTACAACACCATGCAGATCAAACGCGCGCTCATCAGCGTATCGAACAAACAGGGCGTCGTCGACTTCGCCCGCAAACTCCACGAAGCCGGCGTCGAGATCGTCTCCACGGGCGGCACGATGAAAGCCATCAAAGAGGCCGGCATCCCCGTCACCTACGTCAGCGACGTCACCGGTTTCCCCGAGATCATGGACGGCCGCGTCAAGACCCTCAACCCGTACATCCACGGTGGCATCCTCGCCGTCCGCGACAACCCCGAGCACGTCCGCGAGATGGAAGAGCACCACATCACCGGCATCGACCTCGTCGCTGTCAACCTCTATCCGTTCAAAGAGACCATCGCCAAGCCGAACGTCACCCTCGCCGAAGCCATCGAGAACATCGACATCGGCGGCCCCGCCATGGTCCGCGCCGCTGCCAAGAACTTCAAGTTCGTCACCATCGTCACGAACCCGGCCCGCTACGACGCCATCGCCGAGCAGGTCACGAAGAACGGCTGCGTCGACGACCGCACGCGCATGGAGCTCGCACAGGAAGCCTTCGCGCACACGGCCGCTTACGACACGATGATCAAGGATTATCTCGCCGAGCAGCTCAAGAAATAAGAATACGAGCCTTCCCCCGCAGGCACTTTTCACGCGCCGGTGGGAGAGGGCCATTTGCGTTTTACTGGAGGAAGTAGCATGAACATCTTAGTCATCGGTTCCGGCGGCCGCGAGCACACCCTGGCCTGGAAACTCGCCCAGTCGCCAAAAGCCACCAAGCTCTACGCCGTCCCCGGCAATCCCGGCATGGCCGACATCGCCGAGTGCATCGGAGGCGTCGACATCTGCGATAACGAAGCCCTCGTCAAGCTCGCCGAGGACAAAGCCATCGACCTCGTCGTCGTCGGCCCCGAAGTCCCGCTGACGAACGGCGTCGTCGACGCCATGAACGCCGCCGGCATCAAAGCCTTCGGCCCGCGCAAGCTCGCCGCCGAGATCGAAGGCTCCAAGTCCTTCTCCAAGAATCTCATGAAGAAGTACGGCATCCCGACCGCCAAGTACGAAGTCTTCACCGACGCCGACGAAGCCCGCGCCTACATCAAGAAAGAGGGCGCCCCAATCGTCATCAAAGCCGACGGCCTCGCCGCTGGCAAAGGCGTCATCGTCGCCATGACCCTCGAAGAAGCCCTCGATGCCGTCCACGAGATCATGGACGATGCCGCCTTCGGCAAAGCCGGCAGCCGCGTCGTCATCGAAGAATTCATGGAAGGCGAGGAGGCATCCCTCTTGGCCTTCACCGACGGCAAGACCATCTACCCGATGGTCAGCTCCCAGGACCACAAGCGTGCCTACGACGGCGACAAAGGCCCGAATACCGGCGGCATGGGCACCTACGCACCAGCCCCCGTCATGACCGACGAGATGGTCAAGATCGCCACCGAGCGCATCCTGAAGCCAACCATCGCCGCCATGGCCAAAGAAGGCCGCCCCTATAAAGGCTGCCTCTACGCCGGCCTCATGATCACCAAAGAAGGCCCCAAAGTCGTCGAATTCAACGCCCGCTTCGGTGACCCCGAGACCCAGGTCGTCCTGCCGCTCCTCGAGAGCGACCTCGTCGACATCATGCTCGCCTGCACCGACGGCCACCTCGACGAAGAACACATCGAGTGGAGCAAAGGCGCAGCCGTCTGCGTCGTCATCGCCTCCGGCGGCTACCCCAAAGCCTATAAAAAAGGCTACCCGATCGAAGGCCTCGCCAAAGCAAAAGCCCTCGACACCCTCGTCTTCCACGCCGGCACCGCCGAAAAAGACGGCAAGATCGTCACCAACGGCGGCCGCGTCCTCGGCGTCGTCGCCAAAGCCGACGACATCCGCACCGCCGTCGACAAAGCCTACAAAGGCGTCAACGCCATCACCTTTAAAGACGCCTTCCACCGTAACGACATCGCCCACCGCGCCCTCGAACGCCTGGCCGATAAATAAACTCCAGATAGCAAAAAAGACACGGCCTACAACCGTGTCTTTTTTATTGGTTTTTACGACGTAAACAAAAAAGCCGCCAGCCAAAGCTGACGACTTGTAATTTCAATGGTCGGGATGACAGGATTCGAACCTGCGGCCTCATCGTCCCGAACGATGCGCGCTACCAAACTGTGCCACATCCCGTAGTCACAAGAAATATTATACGAAGAATCCATCCCGTTGTCAACATCTTTTTGAAAAAGTCCCCAAATTTCTTCCAGCGAAGCAAACCGAAGGGAGCGAAGCTGAGCTCGATGTGCGCCAAAACGGCAGTACCTAGGGAAGGGGGATGATTTTCGCCTGCAGAAGCGGAGTGACTGCCCGCAGGGCTGGCCGACACCGGAATTTAGCAAGGCGACCCGATGTCAGAACGCCGCGTCAGGCGGCGAATCACCTTGGTCTTAAGAAAGAGGCGAGGAGGCCATTTTAACGGAGCGCCGAAGCCGAAAATCATCCCCCTTCCCCTTATGAGATGTAAACAAACACCCATCCTGCAAATTCCTCTTTGCGCGATGTAAACAAAAAAGCCACCCGCAAAAGCAGATGGCTTGAGTTCTCAATGGTCGGGATGACAGGATTCGAACCTGCGGCCTCATCGTCCCGAACGATGCGCGCTACCAAACTGTGCCACATCCCGTAGTCACAAGAAATATTATACGAAGAATCCACCCCGTTGTCAACACCTTCCTCAAAAATATTTCGCCCAAGAGAAAAAATATGTTCGCAGCCCAAGAAAACAGCGCCAAAAAAGAAGGAATTTCCCCACCCGAGAACGAAATACTCCATATAATCAGAAAATCATCATCTTCGCATAGGAGGGGTTAATATGGGCAGAATCCAGAAAATCTTAGTACCAGTCGACGGTTCCGTCAACGGCTGCAAAGCCGTCGATGAAGCAATCTTCTTCGCCGAGAAATGCAAAGCCGACCTCGACTTCGTCTACGTCGCCAGCAACATCAACAAAGACATCCCAAGCCACATCGTCTTCGACCGCATCTGGGAGAAACTGCCAGACGACATCAAAGCATCCAAGCATGTCGAGACCGGCAACATCCCGAAAGCCATCATGCGCGTCGCCGCCGAAGAGCATAGCGACCTCATCATCATGGGCAGCCGCGGCCTCGGCCTCTTCAAAGGCGCCCTGATCGGCAGCGTCAGCCAGAAAGTCGTCGAAGAATCCCCAATCCCGGTCATGGTCATCAAATAACCAAAGACCGCGATCACAAGTCCACACAAGTCATCAACCGCCGCCTCCGTGATGCCAACCACCACGGAGGCGGCCTTTTCTTTTCCTTCAGCGGCCCCTGTGGTATAATCGAGGTAGTCATCATTTTTGATAGTTTAGGAGACTCTTATGCATCTAAAGACTTACCGGACGTCCATCCTCTTGGGCGTCACGTTCACGGTTCTGTTGTCGACGTTCTGGTTCTTGCCGCAGCTGGCGTTCATCATCTTCATCTCGCTCTTGCTGCAGCTGCTCCTGACGCCGCTCGTCGACCGGCTCGAGTGCCATCTGAACCGCGGCCTTGCAGCGGCCATCGTGCTCGGCACCTTCCTCCTGATCTGCCTCGGGCTCGTGCTGCTCGTCTCGAGCACATTCATCCCGACGTTCACGCGCTTCGTGACGGACTTCCCGCAGATCACGGAGAAATTGCAGCAGATGCCGCTGATCCACGACAATGCCTACCTGACGGATGAGTTCGAGCAGTTCTGGCTTGAGCTCAAGGCGGCGAGCGTCGATGCGCTCAAATCGTCGCTGACGGTCTTGCTCTCGATCTTCAGCAAGTTCATCGACATGGTCATCATCCTCTTTGTCACGTTTTACCTGCTCAAGGACGGCGATGACATCAAGGTCTACCTCGCGAGCCTCTTCCCGACGCGCGACTACAGCCGCGTGCTCGCGCTCTTCAACCGCATCCTCTCGGCGTTGCGCACCTATATCTGCAGCCAGCTCGTCATCTGCTGCCTGACGGCGACGGTCGTCTTCCTCTACTACACGGCGCGCAGCCTGCCCTACGCCTCGGTCTTCGCGATGGTATCGGGCATCAGCGAGTTCGTGCCGGTGCTCGGCCCGACGGTCGCCTCGATCTTCGGTATCCTGCTGACGGCGACGGTGGACCCGTGGATTGCCATCCAGACGGCGGGCTTCTACCTGATCCTGACACAGGTCAACCACAATGCCGTCTATCCGACGCTCATCGGCAAGTCGCTCAATCTGCATCCGGTCGCCATCATTCTCGGCATCATCCTCGGCGGCGAGGTGCTCGGCGCAGCAGGCATGTTCCTCGCGGTGCCGTTCATCGTCATCTGCAAGCTTGTCATCGAGGATATCTACAAAGACCGCATGGAGACCATAAAAAAGCTCCGCGCCTCCCGCTGGCTCAGCAAGGAAAAGCACGAAGACAAGTGATTCGTAAAATATGGAATGACAAAAGCAGCGCTTCCCAGCCACGGTGGGGCATCCGATGATCAGATGCCTTCGCCGTCGAGGCCGGTGAAGCGCTGTTTTTCGGTGCGCTCGAGCTGCAGCAGGCGGCCCTTGCGGATGATGAGGACGAGCTTGCCGTACTGGAGCAGGCCAAAGTCCTTGCGGATGCGCGCGGCGAGGTCGGCAAGGGCGCGCTCGGTGTAGCTGTTCTCGCCGTCTTCACTCTCCTGCCAGCAGTCGAGGCGGCGCTTCTCGCTCCACTCGACCTGCATGAGGACGCCGTCCTGGGCGACGAGGACAATCTCGCCGTAGCGAATCGTGCGCAGGCCTTGGAGGATGTAGGTCATGGCTTTCTGAGGGATGTCGCCTGGGGCGAGACGAGGTGCAGGCATGAGAAAGACTCCTTTAAAGTATAGTAAACAGATATGTTTTTACTTGTTACTTTTATCATAGTATATGTGCGGGAAAAAGTCAAGAGTGGGGGAACTCTACGATTTTTGCATCTGTGTAACTCAGTAACAGAACGCCGGGCGATTCTCTGCTATACTGAAGTCAGAAAGCAAGAGAGCCGCAAGCGGGCGGCCATCGAATAAATGGAGGGATATTATGACGAAGGAACGCAGGACAAAGGATGTCATCATCATCGGCGCGGGCATGGCCGGGCTTACGGCGGCGCTCTACGCGGGGCGCTCGAACCTCTCGACGCTCGTGCTCGAGAATGCCATCGTCGGCGGGCAGATTGCCAATGCCGTCGGCATCGAGAACTATCCGGGCTTCACGAGCGTCAGCGGCAGCGACCTCATGGCGACCGTCCAGCAGCAGGCCGAGAATGCCGGCGCCGAAGTCGACGAGTTCGACATGATCGAGCGCGTAGACCTCAAGGGCACGCCGAAGATCGTCGAGACACAGAGCTACATCTACGAGGCAAAAGCCGTCATCATCACCTCCGGCATGGAGCGTCGCAAGCTGCCGCTCAAGGAAGAGCCGAAGTACAGCGGCCGCGGCGTCCACTACTGCGAGCTCTGCGACGGCCACATGTATCAGGGCAAGACCATCGCCGTCATGGGCGGCGGCAACGCTGCCGTCGACGCCGCGAACTTCCTGACGAAGTACGCGAGCGAGCTCTATCTGATTCATCGCTCCGCGCTGCGAGCTGACAAGATCTCGCAGGACAAGCTCTACGCCAATCCGAAGGTCAAAGTCCTGCTCGAGACTGAGGTCCGGGCGCTCCACGGCGAAGGCAAACTGACGAGCATCACCATCTACGACAAGGCGAAAGGGGAGGAGCGCGAGCTGCCCGTCGACGCCATCTTTGTCAATATCGGCGTCGTGCCGAACACCCACCTCTTCGAGGGCCAGGTCAAGATGACAGAGAGCGGCCGCATCCTCGCCGGCGAGGACTGCCGCACGAATCTCCCCGGCGTCTTCGCCGCCGGCGACGTCCGCGAGAAAGAGATCCGCCAGCTGACAACAGCAGCCGCCGACGGCACCACAGCCGCCCTTCTCGCCGAAAAGTATATCGAATCCCTATAATAGGAGGAATCATCATGGTAAAAGTCTATTCCATCACCCAGTGCCCCTGGTGCGACAAAGTCAAGAAATACCTCAAATCCAGAGGCGTAGCCTACGAAGAGCACAACATCGAGCTCAGCGACGCCGACCGCGACGAGTGCTACAAGATCTCCGGCGACCTCATCGTCCCCGTCACCACCGTCAACGGCAAAGACTTCGTCGTCAGCTTCGACAAAGCCAAGCTCGACGCCCTGCTCGGCCTCTGATCCCACAATCACACATTCTCTCTCTCCTAATCAAAAGCCAGCCATTTTCAGCTGGCTTTTTTCATCTGCACCGCATATAATGGAAAACAAGAACATAGAGCATTTTGCTTTTCAAGCAGGTGAGATCGATGAAAGAAATACAATTAAGCAATCCTCATAAAATCCATAAATGGCACCAGAAAGCCCAGGGCATCGTCGAGTACGCCCTGATCCTAGCCTTCATCGTCGGCATCGGCGCCGCCATCTTCGCCAAGGGCGGCCTGGCCGAAGCTGTCAGCGACGCATACTTCCAGATTTCCAAGACCATTGCCTACGCATTGGACAACACGACCGCCGGCCATCAGCGATTCGCCCAGAACCAACTGGAGCAGGGCCTCAAGAATGCAATAACATCCGGCAAGGTTGTGTTGGGCAATAATGCATGGGTGGAGATTGACCTTCAATCTGAGCTGAACAGCGATATCCATGCGAATGCAGATGGTGGCAGAGACGGGTATGTAACAGTCTATGGTAAAGACTATACCAAGTTTACAGGCCTCTGGGATGCTACAGGACTAGACCCCAGCCGCATCGCGCTGGACGATGCCGACAAGGGTTCTTGGGCAGGCGTGCGGATTGCACGAGTAGGCGATTCGAATCAGTACACGGTCTACTACTTCAATGGCACGGCATCCAAGGTGCAGGATGAGACCAAAGGTTATTATACGGATACGAACTACATGCAGCAACATTTCGGCAGCGGCCAGACTCCAACGACATGGAACCCCTAAAGCCTTCCCCGCGCACGGGGAAGGTGGCAGCCGCAGGCTGACGGAAGAGGTCTTCATCTTGCATCTCCCTTCCTCACATGATATAATAAATATAGAAAAAAGGCCACCGTAGACGGTTGCCTCTCTACTGAATCAAAATGACCGCGTAGTTTGTGAGGCTAGGGCGGTCATTTTTTTGTGCCAATATCTTTGCCAAGGGCATAGCCCAGGGAAAAGCAAGCAATTGCGAAGCTGATGACTTCAATGACAGTACTGTACATATTCGTATCAAGCATGCAAATCCCCTCCTTCCAGTTGAGATCTGCCGCAGAGCAACAGTCACTGTGGAGGGCGTACAAAAATCCCTCCATACATCAAAACTCAATTTGACGCAGAGGGCAACCGCCTACCGTTGGTGGCCATCGGGAGCAGGAATGCTCCCGACAGTTTTATTATAGCATATTCCTGCTGGAGAGGGGAAGGCAGCGTTTCTCGGTAGGACCTCACATTTGACAAGGCTTCACGAGCCCCAAGCCTTCCCCGCGCACGGGGAAGGGGGACCGCGAAGC
Organism: Mitsuokella multacida DSM 20544; assembly: GCF_000155955.1. Classification (GTDB taxonomy): domain Bacteria; phylum Bacillota; class Negativicutes; order Selenomonadales; family Selenomonadaceae; genus Mitsuokella; species Mitsuokella multacida. The sequence goes on from NZ_GG697142.2 coordinate 581,302, forward strand.
GGTGGAAGAGGTCTTCATCTTGCATCTCCCTTGCTCACATGATATAATAGACATAGGAAAAGAGGCCACCGTAGACGGTTGCCCTCTGGTCAGTCAAGAAATGACCGCACAGTTTGTGAGGCTTGGGCGGTCATTTTTTTGTGCGTTTATCCCTGCTTGGGGGATACGGCGGAAGAAAATGCGGGCAAATTTGACAGTTTCGCGAAAATCATGTAAAATTTTCTTGTATAACTATGACATTGACTATGACAGGATTTTATTTTGGAGGGACCTTCATGAAAAAATCAGCACTGCTGACGGCGGCACTGCTCCTCGTCAGTTCTTCCTATGCGATGGCAGCTCCGATCAACCAGATGGCCAATCATGAGACGGCTATCGGCGTTGGCACGAAGGAGAGCTACATCGAGCACAAAGTGACGAACAAGGCAACGGCTGGCTTCCAGTATGCCGACCGCGATGAGAAGGGCGACCACAAGGACGCCTATCTGCAGTATGATATTATCGGCTCCGAGCTCAAGGTCATCGGCGGCTACCGCTGGAACCTGCCGAACGACAAGAACAACGCCTTTGCGGGCGTCGCTGTGAGCACGCCGAAGGTCCTGGGCTTCGACGCCTATGCCTCCTATGTTGCAGGCAAGGACTTCAATGAGACGCAGGTCGGCGTCAACAAGAACCTGTTGCTCAATGTGGACCTCAATGTCAACTACCACAACTTCAAGCCGGATGAAGGCAGCCGCGAGAACGGCGTCGGCGTCGGCGTATCCGTCAAGTTCTGACAATTGAAATGCGAAATTGCATAAAAAAGAAAGCCCGCAGTACTGCGGGTTTTCTCATATATGCGATTCGCGCGCTTGCCATGCTGTTCATACGAGATTGCATAGGGCCGAGCACGGCTTGCTGCTTCACTCTGCTGCGTGCTTATTCTACATCAAAGAGTGGCAGCGGCTCGAGGAAGATGATGTCGTCGCGTTTGGCGGCATCGCCCTCGGCGAGCACGCAGGCCTGGCCGATGACCTTGCCGCCGGCCTTCTCGGTGAGCTCCACGAGCGCCTTCATCGAGCCGCCCGTGCTGATGACATCGTCGAGCAGCAGGACGTTCTTGCCCTTGATGCGCTCGATGTCCGTGCCGTCGAGGCAGAGCTTCTGCGTGCCCTTCGTCGTGATCGAGACATCGTCGACCCAGAGCGCGTTCTCCATGTACGCCTTGACCGACTTGCGCGCAACGATGTAGCGGTCCATGCCGAGCGCACGGGCGAGCTCCTCTGCGAGCGGGATTCCCTTCGTCTCCGCCGTCAGCACGTAATCCGTCTCGGGCGGCACCTTCTTCGCGAGCTCCCGCGCACAGGCGTCTGTGAGCTCCACATCGCCGAGCATGACAAAGCCCGCGATGGCCAGCTTGTCCGTGACATTGAGGATGGGCAGGTTGCGCGTGCAGCCTGCAATGTGTAACGTATAATATCGATCTGCCATTTGAGCACCTCTTCATCTTGTGTATACTACCACCTCACATTATACTATGATGAAGCAGGCGGCGCAAATGCGTTCAAGCGAAAGAGTCCGCGAAAATAGCAGATTCAGCGGATTCATGAGAATTCATCACGATTATGAGAAAAGGAGATACCATAAATGAGCGAAATGCACGATATCCATGATATCCACGAGATCGACGAGGCCGAAGTCAGCGAAGAGCAGCGTGCCATCGACCAGATCACCCACATCCTGCTCCACGCCCTGACAGAAGACGGCATCGGCGAGCAGCTCGAGCACGCCAAGTCCCAACAGGAAGTCTACAAACTCCTGCAGACCCTGCCGTACTTCAAGCTGACCTTCGAAGAATTCCAGCTCGGCATCCAGGCCCTGCGCCAGCAACAGGAAGAGATCCATCAGGGGTAACAAAAAAGGAGATGCAATCGCATCTCCTTTTTCATTTCTATCGATTCTGTCGACGTGGCACGCCCCTCAGAGCTTCTTCTCCGTCAGCACCATCTCGAGCGCGTTGAGCACGTTGTCGATGTCTTCTGCCGTGATGACGAGCGGCGGCTGGAAGGCCATGACGTTGCGGGCGATGCCGTTCTTGCCGATGATGAAGCCGCGGTCCTTGAGGGTCTCGAGGACGTCGTCGAGCTCGGCGGCGGCGGGGCTCTTGTCGGCGTGGACGAATTCGGCGCCGGTCATGAGGCCGAGGCCGCGGATGTCGCCGATGATCGGGTGCTTCTTCTGGATCTCACGCAGGCCGGCGCGCAGCTGCTCGCCGCGCTCCTCGGCATTCTTGCAGAGATCATGCTTCTCGATGTAGTCGAGCACGGCGAGGCCGGCTGCCGTCGAGACGGGGTTGCCGCCGAGCGTCGAGGCGCCCGGACGCGTGTAGGTGTCGGCAATCTCCGCCGTCGAGATGAAGGCCGAGATCGGCGCGCCGTTGCCGAGCGCCTTGGCCATCGCCATGATGTCCGGCGTCACGCCGAAGTGCTCGATGGCAAACAGCTTGCCCGTGCGCGCAAAGCCCGTCTGCACCTCGTCGATGACGAGCAGCGTGCCGTGCGCCGCAAGGATCTCCTTGACGCGCTGGAAGTAGCCCTTCGGCGGCACGACGATGCCCGCATTGCCCTGGATCGTCTCCGCGATGAACGCGCCCGGATGGCCCGCCGTCGATGTCTGGATGACGTCCTCGACCATGTTCGCGCAGGCGAGGTCACACGTCTCGCGATTCTTGCCGAGTGGGCAGCGGTAGCAGTACGGGTTCGGCGCGAAGTGGATGCCGCCGACCGGCTCCGGGTCCGTGCGCCACATCTGGATGCCCGTCACGCTCATGCCAAGCTTCGTGCGGCCGTGCAGGCCGTTGCGCAGCGCGATGATCTCGCTGCTGCCCGTGTAGATGGAGGCGAGCAGCAGCGCGCCCTCCGTGGCCTCCGAGCCCGTCGAGCAGAAGAACGATTTCTGCAGCTTGCCCGGCGTGACCGTAGCGAGCTTTTCTGCGAGGTTCACGAAGTTCTCCGTCAGGTAGATGTTGCAGACATGCTGCAGCGTGCCGACCTGCTCCTGGACCTTCTTCGTGATCTCCGGGTTGCAGTGGCCGCAGTTCATGACCGACACCCCCGCGAAGCAGTCGAGGTACTTGCGCCCCTCACTGTCGTAGAGGTACTGCATCGAGCCACGGACGAACTCGCGCGGCTCCTTGTAGAAATGGCCGAGGCACGGCATGATGTACTTCTTCTTCTTCTCGATGATGGCCTCAGGGCCAATGTATGTTCGTTTTGTTTCTTCAGCCAAAGTAAATCCCTCCTAAGATATATGCGATAAAGCAACAGTGCGAAACATCACAGCTGCATATTTATTAAGGAAGTGCTCAGATCGAATTGCGACTCTGGCGGAACCGGTACGTCCCGATGCCCCATTCGCGCGGGCTCATCTTCTGCACCTGCTCGAACGCCTCATGGTCGAACGCATCTTCCTGCGATTTGCCAGCGGCGAGCGCATCGAGTGCCTCGCGGTAGAGCTTCGTCACGCGGCCCGTGAGCTCCGGCGTGTAGTCCTGCGCCTCGATGCGGTACGAGGCCAGCCCGTTGAACTTCGCGAGGTAGGGGTAGAGGCAGAGGTCCTTGGCGAAGTAGAGGTGGTTGCGGCCGTACTGGTCGATGCGGATCGCGTGCTTCTCGCCAGCCGTGTCGAGCAGTGCATAGTGGCGGTCGAGCACCTCCGGATTGTCGAGCTCGTTGAACTCCGGCAGGCTCATCGCCGGGAAGTCGTGGTCGCAGATCATCGACTCATACGAGCCGTGCACGACCGTCTCGAGCGGCAGCGCCGCGCTCTCCACGATCTCGCGCAGCTGCTCGAACGACAGCTCGTACGACGTCGTCGCCATCGTAAGGCCGTTCTCCTGCAGAAACTTCGCCGCGAGCTGATTGAAGAGGTTGAACGACACATCTGCCTGCACCGGCAGGTCCGTGATGCTCTTCGCGAGCTTCAAGGAGCCGAGGTTGCTGACCATCAGGCCATCCGGTTTGATCTCGCGCAGTGCCGTAAAGAACTGCTCGAGCTCCCCGCACTCGCGGCGCATCGTCGTGCGCGGCGTATTGACGACGACGTGCGCCTTGCCCTTCGCATAGGCGAGGACTTCCGCATAGTCGCCGAGCTTCCACGGGCGCAGCGGGCGGAACGCCTCGCCGCCGACATAGATGGTATCCGCACCATTGTCGATGGCCGCCTTGGCCGACGCAATCGTGTTGCAACGGACGCTGAGCTGACGATGTGCCATATTCTCCTTCTCGATATCGCGCTCCTGGCGCAGTACCTCATCCTGGAAGCCCGCTTCCTTGACCGCATGGCTGAAGAAGCGAGGCTCGCGCTCGCCCGTGAAGCCGATGTCCTTCTTGCCCGGCTGGCCGAACGCAAACGTCGTCGTGAAGTCGCGCGCGCGGTTGTCGTAGAGATTCTTCCAGCCCTCTTCGTCCGTCGTGTAGCCGTTCGGGTCCGCGATGTAGGCGTCGATTGCCTTGCGGTACGTCGAGACGATGCGGCGGATGAAGCCCGCCGGGCGCATGCGTCCTTCAATCTTGAAGGAGAAGACGCCCGCCTGGATGAGCTGCGGGATGGCGCGGTACATGCACATATCCTTGAGCGCGAGTTTGTAGGCGCCCGGCCCGTCCTCGTCGAGCACTTCGCCCGTCTTCTCGTCGATGAGCTGATAAGCCCAGCGGCACGGCTTGAGGCAGCGGCCGCGGTTGCCGCTCTGGCCGAACAGTACGCCCGAGTGGATGCACTGGCCCGACTCGCTGATGCACATGTCGCCGTGCATGAAGTACTCGACCTCGATGCCCGTGCGCTCGCGGAACAGGCTGAGCTCCGACAGCGTCATCTCGCGGCCCACGACGATGCGCGTGATGCCGTACTCCTTGAGCTTCTCGATGGCGTGCTCATTGTGCGTGTTCATCATGACCGACGTGTGCAGCGGAATCGTGATGCCCATCTCGTGCACGAGCTCGAGCACCGCAAAATCCTGCACGAGCAGCGCGTCCGGGCGGATCTCATTGAGGTAGGCGAGGTACTCGCGCAGCGCCGGGATTTCCTCGTTGCTGATGAGGTTGTTGAGCGTCACATAGAGGCGCACCCCGTGCGCGTGTGCGTAGTCGATCGCCTTCTTGAGCGTGGCATCGTCGAAGTTGAACCCGCCCTCATGCATGCGCATGTTGAAGTGCTTGCCGCCGAGATAGACAGCATCCGCACCCGACTCCACGCCCGCCACCAGCGCATCCCATGTGCCAGCCGGAGCCAGGAGTTCTACCGATTTGCGATTGAGTAACATAAGTGAAAATCTCCCTTTTCAAAAAGAATGTGAAAATAAAATCAAGAATAACAACAGCATAGCAAACAATGACTTCCATAATTATATCAGGTATTTATCATTCTATCAAATCATACCGCACGCCGCAGCCCGCTAATCCGCCTCTAAACCTTGTCTTTTCCTAGAAAAGGTGGTATCCTAATAGCGTATATTCGACCATTCCATACGCAAATACAGAAAACGAGGGGTTTTATCTTATGAAGTACAGCCTTCCGGCTCTCACCATCACGGCCTTCCTACTCTCAGGCAGCGCCGTTTTTGCCGCGCCTACGGCCACCGACATCGCGGCCCAGACTGCCACGGGCACGCTCGCCGCACCGACCGCTTCCGTCTCCCGCACGCAAGCGGCAGTCGGCTCCGCCACGCATACCGACACCGTAGCGGCGCTCAGCACCCCGTCCGCCGCGGATGACGATGACACCGCAGCCCGCTACGTCGAGTCCAAGGAGATGTTCAAGACCGCCTCCCTGCGCCACACGACCGTCTCGCCGAGCTACCGCCTGTTCCGCGGTGACACGCTGAGCATCCTCGCCGTCGGCTTCCCCGATGGCATCGGCATCGACAAGATCACCGTCGGCCTCGACGGCTACGTTCAGCTGCCGTACGTCGGCAGCGTCAAGATGGAGGGCCTGACGCTCGACGAGGCCAAGGCTGTCCTCATGGACTCCCTGACCCAGTACCTGCGCATCCCGGACCTCTCGCTCGTCATCACGAGCTACGGCCCGCGCAAAGTCTACGTCATGGGCGAGGTCAACAAGCCCGGCGTCCAGGACATGGCCATCGACAACATGAACGCCTACGCCGCACTCGCCACCGCGGGCGGCTGGGCGCGCAAAGGCCGCAGCACCCGCATCCAGATCATGCGCGTCGTCGACGGCACCATGTACTACCGCACCCTCAACATGAAAGCCTACACCGTCAAGCACGACCTCACGCAGAACGTCGAGATCGAAGACGGCGACATCCTCTACGTCCCACGCTCCAACGGCATCAAGTTCGACACCGACGTCCTGCCATACGTCAACGCTTGGGCGCTCTACAAGAACCTGACCGACTGATGGTTGGGAAATGACCTTATGATTATGATATTGGGGGAATATCACAATTGGAAAAAATGATTCGCCTGGCCAACAGGACGAGGGTACGCAGCGCGCGCTACGCCCGCTATCTCTACCCAATCCTGTTCATCCTGCTCGACTACGTCGCCATCCTGTTGGCCGAGCAGGAGGCCCTTGGTCTCCATCACCTGATCGACCGGCACACCGCGCCCTATGCCATCGCGCCACAGTACATCTACCTCTGGATCCCGCTGATCTTCATCCTGTTCCTCGGACAGGCCCATGCCTACCGGCAGATGCACTCCATCCTCGACTCGTCGCGCGACGTCTTCTTCGCCGTGCTCTACGGCTTTATGGCCTGTCTCATTGTCATTTATTTCTCCGCCTCGAGCCTGCTGACCTCGCGCCTCTTCGTCGGACTCTTCATCGTCCTCTTGGTGCCGAATCTCTACCTGATCCGCTACCTCGCCAAGACGTTCATCAAGAAGTGCCATCTGTTCTACGAGCCTGTCATCCTCGTCGGCGCGGGCAAGACGGCCGAGCGCGTCCTGCGCTATTACCGGAATGACCTCGGCTACCGCTACGACATCGTCGGCCTCATCGACGATAACCCGCTTTCCGAGAAAGTCGCCTCGCGCTTCCTGCTCTACGGCAAGGTCGCCGATGCCGAGTCCATCATCCGCGACTCCGGCGTCCAGACCGTCATCATCACCGCGCCAGGCATGCACCGCGACCAGCTCCAGGAGCTCATCTCCAAGATACAGCCCTACGTGCGCGACATCTCCTTTGCGCCCGACCTCATCGGCACCCCGATGATCGGCGCTGAGGCAGAAGTGCTCTTCAGCGAAGAAGTCCTCATGCTCCACATGCGGAACAATCTTGCGCGCCGTCGCAACCGCATCATCAAGCGCGTCTTCGACCTCATCTGCACGACCATCGGCAGCATCCTCATTTCGCCGATACTCATCGTGCTGACCATCATGGTCGCCATCAGCAACAAGGGCCATATCATCTTCGCGCATCAGCGCGTCGGCAGGAATGGCGTGCTCTTCCCGTGCTACAAGTTCCAGACCATGATCCCGAACGCACAGGAAGCCCTCGAGAAATACCTCAAGGAGAACCCCGAGGCCCGCAAAGAGTGGGAGGAGAACTTCAAGCTCGAGCACGACCCGCGCGTCACCAAGCTCGGCGCCTTCCTCAGGAAGACCAGCCTCGACGAGCTGCCGCAGCTCTGGAACGTCATCCGCGGCGACATGAGCCTCGTCGGCCCGCGCCCGATTGTCACCAAAGAAATCAAGCGCTACGGCGACTACTTCCGCGAGTACAGCATGGTCCTGCCCGGCATCACCGGCATGTGGCAGGCCAGCGGCCGCAGCGACACCACCTACGAAGAGCGCGTCGCCATGGACACCTGGTACGTCCGCAACTGGTCCGTCTGGATCGACCTCATGTACCTGTTCAAGACCGTCAAAGCCGTCGCCTTCGGCAAAGGCGCTTATTAAATCGATCCGAAAGGGGGGATACCCATGCACGTCAAGACCATCGCCATTCACGACTTCAAGGGAATTGAACACTGCCAGCTCACATTCAAGCCGGGCTTCAACCTGATCATCGGTGAAAATGGCAAGGGAAAGACCTCCCTGCTAGAGGCCCTGGCCATCGGCATCAGCGGTTTCCTCTCAGGCGTCCATGGGGGAGGCATCCACCCGCGCAACATTCAGTCGGAAGAAGCTCGGACCAGCTATGTCCTGCAGGGAGATGGCGCATATGAGCCACAGTATTCCTGGCCCCACATCGATATGAATGCAGAGGTGGCGGGGAGCCCGTACGAGTGGGAGCGGGCGAAAGACAGCTACGGCGCGCAGACCAAGACGATGCCGCGCGATATCTGCCATCTGGCCGAACAGATGGTGGCCGACACGAGTGCTGTCCTGCCCGTCATCTGCTATCAGAGCGCAGGCCGCGTCTGGTCGCAGAAGCGCAAGAAACAGACGAGTACCTTCGCACGTAAGAAGAGCAGCCGCATCGCGGGTTACATCGACTGCGTGACCGATGAATCCAGCATGAAGCTGATGCTCGAGTGGTGCTCGCGCATGGAGCAGATCGCCTGGCAGACCGACAAGCCTGTTCGCGAGTATGAAGCCGTCAAGCAGGCCGTCGCCACAGCGATGACCAAGCTTGAAGGCGCATCTGTCGCTATCTTCTACGACAAGCGCTCCGAAGAGCTGCTTTACCAGAAAGGCAGTGCCGTCATGCCCATCTCAGCACTGAGTGCAGGCTACCAGTCCCTCATCTGGATGGTCTTCGACATCGCCTACCGCATGGCCGTCCTCAATCCGTTCCTGACCGAGCGCATCACCGAGACACCCGGCCTCATCCTGATCGACGAGCTGGACGTTCACCTGCATCCGCGCTGGCAATGGCACGTCATCGACGTCCTGCGCCACGTCTTCCCAAACGTCCAGTTCATCGCCACCACCCATTCACCCATCATCATCGCCTCCGCCAAAGACGTCTGGTGCATCGATATCGAAAACCTCGCCTCGCCCAAAGCCGCCATGAGCGGCTACGGCCTCGAGGTTGACTACATCCTGCGGCGTATCCAGAATTCTGCCGACCTGCCAGCATCTGTGGCAGCGCAGTTGGAGGCGTTCTACGGTGCTATCGACCGTGAAGATTTTACCACGGCGAAAGAAGCCTTGACGAAGCTCGAGCACGATATCGGGCCTGACAGCCCGCTGGCCGTCAAAGCCAGAGAGCGGCTGGAGCTAGAGCTGGCACTGTCGGAGGGATGATATGCGTTACATTGAAAAACATGCAGAGCCAAGATCCCTGACTGCCTACAAGCAGCAGCCCCATGCCTATTACGATGGCTGCAACAAGGAAGATATCCGCAAGCGTCTGTTAGAAGACCAAGGGTATCTCTGTGCCTATTGCATGCGGCGCATTCCCGAGGAAATCACTGTTGAAGACGACATGAAAGCCGAAGATGGTATCGTCAAGAAGGCCCAGAAAATGAAGATAGAGCATTGGCTCCCCGAGAGTCAGTGTACCGAACAGCAGAAGCTGGACTTCCACAACATGCTCGGCGTCTGCATGGGCAATGCCGGCCATCCCTATAGAGAGACGACCTGCGACGCGCATCGCAAGGATAAGATCCTGACTATCAATCCCTTGGATAGAGACATGGTCAAGAAAATCCGGTATAATACACATACAGGCGAAATCCTCTCAGACGATACTCAGATCAACGATGACCTCAACAACACCTTGAACCTCAACTACGAAGGCAGCGACTTCAGCCTCCCGCTGAACCGCCGCAATGCGTTGGCTGTCTGCCTGACCAAAATACAGGTCCAGTCGCGGAATAAGCCAGGCAACTGGCGCAGGTCTTTATTGCAGAAGATGCTCAAAGCCTATGAGAATAAAGATACAAACGGGAAGTACATAGAGTACTCAGGCATCGTGATCTGGTACTTGAGAAAGAAACTTGGATCTTGAATTGCTTAGGATACATATGATAAATAATTTTTGGGGGAGAGATTTTGTGGATATAAAGATCATGGTCGCGGCGCATAAACCGTATTGGATGCCGCAGGATGATGTCTACATGCCGATTCATGTCGGCTGTGAGGGCAAGGAGAGCATTGGCTTCACAGGTGACAATACCGGCGACAACATCAGTGCCAAGAATCCGCATTACTGCGAATTGACGGCCCTGTACTGGGCGTGGAAGAACTTGTCGGCGGATTGCGTCGGCCTTGTCCATTATCGCCGCTACTTCACCAATAAAGAAGCGCGCTCGATAGAGGGCAAGCGGGCGGCAATCCTGTCCAAGGCAGACTGGGAGAATCTGCTGGCCGATACGCCGGTCGTCGTAGCCGATAAGCGCCGCTATTATATCGAATCGAACAAATCCCATTATCTGCACGCGCATCATGCAGAAGGCCTGCAGGCCCTTGACGAAATCATTCGGGCGGATTATCCTGAATATGTTGAGGCACATGGTACGGTCATGAAGCGCACCTGGGCGCATATGTTCAACATGTTCGTCATGCGCAAGGACCTCTATGACGACTATTGCCAGTGGATGTTCGACATCCTGTTCAAGATCGAAGATAGAGTGGATATCAGCGCATATTCTGCCTACGAAGCACGCATCTTTGGCTTCGTCAGCGAGCTGATGCTCGACATCTGGCTCGAGAAGAATCAGATTCCGTATCATGAGCAGAATGTGTCCTTCCTCGAAAAGCAGAACTGGGTGCGTAAAGGCGGCCTTTTCGTCGCACGCAAACTCGGGTTGACAACCTCGCATTAATCTCGCATCATATCAGGAATCATTATAGGCATAGATAGGAGAGAATACCTTGGAAAAAGAAGAATCCATCGATTTTGGCCGCCTCAAAGACATCATGATACAGCGCAAAAAAGTCGTCGGTGGTATCGTTGTAGGCTGCACTGCCGTCGCCCTCGTAGCCGGTCTCGTCTGGCCGAAGACCTATGAATCCACCACCACCGTCCAGACTCGCATGACCGGCTCACAGCTTGCCAGCGGTGGAGCTGCCGCTGCAGCCGCGGCCTTAGGTATTGGCAATGCAAGCTCGCCAACGCTTACCTATGTAGAGTTGATGAAGAGTAATACTGTCTTGCAGCCAATCATTGATGATTTGAATTGGCCAGAAGAGGATAAAAAGTTCTTGACACCAGAGAAGTTCGCCAAGTCAAATCTCAAGATAGAAAATACAAAGCAGACGAACCTTATCAAGGTGACGGCTAAAGGTAAGACGCCAGAAGAAGCGCAGGAAATCTCGCAAAAAGTTGTAGATAACTTCCTCGATATGATGACGGGCATGAACAAAGAAACGCAGAGCTTGCTTGTCCAGTTTCTGAATGAGCGTATCGACCAGGCAAAACAGGAGTCAGATGAAGCAGCTAAGAAGTTTGCTGAGTATCAGAAAGAGCATAAGATCTATGACCCGGATACCCAGGCAAAGGCCCTGATTGCTCGCCTTGATGCCTATGACGATGCCATCAGCAAGATGGAAGTCCAGGCGCAGTCTGGGCAGGCGCAGTTGGATACGGCCAATGCAAAGCTAAACGAAATGAAAGCGGGCAGCCAGAGCTACAACATCAACGACAATGCAACAGTGCAGGGCATCCGCAATCAGATTGTCGCCAAGCAGGTCGAACTCGTCGGCCTCAGACAGCGTTATACCGAGAATAATCCGCAGGTCATCGCTGCTCGCGAACAGCTCGGCAAATTGCAGAGTAGCCTGACGAATGAAGTCAATGCCGTCGTATCCTCGAATGCAACGACACTCAATCCAGCTCAGGCAGAACTCCTGAAGACACAGGCCCAGGCTCAGGCAACCGTTGCGACAGCTCAGGCCAGTGAAGCTGCCATCAAGGAAAAGCGCGATAGTAAGCAGCAGGAACTCGGCGATCTGCCAGAAGGCGTCGTAGATTACCTCGAGTACAAACGCGATGCAGAGATTAAGAACCAAGTCTACATCAATCTCGTTCAGCAGTGCGAGAAGAGCCGTGTCCAGCAGGCCATGGATTCTATGGACGTTCAGGTTGTAGATCCCGCGACATTGCCATTTGAAGAGAAACCAGTATGGCCAAGACCGAAGCTTATGACGGCTGTAGGGTTTGTGTTAGGCTGGCTGATATCGTTCGCGTATGGATTGTTGGTCTATAAAAAAACAATGTAAACTAGGGAGATTGATGAGTATGGTGGATATAAAAAAGCCCATTCGTATTTTACATGTTCTTCCTGGATTGACATATTGTGGCGGCATAGAGGCCTATTTATTGAATTATTATCGTCATATAGATCGGTCTAAAATACAATTCGATTTTATCACGCATAGTCGTGTAGAGCATGAGATAAAGAGTGAGATTGAATCACTTGGTGGACGTGTTTTTGATTGGGAAACATTTCGTATAAGTCGATTTTTTGCTATAAAAAAACAGATTTCAACGTTTTTTGAAGAACACAAAAACGAATATAGCATATTACATTGCCATATGGCAAATGCAGCATTTTTATATTTCCCATTGGCTAAAAAAGCTGGGATAAAGCATCGTATTCTTCACAGTCATAATAATCGTGCCGCTGCGACTTTCTCACATGCCATACGAAATTATCCGTTACTTTACATTGGTAATCGCGAAGCGACTGAGCGCATTGCTTGTACAGAAGATGCAGGAAAATTTCTTTTTGGCCGATATCCATTTACCGTTATAAAAAATTCGATAGATGTGAATAAATTTATTTATTCGCTATCTATGCGCACATCTATGAGAGAACAGCTTCATCTTGAAAAAAACTTTATTATCGGTCATGTAGGGAGATTGGACCCCCAAAAAAACCAATCTTTTCTAATAAAAATCTTCAATGCGTTCTATCAAAAACATCCTGAGGCACGTTTACTGATGATTGGCGAAGGAAAAGATGAAACTGCTTTAAAACAGCTCGTTCAGGATTTGCAATTGCAGCATGTTGTTAAATTTTTAGGTGCAAAAAAAAATATAGAAGATTATTATCAAGCCTTTGATGCATTTGTATTTCCCTCTTTTTATGAAGGATTAGGAATAGTTTTAGTGGAAGCACAATGCAGCGGATTACCTGTTTTTGCTAGCGCTGATGTTATTCCTAGTGATGCGAGGGTGAGTAATCTATTGACATTCATTCCATTGAACAATAATGAAGATTGTTGGGAAGCTGCTATTGAAGAATGTGTGGAAAATAGATGTGTACGAAAAAGTCCTGTAGAAGAGATTCGTAAAGCGGGATATGATATTCGACAAGAAGCGAAAGTATTAGAACACTATTACCTATCATTAAGGTAAATTAGAGGAGAATATCATGGAATTACCAGTTAGAGTGCTTCAAATTGGCATGACAAATAATATAGGCGGTATGGAAACGTACCTTATGGCGCAATATCGTAAACTAAATCGTGAACTAGTACGTTATGACTTCTTGAATATCACAGGGGAGTCACCAATTGTATTTTCAGATGAAATAGAGCGAAATGGTGACTTGATTTATGCTGTGCCATCTCGTCATAAGTCTCCGCTAGGGCATTATTGGGGTATTTTGAAATTGTTATATCAGAAACGCCATGAGTATAAGTATATCGTTTTGAATACGTGTTCTTTGTACTATGTCTTCCCTTTATTTATCGCAGCTTTAGTCGGCATACCACATCGTGTGATCCATTCACATAATTCTGGTGATGAAATATCAGAAAGTTTATCGAGAAGATGTTTAAAAAAATTAAATACATTCTTGTTAAAGGTTTCTGCAACAGATTATTGGGCTTGCTCAAAATTGGCAGGGAGATGGATGTTTGGCCAACGTAATTTTAGTATAGTTCATAATGCAATTGATGCAAAAAAATTTATTTATAATCCCAAAGTTCGTCAGGATGTTCGACAAGAATTGAATATTGCTAATAAATTTGTAATTGGAAATGTAGCGAGATTTTCGTATCAGAAAAACCACGAATTTCTTCTAGATGTATTTTATGAAATTACAAAGTATGATGAAAATGCAATCTTACTTTTAGTAGGGTCTTCTAATGGTGATGAAGAACGTTTTTTGATGATAAAAAGTAAAATTGAACAATATCATTTAGAAAAAAAAGTATTGTTCTTAGGATTGAGAAAGGATACTGAGCGTTTATACCAAGCGATGGATTGCTTATTAATGCCGTCTAGATTTGAGGGACTGAGTATAGTAGCAATAGAGGCACAAGTAGCAGGGCTTCCCTGTGTGGTTTCTGATCGAATGACATCCGAAACTCAGATAATTGAAAACTTTTACCAATTAAGTTTGAATCTTTCTCCTTTTGATTGGGCAATAAAAGTCTTGGAGACAAAAGCTCTTACGCGGAAGAATGAATTACATTCTATTCAGCGTGCTGGGTACGATATAAATACGTCGTCTAAATCCATTACTGACTTTTTTTTATCGAATTCTTGATGCTTTAACGATTGTGAGGATGAGCTATGTCATTTTGGATTCTATATGGACTGTTAACAAGCTTGTTGGTATTAATTAGTTATATGGTAAAAGCTAAGAACCAACAAATTATTTCATATATCATATTAGGATTAATGATTGTAGTATCTGGTTTTCGATACCGAATTGGTTACGATTATGATCAATATATGAATATGTATTCTTGGATCAGCTATGATCCTAATATGGTATGGCCAGAACCATCTTTTCAAATTTTATGTCAGTTTTTGAGATACTTGGGTTTTGAGTTCCAGATGCTGTTTTTATTGTATGCGATTGTTTCGCTTGTTTTCTTTTATAAGGGATTATCTTATTTTTTAGATAATAATTATCGCCAAATTTCTTTATCATTAGGAATTTTTACATTAGGAACGATAGGCTTAGTCGGATTGTGGTTTTCGTTTACAATGATTCGACAGTTTGCAGCTATGGCAATTATATTTTGGGGCGTAAAATATATTTTTACTGAGAACCGTTCTTTTATAAAATTTTTCTTTGCCATTTGCTTAGCTACTTTTTTTCATGCTAGTTCTATCATGTTTATTGTTTTTTATTTTATACCAACCAATCTATCTAAGAAGAAGGTCTTTATACTCATATTAGGAATACCTTTTATTGTTAAATTGATACTCTCATTACCTTCTGTACAGTTAATGATGGCTTTATCCGATAGATTATCAGGATATTCACTAGAAAATACGAATATGGATGGAACCTCTATTTCTTCATATATAATGACTTTGACGATGCTTGTATTTGTGTTTTTTACATTGAAAAATATAAGTGAAAAAAGGAGTATATTATTATTATTAACATCTCTAGGACTGTCTTTAAAAGTTTCTTTGTCAGGTTTATATGGCTTAGATCGCATTGCTTCTGAATTTTTGATTTTTTTCTATCCTACGTTAGTCCTATGTCTGTCTGAGTTACGATATGGATACTTCACACGCTTGGGAATTGTTTCACTTATAGTCCTGATGTTTCTTGTGTTAAATATTCGCATGATAAGCGGATATTCTGATACATTAATTGCTAAAACGATAGGTGGATCGCA
The DNA here is from genome assembly GCF_000155955.1 of Mitsuokella multacida DSM 20544. Lineage (GTDB taxonomy): Bacteria > Bacillota > Negativicutes > Selenomonadales > Selenomonadaceae > Mitsuokella > Mitsuokella multacida. The sequence goes on from NZ_GG697142.2 coordinate 596,784, forward strand.
TGCTAATATTGACTATGTTTTTAATACTGATATTAGGAATGATTTTTGGTCGATTTATGATTTATTAAAATAGAAATAAGTGATATTATTGGGGTGATAATATGAAATCGGAATTCACTTTTATACATGAAACTGTTGGGACAGGTAAACATGCAGGAAGTAAGGCACGTAAGGATGTAGATGCTATATTTTATACTATTCTTTCCTCTCCAATATTTTCATATAAGGAACGTGTATTTCATTCAATTATAGAAAAAATAAGATATGTTTTTAATATTAGGAATATAAAAAATATATTTTCTTTATTACGTATATATAATAAAAAAATATTTATTCAATACCCATTTTACTGTAACCCTATTTTGAGGGAAGGATTGTTGAGATGTTTATCTCGAAATAATGTTATTCTGATTATCCATGATGTGAATTCTTTACGAGATTTTGGACAAGAAAAAATTTCTGATGAAATTAAAGTGTTCAATAAATGTAAAGGCCTTATTGTACATAATAAATATATGTTAGATTCATTGCAAAGGTTGGGGGTGATATCCCCTATGATAAAATTAGATTTATTTGATTATATTCGAGATAATAATTTTCACCCTAATCGGAACTTTGCACCAATTGTTTCATTTGCAGGAAATTTATCAAAGAGTACTTTCCTTTATAATGATTTAGAGAATATCGAAGTTACTTTCTTCCTTTATGGCATAAATTATAATAAGAAAAATATCAAATCTGCTAATACTAATTATAAAGGCGCCTTTTCTGCAGAAGAAATTCCGGCCAGATTAGAAGGAAGCTTTGGTCTAATCTGGGATGGAGACTCTATCGATACATGCTCGGGTGCATTTGGCGAATATACGCGCTATAATAATCCACATAAATTATCGTTATACGTATCTTCGTGCTTGCCGGTGATTGTTTGGTCGCAGGCTGCTATTGCTGATTTTGTGAAGGAACAGGATATAGGTTTCTGCGTTGATAAACTGAGTGATATCAATACGGTCTTAGATTCTATGACTGAGGAAGATTATGCGCGCTATCTAAAGAATATTACAGCTTTACAGGAAAAAGTAATCAATGGCTATTTTACCAAGAAAGCCATCAGGAAAGCAATGGATTTGATGTAAAAGTTTTTGTGCGGGGGAGAGAAAATGCAGAAAATTCGTAAGGCAGTTATTCCGGCGGCTGGTTTTGGCACGCGTTTCTTACCGGCGACGAAGGCGACGCCGAAGGAGATGTTGCCGATTGTTGACAAGCCGACAATCCAGTATATTGTGGAAGAGGCATTGGCGAGCGGGATTGAGGAGATCTTGATCATCAGCGGCCATGCGAAGCGGGCAATCGAGGACCACTTTGATTCGGCTCCGGCACTGGAGATGGAGCTCGAGAAGAAGGGGAAGACTGACCTTCTGAAGCTGGTTCGCGATACGGGGGCTATCGATATCCACTATATTCGTCAGCAGCATATGAACGGTCTTGGCGATGCCATTCTCTGTGCACGCGCTTTTGTGCAGGATGAGCCGTTTGCCGTACTGCTTGGAGATGATGTCGTTTACAATGGTGATGGCAAGCCGGCATTGAAGCAGCTCATCGATGCCTACAATGCGACAGGGGCATCCGTTCTTGGCTGCCAGACGGTGCCGGAGGATAAGGTGTCGTCGTATGGTATCGTCAAGGGCGAGCTGACGGACGATGTGCGCACGATGCGGGTACTCGATATGGTGGAGAAGCCGGCTGTCGAGGATGCGCCGAGCCGCATGGCGGTCTTGGGCCGCTACGTGATCACGCCGGCCATCTTTGACATTCTCGCGCACACGCTGCCGGGCAAGGGCAACGAAGTGCAGCTGACGGATGCGCTGGAAGTCCTGGCCAAGCGCCAGCCAGTCTATGCTTATGATTTTGAGGGCATCCGTTATGATCTTGGCGATAAGCTGGGCTTTCTCAAGGCGACGGTGGAGTTCGCCCTGCGCCGCCCAGATCTTGGTGGCAAGTTTGAGGCGTATCTGAAGGAGCTCGTGCCGCAGCTGTGATTTGAAGCGGTGGTTGATTGAGCGTTAGGTGATAGAAGAGGGGTAGTATCATGTATGATTATCTGATCGTTGGCAGTGGTCTTTTTGGTGCGGTCTTTGCACATGAGGCGAAGCAGGCGGGCAAGTCGGTGTTGGTCCTGGAGCGTCGGGAGCATGTCGGCGGCAATGTCTATTGTGAGGAGAAGGATGGCATCAACATCCACAAGTATGGCGCGCACATCTTCCACACGAGCTATGAGGATGTCTGGGCGTATGTCAACCGATTTGTCAACTTCAACAACTTTATCAACTCGCCGGTGGCGAACTATCAGGGCCATCTCTACAATCTGCCGTTCAATATGAACACGTTCCGCGAGCTCTGGGACATCGTGATGCCGGCACAGGCCAAGGCAATCATCGCGGAGCAGCGCAAGGCCATCAAGGGCGAGCCGCAGAACCTCGAGGAGCAGGCCATCTCGCTCGTCGGCACGGATATCTACACGAAGCTCATCAAGGGGTATACGGAGAAGCAGTGGGGCCGCAGCTGCACGGAGCTGCCGGCATTCATCATCAAGCGTCTGCCGGTCCGCTATACGTTTGACAACAACTATTTCAACGACCGTTATCAGGGCATCCCGGTCGGCGGTTACAACAAGCTGATCGAAGCACTGCTCGACGGCATCGAGGTGCGCACGGGCGTGGATTATCTCAAGGAGCGCGCGGCGTATCAGAATGTGGCCAAGAAGATCGTCTACACGGGCTCGATTGACGAGTACTTCGACTACAAGCTCGGCCAGCTCGAGTACCGTGGCCTTCACTTCGAGACGGAGCGCCTTGAGGAGGAGAACCATCAGGGCGTCGCTGTCGTCAACTACACGGAGCGCGAGATCCCGTATACGCGCATCATCGAGCACAAGCACTTCGAGTTCGGTACGCAGCCCGTCACCTATATCACACGCGAGTACCCAGCCGACTGGCATCGCGGCGAGGAGGCGTATTACCCGGTCAACAACGAGCGCAACCAGAAGCTCTACCAGCAGTACGCAGCCCTGGCCGAGCAGGAAGAGAACACCATCTTCGGCGGCCGTTTGGCAGAGTATAAGTACTACGATATGGATGACGTCATTAAGAGCGCGTTGGAGCGAGTGAAGATAGAGCTGGCGAAATAATAGGAGTGTATGTATTGATGCAGAACGAACAGGAAATTTTGTCTCCTAGGGGGGGGACAAGTAAATCGTTTAACGTATATTGACATTGCCAAGGGCATTGGCATCTTTTTGGTGGTTGTGGGACATTGTATCCCCGATGCGGCAAGTGCAAACGGGATATCGATACCGGCGTATCGCTGGCTGCATGACGTGATCTATTCCTTCCATATGCCGCTGTTCTTCTTTTTGGCAGGATTTATGGTATCACGCCAGAAGATGCTGGACCGAGCGCAAAAGCCGCTGGACTTAGTGCGCAAGCGCGTCTCACGTTTGCTCGTGCCGTATGTCTTTGTCGGTCTTTGCTATGCGCCGTTCAAGATGCTGCTGTCGAACTTCGCCAACAAGCCGTACGACATCAGCACGATTTGGCAGATTGTCATCGGCGTCAACCCAGACGGCGAGCTCTGGTTCCTCTATGCGCTATTTGTGATTACCGTCATAGCAGCTTTGTTTGCCTTCCGCATTTCGTTGCTGGGACTCGTGGCAGCTGTGGCTTTGCTGATCTGGAATCCCTGGGGCATTATCACGAATTTCCTGTTTTTCTTTCTCCTAGGCATCTACATGCGGCGGGAGCATAAGGACTTTGTTCTTCATCTGACTGCCCGGCACATCCTGGCGACTGTGGCAGTATTCCTGATTGGCCTCTATGGCCTGTTGGGGCTGAAAGAGCATGCCTGCTTCCTCTTGACCGCTACAAGTGGCACGGTGTTGGTCCTGTGGCTCTCTCTCGTCCTGAGCCGCCAAGAGTCAGCCCTCTCGTTCCTCAGCAACCTATTGGAGCATTGGGGCATCTTGTCGATGGATATCTACATCCTCAGCGACATCATCAAGATCCCCTTCCGCGTCGTCTTGTGGAACAAGTTGCATCTCTATACGCTCAGCTTTGTTCTTTGCACAGTACTGGCAATTGTCCTTTCCGTTTGGCTCAGTGAGCATTTGATTCGTAAAAATAGCTGGCTGAGGTTCTTGATTTTAGGAGTGCGGAAGTAAGGGCCTCTTCCACCATGGAGGTTGATTGTCTAGGAGCCGTTGTGCTTAGATTCTAAATCCGTCGGATTTTTTTAGATTGGAATGGTGGGAACGATGATGCAGCAGAAATATGTCTATCTCTTCGAATTGGATTCAGTACGCGATTCGGACGAAGAGATCATTGCTGGCCAGCATGCGATTTACGATGAGATTGTCCGCAAGGGCAATGTCGTGGTGCTCACCTATAATCAGCTCGTGGATTCACGGGCGTTTTTCAGCTTGATGACGGATGAGGCGTATTATCGCAATATCCTGAAGCTGTTCGAGCAGGGCTGTATCTGCATCTCGCAGTTCGGCGATATCCGCACGGTGGCGCAGTATATCCTCAGTACGGTCGATGCGAATAAGAGATTCATCTATTCGGCACTGCCGCTCATGTTCACGCAGAAGCGGTTGATTGCACTGGTACAGCGCAGTCTCATGTACTCGGACTTGTCGGAGATCCTTGAGTATCTGGATGGTGGGCGCCGCTCGGATGCGGAAGTGGAGGATCTCTTCCTCGAGGTTGAGCAGGATGAGACGGGCCATGTGAAGCGGATCGTATCGGGAGGCTCAGGTGAGAATATCGCGGCACACCGCAAGATCTTGGAGAATCTCTACAGTTTCCTGTCCATTATCTTGCGCCTGAGCATGCTCCATCATGTCTACATCGCTCCGCGCAAGGCGAGTGAGCTCGCTCCGTTCCGTTTCCATCACCTCATGCAGTGCATCTTGCAGTTATCGCTGCCTATCCCGTATTGGGGAGAGGTGCGCTCTATCTTACAGGAGCTGCCTGCTTTTCAGACGGGGCAGAATGGCCGCTCGCGCTATTACCGTGATTTGTATCGGCAGTTTCATGCGGTGGCGGCGGATGATCTCACGGAGACGCTGCGTCAGGCGTATCCACTGGCAGAGGCAGTGGTCGACCTCTGTTACAATTACGTTTGCGAGATCAGCATCTGCAATACCTCGAAGCACTACAATGTCGAAGAGCTGCGTGCGCTGGATTCGCCCAAGCCGACTTTTGCCGCTGATTTCACGAGGCGCTTGCAGGACCTCTGGGCGGATGGGGACCAGGTTGAGAAGCGTTTCCTGCGCACGGAGACGAACCGGTTCATCTCGTTTGACAAGAAAAAACAGCTTCCGGATTTCTCGGAAGCTGTTCGCGTGGCAGATTATACAAGCCGCCAGCCGCATGAGGAATCGGAGACGGTGCCGCGCTATGAATATGCGGAGGCGGAGCAGCAGCGTGTGCACCGACAGGCCATCTTTTCCAGCATCGGGCAAAAGCTCTTATTCTCACTTATCTGCCTGCTGGTGGCTTGCGGTGTGAAGTTCGCCTTCCAGGACATGAAGCTGCTGCTGGATCACTTCATGAACGTGGGGGCGGCTGTCTTTTCTATTGTGGAGACAATCTGTTTCCTGCTGTTTACGGAGTGGATTTCGCATGCCTTGTCGGCGCGTTGTTCGCTGTTTGTGCCATTATCCAAGGCGCTGGGCAGCATGTATACGTTGCTGCGAGATGGCTGGCATGCACTTTGGATGCCGAGGGCTGTGTCTGTAGCAGCTCAAGAAACGGATGTTGTTGAGGCGCGCAGTCAGGGAGCGCCGATTGATTTTGTCAAGCCGAGGGAACTGCGCGATTATCAGGCGTATCGAAACAGACATGCAGATTTATTCGCTCCATCGGCTGAGGTCCCTGTAGCGGATACGGACGACAGGGTAGTCATGCGTGAGCTGGTTCGCTCGATGGAGATCTACCATCAAAAGTATGGTATGATTTATCAGAGCCGCTACAATACCTTCCTCGTCGATCCGATTGCCCGACCGGATGGCACGTATTACGCTTTTGAACGGGTCCTGCCGACGGCGGGGAATGGTGTCGTCATCGTCGCCTGGAAAGCGGGAAAGTTCATCCTGCTGAAACAGTACCGCCATGCATTGCGGGCTGAGCAGTACTGCTTCCCTAGGGGATATGCGGAGCCAGGCGCGACTCCAGTCGAGAATATCCGGCGAGAGCTGGCGGAGGAGCTACATGCGACCCTCGCGCAGAAAACGCAGTCCCTTGGCTTCCTGGAGCCGGATAGTGGACTGACTTCACGCCGGATTGAAGTCTTCCTCGCAGAGCTGGACGATTATCAAGCCAATATCGGCCATGAAGGCATATTGGAGGTCCGTGAGGTAAGTCCAGAGGAATTGGAAAGCATGATTGAGGACGGCACAGTCTCCGACGGCTATACGATAGGGGCGCTGGAACTGTGGCGGCTCAAAACTACTGGTAATCTGGATGAAGTATAGGGAGTGTCCATTTGGTATTGAGCCGCTCTGCAGCTGATGTGTTGCAGAGCGGTTTTTCTTGCAAAATGTCTTTACTGTTTTGTATTTACATTTTTGTTCGTATATGCGCATAAGAAGTCAGTGTAATCAACATGACGGGAATGTAAATACAAACAAATCGGGAGAAGAATGTAGATGTTTATATACGAACAAGATTGACAAATACGAACAAGATTGATAAATAATTTGAGTTGACAATTTCGTGAGAGGATGGTATGCTTATGTTAGAAACATAAAGGAGGGGAGCGAAATGGACTTATCAGGGTTTAAAAAACTCGAGATTATCGCAGGCGAACCGTTTATGTCAATCACGGACCATGCGACGGCCTTTAACCAAAATGCCGTCATCAAGCTGGGGTGCCCAGAGAAGGTATGCCTGCTTTTTAATTATGAAACAAAGCAATTAGCCATACAACCGAGCGACAAGGATGATACGAAAGCAATCTCTTTTATGAAGCCTGGTCGTGATGCTGCTAAAGGCGCACGATTTAATTCTAAGGATTTGCAATACTCATTAGCGAGACAGATGGACTGGGATATCGATCATTATATCTACAGGATTAATGGCACTTACTACGAGGAGAATAATGTCATGGTCTTTGATTTGACAACTGCGAAAAAGTCTTCTAAGCGTAGTAGAAAATAAAAAGAAACAGAGCAGATAGATAGTTGCCGCTATCGCTTCTGCCCTGTTCCTGAATACATGCTGAATACCATAGAGCTGGTACAACACATACCATATACACCTATATTGTACCATCTCTATAGCTATTTGGCAATCTTTTTACTGATTGAAAGGAGTAATGTCAAATGGTTTTTTCTTTTGGTTCCAAAAGATTCTATAGGGAGGGACTTAAATATGATGCATTTATCTGATTTATTCCATGCTTCTCCAGATATGTTTGATTTTTATGACATTAACTTAGAGGAGGATACCCCTCGGTTTATCGAACCGGGATGTATTTTTACTGCAAGCGATGAATTGAGTAGAGCTGCATGGGCTGATGTTCAGGATTGCTTTCAGTGCATATTCTTAGCATATCAGCAGAAGGCATCAAATCCTGAAAAAATCGAGTTACTGTCTCATTTGCATGAAATAAATGCGACTAAACTTGGATACGGAAATGGTCGGAATGGTAAGGCTAAGACACCAGAGGGGATGTTGGAGGTATTTTCACAGCTCGATGCTCTTTTTGATAATGGTATCGAGGTCTCTCACCCTTTGGATCTGCCGCTTTTCTTTTATGGTTACGGCGCTGATTGTTTATCCGATGCTTTGACCAATATTTTGTTTGATCGGTTGAGCCGCTACACATATGAACAAGCTCAGATGTGGGGCGTCGATGAACAATACTTCGGTTATTCTCAAAAGCCAGAGTATTACTGGGATATCACAGCGCATCGTTGGCAGGTCTGCCAGCAGCCGCAACTAGTCTTTGACGGACAACAGGTGCTACTTGTACCGAAACGGTGGTTACGAACTCGTATTCTTTGCGATACAGTACACTTTCTTCGTCACATGATACTGCATACCTTGCAAGCACAGCAGACTACCTATCTGGATGGCAGAGCGATTCGCCCGACGATAAAGGGATTGGATGCTGATTTGAGAGAAAAATATGGAGCACCGCGTGAAATCATCAAGAAGTTTGTTCGAGAAAATCCATCTCTTTTGACTAAGTATCATCGAAATTTAGCTGATTTTTATCATCAGAATTGTTCATCTGACTGATTTCCTTTGTTGATGCCTTTGCTTTAATTAGTCTCAAAAACCGCCCTGCAAGTGATGTGCTGCAGGGCGGTTTTTTGATTGGTGGGGCAATCTCGACGTTGTGTTAGTGGACCATATGGCGCTGATGTTGGAGCTCTTTGACGAGCTCGCTGAGCTGGTCGGTGAAGCGGTCCATGGACCTTTGGAAGCTGGTCAGCAGGTAGAGCGTCACGACGATGGGGAAGCCGACGCTGGAGATTGCGGTGAGGAGATTCTGTTCCATGGGGATCACCTTGTCACTTTACTTGTTGGGGGGAGTGAAGGCGGAAGGGATGGCTGGTAAGAGGCAGCCGATGCGCGGAGGGATGACGCATCGGCCGACTGGGCTTAGTCCGGGCTTAGGCGAGTTCCTCGACTTCGACGGTGCGGACGTTCGCGCCCTTGTAGGCGACGGGGAAGGCGCCGCCTACGAGGAAAGCTTTCTTGGCGACGACGTTATCGGCCCAGGCCTTGACGGCGGCATCCGAGATGTCATCCTTCGGGTCGAGCAGGGAGATGGTCTTCGTCTTGGCGTTATCGAGCAGGAATTCGATTTCAAGCGTGCGTTTCATGGTGAGACTCCTTTCGTTCTAGCAATGAGGGAGAGACAGCGCGGGCGGGGAGATGCCTGCGCCATCCCGGCAGTTCAGGTTCAGCAGCTTAGCGGAGCTGCTTGGGCGGCTTAGCCCGTGATCATCGTCGCGTTCTCAAGGCGCTGGATGTCGCCGACATCGTGCGACTGCAGGGCGCCGAGGCCCTGGCCGACGGCGAGCAGGTCCTCGTCGCTGATCTCCGGGTTGATGGAGCTGAACGTGCGCGTCGCGTACTTGACCGTACCCGTATTCGTCGTGCCGTTCTCCACCTTGATCTTGAGGGACGTTGTGATGTTCGTGCGCTGCGTAGCCATGATGATTCTCCTTTCAATGGCAGAAATGAGTGGGATAGAGGTGGCCTCAGAGACAGCCGCGAGGCCGGCGGGCTGTCTGTTGGCTTAGGTGTTATTCCCTTGCCTTGATTTTATTGTACGGGATTGACATGTCAAAAGCAAGAGATTTTTTAGAGAAGATTTTGACACTTGAGTTGACACATCCTGGACAAAAGCTTCCTATTATATATGCGCCGGTACATATCGCCAGAGCATCGGAGCGGGCTCATCCTCTTCGTAGATCAGCTCCCCTTCGGGCGTGATATGTGCCCGGAGGAACTGGTCGACGCCACTCGCGATGGCCTGGCCGAAGACGGCAGGATAGTCGAGCAGCAGCCGGATATCCTCATCGTTGTCGAGGAAGGCGGTCTCGACGAGGATGGCGGGCATGGCGGTGCGCCTCAGCACGGTGAAGTCGGGATTGACCTTGACGCCGCGGTCGGGGAAGCTCTTGTCGAGGCGGCTGACGGCCCGGTGCACCGACTTCTGCACGATGGTCGCGAGGCCATGGCCCCACGAGCACTCGCTGAACGCGTACGTCTCGCAGCCGCGGCCGCCGCCGGCATTGGCATGGATCGAGAGGAAGACATCGGCGGGCCAGTTGTTGGCGAGCGCCGTGACATTTGGGTAGGCGGGCGCCTCGCCGCGCAGGTTGTGGCTCTGCACCGTCTTCGTCGAGTGGCCGTAGCGCTCGAGCGCGATGCAGCAGTTCCGCGCGATGCGCGCATTGACCTCGGCTTCCGTGATATCGTGTTCGAGATTGACCGCACCGGGATCCGGCCGGCTACCGAGCGCATGGCCCGGATTGATAAAGATTCGCATGGGATGCTCCTTTCGTATAGAGGTGGTTTGAGGAATGAGGATGGACTTGCTCATTCCATCCACTTTCCTTCCTATTATAATAGAAGCTATGAGGCAGATTCAGACGGATTGCCAGATTTGTCCGTGCTATTATCTGATTTTGCAGATTCCCTCGCCAGCCTTGACTTCTTCGCCGCCTGCTTGGCGCTCCAGACGGCTTCTGGCCCGGCCTCGTAGATGGCCTTCGACCTGGCGAGGATGACCTCGGCCAGTACCGGATTGATGAGCTCGTAATGCGGCTTGCGCGCGATGCGCTCGATGGCGATGAGCCCGAGTTCGCAGAGCTCCTGGCGCGCCGCGACGAACGTCCCGTGCGAGATCCCGCCGGCCTCGCGGCGCAGCGTCAGCTCGCGGATCGACCCGCCGCCGTACTTCTCAATTCCCCGATACAGCCCTTGTGCATGATTCGTTGCAAACATGAGTATCCTCCTCTCGGACCTGCGTCTCTGCTACATTGAAAGCCTGATACGATTTCGAGCCAGCGAGCATTTCCTCTGGCGTCATGAGCATGTGCGGGCGCACATTGCTGATGAGATAGTACTTGACCGAGCGGCTGCCCGGCTCCTGCTCGTAGAGCAGATACCCCTGCTCTGCGAGCTCCGCGCGGGCGCGCTGCACCGACGAGCGCGAGAGCCGCAGGGCCCCGGCCAGCTCGTTGAGCTGCAAATGCAAGGGAAATTGCCAGTACGCTGCGTTCGCGCGGTAGAAGAGATACTGCCAGAGTGCCTGTGCGCTCGCCGACAGCGGCCGGACCGGCATCATCTGGTGGAAGTAGCGGAACTCCGTGATGAAGCCCGTCATCGCTTCCTTGGCCATAGAAAACACCCCTTTCATCAAAACATCTTGCATAATACGGCCGTCAACAGCAAAACGGGCCTGCTCATCTCCAAGGCATCACAGACCGAGAGGATCGTCGGACTGCTGATCTGCCGTGCGAGACAAGCAAGCCCGAATTCCGTCTTGTTTGTTGGTCGTGCAAAAGAGTGTGCGTCGCATCGCTGCTGACAAGCTTAGTATACGGTACCGGGCTGCTCCGTGTCAAGCGTAAAAATGCCTGCGAACCGAGGACACGACGTGTCAAATGAGTGTCAACCCTTGAAAGTACTAGCTTTTTGCGCTCAAAAGAAAATTTTTTGATACTTCGAAAAAGTAGATGAAAACGAGTGTAAAATGAGTCTAAATGAGAATAAGTTCCAACAACAAGCCAGAATCTGCAACCTAGATGCACCGCCTCGTCAGACCTCAGACGCACAGCCGACACAGAGAAGGGGGCGCCTCTACGTTAATTTTTTCTTTCGCTTCGCTAGAGCTACGTCTTAGAGAGCCCGCGAAGCCAGCAGCGCCAACGGAAAGCGGCTATCCACAAGGTCACAGAACACACAAAACTGAGTACAGTGCGGGCGCAGACTGACACATAGAGCGGGGCAGTGATTAATTTTATCCACAAGTATTCCGAAGTTATACACATGTTATCAACAGAGTTATGCACAGGCTATATATGAAGGAAGTTGCTCGACTTGAGAGAATCGCTGATTGCCACCCTTTTTGTTGCTGAATCTTGCCGTTTGCGCTATAATGAGGGCGTATTGGTTTGTTTTAACCAATTCAAATCTTATTTGATTCGAAGTTATATAATCTAGCTCCTCATGCATGTAGTACATGGTGAGGAATTGGGGAGGGATGGGGGCTTAACAAAGAAGAGATAGAGAATCTTTTCATGTATAAGTATCTGATTGTCGATAGCGTCTGGTTTGATGCTGTCTTTGCTCATGAGGCGAAGCGATTGAGAAAGTCGGTTTTTGTGATGGAGCGCCGCGAGCATGTGAGCGGCAATGTCTATCGGCGAAGAAGCTTATTACCACGTCAACAACGAGCGCAACTAGAGCCGCTCAAGCAGTGCGCAGCCTTGGTCAAGCAAGAGCACATATCATCTTCGATGGCCGGCTTGCAGAGTATAAGTATTACGATATAGATGATGTGGTCAAGAATGCACTGGGCTGTGTGGAAGAAATTAATTAATATTAGGAGTAAAAATTGAAAAACGAAATAAAAGTAACTGTTATTATTCCGGTATACAATAAGGAAAATCTTTTAAAGCGGTGCTTGGACTCTATAGAAGCACAATCTTATCCGTACTTTGAAGTTGTTGTGGTAGATGACGGCAGTAAAGATAACTCTGGGGAAATATGTGATTCATATAGGGAAAAAGACAGTCGCTTTCGTGTGTATCATAATGAGAATCAAGGGCCTGGTGCATCTAGAAATTTTGGAATTGAACAAGCAAAAGGTGAGTATATTACCTTTGTAGATGCAGATGATAGAATACATCCAGATTACTTAAAATCATTACTTGATGCTAGTCTTAATGGAAAATATGATTTTGTGGTTGGTAATTATGAAATAATTACTTTGGAAAATGTTCACTACCCTTCTGGATTTAATATCCCATCACGAACTGGAAATATCTATGATGATTATTATAACCTGAATTTTCTGCTTTTTACTCCGTGGGGAAAGCTGTATCGAACAAATGTTATAAAAGAAAATCATATTTTATTTCCAATTAATATGCGTACTGCTGAGGATCAGGTTTTCAATTATCAATATTATGATTATATACATCAGTACAGCTATATTGACTTGCCAATTTATTTATATACGAGAGGGAATGAGAATTCACTCTCATCAATGAAGGAAAAGCAAACTTTTTCTGATGAACTTGTCAACTTGCGTTTAAAAAAAGATTTTTGCAAACGTCATGGTGTTCAAAATGCTGGCAAAATTTTGTTGATGCAAATATATTTTATAATAGTTCGTTATTATTTTATGGGCGCTAAAAATATGAATTTTTCGCAATATCTATGGGATGACTATGAAGGTGATACATATAAAGAAAAAATAAAAATATATTTCATAAAGAGAAAATGGTATAGATTTTTCATCTCGTGGGAAACGTTTAAAGAAGGGATGAGAAGTATCCTTCGTAAAATTAGAAGTTGAATATTATATGTTTGTACTAAGAGTTTTCTTGTTAGTAAATATAGGGACGTTTTATGCAAATAACTACTAAGAAAAAAGATATAATTTGGAATTATTTAGGTGTATTTTTCTCTTTGGGTTCACAGGTTATATGGTTACCTGTTTTAGTGCATTACATGCCGCCAGATATCTTAGGTTTGTGGTATGTCTTTATTAGCATTGGCGGACTGGTGGAACTCATGGACAGCGGCTTTACGCCGACGCTGAGCCACTGTATGACGTATGCCTGGAGCGGTGCTGCTGACCTGAAGAAGCACGGTGTCTCGTTCTCGTCTGCGAAGAGCGAGCCAAATTATTCTCTAGTTTGCGGTATGTTGGCCACTTGTCGACGGCTGTATTTCGGCATCGCTCTGGCGGCTACGCTCGTTATGGCCACGCTGGGGACGGTCTACATCCAGCGGATTGCTACAGAGTACCTTTCCTGGCAGATCTATGCGACATGGGGGCTCTACATCGTCTCGACGTTCATCAATCTCTACATTGGCTATTATTCGATTGTCCTGACGGGCATCGGCGATGTATTCCGCAAGAATAAAGCCAATATCATCGCGAAAGGTGTATTCCTGACGACGGGAATCATCGGCCTTGTGTCTGGCTTCGGCATCCTGAGCCTTGGCGTCGCTTATTTTGCCAGTGGTTTTGTCATGCGTTCGCTCTGTAAGCACTATTTGTTGCGCGTACATCGTTTTGATGAATTGTTGCAGAAATATCGCCATCAGACCATGTACTCCAAGAAGCACATACTGGCGATGATGTGGCCCAATGCCTGGCGCGATGGTTTGGTGACGGTGACGTTCTATTTGACGGGGCAGGCAACCGTCCTGCTCAGCAGTAACTTTCTCACGCTCTATGAGACGGGCATTTACTCCTTCTCGATGCAGGTCATCAATGCGATTATCGGCATATCTTGTGGCATGTTCGGAGCGTATATCCCGGCCATCCAATCGGCCTACGTCTCGCGCAATCGCGACCTGATGCGGACGCTCTATGCGAAGTCAATGGCTTGTGGCCTTTACCTGAGTATTGCAGGGATAACCATCTTTGCGACCATCGGCATTCCCATCGTGAAATGGCTGCGCCATGATTTCACGATTGATCGTCCCGTATTTCTCGTGATGGCGTGCTCCATCTACCTCATGACACGCCATCGCAACTCGGCTTGCTTCATCTCGACGATGAACCGGCTTCCGTACACCTTTAGCTTTATCTTCTTCGGCATCCTGACACTCATCTGCACCTATATCGGCCTGGCGTACTTCAGTCTCGGTCTTTGGGGCATTGTCCTGATCCCACTCATGGTCCAGTCTCTCTATAACAACTGGAAGTGGAACCAGGTCGTCAACCACTATCTGAGGACGACTGAACTGGGCCTGATGAAGGCCGGCTCAAAGATTTTGCTCGAAATGGTTAGCAGGAAGTGGAAGAAGATTGCATCTGTCTTGTGGGGGGGGGGACATTTTTGCTATAATGGTAAGAGTTATTCACCGGTATAGTTGAGTCGGCTATCCGAGAATGATTCTTGCTGAATAGTAGGGATAAATCTTGAACGGATTTTCTCATATTCAGTCTATGAATCCGAAAATGATTTTTAGAGGGAGAATGTAAATGAGGGAATCTGTTACTAGAGGAATTCGTATCGCTAAATTCACGCTGGATGGACATTTTAATTATGGCAATGTCTTGCAAAGTTATGCACTTCAACAGGCTCTTTTACGCTATGTAGACTATGTCGATACAATATGGACAAAGCCTGAGACATTTTTGCCTGAAATGTGGTGGAAATGGACTTGGAAAATGTACATTAAGTGGCTGATTGATTGGCGAAATTTCCGCACTGAGATAACGAATGGTCATATCGGTCGTGAGATGGCAAGACAGACAAAAATACGCGACTTCTCGGATCGATATATCTCATATCATCGTGTTGCTCTTGCTGAATTATCCCATCAGATAAAGCAATATGATTATTGTGTTGTCGGAAGTGATCAGGTGTGGAATCCACATTTCGGCAATTATCATCAGTTCTTCCTGGGCTTCGCACCGGAAGAAAAGCGTTTATCCTATGCGGCAAGTATTTCAACTACAGAGATTCCTGCTGAAGAGCATGATTTTTTTGTGCAGGGGCTCAAGAGTATGAAGACGCTGTCGGTGCGAGAGCAGGCAGGAGCGGATTTGATTGAGCAGCTGACCGGGCGAAAAGCAGAAGTCCATGTGGATCCGACGCTCTTGCTCACTGCCGATGAATGGCGCAGCGTTAGCAGGCGGCCGACTTGGTATCATGGGGGAGAGTACCTGCTGACGTACTTCCTCGGCAGGCGTCCGGCTCAGATCGATGCGATTGCCAAGGAGCTGGGCCTCGAGGTGGTCAATCTACTGGATGAGGATATCTATGAGCACTATGTGACGGGCGTCGATGAATTCCTCTGGGCAATCGACCACGCCAGCCTCGTCTATACGGATTCCTTCCATGGCAGTGTATTCTCCATCCTGTTTCAAACGCCGTTTGTGGTCTGTGATCGCTTAGGAGCAGGTAAAGATGATGCCCTTGAGAAGATGGGCTCGCGCCTCGATACCCTGCTTGGCTATTTCGGCTTCCAAGAGCGTCGCACGAATGAGTTGAAGGGCTATCGCATTGAGAATCCCCTGCAGCCGCCGGCTTGGGAACGGTGTGAGCCGGTACTAGTGAGGGAACGGGCTCGCTCGGATGAGTATCTGCGCCGTGTGCTCGGTTTGAATGGTTGATGCTTAGAGAAGAGGTTGTAAGGAATATATGAATCAGAGACGTTGGGGAGCTATCCTTTCCTATGTCAACATCGTGGCGACAGTCGTGGTCGGCCTTCTCTATACACCAATCATGCTGCGCCTCTTGGGGCAGTCTGAATACGGCCTGTATTCGCTGATCGGCTCAGTGGTCGGCTATCTGAGTGTCCTGGACATGGGCCTGGGCAATACGATTGTGCGCTATACGGCTAAGAACCGTGTGGACGGGACGGTGCAGAAAGAGGCAGAGCTCAATGGCCTCTTCCTGCAAGTGTACTCCGTCATCGGTGTCATAACCTTTGTGATTGGAGCCATCCTGTATGCGAACATCGATGCCTTGTTCGGTGCGACGCTGACGAGCGGCGAGATGCAGCGGGCCAGAATCATGATGATCCTGCTCATCTTCAATTTTGCTTTATCATTCCCGCTGAGCATCTTTGCTTCTATCCTGCAGGCGTATGAGAAGTTCATCTTCCTGCGCGTCACGAATATCCTGCGCGTCCTGCTGAACCCGTTGCTTGTCCTACCATTCCTGTATTGGGGCTATGGCTCAGTCATGATGGTCGTCGTATCAACAATCCTGAATTTTGCTTGTCTGTTTGCGAACTGGTTCTATTGCGTGCATTATCTCCATGTGAAATTCGCGCGTGGGAAGTATGAGTCGGTCTTTTTGCGCGAGATTGCGGCATATTCTTTCTTTATCTTCTTGAACGCCGTCATGGACAAGGTGTATTGGGGGACAGGGCAATTCGTCTTAGGTATCGTTTCTGGTACGGTGGAAGTCGCTATCTATGCGATTGCCATGCAGTTCATGATGATGGATATGAATTTTTCTAATGCCATCAGCGGTGTCATGCTTCCGAAGGTGACGATGATGGTCACAAAAAACGCTACCGCGAAGGAATTGACCGACCTGATGATCCGGATTGGCCGCTTGCAGTATCTGGTTGTGGGCTACCTCTTCATCATGTTCGCCTTGGTGGGGCGTGAGTTCATCGCGCTCTGGGCAGGGCCATCTTATCTAGAGGCGTATCCCATCGTTCTCCTGCTGATGGCGGCGATGCTCATCCCGCTCGTGCAGAACGTTGGTATCGCCATCTTGCAGGCGATGAACCTCAACCGCTATCGCATGACGGCCTATACCATCTGTGCTATGATCGCACTAGCGGCGAGCTTTCCCCTGGCTGTTCACTTTGGCGGCCTTGGCTGCGCTGTAGCAACGGCTTCGTCGCTGTTCATCAGTACGGGCTATATCATGAACCGCTATTACGCCAAGCGGATCCATCTGGATATCTGGCGCTTCTGGCGGAACATATTCTCGATGAGCAAAGGATTATTGCTGTTGGCTGTAATAGCATTTTCGTTGCAGGAATATATGGCATTGTCGGTATCCTGGCTGCACTTTTTTGAGCTCGTCGTGATGGATACCGTGCTTTATACCATCATCATGTACTTTGTGGGCATGAACGAATCGGAAAAAGAGTTGGTACGGAAGATTTTGCGGAAGTTGAGGCGATAATGATATGATTGCGATTGAGAAGATGATTGCGGCAAATCGTGCGGACTGCTGCGGCTGCTATGCCTGCTATAATTCCTGCCCGTTCGATGCCATCACGATGGAAGAAGATGCAGAAGGGTTCCGCTATCCTCGCGTTGATGCAGATCGTTGCCGCAACTGTGGCAAGTGTGAGCGAAATTGCCCTGTCTTGAATCCGATTGTTAAGGAGCAGGATCAGACTCCGCCGACCTATGCAGCTATCAATAAGGATGAGGCAATCCGCAAGGACAGCTCTTCCGGTGGTATGTTCCAACTTTTTGCTGAGCAGATCTTGAAGGAAGGTGGCATCGTCTTTGGCGCTGGCTTTGATGCAGATTGGGAAGTCTGCCACCAGTCAGTGGAGACGGTTGCAGAGCTGGATCGCTTGCGCGTCTCAAAGTATCTGCAGAGCCGTGTTGAAACGTCCTTTCAGCAGGTTACAGAGCATCTCAGAGCAGGTCGCAAGGTCCTCTTTGCCGGAACGCCGTGCCAATGTGCAGCGCTGCGCCGCTTCGTAGGGAAAAATGATGAAAATCTCATCTTAGTTGACTTCATCTGTCATGGTGTTCCATCACCGAAAATTTGGCGAAAATATCTCGCACTTCGTGCGAATAAAAAAGAAATCCGAAGGATTTCTTTTCGCAACAAAAACCTTTCCTGGGAAAGGTTTTTGTTAGCAATTTCCTACGGAAATGCTAACAAATACCTCGCTGCCGACCTGAATACAGATCTCTACTTACAAGGCTTTTTGCAGAACCTGTATCTTCGCCCATCGTGCCATAGCTGTCACTTCTGCAAGAAGAACCGTCCCAGCGATATCACCTTGGCCGATTTTTGGGGCGTACAAGAAGAATCGCCGAGCATGTACGACGGGAAGGGAACCTCCTTGATCTTCATCCAGAGCACTAAGGGACGTAATCTGTTCAACCAAGTCAAAGACCATGCCAAGATCATGGAACAGGATTTTGAACGGGCAATCCTACACAATCCGTCCATGATAACATCATCAACACCATCGCCGAAGAGAACTGCGTTCTTCCAAGACGTACAGCGCGATGAAAAGGATTTCATGAAACTGCTTTATGCTTACACAAAACCGTCCTTAAAGGCACAGGCCAAACAATTTATCCGCAAGATACCAGGAACCGTTGCGTTGGTCCATATGATAAAGGGAAAGCAATAACGTATACACATTGCATCATTGACTTTTAGAATTATAAGTGTTAAAATTAAATTATGAAAGTCGAAAAGCGACTCTGCTGGGTCGCTTTTTTCAATGTATACAACGTTATATCAATTATTTTCATGAAGCTGTTTTCGAATCTAAAATAAAAAAAGAGGAATGCTAAATGTTTGATTATTATGATGACTTTAATCGTCGTGAAGCATTAAAGGAAAACTTTAATTCTAATGCATTGATGCTTTATGCATTAGAATTGAGATTTGGTATTGATGATATATTTGATGTGGCTGTAGATTCACTTACGGATGGGAGTGATGACAAAAAATGTGATTTAATATATATTGATAAGGATTTGGGAATTGCGGTTGTAGGGCAAGCGTATATGAAAAAGAAAGCAAACAAAGATGTGGCAGCGCCTGCAAATAAGGCATCTGATTTGAATACAGCTGCTGCTTGGCTGTTTGCACAATCTACGACAGAAATCCCATCCGCTATAGCAGATAGAGCTAATGAATTAAGAGAGGGAATAAAAGAAGGAAATATCAATCAGGTATTATTCTGGTATGTGCACAACTGTAATGAATCTGCTAATACAATGATTGCACAAGAGTTAGAAACAGTTCAAAAGAGTGCGCAACTATTAGTAAATGATTGTGCCGGAGAAAGCAATACGGTAAAAGTTATTGCCCAAGAAATAGGCAATGAAACTATTGAAGAATGGTATGAGGAATCTGATAAAAGAATAAGTATAAACGATCATATAGAAGTGGATTCTATAGATAAGGGATTTGAGATTCAAAGCGAAAAATGGAATTCCTATGTGACTGCTGTAAAAGGAACATGGCTTGCTTCGCTATTGAAAAAATATAAGCCAGAAAAACTTTTTTCAGGGAATTTAAGAGAATTTTTAGGAGCTGGAAAAAGAAAAAATAAAATCAATTTAGGCATGATAGAAACAGTTAATAGTCAACCTGAAAACTTTTGGGCGTTTAATAATGGCGTTACGGCTCTAGTGAATGATTATGACATAAAATCCGGGAATAAACTTTATGTAAAGGGAATAACTATAATAAATGGAGCGCAAACCACTGGAGCAATTGCACAGTCAAACTCCAAAAAAGAATTTTTAATTCCAATACGTTTTATTGTATGTCACGATAGTGATGTTATAGATGATATTATTAATAATAATAATAAACAGACTGAGGTTCTGTCATCTGATTTAAGAAGTAATGATAAGCAACAAAAACGTTTGCGGAAAGAGTTTGAAGAATATCCTGGCTATTATTATAGCGGCGGACGCAGAACTGATCGGAAAACAAGAAAAAAAGATGTTTTTGAACCATATATGGTTGCGCAAGTAGTCGAGGCTTTTCATGGTGATTGTGTCATAGCATACAATGAGAAAAAAAGCCTATGGTCTGATGATAAAAGGTATGTATCTGTCTTTACAGATAACCTTCATGCTGAACATATTATTTTTTTGTATTCCTTGACAAGAGCTATATCAGATTACAAAAAATTCTTATTAGAAAAAGGAGATGATAGAACACCTGTAGATAATAACAACTTTAATTATTTGAAAAAAAGAGGAGCGAGAATGCTACTCATTAAAGTTATTGGTATTTCAATTGAATGCATCCTTGGCAATGATAGGAACCTTGATTCATGGAAATTGTCATTTAAAAAGAATGATAATTTTGAACGACTGGTGAGTTTATGGAAACCAGTAGTCGTGATGACGTTAAAGATGGGATCGAAGGAATTGCTCCCTGTGATCGAAAATGGTGGCTTGCGTAGTATCAAAGAAGCGGAATGTGCAGGTACAAAAATAAGAGATATAATATCAGCATTTTCGGAGGCAGTCTCTATGCAAGTAAAGGATTTTAGGGATAATGTGGATACAAGAGATCTTAGAAGGAGATAACGCTGTTTTGTGCGAATTATTGAATTAAATATAATGTGTTGGTGGCTTGTCAAGCTAAGCATTAAATCATCCGGTCATTGGCTCTGGCGGTCTTGATGATGCTGTAGACG
The DNA here is from genome assembly GCF_000155955.1 of Mitsuokella multacida DSM 20544. Taxonomy (GTDB): domain Bacteria; phylum Bacillota; class Negativicutes; order Selenomonadales; family Selenomonadaceae; genus Mitsuokella; species Mitsuokella multacida. The sequence continues at coordinate 617,444 of NZ_GG697142.2, forward strand.
GTAGCGCTGGCCTTGGCTCCTTTCGGGGCGTCGCTGAACAGCCAGTTCTTGTGGCCGATGGTGAAGTTTCGAATGGCGTGTTCGGCAGTCTGGATGATCCCAGTTGACCAGCGTTGTATGTGAGAGCAGAATGCTCCGTGCGGATCCTCTCTTTGCCCATGGACGTCAGGGCTGTGCTCGATTAAAGGCCATTCCCAATCAGGGTGGACCTTGTGGCCCCGTTTGGACGGCGAGATTGTGAGCTGGACAGGGCCACAGCGAAGCTCTAAGGAACTCGGAACTTTTGTTGAAGTTGCTGATGGCAACGGAGCAAACTACACATCTGCTTTTTTAGCATTGACAATCGGTTTTTAAGAAGCCAATTTGGCGGAAGGCAAAGCGTTTGCCTTCTCCTGCTGCTCATGCTGTTGGATGAGCAATTTCTGAATCAGGTTCTGCCGGTAGTAGAAGATGATGTTGGCAATCCCCTCGTGCTTGCAGTAAGCCAGCGCAGAAAGACCGCTGGCACGTTGATCTTTGATGATCTCGAACCATTTCTTTAGAGATTCTTGCTGCTTGACTTGATTGACCGATTTCAATAGGCTCCCTCACTTCCTGATGTGATTCGTGCACCCTGCTCAAAATCCCGAATTCTCCCGGCATTTCGCGTCTTTCGAGTCATTCGAGTTGCGCATCCTACATGTTTCCGACGTTTCGAGTTATTTGAGTCATTCGAGTGGCACATTTCGCGTTTTCGCGTGAGTCCATTATCTCACAGCAAAGGAGGAGAGAGAATACACCAGATTATTTAGCGTTTACTCTTGTTCTTCAGTACTGGGGATGTATATGGGGAAATGCCACAAGATGTTGGCAACTTCTCGGAGGAGCAGATTGGCCTCATGGATGTATTGGATGAGCATAGCTGTTATGGTGAGAGCAAACGGATGGGTGAGAATTGGTGTGCATCCTTTGCACGAGAGTATTATGTGCCCACCCGAAGTGTACGCATTACCCACACCTATGCTCCGACGATGGATGTTGACCATGATCAGCGTGTATTTGCATCCTTTATGAAATGTCTGATGAACCAGCAGGATATCGTTATGTTGAGTGATGGCAGCGCCAAGCGAACGTTCTGCTATATTGCCGACGCCGTTGCTGCATTCTTGCTGATCTTGCTCAAGGGTGAAAATGGCCAAGCATATAATATGAGCAATGAGCATGAATTCTTGAGCATTGGTGAACTTGCGGACACTCTTGTCACGCTGGATTCCAAAAAGCACCTGAAAGTAGTGCGAAAGCAACGACCTAAAGATGATGTCTATATGGAGAATAAAGCCAATTGTGACATTTGTCCATCATCAGCCAAACTCCGCTCATTGGGCTGGACTGGCGAATATGATGTTCGTCATGGATTTTCACAGGTATTGCGCTATTTGAAGGAAAACGGATAATATATTAGGAGGAGTATCTATGATTGATGGAGATTCTACAATAGATATTTTAAATCGCGATAAATATATCGATACAGTGTTATCAATTATCAATAGTGAATCTACCCGTAAGAATGGATGCTCCTTTGCCATTGAGGGACAATGGGGAGTCGGAAAGACTTTTGTTCTAAATGCTATTTTTAATAAACTGCCTAAAAATGAATATTATGTTTTTCGATATGATTGTTGGGCATATGACTATTATGAAGAACCGTTAGTAGCATTGCTGGCCAGCATTACAGATCAAATTGATGTAGATGATTCATGCATCAATCAACTTGTTAAAAAAGCTAAGAAATATGCAAGCGTTCTTTTAGCAGAAAACGCACCATTTATTGGAAGGGTAGTAGGGGCCCTGTTTGCTGGACCAGTTGGGGCGGAAGTGGTTGGTACAGGAATAAATCAGACGAAAAAAGTTATTAATGAAGTCAATAAAAAAGAAGAGAAGGAGATAGAAAAAGCACATTCATACGATGTTCATTTCTCTCTTCGAATTTATTTACGGCAATTACAAATATTGCTAGAAAAAATTGCAAAAGAGAAGAAAATTGTCTTTTTAATTGATGAGTTAGATCGTTGCTTACCAACTTACCAGATAAAAGTCCTAGAACGTATTCATCATCTGATTGACCTTGTTTCTTTATATCCAGATGAAGAAAAGTATGGATTAGATTCTTATGGATTATCCAAGAGTATTGTAGTATATGCTGTCAACCGCAAACAGTTAGAACGCACGATACAACGCATATATGGCGACGATGTAAAGTACTATCTGAAGAAATTTATCGATTTTTCTCTTGTTTTAGACGCAGGCGAACTTTCGAAGGATAATATGGCGAAAAAATATAAAAAGGATATGAGCCTATTTCTGCCATTTAAAGAATCAGAAATGTGTAAAATAAATTGGACAGAGATGGTTGAAAAATATCTTTTCCAAGGGCTTGATATCCGTACTCAAGAGAAATTGTGGGAGAAACGGCGAATTATCCATGATAAAGTGTTTACAGTTGAAGATTGTTTATTACCTCAGGTATACTTATCAGCTGAATTAATGCTATTAGCTATGAATGAGTGGCGAAATAGAGGCAAGATATTAGACGGAGTCGTCAGTATGAGCCAGGATAATCTTGCTGAAATTATGCTTTTGAACTATAATGTAAAAGGGAAACGAAACATCATAAGTAAAAAGAATAATGTGATAAAGTTCTTTAAGGAATTAACTGACGAAGCAAAACAATTTGCAAAGAATGAAAATAAAGTATCTGTTGGACAGAATGTATGGGTTATTGTTCCTCCGCATATGACAGATGAATTTCTGTTGATGGCGGTCTGGACAACTGCCACTAATAATAGATACATAGAAATAAGATTCTGTGATGATAAAGATTCTAAGACAGTATCTCCTACAAGTGATTATAGTGATTTTTTAAATAAGATGAAAAATTTTTACAATGTTATGAAAATTTTAGTAGATTAATTATTAAAGGTGAAATCATGAATGAAGAAGAATTTTTATCAAAACTGTTTGAGCGGGAAAATAAAAGAAAGGAAGATCTTTTTCATAGAGGTGCTTATTTGGCACATTATACAACTGAATCTACGTTGATGAAGATCATAAAGAATAAAGAGATATGGCTTAGGAATACATCACGTATGAACGATAGCATGGAAATCAAATACGGGGTTATAGGGCTGGAAAAAGCCTTAGCTACAAATGGAAATGCTGATAGATTCAGGATGTTTTTGATGCATGTATTTGATGGAGATACTCGGTATGTTGATAAAATTACTAACATCATATCGGAGCGAGGATATATCGACCAGTATATAACATATATCGCTTGTTTATCTGAACACCACATGCAACCTGATGACCACGAAGAGAAATATGGGCGTTTATCCATGTGGCGTGCATATGGTAATTCCTCTGGTGTTGCCTTATTATTTAAGCCGGGTATTCTAAAACTGCCGCAGGGTGTATTATATTTTAGTCCTGTAGAATATTGGGAACAGGATAAAATAACAGAAGTTGTTACAAAGGAAATAAATTTTCTTTGTGGCTGCGAAAAAGATGTTAAAAAATATATAGAACAAGGAGTGGTATATAAAAATAATTTTTTTGCTTTGATGATACGAATGATACTGTTTGCTATTATCTTATTAAAACATCCATCTTTTGTGGAGGAAAGAGAATGGCGACTGATTTATAATCCTTTTATTTCGGAACAATTGAATCATGCTGACGGAGTCGTTACAAATGATGTAGAAGAAATACATGGTTCTTTAGAGGAAATATATAAAGTACATTTTTCCCCAGACATGTACGCATTAGATAAATTGTTAGATTCAATCATGATTGGCCCTAATAACCATTCGGATCTCACTCGAAAGGCAATAGAAGCACTTTTGAAAAAGGAAGGATTGAGTTCGATTTCAGTAACTACTTCCGACGTACCATTGCTTGTATGAATACACACGCTCATCTGAGATCGCATCTTCTCTAACCTTGATTATGTTCATTCATCTTGTAACGCCGAAGGAGATGTTGTCGATTGTCGACAAGCCGACACTCCAGTACATCGTGGAGGAGACGTTGGCGAGTGGGATTGAGTTGCGGATGGCGTGCTTGGCAGGCCGGATGAACCCGTTGGTTAGTGTTGCACGCAAGAGCGGGAGGCTCCGTGTGGAGCTTCTCTTTGTTCGTAAGCGCTAAATCACCTGGTGTATCAATCGACTGCTTTGATAGCTTACCTTTTCATCGTCGCTAAGATGCATATCAAAAAAGCTCCGCTGCGTAAGCAGTGGAGCTTGGATGGTTCATTTGCAGTTTTGCTGGATGGTATCGTTCCATGGCAGGATGTCGTCGAGGTGCTCTGGATGCCGCTGGATGTCGGCGTTCGGCAGGTGCTCGAAGAGGTACTTGAGGTACTGGAACGGGTTCAGGCCGTTGGCCTTGGCAGTCTCGATGATACTGTAGACGGCGGCGCTGGCCTTGGCTCCTTTCGGGGAGTCGCTGAACAGCCAATTCTTGCGGCCGATGGTGAAGTTGCGGATGGCGCGCTCGCAGATGTTGTTCGAGAGCGCGGCGTTGCCGCTTTTCAGGAAGGCCTGGAGCGCTTCTTTATGGCTCAGGGAGTACTGGACGGCCTTGCCGAGCTTGGACTTCGGCAGGACTTATTTCCTCATATTACCAAATTTCTCGGCGCGTGCCTTAATGCATTCATGTGAGACCATTATCCCACAAGGCGGAGGGGGAGTATATACACTGTATTATTTAGCGCTTACCTAATATCGATGTCGTCAAGACCATCCTTAAGGAGTTCGGCAAGTCGCTTTCTTTCTGCTATATATATACCTATTTGCTTTAGTTTACGGGGGGTGTTTTTGATGATAGAACAATTATTTATTCTCGGTAATGGATTTGACATGGCTCATCGATTACCAACGGGATATGAAGACTTTGTTGACTACATCAAAAGAGAAGATGCACCTGATGATGAAAAGACATTGCTGGATTTCTTGATACATTATATTGGCGAGCCATTTTATGATGGCGATTTTTTATGGAAAGATTTCGAAAATGAATTAGGAGAGGCTGATTTTTCGCAAGATATATCAAATGCTGAATATAGAGAAGATCAGTTATATGATGACGCAGATAAAGATCCTGATTACTACGCATATCAAGCGATTGCACCTTTATCAACAATCGAGCATATTGCCGCGTCTTTACCATATATTTTTGAAAGATGGATTCGCACCGTTGATATTGATAAAGCGAAGCCAATCGAAAACTTCAGGCGGCTTATTCGTCAAAATCAAGCTGCATTTCTTACTTTTAATTATACGAAAACACTTGAAGAAATATATCGTGAAAATCATGTCAAGCACATCCATGGCGCAATTGATGGAGAAAATATTTTAGTTGGGCATGGGAATCACTTAGATCGAGTTCACACATACGAAGAAGATAAAATGAACCCATTGACAGAACTATCCTCAATCGATGATATTAACTATACTTTAAGAAGCGCAGATGCGGCCTACAATTCTTGGTCAAAGAATATCAAACAGAATATCATAAGGAATGCAGATTATTTTGCTTCTTTGGAGACTTATGATATCAAAGAAGTCTACTCCTTTGGATTCTCTTATAATGACATTGATATGCCATATATCAAGATTATCATTGATGGACTTAGAAATCCTTACAATGTAAAATGGATTTTTTCAGATTACAATGAAGATGATAATCAGAAATGTGAGAAAATTTTAAGGAATAATGATTTCAAAGGGACTTTTGCGCGGTTTCATTCTTCGGATGATTGAAGGATGGTGTCTATGATTTTTGCCTGACGGTTATTATCAGTAGAGCTGCCGGTGCGGGCTTGGTGATGCTATTTTCTGAGGATGAGTCGTTTGCTGCGCTACTAGGAGACGATGTTGCCTACAATGGGACGAGTAACGAGCAGGCCATTCATCAGGCGAAGGCAGAACAATGCATAGATAAGATTAGCGAGAGGGATAGGTATGTGTTTTAGAGATTATTCAACAGTACAGATTGTTCAACATTGTTTGCAACAAGGCAAAGAAGGAGAATATTGGGACTTCAAACAAGAATGGCACAAGAGAATACAAGATTTGCTAAAGGATATTATTTGCTTTGCCAATACGGTACACGACAAGAAGTGCTACATCATTTTCGGTATTGCAGACAATTTGAAAATTGTAGGAATGACTGAGCCTAGAAAAAAGCAAGCTGATATTATTGATGCATTATCGAATTTGCATTTTGCTGGAGATGTTTCTCCTAAGATATCTGTCGAAACAGTCATGATTAGTGGCGTTGAACTTGATGTATTGATAATTGATAATGTTGAACGTACACCAGTTTATTTGAACCGAGATTATGGGAATATGAAACGCGGATGCATCTATGCGCGTGTTCAAGATAGGAATACTTCTAATAATGGAAACGCTGATATGGAGATTATAGAAAATCTATGGAGAAAAAGGATGGGGCTCATTAAGCCGCCTTATGAATATATAATAGATCGACTGAAAAATCGAGAAGAGTGGTCGGACTATGATGGTGATTTCTACAATGTTTATAAGCCAGAATATCGAATCCACAGTTACCAAGATGATGAACAAGATACTCTGGTTGCGGAATTTTATGCATATACTCAAATTAACACGAGCGTATCCTACTCTTGCATTGATATAATAGCCAACAATACCGTGTTGGATACATATCAGATTGTTCATCTAGATGGAGGAAGACTGCATGTACCTGTTCCTGAATGGGGATTCATAGGTAAAAAAGAAGGATATAATGGTCGTTACTCATATAAATTTTATCTTTCTGACAGCCCTAGATATGAATTACTGAAATTTATGTATAGTCATGAAAAACAAGAACAAAAAATAGCGTATGATTACTTTATGCGAGTAGTATTATTATTTGAATCTGAAGCTGAGAAAAATGAATTTAAAAAGTATATATCGTCCAATTTAAATCAGCTTAAAAGCCTTATTAGTATGGATACGAAAGTTTATGACACATCAGATTTACGAGGCACCGAAAAGCGTGTCGTTCAGGAACGGTTGAAAATAGGTGCAGCACTTAATAAAATATTGTTACAATGGAGAAAATTAAATAAAACTTTATAGTGTTCATATTGAGTTCAACCGGGTATGCAGTCTGGCTTCCGCTTTGTGATAGATGGTATTCAGAATATCGGTGTCATCATTGAGTTCTGCCATTACGATATCGACGCATTCTGCAGTAGTGAAGATATGCCGATACAAACTGATGGATTCGAACTGCTGTAACAACCGTTCACGTAAACCTTCATCAGATAATCCCAATCGCCCTTGGAGATTGGCCATCCATTGCTTTATGGCTGGTGGCAGCTTTGCATTTGATTGTCTGTAAGGAAAATCATACTTGAGCATGAGCTCTAAGCGAAACCTTTCATCAATATCACTGAACTCATTGTTATCCATGCCGCTCAGATTATAGGCAATTACTTCACATAAAAAGTTGAATGCCTGTTCGTATTTCTTTTCTTCGAAGAGAAATTCATACATATCGAGCCGGGTACAACGGTAAAGTCCCATCTCACCTTCATTAATATGCTTAAGAGATTCCTCATTGAAGAACTGCCAGATGAGGTCGCGGTAGCTAAAGTGATGCGGATTCTTATGGTTCATCCGGTCGTTCATCTCCCAGATGGACATATACTTGTGACGATGGAGATAGGGGACATATTGATTCTCTGTAAGCTCCTGTATACCAGATTCAGTCAGTTCGTAAAAGCGTACAGGAAATTTCTTTTCCAACTCTTCGGGAGAAGCATTGCTTAACAGACGATCAATCAAATCAGCCTTCTTGCCGCTCACCTTTTGACCGATTGCCCTCAATTCATTTTTTATTATCGGGAGTGTCTGATTCTGGATGGCAGAACGTAGGTTACCAGGCTGGATAAAACCTCTTTGTTCCAGTGACTTTAATACCTCTCCAGGATGTTCTACAGAATACTCATAATACCAGAACCCCTGGAAATGCTGATGCGATAAGTCTGTAGAATATGTATGGGCATAATCGAGCATCAGGATTTCATGCGGATATAGGCCCCTTTTTGTCGGAACCGCTTTTTTTAGACGTACACTGAGGGGGACTATATCTGGCGACGGACTATCCGCAGGGGCTTCTAGTGAAAAAGTAATCTTCACAGGACTATCGTTGTCCGGAGGAGGAGTCTGCTCTGCTGCCGAGGTGTTGTCGATGGGATGATGGAACAGTTTCTTGAAAGTATCAAATAAGCTCATGGTATCAGCTCCTTGTTATAGATTCCTTTTATTCCAGTATACCATAATGGTTCAGGTCTGTAAGGAAAAAAGTGACCCGGACTATGTATACGGGGAATTCAAAATTTCAGTTATCGTTCGATTGTATCAAATATAACGTAGGTTGAGATCAAGCGTATGATCCTCCCGAATCTCCAGTATATGCCTAAGGGTGTGGGGGCCATGGGCTCGGTAGAGCGGGTGGCTGACAAGTGGGTGTTTCTTGATGGAATCCGATTTTTGCGTTATAATGTTAATACATTATGATGGCGTTCATAGAGGCTTTCGACCGCATGATTACCTTGGCTTGTACAAGAACAAGAGCGTCCGCGCGGTCGGCGAGATTGCGGCGATAATCGTCGCGGATGCATCGAAGCCGGACAACGTCAAGTATACGGTGGAGAAGGGCGAGCTGACCGGTGAGCGGAAAGAGCTGATCACACGGGCTATCGACGATGCGAAACGATATGGCTATGACCTGCGAAAAGATTCACAGAGGTATTTCTTTGTTGATGAATTCTACGAGACGGATTTCCAGAAAAAGTCGAAATACCCGCCCAGAGGCTCGAGAGTCTTTGACCTGACCGAAGTGCTCGGTAGGCAGGATATCCCCAATGCACAACAGCTCGCTGATTTGCTCAGACAGAAAACATGGGAGTGAGATGAGGACCCCTTCCACCGCTCCGCGGTCCTCCTTTCCCGTGCGCGGGGAAGGTGCCGAGCTTGCGAGGCGGAAGGGGGTCATGGGCTCGGGCGGTGGAATGCGATCCATAGGCTCGGCGGGGGAGTGGGCTTGGAGCTTCGATTGACTTTTCTCTATTTTTATGGTATGCTTTGCATAGATAAAAAGAGCGAACCTAAGATGGTCGGCTCGGCATATCTGATGTCTAAAAAAATTTCAGCCATACAAACAGCGCGGCAGACGCTGATGGCCACCGTACATCCCGAAGAAGTCGTCCCTGGCAGGACGGCTTTTTCATTTTGAGGTGTACGCCGAAGGGTTACTTGCGAATGATGCGGAGGAGTTCCAGCAGGAACTTCCCGTCAATGACCCCGAAGGAAGCCAGCACAATCAAGGCGAGGAAGACCAGCACTGAGAGTGCAGCCAGTCCGCAGACCGTGAAGATAGCGACCTCCGAGGAGAGAAACGCTTCCATGGAAGCAGGCATTCGTCACGTGACACCAGAGGCATCACGTCCCTTTCTATCTTGGATTTATGCCAGAGCCAGACGGCTCGACTACCGATGACCATCAAATTGCATCGTAGATGACAGCAAAATGCTGTGTTAGCTCTAAGGGGGAATCCCCTCTATTGTAGTATAGCAGGGATGGGAGATGCCAGCAAGGGTAGATGCGTGGTGCGCAACTCGTCCATGGACCTCTTCCGTCAGCCTGCGGCTGCCACCTTCCCTGTGTGCGGGGGTACACCGCTTGGAGGTTGAGGTGAAATGAGTTTGGGATGAGCTTGCAAGACCATGGACCTCTTCCACCGCTAACGCGGTCCCCCTTCCCCGTGCGCGGGGAAGGCTTTTTTGTTCGGGGAATTTTGTTGGTTTTTGGGGGTGGCTGGGGAGCGTTGCCTTCCCCGGGTGGGGAAGGTGCCGAGCTTGCGAGGCGGAAGGGTGCTATGGGCTCGTTGAGGAGCATGGCCTAAGTGAATGCGATTCATGGGCTCGACGGGAGAGTGTGGCTTGGAGCTGCGATTGACTTTTCCCTCCTTCTGTATTACAATGTATTACAGAAGGAGGGGTTCTTTATGACTATATCGGTTCGTTTGAATGACAATGATGCGATGCTTTTCCGCAAGTATGCTGAGATGAATGGGATATCGATGTCGGAGCTGGTCCGCCGCGCTGTGTTGGAGCGGATTGAGGATGACTTTGACATGAAGTGCTACGAGAAGGCCATGAAGGAATACCGCGAGAACCCGGAGACGTTTACCTTGGATGAAGTGGAGAAGGAGCTGGGCCTCGCGTGACGTACCATGTGCTTTTCACACCGGCGGCCAAAAAGGCCCTGAAGAAAATGGACCGTCACACGGCCGCATTGCTTTTGGGATGGATTCGCAAGAATCTGGAGGGCTGCGAGAACCCGCGTCAGCACGGCAAGGGCTTCACCGCCAACCATAGCGGTGAATGGCGTTACCGCGTCGGCGACTATCGCCTGATAGCCGATATCCAGGACGAGCGCGTCGTCATCCTGATGCTGCACGTCGGGCATCGCCGAGAGATTTATTCATGATGACGCAAGGACCGCCCTGCAGTTGCTGTGCTGCAGGGCGGTCCTTGGTATCCGGAGCGGTTTTGCTTAGGCAATGCATGGCTCGATTTTATCGAGCTCGTGCTTCATGTCGATTTTTTGGTTGCGGATGTCGATGTCGTTCTGGAGATCGAGGAAATAGCGGTCGCTGACGCCGAAATACTTGCCGAGGCGAAGGGAGGTGTCTACCGTGACCTTGCGCTTGTTCCGCAGGATTTCCTGGATGCGCGATACCGGCACATGGATGTCTTTCGCCAGCCGGTACGCGGAAATCCCCATCGGTTCCATGAATTCTTCCCAGAGGATTTCCGACATTCGCCGCTGCTGAAGACCCACATGTAGGATTTCGTCGGATTCTTGCGTTCCTTATCTTTGCCCATGGACGTCAGGGCCGCGTTCCAATTCAATTATTCGCTGGCTTTAGTAAATCCGCTAAACAGTATTCTTTTTGACCGCGTAACCTTTTGTATTCTGTGATGGCACAAATCAATTTTGTGACATCGCAGAAATAATCTTCCAGAAAATCTTTGCTCTTAATGTGCTTACCTAGGGAAAGTTCTTCTTTGCAGTATAGGCTTGGTTTTAAAGAAGATTTTTTGCTCTTTATATACTTATCGTAGGTACCTTCTGCAATAATCAAAAGTGTTTCAATCTCAGGTCGTGTGTAAATATTATACACTGGATATCGTCCTTGATAAACAGGTTGTAATCGGAAGTTTTCACTGCGGGAATCCAATATCCTTAGGATGACAACAGATTTTGTATAGCCCCGCTGTAAATACTCCCTTTCAATCTCACTAGCTTTTCTTTTCCTGGTGATAGAGCGTCCGACCAGGTTATCCCTACTAAAGCATAGACAATCATGATCTAGCAGGAGATTCATAATTGTTTCTTCTGCGGCACCTTCACAAATGCAAATGACGTAACCATCGGCGAGCATATCCAGATTTATTTTATCGTTTGACATAAATAATCCTCCAATGCTTGCATGTTCTCATAAAGAGGAGCTGTCCCTGTTATGTAATTAGAAAGGATGACCTCACTTTTCTTTAAATCGTTACGCCGTACTAAGCTTGAATAGTTGGAAAGCTCAATGCCGTTTTGATTTCTTCTTGCGATGTAGATATTATCTTTTCGGTCCATAAAATCAAGAATCTCTGCGTAATGAGTCGTGAAAATCAAACATGCCCCACGTGGATTGATTTTTGGATTTTTGAAGATGTCTGTAATCATATGAATCAACTCTTTGTTCATATGATTTTCCAATTCATCAACAATGAGATATCCGCCAGTTTCGAGAACATTTTTTATCAAGAATAGAATATTCTTTCCCTTTATAGTGCCAGATGAGATGATGTTATCCAGCACGAATGGGGAATAAACTACTCTGGATTTTTTGTCACCTCTGAACCGAATTGTATATACAATCCCGTCGTCAGAGTCTTTGGCATTGAATTCATCCAGCATCGGATCGAACGCATGAAGAATTGCAGGATCGGTTGCTCCTCTTGCTACCGATATATTCACATTCGTGAATAAAATGAGTTGCTGCAAAGAAGTATCTGCATCCCTGGTAATAGAAAGCGAGATACTGGTATCTGGCAACATCATTGCGAGTGTTTCCTTCGAAATAGTAGATCTTTGCATAAATTGACATTTTTGCTTACCGGAAGCACATGTGTCATAACGGAATGGGTCATCCTTTGACCGTATATCTTGCAAACTCTTTCCATATAAGAACTCATCTTTGTAATAAAGGCGATCTGCGTCCGCATTATCCTTCTTTATCCCAATAATAGAACAGAGTTGCCAACACATATTATCGCAAATAAATGTAACAGTGATTTCTGTACCGTCACGTAATAATTCTTTGCCTAAAAGGTTTTTATCATTCAATGTAGCATTGTTCAAAACAATAGACATAGCAAAGAAGAGTAACTTTAATGACGAAGTTTTCCCCGAGGCATTGATGCCAATGATAGCCTCAAGTTTTTGTGTATAAATGGAACGCTGGATGGAAAAGACTTGCGTTTTATCTGTAACGCGATCAGATGCCATGAAGTTAAAAGAGAACGTACCGTTTTCATAAAGTGGCAGGTTGCGATATGCCACCTTTAAAATGCGAATAGTCTTCATGTTAATACCTCCCGATAATATTTTACCATATTTCACACATATAAACAAGTATTATGTTTATATGTGTGAAATAACCGCATCGCCGGGACGGTGTTGGGCATCTACCTGATTCACGACAACCAGCTCAAGCGTGTGCTGATCTGGGACTACATCTTCCCAAACCTCGACTATCTCCACTCGTCCTGGTTCGTGCTGTTCTTCATCAGAAAGGTGCTCGCTGTATTCATCATCTGCAGTGCCATCGAGCTCCTGCGCAAACGCTATGTCGAGCGGCTCATGGCCGCGGCGGTTGACCGCCGTTGGCCGCCCGTACAACGCATGGCATGCGCCGTGCAGGCGAAGTGGATGAGGTCCATGGGCTTGGTGGGGGAATGCGGCCTGAGTGAATGCAATCCATGGGCTCGGCGGGGACTGTGTCTGACGAGGGATTGACGGGCGGGCGGGAGTGTGCTATCATTAAGGATACCAAATGTGGAGTCATCCACGCTGTCGCGTCTTTGGGACGTGATTTTGTAGGGGGATGTAAAGGTTTCGACGGGGTATTGAAGCCACGAAGTTCGCAGGCCAATGGTCATGAACGCCTGAAGCTTGACCGCTAAATTCAACTGACGAAGCTGAATACGCTTACGCTGCCTGAGCCTAGCTCAGATAGCCCCTCTGGAAGTACGAACCGTCAGCCAACCCGGAGGTTTTAAATAAAGACGGCAGTTTCCTGTTTTGTAAAAACAGGTGGTGGAGAACTCTGAATCCCAGAGTTCCGCTCCTATGATGCCCGCATTCTCGGGCTATTGCGATAATGCTTTGTGATGTGGATGTATTTCGGACAGGAGTTCGATTCTCCTCATCTCCACCAAATTGGACAATCGCTGCCTGCGGGCGGCTTGAGGCCTGGACCTTTTGGTCCGGGCCTTTTTGTGTTTCGCGGCTGATCCGTATCCCCCTGGGAGGCTTACGCGGGCCATGAAGATGACGTATAATGGAAGCATCGATTATCACGCTTTTTATAGGGGAGATGAATTCATGCATATTCCAGAGAACTACCTGAGTCCATCGACGTGTGCGGTGCTGGGCGCGGCGATGGCGCCGGTCTGGTTCGTGGCGGTCGCGAAGGTGCGGCGCCATGTGCCGCAGGAGAAGCTGCCGCTCTTGGGCATTGCGGCGGCATTGTCGTTCCTCGGCATGATGTTCAATGTGCCGCTGCCGGGCGGCACGACGGGTCATGCGGTGGGCGGCACGCTGATCGCGATCCTGTTCGGGCCGTACGCAGCTTGTCTTTCGGTCAGTGTTGCGCTGCTCATCCAGGCCTTGTTCTTCGGCGATGGCGGCATCCTGGCCTTTGGCGCGAACTGCTTCAACATGGCATTCGTGCTGCCATTCACGGGCTATGCGGTCTACCAGCTTGTGCGCCGTCATCTGAAATCGCCGTCGGGCGAGTACATCGCGGCGGGGCTCGGCGCGTATGCGGGCATCAATGCGGCGGCGCTCGTGGCGGCCATCGAGTTCGGCGTGCAGCCGCTGCTGTTCACGGATGCGGCGGGCCAGGCGCTCTACTGCCCGTATCCGCTCTGGATCTCGGTGCCGGCGATGATGGTCGGCCACCTGACGATCTTCGGCCTCGCGGAGGTCGTCTTCACGACGGCGGTGCTCGCGTACCTGCGCAAGACGTCGCCGGACCTCTTCCAGTCGGTCCGCATGAAGACGAACCGCGCGCTCTACGGCCTCATCGCGGCGCTGATTGTCTGCACGCCGCTCGGGCTGCTCGCAGCCGGCACGGCCTGGGGCGAGTGGGACTCCTCGGAGCTCGCGGAACAGGATTTCCTCGGCTCGGCGCTCGGCTACACGCCGGCTGGCATGGAGCAGGGCTTCTCGTTTGAGGCGCTGTTCCCGGACTATGCGATTGCGGGGCTGCCGGAGGCCTTTGGCTACATCCTCTCGGCACTGATTGGCACGGCTTTGCTCGTCATCGTGTTCAAGATGGCGGCACCGCTCTTCGCCTCGCACACGGATTACGGTGATTCGGTCTCGAATCACTGATGGTATTTAGAATCTGAGGTGTTCTTCATGAAGGATTTGCCGGAATGGGCAAAGCGCGAAGAATCATATCGACCTGACAAGGACCGGGATGCATTCATCTCCCGGTCTCTTTTGCGTATGATGGAGATGCTCAAGGTACTGCGCGCGCAGGCGGGAAGGCGTCACCGCGGGCAGGCGGGGGCGGCGCTCGCGCTCTTGCTGCTCCTGCTGCTCGCTGTCGTGACGGCGCGCACGCCGGCGTTCCTCTGGACGGTGCTCGGCGGGGAGCTCGTGCTCATGACGGCGCTGACGGGCGCGCAGCTGCGCAAGATCATCGCGGGGGCGCTGACGGCTGCTGTCTTTTGCCTGCTGCTCGTGCTGCCGGCGGTCGTCTTCTGGGGGCCGGGGCCGTCGCTCTTGCTGCCGTTCAAGACGTTCCTCTGCGTGACGGCACTCAATCTCCTGCAGCAGTATTTCTCGTGGCATGAGATCACGGCGGCACTGCGGCGCTTTCATCTGCCGCCGGAGGTCATCTTCATCCTCGACACGACGCTTCGCTATCTCGTCGTGCTCGGGGATCAGGCGTCGCTGCTGCTTACCTCGCTGAAGCTGCGCTCGGTCGGCCACAACCCGCGCAAGCACAAGGCGATGGCGGGCATCATGGGCATCGTCGTGCAGCGCTCGCAGCGGCTCTCGCTCGAGATGGCGGAGGCGATGCGTTGCCGCTGCTTTACGGGGGAGTACCCGCGCCTGGAGGGGCCGCGGGAAAAGGGGGCTCTATGGGGCCGCCTCATCCCGTGCCTGCTCGTCGCGTTTTATGTGTTCTTGTATCTGCGCTTGGAGGGATTCATTTGATTGCGCTTGAAGATGTCTGCTGTGCGTTTGACCGCGAGCCGGTGCTGCGCCACATCAGTTTCACGATAAAGAAGGGGGAGGCGGTGCTGCTGACGGGGCCGAATGGCTCGGGCAAGACGACGCTCTTGCGGCTGCTCAACGGGCTGGTGTTCCCGGAGGTGGGGACGTATCGCTTTGAGGGCACGGCGATCACGGCGAAGAAGATGCGGGAGCACCGCTATTCGAAGTACTTCCACCAGCGCGTGGGCTATGTCTGGCAGAATCCGGATGCGCAGCTCTTTTGCGCGAGTGTGGAGGAGGAGCTGGCGTTCGGGCCGCTGCAGATGGGGCTGGCGGAGGATGAGGTGCGCCGGCGCGTGGAGGACGCGATCGGGTATTTCTCGCTGGAGAAATTGCGCGAGAAGCCGCCGTATTTCCTGTCGGGCGGCGAGAAGAAGCGCACGGCGCTGGCTTCGATCTTCACGATGAATCCGGCGGTCTGGACACTCGACGAGCCGGAAAACTTCCTCGACGCCGAGAGTCAGGAGTGGCTGGCGGGGTTCTTGCAGGCGCTCAAGGAGGCGGGGAAGACGATCATCGTGACGTCGCACCACCCCGATATCGCAGGGAAAGTCGCGGATCGAGAGATACGGCTGACGGCGGAGCATCAGTTGGGATGAGGCTGCTAAGCGAGCCGGGGATGTGACGAGGGGCCCGAGGGGCTGGCTGAACAACGCTGCGCAATGGAGGGCCGGGGAGAGACTGGCAACGCTTCGCCACGGCGCGCTGCTAAACGTATTTTTTGTCTTTTATGGTATCCTTAGCAAAGAGCTAAACGCGCTGCGCTTGGACGACGCTCTTTGTTAAGGATTCTAGTGGACAAAAAATCCGTTCTTCACGCAGCGCGCCGAAGGCTACGCTTTTGCCAGCCTCTCCCCTGACACGTAGTCCCGTCGATGTTCCGCTTATGCTCATCCAGCCCCTCGGGCCAAGGTACGGTTGCAAAAAGCCTCGATCGTTCGTCGTATCATCGATGAAAGGTCGAGGCTCTTTTTGCATATCGCAGCGAGGAGAGGGCTCCGCTGCAAGACGTATCTTTAGGAGGTGGGCTGTATTTCGCCTGCAGGAGCGCAGCGATAGCCCGTAGGGCTGAGTCCTGACAATCTCTGGCATAGAGATGCGATGTGAGAACGCCGCGGCAGGCGGCGAAGTGACATCAAAGGGATATCCTGCCATAGGGCTCATTTAGCGGAGCGACGAAGCCGAAATATAGCCCACCTCCGTCCGTACATATATTTCTCGAATCCCCCTTGACTCTATCATAGTTGTAGTGTTTACTATGGTGTCAAGGAGGGATCTTTTTGAGTAAGAATCTGACAACGGGCAGTGTGGCGAGGAATATCTTGTATTTCTCGCTGCCGTTTTTTCTTTCGTATTTCCTGCAGACGCTCTACGGCATGGCGGACCTCTTTATCATCGGGCAGTTTGAGGGGGCGGCTAGCATCACGGCGGTATCGATTGGCAGTCAGGTCATGCACATGCTGACGGTCATGATCGTGGGGCTGGCGATGGGGACGACGGTCACGATTGCGCAGGCGGTCGGCGCGGAGGACGGGCTGCGGGTCCGGAAGGCCATCGGCACGACGGCGGTGCTGTTCTTTGCGGTCTCTATCGTGCTGGCTGTGGTGCTGATCGCGCTTCGCGGCTCGATCACGGGTGTCATGGAGACGCCTTTGGAGGCGGCATCTGGGACGCAGGCGTATCTTTTGATCTGCTTCCTCGGCATTCCGCTCATCACGGCTTACAATATCATCGCCTCGATTTTCCGCGGGCTCGGCGATGCGAAGAGCCCGATGTACTTTGTCGCGGTGGCCTGTCTCTGCAACATCGCGCTCGACTATCTCTTCATGGGGGCTTTTGCGATGGGCCCGGCTGGCGCGGCCTGGGGCACGGTCATCTCGCAGGCCATCAGTGTCGTGCTCACGCTCGCCTATGTGAAGAGCGGCAAGGCGGGCATTGCGCTTTCGCGGCAGGATTTCCGTCCGGATCTTGCGGTGCTGCGCCGCATCCTGCGCATCGGCGTGCCAATCTCGCTGCAGGACGGCTTCATCCAGGTGGCATTCCTCGTCATCACGGTCATTGCGAACATGCGCGGGCTGACGGACGCGGCGGCGGTCGGCATCGTCGAGAAGGTCATCAGCTTCATCTTCCTCGTGCCATCGTCGATGCTCTCGACGGTCTCAGCGCTCGGCGCGCAGAACATCGGTGCGGGCAAGGTCGGCCGCGCGCAGCAGACGCTTCGCTATGCGTTGGCGATGGCGGTGAGCTTCGGCATCGTGGTCTCCATCGTCACGCAGTACACGGCGGATGGCATTGTCGGGCTGTTCACGTATGACGCGGCCGTCATCGTGGCGGGCGGCGCGTACCTGCAGGGCTACATCTTTGACTGCATCTTCGCGGGCATCCACTTCTGTTTCAGTGGCTATTTCTGCGCCTGCGGCCGCTCAGAAATCTCGTTCTTGCACAATGTCGTCTCCATCGTGACGGCGCGCATCCCGCTCGTCTACCTGACGTCCATCTGGTACCCGGACACGCTGTTCCCGATGGGGCTTGCTACAGCGACGGGCTCCATCGTCTCGGTCATCATTTGCATCGGGGCTTTTGCCCTTCTGCGAGCGCGCGGCAGGGCAGCGTTCTGCTAAGCGAGGTCGGGGATAGCTGGTCAACGCTACGCGATGGCAGTCTGCTGAAAGGATTTTTTGCCTTTTAATGCATCCTTACAAAACGCTAAACGCGCTTCGCTTGGACGACGCTTTTTTGTAAGGGGCTTGGTAGGCAAAAAATCCTTTCTTAACGCAGAACATCAAATGCTCCGCTTATGCTCATCCAGCCCCTCGGGCCAAGATGCAGTTGCAAAAAGCCTCGACCGTTTGTTGTATCATCGATGAACGGTCGAGGCTTTTATTTGCAGGAACGTAGCGGGAGGGAGGCTCCGTCGTAGGGGGTATCTTCAGGAGGGGGCTGTATTTCGCCTGCAGGAGCGCAGCGATAGCCCGCAGGGCTGAGCCCTGACACTTTTTAGCATAGAAATGCGATGTGAGAACGCCGCGGCAGGCGGCGAGGTGACATCGAAGGGATATCCTATCATAGGGCTCATTTAGCGGAGCGACGAAGCCGAAATATAGCCCCCTCCGTCCGTATGCCCGCGCACTTTTTATATATCCCAGTGCAGGTTATCGGGGTTCGGGGTGGCTTTGTCGACTTCGGTGAGGATCCACGAGGCGTTGTCGTGGGTGGCGGCGAAGGCTTTTTCGAGGCCGGCTTCGTATTCTTTGGGGATCTCCATGGCGTGCAGGGCCATGTGCATGTAGTCCTTGGCCACGAGGGTGACGCCGCGCTCGGCGGAGAGCTGGGCCTTGAAGCGGTAGCCGTAGTAGAGGTAGCTGTTGTGGTGGATGGGGATGTCCTTGTAGGCTTCGATGCGCTCGTCGACTTCGGCTTCGGCTTCCTGGGTCATGTTCATCTTGTGCATGAGGTTCCAGCGGTCGGCCCAGAGTTCGCCGCGCAGGATGTACTTGTAGAGGAAGTCGGTCGACTCGGCGAGCTCGATGGCCATGTCGATGTGGCGCAGGGCGTCGTCGTTCTTGTTGAGCTCTTTTTCGAGGGAGCTCAGGCGCTGCAGGGCGAAGACTTTTTCCTCGACGTCCTCGGCTTTCTCGTCGTCGATCTCGGCGTCGACGACGCTGTGGAAGAGCTCGAGGGCTTCATCCGTCTTGTCGATGCCCTTCATGGCGAGGAAGTGGGCGAGGCGCGCGCGGGCGTGCCAGCTGTCCATGCCGCCGATGAAGAGTTTCTCGGGCGGATGGGCGGGGGAGTCCATCACGAGGTGGACGAGCTTATGGAATTCTTCTTGTGTCATGAAAAAAACCTCCAGAATCGTGTATAATAGTTATATTATACCATTTCTTCGGGAGGTTGGGAATTTGGACGCGTTGAAACGATTTGTGCTCAGGGCTTGGGCGCGCGGGACGCATGTGGTGGAGCATGAGGCGGGGCTGCTGCTCGTCTTGTATCTCTTGAACTTTGCGCCGATCGCGTGGCTCAACATCCACATGTACAAGGGGGACCAGCTCGGGGTGCTTGCGGCGGATGCGGTCTTCCTGCTCGGCGGGGTGCTGCTCTACGTCCTGATCCTGGGCTTTATCCCCGTGCGCCGGCTGCGGCGCTTGCTCTTTGCTCTGTCGTTCTTTGTCTCGCTGCTGCTCGGCGGCGTGGAGTTCTTTTCCATCGTGCAGTACAGCTCGCTGATTGGCGCGGGCATCGTGACGGCGGTGCTGCAGACGAATCCGCGCGAGGCGGGGGAGTTCATCCGCATGTACGTGGGCTGGAAGGGCGTGGCGGCGGCTGCCCTGCTCGTCGTGGCGGGCGTCTTTGCCTACCGCAGGCTCCACCTCGTGAAGGTCCCTTTTTTGACGCGCCACCATCTGTCGCTCTCGCTGCCTCTTGTCATCGTGGCGGCACTCATAGCGGGCGGGGTGCTCCTGACGCGCTACTACTCGTTCATCGTCAATGATTCGCTCGATGTGCCGGTCGTGCGGGTCGGGCGGGCGGCGACGACGTCGGTCGAGAACATCCGCGCGTTCGAGAAGCTCAAGGAGGAGGCATCGTCGGACGTCGAGATCACGGAGAACAAGAGCGACACGCCGTACGTCGTCTTCATCCTCGGCGAGTCGACGACGCGCGACCGCATGCACCTCTACGGCTACCCGCTCGAGAACACGCCGAATCTAGATGAGCTCAATGAAAAAGGGGAGCTCGCGGTCTTCCGCGACACGATCTCGCCGGAGGCGGCGACGGTCGCGGTGCTCCGGAAGCTTCTGACGTTTGCGGATATGGACTCCGCGAAGCCCTGGTATGCCTACAACAACATGATTGACACGATGAAGGCGGCGGGCTACCGGACGTACTGGCTCTCGAATCAGGAGAGCTCGGGCATCTGGGGCAATGTCGCGCAGCTGTTCGCGGGCCGCAGCGACTACAGCCGCTTCACGCGGCTGCGCGAGTCGCATGAGGACAATGGCATCTACGATGAGGCGCTGTTCCCGCTCGTCGATGAGGCTTTACAGGCGCCGGCGGAGAAAAATTTCTACCTGATCCACCTGATGGGCGGCCACGGGCTCTACTATATGCGCTTCCCTTACATCTTCTCAAAGTTCACGGCGGCCGACGTGCCGCCGCCGCAGGACGGCCTCTCGGAGGGGAAGCGCACGGAGATTGCGCAGTACGCGAATGCCATCTACTACAACGACTTCATCGTCACGAGCATCATGGGCAAGTTCGCGGACAAGGACGCAATCGTCGTCTACATCCCGGACCACGGCGAGGCGCTCTACGACCGGGGCAGTACGTTCTCGGGCCACGTCGAGGAGCACCCGACGAAGGAGACGCTCGAGGTTCCGATGATCTTCTGGGCGTCGCCTGCTTACCGCGCGCACCATCCGGAGAAGTGGCAGGCGCTCAAGGCGGCGGTCGACCGCCCGTATATGACGGATGACTTCATCCACACGCTTCTCGACCTCCTCGACATCCGCACGCCGGAGTACGACCCCAGGAAGAGCGTTATCAACCCGGCGTTCCAGCCGCGCGCACACCGCATGGTGCAGGGGCATGACTACGATGCGGAGATGAAGTGATGGTCGGATTGCGTGCAAAAGAAGACCCTGCGGGCTGTGCCCGAGGGTCTTTTTTGCATGGTGAGTATTGCTTCACTTGCGCAGCTCGATGGTCTGCTGGAACTTCGTCACGAGCGTGCGCTCGTGGGTGATGGTGAGCAGGGTCTGGCCGGTCTCTTGGACTCTCGTGAAGAGCGCGGCCATCAGGGCGGCGGCGGTCTCTTGATCGAGGCCGCAGGTCGGCTCGTCGAGCAGGATGACGGGCTCTTTGCCGGCGATGGCGATGGCGGTCAGCAAGCGGCCTCGCTGGCCGCCGGAGAGGAAGCAGGCATCTTCGCCGAGCGGGGTGTCGATGCCTTGTGGCAGGGCGGCGACGACCTCATCGAGTTGGGCGTCTCTTAGCGCGGCGAGGATGTCTTCTTCCTTGCAGTCTGGCCGGTAGCGCGCGAAGTTCTCGCGGATGGAGCCGGAAAAGAGCACGCTGCCCTGCGGCAGGGCGGCGATGGCTTGCTGGATGGCGCCAGCGGGCAGCTCATGGTAGGGCGTGCCGCAGAGGCGCAGGGTGCCGCTGTCGGGCGGCCAGACGCCGAGCAGGAGCTCGGCGAGCGTCGTCTTGCCCGCGCCGCTCGCGCCGACGATGGCCGTGTGCTGGCCGCGCGCGATGCGGAAGGAGAGTCCCTGAAGGACGCCCTGACCCTTGCGGTAGGAGAACGAGAGGTCCTGTGCTTCAAGGAGTGGCGTCTGGTTTGCTGCATCTGCATCGCGGGAAATCGCCTGCGCTGGTGCGGGAAGCCTCTCCGGCTCGCCTGCCTTTTCATCCGTCGCCGCTGTCTCGCCAATCTGCCGCTCTGGCAGGAAATGGGCGGCCAGCAGGCTGCGGCGGCCCTGCCACATGGCTTCGGGCAGGGTGCGGAATTCGACGAGCAGGGTCTGCAGCACGAGGAAGTAGACGCAGAGGTCAATGCCGCTGAGCGCTCCGTCGGTGACGCGCAGGATCAGGAGGGCGAGCAGGGCCATCAGCACGGTGGTGTCGAGCAGGTTCTCGGCGGCATCGCGCCTGGCATCGGTGTGTGCGAGCTGTAGGGAGCCCTCTAGCAGATCGTGAGCGGGGGCCGAGAGGCGTTTGAGGGCGGGGTCGCGGCCCGCGCAGATCAGTTCATCAGCACCGCCTGCGGCATCCAAGAGGGCGCTGCGGTAGGCGGCGTCGCGCGTGCGCTGCCTTTCTTCGCCTGTTTGGCGACTGGCGCAGGAGAGCACGAGCCGCGCGAGATAGAGCGCGGGTAGGGCGAGGGCCCAGAGGCCGATGACGCCAGCGAGCAGCCAGGTGGTCAGCGCGGTGATCGTGCCGATGGCGGCGATGGGCAGCAGGGCGCGGACGTAGAAGTCGCGCAGTTCGTCGGCGCCCGTCAGGAGGTCGTGCAGGAATTCGCCCTGGCGCGCGGGGCCGCTGCGAAGCGGCAGGACCTTGGCGGCCCTGTCGTAGAAAGACGTGCGTATCTCGGTCAGGATGCGGAAGGCCATGCGGTGCGAGAGGTAGCGCTCGCCGTAGCGGAATACGGCGCGGCCGATGCCGCAGGCCCGCACGGTGGTGATGCCGAGCGCGAGCGTGTATAATGGCGGCATCAGGGCGGCCGAGGCCACGAGCCAGGCTGAGGCGCCGAGCAGCGCGAGGCCCGTGAAGAGCGCCATGAGGCTCACGAGCAGCACGGGCAGGAACTCCAATAGCGTGGTCAGCCGCAGGAGTTTCCATAAGTTCGTCATGGGCGTTCACCTCCTTTATGGGCAGCTGCTTCATCTGCCTGGAGCGCATCAAGGTCCAGCACGGTGTCGGCTGCCGCCTGCAAGCGCTCGTCGTGGCTGATGACAAAGAGCGTGTGCCTGCCGCTCGCCTTCAGGGAAAGTAGCACCTCGCGTATCGTGGCGGCTGTTGCCTCGTCGAGTGCGGCGGTCGGCTCATCGAGCAGGATGAGCGGCCTGTCCTGCACAAGGGCGCGCGCGAGGCCGAGGCGCTTGCGCTGGCCCTGTGAGAGGCTCTGGCCGCCCTCGCCAAGCGGGGTGGCGGGGCCCTGCGGCAGGGCCTCGGCCCATTCGCTTAGGCAGAGCGCTTTAAGCGCTTGGCGCACGGCCTGCTCGCTGCAATCCTGCTGGAACAGCGTGATATTCTCGAAGAGCGTCGCATTGTAGAGGTGCGGCTCCTGCGGCACGTAGCTGCAGGCCGCTGCCCGCGCAATCTGGCCGGACTCCGGCAGCAGCAGTCCCGCGAGCAGGCGCAGGAGCGTCGTCTTGCCGCAGCCGCTCGGGCCCGCGAGCACCGTCAGGCCGCCCTTGGGGACGGTGAACTGTATGCCAGAGAGCAGGGGCAGCGGGCTGCCGGGGTAGCGGAAGGAGAGATCGCGGACGGAAATTGCTCCTCTTGTCGCGGATGGACTTAGGGAGGTCTGCGTGACCGAGGAGGCTTTCAACAGGGAGGCCTCAGCTGTGTGGGCAATCATCCCACTATGGAAGGCGGTGCCGGAGAGGCGCAGGGGCTGGTAGAATTCGGGTGTCAGCAGCAGCACGAAGAAGGCGGCGCTGAAGGTCAGCTGGCCGTAGAGCAGCCGCAGGCCGATGCTGACGGCGATGATGGCGATGGCGAGGGTCGTGATGAGCTCGAGAGCGAAGGCGGAGACGAAGGAGAGCTGCAGGACGCGCAGGGCGGCGCCGGCGAAGTCCTCGCTGAGCCCCCGCACGCGCTGGCGCTCGGCCCGCTCGCGCGCGAAGAGCTTGAGCGTCGGCAGGGCGCGAAGGATCTCGGCGAGGCCCGCGGAGAAGCGGTTCATCGCGCGCCACTGCGCCTCGCTGGCCTCGCGCGTCACGCGGCCAATCAAATAGAGCAGGAACGGCGCGATCGGGACGGTCACGAGCATCAAAAGGCCCGTCATCGGGTCGACGAGGAAGGCGGCGAGGAGCAGGCAGGGCATGGTGATGGCGATGCCGAGCACGACGGGCAGGACGCGCGTGTACCAGGCGTCGAGCGCATCCGTGCTCTCGAGTGCGAGCGGCAGCAGCTCGCGCGTGAAGCGCTGGTCGGTCTGGCCCTCCTTTGAGAGCAGCCGCGCGTGGAGCTTCTCGCGCACATCCTTGCGCACGGCACCCGACAGCGATTGCTGCAGGCGGCTCTGCCAGAGCCCGATGAAGTGAAGGGCGCCGAGCATGACAAACAGCACCAGTAGGACTGGTGCTGTCGTGCTGAGGCTGCCCTTTCCGAGGAAGACCTGGTCGATGGCCAGGCTGGCCGCCCCGCAGGCGCCGAGAACGGCGAGCGCGTGCAGCAGCTCGGTCAATATGAGCCTGCGGCGCGCCCGCGCATCGCGGTGCAGGGCGCTGTAGAGAAAGGTCTGCTTCATATTCATGGTAGATTGTATCCGTTAATCGTTACTGCATCAATAGTGTTCTTCTGCATCCTTGGCGGTGACGCGCTTGCGGAAGATGTAGTAGGACCAGCTCTGGTAGATCAGGACGATCGGCACGAAGATGCCGGCGGCGACCGTCATGACGGAGAGCGTGTAGGGGCTCGAGGAGGCGTTCGTGATCGTCAGGCTCCAGGCCGGGTTGAGGCTCGAGACCATCAGGCGCGGGAACAGGCCGGCGAAGAAGGCGACAGTTGTCGCGACGATGGCGGCGGAGCTCAGGAGGAAGCTGGCCTTGCCCTTGCCGAGCTTCATGCTCAGCATCGCCATGACGAAGAAGAGCGCGGCGCCGACGAGTGCGACGGCAGCGACCGGCTTCGTGAAGAGGTCGGTGTACGTCAGCGTCATCGCCATGCAGAGCACGAAGAAGATGACGGCGATGGCGCCGGTCTTCAGGGCGACTTCCTGGCAGCGCAGGATGAGGCTCGTCTTGGCGAGGCGCAGCGTCAGGAAGGCCGTGCCGTGGAACAGGAAGACGAAGAGGAAGGCGAGACCGCCGACAATCGTGTAAGGCGTCAGGAGGTCGAAGAAGCCACCCATGTAGATCATCTTCTCGTTGATGGGCAGGCCGGCGATGAGGTTCGTGACGGCGACACCCCAGAGGAAGGCCGGCACGACGCTGCCGAAGCAGATGGCGCCGTCCCAGAAGCGCTTCCAGCAGCGGCTCTCCTGGCGGCCGCGCAGGTCAAAGGCCACGCCGCGCAAAATGAGCGCGACGAGCATGAGGAAGAGCGCGAGGTAGAAGGCGGAGAACATCGTGGCGTAGACGTGCGGGAAGGCTGCGAAGAGCGCGCCGCCCGCCGTGATCATCCAGACTTCGTTGCCGTCCCAGACCGGCGTGATCGTGCGCAGGATCTCACCGCGCTCCTCCTCATCGGAGGACAGGAACGGCAGCAGGCCGCCGACGCCGTAGTCGAAGCCCTCGAGGAAGAAGAAGCCTGTAAAGAGTACCGTGATGAGGATGAACCAGAGAATTGTTAAGTCCATCATGCGTCCCTCCCTTCTTCGAAGGAAATCTGTGTTTTCTTGATGAAGCGCATGGCAATCCAGAGCGCCGCGATGGCGAGCACGAGGTAGAGGACGGTGAAGCCCGCCATCGTCAGCCAGACGTCTGCGCCCGTGAGGTTCGGCGAGACGGCATCGCTCGTCTTCTGCAGGCCGAACACGATCCAGGGCTGGCGGCCGGCCTCTGCGACGTACCAGCCGACGCTGTTGGCGAGGTACGGCAGCGGCAGCAGCCACGGCAGGACCTTGAGGTAGCACGGGCAGGCCAGCGGGCGGTTCGTGAAGCCGAAGTAGGCGGCGGCGAGTCCGAGGAGGATCATGAGGCCGCCGAGGCCGATCATGATGCGGAAGCTCCAGAAGAGACCGGTGACATCCGGCCGGTATTCATCGGGGCCGTACTTCTCGGAGTAGTCCTTCTGGATCTGGTTGATGCCCGGCACAGCGCCCGTCGGCGTGTTGTAGAGCATGAAGGAGAAGGCACCGGGCACGGTGAGCTCGAAGTTGTTCTTGTGCATGTCCTCATCGATATCGGCGACGATGGCAAATGGTGCCGGGTCTTCCGTCTCCCAGAGCGCCTCGACGGAGGAGAGCTTCATCGGGTTGACCTGCGCGATGTACTGCGCCTGCAGGTGGCCGCTGCCCATCGTGGCGAAGAGGCCAAAGAGCATGAAGACGGCACCGGCCTTGAGCGTCTGCGTGAAAGCGCGGCGCGAGGCCTCGTCATGCAGGACCTTCCAGGCGGAGACGGCGATGACGAGGAAGCCGGCCGTCGCGATGGCGGAGAACAGCGTGTGCGTGTACTCACCGATGACGTACGGGTTCGTGACGAGCGCGAAGAAGTCCGTCATCTCCGCGCGGCCGTTGCGGACGGCAAAGCCGACCGGATGCTGCATGAAGGAGTTCGCGACGAGGATCCAGAACGCCGAGAGGTTGCTCGCAAATGCGACGATCCAGATGCAGAGGCAGTGGACCTTCTCCGAGAGTTTATCCCAGCCGAAGAGCCAGATGCCGAGGAAGGTCGACTCGAGGAAGAAGGCTGTGAGCGCCTCAAGCGCGAGCGGCGCGCCGAAGATATCGCCCATGAAGCGGGAATATTCGGACCAGTTCATGCCGAAGTGGAACTCCTGCACGATACCGGTGACGACGCCCATCGAGAAGTTGATGACAAAGAGCGTGCCGAAGAAGCGCACGAGCTTGCGGCTGGCTTCTTTCCAGGCCGGCCGCTTCGTGCGGACGTAGCACGTCTCGAGCAGTGCAACGAAAATCGAGAGCCCGAGCGTCACGGGGACAAATAGAAAATGGTAGACGGTTGTGATGGCGAACTGCCATCGGGATAGGATCAGTGCATCCATGTATCATGCCCTCCTTTTGTATTAGTGCATCGTGATGCATTATGTTTATGGTTCCATTATAGCCTAAAACGGCAGAGGAGACAATGAAAAATTATATTGAGTCGTAAAAGAAAATAATTATTGCGAAGTGCACCGAGAAAACGCAGAAAGATGGAACGGATTCCATGGGAAAAATCGCATGGCGAACGCAGATGTGGTATAATGAATACAATTAAGATAGGAGAGAAGTATCGTGGAGAAACGAAGGATCGATCTGAGCCGTTGCCTCGTGCGCGACGGCAAGGCGGACTGCCACTGCTGTGAGGAAATCTGCCCGCAGAAGGCCATCAAAGATCACGTGGTGGACACGGCGGCCTGCGATGGCTGCGGCCTCTGCAGCGCGGTCTGCCCTGTGGCGGCCATCGTGGCGCCGGAGGACTATGAGGGGGCACTGACGAAGGCGCAGGAGCTCGCACCGCAGGTCCTCATGTGCGAGAAGGCCAGCGAGGGCGGCGTGCACTGCCTCGGCTTCCTCACGCGCCGCCTGCTCTGGGCGCTCGCAGCAAAGCGGCCGCTCGCGCTCGACATCTCGCACTGCGAAGCGTGCCGGCCTGCGGTCTTTGCACATCTCGAGCGTGAGGTCGCGGCCTGCAATGATGCGCTCGCAGAGGCGGGCAAGAAAGAGATCGCGCTCGTCCATGTCAAGCCGGCCCCGCCGAAGCCGAAGAAGACAAAAAAGGTCGAGCGGCGCGGCTTCTTCCAGGCGCTGTTCCACTCGACGGCAGAGGGCTTGCAGGAGATCGCCGAGGCGCAGATCGAGCACAGCTACTGCTTCGACGCGGCGGCCTTCCTCAAGGCGCAGCAGGCAGAGCCCTGTGCGCTATTCAACGGGCTTGCGCTGCAGCAGGGCTGCACGGCCTGCGGCCTCTGCGCCGTCGTCTGCCCGACGCGGGCGCTTGCAATGGAGCGCGGCGAACAGGCAGCCTTGCACGTCGACCCGGCGGCCTGCACGGGCTGTGATCTCTGCGCGCTGCACTGCCCGCAGGGCGTGCTGGAGCTCCTGCCACAGTTTGCGGGACAGCGCGATTTCCCGCTGGATAAGTGATGATTCAATAGGTGATTAGGTGATATTTTGTATTGTGATTAGGAGGGGAAGTCTTGATTACAGTAGAGGGAAATGCCAAGATAAACTTGACGCTGGACATCCTGGGCAAGCGCCCGGATGGCTACCATGAGGTCGCGATGGTCATGCAGTCCATCAACCTGCACGACACGCTGACGCTCTCGAAGATCCCGAGCGGCATCGAGCTCACGCTCGACGTGCCGGGCCTCGAGGCCGACGAGCGCAACCTCGCCTGGCGCGCGGCGCGCCTCCTCTTGGACGGCGAGAGCGTCAAAGGCGGTGTGCGCATCGCACTGACGAAGCGCATCCCAATCGCCGCGGGGCTTGCGGGCGGCAGTGCCGATGCAGCCGCGGTGCTGCGCGGCGTCAACGCGCTCTACGAGCTCGGCCTGACAGAGGCGGAGCTCTGCGCGTACGGCGCGAAGCTCGGCTCGGACATCCCGTTCACCATCGTGGGCGGGACGATGCTGGCGACGGGCCGCGGCGAAGTGCTCGAGGCGCTCGACCCCGTGCCGCCCTTCTGGGTCGTGCTCGCCAAGCCGAAGATCTCGGTCTCGACGGCCTGGGCCTACAAGCATTACGACGAGCAGGGCGCAGAGCAGCATCCGGACAACGCGGCCATCATCCAGGCCATCGCCAAGCGCGACCGCGCGGGCATCGCTTCCTTATTGTGCAATGTACTGGAACGTGTTACTATAAAGCAGTATCCAGTCATCGCGCAGTATAAGGAATGGATGATGGAGAAGGGCGCGCTTGCCAGCATGATGTCGGGCAGCGGCCCGACCGTATTCGGGCTCTTTTCAGCCGAAGAGGAGGCGCGCCGTGCCGCCGCCTTCCTCGAGGAGCAAACGGATGCGGAACTCTTCGTCTGCCAGACGGCAGGCGCCAATTGCGATACGATACATAAGAGATAAGAATTGAGGGGAGTCAAATGGAGCAGAGATTGTCACCAATCAAATTAGACAGCTACCAGCCATTGCGTGAGGTTGTCTGCGAATCGCTGCGGGAGGCGATCCGCAAGGGTATCTTGAAGCCGGGCGAGCGCATCATGGAAATCAAGCTCGCTGAGGAGCTCGGCGTGAGCCGCACGCCGGTGCGCGAGGCCATCCGCAAGCTCGAGCTCGAGGGCTACGTCGTCATGATGCCGCGCCGCGGCACCTACGTGGCCGACATGTCCATCCGCGACATCAACGAGATCTTCGAGATCCGCACGGCGCTCGAGTCACTGTCGAACAGCCTCGCGGCGGAGCACATCACGGAGGACGAGCTCGAGCATCTGCAGCGCCTGCTCGTCATCATCGGCGGCTACATCAAGGAGTTCGAAGAGGGCAAGGACCGCGAGGGCGCGATGGAGAAGATCGTCGAGACCGACATCGAGTTCCACGACCTCCTCTACCATGCGGCGCGCAACAACCGCCTCGTCGGCATCATCTCGAATCTGCGCGACCAGCTCACGCGCTTCCGCACACTGTCGATGTCGTACCCGGGCCGCCTCGAGGCGACGCTCGAGGAGCACCGCGAGATCGTCGAGGCCATCGCCAACGGCGACGGCCGCGGCGCGAGCAAGGCGGCGGAGCACCACATGGAAAACTCCGAGAAGACCCTCCTCAAGGCGATGGACATCGCGACGAGCCGCAAGGAGAAAGCGGCCAAGAAGAAAAAAGCGCGCCCGCCCCAAAAGGACGCGTGAATTCTACAGGGTATTTACGCTCAATATGCTGTCAGCAGCATGAAGAATATAGAGATGGGAGAACGATAGTATGTCAGATTTAGTAACCGTCATCCTCGCGGCCGGCAAGGGCACGCGCATGAAGTCGAAGCTGCCGAAGGTCCTGCATAAGGCGGGCGGCAAGACGATGCTGCAGCACGTCATCGATGCGGCCAAGGCGGCCGGTGCGAAGCGCAACATCGTCGTGACGGGCTTCGGCGGCGAGATGGTCCGCGAGGCCATCGGCACGCAGGCGGAGTTCGTCACGCAGACGGAGCAGCTCGGCACGGGCCACGCCGTCCTGCAGACGAAGGGGCTCCTCAAGGATGAGACGGGCACGGTCATGGTCCTCTGCGGCGACACGCCGCTCTTGACGGGCGCGCTCCTCAAGAAGCTCTACGACGAGCATGTGGCAGCCGCTGCCAAGGCGACAGTCCTCACGGCCATCATGCCGGATGCGACGGGCTACGGCCGCATCATCCGTTCGGCGGACGGCTCGGTCGAGAAGATCGTCGAGCACAAGGACGCGACGGAAGAGGAGCGCAAGGTCCGCGAGGTCAACTCGGGCATCTACTGCTTCGCGGCCAAGGACCTCTTCGAAGCGCTCTCGCACGTGACGAACGACAACGCGCAGGGCGAGTACTACCTGCCGGACGTGCTCGAGATCCTCAAGAAGAAGGGCGAGAAGATCTGGGCCGTGGCCGCTGACGACTACGAGGACACGCTCGGCATCAACTCGCGCCTGCAGCTCGCCGGCGCCGAGAAGATCCTGCGCCGCCGCAAGAATGAAGAGCTCATGAGCGAGGGTGTCACCATCATGGACCCCGCGACGACGTACATCGATGACGACGTCAAGGTCGGCCGCGACACCATCATCTACCCGATGACGTGGCTCGAGCATGGCACGGTCATCGGCGAGGAGTGCGAGATTGGACCGAATGTCCGCTTCCAGGACGTCAAATGCGGCAACCGCGTGACGGGCCAGTTCATCTACGCGCACGAGTGCCAGATCGATGACGATGTCAAGCTCGGCCAGTTCGTCCACCTGCGCCCGAACACGCATCTCTTCGAGGGCGTCAAGATCGACAACTTCATCGAGGTCAAGAACTCCAACATCGGCAAGGGCTCGAAGCTGCCGCATCTCTCCTACATCGGCGACTGCGACATGGGCGAGAACGTCAACATGGGCTGCGGCACGATCACGGTCAACTACGACGGCAAGAAGAAGCACCGCACGAAGATTGGCAACAACGCCTTCGTCGGCTGCAACTCCAACCTCGTCGCACCGGTGACGATCGAGGACGATGCCTACATCGCCGCGGGCTCGACCATCACGAAGACGGCGCCGAAGGGCAAGCTCTCAATCGCGCGCGCACGCCAGACGGTCATCGAGAGCTGGCACGATAAGCGCGACGAGTGAGTCGCACCTCTGTGACTTTTTTTAGCAATTTGCAGGGAAATATGTCCCTTTTCGTCCATCTGTGCTATACTGTAAGGAGAGACGACTGGGCGGAGCCCGTCCTCTTTGAGCAATAATCTAGGTGTAAGGATTTGGAGGATTTTAACAAAATGGCTTTAGACACTGCTAACTTATGCATCCTGACCGGTAATGCAAACCCGGATCTCGCGAAGAAGATTGCCGACCACATCGGCGTCAACCTCTGCGATGCATATGTCGGTCATTTCAACAACGGTGAGACGCAGGTCATGATCAGCGAGAGCATCCGCGGCAAGGATATCTTCATCATCCAGCCGACGTCTTATCCGGTCAACGACAACCTCATGGAGCTCCTGATCATGGCAGACGCCTGCAAGCGCGCTTCGGCACACAGCATCACGGCTGTCGTCCCGTATTACGCCTATGCACGTCAGGACCGCAAGACGCGCGGCCGCGAGCCGATCTCGGCGAAGCTCGTCGCAAACCTCATGACGACGGCTGGTGTCACCCGCGTCGTGACGGTTGACCTCCATGCCGGCCAGATCCAGGGCTTCTTCGACATCCCGGTCGACCACCTGGCAGCCGCTCCGGTCATCGCGAATTACTTCCGCGCACAGAAGTTCGACGATGTCGTCGTCGTCTCGCCGGACCTTGGCGGTGTCACGCGTGCGCGCATCCTCGCCGACCACCTGCAGGCACCAATCGCCATCATCGAGAAGCGCCGTCCGAAACCGGGCTGCGCTGAGGTCATGAACCTCATCGGCGATGTCGAGGGCAAGACGGCCGTCATCATCGACGATATTGTCGATACGGCAGGCTCCCTCTGCGAAGGCGCCCGCGCCCTCGAGAAGCGCGGTGCAAAGCGCATCTTCGCTTCGTGCTCGCATGCCATCCTCTCTGACCCGGCTGTCCAGCGCATCAACGAGTCCCCAATCGAGAAGCTCGTCATCACGGACACGATCCCGCTGCCGCCGGAGAAGCAGTCCGACAAGTTCGTCGTGCTGTCGCTTGCCGACGCACTCGGCGATGTCATGATGCGCATCCAGAGCCACCGCTCGGTCAGCCAGCTGTTTCGCTAAGATACGTGCGTCCTTCAAGGACAAGCCATAAAAAAGAGAGCCTTCTCGAAAGGCTCTCTTTTGCTATGCGATATAAAATTTGGAACTAGAAGATAGAAGGTGACCCATTTGAATCATCCGGATAAGCGGGCGGAGTCCGATGAGCTCGGGCAGCAGAAGAATGTGACGGACCTCTTCATCCGCCACTTCGGCTTCTGGCCGCAGCTCTCGGACCGAGAGAGAGACCTACTCAATGCCCATACGCATGCCGTCCACTACGAGCGCGGCACGCAGGTCCACCGCGGGCCGTTCGACTGCATCGGCGTGCTGCTCCTCAAGAAGGGGCAGCTGCGCGTCTACACGCTGTCGGAGGACGGCCGCGATGTGACGCTCTACCGTCTGTTCGCCGACGACATCGGCATCCTCTCGGCCGCCTGCACGCTCGACTCTGTGACCTTCGACGTCTACATCGACGCGGAGGAGGATACGGACGTGCTGCTGACTGACGCCTCGGCCTTCCGCCGGCTGTCGGACGCGAACATCTACGTGCGCTGCTTTGCCTACGAGCTCGCCTCGAAGCGCCTCTCGGACATGCTCTGGAAGATGCAGCAGGTGCTCTTCCTCTCGGCCGACCGCCGCTTCGCCATCTTCCTGCTCGAGGAGAGCGAGAAACGGAAGAGCGAGGTCGTGCACCTGACGCACGAGCAGATGGCCCGCTATATGGGAACGGCCCGAGAGGTCGTCACCCGCCTGATCAAGTACTTCAATCAGGAGGGCTGGACCACGTCGGGCCGCGGCTATCTGCGCATCGAAGACCGCGAGGCACTCAGGCGCCTCGCGGGGACTTACTGATCGCTGTATGGTGTTTGCCTTGTATGAGGGGGAGAGACTGTAGGCGATGCTCAGCCGAGCAGTGCTTCGACCTTCTCCTTCGGGATCAGGCCGACGGACTCCTGGACCTTCTCGCCGTTCTTGAAGACGAGCAGCGTCGGGATGCTCATGATGCCGAACTGCTGCGCGAGCTCGGGCTGCTCGTCGACGTTGATCTTGCCGACTTTGACGTCTGGGTGCTCGCTCGCGACTTCGTCGACGATCGGGGAGAGCATGCGGCACGGGCCGCACCACGTCGCCCAGAAGTCGATGAGGACCGTGCCCTCTGCCTTCAGGACTTCGCTGTCGAAATTCTCTTTGGTGATCACAATTGCTGCCATGATAGGGAAACCTCCTTGTGCCAGGCTCGATGAACTCGGGGAGCTCTATGGGAGCCATATGGAAAAAGTATCGTGTCTCATCGAGAGGGACGTGCTGCCGCTTTGCGCGCACGTCCCTGTGATTTTTCTTCAGTATAGCAGAGGGGGGGCACGTTTTCCGTGACTTGCTCACATTTTCTTTGCCTCGTTTATCCCCTGTTTAAGTCGGACTTCTATACTATAAGGGCATTTGCAGCGGGGAGAGCTGCAAATACCCGGAAATTTCCATGCACAGAAGGGGCAGCTGTGCTATAATGGGCATACTGCTGCGAGCAGAATACGGTATCGGATACTAAGATATTACAGGAGGAAAAAAGAAAGTGGATCTAAGTATAGCGGATTTACTCAAGACCATCATCCTCGGCGTTGTGGAGGGTCTTACGGAGTGGCTGCCAGTATCGAGTACGGGCCATATGATTCTTGTCGATGAGTTCATCAAGCTCGACGTCAGCAAGGCGTTTATGGACATGTTCCTCGTCGTCATCCAGCTCGGCGCCATCATGGCCGTCGTCGTGCTGAGCTTCGAGAAGCTCAATCCGTTCTCTTCGTGGAAGACGCGTCAGGAGAAGCACGACACGGTGCAGCTCTGGATGAAGGTCATCGTGGCCTGCATCCCGGCCGCAGTCATCGGCCTGCTCTTCAATAAGTACATGGAGGAGCACTTCATGACGGCGCCGGTCGTCGCGACGACGCTGATTTTCTACGGCATCATGTTCATCATCGTCGAGAACTACAACAAGCACCGCCGCCCGGTCATCACGGACCTCCGTCGCCTCGACTACAAGACGGCCTTGATCATCGGCATCTTCCAGGTCCTCTCGCTCGTGCCGGGCACGAGCCGCTCCGGCGCGACGATCCTCGGCGGCCTGCTGTTCGGCGCGAGCCGCACGGTGGCCGCGGAGTTCACCTTCTTCCTGGCCATCCCCGTCATGTTCGGCGCGAGTGCCCTGAAGATGGTCAAGTTCGGCTTCCATTATACGGGAGCCGAGATCATCATCCTCGTCGTCGGCATGGTCACGGCCTTCATCGTCTCCATCCTGTCCATCAAGTTCCTCATGCGCTACATCAAGACGAATGACTTCAAGGCATTCGGCTGGTACCGCATCGCGCTCGGCATCGTCGTGATCGCCTACCTCTTCATGGTCGGCGATCCGACGGCTAATGACTAAAATGAATTCCTCCTGGGCCTTTGGCCCAGGAGTTTTTGTCTTTATGGATTAGATGTGATAAACTGAAATGATGAACGACAACGATAGCGAAAGATATAGGAGATAGAACAGTATGAAAATCATTGCAGGTCTTGGCAACCCCGGTGCGGAGTATGCGAAGACGAAGCACAATGTCGGCTTTATGTTCATCGACGCGCTGGCGGATGCCCTCGGACTCTCGGCGTCGGACTGGAAGGACAAGTTCGAGGCGAAGGTCGCGGACGCGCGCATCGGCACAGAGAAGGTCGTGCTCGTCAAGCCGCAGACGTACATGAATGAGAGCGGCCGCGCCGTCGGCCC
Organism: Mitsuokella multacida DSM 20544; assembly: GCF_000155955.1. Taxonomy (GTDB): domain Bacteria; phylum Bacillota; class Negativicutes; order Selenomonadales; family Selenomonadaceae; genus Mitsuokella; species Mitsuokella multacida. The sequence goes on from NZ_GG697142.2 coordinate 652,552, forward strand.
GCTGATGAACTGGTACAAGCTCGCCCCCGAGGACCTCATCGTCGTGCACGACGACATGGACATCCCGGCCGGCACGATCCGCATCCGCAAGAAGGGCAGTGCGGGCGGCCACAACGGCATCAAGTCCATCCTCGCGCATGTCGGCGACGAGCATTTCGCGCGCGTGCGCATCGGCATCGGCCGGCCGCTGCCGGGCTGGACCGTCGTCAACCACGTGCTCGCCGGCTTCCCCGAGGAGGAGCAGCCGAAGATCCGCGAGGCCATCGATTACCTGATTCCCGCGGTCGAGTGCATCGTGACGCACGACGTCGACATGGCGATGAACCAGTTCAACCCCAAGAAGAAGAAAAAGGCGAAGAATGTACAGGCTGCAGAGGTAAGTGAAACAGAGGCAAAGGAGGAGCAGCATGAGCAAGCAGAATGAGGCCATTACGGCCGTTTACGCCGATGAGGACGGCAACATCCTCGATGCGCCGGGCATGCGCGGCATGGGGCGCACGGGCCGCGAGAACATCCTGCTGAAGCCGGAGGACCTCATCCCGCTGCCGGAGAGCGCGGACCTCATGCTCTTGCCGGACCGCCTGGCCGTCGGTCAGAGCGCGGACGGCGAGACGATGCCGATAAGCGGCCTCGCCGTTGCCGCCATCCTGCCGGCCGGCTACACGCGCCTCTACATGCCGGCCTACGAGCGGGCGGAGGAGGCACAGCGCCTGCCGCTCTACGGCTACACGGCCGTCGTCGTCTACAAGGACGAGCTCTGCTGCGCGGCCGTCTACACGGACGAGAACGAGAAGTGGGACCCCGTACACTACAACACGAAGGAGCTCGCGAAGCTCGTCAAGCGCACGAAGAAGGACCTGCCGGGCAACCGCATCGTCGAGCAGGTCGGCGGCTGCTCGCTCAAGTGGCACTGCTGCACGGCGCAGAACCTCTTCTACCGCCGCTGGGAGTGCGGCATCCCGACCTCGCCCGTCTGCAATGCGAACTGCTTCGGCTGCATCTCGCTGCAGCCGGCCGAGTGCTGCCCCTCGCCGCAGGAGCGCATCAAGTTCCGCCCGACGCCTCAGGAAATCGCTGAGGTCGGCATCTACCACCTCTCGGTCGCACCGGACGGCATCGTGAGCTTCGGCCAGGGCTGCGAGGGCGAGCCATCGCTCGCGGCCGACAACATCGCCGCGGGCATCCAGCTCATCCGCGCGAAGACGAAGAAGGGCCAGATCAACATGAACTCCAACGCGGGCTGGACTGAGGGCATCAAGAAAATCGTCGATGCCGGCCTCGACTCGCTGCGCGTCTCCATCATCAGCGCGCGCGATGAGGCCTACGATGCCTACTACCGCGCGAGCTACCACCTCGATGACGTCAAGGCGTCCATCCGCTACGCGCTCGACCACGGCGTCTACGTCTCGCTGAACCTGCTCTACTTCCCGGGCTTCAACGACCGCGAGGAAGAGCTCGCGGCATGGCAGGCGTTCTTCCGCGATCTGCCCGTGCAGATGATCCAGGTGCGCAACCTCAACATCGACCCCGACGCCTTCCTCGACATCATGCCGGAGCCGCAGGGCAAGATTCTCGGCACGCGCCACTTCATCGCCGCACTGCACGAGGAGTTCCCGCAGCTCGTCATCGGCAGCTTCAGCCACTACGTCGAATCATGAGCATCACAGCTGTGTGACAAATCTATGTAACAAATGGTACGACAAAGATGGGCCCGCTGTACTATACTAGTCTCATCGAAAGACGAAAAAGATAAACGATAAGAGATAGAAGGCAAGTGCCGGCCATTCAGGGTCTGCTGTATGCCATACAAGGAGCAATGACGATGAAAAAACTGGACCTCAAGAAAAGCGTGGCGGAGCTCGTCCGCGAATACCCGGAACTCAAGGAGATACTGGCAGAACTCGGCTTCAAGGACATCATGAAGCCGGCGGCCCTGCAGCTCATGGGCCGCATCATGACGCTGCCGCGCGGTGCCGTCGTCAAGGGCATCCCGATGGAGAAAATCCGCGCGACGCTCGAGGCGAAGGGCTTCACGCTGACGGGCGCAGAGCAGCAGGCGCGCCAGGCCATGCTGCGCGAGTACATCGCGCGCCTCAACGGCGGCGAATCGCTCGAGACGGTGCGTGCCGACTTTGTGCGCCACTTCGAGGACGTCAAGGCTGAGGAGATCGCCGAGGCGGAGCAGGACCTCATCAAGGGTGGCGTGCCGCTCAAGGATGTCCAGCGCCTCTGCGACGTCCATTCTGCTTTGTTCCACGACTGCTCGGAGAGCGAGAGCAAGGAGCAGGAAGCGCTGCGCAAGACGGCAGAGAAGACGCACGCCGCCGCTGCCGCAGCCGCCCTGCTGACGACCGATGACCTGCCCGAGGGCCATCCGCTTAGCCTGCTGCGCCTCGAGAACGACGCGCTCGTCCGCCATCTCGACGCCATCCACCACGAGATGGTCGGCGCGGGCGATGTCGCGAAGCTCACGGGCCTCATCGCGGGCCTCAATGCCGTGCGCTCGCACTACGCCAAGAAAGAGGAGCTCCTGATGCCGATGCTCTACGACTACGGCGTCACGGGTCCCTCGCAGGTCATGTGGGGCGTCGACGATGAGATCAAGCGCGAGCTCGGCGTCATCACGAAGGCGCTCAAGGAGGACAGCGAGAGCTACCCGCTCTACAAGGGCCGCATCGAGCCGCTCTGCACGCGCATCCGCGAGATGGTCTTCAAGGAAGACCGCATCCTCTTCCCGCTCTCCCTGCGCTACCTGACGCAGGAGCAGTGGTTCATGGTCTACCGCGACCTCTTCGAGATGGGCATGGCCTTCGTCGATGCTGAGACGATGCCGCGCTGGCCCGAGGGCGAGGCCTGGATGAAGGAACAGTCGGCCAAAGACCTCAAGCCGGAGCTCCTCGAGGGCAAGGTCAAGCTGCCGACGGGCGAGCTCACGCTGAAGGAGCTACAGGGCATCTTGAAGCTCCTCGACGTCGACATCACCTTCATCGACAAGGATGACATCCTGCGCTACTTCCTCAACGAGGGCAAGATCTTCTCGCGCCCGCTCTCCGCGCTCGGCCGCGAGGTCTACAACTGCCACCCGCCCGAGATCATCCCGGTCGTGCGCCAGCTCTTGCTCGACTTCAAGGCGAAGAAGCGCACGCACATGGAAATCTACCGCCGCATCATGGGCCGCCCCGTCGGCGTGCGCTACGCGGCCGTCTACGATGCGGATGGCGAGTACATGGGCGCCGTCGAATTCGTCCAGGACTACCAGAAGGCGCTCGACAAGTTCCAGAAGTGATCGCAGCCGCATAAACGCATAAAACATAAAAGAAAGTCAGCTTCTCGCGATGGAGAAGCTGACTTTTCTTGTAATTTTCACACATTTCCATTATAATAAGAGTAAATCCACTTGTTGGTAAATGTATCTGGAGGCGATTATGATGATCAGACCGATTCCCTTCAATATCCGTGAGAATGCTGAGCGGGGCCGCGAGGTCCTCGAGAAGGCACTCGACTTTGTCGCAGACCAGCCCTGCAATCCGCTCGGACGCGTCAGCGGCGCGTTCTCGTCGTTCCGCGTCGATGTCATCGACACGCCGGACCGCTACGAGATCTTCGCCGAGCTGCCGGGCTTCCACAAGGAGCAGATCACGGTCTCGTACGACGATGCGACGGGCTACCTGACGATCAAGGCGGAGCGCCCGGACCCGGACATGGACGTCAAGTTCATCTGCCGCGAGCGCCGCACAGGCACCTTTGAGCGCACATTCGAGATCGACGGCATCGTCAAGGACGAGGTCACCGTCTCGTTTGACGAGGGAGTGCTCCACATCGTCCTGCCGAAAGAGCCGGCGGAGACGAACAAGACCGTCTTCGATATCCAGTGAGATTCCTGATATTTCCGAGGAGAGATATTTTTGTTTGCCAATCCATCGATGGAACAGATTGCGCCGGCAAGGCTCCGGGGAGTCCAGCAGGAGCGCCTGCCGAAGGCCCTGCGCTGGGCAGCCGAGAAGTGCGCGCACTACCGCGAGTCGTTCGCGGCGCGCGGCCTGACCGGCAATGCGCTCAAGGAGCTGAAAGCGGCCGAAGACCTGCAGGCGCTGCCGCTCTTGCGGCCGGAGGAAATGGCTGGCCAGCGCGCCTTTGACTTCCTGACGATGCCGCTCTCGAGCCTGCTGCGCATCTCGTGCATGAAGGCAGTGGGCGGCGAGGGGGAATTCGTCCACTTCGCGACGAACGGCGACATCGCCCACAACATCGAGCAGGTGACGCGGAGCCTCGTGGCCTGCGGCCTGCACAATGCGACGCTCGCAGCCGTGCTCGGCGACGGCGCCGACAGCCGCCTCATGGATGTCCACTACGCGCTCGAGTTCATCGGCGCAGCCACCATGATGCTAGGCTCCGAGGCCAAAAGCTGGCCTGAGCAGCTCGCCGTCGTGACGCCGGAGACGCTCATCGGCACGCCGGAGCGTATCCTCGCGCTCGATGACGCTCTGTTAGAGCACGGCAGCGGCCTCAGCAAACTGCCGCTCGCGCGCATCCTCTGCCTGCACACGGCCGTGCCGGCGGCAAGTACCGTCGCCTCGCTCAACGCGATGACCTCGGCCAAGGTCTACCACATGCTGGCCTTGCCGGAACTCGGCACGGCCGCGCCGTTCTTGCCCTGCGAGCCGGGGGAGCTCACATTCCACCTGCAAGAGGATTACGTCTTAGGTGAGCTTGTCGACCCTGTCACGCTGGAGCCGACGGAGTCTGCAGGCAAGCTCGTCTTGACGACGCTTGCAGCAGAGGCCATGCCACTCGTGCGGCTGCGCACGGGGCTCCTCGTCGAACCCATTCCCGCGCCCTGCGCCTGCGGCCGCACGCTGCGCCGCTTCCGCGTCGTGCTCGAGTAAGGCACCACAGTTTGTGATGCTCTGGCAATTCTTGGCAATATTTTGCCATGTTGGTTGCAAGATATGGCACAATCTGCTAGAATAAGAAAGAACTGAATAAAAACGATTCACTAGGGGAGCCGTTGGCTGAGAGGAGTATTCCGACCCTTGGAACCTGTTGGGTTAAGACCTGCGTAGGGAAGTGACAGAGCATATCTTGCCGTCCGGTACGCCGGACGGCTTTTGTTTTTCAGGAGGTATATTTCATGGCGACACAAATGCAGCAGGCCCGTGAGGGCCGCATCACCGATGCGATGAAGATCGTAGCAGAGGAGGAGCGTATCCCCGTTGAGACCATCCGCGAGCGCGTGGCAAACGGCACGATTGCCATCTGCGCCAACATCAACCACAAGAACCTGCGCCCGCGCGGCGTCGGCGAGGGCCTGCGCGTCAAGGTCAATGCAAACATCGGCACGTCGAGCACGTTCCCGGACATCGAGCCGGAGCTCGAGAAGCTCGACGAGGCCGTGCGCTGCGGTGCCGATGCCGTCATGGACCTCTCGACGGGCAACAACATCGACGTCTCGCGCCAGCGCATCATCGAGCATTCGCCGATCATGGTCGGCACGGTGCCGCTCTATCAGGCGACGGTGCGCTCCATCCGCGAGCATGGCGCCGTCGTCGAGATGACGGATGACGACATCCTCGAGACGATCGAGCAGCAGGCAAAAGACGGCGCGGACTTCATGACGCTGCACTGTGGCGTCACGCGCAGTGCCATCGAGCGCATGCGCCGCCAGGGCCGCGTCATGGACATCGTGAGCCGTGGCGGCTCCTTCATCGCGGGCTGGATGCTGCACAACGAGATGGAGAACCCGCTCTACGAGCACTATGACGACATCCTCGACATCTGCGAGAAGTACGATGTGACCATCAGCCTCGGCGACGGCATGCGCCCCGGCTGCACGGCCGACGCGACGGACCGCGGCCAGCTCACGGAGCTCATCACGCTCGGCGAGCTCGTGGACCGCGCCTGGAAGCGCGGCGTCCAGGTCATGGTCGAGGGACCGGGCCACGTGCCGTACGACCAGATCGAGGCGAACATGAAGCTCGAGAAGCGCCTCTGCCGCCACGCGCCGTTCTACGTGCTCGGACCGCTCGTCACGGATATCGCGCCGGGCTACGACCACATCACGGCAGCCATCGGCGGCACGCTCGCCGCCGTCTCCGGCGCGGACTTCCTCTGCTACGTCACGCCGGCCGAGCATCTGGCCCTGCCGACGATCGAGGATGTCCATACGGGCGTCATCACGAGCCGCATCGCCGCCCATGCCGCCGACCTCGTGCGCGGCGTACCGGGCGCACGCGAGTGGGACCTCGAGATGGCCAAGGCGCGCAAAGTCCTCGACTGGAACCGCCAGATGGAACTCGCCATCGACCCGGACCTCGCCAAGAAAAAGCGCGGCGCCCGCAACCCAGCCGACGAAGGCGCCTGCTCCATGTGCGGCGACTACTGCGCCGTCGAGATCATCAACAAGTACTTCCATAAAGAGAATTGCCCGTGCCAGGACTGATATGTCTGCCGCACGCGCGTAAAAAAGCTACTGTCCGCATCGACGGGCAGCAGCTTTTTGGTTGCGCATGTTATTTGATTTTGTTGAGGCGGTCGGCGAGCTTCTGGGCCGACTCGTCGTCGTAGGTGCAGGTCATGATGGGCTGGGCGCCGAGCATGACCGTCTTGCCGTCGACATAAGCTGCCTCTTTGTTATGGCCGTTGTGGTAGGCCGCCGCGAGGTTGCCGACGACGAAGTAGGAGCGCTCTGCCGCCGACATGTCGCCAGCCGCTGCCGGCGTGACGAAGTTCTTGCCGTTGACCGAGACCGTGCCGTCCTTGACCGTCACGTGCTTGTTGCTGTACTCATAGAGCTTCTTGACGTACGTGTCGCGGCGGTCGCCGTCCGACGGATGGTCGGAGAAGAACTGCTGCATCGAGTTTTCCTGGCCCTTGGACTTGTCCATGACGCGCTGCCAGACCGCGGCACAAGCGCCCGGGTTGTAATTGGAATGCGTGATGTACTCAAACGCCAGCGCATCCGCCTCGCGCTCCATCGGCTTCGTGATGTTGCGGTTGTTGATGATCCCCGCCACGATCGCACCGAGGTCTGTGCCCGTCGCCGCGCCGAGAATCGACATATTGAGGCTGCGCCGCGCCCCCTTGGCCGGATGGTCTTTCTGGCCGTGGGCCATCTCATGCCCGAGCACGACGGCGATTTCATCGTCGTTTGTCAGGATGCTGAAGAGGCCCGTGTTGATGCTCATATTATGGCCAATCGTGCAGAAGGCGTTGAAGCTCTGGTCCTGATTGATGAAGTAGTTGTAGGGCTTGTCGTAGATCGTCGGGTCGACCGCACCAATCGCCGCCGTCAGGTTCGCCATGATGGTGTCGATCTTCCTGTTGTAGTAGGCGTCATTGTTGACGCCGTACTGCTTCTTCATCTCTTCGAAGAACTCCTGACGGCCCTCTTCGGAGTCGTTGTACTTCTTGAGGAATGCCGTGAGCTGTGCGTGCGCAGCTACACCCTGGATGCCCGCACCGATGATGCTGCCCCAGCCAAACTCCGCATGTGCGACCGGAGCCGGTGCGAGCCCGTATGCTCCGGGAATCATGATCATGCCCGCTGCGAGGACGGTGACGATTCGTTTCTGCAAGGATTTCTTGATTTCCATGATGCTCATCCTTCCACTTTGTCGTATTCAGACTATCCTGCTTCCATTATAGGAATAACAGCAGCAAAAAACAAGATGACAGCAGCAGGAGGAGCCTTTCGTTGGCAGAAAATTTTGCGCTAGGCAGGGGAATCGTCGAAAGATAGCGAATCCTTTAGCAAAGGGGTGTTCCCCGCAATCTGCAAGGAATCAGAAATGAGGTGTTTCATATGCTGGTGAAGGATATCATGACGAAGGATGTTGTTACGGTCAAGAAGGATGCGTCCATCCGCGAGATCGCGCAGACGATCGTGGACCGCGATGTCTCGGGGCTGCCGGTCGTCGACGATGACGGCACGGTCTGCGGCATCGTCAGCGAGGGCGATCTCGTGCGCAAGGAGTTCGCGCCGGAGCTGCCGGACGAGCTCTGCATCCTCGGCGCGGTCATCTACTACTCGGGCCTGCGCGAGTATCAGGATGCCTTTCGCAAGATTGCGGCCATCTCGGCGGAGCAGCTCATGACGAAGAAGCTCATCTCCGTCAAGCCGGACGACGACGTCAGCAAGGTGGCGAAGATCCTCTACGAGAAGCACATCAAGCGCGTGCCCGTGCTCGACGATGAGAAGCACCTGCTCGGCATCGTCAGCCGCCGCGACATCGTCAAGATGATGCTCGCGTGATGCGCGGTGAGAGGCATGACGGACATTGTAGCTGTGGTTTGCCTATGATAGGGCAGGCTGCCGCCATGTGTCCGAGATACGAAGGAGAGCCGTTTCTCTTGCGGGAGACGGCTCTCTTTCATTTCTGGTTCGTTTCTTTTTCCTTCGTCTTCGGCTTGCCCGTGCGGCTGGAGAAGAGGTAGACGAGGATGGTCAGCACGATGCCGAGCAAGCCGTAGGGCCAGCCCTTCTCGATGAATGCATAGACGGTGGCGCCGAGGCAGAAGAGCACGGCGAAGAACGTCTGTTTTGCATTCTCGCGGCGGTAGCGGAAGGTCTCGTAGTCGATGCCGACTTCCTTCTCGAAGCAGGCCGAGCAGATGATCTCCTTCTTGCCGTCCTTGCCCTGATGCACAAGGGCCTCCTTCTCGCTGAGCGCGCGCCCGCAGATTGAGCAGTGGAACATGATATCCCTCTTTTCGTGGATTTGTCGCCTGATTTCTCAGAACCGTTGACATAGTCTATTATAAGGCCACTGTGCCAATTTTGCCACAGGGAAATCTTCCTTCTGGAACCTCTAGGATTCCTTGACACTAAAGGAAAAAATCAGTAGAATAGTAAGGTATAGTTTATGTCAAGACTACCGATATAAATATGCATGAAAGCAAAAAACGAAAAGGGGGGTGAATATTATCGTTACAATAATATTAGCGGTAATAGTAGCGGCATTCGTCGGTGCTGGCATCGGCTACGTCATGCGCAAGCGCACGGCGGAGTCGCAGATCGGCTCGGCGGAAGCGGAAGCAAAACGAATTGTAGATGATGCAGCCCAGCGTGGCGAGACGAAGAAGAAAGAAGCCCTGCTCGAGGCGAAGGAAGACATCCATCGCCTGCGCCAGGAACTCGACCGTGAGACGAAGGAGCGCCGTTCGGAGCTCCAGCGCCAGGAGCGGCGCGTCGTGCAGAAAGAGGAGAACCTCGACCGCAAGCTCGATTCCATCGAGAAGCGTGAGGAATCCCTCTCGCGCAAGGAAGCGCGTCTCGACAAGAGCCAGGCTGCGGTCAATGAGATGCACGAGCAGCAGAAGGCTGAGCTCGAGCGCATCTCGGGCCTGACCGCAGAAGAGGCCCGCACGACACTCATGGCTGAGGCGGAGGAAGAACTCAAGCACGAGAAGGCCATGAAGATCAAGGAGTACGAGCAGCAGACGAAGGACGAGGCGGACAAGAAGGCCCGCGAGATTCTCTCGACGGCCATCCAGCGCTGCGCGGCTGACCATGTCGCGGAGACGACGGTCTCGGTCGTCGCACTGCCGAACGACGAGATGAAGGGCCGTATCATCGGCCGTGAGGGCCGCAACATCCGCACGCTCGAGACGCTGACGGGCATCGACCTCATCATCGACGACACGCCGGAGGCCGTCATCCTGTCGGGCTTCGACCCGGTGCGCCGCGAGATCGCGCGCATCGCACTCGAGAAGCTCATCCAGGATGGCCGCATCCATCCGGCGCGCATCGAGGAGATGGTCGAGAAGGCGAAGCGCGAAGTCGACCAGCGCATCAAGGAAGCTGGCGAACAGGCGACGTTCGAGACGGGTGTCCACGGACTCCATCCGGAGCTCATCCGACTGCTCGGCCGCCTGCGCTACCGCACGAGCTACGGCCAGAACGTGCTCAATCATTCCATCGAGGTCGCGCACCTCGCCGGTGTCATGGCAGCCGAGCTCGGCTGTGATGTCATGCTCGCGAAGCGCGGCGGCCTGCTCCACGATATCGGCAAGGCCATCGACCACGAGGTCGAGGGGTCGCATACGACCATCGGCGCCGATATCGCCCGCAAGTATCGTGAGTCGAAAGACGTCATCAACGCGATCCTCTCGCATCACGGTGATGTCGAAGCGACGAGCGTCGAGTCGGTCCTCGTCTCGGCAGCAGATGCTGTCTCGGCGGCACGGCCGGGCGCGCGCCGCGAGAGTCTTGAGTCGTATCTCAAGCGCCTGAAGAGCCTCGAAGAGATTGCCGAATCCTTCGACGGCGTTGAGCGCTGCTTTGCCATCCAGGCAGGCCGCGAGATCCGCGTCATGGTCAAGCCCGACAAGGTTGACGATGCGGAGGCCGCAGCACTCGCCCATAACATTGTCAAGAAAATCGAAGACGAGCTCGAGTACCCGGGTCAGATCAAGGCCACGGTCATCCGCGAGACGCGCGTCGTCGATTATGCAAAATAAACGGTTCTGCTGTACTGAGGGTGCGGGCTTTGTCCCGGACCCTCAGTCTGTTAAGAGGGTACTATCATGTTTGGTTTCCAGTCAAAGCGCAGCAAAGAGGAGGAGAAGGCGGGCATCCAGTTCCTGGCTTCGATGCTCGTCTGCTACCCCGAGATCAGCTCTCTGTCGTACGACCCGCGCCGCTCGACGCTGACGTTCGAGTTCATTGTGCGCGGCGATTACCCCGCGGCTAAGCTCGACGCGTTCGCGCGCCTGCTCTCGGAGAGCATCGAGACGTACCACGTGGTGGTCGCCGACGAAGAGGTCGGCGCCAACATCTGGGTCGAGGAAGTCTCCGTCGAGAAGAAGACGGTCATGTTCCACGTCGAGCGCGATGTCATGACGCTTGAGCGCGACGAGCTCACATTGATCGCGCGGCTCTTCACGGAGCACTTCGGCAAGGCGCTGCTCGTCGACGAGCACTCGCTGCAGAAGCTCGAGGAGGATTTCGCGACGGTGCAGAGCGACCTGCTCGACCAGATGCTCGACCAGGTCCAGCGCCAGGAATTCCGCTTCCGCATGCACATGGTCGGCCTGCGCGAGAACGACCGCGTCGTCGTCTACAACCGCTGATGCGCTGATAAAGAGATAGAAAGAAGGATAAACTTGAAAGTCATGCTGGTAGGGGATGTCATCGGCCGCTCGGGCCGACGGGCATTCTGCAAGATTACGCCAAGACTCCGCAAGGAGAAGGATATCGATGTCGTCATCGTCAACGGGGAGAACTCCGCGGGCGGCAAGGGCTTCACGCGCAAGTCGCTCGACGAGCTCTACCGTGGCGGCGCGGACATCGTCACCTCGGGCAACCACGTCTGGGATAAGCGCGATGTGCTCGAGTTCATCGATCAGGAGCCGTTCCTGATCCGCCCGGCGAACTACCCGGAGGGCACGCCGGGCAAGGGCTGGTGCAGCTATCCATTCAAGGCGAAGAACATCGGCGTCATGAACCTCTCGGGCCGCGCCTTCATGCCGCCGCTCGACTGCCCGTTCCAGAAGGTCGAGGAGCTCCTGCACGAGATGCGGGATGAGTGCGACATCGTCTTCCTCGACTTCCATGCCGAGACGACGTCGGAGAAGACGGCGATGGGCTATTACCTCGACGGTCGCGTCAACGGCGTCGTCGGCACGCACACGCACGTGCAGACGGCTGACGAGCGCCTGCTGCCGCACGGCACGGCCTACATCACGGACCTCGGCATGGTCGGCCCGCGCGACTCCGTGCTCGGCGTCAAGACGGACCTCATCCTCGAGCGCTTCACGACGGCCATGCCCGTGCGCTTCGACGTCGCCGACGGTCCCTGCGTCTACTCGGCCGTCGTCGTCACAATCGACGATGCGACGAACGAGACGCGCGCCATCGAGCGCCTGCTGCTGCAGGAAGACGAGCTCTGAGCGAGCAAACATGCTTTTGAGAAAATGAAGCCGAAAAGCAGGAATTCCATGCAGGGCGACGAATAGTAACACTAGTGATAATTTAGATAGCTCAGATAGCAGCATGAATAGCGCTTACGTATTCCAGCATTAGGTGGACAAGGAGGTCGTGCTCATCATGGAAGTCTTGAAAGTTTCTGCGAAATCGAATCCGAATTCTGTCGCCGGCGCTCTGGCCGGCGTGATCCGCGAGAATGGCAGTGCGGAGATGCAGGCCATCGGGGCCGGCGCGCTCAATCAGGCCGTCAAGGCCGTCGCGATTGCCCGCGGCTTCGTCGCGCCGCACGGCGTCGATCTCATCTGCATCCCTGCCTTTACCGACATCAAGATCGATGGGGAAGAGCGCACGGCAATCAAGCTCATTGTGGAGCCGCGCTGAGCCCATCGTTCAGGCGATATTCAGGCGATTCAGGTACGATTTAGGAGTGAAATCAGGATGCCAAGTGATCTGCATATGCACACGACGTACTCAGACGGCAAGCTGACGCCCGAGGAACTCGTGGCAAAGGCGAAGGAGGCCGGCCTCTCGTACATGGCCATCACGGACCATGATACGGTGGAGGGGATCAGCCATCTCTACGAGAATGGCCTGTATCCGGCCAGGGGGATCCACATCATCCCGGGCATTGAGTTCAGTGCGCACCACCCGACGCGGGAAATCCACATCTTGGGGTACAACATCGATATCTACTACGGCGAGCTCGTCGACAAGCTCAACGATGTCACGGAGGCGCGCTGGACGCGCTTCAGCGAGATGGTCGAGAAGCTCCAGAATCTCGGCTACGAGATCAGCGAGACGGAGGTGCTGACGATCGCGGGCGCGAGCCGCTCCATCAGCCGCTCGCACATCGGCCGCGTGCTCGTCAAGAAGGGCTACTTCCCGACGGTCCGCGATGCGTTCGAGGCGATGCTCATGAAGGGCAAGCCCGCCTATGTGCCGCACTACCATCTCGAGGTCGAGGACATCATCGCCCTGATCAAGGCGGCCGGCGGCACGCCCGTGCTCGCGCACCCGAAGCTCATCGGCGACGATCGGATCGTCGAGGACCTCTGCTGCCGCGGCATCGAGGGCCTCGAGGTCTTCTACCCGCAGCACGATGCCGAGGATACAGCGCGCTATCTCGAGATGGCGAAGCGCTACAACCTGCTCGTGACGGGCGGGTCCGACTTCCACGGCTTCGCGACGCGCTACCCACAGGCACTTGGCGTTTTCACCATCGACGACTGCTGGGCGGAGAAGCTCTACCGTCCAACACAGAAACTCTGAAAGCACGAGAGCACGCTGAAAGCAAGGAGAGAATAGATGGATGTCATTGCCTTAGTCGGTCCGAGCGGGACCGGGAAAAGCCACCGCGCGCTGATTGTCGCGCACAAGAACGGTGCCGATGCCATCATCGACGATGGCATCCTCATCAAGGATGGCAAAATCTTGGCGGGTCATTCGGCCAAGAAGGAGCAGAGCAAGATCATGGCCGTCCGGCGGGCCATCTTCATCCTGCCGGGCCATGCTGAGGAGGTGCGCAAGGCAATCGAGAAATCGCAGCCGCACCGCATCCTGATCCTCGGCACGTCGGAGAACATGGTCCAGAAGATCACGAGGGCGCTGCACCTGCCGCCCATCGCGAAGATCATCCGCATCGAGGACATCGCGACGCGGTCGGAGATGGAGAAGGCGCGTTTCTACCGCGTCAAGCAGGGCAAGCACATCATCCCTGTGCCGACGATCGAGCTCAAGCCGCATTTCTCCGGCTACCTCATCGACCCGCTGCAGTCGTTCTTCAAGCGCTCGTCGACAAGGCGCCGCCGCCTCGGCGAGAAGTCCATCGTGCGGCCGGTCTTCAGCTATTACGGCAAGCTCGTCATCGACGACTCGGCCATCAAGGGCATCGTGCGCCACGTCATCCTCAATGAGGGCCCGTTCAGCAAGGTCAGCGACATCGAGGTCAAGCACCTCTTCGCCGGTGACGAGGACCAGGGCCTGCGCATCTCCTGCAATGTGGTGCTGACGTATGGCAACCACATCCCGACGCTTCTGAAGCAGGCACAGGAGAAAGTCACGAGCCATGTCGAGTTCATGACGGGCATGATCGTCCACGAGGTGGACATCGTCGTCAAGACACTTTATGTACGAGCATGATTGTGCCCCCGCGCGAGGCTGCGGGGGCTTTTTCGCTATCCGGAGGTGAACCCTATGAAAGAAGTCAAATCGCCAAAGAAGCCGATGGCCTTTTACTATATCGTCGTGCTGGCGCTCATCCTGCTGTTCAATGAGATGGCAAGGCCTTACATGGAGCAGGCACAGATCGTGCCGGTCGACTACAGCACGTTCATGCAGTCCATCGACGACAAGACGGTCGACCACGTGGAGATCCAGTCGAACCAGATCCTCTACACGGTCAAGGACGACCACAAGAAGTACAAGACGGGCATCATGAATGACCCGACGCTCGCGCAGCGCTTGATGGAGTCGGGCGCGACCTTCACGCAGGACATCAAGGAGGAGACCTCGCCGCTCATGAGCTTCTTCCTCGCCTGGATCCTGCCGCTCTTGATCTTCTTCGCCATCGGCCAGTACATGAGCCGCAAGATTATGGACCGGGCGGGCGGCAACTCGATGATGTTCGGCGGCTCGGGCAATCAGGCGAAGATCTACGTGCCGTCGTCGGAGGGCATCCACTTCAGCGATGTGGCCGGCGAGGATGAGGCCAAGGAGAACCTCTCTGAGATTGTCGACTATCTGCACAATCCCTCAAAGTACACGAGCATCGGCGCCTCGATGCCGAAGGGCGTGCTGCTCGTCGGCCCGCCGGGCACCGGCAAGACGATGCTCGCGAAGGCCGTCGCCGGTGAGGCCAATGTGCCGTTCTTCTCGATTGCCGGCTCGGAATTCGTCGAGATGTTCGTCGGCATGGGTGCCTCGAAGGTCCGCGACCTCTTCAAGCAGGCGAAAGAGAAGGCGCCGTGCATCGTCTTCATCGATGAGATCGATGCGATCGGCCAGAAGCGCACGGGCGCGGCCATGGGCAACGACGAGCGCGAACAGACGCTCAACCAGCTGCTGACCGAGATGGACGGCTTCGAGGGCAATACGGGCGTCATCATCCTCGCGGCGACGAACCGCCCGGATTCTCTCGACCCGGCGCTCCTGCGCCCGGGCCGCTTTGACCGCCGCGTGCCGGTCGAGCTGCCGGACCTCAAGGGCCGCGAGGACATCCTCAAGGTCCACGCCAAGAAGGTCCGCCTCGCGGACGACGTCAACTTCCACACGATCGCGCGCATGGCGGCCGGCGCCTCGGGCGCTGAGCTCGCCAACATCATCAACGAGGGCGCGCTGCGCGCCGTGCGCTCGGGCCGCAGCGAGGTGACGGAGGCCGACCTCGAGGAGAGCATCGAAGTCGTCATCGCCGGCTACCAGAAGAAGAACGCCATCCTCTCGGATGCCGAGAAGCGCACGGTCGCCTACCACGAGATCGGCCATGCGCTCGTCGCGGCGCTGCAGTCGCACTCCGCGCCGGTCCAGAAGATCACGATCATCCCGCGCACGTCGGGCGCGCTCGGCTACACGATGCAGGTCGAGCAGCAGGATAAGTACATCCTCTCGCGCGAAGAGCTCGAGAACAAGATCGCGACGTTCACGGCCGGCCGTGCCGCCGAGGAGGTCAAGTTCGGCCTCGTCAGCACGGGCGCCTCGAACGATATCGAGCAGGCGACGAAGCTCGCGCGCGCGATGATCACGCGCTACGGCATGAGTGACGAGTTCGACATGGTCGCGATGGAGACGGTCAACAACCGCTACCTCGGCGGCGACACGAGCCTGACCTGCTCGGCGGCCACGCAGCAGCAAATCGACAAGAAGGTCGTCGAGCTCGTGCGCAAGCAGCACGAGAAGGCCATCGCCCTCTTGAAGGCCCATATGGACAAGCTCGACGCGCTCGCCTCCTACCTCTACGAGAAGGAGACCATCACGGGCGACGAGTTCATGAAGATCCTCGAGGGCGACAAGAGCGAGACGCAGGAAGTCGAGTCGGCCGAGCAGAAACTGCTCGCCGACGAGGAGAAGGACGCCAAAGCCGATGCCGAGAAGGCAAAGGAGCTCGCGTTCCTCTCGGAGCCTTCCGCGTCTTCAAAGCCTGCAGCGTCTTCGGAAGCCAAGGAAGCCAAGACTGAAACTGCAGCACCCGTGGCAGCGGATGTTCAGGGAAAGGGCGAGAGCTCCTCAGAACAGCCGCAGCCGCCGCAGAGCTGACCCTGTCATTTGCTTTTTCGTTGTCGTTGTGTTATATTTAGATATCATGACGATGATGAAGAAGAGTAGCCTGAGGCTGCATCGGCAGGGAGTCCCGCCTGGACTGGGAGCGGGATGGTGCAAGCAGGTGAATGTTCGCTTCGGAGTCTCCGCAGGAAATGGCGGACGCAGGGCTGCGTTAGAGCCAAACGAAGCTACAAATCAGGGTGGTACCGCGAATCCTACCTTCGCCCCTCGTTTTCGGGGGCGGAGGTTTTTTATTTTCTAGGAGGTCAGTATGGAGGACAAGATTGAACAGCTGAAGGCACAGGCTGCCGAGGCAATCAAGAACGCTGCAGGGAATCTCTCGGAGCTCGACGATATCCGCGTCAAGTTCCTCGGCAAGAAGGGCGAGTTCACGACCATCTTGCGCGGCATGGGAGCGCTGGCAAAGGAAGACCGGCCGAAGGTCGGCAAGATCGTCAACGAGGCGAAGGCGGAGATCGCTGCTCTCATCCAGCAGAAGAATGAGGAGCTCAAGGCGCGCGAGATGCAGGCACGCCTCGAGCGCGAGAAGATCGACGTCACGCTGCCGGGCCGCCAGCAGCCGCTCGGCCATCTGCACCCGCTGACGCTGACGCTCGAGCGCATCAAGGACATCTTCTTCCGCATGGGCTTCTCCGTCGAGGAAGGCCCGGAGATCGAGAAGGACTACTACAACTTCGAGGCACTCAATCTGCCGAAGGACCATCCGGCCCGCGACATGCAGGACTCGTTCTACATCACGGAGGACATCCTCATGCGCTCGCAGACCTCGCCGGTACAGGCGCGCACGATGCAGAAGAATGAGCCGAACGCGCCAATCCGCATGATCGCGCCGGGCCGCGTCTATCGCCGCGATGAGTACGATGCGACGCACTCGCCGATGTTCACGCAGGTCGAGGGCCTCGTCATCGACGAGGGCATCACGTTTGCCGACCTCAAGGGCACGCTCGAGCTCTTCCTGCGCCAGATCTTCAGCGAGGACGTCAAGGTCCGCCTGCGCCCGAGCTTCTTCCCGTTCACGGAGCCGTCGACGGAGGTCGATATCTCCTGCGTCATGTGCCACGGCAAGGGCTGCAAGGTCTGCAAGGGCACGGGCTGGCTCGAGATCCTCGGCGCTGGCATGGTCCATCCGCATGTGCTGGAGATGAGCGGCTACGACCCGAAGAAGGTCTCGGGCTTCGCCTTCGGCATGGGCGTGGAGCGCATCGCGATGCTCTCGTACGGCGTCGACGATCTGCGCCTGTTCTACGACAACGACATGCGCTTCCTGCGCCAGTTCTGAGAGAGGAGATTGACAATGCAAGTTTCCATTAAGTGGTTGAAGGACTATATTGATTTTGACTGGTCGGCAGAGGAGCTGGCTGACCGCTTCACGATGGCTGGCGTGCCGGTCGAGAACGTCATCCGCGCGGACGAGGGCCTCGACAAGGTCGTCACGGGCCGCATCGAGAGGCTCGAGAAACACCCGGACTCGGATCACCTCCAGATCTGCCAGATGAACGTCGGCGAGAAGGAGCTCATCCAGATCATCACGGGCGCACAGAATGTGGCTGAGGGCCAGGTCGTGCCGGTCGCGATGGTCGGCGCGCATCTGCCGAACGGCCTCCACATCAAGAAGGGCAAGCTGCGCGGCCTGCCGTCGAACGGCATGCTCTGCTCGGCCGGTGAGCTCCACCTCGACCTCACGAAGCTGACGGAGGAGGAGAAGGACGGCATCTACATCCTGCCGGCGGACACGCCGGTCGGCGTGCCGGCCAAGGACGTGCTCGGCCTCGACGACGTCGTGCTCGAGTTCGAGCTCACGGCGAACCGCGGCGACTGCTTCAGCGTCCTCGGCCTCGTGCGCGAGATCGCGGTGCTGACGGGCAACAAGCCGAAGTGGCCGGCCATCGCCTGCAACGAGGACGATGCGGCCAAGGCTGCCGACATGATCTCCATCGGCATCGAGGCGCGCGACCTCTGCGACCGCTTCAGCACGCGCGTCATCAAGAACGTCAAGATTGGCCCGTCGCCTGAGTGGATGCAGCAGCGCCTCGAGGGTGCCGGCATCCGCGCCATCAACAACGTCGTCGACGTGACGAACTTCGTCATGATCGAGCTCGGCCAGCCGATGCACGCCTACGACTACGATGAGATCACGGGCCACACGCTGACGGCCCGCCTCGCTAAAGAGGGCGAGAACCTCCACACGCTCGACGACAGCTCGCGCCTCGCGAAGGGCACGGAGCTCGTCATCGCCGATGCCGAGCATCCGGCCGGCCTCGCGGGTATCATGGGCGGCCTCGAGACCGAGGTCACGGAGAAGACGACGACGGTCGTGCTCGAAGCCGCTTCGTTCAACGGCCCGAGCATCCGCCGCACGGCGCGCGCCTGCGGCCTGCACTCGGAGGCCTCGGGCCGCTTCGAGCGCGGCGTCGACGTGACGAACACGCCGCGCGCGCTCGATCGCGCCTGCCAACTGCTGCAGGACATGGGCGCCTGCACGGTCACGCAGGGCATCGTCGACTGCTATCCGGAGCCGAAGCAGCCGGTGACGATCGACTACACGACGGACGAGATCAACCGCCGCCTCGGCACGGAGATCCCGGGCGAGGAGATGGTCAAGATCCTCACGGAGCTCGGCTTCACGGTCGAGGCGAAGGGCGAGGAAACCTACCATGTCACCGTGCCGTCGTGGCGCAATGACTGCACCTACATGGAGGACCTCTCGGAGGAAGTCGCGCGCATCTACGGCTTCGACAAGATCGCGAGCACGACGCCGTTTGGCCGCATGGTCCAGGGTAAGCAGAGCGCGAAGCAGAACTTTGTCGATAAGATCAAGCACACGCTCGCAAGCCTCGGCATGACGGAGGAGCTCTCGTTCGCCTTCACGAGCACGGACCTCTTCGACAAGCTGCTCGTGCCGGCTGACTCGCCGCTCCGCCAGGCCATCCCCATCCTCAATCCGCTGACGGATGAGGCGCCGCTCGTCCGCACGTGCCTCTTGACCTCCATCATGGAGAACGCCGTGCGCAACTTCTCGCGCAAGAACAACGACATCAAGCTCTTCGACGTCGCGCCGGTATTCCTGCCGCACGCGCTGCCGCTGACGGAGCTGCCGGAGGAGCGCCTGATGGTCGCCGGTCTCATCACGGGTCGCCGCGAGGAAGTCGGCTGGAACCAGGGAAATGAGATGGTCGACTTCTTCGACATGAAGGGCATCGTCGAGGAGCTCTTCCGCGTGCTCGGCATCTCGAAGTACACGGTCGAGGCCGGCGAGCACTTCGCCATGCACCCGGGCAAGACGGCGCTCTTCAAGAAGGGCCGCGAGGTCATCGCCGCCGTCGGCGAGCTTCACCCGCAGGCTGCCGTGAACTTCGGCATCAAGCAGAAGGTCTACCTCTTCGAGATGGACCTCGAGGTGCTCATGAAGTACACGGGCAAGAGCTTCCACTTCGAGTCGCTGCCGAAGTACCCGGCGACGGCGCGCGACCTCGCCATCGTCGTCGATGAGAGCGTCGCCTCGGCTGACATCGAGCGCGTCATCGCGAAGAACGGCGGCAAGCACTTCAAGGGTGTCACGCTGTTCGACGTCTACACGGGCGAGCACGTCGCGAAGGGCAAGAAGAGCCTGGCCTTCAACCTGCAGTTCCAGTCGAAGGACAAGACGCTGACGGATGATGAGGCCGATGCAGCCTTTAAGAACATCCTCCAGGCTGTCGAGAAGCACTTTGATGCCGAGCTTCGCGCCTGAGTCATTTTGAGGCATTGTTGAGAGAGTAGGACGGAGGTGCATCAGATGGCTGATGTGGACCCAAAGGCGCCTCAGCGCGTCGTCGTCGAGATTTTCGGCGAGAGCTATCCGCTGCGGACGGATGACCCCGCGCGCCTCAAGAAGCTGGCGGCCGGCGTGGATCACCTGATGAAGAAGATGGCGGGCAGCGTCAAGAGCTTTGACGGCACGAAGATTGCCGTGCTCACAGCGTTGCAGCTCGCCGATGAATACGACAAGCTCAAGCAGGACTACGACGAGCTCGTCGAGCTGCTGGACGAGAAATAACATCGAGCATAACGGCTCTGCCAAGAGGCCGCCCCACGAGAGGGCGGCCTTTTTGTGTGCGCATCTTGGACATCAGAGTGATTTTCTCTTGACGTTAGAAAGCCTTTTCCGTATAATTAAATTGTAAATAAAAGAGTTGAACATGTTCAACTTAAAAAGAATCAGGGGGAAATATGAGATGAAACAACACACACAGGAAATCCGGCAGCGCGTGCTGGAAAGTGCCAAGGAACTGCTGATCGAGCAGGGATACAAGAAGACGACGATCCGCGGCATCGTGGAGCGGTCGGGCGTATTGACGGGCAGCATCTACTACTTCTTCAAGAACAAGGAAGCCATCTTCGCGGAGATGCTCGAGTCCATCATCCACCAGTGCATCGAGAAGATTGACACGTGCTGTGAGGGGGAGACAGCCGCGTTCAAGTTCGCCGTGCTCTGCGAGGTGGAGCTCAAGAAGATGCAGGACGACCCGCGCATCCGCGAGATCTACTTCGAGTGCTACCGCTCGCCGGTCATCTTCGAGAAGTTCGTCGACCTGTTCGCCTCGTTTGCCAAGCGGCTGTTCGGCACGCGCTTCACGGATGAGGAGTACCGCCAGAAGAACCTGCTGATCAAGGGCGCGATGGGCGCGAGCATCACGGCGCTCTACTTCGAGCACGAGATGGACGACGAGCGGACGCGCGCGGAGGTCATCCGCGGCACGCTGCGCCTTATGAGCGTCCCAGAAGAAGAGATCCGGGCGACGATGGACCGCATGCGCGGCCGTGAGGAGCTCTGGCAGCACATCGCACAGGAACTCGTCGAGATGCCGCTGGCCATCTGAGCCGGCGCAGCAAGAAAGCGCGGCGCCATGCGCATGCGCCCAAATCATGGGCTGACGCATGCCATTATTTGAACATGTTCAAATAATAAGGGATAAACAAATTGAGGTGAGGAACATGAGAAACGAGAAGATGATGAGGATAGGGAAATGGGAGCGCATCTTGGCGCTCTGCCTGGCCGTGCTGATGACGCTGCTCATCTGCACGGGATGCGGCAGGACGGCCGATGCCGACAAGACGACATGGGGCCGCGCGGATGCGAAGGAGATCGACGTCAACTCAAAGATCGCGGGGCGCGTCGTCGCGCTCTACGTCAAGGAGGGCGATACGGTCAAGGAAGGGCAGGTCATCGCGCGCATCGACAAGCGCAGCCTCGAGGCCCAGAAGGCTGAGGCTGAGGCCAGCATCCGCGCCCTGCGCGCCCAGCAGGCACAGGCGTTCGTGACGACGAACATGGAGTCGGGCACGACTTCGTCGGCCGTCTCGCAGGCGCAGGCCACGGCGGACAAGGCGCGGGCTGACCTCGCGCTCTCGCAGGCCGACCACGACCGCTATGCGGAACTCCTCGCGCAGGGCGCCGTCTCGCGTCAGACGTTCGACCAGTACGACACGAAGTACCAGACGGCGCAGGCCACCTACGCGCAGGCGCAGGCGGCGGTCAACCAGGCACAGGCCGGCACGCTGCAGACGGACGCTTCGCGGGCCAATGAGCAGGCGATGGCGATGAAGCTGGAGCAGGCGGAGGCCACGCTGCAGAACATCGAGGTATCACTCGACGAGACGGAGATCCGCGCGCCGTTCGACGGCGTCATCACGGAGAAGTACATCGAGGAAGGCTCGATGATCTCGAACGGCACGCCGCTCGTCGCGGTGCAGGACCCGACGGACAACTGGGTCGACATCAAGGTGCCGGAGACGGAGCTCTCGAAGTACGCCGTCGGCCAGCAGGTGAAGCTCATCGGCCGCGATGACAAGACGGAGGTCACGGGCACCATCACGGATATCAGCAAGAAAGCGGAATTCGCGACCCAGCGCGCGACGAGCGAGCGCGGCGATGAGACGGATATCGTCAGCTTCAATGTCAAGGTACAGGTCGACTCCGAAGTCCTGCGCCCGGGCATGCGCTTCCGCCTGGCCGGTAATGCGTCATGACACGGCTGCTCGCGGCGCTGCGCACGATCTATGAAGTCGCGGCCGATGAGTTCTGGTACCTCGTGAAGGGCAGGCCGCCCGTGGCGCTCGTGCCCTTCATCGTGCCGCTCGGCTTTGCCGTGCTCTTCGGCTTCGTCTATCAGGAGAACGTCGTCAACCACATCCCGATGGTCGTCTGGGACGAGGACCAGTCGGCGACGAGCCGCTCGCTCATTCAGGCCTACACGGATGCGGACCGCTTCGACTTCGTCGCGCAGGTCGACACAGAGGAGGAGATGCTCGATGCCATCCATGCGGGCGAGGCGCGCGTGGCTCTGTCCATCCCGAAGGATTTCGACAAGGAGCTCAAGTCGGGGCAGGGCACGGACTTCATGCTGATGGTCGACTCGTCGAACAACATGTTCGGCAATGCGGCCATCAGCGCCTCGCAGGAAGTCAGCCGCTCGTTCTCCGTGGCGGCGGGCCAGCAGCTGCTCGAAAGCCAGGGCCTGCTGCCGGATGACGCCATCGTATCCGTCTATCCCGTGCGCATGGGCGTGCGCATCCTAGGCAACCCGGCCAACGGCTACGCGTCCTTTATGCTCTCGGGCCTCATGATGAACGGCCTGCAGATCGGCATCATGCTCTCGCTCGCGCCTGCGCTCGTCACGGAGCTCTTCCGCCGCCGCTTCGCCGATCGGAATGCCTTCCTGATCCTGCTCGGCAAGAGTCTGCCGTACTGGTGCTTTGCGCTCACAGCCTATGTGCTCGCGCTCCTCGTCGTCATCTACGGCTTTGCCGTGCCGATGCGCGGCAACTGGGCGGAGGCCGTGCTTTTAGGCGCTGCCTTCATCTTCTTCGTCAGCAGCGTCCTGCACGTCTTCTCGGCCTGCTGCCCGACGCGCGTGCTCTCACTGCAGGCCCCGATGGTCTACATCATGCCGGGGCTGCTCTACAGCGGTCTCTCGTGGCCGAACTTCGACATGAGTGACATCGCTTCAATGCTCGGCATGCTGATGCCGATGACGTACGGCGGCGACACGCTGCGCGACATCCTGCTGAGCGGCACGGCGCCCGCGCTCTACAAGAACTGCCTGGTCATGCTCTTGGGCGGCCTCGGCCGCCAGCTCGTGGCCTCGCTGCTCTTCTACCTGCGGCGCAAGCATCACTTCTGGACCGGAGAGGAGGGGTCCGCATGAAGGATCTGCTCTTGGCCATCCGGCGTGAATTCCTCATGGCCCTGCACGACCCGCGCCGCCTCGTCTTCCTGTTCGGCGCGGCCGTGGCCTACCTCATCGTCTTCGGCCTGCTCTACGTGCCGAACATCGTCAAGGACGTGCCGTGCGTCGTCTACGATGCGGAGGACTCGCATTTCTCGCGCGAGCTCGTCCGCGACATCGAGAGCAGCGACAGCATGCGCGCCGTCCTCTTCGTCGACAGCGAGGAGGATATGCGCGAGGCACTGCGCCAGAAGCAGGCGTATGCGGCCATCGAGATCCCGGCGGACTTCTCGCGCAAGGTCAAGACGGGGCAGAGCGCCGAGGTGCTCTACATGGCCAACGGCGCAAACATCATCCTGACGAACATCACGAGTTCGGCCATGCAGGACATCCTCGCGGACTTCTCGGACCGCTTCGCCGCAGAGCGCACGGCCCTGCGCACGGGCGGCGATGAGGAGCTCCTGCAGAACATGATCTCGCCGGTCCACGCGCATCTGCGCGTGCTCTACAACACGACGCAGGGCTACATGTTCTTCTTCCTGCTCGGCCTCGCGATGGTCGCGTTCCAGCAGGGCATCCTCTTCGCCGTCGGCGCGGCGATCTGCGGCGAGTACGAGCAGTTGCGCGCGGGCGCGGGCGACTGGCAGGGGGCCTCCTGGCTGCTGCTCGTCGCCAAGCTCGTGCTCTACTTCGCGCTCGCCATGCTCTCGTACCTGCTCGTCACCGTGCTCGTGCAGTACGTCTTCGCGATACCGCTGAAGGCGCCTCTTGGCACACTGCTCGGTTTGGCCGCTGCCTTTATCGTCGCGGCGATGAGCTTTGGCATCTTCGCCTCGGCCATCTTCCCGTGTGAGATGGAGTTCGTGCGGGCCATCATCATGTACCCGGTGCCGGCGTTCATCCTGTCAGGCTACACCTGGCCGCAGGAGTCGATGCCGGCCTGGCTGCAGAGAGTCGCCGAGGCGTTCCCGCTCTCGTGGTTCTCGAACACCGTGCGCGAGCTCTTCCTCGCGGGCCATTCGCCGCGCCTTGCCGGCGACTATCAGGCGTTCGCTGTGCTCACGGCCGTCTTCCTGAGCCTCGGCGCCATGCTCTTCTGCTGGCGCATGCGGCGCTACCGGCGCGCGGCCGACGCTGAGCGCTGAAGAGCCGAAGAATCGAGAGAAGAATTGAGAGGTGGTCGCATCTGTGATAGAATAAGGAAAGATTCAAGATCCACAGAACGTAGTGAGACGCAAGGACTGCGGACCGCTCGAAGGTAGCAGGGATTTCAGAAAAGGATGGCGCATCATCATGGCTAAGAAACACGATACACACGATACAGTACATGCCGCACAGAAGCAACAGAAGCAATCGGACGCGTCGAAGTGGAGCCGGACGCTGCTCGCTCTGCCGATAGCGGCACTCGGCCTGCTCACCTGGCAGACGACGGCTATGGCCGCTGCGCCTGTGGCTGCCGCGGCAAGCCAGACGGCAGAGAGCGCAGGGCAGGCGACGCAGCAGGAGGCAGGCAAGGCAGAGGCACAGCAGCCGCAGGGACTCCATGTCGAGCCGGTCAAGGCAGCTGAGACAGAGACCGCCAAGGCGCCGTCCGCAAAGACTGTGCCGACGGCGGCGGAGCCCGCGGCCAAGAAAGCAGAGAAGCGCAAGAACATCGAGGTGCAGCTCGAGTACCTCGAGGGCCGCTTCTTCGCGAAGCGCGATGTCGATCTCTACAACGTGCATGTCTACCGCCAGTACAAGGAGCTCGGCGCGCTCTCGCTGCATTACGGCCTGACGTTCGAGCGCGCGACGGGCAGCACGACGGAGGACGACATCTGGCGTGATGCCGAGGCCGTCGGCTTCGGCCCGTCCTACATGATGCGCTGGACGAAGCACATCTCGGGCAAGCTCGACGGCTCCATTGACGGCTCAGGCAGCCTGCTCGCCTACAACCACGCCCATCCGGGCAACGGCCGCGCCTACGGCTTCCTCTGGCGCATCGGCCCGCGTCTCACGTATCATTACACCGACCGCGACGCGCTGAGCCTCGCCTACCTCTTCCACCATTCGTCGAATGGCATGAGCACCCACAACCCGGGCTACAACGGCGTTGGCTTCTCACTGGGCTTCACGCATTGGTATTGATGGACGCAAGAGCGCCCTCTCATGGAATTATCCTTCCAGAGAGGGCGCTCTTTTTTAAGAATTCTTATTTAGAATAATAAAAATATTTTAAAGATTGGCAGGATTTAAGAGGGTGCACGGAGAAACTAATAAACATCCGCTGGATGTGGACAGATTGGATTGAGATACGGAAGACATGTAAACCGTATCGGCTCCGGAACGCGGGGCCAAGTTCTTTGATTCGAGAGGAGGATTCTTTCATGCAGACTCGACAGAATGAAGCAGGTTTCACCTTGATTGGCATGCTGATTGCCGTGGGCATCGTGGCAATCCTCGCATTGATTGCCGTACCGAAATTCACTTCTGCCATCGCCTCGGCCAATACGGCCAGGATACAATCCGACTTGTCTACACTGAATACAGCGATTGCCGTCTATGAGATCGATAATGGAAAAGCGCCGGAGAAGATTGCGGATCTGAAGGATTATCTGCAGTCCACGGATATCAAGCCGCCGACGGGGCAATGTTATGTGAATGGCGAATCCGTGAAGCTCGAAGCGGCTGCGTATACGATCGATAAGGATAACAGGCGGGCACTCTGCAATGGCAATGCCATCGGTGCGTTCACCAAAGAGAAGAAGACTGCAGAGGAAACACCCCCAAAACCGGAATCGGGTAATGGTGGCTGAGCCATGGTTGGCTATCTGCCCTTGCGGGCGCGCATCATCATCGTGCTGCTGCTCGTCCTGATGCTTTTTGGCCTGTCAATGGCTGACCTGGACCATCTCGAACTCGTCCGGGGTGGCCTGTTTTGCGTGCTCCTGCTCGTCATGGCGGTCATCGACTTCCGGACGGGGCTGCTGCCGGACAAGGGCAATCTCTACCTGGCAGGACTCGGCCTCATGATGGCCGGGCTCACGGGGGAGGCACAGGACGCACTTCTCGGCGCGCTGCTCGGCGCGGCCTTGCTCTTTGCCCTGCGCACGCTGTCGCGCGGCGGCATCGGGCTCGGCGACGTCAAGTATGCGGCGGCCTTCGGCATCTGGCTCGGCTGGCAGGGGACACTTTTGGCGCTCGCGCTGTCCTTTGCGCTCGGCGCGTGTCTGGCGCTCGTGCTGCTCGGCACGGGGCGGCTGGGCCGCCGGGACCGGCTGGCCTTCGGGCCGTTCCTGTCGGCGGGAGCGTACCTCAGTTACATCAGCGGTGCGGCTTTCTGGTCGGCCTATGAGGTGCTGCTATGAAAGAGCAAGGTTCGCTGCTCTTGGAGGTCATCGTCGCCTGCGCTGTCCTCGCAGTCCTTTCTATGGCGGCTCTGCCATGTGCGCTGGCAATCTACCGTGAGGCGGCTCTGGAGTACGAGATGCAGTGCCTCTTGAGTGACATCCGCTATGTGCGCGAGATCTCGCGCACGACGCAGGTCTGGCCCAAGAGCATGAAGGGCAAGGCAGAGCAGCAGCTGCCGTCGTGGCGTCAGGCGCAGATGCGCTTCCGCCGCACGGGCTACACGATGCTGGCGGGCTCGGCCCGGCAGGGGAGCCACGATTTTCTGCCGGGCATCGAGCTCAAGGGGCGCTTCGTGACGGGGGACATGGATGGCCCTGCGTTGGCGTTTGGCGACGAGGGCATCTTGATGACACCGTGCACGATGGTGCTCTTCTGGACGGAGGCGCCACAGTCGTTGCGCAGGATCATCCTGAGTGCGGGCGGCCGTGCGCGTGTGGAGAGGCGGTGATAGGAGGGAATGGCGATGAAAGACGGTGAGAAGGGGTTCCTGCTGCTCGAGACGCTCGTGCTCGCGGCGGTGCTCGTCCTGATGGCGAGCGCCCTGCTGCTCTACCGCCAAGGGCTGCGCATGGAGGCGCAGACCCGCTTCGAGGCGGCGGCCACGTTTCTTGCGGAGTCGGAGTTCGCGTATCTTGAGTACCGGGCTGCTTCGGGGACACTGGCAGAAGGGGCATCCGTGCGGCAGGAGCACGTGGCTTTCTCACCGGAAGCATCGGATGTTTCCGGAGGTGGCGACTTCCTGCTCCGCACGGACATCCAGCGGATGGAGCAGGCAGGCGCTTACCGAGCGGCTGTGACCGTCGCGTGGCAGCACGGCGGGCGGCAGCATCAGCAAGTGTATCAGAGGAGGGTAGGGGTATATGAAGGGCAGTAGAGAAGCGGGCACCGTCCTGCTCGACATGCTCGTCTCCCTGCCCGTTCTCGTCTTCCTTCTGGCAGCGATGGGGGCCATGGTGGTCATGGTCTTCCGCGCTGCCTTTTTCCTCATCGCGGACAGCGAGCTGCATCAGGAGGTCCAGATGGCCATGCGCCAGGTGGCCGACGAGGCGCGGATCTCGTACCGGGTGCGCAGCCAGCGCCACAATGGCAGGCCGAGCATCATCTTCTATCAGTACTGCTCGCCGGATGAGTCGCTTACTGGCACGTTCCAAGTGCAGTACTGGGTTCATCGTGTGAACAAGGTGGACAAGCTCGTCTGGCGCGATGCGACGTGGCCGCTGACGGGCAACAATTCGCTAGCGGGCGTCGATATCACGGAATTCTCGTGTACAGAGCTCGCGCCGCGGCTGCAAGAGATACGGCTGACGGGCAGGAGCAAGGTGACGGGGCACAGCTACACGCTCGCGGTCGCGGTCTACGGCCCGGAGCGCAGTGACTGATGTGGCGGAAGCGATAGAAGCGATGGAAGCGACTGAGGGGAGGTCTGGGAATGGAGCGGGAACGAGGCTCGGCCGCTGTCTGGGCCATGCTCTTGACGGTGGTCGTCATGATGCTCGGCACGGCGGTCTGCTACACGGCTTATAGCAGCCGGAAGATGACGGCTTCGTACGAGCACGAGGTGAACCTGCGCCTCGCGGCGGAAGAGACGTTGCAGGAGGCGGTGAGGCGCGCTGTGGCGGATCCTGCGCTGCTGGCGGACGGCGCGACCCTCGTGGCGCCGCACGAGGTCCAGAGCGAGAAAGGCGTGCTCATCGTGCAGGCCGTTGTGGCAGAGAAGCGGGGCTCGTACTGGGTCGTCGCTGTGGCACGCGAACAGGAGCGCGATGATTGGCAGCGCCACAAGATCGCGCGGGGACTCTTGGAACGGAAAGGGGATGCTTATGTCTGGAAGGGAAGGAGCCGCTGAAGCGCAAGGCCGGTTGCTGGAAAGCCTCAGCAAGCTGCGCCAGAGATTTGAGCAGAGATGGAGTGGCGGACTCATGGGCGGCAGCTGGCTCTGGGAGGAGCGCAGGCGCGTCATCGGTATAGTCCATATCCCATCGGAGAGGGGAGACGGGAAGGTCCTCTTCGCCGAGCTGCTCGCGGAGCATGGCACGCTGGTGCTCGTGCGCACGGCGGTGGAGCGGTTGGACGGCGGCCTGACGCTTGCAGAGGCGGCCGCGATGCGCGCGCAGCGCGAGGGCTGGTACGAGCTCGACTTTGCCGTCTGCCTGCCCGCGGAGCAGGTCTGCTTCTACGAGACGGAGCTGCCGCCCCATATGGAGGCGGCAGAGTGGCGCGAAGCGGCGCATTGGGAGCTCGACGCGCGGCTGACGGATGAGGGGCTTGAGGCTGATGCGTATGCGATGGCCTGCCAGCGCGAGGGTGCGGGCCGCGTCGTGCTCGCCGCAGCGGAGCGGGATTTGCTTGCAAGGCTGGCCGAGGATTTCCGCGAGCAGGGGCTCTCGCTGCGCGGCATCACGGCCCTGCCGCCGGGGACAGCGGCGGCGATGACAGCTTCATGGGACGGGCAGGGCCTGGTGCTCACGGAGGCGCAGCGCGCGTTCATGCCGGCCATCGCGGCAGCGAAGTCCGTCCTTCAAGAAGATGGCTTGCGGCTCTGGGGCAGTGCAGTGCAGGGGCGCCGGCTGCGCTGCCGCCGGCTGGCCGCGCTCTGCTGCACCGTGACGTTTTTCGTGCTGTTTGCCACGGCGTTCTTTGACATGCGCGCCTATCTCGAGGCGAAGCGCGATTACCAGCAGGAAGAGCAGGCATTCCTCGTGCTGCAGCGCGAGGAGAAGGTCATGCAGCTGACGGGGCGGCTCCAGCAGAAGATCCGCGCGCGCGATGCCAAGGCCGCCGCCGTCATGGGAGCGGCCGTGCCGTGGTACAGCGTGATGGTCCACCTCGGGCGGCCGGAGCTCCAGACGGAAGGCGTCTGGCTCAGGTCCATCCTGCTGCGCTCCGACAAGAAGGTGGAGCTCTGCGGCGCGGCGCTCAGTTACGCCGCGCTCTCCGCTTTCCTGCAGTCCTTCGAGGCGGACCGCGCCTTCTTCCCACAGGGGCCCGTGCTTGAGGCGTCGGAGGAAGGGAAGGATGCGGAAAAGAACAGCATTGCCTTCCGCATCAGCGTCGGCATCTAGTCTGTGATGGATTGACGGAGAGGAGGATGAGCGGATGAAAGGGATCCGGGCGAGATTGGAGCGGATGGGGCTAGGCAGTGGGGATACGCGCTTCCTCGCGGCCAGCATCGCCGTTTGCCTCATCGCGCTGCTAGCGTACGGCGCGCTCGTGCACCTGCCGCTGCGCGCGGAGCAGGCGGCGTACGAGAAAAAGGCGGTTGAGCTGCGTACTCGCCTGGCCGCCGTCATGAATTTCAAGAATGTGCACGGCGACCTCGCCGCCTACGAGAAGGAGCTCTCGGACCGCGAGGGGCGCGCCGAGCGCATGCTGCCGCGGGAGCTCGGGCAGGGAGCCTTCCTGCAGGATTTGCAGCACAAGGCGCTGCAGAGCCAGGTGAAGCTCCAGAAGGTCGCGCCGGCTGAGGCGCGCTCGGTGGACGGCGTACAGGAGATGCCCGTCGCCATCGCCTGCAGCGGCTCGTATTTTTCGGTGCTCGACTTCCTGCGCCGCCTGCAGCAGTCGGAGCGGCTGCTCGCCATCCATGAGACGCGCATCGAGCAACAAGTGCAGGGCAAGGACGGCATGCTGCAGTGCCAGCTCGTCGTCACGGCTTACGCCTGGTCACAGGATGAAGCAAAGGGCAGGGCGGACGGCGAGGCAGCAGAAGAGACGGTTGCTTCTCTTGAATGAGGACAGGTATCCATTGAAATAAGACCTTGATTTATAGGCGCGTATCCTTTACACTGTAATCAATATTGTTTTTGAAATACGTGAGGTGTTTGGATATGAGTGAATTGCGTTTTATGACTGCGGGCGAGTCCCATGGCCCGTGCCTGACGGCTATCCTCGAGGGACTGCCGGCCGGCCTCAAACTGGACCTCGAGTCCATCAATAAAGACCTGGCGCGCCGTCAGCAGGGCTACGGCCGCGGCGGCCGCATGAAGATCGAGAAGGACAAGGTCAATGTCCTCTCGGGCGTGCGCTTCAATGAGACGATCGGCGGGCCCATCACGCTGCAGGTCGTCAACCGCGACTTCCAGAACTGGGGCGAGCGCATGGCGGCCTTCGGCGAGCCCGCGGGCGAGAAGGTCACGGCGGCGCGCCCGGGCCATGCGGACTTCACGGGCATCCGCAAGTACGACCGCACGGACGTCCGCGACATCCTCGAGCGCTCGAGTGCGCGCGAGACGACGATGCGCGTGGCCGTCGGCGCCGTCTGCAAGGAATTCCTCAAGGCGCTCGGCATCACGGTCGTCTCGCAGGTCACCTGCATCGGTGGCGTCAAGGTCGACCCGGCGAAGGTCGACCGCGCGAAGCTTGGCACGGACATCTCGGATCTCAACTGCTACGACGCAGAGGCCGAGGCGCAGATGAAGGAAAAGATCAAGGCGGCGCGCAAAGAGGGTGATACTCTTGGCGGCATCTTCGAGGTCACGGTGCGAGGCCTGCCGGCAGGCCTCGGCAGCCACATCCAGTGGGACCGCCGCCTCGACGGCAAGCTCGCCGGCGCCTTGATGTCCATCCAGGCCATCAAGGGCGTGGAAATCGGCGCGGGTTTCGATTGCGCCATCCTGCCGGGCAGCCAGATCCACGACGAGATGTTCCTCGACGAGGCGGGCAAGGTCTACCGCAGGACGAATCGCGCAGGTGGCCTCGAGGGCGGCATGACGAATGGTGAGGAGCTCGTCGTCAAGGCGGCGATGAAGCCGATCCCGACGCTGATGCAGCCACTGCACTCCGTCGACATCGCGAGCCATGAGGAAGTGCTGGCCTGTAAGGAACGCAGCGACACGTGTGCCGTCTCGGCGGCCTCCGTCGTCGGCGAGGCCATGACGGCCTTCGTCATCGCGCAGGCCATCTGCGACAAGTTTGGCTCGGATGCGATGGTCGACCTCAAGGCCGCACTTGCTGCCTACAAGGCACGCATCGGGAAGGAATGGTGATCCGATGAAGAACATCGTGCTGATCGGCTTCATGGGCACGGGCAAGACGAGCACGGGCCGCGTGCTCGCGCAGAAGCTCGGCGCGGCCTTCCTCGACCTCGACCAGGAGATCGAGGCAGAAGAGGGCATGGCCATTCCCGCCATCTTCGCGCAGAAGGGCGAGCCGTACTTCCGCGCTGCGGAGCACCGCATGGTCGAGCGCGTCGCCGCGCGGCAGAATGCCGTCATCTCGACGGGCGGCGGCACGGTCAAGGACCCTGCCAATGTCGCTCTCCTGAGGCAGAGCGGCGTCATCGTCTGCCTGACGGCTGACGTCGATACCATCCTCATGCGCACGGCCAGTAAGGGCGAGCGCCCCGTCCTCGACAAAGAAGATAAGGGCGACCGCCGCCGCGCCGTCGAGACGCTCATCGAGGAGCGCCGCCCGCTCTACCGCCAGGCGGACTTCTCGGTCGATACGAGCAGGCTCTCGCCGCTGCAGGTCGTCGAGGAAATCCTTCATTATCTGAAAACAAGAGGTGTCGTTCATGCGTAAGGTACGCGTCGCTCTCGGAGAAGAGAGTTATGATATTCTGATTGGCTACGGTCTTGAGAAAGAGCTCCAGTCGTTTGTGCAGGGGGCGGGCTTCTCGAAGCAGGCCATGCTCGTGACGGACAGCAATGTCGGGCCGCTCTACGGCGAGAAGGTCCGTGCCATCCTCGAGGCGGGCGGCCTCCACGTGACCGTCGTGACAATCCCGGCAGGCGAGAGCTCCAAGTGCCTCTCTGTCGCCGAGAAGCTCTACACGCGGGCCATCGAGCTCGGCCTCGACCGCAAGTCGCCAATCTTCGCGCTCGGCGGCGGTGTCGTCGGCGACCTCGCGGGCTTCATCGCGGCGACGTACATGCGCGGCGTGCCGTTCGTGCAGCTGCCAACGAGCCTACTCGCTCAGGTCGACTCGAGCGTCGGCGGCAAGGTGGCCGTCAACCACGCGCTCGGCAAGAACCTCATCGGCGCGTTCTACCAGCCCAAGGGCGTCTTCATGGACCTCTCCATGATGGAATCGCTGCCGAAGCGCGAGATCGCGACGGGGCTCGGCGAGATCATCAAGTACGGCATCATCTACGATGCGGACTTCTTCGCCTACCTCGAGCAGCATGCGGACGCGGTGCTCGCACTCGAACGCGAGGCTGCTGTCCACATGATCGCGCGCTCGTGCGAGATCAAGGCGGCCGTCGTCAGTAAGGACGAGAAGGAGAGCGGCCTGCGCCGCATCCTGAACTTCGGCCACACGATGGCGCATGCCATCGAGAAGGAGACGGGCTACATCCGCTACAACCACGGCGAGGCCGTCGCCATCGGCATGATCGGCGCGGCTGACATCAGCGCGCGCCTCGGCATGGTCTCGGCGGACGATGTTGCGCGCGTCGAGGCGCTTGTCGCGCGCATGCAGCTGCCGACCAAGGCCGAGGGCTGCACGGTCGATGCGATGTACCGCGACATCTTCCACGACAAGAAGACCATCAACGGCAAGGTCAACTGGGTGCTCATGCAGGGCATCGGCAAGGTGACCTGCCGCAACGACGTGCCTGAGGACATCGTGCGCGAGGCGATGGCCGCGCGCATCGGCAAGTGAGACGGCGATTCAAGAAAAATTTTGCAGGGGCGGTTGAAACCGCCCTTTTTTTATGGTATGCTATCTAGGTATATGGACGGTCCTCTGAGTGAGCATCGGGCTTGCCATGAACGTCTGCCATCAAGGAGGAAAAAAATGAATATCATCGAAACGTTGGAAAAAGAACAGCTCCGCTCGGATATCCCGGAGTTCGCACCTGGTGACACGGTCCGCGTCCATGCAAAGATCGTCGAGGGTTCCCGCGAGCGTATCCAGATGTTCGAAGGCGTCGTCATCGGCCGTCAGGGCACGGGCGTCCGCGAGACGTTCACGGTTCGCCGCATCTCGTACGGCATCGGCGTCGAGCGCATGTTCCCGGTACATTCCCCGCGCATCGAGAAGATCGACGTTCTCCGCAAGGGTATTGTCCGTCGTGCAAAACTCTATTATCTGCGCAACCTTACGGGTAAAGCTGCTCGTATCAAAGAGAAACGCTAATCGGCGTACGGTAGGGACTGCTTTTGGCAGTCCCTATTTTGTTTGTAGAAAGGATTACAGGAGGAACCTTCATGAGTTCATTAGGAGAAGAGGCAAAAGACTGGGTCATATCGATTGTCATTGCAATCGTGCTGGCCTTCATCATCCGTCAGTTCGTCGTCGAGCTCTACATCGTCGACGGCCCGTCGATGCGCCCAACCTTGCAGTCGCAGGAGCGCCTCGTCGTCAATAAGTTCATTTACGACTTCCGCGCGCCGGAGAAGGGCGAGATCCTCGTCTTCCAGTATCCGCGCGATACGAGCCGCGACTTCATCAAGCGCGTCATCGCGACGCCGGGCGACACGATCGAGATCAAGGGCGGCCGCGTCTTCGTCAACGACCAGATGCTCACGGAGGACTACATCCTCGAGCCGACGCGCAGTGAGTACCCGAAGGCGACGGTGCCTGAGGGCACGGTCTTCGTCATGGGCGATAACCGCAACAACTCGGAGGACAGCCGCTTCGCCGATGTCGGCTTCGTGCCGTACAAGCTCATCAAGGGCAAGGCTGTGCTCGTCTTCTGGCCGTTCAGCGCCTTCAAGACGCTGCCGTGATGAGGAGGGATGGCGATGAAGTGCATTTCCTGGAATGTCAACGGCCTTCGGGCCTGCCTCAAGAAGGGCTTCATGGAGTCGTTCGTGAAGCTCGATGCGGATGTCTTCGCGCTGCAGGAGACGAAGATGCAGCCGGAGCAGGCCATCCTTGACCTGCCGGGCTACCGCCAGTACTGGAACAGCGCGGAGCGCAAGGGCTACTCGGGCACGGCGGTCTTCTCGCGCATCGAGCCGCTTGCGGTCACGTACGGGCTCGGCATCGAGGAGCACGACCACGAGGGCCGCGTGATCACCTTGGAGTTTCCCGACTGCTACTTCGTGACGGTCTACACGCCGAACTCGAAGCGCGGCCTCGAGCGCCTCGCTTACCGCATGGAGTGGGAGGATGCGTTCCGCGCGTACCTCGTGGCTTTGGACGCGAAGAAGCCGGTCATCGTCTGCGGCGACCTCAATGTCGCGCACACGGAGATCGACCTCAAGAATCCGAAGACGAATCACCACAATGCGGGCTTCACGGATGAGGAGCGCGGCAAGTTCACGGAGCTCCTTGATGCGGGCTTCATCGATACGTTCCGCGCGCTCTATCCGGACCGCACGGGCATCTACACGTGGTGGTCGTACCTGCGCAAGGCGCGCGATACGAATGCGGGCTGGCGCATCGACTACTTCGTGACGTCGGCGCGGCTGCGCGAGAAGATCGCGGATGCGACGATTCACAATGAGGTCTTTGGCAGTGACCACTGCCCGGTCGGACTGGAGCTCAGGCTATGACGGCGGCGCAGGTGAAAGGCCACAAGAAGACGAATCTGACGACGCTCTGCTACATCGAGCAGGACGGCAAGTACCTGATGATGCATCGGGTCAAGAAGGCGCACGACATCAACCACGACAAGTGGATCGGGGTCGGCGGCCACTTTGAGCCGGATGAGACGCCGGAGGAATGTCTCCTGCGCGAGGTGCGGGAGGAGACGGGCCTCGTGCTCGACTCGTTCCGGCTGCGCGGCATCATCACGTTTATGTCGGACAAGTGGCAGACGGAGTACATGTTCCTCTACACGGCGGATGCGTTTCACGGGGAGCTCGTCGGGCGCGACGGGTGCCGCGAGGGCACGCTCGAGTGGGTGGCGAAGGATGCGGTCTACGAGCTGCCCATCTGGGAAGGGGATAAGATCTTCTTCCGGCTGATGGAGAAGCAAGAGGCGGTGTTTTCACTGAAGCTCCGGTATGTCGGGGATACGCTCGTCGAGAAGGCGCTGGATGGGAAGGCGTTCTGAGCTGGCGGAAGTACGATGGATTCGTGCGATAAAATGAGATAGGAAAACCCGGTACGAGGTGGGCTCGTGCCGGGTTTTTGTTTACATCGTATGGGGAAAGCGCAGATTGCGGGGAGCGCACATCGTGGATGGGGCGGGGGCACCTGTTCCGGCTTCGCCGCTCCGCTGAATGAGCCCTATGGCTGGTTTGGTGATGGAGGCGGGTTCGCCGCCTGCCGCGGCGTTCTGACATTGTGGTGCTATGCTGGGGAGCGGGAGGGCTCAGCCCTGCGGGCGGTCGCTGCGCGGCTCCAGGCGGAACAGGTGCCCCCGCCCAGAGTTACGTTTGTGGATGTGAAGGCGGCGGAGGCGGCTGCGCCTGTCCGCCGGAGATTTGCGGGATGGGCGGAGGCGGCTGCGCCTGTCCGCCGTTGGGGCGTGCAGCTCGGCGGGGGGTGGCAATGTGAGCTTGGGTAGACGCGGCGGAGGCGGCTTTGCCTGTCTGTCCGCCGGGAGTTTGCGGGATGGGCGAAATCGGCTGCGCCTCTTCGCCGGGGTCAGGCTTTCTCGATGTCGATGCTGACGTCGTAGAAGGTGCTGCCGCCGTCTTTGTCGGTGAGGCGCATGGAGGTCAGGCGGTTGGTGTTGCCGTCTTTGGTGTAGGCCTGCCACCAGACGCCTTCGGTGACAAGGGTGCCGCGGTTGACGCGATCGGAGAGCTTCAGGGTGAAGTGGGCGTGGCCGCGCTGGTTGCGGGCGCGGACGGGGTCGCCGTCGTGGAGGCCGCGCGCGGCGGCGTCTTCGGGATGGATGAGCAGGGTCATGATGTTGCTGTTGGTAAGCTCGTCGCGCTCGTTGAAGGAGCTGTCGAGAATGCGCATGTCGGGGGCGTTGATGAGGTGGAAGGGCTCGCTATCTTTGTGGGGCGGCAGGTAGTCGGGCAGGGGAGGCTGGCAGCGGGGATTTTTGATCTCGATCTTGCCGGAATGGGGGGCGAAGTGGAGCTTGTAGTCTTCGGGCAGGGGCAGGTCGACGGGGAGGCAGTCTCTTAGCTTTTGGAGTGCTTCGCTACTGAGGGGGAAGGGCCAGGCTTTCTTGGTACTGGCGATGAGGGCTTCGACGAGGTCTTCTTCGGTCTGATCGAAGATGGGGTCTGTGAGGTGCATGGCTTTGGCGAGCAGCCGGGCGGTCTGCCAGTTGCTCTTGCTTTCGCCGACGGGCGGGATGACGGCTCTGGCGCGCTGGATGGTGTAGTGGCCGTAGGAGTAGTAGAGGTCTTCGCTCTCGAGGGAGGTGGTGGCGGGCAGGACGATGTCGGCGTAGCGGGTGGTGTCTGTGAGGAAGCGTTCGTGGACGACGGTGAAGAGGTCTTCGCGCTGGAGGCCGCGCAGGACCTGGTTCTGGTCGGGGGCGGTGCAGGCGGGATTGGAGGAGTAGATGTAGAGCGCCTTGACGGGAGGTGTCAGATTGGTGTCGTTGAGCGCGCGGCCGAGCTCGCACATGTTGATGTGGCGAACGCCTCTCTGCTCGAGGTCGGGGCGGCGGATGATGTTCTTGTCGAAGGCGTGGCTGCCGGAGGCGGAGGTCAGGAGGCCGCCGCCTTTCTTGGCGTAGGCGCCGACGAAGGCGGGCAGGCAGGTGATGAGGCGCGAGGTCATGGCGCCGTTGACGTAGCGGGACTGGCCGCTGCCGAGGCGGATGAAGGGGGCGCGGGCGCTGCCGTAGGCATGGGCGAAGGCGCGGATATCCGCGGCGGGGACGCCGGTGATGGCTGCGGCGGCCTCGGGGGTGTAATGCGGCAGGACCTTTTGCTCGAGTTCGTCAGCTCCCTGTACGTACTCCTTGAGGAAGGCGCGGTCGGCGAGGCCGTCGCGCACAAGCACGTGGAGGATGGCGAGCGCAAGCGCACCGTCGGTGCCGGGGCGCGGGCAGAGGAAGGCGTCGGCGTAGTCGGCGGTCTTCGTGCGGTAGGTGTCGATGCAGTAGACCTTGGCGCCCCTCTTGCGAGCCATCTCGATGTCGTGGCGGAAGTGGATGTCGGTCGCGAGCATGCTGATGCTCCAGAGGACGATCATATCGCTATGCTGGGCTTCCTGCGGGGCGGTCGGCAGCGTCGCGCCCATGACGTCGCGATAGCCACGGCTCTTGGCAGGCGCGCAGATGGTGCGGTCGAGGCTCGTGGCGCCGAGCGCGTAGAAGAGGGCGTGGCCGGCGCTGTAGCCAATCGTGCCCATCGTGCCGGCGTAGGAGTAGGGCAGGATGGCCTCGGCGCCGTAGTCACGGATGATGGACTGCCAGCGCCCCGCAATCTCTTCGATGGCTTCATCCCAGCCGATGGGGATAAAGCGCCCTTCACCCTTCTGGCCGATGCGCCTTAGCGGCGTCATGATGCGCTTTGGCGAGTGGACCGTGCGCTCATAGTGGGCCATCTTCGGGCAGAGCGTGCCGCGCGTGAAGGCGTGTTCGGGGTCGCCCGCGACACAGACGGCCTTGCCGTCCTCGACGGTGATGAGCAGCCCGCAGCAGTCGGGGCAGTCGTAGGGACAGACGGATCGTTTGATGGATTTCATGATAGTACCTCGATGGATTTCAGTTCGTTCTCCATTCATTATAATATGCGGTGGCCGCGTTTCCAAGATGCGCGGCCTCTTTTTGTTTTTCTTGACAGGTGCGCGCTTTATGCTAGAATGTATTTTAGAATACATTCTAAAATACATTCTAGGAGGGTGATCCCTGTGCTGCAAGAAATACGGGCCGTCCTGCACGGCCGCGTCCTCGCGCATGTGCCGCTCATCGTGGTGGTCTTTTTCGTGCCGGTCTTCTACACGCTGCTGTTCGGTGCGGTCTACGTCCAGAACAGTGTCACGCACATCCCACTCGTCATCCTTGACGAGGATCAGACGAATATGTCGAGGACGCTCGTGCGCCTCTACAGTGATTCGCAGAAATTCACCATCGTGAAGCAGACGCAGACATCTGAGGAGATGGAGGCGGTCCTGCACGAGGGCCGCGCCGTGGCTGCTCTGGCCATCCCGCGGGACTTCCAGAAGGACATCCGCATGGGCGATCAGCCCTCAGTCGGCTTCATGGTCCGCTCGGCGAACAACGTCTTCGGCAATGTGGCCATGCTGGAATCCTGGGAGATCAACCGCAACTTCTCCGTCGCGGTCGGGAAGAAGCTGATCGAGGGGCTCAACATGCTTCCCGATGCGGCACTCGCGGGCGTCTACCCCGTGCAGATCGGCGTGCGCGTGCTCGGCAACCCGACGGGCGGCTTCCCGGATTTCATCCTGACGGGGCTCAGCGCGAACGGGACGCAGATTGCCCTGATGATCACGCTGACGCCATTGCTGCACCTGCTGATGAAGCGGCGGCGCTGGGAGGCGGGGCAGGGCCTCCGGGTGTTCCTAGCCTTTGTCCTCGCCTTCCTGATCATGGCCCTCGGCGCGCTGCTGCTCTCGCTCTTCCTGGCTGAGTGCGTCTACGCGGTGCCCATGCGCGGCAGCTGGCTGGCGCTGACGGCGCTCTCCGCGTCGTTCCTGGTCTTCGTCATCGGCGTGCTCTGCCTGTTCTCCGTGCTGAGCCCGGACCCCGTGATGGCGGCGCAGCTGCCGCTCTTCTACATCATGCCGAGCATCCTCTACAGCGGCATCACCTGGCCGCAGCAGTCGATGAGCGCCGGGGCGGCTTTCTATGCGGACCTCATGCCGATGCGCTACTTCGCCGGACCGCTGCGCTCGCTGATGCTCTACGGTGAGACGCCGGCACTCGGCAGCACTTGCGGGCAGATGCTCTTCTACGGCATCATCTGCCTGCTCATCGCCGGGGCATTCTTCATCTGGCGCTGGCGCCGCTACTGGCGGCAGCAGCCTGCAATGGAAGCGGGGCGGGCATCATGAGACTGTTTCGCTTGCTTCTCCATGAGGCGCATTACTGCCTGCGCGACCCGCGCCGCTTCATCTTACTGTTCCTGGCCTCGATGATCTACATGTTCATCTTCGGCGTGCTCTACGACCCCGGCATGGTCAAGTCCATCCCGACGGTCAGCTTTAACGAAGATGGATCGCGCCTCGGCCGCCACTACCTGCAGCAGCTCGAGGACAATGATTCGTATGGGACCATCGAAGATGTGGCGTCCTTAGAGGATTTGCAGCAGTCGCTGTTGAATCATAGAGCATATATCGGTGTGATGATTCCCCGCCGCTTTGCAGAGGACGCGAAGCAGGGCCGGCAGACGTCGGTGCTGTTCCTCATCGATGGTCAGAATCTCGTGACGACGAGCATCGCGGCGCGTGACGGCGAGACCGTCACCGAGAAGTTCTCCAACCGCCTGGCTGCGCAGCAGCTTGCCTTGCGGCTCGGCGTGGACGAGACGTACCTCCTGCACAAGATCGAGCCGATGCACACGACGCTGCGCGTCCTGGGCAATCCGACACAGGACTACAGCTGGTTCTTCCTGATCGGTCTCGCGACGGCCGCGTTCCAGCAGGGCCTGTTCTTCGCGGCAGCGGCCACGCTGTTCCAGAAGGAGACGCCTGCCATCGAGTTGCTGCCGCTCGGCGTGCGCATCGCGGCGAAAGTGCTCTTCGTCTACCTGATGGCGCTCGTCTCGTTTGGCCTGATGCTGACGGTCATGCACGAGGTGCTGGAACTGCCGCTGAAGGCGGGCACGTTCGAGCTCTTCGGCATCGGCGCGGCCTTCTCGCTGGCCGTCGTCGGCCTCGGCTTCTTAGCGGCAGGCCTCTTCCCGACGGAGCTCTCCTTCGTCTGCGTCTCCCTGATCTACCCGGTCATGGGCTTCGTGCTGTCGGGCTACACGTGGCCTTCGCTGGCCATGCCGCGCGCCATCCAGCTCTTTGCCGACATCTTCCCGCAGACCTGGTTCATGAACACGTTCCGGGACCTCTTGCTCATCGGCGGCACCTATCAGCTGCAAGAGCATCTACTCGTGCTGCTGCTCATGGGCGCCGTCCTGCTGCCGGCTGCCTGCTGGTCGGCCCGCCGGCGCCTGCGCAAGATCCGCAGGGAATCATCGCTCGCATGACCATGAAATCATGAGGGGGCTTTCACTTTGCTCAAGAATCATTCGGAAGAGGTCCGCCAGCGCATCCTGGAGACAGCCAAGGACCTGTTCCTGAGCGACGGCTACAAGAAGACGACCATCGCCAAGATCGTGTCGGTGTCCGGCGTCAGCTCGGGCAGCATCTACCACTGGTACAAGAATAAGCAGGAGATCTTCGAGGAAATCGTGCAGGAGCTCATGCAGGAGGCGCAGCGGCTCATCGAGCGGGACATGGCGGGCCGCCCGCCGGCCTGCCGCTATGCGGCGCTCCTGGAGATGGAGCTGCAGGCCATCGAGCACAATCCCATCATCCGTGAGATCTTCTGCGTGGCACTCGGGTCGGGCGAGATGTTCCTGCCGCTCGTCCGGCGCCACACGGAGTACGTGGCCCGCCTGTTCGGCGACCGGCTCACGGTGGAGGAGTGCCGCGCGCGCATCCTTTTCATCCATGCGGCCATGAACGGCTACCTCTTTGCGTTCCAGCAGGAGCGCGAGGCACAGCGCACGGCGCTGCGCCAGTTCTTCCTGAGCACGAGCCTCATGATCCTGGGGCTATCGAAGGCGGAGCAAC
Source organism: Mitsuokella multacida DSM 20544 (assembly GCF_000155955.1). Taxonomy (GTDB): domain Bacteria; phylum Bacillota; class Negativicutes; order Selenomonadales; family Selenomonadaceae; genus Mitsuokella; species Mitsuokella multacida. Next base: position 693,908 of record NZ_GG697142.2, read on the forward strand.
GTGCCTGCGTGCGCGAGATCGAGGCGGCGCGTGAAAAATGGCAGGCGAAGGGCCGCCAGCTGCTCGCACAGCTGACATTCCTTGCTGAAGATGCGGATGACGAGAAGGGGCCGGACGAACCGTGAAGAATCCGCCGCTTTCCGTCTTGGGGATTGCGGGAAGCGGAGCTCCTATGATAGAATGGTAAGCAGTGTAACTTGACATGCATCATTCACATATACTGGGAGGAAAAGGATTTTGTCAGCTTTAAGCGAAGAACTCGATAAGGAAATCAAGAAGCGCCGCACGTTTGCGATCATCTCGCACCCGGATGCCGGTAAGACGACGCTGACGGAGAAGCTGCTGCTCTACGGCGGTGCCATCCATCTCGCGGGCTCCATCAAGTCGCGCAAGACGCAGCGCCATGCGGTGTCGGACTGGATGGAGATCGAGAAGCAGCGCGGTATCTCGGTCACGTCGTCGGTGCTGCAGTTCGACTATGATGGCTGCCGCATCAACATCCTCGACACGCCGGGCCATCAGGACTTCTCGGAGGACACCTACCGCACGCTCATGGCCGTCGACAGCGCCGTCATGGTCATCGACGTCGCGAAGGGCGTCGAGGCGCAGACGAAGAAGCTCTTCAAGGTCTGCAAGCAGCGCGGCATCCCCATCTTCACGTTCGTTAACAAGCTCGACCACTACGGCAAGCTGCCAATCGACCTCATGGACGAGATCGAGAACGTGCTCGGCATCCGCTCGTACCCGATGAACTGGCCAATCGGCCAGGATGGCCAGTACATGGGCGTCTACGACCGCCGCAACGACAAGGTGCTGCTCTTCGCGGCCGACACGACGCACGGCCAGCAGGCGCGCATCGCGGACGTCTACGAGCCGGACGACCCGGCCGTCATCGAGCGCGTGGGCGAGGAGACGTGGCAGGCGCTCAAGGACGACATCGAGCTCCTCGACGAGGCCGGTGAGGAATTCGACATGGAGAAGGTCAACTCCGGTGAGCTCACGCCGATGTTCTTCGGCTCGGCCATGACGAACTTCGGCGTGCAGGACTTCCTCGAGGGCTACATCCGCATGGCGCCGACGCCGCAGCCGCGCATGTCGAGCGACGGCCTCATCGCGCCGGACGACGAGAAGTTCTCGGGCTTCGTCTTCAAGATCCAGGCCAACATGAACCCGGCGCACCGCGACCGCCTGGCCTTCATCCGCATCTGCTCGGGCAAGTTCGAGCGCAACATGAGCGTCTGGCACGAGCGCTCCGGCAAGATCATCAAGCTCGCGCAGCCGCAGCAGTTCCTCGCTCAGGATCGCCAGATCATCGACACGGCGTACCCCGGCGACATCGTCGGCCTCTTTGACCCGGGCATCTTCGGCATCGGCGACACGATCTGCGACGAGAGCCACAAGTTCAAGTACGCCGACTTCCCGGTCTTCCCGCCTGAGAAGTTCGCGCGCGTGCAGGCGAAGGACACGATGAAGCGCAAGCAGTTCGTCAAGGGCATCGAGCAGCTCACGCAGGAGGGCGCCATCCAGCTCTTCCAGCAGGCAGGCGCTGGCATGGAATCCTACATCGTCGGCACGGTCGGCACGCTGCAGTTCGAGGTGCTCGAGTACCGCCTCAAGAACGAGTACAACGTTGACATCACGATGAACATGCAGCCGTACGAAGTCGCGCGCTGGCTCGCCTTCAAGGACGGCAGCGAGGTCACGCCGGCCTCCCTCAGGGGCGCGGACCGCGGCATGTTCGTCTACGACCGCAAGGGCAACCCCGTGCTGCTCGTCAGCAACGAGTGGGCGCTCGGCTGGATCATGGACAACAACCCGGACCTCATCCTCAACCACGTGCCGTTTGACCGCAAAGAAGCTTGAGCCGCAGCTCTTCTTGCAATAGAAAACCCCAGACAGGGCGACAGCCTTGTCTGGGGTTTCTTTTATCTGGGTAGGTCAATCTGAGGACAGGTTTTCCTGGATCTGCAGCATCACATTCTGGAGGTCCTGCAGCGCTTCTGGTGGAAGGTCCTGCAGTGCCTTGCGGCGATGCTCAGCCACGGCGGCGGATAAGTCGCGGTGGGCTTGGGCGCCCTTTTCCGTGAGCTCGATGAATTTGCCGCGTGCATTGGGATGGGAGACGCGCGTGATCAGGCCTTTCTTCTCCATCTTCGTCAAGGTCTTGGAGATGGCCGCGGGCTCTACGCCGAGATACTGGCTCAGTGCGGTCTGCGCGCAGTCCTGACGATGATGGATCAGGTTCAGGATGGTCCATTCGGAGCCGTAGATGCCGGTGGCAGCGATCTTCTGGTTCAGGGTCTTGGAGAACAGGCGCATCGTCTGGTAGAGCTGATGGATCAGGCGGTCGCTGTCGCTCTCCTGCCAGTTTGTCTTGTCCATGATTTACTCCTCTGCTTCTTCTGGCTGGCGCACCTGGCGGGACAGGCGATGTGCCAGCAGGCCGAATAACACGAAGGCGGCCATGATGACGAGGACGTAGCGGTACATGGCGATGTAGCCGACCGTGCCAGCCAGGCTGCCGAGGGCGACGATGCCGGTGCTCGTGCCGATGTCGAGCATGTTGTAGAAGGTGGCGCTGGCGGCGCTGCGGCGGTCGGCCCGGACGACATTGAGCATCCAGGTCATGAGGGCTGGCAGCAGGAGGCCAGCACCGAGGCCGTAGAAGACGGAGGCGGTGAGCAGCACGGGCAGGCTGCCGGCTGCGAGAATCAGGGCAAGGGCCATGCAATAGAGCAGGGCGCCGGGAATCACGACGGCAAAGGCGCCGTAGCGGTCGAGGAGGCGACCGCCGAACGGGCGGGAGAGGAAGATGAAGAAGGTTCCCACAATGAAGAACAGGCCAGCGCTGCTGATGCCGGCCTCTGAGGCCATCATCGCGATGAACGTGTTGACACTGCCGTAAGCGGCGCCGAAGAGGATGGTCAGGATGGCGGGGATGCCAGTCCCTGCCTCATAGAGGCGGTTGCGGAAGGAGAGGTGCACGGCCGGCACGGGGAGTGCCGGCTCTCTCTCGGCTGTGCGGTCCTGGCGGGCGGCAAAAAACGCTGCGAGCGTCGCGATGCCAGAGGTGATGAACAGGGCCCAGGGGCTGATGTCGGAGAGGAGCATCAGCCCAAATGCCGGGGCCAGGGCCATCGCGATCGTGCTGCCCAGGCCGAAGTAGCCGATGCCCTCACCGCGGCGCGAGGCGGGGATGACGTCAGCGACCAGGGCTGCGGCGAAGGTCGTGCTGAGCCCGAAGCCAAAGCCGTGGATGACGCGGGCTACGACGATGGCACCGATGGAATCCAGCAGTGCGTATCCCGCCGTTGCCAGCAACGAGAGGAGAAGGCCGGCGTAGAGGCAGGTCTTCTTGCCGAAGGCACGCACGCCGGTGTCGGTGAACAGGCGGATGAAGATGGCAGAATACCCAAAGATGCCGGCGATCAAGCCAATCTCTGAGCCAGATGCGCCCAAGCTTGCCACGTAGATGGGCAGCGTCGGGAGCAGGATATGGAATCCGACAAACAGCAGGCCATTTGCTGTCGTCAGTGCAAGGAAATCTCGGGACCAAAGTGTTTCTTTTGTCATGAAAACGACCACTCCTTTTGATATGAATATTAACTAGTTAATTTTGAGTTGCGTCTGCTATTATAACGCACCGCAATCACTTTTGTCAAAAGGTGGTCGCCCTAAGTCGCAGTCGGACAGTCCGATCATCAGGAACTCGGCAGTTCGGAAGGGTTCCGCCATTCAGAAGTAGCGCTCCTGTATGGCGTGGATGGCTTCATCGAGGCTGCTCGGGCGGAAGTGGATGCCGTAGCCGACGAAGATCGGCGGCGTGGCGAAGCGCGGCAGCAGCTTGACGGCGATGCGGCCGCCGAGGTCGTAGAAGAAGATGTTGTAGCTCTGCGTCTGGCTGCCGAAGTGGTGCGTGAGGAAGTCGACGATGATCTGGATGAAGTCAGCCGTTGTATCGATGGCGGCCGGCGTCAGGTCCTCAGGCGGCAGGATATTGAACTCCCAGAAGCCGATGCGCGGCACGTCGGAGACGTTGAGCGTGACGCCGTCTTGCTCGTGGATGACGGGGCCCTCGAACTCCTCGGGGCGGCAGAGCAGCTCCTTCTTGACGTGCGGCAGGCCGATGAGCTGCATGTGCGGATGGCGGATGGTGCCGCCGGAGAGCGGGCCGTAGTTCTTGAAGAAGAGCACGGCCTCGTAGCGGCCGCTCTCCTTGAGCCGCTGCCACATGCGCAGGCCGAAGCGGATGAGTGCGTGCATGTGCTCCTTCGTATAGGAGGGCATGTCGCTGTGACATTCGCGCCCCTCGATGAGCACGAACTGGTCGGCGCCTTCGATGACGTTGTACTTGTTGCGCAGGAAGACCATGTCTCCCTCGGTCTCGATGACGCCAGTCAGGTGCTCGCGGTCGCAGAACGGGCACGACTCTTCTTTGTGGCGGATGGTTTCGGGTTTCTGGCGGGCTGCGCTGACGTCGAAGCCCATGAGATTGATGTCCATGCTGACTTCCTTCCTGTCTTCGTATATTTGTCAAGAAATTACTGGATTGATTCGCCCAATAATGATATAATCTCAATGTTGAGTACCATTATAGCGGTATACTGGTATTTTTGCAATTTGCGAGAGGCGGGGGAACCTGCCTTTCTTCTTTCCCGAAATTCCTGATTCCAGCAAATTCTATGCACGTAGGCGGTGTTTTCCATTAGCAAGCAAGATGTAGAGGCAAATGTGCAGGCGGCACAGCAGCCTCAAGAAGCCCAAGGCTCCAACAAGTCCTCGGACGAGGGCAAGAAGTCAAGCAAGGGAGAGTCCTTCCTCAAGGGCACGTTCATCCTGACGATTGCCGGCTTTGTCGTCAAGGTCATCGGCTCCCTCAACTGGATCTTCGTGTCGCGTATCCTCGGCGGTGAAGGTATCGGCCTCTACCAGATGGCCTTCCCAATCTATTTCTTCGCGATGACGGTCTCACAGGCCGGTGTGCCGGTGGCCATCTCCATCATCACGGCGGAGCGCGTGGCGCTCAAGGACATCTACGGCGCGAAGCGCGTCTTCCGCATCTCGATGGGGCTCATGCTCGTCACGGGCCTTCTGTTCTCGGTGCTGACGTACTTCGCGGCGGACTGGCTCATCGAGTGGCACTTCATCCGCGATGCGCGCGCGTACCTCTCGATGGTCGTGCTCGCGCCGACGGTCTTCTTTGTCACGCTGCTCGCGGCCTCGCGCGGCTACCTGCAGGGCTGGCAGCGCATGACGCCGACAGCGGTCTCGCAGATCGTGGAGCAGATTTTCCGCGTCATCACGATGATTCTCTTGGCGCAGCTCTTCCTGCCCTGGGGCCTCGAGTACGCGTCGGCCGGTGCCTCGCTCGGCGCCTTTGCCGGTGCGGTCACGGGCCTCATCGTGCTCGTCTACTACCACTGGAAGCTCGACCGCGACATCGAGCGCGACTACGGCCATGACATCAAGCCACTGCCGGGCACGGAGCATGAACCGGTGCTCAAGATCATGCGCCGTATCTTCATGCTGTCGCTGCCGGTCTCGGCGGCGAGCATCATGCTGCCGGTCGTCTCGAACCTCGACCTCATGATCGTGCCGCAACGCCTCGAAGTCGCGGGCTACAGCGTCAATGAGGCGACGGAGCTCTTCGGCTACCTGACGGGCATGGCGGTGCCGCTCGTCAACCTCTCGTGCATCATCACGGCCTCGATGGCCATGAGCATCGTGCCGGCCATCTCGGAGGCGCGGGCGCTGCGCGACATGAAGCGCGTCTACAACCAGACGGCGGCCTCGGTGCGCATCTCGAACTTCGTCTGCTTCCCAGCCTTCGTCATCGTCTTCGTGCTCGCGACGCCGATCTCGTCACTCATTTACAATGCGCCGGGCGCTGGCCCAGCGGTCATGATCTCGGCCTTCAGCATCGTGCTGCTCGGCCTGCATCAGGTCTCGACGGGCATCCTGCAGGGCCTCGGTCATCCGACCATCCCGATGGTCAACATGATCCTCGCGGCGGCGGCCAAGGTCATCCTGAACTGGGAACTCACGGCACTGCCGTGGCTCGGCATCATGGGTGCGGCCTGGGCGACGGCGGCGGACATGGGTGTCGCGGCCATCATCAACCTGTTCTTCATCTACAAGTTCATCGGTTACCGCATGGAGATTCCGCAGCTCCTCAAAACGCTGTTTGCTGCGGCGGTCATGGCGGTCGCGGTCTACTTCTTCTATGACTGGACGATGGCCTGGTGGAACATCGGCGCCATCTCGACGTTCGGCGCAGTCTTCTTCGGCTGCTTCGTCTACATCGCGACCATGTTGCTCGTCGGCGGCCTGCTCGAGGACGACCTCGCACGGATGCCGATGATCGGCCGCATCGGCATCCGCATCCTGCGCCGCATCGGCGTGTTCAAATCGTGATATGTGATATGGTATAAAATAGGGGGAACATACTTTGAAGAAGCTCGTGCTCTTCTACAATCCTGTTTCGGGGCATGCTGCCTTCAAGAACAAGCTCGACTGGATCGTCGAGGCGTTCCAGCGCCGCGGCATCCTCGTCGTCTTCTACCGCACGCGCCGGGAGGGCAATGAGGCCTTTATCCCATTCGTGCGCGAGGTGAATCCCGACGGCCTGCTTGTCGCGGGCGGCGACGGCACGGTCCACGAGATCGTCAATCTCATGATGAAGGGCAATCTCGACCTGCCGCTCGGCATCATCGGCAGCGGCACGTCGAACGACTTCGCGACGTACCTCGGCGTCAACACGGACCTTGAGGCGTATCTCGACACGATCGCCTCGGGCCGCACGCGCCGCGTGGACCTCGGCCTCATGGACGGCACGTATTTCATCAATGTTGCGAGTGGTGGCGCGATGGCCTGCATCGCGCACGAGGTCAATGCGCGCATCAAGAATTCGCTCGGCAAGATGGCCTACTACCTCAAGGGAATCGGGGACCTGCCGAAGTTCCGCTACTTCCCGCTCAAGATCGAGGCGGATGGCGCGCATTACGAGCTCGAGACGTTCCTGTTCGTCATCATCAACAGCCCGGTCGTGGGCAGCATGAAGAACGTGGCGAATGGGGTGGCGGTCGACGACGGCAAGCTCGACCTGCTGTCAATCGGCAAGTGCAGCATCCCGAAGCTCATGAGCATCACGGCGGACCTCATCGCGGGCAAGCCCGTGTCGGAGCGCGAGGACGTGCTGCACGTGCAGGCGAAGCACTTCCACATTGAGTCGGGGATACCCGTCGAGAGCGACATCGACGGAGAGTGCGGGCCGATGCTGCCGCTGACGATCGAGACCGTGCCGAGGGCAGTGGCGATTTACTGCTGAAAATTACACAAAGAGAAAGAGATAGAAAAGGGCTGCGCATCAGTTGCAATAGATGTGCAGTCTTTTTTCAATGTGCAGGGGAGGAGGGATCCCCTTCGGCTTCGGCGTTCGGCTAAATGGGGCCTATGCTTGCTTGCTGGAATCTAGCGGATTCGCCGCTTGCCGCGGCGTTCTTACATTGGATGGTCTAGGTAGGTCTTACTTGGGCCCCAGCCCTGCGGGCAATCGCTTCGCTTCTGCAGGCGAAGGATATCCCCACGCCCTGAGGTACAGAGTGTAAAGGAGAGCGCAGCAAGTGTGTGTGCGGGGCGGGGAAATGCCCTAAGGTACAAATTGGCAGTGAGTGCGCAGCGTTCTCTTCTGAGGTATGAAGTGAGGGGGATGCCTCCAAGTAGGTATGAACTAGGCTGGGGACATGTATTTCGCCTGCAGGGCTGGAGCGATCGCCCGAAGGGCTGAGCTCTCGCTCAGTATAGGCATAGAAAAAGGATGTCAGAACGCCGCGGCAGGCGGCGAGGTGACATCCTTGCTGATCGTATCATAGGGCTCATTCAGCGGAAGACCGAAGCCGAAATACATGTCCCCGGCCCTTCCGCGATGTAAACCCACTCATCGTGCGAATCATAAATCATCATTCGTCGTGATCGTCGAGCTGGCCGAGGTAGTGGGCGACGAATTGCTGGGCGGTGCGGCCGCTGCGGCCGCTGTGGGTCATTTCCCAGCGCACGCCGGCGATGCGCAGTTCTTCTGGCGTGAGCTGGATGCCTTCTTTGCGCAGCATGTGGTCGATGATGGCGAGGTATTCTTTCTGGTCGGGGGCGTAGTACTGGATGATCAGGCCGAAGCGGTCGGAGAGGGAGATGGTCTCGTTCATGCTGTCGTCGCGGTAGACGTCGTCCTGGCTCTCGCTGCGGTCGCGCCAACTCTCGCGGATGAGATGGCGGCGGTTGGAGGTGGCGTAGATGAGGACGTTCTCGGGGCGCGATTCGACGCCGCCTTCGATGGCGGACTTGAGGTACTTGTACTCGGCGTCGGACTCCTCGAAGGAGAGGTCGTCGAGGAAGATGATGAAGCGCTTGCTGGCGAAGTAGCGCAGGGCGTCCATGATGTCGGGCAGGTGGCTGAGCTGCGGTTTGGTGAGCTGCAGGATGCGCAGGCCGCGGCTGTAGTAGACGTTGGCGAGGGCCTTGACGGCGGAGGACTTGCCAGTGCCGCGGGCGCCGACGAGCAGGACGTTGTTGGCGGGCTTGCGCTGGACGAAGGCCTCGGTGTTGTCGATCAGCTGCTCTTTCTGGTGAGCATAGCCGATGATGTCATCCATCTCCATGGCCTCGAAGTGGCGGATGCCGATGAGGCGCTGGAGCTTGGCATCCCAGCGGAAGGCCTTGAAGGAGGCGATGTCACCGTAGCCGAAGCTCTGGTAGTAGCGCAGCAGGGCCGCGGCGAAGTCTTCGGCGGTGCTGGTGCCCTTGAGCAGGTTCTCGAGCGCGTCGGATGCTTCGGTCTGGAGCGGCATGGTCGGCTTGTAATCGTCGAGCAGCGGCAGGTCGAGGTAGAGGCTCGCGGGCTCGGTCAGGAAGGGCAGGAGCAGCGTGAGGTCGTGCAGGAAAGCCTGCTTGAGGCTCGCGCCGACGGGGCTGTCGTGCATCTCGATGGTCTGGGCAGCGAGGTTGGGGTTGTGGACGAGCCGGTAGATGAGGTAGCTGCGCAGCAGGCTGCCGTGCAGGCCGACGTCCTCGGCCGTCTCGATGATCTTCGCGGCGCACGGGCCAATCTGGCACTTGTCGCCATCGAGCACGGCCATCAGCGACTGGACGGCCGGGTCATCGAGAAGGCTGCGGCAGATCAGCAGCTTGTGCAGGTTCGGGTATTCAGACATGAAATCATCCTCCTATGGAATAGACATGTGAGAAAACATGTTGACTTTGCGAGATAATCATTATATTATACTCTACATTCGAATACTTGTAAACCTGTAAAGAAGAAATCAGGTATCGGGGATATTCCTGATGAAATGCGGGGACGTGATGAAGTCGGTCTGATGCAAGGCTGCAGGTGGTGCACTGTCCGGCAGTGAGAGGGCGCGCAGCTCAGTGGCGCGCGTGTCGAGGGCGAGCATCGCCTGCAGCGGTGTCAGGTCGCCTTCGAGCCGCTCGCGGGAGTTCAGTGCGGTGCTGACCTTGGTGATGAGGGGCAAGGTGCTGCGCTCCTTGACTGTGTGCAGCAATTCGCGGCCCACTTCGTCAAAGGCGAGCACGCGCGCATAGAGGGGGCCCGTCTCTGCGGCCTCGCGGGCGGCGCGCTCGCCCGTGCCGAGCAGCAGGTGCGGGACGATGCGGCTGATGCGGCTCGCGGGGTAGCGGCTCGTGACCATCCCCGCGATGAGCTCCTGCAGCGTCTGGCTCTGCCGGCTCTTGACGAGCAGCCGGTTCGCAAGGCCTTCCTGCAGGCCGAAGATGGCTTCAAGCTCGCGGCCCTGCATCGTCAGCATCCGCGCGAGCAGCGGGCGGAAGAGGCGCTCGGTCGAGGCAATCTCTGCGGGAAAAGCCGCGCGAATGGCAGCGTACGTCGCCTCGGGCAGGGAGTTCCTGAGCGAGGCAAAGTCGGGCTGCGCTTTCGCGAGCTCTCCGCGGATGGCCGAGGCGCTCGCCAAGGGGCCGAGCGAGGCTTCGTGATAGCCCGCACCGCGCCGCTCAATGAGCAGCGGCTCGATGCCCTGCGCATAGCCGCGAATCGCGCGCAGGTACTCGATGGCGAGAATGTTGTTGGGCTGGTGCAGGAGGTCTGATGCAAGGCCGCTCGCCTCCAGCAGGATGGCGGTCAGTGCCTTGGCGTACGAAGCGCCCGCACGCAGCGCCTCGTGGAGCGCCGCCTGCGTCTTTGGCGCGTCGATGGCGCGTGCGGCCTCCATGAGCGGCGCGAGGTCCGGACTCTCCGCGCCGAAAGCGAGCGTGTCGACGCAGCCGAGCCCCTGCAGCAGGCGCACGCCGCCGCGCGCGAAGTCCTGCGCACTGCGGCAGGCAAAGAGGAAGGGCAGTTCCAAGACAAGCTGACAGCCGCCGCGCACCGCAAGATCCGCGCGCCGCCACTTGTCGAGAACGGCCGCCTCCCCGCGCTGCGTGAAGCTGCCACTCATCACCGCGACGATGGCCACATCGTCATGAAAGCGCTCGCGGATGGCCCGGAGCTGGTAGGCGTGGCCCTGATGAAACGGATTGTATTCGGCGATGACGCCAACGACATGCATGAGGGAGGACTCCTTTCGGGTTGAGATAGACTAGATACAGTGTGCAGGGGCAGGGAGGGGGCCTTTCCGGTTTCGTCACTCCGTTAAATGGGACGCATGTGTTGTTCGCCTCCCCAATGCTCATTCGCCGCCTGCCGCGGCGTTCTGACATCTCGATGCAAGATGATATGCGACGCGTCCCATCCCGTTGGGCAATCACTCCGTTCCTGCAAGCGGAAGGGCCCCTCCTTGCCTAGCAGCGCTGGCAAAACGAGCGCTTTGAAGCTCGGGGCGTGCGGCGCATGGACTCAGGGCGGGGGAATGTGTTTCGCCTGCAGGAGCGGAGCGACCGCCCGCAGGGCTGGCCCCCGCGGAATCGTGGCGAGAAAGGTGGATGTGAGAACGACGCGGCAGGCGGCGAGGTGCCTTGGCCCATTTTTCTGCCATGGGGGCCATTTTAGCGGAGCGACGAAGCCGAAACATGTTCCCCCGGCCATTGCATATTGCATCGAGCATCCACGAATCTGATGATGCAAACTTAGCGGAGTGACGAAGCCGGAACATATCCCCCCGCTCCCCTTGTTGATGTATCGAGTCTCCACGAATCGATGGTGCGAATCCCCTCTCTTTCAGTCTAGCAGAACACTCGTCCCGCGTCCAATTGTTTGGGCTTTTCTCGCGGATATGGTATACTAAGAGATACGGGCAGTCATCGGGCTGTCTTTTTCATAGAATGAAATCAACGGAAATCGGCCTGGCCGATATATAGATACGTGAAACAAGAAAGGATACGATAACGGAATGACAAAAAAGAAAGTAGTCGTCGCGATGAGCGGCGGCGTGGACAGCTCTCTTACGGCGGCACTGCTCAAGGAGCAGGGCTATGAGGCCATCGGTGTGACGATGCGCCTGTCGGAGGAGAGCCGTGATTTTGACGAGAACGACCGCGGCTGCTGCAGCCTCAGCAGTGTCGACGATGCGCGCCGCGTGGCGGAGATCATCGGCATCCCGCATTACACCATGAACTTCAAGGAGATGTTCCAGGAAAAAGTCATCGACTACTTCCTCGCGGACTACGCGAAAGGCTGGACGCCGAATCCCTGCATCGCCTGCAACCGCTACGTCAAGTTCGAGGGGCTCCTGCAGAAGGCCATGGAACTCGGCGCGGATTACGTCGCGACGGGCCACTATGCGCGCATCGCGCAGGACGAGTCGGGCCGCTATGTGCTCAAGAAGGGCATCGACACCCACAAGGACCAGTCGTATGCGCTCTACCACCTCAACCAGCAGTCGCTCGCGCACTTCCTGATGCCGCTCGGCGACTACACGAAGGTGGAGACGCGCGAGATGGCGGAGCGCTACAAGCTGCCCGTCGCCCACAAGCCGGACAGCCAGGAGATCTGCTTCGTGCCGCACGATGACTACAAGGCCTACCTGCGCGCGAAGAATCCCTCCTGCCTGCATCCAGGCGATATCGTCGACAAGGAGGGCCATGTGCTCGGCCATCACGAGGGCGTGCCGCTCTACACGATCGGCCAGCGCAAAGGCCTCGGCATCGCGCATCCGGAGCCGCTCTACGTCGTGGACCTCGACATGGCACATAACCGCGTCGTCGTCGGCGGGGCCGGAGATGTCTTCTCGGACGGCCTTATCGCGGGCGACCTCAACTGGATTGCCATCGATGCACTCGAGGCGCCCATCGAGGTCACGGCAAAGGTTCGCTACGGCCGCCGTGAGGGCCGCGCGCATGTCGAGCCGCTCGCGGGCGGCAAGGTCCGCGTGCATTTTGCGGAGCCGCAGCGCGCGGTGACGCCGGGCCAGTCGGTCGTCTTCTACGCGGGCGACACGGTCGTCGGCGGCGGCATCATCGAGAAAGCGATTCGGAAGGAGGCGGCGGAATGACACTCGAATCCAGCAATACGACAGTCGGCATCCTCTACGACATCGAGAACGCGCCGTTTGAGATGCTCAACTACACGCTCGGCAAGGCACGGCGCTTCCAGCCGTGCCGCACGATCGTGATCTCGGACTGGGAGGAGCGCCCGGAGCAGAAGCGCTGGGAGAAGCTCCTGCGCCGCCCGGGCTTCACGTTCCGCCAGATCAGCAGGACCTTCCTCGGCAAGAACTCCCTGGACTCGGCCCTCTACGATTCGGCGAAACTGCTCTACGAGGAGGGCGTGCGCCGCTACTTCATCATCACGACGGATTCGGACTTCGTGCGCATCGCGCAGATGCTCAACTCGAAGGAGAAGTCCTATATCATCGGCGTCGGCACGAAGCAGGCGAGTGAGACCCTGCGCAATGCCTACGATGAATTCATCGTTTACCCAGCGGAGGAGAAAGAGACCGTGAGAAAGAAACACACGCGCAAGAATGCAGAGACGGCCGAGAAGGCCGAAGAAGCGCTCGAGAAGGCCGAGCCGAAAGCGAATAAGAAAGCCGAGCCGAAGAAAGACGTGAAGTCCAAGAAGGCCAAGGCAAATAAAGCCGAAAAGAATGAGAAGGAGAAGCCGGTGAAGGCCGAGAAGCAGGAAAAGGCGGCCAAAGCCACGAAAGCTGCGAAGACCGCGAAAGCCGCGAAGACGGTAAAGGCGGCCAAGACAGCGAACGACGAGCAGGCTGCGGCAAACGCGGCGGCCAAGAATGCCAAGAGCAAAGCTGCACCGCAGGCTGCTGCGGCAGAGAAGCCCGAGCAGGCATCCCATGTCAATCCTGCAGCTGCGGCACCGTCGGCAGCTCCTGCCGCCAAGTCGGAGCACAAGGCAAAGGCGGCCGCGCTGCCAGAGGGCACGTTTGCCGTGCGCCTGCCGAAGACCTTGCGCAAGCAGCTCGAGGCGCGCATGCAGGAAGAAGAAGTCACGATGGATGAGCTGATCACGTATCTCCTGATGCGCGGTCTCTCCCACTGACCGATGATGCTTGACTGATTGGATGATTGATGGAAAGGATATATACAAATGAAACGAGAAGAACTAGTCCTGTTCTACCAATTCCGCGATGACGAGAAGCTCGCCCTGGCGCAGAAGACGCTGCACCGCCTCGGCATCCACACGAAGGTGCTGCCAGAGGAGGCATGGCGCGAGAAAATCGGCTACCTGCTGGGCCTCAAGGGCTTCCGCGCGGCGAATCCCGAGGACTATGAGGACGACCCGTTCGTCTTCCCGCACGAGGTCATGGTCCTGCAGCACATCCGCAACAAGCGCCTCGACGCCGTGCTCAAGGCGCTCAAGGACGCGGGCGTGCCGCCTGTCCACTACAAGTCGGTCGTCACGCCGTTCAACACGCTCTGGACGCTGCGCCGCCTCTGCGAGACGATGCAGAAGGAGCACGCCGCGATGATCGAGATGGAAGAGGCAAAAGAGAAGAAGGACAAGAAGAACGAGGCTTCAGAAGGCAATGAGTGACGAAACGCGCACAGAAGCAACAGAAGCAATTCCAGCACAGGCAGATGCCGCAAAAGAGGCAAAAGTTGCAGATGCTGCAAGCGATGCGAAGGCGATAAAAGGCAAAACGGACGCGCAGGCTGCTCTCGATGAGACGGCGCGCCTCGACAACACGCAGGAGCTGCCGCCGCTGCCGGACGACCTGCAGGGAAAGCCTGAGGCGCCGATAAAGCAGCCCTTCCCGCAGGCAGGAGATGAGGCGCCCATAAGCGATGTGCGCGAGCTGACGCCGGACAAGGCCCTGCAACAGCGGGCCAAGCAGCAGGCAGAGGCGCGCAAGAAGCAGCAGAGCTGGTTCCTGCGCCACAAGAAGGCCTTGCTCCTAGGTGCCGGCTTCCTTATCGCCGTCTTCATCGGCTTTGCGCTGGCGGGCTACCGCCAGGACCAGGCGGACCTGCAGAACAACGAGCGCCAGCATCAGGAACAGCAGATGCAGGAGCGCGCTCAGAAGCTTGACGCACAGGAGAGCGACCTGCAGAAGCAGCGCCGGGACCTCGAGGCCAAGAAGAAGGCACTCGAGGAGCAGCAGCGCGACCTCGAGCGCCAGCAGGGCCGCATCGAGGGGCGCAGCCAGGCCATGCAGGAGAGCGTCGATGGTGAGTCGGGCTTCCAGAAGATCCTCGACAAGGTGACGGGCCAGGCGGAGAAGAAGCAGCAGGCCGCCGAGGCGAATCGCCAGCAGGGCGCTGACGCCGCCGCATCGGCCGCCAGCGTGCAGCAGTCCATCAACGATGCCCAGTCGATGCTCGACGATGTCCAGCAGAAGCTCGACGATGTGCAGGCCATGAAGAATGAGGCCGGCAAGGTCAAGGACAAGGCGGCGAGTACGTACGAAGAGAACAAAGACACGATCGACACCGTGCTCTCCTATGCCAAGGAGGGCGCCACGATGCTCGGCAACCTGCTGTTCCAATGACAGGCGACAGGCTGACCGACATGCGATGCAGTGCTATAGATATAAGGGGAAAGGTGAAGTAGAAGATGAAGTTCTGGAAACAATTGTGCTGCCTCGGTCTGGCAGCCGTCGCCATGCTCTCGGTCGCGGGCTGCGGAGGCAGCTCCCCGGAGAGCTCGAGCTCGGGCAAGATGCAGAAACTCTCCATCGGCCTGATGCCGGATACCGACTCCCTGCCGTTCCTGATTGCAGAGGAGAAGGGCTATTTCGCGGATGAAGGGCTCGAGGTCGACCTCAAGCAGTTCAAGAGCGCGATGGATCGCGACTCGGCGCTGCAGAGCGGCAACCTCGACGGTGCGGTCTCCGATATGCTCGCCGCAGCTTTTGCGAAGGATGGCGGCTTTGATGTCAAGGTCACCTCGGCGACAGACGGCAGTTACAAGCTTGTCGCGGGCAAGACGGAAGGTGCTGTGGACGTCAAGGGCCTGCAGGGCAAGGACGTCAGCGTCTCGCGCAACACGATCATCGAGTACGTGACGGATGAGATCCTTGCGAAGGACGGCCTCAAGGGTGAGGACATCAACAAGGTCATCATCCCGCAGATCCCGACGCGCCTCGAGATGCTGCAGAACGGCAAGCTCGCTGCGGCGACGCTGCCGGAGCCGATGGCCAGCATCGCCATCCACAACGGTGCGCACCTCGTCAAGAGTTCCGATGACCTCGGCATCAATCCGGGCATCATCCTCTTCACGGACAAGGCCGCCAAGGACAAGCAGAAAGAGATCCAGGCGATGTACCGCGCCTACAACCGTGCCGTCGACTACCTCAACACGGCACCGCGCGAGGACTACATCGACTTTGTTATCGAGAAGGCCGGCTTCCCCGCAGCAGCCAAGGAGGCTCTGAAGCTGCCGACCTACCACAAGGCAGCCCTGCCGAAGGAGCAGGATGTGACGGATTGCATCAAGTGGCTCAATGCCAAAGATCTGGTAAAGGAGACGTACGGGTATGATGACCTCGTCATCAATCTGCTCGGCGAATGAATTGAAGATGGATACTGACATGATGGACACGATAGCCTTCCAGCACCTGACGGTCCGCTATAGGGCCGCAGGCCGCGCCGATGCAGCTGCCGTCGCCGATGTCAGCCTGACCGTTCCGCGAGGAACGGTTTGTGCTATCATCGGCCCTTCCGGCTGCGGCAAGTCGACGCTCTTAAAAGCGGTGGCAGGCCTCGTGCAGCCAACCAGCGGCTGCGTGACGATCGCGGGGGAGAAGGCTGACCCGAAGAAATCGTGCATCGGCTTCATGCCGCAGAACTACGGCTTGCTGCCGTGGCAGACGGTGCGCGAGAACATCGTACTCGGCTGCCGCATCCGCCACACCTGGCATAAGGGCAGGGCCGAGGATGAGGCAAGGCTGCTGCACTTCATGGAGGCCCTGCACATCCGAGGCCTCGCAGACCGCTACCCGCATGAATTAAGCGGCGGCCAGCAGCAGCGCGTGAGCCTCGCGCGCGCCTTCCTGCTGCAGCCGGACATCCTGCTGATGGACGAGCCGTTCTCGGCGCTCGACGCCATCACGCGCGAGGAGATGCAGGACGTCTTCCTCGGGCTCTGGCACGAGCAGCACACGACGACGCTGCTCGTCACGCACTACGTCGAGGAGGCGCTCTATCTCGGCCAGAAGATCGTGCTGATGGCCGCTAATCCTGGCCGCATCGCGCGCGTCTTCGACAACCCGCTCAGCGGCTCCCGCGAGCAGCGCAGCAGCCAGGCGTTCTTCGAGATGAGCCGTACACTGCGCGAGGAGATACGGACCTTGCGCATGCAAGATGAAACCGATGAGCAAAGAGAGGAGGAGAGGCGATGAAGGGCATCCAACACACGCTGCTCTCTTACGCAGCCGCCGCCGTCTTCCTGCTCGCGCTCTGGTGGGCCATCGCGCTGCTGCTCGCGCTGCCCATCGTGCCGACGCCCGACAAGGTGCTCGTGCGGCTCGCACACATCTTCTCGCGCGACATCTTCGCACATGCAGCATGGAGCCTCTGGCGCATCGCGGCGGGACTCGGCCTGGCCGTCTGCGTCGGCTATCCGCTTGGCGTCCTCATGGGCTACTTCCGGCGGGCCGATCGCTATCTCTCGCCTGTCGTCTACCTGACGTACCCCATCCCGAAGATCGCACTCCTGCCGATCCTCATGCTGCTCGCCGGCGTCGGCGAGCTCTCGAAGATCCTCATGATCTTCCTGATCATCGTCTTCCAGGTCATCGTGGCCGTGCGCGACGCCATCCGCACGCTGCCGGAGGAGCGGTATGCGCCGCTCTATTCGCTCGGCGCGTCGTTTGCGCAGGTCTTCCGCTTTGTCATCCTGCCCGCATCCTTGCCGAAATTCATCACAGCCGTGCGCGTCGCGATGGCGACGGCCGTATCCGTGCTGTTCTTCACTGAGACGTTCGGCACGCAGTACGGCATGGGCTACTACATCATGGACGCCTGGCTGCGCGTCAACTACCTCGAGATGTATGCGGGCATCCTCGTCCTCAGCGCCATGGGCCTCCTGCTCTTCGGCCTCATCGACGTCTTTGAGCGCGCGGCCTGTCGCTGGCAGCGGAAGTGAGGCGACGACCGTGAAGAAACTCTTTGCCCTCGTGCTTCTTGCCCTGCTTTTGGGCGCGGGCTGGGCGGGCTACCATGCGCCAGACCTTCTGCCGCAGGCCCAGCGGCTCGCCGACGACCTCCTGAGCCATTTCGAGCACGACGACGGCGCCATCCACGTCGAGGGCAGTGGTGCGGCGCTCGCCGATGTCCAGAAGGCCGCCGCGGCTTTCGATGGCCTGACGCAGGAAAAGCTCGGCGTCACACGCCGCCACTCCGTCCGCGTCTACGTGGCCGCCTCCGATGCGGACTACCGCCGCATCCTGCGGGAGGAATTCTCGCTCTCCGACGAGGAGGCCGGGCAGGTGGCCGCCATCTCGGGCGGCTGGTCGGGCGGCAGCCTGCACGTCACGGCTGTCAACGCGAAGGCCGGCGTCATGGACAGCCACAGCGACCGCTATGCGACGACGGCGCACGAGCTCTTCCACCAGCTCCAGTACGAGATGAGCCACGGGCGCGATACCGACAAGACGGCGCTGTTCTGGCTCGAGGAAGGCTCTGCCGACTACGTCGGCGCCATGATGGCCGAGAAGCTCGGCGCCCGCACGCTCGCGCGCTGGCAGCAGGGCGTGCTCGACGATCTCTTGGGCGCGCCGCATCCGGCAAGGCCCGACCAGCTCATCCACCTCGAGTTCGAGGAGCGCAAGGCCATCATGGCCAAAGAGTACCACGCCTACGCCATGGCCGACATGATGACCGTGCAGCTGCTCGAGCGTTTCCCCAAGGCGCAGCGCGGCCAGAAGCTCGCCGCTTACTTTGAGGCGCTCGGCGAAGGGATGACAGGGGAGGAGGCCTTTGCGCAAACCTTTGGCCTGACGCTCGACGACTTCCTGCAGGAGTTCGCCTCGTGGTGGCAGAAGCAGAAGAGTCAGCCAGCCAGCATCCAGATCGATGCGCGCGAGGGCATCACCGAGGGGCAGGCCGACTTCTACGCCGCGCAGGCCAGCGCCGTCCAGCAGCTGCTCGCGCGCCGCTTCGGCCAGACCTTGCACGGCAGCTACACGCTCGTGCTCGCGAATGGCAAGGACGACCTCGCGCGGGCCGTCAGCGACTACTCCGACATGACGCCCGCCGAGGCGAAGAAGACGGTCGGCGAGAGCCTCTGGCTCGAGAACGGCAGCACGCTCTTCCTCGACACGGCGGCACTCGACTCCGAGCGCCAGCAGATCTTCAGCATGGGCGTCATGCTCACGCGCGTCATGGAAGCGCAGGCCATGGGCGGCACCGAGAAGGAAGTCGCCTGGCTCGCGCGCGGTGCAGCCTACCTTATCGGCACCCTGCGCCTCGAAGAAGAGGGCCTCGGCAGCCTCGCCGACTACCGCCGCACCTGGTACAGCGTGCTGCAGGAGAAGGGCAGCTTCCCCGATGCCGCCAGCCTGACCACGCCGCAGGCCTACGAGCAGGCCTGCGCTTCCTTCGGCGATGAATCGTGCTCGATCGTCGCCGAGCTCGCCGCCGACGACCTCTTCGCGCGCCGCGGCTGGGGCAGTTTCACCAAGTGGATGCGCGCCGCAAACCTCGCCGACGGCGATGGCGAGAAGGCCTTCCAGAGCGTCTACGGGACGAGCCCCAACGCCTATGCTTCCTCAGCGTCCGCGCGCCTGCTGCGTGAGATGAACAGCGAAAGCAGCATGTATACACGATGAGCCCCTTTACAAATGAAAAAGACTATGATAACATAAGAGTCGTTCAAGCGAGTGCGCTTGTACGAGACGAATAGTCATATGGCAATGGCGCCATGCAGAGGTGATACTTCCGATTCGTATGATCCGGATGTTTTTTCTGCGTGGCTTTTTTGTTGCTCAATTTTTAAAAGGGTGGTATAAACATGGACGAGTTACTTTATGTGATTCCTGCAAACTCCGAAAAAGAAGAAATCCTGAACACGCTCAAAGCACATCCCGAGATCAAGTTCGTTTCGCTGGTCGGCATCGACATGGCCGGTAACGATACGGATGAGAAGATCCCGATGCGCATCTTCCTCAAGGATATCGATGAGTTCTATGCTGGCACGGCTGTCCAGACAGATGGTTCCTCCGTCGTGCTGACGGGCATTGCCACCCTGAACAACGCAAAAGTCGATATGCCGGTCGATCCTTCCGTCAACTGGTTCGTCGACTACAATATGGAGAACTACGATGAGGAGACGGGCAAGCCGATTGGCACGCTGCGCATCCCGTCCTTCCTGATCCACGAGGGCAAGCGCGTCGATTCGCGTGCCGTCCTCGCTGACACGCTCGCTTACGTCAAGAAAGAGCTGCTGGCTCTCTTCAAGGCACATCCGCAGATCTCCGGCATCGAGAGCGTCAACGGCACGGACGTCACGGACATCCAGTTCACCTCCGCTACGGAGCTCGAGTTCTGGGTCAAGACGCCGCTTGAAGATGCTGCCATCGAAGAGATGTCCGCTTCGCAGGTCCTGCAGGAGCAGTACTGGGAGCGCACGCACGGCATCGTCCGCACGGCCATGGAGCAGTGCCTGCTCGTGCTCGACAAATACGGCTTCAAGGTCGAGATGGGCCACAAGGAAGTCGGCGGTCTCAAAGCACAGATCGATGAGAGTGGCCGCATGACGCACGTCTGCGAGCAGCTCGAGATCGACTGGCGCTTCGCCGATGCCCTGCAAGCTGCCGACAACGAGCTCTTCGTCCGCACGATCGTCCGCGAAGTCTTCCGCGGCATGGGCCTCGAAGTCAACTTCAAGGCAAAACCGATGATTGGCCTGGCTGGCAACGGCGAGCACACGCACATCGGCATGGCTGCCATCACGAAAGACGGCAAGCTCCACAACCTCTTCACGGCTGACGACCAGAAGAAAGACTTCATGAGCGCCATCGGCTACGGCTCCCTCATGGGCCTGCTCAAGAACTACGAGGTCATCAACCCGTTCGTCTCCGCTACGAACGATTCCCTCAACCGCCTCAAGCCGGGCTTCGAGGCTCCGGTCTGCGTCGTCACGTCCCTCGGCCATACGCCGGAGATCCCGTCGCGTAACCGCACGATCCTCGCCGGCCTGATCCGCGACCTCAGCAACCCGTACGCAACGCGCTTCGAGTTGCGCGCCTGCAACCCGTACACGAACACGTACCTCGTCCTCGCAGCCATCTACTCGGCTTGCCTCGACGGCGTCAAGGCCTGCGCCACGCACACGACGGCAGAGTGCCTCGCCGAGATCTCTAAGGATGCCGGCGAAGAGGGCTTCTACCTTGAGAAAGACCGCGCATACCGCAGCGAAGACGATGTCTTCGAAGACTACACGGAAGAAGAGCGCACGCGCCTCTTCGGTGCTCCACCGGCTACGGTCTGGGAGAACATGCAGAACTTCGAGAACTACCCGGCTAAGCTCGCCGTCATCACGGCTGGCGGCGCCCTGCGCGACCAGATCATCGAGGCCTTCCGTGCCGGTGCCCTGACCCGTTGGAAGACGGAGCTCATCGCCCGCATCATCCCGGAGAACCGCGACATCGTCCGCGCCGCCAAGGAAGCCAAGGCCGACTTCGTCACCGACCTCGATTCCTACAACTGGAACAAGATCAACGGCATCCGCAGCTACCTCGCCAAGGACAGCATCGACGAGAAGTCCCTCTTCACGCTCCTCATCAACGCCCTCAACGAAGGCGACTACGCAACCGCATCCGGCCTGCAGGTCGAGATGTACGACAAAGTCGAAGAGCTCAAGAGCCTCTACGACTCCTATGTCAAGAACATGATCTGATTGCCCAAAGCAATCTAACAATAAAAAGGCACCGCTTCGGCGATGCCTTTTTTTGTATAGGAAGGAATCCAATGATAACTTGTCGAATTAATATATAGATTCTGTAAGATATTGTGATTGACGGACTGTATGCTATCGTGAAGGTGGTATTGTGACGATGACGAAATCAGAGATTGAAGCATCAAACCTGAAAGTCATTCTGCATTCCAAGAGAGCAAACATCTACTATCTGGAAAAGTGTCGGGTCATGCAGAAGGACGGGCGTGTTCTTTATCTGACAGAGGGCAAGCGAGAGAATCAGTATTGGAATATCCCGATTGCCAATACGACGGTGCTGCTATTAGGGACGGGCACCTCCATCACACAGGCTGCCATGCGCATGCTGGCTATGGCTGGTGTCATGGTCGGTTTCTGTGGCAATGGTGGGACGCCGTTGCTTTCCGGCGTGGAAATCGAATGGCTCAACCCTCAGAGCGAATACCGGCCAACGGAATACGTGCAGGGGTGGCTCTCGTTCTGGTTTCAGGCAGACAAACGCTTAGCGGCGGCGAAGGAGTTCCAGTTGAAGCGTTGCCAGTTTATCGAGCAAGTCTGGCAGAAGGACCGGGATTTGCAGAGCTGGGGCTTCTATGCAGACGATGATGATATCGAGTCTGCCATGCATCGCTTCCGCCAAGTTATCCAGCAGGCTGTGGATATCAAACAGTTGCTGGCAGGTGAGGCAATCTTCACAAAGGCGCTTTACAAGTATGCGAGTGGCCATGTCAATATGCCGGATTTTGTTCGCCTTCATGATGCTCCCGCAGGTGATAAGGCCAATATCTTCTTGAATCACGGCAATTATCTCGCCTATGGCTTAGCTGCCGTCACACTGTGGGTGCTGGGAATACCGCATGGTTTCGCCGTCATGCACGGGAAGACACGGCGCGGTGCTCTGGTCTTTGATGTTGCGGACCTTGTGAAAGATGCGATTGTCTTGCCAGGCGCATTTATTTGTGCAGAAGATGATTTACGCGATCAGGAATTCCGTTCGTACTGCCTGCAGAAATTCACAGAGCACAAAGTGCTGGATTTCTTGTTTGAAGAGGTAAAGCGTGTGAGCCAACTATGGGGGAAGGAGGGCCCTTATCATGATGGTACTGTTTACCAGTCGCAGTGAGAAAAAAGCCCTATTGACGGTTCGCCGCATTCTGGACCAATTTGCAGATCGCATCGGCAATGACACATGGCAGACCATCATGACGCAGGAGGGGGTACAAGAGGTCAAGACCCTCCTGCGCAGGAATGCGACGAAAAGCACGGCAGTGTCCTGCCGCTGGATCCGCTCGCGCAATCGCAGCGAGCTTCTCTGGGTGGTGGGGAACCGCGACAAATTCAATGAGGACGGCATGGTGCCAGTCAATACAACGAGGAAGAACATCCTGCATAAAGAATGGGAAGGGGGTTGGCCATATCTTACCTTGATCAAGGCATTGGTAGCAGTAGCAGCCCTTTTCCATGACTGGGGCAAATCATCGGACCACTTTCAAAAAAGTTACGGTCGTCGTCGATGGAAAAAGACCCCTATCGCCACGAATGGGTTTCCTGCCAGATGCTGGCAGCTATAGCGAAAATCAGTGGTGACACAGAGGATGATGACGCGTGGATACGTCTTTTTATGGATGGCAAGCTGAAGAAGACAGCTTTGAAAAAGGAAATGAAAGACAGAGGCAGTCAGGCAGATGCATTACCGGATATGCCACCCATCATGCGCCTGATTGCTTGGCTTATCCTATCGCACCATCGCCTGCCTGTAACGCGGAATGAGATGGAGTACAAGCTCTGTGCAATGGAACCACTGCTGTCTTTGGAGGCACTCTTCCCGATGGTTAAAAGCGACTGGGGCTATGAAGGTGTTATCCCTGCCGCGAAGAATCCCTGCTTTGCGTTTTCGAGAGGATTCCTGCTGGATGATGACGACTGGAGTAAGTCTGTCAAAAAATGGCTGGCGCGCCTGCTTCGGGAAAAAGCGCAGTTACAGCAGCTCTGTGCGGAGTCTAGTCAGGCCATGAGGCCGCTTCTTCTGTATGCGCGGGAAGCACTGATGCTGGCTGACCATTTCGTATCTTCGCAGAAGTGTCAGACGGATATACCGACAGAGGAGCAGAAGAAAGTTTTATATGCGAATACAGAGGGGGATAATCTCTGCGATACACTGTCTTCCCACCTGACCAAGGTAGCGGCTCAAGCCGTCAATATCGCACACCAGCTCCCGCTCTTTACAAATGCGATGGATGTAACGGACACAGTACGCTTCAAACCGGCAAAAGCGCCCTATCAGTGGCAGGATAAAGCAGTCCGTGAAGTCCAGGCAGCAAAGCAAGAGGGGGAGGAGCAGGCTTGGTTCGTCATGAACATGGCAAGCACAGGCTGCGGCAAGACGACAGCCAATGCTAAATTGATGCAGTCATTGTCGCCAGATGGCAAGTCTATGCGCTACACATTGGCCTTAGGACTCCGTTCTCTGACTCTCCAGACTGGCAGTGAATATCAAGAGCGCATGCATCTGACGAAGGATGAATTAGCTATCGTCATCGGTTCCTCAGCTGTTGAAGAACTGTATCGTCAGGAGAAACAGTCCGACTCGGCAGATTTAGAAGAGAAGGGTTCTCCTTGCGAGATAGGCGGTTCAGGAGAAGAGGAACTCTTGGAAGATATGCTTTCCTTTGAGGATAATTTCACGCATGAGCAGTTGAAGTATCTGGATATTTATCTCGATGGGCGCAGAAACCCGCAGGCAAAGAAAAATGGCGCATTTCTGTTCAAGCCGGTTTTGGTTGCGACTATCGATCAGATTATCCGTGCGACAGAGGTGACACGTGGAGGCAAGGGCCTGCTGCCGTTCCTGCGGATGATGTCAGCGGATCTCGTCATCGATGAAGTAGATGATTTCTCGCCGGAGGATTTGACAGCAGTTGCCCGACTGGTCCACTTAGCTGGCCTGCTTGGACGCAACGTAGTCTTATCTTCTGCCACGATTCCGCCAGACTTGGCCTACGGTTTTTATCAAGCTTATCAGGACGGCCTGTGCTGCTATAATGCATTCTCAGACCGGACGAAAACGCTAACGGCTGTCTGGGTAGATGAATTCCGTTCTGAATCTGCAACCATACCGCTGCAGCAGCCGAATCAGTACAGGCTTGCCCATGAGAGTTTTGTCGAGAAGCGCGTCAAGAAATTACAGGCGCAGGTCGTGAAGCGGAAAGCGGTCTTGATTCCGTGCCAGCCTCAGACGACGAAAGAACAGTCATGGCAGTCGTATGTTGCAGCGATAAAGCAAGCCGCCCTGCAGCTGCATGGGAATCACCATGTCGTTGATGAGAAAACAAACAAGGAAGTTTCATTTGGACTCGTGCGATTTGCCAACATTGACCCGTGTGTCAATATGGCTCTTGCCCTGCTGTCTGCTGAATGGCCAGAGGATACGGCAGTCTTCGTCATGTGCTATCACAGCCGTCAAGTTCTGCTGCTGCGTCATGAACAAGAAGCGTATCTCGACCATGTCCTGCGCCGCAAGCAGGAACTCGGCGCACAGGTAGCCTTCCAAGATGCCATCCTTCGCCGCCATTTAGACTATAGTCAGGCGAAACGGTGCATTTTCTTGGTCGTGGCTACTCCGGTGGAGGAGATCGGCCGTGACCATGACTTTGATTGGGCAATCATCGAGCCATCCTCGTATCGCTCAATCATACAGCTGGCCGGTCGCGTTTATCGCCATCGTCCATGCTTGCAGGATATAGAGGCTCCGAATATCGGCGTCATGCAGTTTAACTGGCGAGGAATGGTAAATCCCGGACAGAGGGCTGTCTTTTGCAGGCCGGGGTTCGAGAAAGCTTCGCGATATCTACTGCAGAGCCATGATATGAAGGACTTGGTGCCTGATGATAACTGGGCGCATATCGATGCGATTCCTCGCGTGAAGGTCCCGAGGCCACTTCGGCCGCAGTCGAGATTGATTGATTTAGAGCACAAGAGATTGGCGGATTGGCGCAATCTCGATGATAAATCTCCGGATGAAGTGGGCGGCTGGCAGCAGACTTGCTGGTGGATGACGGGTTTGCCGCAGTACCTGCGTCCATTCCGCGCAGGCATTCAAGATCAGGACCTGTGCTATCGCTATGATGCGGAGCAGGGGGCACTGGGCTTCTATAAAAGAGATAAGGGCGAATATATACCATATGGGGATATGTGCAATCTGAGACTATACCCTGAGGAGAAGATGGCCCCTTACAGAGAGCGGTTTTGGCTGCCGCGGTCCTATATGGCGTCTCTTCAAGCACAAGCTGCCAGAAGGCCATATTCCGATGCGGACGAAGGAGAAGTCCTGCAGCGCATATCCGAGCGGTATGGTCAGCTGAGCCTTTCCGGCTATGAAGATGGAGCGAGAGTGTGCTGGTATGATGACCAGCTCGGAGCGTTCCATACCTTGATGAATGAAAGAAAGTGATAGTCAGTTGAATTGGTTTCTGTTATAATGAAGCCAGTAGGATCTGCCGCATAGGCAGCTTAGCAAATATTTGAATCCTGAGGAACTATTATCTGCCGTGTAGGCAGCTCATGCAAGTTTCTTTGGGATTATATATATAAAACCATATTTGAATCTTGAGGAATAATAGAGATTATGATATAATAAGAGCAAAGGAGGGAAGATTATGGGATCGATAGCAACTTACATCGCTGATAAAGCGGCGAAAAAGAAACAAACCCCGTCTGAGTGGCTAGAGGGTAATTGGAAGAACTTTGACCGATATTGGGTGAGTTCGCATATCGGCCGGTACACACATCCGGATGCAGCCGTCCATTTGCATGATGATAGTAGCCCTACAGGTAAAGGTTACTTGACGACAGCTGATACGGCAGTACAGCAAGATATTTTTGTAGATGGTGGGTCTGCCTTCATGACGATTGCGTCATTCTTGGTCTCACGGTTTTCACAGAAAGAAACCATAGCGGAACAGAAAGATGACCTTGAGGCCAAAACAGCTTGGCAATATTTTCGTGAGGATTCGCCTTTTATTCGTCGCGAAATAGAATCGCTAGGAATCAAATATGAACCATTACGAGAGAAAATTTTGCGTATTCAGATATCAAAGATTCCAGAGGAAAGTGATGAACGCCTGAAACAAGTGTATTTCCCTATACCTGATCATGACGGAGAATATCATCTGCTCAGTATCTTACCGCCGAGTGTTCTGATGCTTGAACTTACAAATCGGATTAGAATGGCATTTCAAGTGCAGAGAAAGTGCCAGGATAAAAAGTCAGAATGTTATGGTGGTTCATATAAGTTTTTTTCTGATTTGACTAATGTCCGCTTTGGAGGAGCAAATGTACAGAATGTGAGCACGCGAAATTCTTCATTAGGGATACAGGTTTTACCGTCATTGCCACCCTGCCTGACTAGTCGAAAAATAAAGATGCCTAAAAGGAACTTTTTCTTTGACTCACTTTACTGGCGTAACTTCATCAAAATGCTGTTCCATCTTGATGCGCTGCTTCGAGACCAGCGCCATAATCTTGAGATACGTGAGCGCCGTGAGAATATCATACTGGATTTTGTCGAGCCTATTCTATATGAAGCAAACCGATTGCAGACACTCCCTGCTGGTTGGAGTAAGGATACGGAACTGACGGAAGAACAGGCAGTCTGGCTGGATGCAGCTTATTCCAACCAGCGACAGGATGATACAGATTGGATTTGGCCGGTTTGTATGGATTTTGCCCGCTGGCTCGTGAATGCCTATGGGTGGTTCTGTCGCATTGAGAAGCGGAAAGAGATTTCGCTTTCGGATGCAGAGCTGCACTCTTTTGCATCGACAATGGAAGATGTCTTGAAGGAGGAGGTGAGAGAAGGATGAGCAAAATCAAGACGTATTTGCTGTTGCGTCAAGTCAAGATTCACAATGCGAATGCCTTCAGCAGTCCGCTCACGATTGGTTTTCCTGCCATGACAGCGTGGTTGGGGGCCATGCATGCATTGGAGAGAAAGCTCCGGCGCAATGAGGCGCTGTCTAGTATTCGCCTGAAGAAACTGGCGGTGTCCTGCCATGACTTTAATTTGCAGACCTATAAAGGTCCGGGCGACTATGTGAACTCCGTCATCATCACTTCAAATCCGCTGCGGAAAAAGGGAGCTTCTTTTGAACGGCCTCCATTTATCGAGGAAGCAAGAATTCATCTGACGGTATCGCTTCTTATCGAAGTGGACGGGCTATCGTCGAGCAACTACTCAATTTTCAATGAGAAGACAACAAAAGTCTTGAATGGGATGAAGATTGCAGGCGGAGATATCCTCGCTTTTTCGCCAATCGATGATCCTATAAAGTCAACTTCGACACGCGGGTCAAGAATCCTCTTAGTAGATGAGGATTCCGAGAAAGATGTGCGTCGAGCAATCCGCAGTCTTATGCCGGGGTATGTCCTGATCGAGCGTCGTCAGTTGCTGAAACAAAGGCAGGAGAAATTGGAGGCGCAGGACACCTTGCAGGCGTTGCTGGATTTGCTGGCTTTGCATTATGAACACGATGACGAGCATGATACATGGCATCTGCAACCACGCCAAGAACAGGGATGGCTGGTACCAATCGTCACTGGCTTCAAAGGATTGACGCCGCTAGGACATGTGGCGAATCAGCGCGATGCGAGCACATTGCATCGCTTTGCCGAACCGGTGCTGACACTCGGTGAGTTCAAGATGCCGCATCATTTTCAAGATATCGATCAAATGATGTGGCAATATCAGTATGATGAGAATAAAGACTTATATGTCTGTGTAAATGAGAAGATAGAGTTAAATGAAGGAGAGGATTAATCATGGCAAAGTCAAACACGAAGGGGTTAGCAACGGTATTGTCTTTTGAGAAAAAAATTGTTCTTTCGGATGGTTTGATGTACGGGACAACATGGGAGGAGCGTCAGGCAGAGGCGACTGCCTTGCCATTGCACGAGAAATCCGTCCGAGGCACGATCTCCAATCGCCTGAAGCAAGCAGTGGCAAACGATCCTGCAAAGCTCAACGCAGAAGTCGAAAAGCCGAATCTGCAGACGGTTGATGCGGCATCACTATCGATGGATCAGGATACCTTGAAGGTCACGTTCACGATGAAGGTCTTGCGGGGAGCAGCTGTTCCAGCGGCCTGCAATAATGCAGAGCACAAGGCAAAGATTTTGGAGATGGGCAATCGTTACGTTGAACAATACGGCTTCGGGGAATTGGCTAAACGGTATGCACTGAACCTTGCCAATGCGCGTTTCCTTTGGCGGAATCGCGTTGGTGCAGAAGAATTGGAAGTGCAGGTCAAGGCTAATGATAAGCAGTGGCTGTTCCATTCGTATGATTATTCTCTGCAGGATTTTGATCATAGCGACGAAATGGTCGATACATTAGCTGAGCAGATTGAATCGGCACTATCTGGCAAGATTCCATATCTTCTGTTGGAAGTTACGGCTTTTGCCAAGATTGGTAGAGGGCAGGACGTCTATCCGAGTGAAGAGCTCATCTTGGATAAAGGAAAAGGTAAGAAGAGCAAAGTCTTGTATGAAGTGGATGGTACGGCGGCAATGCATTCGCAGAAGCTCAGCAATGCAATCCGCACGATTGATACTTGGTATGAAGAATATGGCACGGATACGGGGGTAGGTCCAATCGCTGTAGAACCCTATGGTGCCGTAACAAATCTTGGTAAGGCCTTCCGCACACCGAAGGCAAAGAGTGATTTCTATACGCTCTTTGATAAGTATTCCCTTGGTGACGACTTTGAAAGCCCGGAGGCTGCGCATTATGTAATGGCCGTCCTAATCCGCGGCGGCGTCTTCGGTGCAAGCGCAAAAGAATGAAAGGGATGAAGGATATGTGGTTCTACCAAGATGTTATATTGAAGCCGACAGAAGACATCACAACCTCGTTCCTTTGGTCCAGAGTCTACCGCCAAATCCATTTGGCATTGGCCAGTAGCAAAGACGAGCAGGGCATGATTCGATGCGGTGTAGCATTTCCCGAGTATTCCGATGCAACGCCGACACTCGGCCGTACACTCCGTTTGCTTGCTCCAGAAGAATCTGATTTGCAGCATTTGAATCTGATTGATGCATTAAAGCATTTCACGCCAGATTACGTGAAAATCAAAAGCATCCGTCCTGTCCCTGTCAGATCATGCAAAGGCTTTGTGACGTACAGACGCTATCAGCCAGAGGCGACCGCCGCGCAGAAAGCCAGGCGCTATGCAAAACGACACAATATGTCAATAAAAGAAGCCCAGAAGCTTTTCCCAACGCCTGTAAATGAGACTCACTATCCGTATATCCAGCTGGAAAGCATGACCAATCACCATCGTTTCAGCTTGTTCATTCAGAAGAAGGAAGCGGATGAACATCCCTATGAAGGCTTTTCAGCATACGGATTCAGTAAGAGATCATCTGTTCCCGACTTTTGACCAAAGTTTTCGCCGTATGTCAGAACCCTATGTAAATCAAGGGCTTTGACAAGAGCACAAAATTTTGGTTAAATGAGAGTAGCTAGCGAGAACCAAAGCAGGACAAGGATAGTTGCACAGAGATTTACTCTTATCTGCCGCATAGGCAGCTTAGAAATGCCACTCGTATCATTCATTATGGTTATCATACTTATCTGCCGCATAGGCAGCTTAGAAATGCGTGACGCAAAGCAAGCATGGCAAAGCCGTCTTATCTGCCGCATAGGCAGCTTAGAAATGTCACGCGTCATGACCTTGACGGCGCTGAGGCTTATCTGCCGCATAGGCAGCTTAGAAAGTTAAGGATGTTGTACGTCCCCTTTACCGGATCTTATCTGCCGCATAGGCAGCTTAGAAAAGATGCAAGATAGGCACCCAAGGTATACCCTTCTTATCTGCCGCATAGGCAGCTTAGAAATTGACCTCTGGGTAGAGCGGGATAAAAATCTCCTTATCTGCCGCATAGGCAGCTTAGAAAAGCGTATCGTTACAGGTAGACTACCGGAAGACCTTATCTGCCGCATAGGCAGCTTAGAAAATGTCCATGCAGATGCACCACCACGAGCCCCACTTATCTGCCGCATAGGCAGCTTAGAAAACTGCCCGTCTTTGACGGTTCCCATAATCATTCTTATCTGCCGCATAGGCAGCTTAGAAAATATTCTTTTGCCGTCTCGGCGCTGGCGGCAGCTTATCTGCCGCATAGGCAGCTTAGAAAAGCCGCTCTCAGTCTTGCTCTGCTCTTTGATGCTTATCTGCCGCATAGGCAGCTTAGAAATGCGCAAGAAGTACGAGCGGCAGGTGAACAAACTTATCTGCCGCATAGGCAGCTTAGAAATTTTCATGCTTGCGCTTCGCCTCGGCCTCTCGCTTATCTGCCGCATAGGCAGCTTAGAAAAAAGAAAGCGGCTACGCTTATCAGCAGGAATCCCTTATCTGCCGCATAGGCAGCTTAGAAAGCCATCTGAAATGCCGATATGCTTCCAAGGATCTTATCTGCCGCATAGGCAGCTTAGAAAGCGAAAATCCGCAAGCTGCAGTCTGAAGGTGCCTTATCTGCCGCATAGGCAGCTTAGAAAGTAACAGCGAATCTTACACAATGGAGTTCGTACTTATCTGCCGCATAGGCAGCTTAGAAAAGCTTAAAGGTGATCCACCAATCACCAGCCTCACTTATCTGCCGCATAGGCAGCTTAGAAATTATCTTACCAGCAATCGCGTCCGCTCTCTTGCTTATCTGCCGCATAGGCAGCTTAGAAAGTGAGGAGGTGACAAGTATGGATGCAAGAGACCTTATCTGCCGCATAGGCAGCTTAGAAATGCTACTGGGCAACAATGACGCCCAGAAGAACCTTATCTGCCGCATAGGCAGCTTAGAAAAGAACTTCGAGTGGTATGTCGATTATCTTCTGCTTATCTGCCGCATAGGCAGCTTAGAAATTGCGGGACTCGGCTGGCATCCGGACATGGATCTTATCTGCCGCATAGGCAGCTTAGAAATGCTGGCCCTGTCGGTAGAGTCGTGCATTGGCCTTATCTGCCGCATAGGCAGCTTAGAAAATCTGCAGCAACTTATTGCTGAGTGCAGCCGCCTTATCTGCCGCATAGGCAGCTTAGAAATGTAATGACCAGGACGGGTCCCGCAGTGGGCACTTATCTGCCGCATAGGCAGCTTAGAAAAATCGTCACCCCGTAGATAGCGCAGAGCTTTTCCTTATCTGCCGCATAGGCAGCTTAGAAAGCGCGTCGGTTGTGCTGCCACATCCGTGCGACCTTATCTGCCGCATAGGCAGCTTAGAAATGCCAGACTTATTAAGCGGAGAGGTTGAAGATCTTATCTGCCGCATAGGCAGCTTAGAAAAGATGCAGCGGCAAGGTTCATGACACCTTCGACTTATCTGCCGCATAGGCAGCTTAGAAATGTTTGATTCGTGGCCTGCATGTGCAGCGGCGGCTTATCTGCCGCATAGGCAGCTTAGAAATAGCATAAAGCGGAGATGCAGGTTCGAGCCCTCTTATCTGCCGCATAGGCAGCTTAGAAAAGCGGTTTGAGGGCTTCGGCAAATTTATCCGCCTTATCTGCCGCATAGGCAGCTTAGAAAGAGCTCCGTCTCTCGTTCTTTGAGCTCTTCG
Organism: Mitsuokella multacida DSM 20544; assembly: GCF_000155955.1. Classification (GTDB taxonomy): domain Bacteria; phylum Bacillota; class Negativicutes; order Selenomonadales; family Selenomonadaceae; genus Mitsuokella; species Mitsuokella multacida. The sequence goes on from NZ_GG697142.2 coordinate 725,813, forward strand.
ACTTATCTGCCGCATAGGCAGCTTAGAAATCCTGTATAGATCCTGTCAATCCTCTATCTCAACTTATCTGCCGCATAGGCAGCTTAGAAAACCGATTGCCAACAACTACAAGCCAGAGGTGGCTTATCTGCCGCATAGGCAGCTTAGAAACAGTACGTTCTCAAGAAAGTCGAGGAGGACTACCTTATCTGCCGCATAGGCAGCTTAGAAATGACGGCAATAACTCTGGCGCTGTCGGGTAGGCTTATCTGCCGCATAGGCAGCTTAGAAATCGGTCATCTCGCTGTAGGCCGTGACCTTAGCCTTATCTGCCGCATAGGCAGCTTAGAAAGTGAGCGTTGCAATAACGAGATATTGTCATGCGTTATCTGCCGTATAGGCAGCTTAGAAATGACAATCGTACTAAAAGCGTACTAATTGACATGTTATCTGCCGTATAGGCAGCTTAGAAAAAGCACTACAAGTCGGCGGATGAAGTGCCAGGGTTATCTGCCGTATAGGCAGCTTAGAAATGTGCGGTGAAGCCGTCTGCGATGTAGTGCAGGACCTCTTCCATATCTACATCATCTGTCCCTTTCTGGTATAATAGGCATATAGACATAGTCACCAGCATGGAGGCGTTGTATCATGAGTGGACACAGCCGAAAGTACAAGATCATGTTGACGAACGAGGAACGCAATCATCTGAAAGCGGTCTTGCGCTCGAGCAAGACGTGCAACACCATCAAGAAGCGCTGCCAGATTTTGCTGGCACTGGACTGCAACACGAATCCTGACAGCACGTATCGCAACTGTGCGTATTACCTCGGCGTGTCGTTGAAGATGGTCTGCAATATCGTCAAGCTTTACTGCGAGAGCGGGCTTCAGCGCACGCTGGTCTTGAATCGCAATGTGAATTCGGACAATGCCACGCGCAAGATTGACGGTGCCATGGAGGCCAGGATCATTGCCATGGCCTGTGGCACCCCGCCTGAAGGATATGCCAGATGGACCATTAAGCTCCTCACAGAACACGCGAGAGTCGAGCTCGGCCTCACTGCTGGTGAAGAAGCCGTTCGGCGGATGCTAAAAAAACACATTGCGCCCTCACTTGAAAGGCTACTGGTGCATTCCCAAGAAACAGGATGCCGATTTTGTCGCCTGCATGGAAGACATCATCGACGTGTATGAGCGTCCTTATGCACGCAAGCGGCCGGTAGTCTGTCTGGATGAGAAGCCCTTACAGCTCCTCGGCGAAGTCCGTGAGCCGCTTCTTATGCGCCCCGGTGCTGTCGAGAAGATTGATGCAGAGTACAAGCGCAATGGAACCTGCAGCATTTTTGCCATTGTAGAGCCGCTTACGGGGCACCAGCATATCTCGGTGCGGGAGCGGCGGACCGCTCTGGACTGGGCTGAAGAAATCCGATATCTATGTGATGTCATGTACCCACGTGCCGAACGGATTGTCCTGGTCATGGATAATCTGAACACACATACGCTCGGCTCACTTTACAAACGGTTCAAGCCAGATGAGGCCCGCCGACTGGCGGAGCGTTTGGAAATACACCATACGCCGAAGCATGGCAGCTGGTTGAACATGGCCGAGATCGAGCTGAATGTATTGACCAGGCAATGCCTCAACCGACGAATCGAAAGCCTTGCCAAGTTGCAACGTGAAGTCCGTGCGTGGGAAAATAAGCGGAACAAGAAGCCGACACCGATTCATTGGCTGTTCACTAAGGAAAAAGCCAGAGTCAAGCTGGTATCTTTGTATCCTGATTTAACCAGATGACTAATTGCTATATATATGGAAGAGGTTCTACAGTAGTTGTTCTGTTATCTGCCGTATAGGCAGCTTAGAAAAGCGCAATTCGAAGCTGGGTAAGAAGGCTGACGTTATCTGCCGTATAGGTAGCTTAGAAATTGATGTCACACTTCACGAACCTCGAGGAGTCGTTATCTGCCGTATAGGCAGCTTAGAAAGTGTCAAGATTATCCCAGGTCTGTTCCCGTACGTTATCTGCCGCATAGGCAGCTTAGAAATGCTGCAGGTCATAGTTGCTTGGCCGGTCCTGGTTATCTGCCGCATAGGCAGCTTAGAAATTATTGAATGCACGATTCAGCAGCTTCTTTTCGTTATCTGCCGTATAGGCAGCTTAGAAAGCCTTGAGCAGCTGGCAGAGGAGAAGGAAGGTGTTATCTGCCGTATAGGCAGCTTAGAAAAGTGGGAGGGCTTGGAACGACGAACGGTTCCAGTTATCTGCCGTATAGGCAGCTTAGAAAGTCTCATCCGCCGCCGTAAAGCGCGCAAACGACTTATCTGCCGCATAGGCAGCTTAGAAAGTGGCGGTAGCAAACATGATTGCACGCCACAACTTATCTGCCGCATAGATGGGTAAATCCTAAATTGTCCAGTGTATGATTCGCCAGTTTGATGGCCAACTTGGAGATGTGCATCCCAAAAGCTCCATTACATGAGCAGTGAAGCTTTGATGGTTTATTTTTATTTTTCTGGATGGTCTCGCTCTATGATAGGAAGCCGATGCGCTGGATGTCGGCGTTCGGCAAATACTCAAAGAGGTGCTTGAGGTACTGAAATGGGTTTAAGCCGTTGGTCCTGGCTGTCTTGACGACATAGAAAAATAGCCAGCTCCGTCAGTATACTGGATATACCGGCGGAGCTGGCTGCCCTTTCTCTGCGAAAGGGGGATGCAAATAGTTGAAAAGCCGTTGTTTTTAACTGTAAATTGAAGGAGCAACCGGCGATACGACCCGCCGGTTTTCCTATGCTTTGATTGTATCATAAGAGACATGCGCTTGCAAGCGAATCAGGCGTAGTGGCGCAGGATGCGGGTGACGGCGGTGTGGTAGGCGTTGCCGAAGAGGTGAAGGTGGTTGAGCAGGGGGTAGAGGTTGTAGAGGTCGCGGCGCTCGGGGTAGCCGGGGTCCAGGGGGCAGGCTTCTTGGTAGGCATCATAGAATTCGCCCGTGAAGCCGCCGAAGAGCTCGGTCTTGGCGATGTCGACTTCGCGGAAGCCGACACTCACGGACGGGTCGATGAAGACGGGGGAGCCGTCTGGTCCTGTCATGACGTTGCCGCACCAGAGGTCGCCGTGGAGCAGGGACGGGAAGTCGGGTTCGATGAGGCGGTCTTCCAGATGTGCGAGTAGCTGCTCGGCTAAGCGTTTCTCCTCTGACGAGAAATACGACCAACAGAGCTTGAGGAATGGCTGCAGGCGCTGCGTGCGGAAGAAGTCAACCCAGCTGTCGGATGGGCGATTATGCTGGCGCGTGGAGCCGGCGTAGTTGTCCTGCATGAAGCCGAAGCGGTGCCCGCAAGTGAAGGCAGTTGGATCCGAATGGTGGAGCTTGGCGAGCTCATAGCCGAGCTGCTGCCAATAGTCGCGGCTTTTCCGGGCGCTCTTCACGTAGCTCAGCAGCAGGTAGTTGCGACCGCAGCCGAGTACCTCGGGTACGGGCAGGCCGGCTTGCCTCAGTGCGGCGAGGCCGGAGGCTTCTGCCGTGAAGAAGTCGGCTGCAACGTTTGCATGTACTTTGAGGAAGAGGTCGCGGCCATCTTGCAATACAAGGTGATAGGCTTCGTTGATGTCGCCGCCTCCCACGGGAGCCTGTGCCACAATGCGTGCGTCTGGTCCGTAGAGGTGTTTCAGCTGATTGGCAAGACCGCTGGGGAGTGAGATATTTTCCTTTTGACCGTACATTATAATACGCCTCCTGATTCGATTGCTCCTGATTCGATTGTGTGATCATGTACTGGTAGCTGTACATGATCTATTATAATCCTATCAGGGCGTGCGCTCCAGGAGCTTGATCTCGGCGTCCTGGTATGCCTGATAGATAGCTTTGATGAACTGATGCTTGAGGATGTCCTGTGGCAGCTGTGTGTAGCGATTGATCAGGTACGTGATGATGCGGAAAACGTAGTGCAGCAAGATGATGCCGATGATCTGGCAGATGATGAAGACGGCGAGGTGGACATGCGGCCCGCCGTACTGGATTTCGTAGGCCAGACTGTCGAGGGATAAGGGCATGACGGTCATCCTTTCTATGGAGATGAAGAATAAAAGAATATGTGAGAGCAATCTTGCTGTGTACAATTGCAAGACATTCTAAGGCATCTGGATTAGAACTTCCCTAGGGGAAAAGGGAATTTTGAGCAAGGCGCCTTTCTTTTCGAAGTGCCATGCGCTAGAATGAGATGCAGAAAGGGGGAGTGCCTATGTTCCGTGATCTGGCACGCATGACGGCATCCTTGAAGGGGCCGCGTTACGAGGGGGCGTTGATTGCCAAGGCGGTATGGGAGCGTGAGCATGATGCAGGGGCCGGCATGCGCATCCTGCGCGATCACCACGGCTTGCTGGAAGTCATGGCCTTTGACGATTCGGGGCGGCTGACGCTCACGATGCTCTTGGGGCGTCCGGCACCGTCGCGGCCATCTGGACGGCTGGTACGGAGCAGGAGCCTTAAGCTGCTCGTGGATGGTGCGCCGACTCCTGCGCATCTTTCGCTCTGTTTCTCGGCGGAGTCGGTCCACGCATTCGTGCAGTCCGTTGGCGATACGAATGCGCTCCATGCGGGGCCAAAGCCGCTTGTGCCGGGGCTGGCCATCCTCGAAGCTGCGCTGCAGGGCATCGCGCCGGTGCGCCGTGCGGAGCTGCGCTTCTGCGGCGCATCCTTTGCCGGAGAGACGATCGAGCTGTCCGTGCAGCAGCGCCTGTAAGTGCTGTATGTATTATCCGTGTCCTGCTCTGTGCTATACGTCAACCAAGCAAGTGGACGATGTTGACAATAAAATGCGCTTATCCTATAATAAGGGGCATGTACAGCACAGAGAAATCAGAAATCTAGGAAACGGGGTAATACTATGGATTCGCGAATGTCGGCTTCTTCAATCACAGCAAGGGATATGACCAAGATAGCGCTCTGCGTGGCGTTCTGCTGCGTGACGGCGTATATCTCCTTTCCGCTGCCGTTCACGCCGGGCATGGTCACAGCGCTGACGCTGGCGCTCGGCGTCACGGCCTTCGTGCTGCCGCCGAAGCAGACGTTCCTGGCGCTCTTCCTCTACGTCCTGCTCGGCTGCATCGGCCTGCCGGTCTTTGTTGGCGGCACGGCCGGCTTCGGCAAGCTGTTCGGCCCGACGGGCGGCTACATCTTTGCCTGGCTTGTCGTCTATCCGATCATCAGCGCGCTCAAGGGGGCGAGACCGAACTTCAAGCGCTATGCGCTCGTCGACATCGTCATCGGTATCCCGCTGACGTATGTCGGCGGCCTGATCTCGATGATGCTCATCATGGACGTCAGCCTCGAGGCGGCACTTGTCATGGCGGTGCTGCCCTACATCCCGGGCGATATCATCAAATGCCTGATGGCTGCTTTCCTCGGCGTCAAGGTCAACGAAGCACTGGCACATAATCGATGAGAGACGTATTCATCGCGGCGGGGCTGCGCACGCCCATCGCGCATCGCGGCGGGGCACTCGCGCATGTTCTGCCGGAGGAACTCGGCGCGCGCGTCATCCGCGCCTTGCTGCGGCGTCTTGGGCTCGGGGGCGTGGAGCTGTCCGGCGTGCTCGCGGGCAATGCGGTGGGCACGGGCGGCAACATCGCGCGGCTCATGGCCCTGCGGGCGGGGCTGCCAGAAGAGGTGCCGTCCTGCACGGTCGACATGCAGTGCGCCTCTGCGGCGGCGGCCATCTCGCTGGCGGCGGCGAAGATCGCGAGCGGTCAGGGAGAATGCTTCCTGGCCGGCGGCATGGAGAGCGCCTCGCTGCAGCCCTTGCGGGTCTACGATGCGCGCGACCCGCGCCGCACACTCGTGCCGGACGGTGTCTATCGCACGGCGCAGTTCTCGCCTGGCGAACTGGCGGAGGATGCCATGCTGCGCGGGGCGGAGCGCGTCATGCAGCAGGAGGAGGTGACGCGCGCGGAGCTCGACGCGGCTGTGCTGCGCAGCCATCGCCTGGCGGTCGCGGCCTGGCGGGAAGGCCTGCTCGGTGATGTCGTCCTGCCGCTGCCGGAGTGCGCACGAGATACGGGCATCCGCCCGCATCTCACGCAGCGTTTGCTCGACCGGCTGCCGCCGCACTTTGGCCCGGGGACGCTGCTCAATGCGGGCAATGCCTGTGCGATTCACGACGGCGCGGCGTTCCTGCTGCTCGTCAGCGGCACGTTCCTGCGCCGCCAAAGGTGGAAGCCACTGGCCCGTCTGGTGGCGGCGGCCTCGCGCGGCGGCAAGCCGCAGGAGAGCCCGCGCGGCGCCATGCGCACGGCGGATTTCCTGCTCGCGCAGCAGGGGCTCCGCTACGGAGATTTGGCGGCAATCGAGTTCAACGAGGCGTTTGCCGTCATCGATGTGCTGTTCGCGCGGGCGCACGGCGATTATCTGGATCGCTACAACCGCCTCGGCGGGGCGCTGGCCTACGGCCATCCGTACGGCGCATCCGGTGCTGTCCTGGCCCTGCACTTGCTGCAATCGCTGCGACAGTCGGGCGGCGGCCTGGGGCTGCTCTCCATCGCTGGTGCCGGCGGCATGGGCGAGGCAATCTTGCTGGAATGTTGCTGAGCAGAGAGATAGAAGAGGAGTGGAGTCAGGATGAATAGGATGGAACAGGGAGCAGTCGAGTGTGAGAAGGCCAATCTGCGCGACTATGCGGCGCTGCTCTATTGGCAGGCGCAGCGCCGGCCACAGAAGCAGGCCCTGATCGTGGATGAGCGCGCGTTCACCTATGCGGAGCTCTGGCGGCGCGTCGCGGGCATGGCGGCCATGGCCATGGCGCTCGGCGTCCGCGGCGATGTTCTCGTGGCGGCCGATACGTTTGTCGACCAGCTCACGGCTTTTCTCGCGCTGCAGGCCGTGCGTGTGCGCCCTATCCTGCTGCATCATGGCCTTTCTGCAGAGGAGGTGCAGTCCATCTTGAAAGAGAACGGGCTGCAGGGCATCTGGCACTGCTCGCGCGAAGGCGCGCCTTTCTTCGGGCCGTCGGGGCTCGCGGAGCGGATGCACGAGGAGCCGGACGTCCTCGGCGTGCTGAGCTCGGGCTCGACGGGCACGCCGAAGGTCCTCTACCGCACGTACCGGAGCTGGGCGGGCTTCTTCCCCGTGCAGGATGAGGTCTTCCATGTCTGTGAGTCGACCGTCCTGTTCCTGCAGGGCAGCCTGAGCTTCACCGGCAATACGAATACGCTGCTCTCGGTGCTCTATGAGGGCGGTACGGTCGTGACGAGCGCCTTGCTGCGCTGCCATCTCTGGGAGGCTTTGCTGCGCCGCCATGCGGTGGACTGCATCTACCTCGTGCCGTCGAAGCTGCAGCTCTTGGGGCAGGTGCTGAAGGAGTCAGTCGCTACCGTGCGGACCATCTTCACGGGCTCGCAGCTCTTGACGCCATCGATGTTGCGCAGGCTCAAGGCGGTATTCCCGCAGGCAGAGATCTTGCTCTACTACGGGGCCAGCGAGCTCAACTACATCACCTATGCCATCTGCGATGACCCCGATCGCGACAGCCGCAACCTCGGCCGGCCGTTCCCGGGCATTGCGGTCGAGATTGGCGCGGACGGCCTGATCTACGTCACGACGCCGTACCACATCAGCGGTGTCACCATGCCGTTCTCGGTCAAGGACACGGGCACAATCAATGTGTGCGGCGAGCTGATCTTCGGCGGCCGGCGCGCGGCGTGGATCAACAAGGGAGGGTTCAAGATTAGCACGCTGCGCCTCGAGCTCCTACTCAAGGCCGTGCCGGGCGTCGAGAATGCCGCCGTGCTGCCTGTGCACGAGGAATGCCGCGGCGACGGGGCGGCCGCCTTCCTCGTCGCGGCGCGCGGGGCCTCTCCTGCGGACATCCGCCGCGCCGTGCGCCGCTCGCTTCTGCCTGTAGAGGTGCCGGATCGCATCGTCTTCCTGCCCGCGCTGCCGCTCAACGACCGCGGCAAGGTCGACCGCCATCAGCTCGAGCGCGCACTGGAGCAGGCACGGAGCCATGAAAAAAGAAAAATGCAGAATGGGTTGACAAGGGCTGGAGAGGCTCATATAATAAAGCCATCGACACAAGCGACAAGCGATGCGAAAGACATGGCTGCGGAGGATACCTCTTACAGAGAGGAGCACGATGGCTGAGAGTGCTTCATGAGTGTACCGGAGCTACCCCTTTCAAGCTTCCCTGCTGAACGCTGAGTAAGCGGGGACGGAGCACATTCTCCGTTATCAAATGCTGAGTGGCTGCTCTGCCTATGGGAGAGCGGCAATCAGGGTGGAACCACGATGCAAGAGCTTCGTCCCTCATAGGGACGGAGCTTTTTTATTTTCCTAGATTCAAGGAGGGCATATCATGTTAAAGATCACCATGAAAGACGGTGCAGTGCGCGAGGCAGAAGCCGGCATCAGCATCCAGGATTTCGTGAAACAGGTAAGCAACAGCCTGGCCAAGAAGGTGTTGGCTGCTAAGGTGGACGGCGAGACGAAGGACCTCACGACCGTCCTCGATAAAGACTGCAAGGTCGAGTTCCTGACGTTCGACGATGAGGACGGCCGCTGGGCCCTGCGCCACACGGCCTCCCATATCCTCGCACAGGCCGTCAAGCGCCTCTACAAGGCCGCGAATGTGCGCCTGGCCATCGGACCGGCCATCGACAATGGCTTCTACTATGACTTCGACATCGACCGCCAGCTGACGGAAGCCGACCTTGCGGACATCGAGAAAGAGATGAAGAAGATCGTCAAGGAGAACCTCAAGCTCGAGCGCAAGGAAGTCAGCCGCGAAGAGGCCCTGCAGTTCTTCGAGGAGAAGGGCGAGACCTACAAGGTCGAGCTCATCAACGACCTGCCGGAAGGCGAGAAGATCACGATGTACACGCAGGGCGAGTTCACGGACCTCTGCGCTGGCCCGCACGTCGTCTCGACGGGCAAGGTCAAGGCTCTGAAGCTCATGAGCATCGCTGGTGCTTACTGGCGCGGCGATGAGCACAACAAGATGCTGCAGCGCATCTACGGCACGGCCTTCGAGAAGCAGGCAGACCTCGATGCCTACCTCCACATGCTCGAGGAGGCCAAGAAGCGCGACCACCGCAAGCTCGGCAAGCAGCTCGACCTCTTCAGCCTGCACGAGGAAGGCCCGGGCTTCCCGTTCTTCCATCCGAACGGCATGATTGTCCGCAACGAGCTCATTAACTACTGGCGCGATGTCCATCGCCGTTATGGCTACCAGGAGATCAAGACGCCGATCATCCTGAACCGCCAGCTCTGGGAGACGTCCGGCCACTGGGATCACTACAAAGAGAACATGTATTTCACGAAGATCGACGGTGAAGACTACGCCATCAAGCCGATGAACTGCCCGGGCGGCATGCTCGTCTACAACTCCAAGCAGCATAGCTACCGCGACCTGCCGCTGCGCCTCGGCGAGCTCGGCCTCGTCCATCGCCACGAGAAGTCCGGCGAGCTCCACGGCCTGTTCCGCGTCCGCAACTTCACGCAGGACGATGCGCATCTCTTCGTCACGCCGGATCAGGTCGAGCAGGAGATCCAGCACACGATCGACCTCTTCGATGAAGTCTACAACACGTTCGGCCTGACGTACGTCGCCGAGCTCTCGACGCGCCCGGATGATTCCATGGGCACGGATGAGGACTGGGAACTCGCGACGAACGGTCTGCGCAAGGCTCTCGAGCACCGCGGCCTCGACTACATCGTCAATGAGGGCGACGGCGCGTTCTACGGCCCGAAGATCGACTTCCACCTCAAGGATTCAATCGGCCGTACGTGGCAGTGCGGTACGATCCAGTACGACATGCAGATGCCGGAGAAGTTCAACCTGACGTACGTCGGCGAGGATGGCGAGAAGCATCGCCCGATCATGCTGCACCGCGTCGTCTACGGTTCCATCGAGCGCTTCATCGGCATCCTCATCGAGAACTACGCCGGCGCTTTCCCGACCTGGCTCGCTCCGGTGCAGGCACGCATCCTGCCGATCACGGACAAGCAGGCGGACTATGCGTATGAGCTGCGCAAGAAGATGTTCGACCTCGGCCTGCGCATCGAAGTTGATGACCGCAGCGAGAAGATCGGCAAGAAGATCCGCGAGAGCCAGATGCTCAAGACGCCGTACTCCCTCGTTGTCGGCGACCAGGAGATGGCAGATGGCACGGTCGCTGTCCGCAAGTACGGCGAGCAGCAGAGCGAGACGATGAAGGTCGAAGACTTCATCGCCTACCTGCAGGAGCAGATTGCGACGAAGGCAAAGAAATTCTGATTCGCTTGCAGAAAATGAAAGATGAGGGTTGACACGGTATCTGTGCTGTGTTATACTCATCGAGTACGCAACAAGAAGGAGCCACCGCTTCTCACCTGATGATGAACAGTCAGCCGGGTTTATAGTATGAATTGATGGAGGTGGCTTTGTGCCGCCTCCTTTTTGTTTCTCTATTATAAGGTTGCAGACGTGATAACGTATCAGGATTATCAGGAGGTGTTTCCACTATTAGCAGGGAATCGTTAAGAATCAACGAACAGATCCACATCCGCGAAGTTCGCGTGACGAGCGCCACGGGTGAGCAGCTCGGTATCATGCCGACGCGCGAAGCACTGCGCATGGCAGAGGAGCAGCATCTCGACCTTGTCGAGGTTGCGCCGAAGGCGAAGCCGCCGGTTTGCCGCATCATGGATTTTGGCAAGTACCGCTATGAACAGCAGAAACGGGAGAAGGAAGCCAAGAAGAAGCAGAAGGTCATCAACATCAAAGAGGTCAAACTTCGCCCGAACATTGAGCAGCATGACTTCGATGTCAAGCTGAAGAACGCACTTCGCTTTGTCGAGGAAGGGAACAAGGTCAAGGTCACGATCATGTTCCGCGGCCGTGAGCTTTCGCATCCGGAGCTCGGCAAGGAAGTTCTCTCGCGTGTGGCTGCCGCCCTTGGAGATGCTGTCTCCATCGAGCGCAACGCCAAACTTGAGGGTAAGAATATGACGATGATCGTTGCACCGAAGGTACAGAAGTCATCGAAAAAGAAGTCGCAGAAGACGCAGACTAAGGGAGGAAATAGCAATGCCGAAAATTAAGACTCGCAGAGCTGCCGCAAAACGCTTTACTGTAACGGGCAGCGGTGAATTCAAACGCAACAAGGCTTTCAAGAGCCACATCCTGGAGAAGAAGTCTCCGAAACGCAAGCGCAACCTGCGCAAGGCTACGCTCGTAGCTGGCGCTGATTTTGGCCGCGTCAAGAACATGCTCCCGAACGGCTAATCCGCGGGACAATCGATATAGATATTTAGGAGGATAAGAACATGCCAAGAGTAAAAGTCGGCGTGACTGCACATAGACGTCATAAGAAGATCCTGAAGCTCGCGAAGGGCTACAAGGGTTCCAAGAGCAAACAGTTCAAGAAAGCAAACGAGACCGTCATGAAGGCGCTCTATTACGCGCGTCGTGACCGCCGTGCGAAGAAGGGCAACTTCCGTCGCCTCTGGATCGCTCGTATCAATGCTGCTGCACGTACGAACGGTATCTCCTACAGCAAGCTCATCAATGGCCTGACGAAGGCTGGCGTTGAAGTCAACCGCAAGATGCTGGCTGACCTCGCCATCTCCGATGAGAAGGCATTTGCTCAGCTCGTAGCTGTTGCAAAAGAGAATCAGTAATTCATGAATTCTTGATTCTATAGCCCGACGGGCGGCACGAAGGTGCTCCCGCCGGGCTTTTCGTTTAAGCGTTTTCAGTATTTCAGTAGTTCAGATAGGGGAGGACCTATGCTCATCGACAGTGCATCCAACAAGAAGATCAAGCTCATGGAGAGCCTGCGCCTGCGCAAGCACCGCGCGAAGGAAGGGCTGTTCCGCATCGAGGGCGTGCGCCTCTCAGAGATGGTGGCAGCGTCGGGCTGGGCTATCCGCTTCGGCCTCTATACAGCAGAGCTCGTGGAGAAGGAGCGCGGCAGGGCCCTCGTCGAAGCGCTGCAGGCAAAGTGTCCGCTCTACGAGATTGGTGCGGCGCTAGCTAAGAAGGTCGCCGCGACGGATACGCCGCAGGGCATCTTCCTCGTCGCGGAGCAGCAGAAGAAGAGCCTGCCACAGATGGCAGAACATCTGCAGCAGGCTGCGGCAAGAAAACCGCTGCTCGTCGTGCTCGACGGCGTGCAGGATCCCGGCAATGCGGGCACGATCATCCGCACGGCCGATGCGGTCGGCGCCGACGGCGTCATCCTGACGAAGGGCTCGGTCGATGTCTTCAGCGACAAGACTGTGCGCGCGACGATGGGCTCGCTCTTTCACCTGCCCGTCGTGACGGATGTCAGCGCGGAAGAAGTCGCCACCTTTGCGCAGGCGGCGGGCTGCCAGCTCTTGGCGACGGCGCTCGACGAACAGGCGAAGCCGCACTTCGCCGTGGACTTTGGCAAGGGCTCGCTGATCGCGTTCGGCAATGAGGGGGGCGGCGTCTCAGAGGAATTACTCGCGGCGGCAGAAAAGGTCTACATCCCGATGTACGGCGAAGCGGAGTCCCTGAATGTCGGCGTGTCGTCTGCTGTCGTGCTCTACGAGGCCGTGCGCCAGCGCCATTTTGCCTGAGGCGGTTGCTTGTTCACTCGCGCCAGACGAAGTAGAGGCCGAGCAGGCCGCTTGCGAGGGAAAGGGTCAGCGATGTGCTGCCCGGCTCGAGCACGTTGCTGATGGCGCGCATATTGCGCGCTTCCAGCGTGGCATCTGTGAGCGGCCAGTGCGTGCCTGTGAGATTGACGCCTTCGCAGCGCGGCGCGAGGGGCAGCAGGGAGATGGCCTTTGGCGCCTTGGCGGGCCGACAGCTTAGCGTTTCGCCGCCGCGCACGAAGGCAAGGGATTCGCGCTCGTCGGCAAGCAGGCAGGGCAGCGGCGCGAAGGCGCAGCTCGTCACGGTTGAGAGCGCGTGGTCGAAGCGTCCGCCGAATGCTCCTGTGACGATAGCGGCGGGGAAGCCAGCCTCGCGGGCGAGCTTCAGCGCTAGCTGCGTGTCCGTGTCGTCTTTCTCGACGGGGAACTGCTCAATCGGGATGTGCTGCTCTTTGGCGAGCTGCCAGGCGGCGGGCGCAGCGCTGTCGCCGTCGCCGATCAGGCGCTGCGGCCGGATGCCGGCGGCGAGGCAGGCGTCGAGCCCGTGGTCGACGGCCCAGACTTCGCGGCCCTTCGCTGCTTCGCGGAGCCACGCTGCTTCAGGCGCGCGGCCGCCGACGACGAGCAGGCAGGCATCTTGGAAACAGGCGAGCGGCCCCTGCAGGCGCAGCTGCGGCAGCTGCAGGCAGCCCGCCTTGGCCTGAGCATGCGCCGTGCACAGACCAGCTTCCTTTGGCATGGATCGGTTCGTGGATATGCTCATGGTAAGACCTCGATTTCATCAGACTTGTATGCTATAATCATTGTAATCAATATAAGCATAGCATGCCCGCAAGGCGCGGGCAAGATAATGCATATGATGCTAGACATTAGACGATTGAAAGGAGTTGGAACGGATGCTCACGTTTACCTACTACAGTCATTCCTGTTTCCTGCTGGATGACGGGACCTACAAGGTGCTCTTTGACCCATTCCTGACGGGCAACCCGAAGGCCGCCATCGCGGCTGCGGATGTGGAATGCGACTACATCCTCGTCAGCCATGCGCACGGCGATCACCTCGGCGATGCGCCGGAGATCGCGGCGCGCACGGGAGCGGCAATCGTCGCGATCCCTGAGGTGCTGGCGCTCTGCGAGGAGCGCGCGCCGGGGCTCAAGCAGTACCCGATGAACCTCGGCGGTTCGCTGACGCTGCCGTTCGGCAAGGTCCGCATGACGCTCGCACAGCACAGTTCGGGCGTCGCGGGCGGCGTGGCCTGCGGCTTCGTCGTCTACATGGGCGGTAAGGTCGTCTACTTTGCCGGTGATACGGCGCTGTTCCGCGACATGGAGCTCATCGGTCAGAAGAATCCGCTCGACTACGCCTTGCTGCCGATCGGCGACAACTACACGATGGGCCTCGAGGATGCCGCGCTCGCCGCACAGCTTCTCAATGTGCGCCACGTCATCCCCATTCACTACAACACGTGGCCCATCATCAATCAGGACGTGCGCCACTATAAGGAGATCACGGAGGCGATGTCGCGCGCAGAAGTCCACATCGTCGAGCCGGGCGGGAAACGGGTGCTCTGATGGAGCCTGTGTCACCCGCATCATCCGCAAGGGCGAGGCGCGAGAAGCTCATCGTCATCCTCGGGCCGACGGCTTCGGGCAAGACAGCGCTCTCCGTCGAGCTCGCAAAGGCGCTCCAGACGGAAATCCTGTCCGGTGACTCGATGCTCGTCTACCGCGGCTTCGACATCGGCGCGGCCAAGCCGACCGAGGCGGAGCGGCAGGGCGTCGCGCATCACCTCATCGACATCTGCAATCCCGATGAGCCCTACAGCGTGCCGCTTTTCCAGCAGCAGGCCAAGGCCATCATCCACCGCCTCAATGCGCAGGGCAGGGTGCCCATCCTCGCCGGCGGCACGGGCCTTTACATCAAGGCCCTGCTCGAGGATTATCAGTTCAATGAGACGGGGGAGCACGCGGCCTTCCGCCAGCAGATGAAGGATCTTGCCGCGCGTGAAGGCCTTGAGGCGGTCGCGGCCCTGCTCCGGCAGGAGGACCCCGTGGCGGCGGCTTCTGTCGACCTCAAGAACCCGCGGCGCGTGATCCGCGCGCTCGAAGTCGCGCACTTCGGCGAGACCATCTCGCGCACGAAGACCTTCGACGAGACGGCCGAAGACATGCAGGCGTGTCTCTACTACGATGCCTTCGTCATCGGCCTGCGCTGGCCGCGCGAAGCGCTCTACGCGCGCATCAACGAGCGTGTCGACCTCATGATGGCGGCGGGCCTCGAGCAGGAGGTGCGTGGCCTGCTCGCGAGCGGCGTCACGCGCGAGATGCCCGCGATGAAGGGCATCGGCTACAAGGAAATGGCGGCCTATCTTGCTGGTGAGATCACGCGCGAGGAAGCCGTGGAGGCCATCAAGGTGGGCACGCGCCATTTCGCCAAGCGCCAGCTGACCTGGTACCGCAAGATGCCCTACATCCACTGGTATGAGCCGGAAAGTCAGACGCAGTCTGAACTTTTGCGCATGATTTTGACGGATATGGCAGGATTTTTGCAAGAATGAGCGAATTAAGATAAAAGATGAGCAATCATCTGGCGGACTGCTGTGCGCTTTGCTGGCAGCCCAACTGGATCCATTTTCTTGGGTCCAGCGAGAAATTGAGAACAGGAGAAAGGTGGAGTTTTATGCCGAATAAGGTGATCAATCTGCAGGACAGTTTCCTCAATCAGGTCCGCAAGGAGAATGTTCCCGTGACCATCCATCTGGTCAATGGTTTCCAGATCAAGGGCAGTGTGCGCGGTTTTGATAATTTCACGGTCGTGCTCGATGTCATGGGCAAGCAACAGATGGTCTACAAGCATGCCATCTCGACTATCACGCCGGCACATCCGATTGCAGGGACGTTTGGCGCCGATCATCCGGATAAGAAATCGGAGAATGCCTGAAACACCATGATTCTTGAAGGTCCTTCCACGTCTGATGGGAAGGGCCTTTTATCATCTGGCAGGCGTGCCATATCAATATAGATTAGATCGATCAGCGAAAGGATGAATGAGATGAAGACGAGGGGATTCGAGATTGTATCGAAGTATCAGGGTCGCGGCATCGAGCTGCCGCAGCGCAAGACGGCGGCAAGTGCCGGCTACGACCTGCAGGCAGCGCGCACGGTCGTCATCGAGCCGGGGCAGATGGCAATGGTGCCGACGGGACTCAAGGCGTACATGCAGAGCGATGAGGTGCTGGCCATCCACATCCGCTCGAGCCTCGCCATCAAGCGCGGCCTCATGCTCGCCAATCACGTTGGCATTGTCGATGCGGATTACTATAATAATGAAGCGAACGAGGGCCACATCTTCATCGCGCTCTGGAACCGCGGCAAGGAACCCGTGGAGATCGAGGGCGGCGAGCGCATCGCGCAGGGCATCTTCCTGAAGTACCTGACGGCCGACGGCGATATGGCCGGCGAGGGCGAAGTGCGCCGGGGCGGCTTCGGTTCGACGGGACGGTGACGGCGCATGGACAACGATAACGATAGCCTGGACCTCTTTGCTGAGCCGCCCGCGGACCCGCGCCGCAAAAGCGGCGGCAATCAGGTGGGAATCACTGCGGGCAGCGGCGCCATGCGGACGTTTGAGCCGCTCGCGCGCCGCATGCGTCCGCGCAATTTCGACGAGTTCGTCGGCCAGCAGGAGGCGGTCGGGCGCGGCCACTTCCTGCGCCGCATGATCGAGATGGACCAGATCCCGTCCATCATCTTCTACGGGCCGCCGGGCACGGGCAAGACGACGCTCGCGCAGATGATTGCCGCGATGACGGACAGCGCGTTTGAGAAGCTCAATGCGGTCTCGGCGGGCATCAGCGACCTGCGGCGCATCGTCAAGGAGGCGGATGAGGCGCGCCGCTACTACCAGCGCCGCACAATCGTCTTCATCGACGAGATCCACCGCTTCAACAAGAGCCAGCAGGATGTACTGCTGCCCTACGTCGAGGATGGCCGGCTCATCCTCATCGGCGCGACGACGGAGAATCCCTTCTTCGAGGTCAACCATGCCTTGCTCTCGCGCGTGCGCATCGTGCGGCTCTACCAGCTGACGGATGCGCAGCTCGTCGAGGTCCTGCGCCGGGCGCTCAAGGATGAGGAGCGCGGCCTTGGCGGCCAGCACGTCGAGGTGCCGGACGAGGTGCTGCTGGCGATGGCGCAGATTGCGGGCGGCGATGCCCGCATGGCGCTCAATCTGCTCGAGGGAGCGGCGGCGATGCTGCCGACGACGGGCGGCACGGTCACCTTGGACATGCTCGAGGAAATCACGGGCGAGCGCGTGCAGCGCTATGACAAGACGGGCGACAACCACTACGATACGGCTTCTGCCTTCATCAAGAGCATGCGCGGCAGCGACCCCGACGCGGCGCTTCACTACCTCGCGCGCATGCTCGCGGCCGGCGAGGACGTCAAGTTCATCGCGCGGCGCATCGTCATCTGCGCGTCGGAGGATGTCGGCAATGCCGACCCGATGGCACTGCCGCTCGCGATGGCAGCGGCTGAGGCCGTGCAGTTCGTCGGCATGCCGGAGGCGCGCATCACGCTCGCGCAGGCCGTGACCTACATCGCCTCGGCGCCGAAGAGCAACGCGGCCTACCTCGGCATCGACGCGGCGCTCAAGGACGTGCGGACGAAGGACTGCGGC
This sequence comes from Mitsuokella multacida DSM 20544, assembly GCF_000155955.1. GTDB lineage: Bacteria > Bacillota > Negativicutes > Selenomonadales > Selenomonadaceae > Mitsuokella > Mitsuokella multacida. The sequence continues at coordinate 743,066 of NZ_GG697142.2, forward strand.
ACGGTGCCGAAGCACCTGCGCGACGCGCACTACAAGGGGGCGGCGGCGCTCGGTCACGGACAGTCGTACCGTTATCCGCATGATTACCCCAATCACTTCGAAGCACAGGACTACCTGCCCGACAAGATCCGCACGGCGCATTACTACGAGCCGACGGACATCGGCCGCGAGAAAGTGCTGCACGACTACCTCAGGAAGTGCTGGCCCGAGCGCTTTTGACAGCAGGGGGTATTTCTGCTATATTGTCATATATAAATCCTAGGGATTCACTCGGGATTCCGTTTCATTCTAGATATGAGGTGCATCATGAAGATATCGACGAAAGGAAGATACAGTGTGACGGCGCTCTACGAGCTCGCACTCCGCTACGGTGAGGGCGCTGTGTCCCTGAAGAGCATCGCGACGAGCCAGGGACTTTCGGAGAATTATCTCGAACAGCTCATGGCGCCGCTGCGCCGGGCCGGCATCGTCAAGAGCGTGCGCGGCGCGCAGGGCGGCTACATGCTCGCGCGCGACCCGAAGGAGATCACGATTGGCGAGATCATCACGACGGTCGAGGGGCCGATCGCGCTTGTCGACTGCCTGCTGACGAGTGCCGAGTCGGCGGAGCAGCCGTGCGACCGTGCCTGCGCCTGTGTGACGCGCGGCGTCTGGGAGAAGGTCTGCGACAGCATCAGCAACGTCCTCAACCACATCACGCTCTACGACCTCTGCACCGATCATCCAGAACAGGCAAAGAAGGTGGGGTGCGCGCGATGAAGCCGGTCTACCTCGATTACGCGGCGACGACGCCCGTCGATGCGCGCGTCGTCCAGAAGATGCTGCCGTACTTCTGCGAGCAGTTCGGCAATCCCTCGAGCCTCTACGCCGCCGGCCGCGCGGCGCGTCAGTCCGTAAGCCAGGCGCGGCGCCAGCTCGCCGCTCTACTCGATGCTGAGCCGGATGAACTCTTCTTCACGAGCGGCGGCAGCGAGAGCGACAACTGGGTCATCCGCTCGCTGGCGGAGGAGGCCCTGCGCCATGGCGGCGGCCACATCATCACGACGAAGGTCGAGCACCATGCCGTGCTGCATGCCTGCGAGGCACTGCCGCAGGGCATCGAGGTGACGTACCTCGATGTCGACGCAGAGGGCCGCGTCCGGCCCGAGCAGGTCAAGGAGGCCCTGCGGCCTGACACCTTCCTCGTCACCGTGATGACGGCCAACAACGAGGTCGGCACCATCGAGCCAATCGCCGCGATCGGTGCGCTCTGCCGCGCGCGCGGCGTCTTCTTCCATACGGACGCCGTGCAGGCCGTCGGCCACATCCCCGTCTCGGTCAAGGACTGGCAGGTCGATGCGCTCTCGCTCTCTGGGCATAAGCTCTACGGCCCCAAGGGCGTCGGTGCACTCTACCTGCGCCGCGGCCACAAGCTCGCGCCGCTGATCTATGGCGGCGCACAAGAGCGCGGCCTGCGGGCCGGCACGGAGAACACGGCGGGCATCGTCGGGCTAGGCTTTGCGGCCGCCATCGCAGAGGCGGAGCTTCACGAGGAGAGCGGCCGCCTGCAGGCGCTGCGCGACCACCTCTTCGCCTTGCTCCAAGAGATCTCGGGCGTGCAGCTCAACGGCGCGCAGGACAATCGGCTGCCGGGCAACCTCAATGTCGCCATCGAGGGCGTCGACCAAGAGACGCTGCTCATCCGGTTCGACCTCATGGGCTTTGCCGTCTCCGCGGGCAGCGCCTGCAGTGCGGGATCGCTTGAGCCATCGCACGTCCTGACGGCGATGGGGCAGACGCCCGAGCAGGCGGCGCAGGCCATCCGCGTGACGCTCGGGCGCTTCACGACGGAAGAGGAGGTCGAAGCCTTCGCCAAGGCCCTCGGCCAGGCCGTCCACGATATCCGCAGGCAGGCAGTCTGATGCTTGCCTGTGTTTTTTGTCAACATAAATTTGTTTTCAGAAAAACAATCATGTATAATGAGATGAGGTGCTCAAAGCACATCATTTCAAGGAGGAATCACGATGTTAGGAGATACACTGCGCGAGGCGCGGGAAAAACAAGGTCTGACCTACAAGGATATCGAGAAGGGCACGAGCATCCGTGCTCTCTACATTGAATACATCGAGAAGGGCGAGTACGACGAGCTGCCGGGCGACGTCTACACGAAGGGCTTCATCCGCAGCTATGCGAACTTCCTGAAGCTCGACGCCAATGCGCTCGTGCAAGCATTCACGGCAGAGCGCCACAAGGGCGCAGCTCCTGCTGCACAGCAGAAGCCGTCTGCCCCGAAGGCCGCTCCGGTGAAGCCGCAGGCAAAGAAGCCGGCGGCAAAGCCTGTCGAGAAAGTCGAGAACGTTGCGAAAGCTGAAAAGGCTGAGAAGGTCGAGAAGACTGCTTCGGAGCAGCCGGCCGCTCCAAAGCAGGAAGCTGCGCCGCGCAAGGCACCGGTCCAGCCGAAGGCGACTGCCGTAAAGCCGCAGCCGAAACAGCAGCCGAAGAAGGCGCCAGCCAGCAAGCCAGCCGCACCGCGCTTCACGGCGCAGGACTTCAACGAGCCGAAGCGCTCGAATGGCAAGCTCATCGCCATCGTGGCCATCGTGCTCGTCGTGCTCGCCGGCGCCGTCTATGCGCTCTCGGGAAGCGACGACAGCGCCAAGAAGCCGGCCACGCAGCAGACGCAGCAGGTCGAGGCACCGGCACCGAAGACGTATGACGGCGTCGAGGTCACGGCGACCTTCACGGCCGACTGCTGGCTCGAGGTCAAGGCCGATGGCAAGACCGTCTATGAAGGCACGCTCAAGAAGGGCGACAGCCAGACCTGGAAGGGCACGGACAAGGTCACGGTCCGCGTGGGCGATGCCGGCGCGGTGTCGTTCTCGGTCAACGGCAAGGACCTCGGCACGGCCGGCAAGACGGGCCAGGTTGCCAATAAGACCTTCACGAAGGACGGCAACTGATGAAAGGCTTCTTACCGATCTGCCGGCGTGACATGGAGGAGCGCGGCTGGCACGAGCTCGACTTCGTCTTCATCTCGGGCGATGCCTACGTCGACCATCCGAGCTTCGGCCCGGCCATCATCTGCCGCTTGCTCGAGAAGCACGGCTACAAGGTCGGCATCATCCCGCAGCCGGACTGGCACAGTACGAAGGACTTCGACCGCCTCGGCAAGCCGCGGCTCGGCTTCCTCGTCTCGGCAGGCAACATGGATTCGCTGCTCAACAAGTTCACGGCGGCCAAGAAGGTCCGCCATGAGGACGCGTATTCGCCGGGCGGCCAGGCCGGCCACCGGCCGGAACGCGCGACGATCGTCTACTGCAACCGCCTGCGCGAGCTCTATCCCGATGTGCCGATCATCATCGGCGGCATCGAGGCGAGCCTGCGGCGCATGGCGCATTACGATTACTGGTCGAATGCCATCCGCCGCTCCATCCTCGTCGACAGCCAGGCCGACCTCTTGATCTACGGCATGGGCGAGCGCGCCATCCTCGAGATTGCCGCTGACCTGCAGCAGGGCGTCGAGGTTGCGAACATCCAGGACGTCCACGGCACCTGCTATCGCGTGCCCAACAAGGATTACGCCTGGGACTACATCGAGCTGCCTTCCTTCGAGGCCGTCCGCAAGGACAAGAAGACCTTTGCGGAGGCGTTCAAGATCGAGTACCTCGAGCAGGACCCGATCCGCGGCAGGAAGCTCCTGCAGCAGAACGACGAGTGGTGTGTCGTGCAGAACCCGCCGGCCATGCCGCTCTCGGAGGAGCAGATGGATGAGGTCTACGGGCTGCCCTACATGCGCACGTACCATCCCATCTACGAGAAGGCGGGCGGCGTGCCGGCCATCAAGGAAGTCCAGTTCAGCCTCGTCTCGCAGCGCGGCTGCTTCGGCGGCTGCAACTTCTGCGCGATCATCTCGCATGAGGGGCGCATCATCCAGCGCCGCAGCCATGCGTCGCTCATCCGCGAGGCGAAGATCTTGACGCATATGAAGGGCTTCAAGGGCTACATCCACGATGTCGGCGGCCCGACGGCCAATTTCCGCCGCACGTCGTGTGACGGTCAGCTCAAGCGCGGCACCTGCCGCGGCAAGCCGTGCCTCTCGCCGGAGCCGTGCAAGCTGCTCGTGGCTGACCACAGCGACTACATCAAGCTGCTGCGCGAGCTGCGCAGCCTGCCGGGCGTCAAGAAGGTCTTCGTGCGCTCCGGCATCCGCTTCGACTACCTCCTGCTCGCCAAGGACGACTTCCTCTACGAGCTTTGCAAGTATCACGTCAGCGGCCAGCTCAAGATTGCGCCGGAGCACATCTCGGACCGCGTGACGCGCCTCATGGGCAAGTCGAACTGCGCTGTCTACCTGCGCTTCGTCGAGAAATTCCGCCGCATGAACGAGCGCCTCGGCAAGAAGCAGTACCTCGTGCCGTACTTCATGTCGAGCCATCCGGGCTCAGAGCTCAGCGACGCCGTCGAGCTCGCGGAGTTCATCCGCGACATGGGCTACCATCCGCAGCAGGTGCAGGACTTCATCCCGACGCCGGGCACGCTGTCGACCTGCATGTGGTACACGGGGATAGACCCGATGACGGGCGAGAAGGTCTACTCGGCCAAGAGCTATGAAGAGAAGAGAATGCAGCGGGCACTCATGCAGTACTGGCTGCCGAAGAATCATGAGATCGTTCGGAAAGCCCTGCACCTTGCCCATCGCGAGGACCTCATCGGCTTCGGGCCGAAGTGCCTCGTGCGCCCGCGCAGAGAGACGAGGCCGGCAAAACCGGCAAAGAAGGTGTAAGTATGCGATGTCCTTATTGTAAACACGAAGACAGCCGCGTCATCGACTCGCGCGCGACGGATGACGGCATGACAATCCGCCGGCGCCGCGAGTGCAATGCCTGCGGCAAGCGCTTCACGACGTATGAAGTCGTCGAGAAGCTCCCGCTCATGGTCATCAAGCACGATGGCCGCCGCGAGGTCTTTAAGCGCGACAAGATCCTCAACGGCATCATACGGTCGTGTGACAAGCGAGATATCTCCATGGAGCGCATCCTGAATCTCGTCAACGAGATCGAGCGCGATATCCGCAACACGATGGACCGCGAGATCTCCTCGCAGGACATTGGCCGGCTCGTCATGGAGCATCTCAAGGACTTCGACGACGTCGCCTACATCCGCTTTGCCTCGGTCTACCGCAAGTTCGCCGACATCTCGAGCTTCCTCGAGGAGCTGCAGAACATGCAGCAGCGCAAGCAGCGCGCGCAGCAGGAGAGCTATAAAGACACGGAAAAGGCGGACAAGCCGGACAAATGAGTGGAGGAATCTGGATTTGGATTGGGAATTGAAACAGGAGCTCAAGAAGCAGCTGAAGGAGGAGCAGGGGTACTACATCTATCCCGTGGGCACGAGGACGCGCTTTGCCCTCGTCTATCCCAATTCTTACTTCGTCGGCATGTCGAATCTCGGCTTCCACATCATCTACGACCTGTTGAACAAGCGCAGCGACACGGCCTGTGAGCGCGTCTTCCTGCCGGAGCGCACGAAGATTGAGCGCTATGTGAATACGCGCACGCCGATCATGAGCATGGAGACGCAGTCGCCGCTCTACGACTTCGACTTGCTGGGCTTTGCCGTCTCGTTCGAGATGGACTACTTCAACATCCTGCAGCTCCTCTCGATGGGCAAGGTCAAGGCAAAGGCCGCTGAGCGCGGCGAGCGCGATCCCATCCTCGTCGCGGGCGGCCCGTGCCCGACGTTCAACCCCGAGCCGCTCGCCGCCATCTTCGATGCCTTCATCATCGGCGAGGGCGAGGTCATCATGCCCGCGCTGATGGACGCCTACCAAGCGGCCAAGCGCGAGGGGCTCCCGCGCAACGAGCTGCTGCAGAAGCTCGCGGAGGTGCCGGGCGTCTACGTGCCCTCGCTCTACGAGCATTGTTACGATGACGAGGGGCATCTGACGGCCATCGAGCCGCTTTCTGGCGCGCCGGCGGCCGTCTCGCGCCAGTGGGTGCACGACCTCGACGCGTATCCGGCGCACACGGTCGTCGTCACGGACAATACGGAGTTCAACTTCTACCTCATCGAGACGGCACGCGGCTGCGGCCGCCACTGCCGCTTCTGCATGGCGGGCTATTGCTTCCGCAAGCCGCGCAACCGGTCGCTTTCTGTCATCAACGAAGAGGTGCAGGAGGCGCTCAAGTACCGCAAGCGCATCGGCCTCATGGGCGCCGCAATCTCCGACTATCCGGAGATCGACGCGCTCTGCAAGGACATCCTCGGCGAGGGCCTCTCGATGTCCGTCGCCTCGTTCCGCGCCGACTCGGTGACGAAGGAGCTCGTCGACTCGCTGGCAGAGTCGGGACTCAAGACCCTGACGATGGCGCCGGAGGCCGGCAGCGACCGCATGCGCGCCGTCATCAACAAGGGCATCGAGGAACATCACCTGTTCCACTCGATGGATCTCGGCCTCTCGGCCGGCATCCGCAATTTCCGGCTCTACATCATGGTCGGGCTGCCATTCGAGGAAGAGGAGGACATCGACGCCATCATCGACCTAGCTGAGCGGCTCAAAGACTACATGGAAGCGCGCGGCAGCAAGGGCACGCTGACGCTCTCCGTCAATCCCTTCATCCCGAAGCCGTTCACGCCGTTCCAGTGGGAGCCGATGGCGGACCGCAAGACCGTAGAGAAGCGCCTGAAGCGCCTCGAGAAGACGCTGCGCCGGCGCAAGCACGTCGTCGTCAACATCGAGTCGCCCAAAGAGGCCTACATCCAGGGCGTGCTCTCGCGCGGCGACCGCCGCGTCGGCGAGGCGCTCATGCGCGCGCATGAGCTCGGCGGCAGCAAGGCCTTCAAGCGCGCGCTGAAAGAGCTGCGCCTGGACCCTGCGTTCTATCTCTACCGCAAGCGGCCAGAGTCGGAACTCTTCCCGTGGGAGCGTCTCGACATGGGCTTCAAGAAGTCGTACCTTTATGAAGAACTCAAGCGGGCGGAGGCACTGAAGCCGACAATCCCGTGCTTTGAGGGCTGCCACCGCTGCGGTGTCTGCTGATTCTTTGCGTTTCTTGCTCTTGGAGGTGTTTCGATGAGCTTTTCTCTGATTGAGATCGATCCAGTCTATCATGTCTACAGCGGCCAGTTCTCCTCATTCCCGGAGGAGATTGCCGTTCATGGCCTCTCGTGCCGCAGGGGCGGCGTGAGTGAAGCGCCCTGGGCGTCGCTCGACCTCGGGCTCCACGTCGGGGATGACCCCGCGGCCGTCATCGCGAACCGCCGCCGCTACCTCGCGGCCCTCGGGCTCGACGCTTCGCAGCTCGTGACGCCGGAGCAGGTGCACGGCGAGGCCATCGCGCGCGTCGGCAGCAGGGAGGCTGGCCGCGGCGCACTCTTGTACGCGGATTCCATCGCGCAGACGGACGCCCTGATCACGGATGAGCCGGGCCTGCCGCTGCTGCTCTGCTTTGCGGACTGCACGCCCATCCTGTTCCTCGACCCGGTCCACCGCGCGGTGGGCATCGCGCACGGCGGCTGGAAGGGCACGGTGCGCCGCATCGCTGCCAAGACCGTCCTGCGCATGCAACAGGAGTTCGGCACGCGGCCGGAGGAGCTGCTCGCCGCCATCGGGCCTTCCATCGGTCCGTGCTGCTATGAGGTCGGCCCTGAGGTCGAGCGGCAGTTCAAGGAAGCGTTCCCGGGCCATGAAGCCGAGCTCTTCTCGCATCCCGACGAAGAGGGCGGCACGCACCTGAGCCTCTGGGCGGCCAACCGCCTGCAGTTCGAGGAGGCCGGCGTCCTGCCGGAGCACATCGACGAGGCGCGTTGCTGCACCGCCTGCCATCACGAGGACTTCTTCTCCTATCGCGCAGACGGCGGCAGGACGGGGCGCCTCGGGGCCGTCATCGCCCTGCGCCCCGCCTGAGACAGCAGGCAGCCTTTCATCATTCCACGCTATCATTTTTCATATCCACAAAAACGGGGGAAGTCTCATGATTGCAGAAAATCTCCATCAAGTTGAACAGCATATAAAAGAAGCCATGGCGCGCCGCACGCGCGTGCCGAAGGATGCGCCCGTGAAGCTCGTCGCCGTCACGAAGAACCACGATGTCGAGGCCATGCGCGAGGCCATCGATGCCGGTGCCACTGACATCGGCGAGAACCGCATCCAGGAGGCCAAGAGCAAATTCGATATCCTCGACCGCGATGTCACCTGGCATCTCATCGGCCACCTGCAGACCAACAAGGCGAAGCAGGCCGTCAAGTACTTCAGCCTGATCCACTCCGTCGATTCGGAGCACCTCGCGCGCGCCCTCGACAAGGAGGCGGGCAAGATCGGCAAGTGCCAGGACGTCCTCGTGCAGGTCAACCTCGCGAAGGAGGACAGCAAGTCGGGCATCTACAAGGAGGACCTGCGTCCGCTCCTCGACCTCGTCGATGCGCTGCCAAACCTCCGCCTGCGCGGCCTCATGTGCATCGCGCCGAACTACGCGGACGTCGAAGCGTGCCGCCCGCTGTTCCACGAGATGTATGAAATTTTCCAGCAGGTAAAGGAGATTCCCTTCAAGACCGCGAATATATCCTATTTATCGATGGGTATGACACACGATTACCAGATCGCGGTAGAGGAAGGGGCCAACATCGTCCGCGTGGGGACGGCCATCTTCGGCCCGCGTCAGTACTAGGGGCAACATAAGAGATTTTGAGGGGTGTTTCAGATGAATGTGATCGATAAGATTTGTGGCAAGTTCGGCATCTCGGACCCGGATGAGGACGAGAAGCTGGCCTTGGCCGAAGAAGAAGAGAGGGAACGCGAGCGCAACCAGAGGCGCGCCGCAGAGCAGAAGGAGGAAGAAGCGTTGGGGAACAATCGAGATCATCAGGAGAAAGAGACGAGCAATGTAGTCAATCTTCATTCTGGTGCATCGGTCCGCGAGAATGTCGTAGCCGCACAGATGAAAGTCATCATCATCGAGCCGAAGACGTTTGACGACGCGCAGCAGGTCGCGAACAACCTGCGCGAGCGCAAGCCGGTCGTCATCAATTTCGAGCACACGGATGCGGAGTCGGCCAAGCGCATCATCGACTTCATCAGCGGCACGACGTATGCCCTGAACGGTGAGATCAAGAAGGTCGGCCACAACGTCTTCCTCTGCGCGCCGAGCAACGTCAACGTGACGTACACGGAAGAGGAGCGCAAGGTGTCGGCAGAGATGCCCTGGCTCAAGAAGTAAGCAGGGATTTTTATCAGGGATATAGGGGGCTTTTCTATGAGCATGGATTTGCGCGTCGGCTTCATCGGCGGCGGTGCGATGGCAGAGGCCATCGTCGCCGGCATCGTGCAGGGCACGGTCAGCCCGTCGGACATCTACGTATCTGACCACAAGGAAGCGCGCTGCCAGCAGCTCGCTGAGCAGTACGGCATCCACGCGAGCGTCGGCGCAGACTCGTTTATCGGTAATGTCGACGTCCTCTTCCTCGCGGTCAAGCCGCAGGTCGCGGACAAGGCCATCGCCGAAGTCAGGGACAAGGTCGGCAGCAAGACGCTGATTCTCTCCATCGTCGCGGGCCTGACGCTCGATGTGCTCGAGGCGTCATTTGCCGAGCAGCCCGTCGTGCGCATCATGCCGAACACGCCGCTCTCCGTCGGCGCCGGCATGTCGGCCTTCGCCTGCGGCACGCGTGCGGGCCGGACTGAGGCGGCCGTCGTTTCCGAGCTGCTGTCGGCAGCAGGACGGGCCGTCGAAGTCGCAGAGTCGGCGATGGATGCCGTGACGGGCCTCTCGGGCAGCGGCCCGGCGTACGTCTTCCTGCTCATCGACGCGCTGTCGGACGGCGGCGTGGCGGCGGGACTCAAGCGCGATGCGGCGACGCTCTTGGCGGCGCAGACCGTCTACGGCGCCGCCAAGATGGTGCTCGAGACAGGCAAGCATCCCGATGTCCTGCGCGACCAGGTCACGAGCCCGGCCGGCACGACGATTGCCGGCGTGCGCGTGCTCGAGAATCGCGGCCTGCGCGGCGCGCTGATTGATGCGGTACTCGCTGCGACCGAGAAGTCCAGGGAATTAGGAAAGAAGTAAGAGAAGCAGATATGGCAAGTGAACAGAAAGAAAAACTCATACGGTTCTACAAGGGCACGGAAGGCGAGGAGACGGTCGTCAAGCTCGTCGACCTCGCAGAGGCCGTGCAGCGCAGCCAGAAATTCCGCCTGAGCGGCTTCCTCGACCCGTACGGGCAGGAGATCGCCGAGACGGTGGCGGCCAACTACCCGGGGCTGCGCGTCGATTTCGGCGGCGGCTATCAGGGTGCTGAGCGGGCGCGCGCGATGTACATCCACGAGGATTTCGCGGGCACGCCCTCTGGCTTTGACATCGCCTGCCTCAAGGCTTCGTGGAACGGCCAGTTCGCGCGCCTGAGCCACCGCGATGTACTCGGCGCCCTGATGGGGCTCGGCATCGAGCGCGATCGCCTCGGTGACCTTCTGGTGACGGCCGACTCCGTGCGCATCCTCTGCGACAGCAAGATGGCGGAGTACCTGCTCCAGAATCTCACGAAGATCGGCGCCGTCGGCGTCAGCTGTGAGATGGCCGATCTCGCGGGCATCGCGCCGCGCGAGGAACGCTGCAAGGAAATCCGCGCGACTGTCGCCTCGCTGCGCATCGACTCGATCGCCGCCTCGGGCTTCGGCTCGTCGCGGAGTCGCGCGGCCGCCGACATCGCTGCCGACAAGATGAAGCTCAACTGGCAGCCCGTCAAGAGCGCCTCGCAGACGGTCAAAGAGGGCGACATCATCTCGATGCGCGGCCGCGGCCGCCTCGAGGTCGCCGAGGTGCGCGGCCAGACGAAGAAGGGCCGCACCGTCGTCGTGCTCAAGCGCTATATCTGATTGCGCGCGATGCCCGGCTACTTGACCCGCATGAGAATTATCATGAGAATCGCATAGACTCATAAACAGACTCACATAGATGGGAGATCTTGATTTTGCTTACACCACTCGATATCCACAACAAAGAATTCAAGCGCAGCTTCCGCGGCTACAACGAAGATGAGATCGATGACTTCCTCGACCAGGTCGTCAACGACTACGAGAAACTCTTCCGCGAGAACGACAACCTCAAGGAAGAGCTCTCCCGCATGAAGAAGGACAATGCGCAGTACCAGAAGCTCGAGAACAACCTCAAGGAGACGCTGCTGATCGCGCAGAAGACGGCCAACGAGGTCACGGACACGGCCAAGCAGCACGCCGAGAACCTGCGTGAGAGCACGGCCAAGGAGTGCCAGAACATGCGCCGCGACGCCGAGATCTCGGCGCGCCAGATGGTCGAGGCTGCTGACCATCAGGTCAAGTCGGCTACGGTCGAGTACTGCCGCCTCGTCGAGGCCAAGTCGCAGTTCCTCTACCAGATCAAGGCCGCGCTCGAGTCGGAGCTCGCCGTGCTCCACGATGCCATCGACCGCCTGCCGCGCCAGCAGAGCGCTGAGCCGCAGCAGGAGGCGAAGGCCGAGGCACCTGCCGCACAGGATGCTGCACCGCAGCAGGGCGCTGCCGCAGCAGATGGCGCCGTGCAGAAAGGCTGAGACGACGCATGGCGCTTGCATTATTTGCCCTGATCCTCGCCGTCGACCAGCTGACGAAGTACGCCATCAGCACCGTCTTCCTGCCGGGGGAGAGCCTGCCCGTCGTGCCGCACATCTTCCACATCACCTATGTGCTGAACCCGGGCGCTGCCTTTGGCATGCTGCCACAGGCGCGTTGGTTCTTCATCCTCGCGGCAGCGGCGCTGATCCTCGCCTTTCTTGCCTATCACAGGCGGCTCAAGAAGGAGCCCGCCGCGTTCTACTACGGCTGCGTCGCCATGCTCGCGGGCGCCGTGGGCAACCTCGTCGACCGCATCCGCCAGGGCCTCGTCATCGACTTCTTCGATTTCCGCATCTGGCCGGTCTTCAATGTGGCCGACATCGCGATCGTGCTCGGCGTCGCGGGCATGATCTTTGCCATATTGTTCCGCATGAATGAGCGTGAATGATAAAACGATGCGGAAAGGAATGGATGAGTGAATATGTCAGATTCTACGAAAGTGTATACAGCAGACCAGGACGGCGAGCGCCTCGACCGCTTCCTCACGCGCATGGAGCCCACGCTCTCGCGCGCGCATGTCCAGAAGGTCATCGCGGAGGGGCAGGCGCTCGTCAGTGGCCGCGTGCGCAAGGCGAACTACAAGCTGCAGGCGGGGGAGAAAGTCACCTTCCATCTGCCCGAGGCGAAGCCCGTCGAGATCCTGCCGGAGGATATCCCGCTCGACATCCTCTATGAGGACAGCGACATCATCGTCATCAACAAGGCGCGCGGCATGGTCGTGCATCCGGCCACGGGCATCTACACGGGGACGCTCGTCAACGCACTGCTCTACCACTGCAAGGACCTCTCCGGCATCAACGGCGAGATCCGCCCGGGCATCGTCCACCGCCTCGATAAGGACACCTCGGGCGTCATGGTCGCCGCCAAGAACGATGCGGCGCATCTCGACCTCGCGGAGCAGATCCGCACGAAGGCGGCGCACCGCATCTACCGGGCTATCGTCTGCGGCAACATCCGCGAGGAGGCCGGTGTCATCAAGGGAGACATCGGCCGTCACCCGACGGACCGCAAGAAGATGGCCATCGTCCATGAGCATGGCAAGCCGGCCGTCACGCATTTCCGCGTGCTCGAGCGCTTCGGCGCCTACACGCTCGTTGAGTGCCGACTGGAGACGGGGCGCACGCATCAGATCCGCGTGCACATGGCGAGCATCGGGCATCCCGTCCTCGGCGACCCTAAGTACGGGCCGCGCAAGGCCTGCCCGTTTGCCATCAAGGGCCAGGCGCTGCACTCTCTGCAGCTAACCCTGACCCATCCGCGCACGCGCGAGGTCATGACCTTCACGGCGCCGCTGCCAGAGGACATGGAGAAGATACTCAAGGCACTGCGCGCCAAATTCCAGCGCTGACAGCCGATAATCGATAACCGACAACTGATGGAAGTTTGATTTATTTTGGGAGGGATTTCTATGCCAGTATTGACCGATAAGACCGTCATCATGGATTCCGAGGGGATCCGCCGCGCCCTCACGCGCATCTCGCATGAGATTGTCGAGCGCAACAAGGGCGTGGACAACATCGTCATTGTGGGCATCCGCACGCGCGGCGTGCCGATTGCGGAGCGCATCGCTGCCAATATCGAGCATATCGAGGGCAAGAAGCCGCCGGTCGGCGTCCTCGACATCACGCTCTACCGCGATGACCTCTCGTCCCTCTCGTATCAGCCAATCGTCCATCAGACGGAGCTGCCTGTCGACATCACGGACAAGACCATCGTGCTCGTCGACGACGTGCTCTACACGGGCCGCACGATCCGCGCGGCTCTCGATGCCATCATCGATATGGGGCGCCCAAAGGCCATCCAGCTGGCTGTGCTCGTCGACCGCGGCCACCGCGAGCTGCCAATCCGCGCGGACTTCGTCGGCAAGAACGTGCCGACGTCCTCGCATGAGGTCGTCAGCGTGCAGCTCAGCACGATCGACCAGGCCGAGAAGGTCGTCATCCGCGAATTCCGCGACGAGAAAGAAAAATGAATCCGCTTCATTTTTCTCTTGACATGCGCTATGCAGATGCGGTATGATGAATATATCAAGCAGAATAGTGAACTCACATCCAGAGCGGCGGAGGGACTGGCCCGATGAAACCGCGGCAACCATTGACTTCGTCAAAACGGTGCCAATTCCTTTAGGTCCGGCCTATAAGATGAGAGTGCGATAAAGAGCTCTCTTTTTATAGAGAGCTCCTTTTTATGCAGGAAAAAGGGAAGGGCTGCGAGCTCGTGAGTCCGACTTGAAATGGAGTAGACTCGTAAAATTACGTATGGTTTGAATGAAAAGGAGGTTTCTCTTTTGAGCAAGAAACGCATGTTATTCACCTCGGAATCGGTCACGGAAGGTCATCCGGATAAGATGGCCGACCAGATCTCGGACAGCATCCTCGATGCCATCCTCGCACAGGACCCGAACGGCCGCGTGGCCTGCGAGACGCTCGTGACGACGGGCCAGGTCCACGTCGTCGGCGAGGTCTCGACGAACTGCTACGTCGATATCCCGAAGATCATTCGCGAGACGGTGCGCGAGATCGGCTACACGCGTGCCAAGTACGGCTTTGATGCCGACACCTGCGGCATCCTCGTCTCGCTCGACGAGCAGTCGCCGGACATCGCGCAGGGCGTCGACAAGGCGCTCGAGGCGCGCGAGGGCGACATGGATGTCGAAGACGCCATCGGCGCAGGCGACCAGGGCATGATGTTCGGCTATGCGACGAACGAGACGGAAGAGTACATGCCGCTGACCATCGCGCTTGCACACCGCCTTGCACGCCGCCTCGCAGAGGTCCGCAAGGACGGCACGCTTTCGTACCTGCGCCCGGACGGCAAGACGCAGGTCACGGTGCTCTACGAAGATGGCAAGCCGGTTGCTGTCGACACGATCGTCATCTCGACGCAGCACGATGAAGATGTGGAGCTCGCCAAGATCCGCAAAGACCTCATCGAGCACGTCATCAAGGCCGTCGTCCCGGCTGAGCTGCTGACGGACGAGACGAAGATTTTCGTCAATCCGACGGGCAAGTTTGTCATCGGCGGCCCGCAGGGCGATTCGGGCCTGACGGGCCGCAAGATCATCGTCGACACGTACGGCGGCTGGGCACGCCATGGCGGCGGTGCATTCTCGGGCAAAGACCCCACGAAGGTCGACCGCAGCGCAGCCTATGCAGCGCGCTACGTCGCCAAGAACATCGTCGCTGCCGGCCTTGCTGACCGCTGCGAGATCCAGCTGGCCTACGCCATCGGCGTCGCCCATCCGGTCTCCATCATGGTCGACACCTTCGGCACCAACAAGGTCGACGAGGACACGATCGAGGCGCTCGTCAAGAAGCACTTCGACCTGCGCCCGGCCGGCATCATCAAGATGCTCGACCTGCGCCGCCCCATCTACAAGCAGACCGCAGCTTACGGCCACTTCGGCCGCACCGACGTCGACCTGCCGTGGGAGCATACGGACAAGGCAGCCGTCCTGCGCGAGGAAGCTGGCCTCTGAGCCAACAGGCCATACCCATCTGGACAATCGAAAAGCCGTTTCTCTTTGTGAGAAACGGCTTTTTTGCATGCTTGGGCTGTAATCTGTGCTCAGCTGGTCTGTTTCTTGGCG
Organism: Mitsuokella multacida DSM 20544; assembly: GCF_000155955.1. Lineage (GTDB taxonomy): Bacteria > Bacillota > Negativicutes > Selenomonadales > Selenomonadaceae > Mitsuokella > Mitsuokella multacida. Next base: position 758,254 of record NZ_GG697142.2, read on the forward strand.
GGCAGCAGGAAGGTGGCGCCGGCGCAGATGGCGGCGATGAGGACGAGCAGGCCCATGACGGCGGTGAGGCCGTAGGTGTCGGCGTAGTGGCCGAGGGCGGGGGCGATGATGCCGCCGATGCTCATCGAGATGCCGAGCGTGACGCCGGAGGCGAAGCCGATGTTCTTGGCGAGGTATTCCTGGCCGAGGACGACGAATGAGGAGTACGGCGCGAGCATGGCAACGCTCATCGGCAGCAGCATGGCGTAGACGGCGTAGATGCTGTGGGAGAAGACGGCGATGGCGAGGAACGGGACGAGCAGGACGCTGCCGAGCCGCAGTGTCCTGCGGTAGCCGTGGCGGTCGGCGAACCAGCCGCCGAAGAGCGTGGCGGCGACGCCCGCGATGCTGATGATGGAGAGCGTCATCGAGCCGATGGCCTCGCTCGAGCCGAGCACCTGGATGCAGAAGAGCGGCAGGAAGCTCGAGATGCCAGTGAAGACCGTCGAGCGGAAGAGGATGACGAAGAAGAGGCGGCCGAAGGCATGCCAGTCATTCATCGCGGCGGGGCTGCTGCTCGTCTGTTTGGCGCTGGCCGCCTCGGCCGCTGCACTCGCATTGGCCTCGATGGCGCGCCGCAGATGCGGGATGGCGAGGAGCAGCAGGAGGCTCATGCAGGCAGCGGTAATGCCGTAGAATGCGAGGCCGTGCATGCCGAACGTCGTGACGAGGAAGACGGCGAGCAGCGGGCCGAAGCCGAAACCACCGTTGCCGCCGACGCTGAAGATGCTCATGCCCTTGCCGCGCGCGCCCTGCGAGACGCCATTGACGCAGCGGGCGGCCTCCGGATGGAAGATGGAGGTCGCGATGCCCATGACCGTGACCGCAGCGAAGATCAGCCAGTAGTCGGAGACGAAGCCCGTGATGGCCAGCGAGGTGCCGGCAAAGAAGACGCCGACGGCCATGAACCACTGGCGCGAGCCCTTGTCGGCCAGATAGCCAAAAAGCGGCTGGATGACGGAGCTCAGGAACGAAGAAGCAAACATCAGGCCCGCGATGGCCGTGTAGTCCATGCCGTAGAAGCTTACGAAGAACGGCAGCAGCGCCGGCAGCGAACCGGTGTTGATGTCGTTGCTCAGATGCGCCGCAGCGAGCAGGTAGAGGTATTTCTTATTCAGAGAATCAAGTCCTTTCGTGGTAGTGTCGTTTTATTATACCATACATCTGCGAAACTACATTTTGTAAAGTGCGTTTTAGGTGCAATGTGTGCTTCTTTCCGAGGCAGCTCTATGATACAATAGAGAAAACACGATGAAATGGGAGGGAGCGCGATGATTGATATCCTGCTCGTGGATGACCAGAAAATCCTTTTGGAGGGACTCAGGAAGATCTTTGAACCGGCGCCGGACATTGCTGTCTGTGCGACCTGTGCTTTGGCGGAGCTGGCGGAGGAGGCGTGCCTGCGCTACCGGCCGGACCTCGTGCTCATGGACATCTGCATGGAGAGCCGCACGAGCGGCATCCGCATCTGCCGCCGGCTCAAAGAGCGCTTTCCGGCGATCCGCGTCGTCATGATGACGGGCATGTCGGAGCTCGCCTTTGTCGGCTGGGCGAAGGACGCCGGCGCGGACAGCTTCATCTACAAGGAAGCGTCAGGGGAGGCGTTCCTCGACTGCATACGGCGGACGATGGCGGGCGAGCACGTATTCCCCGTCATCCGCGGTCGGGATACGTTCGGTGCGGCGGAGGCCAGCCTGACGGAGCGCGAGCTCGAGATCCTGCAGCTCATCTGCCAGAGCCTCTCGCGCGAGGAGATCGCGGCGCGGCTGGGCATCGCGAAGCGCACGGTCAATTTCCACATCACCAACATGCTCGAGAAGACGGGCCACAAGAGCATCGTCGGCCTCGCCGTGGAGGCGGCCGAGAAGGGCCTGACAAGCATGGAGACACAGAACGAATGCGAACGCGACGACACCGCCATGCCCTGATGTACCGAGTGTACCTAAAACGCACTTTTGGCGCTGCGTCATGCGTCAGAAGTAGGCGGTGATGCTCGTGCCGAGGATGTACTCGTGCATGCGGCGCAGCAGGGGGCTCTCGCGCCGGTTCTCGAGGCGGAAGCCCTCGACGGCGCAGACGAGGCCCGGCGTGATGACGTAGTCGGTGCGGGCACCCCAGCCGCGGAAGCCCTCGCGCCGGAAGAAGCCGGTGTCGGCGTCCATCGTCGGGTAGAGGACGGAGGCGGAGGGCTGGTCGTAGTAGCGGAGCCAGCTCGCGAAGCTGCCGGCCTTCCGCTCGTCCAGCTCGCCGTACTGTACGAGCGCGACGAAGCCGCCCTTGCGCTCTCGATAGGCGTCGGCATAATGGCGCCCGTCTGCTTGCAGCAGCTCGAGCCCGAGCTGCCATTTCGATGTGGGATGGTACTTGGCCGCAAGCGAGGCGATGCGCTGCCGGTCAAAGCCCTGGCCGATGCGGCCCGTTGGCAGGCCGAGTGTGCGGAGTCTTGGCTCGCTTGCTGGCAGGTCCTGGCGCTGGCGGAAATCGAGATAGACGGCACTGGCATCGAGCTTGCCGAGCGCTTTCTTCCAGAGCACGGAGATGCCGTCTTTCTGTTCATCTGGTTCGCCTGTCGTGCGGCCGACGAAGACGGTCAGGCTGCCCTGTGGCCGGTCGGTATCGCCCGTGCGGAAGCGCAGGCCGTCGATGCGCTTGTCGATGATGCTGCCGTCCATGAGGTAGTAGTTGAAGCGGCCGACTTCGATCTTCGTGTGGGGGTTCTCGTGCTGCAGGTAGAGGCGCGAGAGCGTCAGGTGCTTGTTGCGCGACTCATCCTTGCTGTCGCGCTTGTCCTCGAGCATCGTGCGGATGCTCGTATTGGCGCTCGTCTCGATGAAGGAGAAGAGGCGCAGGCGGCGCTCGGCGCGGAAGACGGCTTGGTCGGTGCGGCGCAGCGTGCCGGTCCGCATGTCCGGCACGCTTGCGTGGAAGCGACCCTTGCCGTAGAGGAAGCGGTAGTCGCCGTGCAGTGTGAGCCGCGGATAGGAGTGCCTCGCATCGGCCTTCTCTAGACTGTCGATGATCTCGGCTTCTTGTTCCATTTCGGAAGCTGCGTCTGGTTTCACGGATCTTGCGGAATCCTGCTGTACTTTGGCGGCAGTGGCGGGGATGGGGGCTGCAGCGAGCAGGGCCAGGCATCCCGCGAGGATGCGCGCCCGCTTTGTCGTCGCAATCATGGTGATCTCCTTTATTCTTTGGTCCTTGGTTGTGTGTCGACTATGGTGTGGTACCTGTTCAAATCATTTTATTATCATTCTATCATGTATTACAGCGAAAGAAAATCGTTGAGAAGCTGGGACCATCAGGAAGGGGAGTGTGTGCATGGAAATGACGTGGCTGCGCCATCTTGCCTATGCCTTCATGCCGGCCGTGACGCTGCTCTGGGGCGAAGCGCTGCGGGCGCGCTTCCTGTACCGCGGCGCGCGCCGGGCCGTCCGCCTGCTCGTCGCTGCGCTGCTCGCCTGGCAGTCCGTGCGCCTGCTGAAGTACATGTTCGAGCCTGTACCGGATGCGGGCGATGGCCTGATCAATGCATTCTGGTATCTCTACTACGTCTTCCGGGCGGCCCTGCCCGTCGCCCTGCTCTGGATCGCGCACGTGGCGGACCGCGATGCCGTCGCGCGCAGGATGCCGCCGCATCTTTTGGCGCTGCTGCTTTTGAACCTCGTGCTGGCTGCCGCCATCCTGACGAACGACTGGCATGAGCAAGTCTTCTCGTTCCCACAAGAACGCGAGGGCGGCGAATGGGAGGAGAAACTGGAGTGGGGCGCTTACGCTTACTGGGTCATCTGGTTCCTCGAGGTCTTTGCGGCGCTCGCCATCCTCTGGGTCAAGGCCGGCCTGCAGAAGATCTGGCGCCTGCAGATGGTCCTGCCCGTCGCCCTCTGCGGCCTGTTCCTCGCGTACTCCATCTTCTACAATTTTCTGCCCCTCGTGCGCATCGACGTCACCTTCACGACGACGGGCTTCTTCCTGCTGCTGCTCGAACTCTGCCTGCAGACGGGCCTCATGCCGTCGAACGACGAGCACGAATCGTTCTTCCGCGAGGCATCGCCCGGCCTCATGCTGTTCGATGAAAAGGGGCCGGGCGTGCCTCGTCTCGAAGGCGGTGCCCGGCGGGGAAGCGGAGCGGAAGGACTACCGCATTTCCAAGATGAAGGTGCCGGGCGGCGGCACGCTCGTCTGGTACGAGGACATGCATCTGCTGCGCGAGCGGCAGCGCATCCTCGCACAGGCAAACCGGGCGCTGGCGCGCAGGCGCCGCTATCTGGAGCGCGAGGCACCAAAGCGGCGCGAGCGGGCGGCACAGATGATGCAGGACCGCCTGCGCGAGGAGGTCGAATCGCTGCTCAAGGGCCTCCGTCCGTACTTCCGCGAGTTTCGCGAGGAAATCCTGAAGACGGAGGGAGAGGCGCAGAAGCATGCGGTCCACAAGCTCAACCTGCTCGCGACGTACACGAAGAAGCGCTGCGTACTCTTCCTCAAGAGCGAGGAGAGCGGCCGCATCGCGCTCGACGACTTCGAGATGGCCTCGTCGGAGATCTGCTCGGCGCTGCGCGCGTTCCGCCTGCATGCGGCTATCGACTGGAAGATGCCGGATGAGATGCCGGCGCAGACGGCTCTGCTGGCCTTCGAAGCGCTGACGACCTTCCTCGCGGAGGCGGCGCGCAGCCGGGCGGCGGAGGACATCTACGTGACGATGGCCGAGGCGCGCGTGATCTTTCTCGTCGAGCAGCAGGGCGCGTGGCTGGTGCGCTGGCAGGCGCTCTGGCACGAAGGCCATGCGGCGAGCCAAGTCGCCGTCAAGGACCTTGGCTATGCCGTGTCGGTCGACTGCAGCCTGACGGAGGAGGTGAAATGATGAGCGGATACACGGCGATGCTCTGCCTGCTGCCCGCCTTCCTCGCGGCCATCACCTCTGCCTTTGGCCTGCGCGCGGCCTATGTGCGCAGCTCTAGGGCAGTCTCGGTCTGGAGCGAGGGCGTGTCCGTGCTGCTGAGCTCGGATCTATTGCTGAGTTGCTTCAAGCTGCGCGAGTGGGCCGCAGGCCATGAGGATGCACTGTTCTTCCTCTATGCGCACATCGTGCTGCTCGCCGCTGCCACGTGCCTGATCCTGCTGAGCCTCTACCAGCTGCGGTCAGATGCCGTCACGAAGCGCGGCCTGCTGCGCGCCAGCCTGCTGCTCGCGGCCGTGCTGCTAGACTTCGGCGCCGCAGGTCTCCCGTGGGGCATCGCGCTGGCGGCACTCTTCCTGGTGCTGCGCGCAGGCCTTACCTGGCACCACGCGCGGCCCGCTGTGCGCGAGTGGGTCCGCGAGGGCCTCGACACCCTGCCGGAGGGCATTCTCTTAGCGCATGGCGATGGCCGCATCGTCCTGGCGAACCTCCGCATGCTCGACTTCATGGAGGGGACGGTCGGCGGCCACAGCCGCGACGCCGAAGCGTTCTGGCAGAGACTCCGGGAGATGGCTCAGCAGGGGGAACGGCACGTCTTTGACGAGGCGCAGGGGACGCTGCTCTTCCGCTTCCGGCACAGCGCCTGGCTCTTGCGGCGCAAGGCCATGCCGGGCCGTGCGGAGCGCGGCAGCTTCGAGATCACGGCCTCGGACGTGACGGAGCTCGGCGCCATCACGCGGGAGCTCGAGGCGAAGAACGCCGTACTCGCCGCGCAGGCCGAGGAGACGAAGCGCCTGCTGCAGGCGGCTGTCGAGCAGGAGCGCCTCAAGACGCTCGAGAAGGTGCGCGTCCGCGTGCACGACATCATGGGCAGCCGCATCAGCATGCTGCAGCGCCTGCTTACTGCACCGGAGCCTCTAGAGGCGGCCAAACTCGTGCCCACGGTCGACATGGTGCTCGAGGAGATCTGGCTCGAGGAGGAATCGCCGCAGGAACTCCTGCAGGACCTCGTCCGGGCGTACGAAGCCTTCGGCGTGACGGTTCGACTCACGGGCAAGCTTCCCGAGCGGCGCACGGTGGCGCTCGCTTTCGTAGAGGTCCTGCGCGAGGCGGCGACGAATGCCATCTGCCACGGCCATGCCGACGTCATCGAGGTGAAGGTGGGCGAGGCGGGCATCCGCATCGCCGACAACGGCTGCGGTGCGCCGCCGACCTTCCACCCGGGCGGCGGCCTCTCGGCCATCATCCGGCGCGCCAAGTCGCTCGACGCGCGCCTGACGATTGCGCCACAGCCGTCGTTCTCCCTCGCGCTCACCATGCCAGCGCCAGGCCGTGCGTCGGAGCCTGCGCCCTGAATCCCTGCTGCACTTCAAGAAGCTGCTTCTGGCAGCTTCTTTTTTTGTGCTTACCTGTCATTTTGTACAGTACGGTGGGCACATCCCGTGCCGTATACTGGAAGAGAAGGGAGATGAGAACGATGGACAAACGAAGCGTGTTGGACAGACGCTGCTATGTGGTTGGTATCTTCTGGTTGCTGCTCATCGCATTGGCATCGGTCGTGCTGGCGGCACCGGCCGTCCTGCCGAAGCCGTCCTCGCTGGCGTACAGCGTCGATACGGCCGGGATGATAACGGCGGAGGACGCGGCCAAGATCGCTGAGATGGGCAGAGGGCTCGATGCGGCGACGGGCGCTCAGGTTGTCGTCGTGACCATCCCCTCTCTTGATGGTGCTTCCATCGAGGAATACGCGACGACATTGTTCCGCAATTGGGGCATCGGCAATGCCGAGCAGAACAACGGTGTGCTGCTGCTCATCGCCAAGGAGGACCGCAAGTTCCGCATCGAGGTCGGCTATGGCCTAGAGGGCGCCATCACCGATGGCTATGCGGGCTCCGTGCTCGACGGCATGAAAGCGGACTTCAAGAGTGAGAACTACTCCGAAGCCATTGTCACGGCCTATGCAAAACTCACGCAGAAGGCGTATGAAGAGTACGGTGCTGAAATCCCCGAGAATGTCAAGGATGTGGCGGAAGAACCATTCTGGGGCGTCTTACTCGGCGCGGCTATCTTCTTCGGCCTCATCGCGCTGCTCGTCTACGCGGTCTGGGGCACACTGAAGGGCATCCTGCATGTCCTGTCGTCGGGGCGTCTCTTCCAGGACTCGGTTGGCAGTGCGGGCGGGGGATCGTCGGGCGACGACGAGAGCGGGCGCTATCGCTCCGGTGGCTCGGGCGGTTCTGGCGGCTCCTTTGGCGGCGGCCGCAGCGGCGGCGGTGGTGCCTCGGATGGCTGGTAAAGCGGCAGAGTCCGCAGAGAATACAGGATCGCAACAGCAAAGAGGCGTCCGGTTGGACGTCAGGAAATCAGGAAGCTAGGAAGGAGGATATATATGAAAGGTGGAACGATTTTAGTCGGCCTGTTCCTCATCTTCTGCCTGTTCCTCGGGTATCAGTACAACGCGGTGAAGAGCGCGCGGCTCAATGTCGATGCGGCTTACGGTCAGGTGGAGAACCAGATGCAGCGTCGGGCTGACCTCATCCCGAATCTCGTCAACACGGTCAAGGGATACATGAAGCATGAAGAAGCTCAGATCAAGGCCGTCACGGATGCGCGCGCAAGGCTCATGAATGCCGGCTCGCCGGAAGAGCTCGGCGCAGCCGATGCGGAACTCACAGGTGCGCTCGGCAAGCTCATTGCCATCTCAGAGAATTATCCGGACCTCAAGGCAAACACGCAGTTCACAGAGCTCATGCGCGAGATCAGCGGCACGGAGAACCGCATCGCCGTCGCGCGCATGGACTACAATGAGGCAATCCGTTTCTACAACATCAAGATACAGACATTCCCGGGAACGTTCTTCGCCGACATGATGGGCATGCGGCCGCTTCCGCAGTTCCGGGCGGAGGAGAAGGCGAAGGAAGTTCCGCAGGTCGCATTCTGAGCCGTTGTTCTGAGTCGTTCTGAATGGTTAGAAAAGGAGGATCATCATGGGTCTTATCAAGGCAGCAATGGGCGCGGCAGATGGCGTCATGGCCGATCAGTGGAAAGAATTCCTCTACTGTGACAGCCTCGACAAGGACACGCTGGCCGCAAAGGGACAGAAGCGCACGAGTTCGCGGGGCAGGACCTCCAACACCTCGGGCGAGGACAATATCATCACGAAGGGGTCGGTCATCGTCGTCAATGAGGGCCAGTGCATGATGATCGTCGAGCAGGGCAAGGTCGTCGAGATCTGCGCCGAGCCGGGCGAGTACATCTACGACAGCTCGACGGAGCCGACCGTCTTTGGCGGCGACCTGGCAAGTGATCTCAAGGCCGTCTTCCGCAATATGGGCAAGCGCTTCACATTTGGCGGCGATGCGCCGAAGGATCAGCGCGTCTACTACTTCAACACGAAGGAAATCATGGGCAACAAGTACGGCACGCCGCAGTCCATCCAGTTTGAGACGATGATCGGACCGTACATGCTGAACGTCAACATCCGCTGTTTCGGCGAATACAGCTACCGCATCGCGAATCCCATCCTGTTCTACACGAACGTCTGCAGCAACATCGACACGGTCTACGAGCGCTCGGAGATCGACTCGCAGCTCAAGAGTGAGCTGCTGACGGCCCTGCAGCCGGCCTTCGGGCGCATCGCGGCCAAGGGCATCCGCTATACGCAGCTCATCAACTACACGAAGGGCATCCGCAATGAGCTCAGCGAGGAACTCTCGGAGGACTGGGGCAAGAAGCGCGGCATTGAGATCGTCTCGTTCGGCGTCTCGTCGGTTAAGGCCGAGGAAGAAGATGAGCGCCGCATCAAGGAGATCCAGGACAGTGCGATCATGAGCAATCCCGATATGCGCGCCGGGCGTCTGGCGACGGCGACGGCCGATGCGATGCGCACGGCGGCCGGCAATGAGGCCGGCATGGGCGGTGCCTTCGGCTTCATGGGCATGGGCATGGCCGGGCAGATGGGAGCCGGTGCGATGGGCGCTTTTGGCCAAGGGCCCGCACCGCAGGGCAATCCCTTGGCGCCACCGGCACAGCAGCCACCGGCACCTCAGCAGGCAGCGCCGCCCGCGCCGCAGTCTGGTTGGACCTGCTCGTGCGGTCACGCGGGCAATGCGGGCAAGTTCTGCGAGGAGTGCGGCAAGCCGCAGCCAAAGCCTGCCTCTGATGGCTGGACCTGCAGCTGTGGCACGGTCAACAAGGGCAAGTTCTGCATGGAGTGCGGCGCGAAGAAGCCGGCGGACGAGCCGCTCTACCGCTGCGACAAGTGCGGCTGGGAGCCGAAGGACCCGAAGCATCCGCCGAAGTTCTGCCCCGAGTGCGGCGATCCGTTCGATGAGGGCGACAGACAGTGAAGTGGATTATCTAGATATGCACTAGACATGTGATAGAGAAAAGAAGGTGAGTATCGTGGCCGAGACGTCAGTCAGCTATAAATGCCCGAGATGCGGTGCGCCGCTTTCCTTCCTGCCGGGGCGCGATACGGTCAGCTGCGAGTACTGCGGCACCGAGTTCGAGATCGCGGCCATCGAGGCGATGTTCGCGCGGGAGCAGGAAGCCGCGAGGCGCGCGGCTGAAACAAGAGAAGCCGAATTCGACACGGCCGCAGCGGGCGGCGAATGGTCGCCGGAGGAGAGCGGCGCCATGGTCATGCAGACCTGCTCGGCGTGTGGCGCGGAGCTCGTCTCCGACGGCAATACGATGGCGACGGAGTGCGCCTACTGCGGCAGCCCCAACATGATGCCGGCGAAGTTCGAGGGCATGGTGAAGCCGGACTTTATCCTGCCGTTCAAGAAGACGAAAAAAGAGGCGCAGGAGGCGCTGCAGGCCTTTTACAAGGGCAAGTACCTGCTGCCCGATGGCTTCGCCGGAGCCAACCGCACGAAGGACATCCAGGCGATGTACGTGCCGTTCTGGCTCTTCGATGCCGATGTCTTCGCGCGGGCCAACTTCCGCGCGGAGAACGATGTGCGCCGCGAGACGGCAGATGAGATCATCACGGAGACGAGCGTCTACCAGTGCGAGCGCGCGGGCTCGATGCACTTCGTGCGCATTCCTGTCGACGGCAGCGAGCGCATGGACGACGCCTACATGGACAGCATCGAGCCGTTCGACTACGCGGAGCTCGTGCCGTTCTCCGCGGCCTACCTCACGGGCCATCTGGCCGACAAGTACGATGTCGATGCGGAGGCGAGCATCCCGCGCGCCGATGCGCGCATGCGCGCGACGGCTGTCGATGCCCTGCAGAAGACCGTCAAGGGGTACGACCGCTGCTCCATCGAGGGCGACCCGTCCTTCCTGCGCGAGAGCGCCGCAATCTCCTACGCGATGCTGCCCGTCTGGATCCTGACGACGCGCTACGAGGGCAAGCCCTACACCTTCATGATGAACGGGCAGACGGGCAAGTTCGTCGGCAGCCTGCCCGTCGACAAGCGCAAGTCGTGGCTTTACCCCGCCATCGCGCTCGCCGTGTCCTGGCCCGTGCTTTACTTCATCGTGCAGTATTTCATGACGTAAGGGGGGCTCTTCATGACTGCAAAGATACTAGGGATTTCCTTCGTGCTGGCACTCGGCGCCGCTTTTCTCGTGCGCTATATCCTGATCGCCGGCATGAGCAATGTGCACCAGGCAAGCAAGGCCGACGCCTACCTCGATGAGGAAAGCTTCTCGCTCGTCGACAGTAACGACACCTTCCTCTACACCCAGGTCAAGCGCCAACCGAAAGCCAAGAAAGAATCGTGATCGTCGTGATCGTGATGTAAGAGATGGAAGAGAAGAAAGGGAGGATGACCATGAAGAAGCCGCAATTCGCTGCCGCCCTGATGACCGGCCTGCTGACCGCTGCGCTCGTGCTCGGCTGCGGAGCAGGTCCCGACACGCCGAAGGAACCAGAGCCGCAGAAGCCCAAGATCACCCTGAACTATGAGACGGTGAAACTGGAGCAGGGCAGGGAGCTTTCCTTGGCCAAGCTCACGAACGCCGACAAGATCACCATCACGAAGTCCTTCCACCGCACCGGCGCCATGACGAAGATCGGGGAGACGATCTACATCCGCAATGCCAATACGGGGACCATCCTCGAGGCGAAGCTCGAGGACGACAGCCTCAAGGTCACGAATGCGGAATTCGTCAAGGACGTGCCGGAAAAGAGCTTCCTCTCCAACGATGGCAAGGACCTGCTCTACACCGATGCGAAGTACAAGGTCATGGCCGTCGCCGCGGATGGGACGAGCCGGCCGTTCTACGATAAGGACGTCCGCGGCATGGTCGGCGTCCCGGGCAAGGATGAAGCCGTATCGTTCTACAACGCGCGGGCTGTCGTGCGCTATGCCATCGCAGACGGCAAGGTCTCGCAGGAGATCGGCACGGTCATCCCGAAAGAGCGCGACGAACTGCTCACGACGCCGAGCGGTCTGGTCTGCGATGGCCAGCATGCCTACCTGTTCGGCAGCACCCTGGACGGCAAGATGAGCGTCGGTGCTGTCGCCGCCTACAGCCTGGACGGCACGCAGGCGTACGTCATCGGGCGCAAGCATGCCCCCGGCCGGAAGCCGGGCTATCTGGCCAGCGCCTTTGATGTTGCCGTCACGGATGACTACCTCCTTGTCTTCGACGGCAATATCCGCCAGCTCAACATCTTCAACAAGAAAGATGGCTCCTTCGTCGACCGCATCAAGGCCGACAAACTGTTCGACGGCCAGAACGATGTCCAGATGATGCCCTACGAGGGCAATCAGGTGCTGGTCCTCGTGAAGGACAGTTCTAAGAAAGGCACGGAGGGAGACACCGGCGACAAGGTGTTCATGCTCAAGATCTGACCGGCGCTGCTGCGCTTCAAAGCCCCTTTGACGAGGGGCTTTTTGCTTGGGGATACTTGTATTTTAATGGCCGGACTTGTATACTAGAAGCGTTAGAATACGGGGAATATCCCATGAGAAAGAAGGAAGTTTCATGAAGAGCATGAAGTTGCATTTCCTGGCGATGCTCGTCGCAGCAGTCGCGGCCATCTACGTCCCGACGGCCTGCTCGGCGGCTTATGTCACGGCGTATGAGCAGCATGTCGACGAGAAGTACGTCGTCGACACTTCGACGGTCTACCGCCCGGATGCGGAGCACATCAATGTCGGCGTCTACTACACGGACAACATCAAGAACAAGACGTATCCGTACGTATACAAGTTCTGGTACAACACAGGCCGCGGCGCCTGGTACATCCTCGAGCAGAAGAATGCCCCAGAGTCGGGCGATATCTACGAGGACGACACGCACTACTGGTCTATCGTCGAGGAGAAGAGCATCGCGCAGGATGTCCTCAAGGTCGTCCTGGCCTATGCGGGCTGATCCCTCACGGGTCAATCGCGCGCTGATGTAAATACGGCAATGAGAAGGGCAGCCATCTGCAAAGAGCAGGTGGCTGCTTTTTTGTGCCCGCATCGAACAGATGATTCATGGCAATGTGATTTTTCACAAGATTTTTTTATTGGCGTTTCGCTTGCATTTTGTATTCAGCGGGTGTACACTAGGGTCCATCAAACATTACAGAGAAACGTACGGATTTATACAATAATCTATTATTGAAGTGCGTTTGTTTTTTGGAGGTGTACAGATGCAATGAGGAATTGGGGAAGAAAAGGAATTATCTGCTTATTGTCTATTATGGTTGGCTGTTCCCTGCTGCTGTCGGGCTGCGGGCTTGGCAAGATGGCGCGTGAACATCAGGCCGCACAGGGTGGACCTGTCGAGCTCAAGCTCGCCTACCATCTGCCGCAGGACCATTACCTGTCGCAGGGCATGGAGCGTTTTGCGCAGCGCGTCAATGAGCGCTCGAATGGCTCCATCAAGATCACGACGTATCCGGCTGGACAGCTCTACACCGACAAGAGCATGAACGATGCCATCATGTCGGGCGGCCTCGACATGGGCCTGAACTCCACGGCGATGTGGACGACGGTCGTTCCGGCGCTCAACGTGCTCGATGTGCCGTTCCTGCTGAATAGCTACGAGGCCGTCGGCCGCGCGATGGACGGCAGCCTCGGCCGCACGCTGACGAGCGAGATGGAGCGCAAGGGCGTCCATCCGCTGATCTGGGTCGACTACGGCTACGTGCAGTTCTGCAACAACCAGCGCCCACTCAAAGAGCCGGAGGACTTCAAGGGCCTGCAGCTGCGCGGTTACGGCCAGATCCCGGCTGAGACGATCAAGGCGCTCGGTGCTTCGCCGGTCACGATGAGCTCGAGCGAGGTCTACATGGCCATGCAGCGCGGCACGATCGACGGCCAGACGTCCGGCACGACGGCCATGTACCAGCGCAAGATCTACGAGGTCGCCAAGTATCTCACGATGACGAACCACGCTTACTGCGAATTCGTGCTCGCCGTCAACAGCGGCTCCTGGGACCGCCTGACGGATGAACAGAAGCAGATCGTCGAGGAATGCGCCAAGGAGACGCGCGATGAGCTGCGCGAGCAGACGCGCCAGGAAGACCGCAGCTGCATGGAGAAGCTCCGCGATGCGGGCATGGAAGTCTACGAGATCCCGCCCGAGGACATCCCGAAGTGGCAGGAGGCGACGATGCCGGTCCGCGAGAACTTCATCCGCAAGATGGGCGACCTCGGCCGCCAGCTCGTCGATCAGTGCCTGGCAGCCGACCAATGAGCGAAAACTGAAATTTGGAATATAGAATGGGAATATAAAATATGAAAGAAATTGAGAAAGGGAGCGGAGTTCATGTCATTCAAAGATATTGTTTTGCTCTATGACCGCATACTCGGCAAGATTACGCGTGCGGCAGCTGTCCTGGCTGGCTGCCTGCTGCTGCTCACTGCCCTGATCATCTGCTACGAGATCATCGTGCGCGACTTCTTCCACTCACCGACGGAATGGGTGCTCGAAGTCTCGACATACGCCATCCTCATCGCGGGCTTCCTCGGCCTGGCCGTCGCCTTCCGCGACAACGCGCATGTGCGCGTCGACATTTTCGCGGGACGCCTGGCACCGGAGACGAAGCGCAAGCTCGACATGGGGATCAACGTGATCTCGTTCCTGCTCTTCCTGATCTTCATGACGGAGAGCATGGACCTCGTGACCTCGTCGTATGTCTACCATAAACTGTCGCCGTCCATCCTGCGCTTCCCGCTCTTCATCCCGCAGTTCGCGCTCGTGCTCGGCTCCTTCCTGCTGCTCGGCGAGATTGCGCGCCGCTTCCTCTTTGAGCTGCTGCGCCTGCCACTGGCACAGGACGGGGATCGAGAGACAAAGTCGGAAGGGAAGGTGCGTTGAATGTCTGCTATCTATACGATCATCATCTTAGCGCTGTTTGCGCTCGGCATGCCGGTCGCCTTTGTGCTCATGCTCGGCGGCGTGCTCGGCATGCTGTTCTTCCTCGGCGGGCCTGCGGCCTTCACGCAGATCCCGGTCATCGCCTATAAGACGCTCGACGACTTCGTGCTCGTCGCCGTGCCGCTCTACATCCTCATGAGCGAGATCCTGCTCAAGGGCAAGGTCGGCAACGGCCTCTTCGAGCTCGGTAGCAAGTGGCTTGGCCATCTGCCAGGCGGCATCGGCGTCGCGACAATCTTCGCCTGCGCAATCTTCGCCGCGATATCGGGCTCGAGCGTGGCGACGGCCGTGACGATCGGCGCCATGGCCATCCCGGAGATGCTCAAGCGCGGCTATGAGCGCACGACGGTGCTTGGCGCTGTCGCCGCGGGCGGCACGCTCGGCATCCTGATTCCGCCGAGCATCCCGATGATCCTCTACGGTTCCATCACGGGCGAGTCGGTCGGCAAGCTCTTCCTCTCGGGTATCGTGCCGGGCGTCCTCATGACGTTCTTCTTCATCTGCTACCTCGTCTTCCGCTGCCGCCACATGGAGCGCCAGGCGGCGGCGAGCTGGCAGGAGCGCTGGGCCATCCTCAAGGAGAACATCTGGGGGCTCTTCCTGCCAATCCTCGTCGTCGGCGGCATCTATACGGGCCTGTTCACGCCGACCGAGGCTGCTGCCGTCGGCACGTTCTACAGCCTCATCATCACATTCTTCGTCTACCGCACGGTGAAGCTGCGCGACATGGGCGAGATCCTCACGGCCACGGTCAAGACGACCTCGATGATCTTCGCCATCATGATCGGCGCGATGCTCTTCGGCTTCATCCTGACGGCGCTGCAGGCACCGCAGGCGCTGATGGCGCTCGTGACGGACGCGCAGGTCAGCCGCTGGTTCATCTTCATCGGCATCAACATCGTGCTCTTGGCCCTCGGCTGCGTCCTCGAGACGGTCTCCATCATCCTCATCACGCTGCCGATGCTCTACCCAATCGTCAAGTCGCTCGGCTTCGACCTCATCTGGTTCAACGTCGTCATGCTCATCAACATGGAGCTGGCCCTCATAACGCCGCCAGTCGGCATGAACCTCTTCGTCATCAAGGGCATCAGCTCCGACAGCACGATTGGCCAGATCATCCGCGGCTCCGTGCCGTTTGCCATCATCATGGGCCTCGAGATTGTCCTCCTGTGCCTTGCACCGGACCTTGCCACCTGGCTGCCCGCCGTGCTGCAGTGATAAAGACAGGAAAGATCGATTTGCAGGAGTCTGCCGCTTTGTGCGGCAGGCTTTTTGTGTTTACAGCCATCTGGCAGGAAAGCAGGATTTTGTCCGGCAAAGGCGAAATATACAGGAGTAAATCACTCAAGAATGAAAGGGGTTATCGATATGAGCAAGGAATTTTCGGGCAAGAAGGCCTGCATTGCGCCGGAGGGTGTCTTCATCATCGGCACCTACGATGAGAACGGTGTGCCGAATGCCATGAACGCGGCCTGGGGCGCGCAGTCGGACTATGGCGAGATCACACTGTTCCTCGCGCCGCACAAGACGACGGACAATGTCAAGCAGACGAAGGCCTTCACCGTGGCCTTTGCGACGAAGGATACGGTCGAGATTGCCGACTACTTCGGTGTCGAGACGGGCCGGAAGGTCAACAAGATCGAGAAGGCAGGCTGCCACACACACAAGAGCGCGCATGTCAACGCGCCAATCATCGAGGAGTTCCCGGTGACGCTCGAATGCGAGATGACGAGCTACGACGATGCGACGGGCATCCTCGTCGGCAAGATCGTCGCGGAGCAGGCCGATGAGTCCGTCCTGACCGACGGCAAGGTCGACTACGACAAGCTCCAGCCGATTATCTTCGACATCGCGACGATGACGTACCGCGTCGTCGGCCCGGTCGTCGGCAAGGCGTTCCACGACGGCATGAAGCTCAAAGGATAAGTGCATATCAGACAAAAAGAGAGCTGCTCTGCAGTATGGATCATACTGCGAGGCAGCTCTCTTTTATTTTTGGTACATTATCGTGTGCGTATTCTTTGTGGGAGCGACTGGCTTACCAGAGGCCGATGACCTTCCACCAGGCGGCGCCGATGGTCAGGTAGATGAGGGTGGTGATGGTCGTCATGACGAAACCGTTCTTCCACCATTCGCTCTGCGAGACGTAGCCTGCGCCGTAGTAGATCGGGGCGCAGCCGTTGCCGTAATGCGTCAGGGAAATCGGCACATCGGCGAAGATGCCGAAGATGATGGCCGTCATGAGCGGCGGTGCACCGACGGCGACGCTGACGGCGATGAAGGCCGCGTAGAGGGCGCTGATGCGCGCCGTGACGCTGGCGAAGCAGTAGTGGATGTAGGTGTAGAAGAGCAGCAGGATGAGAGCCGAGGCGACCCAGCCGAGTCCGAGCGAGGAGATGGCGCTGCCGGCGGAGTTTGCCATCCATTTGATGATGCCGGACTTTGCCAGAGCCGAGGCGAGCGTCATGAGGGAGCCCATCCAGAACATGGCATCCCAGGCGCCTTTCTCACTGAGGACGTCCTTCCAGTTGATGACATCAAAGATGATCATGACGCAGACGGCCGCCATGGCGACAGGCGTCGCGCCGATGTGCGTGAGGCCGGACGTCGCCCAGAAGAACAGCGAGCCGAGGAAGACGACGGTCAGGTATTTCTCGCTGCGCGACATCGGCCCCATGGCATCGAGCTCTTTCTGAGCGAGGTGCTTGGCGTCAGGGATGCTGACGAGCTCTGGCTTTGTCAGCTTGAGCATGACGAGCGGCACGAGCAGCAGGCTCAGGAGGCCCGGCACGATGGCCGCGCTGGCCCAGCCCATCCAGGTGATCTCGACGCCGAGCGTCTTGGCGGCGAGCGCCACGCAGAGTGGGTTGCCTGCCATGGAGGTCACGAACATCGTGCAGGTGACGGCATCGCAGTGATAGCCGACCTGCATGAGGTAGGTACCGATCTTCTTGGCCGTCTCGTTCGGCTCCGAGCCGAGTGCACCGGCGAGGGAGCGGACAATCGGGTACATGATGCCGCCGCCGCGGGCTGTTGCCGACGGCGTGGCCGGAGAGATGATGAGTTCACTGAAGGCAATCGCGTAGCCGAGAGACAGTGCGCTCTTGCCGATGGCCTTGATGATACCGAACGCGATGCGCTTGCCGAGACCGCTCTTGATGAAGCCGCGCGAGTAGAGGAAGGCGCAGACAATCAGCCAGATGGTCGAGTTGCCGTAGCCGCTCAAGGCATCGCCGACTTTCAAGAGACCGCTGAGCGTCGAGAACGTGATGGCGATGAAGGCGACTGCACCGATTGGCAGCGGCTGCAGGATGAAGCCGACGACCGTCGCGATGAAGACGGCAGCCAGATGCCACGCCACGCCGGTGACGCCTTCCGGCACCGGCGCGAACCAGATGATTGCGCCAACCAAGAGGGTGATCAGGGCATTGCGTTGTTTCTTGTTCATGAAAATCACTCCTTTCTCTGTCAGTGTAAACAAAAATGAGTGGGAAGTCAATAAAATAACAGAAAATTGTAAGCATTGTATCTTATCGAAAAATCAGATATCCATGATAAAATTTAGCGATGTGACAAAACATATTGACATAGTATGTATGCTAATGTATGATGGATATCAAAGATGTACAGATATACAGCATGAAGTTATGGGGTGTTCACGGTATGAAGAAATTATTCTTATTATTATTGACCGTCTGCCTGCTCGGCACGGCAGCGCTGACGGCGGGCTGCGGTCAGTCGGACTCGGCGGAGCAGTCGGGGAAGAAGGTGCTGCGCGTCGGTATGGATGCGAGCTATCCGCCGTTTGGCTCGCAGAATCAGGAGACGAAGGACTACGAGGGCTTTGATGTCGACATCATCCGGGCCATCGGGGCAGAGGAAGGCTTTGACGTTGAGATCAGCAACCGTTCGTTTGACGGTCTGATCCCGGCGCTGCAGGCCAAGGAAATCGATGTCGCCATCAACGACATCACGATCACGGACGACCGCAAGCAGTCGGTCGACTTCTCGAAGCCGTACTACATCGCGGGCCTCGGTGTCGTCGTGCGGTCGGACAACGACACGATTCACACGGCAGAAGACCTGCAGGGCAAGACGCTCGGCGTCTCGATCGGCTCGACGGGTGAGGAGGCCGCGCGCAAGATCCCGGGGGCCAATGTCCGCGTGTTCAACGCCATCAATGAGGCGTTCCTCGAAGTCCAGAATGGCGGCGTCGATGCCGTCGTCAACGACATCCCGACGAACGAGTACTACGTGAGCCATGCGGGCAACAAGAATGTGCGCACGGCAGAGGTGGCCCTGACGAAGGAAGACCTCGGTATCGCCGTGCTCAAGGGCAATACGGAGCTCTTGACGAAGATCGACGATGGCCTCGCGAAGATCAAGGCGAACGGCAAGTTCAGCGAGATTTACGAGAAGTGGTTCGGCAAGCAGCCGCCGCAGGAACTGTTGCAGTAAGATATAATGGGAAAAGATAGAGAATAGAGGGGGATGGAAATCATGGATACGATTGCACGCGATTTGGCGAAGTACCCGCTGCTCGTGCTCGACGGTGCGTTTGGCACGGAGCTCGCACGCCGCGGCTTTGACACGAATGATGAACTCTGGTCGGCCAAGGCGCTCTTTGAGAAACCAGAGCTCGTCGAGGCGGTCCACCGCGACTACTATGAGGCGGGTGCCGACATCTCGACGAGTGCGAGCTACCAGGCGACGGTGGAGGGCTTCGAGAAGAAGGGCTTCACGCGCGAGCAGGCCAAGGAGCTCATCGTGCGCTCGGTCCGACTCGTGCAGCAGGCTCGTGATGCGTTCTGGCAGCAGAGGGCAAAGCGTGTAGGCCGGCCGCAGCCGCTCGCGGCCGCCTCAGTCGGACCGTACGGCGCCTATCTGGCCGACGGCTCGGAGTACCGCGGCGACTACGGGGCGAGCCGCGCGGAGCTCGCCGACTTCCATGCGGAGCGCCTCGCCATCCTCGTCTCAGCAGGGCCGGACATTCTGGCCTGCGAGACGCTGCCGCTGCTCGATGAAGCGCGGGCCATCCTCGATGATCTGCGCCGCTATCCCGACGCGGGCGCCTGGATCTCGTTCTCGTGCAAAGATGCCGAGCACACCTGTGGCGGCGATGCCATCGCCGACTGCGCGCGCCTGCTCGACAAGGAGAGCCAGGTCGCGGCCATCGGCGTCAACTGCACGGCGCCGCAGTACGTGGCCGACCTCATCCGC
Organism: Mitsuokella multacida DSM 20544; assembly: GCF_000155955.1. Classification (GTDB taxonomy): domain Bacteria; phylum Bacillota; class Negativicutes; order Selenomonadales; family Selenomonadaceae; genus Mitsuokella; species Mitsuokella multacida. Next base: position 777,740 of record NZ_GG697142.2, read on the forward strand.
AACATCCGCGCCCATACGGCAAAGCCCGTCGTCGTCTACCCGAACACGGGCGAGACGTACGATGCCGTAACCAAGACCTGGCACGGCAGTCCGACGCCGTACCACGACTTCGTGCGCCAGTGGTATGAAGCCGGCGCGCGCCTCATCGGCGGCTGCTGCCGCACGACGCCTGACGACATCCGCGGCATCGCCGCCTTCCGCGCGAGCCTGCAGCGTTGAGTATTGGACATGCAAAAAGACACCACATCTGTGGTGTCTTTTTTGTGCGTTATGAGATTTTTGCAGGAAATGAGTCAATTGTGCGGACTGGGGCAGCCAGCGAATAAAAATTGTGCTATAATATACGACTAATCGAACCCATTAAAAGTCCAAGAGAGGCGTATCAATATGTCAGAACCCAATACCGTACCAATCAAGCAGGAGATGGCCATGCGCGGGCAGATCATCGTGCGCACGAGCCTCGTCGGCATCGTCGTCAACATCCTGCTCGCAGCCTTCAAGGCGGCCGTCGGACTGACGGCGAACTCCATCGCCGTGCTGCTCGATGCCGTCAACAACCTGTCCGACGCGCTGTCGTCCGTCATCACGGTCGCCGGTGCCAAACTCGCGGGCCGCAAGCCGGACAAGGAGCATCCGTTCGGCCATGGCCGCATCGAGTACCTAAGCGCCATGATCATCGCGGCCATCGTCTTCTACGCGGGCCTGACCTCGCTCTGGGAGTCGGGCAAGAAGATCATCGAACCCGAGGCCGCCGACTACAGCATGCTGTCGCTCGTGATCATCGCCGTGGCCGTCGTCGTCAAGATCGTGCTCGGCCGCTACTTCAAGCAGCAGGGCAGGGCCGCCGAATCCGGCGCGCTCGAAGCGTCGGGCGCCGATGCGCTGTTCGACGCCATCCTGTCGTTCTCCGTCCTCGTGTCGGCGCTCATCTACCTCGGCACGGGCGTCTCGCTCGAGGCCTACGTCGGCGTCATCATCGCGGGCTTCATCATCAAGTCCGGCATCGACATGATGCGCGAGACGCTCAACGACATCTTAGGCGAGCGGCCGGACCCCGCCCTCGTGCGCAAGATCAAGGGCATGCTCGCCCGTGAGCCCGAGATCCGCGGTGCCTACGACCTCATGATGAACAACTACGGCCCCGGCCGCAACTACGCATCCGTCCACATCGAGCTTCCCGACACCATGACCGTCGAAGAAGCCGACCGCCTGACCCGCCGCATCCACGACAAAGTCTTCGAGGCCACCGGCGTGCGCCTCATGGGCGTCAGCGTCTACTCCTACAACGCCAAAGACCCCGGAGCCATCCCCATCCGCAAGGCCGTCTACAAGATCGTCATGGCCCATCCCTACGCCCTGCAGGTCCACGGCTTCTACGTCGACCGCACGGAGAAAGAGATGCGCTTCGACGTCGTCGTGCGCTTCGGCAACGACCTCCAGGCCATCCTCCAAGAACTCCACCAAGAAGTCCAGGCCGCCTATCCCGACTACCACATCCTCATCGACCCCGATATGGACATCTCCGCCATCGGCCAAGGCCGCCACGCATGATAAAATAATACGGGTAATAGCAAAACGGAACAGCGCCGCTGTTCCGTTTTGGTCTACCAGACTTGCTCGATTGCCTGCTATGCGCAAAAGAGCGCAATGCGCAAGACTGCCTTGTAGCGGATGCATCCTTTCGCCTGCACGCGGTGCAGCTGGAGGGGGGGACTGAGCTTTCGGCGGGCATGTCGTTTCGCCTGCAGGCGGCGCAGTGACCGCCCGAAGGGCTGGCCTCGCAACAAGAGAACCTAGAGCAAAGAATGTCAGAACGCCGCGTCAGGCGGCGAGGCTGCTAGGTGCGTATCATAGCATCATCGAGGCCATTCAGCGGAGCCGCCGAAGCCGAAATGACATGCCCGCCGTCCCCACGATGTCTGCCGAATACTATATCAAACCTGCCCCTGCGCCATCAGGAACTTCCTAGCCCACGCCTCATCGACCACCGGCTCCGCCTTCCGGATGTCCCCGAGCTTCTTCGCGTACTCCGCATGGATCTGGTTGTAGATCTTGCGCGGGAAGTCCGCGAGCCCGAGCGTTTCCTTGCCGCGCACGAGCTGGACGCGGTGATGCCCCTTCGAGTCCGTGTAGAAGTACGCGTGCTCGCCGCCCTGCGCCTTACCTGCCGCCGCATACTGGTAGCAGACCATGAACTTGTAGATTTCGACGAGGCGGTCGTCGAGCCCCGCGTCGAAGATGAAGAGCTTCTCGCGGAAGGCCAGGCGGTCATCGACCGCGCGCAGCACGTAGGGCCGCGTCGTCTTCTCCATCTCCGCCGCCCAGTCCTTGAGCGCGACACCCTTGCCGCGCAGCATCTCGAGCGCCTTGGCGCCGTCCTCGAGCTTGCCGTAGTTGATCATGTAGTGGTCCTCCGGCTGATGGTAGAGGAACGGGTAGTCCACCGTCGTCTTCGCGCCGCAGGCCGGGCAGGCGAACTGGAACAGCGAGCCGTCGCGCACCTTTTCCTTGAGCGCCGGGCTCTCCTTCGTGTTGATGCTCTTGTAGACCGTGAACTCGCCCTGCGCATGGCAGCTCGGGCAGGTGACATGGACCGTCTTCGTGTTTGTCATATGTATCGTCCTTTCCGTTTGCTTCGATTTTCTCTGAGATTCATGATACCACATCCATTGGTGAATAAAAAGTCAGTAGGCAAGCGGATAAAAAACTCGTATAATAGATTATAAGAAGGTGATTTTATGAAAGGCTATAAGAGTGTACTCATAAAAGATACGACGCGGGAAGAGCGCGAGGAGATCGTGCGGCGCTCGCTCTCGTGTGAATCGGGTTGCGAGAACTGCTCCGGCTGTGCGCTGGGCGTCGGCGATCCGTTCGAGATGTATAAGCCCTATATCGAAGGAAAGGAAGAGATCCGCGATATCAATCGTCGGTTCAACGCAAGCTATGGAATCCACTGAACATCAGAAAAAACAATTGATCTTCGGCACGCCGGGTGACTATGAGCCGATGGCGTATCATATGACGTACATCGAATCCTATCGGGGGTTCGACATCGAGCTGGCCTGGCACATTGCCTCAGCACTCGACTGTAAGCCGGAAATCGTCGATACGACGTGGGATACGCTCGTGCAGGATGCGAAGGCCGATGCCTTTGACATGGCAATCGGCGGCATCTCGCGCACACCGCAGCGCGAAGCGGAGCTGACCCTGTCCGATGACTACCTTGAGACCGGCAAGACCATCCTCTGCCGCAAGGCGGATGCCGCGCGCTTCACGAGCCTTGCGGCCATCGACAAACCGGATGTTCGCGTCATGTACAATCCGGGCGGCACGAATGAGTCTTTCGTCAAGGCCAATCTCCATCATGCTGACTGCCGCATCTTTGCGAAGAATGTCGACATCCCGCATCAGATTGTCCTGGGCAAAGCAGATGTCATGATTACCGAGACGGTGGAGGCGGCTTTTTACCTGCGGCGCTTCCCGGAGCTCGCTGCACCGCTGATTGACCAGCCCTTCACGCACGAAGCGTTCTGCATCGCGATGAGCCCAAAGTGCGCTAATTGGGTCGGGGCAATCAACCACATCCTGGCCAAACTGCGCGCGAGTGGCAAATTGCAGGAGATGGCACAGCGGTGTATCGGCTGGCCGCCGCATGCAAACCATACAGAAAGTAGAGAAGAAAACAGATGAAAGCAATTGTTGTCGGCGCGACGGGGGCCGTCGGGCGCGACCTCGTCGAATTGCTCTGCCATGACCCGCGCTATACAGAGGTGCGGACCTTCACGCGTCGCGAGCTCGGCATAGAAAACCCGAAGATACATCCGTATGTCGTGGATTTCGAGCGCACAGAAGGCTGGCACGACCTCGTGCAGGGCGATGTCATCTTCTCGGCGCTCGGCACGTCGAAGAAGCAGGCGGGCTCAAAAGAGGCACAGTACCACATCGACCACGACTATCAGATGATGTTTGCAGAGTTTGCCAAGAAGAACGGTGTCCGCCACATGGTGCTCGTCTCTTCGGCCGGCGCTGATGCGAGCTCGGCGTTCTTCTACATGAAGCTCAAGGGCGAGATTGAGAATGATATGGAGGCACTCGGCTTCGAGGGCCTGACCATCGTGCAGCCGCCCTCGCTCATCCGCAAGCACGCGAAGCGGCCGCTCGAGACCATCTCGGTCAAGGCGCTCCAACTGCTCAATGCCGTCGGCCTCTTCCGGAGCATGGCGCCAATCTCCACGGAGATTGGCGCCCATTGTATGGCTGAGGCCGGCGCTGAGCCGTTCCGCGGCGTGCGGCGGATCAGCAAGCAGGCCATCCGCCATTTCGGCAAGTAAAAGAAAATCACAGATTGAAACGATGCGGTCAGATGCTGGCCGCATTTTTTGTGACTTTAGATAAAATTTTATATAAATATTTATATAAAGAGATAGGTGGAGAGACGGTGCTTGTTATATTAAAATAGGAAATACGCTTGATACAATTTCAAATTTGGATAATAATCGGTAAAAGTACTCGCTTACGAAACGAAATAAGAAAGTTTTCCCTAAAAATCTATAAAATAATATCTAAATTTTTATTGCTTTATTTTATAGTATGGTGTATAATGACCATGTCAACGAAAAAAGAAGCAAACGATAGAGAAGAGGAGAGATTGCGATGAAGAAACACGGTGTACTGCATGCGGAGCTCTCGCGCTGCATCGCGGCGCTCGGCCACAAGGACCTGTTCATGATCGGCGATGCCGGCATGCCAATCCCGCCGGGCGTCGAGATCATCGACCTGGCCGTCACGGCTGGTGTGCCGACGTTCCGCCAAGTGCTCGATGCGGTACTTGAGGAAGCGGAGGTCGAGGGCTACTATCTGGCCGATGAGATACGCACCCACAATGAGCCGCAGCATGCGTACCTGCAGCAGAAGCTCAAGGGCGTGCCGGCTGAGTACATGCCGCACGATGAGCTCAAGACGTTCTCGGCCAAGGCAAAGTTCGCGATACGGACGGGCGAGTTCTCGCCGTATCCCAATGTGATCCTGCGTGCCGGTGTCGTCTTCTGAGCGCCTGCGCTGCGCGTCGTTGCGCGTTCCGCCTGCTTCGTTTAGAATGGATAGGAGAAAGAAGGAGGCTGGAACCGTGAAAATCAACATCAAGAAATTAAGTGAGCTGTCGGGCTTCTCGGCGGCGACCGTGTCGAATGCCCTCAACGGCAAGCGCGGCGTCAACCATGAGACGGCGCAGCAGATCCTGGCATTGGCCCGCGAGTACGGCTATGTGCCCGCGAGCCGCATCCAGAGCATCCGTCTTGTGACGTACCGCGACAGCGGCGAGGTGTTCTCCGATGCGCCGTTCTTCTCGGATCTCATCGAGAGCATCGAGAACGAGAGCCGCCGCAATGGCTATGAGACAAAACTCGTGAACCTCTACCGCCGTGAGCCGGACTACGAGGAGCAGGTCGAAGATCTGCTGAATGATACCTCGTCGGCCATCCTGCTGATCGGCACGGAGCTCAATGAGGCAGATGCCAGGCCGTTCCTAGAGGCGCAGGTACCGCTCGTGCTGCTCGACTGCGCCTTCGAGAACCTGCCGTTCCAATGCGTGCTGATGGAGAACGAGAATGCCGTGGCCGAGGCCGTGCGCTACTTGATTGCAGAGGGGCACACGAAGATCGGCTACCTCTACGGCAGCCTGCGCACGCGCAACTTCACCTGCCGCGCCAACGGCTACCGCAGGGCACTGCTCGAGCAAGGGCTGCCGATTGCCGATTCCTTCCAGTTCGAGATGCCTGTCTCAATCACGGGAGCGTATGAAGCGTTTGGGCGCATCCTCGACGAGGGGCGGGAGATGCCGACGGCCTTCTTTGCCGACAATGACATGATTGCACTCGGCGCTATGCAGGCATTGCAGAAGTACAAGTACCGCGTGCCGGAGGACATCTCGATCATCGGCTTCGATGACATCGCCTTCAGCGAGGTCTGCGCGCCGGGGCTCACGACCATCCACGTCTACAAGAAAGAGCTCGGACAGGCTGCCGTGCGCCGCCTGCTCGAACTCATCCGCGATCCTGGTCAGGCGAGGATGCGCATCCAGGTCTACAACAAGCTGGTGAAGCGAGGGAGTGTGGCCCACCCGCGGGCCGAATGAGAGTAAGGATAAGGGATAAGATATAGGAGGATTTTCCATGAAGATTGCAGTGATTGGGTCGACGATGATGGACATCGTCTCGTATACGGATACCATGCCGCAGGCCGGTGAGACGCGTCGCGTCAGCGGCTTCCACATCGCCAGCGGCGGCAAGGGGGCCAACCAGGCCATCGCAGCGGCCAAGCTCGGCGCCGACGTCGTGATGATGACCGCGGTGGGCGATGACATGTTCGGCGAGCAGTCACTCAAGAATTTCCGGAAGAACCATATCGACACGAGCCTTGTCAAGACGGCTGAGGGGACGTCGAACGGCATCGCGACTATCATCGTCGAGGCCTCGGGACAGAACCGCATCCTCATCAACCCGGGCGCGAACGAGAAGCTCTGCCCGGCTGACATCGAGGCAGCGGGGGAGGCGCTCGCAGAGTGCGGACTCTTCGTCCTGCAGCTCGAGGTGCCGCTCGAGACGGTCTATGCGGCCATCCGCTTTGCCAAGGCGCACGGCATCAAGGTCCTGCTGAATCCGGCGCCTGCAAGCCGCGAACTCTCGCTCGAGATGGCCTGCCAGTGCGACTTCTTCGTGCCGAATGAGACGGAGCTCTCCATCCTCGTCGACAAGCCCGTCGATACGGTCGAGCAGGTACGCGAGGCGGCGAAGAGCCTCGTGGAGCGCGGCCTGACGAATGTCATCGTCACGATGGGCAGCCGCGGCTCCTTGCTCGTCACGGCAGAGGAGACGCAGCTCGTGCCGTCGCTCAAGGTCGATGCGGTCGACAGCACGGGCGCTGGCGATGCCTTCATCGGCTGCTTTGTCGACACGTATGCGCGGACCGGCGATGTGCTCGGTTCGATGCAGCGCGCGTCTAAGTACGCGGCGCTCAGCGTCACGCGCAAGGGCACGCAGGATTCGTATGCCGATACCGAAGAGTTCGCCGCGTTTCTCGATGCCTGACCTCGCGTCTCAATCGGATCCGGATATTCTGATTCAGGAGGAAATTTTTCATGGATAAGATGGATAAGAATACAATCATCCAGTACGACAATGGTTACCTCAGTAAGACCCCGATTTTCCAGTTCATCCTGCTCTCGTGCCTCTTCCCGCTCTGGGCGGCGGCCGCGAGCCTCAACGATGTCCTGATCACGCAGTTCAAGAGCGTCTTTGCGCTCAGTGACTTCGCCAGTGCCCTCGTGCAGAGCGCCTTCTACAGCGGCTATTTCCTGATTTCCATCCCGGCCTCCATCGTCATCCGCAAGACGACGTACAAGACGGCCATCCTCACGGGCCTCGGCTTCTACATCGCGGGCTGCTGCCTGTTCTTCCCGGCTTCGCATATGGCGACGTACACGATGTTCCTCGTCGCGATCTTTGCCATCGCCATCGGCCTCGGCTTCCTTGAGACGTCGGCCAACACGTACAGCACGATGATTGGACCAGAGAAGAATGCGACGCTGCGCCTCAACATCAGCCAGACGTTCCAGCCAATCGGCGCCGTCAGCGGCATCCTGCTCGGCAAGTACCTGATCTTCCAGGAGGGCGAGAGCATGCATTCGCAGCTCGCTTCGATGGACGCCGTGCAGGCGGCAACCTTCAAGATGGAGATGCTGCAGCACACGCTGGAGCCGTACCACGTCATGATCTACATCCTGCTCGCCGTCTTCGCACTCTTCGCCATCACGAAATTCCCGAAATGCAAGGTCAAGTCGGCTGCTGAGAAGGTGCCGGGCATGGGCGAGACGCTCTCGTACCTCGCCAAGAACGGCCGTTTCAAGAAGGGTATCGTTGCGCAGTTCCTCTACGTCGGCATGCAGGTCGCCGTCTGGTCCTTCACGATCCGCCTCGCACTGCACCTCAACCCGAGCTTCAATGAGCGCATGGCCGCCGACTTCATGGTCTACAGCTTCATCTGCTTCTTCGTCGGCAAATTCATCGCGAACTTCCTCATGACGAAATTCTCGGCAAACAAAGTGCTCGTGGCCTATTCCGTCATCGGTTGCATCGTTCTGCTCTACGCGTCCTTCGTCCCCAATATGACGGCACTTTGGGCGGCCGTCTCGGTCAGCTTGCTCTTCGGACCGTGCTGGGCGACGATTTACGCCAAGACGCTCGAAGCTGTTGAGAAGAAGTACACGGAGACAGCTGGCGCCATCGTCGTCATGTCGATCGTCGGCGGTGCTTTCGTCCCGGCCATCCAGGGGTTTGTCTCGGATGTCACGGGTTCCATGCAGTTCTCCTTCATCGTCAACCTCTTCTGCTTCCTTGCCATCGGCCTTTACTTCCGCGGTGAAGCCAAGATTGAAGCCGCGGAGGCAGCCAAGAAAGAAAAGCTGTCCGTCGCAGAGCCGCAGGTATGAGTTTACTTTCCCTTGTATACCGCTCCTTTTGGGAGCGGTATTTTTATTGTGTAAACATATTGACATGATATGTTTTCTTTGCTATTATAGGGCTGTACAATAAAACATGTATAATTAATATGTTTTAAGGATAAGCAAGGAGACAAACAGGGGGAATTTTTATGCGAAATCGTTGGCTTATTGCGTTGGCGGCCATCGGCATCCACATCTCGATCGGCAGTGTCTACGCTTGGAGTGTCCTGACGCGGCCAATCATGGCAGAGATGGACATCACGCTTTCGGAGACGACGGGCGTCTTCTCGACGGCCATCCTCTTCCTCGGCATCACGACGTGCTTCCTAGGCAATTTCGTCGAGAAGATCGGCCCGAAGAAGAGCGGTCTTTTATCGACGCTGTTTTTCGGCCTGGCGATGTTCGGCACGTATCTGGCGATTTCCTGGCACAACCTGCCGCTCATCTACCTCTGCTATGGCGCGCTCGGCGGCGTGGGCATCGGCATCGGCTACATGGCACCGGTCTCGACGCTGATTCGCTATTTCCCGCACAACCGCGGCCTCGCGACGGGACTGGCCATCATGGGCTTCGGCTTTGCGACGCTGTTTGCCGGGCCGACGATGCAGCAGGTCACGGCTTCCTTCGGCATCGCTGAGAACTTCCTGATCATGGGCACGCTTTACGTGGCTGTCATGCTCGCGGCGTCGCTCTACCTCAAGCCGCCTGTGGACGGCGAGGCCCGCGTACACGCAAAGATGCAGGTCGAGACGGGGCCGACGGCTGCAGATGCGCTCAAGACCTGGCAGTTTGCCTCGCTCTGGTGGGTGTTCTTCGTCAACATCGCCTGCGGTATCGCGCTCTTCGCGCTCGCGGCACCGATGGCGCAGGATGTCATCGGCATGGACGCGGGTTCTGCGGCAGCAATGGTCGGCCTCATCGGTCTCTTTAACGGCGGCGGCCGCTTCATCTGGTCGACGGTTTCGGACTACATCGGTCGCGGCCGCATGTACGCGCTGTTCTTCCTCATGGAGATGGTTGCGTTCTGGCAGCTCGGCAACACGCGCGACATCTTCCTGTTCCAGGCCATGATCTTCCTGATCACGAGCTGCTCGGGCGGCGGCTTCTCTGTCATGCCGGCGTACCTCACAGACCTCTTCGGCACGCGCCTCCTGGGCGCTGTTCACGGCCGCATGCTGACGGCCTGGGCGGCTGCCGGCATCGTCGGCCCGATGCTTGTCTCGTGGCTGCGCGCCCAGACGGGCGGCTATACGGTTCCGCTGCTCTTTTTTGCGGGCTGTTTTGTCCTCAACTTCATCATCGCCCTCGTGCTGCAGCGCTTCGGCATCGCCAGAGCTGCCGCGCGTTTCCACGCCGCGGCTTGACGCGTGCGGCCTGCCGGCTGGAATCGTGTTACAATGATATCTCTGGTCAAGGGAACCATGGTGCGCGCGACGACGGAGACCAATCTGCGTCAGACGGTGCAGCAGGTCATGCATCTGCTGTACGCCAAAGATGTGGATTGACAAATGTGCGCGGAGCCGCTATCATAGTAGATGAGAATAAAGCATATTAATTATATATGTTTACCGTTAATAAACTGTGAACTGTATGAAAGACAGGAGCGAGGAGAGCAATATGGCGGAAGAGAAACACACGCATCATCATCACGAGCATGACCATGAGCACGGTCATCACCACCACCATCATGAGGATGGCCCGCTGAAGCCGGGCGAGCATCCAGACTGGCGCACGCATGTCCACGCGCCGGGCGAGCATCACGAAGTCGGTGTCAACGACTACATGACGGCCATCGCGGCGTACCGCAAGACGTTTGCCTCGAAGGAAGATGTCCTCGAGCAGACGCCGGACCCGGCTGTGCGCGAGATGATCAAGTATCTCGGCCAGCTCGGCTGCGACACGGTCTTTGACCGCTTCGACCAACAGAAGCCGCAGTGCACGTTCGGTCTGGCGGGCGTCTGCTGCAAGAACTGCAACATGGGCCCGTGCAAGATTACGAAGAAGAGCCCGCTCGGCGTTTGCGGTGCAGATGCCGATGTCATCGTGGCGCGCAACCTGCTGCGCAGCGCGGCCGCAGGCGTCGCCCAGCATGGCGCGCATGCCCGTGAGATCCTGCTCTCGATGAAGTTCGTCGCGGAGGGCCGCCTCAAGCTGCCAATCCTCGGCGAGAAGAAACTGCGTACGGTCTCGAAGGCGTTCGGCCTCGAGACGGAGGGCAAGTCGGCCCGCGAGCTCACGGGTGAGCTCGCCGACATCCTGCTCGAGGACCTGAGCCGCGCCGTCCCCGATGACTACAAGACCATCCGCGTGATGGCGCCGAAGGAGCGCCAGGATGTCTGGGACAAGCTCGACATCATCCCCATAAGCGCCTACAACGAGGTCTTCGACTCGTACCACCGCACGGCTGTCGGCACGGACGGCGACTGGGAGAGCCTCATGCAGGAGTTCCTGCGCTGCGGCCTCGCCTTCTGCTTCACGGGCGTCGTCGCCGCGAACATCGGCACGGACGTGCTCTTCGGCAACGGCCACCGCGCGACGTCGAAGGTCAACATCGGTGCGCTCAAGGAGGGCTGGGTCAACATCGCCGTGCACGGCCATCTGCCGACGCTCGTCAGTGAGATCGTGCGCATCGGCCGCACGCCGGAGATGATCGAGCTCGCGAAGGCACATGGCGCAAAGGGCATCCAGTTCTATGGCGTCTGCTGTTCCTGTCTCGCTGCCATGTACCGCTATGAGGGCGTCATCCCGCTCTCGAATGCTGTCGGTGCGGAGCTCGTGCTCGGCACGGGCGCGCTCGACCTCTGGTGCGCCGATGTGCAGGACGTCTATCCTGCCATTATGGATGTGGCGCGCTGCTTCAAGACGACCGTCGTCACGACGTCGGAGAATGCCCGTCTGCCGGGCGCGGAGCACTACGCCTACGACCATCATCACGCGAATGTCGAGGACACGGAGAAGATTGCGCGCAAGATCGTCACGCGTGCTATCGAGAGCTTTGCCGCACGCCGCGACATCCCTGTGCACATCCCAAAGTACGAGGTGACGGCCGAGGTCGGCTTCACGGCGGAGAATGTCGCCGAGCAGTTCGATGGCTTCAAGGGCCTCTACGAGGCGCTCAAGGACGGCCGCATCCGCGGTATCTGCAACATCGTCGGCTGCTCGAATCCGCGCGTCGTCTACGAGCGCGCCACACTCGATGTCGCGCGCACGCTGATCCAGAACAATGTCCTGATCCTGACGAACGGCTGCGCCTCCTTCCCGCTGCTGAAGATGGGCCTCTGCAGCAAGGAAGGCGCGGAGGAGGCCGGCGCTTCGCTGCAGGCCTTCCTCAAGGAGAACGAGCTGCCGCCTGTCTGGCATGTCGGCGAATGTGTCGACAATACACGTTCCTCGGCCATCCTCGGCGGCATCGCTGCCGTCGCGGGCGTGGCCATCAAGGACATGCCGTACGCCTTCTCGAGCCCAGAGTGGTCGAACGAGAAGGGGCTCGACGCCTCTCTGGCCTTTCGCCTCTTTGGCATCGATTCCTACCACTGCGTCGAGCCGCCAGTCCAAGGCTCGACGAAGGTCGAGAACTTCCTCAAGCGCGACACGAAGGAGACCCTCGGTGCCGTCATGCACGTCAACGTCGACCCGCTTGCCCTCGGCAAGGAGATCGTCGCGGACATCGAGGCCCAGCGCCAGAAGCTCGGCTGGGACTGAGTGCGTGGCACACAGCTGCATGAGATGGAAAAGAGAGACCTGCTGCACGGCGGCAGGTCTCTTTGCAGTTTGGGCGCGAAAGGGCTATACTAGAGGGCAGATAAATCTTGCGGGGTGATTTTATGGCAAATGTCAAGACATATAAGATGGAGCCGGAGACGAGCGAAAAGCTCCAGAAAATCTGTGAGGAGCTCAACCTGACCTGGGATGGGACGTTCCAGACGCTCGCGAATCTCTACATGCAGCAGAAGGCCATCGGAGCGTTGCCGGAGCGCGGCATGGAAGTCAAGGAGTTCCAGAGTCTCTTGAACCGCGTCTCGGAGGCATTCACCTATGCGCTGACGGTCAACGCGGATGCAGAGGAGCGCATCCGCCAGGAGTTCGCGAAGAAATTCGCGGCCCAGCAGCAGGACCTTGCCGCCGAGAAGACGCGCGCTGATCTGGCGGCGAAGGCGGCGAAGGAAGCGGAACTCCGGGCCAAGGAGCAGGAGGGGCAGGCAAAGACCCTGCGCGAGCAGATGGAGAAGCTCACGCGCGACCTCAGTCATGCCAAGGAGGATGCCCGCCTCGCAGCCAAGGCACAGGCGGATTCCCTTGCCGATAAGGAGCGCCTCAACGCCCTGCAGGCCCAGCAGATTGCCGCGCTGACGAAGGAGAATGAGGCCTGCCGTGAGCAGGCGGCCGCGGCAAAGGAGATCCAGGCACAGGCGGATGAGCTGCACCGGAGACTTGAAGCGGCTGAGCAGGCGCGCAGGCAGGCAGAGGCGCAGGTGGAAAAACTGCGCAGAGCTCTTGAAGAGAAAGAGCAGGAGATGAAGGCGCGCACCAATGCGCTCGAAGAGCAGTACACGCATGAGAAGCGTATGCTGCTCATGAAGGCCGAGAATGAGCGCCAGTCGGCCGTGCTCACCGTCAAGTCGGAGTACGCCGCGCGCATCGAGTCCCTGCAGGAAAAGTACATGGAAAAGCTGGCCGCCACCTACAATGCCGGGCAGCAGACGCAGCCAGACGCTCAGGCTCCGGCAGCAGAGGCAAAGGCAGCAGAAAGAAAGGCGGCGGATCCGGAATGAATATGGCGAGGAAGAGAAATGAAGCTGATGGGAAGAGCAGGGGGTATCGTCTCTGCCTGCTTTTGGCCGGCATCCTGCTCGTGAGCGCAGTGCTGCTTTCGGGCTGTGGCGCCCCGAAGGCGGCAGAGCCTGATGGTGGAGCCGAGTCGTCTTCTTCCGCATCGGAGACAGCCGCTGTTGACGATGGAGACGCCTGTGTCATCGCAGCCGACGACTTCTCAAACCTGCAGCTCTCCGATCCGACCGTACCGGTCTACGACAGGTACACGCTGTCTGAGCGCCGCGCGAAGGGGCTGACGACGGTGATGCCGGACCTCACGCCCTATAAAGAGGGCAAGGTCGTCTACCTGACCTTCGACGATGGCCCCGACGACAAGAACACGCCGGCCATCCTCGACATCCTCAAGGAGAACGGGGTCCATGCGACCTTCTATGTGACAGGCCAGCATGCAGAGCTCCATCCCGACGTTCTGCAGCGCATCTACGCTGAGCATCACGCCATCGGCAACCACAGCTACGACCACGACTACAAGAAGCTCTACACATCGCCGGACGCCTTCCTCTCGGAGATGGAGCGGACCGATGAGATCATCCACGGCATCCTCGGCGTGCGCCCGCTGATCCTGCGCGCACCGGGCGGCGTCATCGGCCATTTCACGAAGGCCTACGAACCGGCACTCAAGGCCAGTGGCTATGTTGAGCACGACTGGAATGTCAGCTCGGCCGATGCAGCGCCGAACCACCCCGTTGCACAGGACTTCATCGACAACATCGACGGGCAGACTGACCAGCCAGTCGCAGCGCACGCGGCCATCATCCTCATGCACTGCTCCGAAGGCCATGAAGAGACCGTAAAGGCATTGCCAGAGATCATCCGCATCCTCAAGGCGAAGGGCTATACCTTCGGCGTCGTCACGCCGATGACCCCGCAGCCATGGTGATGGGACGGCAAAAATAAAAACGACGAAAGAGGAAAAAGAACGGACTGTCCGGAAGGAAAACAGTCCGTTCTTGTCGTATCTATACACGAATAACAAGAATGACACGGATAATGGGGAAGAGAGGGAAATGGATGAAGCCAAATGCGAGCAGGCCACGTTCTAAGAACATCATCATCACGGCCTGTGTCTTCTTGGTTGGGCTCATGTGCTGGGGCATCATGCTGCAGGATCTCTACAACAAGCGCATGACGTCGTTGCGCGATCACTGCCGTCTCGATGCCGTCGTGTTTGCTGATGAGCTCCAGCAGGACTTCTCGGAGGGTGAATCCATCGTCAATGGGCTGGCCATGAGCATTGCCAACAGCAAAGGCCGCATGATGGGGGACTTTGACCGCATCACGGACTACGTCGTCCGGCGCAGTGAAATCCCGATTGACAGTGTCCAGCTGCTGCCGGGCGGCGTAGTCCGCTCAGTCTACCCTGCGTCCAAGCAGAGCACACTGGGGGTTGATGCATTTGCCACGCCGCAGGGCGAGCTCGCCCTGCAGTATGCAGAGCAGAACCATGAGCTCATCATACTTGAACCGACGGATTCGCAGTCGGACGGTATGGCACTGGCGATGATGATGCCGGTCTTCCTGGATGTCGGGTCGAGCCGCCCGCAAGAGCTCTGGGGCTTTACGGCGGTCTACATCAAGGTCCCCGACGTCTTCTCGCAGACGGTCACCAACATGGACAAGTCGGGCTTGGCATACCGCCTTGAGAAGACGGGCTTCAGCTATAACGACTATGCGACCATCCTGGAGTCGGACGTCGCGCCGGTCGACCCTGTCAGCTATACCTTCTCTTATGGCGGCTGCCAGTGGCGCATGCAACTTGCACCGCGCGAGGGCTGGAAAGTGATGGGCTCGTTTGGTGCAGCTGCTGCTCTTGGCTTCATGGCCCTGCTCATGCTGACGGCGCTGACCTACATCCTGCTCTTCATGCACGACAAGCAGAAGAACCTGCGGCGTCTGGCCATGACCGACCAGCTCACGGGGCTTCTCAACCGCCACGGCCTCGAAGCCATCATCAAGGCGCAGCTCAATGGCGGACGGTTGCAGCAGGCCCTCTTCGTGCAGCTCGACATTGATGATTTCAAGCTCATCAATGATATCAACGGCCACCAGGTCGGCGATGGAGCCTTGCGCCATCTCGCCATCATCATGCGCGTCTTCTTCCCGCGCGAGGCCGTCCTGGCCCGCAACGGCGGTGATGAGTTCATCATCGTGCTGCCGACCGATGACCTGGCGGCTGCCGAGCGCATCGTGCGTGACTTCGTCAGCCTCAAGAAGGAGTTCAACTATCAGCAGACGGTCTATCACTACACCATCTCGATGGGATATGCCGTCTATTCGGCCGACCGGGCAGATGGGAAAGCGCCACTCGATGTGCTTCGCGATGCGGATACGGCGCTCTACACGGTCAAGCTGCATGGCAAGAACGGCTGCCGCCGCTATGCACCCGGCATGACGGCGGCGCGCCGCGTGCAGATGGGCTTCTCGCTGCGCGATGTTGTCTTCAACCTGCCAGCCTCCATCCTGATCTACGATGCGGAGGGGGAGGACATCCTGTTTGCCAATGAAGAACTCATCGCCCTGTTCGAGTGCGAGGATCTCGATGATTTCCTTCACTACACAAAACACAGCTTCCGCGGCGTCGTCCATCCCGACGACTACGATCGGGTGAATACGAGCATCTGGCAACAAGTCTACGCTTGCACGAACCGGCACGACAAGGAGAACGATGCGGTCAACTACCGCATCATCACGAAGCGCGGCAGGGTGCGCTGGGTCATCGACCGCGGCCGCCTCGTCCAGAGCGAACGCTACGGCAGGATCTTCTACGTCATCCTGATTCCCGACGAGCAGATGGATGCGATGCATGCGCCGTCCGATAGAACGGACGGATGAGTGAGCTCCTGTGCCATATCTCGCATCCCTGCTTGATGAAATCGCGCGCCTGTGCTATAATCAAGACCATAAAGACACGCAACGAAGCGGCTACGCTCTCTGCGTGTCTTTTGCTATCTCCAGACGATGCAATCGTTCAAGTCCATTTTCAGTTCACGCTGTGTATATGTGAGGAGGATGCCTTATGATCAGTTTCCCATTGTTCACCGAACTCGAAGCCAAACGCGATACCATCAATGCCAAATTTCACCGCGAGACGGAGCCACAGCTCATCGAGCGCTTCCAGCAGTTCGGCTTCGTGCCGCGCGATGGGGAAGATCCGCACTACATGTCTCTCAAAGAGAAGAGCACGGGCAACCTCTACCTGCTGACCTGCAGTGCCTATGAGATCACCATCATGTTCGAGCACATCCGGACGGGAGAGGCCATCAAGATCTGCGAGATCAGCAACTTCGCCCTGAGCGCACACACCATTATGAACATCGTCATCGCCTCGATTGACAGCTGGCTGCAGTACGGCGTCGTCTACGACTACCGCAAGGCACAGAATTTCGAGGACTACCTGATGAAGTGACGCCCCATATAGCACTTTTTAGCACTCGGTAGCACTTTTGCAGCGGGAAAACTCTCAGAGCGTCGAGAATCATGCTATAATATCCTCAGTATCAATTCATTTGCGAAAAGAGGGAAATAGCATGAAGAAACTCATTGCCGTGGGCCTGTTGGCGCTCGTCATGGCGTCCCTGCTGCTCGGCTGCGGCCAGGCCAAGCTGACCTCGCAGGAAGTCAAGGGCGGCGTGACCAGCCTGCAGATGGACCTGCCGTTCACATTGGAACAGCAGCCGAAGGAAGAAGCCGCCAAGTCGAACGATTACGTCAAGTCCATCACGGACAGTCGGGTCACGCAGGCCAAGGGCATGGACTTCCATCTGATGCAGTTCACGACGTACGTCATGAACACCGACAAGCTCAAGAGCGACGCGGCGAGCAAGGCACAGTTCGAGAAGAAGGCGCTAGACGGCTATCTGACCGCCTTCGAGCAGAATGCCAAGGCCAAAGAGACCTCGCGCGATGCCAAGAATATCCAGATCTCCGGCAAGGATGCGAGCGTCACGACCGTCCAGTGCAAGATGCGCGGCGAGGATGAGACGTTGAAGGTCGTCTTCCTGCCGCTGCCCGAGGAGTACTGGTTCATCGCCATCGCCTACCCGAAGGAGCACGAGGACGACCAGGGCAAACTCGCCGACAAGATCATCAGCAGCATCCAGCTCAAAGAGTGACCGGCCCGAAGAAGAAAAATTGTCAGAATCAGGTATTTTTCAGATAAGCTTAGGGTATTTTCAGATTGCCCTGCTACACTATGGTTGTCGATGGGAAAGCCGATATCCCCAAGGGCTCCCACGACATGTGAAGTGAATCCCACTTCCTCCATTTCTCTCTAAGATAAATGATTCTTTCCCAATGAAGATGAGCAGCTGTTTATCCCGCAGCTGCTCGTTTTCATATTTTCAGCGTCTTTTTTAGAAAAAGGTGTTGACAAGATGGGGCGGAGCGTGTAGTATAATACAAGTCGCCGCGAGAGACACGGGATACGAAAGATGAGAAGCCTTGACTGGCAAGCATCTGAAAGGAAAGTGTTTCGAGTTCAGATAAAAAGGAATTTTAAAAATCTCTTGACAAACTGAGCAGGCTGCGATAAAATAATAGATGTCGTAAGGGACATAATGAAATGTTCTGATAAGACAAAGTTGTTCTTTGAAAACTAAACAATGCAACATGAATCATTTGTGATTCAAGCCAGATGTTTTTAAAACATCGATTGATTATGAACATAAGCAATCGGCAATTTCTTTACTAGGCTTCTTTTGAAGCTTAGGCCAAAAAGATATTTAGAGCCAATCAAGGTTCTTCATAAATTTTATGGAGAGTTTGATCCTGGCTCAGGACGAACGCTGGCGGCGTGCTTAACACATGCAAGTCGAACGAGACGATTGAAAGCTTGCTTTTGAAAGTCGAGTGGCAAACGGGTGAGTAACGCGTAGACAACCTGCCGTAAAGATGGGGACAACAGTCCGAAAGGACTGCTAATACCGAATGTTGTGGAACTTCCGCATGGGAGCTCTACTAAAGATGGCCTCTACTTGTAAGCTATCGCTTTACGATGGGTCTGCGTCTGATTAGCTAGTTGGTGGGGTAACGGCCTACCAAGGCGACGATCAGTAGCCGGTCTGAGAGGATGAACGGCCACATTGGAACTGAGACACGGTCCAGACTCCTACGGGAGGCAGCAGTGGGGAATCTTCCGCAATGGGCGCAAGCCTGACGGAGCAACGCCGCGTGAGTGAAGAAGGGTTTCGACTCGTAAAGCTCTGTTGTCGGGGACGAATGTGGAGGTTGTGAATAACAGCTTCCAATGACGGTACCTGACGAGGAAGCCACGGCTAACTACGTGCCAGCAGCCGCGGTAATACGTAGGTGGCGAGCGTTGTCCGGAATTATTGGGCGTAAAGGGAGCGCAGGCGGGAGGTCAAGTCTATCTTAAAAGTGCGGGGCTCAACCCCGTGAGGGGATGGAAACTGGTCTTCTTGAGTGCAGGAGAGGAAAGCGGAATTCCTAGTGTAGCGGTGAAATG
>NZ_GG697141.2:0-392113 GCF_000155955.1 Mitsuokella multacida DSM 20544
AGAGGCGAGTTGGACCGAAAGGTTGAATCAACCTTCGGTTCCAACAGAACTGAAATGTTCGCAAAGTAGTTTCTTCTGTATAGTTTTGAATGTGCAAGCATTCAATAGAATATCCGGTGATGATGCCTGAATGGTTCCACCTGTTCCCATACCGAACACAGTAGTTAAGCATTCAGAGGCCGAAAGTACTTGTCTGGAGACGGACTGGGAGGATAGGAAGTTGCCGGTTAAGCAAGGGCTCCGCTGAGGCGGGGCTCTTTTTTGTTATGCATTATGCGAGTGAAATGTGATACAAGAAGGGCTCTGTCCCAAAGTAAATGCTTTGAGGCAGAGCCCTTTATCATGTGTGGATGAGACGAATTGTTTACTGGCGGTTGCGGCGTGCCAGCACGCGCAGGACCTTGGCACCCGTGTTGTGAATCTTGCGCAGCGGAGCAACGCGCGTCTTGACCTTGGGGCGGATGTCCTTGGCGGAACCGAAGTCGCCGCGCTTCAAGAGCGTGGTCTTCGTCTTGTCCGGTTTGAAGAAATCGCGCATCTCCTTGGCGATGTGCTCTGGCTCGGCGTTTTCCTGGCAGAGGAAGATGTCGATAGCGACGTACTTGAGCTTGGTGTAGACGTGCAGGACCATGTGTCCCTCGCGGAAGAGCATCATGATGGCGTAGTGCTCATCCGTCAGGTGCTCGGAGCACTCGGAGATCTTTGTCAGCGTGAAATGTTCAGGCAGTTCTGCTATATAGTCTTTGATCTGGTCGATATCCTTGAGTTTGCTGTTCTTGCAGTTGAAGAGATCGACGGTGAGATGACGTGCTAAGATTTTCATGAATTCGTTACTCCTTCATGCATTTTTTAT
Source organism: Mitsuokella multacida DSM 20544 (assembly GCF_000155955.1). Taxonomy (GTDB): domain Bacteria; phylum Bacillota; class Negativicutes; order Selenomonadales; family Selenomonadaceae; genus Mitsuokella; species Mitsuokella multacida. Next base: position 854 of record NZ_GG697141.2, read on the forward strand.
GATTCCATGTTCCATTATAGTAGATGGGATTCGGTTCCGTCAAACTTTATGGCCGGGATTCGTTCTGATTTTTTTCGGTTTCTTTCCATAGAGCTGGAGACCGATGAAGAAGATGGCGGCAATCAGGAAGGCGGTGATGCTTGTGGCCTGGGCGCTCGTGACGAGGCCGAGCACTTTTTCGGTGTAATCGCCGCGCAGGAATTCGAGCCCGAAGCGCGCGAGGCTGTAGAGCATGACGTAGAGGGCGAAGCACTGGCCCTTGGCGTGGTTCGTCGTGCGGAAGAGCAAGAGCAGTGCGAAGATGACGACGTCGAGCTGTCCTTCCCAGACTTCAGCCGGCCAGAGCGGCTGGTCGCCGTATGTGTGGTAGGCGAGCGTTGTCGTCGGATAGATGATGCCGAATGAGCTGCCCGTCGGTGCGCCGAAGGCATCGCCGTTCAGCAGGTTGGCACAGCGGCCGAGCGCCTGGCCGAGGATGATGGCCGGTGCGAGTACGTCCATGAGGTGGACAGTGTCGAGATGATGGCGGTGGCAGTACCAGACGCCCGTCAGCACGCCGAGAAAGACGCCGCCTTGGATGGCCATGCCACCCTGCCAGACGTTCAGCAGTTCGGTCAGATGGTGACCGTAGTAATCCCAGTCAAAGAAGAAGACGTCCCAGAGGCGCGCACCGAGCAGTCCGGCGACGCCGCAGTAGATGCCGAGGTCGACGATGTACTTCTCGTAACCGCGGCCGTCTGCCTTCGTCAGGAAGTAGCCGACGCCTGTCGCGAGGATGATGGAGAGAGACAGCACGAGGCCGTAGGCCCGAATCGGGAAGTCTCCGATATAGAAAAGATACTGATGCATGAGATCCCTTCCTTTTCTGATTCTATTGAAATCCTGTTCTCGTTTTGCTCAAACAATCTTCATTATAGCGTAAACGAGATGGCTTGAGAAGAGAGACTGCAACGCTCAAATAGTATTTGAAATCTGTCTATCCCTGTGGTACAATAAACTCTGTCAACATGTAAATGCATCGATGGAGAGAGTAGACTGCAGGGAGAGCGGAAGCGAACCGGGAGAGGTGAGAGCCGGGCGTGCGTACTTGCAGGGGAAAATCACTCCGGAGCAGCGGGCTGAACGAATGGAGTAAGCTTCGCCGGCATCCCCCGTTACGGGACAGCGCATGGTGGTGCGTGGAAATAGGTGGTTATCCTGTAGGTATCATGAGCCTGCATCCTATTTGGGTGCAGGCTTTTCATATGTGAGGAGGCAATCTGTTTGTATAAGAAAGTGGATACGAACTTGAACTTCGTGGAGCGCGAGAAAGAGATCCGCGAGTTCTGGAAAGCACATGACATCGCTCAGAAGGCAATCGACCAGCGCGAGGGCTGCGATACCTTCACGTTCTACGATGGCCCGCCGACGGCCAACGGCAAGCCGCATATCGGCCACGTCTTGACGCGCGTCATCAAGGATATGCTGCCGCGCTTCGCCTCGATGAAGGGCAAGAAGGTCCTCAGAAAGGCTGGCTGGGATACGCATGGTCTGCCGGTTGAGCTCGAGGTCGAGAAGCAGATCGGCATCAACGGCAAGGAACAGATCGAGGCATACGGCATCGAGCCGTTCATCAAGAAGTGCCGCGAGTCCGTCTGGAAGTACAAGGGCATGTGGGAGGAATTCTCCGATGTTGTCGGCTTCTGGGCCGACATGGAGCACCCGTACATCACCTATGAGAATGACTTCATCGAGTCGGAATGGTGGGCGCTCAAGGAGATCTGGAAGAAGGGCCTGCTCTACGAGGGCTACAAGGTCGTCCCGTACTGCCCGCGCTGCGGCACGCCGCTTTCCTCGCATGAGGTAGCGCAGGGCTATAAGGATGTCACGGAGCGCTCGGCCATGGTCGAATTCAAGGCCAAAGACGGCGATTACTCGTTCCTCGCATGGACGACGACGCCGTGGACGCTGCCGTCGAACATGGCACTTTGCGTGAACCCCGCGGTCGATTACGTCAAGCTCCAGGTCGGCGACAAGAAGTACGTCCTCGCAGAGGCACTCGTCGACAAGGTCTTCGAGGGTGTCGAGGGCGAGCGTCAGGTTCTCGAGCGCTATAAGGGCAAGGACCTCGAGTACCGCGAGTACGAGCCGCTCTATCCGTATGCCGTCGAGAAAATCAAGAACCAGCGCGGCAAAAAGGCGTTCATCGTGACCTGTGATGACTACGTCACGACGGAGGACGGCACGGGCATCGTCCATATGGCTCCGGCATACGGCGAAGACGATAACCGCGTCTGCCAGAAGTACGGCGTCGCTTTCGTCAACCTCGTCAACAGCAAGGGCGAGCTCACGGCTGAGACGGATTGGCCGGGCCTCTTCGTCAAGAAAGCCGATCCGCTGATCCTCGCAGACCTCGAGAAGAAGGGACTGCTGTTCAAGGCGCCGGAGTTCACGCACAGCTATCCGCATTGCTGGCGCTGCGATACGCCGCTGCTCTACTACTCGTTCCCGACCTGGTTCATCAAGATGACGTCGGTCAAGGATGAGCTCGTCGCCAACAACAAGACGGTCAACTGGATCCCGAAATCCATCGGTGAGGGCCGCTTCGGCAACTGGCTCGAGCATGTACAGGACTGGGGTCTCTCGCGCAACCGCTACTGGGGCACGCCGCTGCCGGTATGGCAGTGCGAATGCGGCCATCAGCATGTCATCGGCTCGATCGAGGAACTCAAGTCCATGAGCTCGAACTGCCCGGATGACATCGAGCTGCATCGCCCGTACATCGACAAGGTCACGATCAAGTGCCCGGAGTGCGGCAAGGAGATGCACCGCGTCAAGGAAGTCATCGACTGCTGGTTCGACTCGGGCTCCATGCCTTTTGCGCAGTGGCATTATCCGTTTGACAACAAGGAGATCTTCGAGAAGCGCTTCCCGGCGGACTTCATCTCGGAGGCTGTCGACCAGACGCGTGGCTGGTTCTACTCGCTGATTGCCATCTCGACGCTGCTCTTCCACAAGGCACCGTACCGCAATGTCATCGTCCTTGGCCACGTCCAGGACAAGGAAGGCCGCAAGATGTCGAAGTCGAAGGGCAATGCCGTCGACCCGATGGAAGCACTGCAGAAGCATGGCGCCGATGCCATCCGCTGGTATTTCTACGAGAACAGCGCACCGTGGCTGCCGAACCGCTTCCACGACGATGCCGTCCAGGAAGGCCAGCGCAAGTTCATGGGCACGCTCTGGAACACGTACGCGTTCTTCGTGCTCTACGCCAACATCGACAACTTCGATGCGACGAAGTACACGCTCGACTACGATAAGCTGCCGGTCATGGACAAGTGGTGCCTCTCACGCCTCAACACGATGGTCAAGGATGTCGACTACGACCTCTCGAACTACCGCGTGACGGAAGCCGCCAAGGCACTCGAGGAGTTCGTCGACGAGCTCTCGAACTGGTACGTCCGCCGCAGCCGCAGCCGTTTCTGGGCAAAGGGCATGGAGCAGGACAAGATCAACGCCTATATGACGCTCTACACGGCACTCGTCACGACGGCCAAGGCCGCTGCGCCGATGATCCCCTTCATGACGGAGTCCATCTACCGCAACCTCGTCTGCAGCATCGACAAGAAGGCGCCGGAATCCGTCCATCTCTGCGACTTCCCGAAGGTCAATGAGGCCCACATCGACAAGGAGCTCGAGAAGAACATGGGCGAAGTCCTCGAGATCGTCGTGCTCGGCCGCGCTGCGCGCAATGAGGCCAACATCAAGAACCGCCAGCCAATCGGCAAGATGTACGTCAAGGCACCTGTCGTACTGCCGGACTTCTACAAAGAAATCGTTGAAGAAGAGCTCAACGTCAAGGAAGTCGTCTTCAAGGACGACATGGAGGCGTACCTCACGTACAGCTTCAAGCCGCAGTTCCGCATTCTCGGACCGAAGGTCGGCAAGAAGATGGGCGCCATCCAGAAGGCCCTGAAGGCGGTCAACGGCCACAAAGCCAAAGAAGAGCTCGACACGACGGGCAAGCTCGTCGTCGCATTGCCGGATGGCGATGTCACGTTGCTGCCGGAAGACGTCGAGGTCACGATGGCACAGACGGAAGGCTACAACTGCCAGCGCTACAATGGCGTGACGATTGCTCTGGAGACGACGCTCAGCGAAGAACTCCTCGAAGAGGGCTTCGTCCGCGAGATCATCAGCAAGGTCCAGACGATGCGCAAGGAAAATGGCTACGAAGTCACGGACCACATCGCTGTCGGCCTCAAGGACAACGAGAAGCTCGAGAACCTCGTCAAGAAGAACGAGAGCTTCCTCAAGGACATTACGCTTGCCGACAAGGTCACTTACGGCGAGACGTCCGGCCACGAGAAAGAGTGGAATATCAACGGCGAGACGGTCACAATCTCGGTCGACTGATAGAGACCCATCTCGGGAAAAGTCTCCTCCTTGCGAGGAGATTTTTTTAATGCTGGAAAGAAGGAAAAACGGAAGAGAAGGACGAATAAAAACAATAGTCTATTACAACGAGAACATCAGGCAGGTGATATCGAGAAGAATGGAAGAGAAAGAACACACCCATGTGCTGGCCGATGGCACGGTCATCCATCATAATCATCACGCGCATGGCGCTCATGGCCATCAGCACAGCCACACGCAGACGAAGGCCGTGCTCAACCGCATGGCGCGTCTCATCGGCCATCTGGAATCCATCAAGCACATGATCGAGGATGGCCGCGACTGCAGCGAGGTGCTCGTGCAGCTCTCGGCGGTCGACAGCGCTATCAAGGGTGTCAGCCGCATCATCCTCAAGGACCATCTGGAGCACTGCATCGTCGATGCCGTACGCGACAATGATCAGCAGGCTTTAGAGCAGCTCAACCGGGCCATCGATCGTTTCATCAAATGAGTGGACGCGCAGTGGCTTTGTGATTCAGTCACGGTATTTCCCGATTGAATCTTATATCCTATTCCTATATCCTAAGGTTGTATATCATGTTAGCATAAGCGGAGCACGCGCTCTGCGGCGATAGAGCAGGAGGTTTTTCCATGGCACAGAATAAACTCATAATCAGCCAGGTTATGATGCCGAATCAGACGAATCCGAGCGGCAATATCTATGGCGGCGATATCATGAAGATGATGGACTCGGCGGCTTATGCCGTGACGCGCAAGTACGCGCGCTGCAACGTCGTCACGGCCCGCGTCGACGAGCTCGAGTTCCATCTGCCGATTCTCGTCGGCGACCTCGTCACCTGCACGGCAGAGATCGTCTTCGTCGGCCACAGCTCGATGGAGGTCACGGTCAATGTCGATGTCGAGGACCTCGATCAGGAAGGCAAGCCGCAGCGCGCGCTGACGGCCTACTTCACGATGGTCGCGCTCGACCGCAATTCGCGCCCGAAGGCTGTGCCGCCGCTCATCATCGACTCGGAAGAGGCGAGAAGGGCTTTTGAGGAAGGCCGCCGCCGCTATGAAGCGCACAAGGAGCAGAAGCGCCAGCAGCGCGAGGTCGAGAAGAAGCTCAGCCAGGCCAAGAAGACGCTGCGCGAGCCAGAAGAGAAAAAATGAGCCTGCTCGGATAAAAAAGTTTACAGATTTACAAAAAACGCTTGCAAAATAGATTTTCCTGTGCTATTCTAGTACCCAACACAGGGAAATGCGTTGAAGAGGAATAGTAAAGATTCTGGAACCACCAGAGAGCTGCCGGTAGGTGCGAGACAGCAGGGAAGGAATCTGGAACTCACCTTGAAGCAGCCCACTGAACGTGCTAAGACTACATTTGTGTGTATTTGGTGCACTATTAGGCAGGGACGGAGCCTGACCGTTACAGCAGGAGGATTTGCTAGAATCCGTAGAGGTACTCCGCAAGGAGTATGAATTTGAGTGGTAACACGCAGGTACAGCCCTTCGTCTCATCAGACGAAGGGCTTTTCTATTTGGGGAGGTTTTGTCAAATGATGAATTATCAGAAGTACAGCAAAGGTTATTTCATGCCGCCGGAGATTGACCTGGAGTGGGCCAAGAAAGATGCCCCAGACCATGCGCCAATCTGGTGCAGCGTCGACCTTCGCGATGGCAACCAGTCGCTCGTCATCCCGATGAGCCTGGATGAGAAAATGGAATTCTACAAGATGCTCCTCAAAGTCGGCTTCAAGGAAATCGAGATCGGCTTCCCGGCTGCATCGGAGACGGAGTACGAGTTCCTGCGCCGCCTCGTCGAGGAAGACCTGATCCCGGACGATGTGACGATCCAGGTCCTGACGCAGGCGCGCGAGCACATCATCCGCAAGACGTTCGATGCCTTGAAGGGCGTCAAGAACGCCATCGTCCACGTCTACAACTCGACTTCTGTTGCACAGCGCCAGCAAGTCTTCCGCAAGGACAAGGAACAAATCAAGCAGATGGCCGTCGACGGCGCCAAGCTCCTGCAGGAGCTGACGGAAGAAGCCGGTGCGAACTACCGCTTCGAGTATTCGCCGGAGTCCTTTACGGGCACGGAGCCTGAGTACGCGCTCGAGGTCTGCAACGCTGTCCTCGATGTCTGGAAGCCGACGGCTGACCGCAAGGCCATCATCAACCTGCCGGCAACGGTCGAGATGAGCATGCCGCACGTCTTTGCGATGCAGGTCGCTTACATGAACAAGCACCTCAAGTACCGCGACAACGTCGTGCTCTCGCTGCATCCGCACAACGACCGCGGCTGCGGTGTCGCCGATGCGGAGATGGGCATCCTGGCCGGTGCGGACCGCATCGAGGGCACGCTGTTCGGCAACGGCGAGCGCACGGGCAACGTCGATATCATCACGGTCGGCATGAATATGTTTGCACTCGGCGTCGACCCGGAGCTCGACTTCTCGAACATGCCGGAGCTCGTCGAGATGTACGAGCGCGTCACGCGCATGCACGTCTCGCCGCGCCAGCCGTATGCCGGCGACCTCGTCTTCGCTGCCTTCTCTGGCTCGCATCAGGATGCCATTGCGAAGGGCATGCACTGGAAAGAGGAGAAGAATCCGGACAAGTGGACGCTGCCGTACCTCTACATCGACCCGAAGGATGTCGGCCGCGAATACGACGGCGACGTCATCCGCATCAACAGCCAGTCCGGCAAGGGCGGCGTCGGCTTCATCATGGAGCAGAAGTACGGCATCGACATGCCGAAGAAGATGCGTGAGGACTTCGGCTACTGCGTCAAGGGCGTTTCCGACCACAAGCACAAGGAACTCATGCCGGATGAGATCTACCAGATCTTCCAGGATGAGTACGTCAACGTCGATACGCCGTACAAGCTCAACGACTTCCTGCTCCAGAAGGAGCCGGACGGCACGCGCAAGGGCACGGTCGATATCTTCGTCAACGGCGAGCCAAAGACCTTCCTCGCGCGCGGCAACGGTCGACTCGACGCCGTCTCCAATGCCCTGCAGGCGAACCTCGACATCACCTACAAGGACCTTACGTACAGCGAGCACGCGCTGGAAATCGGCCAGAACAGCCGCGCGATGGCCTATATCGGCATCACGAATGAAGACGGCCACATCACCTGGGGCGCCGGCATGGACACGGATATCATCACGGCATCCATCCAGGCCCTGATAAGTGCCATCAACCGCATGAAGGCGGGAAAATAAGAGAATAGAAGCAGAGAGCTGCTGACCATGCCCTGCATGCAAAGTGTCCATCGCTTTGCGCGCAGGGCATTTTTTGTGCCATTCAAGACGGAGAGCAAGGGAAGAACGGACGCTGTGCAGTGATGTGCGTATACAAAAAACGCTGGTCATCCGACCAGCGTTTTTTTGTAAGGGGATAGAAATCAGGCGTTGCGGAGCAGCAGGACGCGTGCCTCGTACGGTTGCAGGGCACCCGTCTTGTGGTTGGCGTAATTGGAGATGAGTTCCTCGCCATCCTTCCCGTCGAACAGGTTGCAGGGGACTTCTTCGCTCGTCCAGTTGCAGGCAATCAGCAGCGTCTCGCCGCCGAGGTGGCGCGCGAAGGCGTAGGCATTTTGGTCATCTTCTAAGAGCGGTTCGAAGATGCCGTAGACGATGATGGGGTAGGCGTGGCGCAGGCGGATGAGCTTCTGGTAGTAGTAGAAGGTGGAGTCCGGGTCCTTGAGCGCGGCCTCGGCGTTGATGGTCTTGTAGTTCGGATTGACGGCGAGCCAGGGCGTGGCGTCCGTGAAGCCCGCATTCTTGCCGGCCGTCCACTGCATCGGCGTGCGCGCGTTGTCGCGTGCGACCGTGTTGAAGCAGGCGAGCATCGTCTCAGGCGAGACCTTCTTCTGCTCGTCGACGTACTGGTGCCAGGCGTTGATCTCCTCGAGGTCCTGGCAGTCGTCGAGGGAGTGGAAGGTCGTGTTCGTCATGCCGAGCTCTTCACCCTGGTAGATGTAGGGCGTGCCCTTCTGCATGTGCAGGCAGGTCGCGAGCATCTTGGCCGAGAGCACGCGCCACTCGGGGCTGTCATTGCCGAACATCGAGACGCAGCGCGGCTGGTCGTGGTTGTCGAGGTAGAGCGAGTTCCACGCCTTGCCCTCGAGCTCCTGCTGCCACTTGTTGAGGATGGCGCGGACCTTCGGCATCTGCGGCTTGCCCGTCGTCCACTTGTCGATGACGCTGCCCTTGCCGTTTTCCGGGCCGACGTGCTCGAACTGGAAGACCATGCCGAGTTCCTTGCCGTCGCTGCGGGCGTACTTCTTGGCTTCGTCGATCGTGACGCCGGCGGCCTCGCCGACCGTCAGCAGGTCGTAGTGCGAGAGCACGCGGTGGTTCATCTCCTGCAGGAATTCGTGAACGCGCGGCCCGTTGCAGACGTGCGGCGAGAGGTCACCGTAGCCGTCCGCCTTGACTGGGCCGTCCGGGAAGGTCTGGTCCTTGGAGATCATCGAGATGACGTCCATGCGGAAGCCGTCGATGCCCTTCTCGCACCACCAGTTCATCATGTCGAAGACGGCATCGCGGACCTTCGTGTTCTCCCAGTTGAGGTCCGGCTGCTTCTTCGAGAAGCAGTGCAGATAATACTGGTCCGTCGCCTCGTCGTACTGCCAGGCCGGGCCGCTGAAATACGACTCCCAGTTGTTGGGCGCCTTGCCGTCCTTGCCATCCTTCCAGATGTAGAAGTCGCGGTAGGGATTCGTGCGGGACTTGCGGCTCTCGATGAACCAGGCGTGCTCGTCGGACGTGTGGTTGACGACGAGGTCCATGACGAGCTTGATGCCGGCTTCATGTGCCGCCCTCAAAAGCGTGTCGAAATCTTCCATCGTGCCGAAGTCCTTCATGATGGCGCGGTAGTCGGAGATGTCATAACCGTTGTCGTCGTTGGGGGACTGGTAGATCGGGGAGAGCCAGATGACGTCGACGCCGAGCTCCTTGAGATACGGGATGCGGCGCGTGATGCCCGGCAGGTCGCCGATGCCATCGCCGTTCGAATCCTGGAAACTGCGCGGATAGATCTGATAGATGACGGCCTCTTTCCACCAGGCCTTCTGTTCTTCTGCCATGAATGAATACCTCCTGTGCGTTCGTTTTTCTTGAGATATATCCTGTATTCGCGCTGTTCTTGCCGATTTCCTACGGGAAAGTGATACAGAATGCGAATCTCGTTCCAGATACCCGTCGCAAAATTTTCTGCGGCAGTTTTCTTTTCGGTGCCTTTTTCCAGATAAGATGATATAATGGAATCACATTTTGGCAGAAGGGTGGTTCTATGAAGAAGATCCTCATATCCTGCCTCTTGACGGCCGTCATCGTGACGGCGGCGCTGGTCATCGAGGCAGGATATTTTATTGGCAATTACTGCGTGCACTTCGGCCTGGAACGCGGGACGGCGGAGAACCCACAGGAGCCGCCGCGGGCCTATGCGCTCCTGATGCCGCCGGAGGCGCGGCAGTTCGACAAGCCGAACTACGCCTCGGAGAACTGGAACATCGACTCGGAGGACGGCATCTACCTCGCGGCGACGCATTTCAAGCCGGAGCGTGAGACGGACAAGTGGGTCATCGTCGTGCACGGCTACGGCTGCACGCAGCAGAATTCCTATTACATTGCCGAGAATTATCTCTCGATGGGCTATCACGTGCTGACGCCGGACCTCAGGGCGTCGGGGCTCAGCGGCGGCCGCTACCTGACGCTCGGCTACCGCGAGAGCGAGGACATCGTGCTCTGGGCGAGGAGAATCGCGCAGGAAAATCCGCAGGCAAAGATCATCCTGCACGGCGTCTCGATGGGCGCGGCGACGGTCATGATGGCGGCGGGCCGCGAGGACCTGCCGCCAGAGGTCGTCGCGGTGGTCGAGGACTGCGGCTACACGAATGCGGATGAGCTCATCGCCTTGCAGATGGAGAATTCCTTTGGCCTGCCCTCGTTCCCGGCCATGAATCTCCTGAACTGGCGCTGCGAGAAAATGGCGGGCTTCAGCCTCAAGGATGCCTCGCCAATTGATGCCGTGCGCCATGCCCGCGTGCCGCTGCTCTTCATCCACGGCACGAAGGACACGCTCGTGCCGCCGAACATGGCCGAGAAGCTCTATGCGGCGGCCAATGCCCCGAAGAAGGAGATCCTCATGATCCCCGGAGCCGTGCACGCGGCCGCGAGCCAGGCCGACCAGCAGACGTACTTCCGGACCATCCGGAAATTCGTACAACCCTATATGGAGGAAAACAAATGAAAGCAGTTGTGACAAGAGTCCGGGAAGCATCCGTCGAGATTGCGGGGGAGGTCCATGGTGCGATTGACCAGGGATTCCTCGTGCTCTTAGGCGTCGGCCCCGAAGATGATGAGGAGACCTGTGACCGGCTGGCCGAGAAGGTCGCGCATGTGCGCGTCTTCTCCGATGAAGCGGGCAAGATGAACCTGAGCATCGACCAGGTCGGTGGCGCCTTCCTCGTCATCTCGCAGTTCACGCTCTACGCCGACCTCAAGAAGAGGCGCCCCGGCTTCTCGCATGCGGCCAAGCCGGAGCTCGCCGAGCCGCTCTACAAGCGCTTCATGGCGGATTTGCGCGCGAAGGGCTTCAGCGTGGAGCACGGTGAGTTCGGCGCTGACATGAAGGTCGCCTCCGTCAACGACGGCCCGGTGACACTTCTTTTTGATACGGACAACTTATGAGAATTTGACAGGAGGTAAGGATATGAAGGATTTACTGCGAGCTTATGCGGACCTCGTCGTGCGCGTGGGCGTCAATCTGCAGAAGGACCAGATCCTCGTCATCAATGCGCCAATTGAATGCGCGGCGTTTGCGCGCATGATCGCGCAGCAGGCCTTTGCGGCGGGCGCGCACGATGTCGTCGTGAGCTGGAGTGATGAGCAGCTCGCGCACATCCGCTATGCGGGCGGCAAGAAGGCGCTCTTCACGGAGTTCCCCGAATGGCGGCGCGCGTTCTACGAGGATTACGCGGCGCAGGGCGCGGCATTCGTCTCGATTGCGGCGCGCGACCCCGAAATCTTCGGCGACATCGACCCGGAGAAGCTCAAGCTGGCCAATCAGGCGGCCGGCGCGGCGCTCATGGAGTACCGCGAGCGCCTCATGAACAACCGCAACACCTGGTGCGTCGTCTCGGTGCCGACGAAGGGTTGGGCGAAGAAGGTCTTCCCCGACCTCTCGGAGGATGAGGCCGTCGCACGCCTCTGGCGCGAGATCTATAAGACTGTCCGCGTCGGCGAGGGTATCGACACCATCCAGGCATGGCAGGAGCACATCGCCTTCCTGCACAAGGCAGCCGACTTCCTCAATGCGAACGACTTCCAGGAACTCCATTACACGAACGGTCTCGGCACGGACCTGACCATCGAGCTGCCAGAAGGACACATCTGGGCGGGCGGCGCCGAGAAGTCGGAGCTAGGCACGGTATTCGCGGCGAACATGCCGACAGAAGAGGTCTACACGCTGCCGAAGCGCGACGGCGTCAACGGCATCGTCTACGCGACAAAGCCGCTGAACTTCAACGGCAACCTCATCGAGGATTTCTGGCTGCGCTTCGAGAACGGACGTGTCGTAGACTTCGCTGCGAAGAAGGGCGAGGCCATCCTCAAGGGCCTGATCGAGACGGATGAGGGCTCGCACTTCCTCGGTGAAGTGGCACTCGTGCCGTACGATTCGCCCATCTCGCAGAGCGGCGTGCTCTTCTACAACACGCTGTTCGACGAGAATGCCGCCTGCCATCTGGCACTCGGCAAGGCGTATCCGACCTGCCTCAAGGACGGCGAGAAGATGGACAGCGTGACGCTCTTGCAGCACGGCGTCAACGACTCGCTGATGCACGAGGACTTCATGGTCGGCAGCCGTGACCTCGAGATCGTCGGCACGCGCCGCGACGGCACAAAGGTCCAGGTATTCCATCAGGGCAACTTCGCCTTCTGAGGATGGCTTTATCAGATCAGGGAGGAGATACAATGATGCAAAGGACTCTCGGTATCCTCATGGCGCTCCTGCTGGCGCTCACGGCGCTGGGCCTGCCGACGGGCCGCTCTGAGGCGGCAGGGCTGCAGGACAGCGATTTCTCCTGCCGCGGTGTCGCGCTCGGCGCGAGTGAGCAGGAGCTCTTCAAGGCCTGGGGCGAGCCGCTCTTCGACAAGGCGGAGCGCCGGCAGGGCGTGACGGTCAAGGTCTATGTCTACAAGGACCATTATGAGGCCGCCGTCGACAAGAGCGGCCATGTCGTCGATTTCGTCATCAAGAACGACCGCTATGAGGCGCGGGGTGGAATCAGGCTCGGCGCGACCTCGTACTGGATCCAGAAGACGTACGGCAAGGCAGAGCGCCAGCGCATCGACGGCATGCCGTACTACATCTACACGCGCGAGGGCCATCCGCACGACCACCTGCTGCTCGGCGTCGATGCGCAGGACGGCTACCTGACGTCGATGCGCATCACCTCGCTGCCGCTGACCGATGAAGAGGCGGAGAAGCGCGCACTCGAGGATGACGCGGAAGAGGGCGCACTCGATCCGCGCTTCGCGGAGAAGGAGATCGACATCTCCGCTCTCGGGAAGGCGGAGGCGCCAATCCTCAAGGAGGCGCAGCCATGATCCACCTCAAGATGATGCGCCACCGGCTGCTGCGCTACGTCGGCATCACGCTGGGCTGCCTAATCGCGAGCTGCTCCATCAACCTGTTCCTCGTGCCGTCGCACCTGCTGACGGGCGGCGCGACGGGCATCGCGATCATCGTCTACTACCTGACGCAGCTGCCCATCGGCCTGCAGACCTTCCTCTACAACATCCCGCTGCTCATGGCCGCCTGGAAGACGCTCGGCCATGGCTACACCGTCGACGTCGTCATCGGCACGGGTATCTTCTCGCTGTGCCTCGACCTCACGCGCTTCCTCAATGCGTACGCGCCAGTCAATGATCTCATGCTCGCCGCCATCTTCGGCGGCGTCTTCAACGGCATCGGCTACGGCATCGTCTTCCGCATGAACGGCAGCACGGGCGGCTTCGACATCGTCGGCGCCATCGCCAAGAAGTACTACTCGCTCAACATGGGCGGCGTCATCTTCGCCTTCAACTGCATGATCATGTGCGTGGCGGCGTTCCTGTTCGGCGTGGCCCCCGCGATGTTCACACTGATCTGCATGTACATGAACGCGATGGTCACCGACAAGGTCATCGCGGGCTTCAACAGCCGCAAGGCCGTGCTGATCATCTCCGACCGCGCGCAGCAGATCGCGGACGGCATCATGGAAGTCGGGCGCGGCGTGACCTTCCTGCACGGGCAGGGCGCCTTCACGCGCAAGGAGCGCAACGTCGTCTTCGTCGTCGTCAAGCTCACGCAGGTCAGCAAGATTAAGCTCATCGCGCATGCCGTCGACCCGCATGCCTTCATGATCATCATGTCGGCCAACGAGGTCATGGGCCGCGGCTTCAGCGAACCGGGCATCGCCTTCCGGCGCTTCATCCACAAGGACAAGAACCAGTTGGTGCACCCGGAGCACCTGCAGTGGCACGATGACCGCTGAGCATTGATTTTTTACAGGAGGACTCCTTATGATTGAAATGACCTATCTCTTGAACAGCGGCTTCCTCGTGCGCGTCGGCCGCACGCTGCTCGTCTTCGATGACTTCAAGGACCCGGCGGGTGCCGTCGACGCGGCCGTGGCAGCTGCCGATTTCGACCACCTCTACTTCTTCGCATCGCACAGCCACTTCGACCACTTCGATGCGCACATCCGGCGCTACGAGGCGCAGGCAGACCGCTACATCCTCAGCGATGACATCCGCTGCATGAAGGACTGCAGCGCCTTCAACCCCCAAAAGCTCACGTTCCTCAAACCGTATGCGAGCTGGCAGGACGATGTCCTCGCGGTCGAATCCTTCGACTCGACCGACCTCGGCACCTCGTTTTGCGTCACGCTCAAAGAGGAAGGCACGACCATCTTCCACGCCGGCGACTTCAATTGGTGGGACTGGACGGGGGAGCCAGCCGAGCAGCGGAAGCTCGCGGAGAACGCCTTCCGCAAGCAGATGAAGAAGCTCGAGGGGTTAGAAGCAGACGTCGCATTCTTCCCCGTCGACGGCCGCATGGGGCCGAGGCTCGACAAGGGGGCCAAGGTCTTCTGTGCTGAGACAGAAATCCGCGCACTCGTCACGATGCATTCCATCGGTTATTCGGCCTGGCAGCCGCCGGCGGGCTTTTTCGCGCCGGGCCGCGAGATTCCCGTCTGGTCGCCGCGCAAGTCGGGCGAAAAGAATTGCCTCAAAGACGGCAGACTATTGAAATGACAGGAGAGGATAGGGTAAAATGAAGAAGGTATTCCTGCTGCTGCTCGCCATGGTCTTGATGACGGGCAGCTGCCTTGCCGCATCTGGCAATGCATCCGGCAATGAGAGAACAACAAGCGTCCAAGACGGTCCGGCCGTCAAGGATGTCCATAAAGACGTTCATAAAGGAGATAAGAAAATGGTAAATCGCATCGCAGTATTTGAGACGAACCTCGGCAACTTCAGCGTGGAGCTCTTTGAGGACGAGACGCCGATCACGACGGAGAACTTCATCGACCTCGCCGAGAAGGGCTTCTACGACGGCGTCATCTTCCACCGCGTCATCGACGGCTTCATGATCCAGGGCGGCGACCCGGAGGGCACGGGCATGGGCGGCCCGGGCTACACGATCGAGGACGAGTTCCGCGACGACCTGCGCTTTGACGGCGAGGGCATCCTCGCGATGGCCAACACGGGCATGCCGCACACGGGCGGCAGCCAGTTCTTCATCACGCTCGACAAGACGCCGTGGCTCAACGGTCATCACACGATCTTCGGCAAGGTCAAGGAAGGTATGGACGTCGTGCGTCGCATCGGCCATTCGGAGACGGACATGGCGGACCGCCCGCTCGAGGACGTCGTCATCAAGACCATCGAGATCAAGTATCCGGAGTGATGGCAGAGGCGTACACCTACATCCTCGAGTGCAAGGACGGCAGCCTCTACACGGGCTGGACGAATGACCTGACGCGGCGCGTCAAGGCGCACAACGAGGGGCGCGGCGCGAAGTACACGCGCTCGCACCGCCCAGTCCATCTCGTCTACTTCGAGTCCTTTGCGACGAAGGAAGAAGCGCTCGCGCGCGAGGCTGCTATCAAGAAGCTCACGCGCGCGGCAAAGCTCGCCTTGATTGACACAGCTGAAGAAAAAAAATTATAATAAGTAAGTTAAACTGAAACAAAAAGGGGCGTTTTATCATGGCAGATAAACAGGTCATGCTGACCGAAGAAGGCTATAATAAACTCGTAGAAAAGCTCAATTACCTCAAGAGCGTCAAGCGTATCGAGATTGCGCAGCGCCTGAAGGCAGCTATCGCACTCGGCGACCTCTCCGAGAACTCGGAGTACGATGACGCCAAGAATGAGCAGGCATTCCTCGAGGGCGAGATCCAGGACCTCACGGCCAAGATCCGCAACTCGCACATCATCAAGGCCGGTGCCGGCGACGTTGTCCAGATGGGCAGCAAGGTCACGGTCAAGGACATCGAGTTCGGCGATGAGGAGACCTTCATGCTCGTCGGCTCGACGGAGGCAGACCCGGACGAGGGCAAGATCTCGAACGAGTCCCCGCTCGGCCAGGCACTGCTCGGCCAGAAGAGCGGCAGCGTCATCGATGTGCATGCTCCGGCCGGCATCATCAAGTACGAGATTCTCGATATCAAGGGCTGAGCCAGCAATCCTGTCAGATTGGAGTAATGGAAAGTATGTCAGATAAGAAGCAGAAGGGGCAGCAGGCTCCTGTGGAAGACCTCAATGAGATGATGAAGGTCCGCCGCGAAAAGATGGAAGAGTTCCGCGCCATGGGCGTGCCGCCGTTTGGCCATCGCTACGATGTCACGGACTATGCCGAGCCAATCAAGGAGAAGTACGCGCACCTCGAGGGTGACGAAGAGGGCGGCGAGGTCCGCATCGCCGGCCGCCTCATGGCCATCCGCGGCCACGGCAAAGCATCGTTCTGCACGCTCAACGACCGCACGGGCAACATCCAGGTCTACTTCAAGATCGATGTGCTCGGCGAGGATAAGTACAAGAACCAGTTCAAGAAGCTCGACATCGGCGACATCGTCGGCATTCGCGGCATCGTCTTCAAGACGCATCGCGGCGAGGTGACGGTCCGCGTCGAGGATTTTGACCTGCTCTCGAAATCCCTGCGCCCGCTGCCGGAGAAGTTCCACGGCCTGCAGGATGTCGACATCCGCTACCGTCAGCGATACCTCGACCTCATCATGAACCCGGAGGTCCGCGAGACCTTCCGCAAGCGCACGAAGATCATCCAGTCCATCCGCTCGTACCTCGATACGCGCGATTACCTCGAAGTCGAGACGCCGGTGCTCTCGACGATCGCCGGCGGCGCTGCGGCGCGCCCGTTCGTCACGCACCACAATGCGCTCGACATCGACCTCTACCTGCGCATCGCGACGGAGCTCAACCTCAAGCGCCTCGTCATCGGCGGCTTCGACCGCGTCTACGAGATGGGCCGCGTCTTCCGCAACGAGGGCATGGACGTCCGCCACAATCCGGAGTTCACGACGATCGAGTTCTATCAGGCGTACGCGGACTATACGGACATGATGGACATCACCGAAGGCATTGTCGTCAATGCCGCTAAGTCGGTTCTCGGCACGCCGGTCATCAACTACCAGGGCGTCGAGATCGACCTCTCGAAGGTCAAGCGCATCAGCATGAACGACGCCGTCAAAGAGGCGACGGGCAAGGACTTCCTCTCCTGCGAGACGGTTGAAGAGGCCCGCAAGATGGCCGATGAGATCGGCGTCCCGTACGAGCAGCGCCATGGCATCGGCGGCATCCTCAACCAGGCCTTCGAGGAGAAGGTCGAGGAGACCCTGATGCAGCCGACGTTCATCACGGGCCATCCGACGGAGATCTCGCCGCTTGCCAAGCGCAATCCGGAAGACCCGCGCATCACGGACCGCTTCGAGTTCTTCATCTACGGCCGCGAGCTGGCCAACGGCTTCACGGAGCTCAACGACCCGATCGACCAGGAAGGCCGCTTCCTCGACCAGCTCAAGCAGCGCGAGGCTGGCGACGATGAGGCGCACGTCATGGACCGCGACTACATCACGGCCATGGAGTACGGCCTGCCGCCAACGGGCGGCGTCGGCATCGGCATCGACCGACTCGTCATGCTGCTGACGGACGCGCCGTCCATCCGTGACGTCTTGCTGTTCCCGACGATGAAGCCGCTTGCCGAATAAGGCAGAATACGAATGATTGAAATGACTTCTGGCACCGTTAGGTGCCAGGAGTTTTTTCTATATCAGGCAACAGAACGATTGACACGAGCCCTGCGCTATATTACAATATCGGTAAAACATATTAATTAACTATGTATATAGATTGAGAGGGACAGACATGAACGAAAGAGAAATCCTCCAGAAGATAACCGACGAATTCTACTGGTTCCACCGCCATCCGGAGCTCTCCTACGAGGAAGTCGAGACGACGAAGCGCCTCAGAGACGACCTCGCGGCGGCAGACATCGAGGTCCTCGACCTGCCGCTCAATACAGGCCTCGTCGCCAAGGTCGGCACAGGAGAGGCGCCGTTCATCGCGCTGCGCTGCGACATCGACGGCCTGCCCATCCAGGAGGAGTCGGGCCTCGACTACGCCTCGGAGCACGCGGGACGCATGCATGCCTGCGGTCATGACTTCCACATCAGCACGGTGCTCGGCTCAGCCTACCTGCTCAAGGCGCAGGAAAAGGATCTTGCTGGCACGGTCTACCTGATCTTCCAGCCGGCGGAGGAAGCGCCGGGCGGCGCGCGCAAGGTCATGGAGACAGGCGTGCTCAAGGAAGTGCAGGCCATCTTCGGACTGCACACGTCGCCGCTCTACGATGTCGGCACGCTCGGCATCCGCGCGGGCGCCGTGACGGCTTCCGTCGACAAGTTCACGGTGACATTCTGCGGCAAGGGCACGCATGCGGCGCATCCAGAGCGCGGCACGGACCCGATCGTCATGGCGGCGAGCTTCGTCACGGCGGCGCAGAGCATCGTCTCGCGCAACATCGACCCCGCACATCCGAGCCTCGTCTCGATCACGCACATCGAGAGCGGCAACACCTGGAACGTCATCCCCGAATCCGCGTGGCTTGAGGGCACGGTCCGCTGCCTGACGGCGGAGGACCGCAAGCGCATCAAGCAGCGCATCTACGAACTCGCAGAGGGGCAGGCGGCTTCCTTCGGCGGTCATGCTGAGCTGACCTGGTATGCCGGACCACCGGCGACGAATAACACGCCCGCCTGGACAGATTTTGCCATCCAAATGGCCGAGGAGTCGGGCCTGACCGTGGAGCCGGCCCCCGTCAATCTGGCCGGTGAGGACTTCGCCTACTATCAGGAGGAGATCCCCGGTGCTTTCGTGCTCGTCGGCACGGGCAAGTCGCCGGCCAACCACAACCCGAAATTCCACGTTGATCCGGCAGCCCTCGGACCGGCTGCCAAGTACATGGCGCGTCTCGCCAAAGAGGCCTTTGCACGCCTCTGAGGCGATGCGCCGAGATAAGGTGAAAGTCTATGAAAATTATCGATGCACATCTTCACTTTGCGACGGATGCCTACTTTGACGAGATTGCCAAGGCGGCAGAGCACGAGAACAGCGCCGACCACCTGCTCGAGCAGTACAGGATGCGCGGCATGGTGCACGGCATCGTCATGGGCAATCTGCCCGTCGAGGAGCTCGAGCCCGCTTACCCGCCGTTCCTGTCCTACTGCATCGGGCTCGACAGCCAGGTATTCGACATGGCGAAGCTGCCGCAAAAGCTCCATCTCATCGAGCAGCATCTGAGGAGCGAGCGCTGCGTCGGCATCAAGCTCTATCCGGGCTACGCTTCGTTCTATCTCTACGACGACCGGCTCACGCCCATCTATGAGCTGGCCGCGCGCTATAAGAAGCCAGTCGCGGTCCACACGGGCCTGACGGCGACGGATAAGGCGCTGCTGAAGTACAGCCACCCGCTCGTCATGGATGAGGCGGCGACGAAGTTCCGCGAGGTGCAGTTCGTCATGTGCCACTTCGGCGAGCCGTGGTTCACTGACGCGGCAGCCGTCATCGAGAAGAACCCCAATGTCGCAGCAGATCTCTCGGGGCTCTTGGAGCGCAAGATACCGGATTTTGCGGCGTTCTGCGAGAAGAAGCATTTCTACATCGAACGGCTCAAGGGCTGGCTCGAGTATCTCGACCTCTATGATCGCTTCATGTTCGGCACGGACTGGCCGCTTGCCAACCTCGGGGATTACATCGCCTTCACGAAGGAGATCATCCCAGAGGAGCACTGGCAGGAAGTCTTCTATGAGAACGCCGTGCGCATCTACCATCTGAAGCCGGAGTCGATGCTCGCTGTCCGATGAGGCAGCGGCTCCCCATACGAAAATACGGTATCCATCGTAAGGATGGATACCGTATTTTCGTATGGGGTATTGGAAATCGTGGGAGTCTTGGTCAGTGCGCTGCGGCGAGGCGCTTCTCGTAGAAGCGCTGGCGGCGCTCGGCGATGATTGTCTTGGCCTCGCTATCGCGGTCCATCTGATGGCGCGTGAAGCGATGATGGCGTGCGAGCAGGTAGTAGTAGAGCGCGATACCGCCGAGGGAGATGGCACCGGCTGCGAGATAGACGAAGGAGAAGCCGAAGCTCGGGACAAAGCTGCCGAGCGTGTACGGGCCGACGCCGATGCCGAAGTCGAGCAGCACGAAGTAGGTGCTCGTCGCGACGCCGACCTGATGCATCGGTGCGCAGTGAACGGCGAGTGCATGGCAGGAAGCCGTCGTCGTGCCGTAGCCGAAGCCGAGAAACAGGGCGCCGATGAGCATTGCAGCATCCGTGCTGGCCGTGCCGATGAAGGCCATGGCGATGGCCATGCAGATGAGTGCCGGGTAGATGACGACGTTGCCGCCGAAGTGGTCGAGCAGGTATCCCGTCAGCGGGCGGCTGATGAAGGACGTAGCGGCGAAGCAGAGGAAGAAGCCCGTCGCGCCGATGCCCGTGATGCCGATGTGGGCCGTGTAGGCGCCGAGGAAGCTCAGGACAGTGGAGTAGCAGACGCCTGCCATCAGGGCGATGCAGGAGATGGCGAGGGCTTTGATGGAGAAGAAGCGGTCGAACGATACCTTGTGGAGGTCGGCCTTCTCTTCCGGCAGGATCGTGCGCTCCGGTGCCTTGATGAAGAAGGAGAGCGCGAAGATGACGAACGTGGCGACCGAGCAGATCTCGATGGCGAGCGTGAACTCATGCGCAGAAGTGAGATTCATGGCGATGAACGGGCCGATGGCCGAGGCCATCGTGACGCCGAGCGTGAAGTAGCCGATGCCCGTGCCCATGCGCTTGAGCGGGACGAGCGCGGCGACGACCGTGCTCGCCGCCGTCGAAGTCGTGCCGAACGAAAGGCCGTGCAGGAAGCGGACGACCATGAAGACCTCGAGCGTCGGCGCGAGCTCGTAGCAGAGGACAAGCAGGAAGAACATCAGCGTTCCCGCGAGGAACATCTTGCGGCGGCCGACGAAGTCGATGAAGCGTCCGGCCGGGATGCGGGCGAACAGGGCGCCGACGATGAAGAGGCCCGAGGCGAGGCCGGCCATGCTGATGGAGGCATTCCATGTGTAGATGGCATAGGCCGTGGACCAGAGCATCAGGAGGAAGTGGACCGAATAGACGAGGAAGTTGACGCCAATGTCGAATACGTAATCGCGCGACCAGAGGCGCGTCGGGGCAGCTACATCTGCCATATCAGAAGACTCCTTTCCAGCTGAAACAAGTTTCTTGTGATGACGTGGATGATGGATTGCCGTGCAGTGCGCGACGGTCAGCATGCGGTAGGCATCGCTCTCTGACATGCCTGTCTCTGCACAGAGCTCTTCAACATAATCCAAGGGGATACGGTTATTCAAAATCTCTCACCTGCTTATCAAATGATTAAAACGCTTATCGGAAATACTTATGGATGAAATCTGAAACTCAGTATAGTCGTCTTTTTCCGGGCCGTCTAATGTATTATTTTCACAAATAAGATGCGAATTGTGCATAATCAAGGCAAATCCTCGCAATTCTTGCAGGAAATTCATGATAAATGCTTTGTATACATGGATACATTGCAAAAAACTCATGGAAAAGAAGCAGGAAAACGTTGTCAGTCTATGCACCCATGCATATAATAGACTATAACCTAAAGTAATTATGCATAGTATGCAAGAAAGTAAGAAACGAGGAACAATAGAATGGAATTGACACAACTCAAGTATTTCCAGGCGATGGCCAAGTGCCACCATTTCACGCAGGCGGCGGAAGAGATGGCCGTCTCGCAGTCAGCACTCTCCCGCTCCATCCAGAAGCTGGAGCAGGAGCTCGGTGTCACCTTGTTCGAGCGCCATGGCCGCACGTCGGAGCTGACCGAGGCCGGACAGAAATTCCTGTTCCACGTCGACCGCGTGATCCGCGAACTCGCCCTGGCTGAGCAGGAGATCGAGCTTGATAACGGCGGCGCAGGCGTCGTGCACCTCTCGTTCCTGCACTCGCTCGGCGACACCTTTTTGCCGCTGATCCTGCGCCAGTTCCACGAGCGCTACCCGCACATCGATGTCAAGCTCAACCAGCAGAACTCGTCGATGCTCTCGGAGCAGCTGACGAGTGGCGAGACGGATATCTGCCTCTGCTCGACGATGAATGAGCCCGACACGGCCTGGATGTACCTCTGGTCGGAGGAAATGTTCCTCGTCGTGCCGGAGGATCATCCGCTCGCTCAGAAGTCGCGCGTCAACTTGCGCGAGATCGAAGACGAGCCTTTCGTCGCTTTGAAGCCGGAGTACACGCTGCGCCAGCAGGTCAACCAGTTCCTCGACCTTGCGGAGAGCCATCCGCAGATCGTCTTCGAAGGGGATGAGGTCCACACGCTCGTCTCGTTCGTCGCGGCGCACCTTGGCGTCAGCATCCTGCCGCATGTGCCGTGCACGGAACACCTCGGCGTCGTCTTCGTGCCGATATCGTTCCCGCTCTGCAAGCGCGCCGTCGGCATCGCCTGGAATACCTCGCGGCCGCTCTCGCCGGCCGCCATGACGTTCCAGCAGTTCACGATCCATCACTTCGTGCATGACGGCGAGATTCCCCTGACGCAGTCGCAGGACGGCGGAAAGGCGGCGCGCTGACTTGTCGCTGTCTGCGATTCTTGGTATAATGATATGATGATTTAATAGTACGAGGTGATCGACATGAAAATGGAAATCAAGATGGAGACCGTCGTCAAGCGGTTCCGTGATTATATTTCCTTCAATACACAGTCGGATGAGGCAAATGACAAGGAATGCCCTTCGACACAGGGACAGATGGTGCTCGCAGAGCATCTGGCAGAGGAGCTCCGCTCTATCGGCCTCACGGAGGTGACGGTGGATGAGCATGCCTACGTCATGGCGACGCTGCCGGCCAACGACGACGGCGATGCGCCGGTCGTCGGTTTTATCTCGCATCTCGATACGAGTCCTGATGCGGCGGGCGGTCCCATCCACGAGCAGATCATCCGCGCGTATCCGGGTGGCGATATCGTGCTGAACAAGGAGAAGAACATCGTCTTCTCAGTAGCGGATTTCCCAGGCATCGAGCGCTACAAGGGCCAGGATATCATGATGACGGACGGCACGACGCTCTTGGGCGCGGATGACAAGGCCGGCGTCACGGCCATCGTCAGCGCGGCGGAATACCTCATGGCACATCCGGAAATCCGGCACGGCAAGATCCGCCTGGGCTTCACACCGGATGAGGAGACGGGCCGCAGCGCGGACCGCTTCGACGTCAAGGCGTTCGGCGCGGATTTCGCCTACACGGTCGACGGCGGCGAACTCGGCGGCCTGGAGTACGAGAACTTCAATGCGGCCAACCCGACAATCGTCTTCCACGGCCGCAGCGTCCACACGGGCGATGCCAAGGGCAAGATGAAGAATGCGGTCTCGATGGCCGCGGAGTGGCAGCAGATGCTGCCGGCCGGCGAAAAGCCGGAGTACACGGAAGGCCATGAGGGCTTCTTCCATGTCCACACGATCCATGGCGGCGTCGAGACGGTTACGATGGAGATGCTCGTGCGCGACCACGACCGCGCGCATTTCGAGCGCCGCAAGGCGCTGCTAGATGATATGGCCGCGTTCTTCAACAAGAAGTACGGCGAGGGCTCTGTCGAGGTGCATCATCGCGATGTCTACTACAACATGCTCGAGAAGATCGAGGATGGCAATATGTGCGTCGTGGATCTCGCGCGTGCGGCCATGGAAGAGGTGGGCGTCGAGCCGGATGTCCAGCCAATCCGCGGCGGTACGGATGGTGCACGCCTCTCGTTCATGGGCCTGCCGTGCCCGAACCTCTTCACGGGCGGCGCGAACTTCCACGGCCGCTTTGAGTACTTGCCGCTGCCGTCGCTCAAGAAGGCGGCGGAGGTAGTCCTCGCCATCATGGTCAAGGTCGGACAGACGGCCAAGGAACGCAAATGAGAATGCAGTGATTGATAGACGCGTCAGGCAGCCTGGCGCGTCCGTGCTATTGTATAAGAGTATAAAAGGAGAATTTTCTTTATGGCAATATTGGAAATCAAGAAGGCAGGAGCACCGGTCCTCAAGGAGGTCTGCGCTCCAGTGGAGAAGATCGACAAGGATCTGCGCAAGCTGCTCGACGACATGGCCGTCACGATGTATGAGAGCGATGGTGTCGGCCTCGCAGCGCCGCAGGTCGGCCGTCCCATCCGCGTCGTCGTCATCGACTGCCAGGACGACCACGGGCTCATCGAGCTCATCAATCCCGTCATCACGTTCCGTGAGGGCACGGCGACGGACACGGAGGGCTGTCTTTCCGTGCCGGGCATCTACGGTGAGGTGGAGCGTGCGGCCAAGGTCAAGGTGGAATTCCTCAACCGACGCGGCAAGAAGCAGCATCTGACGGCAACGGGACTACTGGCCCGCTGCATCCAGCACGAACTCGACCATCTCGAAGGCCAGCTCTTCATCGACATCGCCAAGAGTCTGCACAGGGGGAATCAGGCATGAAGAAGTTTCGCGTCATTTTCATGGGCACGCCGGAGTTTGCCGTGCCGTGCCTTGCGGCCCTCTACGAGCACTGCGACGTCATCGGCGTCGTGACGCAGCCGGACAAGCCGAGAGGCCGCGGCCAGAAGCTCGTGCCGTCGCCAGTCAAGGCCTGGGCCGAGGCTCACGGCCTGCCCGTATGGCAGCCGAAGAAGATCAAGGAAGAGGCATTCACGGCCTTCCTCGAGGAGCAGAAGCCGGACCTCATGGTCGTCGTGGCCTTCGGCCAGATTCTCTCGCAGCGCATCCTCGATATCCCGCCGTACGGCTGCATCAATGTGCACGGCTCGCTCTTGCCGCGCTACCGCGGTGCGGCGCCGATGCAGTGGTGCGTCATCGACGGCGAGAAGAAGACGGGCGTTACGACGATGTTCATGGACGCCGGCCTCGATACGGGCGACATGCTGCTCAAGGCAGAGTTCCCGATCGGCCCGGACACGACGCTCGAGGAGGTCCATGACGGCCTCATGGAGCTCGGCGCCAAGGTGCTTATCGAGACGCTCGAAGCGCTCTCGGCTGGCACGCTCAAGCGCATCCCGCAGACGGGTGAGTCGAATTACGCGCCGATGCTGACGAAGGAGACGGGGCACATCCACTGGGCAGAGCCTGCCAAGAAGATCCACGACCTCGTGCGCGGTCTCGATTCGTGGCCTGGTGCCTACACGTTCCTCGGCGGCAAGAAGTACAAGATCTGGCGCACGCGCTGCACGGCGGAGAAGACAGCCGAGCAGCCGGGCACCATCCTGCGGGCCGACAAGAAAGAAGGTCTCTTTGTGGCAGCGGGCGACGGCGTGCTGGAGGTCACGGAGCTCCAGGCTCCTGGCAAGAAGCGCATGGCGGCACGGGATTACCTCAACGGCCATGCCATCGCGCTGCCCGCTCAGTTTGAGGACTGAACTATGACAAAGGCAAAAAACGATTACGTGATGACGGGGCGCCCGAAGAAGCGCCTGTTCATCGGCATGCTGTCTCTGACGGCCGTGCTGATGGCCGCCATCCTCTACGCCATCTGGTACATCGGCGTGCCGGGACTCCGGTCCATCCAGCCCATGTTGCCCTGGATCATCGGCGCGGTGTTCACCGTCCTGGTGCTCGGGGCGTTCTTCAGCATCTTCAACATGGTCCTCGCGGTGGCGGGGCTTCCGTACCTGCCGTTCTTGCAGCGCCAGACGTACGAGCTCATCAACCTGCTCTTCCCGCTGGCCGTGCGCTTAGGGACCGTCTTTGGCATCCGGCGCCGCAAGCTCGAAGGCTCGTTCATCGCGGTCAGCAACCTCCTGTTCAACCGCATGGGCATCCGCGTGCCAGCTGACCGTTTGCTCGTCGTGACACCGCACTGCCTGCAGCTCGCTTCGTGCCCGCATAAGATCACGCGGGACCCGGAGAACTGCAAGCGCTGCGGCGCCTGTGACATCGGTGCCCTCGTGACGCTGTCGCACGAGATGGGCTTCCACTTCTTCGTGGCGACGGGCGGGACGCTCGCCCGCCAGATTGTCTACAAGACGAAGCCGAAGGCCGTGCTGGCCATCGCTTGTGAGCGAGATCTCATGAGCGGCATCCAGGATGTCTATCCGCTGCCGGCTGTCGGCGTCCTCAACATCCGCCCCAACGGGCCGTGCTACAACACGCATGTGGACATCGAGGAAGTGCGGGCTCAGCTCGAGAAGATCATCATCCCGAAGCCAAAGGATAAAAAATAAACATAGATATAAATATAAATACAGATAAGATGAATGAGGTGGATTTATGGATAAAGCGCGCGAGACGGCAGTCCGCATCCTATATGAAGTACATGAGAACGGCGCCTACGCCAATGTGGCGCTTGCAAAGGCGCTGCGCCAGCTGGACCTCGGCGAGCAGGACCGCCGCTTTGTCACGGAGCTCGTCTACGGCGCTGTGAAGGCGGGCGGCACGCTCGACTGGATCCTGCGCCGCTACGTCAGCCGCCCCGTCCGCAAGATCCAGCCGTTCGTGCGCGAGATCTTGCGGCTCGGCCTCTACCAGATCTTCTACCTCGACAAGGTGCCGGCCTCCGCTGCCTGCAACACGGCCGTGGACCTCGCCAAGGGCATGGGCGTGAAAGGGCTTTCGGGCTTCGTCAATGCCGTCCTGCGCACGGCGGTGCGCGAGCCCGAGAAGGCGGCCTTCCCGAGCGGCAAGGGCCATGCGACGGAGAACCTCGCGCTGCGCAGCCAGCACCCCGAGTGGCTCGTGCGCCACTGGGTCAGGACTTTCGGCTTCGAGGCGGCGGAGAAGCTCTGCGCATTTGACAATGAACAGCCCGTCCTCTCCGTGCGCGCGAATACCCTGCGCACAGACCGCGAAGCGCTCCTCGCTGAGCTCGCGGCGGCCGGTGCTGAGGCAGAGCCATCGCAATGGGCTCCCGAGGGCATCCTCGTGCGTCATCATGGGGCACTCGACGCGCTCGCTCCCTTGCAGGAGGGGCGCTGCCAGGTGCAGGACGAGAGCTCGATGCTCGTCGCACACGTCGTGGGACCGCAGCCCGGTGAATTCATCATCGACTGCTGTGCAGCGCCGGGCGGCAAGACGACGCACATGGCGGCGCTCATGCACGACGAGGGCCGCATCCTTGCCGGCGACATCTACAGCCACAAGCTCCAGCGCATCGAGGAGAACGCGGCGCGGCTCGGCATCCAGAGCATCGAGACAGAAGAGATCGACGCGCGTGAGATTGGTGAGCAGTATGAGGCGATGGCCGACCGCGTGCTCGTCGATGCGCCGTGCTCCGGCCTCGGCGTCCTGCGCCGCAAGCCGGACGCCCGCTGGCGCAAGACGCAGCAGGAGATCGCGGCGCTGCCAGATTTGCAGCTCGCCATCCTCGAGAGCGCGGCGAGAGCCGTCAAGCCGGGCGGCGTGCTCGTCTACAGCACCTGTACGATTGAGCTCGCCGAGAATCAGGGCGTGGTCAGCCGCTTCCTCGAGCAGCATCCGGAGTTCGAGCTGGAGACGACGGGCCACTACCTGCCACTGCCGACGAAGCATGCCGAGTCGAAGATGGTCCAGCTGTTGCCGCATATTGACGGCACGGACGGCTTCTTCATCTGCCGCATGAAGAAGATGGATCAGACGGATAAGAAAGGATAAGACGTTGAAGGATATTTTTGGACTGACCGTTGAGGAGCTCCAGGAAGCATTGCAGCCGTTCTCGCTGCCGAAGTACCGCGCCCGCCAGATTGCGGAGTGGATGTACCAGCGCGGCGCCACCGGCTTTGCGGACATGACGAATCTCTCGAAGAAGCTCCGTGAGGAGCTCTCCGGTGCCTTTGTCATCGGCCGGCCGAAGTGCAAGGACAGGCTCGATTCGTCCGACGGTCATACGACGAAGTTCCTGCTGGAGTTTACCGATGGCACGGCGGTGGAGACGGTGCTCATGCGCCAGCCCTACGGCAATAGCATCTGCGTCTCGACGCAGGCCGGCTGCAATATGGGCTGCGCTTTCTGCGCCTCGACCCTGCACGGCATGGCGCGCAACTTGACGACGGGCGAGATCCTCTCACAGGCCATCGTTATAAGTGACATGCTGCGCGCGGAGGGGCAGGGTGAAAAAGTCGACACGGTAGTCATCATGGGCTCGGGCGAGCCGCTGATGAATTACGAAAACGTGCTCGGCTTCATCCGCCTGCTGCACGAGGACTACGTCCTCGGTCTGAGCTACCGCAGCATCACGCTCTCGACGTCGGGCATCGTGCCGCAGATGTACAAGCTCGCCGAGGAGGGCATCCCCATCTCGCTGTCGGTCTCTTTGCACGCACCAGAGCAAGAACTTCGGAGCACGCTCATGCCAATCAACCGCAAGTACCCGCTCGTGGATGTCGTGCGCGCAGCGCGCCACTACGCCGAGGTGACGAAGCGCCGCGTGACGTACGAGTACATCCTCATCGACCGCGTCAACGACGGTGAGGAACAGGCGAGGGAGCTCGTCTCCCTGTTGCGCGGCCAGCTGGCCAGCGTCAATCTCATCCCCATCAACCCCGTGGCGGAGCGCCATCTTTTGCGCCCGTCGGCTGCGCGCATCGATTGGTTCGAGCACTACCTCACTGCACATCACATCAATGTCACCGTGCGGCGCGAGATGGGGACGGACATCCAGGCGGCCTGCGGGCAGCTGCGCAACAAGCACCTGGAGGGATGACCGTTTTCCGATAAATTCACAGCTTTTTCAGCAGATATCTGGTATAATGTACGGATAGTGGTCATTGTAAAAGAAACGGAGGCGAAAACCATGGGGCTAGGGACATGGGAATCGTATCTGGCCAATCACATAGAAGGTTTCTTCAACAAGAAATTCAGCAGCAGCCTTGAGACCGTCGAGCTCATGAATGGCATGGAACGGGAAGTCCGCCATCAGGCTTCGGGCAAGAAGCGGCAGGACATCGACACGGCGTTCATCTTCTCGCTGAATCCCGAGGATTACCACCGCCTCTGTGCGCGGCGCGTCATCGAGGACCTGCGGACGACGGCGGCCAAGCAGATCATCCTGCAGGACTGCGCGGCAGACGGTGTGATCACCGTGCGCATGGAGCAGGATGAGAGACTCAGCCGCGGCGTCTACAAGCTGCGCTGCGGGCGGTCCGATGAGATGGAGGACGTCTCGGCCAATACGCTCGTCCTGCAGAAGCGGCCGTCGCTCGACGGCCACGTGCCGCTCAACCTGCCGGCTTTCCACGCGATGGCGGCGCTGACGGTCGTCGAGGGACCTGACCTCGATGCCTACCTCGAGATTGGGGAGAAGCAGGTCTACATCGGGCGGCGGGACAAGAATGAATTCATCCTGACGGACACGAATGCCTCGCGGCTGCATGCCTGGATCTCCTATGAGCATCATCGCCATGTGCTCTACGACGCGCAGAGCACGAATGGCACATTTGTCGAGGGGCGGCGCATCGATTCCTGCCGCCTGCAGCATGGGGATACGATACGGATCGGCATGACGGTCCTTCGATATGAGGTGATATAATTGGCGGTGACAGCCGTTTTTCTCAAGGGCATCCGCGTGGTGCTCGAATATGGCATGCTCCTGTGGCTCCTGTGGTTTACTGTGACACTCGCGCGGCGTCTCTTCGGAGATGTGCGCAAGAAGGCAGCGGCGATCCGGGAGCCGGAGACGAAGCCGCAGGAGGCCGTCGTCTCTGTGCTGGAAGCGCCGGAGCCGGAGCTCGCGGGCAAGCGCTTTGCCTTCGGTGAGCAGCTCATGGTCGGACGCGGGCGCGACAATCACATCGTGATCCCCGAGGGCTACGTGTCGCACCATCATGCGCAGATTTATCGTCATGGCAATCAGTATGTCATCGAGGATCTCGGCAGCATCAACCATACGTATGTGAACGGTCAAATCCTGGAGGGCAGGGCGTATCTGCGCCCTGGTGACAAGATCCGCATTGGTCTCGTCACCCTTCGGTTCGAGAGGTGAGAATTTTGAGTAAGGTTTATGAAGCGACCGATGTCGGCTGTGTCAGGCCGATCAATGAGGATAGCGCCGCTGTCTTTGCCCCGGAGGTCTATGTGGTAGCCGACGGCATGGGCGGCCATGCGGCCGGAGAGGTCGCGAGCCACATCCTCGTCAAGTCCGTGCGGGAGTCTCTCTCGGGACTGCCGCATATCGAGGAGCAGGACCTCTGCGAGGCAATCCATCGTGCCAATCACGAGATCCTCGCCACGGTGGCGCAGAATCCGGACTGCCAGGGCATGGGGACGACGGCGACCATGCTGCACATCGAGGAAGGACGGGCCGTCTGGGCGCATGTCGGGGACAGCCGGCTCTACCTGCTGCGCGGCGAGAGCCTCCAGCAGATCACGCGCGACCACTCGTACGTCGAGGACCTCGTCGAGCACGGTGAGCTCACGGAGGCAGAGGCGCGCATCCATCCGCAGAAGAACATGCTGACGCGCGCCGTGGGGGTTGAGGAATCGCTCGAGGTCGACAGCGGCTGCTTCGAGGTCCAGCTGGGCGACGTACTGCTCTTGGCGACGGACGGCCTCATGAACATGGTCTCGGAAGAGGAGATCGTGGCCATCCTGCAGCAGGGCACAGCTGATCCAGCGCGGGCTCTCGTAGAGGCCGCGCTGCGCTCGGGCGGGCGCGACAATGTCACAGCCGTCGTGGTGGTGTATGCCGTATGAAGAACTGGAGTCTGCTCTTGGCGCCCTTTGGCATCCTGCTCTCGGGGCTCATCGTCCTCTACCTCAAGGCACATCCGCAGTCGGGCATCATCCACACAGAGAGCCTGCTCGGCATCTCGTACCTGCCGTGGCTCGCGGCCGTCATCGTGGCGGCCGTCGTCATGCAGGGCGTGCTCGTGCGGCGGCACATGGATACGTGCCTCTTTCCGCTCGTCATGCTGCTCGCCAGCGTCGGCGTCGTCGAGATCGCGCGCCTCAAGCCCACACTTCTCATCCCGCAGCTGCGCTGGCTGCTCATCGCGATGGTCCTGATGTTTTTCGTCATCCGCTTCTGGAATCGCATCGGCAGGCTGGTCGATTACCCGTACATCACGGGCATCTGCTGCGTCGTCGTGCTCTTCCTGCCCATCCTGTTCGGCACGGAGATCGGCGGCAGCCGCAACTGGCTGGTGCTCGGTCCGTTCTCGGTGCAGCCGTCGGAATTCGGAAAGATCCTCATCGTGCTGTTCCTCGCGGCGTACCTCTCGGATCACCGCAAGGTGCTCACGCTGCCGAAGCGCAGACTGCTGTTCCTGCAGCTGCCGCCGCTTCGCTTCATCGCGCCGCTCATCTGCATCTGGAGCATCGCGGTCCTGATGTTTGTCGTGGAGAAAGACCTTGGCTCGGCCTTGCTGTTCTTCGGCATCGCCGTGCTCATGACGTACATGGCGACGGGCAGCCGTTCCTATGTCTTCCTGGCTCTGTTCTTCATGGGCATCGCCGCAGTCATCTGCTACATGGGCTTTGCCCATGTGCGCGTGCGCTTTGATATCTGGCTCAATCCCTGGCAGGACCCGAACGGCATGGCCTATCAGGTCGTCCAGTCCCTGTTTGCCTTCGGCACGGGCGGCGTCTGGGGGACCGGCTTTGGCTACGGCCATCCGGGCTTCATCCCCGAGGTCCACACGGACTTCATCTTCGCCGCCATCGCAGAGGAGATGGGCCTCATCGCCTCGCTGATGCTCATGGCCTGCTATGTCATGGCCTTCTGGCGCGGCATCTGCATCGCGCTCTCCTGCCCGCAGGAGAAGGAGCTGTTGCTCGCCGCTGGCTGCAGTGCGCTCTTATTGATGCAGGCCTTCATCATCATCGCCGGCGTGACGAAATTCCTGCCGCTGACGGGCATCACGCTGCCCTTCATCAGCTATGGCGGCAGCTCGATGGTGTCGGGATTCATCTTGCTCGGCATGCTCTTATCCCTGTCAAAGGAGCGGAAAAATGTCTGACTGGAAAATCAAGCGGCAGGTTCTCAGGGCGGCATCGTTTGCGATGGCCCTGTTCGGCCTGCTGGCTGTTTATATCATCTATCTTTCGACCTGGGATGCGGATGACCTCGCGAAGAATCCGCTCAACATGAGGAGCGCCGCAGCCCAGTCGGATATCCAGCGCGGGTCCATCCTCGCGGCGGACGGCCAGGTGCTGGCCGAGACGCGCCCGGATGGCCGCCGCGTCTACCCGTTCGGCGTGAGCATGGCCGCCGTCACGGGCTACAACGGCGAGAACATCGGCAGTGCCGGCATCGAGGGCCATGCCAATCAGGCCCTGCTCGGCCTGACGGCCGACATGAGCCGGCTCGGCCCGCTCTCGCAGCTCCTGCAGTCGGAGCGCGGCAATGATGTCAAGCTGACGATCGAGCCGGCTGCCCAGAAGGCGGCAGTCGAGGGACTCGGCAACCGACGCGGCGCCGTTGTCGCGCTCGATGCGAGGACGGGGGCCGTGCTCGCGATGGTGAGCTCGCCTTCGTACGACCCCAATGACATCGAGTCGAATTGGAAGTCGCTGTCCTCTCAGGAGGACAGTCCGCTCCTCAATCGCGTGGTCCAGGGACTCTATCCGCCGGGATCGACCATCAAGCCGATGATTGCGGACGCGGCGCTGACGGACGGCGTGACGAACGCATCGGAGATCTTTGACTGCGACGGCGTCCTCGACGTCGGCGGTGGTCACACGATACGCGAGAGCCACGGAGAAGTCCACGGCCGCGTCGACCTCAGGCAGGCTGTCACAGAGTCGTGCAACATCACCTTCGGCACGCTCGGCATGCGCATGGGGGATGAGAAGCTCAAGAATGCTTTTTCGCGCTTCGGTTTCGACCGCGAGATCGGCGATGAGATCCTCATGACGAAGTCGCATTTCCCGGACTTCGGCAAGCTGTCCAAGGGCGATCAGGCCCAGACGGCCATCGGCCAGAGCGCGCTGCTCGTCACGCCGATGCACATGGCGCTGCTCGCCGACGCCTTTGCCAATGGCGGCAAGGTCATGAAGCCGTACCTCGTGCAGGATGTCATCACGCCGGGCGGCACGGTCGTCTACAAAGCACAGCCTTCGCGCTGGCTCACGGCCACGACGCCGGAGATGGCCTCCGTCATCGACAGCTATATGGAAGATGTCGTGACGAAGGGCACGGGCACGGCGGCGCGGGTACAGGGCGTCCGCGTGACGGGCAAGACCGGCACGGCCGAGAATCCCGCAGGCAAGGATCACGCCTGGTTCACCGGCTCGGCCGAACTGCCGGCGCGCAAGATCGTCTTTGCCATCATCGTGGAGAATGGCGGCGGAGGCGGCACAGAAGCCGCGCCGATTGCACGAGACATCATTGAGAGCCTGATGTGAC
Source organism: Mitsuokella multacida DSM 20544 (assembly GCF_000155955.1). Taxonomy (GTDB): domain Bacteria; phylum Bacillota; class Negativicutes; order Selenomonadales; family Selenomonadaceae; genus Mitsuokella; species Mitsuokella multacida. Next base: position 34,168 of record NZ_GG697141.2, read on the forward strand.
TCTTCTTAGATCGTTAGATACTGGAATAATCCACTTGGAATACTGGAATCGTAGGGGGAACGGATATGGTACAGCGTATCTTGGATCAGCGCTATGAACTCGAAGAGCTGATCGGCGGAGGCGGTATGGCCGATGTCTACAAGGCAAAGGATTGCCTGCTCAATCGGCCTGTGGCCGTCAAGATCCTGCATGAAGAGTTCAAGCAGGACAAGGAATTCATCGATAAATTCCAGCGTGAGGCCCAGGCGGCAGCACGCCTCTCGCACCCGAATATCGTCAACATCTACGATGTCGGCGTAGCGGACGGCGACCACTACATCGTCATGGAATACGTGCCGGGCCGCACCCTCAAGGACCGCATCCGCCAGGAGGGGCACCTCTCGGTCAGCGAGTCCCTGCGCGTGGCCCGCGAGATCGCGGAAGCGCTCGCGCACGCGCATGCGAACAACCTCGTGCACTGCGACATCAAGCCGCACAACATCCTCATGATGGCCGACGGCCATGCGAAGGTGGCCGACTTCGGCATCGCGCGCGCGGTCACAGAGTCCACGATGACGTACAGCGGCAATGTCATCGGCTCGGTCCATTACTTCTCACCGGAGCAGGCCAAGGGCACGATGATCACGCCGAAGTCGGATGTCTACTCGCTCGGCGTCGTGCTCTACGAGATGCTGACCGGCAAGCTGCCGTTCACGGGCGATAACCCTGTCAGTATCGCGGTCAAGCACCTGCAGGAGGAGCCGGTGCCTGTACGCCAGATCGACCCCGCCATCCCACCCGTCGTCGAGGCCATCGTCTCGAAGGCGATGAGCAAGGACCCGGCCATGCGCCCGACGAGCGCGGAGCTCGTGCAGGACATCAGCCAGGCCGAGCGCATGCTCATGGCGGGCTCGCAGCCGATGCCGCAGATGGCGCCGATGGCGCAGGACCCCGATGCGACGCAGGTCCTGCCGCGCGTCCAGCCCACGCAGCAGCCCATACCTCCGCGCCGCGCGCCGCAAGATGAAGGCTATGACGAGGACGAACCCGAGAAGGAGAAGTCCATCTTCAAGTCGAAGAAATTCATAGCAGGTTTGCTCGTCGTCTTGCTGGCTGGCTTCTTTGTAGGCGCGTTCATGAGCTACGGCAAGTTCTGGAGCACGGCGGAAGTCACAGTCCCCGATGTCACGGGCAAGCAGATGACGCTTGCGCGCCAGATCCTCGAAGACAAGAAGCTGCGCGTCAACGTGGCGGAGACCTACAATGCCGATGTGCCGGCGGGACAGGTCGTCTCACAGAATCCGACGGCTGGCTCCAAAGTCAAGGAGCAGCGTCTCGTCACGATCTACGTCAGCAAGGGCGGCGAAGAGATCGAGATGCCGGACCTCACGGGACTCTCGAAGTCGGATGCCGAGGCCCAGCTCAAGAAGATGGGGTTGAAGCTCGGCTCAGTCTACGAGAAGTACTCGAATGAAGAGGCGGGCACGGTCATCAAACAGGACCCGAAGGCGGGCACGAAGATTAGCCGCGGCCAGACGGTCGACCTCACGGTCAGCAAGGGCAAGCAGAGCCACAAGGTCAGCGTGCCGGATGTGACGGGCGTCTCGCTCGATGCAGCGAAGGCCGCTCTGCAGAGCCGCGGCCTCAGGGTCGGCAGCGTCTCGAAGCAGGAGAGCCGTCAGGCGGCAGGGACTGTCGTCAGCCAGTCGCCGGCGAGCGGTGAGGTAGAAGAGGGCTCGAGCATCAGCCTGGTCATCGCCGAGCCGGCCAAGCAGCAGGTCCAGAAGACCGACAAGAAAGACCCGGAGAAGAACAGCAACAGCGAGGCAAAAGTCCCATCCAAGCAGAATGAGACAGGCAAAGAGCGGTGACGCATTGCCCGCACACGTATTATAATTGTAATAGACAAGGATAGCAGGAGGGTACATGGTAGAAGGTCGCGTCATCAAGGCGTACAACAGTTTTTTCTATGTCATGACGGAAGCGGGGCTCGTGAGCTGCAAGCTGCGCGGCAAGTTCAAGAAGCGGCGGCAGAGCACGGGCGTCGTGCCGGGCGACCGCGTCGCCATCGAGCTGCTGCCCGACGGCACGGGCGTCATCGAACAGCAGCTGCCGCGCGTGAACCTGTTGCGCCGGCCAGCGGTGGCCAACCTCACGCAGGTCATCCTGACGTTTGCGGCGGCAGCACCTGACCTCCATCCGCTTCTCCTTAACCGCTTTCTCGTACTAGCGGAGTGGTCGGGCATCCCGAAAATCGTCATCTGCGTCAACAAGATGGACCTGCACGAGGGGCCCTGGCAGGATTTCCTGCGCGACTACGAGACAATCGGCTACCCCGTCGTGCGCGTCTCTGCGCAGACGGGGCAGGGCATCGATGTACTGCGCAGCCGTCTGCGGGGGGAGGTCTCCGTCTTCGCGGGGCCGTCCGGCGTCGGCAAGTCCTCGCTGCTCAATCAGGTCAATCCAGCTCTGACGCTGGCGACGGGGCATGTCAGCGAGAAGATCAAGCGCGGCCGCCACACGACGCGCGTCGCGGAGCTCCTGCCCTACGAGGGTGGCTACATCGTCGACACGCCGGGCTTCAGCGCCATGGAGATGGCGGAACTTCAAGTGACCGACCTGCCGCATTATTTTCCGGAATTCCGCCCGTATGAGGGCGCCTGCCGCTTCTCGCCCTGCAGCCACACACACGAGCCGGGCTGCGCGGTCAAAGCGGCCGTAGAAGAGAGAAGCATCACGCGCGAGCGGTATGATGCTTATGAACAGATTCTGCAAGAAGTCAAGGAAGCACAGATGCTTGCCAGAAAGAAGGAATACAAATGATCAAGATTGCACCGTCCATCCTTTCCGCCGATTTTGCTCACCTGGCCGATGAGGTCAAGCGTGTCACGGACGCCGGCGCCGATTACATCCACATCGATGTCATGGACGGCACGTACGTGCCGAACATCACGCTGGGCTCACCTGTCGTCAAGAGCCTGCGCAAGGCATCGAAGGGCGTCTTCGATGTCCACCTGATGGTCGAGCATCCCGAGACGCAGATCGAGGCCTTCGCTGAGGCCGGCGCGGACATCATCACATTCCACATCGAGGCGGCCAAGCACAGCCACCGCATCGTGCAGCAGATCAAGGCTGCCGGCTGCAAGGCTGGCATCGCACTGAATCCCGGCACGAGCCTCGCGATGATCGAAGAGCTCTTGCAGGACCTCGACATGGTCCTCATCATGACGGTCAATCCGGGCTTCGGTGGCCAGAAGTTCATCGAGTCGCAGCTCGAAAAGATCCACATGCTGCGCCACACGATCCAGGACATGGGCTTCGACTGCGACATCGAGGTCGACGGCGGTATCAACGAGGAGACGAGCCGTCTCGTCCGTCAGGCCGGCGCCAATGTGCTCGTGGCGGGTTCGGCCATCTACGGCGCAGAAAATATCGAAGAAGCCATCAAGAAGATCCGCGGCTGAGCGCCGCTCAAAAATAGCAGGGAGTAATCATCATGGAAAAAGCAGTCGTTTTACTTTCAGGCGGCCTTGACAGCTGCACGTGCATGGCCGTGGCCAAGAGCAAGGGCTACGACGTCTACCCGATCAGCTTCAACTACCACCAGCGCCACAGCATCGAGCTCGAGGGCGCGAAGAAGATTGCCTCATACTACGGCGTCAAGAAGCACCTGATCATCGAGACGAATATGGAGGCCATCGGTGGCTCCGCACTGACGGATGAGAAGATCGAGGTGCCGGAGGGCGATGTCAACCGCCATTCGGTGCCGCCGACGTATGTGCCGGCGCGCAACCTGATCTTCCTCTCGTACGCGATGGGCTACGCCGAGGTGCTCGGTGCCACGCACGTCTACATCGGCGTCAATTCCGTCGACTACTCGGGCTATCCGGACTGCCGTCCAGAATTCATCGAGAAATTCCAGGCCCTCGCCGACTACGCGACGACGGCGACGGCTGTCAAGGGCCAGAAGATCACGATTGAGACGCCGCTGCAGGACCTCTCCAAGAAGGACATCGTGCTGCTCGGCACGAAGCTCGGCGCGCCGTTCCAGTTCACGCACAGCTGCTACAAGGGCGGCGAGAAGGCCTGCGGCATCTGCGACAGCTGCAAGCTGCGCCTGCGCGGCTTTGCTGAGGCCGGTGTCGAGGACCCCATCGCCTACGAGACGAGGGAAGTCTGATGCGCGACGTACAGAATCAGGCCGATGCGCGCGGCATCGCCATCCAGCGCGTCGGCATCAAGGACGCGCATTTGCCGTTCCTGATCAAGACGAAGGACGGCGGCTTCCAGCAGGTCCTCGCGCGCATCCTCTTCACGGTCGCGCTGCCGATGGAGTACAAGGGCACGCACATGAGCCGCTTCCTCGAGATCCTCATGCCGTGGAGCAAGAAGCCGCTGGCTGAGCCGGAGATGGAGGCCATGCTCGAGGAGGCCCTCGAGCGCCTCGACGCGCAGTCGGCCGAAGTCGAGCTTTCCTTCAAGTACTTCATCGATAAGGAGGCGCCGGTCAGCCGCCGCAAGTCCGTGCTGGACCTCGACTGCTTCTTCCGCGGCACGAAGGTGCGCGGCGAGAAGATGGCGTTCACGCTCGGCGTCGACGTCCCCTTCACCTCGCTCTGCCCGTGCAGCAAGGAGATTTCAGAGTACGGAGCGCACAACCAGCGCTCGGTCTGCCGCACGGCCGTGCGCTTCCGCGAGGGGCAGGAGTGCATCTTCATCGAGGACCTCGCCGCGCTCATCGAGAAGCAAGGGTCTTCGCCCATCTATCCGCTCCTGAAGCGCGAGGATGAGAAGTACGTGACAGAAGCTGCTTATGAGAATCCGAAATTCGTCGAGGACATCCTGCGCGACACGGTCCTCGCGCTGCGCAGCCTGCCGGGCATCGCCTGGTTCTCGATTGAATGTGAGAATTATGAGTCCATCCACAATCACAATGCGTTTGCGGCTCATGAAGAAACCGTCGTCTGAAGATAAGGCGGCACGACAGCTGGATTGGAGTTTTCATGAATAAGTTTTACAAGCGATTCCTTATATTGATTGTCCTGGTGCTTGTGATTTCCGGGACCGTCATCTACACGACGGTGGACATCAATACGCTTAAAAACCTGACTCAGTTCAAGACGTGGTCAATCGCGCTGGCTATCCTTGCCGTGTCTCTCGGGCTGTTCTTTGACGGCAGCCGCCTCATGCATCTCGTCAAGATATCGGACGAGAAGATCACGCTGTACCAGGCCGTACAGGTCGTCTTCGGCAATTACTTCCTCGCACTCTTGACGCCGGGCGCGACGGGCGGCGCGGTCGCACAGCTGATGTTCCTGCGCCATGCGGGCGTGCCGACCGGCAAGGCGGCCGTGCTCGTCATCGTGCGCACGCTGCTGTCCATCCTGTTCCTCGTGCTCTGCATGCCGTTCATCTTCATGCACGATGCGGGCATCGTGCCGGGCATCTCGAACGACACGTTGATGGCCATCACGCTGACGGCCTTCGTTGTCATCATCGCCATCGTCGTGGGCGCAAGGCGCGGCTACCTCGACTACCTGGTCATCCGCATCGCGCGCCATGCGAAGAAGGAGCGGCGTTGCAAGATCATCGCCTTCTACCGCGACACGAAGAGCGCCATCGCGCTCCTCGCGGCTTCGCCGAAGGCGATGCTGCTCGTCTTTGCGGAGTCGGGGCTCAACCTGCTCTGCATCTACGCCATCGTGCCGTGCCTGCTCTTGGGGCTCGGCGTCACGGATGCGGACTGGTACAGCGTCATGGGGCGCATGATCTTCCTCAACATGCTGCTTTACTTCACGCCGACGCCGGGCGGCTCGGGCATTGCGGAGGGCGGCTTCGTGCTGCTGTTCAGCGATACGGTGCCTGCCGGTACCGTCGGCATCGTCGCAGTCTGCTGGCGCCTCATCGCCGAGTACATCCCGTTCCTCATCGGTCTCTACTACACGCTGACGGTCTTTGGGCGCGACTTCCTCAACCGTCAGCTGCGCTGAGGTGACGCGCATGAGAAGCGGTTATACGACTGGGGCCTGTGCGGCGGCGGGGGTCAAGGCGGCCCTGCTCTTTGAAGCGGGGAAAAACTGGCAGACCGTCACGCTCACGGCCCTCGACGGCACGGAGCTCACGATTCCCGTCAAGGCGGTCGCGCGGACGGAGGCGGGCATCTGCGCAGAGGTCGTCAAGTTCTCGGGCGACGACCCCGACATCACGGACGGCGTCTCCGTCTTCACGACGGTGCGCCACGTGGCGGGCGGCGCGATGACCTTCGCGGCTGGCGAGGGCATCGGCACGGTGACAAAGCCGGGGCTCTCGGTCCCCGTCGGCGAGCCCTCCATCAATCCCGGCCCGCGCGAGCTCATGCGCCGCGCGGCGTGCGAAACCATCGGCACGAGCGACGGCCTGCACGTCACAATCGCCATCCCTGCGGGGAAACAGCTGGCCGAGAAGACGCTGAACCCCGTCCTCGGCGTCAAGGGCGGCATCTCCGTCATCGGCACGACCGGCGTGCTGCGGCCCATGTCGGAGGAGGGGTTCAAGAACTCGCTCGTGCCGCAGATCGACGTCGCGCGCGCCGATGGTGCCGAGGAGCTCGTCTTCGTGCCGGGCAAGATCGGCGAGAACCTGGCGAAGGCGTGGGGCCTGCCGCAAAAGCTTCTTGTACAGACGAGCAACTTCATCGGCTTCATGCTCGAGAAGGCAGCAGAGCGCGGCATCAAGCGCGTCCTGCTCTTTGGCCACATCGGCAAGCTCTGTAAGGTCGCGGCCGGCGTTTTCTACACGCACAACCGCATCGCGGACGCGCGGCTCGAGACGATTGCCGCCTATGCGGCGGCCGCGGGGCTCAGCACCGCGGGCACGCGCCGCGTCCTCGCGAGCAATGCGACAGAGGAAGCACTGACTGTCCTGCGCGAAGCGGGGCTCGAGCAGGCGGTCTGCACGAGCATCGCCGAGCGCGCGGGCCTGCGCGCCGAGCGCTATCTGTTCGGCAAGATGAAGGTCGGCGTCGTCATGGTGACATTGCAGGGCAGGCTGCTCGGCATGAACGAAGTGGCGCGTGAGATCGGGGAGGCGTATCACTGGCGTCTGCCAGAACAGGAGAGGGAACATGAATGAGATCATCGTGGCCGGCATCGGGCCGGGCCATCCCGACTACATGCTGCCGGCGGCCGCACGGGCCATCCGCGAGGCCGAAGTCCTCGTGGGCGGGCGGCGCGCTCTTTCGCAGTTTGCGCGCGAGGGCCAGCGGACGATGGCGGTGACGGGTGACATCGCTGCGGTCATGCAGTTCATCCGTGAGGCGCTCGCAACGTCATCCGTCGTGGTGATGGTCTCGGGCGATCCGGGATACTACTCGCTGCTCGACGCCCTGCGCCGCCACTTCTCAACCGCATGCATCCGCGTGATTCCGGGGCTCAGCGCCATGCAGCTGGCCTTCGCGCGGCTCGCTCTGCCGTGGCACGAGGCACGCCTGCTGTCGTTCCACGGCAGGAAGCCGGCGGCGGAGCGCCTCGCGTACCAGAGCGGTAGCGTGCTTGGCATGCTGACCGACAGGACATTCACATCAAAGACCATACCGGCCGTATTGCTCGCGAACGGCTGGCCGCCAGAGACGCGCCTCTTCATCTGTGCGCGTCTTTCTTATGAGGACGAGCGCATTGAAGAGACGACGCTGGCGGAGGCTCCGGCGCTGCCGGAGACGGGCAGCTGTATCCTGATTGCAGTCGACGCGAAAATGGAAGAAGGCGAGGGAGGGGGATGGCAATGAAGCTGGGACTCAGCGATGAGGCATTCATCCGCGGCAAGGCGCCGATGACGAAGCAGGAGATCCGCATCCTGACGCTCGTCAAGGCTCATATTGAAGCCGATGCTATCATCTACGACATCGGCGCGGGGACGGGCTCGCTGTCAATCGAGGCGGCGCGTCTCGCGCCAGCGGGCCATGTCTACGCCATCGAGCGCAAGAAAGAGGCAGTCGCGCTCATCGAGGCGAACGGCGCGCACTTCGGCCTGCGGAACCTCTCCATCATCGAAGCGGAGGCGCCAGAGGGCATAGAGGCGCTCCCCGCTGCTGACGTCATCCTGATCGGCGGCAGCGGCGGTCATCTTGAGGCGATACTCGACTGCGCGGCGAGAAAGCTGCGCAGGGGCGGCCGCCTCGTACTCAACTGCATCACGGTGCAGACACTCGCGGCAGCGCTCTCGTACCTGCACGCGCATGTGGACCTCTACCGCTACGAGACCATCCAGGTGCAGGTCAGCCGCCTGCGCCGCGTGGGCCCCTACGACATGGCCGAGGCACAGAATCCCATCTACATCATCACATGCACGAAGGAGGCATAGTTCATGGTACACATCGTTGGCGCGGGCCCTGGCGACCCGGAACTCATCACGGTCAAGGGCAGGCGCTATCTCGAGGAGGCCGACGTCGTCATCTACGCGGGATCGCTCGTCAATCCGGCGCTGCTCGCGGTCTGCCGTGAGGATGCCGTCATCCACAATTCGGCGAAGATGACGCTCGACGAGGTCATCGCAGTCATCGAAGAGGCTGAGGCAGCCGGCAAGATGACGGTGCGCCTGCACACGGGTGACCCCGCCATCTACGGGGCCATCCAGGAGCAGATGGATGCGATGGCGAAGAAGGGCATCGCCTACGACGTCGTGCCGGGCGTCAGTTCGTTTCTCGCAGCAGCCGCTGCGTTGCGCCAGGAGTACACACTGCCCGGTATCTCGCAGACGGTCATCATCACGCGGCAGCCGGGGCGCACGCCCGTGCCGGAGCGCGAACAGCTCCGCGCGCTCGCCGCGCATCAGTCGACGATGTGCATCTTCCTCTCCATCACGATGCTCGAGACGGTCGTCGCTGAATTGATCGCGGGCGGCTATGCAGAGGACACGCCAATCGCCATCGTGCAGAAGGCCTCGTGGCCCGAGCAGAAGATCGTGCGCGGCACGCTCGCGACGATCGTCGCCAAGGTGGAAGGGGCGCAGATCGACCGCACGGCGATGATCGTCGTCAGCCACTGCCTCGGGGCGGATTACGAGCTCTCGCGCCTCTACGCGCCAGAGTTCTCGCACATGTTCCGCAAGGCGAGCCGATGAGGACGGCCGTCTTTGCGCTGACCGAGGCGGGCGCGCAACTGGCAAGGCGGGTCGGCGGCGCTCTCGGCGATCAGGCGACGCTCTTCGTCAGCAGCCGCCATGCCACCCTTGGGGTGCAGACCTTCGGACGCCTGCGCGAAGCGGTGCAGGAGAACTTCCACCGCTACGACGCGCTCGTCTTCATCATGGCGGCGGGCATCGCCGTGCGCAGCATCGCGCCATATCTCGTGAGCAAGCTCGAGGACCCGGCGGTCGTCGTGCTCGACGAGCAGGGCCGCCACGTCATCAGCCTGCTATCCGGTCATGTCGGCGGCGCGAACCGCCTGACGCGCGCGCTGGCGGCCGCCCTCGGCGCGGAGCCCGTCATCACGACGGCGACGGACGTCGAGGGCCTTGTGGCGCCCGACGCATTGGCGGCGGAGCTCGGGCTCTTCCCCGAGTCGCACGCGGCCATCCTCGCCATCAACAGCGCTCTGCTTCGCGGTGAATCCATCTCGTATTACGTGGACCCCGCCTGTGCGCTGGCTTCGTTCTATCGAGAAGAACTCGCGCGGCGCGGTCTGACGGTGCGCGGGATGGCAGAGCGGGAGCGCGAAACGGGGCCACAGGTCATCATCAGCGCCGCGTGCACGGAGGCGCGGGCGGGGCGCCTCTTCCTGCGCCCGATGGCACTGCGCGCGGGCGTCGGTTGCCGCAGGGGAACGCCGAAAGAAGTTATCCTTGCAGCACTAAAAGAAGCGGCAGCGCGCATCGGCATGCCGATGGAAGCGATCACCTCGCTCGGCTCCACTGTGTTCAAGCGGGAGGAGCGGGGCCTTCACGAGGCGGCGGCAGAGCTTCGCCGCCCGCTGTATTTCTATGAAAATAATGCGCTCCAGCGCATCATCGAGCAGTACGGCCTTAGAGAATCGGACTTCGTCCGGCAGACGATTGGCATCGGCAACGTCTGTGAGGCAGCGGCGCTGGCCGCAGGAGGAGGGCGCATGGCGCTCGGCAAGACAAGATTTGAGAAAGTGACGGTGGCACTCGTATGGCAGCAAAGACAGAAATGGCAGGAATCACAGTAGTCGGCATCGGCCCGGGCAGTCTGCTCGACATGACGCCGCGGGCGCGCGCCGCAATCGAGCATGCGGAGGTCGTCGCGGGCTACACGACCTACATCCGCCTGATTGAGCCGCTTCTCGCGGACAAGGAGGTCATCGGCACGGGCATGATGCACGAGATCGACCGCTGCCGCATGGCCGTCGAGGCCGCGGCATCTGGCAAAGAGACTGTCGTCGTCTCGAGCGGCGACGCCGGCGTCTACGGCATGGCCGGCCTCGTGCTCGAACTCGTGCTGCAGCGAGAGGTGGCGGAGCGCCCACATTTTGGCGGCGTGATCGCCGGTGTCTCGGCCGTCAATGCAGCGGCCTCCATCCTCGGCGCCCCACTCATGCACGACTTCGCAGTCATCAGCCTCTCAGACCTGCTGACGCCTTGGGAGACCATCTGCAAGCGTGCGGAGATGGCGGCGGCCGGCGACTTCGTCATCGCGCTCTACAACCCGAAGAGCAAGAAGCGCGTGCAGCACATCGAGGAGATCCGTCGCATCGCCTTGAAGTACCGAGATCCGGAGACGCCGGTCGGCATCGTGACGGCGGCGAGCCGCGCGGAGCAGGCGAAGACCATCTCGACGCTTGCGGACTTCACGAAGGAGACGATCAACATGTTCTCGCTCGTCATCATCGGCAATTCGCAGACGTATGTCAAAGAGGGCTGGATGCTGACGCCGCGCGGTTACGGCAAGAAGGAGAGCGGCCTATGATCTTCGTCGCAGCGGGCACGCAGGACGGGCGCGAGCTCACGGGGCTCCTGCTCGATGCGGGATACAAGGTGACAGCCTCCGTCGTCAGCCATTATGGCGAGCATCTGCTCGAGCGTTGCGGCAGCGAGAGACTGACCATCAACGACAAGCCGCTTGACCGCGAGGCGCTGGAAACGTACCTGCGCGGACATCGGGCAACCTGCTTCGTCGATGCGAGCCACCCCTATGCCGTGCACGTCTCGGAGAATGCGATGGCGGCCTGCCAGGCGCTCGGCATCCCGTACCTGCGCTACGAGCGCTCGCTGACGGATCTAAGCGCGGAGACTGCCGCCAAGATCATCTGCGTCCACTCGTACGAGGAGGCGGCTGAGGCGGCCGCAAAATGCGGCAAGGTCGTTTTCCTGACGACGGGCAGCCGCAACCTGCAGCGCTTCACGGAGTCGAAGGCGCTTGCGGACTGCACGCTCATCGCGCGTGTCTTGCCGACAGCTGAGGTCCTCTTGCTCTGCGAGAAGCTCGGCCTTTCGCCGAAGCAGGTCGTCGCCATGCAGGGCCCGTTCTCGAAGGAACTCAACTATGAGATGTTCCGGCAGTGCCGCGCAGATGTCATCGTGACGAAGAACAGCGGCACGATTGGTGGGACGGATACGAAGATTGCGGCTGCCGCAGCGCTCGGCATCCCCGTCATCATCATCGACCGCCCTGTCCTTCCGTACGACCATCTCGTGCACACGTATGAAGAAGTTCTGGCATTTGTAGAAACGATAGAGAATCGGGAGGATTCATGATGGAGTTTATCAAGCAGCCGATGGCAATCGAGCACCGCAGCATGGAGCTCATTGCGCCGTACCTTGCGGGACTCTCGCTGAGCGAAGCGGAGAAGAAGGTCTACTCGCGCATCATCCATGCGGCTGGCGATGTCGAATACGCGCCGATCATCCGCATCTCTGAGACGGCCGTGGCGGCGGGCCTCGCCGCCCTGCGCGGCGGCGCGGACATCTACACGGATGTCGAGATGGTCCGCACGGGCATCAACAAGCGCAAGCTCGCCTCGTTTGGCGGCACGGTCCACTGTAGGATAGCGGACTCTGAGATCGCGGCGCGCGCCAAGGCGGAGGGCGTGACGCGCTCGCTTATGGCCATGCGCAGTTTCGGCGCGGCGCTGACGGGCAGCGTCATCGCCATCGGCAATGCGCCGACGGCGCTCTTTGAGGTCCTGCGGCTCGTCCGCGAGGAAGGCGTGCGGCCGGCCTGCATCGTCGGCATCCCCGTCGGCTTCGTCGGCGCGGCCGACTCCAAGAAGGAGCTGGCTGAGAATGGCCTCGTCCCGTACATCACGGTCGAGGGCACGAAAGGCGGCAGCCCGATTGCCGCCGCTGCCGTCAATGCGATGCTCTACGAGATTGACGACAGCCGCGACTGAGCTCATTGTGTAAGATTCACTAAATGCACGGACATGACATTCAGATATTCAACAGGAGGTTTACCATGCGCTATTCGATTCCACGCTTAGTGATTGCGGCGACGCAGTCCGGTTCTGGCAAGACGACGATTGCGACGGGGCTGCTGTCGGCCCTGCGCGAGCAGGGCATCGCGGTCCAGTCCTTCAAGGTCGGCCCCGACTACATCGACCCCGGCTACCACACGATGGCCAGCGGCCGCCCCGCACACAATCTCGACAGCTGGCTCGTGCCAGAGCAGGTGCTGCCGGAGCTCTTCACGAGGACGATGGAGGGGTCGGATATCGCCGTCATCGAGGGCGTCATGGGCCTCTACGACGGCGGGCGCGAGGGCGTGAGCTCGACGGCTGCCATCGCCAAGCTGCTCAAGGCACCTGTCGTGCTCGTCCTCGATGTCAAGTCGATGGGCGCTTCGGCCGCGGCGATTGCCTGCGGGTTCCGCGATTACGACCCGGAGGTCAACCTGGCCGGCGTCATCCTCAACCGGCTCGGCTCGGCGACGCATGAGGAGATGATCCGCCGCGCCATGAAGGATGCGGGCATCCGCGTGCTCGGTGCGCTGCGCCGCGACGATTCGCTCAAGATGCCGGAGCGCCATCTCGGCCTCGTGCCCGTAGCCGAGAACGAGGGCGAGCGCCAGGCCATCGAGGCGATGGGCACAGCCGTCGCCAAGTCGCTTGACATCGAGGCCATCCTGCACCTGGCCTGCCTGGCGCCGGAGCTCGAAGTCGCGATGCCAGAGCGCAAGATGCAGCCGAGGCGCTGCCGCATCGGCATCGCGCGCGACGAGGCCTTCTCCTTCTACTACACGGCGAGCCTCGCCATCCTCGCGCACTGCGGCGCCGAGCTCGTGCCGTTCAGCCCGCTGCACGACGCGGAGCTGCCGGAAGTCGACGGCCTCTTCATCGGCGGCGGCTTCCCCGAGATGTTCGCCGCGAAGCTCGAGGCCAATGAGACGATGCGACGCTCCATCCGCGAGGCTGCCGAGAAGGGCATGCCGATCTATGCGGAGTGCGGCGGCTACATGTACCTACTGCAGTCCCTCAAGGACTTCGCGGGTAGGGAATACGCGATGTGCGGCGCCCTGTCCGGTCGGGCCGCGATGACCGAGAAGCTCCAGATGGTCGGCTACGTCGAGGCGGAGCTCCTAGAGGACACAGTGCTCGGCAAGGCCGGCACGAAGCTGCGCGGCCACGAGTTCCACTTCTCGCAGGATGAGGCAGAAAGAGAGAGCCCCTTCCGCTTCAAAAAACTGCGCACGGGTGAATGCTATGAGGCGGGAGAAAGTCGCAAGAACGTGCTCGGCAGCTATCTGCACCTGCACTTCGCCGGCTGCCCCGAGGCGGCGCACTTCGTGGAGGCCTGCAGCGCATGGGCAAGATGATCCTCGTCACGGGCGGCGCGCGCAGCGGCAAGTCCGCCTTTGCCGAAAAGCTGGCCAGAGAGAGCGGTGGCAAGGTGGCCTACATCGCGACGGCAGAAGTCTGGGACGCGGAGATGGAGCACCGCATCGCCTTACACCGCAGCCGCAGGCCTTCCGACTGGCAGACGTACGAGGCACCGCGCGAAGCGGCGAAGGTCATCCGCGAGGCGGGGCAGGAGCACGGCACCATCCTCTTCGACTGCGTGACCATCTACCTCAGCAACCTGCTCTGCCGCAAGGCGGAGCCGTATGACGAAGCGCAGTTGGCCGCGCTCGTGCAGGGCGCGATGGCATCACTGATTGAGGCTGTGCAGGGACTGCCGGAGGAGACGGCAGTCCTCTTCGTGACGAATGAGGTCGGGGCCGGCATCGTGCCGGAGAACCGCCTCGCGCGCCTCTACCGCGACCTTGCGGGCCTCGCGAACCAGCAACTCGCTGCAGCTGCCGATGCGGTCTACGCCGTGCTCTGCGGCATCCCGCTGCGCATCAAGTAATCGTTTCAGAGAGATCAGAGAGAAAGGGGCAATACCTTGGAATCCATTATGCTCATGGGCACGAGCTCCCATGTCGGCAAGAGCATCCTGACGACGGCGCTCTGCCGCATCTTCTACCGCGAGGGGCAGCGCGTCGTGCCGTTCAAGGCGCAGAACATGGCGCTCAATTCGTACGTCACGAAGGACGGCCTTGAGATGGGCCGTGCGCAGGTCGCGCAGGCGGAGGCGGCGGGCCTTGAGCCGATGGTGGACATGAATCCCGTGCTCTTGAAGCCGACGGGCAATTCCCGCTCACAGGTCATCCTCGCGGGCCGTCCCATCGGGAACATGAGCGCGCGCGAGTACCACGCCGGCTATTCCCTCGAGGCATTCGCAGAGGTCAAGGCGGCCCTGCAGCGCCTGCAGCAGCAGTTTGACACGCTCGTCGTCGAGGGGGCTGGCAGTCCGGCCGAGGTCAACCTCAAATCGCACGACATCGTCAACATGCGCGTGGCCAAGTACCTGCATGCGCCGGTGCTGCTCATCGCAGACATCGACCGCGGCGGTGCGCTGGCCTCGCTCGTCGGCACGTTGGAGCTCCTTGACGAGGAGGAGCGCGCGCTCGTCAAGGGTCTCGTTATCAACAAGTTCCGCGGCGATGTCTCGCTCTTCACGCCGGCCGTCGACTTCCTCGAAGCGAAGACGGGCAAGCCGGTGCTCGGCATCGTGCCCTACATCGAGGAGATGGGCATCGACGACGAGGACTCTGTCTCTCTCGAAGAACGGGATGAGAAACAGGAGAAGCGGGCGGACATCCGCATCGCCGTCATCGAGCTGCCGAAGCTCTCGAACTTCACGGATTTCGATGCGCTTGCCGACGAGCCCGATGTCGAAGTCACCTATGTGCGCCGTCCGTTGGAACTCGGCAGCCCCGACCTCATCATCCTGCCCGGCTCGAAGAATACGACGGAGGACCTGCTCTTCCTGTGCGAGTCTGGCCTAGAGAGAGCCATCCGCACGTGCGTCGAGAATGGCACGCCGCTCGTCGGCATCTGCGGCGGCTACCAGATGCTCGGCGAAGAGATTGCAGACCCGCATCACGTGGAGTCGGAGCACGGCGCAGTCAAGGGACTCGGCTACCTGCCGATGAAGACCACATTTGCAGAGACAAAGCACACGCGCCAGGTCACAGCCGACTGCCCCGGCATGGAGTTCTTCGGCTGCACGCTGCTCGGCAGAGGACTCAAGGGCTATGAGATCCACATGGGGGAGACGAAATTCTCCGCACCCGTGCGCCATCCCTTCTACATCCATGCGGCCAAGGGTGAGCCGAGCCGCTGGGACGGCGCCTTGCGCGAAGATGGACTCGTCTTCGGCACCTACATCCACGGCCTCTTCGACGATGACGCCTTCCGCCGCCAGCTCATCAACACCTTGCGCATCCACAAGGGACTCCGGCCGCTCGCCATCCAGCGCAACCGCAACCAGGCGAAAGAGCGTGCCTACGAGCATCTGGCCGATGTCGTCGAGCGCGCCCTCGACATGGAGAAGCTCAAGGCCATCATGGCGGAGATGGCAGAAGAGCGCAGAGAGGAGGAGCGCGTATGAATATTGCGATCTTTGCCTTTATCATCGATACAATCATCGGCGACCCGCGCTCGCGTTTCCATCCCGTCGTGCTGATCGGCAAGCTCATCTCGTTCTTGGAGCGCATCTACTACCGCGAAGAGGACAGCGACCAGAAGAAATTCTTCTGTGGCGCCATTCTCGTACTGCTCGTGCTCTTCATCACCTACGATGTGGCAGCGGGCATCATCTACTTCTCGTACAGCATCCCGTGGGAGTGGGGCACGATGGCCGTCGAGGCGCTGCTGCTCGCCTTCACGATCTCGCCGAAGAGCCTCGCGAAGGCCGGCCGCGGCATCTACGCGCTGCTCTTGACGAATGAACTCGACAAGGCGCGCAAGGCTGTCGGCTGGATCGTCGGCCGCGATACCGCGAAGCTCGACGAGTCGGAGGTCGCGCGCGCGACCGTCGAGACGATTGCGGAGAACACGGTCGACGGCGTCATCGCGCCGCTCTTCTTCTTCATGCTCGGCGGCGTGCCGCTTGCCGTGCTCTACCGTGCGGCCAACACGATGGACTCGATGATCGGCTACAAGAACGAGAAGTACCTTTACTTCGGCAAGGCGGCGGCCAAGCTCGACGATGTGCTCAACTACATCCCCGCGCGCATCACGGCTGTGCTCTTCATCATCGCGGCCTGGCTCTTGGGCTTCGACTCCCGCAATGCTCTGCGCATGATGCGCCGCGATGCGGCCAAGCATCCGAGCCCGAACGGCGGCTACGCCGAAGCGACAGTGGCCGGTGCCCTGCACATCCGCCTCGGCGGCATCAACTCGTACTTCGGCAAGAAAACGTTCCGCGCCTACATGGGCGAGGCCATCGAGCGCACGGCCCCCAAGCACATCATGGAGGCCATCCGCATGATGTACACGGCAACCGTCCTGTTCCTGATCTTTGTCTATGCGCTCTTGAAGTGCATGGGGTATTAAAGGAGACCTAAATTGCGAAGTTTCATCACTGCCCTTCAGTTTCTCACGCGCATCCACCTCGTCAAACAGGAAGACCTGACGGCCGAGGACTTCGGCCGCAGCACGCGCTTCTTCCCACTTGTCGGTGCCGTGCTCGGCTGCCTCTACCTGCTGGCGGCGCTCGCCTGCCTCGCGCTCCTTGGCCTGCCATCGTACACGGCCAAGGCCATCCTCGTCATCCTGCCCATCCTGCTGACGGGCGGCCTCCACTGCGACGGCTTCATGGATGCGGTGGACGGCCTCTTCTCGGGCCGCAGCCGCGAGCGCATGCTCGAGATCATGAAGGACAGCCGCGCGGGCTCGTTCGGCGTCGTGGCCTTCGGCAGCATCCTGCTGCTCGACTGGTCCCTGCTGCTCGACCTGCCGGCGCCCGTCCTGCTCATCGCCGTCTTCGTCATGCCCGTCATCGGGCGCATGGCCATGCTCTTTGCCGTCGCGCACTTCCCTTATGCGCGGCCGAGCGGCATGGGGCAGGCCTTTGCTGAGGCGGCAGATCGCAGGGCCGTCGTCATCGGCCTCGTCACCTCACTCGTCTTCGTCGCGCCCTGGGGCATCGCCGCCATCGCCGCATTGCTCGCGGGGCTTATCTTTGCCTTCGTGTTTGGCCGCTATGCGACTGCGAAGCTCGGCGGCCTCACGGGCGATGTCTACGGCGCCATCGAGCTCATGACGGAGACGCTCGTGCTCATCGTCTTCTTCCTCTTCGCCGTCCTGCCGTTTGACCGCATGGACTGCTTCCTTTGGATGTGATGCGATGAGAGCGACCGATGTGAAGGACGTGACCGTGCGCGTGCCGGGCTCCTGCGGCGAGCTCCTGCAGGGCTGGCACGCGGGAGGGCCGTTTCTCGTGACCTGCCCGATCGCGCGCTATACGACGGTGCGGGCCTCTGTCACGCTGTCGGGGTTCGTCGGCCTCGGCGAGAAATCGCGCCGCGCCCTGCAGCTCTACCTGCGTGGGGCAGACATCGAGAAGCTTCCCTTTGGCATGCGCCTGACGTCGGAACTGCCGCGCGGCAAGGGCATGGCCTCGTCGAGCGCAGACATCGCCGCGGTCCTCGCGGCGGCTTCGCATGCGCTCGGGCAGCCGCTCGCCCCCGAGGCTATCCTGCGGCTCGCCGTGCAGGTCGAGCCGACGGATGCCGTCTTCATGCCGGGCATTGTCTGTCTCAATCAGGTGACGGGCCGCGTGCAGCGGACATACCGCAGTCTTTCCTATCCGCAGCTGACCATCTTCGACACGGGCGGCACGGTCGACACGGCGGCCTGCCATGCAGAGGCCATGGGGCAGGAGGCGCATCCGTGGGAGCCGCTGCTCGCGGCGCTGGCGCAGGGCGAGCGCCGTCTGGCCGAGGCCGCCACGCAGAGCGCGCGCTGGAATCAGGCCATCCTGCCAAAAGACGCGTTCGAGGCGCTGCTGCAAGAGGCGCGCGCCTGCGGAGCGTTGGGCCTCGTCGCCGCGCACAGCGGCACAGTCATCGGCGTCATCTGGCCATCACAGCTGGCGCACGATGCGATAGCGTACCGCTCGGCAAAGCTTGCGCAGCAGTTCCCCGAGCTCGAGTGCCTCGGCATCTCTTTGATGCGCAGCGGCGGCATAGAGATACTATGAAAGGAAGAGATATGATGCAGGAAGATCCGCGCTTTGTCCATGGCGGCAATGTCTACGAGCCGACGGCAGATGGAGAGCCGTGGCTCGACTTCTCGGCCAACATCAATCCGCTCGGCCTCTCGCCGCGCGTGAAAGAGGCCATCCTCGCGCACATCGATGCGGCCATCCACTATCCGGACCCGAGGGCGCGTGAACTCCGGGCATCACTTGCTGCCCACTACGACAGAGCCCCGGGAGACTTCATCCTCGGCAACGGCGCGGCGGAGCTCTTTTACCTCTACACCTTCGTCACGCGGCCGAAGCGCGTCCTCCTGCCCGTTCCTGCCTTCAGCGAGTACGAGCGGGCGGCGCATGCCGCTGGTGCTGCCGTGTCGTACAGCCCGCTCGAGGAGCGGGCGGGCTTTGAGCCGGACCTAATCTTCCTCGCCGAGGAGGCGCAGCGCGTGCAGGCGGACTGCATCGTGCTCGGCAACCCCAACAACCCGACTGGCACGCTCGTGGAGCGCGAGGCCATCGCAGACCTCGCGAAAAAGCTGCTGCCGTCCGGCACACAGCTCGTCATCGACGAGTCCTTCCTCGACTTCCGCGAGGACGAGGCGCGCTTTACCGTGCGCCAGGAACGGCTGCCGAATCTCTTCCTCGTGCGCTCGCTGACGAAGTTCTTCGCCGTGCCCGGCCTGCGGCTCGGCTTCGGTATCGGCAGCCCGGAGCTGCTGCAGGCGATGGAGGCGGCCAAAGACGTCTGGAACGTCAACGTGCTCGCGCAGGCCGCGGGCGTGGCGGCACTCGCCGACACGGCCTACCAGCAGCAGACGCGTGCGCTCGTCAAAGAGGAGAAGGAGAGACTGTCTGCCACGCTGGCCGCTCTGCACGATGTCAAGGTCTTCCCGCCGAGTGTCAACTTCATCCTCGTGAAGCTGCCTGCGGGGCGGGCGGAACGGCTCGTAACGTATCTGCGGGCGCATCATATCCTCGTGCGCGACTGCCAGCATTACCCGGGGCTCACCGGGGGATTCCTGCGCCTCGCTGTGCGCACGCGCGAGGAGAATGAGGCACTGCTCGCCGCCTGGCGCAGCTTTGACCAGATGACTGATGCTGTATCTTGATATAGAGATAAAATAGATTGGAGATTCTTATGACAAAGATCATTTTTGTCCGCCATGGCCAGACCGAGTGGAATGTGCTCGGCCGCTATCAGGGCCAGACGGATGTCGCGCTCTCGCCACTCGGCATCGAGCAGGCCGAGAAGCTCGCGGCACATTTCCCGGTTGACAAGATCGAGGCCGTCTACTCGAGCGACCTCGCGCGCGCGATGAAGACGGCCAGCTGCGTCGCCGACCGCTTCGGCCTGACGGTCGAGCCGCGCCCGGAGCTGCGTGAGCTCAACTTCGGCGACTGGGAGGGACTGACGTACGACGAAATCGTCGCCAAGTGGCCCGACGCCCTCGAGAACTTCTTCCAGCATCCCGATGTCCTCGAGATTCCGCATGGCGAGAGCTTCCCGAAGCTCCGCGAGCGCGCGCTCGCCTGTATCGAGGAGATCGTGGCCCGTCATCCCGACCAGACCGTCGCCGTCTTCGCGCACGGCGCCATCCTGCGCACCATCCTGACGGCGGCCCTGCACATGGATCTCCAGTACGTCTGGACCATCCGCCAGTTCAACACGGCCGTCAACATCGTGACCTACACCGAGCACGGCACGACGGTCGAGCTCATCAACGGCACGGGCCACCTGAAGTATACACAGGAACCTGTGGATTAAATTTGTTTTTCGGAGAAAAATCCCTTGACTTTCTCGGGACTTTTCTTTAGAATAGTTCTATGTGATGTCACGGACGAGCGTTTCCATTAGCCCCGGAAGCCTGTTTCAATACATCATACAACATGGAAAATTGATACTGAAAAAACTCTAGGGGGGAAATCGCATGAAGACAACGTTTATGGCAAATGCATCCAATATCGAGCGCAAATGGTACGTTGTAGACGCTGAAGGCCAGACTGTCGGCCGCCTCGCAGCTGAAGTCGCAAAAGTTCTTCGCGGTAAAAATAAACCGACCTTTACTCCGCACGTTGATACGGGTGATTACGTCATCGTCATCAATGCAGAGAAAGTAAAATTCACGGGTAAGAAACTCACGGATAAGACGTATTTCCGTCATTCCGGCTACCAGGGTGGCACGACGTTCACGGCGGCTGGCCACATGCTGGAGCGCTTCCCGGAGCGCGTTCTCGAGCATGCAATCAAGGGCATGCTGCCGAAGAACCGTCTCGGCGCTCAGATGTACCGCAAGCTCAGCGTTTACGCTGGCCCGGAGCATCCGCATGCAGCTCAGAAGCCGAAGAAGCTTGAGCTGAACATCCGCTAATCTGGAAAGGGAGGAACATAACACATGGCAGAAGTCATCTACTACGGCACTGGCCGCAGAAAATCGTCCGTTGCCCGTGTTCGTCTGGTTCCAGGCGAGGGCAAAGTCACGATCAATGGTCGTGACATGGAAGAGTATTTTGGTCTCAAGACTCTCGAACTCATCGTTCGTCAGCCGCTGAACCTCACGGAGACGGTTGATAAGTACGACGTCATCGCAAACGTTGCTGGTGGCGGCGTCACGGGCCAGGCTGGCGCAATCCGCCACGGCATCACGCGCGCTCTCATGGAGATGAACGCAGAGCTCCGTCCGGCCCTCAAGAAGGCTGGCTTCGTTACGCGCGACCCGCGCGAGAAAGAGCGCCGCAAGTACGGCCTCAAGAAAGCCCGCAAGGCTTCCCAGTTCTCGAAGCGTTAATCGCTCGTTGCATACGAACATACAAAATCCCGTCAGCTACGGCTGGCGGGATTTTTTGCGTTCATTGTTGCGCAGTACTGTCGAATATCTCCTGTTTCGTGAGTTGGACCGTCTGCTCATGTCCGGCATCGTCAGCTGCGGCCCGGTATTTCACATAGACCGTGAAATCTCCGTCCGGATGCAGCCAGACTACCATTTGAGCCACTGTCTGAGTATGACTCGTCTCATCGCCTGTACGCCATAGCGAATTGACCGGACCGGCGGTCTGATCCTCGCCGATGCGAATGAAATCAGCGAGTGTATATTGTTTCTGTGCTTGAAGTAGTTCCATGACCCGGTCATAGCGTTTATGGCTGCTCTCATAATACTTCTCATTTTGCGCCGCCAGATCGGCGATCAGATAGTGGTTGGTATGGGCCAGGACGCCATTTTGACGCCTCTCTATGCGCACTTCTCCGTCCAGCCCGCCCTCTATCCAGGCGACCTCACTGCGGTCAGCCAGCATGACGAATCGCACGCCCTGGAATAGTTCCGGATGCTGCACCGCCTCCTCGACCGTTGCATAGCGCTCCAGCACCTTGCGCAGTGTTCCTTGGACCGGCGGATGAGCTTCAGCAGCTGCGGCCTTCTGCTTCTTCGTCACCGAGCTGACTGCCGCCGAATAGGCCACGAGTCCCGCCTCATTGACACCGCCACGCAGCTGATGACGCTCGAACGGCCCACCATAGAGACCATAATAACGATAACCGCCTGGCTGGCGAGGTTCCGATAGATGCAGTGACTGTTCCTGCGGCCGCCAGTCGCGGTTCTTTGCTGCTATCGTACCGCCGTCTGCCACAGCCGTTCCTTGCGCCGCATAAAGCGTACAGGCCAATGCTGGCACAGGAATACATAGCAACGCTGCTCCAAGCAGGCCTGTTAGCGCTCCCCGTAAGCCTTTGCCAGACCGTCCTGGCTCACCATGTAGCTGGCTTTTATTCATTTTATATCACTCCAAATCGTACGTTATATCGCCAACATAACACAAAAAACTTTATCCTGCAAGAGTCGCAGCTTTTCACAGCTGTGGTTGTACGTCTAAAAGACGGTATGGTATAATTGATAAAAGTTGGAGGCTTCGCAGACATTGGCGTGGGATGATGAAGTAGCTGCTTAGTGGTAAACTACTGTCTTATCACTTGTGGGGGAGATGGATAGATGCATGATGAACAGGCGTACATTCATAAAACGAGCACTATTGGGAGCTGGAGCCTTGTATTTGTGGCCGTGGCAATCTTGGATGCCAGTGCGGGGGAGCGAGCGTGCCTATAAACGTCTCGTTGTGCTCGGTGATCCACATCTGCCGGTGCGCGTGGAGAAGCATCCGGACAAAGCGAAGCGTCAGGCTATCGTAGCGGCTAAACTGCGCGCCATAGCCGATATAAATTCCTGGCCGGATGTCGATAGCATAGCGGTTGTGGGCGATATCGTGGCCCGCTATAGTATCCCGAGTGAGTATGATTTCATTCGTCAGTATTTTTCAAGTGTCAAGGTGCCACTGTACGTCATCGATGGCAATCATGAGATTCTGTATGAGGATGAACCGAATGAGAACGGCAAGCTCGTGAAAGGTGATGCCGAATCCAGGCGGCGCAAGTTGCAGCATTTCTGCGAGTTCTGGCAACTTTCGAAACCCTATTACAGTCTTGAGCTTGGCGGATGTCATCTGATATTCTTGGCGACAGAGGGGCCATTGCCTACGCAGATAGGTGCTGAACAGTTCGCCTGGCTAAAGAACGATTTGACAGAGCACCCGCAATCTACGCTGATATTCTTCCATGGACCACTCATGGGGACGTTGCTGAACTATAACAACTCGGTGAACAAGAAATCGACCGTGGCTCAACCGGTCAATGAGCTGCATGATTTGCTCATGTCCAATCCGCAAGTGCGTCTCTGGATTTCGGGACATACGCATACACCGGCTACAAATGACAGCTTTGCGGCTCCAGAAATCAATATGTATGGCTCGCGGATCATGAATATACACAATAGCGATATGGACAGGAAACATATCTGGACGAATTCGCTGTATATTTATGGCGATCATATCGATATTCGGACATTCGACCATAGAAGTCAGGACTGGATCGAAAACTATGATCGACAGATAAGACTTGATGATTGAGTGAAACTAAGTTAGGATAGATAATGAATAGGAGGTTGATGAACATGGCATTTATGGATTTGGCTAAGTCTAGATATTCGGTACGGAAATTCAGCGACAAGCCCATTGAGAAGGAAAAGTTGGATGCTATCCTGGAAGCCGGGCGCATTGCTCCGACGGGGCATAACTACCAGCCTTATCGGGTGTATGTGCTGCAGAGCGCGGAAGCACTGGAGAAGATCCGGGGGCTGACTCGCTGCGCGTTCAACGCGCCGGTCGTGCTGATGGTGACGGTGCGCAAGGATGAGGAATGGGTCAACCCGTTTGAGCACAGCATCCGTGCGGGTGAACAGGATGCCAGCATCGTGGCCACTCATATGATGCTGGAAGCCTGGGATCTTGGCATCGGGTCCTGCTGGGTGAACTTTTTCCCGGTGACGAAGACGGCGGATGCCTTCCAGCTGGAACTGAATGAAGTGCCTTTGCTGTTGTTGCCTATTGGCTACGTCGCGGCAGGAGCAAAGGCTGCCCCTCAGCACGCGCAGCGTAGGAGTAATGACGAGCTTGTAAGGGTATTGTAGTATCGCGCAGAGCAGTGGCAGTACATTCTCTTGAATGTCGTCATGCTGTACCTCGGCAATCGCAAGACACAGGACAGCCTGATCGAGATGCTGCGCATCAAAATAAGGGCTTTTCGGCGTCATCCAGTTCTCGAAGCGTTGATCACTCGCTTTACACGAGCACACAAGATTCCATCAGCATCAGCTGGTGGGATTTTTTTTATGTATCCACTCTAAAAGAAAGTCACGGAAAAGGCGGCTTGCCTTTGTCGTGCGGACCTGCAGGTTTGCTACGAGATAGATCATCTGCCCGCCATTTTCTGCTTTCAGTCTTCGGCTCACGATATCTGGATGTGGGTATAGGGCATCCGCATAGTCGTAGCCGATGTTGATGGCCTTGTTTTCAAGGAGAAACGCGCGGATGATGTTTTCATCAGCCGTTTCCGCAAGGATGTGGATCTGTCGGCCGGGCACGAGGATGTGCTGGTCGATATTGTGGCGGAAGCAGTCATAGGCACGGCCTTTGCTGATGATAGTCTGACCGTCTAGGTCGTCATAGGTCAGAAATGTTTTTTTCGCCAGAGGATGTGATTTGTGCATCCGTACACTGTAATTGCTGAAAAAGAGGGGGATTCCCTCAAAACGCGTCTCGTCCAGCGGCCCCGTTACGATGGCAAAGTTGCATTGCTGCGCCGTCAATGCGGCTAGAGCCATGGCATCTGTCGTATCTACGATGCTGAGAATGATGGAAGGATACGCCTCATGGAAGTCGTTGATCAGGGGCGCACCAAGATAGGCGAGCACATGGTCGAGTGCATGAATGGTGACCACACTTTTTGACTGCGCTGCGAGCGTGTGGAGGCCGCATATGGCGTCGTATTCCTCTAGGAGACGTTTTGCATGAGGCAGCAGGATTGTTGCGTAGTCTGTTGGCATGACTCCTTTTATGCTGCGTACAAAAAGCGGCTGCCCCAGCTCTTCCTCAAGCAGACGGATTACCTTGCTCACGCCTTGCCTTGAGACAAATAGCCTGTCTGCGGCTGTCTTTATGTTCTGTGTCTGATAGACGGTTACGAAATACTGAAGCTGTTTCTGATTCATAGAGCACCTCCTGTGTTCATTATAGCGCAACTATATAGTTGCTTCAATCATCTCTTTATCTTCTTTTCCCTGTGTCATGACTCCGCTATAATGAGGCATATAAAGAACGAGGAGGTTTTGCATACTATGAAAATCACACAGATCCGCAACGCGACTAACCGCTTAGTATATGCCGGTAAGACGTTTCTCATCGATCCCTGGCTTTCCCCGAGCCACATGTTCACTTTCGCCGACGTGCCCGGGCATCCCTACCATATCCCTGACCAGGTGAAGGAGCATCTGCCGATGCCGTTCTATGACCTTCCCATGTCTACAGAAGAAATCCTGGAAGATGTCGACTGCGTTATCGTCACGCACCTCCATCCGGACCACATTGACATTTCTTTCGCCGACGGTACTGTAGGCGCCCCACTCGATAAGGCTGTACCCATTCTCTGCCAGAACGAAGAAGATGCGGTTGTCCTGAAGAAATCTGGATTTCAGGAGATCACCATCCTTCCGAAAGAATGGATGAAAATAGGAGATGCCAGCATCCGTCAGGTTCCCGCTCTCCACGGCACCTACCTCCCCTGCGGGAATGCCATGGGCGTCCTCTTTGAAGCAAAAGACGAAAAGACATTCTATCTTGCTGGCGATACCATCTGGTATGAGGAAGTCGCTGCAACCATTGAGAAATTCCGACCAGGAGTAATCGCCCTCAATGCCTGTGCAGCGGAGACTCTCGAGAATGGCCGTCTGATCATGGGGGATGAAGATGTCTGGAATGTGTCGCTTGCAGCTCCTGATGCCAGACTCTATATCACGCATATGGACAATGTTGCTCATGCATCCATCACTCGCCATGTGATGCGCGGCCGCCTGGCTTCTCGTGGCGTCGTGAATTACGATATGCCAGCCGATGGCGAGAGCGTTGTATATTGATGGATACCAATCAATCAAACTATCCAGTTCTCGAAGCGTTAATCGCTCGCTTTACACGAACATACAGATCCCATCGGTCATTGGCCGGTGGGATTTTTTGTGTGTTGTCAATCTCTCTGATTCCTAGTAGAATGGAGATAGAAAGACAGAAAGACCGTTTCGACGAGAAGCTGGCGAAGCGGTGCTGAGAACGGATACGCAGAAAGGCAATATCATGGACGATATTTCGGGGGAAAAAATAGAGGCACATCCAACGGAACCGGGGCGCGTGGATATGCTGCAGGGCGTGGCAGGAGGCTTCGGGGAGGGCAACCGGATGCTGAAGACGCTGATGGATGCCATGCCGATTGGCTGCTATGTGCTGCGGCCGGACCACACGGTGCTGTACTGGAATCCTACGGCGGAGAAGCTCTTGGGTTTCTCGGCGGAGGAGATGCGGGGCAAGCGCTGCGTGGACATGCCGCTCGGCTGCTCGTTCACGAACAGTAGCCGTATCGGTGCGCATTGCCCGGCCATCGTCGCCTATGCGACAGGCAAGGCCAAGACGCTCGAGATGTTCATGCGGCGCAAGGATGGCAAGGACATCCTGCTGCGCAATACGCTGGTGCCATTGGCCGACGAGAATGGGGAGGTCAAGGAGCTCGTCTCGTTCTTCGTGCCGCTGACGGATGCGAATTACGACCAGGGCCTCATCAAGGCCATCTACGAGACGGCGACGCGCGACCCGCTGACGTGCCTGCCCGGGCGGAAATTCATGGAGGTCTGCATCGATGAGGCGATGGAGATCTACCGGCGGACGGGGCAGCCGTTTGCCGTGCTCTTCGCCGATGTCAACAACTTCCATGACATCAACAACACGTATGGCCATGCAGCGGGCGATGACCTCTTGCGCGCGTTCGGGATTGCCCTGCGCAAGTACGGCAGGAAGGCCGACAAGTTCTGCCGCTGGGGCGGTGACGAATTCGTGGGCCTGCTGCACCTGAGGCATCCGGAGGACATCGAGGGCGCAGCAAAACGCTTCTTGAAGATTGCCCATAACTGTGAAGTAACGGAAGATGGGAAGACCATATCCTGCCGCGCATCAATCGGCATCACGGTGGTGCGCGACGACGATACTGTCAAGTCCATTGTCTCGCGTGCGGACCACTACATGTATCTGGCCAAGAAGCGCAAAGAGGACCAGATTGTCACGGACTTTGACCAATAATAAATGAAAGGGAAGATTGCAAGCAATATGACCGCTATTATCGACGATTGGAAGATGAAACAGGAAATCACGGTGGAGGAGTTGGCAGAGCTGAGCCCGGACGAGGTCTATCTCGTGGACATCCGCGATGAGGTGGCGTTTGAGCGCGGCTCGCTGCCGGGCGCGCAGAACCTCAATCCTCTGGAACTGCAGCAGGGCGGCTACGACCTGCCGGAGGAAAGGCTCATCGTCTGCATCTGCATGTGGGGCAAGATCAGTCTTGGCCTCGCGCAGAATCTGCGCGAGCAGGGCTATGCGGCCGTCTCACTGCAGGGCGGCTACTCGCTCTGGCTGCAGCGCAAACTGGAACGCGAGACGGCTGAGGCGGCTGAGGATTCGGAGCGCCTCAAGCGCATCGAGAACTCCCTGCGCAAGAAGTACAAGCACAAGATCTACAGCAAATTCGTCGAGGCCGTCTGCAAGTTCGAGCTCGTGCGCCCCGGCGACAAGATTGCCGTCTGCATCTCGGGCGGCAAGGACTCGATGCTCATGGCGAAGCTCTTCCAGGACCTCAAGCGCCACAACAAGTTCCCGTTTGAGCTCGTCTTCCTCTGCATGGACCCCGGCTACAACGAGATGAACCGCCGCATCATCGAGGAGAACGCGAAGCTCCTGCACGTGCCGCTGACCTTCTTCTCGACGGACATCTTCGAGTCGGTCTTCCATGTGGAGGAGTCGCCGTGCTATCTCTGCGCCAAGATGCGCCGCGGCTACCTCTACCGCAAGGCTCGCGCGCTCGGCTGCAACAAGATCGCGCTCGGCCATCACTTCGACGATGTGATCGAGACGAATCTCATGAGCATGCTCTACTCCGGCGCCATCCGCACGATGATGCCGAAGGTCAAGAGCACGAGCTGCCCCGGCATGGAACTCATCCGGCCGCTTTACTACATCCACGAGGCGGACATCAAGCGCTGGCGCGACGACAACGGCCTCTACTTCATCCAGTGTGCCTGCAAGTTCACCGAGACGTGTTCGACCTGCCATACGGATGGCACGACGGATTCCAAGCGCCTCGAGGTCAAGAAGCTCATCGCGAAGCTCGCTGAGACGAACAGCCAGGTCCCGGGCAATATCTTCCACGCACTCGAGAACGTCAACCTCGACACCGTCCTGAAGTACAAGCAGGCGGGCGAGGAGCACAGTTTCCTGGAGCATTACGATCAATAATACAAGAGAACACACCATAGAAATGAGGGGAACATATGCTGTGGGATGGGAATGTGTCGAAACGGGAGCAGATGCGGCGGGATATCCAGCGGAAGATCTCGCAGATCAACATGGAGCGGCGGGAAATGGAGCTGCCGCACAATCCGTATGACCAGGAACAGCGCGAGTGCCTGAGCATCGAGCAGGGAGACCGTGAGGCGCTCAAGAGGGCCTTGGCGGAGAAGCGGACGGGCACGATGACGGGGAAGCTGGCAGATGACCCGTTGCGCTCGGCCAAGAACATCGGCATCGTCATCCTGACGCTGGCCTCACGGGCGGCCATCCGCGGCGGCATGGACCCCGAGACATCCTTCACGATTGAAGATGCTTATGCGCAGCAGATCGAGAAACTGCAGACGGAAGAGGAAGTCGACAGGGTGGCGCGAGAGGCAGAATTCTACTACACAGCAGAGGTGGCAAAACTGCGGCAGGCCAGGCGCGATGACGACCTGACGGCACGCTGCAAGACGTATATCCAGCAGCACATCCAGGAACCCCTGCGCCTGAACGGCATCGCGAAGGCCTTCCGGCTGTCGACGGACTATCTGTCGGCACATTTCTCGCAGATCACGGGGGTGCCGCTCAAGGAGTACATCCTGCAGGAGAAGGCCCGTCAGGCAGCAGACCTGCTGCGCTATACGGATTATCCCATCAATGTCATCAGTTCGTATCTATCGTTCTCGTCACAGAGTCATTTCGGACAGGTCTTTCGCAAGTACATGGGGATGACGCCAAAAATCTATCGGAATAAATACAAAGAATAATGATCGATACCGTATTTCTTATATTCAGGACGCGTTTTTTATAGAATGCGTCCTGTTTTTTCGTTATGATAATCGTAAAGATAAGGCGTGCACAGGAACGCACGCAGTGTGAAATGATTTTCATCTGATTTCTCGAGAAAGGAGTCATACGTATATGGGCATCATCTGTAATCCAATCATCTCGGGCATGGCACCGGACCCGAGTATCCTGCGCGTCGGCGACGATTACTATCTGGCGACGTCCACCTTCCACTGGCTGCCGGGCATCCCCATCTACCACTCAAGGAATCTTGCGGACTGGGAACTCCTGACACATGTGCTCAAGGGGACAGAGGTCAATCTGCGCGGCACGCACACGCCGGCGGGCATCTGGGCGCCGCATCTCTCCTACGATGCACAGGCGAAGAAGTACTGGCTGGTCTTCTGCCACATGAAGAACATGGCGGGACGCGAGTTCAATGCGGAGAGCTACGCGATGTCGGCCGACGATATCACGGGGCCGTGGTCGGACCCCGTCTACCTGACTTCCATCGGCTTTGACCCGTCGCTCTATCACGAGGACGGCCATCACTATCTCGCCATCCTCGAGTGGGAGACGCGCAGCGGCTATCAGGCACCGGGCACCATCGTCATGGCGGAAGTCGACCTGCGGACAGGCAAGCTCGTGGATGGTTGGCACCGTATCACAAACGGCTTCACGACGCGCGGCTGTGTCGAAGCGCCGCAGATCTACAAGCATGGAGCGTACTACTACATGCTGGCAGCCTCAGGCGGCACGGGCTATGCTCACGGCGTCGAGATGGGGCGCGCGGAAAAGATCTTCGGCCCGTATGAGCCGAATCCGACGGGGGAGCCCATCCTGACGTCGTCGCCGCGTCACCTGTTCTCTCTCGGCGATCCGGATGCCGGCCACTTTGAGATGTACAATCCGAAATCGCTGATGCAGAAAGCCGGCCACGGCTCGCTCGTCGAGACGCCGGAACATGAGTGGTACATCGCGCATCTGATGGCGCGTCCGCTGCCCGGCACGAAGCTCAACCCGCTGGGGCGCGAGACGGCCCTGCAGAAGATGCATTGGACGGAGGACGGCTGGCTGGAGCTGGCGGACGGCTCCAATGTCGCCAAGATGACGACAGAGGCACCGTGCAGCCAGCCATCAGAGCCGCGAGATGCGCAGGAAGACGATGTCTACGACGCTTTCTCGTCGGGGGTGCTCAGCAAGAAGTTCATGGCGCCGTACCATCAGCCCGATCTGTCATGGGTCAGCGTGCAGCATGGGCACCTCGTACTCTGTGGCCGCGAGTCCTTCTTCTCGCAGAACGACCCGTCCATCCTCGCGACGCGCGCGACGTCGTTCTCGTACCAGCTGCAGACGAAGCTGGACTTCCATCCCGTGCACTATTCACAAACGGCGGGAGGCGGCCTTTACTACGATTCCAACAACTGGATCTACGCCTATGTCGGCCTCAGTGACAAGGAGGACCAGCGCGTCATTTCCATCCTGCAGGCGAAGCTCGGGCAGCGCATCGCCTTTGACTTTGACACGGTGCGGATTCCCGATGGGGCTGTGCCAGAGCTGCGCTGGCAGTATCATTACGGCAAGGCGCAGGCCTTCTACCGCCTCGATGAGGGCGCTGAGTGGCAGGCCATCGCGGATGCTTGCGATGTCTCGTACCTCTCAGACGAGGGGGTCAATGGCGAGCCGGGCGAAATCGGGGGCTTTACGGCACTCTTCAATTTCATCGGCAGTGTCGATGCCTATCAGCACGATTCACAGGCGGAGTTTTTCTATTATCAGGTCAAGTCAGATCAAGCAAATCAATAAGAGAGAATATAGGGGGAGTTCATCATGAGTCAGAAAGTCATCATTTCCATCAAGCGCCTGGTACCGGCGCTGATCATCGGCCCGGCAAGCTGGCTGGGACCGTATATCGTCATGCTGGGCTTGTTCTTGCCAGCGCTCTTGCAGGAACTCGATGCTGAGAATAAGGTCGCCATGCTCGCGCTGTTCGCGGCGACGGGCAGCATCATCTCGGCCATCTCGAACATGGTGGCGGGCGCGCTCTCGGACAACACGCATTCGCGCTTCGGCAAGCGCGCGCCGTGGATTGTCGGCGGTGCCTTCTTCTTCATGCTCTCGATGATCGGTGCGGCCTTCTCGGAAGGCGTGGCCATGCTGCTCGTCTGCTGGAGCATCGGCCAGGTCGCGCTGAACTTCATCGTGGCCCCGATGGTTGCCTGGCTGGACTTTGCGGCAGATGAGCACAAGGGCAAGGCCTCGTCGGCGTACGGCGGCCTCGGCATGGCGCTCGGCAACAACGGCTTCAATGTCATCGGTGCGATGTTCCTCGGCCAGTTCCGCCTCGGCTTCATCATCTTCGGTGTCATCACCTTCATCGGCGTGCTGCTGGCCACGCTGCTCGTCCATGAGCCGTCGAACCTCAATGAGAAAGAGGAGGCCCGCGAGGAGAAGCAGCACTATTCCTTCTCGATGGACAGCCTGCGCCAGGTCTTCCCAGCATGGCACATCGGCCGTGACTACTATCTGGCTCTCATCGGCAAGGTCTTCCTCGGCATCGGCAACTTCGCCATCACGGGCTACATCCTCTACATCATGACGGA
Organism: Mitsuokella multacida DSM 20544; assembly: GCF_000155955.1. Lineage (GTDB taxonomy): Bacteria > Bacillota > Negativicutes > Selenomonadales > Selenomonadaceae > Mitsuokella > Mitsuokella multacida. The sequence goes on from NZ_GG697141.2 coordinate 65,958, forward strand.
CTTCCTGAAGCTCGGCGACCAGACGCAGTCGGGCATCCAGCTCGTCAACTCCATCATGTTCTTCATCGGCGTCTTCATGGGCTTCTTCGCCGGACCGATTGCCGATAAGTTCAAGATCCTCAAGCTGCCTGTCGCCTGCTCGGCTCTTTTCCTGGCACTCGGCGCACTGGCACTCTATCTCTTCCACGACATGACGGGCGTCACCATCTACGCATTCTGCGCGGGCATCGGCATGGGCCTCTGGAACTCGCTCGACAACTACCTCAACCTGCAGGTCATCCCGGACAAGGACCGCGTCGGCTTCTTCCTCGGCATCTACAATGTCGGCAACTCCCTGCCGCAGGCCATCGGCCCGGTCATCGCCGCAGCAGCAATCGGCATCATCGGCTTCTCCGGCGTCTTCGTGGTCTCCATGGTCTTCGCGCTGATCGCGAGCCTCTGCATCTTCTCCATCCGCAGTGTGACGCGCTGAGAAAGGAGCGTTGAACGATGAAAGAACATCCTGTCCATCCCATTCTCTACGGTGCGGCGTACTACGACGAGTACATGCCGTGTGAGCGGCTGGCGGAAGACATGAAGCTCATCAAGGAAGCGGGCATGAATACCATCCGCATCGCCGAATCGACCTGGGGCACGATGGAGCCGGAGCGCGGCCATTTCGATTTCTCGCATGTCGACCGCGCGCTCGATGCGGCGGAGGCGCACGGCCTGCAGGTCATCGTCGGCACGCCGACCTACGCCATCCCGACGTGGATGGCGCGGGAGTGCCCCGATGTCCTGCTCGTGCCGGAGGCCGGCCCCGTCCGCAATGGCGCGGTGCTCGACCATGGCCATGAGCTCTACGGCAGACGCCAGAACATGGACATCGGCCATCCGTACTACCGCGCCTGTGCCGAAGAGATGATCCGCGCCCTGATGGAGCACGTCAGGGATCGCCGCTCTATCATCGGCTATCAGCTCGACAACGAGACGAAGTACTACGGCAATGCAAATGAGCGGATACAGCGGGCGTTCCGCGACTGGCTCAAGGCGTGCTTCGGCAGTCTGGAGGCGCTCAACCGCGCCTTCGGCCTCAACTACTGGAGCAACCGCATCAACAGTTGGGAGGATTTCCCCGATGTGCGCGGCACGATCAATGCGAGCCTCGCCTCGGCCTTTGATGAATTCCGCCGCACAACGGTCAAGGAATTCCTCCTGTGGCAGGCCGGGATCGTCCGGGAGTACCTGCGTGAGGGCCAGTTCATCACGCAGAACTTCGACTACGCGTGGCGCGGCTGGTCGTTCGGCCTGCAGCCGCAGGTCGACCACTTTCAGTGTGCGGAGGCCGTGAGCCTTGCGGGCGTCGACATTTACCACCCGACGCAGTCGGCCCTGACGGGCACGGAGATCGCCTTCGGCGGCGATATCAGCCGCTCCCTCAAGCAGAAGAATTATCTCGTCGTCGAGACGGAGGCGCAGGGCTTCCCGCAGTGGACGCCGTACCCGGGGCAGCTTCGCCTGCAGGCGTTCAGCCATCTGGCCAGCGGCGCCTGCGGCGTCATGTACTGGCACTGGCATTCCCTGCACAATTCGTGGGAAACGTACTGGAAGGGCGTGCTCTCGCATGACCTCAAGCCAGGCCGCATCTACCGGGAAGTGCAGGAAGTCGGGCGCGAGATGGCGCGCCTCAGTACGCACCTGCAGGGCCTGCGTAAGAAGAACCGCGTGGCGATGCTCGTCAGCAATGAGGCGCTCTCGGCGCTCGAGCATCACCCGATCGGCGACGTGCTGCGCAAGCGCGACTTCAAGTACAACGATGTCATGCGCTGGCTCTACGATGCCTTCTACCGCAGCAACATCGAATGTGATTTCCTGCCGCCGACGACGCGCGATTTCCAAGCGTATGACCTCGTCCTGGTTCCCGCGCTCTACACGGCGGAGGAGGCGCTCTTAGATGCGCTCAAGCAGTACGTGGCAGATGGCGGCCATCTGCTAGCCACCTTCAAGACGGGCTTTACGGACGAGAATGTAAAGGTCTGGCACGACGACCAGCCGCATCATCTGACGGAGGTCTTCGGCCTGCGCTATCAGGAGTTCACGGATACCCCTGACATGAGACTCTGGGGCGAGAACAGCCTGTCGGGCGCGACCTGCTCTGCTTGGGAGGAACTCCTGATGCCGACGACGGCCAAGGTGCTGGCTTCGTACGACAATCCTGCCTGGCAGCCGTATGCGGCCGTCACGGAGAATGTGTATGGCAAAGGCAAGGCCTGGTATCTCGGCTGCTATTTCTCGCCAGTGCATCTCGAGCAGTTCGTGCGGGCCGTCATCGCGAAAGCACTGCCCGCCATCCGGCCCTATGATGCGGTGTTCCCGCGCATCATCCGCACGGGCTATAACGCGGCAGGCCATCGCCTGACGTACTACCTGAACTATTCGGATACGGAGCAGAGCATCGCGTATGCGGGCAGGGCGGCCAAGGAATTGACGACAGGACGGCGCGTCGAAGACGGCAACGCCCTCACGCTGAGACCATGGGGCGTCCGGATTGTAGAAGAAGATGCATAAACGAGAATCGAATAAGGCATGAAAAAACCGGCAGGTGCTGTTCCTGCCGGTTTTTTCATGCCTTATTTCTTGAGCGCAGCCTTGAGCGTTTCCGTCATGGCCTTCTGCACGATGCGAAGGACATCCTCGACGACCGAGTTGTACATGTCACCGCCATCGACGACACCGCGGCCGTTCTCCGTGAGGAAGAACTTCTTTGGGGGTACATTTTCCTGATAAGCTTCGTTGAGTTTGTCCTGGACGAGCTTCTCGATTTCCTGTTCCGTCATCCTAGTCACCTCTTTCCATAATAACCTGCATTTATTATTATACGACATCCTGATGGTTTTTTCCTTGTTTTTTTGAAATAAACTTGCGGAAATCTTGTTTCTGGGTAAATTTACTCGATTTCTAATTCCTTGCTAAAGTCAACTTAAATCCCCTTCCGTATGATAGAAGTATCAAGAAGAAGAGATTCAGCTGATAGAAAGGCGTTGATTGATATGAGATGGACACAGCGTAAGATTGCTGCTGGTGTCGTGGCTGGTCTTGTGCTGACGGTCGGGGGGTTCGGCATGCTCTCGGCACAGTCGCAGGACAAGACAGATCTTCGACCACGCTACTGTGTGACGCAGGATGAGCGGCCGGACGGCCAGCCGCCGAAGATGACAACGGACGAGGTGGCGCAGCACATCGCCGAATCGTTTGGCGTTGATGCGAAGCAGGTCAAGAGTGCACTCGATGAGCAGAAGGATTTCCGCGACATCGGCCGGGCCGCCATGCTGGCTAAGATCAGCGGCAAGTCATTCGCAGATGTCATGGCGCTCAAGACGGATGACAAGGACTGGCGCGACATCGAATCATCGCTCGGCGTGACGCGCGAGAAGGTGGAGCAGGTGCGCATCGAGATGACAGCCAAGGACCTGAGCCAGGATGGCGATATCGATGAGGCCGTCTCCCTGAAGCTCCTGAAGGACGGCTATGAGCCGTGGGATATCTCCTGTGCGGCAATCCTCGCGAAGGCGGCAGATAAGGACATCCAGTCGGTCCTCGACCTCAAGAAGATCAACAACCGCTGGGGCGATGTCGCAGACCAGCTCGGCGTGGACCGCAGGGAATTGCAGAAGTTCCACGGCCCTGGCCCGCATGGCATGGGTCGGCACGATGGCCTTGGCCCCGATATGATGGGCGGCCCGATGATGGATGATTGAGCAGCTGAGAATTTTTTTCGAGAAAAGGCTTGACAGCTCGCTCAAAGACGAGTAAGATAAGAGCCATCAACAAGTTAACAGTGTTACACGAAATCATCGAACAGGAAATAGTAGCACAGCCACTATCCCGACAGCGAGCCGTCGATTGGTGCAAGGTACGGCGCGATATGCTATGTGAATGGTCCTGCGAGAGCTCACCGAAATCCTTTCCGTGGAACGAGAGGAGAGTAGGCTGGGACGGCCGCCACCGTTAAAGGGCTACGGTATCGGAAGCATTTCCCGTACCGGAATGGAGGAATGGCTTTGCCATTTGGACCGGGTGGCACCGCGAAGATTTTTCGCCCCGCTGAGCAATGAGCTCGGCGGGGCTTTTTGATTGCATTCTTGGTGAATGCAACCTGAATGAACGAATGATTGTGAGGGATGGAAGGATGCTCAAGGCAAAATTATGTGGCATGAAGGCAATCGAGGCAGCCCGAGCGGCCGAAAGGGCGGGAGCCGACTTTATCGGCTTCATCTTCTGGCGCAGGAGCCATCGCTTCGTCGAGCCGCAACAGGCCGCCCGCATCGTGGAGGCGCTGCAGCGTGTCAAGACGGTCGGCGTCTTCGTCGATGAGGATCCTGCATTGGTCAACGCCATCGCAAGGCAGTGCCATCTCGACTTTGTCCAGCTGCATGGCCACGAGGATGTGGCCTATGCAAAGCAGATAGAAGTCCCCGTCATCAAGGCCTATCGCTATGGCGACGGCTTCTCAGCGGAGGCGGCCAATGCATTCCCCGCCGCGATGATCCTCGTCGATGCCTACCAGAAGGGCGCGGCGGGCGGCACGGGTACGTGCTTCGACTGGCAGCAGGCAAAGCGCGAGGTCGCAGCCGTCAGGAAGCCCGTGCTGATCGCGGGCGGCATCAGCGAGGCGAACGTCGCCGAGGTCAATACGATCTTCCATCCGTTTGCCGTCGATGTCTCCGGCAGCCTCGAAGTCAACCGGGAGAAGTCAGCCGCGCGCATCGCGGCCTTCATGGAGCAGGTACACGAAATCAACAGGAGGAATTGAAATTGCGGGATATTTTAGCAGAGATTGTCGAGAAGAAGAAGGATATCGTCGCCAATGCAAAGCGCGAGATGCCGCTCGATGAGGTGAAGCGCTCGCTCACCTGCGGGACGTTCGCGATGACGCACCGCTTCCGCGAGCGCGACTGGAACCTCATCGCCGAGTGCAAGCTCCAGAGCCCGGCGAAGGGAAGGCTCTGCCGCCGCTACTCCGTCACGGAGCTCGCGCGGATCTACGAGGACAACGGCGCGAGCATGCTCTCCGTACACACGGACCCACACTTCCTCGGCTGCAACGAGGATTTCCGCAAGGTCCGCGCGGAGGTCAGCCTGCCTCTTTTGCGCAAGGATTTCATCATCGATGCATACCAGATCTACGAGGCGCGGATGCTCGGCGCGGATGCCGTGCTGCTGATTGCGCGTATCCTGACGCCGGAGACGCTCAAGCGCTTCCTCTACACGGCTTGGAGCCTCGGCATGGACGCGCTCATCGAGGTCCACGACCGCAGGGATATGGAGGCGGCACTCGCGACGCCGGCGGAGTTCATCGGCATCAACAACCGCAATCTCGTCTCGTTCACGACCTCGATTGAGCAGACAATGGAGCTGCTGCCGTACGCGGATAAGAGCCGCACGCTCATCAGTGAGAGCGGCGTCTTCACGGGGGAGGATGCAAAGCGCCTGCGCGCTGCGGGCTGCGATGGCATCCTCGTCGGCGAGGGCCTCGTCCGCGCCGATGATGTCGCCGCGCAGACGCGCCTGATGGCAAATGCCGGCGAAGAAGAAAAGGGAGATATGGCCTGATTCCCATACAGGCTGTACAGGATAGAGTTAAGAAAGCAAGAAAGGAAGAACACAGATGAACACGAAGGGCAGATTTGGAAAATTTGGTGGACAGTATGTGCCGGAAATCGTCATGCCGGCGCTCAACGAGCTCGAGGCCGCCTACGCAAAGTACAAGGACGACCCGGACTTCCAGAATGAGTTCAAGACGTACCTGCGCGAATACGCGGGCCGCCCGACGAACCTCTACTATGCCGACAAGCTCACGAAGTACTACGGCCGCGCGAAGATCTTCCTCAAGCGCGAAGACCTTCTGCACACGGGTGCTCACAAGATCAACAATGCGCTCGGCCAGGCTCTGCTGGCGAAGCGCATGGGCAAGAAGCGCATCGTCGCTGAGACGGGCGCCGGCCAGCACGGTGTCGCTTCGGCGACGGTCGCCGCGCTCTTCGGCATGGAGTGCCACGTCTTCATGGGCGCGCTCGACGTCGAGCGCCAGAAGCTCAACGTCTTCCGCATGAAGCTGCTTGGCGCGAAGGTCATCCCAGTTTCCTCCGGCACGGGCACGCTCAAGGATGCGACGAGTGAGGCCATCCGCTATTGGGCAACGAACATCACGGACACGCATTACATCATCGGCTCGGCTGTCGGCCCGCATCCGTATCCGACCATCGTGCGCGACTTCCAGAAGGTCATCGGCGAGGAGATCCGCGAGCAGGCCATCGAGAAGATCGGCGGCCTGCCGGATTACCTCTTAGCCTGCGTCGGCGGCGGCAGCAACGCCATCGGCACGTTCTACGACTTCCGCAACGATCCTTCCGTCAAGAAATTTGGCGTTGAGGCGGGCGGCCGCGGCGAGGCGCCGACGGACAATGCCAAGACGCTCTCCGGTGCCGGTGAGCCGGGCATCCTGCACGGTGCTTTCAGCTACCTGCTTCAGGACCCGGACGGCCAGGTCGTCGAGGCGTACTCCATCTCGGCCGGCCTCGACTACCCGGGCGTCGGACCAGAGCATTCCTATTATAAGGATGAAGGGATTGTCAAGTACGTCTCAGTCACGGATCAGGAGGCACTCGATGCCTTCCAGCGCCTCTCGAAGGTCGAGGGCATCATCCCGGCGATGGAGAGCTCGCATGCGCTTGCCTATCTCGACAAGCTCATGCCGCAGACGCACCCGGATGAGTCGGTCGTTGTCACGCTCTCGGGCCGCGGCGATAAGGATGTACAGATGGTAGCAAAAGTTCTTGGGGAGGATATTGAGTGATGAGCACGCGTTTGGATAAAAAGATGGCTGACCTCAAGGCAGCCGGCAAAAAGGGAATCTTCATCTACATCACGGCTGGTGCGCCGGACGTCGAGACGACGCTCAAGGCCGTCCGCGAGGCGGAGAAGGCAGGCGCCGATGTCATCGAGCTCGGCCTGCCGTTCTCGGACCCGATGGCGGATGGCCCGGTCATCCAGTCGGCCTCGGTCTGCGCCCTGAAGAATGGCATGACGCTCAAGAAGGAGCTCGAGATTGTGCGCGAGATCCGCAAGTTCTCCGACATCCCGCTGATCGGCATGGGCTACATCAACAACATGTACCACTACGGCTTCGAGAAGTTCGTCACGGACTTCAAGGCAGCCGGCATGGACGGCATCATCGTGCCGGATGTGCCGCATGAGGAGTCGGGCGAGATGCGCAAGATCTGCGCAGCGCATGATTTCCATCTGGCGGAGTTCATCACGCCGGGCACGACGGAGGCGCGCATGACAGAGACGTGCAAGGACGCGACGGGCTTCATCTACTGCGTCTCGAACAACGGCGTCACAGGCGTCAAGAAGATCGACTACTCGACGATCGGCAAGGTCTGCGAGAAGGCGCGCAAGTTCACGGATACACCGCTGGCCGTCGGCTTCGGCATCGGCTCGCCGGAGGCGGCCGTCGCGGCTGCGGCGAAGAGCGACGCCGTCATCGTCGGCAGCGCCGTGGTCAAGCGCCTCATGGACGGCAAGTTCGCGGAGGCGATGGCGCTTATCGGCGCGATGCGCGAGGCCCTCGATGCGGCGTACGGCAAGAAGGCCTGACGCGCATCCGTTATCCTATCCTATGCGTGACATGAGAGGAGCAATCATCATGGAACTCAAACCATCGCGGGAGGCGTTCTGCAAACTGGCGGCGGAGACGAATCTCATCGCTGTCGCCAAGGAGATCAACATGGATCTCGACACGCCCGTCTCCGTCTACTATAAGCTCGTCGGCGAGAAGAAGGGCTTCATCCTCGAGTCTGTCGATACGACGCATCAGCAGTTCGGCCGCTTCTCCTTCATCGGGGCGGAGCCTTTTGCAAGGCTGCAGGTCTTCAAGGACAAGCTCATGATCAACGAGAACGGCCTGATGAAATGCATCATGGGCGAGCCGGTCGAGACCATCAAGACCTACATGCAGGGCTATAGGCCGGCCGTTGAGGATGCCTCGCTGCCATTGGCGAACGGCGGCATGGTCGGCTATCTCAACTACGACATCGTCGCGACCTTCGATCGTGTGCGCGGCATGGAGATCGGCGAGGAGGAACTCTTGGGTCAGTTCATGATCTGCCGCGTCCTTGTCGTCTACGATGCGCTGCACAACAGCGCCCGTCTCATCTGCCTGGCTGACACGAAGGGGCGCGATGCCAATGAGGCGTACGATGCCGTGGCCGAAAAGATCGCCAAGGTCGAGGCGCGCCTCGCTGCACCGCTCGCGTCGCAGGTCGGTGAAGCAACGAAGCGCCGCGAGAAGGTCGACTTCCTTAAGCGCTTCGGCAAGGCACCAGCGGATTTCCTGCAGGCCATCCACAAGGCCAAGGAGCATATCTTCGCCGGCGACATCTTCCAGGTCGTGCCCTCGCGCCAGTTCCGCGAGAAGATCACAAAGCCGTGTTTCCACTTCTACCGCCGCCTGCGCCAGGTCAATCCGTCGCCTTACATGTTCTACTTCAACTTCGGCCCTGTCAAGCTCGTCGGTGCCTCACCGGAGATGCTCGTCAAGGTCGCGGGCGACACGGTCTACACCTACCCGATTGCCGGCACGCGCCGTCGCGGCCGCGATGCCGCAGAGGATGCCGCGCTCGCCAAGGACCTCAAGGGCGACACGAAAGAATGCGCCGAGCACTCGATGCTCGTCGACCTCGCGCGCAACGACATCGGCCGCATCAGCGAGCCCGGCACCGTCCATGTGACGAAGCTGCGTCAGGTCGAGTACTTCAGCCACGTCATGCACATGGTCTCGGAGGTCGTCGGCAAGCTCAAGAAGGGCTACACGCCGATGGATGTCCTGCGCGCGACGTTCCCGGCCGGCACGGTCAGCGGTGCGCCGAAGCTCCGCGCGATGGAGATCATCAACGAGCTTGAGCCCGTCAAGCGCAACTCGTACTCGGGCACGGTCGGCTACATGGACTTCTGCGGCAACATGGACATGTGCATCACCCTGCGCACGATGCGCATCGAAAACGACGACACAGCCGTCATCCAGTCGGGCGCCGGCATCGTCGCCGACTCCGTGCCGGAGAAGGAATACCAGGAGATCCTGCAGAAGTCGAAGGCTCTGTTTGAAGTAGTGGAGGAGGTCGAGAACGATGTCATTACTTTTACTAGATAATTAATAGCATCTATGACTGTATCTGAATAACACGAAACCCTTATGGTTACTATATTTGTAGCCATAAGGGTTTTCTGGTTTCTATGGGTTTTAGTGCTTATCTCTGGTATCTAAGCACTTTTTTAGCACTAAATCTCCTATCATCTCAGCAGCTTTCCTGTCGTTATCCTCTACGTAATGCGTATAGACGTTCAGCGTAGTCATTGGAGATGTGTGCCCTAGGCGATGCGATACGGTCTTTATATCAACACCGTTGGCAAGCAGTTGTGTGGCATGGAAATGTCTAAGGTCGTACATACGCAGCTTTGGATATCCAAGTGCATCAAAGAGTTTCCGTGCATTACGATTGATGGTCGCAGGAGGGACAAAGGACTTCTTGCGCCCAAAGAATACATATGGGCTTTCCTTTGGTATCTCATTGATAATCTCTAGTACGCTATACTCAACAGGGATGATTCGTATCGACTTGGCTGTCTTGGCACGATCCGATAGTTCAAAGTTGGTTTGTCCCCTCGTCACTGTGTTTAAGATACTAATGGTGTCATTGGCCATGTCTATATTCTTCCATTGCAGTACACAGGCTTCTCCAACACGGATTCCAGAGGACACGATGAGGAGCATCATGTGATATAGATATGGGTACGATGAGTGCTCACGGACATACTCTAGGATGTGCTGTATCTCATTCACAGACGGGAGAATCTTCATTGTCCTGGTATGAAACATACTGCCCCTTGCACTGAATTCAGGGACATGCTCGATGATTCCCTTGTGCTTGGCATAGAGAAACAGGGACTGTATCTTGGTAGACCTCGTTCTCATAGTCGTGTCAGCAGCGTCCATGTCACTCAGTATAGAGTCAATGTCTTTCCCTCGTATAGACCCGATATTTCTCTTGTATAGACTGGACAGGCATGTATTAAACACACTCTCTATTGTCTTTTGCGTGGATATCTTGATATCCTTGTCATGGAAGTACATATGGATGACTTCTTGTAGTGTATAGTCTTTCGATGAGGATTTGTCGTATTCTCGTAGTAATTCCCTAGCTTCACGCATAGACTTCACGATACGACTATGGCGTTTCTGCTTCTTCTTACCGTCTTTTGTATAGACGTAGCCAACGGTCACTGTGACTTTGTATCGCTTGTCAGGGAGCTGCTGTATACTACCCAATGAAGAACGCCTACGCATCGTTAGTCTCCTTTGTACATCTTGACACAGAACGCCATAAACTTTTCCGTGACAGTGAAATAGTCAGCCAAGTCCCACAATGAGATATGGCCTTGTTTGACTGCATCGTCTAAATCACGCTCTGGGACAAGGTAATGCCCTGCCCAGACCATAGCCTTGTGCTCTGTCTTGTCCATGAATATACGATCGGCATAGCAATGACATACCGTAGCATTCCCGACAGATGTGAAATGATGTCCAAGTTCTTCTGCAAAAACTGAACGTCTTTCCGCGAGTGTTTCGATGTCTTTCGCAATCCCTATCATCTTGAGTCTACCGTCATCAATGTATATCCCTCGCAATGGATAGGGGAAGTCTGCGGGCTGTACGATGATATGCTCATTCTTTGCCAGTTCCATCATTTTCTTCATACTTCAGTTTCTGCTCTCTATAGAATTTCTCGACAGCTAATTGTAATTCTGGCGGTAACGACGTACCCTTCTCATTGTGTGCTGCGACAGTCATGTCGGTCCCCATGAGGTAGTCAGCAGACACTCCAAAGTAATCACTGAGGATACGGATACTCTTCCAACTCGGATTCGAGTCTGCTCTTTCGCATTTATTGATGGTCATCCAACTCAGTGGCGTCCCATGTCTCTCAAGGTCAGCCGCAAGTTCTCTCAAGCCTAATCCCTTGGCTTCTCGTAACATTTTGATGCGATTCATAAAAAATCCTCCTAACCCTGTTGACAACGATGGTTATACGACGTATAATAATACTTGTCAAGCGACAAGAGAGGTTGTCAACAACAATCATATAACGGTTTATATTATGATTGTACCATAGATAACTCCACTTGTCACAGAATTGCCTAGTTTCAAGGAGGAATTTTTATGGCAAACATTATCAACAAGTCGTTCAACGCTGCTGTATCCCCACAGGGTAAAGCAATGTGGGCGAAAATCAACTCTCGCGTTGACGAGTATGAGGGCAAGAAGAAATACAGCGTTGATGTTGTGTTCAACAAAGATGGCGAGCAGAAGATGCTCAAGATCATCAACGATGCACTCAACGAAGCCAAGAACAGTCCAGAGTACACTGGTAAGGTCTGGCGCAATGACACGGAGCGTCTTAGCTACCACAATGAAACCGACAAGGATGGCAACGAGACTGGTAATCTGATTTTCCATTTCCAGACCAAGGCTTACATGCGTGACCGTGAGACTGGAGAGGAAGTCCAGAAAATCATCCCTGTGTTCTCCAATGAAGAGAAACGCAAACTGAACAAGGACGAGTCCATCGGCAACGGTTCGATGGTTCGCATCAAGTTCACACCGAGTGCCTACTGGATGAACAAGTCATCCAATGGTATCAACCTTTATCTCTCGAAGATTGTCGTAGATAAATGGGTGAAGTTCGGCGGAGGTGATGATGACTTCAGTGAGTTCGGTATTGGTACAGATGATGCTTTCCTGTCCGAAGATGATATTCCTATCTGATTGATGATTGGGGAGCATGAGAAAAATCTTGTGCTCCCTTTTACTTTACCCAAAAGGAGAAACCATGAAGATTTACCATTTAGATTCATTTCAACTTCGTGCTGTAGCACTGGATGACGATATCTATTTCGTCGGAAAAGACCTTGCCAAAATCCTTGGATACAAGAATGAGCGCGATGCAATCCGTAATCATGTACGGAAACACAATAAAGAGACATGTGCTATCCCTGATGACCGTGGGGTATTGCAGCAGACCAATTGCATCTCCGTAGAAGGTGCATTGGAACTTATCAATACGTGCCGCAGTACACAGTGGGTTCCCATGGTACGTAACTGGTTTAACTCAAAAGTATTACCAGATGCCGTGAGATACCGTCAGGCACTCAGAGTTGAGGACGAATATAACTACTGGATGACTCCTGTATATACCTACAAGGACATCCTGAAGCGGCTCGACGTAAACACTAATGTGTTATCCGATTTCCTTATGAATCATAATTTCATGGACACAAACTTCCATTTGATGAACAAGGGGATTTTCATTGACAACCATAAGTTCACACGAGTTGGCTATGAGTTCATCAAAGAGATGATGAAAGCGGAGGGATTCAAGAAATGAACTATGAGCACCTTGCAATAGAACTCAAGGGAATGGCACAGATTGTCTATGCGATTGCCGAGTCTCCGTTTGAGAATCCAGAAGCATTAGTGTTCATCAGTGAACACCTTGATGCCATTGCAAAGATCGTGGAGGATGACGTGAAGAATGGACGAGTATAAAATTCTTAAGAAGAAAATCCTTGAGCTATCGAGAACCATTGACTCTCAGAATGATGCACTGAATCTCGCAGCAAAAGAGTACAGGAATGCAGCTCTATGCTCTAAGTGTAAAATGGAAAAGGTTTGCAGAAATGTAGATTTTCCAGAGTGTTATATTTCATGTGAAGATGTCATAAAGTGTCACTGGATGCATGATATGGAGTGAATATAAAATGGATATGGTATTTGCAAATCGACTCAAAGAGGTACGAGAGCGTTCTGGGATGAAGCGCAAGGAAGTCGCTGAGAAATTAGGGATTACCATGCAGGCTTATACGTGTTATGAATATGGCAGACGAGAGCCTAGACTCAGTAACCTCATTAAATTATCCAAAATCTTCGATATACCAGTTGATGTGTTATGTTCGCCTTATCCCGTAGACATGACAATCGACAGTTGCTCGGATTTCATCAATTCGATTGACGGTTGCGGCATCGAGAGAATGACTGATAATCCCAATAATTACCTTGTGACTATTCCGTATTCTCCTGAGTATTCCCTTGATTTAGTAATGCCAAGAGAAGATGTAATCTCTATGTGCCAGAGTGTAAACGGTTCTAAGACGGCATTTGTGAGGGCATTCAAGAATAGGTACTTAATGTGTGCAGCTAAATATGCCACTACAAACAAGGTTCTTTATTGGTAAGGAGGAAACATAAATGAATGACCTGGTAATTTCTGAGATTGCAAACGAGTGTGTGTTGGACAGCCGTAGAGTGGCAGAGATGATTGGTAAAACACATGCACATCTTTGCCGTGATATTGATGGATACATCGCCGTCATGAGTCAAAATCCAAAATTGGATTCTGATAAATTCTTCATCAAGCAGACCTATACGGCAGGCACAGGCAAGCAGTACAAGCGTTACGACATTACCAAGATGGGATGCGAGATGGTTGCCAATAAACTCACAGGACAGAAGGGTATCATGTTTACGGCAAAGTACGTAGAAATCTTCAATAAGATGGCAGAGCAAATCATTGAGGAGCGAACGGACTCCTATATGATTACCGATCCTGTAAAGCGTGCCAAGAAATGGATTGAAGAGGAGACGGAGCGCCAGAAGCTCCGCGCTGAGAATAAGGAGATGCTGCCGAAAGCACAGTTCTATGACACGGTTGCTAATACAGAGTCCTTGTTCTCCATGGCTGATGTTGCCAAAACATTAGATATGGGCATTGGACGCAACAAGCTCTTTGCATTTCTCCGTAACAAGGGTATCCTTGATAAGGACAATCACCCATATCAGAAATATGTCGATGCAGGATACTTGAGACTCGTTGAGGATCATTGCAAGGCAGGGGATAACGACGTTGTATACAAATGTACCTATGTCAAACAGAAGGGCATTGATTATATCCGTAAGATTCTCTTGAAGGAGCGTGAACTCAATGAAATCGTGGAGTGATTGCAATAAGCCACACAGGCTGACACTAGAATACATGAGGTCTCAGCATATCAATGGATTTACCAATGGTAGACCAACAAAGAGCTTCTTCAAACTCTACAATTTCTTCAAAAAGCAGCCATTGGAAGTCTTGAATCTGCTCCATGAATTCCTGGAGACGAAACCAAGAAAAAATATGAACATGTCACAGCTTTTCTATGAAGCTCGCAACTGGAACACGGGGACTAAGGTAGCCAAGATTACCAAGACAAACGAAACAGATTACTTTGCACTACTCAAGGAGATGTAATTTATGACAGACAATAAACTCAAACGATTCCAGATTATCATGAATAGACGCAGAAACATGAATGGTAGATTCAAAGAGATTGCTCCACACCATGCTAGGGAAAATCTCAAGGTGGTTGCTAAGAGGGTTGCCGAGGAAAATGCCAAGCACAAGAAGGAGAAGAAACATGAATAACGAGTATAAAGACATCATCAAGAAGTGCTTCCCAACCATGAGAGACGATGACCTTGAAGCGGTATTCGACGTAGCAAAGATTGCTGAGAAACGTTTCAACATGTGTGCCGATTTCCGCAGCGCTGTCGAGGAGCACCTTAAAGATAAGGGGTATTCAAAGAAAAAGCTCAAGGACTTCATAGAGCTGTATGATGCAGTGTTTGCCATTGGTAACTCAACTGGCGCAACCATGTTCGCCCTTGCTACCGATACTGTAAAAACAAACCATTTATTTGACTTCTAAGGGGTGGTGATTGTATTAAGCAGGGAATCATATTAGCCGCAGGACTGTTACTCTCCATGGCTTCACCGTTAGCAAACGCATCGGTATTGCATCCAGACTACGTGGAGAGCGTGGAAATTAAAGCAGTCCAAGAATTGGCACAGGACCAAACACGGATTGTCCAAGGGAATGTCAGTGCCTATACAGGGGGATACGTTATGGCAAATGGTGAACGCCCTCATGTAGGAGCCGTAGCAAACGATGTGTTGCCGTTCGGAACCGTTGTGAAAATCAATGGGCGAGAATACGTAGTCAAGGATCGTTTCGGTGGTAACTATGGCATTGAACGTTTTGATATCTACATGGACGATGAATCATCCTGTTGGGACTTTGGCAGACAGTATGTTGACGTAGAAATAGTAGGAGGAATCTGAATGGACGAAATCATTAAACTCTTTGGTGTAGCATATGGTGAGCATTTTCTTCTCAATGACCGTGGTGGCGAATTCTTCTTTACGCCAAGTGCATTGAAACGTGTATTTAATGGCGTGACAACGGATGACCCCAGAACGCTCATGGATATGCTTGCAAAGAGATGTACATTGGACGATGTGTATGACAACGTAGGCTATGGGGATGACTTCTGGTATATCGAGCACATCAATGGCAAAGACTACGTGCGCAAAGATGTATTTGACATTTACGATCCTGTATGTCTCTCGCTGTATAAGTCGAATAACGTGTTCAAGACCCAGAAAGCTGCATCGCGCAATATTGAGAGAGTCAAGAAAGAACTCAATGATTTCTACAATGATTCCGTAAGGGGCTATGGCGATGAGTAATATCATTTCATCGTTGAACCGTAGAAGTCTCGTTGAGTACGTCAGTGACGCAGTATTGCAATCCGATGGAACGTATCGCTGTGTATGTCCATTCCATGCAGGCGCAACGAATCCTACAAGTTTTGCGATATTCCCCAATACAAATACATTTTACTGTTTCTCATGCCATGCACAGGGTAAGGGTGTTATCTCCTATGTACAGCATCGTGACTCCTGTACGTACATGCAGGCCGTAAAGACTCTGTGTGATGACTTTGGACTCACCATTGATTCTGATGACTCGTTCAATACTCACATGGATATTGTACAGAGGAATGAAGCATGGGCAAAGGGGATGCAGCGGAATCTCCCTGTCATCTACAAGTATCTCAAGAACCGAGGATTCACAGACGAGACCATCAAGCTCTACGGATTTGGATATAGCACCAAGAATCAGGTGTTGTCCATTCCAATGCGTGATGAGTTTGGACGTTGTGTAGCATTTCTGTATCGTCACTTTGATGGCGGAGCTAAGTATAAGAACTCCAAGAACGTTCCTGGGCTGTTTGTCAAAGGTGAATTCCTGTATGGCATCAACGAGACCATCAAGAATCTACGGAACACCAAGAGTATCGTGCTCTGTGAGGGTTCATTGGACGCTGCTAGTGCAACACAACAGGGACTCTGTTGTATGGCCTACTGTGGCATCAGTATTACACGAAGCCATGCGGATAAGGTCACGGAGATTCTACGGCCTATCAAGGGTGGCAAGGTAATCCTTGTGCCGGACAACGATGGGAAAGCATCAAAGTTTGTATTGCGTGCGCGTGAAATCTTCCGTAAATACCATCCGCAGACTGTCGTGAAGGTCGCTGTCATCCCAGATGGCAACAAGGACCTCAATGACATGCTCGTGAATGGTCTCGATATTGCCGAGAATTGTACATACGAGTCGTTGGATTACTACTGTGCTAAAGAGGTTATCAAAGGTGAGTCTGACCCAGAAGTTCAGGAGAAGCTTATTGTTGAGTACATGAAGTCCGTGTCTAATCCTGTAGTTCGCGCAGATATTGCAGAGTATCTGGCCAAGGTATGGAACAGGGATGTCACTCTTGTACGTGAGCTGCTGTCCGTAAAAGAGGACACCATTGACGAGAAGCTCAAGGACTTTGTTACGGTAGAACAGGCATATACTGCACTGGACAAGATGGAAGAGGGTAAGGCTATCACTACGGGATTCATGAATGTCGACGATGCTATCACCATGATTAAGACAGATGTAACTATGATTGCCGGATATTCGTTCTCTGGTAAGACCAGTACAACGTGCCAGATGATTCTCAATTGGTGTATCAAGCAGAAACTGAAGGTTTTATTTTTCTCATTGGAAATGCCCAGGCAGCGTGTCATGCAGGTTCTTGTTGCACAAATCATGGGTATTCCAAGGCATAAGGTGCTGAACTTCATTCATGAGCACAGGGACACCTATCAGACAATCAGCGACAAGCTGTCGGACTACCTGTATATCATTGACCGCAATGACTTGTCCATTGATGACATTGAGTCGTACCTGAAGATTGCCAATACACACATTGGGCAGATTGATGTTGTCATCGTTGACTATTTTGGTTATCTCCGTCATACAGACACGGTTGAGGAACAGGAGTCTACGGCAAAGAAGATGAAAGCCATTGCCAAGCGCAACAATATCCTCTTTGTCATGCTCTCACAGCTCAACAAGGCGTCCCAGAACAAAGACAAGGGGCGCATCCCAGAGCCGACAATGAATGACATCAAAGGGGCTGGAGGACAGGGAGCATCCGCAGATACCATACTGCTGCTATGGAAAGCCGATGTGGACACGAGTCTTTCCCCGATTGACAGGGAGAAAAACCGTAACATCTCCTATATCAAAGTGGGCAAAGCTCGTGAGAGCAAGAATGGCAACACCATATTCAAGATGCGGTATGACCCTGCAACATCCAAGGTGTCCGAAGTGGTTGACGAGAATTTTCTAGGAGTGAGTAAAGAATGATTAGTGGATTCAAGGATTTTTGGCGTAAGTATCCCCAGAAGCGTGCAAAGCTCATTTTTTGTCTTTTCCCTGTGAGTATCATTTACATCACACATATCGTCGGTTGGCTTTTTACATGGTTCTCCGATGCACTCGATGAAGGTACGAGGAAGTGGTTGTGGAAATGATTTTTGATATTTTCATTGACAACGATAGTTATACGATGTATAATTGTAGATGTCAGCTGAAAGGAGGAAGTTGAATGCCAGCAATAGGATTCAGATGCCCTAATGGAGACACCGTGAAATTCAATGAATGCCTGAATGGCAACTGTGGCCATCGGTGTATGGCATTACCTGCACTGAATGCAGCAGAGAAGTCAACGCACCATTGGTACGGGAAGTTCAGTGTAACAACGTTGCTCAAGCCAACCCGTATGGTATATCTCGAACATCTTCGTGACTACTATGTAGACCCGTTAGGTGGCATAGCTGCTATGATAGGTACGAATAGCCACAAGGCGTTCGAGGATTCGTCTCCAGATGGTTGGATGACAGAACATCGAATGACCGATGACATCACAAGCGGTGCATTTGATGCCTACGACATTAAGAATCAGGTGCTATGGGATTTTAAGTTTTTCCGTAGTGCAAGAATCGCAAGGTGTCTGGGAATGAAGCCAAGATGGACGAAGAAAGTGGTGACAAGGGGAAAATACAAAGGACAGGAGCGATGGGAACAGGTATGGGAGCCAGGTGGTGTCCGTGAAGTCATGGATATTGCCCTACAGCTCAACTACTATCGCTATATGATGGAAAACGAAGGATTACCTGTAAAAGCCATTCGTGTCAATATGTTCCTGCGTAGTTCAGTCGATGCAGAAGCCAAGAAGATGGGACTGGATAAGCCAAGTTACATTGTACCTATCAATTTCATCTCACTGAAATGGGTGCGGCTGTACTTTGAGACAAAGAATAGAATGTTGCAGGAAGCCCTTGAGTCAGACAAGTGTCCCCCACCATGCTCCTCGACGGAACGATGGAACAGCAGCAAGAGTTTCCCAAACAGGCGATGTGCTCTCTGGTGTAGCGTGAACGAACAGTGTGATTTCTATAAGACGCATTGGTGTGGCAATCATAACAAGGGGATGGATACAGAGTGACACAACAGGAAGTATACGACATGGCGTGTAAAATCAAGCAGTATTGCGATAAACGGACATGGAGCAAAGAGGACCCATGTGAGAATTGTCCGTTGAGTGTTGAGTTCCTGTTTGCGAACAAAACAACTCACTGGGGCTGCGCATTGCATGACACGCCGGATACGTGGGAAATAGATTGATTAACTATGTCTTGATTGACAACGATAGTTTTCAATGACAATTTTGGGGTGATACCATATGGACGAGGATAGCTCGTATAAGAACGACGTGGACTATCCATGTCAATACTGTGATAGAGATTGCGACACATGGGAAGCTAGGTATTGCTGCACGCTATGCGAATGGTTATGCGGAGGAGTTCCGTCAGAATCATGTTGTGATGATTGTGATCCTGAAGATATCTAAGGAGGTAGTCATGTTTAATATCGGAGACAAGGTAATTATCAAGTATCGTCCACCACTCTATATGAAGGGATACATTGACTATGCATTGCCCGTCGGAGTGATTGTGTCTGACTTTGGCAATGGTGTTTATGGAGTAGGACTGAATACTGGCGATGAATACATCTTTGATAAAGACCAACTGAAATTGGAGAAAAAAGAATGAACAAGAGAATTTCAATGATGATTGAATCTAATGAAGACACTCGAAAAGTCAAAGCATATGTCTTTGATGACAAATGGAATTCCTATGAAGGTGTCGCAAGATGCAACGAGTGTGATAAGTTTGATTTCATGGTGGGTGCAAATATCGCCATGGAACGAGCATTGGAAAATTACAATAAAAGCAACACAGATGACATTGAGATGTGTGACCATTACTTTGTCCCGGATATCATGGGTAAGAGCCTCTACGCTGAAGCCATTTGGTTTAATGATGACGAAGACAAGAACATGAAAAAGCGTGGCCTTGTCTACAAAACCAAAGAAGAAGCCATTGCACGAGCAAAGGAAATGCTCGGGATTGACTAAAGAACTATTCATCACCATTCCCGTGCCTATCACGGAAAACCATGCCTTTTTCTATCGAAAGGGCATGAAAATCCTTAATAAGCGCGGGAAAGAGTGGATGAAAAACGCAGAGGATTCCATGCGTGTTGCAATGGAAGAACAGGGATGGCAAACGGTTAACAACGAAAAGGTCATCGTAGAGCTATGGCATTATTGGCCTGATAAGCGTGTACGTGATTGTTCCAACTCATTGAAGCTGCTCTGTGATTCCATTCAGAATGCAGGGATTGTCAATAATGACCGATGGCTCTTGTGTAGGCAACAGGATTTCAGTGTTGACCGTGAGAATCCTCGGCTAGAAATGAGAATACGGAGATTTAACAATGAGTAAATATGAGAAAATGGCAAAATATCTCGGCGTAGAAATGAACGCTCCATTCAACGTCAAAGCGGCCACAGGGTACATCTTTGGGTGTCCATACAGGGTTACTGAGAACGGCATCTATGACCGAAGTGGCAACCGTGCACAGCTTAATGAGCTTGGGGCGATGTTCTCTGGAACAACCAAGATTGTACCGTGCGAAAACAAGCGCGAGGCAATGCATATGGGCGATATTTTCTACTATATCGATATTGATGGAAACATCAAGTATGGGTATTGGATGAACGAGTGTAAACACCTTGGTATTTTTGGCAATGTATTCAAGAACAAGGACGAAGCCAGGGAGTATAGTAATAAGATTCAAGTTATACTGAATAATAGAAAGTGAGTGGTGTGTAAATGGTAAAAGTCGTGAAACGCAATGGAAGCCTTGCCGATTTTGATAAGTCAAAGATTTCCAATGCAATCCTTAAGGCAATGACTGTTGGTAACACAATCAATGAGTCTATTGCTAGCCAGATCGCTGATGACGCAGAACATCAATACAAAGACAAAGAAAAGGTCAGTATCTCCGATATTGAAACCTTTGTATTTAATGAACTCTGTAAATATGGTCAGCAGATGACGGCAAAAGCCTACGAAGGATACCGCTCAATCCGTGAATTCCAGAGAAAGGCTAGCAATTCCATTGAAAAACAGGTGAAGGAACTTGTAAATGGAGATAGTGACTATTGGAATAACGAGAACTCCAATAAAAACGCCAAGCTAGTTACAACTCAGCGCGACTACATGGCAGGGATTATTTCAAAGGAAATCACACGGAAATACATTCTTACCCCGGACGTTGTTCAGGCTCATGACGATGGTATTATCCATTTCCATGATATCGACTACATGGGACAGAACGCACTCACGAACTGTTGTTTGATTAACCTTGATGATATGCTGCAGTATGGCACTGTCATCAACAAGGTGAAAATTGACAAGCCGCATCGACTTATTACGGCAACTACACTTGCAACACAGATTATTACAGCCGTTACTAGCTCTCAGTATGGTGGCGCAACGATTACCTTATCACACCTTGCCCCGTTCGTTCGCGATTCCTTTAACCGTTACTATGCAAAATATAAACTTCGTAATTGCAGCGAGTCTAAATGTGAGAAGTTTGCATGGGAAGATATCAAAAAGGAAATTGAAGATGCCGTACAGACATTCAACTACCAAATCAATTCGATGACAACGACGAATGGCCAGAGTCCTTTCATTACAGTATTCATGTATGTCAATGAGCGTAAGGGATACGAAAAGGAGACCGCAATGCTTATCGAGGAATTCCTTCGTCAGCGCATCAAAGGTATGAAGAATAAATCTGGTGAATACGTCACTCAGGCATTTCCTAAACTCATCTATGTCCTTGATTCTGATAACGTAGAGCCGGGTACTAAATACTTCTGGTTGACTGAACTGGCAGCTCGTTGTACGGCCAAGAGAATGAATCCAGACTATGTCAGTGCAAAAATCATGAAGGAATACAAGGGTGCAGTATTCCCGAGCATGGGCTGTCGCAGCTGGCTTACTAAAGACCGTACAACGGAAAACCTTGCGAACGCAAAGAATTGGGAGAAAGGCAATAAATACTATGGCCGTGTAAATCAGGGCGTTGTTACTATTAACCTTCCAGACGTCGCATTGAGTTCTAGCAAAGACATGGATGCATTCTGGAAAATCCTTGATAAGCGACTGGAATTATGCCATAAGGCTCTGCGGATTCGCCATGAGCATTTGTTGGGAACATTAAGTGACGTTGCACCAATTCTCTGGCAGGACGGTGCATTCGCCAGACTCGCTCCACACGAGAAGATTGATAAGCTGCTGTACAATGGCTATTCGACGATTTCTCTTGGATATGCGGGACTCTACGAATGTGTAAAGTACATGACAGGGAAGTCCCATGCAGATATGGGTGAAGGTGAATCGTTTGGACTCAAGGTCATGCAGCGACTCAATGACAAGTGCAACGAATGGAAAGATGCCGAGAACATTGACTATAGTGTCTATGGAAGTCCTATCGAGAGTACGACATATAAGTTCGCTAAATGCCTTAAGAAGCGTTTTGGTATTGTCAAGGGAATCACCGACCATGACTATATTACCAATAGCTATCATATCAATGTACGCGAAGCGATTGACCCGTTCAAGAAACTGGATATCGAGAGCCGTTTCCAGAGACTGAGTCCTGGTGGTGCAATCAGTTATATTGAATGTGGCGACCTTACCCATAATATTCCTGCTGTCTTATCCGTACTAAAACACATCTATAACACGATGGTGTATGCAGAGCTGAATATTAAGAGTGACTATTGTCAGGTATGCGGATACGATGGGGAAATCAAGATTATCGACAGGGATGGTAAATTAGAATGGCAGTGCCCAAACTGCGGTAACACAGACCAGTCCAAAATGAACGTCGCAAGGCGCACATGCGGCTACATTGGAACCAATTACTGGAATCAGGGTAGGACACAGGAAATCGCAGAACGCTATGTTCATTTAACAGATATCGAGGATGATGAAATGTGAGATACGCACAGATTCGTAAATTAGATATTTCCAATGGGGAAGGTATTGGAATTGCCCTGTTTGTTCAGGGATGTCATTTCCATTGCAAGAATTGCTTTAATCAATCCACATGGAATTTCGATGGGGGGAAGCCGTTCACCATTGATGTGAAAAGGCATTTCCTGAATCTCGCGAGGAATAAATATGTATCTCGTGTCTCAATCCTCGGTGGCGAACCATTAGCAGCTGAGAATTACCTTGAAGTGGAGCAACTGTGTAGGGGCATCAATAAACCGATATGGCTTTACACTGGGTACATCTTTAATGAAATCCCATGTAAATCCATCCTTGAATTTGTCGATGTAATTGTCGATGGTCAATATATTGATAGCCTCAAAGACTTCTCGTTGAAATTCCGTGGTTCATCCAATCAGTATATCTGGAAGAAAGACAAGGACAATCATTGGTATAAGGAGGAATAACCATGATTAAGGATATTGCCAATCATGTCTTGTCTATTGGAGACAAGGTTGTCATCATTAGCCGCATCCATAAGCCGTTTGAATCGGAAGGGATGATTATTGGACTCAAGGAACTTCTCAACCCGAGCACAAATGTACTCAAGCAGCGTGTCCAGGTAGAAGTCCTTGAAACAGATATTTGTGGCGTAACGAAATCATGGTTCAGCCCAATGAACCTCGTCAAGAAGGAGAGTGATTTCCATTGAGAAAGCTGGCATCTGTACAGGTCATCCGTAAGTTATCCCCAATCAAAGACGCTGACCGCATTGAATTAGCACATATTGAAGGATTTCAATGTGTTGTTCCCAAAGGCCGCCATGTTGGAGACAAGGTTATCTACATTGAAACAGACAGTATCTGTCCGAAGAATGAGACATTTGCGTTTCTCAAGGGTAAATCTCATATCAAACTCCAGAAAATCCGTGGCGTATACTCACAAGGCATTGCACTAGAATATCATGGGGATGCACCTGTTGGCACGGACATGACAGAAGTACTTGGGATTACCAAATATGAACCTCCACAGCAGCCAGAGGACACCATTGGTGATTTCCCTTCATTCATTCCTAAGACTGACGAGGTGAGAGCACAGAATATCCTTGAGCTGCTTACGAAGTACAAAGGTGTTCCGTGTTATGCAACGGAAAAGCTAGACGGATCGTCGTGCACTATTTACCGCAAGGGAAAGCATATAGGCGTCTGTACTAGAAAGCGTGAGGTTGACAATACATCCCGTATGTACCAGACAGCAGAAAAACAGGGACTTATTAAGTTTCTCACGTTTAAAGACTCTGGAAATTCATATGCCGAACACGATTGGGACTTTGCATTGCAGGGTGAGTTTGTAGGACCAAAAGAACAGGGGAACCATCTGCATTTGTCCGAGCCGCACATCTACATCTTCTCAGTATATGACATCAATAAACAGGGGTACTTCGACCAAGACTCAATGGATGTATTCCTTGGTTCCCATGATGTTGATACCGTGCCAGTCATTGATGAATTCAATTTGACCGACGATATTGATGCACTGGTGAAACGTGCTATTGGCAATAGTACCTTTGGCAATTTCCCTAGAGAGGGCATTGTAATTCGTCCGATTGAACCGATTGAAGGACTCATTGGATTCCCAGGCAATCGTTTTTCCTTTAAGGTTATCAACCCTGAATATCAGATGAAGAAAGGGGAATGATTATGAGAAGACGTGTAGCAAAGTTTGATTTCGAGACTTGCATGGATGAACATGTAGACAAGCGCATCGTAAATATCCTTATGGAGTTACAGAACGACTACTTTGTCAAGCTGGAGATTGCCAGACAGACAGATAATGAATCCGCTAAAGAGGCAGCCAAAGAAGCCTACCTTACGCTAGTCATGTCCTGTCCCGTTGGTACTCTAGTACCATGTGACAATGCCCATTAAGGCATACCTCATTGCAGATAACCATGGCAATGTGTGGACAATGCGTTCCACCATTGCCGCTGCAATGGAAAAAGCAGAGGAGTTGCATGCAGCTCATCCTCTAATCCGATATAGAATTCATGAAGTGACCAAGACTCAGATTGTAAAACGGGAGGAATTATATTGAATATCAAAGACCATTTAGAAGGAAATAAATACGGAAAACTTACTGTTATTGAGAGGGATAAAAACAAAGGAGGTTCACACTGGATATGCAAATGTGACTGCGGAAACATAACTTCTGTAGTAGGTACAGACCTAAAATTAGGTAAAACTAAATCATGTGGGTGTCTTGGAAGGGAAATACACAGAGAGAAGAGTACAAAGCACGGGTTTTCTAAGACAAAACTATATAGAATCTGGAAGGGAATGAAAAGCAGATGTTACAGTAAGGGTCACAATAGTTACAAATATTACGGAGGAAAAGGGATAAAAGTATGCAAGCAGTGGGAGCACGATTTTGTGGCCTTTCGTACATGGTCGCTGAATAACGGATATAAGGAAGGACTATCTATAGATAGAATTGATAGTAATAAAGACTACGGGCCAGATAACTGTAGATGGGTGACACCTCTTGTTCAATCCAATAATACTTCCAGAAATCACATTATTACGTACCACGGGGAATCCAAAACTATGGCAGAGTGGGCAGACGAGGTTGGCATAAAGTATTCCACCTTGAGGGGCAGAATTAATACCAGTAAATGGCCTATAGAAAAAGCCCTGTTTGCTCCCTTACAGCGTCAAGAAGAAGCCGTTATCAAAGTAAAGTATAGAGATAGTCTTTGCCAATTAGAACAAAATGGCAGTTGGATAGACCTGAGAGCATCACAAGATTACTCTTACAAAAAAGGAGATTTTATAATGATAGACTTAGGTGTTTGTATTAAATTACCAGAAAGACATGAAGCACATCTACTTCCTCGTTCAAGTACATTTAAGAGATATGGCTTGATTATGACTAATTCTATGGGAATTATCGACTCCGCATACTCGGGAAATGATGATTGGTGGGCAATGCCATGTCTTGCAGTAAGGGATGGAGAAATCCATAAAGGGGATAGAGTTGCACAGTTTAGGATTGCAAAAGAGCAACCCGTTATGTATGCAGAATCCGTTGACCATCTTGATGATGTATCTCGTGGCGGCTTTGGGAGTACAGGAAGATGAAACAGAATATTAATGGCATGACCATCGTAAGACTCCTGGTTGACTACGGCGACTCTGGATTTCTTTACTGCATGACCATTGCCACAAAGGATAAAGACATGCTTTTTCAGTGCATGAAAGGGTATTCCCATGATGTTCGATATCTGGACACCAAGAAGAGAGCAGGGAAGAACGACAAGGGCAACCGTAGACTCCCGGACGGCTCCATTATCATCGGTGCGACTGCTTTTGGTGACAAGGTATCAGCCAACACAGCCTTTAACAAATCTGAAAACCGTATGAATCTCATTCGTCAGGCGGTGATGGTATGAAGGATTCTATTGAACAATTCCTAGATGATTATAAAGCAGGGCGCATTGACGTCAACGCACTCCAAAGGCGAATCAATTATATGGATTGGAGCCAGAATAAGCCGATGGCAATGCCGATGGATTATATCGAATCCAGTGAGGAGCCATGTGAAACCCTTGTTAACAGAGAGAAGTCTAATGACCTCGCTACGGCATTACATGACCTAAAAATGAACCTCTCAGATGATGACTGGAACATGTTTCTCATGACGGCCAATGGTTGTACCCAAGAGGAAATCGCCAACAAGTTACACTATACCCGCAGTTCAGTCATACGGCATATGCAGCGCATTGCCAAGATCAAACCTGAGTTACGTACTTTACTGAAAAAGGATACCCCAATGTACTTCGCGGATACGCCAAAGGATAAGCTGCGGTATCCCATGGACATTGCACGGAAGGTCACTGACCCAGACGGTAAAGTCCGTTGCCACCTTCCTGAATACCTCCATACCCAGGATTGTGACTCTATCTGTACCTATTGCCAAAACTGTACTCGTAAGACTTCCCAGTGTTAAAAAATAGGGGACTACCTAATAAGTAGCCCCTATTAATTCACTTGATTGAGAGGAGAATCATTTTGAACGTTATTCTGTTAACCCATACCCCAGAGCCAGAGAAAATCATTGCTGCCGCTGCAAAGCTCTGTTATTCCCAGAAAGCTGACATTCAATCACTTATGGATGGCCTTGAACCAGATACGGTGAAAACATTCATCTCTAAGCTGATGTCCATGCACCATGAGAGTCCATTGGAACACGTGTCCTTCACCTTTGCCGTTGAGGATGTATCCCGTGCCCTTCTCGCACAAATCACAAGGCATCGCCTTGCATCCTTCTCTGTACGTTCCCAGAGGTATTGCTCAGAGGAAACCTTTAAGGCTGTTATACCAGATTCAATAGACAAGGACCCGAAGAAGCGGGTAATCTTCCGTGATGCTATTGTAGATGCGAAGAACGCATACAATGGATTGCAGAGACTCGGTGTTAAGAACGAGGATGCACGAGCTGTACTCCCTAACGCCTGTTGTACCCGCATGGTGTTCACGATGAACCTGCGTGAGTTATTACATTTCTTCAACCTTCGTTGCTGTGTTCGTGCTCAGACAGAGATTCGTGAACTTGCAAACCAGATGCTAATTCTCTGCAAAGAAGTCTCTCCGATTCTCTTTGAACACGCTGGTGCGCATTGTGAATCCCTTGGCTATTGCCCAGAAGGAAAAATGAGCTGCGGCAGAGCACCGACAATTGAAAAACTCTTGAGTGTGTATCGTTCCAAATAAAAAAACAGGGGCTACCTTATGGTAGTCCCTTTTGCGTTACTCAATTTCCCCTGTCTCCAGATTTAACTTCTTTCCCTTGTCGATCCTGTAAGCTGTACATGGTCCGTGTTCCATGTCTGTCCATACAAGATGATAGAGAGGTACATATCCGTTCTCAATGTCATCCCCAAGGCGAATACAATCTGATTCCCATGTCCCTTCATTCCATTCAAGGTCAGACAAGGGGATGTAATCGCCATCCCTATGACCTACATCTTCAAGAATCTCTCTGATAGTCATGTTGTATACGGTCGTATCCATTGTAACCTTCATAGTCCTCACTCCTTGTTCTTGATACTAGTTAACGTACGCTTTCACCTCAAAATACCAGTGGCTTCTAACCCTATCGTGCTCAGTTACCAGCCGATAGTATCTTTGTGTATCGTGACAGTAGAAGAAGCCACGCCCATATTCCTTCGCATTATCTCTTGCTCTGCATAACTGACGTATTTCTTCGCTATCCCAAGTATAGTTTTCAGAATCAGTTCCAACGGCAGTGAGTAGTAGAGTAGTGGCAATGTGCTCCAATGCCATTGAATTCGTAGAGTCTGGAACAGTCATTGATAGTCCACAAACGTACCCAGGCTCATTCTGGAATACAGCCATAACCCATTCATCTAGATTGTACGTGATGTACATCCGCGTATAGTCGTTCGGACCTTCTACTTGTCGCATGGGCACGTAGAACTTCACATCGTCTGTGAAACGTGAATTAATAGCTGCTTTAGTCTGTTCTACACTGTATGTTTCGTTTAGTTCAACCTGTTGTGGACTTGCAAAGGCAACGCTAGACAACAATATCATCATGGTTGAAACTATTGATACAAATACTCTTTTCATAGTCCTCACTCCTTGTTATTCTACTTCTCTGCCACAGTACCGACAAACCTTGGCGTCTTTTTTGATGTACTCCGCGCAATACGGGCAGACCTTCATGTCAGCCATGTTTGGCTTAGGGTCTTTAGCAAGGACGCAAATCAAGGCAATCGGGAAAAAGAGAATCCCAAACACTCGCCACAAGCCTAAATCCGTGAAGTTCTTCTGCTCGGCAATGTCAACAATGATACTAGACAAAAGCCAGTACCCAAAACAGAGAAACGCCAAGGACACCAAGAAACCGCCAAAGTCAAAAAAGTTCGAGTAAGGGCGAA
Source organism: Mitsuokella multacida DSM 20544 (assembly GCF_000155955.1). Taxonomy (GTDB): domain Bacteria; phylum Bacillota; class Negativicutes; order Selenomonadales; family Selenomonadaceae; genus Mitsuokella; species Mitsuokella multacida. The sequence continues at coordinate 94,641 of NZ_GG697141.2, forward strand.
CAAGCGTCTCATAGTAAAGGGCATCAATAAACAGAACGATTGGTGCACCGACGATAAATCTCAATATATTTTTCGTTGTACTCACTCCTTATTTATAATCCAATCCATACGCGACTCAAGTCATATCAGTTACCTCCTCAGATATACTCTACATCAAATTCCCTATTAATCATAATCGCTTCACGGCGAGTGCAAACGTAATGGTCTGGCTCATCCTGTCAAGTATAACACAGAAGTTGTTCCCATAGGACTTCTGCATATCTTCGTAGTCTGCATAGCATACTACAGGGTCGCCTTCTTCCTCGGCAATGACAAAACGACGTTGATGCATCCATTTCTCACGCTCCTCGTCGCTCGTGAACGCATAAGAACTAAAACCGCCGCAGCCAACACCACGGCTCCAGAACTTTGCATAGAATAGGTTCTTCTTGTTGGTGTTCTTGTCCATAGTCATTTTATTTCTCCTCCTCTTTCTCGATAGACAACAAGCAATCACCCATAAGGTCTTCTCTATTGTCGTAGTCATCAATATCACGGCCACAATAATAAGCTAACTGGTCGTATGCATCGCTGTCAACGACATCCCAGGAGTCAGCCTTGTCTGTTTCCTTTTCGATATAGTCATACAATTCTCTTGCGGACGGATTGTAGTAGTTTTCATTCCTTGCGGTTCTAACGTCGTTCGTCCAATTTCCATTGCCATCTGTCCAAAGCATTGTCAATCATCCTCCTCTTCCAGTTTCTTTCTCATGTCCTTCTCGATGTAGTCGGCCATGATTTCTTTCAATGCATCCGTAATAGCAGATACGCTGTCAAATTCATCATCCATAAGGTCAGCCGCAATAGTATTCCCTGGTCCGAATGATAAAGTCGTATGGCCGTATTTGTTCTCTGCATTGATATCAATCTCAATCGTTGCTTTCATTGTAATCATCCTCCTATTCCTATTACTTCCTGCGGATGTATTCAAGTTCGTCTAACACATAATCAAACCTACATCCATGAACCGACGAATAAAGTGGACATCTACCACATTGATGTTCGTGAGTAGTAGTACGGCATCGCAAGTAATTTCCTTCATAGTTTCTACTTCTTTAATTATATTTTCCAATCTTGTCATAACACTCGCTCCTATTACTTCTTATCTACCCATTTGATTGTCTTTACAGGGACAACCTCTTGACATTCGACTTCCTCTTCGTCTTCCCAAGGCGTCCAATCCTCTGGCTCCTCTGGTTTATCATAACTAGCTCGATATGTCTTTCCGTCTACGTCCCTGAAAATCAACGTATGGTCGACCAGGCCACAATCAGCGTAGTCAATTGTATCCTCGATGAAATATTCGTTACACAAACTATATGGGAGACCAAGCTCCTCAATAAGATATTCCCTCTTGAATTTCTTCATCGTAATCACTCCTATTTCATTTACTAGTTGCCCATACTACTAAAAACGTAAATATAATCCCTGCCGTAATCATTCCTTCATCATCTGCTACTTAAAACATAGATAAATGTGCCTATGCTAAGATGTTTTGCTACAATCTCACGATTTGTAGTTCCTTGTTCATCATATCCGTCCTCGCCGTCAAAAGACAGGCTACTAACGTTTGAGTGATACTCCAAAGGCGTAAATTCCCGACTAGCCATCGGTACATATTGACAGTATCTTGTTTGTGATATTCTGCCAATTACATCTAGTAGCTTTCTCCTTTCATAATATTTTGTTTTTGCGTATTGGTTCGCCAACCTTGCTTGGTTCTCGCATTTACCACTGTCCAACGGCTACCATCAGGGTTCTATCCCGTAGTTAGACGGACTGTTTCAACCGCCTCTGGCTTATTTCCAGCCGTTCCGACTGCTGTAAAGTCAGCACAAACTAACTCAATGGATTCTTTGAGTCTTTAGCATATTGCTACACTTTTATTCATATTTGAGCATCCTTTCAGTTGCTTAAATTTCCTGTTTTTATTCACCAGTTGACCATACAATCAAAAAAGGTAAACAAAATAACAGCTGCAATCATTCCTTCATCATCTGTCTGCTGACCAATACCTGTGCCGTATCCCTTGTTATAAGGTATGCTTTGATACTCCGAATCTGCTTCACGATCTCGTCCAGTTTCTCATCCACTGTATTCGACGTAGAGTCATCAGATTCCTTCATGGAATAGCTGCCAGTCTTACGAATGGACGGCAAGACTTCCGATGTTACCCAATGCTTGAACCGTCTCGCCGATTCCAGTTTGCTGCCAAAGATAAGGCTGTACATACCTGACTCATTGATTATTGTGAGTCCTCTCGGCGGCACATTGAGTCCTGTGATATTGATAGGAGAGGGGAATGGATTTCCCAAAGTACGTGATTCCCGTACTTTAGAACCATTCTCATTTATACCATTGATTTCCAAACGTCGCGTTTTGCGACCTTTAGAATTACCATTGTTGCCTAAACGCCCTAAAACAGGGCTTTTAGAACTATTCTCATTTACTACAACAATTCCCATGCCATTCTTTTGCTTCAGTAACGCCTTATCTTCATCGTAAACATGTTCCCTGATAGCATTCCTTTCCTTTAAATACCCCAAGTCTTCGGCAACATCCTTGCCAACAAACCAGGGATTCCCATTCGCATCCTCAATGACACGTAGCTGCTGAAATTCCGAACACGAAAATGACATGACATTTCCAACTGGATTTGCCTGAACCAACTCCCTGCCAAATCCCTGTACGCTCAATGCCTTATCCATGTCGCCAGTCGTGAATAACAGGATTCCTCTAGGGTATTTCCTGCTAGTCCTATTCTCATCCCCAAACATGACCGACTCTGCCCGTGTTAACTTCATAGGTTCAATCCCATGGCGTTTACAGAATGAATGAACGCCGTTGTATGAACTCACCCCGATAATCTTCTTGAATTCCTTCATAGTGTATACTCGTTCACCTTTATAGAACATGACCATATACCTCCCTTAAAATATCCCTTGTCTTATCTTCGTCTATATTCAAGTATCCCATTGTCGTTGTGATACTCGCATGTCTCATGGCAACCTGTATGTCCTGCACGGGTATCCCATTACGCGACAAGGTATTAGCAAAGTACCTTCTCAGGCTATGCGCATGGAATGCCAGGCCGTTATCATGGAACTCGTTACGGATGAACTGTGCAAGGCCATTGCAGCTCATGCGCACCCCTCTGTGATTCAGGAAGAGGGCAGGGGACTCACTTTTTCTTTCCTTAATATATGCCTTGAGACTCGACAGGACGCGCGGATGGACTAACGGGATGATAGCATCGCGCTTTCCTTTGGTGTTCCGTAGTCTCAGCCTATGCCCATTCAGTATGTCATCCATGTCTAAACCAACAACTTCTCCAACGCGCAACCCATTGTAAGCCATCAGCGCGAACATAGCTCGATCTCTATGCGTTAACAGGTTGCCCCAGACAAGCTCAACGTCCTTATCCGTTGGGCACTCCTGTATAGTCACGTTCGGCCTATAGGACTTGATGAGTTTCTTATGTGCCTTGTCGTACATGTCATTATACTCAAGGGCAATACAGAGCACTTTAAGCGTTTGCTTTTTCGTACTGTCTGCAAGGTCATTTTCCAAGAACAACTTGATTTCATCCAATGAACCATCCTTGAAGTATCTCAAGGCATTCCGATAGTTCTTATATGTGTTATCCGACTTCGTTGCATGAACATCATCCAGGAAGTCATGCCATAAACTCATGTCTCCCATGTTCTTCCCATCTCCTCTCAGCAGCCGAACGTACAACCTTATCCTTCATGGTACGAATCAATGGACGCTCCCCAAGGTTATACAGTGCCCATACCCTGTGCTCTGTTTCCAGACAATAGCAGGGGACACGCCATTTCCTTTTTCTATCCTTGTTATACTCAGGCTCTCCAATAAGCCTATATGTCAACACGTGTTTCATTTGCCAAACCTCCAAACGCCGTTGCTTTCCTCTACGTGAAAATGGGATTCCTTGCCGTCAATCGTGTTGTATACTGTGCCACCTTCTCCAATTTTCCAGATACCATCAATGTAGAAACGCTTGATTTTCTCCAACATTTCCCGCTTAGAATATGCTTCTAAAATAATCCTCTCCATGTCATTACCCTGCCTTCCTATGCACCTTATAGCGATCCGCAACACGTTCCAGGGCTATCCGTTGGATTTTCCCTAGTGTATACACGTCATCGCATGGCGTTCCTCTTGCAAGATTCCTGTATTCCTTCCGTACATCTTCCGTGAATTCACGAATAAACGTGTTGAATTCCTTCATGTTTATACCTCCTTAACCAATAGCAGGTGTTCTCATAGCGTTATGTCCATCGTTTACGCCACTGTTATAGGCATGTTCGTTGCAGGATACGTTTGTATGCGTTACCCTGGCATATGGGAAAAGCTCCTGGACTTTATCGTCAACCTCCATTGACTTCTTGACGTCCTTAATGCTTTCCTCTAGCTCTTCTAGAGCCAGGCGGATGGATGCATTCTCTTCCTCTAGCTCGCTATGTCTTTCCGTAACCTCTTCATCGACGCGACGAGAGATGTAATGCTCTATAGCCTTCTCGATCTCTACGGCTTCCGCCATAGTAAAGCGCGAACGAATTAACTTCTGTACCTCTAGAATAGTCATATATCATCCCTCCAATAATTCCAAGGCCACATAGTTTTCTTCTTTTTTGTTGCAGCAGATGTAAACACCTTTATTTCTCGTCTCAACCATAGCAAAATCCTTGCCACAGCAATGCTCTACAATTCTTCTCGTTGTCGCTGCTACCTTATTCCAGCATTCGCCCATCTCGTTATCGCAAACCCACTCATCACGCTTTTTCTTGGAGTCGAATGCGTAAAAGGTAAAGGCATTTCCTCTACCTCCAAACGATTCGTAAGAGATGTTAACGCCATACTCGTAATACTCAGCATAGTACATTCTCATTTCAATTACCTCCTATAAAGTTAACCACTAGTTGATACCGTAGAGCCTACAAAAGTGTTATCCCTTGTAGGCTCTGGCTACCAATTAGAAGTCATAGCATCTTGCGCCGTTTACGTAGAACCAAACCTTGCAGGTTTTACAGTATTCCGCGATACACTCTGGTGTAGCCTGATATTTGTGGAAATACTTAACATACGCATTGTCTAACCATTCTGCAACGGAATAGCCGTACTGATTCCACTTCAGGTCAACGAGCAGATTTGACATGATAATGTTTTTCAGCTCGACGTTATTCATTTCGTCAAGTGTAGCCAATGCGCTAGCCAGGTTAATGTCAGAATTCTGCTTGCCAAGGAATCTAGCACCAGTCCAATAGATGCCATCGAACGCCTTGCAGATGATTTTCGCGCAGTCTGCAAGTTCCTGCTTAATGATAAGGTTATGATCGCCCGCCATAACTCTGTATGCGCTTGCCTTGGCACTCTTGCCCAGTTCCTCGTAGGAATACAGCGTAATCTTTTTCATTTCAATTCATCCTTTCTGGCTATGATACATGTAAACACCTAATCCGATTACATACAATCCCAAAAGCGTATGGGACTGAACAAACCCACCTACGTCAAATACTGGCGCGATAGGGGAAAACCATCCTGCTACCATCGTCAGGATCAGCAAAACAACAAGCATGACCTTTTCCATTTTTATCCACTTCCTTTTAATTGTTCTAGTGTGCGGACTATCATGGGGATAATCCGTACAAAGAGCAATCAAAAGTCCATCAGAAATGCTCGCGTCTTCTTCTTGTTCGTTCCATGGACAGGAAATACTATGACTTCTTTCCTTCCTTTCTTCCAACACTTGCCACAATCACGGCATGTCATGTTTTTGTCATGACTTGCAGGACAGAGTCTATAGGTTATCCCGTCAATACGACGAGCGGCCTTGTCTTTCTGTGTCCACTCATATACCGCCAATACAGCAGGCACATGATTTTCACGGCATTCCATAACCTGGCTTAATGTCTCGCATGACATATTAATGACAAAGCCATTTTCTGCCGCCTTGTGAATCAGCTGAAAATTCTCTGCCGACTTGCTAGCATGCGTATAGGTGTATGCCTTAACACCCTTATATGCTCTAGACAAATCGCGAATCAATTCGCCGTCAAGTTCGTCAGTGTCATGGATACACATATCGCCGGCCACATTGTGGCGCAACACTTTTGTATGGCCTTTTGATTCCATCATGTCAGCAAGGGTTTTTGATGTGCAATTACTCTGCACCCAATGGCGGCGAGTGGTGAAATTTTCACCATAGCATCCGTGACACTTAAACGGGCAGGACTTTGGACAGGTGTGGGGATCACTATACGTTTGTGAAATATCTCCTGTTTTCGTGTTGCAGGAATGTGCGACGTACTTCATTTTGGTTACCATATGATATTACATCTCCTCTCAGTTCCGTCCGTACGGAATGAATAGAAATTATCTCCTACAATGATATGGTCAAGAACAGGTACATCAAGAATATGTCCCGCTTTGACAAGTCTTTCTGTAATCGCCTTGTCTTCACGGCTTGGCGTAACGTCTCCACTTGGATGATTATGAAACACGAAGCAAGCGGCCGCGTTTGCCAACAAACAAGGCTGGAAAACCTCTCTAGGATGTACGAGAGAACAGTTTAGCGTTCCCTTTGTCACAACGGTAACACACAAGGGTTTACTCTTAGAGTCAATGGGCACGACAATGAACAGTTCACAAGGGACTGTGTCAAAGTCGATAACGCTCTTAATGAATTCGGCGGCGTCTTCTGGAGAATGCAAGGTTCTTGGGACGTCGTACTTGTGCGAGGATTCCTTAACGAGCTGTACACTCATACGCTTGATAATGGTTTTCATATTACTCATCCTCCTCATATTCTTCTGCTTTTAGCGCGTCGATTACAGTGGCGGCCTGGTCACTCATCGTTGTGCCCTCTACAGACTCGCTGTACACGACAGCAGGGGCATCCCAATGGCAACCATCCCAATTCTCTGCTTTCGCAATGGCATTACGTGCCGCCTTGGGGATCACGGCATAGATTTTTGTTGTTGTGATGTAGTTGTTACCGTAATATTCTGTGTAGCTCTCGTAAATAAACCTCTTCATATTAGTCACCCTTTATCTCCATATGCCTTAGCATATTCAGACTTGATTTTCTTCCTCAGATATTTCGGAAGGCACTCTGGAAAGTCAGCAGAAATAACAATCTTCCCATTTTTCTTGTCTGCGGCAAAGGACATGCAAGTGCCAAAGCTAGGAATGATAACCCCGACATATTCAAGCCATCCCGACATACGTCCATCTGGCCATATATTCGATACTTGAATCTCCCAATTTCTGCACTTGATGAGTGTGTTCATAAACTTCTTCATGATTAAATCCCCTTTCTCATGCTTCTCTCTTAATACCTAATACAAAGTCGAATTTATCGGCAAGAATCTCAGGAATCACAACGGCCCCAAACATTGCAGCCAATGACAATGCTACCATGGGCGCGACATATGGGCGCAAGGCATGGCCGTCGATGTATCCAATGATAACGGCGAGAATCAGGAACACCTGGGGAATCATGACAATGGCCGACACGATGAAGAACGTGACATTCTCAACGTAATTAAGGGAACGATTGACGCGCACAACGTCTTCATCGGCCATCGCCCAGTGACGTTTGAAGCCGCCAGCGATGTGACGGTCAAGTGCATCACGATGTAGATGGAACTTCTTGACGATGTCCGCCTTTGCCATACGTTCGACACGGCCAGACGCCCAACGGATGGCATAGTGTTCGCCCTTGTAGACGATAGCGCACGGACGGTTTTGAATGGAAATCTGTTCATAGCCTTTCATTTTGAAAACCCCTTTCAGATGTGTTATAATAGAGTTAACATCATATTGCAGGGCTTAATATTGATGTATTCTGTCCGTTCCTCCGTTTTGATCCTTTGGCAACATCGGGAATCTCAGTTACTCAATCAGGGACGCAGGATAAAATCCGTTGTGTGTTCGCTGAGTACCAATATTAAGCACTGTATATACAAGGTTAACATTGGATTGTCATCGCTATCGTGCGGGTTTGTAGTCTCATCTCTGAGGCATAGCCCGTGTCATGCACAATCAGTCTTTCGACGGTTCACTACGTTATTTTGGTTCGCTGCAACATTACAGCGTTTACATTATTTGGTTGTCTTATTTCTTTATCTCTCTCTTTATCTTGACTATAGTATACCGCAAAATAGCTGTATAGTACATCAATAGAATCACTTGTTACAGCTTATTAACACACATTATATCGCAATATCGCTGCATATCTCACTCGATCGCATTAATGCTCTTGATTTCAAAAAGGCGTCAAAACAGATGTGCAGTACAAGGGGACACGTAGCGGATCAGTCAATATGCAATGCATATATGTATAGTATGCAATAGGAGATGTATAACATGTCATTAAAACACAAATTAAAGGTACTATGTGCTAATAATGATATAACATTATTAGACATAATGAAGGCATATAATAAAGCATATGACAAGTCAATGGTATCTCAGACATTCTATAGAATGGTAAATAGTAACAATATGCGTTACAACCAATTATCAGATATGCTTGACTCAATTGGCTATGAAATTGTATTCCGACGCAAGCGCGATGGGGATCAGTAGAATTGTTTTTCTAAATTCAATTTGATTCAATGGATGAAAGCAGCCAAATACACATGAATGGCCGTTCACATGTATTGATCCTTATTGTGTTTCCGTTGTATGCGTTGATGTTACGTTGAGTTCCCGTTGTGTAGCCAATGAGATTACAACGAGATACCGTTGTATATTCCATTGTCATGACAGGCGTGTTGACAGATTGACGCGCGTTCTATACCACTAATATATTGACGTTCATCAATATGTTATCAAGGGAATAGTCATTGATCCTGACGATGGTATCTCGTTGTAATTCGCCTGGTTACAATGAATATCTATGTCATTCATTGAGATGCATTATCATATAATTGTCATCATTGGTATCACAATGACAGCAGCGCACAAGGCAATGACACATTACTGTATGTAATATTAGGTTGTAAATGGCGTAATATAATGGGTTATCGCGATGGAGATCGATACGTCCGCAAATCGGATACACTGATGGGGCGGTGCATTTCATCGTACCAATTTGGGAAACGTTGTCAGGAAAGTTCGCGGCATAGTCCCAACACAAACCGCGCACCTCATTGGAATTTCTACGTCATGCACCGTATTCATTGTGTCTCATTAAATTTCATGCAATTTCATTAAAAAACACCGCAATCCCCTTGTGCCACAAGGGTTTATCGAAGGTGAAACAGGGTAATCCGTTACCATTTCGTTGCAGAATCGTGCTCTACCCTTGTAAATCAAGGGTTTATACAAGGTGATACGGGTGATTCCTAAATGGGCACACAGGACAATCTGGACGTTCAGAAAAATTTTTTATATTTTTTTGAGATTTACCGAACAAATACCCCCATTTTTCGACATTATATATAGAGGGGTAATTTTATTACCAAGTCGAGTGAAGGTGGAGCCGTAGTATGCGTTGAGTGTCAATGCTACGCAGGCGTGAGCCATCGCATTTCTCTCTTCTTTTCCTTGGCCTACATTGTAAGTCAGAAACCTCCCTGCCTGACCGTAGGAAGTCGGGCTATTCAATCTTTACGTCCATGGCGTAAGTCAGAGTCATGCATAGATACCCATTGGGCAGCAGTGACAGCGTAAAGAGAGAAGAAAAGGAAGTGCCCCGGGGATAGTGTATCTTCACGGGGGATTACAGGGGGACATAGAGATACAATAGAGTATACTATAGTAACTCATTGGATATACATTGAATCTCTATAGATAACATTGTATTCAACGATAAGCGTATAGTCTTTAAACATAGTCCTTCCGTTGATAACAATGATTCTTATAGAGTTAATGGTTAGACAATGTAAGGCAATAGGGTTGCATTCCTTCCCTTGATTAAATAAATTACTTACGAAGTAAGTGTTTGCGATAGCAAACTTGAACCTTGATATACCTATGTACTCATTGAGATGAGTATAGTGTTCCAATGAATCTGATTGGAAACCGTTAGTGAACTATGTTTAAAGAACATAGTCTTTACAACAGAATACAATAACACTCATTGTATACTATAGATATACAATGTATATACATAGTATAGCCATGACCATAGAACTCTATGGTCTTTTTTATTAGGAGGACATAACATGAATGACAAAGAAATTCCGCTGTTCAACAAGGATCGTGACCGTTTCTATAAGAAGATGTCCAATGAACAACATGTGATGTTCGATAGCATCCTTGAGGTTCCATTTACCTTTGTAGAAGCCAAAGCAGGCTCTGGCAAGACAACTGTTGCATTTGCTGCTGGCATTGATATGCTCGCCAATGGTGTCATCAGTAAAATCATCTATATCATCAAGCCATCCAAGCGCAGCTATGCCAACGGATACTTACCAGGAGACCTTGAACAGAAAACAGCGCAATTATACTATGCTGCATATGACGCACTGGAAGTCCTTGGATTTTCACAGAGGGATATCCAGGCACTCATCAATACAGAACAGGTCATGCTCATTACAGACAATAATCTCCGTGGCGTGAACCTTATGGATTGCCTTGTCATCATCGACGAGGGACAGAACATGGGCGTGAGTGACTTACGATTGGTGTTGACGCGCATTCATGATGATTCTAAGTGTGTATTGCTTGGTGATTCTCGACAGAGTGACAATCCAGGCAACAAGGAGCATTGCTTTGTTGACTATGGAAACTACATGGTTGAGCACATTGGACGCAAGGTTGAGCTGACACGGAACTTCCGTGGACGTTTATCGAGGATTGCAGAGGAATACGAACCATTAGATTGAATTATAAGGGGATGTTTATTTGATATATATCACGATTCATGATGATAGCATTGAGGGTGCGTTGAAGGATATGACGGTGCGTGTGGATGATAATGGAAATCCCGCAGAGGTTTCGCACAAAGTCCAAGAAAAAGCCAACGAGCTGTTTACGGACTGGAATAATAAGCGTATGGAGGTGGAGCCTGATGAATAATGGCGCATTACTAATTCTCTTTGGTGTTCTCATGGCAGTTGTATCTCTGCTCTGTGCAAATAGCGTGCAGATGTTCAGAGCAACCGTGTGTGTTATGCTCCTCGTAGCAAATATTGGTATTTTGGCACTCGTTGCGGCTAGTTTTGAGGTCGTAGACGGGGATGACGAGGAGAAAAAATGAACCACACAAAAGACGAATTAAAGGAACTCCAGTCGCTCCCCTTGGTAGATAAGGTGGCGTTAACAAAGTTAAGAATCACTGAATGGCACGAGCATTATAACGGCAAAGTGTATGTAAGCTTTAGTGGCGGCAAGGACTCCTCTGTATTACTTCACATCGCAAGGGAAATTTACCCAGAAGTGGGGGGGTATTTGTTGATACTGGCTTAGAGTTTCCAGAAGTTAAAGACCATGTAAAGTCATTTGAAAATATTACAATCATACGTCCAAAGAAGTCCTTTGCTCAAGTGATTCAAGATGAAGGTTTGGTATTTCCGTCTAAGGAGGTTGCTCTAGACGTTTATTATGCTCGAAAAGGCTCTCTGTGGGCAATCAACAAATTTAATGGGCTTGATAGGCATGGAAACAAGGATGCCTACAAGCAGTCCAGTATGAAATGGAAATGGTTGATTGGTTCGCCGTACAAGATTAGCCCCTTCTGTTGCGACATAATGAAAAAGAAACCCGCTCATCAGTACACAAAACAGACTGGTGAGTTTCCGATACTAGCAACAATGGCTTCCGAGTCCAGGCTGAGGTATAATGCATGGATAAAGACAGGCTGCAATGCGTTTGATGCGACGTATCCATCGTCTAAGCCAATGAGTTTTTGGACAAATCAAGATGTCCTTGAATACATTGCTTATCATCGTGTGAAAATCCCTAGCGTCTATGGGAATGTTGTAAAATCTAAGAATGGGAAATACGCAACAACGGGGGAAGATAGGACTGGCTGTGTATTTTGCCCGATTGGATGTCATCTTGAAAAGGGAGATAGCCGTAGGTTTGTGCGACTGTCTAAGACGCATCCCAAGCTGTACGACTATTGCATGAACAAACTAGGAATGAAAGAACTACTTGATGCAATCCAAGAACATACTGGATGTGAAAAGCTTTATGTATGATAAGATTAGCTGCTTTGCAGATTGTGGCAGTGAGTGCCTTATAATGCGTGTTCCGTATGATATTGCAGCCACGATGATGAAGAATATGCCTGAATCTGATGCTAAAAACCAACTCATAGAGCGTGCAAGGGTGGCTTCTAGGCGTTCAAAGATATTGAAATCGGCTCTCGATGAAATTTTTGAAAAAAAATAAAAAAAATTACAAAACACCGAACAATTACCCCCATTTTTATACATTATATATAGAGGGGTAATTTTATATGATTATCACTCGTAGACACGGTTCGCCTCCTTACCGTGTCTATTTTCATGTCCAAGAGGCATAGGTGGGAAACTATTGTACACTCCCACCACCTACCGTCATAACGACGAACACGGTATATGGATTTCCCCTTTCGTTCATATGCCGTTACCATGGCAGGGACAAGGTTAATGCCTTGAATCTGCATTGAACGAGAATGGGGATGTGTAGAAAGGGAATTGATATGAATGAGAATTTTGGCGCGGTCGCTCATGTTGAATCTTACGGAGTGACCGTTAGTATTTATGGAACGTTACGGATGCCCTTTGTTAAGGCAATGGACTTAGCTGATTGGATTGACCATCGGTTAGGCCGTACAGAGGTCATGGTTGAGACGTTGGGTATCAGTCCATATCGTGATGAAAACAATGAGCCGTATTATACATTGCGGACAGCTGCAAAAACAATCCTTGAATATTTCCCTAGAGGAAATGGCAAGGCTTTCCTTGATGTGATTCATCGGAAACTCAAGTACCTCAATGTACGTGATGGACGAGAGTATATGAATCATGTTGATGATGATAAGGTATTCTCCATGAATCAGTTTGCAGGAACTGTATGGAATAGATTCAGTATTGGACACAACAAGCTGTATCGTTGGATGGTGAATCATGGATATATCTATAAGACACCTGAGAACAAATACATGCCATATCAGCGTTACATTGACTATGGATGGTTTATTGTCAATCCGCTGAAAGACGATAGGTCCTATACGGAAATCACGAGTTTAGGATCGTTGGTGTTGATGGAATCTCTAGAGCGTCACAACTGACGCTCTTTTGTTTTATAGGAGTGTAGCCAAGTGGCTATGTGTTAAAGATATGAATATTATAGGGATATAGTTTAATGGTTAAAACGATTGACTTTGAATCAATAGATTTCAGTTCGATTCTGAATATCTCCGCCATTGATATGTTTTTTAATACTTGGTGATGAATATTGACAAAATACGATTATAGTAGAGAGAACTTAGCTAAAATAGTCTCTCAGTCTGAATCTATTTCTGATGTTGCAAGAGCCTTAGGAATGACTACGAAGGGTGCAAACCATAATACGTTAAAAAGAAAAATTAACGAATTTGATTTGGACACAAGTCATTTTAAAGGGAAAGGATGGAGCAAGGGCAGGAGCCTTGAAAAAGTACCTATAGAAGATTATTTAAATAATACCAGAAAAATATCTTCATGGAAATTAAAAAATAGACTTCTAGAAGAGCATTTGAAAGAAAATGTTTGTGAAATATGCGGCATATCAGAATGGAATGGAAAGCCAATTTCTTGTCAACTACACCATAAAGATGGAGATAATACTAATAATTCATTAGATAATCTACAAATGTTATGCCCCAATTGCCATAGTCAAACAGATAATTTTGCAGGGAGGAAAAATCGTAAACATAGTGCGAGGAGACGTAAGCATATATCAAATATTGATAGAGCACTAACAAAAGAAGAACGGAGTAAGATAAATCAACACCCTCGACTAGGGCTTAGACGGGTAGCTAGGCCAAGCTATTTACAATTTAAGAAAGAATTAACGGAATTTAATAATAACTATTGTGCGATGGCAAGAAAGTATGGTATTTCTGATAGTGCTATAAGAAAGTGGGAGAAATCCTATAAAAAATATGGGGTTTAGGTCCTGCATCCGTTGGTTCGAATCCAACCACTTCTGCCAATATGAAATTACATGAAATAGCCATCGGTATGTCTGTGAACAGAATCCGTAGAATGGGCGTTGGCATTCCTAGACCTTGCGGAGGGGTCTATAATATCTAACCGTAAATGTCATCGGGGTTTTCACAGGGATTCCGATGACTACATAGATTATTACACTGTATGCATAAAAGCATGGTTCGCTATGAGAATCATTGCTAACCCATATGGTGTTCATCACGGTGAGTCGGGGTAGCTCCCCATAGACAGGTTTCCATTCCTTCCCCTGTCAGCTCACCGTTATTTATGACAAGAACAAGGTTAACGCCTTGTGATTGCGAACATGATATGTGAAAGCTGAAAATTCAGCTGTAACCTATTTAGCTCGTCCGCAACAATGCGGAATCGAGTATCTGGGGTCGTAAGACGCGACCCCTGCTTATGTCGTAGTAGCTCAAGGGATGGACATTCCATCTGTGGCGAGAGCAAAGGAGCATATGCTTAACGAGGTGCACATCGTTAATTAATCCTTGATACGGGTTCGAGTCCCGTCTATGGCTTATTATGCCAATGTGGCGCAATGGTAGCGCAGCGCACCTGTAATGCGAAGGTTGTCAGTTCAATCCTGACCATTGGCTCCATTAAAAAACAATACACAGAAAGGGTTTATCATATGGATGACTACAGAGTACCAACGGATGAACAGGAGACAGTTATTCAATTTGACCGCAATGGCACGGTTTGCCATGTCTATACAACAGACCTCACTGTGATGACAAAGCTTGATAAGAAATACAAGCGTGTCAAACAGGATTATGTTAATAGAAAGCCCATTGCGGCGTACTATGAGTTTGATAAGAGACTACTGTCGTTTCGCTCTAAGGTAATGAAAAAGAATCTTTCCGATGAAGAAAAGAAAAAAGCTAGAGAACAATTAGCGAAGAACAGAAAAATGAAAGGAAAGTAATTTCAATTCTATGTCAAATTTTTAGGTAATACAACCTATATTTGCCTTGTCCTTCCGTTGGCCTATATAGTTAGACCTATTGGAAAAACAAGGAGGAATTTCTATGGCAAACAAGCATCCAGTGCCACCACCACCGAGAATCAATCGAGCAGACCATCCGCATTTTGAATCTGCGGGTATGACATTGGTCGAACAGTACAACCTGACAAACCTTGTCCGTGAAAAGCGCATGCAGGGCATGAGTTACCGTGAGTTGACGGATTACATCAATAACACAAAGGGACTCATTCCGAACAACTATAAGATTTCACACAATTCTATTGCGCGTTACTGTAGAGACCACGGACTTGGCGGGGATGTCTCTGAGCAATCCAATGATGAAGCTGTGAATGTATATAGAGAGAATTGTAAATCTCTCCATGACATCAACACAGCTCTCGATATCATCTCTGTACAACTCGATGAAATGAATAAACAGGTTGGCAAGGGTTCCGTCAATGTAAAGGACCTGAGTGTCATGATTAACTCGTTGGATAAGCTCACACTGCGCCGTCAAACGCTCACGGCATCCATCGGAGAGATGCAGGAGAAAGTATACAAATACGAGACGATCTCTCGTATCATTGGCACAGTGATGGCAAAGGTATCTGTATGGATTACACCAGAACAGTATGAAGAACTCAAAGATATGCTTCGCCAGGACCCGATTCTCTGTGAAGCATTACGTGAAGTTGCACCATCTAACATTTAAGGAGGATAACCATGTCGATGGAAGAGAAGAACAGGCGCATGAACCATGTGAAGAAAGGCAAAGATGTTCGGCGTACCGTGAAGAATAGAGAGGATAAGAAATGGGCGAAAAAGGAAATCATGCAGTACAAGACACGGTGATTGTTGATGGAGATGTCTATATGGACAGCCGTGTGATTGCATGGGAGTTGCACCGCGCTCACAAGGATATCCTCGAAAAGGTACGTAGGTACACAACGGATTCCCTTGATTCTTACTATATAGACAAACAAGGGAAAAGACGAACGTCATATCTTGTCTCTCGTGATGGTTTTATCTTGATGAATATACAAGGACGCGTCGATGAACGACTCAGGATTCTCCATCGTTATGACATGGCTAAATCCGTAACAACTATTGATAAACAGCTCAATGCATTACGTCACGATCTTAATGAATCTGGTGTTGTCCGTCCATGGATTAATCCAAGGTATCAGCTTGATAATCTCAAGTCCATCTACAAGGATGTGACTGGTGATGATACGCCGAGAGGTTTCTATGATTCCATCGGTGATTGGATGGGTATCAATGTACCCTATAGCCATCGTTTGAAAATCACTGTACGGGATTGGATTTTACAGAATATCCCGATTGAGAAAATCAAGGAATTCGTCACAGGTATTCAATCACACACCATTGTCCGTAGCGAACGAGGGCATTGGATTTGTCTTGGCGGATTCGACAACAACACCGTTGAATGGGACAAGATTGTCAATGAATTCCATGGAAAGTGCGCATACTGTGGCGAAGAGAAGCCATTGTTGCCAGAGCATATCATTCCGCAAACAGTGCTCAGTAAGGAGCATCCAGAGCTTGTCGATAGGATTCAGAATGTTGTTCCTAGCTGCTCTGATTGTAACCATAGCAAATTACGGTACAACTGGGAGCGATGGTTTAAGAGTCAACCATTCTATACAGAGTCCCGTTTCAATGCGATAAAAAGACATATTAACAAATACAAGATGTAAGGGAGGTGTCAAAGATTGTCCACTGATATTATGAAGGAAATCTTTGGTAATTCCCTTAGACGCACGGGAGAAAAAGAGACCCCTAAAGACCGAGCAGCGCACGACTTTCAGTTTTTCTGCGAGTATTATCTAGCTGATTACTTTACATCCCCATGGAGTGAAGCGTTCCACAAATGGCTTATACACAAATACGAAGACATCATCTTCAATCACAAGGATGAACAGAACAAGGTCTGCGTCTCGTCCCCACGAGGTCATGCTAAGTCAACCTTGTCATCTTTTGCGTTTGTCCTCTGGTGCGCGTTGTATGGCTATAAGAAGTTCATCGTTATCATCTCGGCAACGGCCATTGTTGCTAAACAGTTCATCCTGAATATCCGTGATGCGATTGAATTTAATCCATTGATTAAGCGTGATTTCGGCAGTCTCAAGAATGATAGTCTGTGGAACTCTCAGGAGCTGCTTCTTCGTACTGGTGCTTATATCATCTGTAAAGGCGCAAACGCACAGCTCCGTGGACTTCAGTTTGGCGGCACTCGTCCTGACCTGGCACTCCTTGATGATATGGAGTCCCAGGAAGAAGTCGATAGTCCAACACAGGTTGATTCATTGGAACACTGGTTGACAGCAGATGTCATCCCGATGCTTTCCGTTGATGGAGACGCGATCTTCATCGGAACGGTACTGAGTTACAACTCTGTTCTCTGGAGACTCCTGACAGAAGCAAGGTTTGCATCGTGGGAGCGCAAGAGATTCCAAGCAGTCATTGAATTTTCTCCGAGCAACCTTTGGGCTGAATGGGAAAGCATCATGACAGACCTGTCACGCGGTGACAATGCCTATCGAGAAGCCAAGAATTTTTACAACGAACATAAAGAAGAGATGCTTGATGGTGCTAAAGTTCTTTGGCCTGACCAGAGAAAGGACCAGTACCTGTACCTCATGGAAAAGCGCTTGGAATCCGAGGAGTCCTTTGCTAGTGAGTATCAGAATGACCCGATGACAGAGAATCTTCGTGTATTCAAAACAGAGTGGCTTGAGAACAACTATTACGAGGAGACTCCTGATATCAAAGAGGTCAACATTGCGCTTGACCCTGCTGTCAGTACGTCCCGTACCGCAGACTATTCGGTCATCCTTGTATTAGGGCGAGGAACAGACAATTACTTCTATGTACTTGAGTGCGATGCTCAGAAGAGAAGCGGCGACAAGCTCATTGATGATGCAAAGAAAATTATTGCAACATACTATAGATATCGTCCGAAGATTATCTGTGAGACCAATCAGTTTCAGGCATTCTTCTCGACAACATTACAAAAAGACTTGATTGACTCTGGTATTTATTTGGAATGGATTGATGTCATGCATATGGGTAAAGATAAAAAGAAAACTCGTATCGAAAGCCTTGCGCCCCATATCCGTCAAGGCCACATCAAATTCAAGAAGGACCAGAGTTTGTTACTATATCAGCTGCGTATGTACCCTAGGACTCATGATGATTGCCCTGATGCACTCCATATGGCAATCAGTCCAATGCTCGAATCGTCAATCGCCAAGTTCTCCTTTGGCAGTTTTGGCGGCAACACGACACACAACGAGAACGGCTCTAGGATGACCATAAGGCAGCTCGGTGAACAATTAAAGAAATGGGGAGGTGAAACTTACGAATAAATTACAGAGATTCCTTGCATCCAAGATTCCATCCATGAAACTCTTGTGGACTGACCGATATGGCATGAATATCCCAAATGAGAATAAGGCACGGAAAATGACGTTACCTCCCCCAGACAAACGGAGACTCCGTAACCTCTCCCGTGAACCTATCGTGCGAAAAGCCATGAATATCATCAGTGATGCCGTGTCATCAATGCCATACACCATTGATGTGATTGCCCCAGGACGCAAGAAGTATGTCAAAGAGATTGCTGTGATTCAGAATATCATCGAGCATCCGAACGTCATTGATAGTCGGCGCAGCTTCACGAAGAGAATCATGGACGATGCACTGGTCTTAGATGCGATGGTTGTTGAAGCGGCCAAAGGAAGTGACCGTAATCATCCCATTTACCTTTACCCTGTAGATGCAGGGACAATCAAGCTGCTTGAACCATGGGATTACACGAATCCGCATGGATTCCGCTATGTACAGGACCAAGAGCATGGTGCTCAGAAGTTCACGGCAGACACGATCTTCTATGGCACTCGTCAGAATTTCACGGATACACACTATGGCTGTTCTCCTGTCCGCTATGCATACAAATACATCAGTGATTACATTGAAGCCTGTGCAAGAGCTAACGATATTGCGACGAATACAACGTCGAGCTTTATTGTCGGACTCAAGGATGCAACTCCAGAGATGGTTGAGAAGTTCCGTGACTACATGACAAATGAGATTGAAGGTACAGGTCATATCCCTGTCGTTGGTGGTACGGATATTGATAGTAGGCAGATTCGTAGCATCAACAAGGACAACCTTGGTATCGACTGGATTGACAGGCTGACAAAAATCATTGCTATGTCTTTCAGTATCCCTCCTGAAGAACTCGGTATTACCATTCAGAACGATAGAAGTACTGAAGATGACCGTGATAACTCCATGACAGAGGGTGCAATCAAACCATACGCCTATCTCCTTGAGGACTTGTATAACAACTACGTCATTGCAAAGATGGGACTTGGTGGTGTACTAAAATTCCGATTCATCCATGAGGATAGTGAGAATCAGAAAACAGCAAAGAGTACACGGCTTGTCAATGAATATAAAGCTGACCTTATTACGGAGAATGAGTTCCGTACACTTTGCGGATACGAAGAGAGTCAGTCGAAATACGCCAATATGACACACGTTGAAAAGACAGCTAATCTCAATGTTGACCTTGGAATCGCAGGCGGTGGCGGCTTCAATGGTGTTGGTGATGTTAAGAATACAACAAAAGATGATGGTAGCAAGAAGGATGGTGATAGTGGTTGAGTAAAGAATTGATGAAGAGTTCCTTGACAGAAGTCACAATGTCCTCGGAACTTGGTAAGATGGTTATCAATGGCTGCATTACGAAGATTGGCAAAGCATCTACTGGTGCTCCTTGTGGTACTGATGGAAAGCTCGCTGTGTTTACCGCAGAATCTATTAAGAAATGCGCCGATACATTCGTCGGTATGCCATTGAACTGCACATATCCTGATGGATGGTTTGCAGATGGTACGGATTTGTTTACGAATCACGGCGATATGAACATTGGTTATATCCGCAGTGTTGAAGCGAAAGACGATAACCTTATGGCAGAAATCGTCGTATGGAAAGATAAATTCCCTGAAGAAGCATTCATGATTGTGAATGGCGCAGAAGCACTCGGCTTTAGCGTTGAGTGGTATGCAACGCAGACACATGAAGATGAAGAAAATGTCTATATGGATGAATTTCAGGGTGCTGGCTGTGCAATCCTTTGGAAGAACTGCGCAGCTTTTAGTGACACGTTTATTGAGACTCTTGCAGCAAGCAGAGATAAAAAGAATAGGAGTGATAATTCTATGAATGAACAGGAAAAGAAAGAGATTATCGACAGCATTATGGCTGGTTTGGATGAGAAGCTGAAAGGCTACGAGGAGAAAATTGGTGAGATCAAGGCGTCCGTCGAGAAGGTTAAGGGTGACGTTGATGAATCCGTAAAGGCTTCGATTGAGGAAGTCAAGGCAGATATGGAGAAGGCCAAGGATGAGTTCAAGGCATCTGTTGCTGTTCCGCAGCCGAAAACGCAGGAGCCTGCAAAGAACCCGTTTGAGGGTGGCGAGGAGAAGTCCAAGGAAGAGAAGATTGCAGAAATCAATGCTTCCAACATGTCTCTCGCTGATAAGCTCCATGAGATCACGAAGATTCGCTACGGTAAGTAATTTAGACTAACAGACAAGACTGTTGCATTTGCAATGGTCTTTTTTTATTGGAAAGGATGATGTGAATAATGAGTAATGGTGTACTTTTTAGTGCGGCTATCGCAACTACAGACAAAGGTCAGCCGATTAAGGCTGCATCGAATCCGATTAGCGTTTACAATGAAGACCATATGTTGGTCGTCGGGGACTATGACAAGGTCCTCCATGATTATCTGAAACGTGACTTTGCACTTGCTGTTAAGGTCAACAGTGTCCGTGCATCGGGCTATCCGCATGTATGGAATGAGCAGAAGGGTCTCCCTGCAAATACGCAGGCTGTTGACCCGAAGGTCGGCTTTGGCACGACGGATGCTCCGTCTTATCGTCCGAAGACGCTCTCCACGGAATACAAGCGTGATAACTGGAAGCAGGCATTTGCTCGTTGCTATTCTACGGGTATCCGCTATGATTACTTCACGCGCCAGATGGAGAATAACTACGGTACGTTCGAGAATCTGACCGAGAAGGACTACAACGACATGTTCGTTGACTTCACGAAGACTACGTGCAATGACTTCTGGAATGGCGCAACGAAGTTTGACGCAACGGATGCATTTACGTACTACGGTGTTATCGCTCAGATTTCTGAGAATAAGGACAATGTTACGGCTATTGCTGATGGCACGAAGATTGCCGATGCACTCAACACGAAGATTGCAAACCTCATGGCTCGCCTTGACTACACTGGCTACCCGGATGTCATTGCAATGAACCCTGCAACGTATGACATTCTCATCAAGGAAGAAGCAGAGCGTTCCCTGTATCAGCGTGATATCACGACGGAAATTGTCCCGGGCGTCAAAGTTCCGGCATTCTTCACACCGATGGGCAAGCTCCCGATTGTCCTTACGCCGTTCATTAAGCCGACGGTTGATTCCTCCGCTGGTACGACGAAGCACCAGATCGTTGCAATCAATTCGGCTATGATTGACCGTATCTGGCTCTTTAATGACGCCCCGAAGGTCTATGAGATTGCTAACCCGGAGCTCCCGCTTGCAAATGACCGACTCCTCACGGATAAGTTTGTACTCGACTTTGCCAACTACATCGTCCATGGTGTTGACACGGGTATGCACTTCATCCTCACGAAAACGGTGAAGAACTGATAACTAAGTGAAATCGTCGCTTGGCATTCAACCAACAAATAAACAAACCATGCGGCTTTTATAGGAGGTAGTTAGATGGCAAGAACAGCAAAAGCAGCAGCAACAACGGAAAAGCCAGTTGTTGAAGCAACGGATAAACCAGTGGAGTGTGAAGTGAAAGACTTTTTGAAATCTCATGGTTCTATCATGCTTGGCACTCACTTCATTCCGATTGTTGGTGGTAAGGTCAAAATCAGTGCAAAGACAAAGGAAATCTTTGAGAAAAGTGGGTTCCTGAAATGAAAACGTATCTGACTGAGGATGAAATCCCCCTGTACTGTGGCCTTATCAGTGGCGTCAAGATGGAACACATCGAAGCGGCTACAACGCTCATTGATGCATTTAAAGGACGTTCATTTTATCCAATGGAGCATACAGAGCGTGTTGAGTTGAAGCATAAGCGTGTAGACCATGAATTCCGTGGGAAACTCAAGCATTTTCCTCGTGTTTCCATTGAGAAGGTCACGGCAAAGACACATGGGTTTTTTGGAGATGACACATTGACTCTGAATGCAGACACACTGGATTTCGACGATGATGAGTCCCTGTATTTTACCTTTGAGTTCCCTCAGTCGTTCATGTTCCGTAAGCCACCGAAGTATCTTAAGGTTACTTATAAGAGTGGTTATGCGGAAATCCCAGAAGCAGTAAAGCGGGCATGTGGAATCCTTGCCTGTAACATCAAGCAGATGGGCGGTACATTACGGTGGAAAAGCCGTGATGACTATGACGTCAAGGTAACACTTAGTGACTCTGGTGTGTTCTCTCCAGAGATTGAGAATATATTGCGAGGTGTAGAGATTCAATGAATGTACTGGCTTACTATACTGACCGAATGGAACCATTGACGAATGAACATGGAGCAACGGAACAAGCCCTGGTATTGCGCAGAGGTAAGACAATGAGTCCACAGACGATTGCAGACGGTAGAGTGATGCTTGTAGACCTTGGGACACAATTTGTTGGCGGTGATATCTTATCGCGACAGAATGGTGAGCAGTATTTCATCGTATCAAAACAGCAGAGTTCAGACTGTGTTCAGATTCAGGGTAAACGAGTGAATGCCCATGTCAATATCAGTGCATTAACGGACAAATATGTGAATCATAAAAAGGTTGGCACAGAAGAAACCGTGATTATTACGGACTGTCCAACGTATTATCAAGATGTGTCGGCGGCAATGCACACGTATGACGCAGGACTTTTACCGAAAACCGTGAAGCGCATCGTTATCCATAATTCTATCAAGGTGAAACTCCTTGACCGTGTTTCGTTCGGTGAACGGAACTATCAGGTAGACAACATTGATACGGCCAAGTATGTCGGATTGTATGAGCTGCAATTATCAGAGGATACACGACAATGAGTAATATTTCTAAGGCCGTCACTCAGTGGGCAAATAAGAATATCGCGGACATTAAGGGCGAATGGGGGAAATCAACCATTGAAGGTAACGCAGAAATAAATTTCAAGATCACGAAGGACAGCCCCGATGAAGTCACAGGTGAATTTACCGCGAGTGGACAGAAGATGTGGATGAATGAATATGGCTCTGGTTCTAGACTAGACCGTAGCAATCCGTTTTTATCCCAATACACCAGTTCATCGGTATTCAACAGGGAACGCCTAAATGATACTGGTTTTGAATATGCAATCCGTACAAGGCCGTCTGGTCATTACTACCAAGACCTTGATGGTAATAATCATAGAGGTTCTGGCATTGGTATGCCGCATGGACTCCGCCTTGAAAGTAAGACTACTTTTGGAGATATGGCAGTCAAGCCACATGAGCCTAAGCATACCATCAAAGAGACCTTGACTGGCAATACGGTATATAACGAACAATTCAAACAAGATTTATTGAATTCGTTTGGCGCAACAATACAAGAGTCCATTGCAAAGGTGGTGCGTAAATCATGAACGCATTTGAGTTTGGTAATGAACTCTGGAATCTATTCACGAATGACGAGACTCTGGTGAAGCTATTGGATGTCGATGTGGACGATGAATCATCGTATGTAAAGCACTATCGACAAGAAGATGTAGCACCAGAGCTTTTTAATGTGGAGAACTTGCCGTCCATTGCATTTTACTTTGCAGACGCAGGCTCTACCGTGAATGACTATTTGAATCTCGGACTTCTACGTATTGACATCTACACATCTTATCGAGATGACGTAGAGCCAATCCGTAAACGTATCGTTGATATCATCCACGAGAGATTCGACGAGCGTGTCCGTGCGGAAGGACAGAGGAGTTCGGGTATCACCAATGTATACAAATATAGACTGGAGTTTACTCCATTGATTTTCACATGAGAAAGGATGATGTGTAGATGGCAGTTAAAGACCTTCTGAATAAAGGACTGCTCCTGCATGGTATTGGTGCAGGCGTTCTGAAGAGTGTCACTGGCAAGATCGCTGAGATGACTACTTCCCAGAGCATGAATATGAACATTACGGCAACGACAGAGGATGTCTATGGCGGTGACGGCCTGTTCCCGCTCTATACGTACATTTCCAAGAAGGAAGGTACGGTTGAGATTACGAACGCTGAGTTTAAGCTCTCTCAGGTACAGATTGCACAGGGTACTAAGATTACGGCAACGGGCAATAAGCGTAACTACCGTGTCCTCATCACGAAGGACGATAAGCAGCTCATCAAGGACGGTGCTCTGACTGGTGTTGAAGCCCTTGCAGTCATCGGTCCGGATGGCAACGATGCATCGGCTGCTGTTACGGTCACGGATACTGGCGCTGTAACCTTTGGCGAAGCTGCGGTTGCCGGTGAGTATGTTGTATGGTTCAAGGCAACGGATGCTAACAGTGTTAAGGCCGAGATGCTCAAGAATGCAATGCCGGAAGTTGCAACGTTCAACTGGATGTTTACCACGGAGGATTCCGAGGGCAACAAGTATCAGATTGATATCTATGCTCGCCGTGTCCGTGCTGATGGCGAACTCAAGATTGAGACGGCTCGTGACAAGGCAACCACTCCGTCCCTCAAGATTAAGATTCTTGACCCAGGTGATGGCCATGATGACTTTGCAGTTGTCACGATCACGCCGCTTGCTGCTTGATGATTTAGTAGCTTAACTTTGGGACTGACTACGGTCAGTCCTTTGTTTAAACTACCAAGTTACAAGGAGGTAACAATACATGGCAGAAGAAAAGAGTAACGATAATGTCATTGGACTCTATGAGATTGTCCGTGACCGCTATGGCAAGAAACATAAAGTATATAGTGCAAAGTTCAAGGACTTGCATACGATTATGAATTTCACTCAGCATTACAGCCCAGATTCCTTTGGCCTCTACATGCTTGCCCCTGTGATTGACAAGGATGGCGAGGTAGACATGGATGCAGAGGGCAACATCAACTATGACAACGGATTCTATGATGACCTCATGGAGATGATTGAGATGGCACTTGACCATCGTGAGACTCGTGAGCAGATCGAAGAATGGCTCGATGTAGAGGTTGCTCGGAATATCATCATGGTCTATCTTCGCGTTTCTCAGTTTAAAAAAAACAATCCATTAAATCTGGAGAAGAGACTCATTGGCGAAATCTGATTGCAAGCCTTGTTCAGAACACGAGTCTCAACGTACATGACATTGAGGAACTTCGTATCAATGAAATGGAGGACCTGTTGCAGGGTATCAGTGAGAATAACGAGGAACTGAATAAGAAGTACGGCAATGGTGGCAAGGAACAGCTTGAAGGTGATGATGCTATCCATGCACTCCTTGGAAAATAACTGTTGACAACTTTTGATATACGACGTATAATCGAAGAAAACAAGGAAAAAATGTTAATAGTTGTGTAAAGGAGGATTACAAAAATGAAGCGGCTACTCATCATTTTCATGACATTATTCGCATTCTCATCAGTATGTTTCGCAGATGGCAATGAAGACGTATTGGATCACGATGAACAGTTTGCGTATGATTGTATTGACAAGTGGTATACCTTCCTAGATAATAGCAAGGTACGTTTCAAAGCAGTCGATGCAACAGACAAGGACAACGTCGAAAAAGGATTATGCGTAATATCCTTGGAAGTACCTAATCAGTTCGGTGGAATGTCATTCAGAAACTACTGGTTCCAAGACGGAAAACCAGATTCAGTATACGACGGCATCGGTGACAGCGATGTTTGGAATAGGTTCGATATAGCAAAGATGAACAGGGTGTGGAAGGAAAAACATCCACCCGAGCAGTGAATATACAATAGAATAACGAAAAGGGGTATCATGGTAAAACATGGTATCCCTTATTTTTTTATGTTTGGAGGGATAAAATGGCAGATAAACAACAGTTGGTATATGAGATTAATATCATTGCCAACGGTACGGATAAAATTGAGGGTGTCAAGAAGTCCCTCGAAGGTGCAAAAGACCTTGTCGATAAAATGAATAACACCAACCTCAAGATTGGTGTCAACGGTGATTTTGAGTCGAAGATGCACACGATTTCGCAGGACTTGCGTGAGGTCAGACGTGGCATTGAATTGCTGAACAAAGGTGCGACCATTAATATTTCTGGCGTACCTCAGACAGAACAGTCGCTTCGTGCTTTAGAGAAGACCTTAGAGGATACGCTGAGAAACATCAAGGCTACTTCTTTCAACAACGTTGCTAATGACATGGCAAAACTGCAAGAAGCCGCAAAGAAAGATAGTGATGCCATTGACAAGCTAATGAAGAAGTACGAGAGACTAACGCAGACATTCAATAGTGCAACGCAGAACCGCAAGGTCATTCCTGAGTCAACATGGTATAACCGCAGGGACTCTCTTGATGGTGTCATTGCAAAACTCAGGGAATACGGCATTGTTCGTGACAACGTATACCGTAGCGAACAGTATGCCACCCATAAGTCATCCATTGAAGGATACATTCAGGCACAGAAACGCCGTTTGGAGCTAGAGAGCCAGATTGAGAAGGTCATTGATAGACAGACAGTTGCCATGGAGCGTGGCCAGCAAGTTAAAAAAGCTGACTTTGATTTATCCATGAGACAGCTACAGCAGCTCCTTGCTGAATACAACAAGCTTGGTGGAACCAAACAGTTTACATCTCCGTTCTCTGCATTTAAAACGTCCAGTGAACAGAACAAGGCTATCATGGCACAGAACGCCGAAGCATGGTCTACGGGACTCAAGACATATTCTCAGGAGCTATCACGATTGATGGCACTGCAAGAGCAGATGTACATCCTTTGGCGTCATGATGGTACACAAGAAGCACGAGAGAACCTTAATAAGCTCGCTGAGAGTATTGCAAAAGTCCGTGCGGAACAAGAAGCCTATCAGAACTCGACAAGACCTGTGACTCAGCCCGTAGACCCGTCAACGAAATGGGCAGAGGGACTCCAATCGTATACACGTGAACTCCGTAGACTTGAAGAGGTACAACAGAAAGTCTTTGCGGCATGGAAGAGTGACCCAACGGCTGCTAATAAACTTGCATTGGATAATGTAAAGGCAAGCCTTGCGTCGGTACGAAAAGAGTATGAGGAATTCCAGAAATCCATTGGCAAAGCCGGAGCAAACATCAATAAAACCAATGGATATTTCACGTCGTTTACACAGAAGCTCCGTAGTCATCTTTATTGGATTACCGCAGGATCGTTGCTTGGAGCTGCCTTTGCTGTACCAACGGAGACATTCAATTCTCTTGTTCAACTCGATGAAGAGATGCATAACTTGGCAACGGTAATGCCACAACTTGAGGGACAATCCGAAGAAGCTGTCAAAAAATACCAGGCAGAGCAGCGAGAACTCATCAATACAGCCAGTGAATACGGTGCATCTGTAAAGGATGTCATGGAATCCGCACGACTCTGGGGACGTATGTACAAAGACCAAGCAACGGTCAATACACTGGTATCACAGTCGGCTAAACTTGCAGTTGCCGATAACTTCTCTATGGCAGAGTCGACGAAAGCCGTAGAAGCCGCAATGTTCCAGTATGGACTTGTTGCGAAAAACAGTGCAGAAGCATTGGCGTATTCTAATAAGATTGTCGATGTATATACAAAACTGTCACATAATGCCGGTGTTTCCGCACAGGACCTTGCAGCAGGCGTAGAACGCTCTGGTTCTGTCGCTAAACAGGCAGGAATCTCCTTTGAATTCCTCAATGCGCTCATTGCACAGGGCACTCGTGCAACGGCATTGAGTGGTGCGGAAATCGGTAATATGCTCAAGACAATGCTTGCATCGTTCAACAGTGATAAGGCTGTGAAGGAACTCAAGAAACTCGGCATTGCAACCACAGAGACAGTCAATGGCGTGAAAAAGGTACGTTCTGCGCAGGCTGTATTGATGGACGTTGCAGTTGCCGCGCAGGGAACTAATAAAGACCTGAAAGACCTCTGGATTCAAATGAGTGGCGGTAGACGATTTGCCGCATGATATAGAAATATATCATTAGTATGTTTTAATAACGGTTAAACTCCAATGGCAGGACAAGACCGTGGTAAAACCCATAAGGGGAACCGTAGAGACTACAAATAACCGCCTTAACATGTAATGGTGAAGGATGAATGTATAGTCCGATCTCACGATATAGCCAACAAATGAAACGTGAGAGCATGGCAGAAATGACCATGCCCGTAATTATAAGTCATGATAAATAGTCATGGCTTATTTTTATGAGTAACAACATGAAATTCCAGTGGGCAAAAGCAGCAGCAATGTTCAGTAACTATCAGGAAATCATCAAGAACTGGGGTCTCGCCGTAAACTCCATGGGATTTACTGATAATCAGGTAAAGAACCAGATGGATTCTCTGTCTCGCCGTATCAACAAACTCAAGGCTGACTTGACTGGCTTGGTTGCACAGGGTGGTAATAGCGGCTTAACGCAGTGGCTCAAGGAATGTGTCACGGAATTAGACAACCTCGCTAAGTTCTTATCGACAGTCAGCACATCTACATATCATTTCATTGGCAGCTTCACGAAGTTGCTCATGATTATGTATCTTGTAAATAAGGCAACGAGACTCCTGCGAACGTCATTGAATATGATTACAACTAGTGGTGCAACAGCGACGATTACTAGTATGTCTACGGCATTTGCATCGGCTACAACCACAGCAGAGGGACTGAGGGCTGCTATCATTGCACTGAGGCACTCCATTAATCTTCTGAAAGCCGCTGCAACGGTTGGTGTATCCATTGCGATTGACCTTGGGCTTGAAGCACTGACAGATTATATCGACAACACAACTAATGCCGTAGAAAAACAGACGGAAGCCGTGTCTAACGATATGGCTGTAAAGCGTCAACAGATTGAGATGTATAACCAACAAGAGGATTTCCTTGACGCATTGTTTGTTGCCCATCAAAAACTCACAGCTGAAATTGAGAGTTCTACAGTTAGCGACGAGAAGAAAAAGAAGTTACTTGAAGATCGTATTGAAACAGAGAACCAGATGGCAAATGTTGTTGGGGGGTCTGCAGTACAACAGATGCAAGCCGATAACTGGACGGATGCATCAACCAAAAAGGTAAGGGACAACTATGTAAATGCAACGGAAGCTAAGAAAAAATCCTTGGCGCAATTCTTGTCGGCAAAACAACAAGAAGCAGTTAAAAACTATAGAATTGCCACGGAGAACATGCAGAATTGGAAAGAAGAAACTGACCAATTTTGTAGGGCAACTGGCGACAAGATTAATGCACTACACGCATATGTATCTGCACAGGAATTAGTTGCCACGGTCGAGGAAAAGGTTCATCAATTACAAAAATCAAGTGCAGAACAAGGTCTTGAGAACTTCAAGCAGAAACAATATGAACTCAGTCAACTACAAAATGACCCAAACCATGAATGGACAAGTAGTGACCAAGAGGCATTAGATAATGCTAATCGCATGGTCAGCCGATTGAATGGCGATGTTGATAGACTAAACAAAGAAATATATAATGATAGACATACTATTCAATGGGAGCAGACAGGCGCGGAACTTGCAAAGGAAGAAGAAGCCGCAAGGAAAGCCTTTATGGATATAGGTGGAGCTAATCTTGTTAATCCTGGTGGCGTCATGAGTCCTGATGACTTTCTACAAAAGTGGGGTTCAGGAGAAGGCGCAGGTGGCGACGAGTATAACCATACACCAACCAGTAAGCAACACCATGAGCGCAAGAAGAAGGACCCGAATTATGTCAAGGAAGACTGGCAGTATGGAGACACGACTTCCCAGATGTTTGCAGAGCTGTCCAAGAAATTCGAGTCGAAGTTCGATACAAAGAATGGCCTTGATATGGCTACGTTGTCTGCTATCGTCACGAAATTGACTGGTATCAACACTTTGGACTTTGACGGGGTGTCTGACCCATTCGGTACTGGTGGACGCAATACATGGGAATCTGGACGTTTGTTTTATCAGAAGATGGCTCCGTATTTAGCACAGGGGCTCAGTGTGCCCCAAGCACTTGGCCATCTGACTCCTGGTATCACCGACGAGGAATGGAAGACATGGCTCGATGATAAAGCACTGTATCTCCGTAACAAATACAATTACACCAAGAATGACCAGAGATTCAGTGACCCTAATGAGCAATCAGGGGGACTCTATGACCTCGGTGGTGCACCTACGTCTGGTGGAGGAGACGAAGACTATGTCGGCAATGATGTTGATGAAGGCCACTTATGGGAACTTGCAGTCATAGCGGCTAATCAGGCAAAGGTTGTAAAGGACCCATTGTATTATTGGCTTATCATGATGCATGAGTCTGGACGAGGTAAAGACGGTACATCTGTAGCAAATCATAACTTCGCTGGTCTTGGTGGCGGTTCAGGAGTTGACATGCAGACCGATGCTAATTTTGCGAGCACTTTCGCTAGAACGCTCGATGGAATGTTTACGTCTGCACCGAACAATATTGGAGAACTTGTCTATGGCATGTATACTCATGGCTATTTCACAGGTGATGCTGAAGCATATCAGTCTGACCTTGAGGGGATTAAGAATGAAGGTCTCGTTAGCGGTGGCAACAACCAGGGCACTGGTGTATCGTCTGCACCCATTGGAGATGCTGTATATGACGAAGCATTAAAAGAGTCCGCAGAACGCAAAGGACAAGCCCTTGGCGCAAACACATGCGCTGCCTTTGTTTCTTATGTCACTCGCGGTATCGGTGCAAACACAGGTATTGATGACCCATTAGTTAAGAATTGGGTTGATAAGGCTCAAGCGAATGGCGCATGGGTTGATTCTTCTAGTGGACAGACAGCTCCTAAAGGCTCGTTGGTTGTATGGAGCCGCGAAGGAGAACAGGATGGTAATCCGTGGATGCATATTGGTATTTCCGATGGCCAAGGCGGTTGGATTTCTTCGGATACACACGGACTCAAGCATCACACTGGCCTTGATTCCTACTATAGTGGGAATGGATATAACTATGCTGGTTATATTGATATGGCAAAGTTAACTGGCGGACAGACTGTATCTGGGTATGCGACTCCAAGAAAGCCCTCCTTCTGGAATGGCCATAAGAGTTCCCTTGCTGACTTCACGAGAGACCAGATTGCAGAGACCATCTATGACCAAGACCGTCAGCAGAAACTCTATGAGGCTCGTAAGAAGAACTTTGAGTATCAGATGAAGATTCACGGTGAGACCTATGCATTACTTCGTGCTAACGATGCAAACGAGAAAGCATACTATGAAGCCTTAGAGAAGAACCGCAAGGGCTGGGCTGATAAATACGATGAACTCACAGATGCTATCTCTCAGAATCTTAATGAACACGTAGAAATCAAGCAGAAGCTCGACGGCAAGAATATCTTTGATATGCCACAGGATGAGCTGAATAAGCTCTTAGACCTGTCCAAAGGCGATGACCCAGAGCTTAAGCAACTCGTTGACAATCTGTTCAAGGTACGTGAACGACTCAGTAATACCGATAGTAAACTCGTTGAAGCCCGTACTGCTGAGAAGATTCGCAACGGTTATATGAACCCTGAACAAGATGAGGATTATAGGCTCAAACGTCTGGACAAATGGTATAACCGTACAACGGCCAATAAGACAGATGGAGAGAAGTATACGGATACTCATGAGTATTACCAAGCACAGCTTGAAATTTATGAGGAACGCCGTGCACGCCAAACGAAAAAGCTCATGGACATTCGTAGACGTGACCAAGAGCAGCTTGAAGACTACTATAACCAGATTGATGAGCTAGAGCATGGCAAGAGGAATGAAAAGGGCGAAGTCACACAGAAGGGACTTGACCAGTACAATGGTGATTCTTCAGATGAAGCCAAGGATAAGATTGCAGAGCTCAAGGCTAAAATCAAGGACCTCAAGGAGAACACCGACCAACTTGCAAAGCATGGCAGTGAGAATTTCCAGAAAGTACAGAAGGAAGTCGAAGATACCGAAGCGAAAATCCGTGAGATCGCTGAGAAAGACAATGAAGTCACGAAGAATCTCTGGGATACCATTGAGAATGATATTGATGATATGTTCTTCGATATTATCAAGCAGGGTGGTTCGTTCAAAGAGTCTTGGAAAAAGCTCTGGGATGACGTTGCCAAGATTGCATTGCAACAAATCATGCGCATGACGGTCAACAAATGGCTGTTCAAGATGCGCACGACGATTGACGATGCGATTGACAATAGGAATGCAGGGAAAAACGCTGCTATCAATGCAGGCGTCGGGCTTGCATCGAGGTTCACAACATCGCCAAAGAGATGGAATCAGGTTGCTACTGGTAATCGTTATCTTGATATGGCGAATGGCGTAACGAATGGCAACTTCTTCCCCATGAAATCCAGTGGTGCTTCTGATAAACTTGCGACGAATATCAATAAGTCCGTGCAGGCCACCAGTAAGCTCAGTAACGTCACACAAAAAGCAACTGCGCTTACCAACGTGTCGAATACATTGACGCAGACAGCAACTGCAAAGGGTGCATTGAATACTTCGGCTACCACAGCGCAGACTATGGCAACTCAGGCTAATACTTTGGCAATGCAGGCTAATACCGAGGCAAGGATAATGGCAGGAACCCCAATTACTCAGTTTGCCAATGGTGGCTCTATTTCCTCTCGTCTGCTTACCGCAGCATATGCTAATGGCGGCTCTATTCCAGGCTATGCAAGCGCAGGGCTTATCCGTGGAGCAGGCACAGGGAAATCCGATAGTATTCTTGCGTATCTTGCCAATAAGGATAAGTTTGTATACCTCTCTAATGGCGAATACGTCATGACGGAAGAAGCAACGAATCGCATCGGAAAAGACAATTTAGATGCCATGAATTACGGTAAATTTGCCGATGGCGGTGCGTTGAATCCAACTCCTTATGTCCCACAAATTTCCCCTAGAATTGCAAGGAGAATTGAGAATATCACACCGAATAATCCTAATGCACGCATGGAAAAACTCATGCAGGAGCAGACGGATACCATTCGGAATATGGGTAATTCCGATGGTTCTGGCAATGTGATTGTGTTGAATACACACGCATCTAGTGATGATGTTTTAAATGCAATCCAGAAGAATCCAAGGGCATTCCAGGCTATCACACAAAGACAGAAACGTCACGGTTTCCGTAGTTAAGATACTATAGCATGTATGCATAGGAGCTATATGTTTCTATGCATATTTCTATGGTATCTTGAAATAAATGTCCATCGGTAGTGTACAAAATATGCTGAGAAAACACATAGAAAAGGCATATGGGCGCATTAAATATGGCAAAAATAGAACATGCTTTAGAACGATAAGTAAAACTTTGATTAAACTTTCAAGATTTACCGAACAATATGCCCGAAAAAAGACATTATATATAGAGGGACAAATAAAGAGGGTATCATTGGATATACATTGAAACTCCATACAGACTTCGTGAACAACAATGGATGAAGCCTTAGAGATTTGACTTTGGTCCTTCCATTGAGATTCACGATAAGCTATGAGAGTAATGAATGGATACTGAATGGTTTTGACATTCTCCTGTTTATAAAATCATTTGCGATAGCAAATATTTACGAAGTAAATCCTTCAAGGAGATAACATTGAAAGCATTGTCCTTAAAGAAGCTATTGAGTAGTAGTTGAAATACTATGAGATATATCTCATAGACAAACAACGAAAATTCAATAGCTTCTTTTTGTACAATGAATCAAATATATCTCTTTGATTTGATTTGCTTACGCAAATACTTACTTCGTAAGTGATTTGTTTAATCAAGACAAGCATGTCCCTCCCATTCAAATAACATGAATATCATTGATGACAATGGATAGAACCTTAGTATTAAACCTTGGTTCCTCCATTGAATACAATGAATACCATGAAATACCAATGAAAGGAGGTATGGAATGGCCATTGATACATTCACACTGATTCCTTATGGAAAAGTCAAAATATCATATGCATGGTCATCCGATGAATATGAATCGGAGAATGGTACGAAACTCTATCGTCGCAAACGTATCCATGCAAAGAAAACATATAGCTTCACTATACAGGGCATCCGTGAAGACATGGATAAACTCATGGATTTTTACAATGCACATCATGGGCAGCTCGATCCATTCTTCTTTGAGTACGACGGAATCAAGGACTTGTGCTATTTCTCTAGTACACTTGCCGTAAAACAGACCGTAGCAATGAAAGAGATTCAGATGTTTTCCTGTGATGTTGCATTGGAAGTCAAAGCACAGTCCGTGTCTTATCCCGATGCATCAACCGATGATATATTGCCATCGCCATACAAGGACTTCACGCGGACGATTGACTGGAACGTCCAAGTGCTTGAAATGGGTGCTACGGATAGACGTGCGAAGTCCGATAGGAAGCACGAAAAGCTCAATGCAACATGGAGCGGACTGAAACCAGAGAGGGATACGATGATAAATCTATTCAATTCTCATTGTCGTGTTCCGTTAAAGATGGAGTATGACCATAATACAATCTCTGTGATTCTCCCAGATACAATGGAAATCACGGATTATCGTGAAGGACACAATATCGTTGGCTATGAGTGCCAGATGGAGGTGACAATCGTCTAATGGAAAACGTGAATAAATACATCGGGATTCCGCACTACTTCGGTGAGTCCTCATTCAAAAAATGTGACTGCATTGGTTTGTGCCGTTTATTCTATCGCAACCACGGATGGAGCCATCCGATTGAAGATGGGAAACCTGTAGACAAAGACCATTTTTCCGAACCATCAGTTTGGCGCAGATTGTATAAATATTGCCTACTCAATATGACTCAGGTGTTTTATGATGAACTGTCCTTTGGTGACTTTGTCATCTTCAAGATAGATGGTGATTTGCACACGGGAATCTATCTTGGGTATGGTGATTTGTTATCCATGCAGGTTCCAACGGTATACGGTGCGTCCACATCGACAATCTATCATCGTGCATGGTGGACACCGTTCTTCAAGTATGCATTTCGCAAGGAGGGATTATTTTGATAACGTTACCAGTCTCTATGGCAAAGGCAAAGGAATCTGGTAATCCATTTTTCATTGAATTATATATCTTGCAGCTCCGCGATGGCGTCATGCGTATTGCTGCGACAGACGAGAATGTTCTGTTCAACAACGAGGAGTACACAGCAGTCCCATTTCAGCGTGGAGAAATCACGACAAGCATGGATAATCTCACGGACTCCTGTGAGGTATCTCTTGGTGACTGTACCTATGAGGCTCTGCGGTATGTCATGGAGGGCTTCGACTTCCGTGGCTGTAATGCTATCATCTTCCGCATCCAGTATCCAGACTCATTGAAGGACCCGACGATCTTCCAACCAGTCTTTGCAGGATACATTGATGAACCATCGTACACCAATGGTGAGTTCACATGCAAGGTCAAGAGCAGGCTCCCTGAGATTGAATGTCCGAACCGTGACTTCCGCCTTGCTTGTAACAGTGAGTTTGGCGATGAAGAGTGTGGCATGAGTCTTGCAGAAGAAACCATGACTGTCCAGAGCGTATCTTCGAATAACGTGACACTCGACAAGAGTCACGCAGACAACTATTGGAAAGACGGTGTGATTACCGTTGGGGGCGAGTCGAGAATCGTTGTACAGTCCTCTGGCAATACCGTGACACTCAATGTCAATTTCGTGCAGGATATCACAGGACATTCCGCAACGTTACGCAGAGGTTGCAATAAGACCGTCGATATGTGTCGCGCGTATAACAACATGAAACACTTCAGTGGATTCCCTGCAATTCCATTTGAAAATAGTTACCATTAAGGAGGTGAGCAATTGGATAAATTTGATTTAGAGTTCCTTATGGATAAGAAAACGAACCTTCAGAACGCTCGCAATACTATGTCTGACGGCCACTTACGGTATCTCTATGAACATGCTATGGGTCATACCGCAGCGTTTGACCTACAGCGTTTCGGACACCATCATGGTAAGTCTGGCGGTAAGATTTTTGCGAGTATTGCAGGATTCATTGTTGGCTTTACAACTCCATGGCTGTTTGGCGCAAAAGCGTTCGCAGCTGGTGTCATGGGTGCGTCTCTCTTTGGTTCTGTATGGAGCGCAACGCATCAGCAGAATGTAGACTCTAATGGCTCTGCCGATGTATCTCGATTTGACCGTGCGCAGGAGACCATGAGCTCTGATGCTCAGATTCCTATTGTCTATGGCACGCGACAAATCAGTGGCAATCAGACCTTCCACCAGACGAATGCCGATGCAAACACGCTGCATAAGCACGTTGTCCTCTGTGAGGGTGGCATCGAAGGTGTTGTGTCTGTCATGGCAAGTGACATGATTATCCCTACAGGCTCCCAGACGGGCAATACGGTGTTCACGATTATGAACAACAAGTATTCCGATGCTCGTG
Source organism: Mitsuokella multacida DSM 20544 (assembly GCF_000155955.1). GTDB lineage: Bacteria > Bacillota > Negativicutes > Selenomonadales > Selenomonadaceae > Mitsuokella > Mitsuokella multacida. The sequence continues at coordinate 131,461 of NZ_GG697141.2, forward strand.
TGCGGAAACATGGTCAGGACTTTGACTTGTGGGCAGGAGACAATCATCATCACATCCATCTGTGTACCAAGAAGGAAGTAGAGAATAGTCACGATACGTACTGGGAATACCAGGTATCTGTATCGTCTCTTATCTCGTATATCAATCAGTTATATGCCGAGGGATGGCAGGCATTCCCCGTTGCATCTACCAACAATTACCCTGGTGATTTATGGGACGCCGAGGGCAATGTCTATGTAGAGACGCCTTGGAGTAAGCTGTTCGAGAATCAGGATAAGTACAACGAGCAGAACTATGTGACCATTGACGCGAAGAATAGTTTCATCAACTTCTGCGCTGACACAATCAGGGGCGGCACGAACTACACTTTCCATGACTGTGAATCCCCATCGAATTACAATGAAGTCGGTGGCTACCCTGCAATGGCATGGCTCGACATGAATTTCATTGTGTCCAATGAACTCAACGGCAATCCTAGTGTTACTGCTGTTGTCATGGGCAAGAAAGTCTATGATACTCGTACCAAGACTACGGCTTATTCAACGAATCCTGCCATGTGTCTTCGTGACTTCATGTTATCGAAACGATATGGATTAGGCCGTTGGATTACAGCAGACGATCTTGACGAGGACTCATGGAATCGTGTTGCTGATTACTGTGATGAAGAAATCAGTTTCCTTGACGCATCCGGCGCAATCATCAGGGCAAAACGCTTTGAGCTGAACATGGTCATTGACCAGAAGAACAGTGCATTGGACTGGGTACAGGAAATCCTTGCTAACTTCCAAGGCTATCTTACACTCACTAATGGCAAGTTCAAGCTGCACATTGAACAGCAGACGGATGTCTCGTACAAATTCAATGACGACAACTGCTCTGACCTGAGTGTCACTCCGTTGAGTCTCAACGATACGCCAAATAAGTACACGGTGAAAATCATTGACCCGAGAAACAACTGGAGTTCCGTTGCATGTAACGTAGAGGACTATGCAGACCAGAAGGAACGCCAGAAGATTATCACCAAAGAGGTTAATCTGAACGGCACTACATCTCAGTATCAGGCATTGAGGTTGGCGCGCTTCTACCGTGACCAGAACTTAGCATGTCCGTTGACTTTATCGTGGAAAACAGGAATCAATGGTATGCACCTTGAACCAGGCGATGTTGTTACCATCAGCTATCACAAGGTATTTACCGATCTCCCTGTACGTATCACGGAAATCAAACAGGATGACGATGGAAAATTTGAACTGACAGGCCGTCAGTACAATGATACCATCTATGGCGATGCGCTTGGCGGTGGTGTTCACTGGTATAACTACACGGATACTACGCAGACAGTCGAGAAGCGCACTCCGTCAAATCCTGCAAACCTAAAAGCATATACACAGTATAGACGCTATGAAGATGGCACAACGGGATACGACGTAATCTGCTCATATGAGTTACCACAACGCTACGATGTAGAGACAGGGCTAGTCTACTATAAGACCAATCATATGACAGCGGCTCAAATCGGGACGTTTAAAGAGGGCGAAATAGTTGATTCCGTTGGCTTATCGAGGGAATGGATATATGCAGGGGATTCTCCTACGAAAATCGTTATATCCAACGCAAAAGTCGGCGATATCTATGAGTTCCGTGTGCAGAGCCGTACAACCGATGGATTAATCTCTAGTGAAGCTAATGCACCTACTGTGACTATTAAGGTAACGGCCAAAGAGACAGTACCGTCACAACCGTATAACCTGACCTATGATTTTACTAAGGCGTTCACTTTTAAATGGTCTGACGTCCCTGATTCTGATGTGGTGTACTATGAAGTCCGAACGGATACGAACGTAGGAAGTATTAATGGGTTGCTCGGTAAGACACAATCTACTTCTCTCGATGTGAATATCATGGAGCGCAATGGTACAGTCTATGTCTACAGTGTAAATACGCTAAAGAAATACAGCTATCCTGCAAAAGTAACATATAATTATCCAAAGCCAGATGCACCGAGTTACATTCACTTCACTGAGGCTCTACGCGGTGTCAATGTACTAGTGGCTCCATTTCCCGCTCATGTGAAGTCCATGCGGCTCTACGTGGAAGGACACAATATCTCCAAGGTATTTGACTTAGACAATGCATCGTATACATTCTATGGTGAGCCTGACATTTATAATTTCTGGGCGTCTTACGTTGACCTTATGGGTGAAGGTTACACATCTGTAAAATATGCTTACACGATTAAGCCTGAGTTGAATCCAGAATGGCTCAAGGACGAAGCTATCTCACTCAAGAAGGTAGACAAAACCATCCAGAGTGCGGTTGCTGATGCGCAAGAAGCTATCCCTCGATTAGATAGTGTAGATGGGAACATCGAGACTATTAACACGAATATCTCTGAGTTGCGTCATACAGACACAGAGCTGACGTCAACCATTGTACAGAACAAGAAGGACGCCGAGAACTCTGACGCCGCACTTGCTAGTCAAATCGAGCAGACAGCCGATGAAATCAGGACTACAGTCCAAGAGAACAAAGACACAACCGACAGTGCTATCTCTCAAGTATCACAAAAAGCGGACAACGTAAAAGTTACAATCGAGAATAACCTCAATAACACCGACCCGTCGAAAAGCGTATATAAATCTATATCGCAGCTTAAGGTTGATATTAATGGATTGACCACAACTGTACAGAATAATAAGTCTGCAACAGACACTCAGATTTCTCAAATCAAACAGAATGCAAATTCATTAAGCTCTACTGTGCAAAACTATCATACAGATGCTAACAATCAGATTTCTGGACTGTCATCGCAAATCGAGCAGAACGCAAATAGTATCACGTCGGTTGTCACAAATCTCTCCGATTCGACCAAAGCAAAGGCAAATTACTCTGCTATTGCTCAGTTAGATAACGATATTGCACTTAGGGTATCTAAAAACGATGTTATCAATCAAATCAATATTAGCAAAGAATCTATTCTCATCGACGGCAAAAAGATACATATCACTGGCGATACTCATTTTGACAATAATGTCGTTGTGCGTGGCATGATAGCCGCAGGAGCCATTACTGCTGATAAACTGAGTGCTAGCACATTAGCATTGAGCAACAATCAGGGTATCAAGGGAGGTAACGTAATACTTGATTCCAATGGTATGGCATGTACAGATTCTAGCGGTACAACCATACAGTTTGGACAGGACGGCATGACCTCAAAAGACAAAAACGGGAACAGCTTTGCAATACTTTCTCAGTGCATGATGGGCGTAGCTAAAAATGGTCAGTATGTGAAATTCTCGAATCCGTGGACGGAAGTCCCTGTTATCATTGTTACGCCACAGAACATCCAGACAAACAACCCTGCGTACAGCACATCAACGGTAAGATTGCATTGTTATGCCGATGAGGTATCCGTGAATGGATTCAGGATGCGCGCTTATAGTGGCATTGCGGATGGTGCTGGTTCAATTGCAAAAAATCAAAGTTGTGGGACAATGACATGGACAATTGGACGTTCGTATGATGCTTGGAATGATTTGAATCCAATCTTTGGTAGTAAGAGTATAAACTTCAACGTGTCAATGCCGAGCAATGCAAGTTCGGTTGTATTCCACGGAAGACTACGGACAAATGCTCACTTTAGAGAACCACAGATGAAGATACCAAGTTCGACAAGATACCAAAGGCTGGAAGTAAAATGTAATGGCACAACTACGTACTCTGACGTTCTGTGGAATAGTGGAGACGGAGAGGTCGGAATACAAAAGAATACAGATATATACACGTCTATTACAACCAGTAGTATCTCAGTTACAAAGGGAGCTGCACTAAACTGTACGCTGACAATCGACCCGTGCGTTTTACATCCAGGCGACGGTAACGACTCATTGGATATTGAATTTATACTTGATTCAATTGACTGTAGGATTGATGGTGAACAGGTACTTGATAACGATGGAACAGGAGCGTTCTTTATTGTGAACAAGAGTAACGGATTGTATACGGTTACAGATTAAAGGGAGTGTGATACAATATGTTAAACGCAGGATTTCAATATCTAGAACAACGAGACGCAAATGATACCATCACAAAAAATGGTGTAGTTGGCAAGAATAGCCCCTTTTCTGCGCCGGATAACAGTGGTATCTATGATGTAATTGCAGAAGATTTACGATGGCTCAAAGAGAATATAGATGATGTGAAAGACACGTCTGACCTAGAAGCCATCAAACAGTCTGTGACCGATATGTATAACACCATGAAGAACGATTCTTCGTTTGGTGAAGCAACGGCTAAGGCTCAAGCAGAAGAAGCAAAGAAACAGGCACAGGCGGCGCTAGAATCTGCAACGAACGCTAAGACATACTATGATGATATTACGACAAAATCTACGGAAGTCAATAATACCATTGCAGAGATTAAGTCCTATATCGAAAAAGCAGAAGCACTCAATGAGTCCAATAAGACACTTGAACAGTCTATTTCTGATTCTGCCACGGTGGCGACAAATAAAGCTAAGAGCGCGGCCAGCAGTGCTACAAATGCGGCTACGAGTGAAACCAACGCTAAAGCATCGGAAACCAAAGCTAAGGCAAGTGAGACTAATGCCAAGGTATCCGAGACCAACGCAGCTAAAAGTGAATCTAATGCAAAGGCTCATATGGACGCTACGGCAACTAGTGAGTCGAATGCGAAAACTAGTGAGACAAACGCAAAAGCATCGCAGGCAGCGAGTAAAACGTCGGAAACCAACGCCAAGACCAGTGAGACGAATGCTAAACAGTATTCCATTAATTCTTCCAATAGTGCTGATTTAGCTAAGGCATGGGCAGAGTCCAGTGATTCTCCTGATTCGGTAAACGATACAGATTCGACAACTGGCAAAACTCAATCGTCTAAGACGTGGGCAATCTATTCAAAAGACCGTGCTATTAGTGCCTTCACCTCAGAGACTCATGCAAAGACCTCTGAGACCAACGCTAAAACCTCAGAAACAAATGCGGCCAACAGTGCTACCAATTCAGCGTCCAGTGCAACAGCCAGTGCAAATAGTGCCGAAGAAGCCGCTACTAGTGCTACCAACGCAAAGACAAGTGAGACCAACGCTGCTACGTCTGCATCTAACGCAAAGACCTCAGAGACGAACGCTAAGACATCAGAGACTAATGCAAAGGCCAGTGAGACTAATGCGGCAACGAGCGAAGGTAACACGAAGGGGTACATGGAGAAAGCACAGGTTGCCTATGAGTCCGCAAAAGCAATCCAGTCTGTTGTTGACGTTGCTAAAGCCGATGCGGAGAAGTGTGTTGCTGACGTAGAAGCCGTAAGAGATTCGTTAGCTAAAATGATGACGTATCAGGGGTCTGTAGATAATTACTCTGATTTGCCGGCAAATCCTCAGGTTGGCTATTCGTATAATGTTAAGAACGCCGACAAAACACATGGTGTAAACGCAGGAGATAACCTTGTATGGAATGGTACGGACTGGGACAACCTTGGTGGTACTGTAGATATGAGCCTATTCGCTGAACTTGGTAAGGACGTTCGTTTTAATGCTGTCACGGCTACGACTTTCACAGGTGACTTGAAGGGCACAGCAGACAAAGCGACGAACGACAAGAACGGCGCCGATATTGCGGCAACGTACTTGAAGAAAACAGGAGATACTGCAACAGGTAAGATAACGTTCAATTCAACAGACTTGAACGCGCTCCCCGAAGTCAAAAAAACATCTGATGACAATATGAGCGGCATTCGTTTTTCTTCTAAGTCAAAATTCCTCGGCGCCGTCGGCAAGCGTTTGTCGAACGGCGAGGACTTGCTGAACTTGCGAAGCGATAATACTACGACAGATATCGTGCTCGACAGCCGGAACTATAATAACTTTGCTCCCACAAATACCGGCTCCGGCGCTTCCGGTACATGGGGTATTAATATCGCGGGTAATGCCGCGACGGCAACAAAACTCGCCACTGCCCGCACGATTGCCCTCAGTGGCAACGCAAGCGGCTCGGCCACATTTGATGGTAGCGGCAACGCAACAATCAACGCGACGGTCAGCGAGAGTGCTCACGCAACGAAGGCGACGCAGGACACGAACGGGCGCGCCTTTACGGATACGAACGCTTATATGCATATCAGCTATTTAGCGAATGGTACAGACTTTAATGACGTCAAGACGACGGGTATTTACTATTGCACTCAAGATACGTACACTAACCGGCCGCATAATAGTTGGGGTATCCTCACGGTTTATTCTATCGGCACGGTAAAACAGGAATATAGGCCAGACAATGCGGCAGTCTATTACACGCGCGAATATAATAACTCGAACTGGACAGCATGGAGCAAAGTCGCCGCTTCTACTGCTGATAATGCAGACACGGTGGATGATTATCATGTTAGCGACATTATAAGCAAGATATATCCGGTTGGTAGCATCTACATGAGCATGGTTGCGACGAACCCACATGACTTGTTTGGTGTTGGTACATGGGAACGTATTAGTCAGGGGCGTATGCTTTTGGGTGCAGATGATAGTGCCTATAAGGCAGGAGCAACTGGCGGCGAGGCTACACATACGCTGACGGTTGATGAGATGCCACGCCATTTTCATAACTATGACTTGTATGTTGGTGATTACGGAGTTAGCCAAGGTGATGCTAGACAAGGCAAGTTCTTATCCGCAATCGCCACTGCTCTTACAAATAAATCTTTTCTCTGTGGCGATGGGAAAAGTAATGAAAATCACCTTTTGCCTGCTGGTGGTTCCCAGCCACATAACAATATGCCGCCATACATCGTTTGTTATATCTGGCAACGGACAGCTTAATAGAAAGCGAGGTAATGCTTACGTTTGACATTAAAGAAAATAAGGTGGTCTATCAGTACGATGCTGAGGGTGTTTTGCTCAAGGCTATTGTGCTGGACGCCACAGACAGAGCAGAAAATGGCGACTGGATTTATCCAACGAGAACAACTCCGGTTGTCCCGCCGCTTTCCAAGAAGGGATATGAACTCATCTGGAAGAACGGTGCATGGCAGTATCGTGTGTATGTGCCAAAGCCACTGAAAACCGATGAGCAGATTGCAAAAGAAGAGTATGAATCTATGCAGAACGAGTGCATTAACAATCTCAACGTTGCTATGCTGAGAAACGACGATAAAGCCATTGCGTCTGTACGTCAGGACTATGCCGATTTGCAGGAATACTACGGAGAGAATTGAGTTTTTGAAATGAGGTGTATATAAAATGGCTAGAAAGAAATTTACATTACCGCCGAGATGCCCGTATTGCGCACATAAACTTCGCGCGGATGGTACATGTCAGAATCCAGAGTGCATTATCGGGTATGTTCCAGAGAAGACAAAAGATACATCGGACACGTCTAATACGGAAAATAAATGATGGGACAAGACGATGTTGTGAAGATGCTAGAGAAGCTCAGTGACATCTCTGAACGTCTAGCAAAAGTCGAAGTAATACTCAATGAACGATCCCGTGCAACCAGTGAGATAGTGGAAACTCTAGAGCAGCACGAAGAACGCATCCGTGAACTGGAACAATCAGATACCCAAATGTTCACGACGAAGAACCTCTTTGTGTGGGGCGTTGCAACCCTCATTGCAGCTTGGGGGGTGCTTCATTGAAAGACAAGATATTGCAGTTTGGTAAATGGGCAGAATCTAATCATATGACACTGATATACCTTGCAGGAGCATGGGTATTAGCACTGTTGAGTCTTTGGAGTCTGTCTATTTTGATGTGCTTCTGGCTCAATGGACTCTTTGGTTATCACTTTGAACTGAATGTGGGTATCAGTGGGATTGCCACGATTGCCACGGCAGGAGCTACAGTGTATGGCATTGCACGAGCAGCGCAGGCAAAGTACAACACTGACAGTACCGTGAATACACCAATGAGTATCATGCCGTACAAGGGAGGTAATAGTAAGTGAGACAAGTTTCATTGGAAGAAATCAAGGATATGGCAGAGAATTGCCGTGAATCTATCTGGGAACAGGCAAAGGCATACGGTAGGGAACCTAAGATTTACTTGCACTGGACAGCAGGGCACTATGGTCAATACTATTTGAATGACTACCACATTGCCATTGACTATGACGGCTCCATCTATGTAGAACACGACCTGGACGAGGTGCTTGCCCATACGTATCGTAGAAATACAGGTGCAGTTGGTATTACACTTGCATGTTGTGTCGGTGCTACATCCGACGATCTTGGCAGTGAACCACCTACGGCTGAACAGATTGAGGTCATGGCACAGGTCATCACTGTTGTTGCAGATGGACTCTGGCTGACCATTGACAAAGACCATGTGATGACTCATGGTGAAGCTGCGGATAATGAAGATGGTATCTACCCGCACGATCCGTATGGTCCTAAATCGACATGTGAGAGGTGGGACTTGGAATACCTGGGAACCAGTGAGTCTCCATCGTTCAATCCGTATGCAACCAATGGCAGCCGTGGTGGTGACGTACTGCGCGGCAAGGCTATCTGGTATCACAATCAGGGGGTATGACTATGGAGAAGGTCAAGGGATTCTTTGTTGACCATTGGAAGCTCATTGTGGCGTTCGTTTTTGTCATTGTCTTATCCTTTGTCTGTGGATGGAAAGCCTGTGTTCATTTCAACAAGAACGTTGTAGAGGTTCCTGTGACAAAGGTTGAGGTTCGCGAGGTAAAGGTTCCAGTGGAGACACAGGCAAAGACGGAGATTCAATACGTCGAAAAGGAGACTCCACAGGATGCCGATGTACAGATCACTAAGCCTGCACCAGAAGTCGTAGTGGACTACAATGGACAGCAGACGAAATTTGAGACGTTAGACAATGAGACTCAGAAGTTCGACAAGGGAAAGCTACAGGTTGACCAGGCATCCAAGGTAACTCTTGATGTTACACCAATTGTACAGAAAGAGGTACAGACTGCGGTCGACCAGAACACTAAGGAGATGACCAAGGCGAAAGACAATGAGGTTGCCAAGGTCAAGTCCGAGGAGACCAAGAAGCGGCACAAGCACGAACTCGGTGCATTCCTTACAGGTGCAGGAGTAGGCGCATTTGGTGTCCTTCTCTTCTAATATATACAGGGAGTTCATCAGTGGAGACGCTGGTGGCTCCCTCTTTTTTTATTGTATACACAAAATTTCCGTTGACAACGATAGTTATACGATGTATACTAGATATTGTCAGACGGGAGGTGATTTGGAAATGCGCTACTTGAAGTTTGTCGTTGGAAACAATGAAGTCGCAAGGGGTTTCAAGAATAGCGAGAGTACACCTGTGGTCGGAATAATGCATTACGATGGGTATGACATTGAAATATCTGAATGTTCATATAAAGAAAAGTATCGTATCTGGCGCAGGAGGAAGAACTGGTTGTCCGATGTAGTTTCTAAGTTTATCAAGGAGGGTAAGTATGGGCGTCAAGGAGATTCGACATGATGCACTAGAGATACTAGGGCAAATCGATGGGATGCAAATCGTGTTCTGTCTAAGATACCGTATTTGTGATTCTCCAAATTGGAGATCGTGTAAACAAGAAGAGTGTGAGGAATGTCCATCTTATCTTTCCTCGGATAACGAATGCTTCTTTGATGTACTCAGAGATAAGGCATCGGATATTCATAGAGAGACAAGTAGGATGATGATGGAGGGCATGCAATGACAAATTGGACGATATTCTCGTTACTATCAACTAGATATGGCATTAACCCAGGAGAAGAGTTCTACGCTATCTCTCCGAAAACTCGCCATAGTGTGCATTGTAAGTTCTCGTCGGATGCTGATAGAATTATCGTTCTGTCAGATGACGATGAAAACGATGTAATTTGCGGAATCCTCTATGATAAATATGTTATCAGCCGCAAGAAATTCAAACCAAGACGCGGAGAGAAGTATTACATTGTTGCCGGGTACAACGCGGAATATTCATACATTGTCATGGAATGGAAAGGTAGCCTAGAGGACTTTGCGAATTACATGTCTGGCAATTGTTTCCCTGCATATGTCGCCAATAGCGTCCCTGCCGGTGACATGTATACGTTGCTGCGGAAATGGCAAGATAAACTCTTTGCAGACTCCGATGGAATTCCATATGATGATATTGTAGGTTCGATAGACCCTATGTATTTAACAAGGGGAAAGAGCATACGAAAGGACATGGATAAACATGAAGCAGAGAATCATTGATGGTATTGCAGGAATCATCGGATGGAGTACTGCATTGTTCATTGTGGCATCCGTTGTATTTGTGTTTGTAGCGATCGCGGCGTTTTACGTTGCCATGTTCATTCGATTGGTGATGATGATGTTATGAAAGAGGAAACCATTGCGTTCATGTTCATCATGGGATGCGGCACGGTATTAGCACTGTTTGGTATGTATGTTGCCTATAAAATAGAAATGAGGAATTAACATGAAGACTTTTAGTAAAGATTACTTAGTGAATGAACTTGGACTTCCATATGATTCTGATTGTGTTATCGAGGATACCATAATTGACAAGGAGAGATGGAGTATCGTACATAGACTCATTTTCAAGGACAATGACAAGGCATATCGCGTGTACTACGAGGAGCCTGCAACGGAAGAACAGGAAATGCAGCCATGGGAAGACGAGGATGAAATCGAGTGCGAAGAAGTCATCCCCGTAGAGGTCAAGGAAACGGTCTGGGTATCGCCCGATGAACTTCATTGTGCGGGGTGAGGTGTTGAATATGAAGGACATTCTTGATTTTGTTAGTTTCGTGTTCGGGGTAATGATAGCGACATCTGCTGCTGTATTCTCTTTAATCAGCACGGTCGTCTTATGCAGATGGTTGTTTGGAACAATCTGACGGAACGAGGGGTAAGTAATGGACATTCTGGTAATCAATCAGGATAACATCATCGGATTCGTAGCGGGATGCTTCACAACTGTAGCAGTTATTTTTTGTATTTGTTTGTGGGTGCATGGTTGGGGATACAATGAAGTGAGGTATGTCAATGCTTGAGTTTTTTGTCATACTGTTAGAGATATGTGTCGGAATGATAGATACAAGTGATACCGACGGATACGATGCATATCATGTATAACTATATGATTTCTATTAATGATTGTCCCGGGGAACACTAATGCGACTTGATAATTTAGAGTATAATGCAGAGTCATTTCTAATGATATGTATCTATATGGTTTTAGCGACAGGCTGCTTATGCTTGTCAGCTGTTATTCTCGTATCTTTCTTTAAATGGTTATTCGGATGTATCTAATATATTGCGCTAGGAGGTAATGTAGGTGCAGGAATATACATTTAGTGATTTATGCAGACTCAAGGAACGATTCGATAATGACGATATTCTTGATGATTGGGAGTTTGATGATGCAGAACAATGGGCGTTCCGTGTTGGTCTCGACGCTATGATTGGGATAAATGTCACATCTGAAGAGTACGATTTACACGGATACTCTATTAGGTTCTATGCTATGGAGTTGGAAAGAATGATTACAGTTAAAACCATTCATCGGCATGGTAGTGAAGTTCCAAATGATAGGTTTAATGAGTACGAAAAGGCTATATTGGCAAAAATGAGTCTTGGGCTTTATTTGACCTTGGAACTACTAGGAGAAGAACTATGAGTAACATCAATATTGAAATCAGCAATAATGTTGTTGTAGTATCAATAGACAATAAGTATTGCGGTACTTCAGTTATACCTAAAGAATATAACGATGAACCAGTATCGGTGTTTGTTGGGCATGTATCTGACTGTATAGCAAAAGCAATAGAAGATACAAAGGAAAAGATGTGGCCTGAAAAAGGGGATGTGTATTATATACCAACTATTTCTAATTGTAACCTGTGCGGCGAGTTAACATATGGAGATGATTATTTTGATAGATTGTATAAGAAACGAGGTTTGATTTTCAAGACCAAGGAAGAAGCTATCGAAGCAGCCAAGAAGATGTTGGAGGTAGTCAAATGATTGAAGTCGGAGATACAGTAGTGACACGCCTGATAGAGGGGAAGCATTGTCGTAGCAAGTCTTTTGTACGATTGTATAATGATATGACAGGACGAGTGATTGGGAGAACCTTTATGCCGCATTTAGGATATTTCACGTATTTAGTGGAAACATCTTGGACTGATGATGCATTGTTCTTTACAGAAGATGAACTTAAGGTGGTCAAATGAGTGACTGGACATACCATACTGGGGATATCATCACATTTCATCTGCCAGACGGAGATGTTAAAATGAGAATCCTTGGTATTGAGTACGACAGGGAAATTATTCTGAACCATTCAAATGCGTTCACTAATCCATTGGCTAGATTGTATGATGTAGATATTCAATGGGATGAACAAGGCAAGCCAAAGCATCTCCGAGGCACTGTCAATGAATGGTGGTTGAGTCGCGTGGTCAAGGAAAGTCGTGTCGATGTAGAGCATGGTAATCACAATGGAGGTAATAAGATGAAATACAATGTAGGTGATGAAATCCGTTTTAATGGTACGGTGTACAGAATCACGAATATAGTAGATGACAACTATGTTATTCGCGATGAGATTAATAGGATAGACTTTAATATCCCGTGCCCAACGATAGACATCCATGCTATTGCCATCAAGAAGCCTGTAGAGAAGCCCAAAGACCCCGCTGTTGACCATCCATCATATTACCAGGGCAGGATTGAGGTCATTGACTTTATCGAGGACAAACACCTCGGGTTTAATCTAGGCAACTGTGTAAAATACATCAGTAGAGCTGGTAAGAAGAATCCAGATAAGCTAATTGAGGACTTGAATAAAGCACGTTGGTATCTGGATAGAGAGATTGCACGTATTGAGAAGGAGAAATAACTTGGGGGATTTGATTGTAAGAGTAGAGGAGGATAATTATGGTTGACATTGAGTTTTTACGGAAAAACACCACTAATTGCGAGGCATGTATTGATGAGTTCCTGAGAGATATAAGGGACAGGATTGAGGACTACTCCTATTTCAAGGAAGAAAGAGAGGATATAAGGAAAGAGATTTACGCGGATGTTGTTTATCTGCTTACGTACCTCCGTATTATGGATGTTGACTTTACCAATTGTGATTTTCATCATGACGTGGAGTTAGCCGTAAAGTTCATAAAAGAAATACAGGAGAATAAAAAATAAGAGGAGGAGTAACCATGAGCTGGAAAGATACAGACCGCATATGCGAAGGCGTAGGCCGTATCGTCGATGCGTTTCAGGACAACCTTCCATGTAAAGGCCATGTATGGAACGAGAATGAAGATAAGGATTTCTACAAGAAGTGCTACGAGTGTCCTGTTTATTACTATGATGAGCACTCGAACAAAGATTGTTGCCATATCAGGGACACCTACTATGCTATTGATAAATTGGATGATTAGGAGGAGTTTCATTATGAACCTCACAGTTTTGTTTGGAGTGCTGCTAGCATTTGAACTAGTAGGAGATATTTGCTACCGTGTTTTCTATCGTATGGTTGGTAGGAACAAATATAGGGTTGGTGATATCATCTGGGTTAGAGTAGGAGATGCTTTAGAGATTGCAGAGGTAATCAGCATTACATGGCGGTGCTACTACCGCAATGAATACGGTGCTAAACCTGAGTATCACGTCAAACTTCTCAATGAGGTTGGTCAGTATTGGGACTTTGAGCAGTCTGAAATCATGTGCAAGTTTAATGGAAAGGACGAGAAGAAACAATGAAATTATCCGGTAAGGAAGTTAATGATAATTTAGATGAACATAAGTCTCAATTCAAAACAGATGCAGATACCTACAAGGAGATGTTTGAGGATGTGGCGTGTCGGATAAACTGTAATAAAAACCCTGCTGTGCGATGTGTGTTTTGGCAAAAGTTATGGTTATTCTCTAAGAACTTCACTTGGAATTATGTTCAGCATGACTTTGATAAGGGCATCGATTGTTTCAAGGAAGATATAGAGCTTGATATATTAGATTACGGCGAGTAACATATCGAAGAAAAAATACAGAGAATGGAGGATCAAAATGACTGTTGATTATATTGAAAAGAGAATGACGCCATATGATTACGAGACTAAGATTTCTATTGATGGCCGTGAGTGCTCAGAGCATTGCATTCGTAGAATCAATGGAAAGGTAACGGAGTATTTCGTTGACGGATGCACTTTTAATGATGTGTTCACTCGATTATTCCCTAAGGTCAAATCATCACATATCACTGCCCTTGTCAATGCAATCCGTAGATGTAACAATGATTTCGGAGTGAATGACGTACAGGAGATATTGGAATATGTTGAGGGGTTGAATTACAATGAATAATCTGAAACGTAAGGCTAATATTATAGACCATTCCATTCCTTATCGTGCATTTGGGTGCGCCAAACACAGGAATGACCGTTGGAGACTTGTGAATCGCGCCATAGAAACACGTAGGTTATATAAGGTGACGTACAAAGAGAAGTGTATGGGAGAATACATTACATTCATCATGTATGAGCATGACTTATCCGAACAGGCTGTGCGTAATAGATGGAAAGACGAAGATAACATGGATATTGTCGAGGTGGTAGAGGTCAAATGACAAATTGTGACTACAGTGTCCCTTATGGTGTTGCATGGGCTATCCCATGCTCACCGTATAGTGGAGCAATATACTATGGGTACTATACACTATTTTGGAGGTATTGAGATGCTTGAACATATTAAGCGAGAGATGAGATATATCAAAATAAACCAATATGGGTTCAAGACAACTATCACTATTGATGGCAAGGAATACACTGAGAACGAAGTGTGTATTGGTGGAGAGTCTACGATTTACCCAGAGTCTATTGACGAACAGCTCCAAGAACTAATCCCTGATGTAGATATTGAGTTTATCACGGAGTTTGTCAATGACGTAGAGAATGTAAAAACGTCCGATGATTTTGAGGATACACAAAAGACATGGGATGCTCTTGTAAGAGTCCAGGAACTCATAGATAAGATATCTAATGATAGCGATACCAATAAGTTCGACAGATTGTATCGTATTCTCGTAAAGGCTCATGACACAATCTTCAGTAATGGTGGAGGTATCTGCGAGGAGTATACGGCGAAACCTGACCGCAAGAAATGCCCATTGTATAAGGATGGTAAATGCATGCTTAATTCTACGCTTACTGCATTAAATTCCTTGCGGGACGCATGTATTGCAAAGAGGTGAATGTTATTGAACGCTGTAAATGTCAATAAGATTCAAGGAATCCATGGTGGTAAATTCACCCATACGAAACCCAATGGGATGACCGTACACGATCTTGTATGGGAACTACAGAAATATCCATCGGATGAAATGGTTTATATGTACACAGAGAACGGTGACATGGTTCATGTATGCCGTGCTATGAAGGATAAGCGGAGGTTGGTTCTGTTTTGATTACAGGGTTTATTTTTGGATGGCTTGGTTCATCTATCACGATTCTGTTGATACTAGCGTTATTTTATGGAGAGTCAAAGCATGATTAACGTAATTCTCGGGGCAGTCACAGCCCTCATTGTCTTCACTATTTTAGGACATGCTACTGCACGGCTAGTCAAGAAGAACAAGTACGAGCCAAACGATTATGTCTATGTGAAGACCATTGGCGGCCCACTATTAGCTAGGGTAGAAAAAGTGGTCTGGGAGAGTAGTGTTTCCCCGTTAGTCACTGGTCCTATCTATCATCTCTACTATGTGGAGTCAGAAACACGTACACATCTCTTAGAGAGTGCTATTCTGTGTAAATTCAAAGGGGAGCGGTTGGTCAGCAATGAGTAACGGTGGGTATCAACGTCCTATCATGAAAGTTCCCGGTGAATTTTCATGGGCAGTTGTCCAGTTAATCAAGTGGCGGGACAGTGTAAAGGACAGGAGAAAGGCAATGGCTATCCAACGAGTCATTGATAAGAAGATAATGTGGGCAAGAGAACACCACATGGACCAGTCACTGTATATGTATTGCGTTGGTTGCAGATATGATTTGTATGGAAGGAAGTGGGGTAAATGATGCATTTAGTTGAATCATATGTTGATTGGTTTGTGCTTGCAATCGTCGTCGGGTTCGGCTTTGAACTTGGCGGTGCGCTATATCATATTGTAATCAGTAAGATTCACAAGGAGTAATTTCAATGTATATCTCATTACATAACCATAGTGACGGCAGTCTACTCGATGGCTACCAGACTGTACAGGAAATGGTAGCCCGTGCAAAGTCATTAGGTATGCCTGCAATCTCTCTGACTGACCATGGAACAATGCGGAATACCATTCGTTTCTACGAGGAGTGCCAGAAAAACGACATCAAGCCTATTGTTGGCTGCGAGTTCTACTTCTGTCCCGATGTGAATATCAGGGATAAGTCACTGACACACCATTTGGTCATCCTTGCAATGAACGATGAAGGATACATGAACCTCAAGAAACTCGATACGTTTGCGTACAATGAGGACTCGTACTACTACAAGCCCAGAATTGACTGGGAAGCCCTGCGGGAACATAGTGATGGACTCATTTGTCTGTCTGCATGCATGGCGTCCATTGTCAACACAGAGAATGGCGAGGAGTGGTTCGAGAAATACAAAGAGCTGTTTGGAGATCGTTTCTATGCAGAGATTCAGCCGCTCAACCTCGAGAAACAGTGGGAGTACAACGACAAGGTCATTGGATTGGCACGGAAATACGATGTTCCCCTTGTTGTAACAACAGATGCTCATTACTCTATCCCAGAGGATAAGGTATATCATAGCCATTGGATTCGTATCAATGGCAACCAGTATCACGATGACGAGAACTACATCTGGTCAGATGACGAGATACGGAGCACAAAGTGGATTCCACAGGATGTTATTGATGAGTGCATCGAGAACACAGAACACATTGCGAGCCTTTGCAACGTCACAATCCCCGACTCTGGTAGTCACTATCCAAAGTATCCCTGTTCCAATCCTAAGGAAAAGGTAAGGGAAATCTGTAGGAGGCACTGGAAAGAACTTGTGCCGAAAGGGAAATACAAGGAATACGCTGAACGCTTTGAGATGGAGATGAAAGACCTTGAAGCAACGAATTACCTTGAGTATCTACTGATTATCTGGTCTGTATTGAGTTGGTGTAAAGAACAGCGTATTCCGTTGGGAGAAGGCAGGGGTTGCTCGATTTCTGGAACCAAGGTTCTTATGTGGAATGGCACAGTGAAAAACATAGAAGATATTGTTGTTGGCGACAAGGTTATCTCTCATACTGGTCAGATTCGTGAAGTAACCAATACGTTCAAGTATGAGGTCAATGAGCCAATGATTCAGGTGACGGTTGAGAAGAGAAATCCAATGACGTTCACTTGTGACCATAAAATTCTCGTATTCAGAGGATCACGTTGCCACAAGAAAGAATCAACTGGGTATAAGTATTGCAGACCTACATGTTCACAGTCTTGTCGAAAGTATGGTTCATACGAATGGATTCCAATGGATGAAGTAGAGAAGGATGACCTCGTATGCTTCCCGCAGGTTCGTTTACCTAAACCCCAGCAGACAAGAATAGATGTGAAGGAACTATTCCAAGATGTCATTGAGAAGGATGGATACGTTAATGTATTTAGTAATGATGCGCAGTGGGAAAAAGGAAAAATTCCTCGATATATCGACATTACTCCAGACCTTTGCAGGCTCATTGGTTATTTCATTGGTAACGGATGGGCAACAAAGGGCACGCACAAAGATGGGGTTTCGGGAGGATATAAACTCGGCATTGCTTTTCCGACAATTCATATGGAATACGTAGAGGATTGTCGCAGATTACTCAAGCAGATATTTGATGCAGATACCTCGGTTAAACCAAACAAAAGGAATACTTGTGTCCAGATACATTGTTATAGAAGTATCATCGCCATGCTTTTTGCCAAGTTGTGCGGCGTCCATGCAATCAACAAGCACATCCCAGATATTCTAATGGTTGATAATCCATCATGGACAGTACATTTGCTTGAAGGATTGATGAGAACCGATGGTTCTGTGGCGGGAGGTAGAACAACATACGATTCTATTTCGTACAACCTTGTCTGTCAAATCAAAACTCTGTGGTCGTACCTGGGGAGAGACGCAGTGATTAGAATTAGGAACGTAACGCATAAAAACTGGCATACGTCTTATAAACTTGTCCTGCACTCGACGTCGAGATGGCACGGAGACAACATGTTCCACACCGAGGTGAAGGATGTAAAGCATATTGATAATTTTAAAGGATATGTTTATGACTTCACTACAGATGTAGACCATAGCTACATTGCAAACAATACGGTTGTCCATAATAGTTCAGCCGGATGTCTCGTTGGCTATCTCATGGGTATCCATAAGATTGACCCGATAAAGTACCACACGGAGTTCTTTCGGTTTTGCAATAGAGAGAGAAGAAGTCCAGCAGATAAATATTAATGTCGAGCTGCTTGGAAACAAGTGGTGTTAATTCTCGTGAACGCTTAATTCAGCGGTGTGGGGGAACTCCCTGCTAACGGTGGAACTCCTTATGATTAAGGACAATACCGTGCTAAGTAATTTCGCAACCTTGTCATCTACAGAAAGGATGATGAGGATATATAGAAATATTCCTGGGTATGACGGGAAATACATCATGTATGATAATGGAGATGTATGGAATGCCATATCCCAAAAGAGAATCTTACCCAAGGTAAGAGGTAAGATGAAATTGCCTAGTTATCGGCTTTATGACGCGAACGGTGTTGGGCATGTGAAATCAGTTGAAACATGGTATTCGGTTGTATTTCCAGAAAAAGGACATGAACGAAAAAATGGATTCATGGATATACCAGGGTATCAAGGGCTATATGGTATCTCTACTAGTGGAGAAATATGGTCTTACAGTAAAAAGAGAGTCCTAATATCAAGTCCAACAACAACATGTCCTTACCTCTGCATCAAGTTATCGCTCAACAATAAAGTACATTACGAGTTAGTTCATAGGTTAGTTGCTATGACATATATTCCTAACCCAGATAACCTCCCAGAGGTTGACCACATAGATAGGAATATTATGAATAACAATGTTAGTAACCTAAGATGGATTAATCGAATTGGCAATCTAAAGAATAGCTCATGCGGGTTAGTTCGAAACTTTCGAGAGTGCTCATTGTTTTACAATGGAACGTTCGTCGGAAGGTATCAATCAATATGTGAAGCAAGTAGGGAAGGACATAAGCTGTTCGGAGCTTCATATAGTGGGCTTAATAGGAATCTTAAAAGTAAAGGCTGCGAAATTAAAAGTGTAACGACTAGTCCGTTGGGACGTAGGGTGGGGTAATGAATTACCACTCGAAGTGCGAGATACCTAAACCAGAAATGGCATGGTAAAGAGATAGTCTAATCCCTGTGGTAACATAGGGTAGTAATGGTTGATAGTGATCTCTCTACATTAAACCGTGGACGTGTCATTGAACACGTCAAAGAGATGTATGGTAACGTCTGCAAGGTACAGACACTGGGATACACGAAAGACCCTGATAAACCAAGCGCAGGCAAAGAAGCTGTACTAAAAGCATGGCAGGCACTGTTCAACAAGTACAAAGACAATGCCCCTATGATTCCTTGTGAAGAACAGGGTGGCCTTATGATTGACCCGTCATGGGAATACAATCCGAAGTTCAAGACTGAGGCATCAAAATACGTCGAGTCTTCCATTGATGATTTACAGGACGCACCCATTTCACTCAACGAGGAACAGAAAGCAGAACTCATTGATGTGGCAAAACATTTCTGTGGACGCATCGACAAGATTGGTGTTCATGCATCGGCTGTCCTTGTCACTCCAGATGACCTCGTGAACTATACACCAGTAGAAGGATGCTATTCCAATGATACATCTACGAAGAAGCGCGAATACATCCGTACTGCATGTTATTCATTCCATGAGTTAGAGCAGCGTGGCAATCTCAAACTGGATTTGCTTGGACTCAACACGTTAGACCTCATCGACAAGTGCATGAAGTACATCGGCAATGACATGAACCTCGATGACATCCCGATGGATGACGTAAAGGCGTATGAGATGTATTCCAACGGCAACCTCGATGGAGTGTTCCAGATGGAGTCTCCTGGTATGCGCAAGGTTGCCAAGGAGCTACACGTGTCATGCTTTGATGACGTTGCGGCACTCGTCGCTTTGTACCGGCCAGGCCCTCTTGACTCAGGGATGATGCAACAGTACATCGACGGAAAGAATGGTGCTGCTGTAGATTACCTCTGTGATGCATATAAAGAGGTCACGAAGAATACATTCGGTGTCATTGTCTATCAGGAGCAGTGTATGAAGCTCGCTATGAAGATGGCAGGGTACTCACTGGGCGAAGCGGATATGCTACGTAAGGTCATTGGACGCAAGGAGATGACAAAGATTGATGCTGCGGTCAAAGAGTTCATCACTCGCTGCATGAAGCATGGGTATTCCCATGAGGTTGCAGAGAAGGTTGGTATGCAAATCAAGGCGGCGGGCCGATACCTGTTCAACAAATGCCTGAGTGGCCGTGAGTGTGTTGTTATGCATACAGGAGCAAGGACGAAGCGGTCTATCCGTGAGTTGTACAGGTTCTTTCACGATGACAAGTATAACAAACGCCAGCTTGACCCTTGGAATGTCAATGGCGTCAAGGCGTGTTCGATGGATAACGATGGCAAGATGGTGGAGAACTATATTGTTGACGTTAGAGAGTCTGGTATCATGCCCGTGTTTATCCTTGTAACAGAGTCTGGAAAACAGGTAAGATGCACGTTGAACCATAAGATTCCAACACCAGATGGAACCAAGTTGTTGGTGGAGCTGTCCGTTGGGGACTCTGTGTATGTATCTGATGTACTCAATACACACATTGAGAAGGTCTCGGCTATCTCCTATGAGTGCGACGAGATGTGCTACGACGTTGAGATGGATGACCCATATCACAACTTTGTGACTAGCAATGGTATTGTCGTATGTAACTCCCATTCTGTTGCCTATGGTCGTCTCTCGTACAAGACGGCGTACCTCAAGGCTCACTACCCTGTACAATTTATGTGCGCTTTGTTAAATACCAAGGATAAGCAAGAGGATATATTGCCGTATGTTGCCAACTGTAAGGCCATGGGTATCCGTATCCTTCCACCGAGTCTCTTTGAAGGGAACCGTGAGTGGGAGATTGTCGGCAACAATGCAATCCGTGTCGGACTCACGTACATCAAGGGTGTTGGCAAGAAACTGGTCACGGAGAAGTACGGTGCGTTCAATGACAGGGAAATGCTTACAACATGGAAGGACATTGTGGCATACAATAGCAGCGATGTTGTGAAAAGCCTTATCAGTGCAGGAGCATTGGACTTCCTGAAGAAGTCTCGTGGTTGGATGATGGGCAACCTACTGGAGACTCAGAGATTCACGAAACGCATGGCGCAGTGCGAGGAGAGGTTCAACTATTATCGTGACCAGTATGATAACGCAACGAATGACAAGGACAAGGCTCGGGCAATCCGTATGGCGAATCAGTGGAACGACAAGATCAATGCAACGATTCTCCACGAGAAGCCAGAGGTTTCCTTTGATAACGCCGCAGGAGAGATGAAGGTGCTTGGGTTCTCTTTTTCGAGTCTGCCTGACATCCTCACAGGTATTGCATCGTCTGTCCATGAGATTACAACAAAGAATGGCAACAAGATGGCATTGGTTACGTTCAAGACCGACTATGGAGACTTCAAGGGTTCCATCGCACCATTCCTGTGGGGACAGGGCAAGACACGGTATGGACGCAGCAAGCTGTTTGTTGTTCAGGGGAAGACATATGATTTCATGCTGAAGAAGAATGGCCAGTATACGGATATTGTCGATGTAAAGGAAGTGTGCTAAACTATGTTCTATACAGTCAAAGATGTTGCTGAGATGCTCAAGATTCCAGAGTCTACCGTGTATGAGTATGTGAGAAACCATGTCATTCCATCGTTTAAGATGGGGAAGCATGTCCGTATTCGTAAACAAGACCTGGACGAATGCATCGAGAGATTGATGAAGTAAGCACTTTTAAGCACTCGTCAATCCAGTGCAACCGTTGAAATACAATGGATTGAGGTGCTCTTTATGTTGTTTTTACTAGATAATTACGATTCCTTCACCTACAATGTCTACCAGCTGCTGTCGGAACTCGGGGCGGACGTCGAGGTCATTCGCAATGATCAGACGACGGTACCCGCGGTCGAGGCGAAGCATTACGAGGGCATCGTGATCTCGCCGGGCCCGGGCGTGCCGAAAGACGCTGGCATCAGCGAGGACCTCATCCGGACGCTCGGCGGCAAGGTGCCAATCCTCGGCATCTGCCTCGGCCATCAGGCCATCGGCGAGGTGTTCGGCGGCAAGATCGTGCGGGCCGCGGAGATCATCCACGGCAAGGTATCGCCCATCCGCCACAATGGCCGCGGCCTCTATGCGGGCCTGCCGCAGGACGTGGCGGTCGGCCGCTATCACTCCCTGATCATCGACCGCGCGACGCTTCCAGACTGCCTCGAGGTCACGAGCGAGCTCGCCGACGGCACGATCATGGGCGTGCGTCACAGGGAGATGGACATCGAGGGCATCCAGTTCCATCCTGAGTCCATCCTGACGCCCACGGGCCGGACGATGATGCAGAACTTCCTCGACCACCTGCGCAAATAAAATCTGCTAAGACAAGAGAAATCCTTCTTTCGAGAAGGATTTTTCTTGTATCTCAGAGAATAGTGTAATATCAAGACCAAAACAAAGAACACAGCAGTTCGCAGGCGCCTGCGGCATGCGGGATAGAGGAGGGACATTTTGATGAAGTTCCAGAAATTCCATTTCATGAATGGCACGATGTGTGCCACGAGCAGCAAGAAGAAGATGACCGCCATCCTGCTGGGGCTGACACTGGCCTTGGCACCGTATGGTATGACGGGCGCAGAGGCAGCAGCAAAGAGCGGCACAGAGGCCGCGCTAGCTGTCACGGCCGTTGTTCCTCCTGCTGATGCGGCAGCGGCAAAAGATGCCGTAAGTGCCGGCGAAGAGGCCAAGGCCGTAAAGGATGCGGCCAAAGGGGAGGCGCAGTCAAGCCCCGTAAAAGAGGATGTCACGATTGATGCGAGGAGTTCGCTCGACCAGTCCTTCGACCAACTGGCAGAAGTCAAGAACGGCACCTATGACATGGACCTCGCCGCTTCGGCGCCGATGGGCAGCACGAGCATGACGAGCCATATCACGTTCGTCTCGGAGCCGTACACGCGGGCGAAGGGCACGATGCAGATCACCTTCACGCTGCCGGGGGCGCCCGTCTTTGAGCGCGAGCTCGATTACTACATCCGCGAGACGGAGAAGGCGACGGCCTTCTACTGCAAGCTCGGCCATGGCGCTTGGGAGAAGTCCGTCACGCCGCGCAAGCCGGCGGACAAGAAGGTCAATGACTTCTGGTCAGAAGCCTTCTCGAACGGCTTCATGGACATCGCGAAGGATGTCGAATTCGGCGTGCAGGACGGCGCGAACCAGACGTATCTCGTGACGGTCGACGGCAAGGTCTTCGGCAAGATGCTCGAGGAGCAGATCAAGCCGACGGCAAAGGACGAGGCGATGCAGAAGACGGTGGCAGAGATCTGCCGCAGCCTGCCGGACTTTACCTACACGGTCACGATTGACACAGAGAAGAACCTGCTGACGGATGTCCACGCCAACCTGACGGAGCCCATCCGCAAGGCGGCTTCCATCATCGTCAAGCGGCGCGACCTGCCGCGCTCGGAGCGCGATAAGATTCTCAAGGACATCCGGGAGAGCACGGTGGACTTCCACCTGCAGGGCCGCGATTTCAACGAACTCGAGGACGTGCAGGTGCCGGCCGAGGTCCTGGCCAATGCCAAGGCCACGGAGCTGCCGCTGGGCGACTGAGCAATCATCCGCTCGACACAATTGCATACGATTTGCGGGGGAACCACGTGTTGAGAAGGCATTGCCTGACCCTTAGAACCTGTTGAGCCAAGACTTGCGTAGGGAGACAAATTCATGAGAAGGAGTTGCCGCTTGGCGTCTCCTTCTTTTTTATATTTAAGGAGGAATCTATTTTGAATCACGAGACGATACAGAAGGAAATCATCGCGGCCGTACACCGGGCAAAGGAAGACTGCCCGCTCGTGCCGTCCATCACGAACACCGTGACGATTGAATTGGTCGCCAATGCCCAGCTGGCTGCTGGCGGCTCTGCCGCGATGGTCTATCTGCCGGATGAAGGCGAGGCCATCGCAGCGGCTGGTGAGGCGTTCTACATCAATATGGGCACGTTGATGCCATTCTATGCAGAGACATTGCCGCGCACGGCCAGAGCCTTGCAGGAACACCGTCGCCCGTGGGTGCTCGACCCTGTCGGCATCGGCATCGGCGGCCTGCGCAAGGGATTGCTGCAGTGCTTCCGCGCCCTGCCGCCGTCTGTCGTGCGCGGCAATGCGTCTGAGATCATCGCTTTGGCCAATCTCTGGGGGCTCGATAGCGGTGTGGCGCGGGACGGCGTGCGCGGCGTCGATGCGACGGACAGCGTCGAGACAGCCCGCCCCGCTGCTGAGGCACTGGCGTCCTTCATTCACGGCGCTGTGGCGGTCTCTGGCGAGCGCGACCTCGTCACCGACGGCACGCTGACCGTCCGCAGTGAGGGCGGTTCGAAGCTTTTCACGAAGATTACGGGGGCCGGCTGCTCGCTCGGCGGCGTCACGGCCGTCTATCTGGCCGAAACCTCGCCGTTCATTGCAGCCCTGACCGCTGTCCAGGCCTACAATCTGGCAGGGACTCGGGCGGCGCGCGAGGCGAAGGGCCCCGGCAGCTTTACCGCGGCCTTCCTCGATGCCCTCTACGCGGCAACGCCTGAGAAAATCGCGGCCAATCCGTTCGTCGTGCTCTGAGCAGAGCAGGCGATGGATTGTGACGGATTGTTTTGACGGATTGTTGGATTGTTATTGAAGAAAAGAGGGATTTTGATGAATACGCTCATTGCAGTGGCGATTGCACCGTGCGGGACTGGCGAGGAGATGTCCGCCTATGTCGGCGAAGTCGTCCGCGTCATCCAGGAGTCAGGCCTGCCGAATCGCACGAACTCGATGTTCACGGAGATTGAGGGCGATTGGGATGAAGTCATGGATGTGGTCAAGCGCGCGACGATGGTCCTGGCCGAGAAGGGCATCCGGACGGAAGTCGTGCTCAAGGCTGACATCCGCCCGGGCTATCACGATATGATGCACGGCAAGCTGCAGCGGCTCGAAAAGCGCCTGGCAGAAGACACGGATGCTGGGAACAATGAAGGGGAGAGACAGGAATGAACATGCGCAAGAAACTCGATATCTCTGCATATCTCGTGGTGGGACCGGAGAACACCTTGGGCCGGCCCGTCGGGGACATCATCCGGGCGGCGGTCGAGAATGGCTTCACCTGCCTGCAGATCCGCTCGAAGACGGCTTCGGCCAGAGAGCTCATCGCGCTCTGCTGCGAGGCAGCGGATGTCCTGCAGGCGCTCGGCAAGGCGGAAGACGTCGTGCTGCTCGTCGATGACCGGCTCGACGTCGTGCTCGCCGCGCGCGAGGCGGGCATCAAGGTCGATGGCATCCACGTCGGCCAGAGCGACATCCCCGTCGCGGTCTGCCGCAAGTTCTTGGGCCCTGAGGCAGTCATCGGGCTGTCGGCGCGCACGCAGGAGCTGCTCAACTACGTCCGTCAGGCCGATACACGGGACATCGACTACTTTGGCGCCGGCCCGCTGCACGAGACGGCGACGAAGCCCGACTGCGGCCGCGATGCTGCGGGACACATCATCACGCGCAGTTTCGAGGAACTCACGGAGCTCCATGCCATCAGCCCCGTGCCGGTCGTCGTCGGCGGCGGCGTCAAGGCGCGCGACCTGCCCGCCCTGCGCAAGACGGGCGTCGATGGCTTCTTCGTCGTCAGCGCCGTGGCAGGAGCCGCGGACCCGGCGGCCGCCGCACGCGAGCTCGTGGCGACCTGGAAAGCTGCACCGCGTTCGTGATACCTGACCGAGCCTAGAGAGACGGGTGCCATTCATGGCACTCGTCTTTTTTTTCGACAGAGCCTATGATAAAATGGATAAAATGAGAAGAGAAGTACAGGATAGAGAAAAGAGGGATGTATCTTGCGATTGATTGTCGGGATTTCGGGAGCCAGCGGTGTCATCATGGGCTGGTATCTCCTGCGGGCGCTGCATGAGATGCCGGAGGTGGAGACGCATCTGATCATCACCGAGGGGGCGGCAGTGACGTTCCCGTATGAGACGGAGCTCTCATTGGCGGAGGTCTGTGCTCTCGCGGACGTCGTGCACGATAACCACGACATGGCGGCCTCGATATCGAGCGGCTCGTACGAGACGGATGGCATGATCATCATCCCCTGCAGCATGAAGACGGTGGCCGGCATCGTCAGCGGCTATACGGATGACCTCCTGCTGCGGGCGGCCGATGTCTGCCTCAAGGAAGGGCGCAAGGTCGTCATCGTGCCGCGCGAGATGCCGATGAGCCGCATCCATCTGCGCAACATCAAGGAGGCAGCCGATTACGGCTGCTGTGTCGTGCCGCCTGTCTTGACGTTCTACAACGGCGCGGATACGGTCGAGAAGCAGATCCAGCACATCATCGGCAAGGTCCTCATGCAGTTTCACCTCCATTCCCGCGACTTCGTGCCCTGGCAGGGCAGCGATGCAGCGGGCCGCTGAAAAAATTTAAAAATAAAGTCAAAAAGTCAGAAAAACCATTTGACTTTTTGACTTTATTCGCTATAATAGGATATAGAAACGATCAAGTTTCAGAATAATGAAGATAATAAGAGCGATTATGGAGGATACGATTATGGGACAAGAAAAATACACAGCGAAGACGCTGGCGGCCCTGCAATCCGCTCAGCAGATCGCAGCCATGAAATACCATCAGGAGATCACGTCGGCACACGTCCTGCTGGCTCTGGCCAAAGAGCCGGAGGGGCTGCTGGCCACGATCTTTGAGGAGTGCCAGACGGATATGCCGATGCTCAAGGCAAGACTCGAGCAGGAGCTCGCGAAGATCCCGAGCGTCAAGGGCACGGACCGCCTCGGCATGGGCATGGACATGGTCCGCGTGCTCGGCCGCGCTGAGGAATACGCCAAGTCCATGAAGGATGACTATGTGTCGACGGAGCACCTGCTGCTGGCTCTCGCGACGGATGGCAGCAGTGAAGTACAGGACATCTGCCGTCAGTTCCACCTGACGAAGTCCGCGATCCAGGCGTCAATTCGTAAGAACCGCAAGCAGAATGTCACGACGGACAACCCGGAGGAAGGCTATAAGTCCCTCGAGAAGTTCGGCCGCGACCTCACGGCAGCGGCGCGCGCCGGCAAGCTCGACCCGGTCATCGGCCGTGATGAGGAGATTCGCCGCACGATTGAGATTCTTTCCCGCCGCACGAAGAACAACCCGGTGCTCATCGGTGAGCCGGGCGTCGGCAAGACGGCCATCGTCGAAGGACTCGCGCGCCGCATCGTGGCGGGCGATGTGCCGGAGTCGCTGAAGAACAAGACGCTCTTCTCGCTCGACATGGGCTCTCTGATTGCCGGTGCGAAGTACCGTGGCGAGTTCGAGGAACGCCTCAAGAGCGTGCTCAACGAGATCGCGAAGTCGGACGGCCAGATCCTGCTCTTCATCGATGAGCTCCACACGGTCGTCGGCGCTGGCGCGACGGAAGGCGCGATGGATGCCGGCAACCTCTTGAAGCCGATGCTGGCCCGCGGCGAACTGCGCTGCATCGGTGCGACGACGCTCAACGAGTACCGCAAGTACATCGAGAAGGATACGGCCCTCGAGCGCCGCTTCCAGCCGGTCATGGTCGGTGAGCCGAGCGTCGAGGATACCATCTCGATCCTGCGCGGCCTCAAGGAGCGCTATGAGGTCCATCATGGTGTGCGCATCCGCGATGCGGCTCTCGTCGCCGCGGCAACGCTCTCGGACCGCTACATCTCGGACCGCTTCCTGCCGGATAAGGCCATCGACCTCGTCGATGAAGCCGCGGCAAAGCTGCGCACGGAGATTGAATCCATGCCGCAGCCGCTCGATGAGATCCGCCGCAAGATTATGCAGCTCGAGATCGAGGAGCAGGCTCTGAAGAAGGAGACGGATGAAGCTTCGAAGGAGAAGCTCCAGAAGATCACGAAGGAGAAAGAGAAACTCCAGAAGGAGGAGGGCGAGCTCAAGACCCAGTGGGAGACGGAGAAGAACGCCATCCTGCGCGTCCGTGCCATCAAGAAAGAGATTGACGGCGTGAACAGCGAGATGGAAGCCGCCGAGCGCGCCTACGACCTCAACCGCATGTCGGAACTCAAGTACGGCAAGCTGCCAGAGCTCCAGAAGAAGCTCAAGGAAGAAGAGACCATCATCGCGGCGAAGTCGAAGGACAACCGCCTGCTCAAAGAAGAAGTCGGCGAAGAGGATATCGCACAGGTCGTCAGCCGCTGGACGGGCATCCCGATGACGAAGATGCTGACGGGCGAGCGTGAGAAGCTGCTGCACCTCGAAGATGTGCTGCACGCCCGCGTCGTCGGTCAGGATGAAGCCGTCAAGGCCGTCAGCGAGGCCATCCTGCGCGCACGCGCCGGCATCAAGGATCCGAACCGCCCGATCGGTTCGTTCATCTTCCTCGGCCCGACGGGTGTCGGCAAGACGGAGCTCGCGAAGACCCTTGCTGAGGCACTCTTCGATGATGAGCGCAGCATGATCCGCATCGATATGTCGGAGTACATGGAGAAGCACAGCGTATCGCGCCTCATTGGCGCGCCTCCGGGATACGTCGGCTACGATGAGGGCGGCCAGCTCACAGAGGCCGTGCGCCGTCGTCCGTACAGCGTCATCCTGCTCGATGAGATCGAGAAAGCGCATCGCGATGTCTTCAACGTGCTGCTGCAGATCCTCGACGATGGCCGCCTGACGGATGGCAAGGGCCGTGTGGTCAACTTCAAGAATACGGTCATCATCATGACCTCGAACCTCGGCTCGCATGAGATCCTCAACAAGAGCTACGAAGAGGCGAAGGGCGCGGTCAAGGAAATCCTCAAGGATTACTTCCGTCCGGAATTCCTCAACCGTGTCGATGACATCATCGTGTTCAAGGCCCTCCAGAAGGAGCAGGTCAAGAACATCGCGGCCATCATGCTCAAGAGCCTCAGCGACCGCCTCGAGAAGCAGATCAAGATCTCGCTGACGTGGACGGACGAGGCGTTGACGGCACTGGCCGACAAGGGCTTCGACCCGAACTTCGGTGCCCGTCCGCTGCGCCGTCTGCTGACACATACGGTCGAGACCTCTCTGTCGAAGCAGATCATCCGCGGCGACGTCCGCGAGGGCGATACCGTCGAAATCGGCTACGACGGGACGAACTTCACGTTCAAGACACTCCCCCGTGTCAAGACGGAAGAGGAAGCATAAGCTGCCCCTTCTCATACAACCCCCTGAATAAAAAATCCGGGAGCCTCATGGCTCTCGGATTTTTTCGCGTTATTGTGTTATGGTGCCGGGACGAATTTTGCGAGGATGGTGTGGCCGTTCTTGACGAGGCTGCGGCTCAGCGCGTCGAGCGGCGCGAAGATCGGCGCGTATTCGAGGCGCAGGCGGAAGCGCAGGAACTGGTGCGAGTTGCAGCCGAAGATTGGCACGCGGTCGA
This sequence comes from Mitsuokella multacida DSM 20544, assembly GCF_000155955.1. GTDB lineage: Bacteria > Bacillota > Negativicutes > Selenomonadales > Selenomonadaceae > Mitsuokella > Mitsuokella multacida. The sequence continues at coordinate 161,193 of NZ_GG697141.2, forward strand.
GAATGTAGGGGTTCTCGTCCGGGTTGGCCAGTCCGTAGTGAACGGTGAAGGCGGCGCGGTAGCCGGCTTCCTTCGTCATGCGCTCGAGCTCTTCGTCGTACGAGCCGCACGGGTAGGCGATGAAGTTGATGGGCTTGCCGAGGCGCCACTCGAGCGCCTTCTTGGAGCTGTCGAGCTGATGCCATACCTGGTCAGCCGGAATCTTGTCGAGTTCCGGATGGGAGAGCGTGTGGCTCTCGAAATCGATGAGGCCGCTCTGCTGCATCTCATCGACCTGCGCCCAGGTCATGTAATTGGGGTAGGTGCCGATGAAGTCCGAGATCAGGAAGATCGTGCCCTTGAGGTTATACTTCTCGAGGATCGGGTAGGCGTTCTTGTAGTTGTCGACGTAGCCGTCGTCGAAGGTCAGGATGACGGGCTTCTCGGGCAGTGGCGTGCCGTTCTCCCAGGCATCCATCATCTCTTCCGGCGTAATCGTGTGGTAGCCGTTGTCGGAGAGGTATTTCATCTGCTCGTCGAACTCGTCGGAGTGGACCGTCAGGGAATTCTCGTCGCGGTCGTTGATCTGGTGGTAGTTGAGCACCGGCACGGCACGGGTGGCCGAATGCATGCGGTAGGCACAGAGTCCAAGCACCGCCAAGAAGATTATCAACAGGAACAGCAGGATTCGTTTGATCCAGGTAGTCATCGAGACACATCCTTTTCATTCATACAATACGCTCTTGCGATGGGAACGCGCCCATCTATATACATATCGTTTAGTATATAACAAGCGGGAAATGAGGTCAAGGAAGGGGAGAAGAGCTCAGCGGAGCAGAAAAGGTTTTACAAATCGTCAAATCGGCTTATAATGATATAGGTATGACATGCATAAGGATTTGGCGGCAGATTGCCGTTCATCCCATGGAACATCTCAAGGATATCGCATGGATAAAGGAGTAATTCACCATATGATGAGAAACGATTTATGCTGGTGTGGCAGCGGCAAGAAGTACAAGAAATGCCACGAAGATTTCGATGAGCGCATTGCGGAGATGAAGTTTGACATCTTCCGCGGTCAGGTGCGCCCGCCGAAGAAGATCATCAATAACGAGAAGGACATCGCAGGCGTGCGTGCAGCCGGCGTCATCAACGACGGCGCGCTCGACCTCATGACCGAGATGGTACGTCCGGGCATTGACACGGCGACGCTCGACCAGGCTGCAGCGGACTACATCCGTGAGCGCGGCGGCATCCCGGCCTGCCTCAACTACGAAGGCTATCCGAAGAACGTCTGCATCTCGATCAATGAGGTCGTCTGCCACGGCATCCCGTCGAAGAAGACCATCCTCAAGGAAGGTGACATCGTCAACATCGACATCACGACGATCCTCAACGGCTACTACGCCGATGCCTCGCGCATGTACATCGTCGGTAAGACTTCGCCGGAAGCGGAGAAGCTCGTGCGCGTCACGAAGGAATGCATGGAGCTCGGCGTCCAGGCCATCCGCCCCTGGCACTTCCTCGGCGACATCGGCGCCGCTTGCGAGGCGCACGCGCATGAGAATGGTTACTCTGTCGTCACGGACCTCGGCGGCCACGGCGTCGGCAAGGACTTCCACCTCGAGCCGTTCGTGCCGCACGTCGGCGAGAAGGACACGGGCATGTTGCTCGTGCCGGGCATGATCCTGACGGTCGAGCCGATGATCAACGAGGGCAGTTACAAGGTCGTCGTCGACAAGGGCGATGGCTGGACCGTCCGCACGAAGGATGGCAAGCTCTCCGCGCAGTGGGAGAACACGGTGCTCGTCACGGAGACGGGGACGGAAGTCCTCTCGTCCTGATGGGCAGGAAGAATAAAAAGGATAAGAGGATAGAGATATGACAACATTCCAGGAACTCGGCATCCGCCCCGCACTCTGCGACGTCCTGCGCAGTCACGGCATCAAGGAGGCGACGCCGGTGCAGGAGAAGGCGATGCCGCTCGTGCGCGCCGGCCATGACTGCATCGTCAAGGCGCAGACGGGCACGGGCAAGACGCTCGCCTTCCTGCTGCCGATCATCGAGAAGATCAAGCCGCAGGCCGCTGTCACGCAGGCGCTCGTCATCACGCCGACGCGCGAGCTGGCCATCCAGATCGCCAAGGTCGCGCAGTCGCTCTCTGCTGCAGCCGACATCTCCTCGCTCGTCATCTTCGGCGGGCAGGACATCGAGCGCCAGAAGCAGAAGCTCCGCCGCCACCCGCAGCTCATCATCGGCACGCCGGGCCGCCTGCTCGACCACCTGCGCCGCCAGACAATCGACCTCTCGCAGGTCAACAAGGTCGTCCTCGACGAGGCCGATGAGATGATGCGCCTCGGCTTCATCGAGGACGTCGAGACGCTGCTCGAGGCGACGGCCGCGGACCGCCAGCTCATGCTGTTTTCCGCGACGATGCCGGACCGCGTCAAGGCACTTTCGGCACGCTACATGACAGCGCCGCAGAATCTCGAGATCAAGTCGGAGCACGTGACGCTCGATGCCATCGACCAGGTCATCATCGACACGCGCGAGGAGACGAAGATCGACAAGCTCTGCGAGATCATCAATCAGGAGCAGCCGTACCTCGCGATGGTCTTCTGCCATACGAAGCAGCGCGCACACATGGTCACGATGGCGCTCGCGGCGCGCGGTTACCTCGTCGATGAGCTGCACGGCGACCTCTCGCAGGTCCAGCGCACGCTCGTCCTCAAGCGCTTCCGCAAGGCAGAGCTCCAGATTCTCTGCGCGACGGACATCGCGGCGCGCGGCCTCGACATCGAGGGCGTCACACACGTCTTCAACTACGACATCCCGCACGATGCGGAGAGCTACATCCACCGCATCGGGCGCACGGGCCGCGCGGGCGAGCGCGGCAAGGCCATCACCTTCGTCAACGCGCGCCAGTACGACCTGCTGCGCCGCATTGAGGGCGGCATTAAGGACAGGATCCGCAAGCAGCGCTCGGAGCGCGGCCGCCGTCACAAGGAGAAGCAGGAGCAGATCCTCAAGGAAATCCGCGAGAAGCGCGAGGAGAAGAAGGCTAAGCGCAAGCCGCTCTCGAAGTACGCCAACCGCAAGGGCGCTTCGCACAAGGGCCGCAACGACCGCAGCCGCCGCCAGAAGGCACATGGCACGAAGTCGAACCTCGGCCACCGCGCCAAGCCGGGGCGCTCCGGCAAGCACTGAGACAGCTGCATCACGATGGAGCAAGACATCAGCTGCCCGGACTACCCGGGCGGCTGATTTTTTTGCTTTTTGCGCTGTTTTTGCGAAAAAAGTTGTCAAAAATTTTACATAACAATAGAATGCAAGCAGGAATATGGAGAAAAAAGACGAATAAATGTAACTGTAATCAGATTCGAGTACGAGTATATCGATGATATGAAGTACCGAACGCACCAAAAGACTTAAGGGGGAATTTCCATGATCGGCATCAAGAACGTTATCGCAATCGTCTGCGGCGGTGGCCCGGCTCCTGGCATCAACAGCGTCATCTCTGGCATCACGAATGAGGCGACGCGCCATGGCTGGGATGTGCTCGGCATCTATGATGGCTTCTCGAGACTCGCGCGTGGTGAGAAGAACTACGTCCGCCTCGAGCCGAAAGACATCAGCCACATCCACATGGCAGGCGGCTGCATCCTCAAGATGAGCCGTTTCAACCCGACGAAGAAGGAGTCCGACCTGCGCACGGTCGTCGAGACGCTGACGGAGCTCGGCGTCACGCACCTCGTGACGATCGGCGGCGATGACACGGCCTACAGCTCGGCAGCTGTCTCGGAAGAGGCGCGCAAGATGGGCCGCACGATCAATGTCGTCCATGTGCCGAAGACCATCGACAACGACCTGCCGCTGCCGGAGGGCGTGCCGACGTTCGGCTTCGAGACGGCCCGCGCCTTTGCGACGACGGAGATCGAGAACCTCATGGAAGATGCGCGCACGACGAACAACCGCTGGTACTTCACGATCGCCATGGGCCGCACGGCTGGCCACCTGGCACTCGGCATGGGCCGCAGTGCCGGCGCTGCCATCACGATCATCCCGGAGGAGTTCCCGCAGAAGAAGATCCCACTGCAGCAGCTCGTCGACATCATCACGGGCTCCATCGTCAAGCGCTACCTGACGGGTAAGAACTACGGCGTAGCTGTCATTGCCGAAGGCGTCATCGAGAAGATCGCGCCGGAGGACTTCAAGAAGCTCGGCGAGGTCGTGACGGATGAGCATGGCCACATCCGCTATAGCGAGCTCGACTTTGGTGAGATCCTCAAGCAGGCGGTGCTCGCCGAGGTCAAGAAGATCGGCATCAAGGTCTCCATCATCGATAAGGAAATCGGCTATGAGCTGCGCTGCACGGCGCCGATTGCTTACGATATCGACTATGCGCGCTCGCTCGGTTATTCGGCCGTCCGCTTCCTCATGCGCGGCGACAGCGGCGCCCTGATCTCCATCCAGAACAATGAGGCTGTGCCGATGCGCTTCGAGGACATCAAGGACCCGGCCACGGGCAAGACGCGCGTGCGCAAGGTCAACATCAAATCCGTCCAGTACCGCATCGCGCGCGGCTCGATGATGCGCATGGAGAAGGAGGATCTCGACGATCCGGGTCTTGCCAATGCTTACCGCATGACGCCGAAGGAATTCAAGGCGCGCTATGCTTATCTCTTTGAGACGGGCGAGGAGCAGCCAGCTCCAGCGGCGAAGGATGCAGGCGAGAAGAAGGCATAACGTGATGGTTTGCTTCTATATAAAAAAATAGAAAAGAGCCAGTCAGGGCAGGAAATATTCCTGCTCTGATTTTTTTGCGTTTTTCTCGATTTTTTTTATTTTAACAGTTGACAAGGCGAGGAAAAGGCTCTATAATTATATCTTGTCAGCCGGAAGTGATAAAGCGACGGCAGACGATATCGCGGGATGGAGCAGTCGGTAGCTCGTCGGGCTCATAACCCGAAGGTCACAGGTTCAAGTCCTGTTCCCGCAACCAATTTGATAATCCACATAATTGCTATAGATTCATCGCGGGGTGGAGCAGTCGGTAGCTCGTCGGGCTCATAACCCGAAGGTCACAGGTTCAAGTCCTGTCCCCGCAACCAAATGTGAGGTCGCTGATATAGCTCAGTCGGTAGAGCGTATCCTTGGTAAGGATAAGGTCACCAGTTCAATCCTGGTTATCAGCTCCATTCATACATGGCGGCATAGCTCAGTTGGCTAGAGCATGCGGTTCATACCCGCAGTGTCCGGAGTTCAAATCTCTGTGCCGCCACCAATTCATCAACTGAACCCCTGTTGCAGGGGTTTTATTTATGCCATCTGGCAGATTGCTGCTTTCGCAAAAAGATTTCCTTTCGTCAAGGATTTTGTGTTGACAGCGCCTGTCAACTGTGCTAAATTGTATTAGTGACATTATGAAAAAGTCAACTTTTGCAACGTAAGGGGTGTAATAAAGGATGCGCAACAATATCACGTTGGAGTGCACGGAGTGCCACAGCCGCAACTACCGTACGAACAAGAATAAGAAGAACAACCCGGATCGTCTGGAGTTCAATAAGTACTGCAAGTTCTGCAAGAAGCACACGGTGCATAAGGAAACGAAGTAAGGACGCGTTGTCAGTACGAACGGGGATGTGAAGTGATTGTGAAGAAGTTCCTGGACGAAGTAGTCGCAGAGATGAAAAAAGTGTCCTGGTCCACCAAGAAGGAGCTCGTCAATTATACGGTTGTCGTCGGCATCGCAGTAGCGATTGTTTGCGCCTTGATCTGGATCTGCGATACGTTCTTCGCGAGATTGTTCCACATCATTTTAAGGTGAGCTGGGTGAGATAAGCATGGCAGAAAAAGACGAGATGGATCTTCGTCAGGACAACCCTGGCAGAGCCTGGTATGTAATCCATACGTATTCGGGCTACGAGAACAAGGTCAAGGCCAATCTTGAGCGCCTGATCCACACGGCCAACATGGGCAACATGATCTTCAACGTGGTCGTACCGGTTGAAGACGAGGTCGAGATCAAGGACGGCAAGAAGAAGGTCGTTCCACGCAAGGTCTTCCCTGGGTATGTGCTCGTCGATATGATCGTCGATGAACATTCCTGGTACGTTGTGCGCAACACCACCGGTGTTACCGGTTTCGTCGGTTCTGAGAAGCATCCGATACCGCTTACCGATGCTGAGGCAAAACGTATTCTGAAATCCATGGGAGAAGAGCAGGAACACAAACCCGAACTCGATGTCGCAGTCGGGGATGTCGTTCGCATCAATTCCGGTGTCTTCGAGAACTACACGGGCACGGTTTCCGAGATCGATACGGAAAAGGCGCGCCTCAAGGTCATCGTCGAAGAGACGCCGATTGAGCTTGGTTTCGATCAGGTCGAAACGCTTTGAGCGGAACCATCATTCCATCATTTTTAGGAGGTGAAACACACAATGGCTAAGAAAGTTTCTAAGATTGTAAAGCTTCAGGTTATGGCTGGCAAAGCCAATCCGGCTCCTCCGGTAGGTCCTGCACTGGGCCAGGCTGGCGTCAACATCATGGGCTTCTGCAAGGAATTCAACGAGAGAACTAAGGCACAGGCTGGTCTTACGATCCCGGTCGTGATCACGGTTTTTGAGGATAGATCCTTCACGTTCATCACGAAGACTCCGCCGGCTGCTGTCCTTCTGAAGAAGGCTGCTGGTCTTGAAAAGGCTTCTGGTGAGCCGAACAAGAACAAGGTCGCAAAGCTGCCGCGTGCAAAAGCACAGGAAATCGCTGAGAGCAAGATGAAAGATCTGAACGCTGGCGATATCGAGGCTGCTACCCGCATGATCGAGGGTACGGCTCGCAGCATGGGCATCGAGATCGTCGACTGATCCAGGCCCTTTCCTCCTGTGGGAGGCAATACCGTTATAACCACAACAAAGGAGAACAACACAAATGGCTAAAGCTGGTAAGAAATATCAGGAAGCTGCCAAACTCGTAGAGGTTGGCAAGCTTTACACGGCCGCTGAAGCAATGGAACTCGTCAAGAAGACGGCTACGAAGAAGTTCGATGAGACCATCGAGCTCCACGTCCGCCTCGGCGTTGATCCGAAGTATGCTGATCAGCAGGTCCGCGGCGCTATGGTCCTGCCGCATGGCACGGGCAAATCCAAGCGCGTCCTCGTCTTTGCAAAAGGCGAGAAAGTCAAGGAGGCAGAAGCTGCAGGTGCAGACTTCGTTGGCTCCGATGAAATCGTCCAGAAGATCCAGGGTGGCTGGCTCGACTTCGATGTCGCTGTCGCTACGCCGGATATGATGGGTACGGTTGGTCGTCTCGGTAAGATCCTCGGCCCTCGCGGCCTCATGCCAAACCCGAAACTCGGTACGGTAACGATGGATCTCACGAAGGCAATCAGCGAGATTAAAGCAGGTAAAGTCGAGTACCGCACCGATAAGGCTGGCAACGTCCATTGCCCGATCGGCAAGGCATCGTTCGACGCTGAGAAGCTTCAGCAGAACTTCCAGGCCCTGATTGATACACTGATCCGCGTTAAGCCGGCTGCTGCAAAGGGCCAGTACATCCGCTCCATCACGGTTAGCGCCACGATGGGCCCGGGCGTACCGGTTCAGTTCTGAGCACGGCCCTAGGGATCAGGCGAGACTCCGGTCTCCAATCGCATATCGAAGGCTGTAGACAGCAGGTTTGATATTTCATCATCTAACGACGATCATGTCGCCTGCCGAGGCCGGAGTCACCTAACTTTGAAAATGTGACCTCCGGCGGACAGCCGGAGGTTTTTTGATCTGTTTTAAAATCCAAGAAGATAGGAGGTGTAATAGAATGGGTGTTACTTCCGCAAAACAGGCTGTTGTCGCTCAGCTCAAGGAGCAGCTCGAGTCCGCTAAGGGCGTCGTTCTCACGAGCTACAAAGGTCTGACGGTTGCACAGGATACGGAACTCCGCCGCGAACTCCGCGAGGCTGGCGTTTCCTATCATGTCGTAAAGAACACGATGCTCCGCATTGCTGCCAAAGAGGCAGGCATCGAGGGCATCGAAGAGCACCTCGAGGGCACGACGGCTTTCGCATTCTCCACGGAGGATGCTGTTGCTCCGGCAAAGGTCATCTGCGGCTTCATCAAGAAGAACAAGCTCGAGGATGCTGAGGTACTGACGGTCAAAGTCGGTATGGTCGAAGGCAAGGTCATCGGCGTCGACGAGGTCAAAGCTCTCGCAGCTCTGCCGTCCCGCGAGGAACTCATTGCCAAGCTGCTTGGCAGCATGAACGCACCGATCTCGAATACGGTCAACGTTCTGCAGGGCGTTATCCGCAATGCGGTCTATGTGCTTGACGCAATCCGCTCGCAGAAAGAGTCCGCTTAATTCCATCCAGTGCAGCGCCGCTGCCTGAGGTTTTAAGAAATAAACGCGAAGAATTCAAATCGAAAATAACAAAACATTGGAGGAAAATCAAATGACTAAAGAAGAAATCATGGAAGCCATTGAGAACATGACTGTCCTCGAGCTGTCCGAGCTCGTAAAGGCTATGGAAGAGAAGTTCGGCGTAAGCGCTGCTGCTCCGGTTGCAGTTGCTGCTGCTGGCGCTGCTGCTGGTGCTGCTGCTGAAGAGAAGACCGAGTTCACGGTTGTTCTCTCCGCTGTTGGCGACAAGAAGATCAACGTCATCAAGGCTGTCCGTGAAGCTACGGGCCTCGGCCTGAAGGAAGCTAAGGCTCTCGTTGATGGCGCTCCGGCTCCGGTCAAGGAGAACGTCTCCAAGGCTGATGCTGATGCCCTCAAGGCTAAGCTCGAAGAGGCTGGCGCTACGGTTGAGCTGAAGTAATTCAGTTTGCTGATCATGAGACCGTCCCTTAGGGGACGGTCTTTTTTTTATGCCATCTGACTTGACAGTTGAGAAAAGCTATGGTATAGTGTTAAACTACAGGAAATTGAATAGGGATAACTATGCGTAAGTGGAAAGGAACGGAAGCAAGGTGCAAAAAAATAAGCGAACCTTGTTTTTTTCTTGTTCTATGATTCCGCGTCTATTTGTGTTGTATCTCTATCTTTCAAAAAACATTCTAGTAAAATCAGGCTAAGGGGTGAAGGATTTAATGTTTAATCCTGTGCCGGTGGGCAAACGAACCAGGTATAGCTATGCCAGAATCAAAGAGGTCATGGAAATGCCGCATCTGCTGGACATCCAGCGGAACAGCTACCAGTGGTTCCTCGATAAAGGACTGCAGGAAATCTTCCATGATATCTCACCAATCCAGGATTTCTCCGGAAATCTGGTCTTGTCCTTCGAGAGCTTCTCGCTCGGCGAGCCGAAATACGATCTCGACGAATGCAAGGAGCGCGATGTGACGCTGGCAGCACCTCTCCGGGTGAATGTCCGCCTTATCAATCGCGAGACAGGCGAAATCAAAGAGCAGGAAGTATTCATGGGCGATTTCCCGCTCATGACCGATACGGGTACGTTCATCATCAATGGTGCAGAACGTGTCATCGTCAGCCAGCTCGTTCGTTCTCCGGGCGCCTACTACGGCGAGGAGATCGATCCGACCGGCAAGCACCTCTACAATGCGACGGTCATCCCGAACCGCGGCGCATGGATCGAGCTCGAGACGGATACGAATGATGTCGTCTCGGTCCGCATCGACCGCACGCGCAAGATGCCGGTGACGTATTTCATCCGCGCACTCGGTTTCGATACGGATGAGAAGATCATCGAGCTCTTCGGCGACGACCCGCGCATGCTCAACACGATTGAGCGCGATGGCGAGGAGGTCAAGTCGCAGGGCAAGGCTGTCATCGAGATCTACAAGCGCCTGCGTCCGGGCGAGCCGGCGAATGAGGACAATGCAACGCAGCTCCTCAACTCGCTGTTCTTCGACCCGAAGCGCTACGACCTCGCGACGGTCGGCCGCTACAAGCTGACGAAGAAGCTCGGCTGGAAGCGCCGCATCCTCGGCAAGGTCCTCGCAGAGCCGATCGTCGATCACGAGACGGGTGAGATCGTCATCCCGCAGGGCGAAGTCGTCACGGAAGACATGCTCGACGCTGTCGACGTGGAGCGCGAGAAGCAGATCTTCGGTGAGGGCAACCTCATCACGCTGTTCCTGCTCAAGAAGGACGGCACGAAGGTCCGCCTGCTCTGCTCGCCGACGCTCGACATCCACGACCGCACGATCACGAAGAACGACATCCTCGCATCAATCAGCTATCTGCTGAACCTCATGGATGGCTTCGGCACGACGGACGATATCGACCATCTCGGCAACCGCCGCGTCCGCGCGGTCGGTGAGCTGCTGCAGAATCAGTTCCGCATCGGCCTCTCGCGCATGGAGCGCGTCGTCCGCGAGCGCATGACGATCCAGGACGTCGACGTCATCACGCCGCAGGCCCTCATCAACATCCGTCCGGTCGTCGCTGCGGTCAAGGAGTTCTTCGGTTCCTCCCAGCTCTCGCAGTTCATGGACCAGCACAACCCGCTGTCTGAACTCACGCATAAGCGCCGTCTCTCGGCCCTTGGCCCGGGCGGTCTCTCCCGTGAGCGCGCAGGCTTCGAAGTCCGCGATGTCCACAACTCCCATTACGGCCGCATGTGCCCGGTCGAGTCCCCAGAAGGTCCGAACATCGGTCTTATCGGCTCGCTGGCCACGTATGCGCGCGTCAACCAGTTCGGCTTCATGGAGACGCCGTACCGCCGCGTCGACAAGGAAAACCATCGCGTGACGGACGAAGTCCGCTACCTGACGGCCGATGAAGAGGACGAGCTCGTCATCGCACAGGCCAATGAGCCGCTCGACGAGAACGAGTGGTTCGTCAACGAGCGCGTCACGGCCCGCTACAACGAAGAGACGGGCCTGCATACACGCGAGACCGTCGACTACATGGACGTGAGCCCGCGCCAGGTATTCTCCATCGCGACGACGATGATCCCCTTCCTCGAAAACGACGATGCGAACCGTGCCCTGATGGGCGCGAACATGCAGCGCCAGGCCGTACCTCTTCTGCGCACGCAGGCTCCGCTCGTCGGCACGGGCATGGAGTACAAGGCTGCCTGCGACTCGGGCGTCATGGTCCTCGCCAAGCGCGCCGGTGTCGTCGAGGAAGTCACGGCGGACTACATCAATGTCCGCACGGAGAGCGGCGAACTCGATCACTACAAACTGCAGAAATTCCTGCGTTCCAACCAGGGCACCTGCATCAACCAGGTCCCGATTGTCTATAAAGGCGACGAAGTAGAGGAGAAGCAGCCAATCGCAGACGGCCCGGCAACGGACCACGGCGAGCTGGCACTCGGCTACAACATCATCGTTGCGTACATGCCTTGGGAAGGCTACAACTACGAGGATGCTGTCCTGCTCTCCGAGAACCTCGTCAAACGCGATATCTACACGTCCATCCACATCGAGGAATACGAGTGCGATGCACGTGATACGAAACTCGGCCCTGAAGAGATCACGCGCGACATCCCGAATGTCGCCGAAGAAGCTCTGAAGGACCTCGATGAAGAAGGCATCATCTCGATTGGTGCCGACGTACGTCCTGGCGATATCCTCGTCGGCAAGGTCACGCCGAAAGGCGAGACGGAGCTCACGGCAGAGGAGCGCCTGCTGCGCGCTATCTTCGGTGAGAAGGCACGCGAGGTCCGCGACACGTCGCTGCGCGTCCCGCACGGCGAGCAGGGCAAGATCGTCGACGTCAAGATCTTCAGCCGCGAGAACAACGATGAGCTGCCGCCAGGCGTCAACCGCCTCGTCCGCGTCTACATCGCTCAGAAGCGCAAGATCTCGGTCGGCGATAAGATGGCAGGCCGTCACGGTAACAAGGGTGTCGTCTCGCGCATCATGCGCCAGGAAGACATGCCGTTCCTGCCGGATGGCACGCCGGTCGACATCGTGCTGAACCCGCTGGGCGTCCCGTCCCGCATGAACATCGGTCAGATCCTCGAGGCACACCTCGGCCGTGCCGTCCTCGAGATCGGCAAGCAGATCAAGGAGCACAATCCGACGATTGAGCAGCGCCTGCGCGACCTCGGCTACGACGTCGACCGCCTCGGCATGCCGAAGCCGGATGTCGCCGGCCTGCACATCGCAACGCCGGTCTTCGACGGCGCCAGCGATGAAGAGGTATTCGGCACGATCAAGGCTGCCGGCCTGCCAGTCGACGGCAAGACCGTCCTCTACGACGGCCGCACGGGCGAGCCGTTTGAGAACCGCGTAACCGTCGGCTGCACGTACTTCCTCAAACTGCATCACCTCGTCGACGATAAGATCCACGCCCGCTCCACGGGCCCGTACTCCCTCGTCACGCAGCAGCCGCTCGGTGGTAAAGCACAGTTCGGCGGCCAGCGCTTCGGCGAGATGGAGGTCTGGGCACTCGAGGCGTACGGCGCCGCCTATACGCTGCAGGAGATCCTGACGGTCAAGTCCGATGATGTCGTCGGCCGTGTCAAGGCCTATGAGGCCATCGTCAAGGGCGAGAACATCCCAGAGCCGGGTGTTCCGGAATCTTTCAAGGTCCTCATCAAAGAGCTCCAGTCCATCGGTCTCGACATCAAGGTCCTCAATGAGGATGCCAAAGAGATCACGATCCAGGACGACGATGACGATGATGAGAACATCAATGAGAAAGCAAAGAACCTCGATCTCGATGTAGCAGGTGTCGACCCGACGAAGGGCGAGGATGCCGCTGCAAAGGCTGATGCCGCAGATCATTACGACGAGGGTGCTCCGTCCGACGACGAGAAGCCGGATGACATCATCGCCGATATCGGCAGCCTCGGCTCGATCGTAGATCCGTCCGATGATGGAGAAGATGAGAAATAAGAAGGGAGTGTCATCTCTTTGCTGGATGTAAATAATTTTGATTCGATGCGCATCGGGCTTGCTTCCCCGGAGAAGATCCGGGAGTGGTCCTACGGCGAAGTCAAGAAGCCGGAGACCATCAACTACCGCACGCTCAAACCAGAGCGTGACGGCCTGTTCTGCGAGCGCATTTTCGGACCGACGCGTGACTGGGAATGTCACTGCGGCAAGTACAAGCGCATCCGTTATAAGGGCATCATCTGCGATCGCTGCGGCGTCGAGGTGACGCGGGCGAAAGTCCGCCGTGAGCGCATGGGCCACATCGAGCTCGCCGCTCCGGTCTCCCATATCTGGTACTTCAAGGGTATCCCGAGCCGCATGGGCCTGATCCTCGACATCTCGCCGCGTGCACTCGAGAAAGTCCTCTACTTCGCTTACTACATCGTGCTCGACCCGGGCGAGACGGATCTGACGAAGAAGAGCCTGCTCTCCGAGAAGGACTACCACGAAGCACTCGAGAAATACGGCAACAAGTTCCGCGTCGGCATGGGTGCCGAGGCCATCAAGGAGCTCCTCGAGGAGCTCGACCTCGACCGCATGAGCGAGGTGCTGCGCAAGGAAGTCCGCACGGCTTCCGGCCAGAAAAAGGTCCGCGCCATCCGCCGTCTCGAGGTTGTCGAGGCATTCCGCAAGTCGGGCAACAAGCCGTCGTGGATGATCCTCGACGTCGTCCCGGTCATCCCGCCGGATCTGCGCCCGATGGTACAGCTCGATGGTGGCCGCTTCGCGACGTCGGATCTCAACGATCTCTACCGCCGCGTCATCAATCGCAATAACCGCCTCAAGCGCCTCTTAGACCTCGGTGCGCCGGACATCATCGTGCGCAACGAGAAGCGCATGCTGCAGGAAGCTGTCGATGCCCTGATCGATAACGGCCGCCGCGGCCGTCCGGTCACGGGCCCGGGCAATCGCCCGCTCAAGTCGCTCTCGGACATGCTCAAGGGCAAGCAGGGCCGCTTCCGTCAGAACCTGCTCGGCAAGCGCGTCGACTACTCTGGCCGTTCCGTTATCGTCGTCGGCCCGGAGCTCAAGCTGCACCAGTGCGGCCTGCCGAAGGTCATGGCACTCGAGCTCTTCAAGCCGTTCGTCATGAAGAAGCTCGTCGCTTCGGGCGCTGCGCACAACATCAAGAGCGCAAAGCGCATGGTGGAGCGCGCGCGTCCAGAAGTCTGGGATGTCCTCGAGGACGTCATCAAGGAGCATCCGGTGCTCCTGAACCGTGCACCGACGTTGCACCGCCTCGGCATCCAGGCCTTCGAGCCGGTTCTCACCGAGGGCCATGCCCTGAAGCTGCATCCGCTGGCCTGCACGGCTTACAACGCCGACTTCGATGGTGACCAGATGGCTATCCATCTGCCGCTGTCGGCAGAGGCACAGGCTGAGGCACGCATCCTGATGCTCGCAGCCAACCACATCCTCGCACCGAAGGACGGCAAGCCAATCATCGTCCCGACGCAGGATATGGTTCTCGGTTCTTACTACCTGACGATCCTCAAGCCGGGCGCCAAGGGCGAAGGCATGGTCGTCACGGGCATTGCCGAGGCACTGCTCGCTTATCAGCAGCACGACCTCGAGCTGCAGGCGGAGATCCGTTGCCGCATCAAGGGCTACGGCCTCGTCCGCACGTCCCTCGGCCGCATGATCTTCAACGAGATCCTGCCGCCGGAGCTGCGCTACTACCATCAGGACAAGGAGAATGGCGAGTGGAAGCTCGGCATCCTCATGAACAAGAAAGAGCTTGGCAAACTCGTTGCCAACTGCTATAACCACTTTGGCGCCACGAAAACGGCAGAAGTCATCGACGGTGTCAAGAACCTCGGTTACCATTACGCCTGCATCGCCGGCATGACGGTCGCCATCTCCGACGTCATCGTGCCGCCGAAGAAGAAGGTCATCATCGGCGATACGCAGAAGATCGTCAACAAGGTCGAGCGCCAGTACGACCGCGGTCTCATCACCGAGGACGAGCGTTACCACAAGGTCGTCGCCCTCTGGTCGAAGGCCACGGACGATGTCGCTGACGCCATGATGGACAACATGGACGCCTTCAACCCAATCTTCATGATGGCTGACTCCGGTGCCCGTGGTAACAAGCAGCAGATGCGTCAGCTCGCCGGCATGCGCGGCCTCATGGCTGACCCGTCCGGTAAGATCATCGACCTGCCGATCACGGCAAACTTCCGCGAAGGCCTGTCGGTATCCGATTACTTCATTTCCTCGCACGGTGCCCGCAAGGGTCTGGCCGATACGGCACTGCGTACGGCTGACTCGGGTTACCTCACGCGTCGTCTCGTCGACGTCGCGCAGGACGTCATCGTCCGCGAAGAGGACTGCGACGTCTCGACGCTGAACCTCGTCCAGGCGCGCGCACGCCTGATGCCGTCGACGTTCGATGCACTCGAGCTCCTCAACGACAGCCTCATGGGCCGTCTGCTCGGTGCCGATGTGCTCGACCCGGAGACGAAAGAGGTACTCTTCCCGAAGGATACGATCCTTGACGAGGAGAAGCTCACGACGATCGGCGAGAAGAACATCCGCGAGATCATGGTCCGCGGTTCTTCGCTGGCATCGGAAGCTGCGCTCTCGAACGCGATGATCACGGAAGTGGTCACGCTCGGCGAGCCGGATGAGAAGGAGCGTGAGAAGACGCGCCAGGCCATCTTCCAGGAGATGAACGGCAAGGAGATCACGCACGATGTCGTCGCTCTCGACGGCACGGTCGTCCTGCCTGCTGGCGAGACGCTCACGCAGGAAAGCATCCAGACCATCCTCGACAGCGATGCCAAGGAAATCCACATCCGCAACAACAATGTCCGCGGCATTGCCGTCGAAGCCATCAAGGAAGGCGACGGCATCATCGAGTCGCTGGCAGAGCGCATTGTCGGCCGCTTCCTCGCCGAGAACATCGACGATCCGGAGACGGGCGAGCGCATTGCCTCCATCAACGACATGGTCGATGAGGACCTCGCGAAGCGCATCGAGAAGGTACGCACCCGCGTTTCCATCCGCAGCGTCCTGACCTGCAAATTGCAGTTCGGCGTCTGCGTCAAGTGCTACGGCCGCGACCTGGCCAACCAGGCAGAGGTCGAGATCGGCGAGGCTGTCGGTACGATTGCCGCACAGTCCATCGGCGAGCCGGGCACGCAGCTCACGATGCGTACGTTCCACTCCGGCGGTGTTGCCGGTGACGATATCACCCAGGGTCTTCCGCGTGTCGAAGAGCTCTTCGAGGCACGCAAGCCGAAGCATCATGCCATCATCGCAGAGATCGAAGGCGACGCTGAGGTCGAGGATACGGGCAAGGGCATGCGCAAGGTCACGATCCACCCGAGCGAGGGTCAGGCTCGTGAGTACGCCATCCCGTACGGCGCGCGCATGCACGTCAAGCAGGGCATGCACCTCATGCCGGGCGACAAGCTCACAGAGGGCTCGGTCAACCCGCACGACATCCTGCGCGTCTGCGGCCTGCAGGCTACGCAGCGCTACCTCGTGTACGAAGTACAGAAGGTATACAAGTCCCAGGGTGTTGAGATCAACGATAAGCACATCGAGGTCATGGTCCGCCAGATGCTCCACAAGGTGAAGATCGAGGAGTCCGGCACGACGGACTTCCTGCCGGGCGAGTACATCGACATCAATGCCTTCGAGTCGGCCAATACCAAGGCCATCGAGGAAGGCGGCGAGCCGGCTGTTGCCAAGCCGATCCTGCTCGGTATCACGAAGGCTTCCCTTGCTACGGATTCCTTCCTCTCGGCTGCATCGTTCCAGGAGACGACGCGTGTCCTGACGGATGCCGCCATCAAGGGCAAGGTCGATCCGCTCATCGGCCTCAAGGAGAACGTCATCATCGGCAAGCTCATCCCGGCTGGTACGGGCATGAGCCGCTATCGCAACCTCAAGGTCATTGATAACGATCCGAAGCCGGTGGAGGAGACCTCGGCTGATGAACCAGCTGTGGAGGAGACTTCCACGGAGACGGCGGAGGACACGGTGAGCACCGAGACAACGGGCGCATAAGCCAAGAACCCCAACAATAAAAACAAAACCTTCCCCGCCAAGGCGGGGAGGGTTTTTGCTTATCATCGAGAAAGATTGAGAAATACTAGTCTATATAGTCTGGAGGTATCACTATGGCAGAAACATGCAACCATGACTGCGGCTCCTGCGGGACGACCTGCGGCCAGGATACGCGCAAGAAGGATTTCCACGAGGCGCCGAATGAGCTCAGCACGATCCGCCACGTCATCGCCGTCGTCAGCGGCAAGGGCGGCGTCGGCAAATCGCTCGTCACGGGCCTCATGGCTGTGGCCATGAGCCGCAAGGGCAAGCATACGGGCATCCTCGACGCAGACATCACGGGCCCATCCATCCCGAAGATGTTCGGCACGAAGGGCGAGGTCCGCGGCAATCAGGCCGGTGCTTATCCTGTGCGCACGGCCGATGGCATCGAGGTCGTCAGCATGAATCTCCTGCTCGAGAACTCGACGGACCCGGTCGTCTGGCGCGGCCCAATCATCAGCGGCGTCGTCAAGCAGTTCTGGCATGACTTCATCTGGGAGGACATCGACTACCTGTTCGTCGACATGCCGCCGGGAACGGGCGATGTGCCGCTGACGGTCATGCAGTCGATCAAGCTCGACGGCATCATCATCGTCACGAGCCCGCAGGAGCTCGTCTCGATGATCGTCGAGAAGGCGGTCAAGATGGCAGAGGGCATGAAGGTGCCCATCCTAGGCCTCGTCGAGAACATGAGCTACTTCGAGTGCCCGGATTGTGGCAAGCGCCACGAGATCTTTGGCCACAGCCATATCGAAGAGATCGCGAAGTCGTACGGCCTCGATGTGCTCGCGCGCATCCCAATCGAGCCGCAGCTCGCTGCCAAGTGCGATGCCGGCCAGATCGAGACGGTCGCCGACACGCACATGCAGGATGCCGTTCAGAAGCTGCTCGACCGCGAGGAGAAGGCAGCGGACTGAGGCACGTGCTCGGCACGCCATTCCTTTGGCGAGCAGTGGAAGAGTGTGCGGAAGGCGCGTGAGAACGTCGAGTAATCGCGGAAGCCTGAGGCGCGGCTGATTTCCTGGATGGAGGTCTCCGTGCGCAGCAGGTCGCGCGCGAAGAGCAGCCGCTTGCTGCGGATGTAGGCGTGCAAGCTGTAGCCTGTGTCGGCCTTGAATCGCTTCATGAGATAGTAGCGGCTCAGGAAGACCTGATTCGCGAGTGTTGCAATCGTGAGGTCGTCCGCGAGGTGCTCGTTGATGTAGCGCAGGACCTGCTGGATCTTGGGATCGTAGGAGACGGTGTCAAGCGACTCAAGCTCGTGGTCTTCGATGCTGCGGTTGAGCAGGATCAGGAATTCAATAAAGAGAATCTCTGTGTACAGCCCATTGGCGAACCCTTCGCCATGGGCTGTTTTTTCGAGCTTGTCCATGTGGAAGAGCAGGTCGTGGCTGCGATTGGGCAACTGGTGCATGACGCGTCCCTGCTCGCGAGCCGCCGCAAAACACTTGGCGAGCTTGGCACGCTCGTCGAGGCGCTGCAGAAAGTCCGGCGCGATGTAGATGACGATGCGCTCGTACGGTGTCTTCTCGCCGTCCCCGCCGAACACGGGGCGGTGAATCTCGCCGGCTGCGACGAAGACGATGTCATCTGGCTGCAGGTGATACGAATTGCCCTCGATGATGTAGTCGACATCCCCGCCGAGGAACAGGATGATCTTGTGGAAATCGTGGTAATGGAAGGGAATCGTGCGCAGCTTCTCATCGTGCAGATGGAAGACGCGAAAGTCGCTGCTCAGATAGCCCTTCTTCGGATAGTTCTGCATACATATCCCTCCTGCTTCCATCATAGAGGGATATGACACTTTTTGCAATATATAAAGCATATTTTGTGATTTTATTGCATATCCATGCCTGCTATAATAAAACCATCGCAAGCAAGAAAGAAAGGGTGACCGGTATGATGATCGTTCGGATCTGCAAGGTAGAGAAACAGGAATATATGGTAATGGATGGCACGACGGGCTTCATGCCGGGAGCGGCTGCCATTCGCCTGCTCGCACATCGCCGCTTCGGTGTCGGCGCGGACCGCGTGCTCGTCTTCACGGGCAGTGAGGAGATCCCGTCCTTCAAGGCCTTCACGGCTGACGGGGAAGAGCAGGAGATGCAGGAAGCGGACTATGCAGCGCTCGCTAAAGTCAAGGAGGACTTTGAGGTCCATCTGACGGATTCCTTCGTGCGGAGGCTCCGTGCGGCGGACGGCAGCAAGATGGCAGCCGCCTGCTGAACGGCACGAAACGAAAGAAACATTTGAACGAAGAGGTCACTGCTGAAGCAGTGGCTTTTTTTCTGGAATATCTTTGACTTTTTGTTGTTTATGGTGTATATTATTATCTGTACGTTAGCACTCGCACACATGGAGTGCTAACACCGAATCGAGGCAATACCATTTCTAGATTTTCCAGATAAAGAGAGGCAGATTTCCATGGCAAAAGAAACACATGAATTCCAAGCGGAGACGAAACAGCTGCTGGACCTCATGATTCACTCCATCTACACGAATCACGAGATCTTCCTGCGCGAGCTCATCTCCAATGCATCCGATGCAATCGACAAGGCACATTTCGAGAGCCTGACGGACCGCAGCCTGCTCGAAGGCGATGAGGATTTCCAGATCTTCCTGACGCCGGATGCCGAGCAGCACATGCTGACGATTGCCGATAACGGCATCGGCATGAACCGCGAAGAGCTCATCGAGAACATCGGCACGATTGCGAAGTCCGGCACGAAGGCCTTCCTCGAGCAGCTCAAGAAGGCGAAGGAGGAGAACAAGGACCTGACCGACAAAGAGATGATCGGCCAGTTCGGTGTCGGCTTCTACTCGGCCTTCATGGTGGCCGACCACGTGACGATCGTGACGCGCAAGGCAGGCGAGAAGCAGGCTTGGAAGTGGGAG
This sequence comes from Mitsuokella multacida DSM 20544, assembly GCF_000155955.1. GTDB lineage: Bacteria > Bacillota > Negativicutes > Selenomonadales > Selenomonadaceae > Mitsuokella > Mitsuokella multacida. The sequence goes on from NZ_GG697141.2 coordinate 180,975, forward strand.
TCAGCAGCTGACGGCTCCTACACGATCGAGGAGTGCGAGCTCGATAAGCGCGGCACGGCCATCACGCTGCACCTCAAGAAAGAGTTCTGCGGCAAGGAGGCAGAGCAGGACTTCACGGACAATTATGAGCTCGAGCGCCTCGTCAAGAAGTACAGCGACTACGTCCGCTACCCGATCAAGATGGACTTCACTTTCGAGGAGACGCCGAAGGACAAGGACGGCAAGGAGATCGAGGGCGCCGATAAGATCAAGAAGGTTGAGACGCGCACGCTGAACTCCATGCAGCCGCTCTGGACGAAGAACAAGTCAGACATCAAGAAAGAAGAGTACAACGAGTTCTTCAAGCATCAGTTCTACGAGTGGGAAGACCCGATGGAGGTCTTCCACACGAAGGCCGAAGGCACGGTCGAGTACACGGCACTCTTGGCCATCCCGGCACATGCGCCTTTTAACCTCTATCAGACGGACTACGAGCCGGGCCTGCAGCTCTACAGCCGCCATGTCTTCATCATGGACAAGTGCAAGGACCTGCTGCCGGACTACCTGCGCTTCATGAAGGGTCTCGTCGATTCGCCGGACCTCTCGCTGAACATCTCGCGTGAGCTCCTGCAGCAGAGCCGCGAGCTCAAGGCCATCGGCCGCGCGCTCGAGAAGAACATTCTCAAGACGCTGGCGCGCAAGCTCAAGAACGACCGCGAGTGGTACGAGAAGTTCTGGAACGAGTACGGCAAGTCGCTGAAGATCGGCATCTACAACAGCATCTACAGCGGTTCGGACACGGTCGACAAGCTCAAGGACCTCATCCTGTTCATGAGCTCGAAGGACGGCAAGCTCGTCACGCTCAAGGAATACGTTGACCGCATGCCGGAGAGCCAGAAGAAGATCTACTACGCGACGGCCAAGGACAAGGAGACCATCGAGCAGCTGCCGCAGATGGAGACGCTGCGCGACAAGGGCATCGAGGTGCTCTACCTGCTCGATCCGGTCGATGAATTTGCCATCGAGACGATCCACCAGTATGAGGAGAAGCCGTTCCACTCCATCAGCCGCGGCGACCTCGGCCTCGACGATGCCGAGAGCCAGGAGGTCAAGAAGGAGACGGAGGAAATCCAGAAGGACAACAGCGACCTCATGAAGGACATCAAGGCAGCGCTCGGCGACAAGGTCGAGGACGTCAAGGTGTCCGCGCGCCTCAAATCGAGTGCAGTCTGCCTCGTGGCCGATGAGGCGGGCCCGTCGCTCGCGATGGAGCAGGCCTTCTCGCAGATGAAGAACCCGATGTTTAAGGCAAAGCGCATCCTTGAGATCAACCCGCATCACGAGCTCTTCAGCCGCCTCAAGGAAATCCATGAGACGGGCAAGGACAGCCAGGAGTTCAAGGATTACTGCGACATGCTCTACACGCAGGCTCTGCTCATCGAGGGCATCCTGCCGGAGAATCCGGTCGACTTCGCCAATAAAGTGGCCAAACTCATGGCAAAATGATGCAGAGATAACAGATTGTTGTTATGGGAGAGATACAGTATACGTTTACTGTATCTCTCCTTTTTTCTGCGCTCAAAACCCTGAATTGCATGTACAATTTAGAAAACAGATAAAAAAGAAAAAATCCTAAAAACCCTCTTGCTTTTTATTATTTTCTAGCGTATAATACAAACTGTAAACAAAAGAAAACGTTTGCTACTGCTGAAAGAAAAGACAATAAGGTAGCCAAGAGAACTCATCTCAATTATTTTCGTTCTACCTCGCAAGGGGAAGCTTTTCTTCTAGACAATGAAAACGTTTACGCTTTGAAAGGGGAAATCCACCATGAAAGAGAATCTCGTCATCACGATCAGCCGTCAGTATGGTGCGGGCGGACGTGAGCTGGCCGGCATCCTCGCCGAGAAGCTCGGCGTCAAGCTCTACGATCGCCAGCTCGTCCATCTGGCTGCGGCCAAGCTCGGCATCCACGACCTCAGCGAAGATGAACTGCTCGAGATGGAGAACACGGTCAAGCCGCTTTCGATGAGCTTCATCCCGTTCCATTCGTTCGGCACGCACATGGGCGAATCGAGCCAGGGCATGTTCATGAGCGAGTCGGCTGTCATCCGCAAGATCGCAGAGGATGGCCCGTGCATCTTCCTCGGCCGCTGCGCGGACTACGCACTGCGCAACAACGACAACCACTTCGACATCTTCGTCTGCGCTGACGATGAGTACCGCGAGAAACGTGGCCAGACAGTCTACGAAGGCAAGAGCCTCAAAGAGCTCAACCGCGAGAACGAGAAGCGCGCCCGCTACTACAACTACTACACGGGCCGCACGTGGGGCGACGGTGCGAACTACGACCTCGTCGTCAACACGAGCAAGGGCGCTTCGCTCGATACGATTGCGGATGGCATCATCGCGTACATCAATAAAGTCAAGGCATAAGCTGGACTGATAGAAAATGGGGTTTTATTTGGGGAGGCATTCATAATGAATAGCAAATTACTGCAGCGCATCTGCTATGCGTGCGGCACGTTTGGTCATGACGTGTTCTACGCCATGATCGGCACGTACTTCATGATTTTCGTCACGAGTAACCTGTTCCACTCGGACAACCCGAGCCATGATGCTTACATGATCGGTATCGTCACGACGATCATCCTCGTGCTCCGTATCCTTGAGCTCTTCGTCGATCCGTTCATCGGCAACCTGATCGATAAGACGAAGACGCGTTGGGGCCGCTTCAAACCATGGGTCATCGTCGGCGCGTTCGTCGCAGCCATCACGCTGGCATTCCTGTTCACGGACTTCGGCGGCCTGACGGTCACGAACCCGACGCTCTACCTGATCCTGTTTGCCATTGTCTACTTCATCATGGATATCTTCTACAGTGCAAAAGACGTTGCTATCTGGTCCATGATCCCGGCTCTTTCCTTCGATTCGCATGAACGCGATATCACGGCTACGATTGCCCGTATCGGTTCCGTCTTCGGTGCCAACCTCGTTACGGTCATCGTCATGCCGGTCGTCCTCTACTTCTCGCTGAACCAGAACGGCGGTGCTGGTGACCCGACTGGTTGGTTCGCATTCGCCTGCGTCGGCGGCGGTATCGCAACGCTCGGTGCCATCATCCTCGGCCTTGGCACGCACGAGCAGGAATCTGCACTGCGTGAGAACAAGACGGAGACTTCCGCGAAAGACGTATTCAAGGTCCTGACGCAGAACGACCAGCTCATGTGGACGGCTATCGCTTACCTCGTCTACGGCATCGGCATCAACATCGTCAACAACTTCAACCTCTACTACTTCATCTACGTCATCGGCGATGCTACGAAGTTCTCCATCCTCGGTGTCATCAACACGGTCATCGGCCTCATCGCTGTTGCCCTGTTCCCGGCTCTGACGGCTAAGTTCAGCCGCCGCAAGCTCTTCTTCGCTTCGATCGCGATCATGCTCGTCGCGCTCCTCATCTATGCTGGTTCCGGCACGAATGTCACGATGGCCCTCATCGGTGCAGGCCTCTTCGCTCTGCCGCAGCCGCTCATCTTCCTCGTCGTCCTCATGACGATCACGGACTCCGTCGAGTATGGCCAGCTCAAGATCGGCCATCGCGATGAAGCTGTCTGCCTCTGCGTACGTCCTCTCGTCGATAAATTCGCTGGTGCTGTCTCGAGCGGCATCATCGGCCTCGTCGCTGTCTGGGTCGGCATGACGGGCGGTGCTTCCGCTGCTGACATCAAGCCGGACGCACTCTTCCACTTCCAGATCGTCATGTTCGCAGCTCCAATCGTCCTCATGGTCATCGCTTCCTTCATCTATCGTGCAAAGGTAACGCTGACGGAAGCTGAGCATGCGCGCATCGTCCGCGAGCTCGAGGAGAAATGGGAAGACCTCAGCAAATAATATGCTACAAGTGAACAGAGTCATGGATGTCATGGATATCGCAATCGCTTGACATGTGACCTTAGGAGGGGGCCGTTGTACCAGTTTGATACAGCGGCCCCTTTCTATTGATTGACTATGTCGACAAAATAAGATAAAATAAAGATAAATATGAGTATGAATGATTAAAGGAGGAAATAGCTGATGTTTACAGTCGATCGTCTTGCAGACCCTACTTTCTTTGAAGAGAACCGCCTGCCGGCCCACAGCGACCATGTGTCTTTCGCCGATGCGATGGAGATGGCAGAGGGCGTGTCCTCGCTGCGCCGCAGCCTCGATGGCATCTGGTCGTTCCACTACGCGCGCAATCTCGCCGCCAGCCCGCAGGGCTTTGAGCAGCCGGACTACGATGTGAGCGGCTGGGAGACCATCCGCGTGCCGGCCCATTGGCAGATGGAAGGTCACGGTGTGCCGCAGTACACGAACCAGACGTACCCGTGGGACGGCCATGAGGTCGTGCATCCGGGGCAGGTGCCGCAACGCGACAACCCGGTCGGCTCGTATGTCAAGGATTTCATCCTGCCGCAGGGCTGGGACAACGCCGTACTCTCGCTGCAGGGCGTTGAGTCGGCTGTCGCCGTCTACATGAACGGCCAGTATGTCGGCTACAGCGAGGATTCGTTCACGCCGTCCGACTTCGACCTCACGCCGTACCTCAAGGAGGGCACGAACCGCCTAGCCCTGCAGGTCTTCCGCTTCAGCTCGGGCAGCTGGATCGAGGACCAGGACTTCTGGCGCTTCTCGGGCATCTTCCGCGAGGTCATGCTCTACACGAAGCCGGCCGTCCATCTCGATGACCTGCGCGTCACGGCAGAGCCCATCCACGATTATCAGGATGGCAAGCTCCACCTCGACATGAAGTGGAACAGCGGCGAAGCCCATAAGGTAGCAATCGAGCTCTACGATGCGGAGACAGGCGATTGCCTTCTCGCGGAGGAGCAGCAGGTCGAGGGCCTGAGCTCTTCCTTTGAGGCAGAGCTCAAGGGCGTCAAGCTCTGGAGCGCGGAAGAGCCGAACCTCTACCGTGCCGTCATTTCCGTCGAGGATGCGGAGGGCCATCTGCTCGAGGTCATCCCGCAGAACATCGGCTTCCGTGAATTCTGCATGGACGGCACGATCATGAAGCTCAACGGCAAGCGCATCGTCTTCAAGGGCACGAACCGCCACGAGTTCGACTGTTACAGCGGCCGCGCGGCAGATCCTTCGGAGATCGAGAAGGACATCATCGTGATGAAGCAGCACAACATCAATGCACTGCGCTGCTCGCACTATCCGAACTCGAGCTACATCTACGAGCTCTGCGACCGCTACGGCCTCTACGTCATCGACGAGACGAACCTCGAGACGCACGGCAGCTGGATGCGCAACGGCAAGAAGGATATCATCGAGGATACGCTGCCGAATGACCATGAGGAGTGGCAGGATATCATCCTCGACCGCGCGAAATCCATGTTCGAGCGCGACAAGAATCATGCGGCCATCCTGATCTGGTCCTGCGGTAACGAGTCCTGCGGCGGCAAGGACCTCTACGTGATGAGCGAGTACTTCCGTCAGGCAGACCCGACGCGCCTCGTCCACTACGAGAACATCTTCTGGGATCGCCGCTACAACGGCACGAGCGACATGGAGAGCCAGATGTACCCGACGGTCGCCTCCATCAAGAAGTTCCTCGCGGAGCACCGCGATAAGCCATTCATCTGCTGCGAGTACACGCATGCGATGGGCAACAGCATCGGCGGCATGCACAAGTACACGGACCTGACGGACGAGGAACCGCTCTATCAGGGCGGCTTCATCTGGGATTTCGTCGACCAGGCCATCTGGCACAAGGACCGCTACGGCAAGGATGCGCTGGCGTACGGCGGCGACTTCGGCGACCGCCCGAACGACGGCAACTTCAGCGGTGACGGCATCCTGTTTGCAGACCGTAAGCTGACGACGAAGATGCAGGAAGTCAAGTTCAATTACCAGAACTTCGATCTCGATGTCACGGCAGAGAAGGTCACGATCCACAACAAGAGCCTGTTTACGGATGTCGCTGCCTATGCGCTGCATCTGGAGCTCATGCTCGACGGCAAGGTCATCTGGGAATCGTCCTCGGATGCGCCGCACATCCTGCCGGGTGAGACGGGCACGGTGGCTCTTGACGATCTGCCGCTGACGAATGCGGGCGAGGAGACGGTCACGGCATCGCTGCGCCTCAAGGAGGACACGCTCTGGGCCAAGAAGGGCTTTGAGATCGCCTTCGGTCAGGGAACGTGGCAGGTCGACGAAGTCGAGGTGCCGGAGCCGAAGGAGGCTGTGGCTGCGACGGACTTCGCCACGGCAGAGCGCCATTTCCACTACCAGCACAACATGCCGCTCGAGACGCAGCCCGAAAAGCCGCTGCACATCGTCCACGGCGACATCAACCTCGGCGTGCGCGGCACGGGCTTCGAGATCCTGTTCTCGAGCGCGACAGGCAACCTGTTGTCTTACAAGTGCAATGGCGTGGAGCTCATCGAGGAAGCGCCGAAACCGTCGTTCTGGCGCGCACCGGTCGACAACGACTACGGCAGCCGCCGCGACTTCATGACGGCACAGTGGAAGCTCGCGAGCCTCTACCGCCGCTGCGTCAAGAAGGAACTGCTCGACGAGGCGGGCAACTGGCACGAGTTCGACTGGTTCGGCCAGCTCGGCCAGAAGGAGTACGAGGCAAGCTCCGTCTCCGTCCGCTTCACCTATGAGCTGGCTACGCAGCCGCTCTCTTCCTGCCGCATGACCTATACGGTCGCCGAGGATACTTCCATCAAAGTCGAGCTCGACTACGATGCTGTCGAGGGTCTGCCGGAAATCCCGGACTTCGCGATGCTCTTCACGCTGCCGGCTGACTACGATCAGGTGCGCTTCTACGGCTACGGCCCGCTCGACAACTACGCAGACCGCCAGCGCGGCGCTCGACTCGGCATCTTCGAGACGACAGCCAAGGATGAGGTCGAGCCGTACCTGCAGCCGCAGGAGACGGGCAACCACGGCGGCATCCGCTGGATCGAGGTCACGGATCACCGCGGCCGCGGCGTGCGCCTCGCCATGGACGAGGAGCCGTTCGAGGCTTCGGCCCTGCCGTACAGCGCGCATGAGCTCGAGAACGCGCGCCATCCTTACGATCTGCCAGAAGTCCATCACACCTTCCTGCGCGCATCGCTCGGCCAGTGCGGCGTCGGCGGCGACGACACCTGGGGTGCGCCGGTCCTGCCGGAATACACGGTGAAGAATGAGACGAAGCACTTCTCGTTCTACTTCAAGGGCATCTGATTGACGCAGGGAAAGGACACGATAAGCATATGATCCAGTTTGATGAAAAGACAGGCATCTTCCATCTGAGCAATGTGAAGATGAGCTATGTGCTGCAGGTCATCCGCGGCCGCTACCTCATGCACCGTTACTGGGGCAGGAAACTCCGGGCCTTCCGCGACAGCCGCCCGTTCCAGGAGCTCGACCGCGGCTTCTCGCCGCAGCCGGGTGCCTATGAAAATGAGCGCACGTTCTCGCTCGACGTGCTGCCGCAGGAGTACCCGGGCTACGGCCATGTCGACTATCGCATCCCAGCCTATGAGGTGCGCCTTGCAGACGGCACGACGACGACGGAGCTCTTCTACAAGGACTATACCATCACGAAAGGCAAGCCGGCGCTCGCGGGCCTGCCGGCCGCGTACGCAGCAGATGATGAGGCGGAGACGCTCAAGATCACGCTGGCCGACTCTAAGGGCAAGCTCGAGGCAGAGCTCTCGTACACGATCTTTGCGGATGCAGATGTCATCGCGCGCAGCGCCTGCCTCAAGAACAGCGGCGAGGAGCCACTGGACCTGCTCAATGCGGCGAGCTTCGCGCTTGACCTGCCGGACCACGATTTCGACCGCATGAACCTCTGGGGCGGCCATGCCGCTGAGCGCACGGCAGAGCGTGTGCCACTCATGCACGGCATCGAGGAGAGCGCGAGCCGCCGCGGCTCGAGCTCACATCAAGCATCGCCGTTCCTCGCGCTCCTGCGCAAGGACGCGGGCGAGAAGAGCGGTGAGGTCTACGGCTTCAGCCTCGTCTGGAGCGGCGAGTTCTCGCTCAAGACGGAGGTCGAGCAGTTCGGCACGACGCGCGTCGTCGGCGGCATCAACCCATTCGAGTTCCGCTGGCATCTGGAGCCGGGCGAATCCTTCCAGACGCCAGAGGCGCTGCTTGCTTACAGCGCCGAGGGTCTCAATGGCATGAGTCAGGCCTTCCATGAGATTGTGCGCCACCACATCGTGCGCGGCAAGTTCCGCGACGCCGTGCGTCCCATCCTCGTCAACAACTGGGAGGCGACGTACTTCGACTTCGACGATGCGAAGATGGACAACCTCGCGGCCTGTGCCAAAGACCTCGGCATCGAGCTCATGGTGCTCGACGACGGCTGGTTCGGCAAGCGCGAGGACGACAACAGCTCGCTCGGCGACTGGGTCGTCAACATGGAGAAGCTCAAGGGCGGCCTGCAGGGCGTGGCGGAGAGTGCGCACAAGCGCGGCCTCAAGTTCGGCCTCTGGTTCGAGCCAGAGATGGTGTCTGTAGACTCGGACCTCTACCGCGCGCATCCAGACTGGGCGCTGCGTTCACCGTCGTACCCGATGACGTTCAGCCGCCATCAGCTCGTGCTCGACCTCTCGCGCGCGGATGTCCGCGACTACATCGTCGACTCCGTCTGCAAGATTCTCGACACGGCGCCAATCGACTACGTCAAGTGGGACTTCAACCGCCATCTGACGGACGCCTTCTCGTCCAAACTGCCTCCAGAGCGCCAGGGCGAAGTGCGCACGCGCTTCGTGCTCGGCCTCTACGACGTCCTCGAGCGCATCACGCAGACGCATCCCGATGTCCTGTTTGAGAGCTGCTCGGGCGGCGGCGGCCGCTTCGATGCGGGCATGCTCTACTACATGCCGCAGACCTGGACGAGCGACGATACGGACGCCATCTGCCGCCTCTCCATCCAGAGCGGCACAAGCATGGTCTTCCCGCCCATCACGATGGGCGCGCATGTCTCCGTGACGCCGAACCATCAGGTCGGCCGCGTGACGCCGATGCAGACGCGCGCGTTCGCCGCGATGATGGGCTGCTACGGCTACGAGATGGACATCACGCGCATGAGCGAGGAGGAGAAGGCCGAGGTCCGCAGCCACATCGCGCTCTACAAGAAGATCCGCCCGACGATGCAGCTCGGCCGGTTCTACCGCCTGCTCACGCCGTTTGAAGGCAAGGGCAATGAGACGGCCTGGGAATTTGTCGCCAAAGACGGCGAGGAGATCGTCCTCGTCTACTTCAAGGCGCTCGCGACGCCGGCAGCAGAGCTGCGCACGCTGAAGCTCGAGCAGCTTGACGCCGATGCAGAGTACGAAGTGGCCGCTTACTACCCGGCCAAGGGACTCTCGCATGACGGTGCAGGCAGCAAGGCCCTGAGCCTCGCGGGCAAGTCCTTCTACGGCGATGAGCTCATGTACAGCGGCATTGAGGTGCCGAAAATCGACACGGATTTCGCCGCCTACATGTGGGTGTTCCACAAAAAATAAGCAAAATCTGCAAAAAGAAGCTGTCACATCACTGTGACAGCTTTTTTCATAGCAGGAAAAGGCGTGCATCGTGTATAATAATATATTGTTATCGTATAAGTGGCAGATGGGGAACTGCCACAATCTAAAAAAACAAGATGTTAGGGGAATTCAACATGCAGAAAATCAGAAAAGCAGTCATTCCGGCAGCCGGCTACGGCACGCGCTTCCTGCCCGCCACGAAGGCGACACCGAAGGAGATGCTGCCAATCGTCGACAAGCCGACCATCCAGTACATCGTCGAGGAGGCGCTCGCGAGCGGCATCGAGGAGATCCTCATCGTCAGCGGCCACGGCAAGCGCGCCATCGAGGACCACTTCGACTCGGCGCCGACGCTCGAGGCAGAGCTCAAGAAGAAGGGCAAACTCGACCTCCTGAAGATGGTGCAGGACACGGCCAACATCCGCATCCACTACATCCGCCAGCGCTACATGCGCGGCCTCGGCGATGCCATCCTCTGCGCCAAGGCGTTCATGGGCGATGAGCCGTTCGCCGTGCTTTTAGGCGACGATGTCGTCTACAATCCGGAGAAGCCGGCACTGCGCCAGCTCATCGACGTCTACGACAGGACGGGCGGCTCGGTGCTCGGCTGCCAGATGGTGCCGGACGAGAAGGTCTCGTCCTACGGTATCGTCGCGGGGGACAAGACGGATGACCCGCGCCTCATGCGCGTGCGCGACATGATCGAGAAGCCGAGCCTCGAGGAGGCGCCGAGCCGCATGGCCGTGCTCGGCCGCTACATCATCCGTCCGGAAATCTTTGGCATCCTGGAGCACACAGAGCCCGGCAAGGGCGGCGAGATCCAGCTCACGGATGCGCTCAAGGAACTGGCGCGCCAGCAGGCCGTCTACGCTTACGACTTTGAAGGCAAGCGCTACGACCTCGGCGATAAGCTCGGTTTCCTCAAGGCGACGGTGGAGTTCGCTCTGCGCCGCGAGGACCTCGGCACGCCGTTCAAGAAGTATCTCAAGGATCTCGTCGCGAGAATCTGAGGTGTGAAGGTTGCAGAAGAAAAATAAGGCGAATCTGGCACTGGGCATCAGCGCTGCCGGCTTTGCCGGCACATTGGCGGCCGGCGGCTCCGGCTTTGCGGCGGGGCTCTTCCATCACGGCTTCCTGGCCGCGACGATCGGCGGGCTGGCGGACTGGTTTGCCGTCACGGCGCTCTTCCGCAAGCCGCTCGGCATCTCGTACCGCACGGATGTCCTGCGGCGCAACAGGAAGCGCATCATGGATGCCATCGTGACATTCGCGAGCGATGACCTCTTGAGCACGGAGAACATCATGCGCGTCATCCGTGATCAGGATACAGCGGGCCTGCTCGTCGACTACCTCGAGCACCGCGGCGGCCGCGAGGGTGTTGTGGAGGTCGTCGATGCCGTCGTCCTCAAGATCGTCAACGATCTTGACAGCGAGAGCCTCGCAAGGGAACTGGCCCCTGCCGTGCGCGAGGGCCTTCAGGGCCTAGCGCTCGAGAACATCCTGATCGAGCTCGTGCGCATGCTCGGCGAGGAACGCCATGCCAAGCGCATCCTGCACAGCGTCCTGAGCATCAGTGAGCAGGTCCTGCAGTCACCTGCCATGCAGCAGGTCCTGCTCGACAACATCAAGGTCCTGCGCAAGGAGTACGAGGGTGAATCGGCTGGCCGTGCGTTCGTCCTGTCGGCGCTCGGCCTCGACGACAAGGAGATCCTCGCCATCTTCAACGAGAAGGCGAAGCAGGGCATCAAGGACCTCCTGAGCGAGCAGACCGAGGGCTATGCGCGCCTCAAGGCAGGCTTTGAGGGCATGGTTCTCTCCTTCAGCAACGATGCGTCGCTGCGCGGCGTGCTCGGGGAGTGGAAGGAGAGATGGCTCGAGCAGATGGACATCGAGGGCCTGATCGCCTCGTGGATCGAGAATGCGCTCAAGGGAGAGGCGCCCTTCTGGCTGCCGAACCTCAACGCTTTCGTCGAGCAGCGCATCGATGGTTTTGTACACTCGGAGAACTGGCAGCACCGCTTCGACAAGATGCTCAAGGACCTCATCGAGAGCGAGCTCACGAAACACCACGAGCTCATCCCGGGACTCATCCGCGAGCGCCTCGACGAGTTCAGCGATGACGCACTCGTCACCTTCGTGGAGGACAAGGTGCAGGACGACCTGCAGATGATTCGCATCAACGGCTCGATCGTCGGTTCTCTCGTCGGCATGGGCCTCTATGTCCTCGTCTGGGCAGCAGAAAGGATGTGGGGATTATGAGAGCCATGACGAAATCCTGGAACAAGGCGGACCGCGTGCTCTTCCTCGCGTTCCTCGTGTTCCTGCTCGCCTTATTTGCGCACCTGCAGCTGCCACATTCGGTCTTCGCCTCGGGATTCCTCTTCTGCGCGGAAGCGGCGCTCGTCGGCGGCATTGCCGACTGGTTCGCCGTCACGGCACTCTTCCGCAAGCCGCTCGGCTTCCCGTATCACACGGCCATTCTGCCGCGGCGGCGCCAGTCCTTCATCAAGGCATCGGTGACAATGGTCCAGAAGGAGTTCTTCTCGCGGCGCAAGGTGTTCCGCCACTTGGAGCGCCTGCACCTCATGCCGATGCTCATGAAGTGGCTCGGCGAGCCCGACACGCGGGCCAAGGTCTCGCACCATCTCTACCACTACGTGCGCGGTTTCCTGCTCAAGAAAGACAGCGAGAAGCGGGCGGCGGAGTTTGCGCGGCGCATCCGCACTTACCTGAGCACGATGGAGCCGGAGGACCTCTTTGCAAATATCGGCCACTGGCTGCAGCAGAGCGGGCGCGACAAGGACTTCCTCGAGCGCGTCTCGGCTTACCTGCGCGTGCGGGCCGAGCGGCCGGAGACGGCCAAGGCCATCGAGTCGATGCTCGAGCAGTACGAGAAAGAGAAGGCCAAGAGCACCTTAGCGCTCTTCCTGACGGGGCTGGCGGAGGCCATGGACCTCGTCAACCTCGAAGATGCGGCCAACATCATGCAGAAGCAGCTCGTGGCGATGCTCAAGGAGCTCGGCACGCGCGATTCACAGCTGCAGCAGGATATGCTGGAGCTCTTCTACGAGAAGACGGCCGTGCTCAATGCTGAGCCGGAGTTCCATCAGCTCGTGCACGAGCTGCGCGACAGCCTCGTGGCCGATCTGCCAATCGAGGAGGTCGTGCGGCGGGCCGCAGCGCACATGCGCGACCACCTTGAGGCCGACGCTGCGCGTCAGGTCGACGCCGTCGAAGAGCATCTGCCGATGCTGCGCAGCCGGCTGGCCGACATCATCGAGGCGGAGTATGACCGCGGCCTGCACCTCCTGCAGGAAGATGATGAATTGCGCCATACGGTGGGCCGCTTCCTCTACGACCTCATCGCGCGTTCGGCGCTCCATGCGCAGACGCTCGTCGGCGTCGTCGTCGAGAGCGTGCTCGCCCGCCTGACGGACGAGCAGCTCAACCACCTCGTCTACGACAAGGTAGAGCCCGACCTCTTGTGGATCCGCATGAACGGTTCCATCGTCGGTTCGGGCATCGGGCTGGTCATCTTCATCCTGCTTCAGCTCGTGCCATGATATTCGATAAAAGAAAAAGACGCCCTTGGTGGCGTCTTTTTTATTGTGCGCATTAGGCGTGGGGAGTCATCCGTGATGTTCGTGCAGGAAGTACTGGAACGCAGAGGGAATGCTGTAGGTGTCGGCGAGTTCTTCGGGCGAGGCCCAGACAAGCGGGCTCGCATCTTCGGCGACCATTGCATCGGGGGATGCGAGCTCGACGGCCCAGCCCTGCATCTGCCATTCGACATGGGAGAAGATATGGCGCGCATCGGGCAGGCGAGCGATGGTGAGGGTGCGAAGTCCGCGGGCCGCGAGCCATGCTTCGACTTCTGCCTGTGTGAGATGGCCCGGCAGGTTCGGCAACTCCCAGAGGCCGGCGAGCAGCCCCTTGTTCGGGCGCTTCGTCAATGCCAGTGCCCTGCCCTGGTGCAAGAGGAGCACGGTCTTCTGCTCGACGCGGCGCTTTGCCTTCTTGCTCTTGACCGGCAGCTGCTGCTCTGAGCCCGCATCGTGTGCGAGGCAGAGGCGGGCAAGCGGACAGGCGGCGCAGTGCGGCGCCCCGTGCGGCAGGCAGATGGTCGCGCCGAGGTCCATGAAGGCCTGATTCAGGGCACCTGCTGCCTGACCGCTTGGGTAATATGGCGCGAGCGCTTCCTCGACGGCACGGCGGACGGCGGGCTGGGCGATGTCCTCGCCGCACTGCAGCACGCGCATGGTGACGCGCAGGATGTTGCCATCGACGGCGGGCAGGGGCAGGCCGAAGGCAATCGAGCCGATGGCGCTGGCCGTGTAGCGGCCGATGCCCGGCAGCTCGAGCAGCGCCGCAAAATCTGCGGGCAGCTTGCCGCCGTACTCTTGGCAGATCACGCCGGCGGCCTTCTTGAGGTTGCGCGCCCGGCTGTAGTAGCCGAGTCCCTGCCAGAGTTTCATGAGGAGCTCGTCGTCGCAGCGCGCGAGGCTCTCGATGTCGGGCAGTGCCTCGAGGAAGCGCGTGTAGTAGGGGATGACGGCCGAGGCGCGCGTCTGCTGCAGCATGATCTCCGAGAGCCAGGTGTGATACGGCGTGACCTCCTCGCGCCAGGGCAGGCAGCGCAGCGTCGACTGCCCCTCGTACCAGGTAAGAAGCGGCCCCACAATCGAGGAGAGGACCTCGGCATGCGGCAGTCTTATTGGCAGTGCTTTCTTTTTGGTATTCATGATAGGAAGAATCCTTTCTATGCAAATGGAATGCGGGAATATTGGTTGTGTTTTATTGTAGCATGAATCTGTGTTTGTGGCCAAGAAAGGCACTATGCATTACATACATGGACATTATGACTGCCGTGTCTGACGCATCATCGCATCGGTTCGGGAAACTCTCTCCGAAATGGACAGAAATTCATGTAGAACAATAAAGACCTCTTTAAATGTCTATCATAACGGGATGATGATATAAAAAAATCTTGGAAAATCAAAAAAAAGTTACAGGAACGTGTTGACAAATCATGTGCATAGAGTAATAATGTATACATGTTTACAGCATTACAGATTGAATCTGCTGGAGCGCCGTGATATAATATTCATGGCATCAGCAATTCGAAGAGGAGATGGGTCAATGAAACACGTCTTGTCGGTCTTTGTCGAGAACCAGACTGGTGTTCTCGTGCGTGTTGTAAGCATGTTTTCCAGACGCGAGTTCAACATCGACAGCCTGTCGGTGGGCGTCACGGAGACACCGGATTTCTCGCGCATCACGGTCGTCGTGCATGGCGATGAGAACCTCATCGAGCAGATGATCAAGCAGCTCGAGAAGATGCCGGTTGTCCGTGCAGTGCAGCGCCTGGATGAGAAGAATGCTGTTTGCCGCGGGATGACACTCATAAAGGTCAAGGCGGATGACAACAACCGGCTCGATGTCTTGAAGATGGCAGAGCTCTTCCGGGCTCATGTGGTGGATGTCGAATCCAACACGCTGGTCTTCGAGATCACGGGCAGTGACGACAAGGTCACGGCTTTCCTGAGACTCGTGAAGCCTTACGGGATTGCGGAAGTCATACGCACCGGCCTCATAGCGTTGGAACGCGGAGAGCATACAATCTATGAACATTGTGAGGAGAGAGAGTATTATGGCAAAAACTTACTATGATCAGGATGCAAATTGGGAACTCATGAATGGCAAGACGATCGCGATCATCGGCTACGGCAGCCAGGGTCACGCTCATGCCCTGAACCTCAAGGACAGCGGTGCAAACGTCATCGTCGGCCTCTATGAGGGTTCCAAGTCCAAGAAGGTCGCTGAAGAGCACGGCCTGAAGGTCTACACGGTCGCTGAGGCAGTCAAGCAGGCTGACATCACGACGGTCCTGATCCCGGATGAGAAGCAGGCTGATGTCTACAAGACGGAAATCGCACCGAACCTCAAGCCGGGCAGCGCTCTCGTCTTCGCACATGGCTTCAACATCCATTACCAGCAGATCGTTCCGCCGGCTGATGTTGATGTATTCATGGTCGCTCCGAAAGGCCCGGGCCATCTCGTTCGCCGCACGTATACGGAAGGTTCCGGCGTTCCGGTTGTCTTCGCTGTACACCAGGATGCATCGGGCAAGTGCTTCGACCTCGCCCTCGCTTATGCAAAAGGCCTCGGCGCTCTGCGTGCCGGCGCACTGCAGACGACGTTCCGCGATGAGACGGAAGAAGACCTCTTCGGCGAGCAGGCAGTCCTCATGGGCGGCGTTTGCCAGCTGATGCAGACGGGCTTCGAAGTCCTCGTTGAGGCAGGTTATCCGCCAGAGATGGCATACTTCGAGTGCTTCCATGAGATGAAACTCATCGTTGACCTCTGCTACGAGGGCGGCTTCACGAAGATGCGCCAGTCCTGCTCCGATACGGCTGAGTATGGCGACTACATGGTAGGCCCGCGCATCATCACGGAAGACACGAAGAAGGAAATGAAGAAAGTCCTCAAAGAAATCCAGGACGGCACGTTTGCTCGCAACTGGCTGCTTGAGAACAAGGCTGCTGGCCGCGTCAACTTCCTCATGGAGCGCCGTCTGCATGCTGAGCATCCGATCGAGAAGGTCGGTAAGGAACTGCGCGCTATGATGCCGTGGCTCAAAGATGGTGCAGATCTCTCCAAAGACTGATTCACCTTCTAACTGAACAGGAAATCAACGCTTCCCCGGCGAACTATACGTCGGGGAAGTTTTTTCCAATAACCGGACAATACTCGATAGATATTCATATATTAGGAGGGCATATTATGGGTATGACTATGAGCGAGAAGATTCTCGCGAAACACGCTGGCCTCGATTCCGTGAAGGCCGGTCAGCTCGTGACTTGTGAGCTCGATATGGTACTCGCGAACGACATCACGGCGCCGCCGTCCATCGCGAAATTCGAGGAAATCGGCCGCCCGGTCTTCGACAATACGAAGATCGCGCTCGTGCCGGACCACTTCCAGCCGGCCAAGGACATCAAGTCGGCAGAACTCGCGAAGACCGTCCGCGATTTTGCGCACAAGTACAAGATTGTCAACTACTTCGAGCAGGGCCGTGTGGGCATCGAGCATGTCATCCTGCCGGAGAAGGGCATCGTCGCACCGGGCATGCTGACGATTGGCGCGGATTCACATACGTGCACGTACGGCGCCGTCAACGGCTTCTCGACGGGCGTTGGCTCGACCGACCTCGGCGCAGCCATGGCGACGGGCAAGGCCTGGTTCAAGGTGCCGGAGGCCATCAAGGTCAACCTGACGGGCGAGAAGTCGGCCGACATCACCGGTAAGGATGTCATCCTGACGCTCATCGGCATGATCGGCGTCGACGGCGCGCTCTACAAGTCCCTCGAATTCGCTGGCCCAGGCGTCAAGGCCCTGACGATGACGGACCGCCTGACCATCTCCAACATGGCCATCGAGGCGGGCGGCAAGGCCGGCATCTTCCCGTTCGACGAGATCACGAAGGCGTATGTCGATGCCCGCGTCACGAAGCCGTATGAGCCGGTTGCCGCTGACGATGATGCCGAGTACTGCCGCGAAGTCGATATCAACCTCTCCGAGCTCAAGCCGGTCGTCGCTTTCCCGCACCTGCCGGGCAACACGAAGCGCGTCGAGGATATCAAGGAGCCAATCGAAATCGACCAGGTCATCATCGGTTCCTGCACGAACGGCCGCCTCGAGGACATGGAGATTGCGGCGTCCATCCTCAAGGGCCACAAGGTCGCAGACCGCGTGCGCTGCATCGTCATCCCGGGTAGCCCGGCTATCTACAAGGAGTCGATGAAGCGCGGCTACATCGATACGTTCATCGACGCCGGCTGTGCCGTCTCGACGCCGACCTGCGGCCCGTGCCTCGGCGGCTACATGGGCATCATGGCTGCCGGCGAGCGCTGCGTCTCGACGACGAACCGCAATTTCCGCGGCCGCATGGGCCATGTCGACAGTGAAGTCTACCTCGCCGGCCCGCAGGTCGCAGCCGCGAGTGCAATCTTGGGACGCATCGCAACACCGGAGGAGGTTAAATAATATGAAATTAGAAGGCAAAGTATGGCGCTACGGCGACAATGTTGATACGGATGTCATCATCCCGGCCCGCTACCTCAACACGTTCGACCCGAAAGAGCTTGCCAAGCACTGTATGGTCGACATCGATGAGAGTTTCGCACCGAATGTCAAAGAGGGCGATATCATGGTCGGCGGCCGCAATTTCGGCTGCGGCTCCTCGCGTGAGCATGCGCCGGTCGCCATCAAGGCGTCGGGCATCCCCGTTGTCATCGCTGCGAGCTTCGCGCGCATTTTCTACCGCAACGGCATCAACATCGGCCTGCCGCTCCTGGAGATCGGCTCAGATGTCGAGAAGATCAAGGCGGGCGACAAGCTGCGCGTCGACACGGCGACGGGCACGATCGAAGACCTGACGACGGGCGACGTCTTCCACGCGCATCCGCTGCCGGGCTTCGTGCAGGATATCGCCAAGGCAGGCGGCCTCATCAACTACATCAAGGGCCAGAAAGACTGAGCCCCTGTTGTTGCGTTTGTCAGAGTAGAGAGGGATACATATGTCATATAAGATCACAGTGATACCGGGCGATGGTATCGGCAAGGAAATCACGGATTCGGCGGTAGAAGTCCTCGAGAAGGTCGATGAGAAGTTCGGCCTCGGACTCTCCTACACCTATAAAGACGCCGGCGGCACGGCCTACGACAAGTTCGGCACGCCGCTGCCGGATGACACGATCGAGGCCTGCAAGGCGTCCGACGGCGTCCTCTTCGGCGCCGTTGGCGGCGACAAGTGGGACAACGTCGACCCGGCGCTGCGCCCCGAGAAGGCCATCCTCGGCCTGCGCAAGAACCTCGGCCTCTACGCCAACCTGCGTCCGGTCAAGGTGGCTGATGCGCTCGTCGAGTACTCCCCACTGAAGCCGGAACTCGTCAAGGGCGTCGACCTCGTCATCGTGCGCGAGCTCATCGGCGGCATCTACTTCGGCGATAAGTGCGAGTCGGAGCAGCACAACGGCGCCGAGCGCGCCTGGGACCTCGAGAACTACTCCGTTCCTGAGGTCGACCGCATCGCGAAGCTCGCCTTCGAGACGGCCAAGCTGCGCCGCGGCAAGGTCACGTCGGTCGACAAGGCCAACGTCCTCGCGACGTCGCGCCTCTGGCGCCGCACGGTGGCCAAGGTCGCAGAGTCGTATCCGGATGTCGAGCTCAACAACCTCTACGTCGACAACTGCGCGATGCAGCTGGCCATCCGTCCGACGCAGTTCGATGTCATCGTCACGGGCAACCTCTTCGGCGACATCCTCTCCGACGAGGCGGCCGTCGTCGGCGGCTCCATCGGCATGATGCCGTCGGCCTCCATTGGCACGAGCACGAGCCTCTACGAGCCGATTCACGGCAGTGCGCCGGACATCGCCGGCAAGGGCATCGCCAACCCGATGGGCACGATTCTCTCGGCTGCCATGCTGCTGCGCTACTCGCTGCATGAAGAAGCGGCGGCTAAGGCCATCGAGGCAGCCGTCGACAAGGCGCTGGCCGATGGTTACCGCACGCCGGACCTCTGGAAGGAAGGCTTCCAGAAGGCCAATACGGAAGAGATCACGAAGGTCATCTGCGAGCGCATCTGATACCGCAGAGCGCCAGCAGAGACGGCAGAAAGGGGAAGGCAGATGAAGGGAGCGAAGGCTGTCGCTCTCTGTCTCAAGGAACAGGGAGTCGACACGGTTTTTGGTTATCCGGGCGGCATGATCCTGCCGCTTTACGATGCATTTTATGAGAACCCGGACATCCGGGAAATCCTCGTGACACACGAACAGAATGCCGCGCACGCAGCCGACGGCTACGCGCGCGCTTCGGGCAAGGTCGGCGTCTGCATCGCGACGTCGGGCCCCGGCGCGACAAATCTCGTCACGGGCCTTGCGACGGCCTTCATGGACTCCGTGGCGGTCGTCGCCATCACGGGCCAGGTCGACACTTCACTCCTGGGGCGCGATGCGTTCCAGGAGACGGACATCCTCGATGTCACGATGCCGATCACGAAGCACAACTTCAAGGTCAAGAAGGCCGACCAGCTCGTGCCGACCGTGCGCAAGGCCTTTGCGCTGGCGCGCCATGGCCGTCCCGGTCCCGTGCTCATCGATGTGCCGCGTGACCTCTTTTTCGCGGATGTCGACTACAAGCCGCAGGCCGTGCAGCCCGAGCATCACGGGAAACCGGATGCTGACTTCCTGATCTGCGCGGCAGAGGCGGCCGACGAGATTGTCCAGGCCAAGCGGCCCGTGGCGATTGTCGGCGGCGGCGTCATCTCCGCCGGTGCGACGAAAGAGGTCATCGCCTTCATCGAGAAGTACCACCTGCCTGTCGTCCACACGCTCATGGGGCTCGGCGCGATACCGCGCTCCCATCCGCAGTCGCTCGGCTTTGCCGGCATGCACGGCGAGAAGGCCGCGAATCACGCGATTGCCGCGGCCGACCTCGTCGTCGCCATCGGCAGCCGCTTTGGCGACCGCCAGACGGGCAACCTCGACAAGTACACGGAGAACACGAAGTTCATCCACATCGACATCGACCCCGCCGAGATCGACAAGAACGTGGGCAACTCGCTCGGCCTCGCCGGCGACATGAAGACCATCCTTTCCCTGCTCATGAAGCACGAGCCGAATTCCGCCCTGACGGACTGGTGGCAGCAGATCGACAAGTGGGAGGAGTCGTACGCCTACGACTACCATCAGAGCCGGCTGACGGTCCCCTGGGCGATGCATCAGGTCATGCAGCGCACGAAGGGCAAGCCGTACGCCTTTGCGACGGATGTCGGGCAGCATCAGATGTGGGCGGCGCTTCACCTGCGCATCGAAGAGCCGCGCACGTGGCTGACCTCCGGCGGCCTCGGCACGATGGGCTTCGGCTTGCCGGCCGCCATGGGCGCACAGCTCTACTACGGCAGGGACCGGCGCGTTATCCACGTGGCCGGCGACGGTGGCATCAAGATGACGGGCAACGAGTTCTACACGATCGCGCGCCTGCAGCTGCCGATCATCTCCCTGATCGTCAACAACAGGAGCCTCGGCATGATCCGCCAGCTCCAGAAAGTCATGTACAAGGAGCGCTACATCGCCTGCGAGCTCGACTACCCGATGGACTACGTCAAGTACGCCGAGTGCTTCGGTATCGAGGCTGAGTCCGTTTCCACCCAGGACGAATTCGCCGAGGCCCTTAAAAAAGCACTCGAGGACCGCGACCATCCGCGTGTCATCGTCCTCAACGTCTGGCGCAGCTTCGTCGAACCCATGACCAAGGGCGGCGCCCGCATCGATGAGTTCGTCGAATTCAAGTAATAAAATAATACATAATAATAATATATAAAAAGAAGCGCTATTCTTTATGCGAGGGATAGAGCTTCTTTTTTGTTTAAATATGTGAATGAGCATCATCTTTAGATAAATTAATGATGGCATCGATGATGGCGTTTGACTTTTCATCTAGATGAGGATATTCGTTGATGAGTTGTAACAAACGTTTATTCGTGATGTTTTCAGCAACCTTGGTTGTATTTATATAATCCGTTTCGAAGGAAGCCTGTTCCTCTCGATACGAATTGCTATCATCTTTTACATAAGGTATCAGGGAAAGAATGGATATTCTTAATGCATCTGCTAAAGCGATTAAATCTTCAATTGTAATGCCTGTGGTATAACCTCCCTCCCAATTCGAAATTACCTGCGAACACTTATGCACCATCTGACCAAGTTTGGTTTGGGTGAGTTTTAGTTCTTTTCTCCTTTTCCTGATGTTGTCGCCGATAGACATGAGCCTGCACACCTCCATACTTTTCATTATACAGAATCAGCAGTTTACAGCTTTTGAGACATAATAAAATCACGTAGCCCCTGCTGGTGTATAATAGATTCACCACAAACCAAACACGAGAGGTGCTACGTGATGTCTCAATTATACACCAGTCAGTCGACAGTTGACAAACTCTTGACGATTTTTTCTTCCTTGTTTCTCGCTGCAACGAGACCGCCACGCCATCTGCTGGCGTGGCTCCTCATCGCTCAGCTGGCTCTGGAGTCGGCTTCGTCGGTGCGCTGCCTGTTCCGGCAGTTCCTGTCGAAGCAGACGGACGCATCGCTCAACAGCTATTACCGTGCCCTTGGCAACGGCCTCGTCACGGATGCATCCATTCGCCAGGCCTTGGCGCTGCAGGCGCTTGCCATAGTGCCAGAGGCAATGCGGCAGGAGCCTATCCTGCTCAGCGTGGACGACACGTCCATTGCCAAGTGGGGCAAGCACTTCGACGGTGTAGGGATCCTGTACGACCACGCCAAACACGATGGCAAGTCCTATTTCAATGGCCATGTATTTGTCAGCTTGACGATGAGCGTGCCGGTCCTCCATGAGAACGCAGGCAAGCAGCAGATCCGTTATATCGCGGTGCCGATTGGCTACGTCATGAGCAACGGCGAAGCCTCGAAGCTGACGCTTACCTGCCAGCTTCTCGATGAAGTCATGCCAATCCTTGAAAAGCGCCAGGTCATCCTGCTCTTCGACAGCTGGTATGCCAAGCGTGAGCTGCTCGCGCATGCACTCCGCTACCCGAATCTCAACGTGATCTGCAATGCACGTCATGATACGGCGATGTTCGAACTGCCGGGTTCGACGGCAGGCCGCCGAAGTACGGCAAGCGACTGATGCTGGATGAGATTGCCGATGATCTCACAAATTATCTTTGTCGGATGGACGACTATTTTGTCGCCCACCGTCTGGTGAAGACACGCATCTTCGGTGACCGCACCGTCCATGCCTATGTGACGCTGAGCAAGAGCGGCTCATACCGTCTCTTTTTCAGCACCGTAGATTCGATGGCCCTGCACATGAGCATTGCCTGGCAGGAGAACAAGACGCTCCGCAACACCAGCTCCAAGCATATGGCGATTTACCCACTCAAGCTCTACAAGCTCCGCTGGGGCATTGAGACGAACTACTACGAGCAGAAGATGTTCTGGGAGCTCGGCAGCTACAAAGTTCGCACGAAGACTGCGATTGAGCACCTGCTAAACCTGACGAATGCCGGGCACGCTCTCATGAAGATCCTGCCGTATGAGGACGAGAAGCTAAGCACCTACCAGGACAAGAGCCCGCAAGAGCTGCGGCACGCGCTGAGTCAACAGATCCACAAGGAAGTATTTTTCGCCACTTTGGTGTCCAAAGCCCAAAGTAGCATAAATTCAAGCGCTCTGCTCAAAGCCTTGCAGGTCTTGGCCTGGGGCGATGGGCAAGCGGCTTAAAAGCTGTAAACTGCTATACAGAATCTAACGTTAAATGTTATAAACCTGACGATATATGAGAATATAATTGCCGTTTTGTTGCAAAATAACGTAACTCGTTATATAATAAAAGTGTATATCTTGAGTTAAGCTCAAAATATGTGGCTTTTTGCCCTTTTTTACAGGTAATTAACGAATTTTGTTGTGTATAGAATAAAAGGTAACATATAAAAATGTGGTGCAAACACTGTGAGATAGAGACAAACGAAAAAGAATGCCCGATTTGCGGGCAAAAAACAGAAATGAATGTTCCTACAGAAATTTATTGGTGCGAGCATTGCCAGGTACCGATTATCCGTCGAGTCAATCAGTCCGGTCAGTCAGAATGCCCGATTTGCGGACAAAAGACGAAGTATATGGCATCTGACCTGCGCCCAGTTTTTCCAGAAGAGCGACTGCTGTTGGAATTGCTCTTGAAATTTGAGCCCTTGAGCTTGGCTGAAAAATCTATCTGGGCAAATAAGAACCGCTATTACATTGACGGTCATTCCAAGGTAATTACAGCCAAGAACTATGAAGCAGCTGATATTGAGCAGGTAAGGAAAATTCTGCAGGAACATGCTCAGGAAAAATATTCTGGAGCCTTTAAGCGTCATATCCAAGACTTTTTGACAGTCAATCGTCATCATCTGCAGTCTATCATCGACGAGGCTCATCAGTTTATCAGAGAGGAAGCTTCTAAATATCCTGCAGAGAATATAGTATTGTCATTTTCAGGTGGCAAAGATTCGACAGTTACGGCAGACATTGTCACAAAGGCACTGAGCAATCCGAGTCTTGTTCATATTTTTGGCAATACAACATTGGAATTCCCGACAACATTGACATACGCAGAGCGGTTCCGTAAGAATCATCCACAGGCCATTTTTCAGATTGCCCAGAATCGGGAACAAAATTTCATGGATATGTGCAAAGTAATTGGCCCGCCTGCCAGGATGATGCGCTGGTGCTGTTCTATGTTCAAAACAGGACCGATTACACGAGTCATTAGTAATCTGTATCGAAATCAGCAGATTTTGACTTTTTATGGTATCCGTCGTTATGAGTCTGTCAGCCGCAGTAAATACAATCGCGTTGAGAAGAATACAGAGTCGGTAAAGATACAGCAGCAGACGGTTGCTGCCCCTATATTCAATTGGAAGGATATTGATGTCTGGCTTTATATCTTGGGTGAGAAAATTGACTTTAATGATGCTTATCGCTTGGGATATGACCGTGTTGGCTGTTGGTGCTGCCCTAACAATAATAAAAGAGCGCAGTTTCTTTCCAATATATATATGCCAGAGCGTTCGACGAAGTGGCGTAACTTTTTGATTGACTTTGCCCATGAGATCGGCAAGGAAGATGCCGAGGTTTATGTTGGTACGGGCAAGTGGAAGGCACGACAGGGCGGAAATGGACTTCCTGCAGCTAAAACTGTCAAATTGCAGTATACGAACTGTACTTCAGAAGAACATTCAAAGATATATAAACTGTTCCGGCCATATGATGATGAACTGGTGAATATGTTTGTGCCGTTCGGAAAATTAGCACCGGAACTTGGCAGAAGATTACTGCATGAGACTGTAGTGTTGGATATCCATACCAATGTTCCTATTTTGTCCATTCAGCCGTTTAAGCAGGATGATTATGAACATGCAGTCAAGGTCAAGACAATGAATGTCAAGGACCATGATGCACTGCAGAGAATGGCAGGATATCAGATACGAAAGTTCAACGCATGCCGCCGCTGCCTGAAATGTGAATCCTTATGTCGGACAGGGGCTATTTCTATCATTGGAGATTCTTATTGTATTGATCCACAGAAATGCATACACTGTCAGAAGTGCATGAATGCAAAATATTTAGCGGGCGGCTGTATGATGGATAAATATTTAAGAACGAAGTAACGTATCGTTACTATAGCAAATAGATGAGTGAGGAGAATCAAGTATGAAATTCAGGGGCCATGAGACATTCTTTATCCGTAAAGGCTGGCTTACCAAAGGGATGAAATATGTAAAGCGTCATCCAGACGTATTTGTCAGCAAAGAAGAAAAGCCCATGGATGTCCTGGGAATTGGTTCTAATATGGTTAGATCTCTTCGCTATTGGATGCAGGCTGTTGGCATCACAAAAGAGCCGACACATGGTAAGAGAACTCAGCAGTTTACACCGTTAGGAGAACTTATCTATCGTTATGATCGCTACATCGAGGAACAGGGAACGCTTTCATTACTGCAATATGAGTTGGCTTCGAATCAGGAAGAAGCGACAGCGTGGTATTTTTTCTTTAATGAATTTCAGATGTTGGAATTCACGAGAGATGATTTCATCAGAAGCCTTAAAAATTATGTTTTAATGAAGGATGAAGAGACAAGTGTAGCGGATCGTTCATATCAAGATGATTTTAGCTGCATCATCAACACATACATTCCTAGAATCAAAGGCGGCCGACTGCAGTTTTCTCCTGAGAACAATATTGCCTGTCCCTTGGGAGAATTGGGCTTGATTGATTACGTCAGTCAAGATAGAACGATTTATCGCAAGACGATGGTCCAGCCGCAGATGTTATCTCCATATATTGCTTTAGCCATGATTCTTTTGCAGCATGGTGATAATACAGAGGTTTCCTTGGAATCACTGCTTCATGCGTCTAAAAGTATTGGCAGAGCATTTAATCTTGATATGACAACTTTGATGCAGCTGCTGAAACAATTAGAGCAGTTGGGGGAAGTCGAAGTCGTACGTACGGCAGGTCTGGATGTAGTGCACATTATGACAGAATATACGGCACAAGAGTGTATAGAACAGTATTATCAAGACATCTTAAAGGAATGAAGAGAAAATTATGAGTGAAATGATACACATAGCATCGGGATTCCAGTATTCTGTGAATCTGCGTTATGACCTTAATCGTGAGGATAAAATAGAGAACTTCATTCCGACTTCGGCTGCATTGGATTTTATGGAAGACATCATGAAGTCTATCAGAGAAAATTCTACAGAACGGGCGAGAGTCTTAGTCGGGGCTTATGGTAAAGGAAAATCTCATATGGTCCTGACAATGCTGGGATTGCTGCTGAAAAAAGATTTGCAGAAGTTCAAGCATTTACAGCCTAAATTATCTGAGCATAAGGCCTTAGCAAAGGAGATTGACCGCTATTATAGCAGTTCGGGGAAGATTCTGCCGGTCATCATCTCAGGCAGCAGTACAAGTATTCCTCAGTCGTTCCTGACGGCCTTGGAGCAGTCCTTAAGAGATAATAATCTTTTGGATATTATGCCAGACACAAATTATAAGGCAGCGGTACAATGCATTCAAAAGTGGCAGCAGGAATATCCGGATACGTATCAGGCATATATCAATATGATTGCTGATGAGCCAGAAGATTTTATCAAACGCCTGGCACAGTATGATGTGCAGGCCTATGAAATTTTTGAACGTTTGTATCCACAGCTGACGGCAGGAAGTGTATTTAATCCATTCCTTGGTTTTGATATTGCAGAACTTTACAGCAGCGTAGTGCGTTCCCTGAAAGATAAGGGGTATCAAGGAATTTATGTCGTCTATGATGAATTTAGCAAGTATCTGGAAGCGAACATACAGGAAGCTTCTGTCAGTGATACAAAGATGCTGCAGGATTTCGCAGAGAAATGCAATCGCAGTGGCAAAGAACAGCTTCATCTTTTGTTGATATCGCATAAGGAGATTGCGAATTATATCGACCGTCTGCCAAAACAGAAGACCGATGGCTGGCGCGGTGTCTCGGAACGATTCAAACACGTCCATATGCGTGCAGAATACGCTCAGACGTATGAACTGATTGATAACGTCATTCAAAAAGAAGAATTATTGTGGAAATCGTTCACTAAAAAATATCATGACCAATTTACGTTGCTGATGAGGCAATACTTAAACCATTCGATATTTGCCGATTTAAATCATAAAGTAGCAGCGCGTGTTATCTTGGAATCTTATCCGTTGCATCCGGTATCTGTCTTTATTCTGCCGCGCTTGTCAGAGCGTATTGCCCAGAACGAAAGAACGCTGTTTACCTTCTTATCGGCAGATGGTACTGCGACTTTGCGGGATTTTTTGCGTCGGTATGGCCAGGATGATTTTCATCTTATTACGGCAGACCTTTTATTTGATTATTTCCATCCTTTGATGGAAAAGGAAGCCTATGACGGAGAAATTCACCAGCGCTATCTGCTGGCAAAATCCATTCTGCAAAAAGTTCATGAGAATGAATTGCAGCAGAAAATTGTTAAAATCCTGGCGCTGTTTTACATGGTAGAACAGTTTGATGTGTTGCCACCGACAAGAGAAGAATTGACAAATATCCTGCGTTTTGCTTATTCGGCAGAAGCGATTGATTCTGCACTTGATGATTTAATCGAACGTCAATATGTTGTATATCTGAAACGCAGCAACGGGTATCTTTGCCTGAAACAGAGCTCGGGTGTTGATGTACAGCAGAAAATAAAAGATTTCATCGCTTCACATCAGGATATAGATATGAAGACGCTGCTCAACGGCATGAATTTTAACCGCTATCTCTATCCAGCAAGGTATAACGATGAACGAGAAATTACCCGCTTTTTTGCAGTTGAATTTATTACGGCTGAAGAAGTCAGGGAAGACGTGAATTGGCAGGTAAAAAGCGAATCGATAGCAGCAGATGGTGTCATTTATGCAGTTTTGCCAAATGAAGAGGCCGAGATTCAACAAACAGCGGATGTATTGCAAAAATCTGGTGATGAGACAAAAAGATTTGTCTTTGTGGTACCAAAGCATTATCAGCCTATTCGTGATACCTTGTTCGGTTTCTATGCAGCAGGACAGCTAAGAGATGCAGCGGGAGAAGATTATGTTCTTCGCGATGAATATAATCTGATTTATGAAGATTATTATGTCATAGTGAGGTCTTTCCTGCAGAGCTATACTCGTCCGGAAATGAAACAGGCCTATTATTATCATATGGGACAGCGTCTGCATATTCGCAGACGTGCAGAGTTATCGACATTGTTATCTAAAATCTGTGACTTTACTTACCCGATGACGCCGGTTATTAATAATGAAGTCATCAATAAAAATGAAATCACGGTAATGGCAGCTAGGAGTCGTCATAAAGTTGTAACAGCCATACTGCGTCCGATAACAGAGCCAAATTTAGGTTTGATAGGCTCAGGGCAGGATATGTCTATTATGCGCAGCACTTTGATGCGTACAGGGATTTTGACAGCAGATAATGATAAATGGCAGTGGCATAAGCATACCGGAGATGCGGAAATGGATTATACGATGGCCACTATTAGTGCATTTCTGGAGCATGCAGGTGAAAACCAGCCAGAGTCTTTTGCTGATTTGTATTATCAGTTGATGTCACCGACTGGACGTATTGGTTTGCGCAGGGGCGTTATACCGATTTTATTAGCGGTGGCAATGCGTCCATACTTGCAGTCGCTGTTGATTTATGAAAAGGATGAGCAGTTGCCGATTCAGGCTGACACGCTGGAGCAGATTAATGCTCATCCAGAAAATTATCAATTGAGAAGACTTAATTGGTCGCAGGAAAAAGAAACGTATATCGAAGATTTGGGGCAGCTCTTTAACGCATCACTGCAGGATCATGTTCAGGGCAGAGTCGATTACGATGCAACAGCACATGCTATTATGGCCTGGTATCTTGCTCTTCCGAAATATACTAAAGAATTACAGCAAAAGCCAACAGGTGAAAAACTAGAGAAAAAAATCAGGGCATTTCGCAAGGCTGTAAGCTCAGAGCGAAGCAGCAGCAAGTTGCTTTTTGTCAAAATGCCTGAAGCATGTCAGTTGACAATAAATGATGCAGGTGTTCTTATTGATGCAATAAAAAATATCAAGACCGAATTGGATAATGCGCTGGATGCGTTGGTAAATGAAATTTGTCAATTTATGATAAAAGTCTTCAGAAACGCACAGCCTGAACGAGCATCTCTTCATTCCATTTTGATGGACTGGTATGAGCAGCTGCCCTCTGCTATTGGAGAAGAAGTTTTTTCGGATGGTACAACTATCTTCCTTAAAATTTGTCAGGGTGACCTCTTAGGTGATGTACAGCTCATTCGGCAGTTAGCCCGAGAGGTAACAGGGCTGCGCCTGGAAGATTGGTCAGATAGGACATATTCAGAATTCTGTACGAAAGTAAAACGCTATAAACAGACGGCAGAAGAATTTCAGCCTGTAAATCAGGAAAATGCAGAAACAGCAGAAGAAGTGGAAGATGGATATTACTTCTCTTATCCGGAAGCCGGACAAATGGTACGCAGACATTTCGTCAAGGTGCCATATTCTCCTAGAGCTAAGCTGCTGTTGAACAGCATCACGGCAGATATTGAAGCAATGGGACAGGCTATCAATCCTGAGGAAAAACGTCAAGTAGTGGCAGAAATCCTGCAAAAGCTCTTTTAAGGGAGGAAGCTATGGAATATTTTGATAATGCAGCGACAACATATCCTAAACCAGAATGTGTTTATCATGAAATGGACAACTTTTACCGCAGTCATGGTGGCAGTGCCGGCAGGGGAACCCATGAAGGAGCGAAGTCCGCAGGAATGCTGATTGCTGAGACCAGAGACCGGCTTAAATCCCTTTTTCATGCGCCGAATCATGAGGTCATCTTTACACCGACAGCTACATTGGCGTTGAATATGATTATTCAAGGAATGATTAAAGCTGGGGCTCGTAATATCTATATATCGCCATTTGAGCATAACGCAGTCACCCGAGTGCTCCATGCTTTGGCTAAAGAATACACGCTGTCTGTTCATCAACTCAAAGTCAGAGATAATCTTGCTTATGATATGGAACGCATCCGTTATCAGTTTGATAAACAGGCACCAGATTTTGTTATTGTATCGCATGCAAGCAATGTTATTGGTTTGATTGCACCAGCGCCGGATATTTTCTCTTTAGCAAAAAAATATCAAGCTTGTACATTATTGGATATGTCACAGACCGCAGGACTGGTAGATATCGATATACAACGTTCTGATTGTGATTTTGCCGTTTTTGCTGGACATAAGACATTATACGGCCCTACAGGTATTTCAGGATTCCTTATGAAGCCGGAGATTTCGCTACCGCCAGTTCTATTCGGGGGAACTGGTGTGGCTTCGGCAGAACAAGATATGCCGCAGGATTTGCCAGCACGTTATGAGATGGGAACAATGAATATCTCAGGCATCGCTGGGCTGCATGCAGCGTTAGGCTGGCTGCTGGAGACAGGGATTGACAATATACGCAAACGGGAACATGCAAATCGTCAGCAGCTGTTGGAAATTCTTGAAGGATATGACTATTTACAGTTGGTTGGGGTTAATCCGGAAAGAGAGTACATTGGTGTGGTATCGGTGCTTATTGATGGAATCAGCAGTGATAGTGCGGGACCACTTTTTGATGAACATGACATTGCCATCCGGACAGGCCTGCAATGTGCACCCTTGGCACATAAGTTTTTAGGGACATTCCCCGCAGGGACACTTCGCTTTAGTGTCAGTTATTTCACGACAGAAAGGGATTTTGAAGCATTGAAGTCCGTTTTGGATGAAATACAAGAAGATATATAAGAGGTCAGATATGAGTTTACAGGATATTGCACTGAAAACAGAATATCGTTCCTTTCAGGATGATATCGCGCAGGATTTTTATATCCCCGCTTTGAAGCAGGCCGTCAGATATAAAAGGGCAGTGGGCTTTTTCTCTTCATCCATTTTGTCAATGATAACAGCAGGCTTGTATGAATTTTATCAGCACGAAGGCAAAATCGAATTGTTGGCATCGCCTAAACTTTCAAGAAAAGACATAGAAGCTATTGAACAGGGATATGCTGCAAGAGAAACCGTTATCGAGCGATCTTTGAGGCGGGAATTATTGGATTATGAAGATTTCTGTACGCTGAATCGCTTGAACTTGCTGGCAAATCTTATTGCTGATGAACGTCTTGATATCAAGATTGTGGTGCCAAAAGGCAGAAAAGGTATTGGCATGTATCATGAGAAAGTTGGTCTGCTTGAAGATTCTTTTGGCAATATTGTGGCCTTTTCAGGATCGATGAATGAGAGCGGTAATGCGTTGGAGCAGAATTATGAATCCTTCGATGTCTTTTGTTCATGGCAAGAAGCAGATGCTGCAAGAGTCATGCAGAAATCAGCTGACTTTACTCGCTTATGGTATAATCTTGATTCCCATGCATCGGTGCAAACATTTCCTGAAGTTACATCATATCTGGTAGATAAATATCGTATAGGCCCAGTAAAACCGATAAAAGAAATTTATCCTGTATATCATCCTCAGTCAGATGAACAAATCGCAGAAACGGTTGACGATAACGAGGCTAAAGTCGAGTCTCAAAAGTCAGGATTTCAAATCCCTAAAGAATTGAGGCTTTATTCCTATCAGCAGCAGGCAATTAATTCATGGCGGCAGCATGGCTATCGTGGCATCTTTGATATGGCGACAGGAACAGGTAAGACGCTGACTGGATTGGGAGCATTGGCGGCTTTATGTGAGCAGAAGCCGCGTCTGGCTGTTATTATCGTTTGTCCTTATCAGCATTTGGTTGACCAGTGGGGTGAGGATATCGAAAAATTCAAGGTGCATCCAATTATCGGACATAGCGCATCACCACAGCATAATTATAAGGAAAGACTCAGATGGGCAGTATTCAGCTTTAACCTAGAAGCTCGAGATTTTTTCTGCTTTATTTGCACGAATGCGACATTTGCTGCTGATTGGGCACAAGCAGAATTCGCCAAACTGAAGGAACCATCAGTTTTAGTGGTAGACGAAGCACATAATTTTGGTGCTGAAAAATTAATGCAGACGCTGCAGAAGAACTATACCTATCGATTAGCACTTTCCGCAACGATGGACCGACATAATGATCCGGAGGGAACAGAGTGCCTGTATCGATTCTTTGGCGATGTATGCATTCATTATGACCTTGGACGGGCAATTCAAGAAAAAAAGCTTGTGCCGTATGACTATTATCCTGTTGTCATTTACCTCACGGAAACAGAATTGAAAAAATATCAACAGCTGACCATCGAGATAGGTAAAGGCATCTATAAAAAGAAAGGAAAAATCATTGTTACACAAAAGGCTAAAACGCTGCTGCTAAAGAGGTCGCGTATAGTTGCTGGGGCAATGAACAAAGTCGAAAAGCTGCGCGAAATGATGCTAGAATTTAAAGATAAGCATGACATGTTGATTTATTGCGGCGCAGCACAAGTCGGCATAGAAGATGAAAATTTGGATATCCGGCAAATTGATTACATCTCGCGTATGTTGAATTTTGAGTTAGAAATGAGAACGGCACAGTTCACATCCAAAGAGTCTATGGACGAAAGAGCTCGGCGGATAGAAGAATTCAAGTCACATGACATACAAGCCCTAGTGGCCATTAAATGTCTTGATGAAGGCGTCAATATTCCGAGTATTCGCACGGCGTTTATTCTAGCTAGTACGACAAACCCGAAAGAATATATCCAGCGACGGGGTCGTGTATTAAGGCGTTATCCAGGGAAAGAATCTGCAGTTATCTATGATTTTATTACCTTGCCACGTTCCTTGGACGAAGTTCGAAATTCAGATGCAGCATTAGGATGGCATGAACTGGCCTTGGTAAAAAATGAGCTCAACAGAATGGTAGAATTCCGTAATCTTGCTAGGAATTTTTATGTATCGGATCATTTGATTGATGAAATAAGGGATACGTACAATATTCCGATAACAGAAACTGGATTTGTTGATGAAAGAGAAGAGTGGGGGTAGTCATATGGATGGACAGCAGGATTTTAAAGTTGATCAGGATATTGTCAAACGCTTGATATTCAGGATTATCATGGATGAAAATAAAAACCTGAAATTTCCATACAACCAAAGAACACCTGACAATAAAATGGCGGAGAAGATATACCAAAACATTGTCGATGAAGTTTCAAAGGGGTGAATGACGTGATTATTAAAAGCATGACACTGGAGAATTTCCGCCAGTTTAAAGGTGAATCTACACTGGATTTCGCCACAGATTCTCATAAAAATGTTACTGTCATTATGGGAGAAAATGGTGCAGGAAAGACGACGCTAGAACAGGCTTTTATGTGGTGCCTTTATGGAACAAATACATTTCGGTTAAAGGAACTTATTAATCGTGAAGTACGAGATACTATGATTAGCGGTGATGAAGAAAGAGTATCCGTGACTTTGATGATAAGCCATAATCAGAAGAATTATAAGATTGTACGTAAACAACGACTGAAAAAACAAGGTGTTCGTTTTGATAAGAACCCGGAGGAGAATTTCTGGGTATACGAACAGAATGAAAATGGTGACTATACTCCTTTGACTAGTACGAAGGGCGCAGCTATGATTCGTGAATTCCTGCCCGAAGAACTGTCCGGTTTTTTCTTTTTTGATGGCGAACGCTTAGATCATATGAGCGAAGAATTATTAAACCATGGTAAGAGTAGTAATTTTAAGGGAGCTGTTCGTGGTTTAGTAGGATTAACTGCTATGATGAATGCGATAGAGCATCTCGGCAGAGAGAATTTGAAGAGAAGTGTCATTGGCATGATTAATTCAGAAATCGATGCGCAGGGTGATGTAGATGAGACAGAGCTAAGTTCGCAGATCGAGAAGCTGCAGACGGAGCGGGATAATCAGAATAATCGTCTAGAAGAGATTAAACCGGAACACGATCGATATCAACAGGATATTGGCAGATTTCGGAAAGAATTACAGGATATGCAGGATGGGATCAAGCGCCAAAATGAATATGAAAACTGCAAGCTGAAAAAGGAGCGTGAAGAAGCAGAACAAGAAAAAGCTCGTAAAAGTATATATGAATATTTTGGTAAAAATATTGGCATGTACATTTTGATACCGCTTCTCAGACGAGCATTGAATGAACTGGATGGAGAAAATAAACTGGATAAGGGTATTCCACATATTCATGCCGATACTATAAAATTCCTGCTTGAGCGCGGTAAATGCATTTGCGGGACAAATTTAGTAGAACATCCGGAAGCAGTACAACATCTCAATGAATTGATATCTTCGCTTCCTCCGTACAGCATTGGTAATATGATTGGTCAGTATACGGACCGTGCAAGGAGTCAAACACGTGGGGCAAGTGGGTTCGCTAGAGCTTTTCAAGAGCGCATGGCAAATTACGCACAGCATCTAACAAATATTGAAGAAGCAGAGGATCGAATGCATGATCTTGAGAAATTACTGCCTGACCAGGAGAAAGTAAAAAATCTGAATGGACGGATTGCGGAAGCAAAAGTAAATGCTAAGCGATTGAATGATGAGATATATCAGTTGGCAGGAATTGTTCACGAAAAAGAGTCGCAAATTACGCGATTAGAGGCAGAACGGCTTCATTATAGACAGGCCTCTGTGAGAAATCGTAAACAATTACGGTATTTGGCTTATGCACAGGCAATTAAAGATGAGCTGGAAACGAGTTATAAGAAAAAAGAAGAGCAGGTTCGAGAGGATCTTGAAAACTGCATCAATCAGATTTTTGAAGATATCTATGATGGCGGTATACAGATTTCAGTCAGTGAGAACTATAATATTGTGACTACCGTTATTGATACCGATGCAGCAAGTGGCGATGAAATAGAAAAAAATACGGCGCAAAGTTATGCTATCATTTTTGCTTTTATTGCGGGAATCATTAAAATGGCCAAAGAGGGCAGAGAAGTGACAGGCGAGAAGATTTATCGGGAAGATGAAGGCTTCCCACTAGTCATGGACGCACCACTTTCGGCATTTGATAAGAACAGAATCAAGAAAATCTGTACTGTCTTACCGCATATTGCTGATCAGGTTATCATTTTCATCAAGGATACTGATGGTGAGATTGCCGAAAAATACATGCAGGATATTATTGGTAAGAAATGGCTTTTAGAGCAGGAAACGAAAACCCGCTCTACTGTTGTAGAAAGGGCGTGTGTATAATGTTCGATAAAAATGTTGTTTTTACAGGGAAACATGCCGAATATCTTCGAGCATTAGCACAAGGCAGCGGTAAACCCGATCCCAATCATGATTGGCCTTTTAAAATGAATTATCAAGTCCTAATGGCTGCTCCAGTTATTGGCTTCTTGTATCATCGTTTCAGCCCAAAGGACAATGACAAAAACATACAGGAAAATAAAATATTCGTTGAACAGCTTATCAATAATATTGACCAATTGGAACTTATCTATCGAACCATTGTACTTCTAGCACAATCAGATAGTGTCTCTTTGGATGAACGAATGAATCGCGCATTCCGTTATGACCGTGATGAAGAGAAGCGTAGAAAAGGTGATGAAATTTTTAAAGGATATGTTCGTGGTGGTATAGAGGTCCTTTATGAGCAGCTGATTCAAGGCGCTGAAACAAAAAGTGACGATATTCAAAAGTTGCAGGATTTTGTAGTTCTTTGCGGCCAGTTTGAGCATGAAGATGATCCAGAGTGCATCTATAAATTCTGCAGGGAAGCAGGTATTTAAGGGATTGAGGGGAAAGAATCATGGAAAACAAGAACATATCCGATTTGACGGAACTCATTAAGCAGATTGAAGCTAATGAAATACTGCTTCCGGATTTTCAGAGAGAATTTGTTTGGAAAGATGTAGAACAGCAGAAACAATTGGTTGCCTCAGTCCTGGCACGTATGCCAATTGGCAGTATCCTGCTTCTCCAGTCTTCTAATCCAAAAGAATTTTCATCAAAGGCCTTGGGCAGAAAGCAGATTATCAATACAAGCGAACTTGGCGGCAATGTCGAGTACCTGTTAGATGGACAGCAACGTATGACTGTACTGACTAATGTTTTCTCAAATGCCATATTTCAGGGATTGACATCTGTCAATGATTTAGTAGCACCAATGGCCTTGAAACGACGTTTTTTTATCAAACTGCCAAAATGGAAATCTGCTGAGAATAGCGAAGAAGATATATTTGGGTTTCATGACTTGAATTTTCCTACTAATAATATTGATAACCCAACATATTTATCAGGGGAGATTATGCCAATTCTAGAGGTCATAGAATTTAACAAGAATGATGGAAAAGTGTTCAATCCATTCACTTCGGAGGAGAAAGCGACACCAAATGATTTAGCGAAATTTTGTATTAGTAAAAAAGACAGCTATCTAATTCCGCTTTATTTGATTACATCAAATGATCAAAAAACTAACAGAAAAATATCGCGCATAGCTACAAAGATAAAGGATGATTATGTTTCAGATATGAAAGACTATTATGATAGACTTTCGAAAGATGAACAGGAGAAATTTATAAAAAAATATACGGATGAACCTGATGAAGATAGGAAAATTGAAGATATTTTTGCTGGGAACTTCAATGCATGGTGGACATCTTTTAACGAATATTTAAAAGATTGTATTAAGATGACTGCCTTGAGCCAACTTGTTGTATCGGAGGCACAAAGAGGCAGAGCCATTGATATATATGAGAATTTAAATCGTGGCGGCGTTAGTCTAAATACTTTTGATTTGATGACAGCTAAAGTTGCGGTGGTTAGTTCAGAAGGCTTGTATCAACGACTCATCAAGTATATTTTGGAACCAACAGAAATCGATAAGAATGTTGTTCCAGAACGTATGGAGGCGGAAGTTGCCAAACTGACGAATTACAATGCTTCTTTGAGACTCGGCTGCTATAACGAAAATAATAATACGATTGCCCCGAAGTATTTGAACGCTTTCCTTGATGTTATATCGCTTCGTTGCTATAATCCGGATTTTATCCCACGTGAATATAAATTAGATTATATAAAACAAGATAAAATCCTTGATCTCAATCCGGAGAATATCAATCAAAACGTTGAGATAGTCTGTAAGGGAATTGATAGAGCTAGCTTTTTTTTGCAGACACGCTGCGGTATACGAAAACTGTCAGAGGTAAATAATCTTTTCATTCTTGTACTCCTGGCGTGTATATTTCTTAAGGATAAGTGGTTTCATGATAAAAAAGTACATAATTTGCTAGAAGCGTGGTATTGGTGCGTTATTTTTAGTGGTGAATTTGATAAGGACCAAAACAGAAACTTTATCAAAAATATCCAACTGTTGACAAAGTCCCTGGTGGATTCACAAGATATTGAGTGGCTTAAAAATATGAAAAGCATGATTTTAAACGCACCGAACTATTCTGATAAAGAGCTTCTACTCTATGAAAAAGTAGATGATGAACGTTATCCTAAGAAAAATTTAGCAGATTATATATGTCAATTCCTTTTATCAGAGCCATGTCCAAGTATGTTTGACTCTGAAGAAGTAATGAGTGTATTCTCAGAAAAAACAAAGTCTGATAATACATCATTGGAAGCACATCATATCATTCCGTTGGGATCGGTAAAGAAAATAGGGCAAGTGTCCGGTGCTTTAAGAAGAGATGTACGTAGTATTTATAATTCTCCACTTAATTTCATCTATATCACGAAAAAAGATAATAATTCTATATCAGATAAAAGCGTCAATGATTATATTCAGGAAATTACATCGGAAGCAAGAAGTAGATTGATGTTGACAAAGTTCCAAAATGATGAATATAATGATGATGATGTAAAAGATTTTCTCTCGGAACGCTTTGACAGATTACAGGGCTTGATACGCAACAGGGTGGGGGAACTACTCGCCAATAGTGGCTATTCGTCATATTGTTCAAATTAATATGATAACAAGAAGCAATAAATAAAAGAAGGGAAAAAGCCTTTTGCGTCGTATATAATATTACATAGAAAGAAAACGGCGCAGAAGGCTTTTGTGCTGTTTAGACATAGGGGGAAGTATATATGAATATCATCGTGACCGGCGGTGCCGGCTTCATTGGCTCGAACTTCATCTACTACATGCTCAAGAAGCATCCGAGTGACCGCATCATCTGCGTCGACAAGCTGACGTATGCGGGCAACCTCGAGACGCTCGAGAGCGCGATGGAGAAGAAGAACTTCAAGTTCATCCGCGCGGACATCGCAGACCGCCGGGCGGTCTACCGCATCTTCGAGCAGGAGAAGCCGGACATCGTCGTTAACTTCGCAGCGGAGTCGCATGTCGACCGCTCCATTGAGAATCCGGAGATCTTCCTGCAGACGAATGTCATCGGCACGAGCGTGCTGCTCGACGCCTGCCGCAAGTACGGCATCGACCGCTACCATCAGGTCTCGACGGACGAGGTCTACGGCGACCTGCCGCTCGACCGTCCGGACCTCTTCTTCACGGAGGAGACGAACCTCAAGACGTCGAGCCCGTATTCGGCTTCGAAGGCCGGTGCTGACCTGCTCGTCATGGCCTACCATCGCACCTACAAGATCCCGACGACGATCTCGCGCTGCTCGAACAACTACGGCCCGTACCATTTCCCGGAGAAGCTCATCCCACTGATGATCATCAACGCGCTGTCCGATAAGAAGCTGCCGGTCTACGGCGACGGCAAGAATGTTCGCGACTGGCTCTACGTCGAGGATCACTGCCATGCCATCGACCTGATCCTGCAGAAGGGTCGCGTTGGCGAGGTCTACAACATCGGCGGTCACAATGAGCGCGCCAACATCGACGTCGTCAAGACCATCCTCAAGGAGCTCGGCAAGCCCGAAGACCTCATCGAGTACGTCACCGACCGCAAAGGCCACGACCGCCGTTACGCCATCGACCCGACGAAGATCCACACGGAACTCGGCTGGGAGCCGGAGACGAAGTTCGAGGACGGCATCAAGAAGACCGTCAAGTGGTACCTCGAGCACCGCGACTGGTGGATGGGCATCATCAGCGGCGACTACCAGACCTACTACGAGCGCATGTACGACAAGCGCGCCATCCTCGAGTACGCCAAGATCTGACGGCAGACAGGAGTCGATTTCTATATGACACAAAAGAGGAACTTCTCATCTGGAGCGATGAGGAGTTCCTCTTCTGCATTTGTCTGCATCAAGGGGCTGAATGCGTTTCAGAGATTCTTGTGCATGACGTATTTGTCCGTTGCCGTGTCGAGCATTTCCTGCCATGAGGAGAATTTCGTAGCCTTGCGGACCCAGGCATCCATCTTCTCTTCGGGCAGGGCCTCGAAGTCCCGCTGATTCTCGATCTTGAAGCGGCTGCCCTGCAGGAATTTCTCGAAGGTGCGGAAGCGGGTGTACTTGCGCATGAACGAAGTGTCGAACACCTCGTTGAAGTCGACGAGCTCCGGCATCGTCTGATGCGGCAGCTGATAGAATCCGGTGATCTTGATGGCCATGATAGTTTCCTCCTGCTTGCACTGCATGTAATGTTGCCTTCATTGTACCAGAAAGCCGGCTCGGAAAAAAGTCTGAGAGAAATCGAGGTGAGGTGCAAAAAAATACTTGACGAATCGCGCGGCGTCCTCTATAATAATATCTGTCGTCAGCGGTAACGCGAAGACGGGGGCATAGCTCAGCTGGGAGAGCGCTTGCATGGCATGCAAGAGGTCAGGAGTTCGATCCTCCTTGTCTCCACCATTTGAATATCAAGGGTTAGAGGGAATCTCAACGATTCCAGCTAGCCCTATTTTTGTATCTATAACCAGATTTATACCCAAAACATCACGATAGATAAATGAAGATAGATAATCGATGAGGAGGGATTCACTTGCGTTTCATTCATACGGCGGACTGGCATCTCGGGCGGTATTTCCATGGCATGCATCTGACAGCGGACCAGCGGGAGATCATCATGGGTCAGATTGTGCCGTTTGTCCGCGAGGAGGGCGTGGAGGCGGTCATCATCGCGGGGGATATCTACGACCGCGGCGTGCCGCCTGTCGAGGCAGTCGACCTCTTTGACGAATTCCTCATGAAGATGGCGGGGCTGCGTGTCAAGGTGTTCTACATCGCGGGCAATCACGACAGCGAGTCGCGGCTGAATTTCGGCAGCCGTCTCATGCGAGAGGCGGGCATCTTTGCGCGCGGGCGGCTCGATGCGGCGATGGCCCCTATCATCGTTGAGGATGACTTCGACCCCGTTGCCATCTACCTCTATCCGTACATGGAGCCGGCGTCGGTCAAGGCGGCTTTTGGCGTGACGGAGGCACTCGACTTTGAAAAAGCGCATGAGCTGGTCATCGAGAAGAGTCTGACGGGCGCACCGGAGAAGATGCGCTCGATTGCTGTGGCGCATGCTTTCTTAGCGGGCGGCACGAGCTCGGACTCGGAGCGGCCGCTCGCAGTAGGAGGCTCGTCGAACATCCGGCCCGGCATCTTCCGCCCGTTCTGCTACACGGCGCTCGGCCATCTGCACAATCCGCAGCGCGCCGGTGCGGACACGATCCGCTACAGCGGCTCGCTCATGAAGTACTCCTTTGATGAGGCGGAGCAGAAGAAGGGCTTCTTCCTCGTGGACCTTGACGGCAGCGGCAAGGTGGAGCAGAAGTTCGTGCCACTCGTGCCGCCGCATGACATCCGGCGCGTGCGCGGTCTTTTCGCGGATATCGAGGGCGACCGCGCGGCGTATCCGCAGTCGGACGACTACATCGAGGTGGAGCTCTTGGACCGCGGCATCATCCTCGATGTGTTCAACAAGCTCAAGGCCATCTATCCGAACCTCATGCACGTGCTTTACCCGAACCTGCAGCGCGAGGGGACGATGCGCGAGCAGGAGGGGCAGGCCGTGCTGAAGCTCACGGAGGAGACGCTGTTCTCCCAGTACTATGAGGACATGACGGGCGAGAAGCTCGGCGAGGAGCAGCAGGCCATCGTGCACGGCTGCCTGCAGGAAATCTACCGGGAAGAGAGGGATGCGAAATGAAGCCAGAAATCCTGACCATCTGTGCTTTCGGGCCGTACCAGAAAAAAGTCTGTCTCGATTTCTCCATCCTTTCTGAGCAACCGTTCTTCCTGATCCACGGGGCGACGGGCGCAGGCAAGACGAGCATCTTTGATGCCATTTGCTATGCGCTCTACGGCGAGGCGGCGACGGAGGCGCGCACGCCGCGCATGCTGCGCAACCGCGAGGCGGGGCCGGAGGTCGATACATATGTCGACCTGACGTTCTGCGTGCGCGACACGCACTGGCACATCCGGCGCAATCCAGAGTACATGCGCAAGGCCAAGCGCGGCACGGGGCTCGCGCGCCAGGCGCCGGAAGTCGTGCTCGAGCGACTGGAAGATGGCAGGGTCGCAGAATCCTGGACGCGCGACGGCGAGGTGCAGGCGCGCATCGTGCGGCTGCTCGGCTTCCAGTGCAAGCAGTTCCGCCAGGTCGTCCTCTTGCCGCAGGGCGAGTTCCGCCGCTTCCTCATGGCCGACACGAGCGCGCGCAAGGAGATCATGAAGGTCCTCTTTAACACGGAAATCTACCAGAAGCTCGAGGACAAGCTGAAGGAGAAGGCCACGGAAGTCAGCAAATCGTACGATGGCATCGCCGAGAAGCAGAGGATGTACCTCGCAGAGGCCAATGCCAAAGATGAGGCGGAGTTCGCTGCATTGCTCGCGGCGCGCGAGCAACAGACGGCGGCGCTCGTCAAGCGGACAGCGGCTCTGCAGTCCCGCAAGGAGGCGTGCGAGAAAGAGCGCGATGCGGCTCGCGAGACGATGGCGAAATTCACGCAGGTGGACAAAGCCGCGGAAGAGCTCCAGAAGTGGGAGCGCATCGTGCCTGAGGACGAAGAAGCAAAGGCCATGCTCGACCGCGCGGACCGTGCCGCGGCGCTCATGGACCTCGCCAATCAGCTGCAGGCGGCCCGGCAGGATGCAGCCAAGCGCGGGCAGGGCCTCGAGGCTTTGAAGCAGCAGGGGAAAAAGCTCGCCACAGCCTACAAGCAGGCAGAGGAACGCTTTGTCATGGTCCAGCAGCAGAAGCCGGCCCATGCCGCTGAACGAGAAGAGCTCATCGTGCTGCAGGGGCTGCTGAAGGTCGCAAGAGAACTCGAGCAGGCTAAAAGAGATGCGGTAGCCAAGCAGACTGCCAGTGAGAAAGGTCAGCAGGAGGCCGCCGCTGCCAAGCAGCAGCTCTTGGCAGCAGAACAGGAGTTCAAGGCGCTGCAGCAGGAGGTCGAAGCCCTGCAGAAGGAAGCGCTCAATGTTGACGCGCTGAAACTCCGCCAGCAGAATCTCCTGGCGGAGCAGGAAAAGGCGGCGGCTGCCGCCAGGAGCGAGGCTCTTGTCCGAGAAGCTGCGGCCGGCTATGAGCAGGCGGAGCAGGCTGCTAAGAAGGCAGAGACGGAGTGGCAGGCGGCCCGCGCAGAGCTCGCGCATCTGCGCGAACTGGCCAAGGAGGCCCGCGCCGTGCTGCTGGCCGAACATCTCGAGGAAGGCGAGCCCTGCCCCGTCTGCGGCGCGACGCACCATCCAAAGCTCGCCGAGGCCGTGACGGAGATCGTCACGGACGAGATGCTCAAGGCAAAGGAAGCGGACGTCAGCGGCTTCGAGCAGCGGCATCAGGCCGCTGCTGCCAGAGCGCAGGAAAAGTCCGGCATGCTCGCCGCCGCCAAGGCAGAGGCCGAAGCACTCGTGAAGCAGCTCGCGGGCAGAGAGCCGGCCGAGCTGGCCGCAGAGCTCGCCAAGGTCAAGACTGCCCTGCAGGGCGCGCAGAAAGCCGCTGAGGAATACGGCAGCCTCATGAAGGCCATCGAGCGCAAGCAGCAGGAACAGGCGCAGCTGCAGGAAAAAGCCGCTGCCCTCGAGCAGAAAGCAGCGGCTAGTGCAGCCGAGGCAGCCGCCGCCAAGGCCCTTGTGCAGGATAAGCAGGCGCAGCTCGCGGGCAGGGAACTGCCGGCAGAGCCTAAGGAGCTCGCGCACCAGTACCAGCAGCGCGAGGCGGCCTGGCAGGCCGCGGAAAAGGCGGCCGTCGCAGCTGAGCAGGATTACCACAGTCTCGATACGCGCTACCATGCAGCCCAGTCGGCCTGGAAGACGAAGCGCGAAGAGCTGCTGCGCAGCCAGCAGCAGGCCGCAGCGCTGCAGCAGAGTTTTGCCGGGCGCCTGGTGCAGGCGGGCTT
Organism: Mitsuokella multacida DSM 20544; assembly: GCF_000155955.1. Classification (GTDB taxonomy): domain Bacteria; phylum Bacillota; class Negativicutes; order Selenomonadales; family Selenomonadaceae; genus Mitsuokella; species Mitsuokella multacida. The sequence continues at coordinate 223,825 of NZ_GG697141.2, forward strand.
TGCAGATGAGGCGGCCTATGAGGCGGCCCTGCAGGGCAGCTGGCGCGCATCTGACTACCGCGACAAGGTGCGCCGCGAGCTCCTTTCGCACGAGCAGGCCCTGCACACGGCGCGGACCAATCTCACCGATTGCCAGAAGACAATCGAGAAGTTGGAAAAGCCGGACCTTGCAGCGGCGGAAGATGCCGCAAGTGCGGCGCAGGCGGCATGGCAGCAGGCCCTGCGCGAGTCATCTGCGGCCGAGACAGTGCTGCGCTCGTGGCAGAAGCGCCAGAAGGCTCTCGATGCTTTGCGCGAGCAGAGCGGCGAGCTCACGCAGACGTATGCGCGCATCACGGGGCTCTCGGAGCTCGCGAGCGGCAAGACGGGCAGCCGCGTCTCGTTCCAGACGTACGTGCTGCACTCGCTCTTGGACGATGTCATGGAGATGGCCAACCAGCGCCTGCTCATCATGAGCCGCGGCCAGTACGAGCTCCACGCCGGCCAGCGGCAGCGCGCCAATCAGCAGGGCGGCCTCGACATGGAGATCTTCGACCATTACTCCGGCTACGCGCGGCCCTTGGCGACGCTCTCGGGAGGCGAGTCCTTCCTCGCCTCGCTCGCGCTGGCGCTCGGCCTCGCTGATGTCGTGCAGGCGTGCGCGGGCGGCGTGCGCCTCGATACGATGTTCATCGACGAGGGCTTTGGCACGCTCGACAGCGAGACGCTCGACGTCGCGCTCAAGGCCCTGTTTGAATTGCAGAAAAGCGGGCGGCTCATCGGCATCATCTCGCATGTCGAGGAGCTCCGCAGCCGCATCCCGGCGCGGCTTGAGGTCACGAAGACGAAGAGCGGCGGCAGCACGGCTCACTTCGAGCTGGGCACAGCAGAAAGTTGAGGACGATATGACAGCAGAACTTGATTTCACGATCGGCAGGGCGGGGACGGGCAAGACGCACGCCTGCCTTGCGGCCATGCGGCAGCGCATGGCTGAGGCCCCGATGGGCCCCGCGCTCATCCTGCTCCTGCCGGAGCACATGACCTTCAAGGTGGAGCGCGAGCTCGCCGCGAGCATCCCGAAGGGGCAGGGCTTCCTCAGGAGCTACGTCTTTGGCTTCCGCCGCTTTGCGCGCCACGTGCTCTTGGAGACGGGGCACATGAAGGTGCCGCGCATCAGCGAGGTCGGGCGGCGCCTGCTCCTGCGCAAGATCCTCGTGCATCACCAGAAGGAGAAAGACCTGCAGGTCTTCGCGCGCGCTGTGCGCCAGCGCGGCTTTACTGAGAGCCTCTCGGATGTGATACAGGAATTCAAGAGCTACCGGCTGACGACGGATGTGCTGCGTGAAGCGGCGGACGAGCTTGCTAAAGGCAATGAGCGTCTGGCGGGCAAGCTGCAGGAGATGGCACTCCTGACGGATGAGTTCGCGGCAGAGATGCAGGGCAAGGCCAACGATGCGGAGGACATGATGAACCAGCTCGCCGAAGCCATCCCCGAAGCGCCGCTCATAAAGGGGGCGGAGGTCTGGCTCGACGGCTTCATCTTCTTCAATCCGCAGGAAATGGCCGTGCTGCGTGCCCTCATCATGACGGCCGCCAAGGTCCACGTCGCCCTGCCGATGACCGGCCTTGCAGAAGGCGATGGCCGCGTCCGGCTCGACCTGCCGGAGAACCTGCAGGAGACGGCGCTCTTCAACCGGCCGTACCGGACGCTGCAGGCCATCCGCCGCATGGCGCGCGAGGAGCTCGCCTATCGCGGCCCAATGCCCATCCACCTGCTCGCTGAGCAGCACCGCTTTGCACCGCAGAGCATCTTGCACGGCATGGAGCAGGAGCTCTTCCGCTACGGCGGCTCGGCTCAGTCGGAGGAGCAGGGCGTGCAGCTCGTCGAGGCCGCCAACAGGAGGCTTGAAGTCGAGAGCGCGGCGGCGGATATCCTGCGCCTCGTGCGCGACGAGGGCTGGCATTACCGCGAGATAGGCCTGCTCGTGCGCGATGGCGAAGCGTACGGCGACCTCGTGCGCCTCGTCTTCGAGGATTACGGCATCCCGTTCTTCGAGGATGCGAAGCGGCCGAGCATCCACCACCCCTTGGCGGAGCTCATGCGGTCGGCCATCGAGGTCGTCGCGCGCGACTGGCGCTATGAGACGGTCTTCCGCTGCCTGCGCACGGGCTTCTTCCCGCCGGTGCGCGAGGACATTGACCGGCTCGAGAACTACGTGCTCGAGTTTGGCATTCGCGGCCGCAAGCGCTGGCAGCAGCAGGAGCCCTGGGACTGGCACCGCCGCTACAGCCTAGACGACGGCGAGCAGGTCGACGAGGATACGGCCTCGACGCTCGCGCTCATCGACTCGCTGCGCCGCCAGTCCGTCGAGGCGCTCTCCGCGCTGGAGGACGCCCTGCGCGCGGCCGATGATGTCCGCGGCTACACGCTGGCGCTCTACGATTTCCTCGTGCAGCTCGAGGTGCCGGCCCGCCTGCAGGAGTGGGCGGAGGTCGCCGAGCGGGAGGGAAGACTCGCCGACGCGGCGGAACACCGCCAGCTCTGGGACGACAGCATGGCGCTCTTCGACCAGCTCGTCGAGGTCAGTGGCACAGAGAAGATGACGCTGTCCGACTACGAGGCTGTCCTCAGCGACGGCCTCGATGCCCTGCAGATTTCGCTGATCCCGCCGGGACTCGACTACGTGACACTGGCCTCTTTCGATCAGAACAGCCTCGACAACATGCGCGGCCTCTACATCCTCGGCGCGGACGCCGCGACGATGCCGCGCCGCGTGCGCGAGCAGGGCATCTTCTCGGATGCCGACCGCCTGCACATCGCGGAGACACTGGCCGCCTTCCAGAAAGAGGGTGAGGAGGAGCACACGATCTCGCGCGGCGGTCACGAGAAGAGCTTCGGCGAGAAATTCCTGCTCTACCGCGGCTTCACCGAGGCGCGCGACTACCTCTGGATATCCTATGCGCTGGCCGATGCCGAGGGCAATGGCCTGCAGCCGTCGCCGCTCGTCAAGAAGATGCGCGAGCTCTTCCCGAAGGCCGCGTTCCTCTCCATCCCGCTGGAGACCGTGCGGCGCGATGACGATCTCTTGCTGGCGGCACCGCGTCCGGCTCTCTCTGGCCTCGCCAATGCCCTGCGCGGCGAGCGCGAGCACCAGGCGATGCAGCCCTGCTGGCGCGATGTCTACAACTGGGCCATGGGGCAAAAGGAGTGGCAGCGTCCGCTGCAGCTCGCCCTCGCAGGCCTCTTTGCGCGGTCGGGCGCGGGCAGGATACCGAAGGAACTGGCGGAGCAAATCTTTGCCAAAGGCACGGTCCTGCGCGGCAGCGTGACGCAGTTCGAGAAGTTCCGCCAGTGCCCCTTTGCGCACTTCGCGGCCTACGGCCTGAAGCTGCAGGAGCGCCGCGAATACCAGTTCCGCTCAATGGACCTCGGGCAGCTGCTGCATGCCGTGCTCAAGGAGTACGGCAGTATCGTCAAGCGCGACTACGCGAATCGCTGGCAGGATGTGCCAGAAGAAAAGCGCGCCGCGCTCTGCGAGGAGCTCGTCAACACGCTGGCGCCGCGTCTGCAGAGCGAGATCCTGTTGAGCCGCGACAACTACCGCCACCTCAAGAAGCGCATCGAGAAGACGGCGGAGCAGGCCGTCGGCCATCTGTCGGCCTGGGCGGCCGTCTCGGCCTTCCAGCCGGCCTTCTTCGAGGAGGCGTTCGGCCATCCGGACGACGAGGTCCACCTGAAGCCACTGCCGCTCGGCGACGGCTACGCCCTCTCGTTCAAGGGGCAGATCGACCGCCTCGACCTGCACGAGTGCGCGCCGTACTACCTGATCCTCGACTACAAGACGGGCCATGTCGCCATCAATCTCTTCGAGGTCTACTACGGCCTCAGGCTGCAGCTGCTCGTCTACATGATGGTTGGGCGCGAGCTCCTGAAGGAGAAGGGGGAGAAGCGCCTGCCGGCCGGCATCCTCTACGCGTTCCTGCAGAATCCTTTGCTGCAGACGCGGCAGAAGTACACGCAGGCAGAGCTCGAGAAGCGCATCAATGCCGAACTGCGCATGCCGGGCTGGGTGCTGGCCGACCTCGACGTCGCCAAGGCCATTGACGCGAGCTTCTCCTTCATCAAGCCGGGACTCAGCAAGGTCAAGGACGAGAAGAAGAAGGACGTCATCGGCCCTGATGGCAAGCCCGTCATGGATTTCGACAGCAACAGCAGGAAGCGCGGCTACATCCGCAAGCCGGAGGAGTTCGAGCTCATGCTCGCGTACGTCGACTACATCCTGCGCGATACGGGCCGGGCCATCCTCGGCGGCGATATCAGCGCGAGCCCGTACCGCCTCAAGGCGAAGAAGGAACAGACGGCCTGCACCTACTGCGAATACCGCGATGTCTGCGGCTTCGACCCCGACATCGAGGGCTATGCGTACCGCGACATCGGTCCGGAGGACGATGCGGTGCTGGAAGAGAAGATGGCTTCGTGTACAGGAAAGGAAGATTTGCTCGATGCAATACACAGAGGATCAGAAGAAAGCGATTGAGGCGCGCCACCGCAACATCCTCGTCGCAGCGGCGGCCGGTTCCGGCAAGACCCGCGTGCTCGTCGACCGCATCATCGCGCAGCTCCTGGCGCGCGAGTGCAGCGTCGACGAGATGCTCGTCGTGACGTTCACGAATGCGGCGGCGACGGAGATGCGCGAGCGCATCGACAAGGCCCTGCAGAAGAAGCTCTTGGAGACGGATGACCGCGAGACAGCTGCCTGGCTCGAGCGCCAGATTGTCCTGCTGTCCGGCGCCTCTATCTGCACGTTCCACGCGTTCTGCCAGAAGGTCATCCGCCAGAACATCGACGCCATCGACGTCGACCCGCAGTTCCGGCTGGCCAGCGACCAGGAGATGGTCCTGATGCGCCGCGATGTGCTCGAGGAACTGCTCGAGAGCTCCTATAAGATGCCAGAAGACGAGGCGGGGAAGGCGAAGTGGCAGGATTTCCTCGAGTTCGTCGACGACTACGGTGACGACCACGGCGATGAGGCCGTCTACGAAGCCGTGCTCAAGCTCTACCACTTCTGCCAGAGCCAGCCGTTCCCGAAGGCGTGGCTGCGCCAGCAACAGGAGCGCTATGAGGCAGAGGCGGCGGACTTCTGGCAGACGCCATGGACCGCGACCATCGTGGAGGCGGTGGGCCGGGAGATTGAGCGCAGCATCCATGCCTATGAGGCGGCCTGCGCGCTTGTCCGCACGGGTGGCCGCCCTGAGGCGGAAGAGGCGGCTCTGCTCGCGGCCTGGCAGCCGTATGTCGAATACCTGCAGAGCTGCATCGAGAAGCTCGAAGAGGTGCAGACAGTCTACCGCACGGCGCTTGCCGAGAAAAAGGCGGGCGGCTGGGATGCGCTCTGCGCCGCGGCTAAGGGATGGAAGCAGCCCGTGCTGCGCGGCAAGAAGTATGAGGCGCTGCGCGATGCTTTCCCGGACATCCGCAAGGCCTTCGAGAAGAGCCGTGACGAGGCCAAGAAGATCTTCACGGATGCCCGCGACCGCTATCTGGCCGAGATGGAGGCATCCGTGCTGGAAGATATCAGGGCGTGCAGCGCGACCGTGCGTCGCTACGTCGACCTGACGACAGCCTTCATCGACGCACTGCAGGCGGCCAAGAAGGAGCGCAATGTCCTCGATTTCAGCGACCTCGAGCACTTCGCGCTCGCCGTGCTCTGCCGCGACTCGGAGGCGCTTGCTGGAGCTTCTGAGGCAGATTTCCGCGGCGAGCGGGGCAAGGCACTGCGCACGGATGCGGCGGAGGACCTGCGCGAGAAGTATGCCGTCATCATGGTCGACGAGTACCAGGATACGAATGGTGTCCAGGAGGCCATCCTGAACCTCATCGCGCGCGCGGACAACCGCTTCACCGTCGGCGATGTCAAGCAGAGCATCTACCGCTTCCGCCTCGCCGACCCATACCTCTTCCAGGCGAAGTACGACGCCTATCCCGAGAACCCGGGCGCAGAGGACATGGACCAGCTCATCACGATGAAGCAGAACTTCCGCAGCCGCGCCGAGGTCCTCGCGCCGATCAACTTCATCTTCGACCAGGTCATGACGCGCGAGGCCATGGAGATTGAGTACGACGAGAAGAGCCGGCTCTATCCGGGCGCTTCGTATCCAGAGGCCGAGCATACGCTCAAGGGGCCCATGGAGCTTGACATCATCCTGCGCGGCGAGCCGGAGCAGCCCGTAGAGGGACTCAGTCAGGCGGCAGATGCGGGAGATGAGACGGGCGGCGAGGAGCTTGAGGGCTTCGAGCTCGAGGCCCAGCACATCGCGGACCGCATCGCAGGTCTCATGGAGTCGGGCTACCGCGTCTTCGACAAGGATGCGGGCGGCTACCGTCCGCTCGCGTACCGCGATATCGCCGTGCTGCTGCGCGCCGTCAAGGGCAAGGCGAATACCCTGCTCGAACTGCTGCGCAAGAACAGCATCCCGGCCTATGCCGACGTCGATGGCGGCTATTTCGAGGCCAATGAGGTGCGGCTCGTGCTCGCCCTGCTGAAGACCATCGACAATGCGCGGCAGGAAATCCCACTGGCGGCCGTGCTCGTCTCACCGATTGGCGGCTTCACGATGGAGGAGCTCGCGCGCCTGCGCATGTCCGTCCCCGATGAAGACCTCTTCGGCGCCCTGCTGCGTAGCCACTCGCCGGAGACGCCGCTCGAGGAGGGGCTCGCCGACCGCGCGGCCGACTTCTGCGCCTCCCTCAACCGCTGGCGCAGCTACGCTGTGAGCCACAGCGTGCCGGAGCTCATCTGGAAGCTCTACCGCGAGACGGGCTACTACGACTACGTCGGCGGCCTCAAGGGCGGCCTGCTGCGCCAGGCCAATCTGCGCATGCTCGCTGACCGCGCCGCCGAGTACGAGAAGACGAATTACCGCGGGCTCTTCCGCTTCCTGCGCTTTCTCGAAGACCTGCGCAAGCGCGACACGGACCTCTCCGTCGCGCGCACGCTCGGCGCCAGCGAGGACGTCGTGCGCATCATGAGCATCCACAAGAGCAAGGGACTGGAATTCCCCGTCGTCATCGTCGCCGACATCGCTAAGGGCTTCAACCAGCTCGACGCGAGGGGCACCTTCCTGCTGCACAAGGAGCTCGGCATCGGCCCGCGCCTCGTCGAGCGCTCGACAGTCGGGCGGCAGATGTACGACACCTTGCCGTATCAGGCCATCGGTGCGCGCATCGTTGCCGAAACCAAGGCCGAGGAGATGCGCGTGCTCTACGTCGCCATGACGCGCGCGCGCGAAAAACTCATCCTGACGGGCACCCTGGCCGCGGCCAAATGGGAAAAGCAGGCCGCCCGCTATGCGCGCAGCCTCGACAGCCGCGAGCTCGCCCTGCCGGACGATATGATCCGCGAGGCGGACAGCTATCTCGACTGGATTGCACCGGCCGTGGCGCGCCATACCGACGGTGCCCCCATCCGCGAGGCGGCCGGCGTGGACTGGGGCGAGATGCTCGATGCCGTCGAGCCGGCGGCTCACTTTGCTGTCAACCTGCTCAGCGCCGAGGCGATACAGCCAAGGGAGGAGCAGGAAGAGCTCGATGCGACCCTGCAGTCCGTGCGCGAGGGCAGGGCGCTGCCGGCCTCGCCCGAGCGCGAACTCGTCGAGAAGCGTCTGAGCTGGCACTACGATGCCGAAGAACTACCGGGCATCACGGCTAAGATGACCGTCTCCGAAATCAAGCAGCGCTTTGCCGAGTCGCTGCGCGAAGACGAGCCGGCGGCGCTGCCCGTCGCACCGGCAGCGCCGCCCGTCTGGCGCCGCCCGCAGTTCCTGCAGCAGAAGGGGCGGCTCTCCCCAGCCGAGCGCGGCACGCTCATGCACAGCATCCTGCAGAACCTCGACCTGCACGGCGACCTCACGCGCGAGGGCCTGCGCGCACAGGTTGCCCGCATGGAAGTCACCGGCATGATTGCCGCTGGCCACGAGGATGCCGTCAACTACACGAGCATCGAATCCTTCTGCCAGTCCTCTCTCGGCCAGCGCATGCAGCAGGCCGTGCGCGTCTGGCGCGAGCTGCCCTTCAGCCGCATGATCCCCGTCGGCGAGGTCAACCCCACCTACGCAGGCAGCAGCGAGAAGATCTTCGTCCAGGGCGTCATCGACGTCCTCTTCGAAGAAGCCGACGGCAGCCTCATCTTGCTCGACTACAAGACCGACCGCGACACCACCCCCGAAAAAATCCGCCGCCACTACGCCAAGCAGATCGAGCTCTACCGCGAGGCCGTCGAGTCCATCGTCGGGAAAGAGGTCAAGGAGAGCATCTTGTTCATGCTTTATGACGGCACGAGCTTGCGGATTTCTTGAGTCGCTGAATTAAAAAAACGAGACTGTAGACCAGATGCTATTGCATCCAGGTTGCAGTCTCGTTTTTTTTATGGTGATTTACTTGTCGCTCTCTTTTTTTGCATCGGACGGCGCTGCGGGGGCAGCGTCGGTATTTTCCTCGCGGGTGACGAGGATTTTGTCGATGCGGGCGCGGTCCATGTCGACGACTTCGAAGGTGAAGCCGTTCCACTCACATTTCTCGGCGACTTTTGGGATGTAGCCGAAGTAGGAGGTCAAGAAGCCGCCCATGGTCTGGTAGTGGTCGTGGTCTTCGTCGGGGAGCTCGGCGATGTCGAAGCGCTCTTTGAAGTCGTCGATGGAGCAGAGGCCGTCGACGTACCAGGAGTGCTCGTCGCGTGGGGTGAACTGAATCGGGTCGGGCTCGACGTTGGACATGGAGTCGCCGATGATCTCCTGCAGGATGTCGTTGAGGGTGATGAAGCCGACGACGCCGCCGTACTCGTCGAGGACCATGGCCTCGTGGATGCCGGTGTCGCGGAATTTGGCGAGCACGCGGAAGGTCTCCATCGAGCGCGGCACGAACATGGGCTTGCGGATGTACTGCGCGAGGTCGAGGGACTTGCGCTCGAGCGAGGCGTTGAGGAGGTCCTTGGCGTAGAGCACGCCGCAGAAGTCGTCGAGATTCTCGCGGCCGACGGGGAAGACGTTCTGCGGATGTTCGCGGATGATGCGCAGGTTGTGGCGCAGGGAGTCGGTCAGGTCGAGCCAGAGCATCTGGGTGCGCGGCGTCATCAGGGAGTAGGCGGTCTGGTCGCTCATGTGGAAGATGCGGTCGACCATGGCCTGCTCGGATTTCTCGAAGGTGCCGTCCTCAGTGCCCTGCTCGATGAGGTCCTTGACCTCGTCTTCGGTGACGGTGTCCTCGACGTGCGGGTTGATGCCGAGCAGCAGGAGGACGCCGCCCGCAGAGCCGGACAGGAAGCGGATGAAGGGGCGCGCGAGGCGCGTAAGCCTTGCGACGATGCCATGGTACTTCATGAGCATGTGCTCAGGGTTCTGTGCGGCCTTCTTCTTCGGCAGGAATTCGCTGAAGAGCAGGGTGATGTACGTCACGACGACGATGCTGAAGAGCATGGCAATCGTCGTGGCATGCGGCAGGAAGGCGATGAAGCTGGCGAGGTACGGTGCGATGAAGGCGCCGGTGCAGATGCCCATGAGGATGCCAGTCAGCGTGATGCCGACCTGGACGAGCGAGAGCGGCGCTTCGACGTTCTCGAGCAGGCCGAGCGCTGCCTCGGCATCTTGATTGCCGTCTTCGGCGAGCTTCTCGAGCCGTCCGCGGTGGCTCTCTGTGAGGGCCGTCTCGATGAGCGAGAAAAAGGCGTTGGCCAGCAGCAGTAACAGGAGTAAGACGAGCAATAGGCCCGCGTCAGTATTGTCCAAAAATGATACACATCCTTTGCAAAGATACATACAGGTTGTAAACTATTTTCCTATAATATAGCATAACCATGGCGTTTTGTCACATATGGCGCGGGCTCTGGGCGTGGCTCAGTCGTCATACCAGGGGCCGTTGCCGATGACGATGCCACCGTGCAGGGTCACGGGCGTGGAGCTGCCGACTTTGGTCGGCATGCGCGTCGTGAGCTTATAGGGCGTGTCGACAAGCCAGGCCGTCACGAGTACCGCGTCGTCCTTGATCTTGCGGTAGGCCTTGCGGTCGAGCTCGGCCGTGTAGACCTCGCTCTTGTGGGCGGCGACGGAAGAGCTCGTCAGGGCCTGCGTGAAGGCCATGCCGTCCGACCAGCGGTAGAGCGTCTTGCCGTTCTTGTCGAGGATGGCGAAGTCGTAGACCTGCCCGTCGCGGTGGGCGACGGAGTAGTCGCTGTCGCCGTCATTCGTGACCTTGAGCTCCATGACGAGCCGGCCGTGCTTCTCCTCGACGGTCAGCTCCTCGACGATATTGTCGAAGCTGAAGGCCGCATATGACGGCACGATCTCGCTGCTGTGCGAGCCTGAGGTCGGGAATGAGACGCCGATGCCCGTGCCGAAAGAGGCAGAGGCCACCGGCATCGCGGAAAGGGAGACAGCGCCGACTGCAAGGGCAAGCGCGGGGATAAGGGCATATCTTTTCATGGTAATCACTCCTGATTTTGTTTGTCGTTCTGGATTGGTATCGTTGATTCTATTGTACCATGTCATGTTAGAATTAGGCAAAAGATGTTCCTTGCATGTATGGGGACTCAAACGGCAAAGATTCGTTCAAAGATTCATGGCTTGATTTTTATAGTATACAATATGCCTAATTGTATACAGTTAAAATATGCAGTGTGTATATTGTTAAGCAAGCGCATTCCCGCTATACTGTAACCATAAAAGGCGATATAAAAGATGCAGCGGCGCATTAGTAAAGTAAAATGTTACTTATGCGTCGCTTTGTCTATTTAGGAGGTACGATTTTATGAAAGCAGATGCAGCACAATTGAATGATTGGCTAATGAGAATCGATACCTTCAATGCAACGCCTGGAGAAGGTACAACCCGAGCCGTCTATACAAAGGAGTTCTATCGAGCTCGCGAATATTTAAAGAAAGAAATGCATGACCTCGGCCTTGAGATCCATGAGGATTGCGTCGGCAATATCTATGGAGAATATAAAGGGCGTCATCCAGAATGCCCTCCTGTCTGGACCGGTTCACATATCGATACGGTTCCGCATGGTGGGCGCTATGATGGAATGGCTGGTGTGTTCGCAGCCTTGGAAGTTATCCGCATGATGAAAAGTGATGGCTATCAGCCGAAACGGAGTATCTTCGTCAATGCTTATGCTGGAGAGGAAATGAGTCGTTTCGGGATGTGCTGTATTGGCAGTCGCGCGATTGTTGGTCGCATTCATCAGCAAGATTTAAAGGACGCAAGAAATATGGCTGGTGAGAGCATCTTTGATGTCCTCAGCCATGATGGTTTTGAGCCAGAGCGATTCAATCGAGACTTTTCTACAAAGCCGAGGGTCCACGCAAGTCTTGAGCTGCATATCGAGCAAAACAGGATCTTGCAGGACAAGGGCATCTCTGTTGGTATTGTCACTGGCATTTGTGCACCGACAAATCTGCGATGCGAGATTCATGGCATTCAATCGCATGCCGGCGGCACGAGTATGGAGGATCGCCGCGATGCCTTTATGGCGTCAGCTGAGATTGCTCTGGCACTCGAGCACTTAGCGAAAGCCTCAGATAGTGAATACATCACGGGAACAGTCGGCGCGATGAAATTGGACCCTGGCGCAGCAAATGTCATTCCGGGGCAAGCGAATTTCTCCATCGATATCCGCTCCATCTCGGCACAGGATAAGGATGACTTGGTCGAGGCATTGCAGGGAAAGATTGATGAAATCACAAGGAACCGCGGTGTTACCTATCAACTGGAACAGCTGAATAACGATACACCGTACATCTGCAGTCCGCGCCTCCGAGAACTCTTGCATGAAAGTGCCAAAGAACTGGAGCTTCCTGTACTCGATATGATCAGTGGTGCTTATCATGACAGCCTGATGTTGGGGGACATCACAGATGCAGCGATGATTTTCATCCCCTGTAAAGATGGCATCAGTCATGACCGGAAAGAATCTATTGATATGGATGATCTTGCTAAGGGCACAGACCTTTTAGCGGCCACCTTACGCCGCCTTAGTGAAGAATAAGGATAGGATATTCTGTATTAGGATAGGAGAGAAGACATTATGGCAAAGAAGAAGATTTGCATTATCGGCGGCGGTATTTCTGGTACGGCTCTTGGTTATAATCTGAGCCTCTATGATGATGCAGAAGTCACGCTTTATGAAAAAGGCCGCATCGGTGCTGGCACGACATCGAAATCAGCTGGCACGGTATGCCTGTTCGATGATTCCCTGAATAATCGCTATTGGGATGTCCGCCTTTATGGTTTTGAGACATACTGTAAGATGGAGCAGGAAAAAAAGGGATCGGCCGGATTTGACAAGACGGGCACGCTGGTCTGTGCATTGGATGAAAAAGACGAAAAACGCATCAAGACAGGTATTGCACTGGCAAAATCCGCAGGTTACACGGGTGAATACATCACGGATAAAGACCGAATCAAGAAGATTCTTCCGATGATTGATCCGGATTCCATTATCGGTGCAGGCTATACGGCAGATGATGGGTACTTCGATGGTACGATGATTTCCAATAATTTTGCCAGCAAGATGGAAGCGAATGGCGCAACCGTCATCATCGGTGTTGGTGTTACGGATATCAAGGTAGAAGGTGGAGCAGCTGTTGGCATTACGACATCGGAAGGCAAACAGGAAGCTTATGATGTCATCGTGGACTGCACGGGGCCGTGGAGCCGCTTCACGGGCAAGATGGTCGACCTTGAAGTGCCAATCTGGCACACGAAGGCAGAAGCATTCTTCATGGCACCATCTGAAAAGCTCGACTATGTATTCCCCATCCTGAAATTCCCGGCATTCTATGCGTTGCGCGCCGGCAACAACATCTTCATCTGTAAATCGCATCTGTCGATGGACCTGGACAATCCAATGCATGCGGGCCAGTGGGACCCGGATAAACTGCCGGAACGCGGCGGCACAGATGATTATTTCATTGAGTTCCTGTTCGAGCAGATGGAAAAGAATGTTCCTGGCTTGGTCGATGCAGGCCTGAGTTCATCGTGGCTGTCTTATCGTGCAGAGCCACGCGATTTCCTGCCAATCATTGGTGACACGCCGGTCAAGAACTATCTCCTGGCCACGGGCTATGGCGGAAATGGTGTCATCGAGGCACCGGCAGTCAGCCGTGATCTGGCAAAATACATCATGCGAGGCGAAAGCACATTGCTCCTCGAAGAATGGGCATTCTCGAGACTGTTGAAGAAATGAGGCGGATGACGCATGAAGATAGCAATCTGTATAAAACATGTTCCCGTCAGTGAAGATGTAGAAATCGATCCGGTTACGCATAGTGTCCGTCGTATCGATGCAACGTGCGATATGAATCCCTGTGATCTGAATGCGATGGAGATGGCTGCTCAGCTCAAGAAAGCAACGGATGGCAGTATCGATGTCTACACGATGGGGCCGGATGGTGCAGCGACATCCTTGAAGAAGTGTCTAGCCCTTGGGGCAGATGAGGCGTATCTCCTGAGCGACCGCAGCTTTGCCGGTCGTGATACACTCGGCACGGCTCGTGTACTTGCCGATTTTGTCAAACGCAAATCATACGACATCGTTTTCACTGGAGCGGAATCCAGTGATGGTGCAACCGGGCAGGTTGGTGCTATGCTCGCCGAACTTCTCAGCATGCCGGATGTCGCCGATGCCGTATCCGTAGAGCCGGATGGAGACGGTGCACTGCTTATCGGCAAAAAGATGCAGCAGGGGACGTTGAAAATCAAGGCAAGAGGACCAGTCCTCTTAGCGGTACCATTTGGCTGCAATGAACCGAAACTCCCGACACTGCGTGCGCAGATGAAAGCGAACCACAAAGAGATCCATGTCTTGACGGGGAAGGACTGCGATCCATCCGTCCTCGAGAACCTGGAAGTCAAGTCTGTCGTCACGGATGTATATCCAGCGCCAGAGACAAATAAGCAGGCGAAGGAGATTACAGGTACTCCGAAGGAAATCGCCGTAAAGATCCAGAAACTTTTGGAAGGAAGTGAGCAGGATGTCTGAGATTGTTGTTTATGCACAGATCACCAAGAACGGTCTGAATCCGGAGGCAGCCGAGCTCGTCACTGCCGCACAGGAAGTCGCAAAAGTTTCTGGAGAAACCATCACCGTTCTCGCCGCTGATGACCAGGCACCTTCGTATGAAGATGCACTGAAGCTGGATGGCGTTTCGGATGTTATTCTCCTGCATACGGTCGGCATCGATGAAATGCAGACGGATGTGCTGAGCGAGGTCATTGCAGATGTCATCACTTCCCGTGATGTGTCGACGATTCTTGCGCCGTCGGAGCATCAGGCCAGAGCTTTGCTTTCGCGTATTGCTGTAAAGCTCGACGCGGGCATGACAGCAGCCTGCAAAGAACTGAAGCCAGAAGCCGTAGATGGCAAGGTAGTCGTCCATCAGATCAAGAGCTCATTTGGCAGTCAGGGACTCGTTACGTGTGATATCACGACAAAGCCGGCAATCATCACGTTGATCCCAGGCTCCTACGAAGCAGCACCCCAGACAGGGACGCCGAAGATCCAGGTCATCGAAAAGGAAAATCTGACATCGGCTCTTGAGGTTCTGGCCTTTGAAGAGAGCCAGTCGGCAGGTAACCTTCTGGGTGCAAGGCGCGTGGTCTGCGTTGGCAAAGGCGCCATAGAAGGAGAAAACTTCAGTCTGGCAAAATCTTATGCACAAAAAATCAATGCTGCATTTGCTGGCAGCCGTCCGATGGCCGATCAGCACTGGATTGATTTTGAGGCACAGATTGGTGAATCCGGTACGGTTATCCGACCAGAAGCCTGCCTAATCTGTGGCGTTTCCGGTGCCATCCAGTTCACGGAGGGAATCAAGGGAGATCCTTTGGTCATTGCCATCAACAAAGATCCAAAAGCCCCGATTTTCGGTTTTGCTGATTACAAAGTCGTTGCCGACATGAAGGATATCTTACCAGAGCTCCTGGCGGCAGCCGACCCAAAATAAATTTCAAACTTTTGTTTTCTAGGAAAGGAAGTATTTGATATGAGTTACTTGAATGGTCAGACGGGTTACCGTAAAGACATCCTGACGAATCGTTCTGTCATTGGCAATGGCTATGTCATCCTGGAACCGGACGGACTCGTCAAGAACGTTGTACCGGGCTATTCGGATTGTGATGTCACGATCCTCGGCACGCCGCAGATGGGCGCTACGTTTGCTGATTATCTTGTCACGGCACATGCAGGCGGCAAGAACACGGGCATTGGTGGCAATGGCATCGAGTCGTTCCTCTATGTCATAAGCGGATCGGTGAGCGTCACGAATGCAGATAAAGAAGCAGAACTGACGGAAGGCGGCTACATCTTCAGTCCGGCAGATAAGCCATTCACGTTCGAGAACAAGAGCGGTAAAGATGCCAGACTCTATGTCTATCGCCGTCGCTATATCCCACTTGAAGGAACGAGCGCTCACACAGTAGTCGGCAACATCAATGATGTTCCTTACATGGACTATGAGGGCATGAAGAATGCACAGAGCAAAGATTTCTTGCCGTCGGCAACGGATCTTGGCTTTGATATGAACATGCACATCCTCAAGTTCGAGCCGGGTGCATCGCATGGCTACGCAGAGACGCATTTGCAGCAGCATGGCATGCTGTTCCTCCAAGGCAAGGGCATGTATCTCTTGGATGATCAGTGGATCCCGCTCAAGAAGGGCGATTATGTATTCATGGATTCTTACTGCCCGCAGGGCTGCTACGCCGTTGGCACGGAAGACTATATCTACATCTATTCCAAAGACTGCAACCGTGATGTAGAACTGTGATGCCAGTAATCGGCAGCCTGGTCTTTTAACCGCATAGAAAGAGGACAAGGGAGTCTGAACTTGTCGGAGTATTTCCGGCTTGTTCAGGCTCTTTTTGTTTAAACGAACGAAAGCTTCGAGAAAGGGAGCGATATTATGAAGGGCAAATCAGGGCTTTCTTTGACCATGTGGATCATCATTGCCACAGTTGTCGGCATTATCTTTGGTTCTGTCGTTGGCCCATGGGCAACAAACTTGAGATTCATTGGTGATATCTTTATCAACCTGATCCAGATGTCAGTTGTCGTACTGGTCATGACAGCCGTTGCCGGGGCCATTGCTGGACTCGGTGGGAATGGGTCTGGGAAAATGGGCTTGGTTGTATTCGCGAGCATTGTCGTCTTTACCTTGTTGTCTGCTTTCCTTGGACTTGGCTTAGGCCTTTTGGTCCAGCCGGGACTTGGTATCGATATTGGCACCACGGCTTCTACTGCGCAGATAGCAGATACTTCTATCACGAAGACACTAGTAGGTTTTGTGCCGACGAATATTTTCTCATCGATGGCATCGGGCGCCATGGTTCCATGTATCCTCTTTTCTATCTTCTTTGGTGCATGCACAGGCATCTATCAGCGTGACCATCATACTACCATCGTTACGGATTTCCTGACGGCTGTCAATGGCGTCATCTTGGAGATCATCAAGGCTGTCATGAAGGTCGCTCCAATCGGCATCTTCTGCCTGCTGGCAAATGTAGCTGGTGGTACGGGATTTGCCGTCATCATGCCAATGCTCAAGTTCCTTGGCTGCCTGCTCATCGGTGATGTGATCCAGTTCCTTGTCTACTGTCCTGCTGTTGCGGCTATCTGTGGCGTCAATCCGATGAGAATGCCGAGCAAATATGGAAAGATGTCGATGATGGCACTGACGACAACGTCGTCGGCAATCTGCCTGCCAACCAAGATGGAAGACATGGTAACAAAGTTTGGTGTCGATCGCAAAGTCACAGACTTCGTTGGTCCAATCACGATGTCGATGAATAGCTGCGGTGCCGTCCAGTGCTATGTCCTCGCCATCCTCTTCATGAGCCAGTCCACGGGAATCACGCTCTCTCCGATGCAGTTCGGCATGGCTATCTTGCTGGCCGTCCTGATGTGCATGGGAACAATCGTTGTCCCAGGTGGCATGATTGTCGTCTACACCTTCTTCGCTACAACGATGGGACTTCCGACCGAATCCGTTGCCATCCTCATTGGTATTGACTGGTTCTCGGGTATGTTCCGCACACTGATGAATGTCGATGTCGATGTCCTGGTTGGCATGCTCACCAGCAAGGCCCTTGGCGTATTCAACAAAGGCGTCTACAACGATGAGACAGCTGTCTCTTATATCGATGCTATAACAAATCCTGGACCTGTGGCAAGTCCGGGAAAATAAAGGAGAATCGCAATGGATAAGAAAATCAGTACGGCACGCATCCGCAAGAACCTGGAAGACCTGAAAGCCTTTACGGCAACACCGGGCAAGGGATGCACGCGTATGCCGTTTTCCAAGGAAACAAGAGCTGCGGCAGAATATCTGAAAGCAGCGATGAAAGACGCTGGCCTTGATGTGGTGGAAGACTGTGTCGGCAATATCATCGGCACACGCAAGGGCAAAGACAGCAGCCTGCCGGCCATCGTCTGCGGATCACATTATGATTCTGTATATAATGGCGGCGATTACGATGGTATCGCTGGCGTGGTGGTAGCGATTGAGTTGGCGCGTATCTTGCAGGAAGAAAATGCGATGCTCGATACGGATTTCGTCGTTGTAGCCTTCATGGATGAAGAGGGATGTCGCTTTGGTACGGGCTATTTTGGTTCGTATTCCATCCTTGGTGAGATGGATGTGGAACAGTGCAAGCGCTTCAAGGACCGGGATGATATCAGTGTTTATGACGCCATGCAGCGTTATGGCCTGGACCCAGAGAAGGTTACGGAGGCTGCCTGGGACAAGAACCGCATTGGCCATTATATCGAGATGCACATTGAACAGGGGCCTGTCCTCGATGCAGAGAAACTGGAGTTTGGCCTTGTCAACTGTATCGTTGGCATTCAACGTTACTTATTCACAGTACATGGCCGTTCGGACCATGCAGGGACGACGCCGATGCACATGCGCAAAGATGCTGTCGATATTGCGACGAAAGTCATCAGCAAGATCGGGGATCTGGCGCGCGCTGAAGAACCAGGTACCGTGGCGACGGTCGGATTTATCCATGCCGTCCCTGGTGGCATGAATGTCGTTGCTCAGGAGATGTCCTTCAGTGTCGATATCCGCTCGACAAAGAACGAGATCATCGACAAGATTGCCAAGAAGATACAGGCGCTTTTGGAAGAGGAAACGTCGAAATGTGGTGCATCGTATTCGTACGAGACAAAACTCAGCATCACGCCTGTCGATATGAGCAGTGCAATGCTGGACATGATGGAAGATTCCTGCAAGAAACATGGCTACCAGGCCATCCGCATGCCAAGTGGCGCTGGTCATGACGCACTGGCCATCGGCCAGCATCATGATACCGTCATGCTCTTTGTGCCGAGCAAAGATGGACGCAGTCATTGCCAGGAGGAGCATACGGAGTATGAGTCCTTCGGCAAGGCGACAGAAGTCTTATACGATTTGATCCATACGCTGTAAGGCGTGACAGCTGCTAGTATAGCTGTGATTATCATGGGGGCGAAGATGATGTTTGATTTGGTCGTGAAGAATGGCAGGATTGTCACATCTGATCAGATTTTTTCCGCAAATGTTGGCGTGAAGGGCGAAATGATTGCCGCGATTTTTGCACCGGGGCTGCCGTTTGAGGCAAAAGACGTGATTGATGCAAAAGGGAAATACGTATTCCCTGGCGGCATTGACAGCCATGCGCACCTGAATGATCCAGGATATAATTGGCGCGAAGATTACACGCATGGTACAGCAGCTGCTATCGTTGGCGGCTATACGACCATCATCGATATGCCCTTGCAGAATGAGCCGGCGATGACCAATGGCAATATCATGGATAAGAAACTGGAAATCGTTGCGCCACAGGCTTATACCGATTACTGTTTCTGGGGTGGACTGGTCGACTATAACTTTGCTGACCTCAAAGAACTCGATGTAAAAGGCTGCGTCGCCTTCAAGAGTTTCATCGGGCCGGTCTCTCCCGATTATGTACCGCTGACCATTGGTCAGGCGCGCGAAGCGATGGAGATCCTCAGGGAATTCGATGCGAGAGCCGGTTTCCATTGTGAGGACTATTCCCTGATCAAATGGGGCGAAGAACGAGCTAAGCGCAAAGCAAAGCCAGATTGGCAGGATTTCCTGGATTCACGCCCGGTCATTGCAGAGCTCATCGCGACGCAGAATATCATCGAATGTGCCAGAGAAACTGGTGCTAAAGTGCATATCTGCCATGTCAGCCATCCGAAGGTCGCTCAGGCAATCAAGGAAGCACAACTCGATGGCGTGGATGTCACGGCAGAGACCTGTGGGCACTATCTGAGCATGACCGATAAGGATGTATTGGCGCATGGAAGCCTCTTCAAATGCGCACCACCTCTGCGCAGCGCAGAAGATGTCGATGCGCTCTGGCATTATGTTGAAGATGGCACGCTTTCTTGCATCGGTTCCGATCACTCTCCCTGTGAGCTCAGCGAAAAGAGTGAGGAAAAGCATGGCATCTTTGGGGCATGGGGTGGCATTTCGAGCATCCAGAGTACCATACAGGCAGCCTATAGCGAAGGTGTTGTCAAACGGGGAATCAGTCCAACTGTCATTGCCCATGCCATTGGCGAGGGCCCTGCCCGTGTCTTTGGACTCTATGGCAAAAAGGGCGCCATCCGTCCAGGGTTCGATGCGGACATGGTCATCCTCGACCCGGATGCCAAATGGGAAATCACAGCAGATTCCCTGTACTATGTCAATAAGATTTCTGCTTTTGTCGGCATGAAAGGGCAGGGGCTTCCCGTCTGCACTATCCTGCGAGGTAAAGTCATGGCCCGAAATGGCAAATTGGTCGGTGAAAAAGGCTTTGGAAAATTCGTAAAGAAACAGTGGGCAGAAGGATGATGGGGGTGCTTTACCATGTCGAATACTTATTCATTGCTGATCCGTGGCGGCAAGGTCATGCTTCCTGAGGGAATGCAGCAGGTCGATATCGCTGTCGAGGGAGAAAAGATTGTTGAAATCGGGCCATCTCTTTCTGGCTCCGCAGACCGTGAAATCGATGCCACGGGAAAAGTAGTGTTCCCTGGTACTTTTGATGGTCACGTGCATTTCGATGAGCCTGGCCGTACAGAATGGGAAACCATCAAGGACGGCAGCGCAGGTCTTGCAGCTGGTGGCGGCACGACATTCATCGATATGCCGCTCAACTCCAGTCCTTGCTTGCTCGATAAGGAAGAATTCCAGAAAAAATATGATATTGCCAGCCATGATTCCTACACGGATTTTGGGTTCTGGGGTGGCTTGACGCCCGACAATCTCGACCGGCTCGAAGAATTGGCTGCCTGTGGCGTGGTCGGATTCAAGGCATTCTCTTGCTACAGCGGCATCCCAGAGTTCAAGGGCATTGATGATTATTCCGCACTTAAAGGCATGGAAATCATCAAGAAGCTCGGGCTCCCTCTCATGGTCCATTGCGAAAATGATGCACTGACCGCAAAACTCGGGGCTGAACAGGCGGCAGCTGGACGCGATGATGCCTGGGCGTATTTTGCGGCACATGCTCCCATCACAGAGATTGAGAGTATCACGCGCATGATCACCTTCGCCGAGGAAACGGGCGTCAAGCTGATCATCGCGCATGCATCCCTTGGCAAGAGCATCGACATCATCAATGCAGCGCGTGTAAGAGGTGTCGATGTATCAGTAGAGACGATCGGGCAGTACCTGATCCTGACGGATGAAGAGGTCGCAGCTCTCGGCCCAGTGGCAAAATGCTCGCCGCCGGTCCGCAGCAAGGAGAACCAGCCACTCATGTGGGCACATCTCTTGGCAGGTGATATTGATTATGTGGACTCCGATCACTCTCCGTCCGACCCATCTTTGAAAGAGGGCGTTTCTTTCATGAAGGCATGGGGTGGCATCGCTTCTGTACAGCACACGCTGACAGGGCTGCTTACGCACGGCTACCATGCGCGGAAAGTGCCATTAGCAAGAATCATGAAGCTGACCTGTGAGAACATGCCAAAATCTCTCCGGATTGAGGGAAAAGGAAAGATCGCGGTAGGCTATGATGCAGATTTTGCACTGATAGATCTGAATCGAGAATACATCCTGAAAGCCGACGATATCCTTTACAAGCATCATGTTAGCCCCTATATGGGGACGCGCTTCAAAGGCGCTGTCGATGAGACAATCCTTCGTGGACAGACCATCATGAGAGATGGGAAAATCATCGGCACGCCGCGTGGCCGCATGATCATGTGCAAAGGATGACAATCTACCATGAATTACCAGAAAAAGGAGTGGTCTCCATGTGTGTAGCGATAAACAAGGCAGCAGGAATCGATGAATCACTGCTGCCCAAGAAGCCGGAGGAACGGAAGCTCAATCCGTGGAACTATATGTCGATGTGGCTCGGAGATGGTGTAAATCTCGGTAATATGACTCTCGGTGGAAGTCTTGTCGTTGCGGGTACAGCCATGATGAATATCTACCAGACACTGGCGGCGGCGTTCATTGCCATTGCAATCATATCCGTGATTTTTTCTCTGAATGATAGTTTTGGCTATAAGACAGGAATCCCGTATGTCATGCAGCTCCGCATGTCCTTCGGTGCCAAAGGCAGCATCATCTCATCACTGCTCCGCGGCATCCCTGCCATCGTATGGTATGGTTTCCAGAGCTGGATTGGTGCAACGGCACTGAATGAGATACTGAAGATTGTTGCTGGCATCGATCAGCAATTCATGTGCTTCATCGTCATGCAAGCTGTGCAGATTGTCCTCTCTTTCTTTGGTTTCAAGGCCATCAAATGGGTAGAATCGATTATCTCGGTTGTCATTATGCTGGCACTGCTCTATGTCTTCTATATCCTTCTATCTCAGCATAGTGCAGAAATCGTCAGTACGTGGGTTGATGCGGAAGGAACCTGGGGAATTGAATTCTTTGGCTTCATCATGGCATTCATGGGTAACTATGCGGCAATTTTTCTTTCTGCTGCGGATTATTCACGCGAACTGGAACCTGGCATCAGCCATGGAAAACGCGGCTTGCTGTATTTCTGTCCGATTGCTCTGGCTTATGGAACCGTCCTCTGCATCGGCGCTATGCTCGCATCGGTAACGGGGATTTCCAACCCAGCAAAGGCCATTCCGATGGTCGTTAATAATCCGTCAATCAGTGTATTCATTTCCGCATTCATCGTCATGGGTGCTGTCGCTGTAAATATGGTTGCCAATATCGTGCCGCCTACCTATGTCACGGTTCTCCTGACGAAGGTACGCTATCGTATGGCGGTTATCATCACTGGCGTGCTTGCTGTATGCAGCTGCCCGTGGATCTTAGTGCAGGATTCTTCGGCTATGGGGTTGACCTACTTCATCCTCATCTATTCCGCATTCCTCGGTCCAATTGTTGCCATACTCTTGATTGAGTACTACATTCTGCGCAAGCAAGAAATTGATATTGCGACGATTTATTCCTCAAAAGAATCTATGCCGGGATACAATAAAGCCGCTATCCTTGCCATGTGCCTAGGAGCTGTCGCCGCTTTCCTAGAGGTTAAGCTGGCATGGTGCCTCGGATTTTTTATTGGGGGTATAGCGTATTATTTCCTCATGAAATATACTTCGCTTGGTGCAGGATTCCGCACGGACATATGAACCTATAAAATAAAAGAATTCACTGGAGTTTACTGTTGGATATCGAGAGCGAGAAGCGCAAGGTAAATCAGATGATTTTCTTCTGCGTTGTCAAACTGGATGTCCAGCAGTTCTTTTATTTTCTCGATGTGGTTGATGGTTGTATTCCGGTGCAGATACATCGACTTTGCTGCCAGGCTGGCATTGTAGTTTGCGTTTAGATAAGCACGGAGTGTTCCTGTTAAATTGGTATGATGCTCATGATCATATTGGAGGACAGGCTCTAGGAAATTGCGGATCAGGATAGCCTGATTTTGGGGGTGATTACCTATCATAAGAGCAGGGAGGAGATGCAGGTATGAGCGGATTGAACCAGTATCTTTGGTATTGGTATTCAGTGCTGTCAGGCTTTCCTCTAAGGACTGGCGAATCGATGCTACGCTGTTATGGCAGCTGCTGATACCGATGGGGATAGGAGAATTTGCATATGGTTTCCATTTCTTTATCAGTCCTCGAGCGAATTGGCGTACTGTATGCAGCGCTTTGAGAGGATGGCAATCCGTAGGGAATAAGAAAAAGCAACAGAATATGTTATTGTTCGTGCAGATGAAGGGAGTAGAGAATCCAGCCGCTGTTTGCAGGACATCCTGCTTCATCTTGGACATCATATCATTGGAAAGCCCTTTTACCGCTGGCAGATTGGTTGTCAGGCAAATCCATGATTTGTGAAAATCAAATCCGTAAAAGAGGCAGAGATTCTTGATTTCCTGTTCGGTCAGTTTCTGTTTCTGCATGACTACACGCAGAAAGAAAGACGAATGATGTTCGCGATTCTGAAGGCTGAAGTTCTGTTGCTCGAAGGCGAGTGCTAATAGTCTTAAGATACATTGCCAGAAATCTTCTGGAGGAATCGCCTGATCTTTTTTATAAAAAATCAGAAGTCTCCCCATTTGGTTGGGAAGATCCATGCTCTGCATTTTGTGTGTAGCGTTTTTCAGCATTAGTTTTTCTATGGCAGTGACACCTTGGCTGTAAGCATTTTCCATGATTCGCTGAAACCACTCATCATCTGGAAGCGTATTTGTTGGAGCAATAGAACAGAGTGGCATTTCTTGTTCATCAACCAGGCTTACCGGCATTTCTAGGAAATCAGCGAGTTTCTGTAACAGGTCATCCCAAGAGGAACGGTTGAGTACATCATCCATGAAATTTTGGATGAATTCTTGCCGTGCAATCGGCAGAGCATGCGCTTCGATATCTAGCTGATTGAAAACAACCTGAGAAATGGTAGAAAAACCGTAGAAGAAAGGCAACTCGATGATCGGGAAGTCGAGTTTTGCCGCTTCATCCAGGATGGCTTCTGGAATTGACCGAAAGTAACGACGAATCTTGATGGCAAGTGCAGCGCATCCGAATTCTTTCAGGTCGCGGACAATACTGCGCTGCAATTCTGGGTTGTCCAGAAATATAAAGCCTGTCGTTAAAATCAACTCATCCTTCTTGAACCACTTGCTGACATCTGGATTATCCAAAACATTCACGCTTCGAATGGGGCTGTTGATGTGATTAAAGCTGGTGAGTAAGCGCAGATTACTCAGGCCACTTTCCTTCAGTAGCCATTTGATTGTTGGCATAGAACTCCTCCCTCACAAAATGGAACCCTTGCATCCCTATACTAGCAGTCCGTCCTTATCTTCGATTACCATCAGTATAGGTCATGAAGCATATTCGTGCAATACCGATTTACACAGACTGTTCTACACTCTCTGGACTCGTAGTGCCGGACTGATGACATTGAGATGAACAAATGATATTCGGGAGGGCGCCCCGTACTGTCCTGACTTTACAAGGCGCAAGAAGTCCGATACAATAAAGATAGCTGTACAAGTTGGTACAGCTGTCTTTCTCTATTATAAGGAAACACCTCTCGGTTGATGAGAAAATGGGCTTGCCCACCATGGGGCAGATTTTGGAGGAATAAGGATACAGATGGATAAAGAAACAAGAAATGACCTGCCGGGAATCCAGTGGTTCCCTGGCCATATGAAGAAGGCGCAGCGGCTCATCGAGGAGAACCTCAAGCTCGTCGATGTTGTCATCGAGCTGCTCGATGCGCGCATCCCGGCGAGCAGTGCCAACCCGATGCTCGCCGAGATCATCAAGGGCAAGCCAAGGCTCATCGCGCTCAACAAGTCGGACCTCGCGGATGCGGCGAGCACGAAGCGCTGGCTCGCGTATTTCCGCGCGCAGGGCATTCCGGCGGTTGCGATTGACTCGGTCAAGGGACGCGGCATGAAGCAGCTCGTCGCGAAGGCGGAGGAACTCGCGCGTCCGAAGACGGACCGCTTCGTCAAGGCTGGCGGTCGTCCGCGCGCGGCGCGCTGCATGATCCTCGGCATCCCGAATGTCGGCAAGTCGTCGCTCATAAACCGCCTGGCCGGTGCGGTCAAGGCGAAGGCGGCGGACAAGCCGGGCGTGACGCGCGCGAAGCAGTGGATCAAGATCGGCGCGGCGCTCGACCTGCTCGACACGCCGGGCATCCTCTGGCCGAAGTTCGAGGACCAGACGGTCGGCCTGAAGCTCGCGTTCACGGGCGCGATCAACGATGAAATCTACGACCGCGAGCAGGTCACGGCGCTCTTGCTCTCGGTCATGCGCCGCGACTATCCGGAGCGCTTGCAGGAGCGATTCAAGTTCAAGGGCGAGATGCCGGAAGACGGGCTGGCGCTGCTCGAGGCCATTGGCCGCAAGCGCGGCTGCCTCGTCAAGGGCGGCGTGGTCGACCTCGAGAAGGCGCAGAACATCGTGCTGACGGAGTTCCGCAGTGGCAAGCTCGGCCTTGTCACGCTCGATGAGGTGCCGCAGGCCCCTGCAACGGAACCGGCCGGTGAAGAGCGGGGGGATGAGGCATGAAGGCTGTCGCAGACTGCACGATAAAGGAGCTCGAGGCAGCTTTGACGGCGGGCCCGGTCAGTGAGGAATTCCTCGCCGCCTGCCGCGAGGACCCGCGCAAGGCGGCGGCGCGCCTCGTGCGCCGCTATGAAAAGGCGCAGGCGGAGCATGAGCGCCTGCTGAAGCTCTACGCCTACGAGCACGCTGCTTGGGCGCGCGGCCACGAGATCGTGGCGGGCGTCGACGAGGCGGGCCGCGGCCCGCTTGCGGGGCCGGTCTCGGTGGCGGCCGTCATCCTGCCGCACGACCTCTGCCTGCCGAAGCTCAACGACTCGAAGAAGCTCTCGGCGAAGGTCCGCGAGGAGCTCTTCGATGAGATCCAGGAGAAGGCCATCGCGGTCGGCACGGCGCTCATCGACGCGCAGACGATCGACCGCGTCAACATCTATCAGGCGACAATCAACGGCATGTACGAGGCCATCTTCTCGCTGCAGCCTGCGCCGCAGGAGGTCCTGATTGACGCGGTGCCGCTCGACCGTCTGCCGATGCCCTCGGAGTCGATCATCAAGGGCGATGCGAAGTCCGCCTCGATTTCGGCGGCCTCGATCATCGCGAAGGTCACGCGTGACCGCCTCATGGATGAGTACGACAAGATCTACCCGGAGTACGGCTTCGCGCAGCACAAGGGCTACGGCACGGCGCAGCACATCGAGGCGCTCAAGAAGTACGGCCCGTGCCCGATTCACCGCCGCTCTTTCGAGCCCGTGCGTTCCATCGCCTACGATTTTGATGTGTGACGATGGCGTCCATGAAGCTTGACGCATTTCCCCGCAGCCCGTATAATAGAACTATACGAATTGTTTGATAATTATTTTGGCAATCATAGGGAATGCGGAGAGGCTTATGGACACGACGACGATTGGCCGTCAGGGCGAAGAGGCCGCGGCCGTTTTTCTAGAGCGGGCTGGTTACGAGATTCTTGCGCGCAATTTTCGCACGCCGCGCGGAGAGATCGACATCGTGGCCAGCAAGGGGCGGATGCTGGCCTTTGTCGAGGTCAAGACGCGGCGCACGCAGCGCTTCGGCCGGCCGGCAGCTGCTGTCGACTATCGCAAACAACAGAAGATCATCCAGTCTGCGCACTGGTTCTTGCGGCAGAGACATCTTGAAGGTTGTCTCTGTCGTTTTGATGTCATTGAAATCTATCGCGCAGGAGAGCGCTGGCAGATTGAGCATCTGCCTGGCGCCTTTGAGACATGACAGATTATGTGAGAAAAGAGATGAGGAAAAAGAGGATTGGAGGGGGAGCGATTGTTTGCAAGATCATTTGGCGGCACGACGATGGGCGTCGACGGTCTCATCATCGCGGTGGAAGTCGACTCGGCGGCGGGACTGCCCGCCTTTGACATTGTCGGGCTGCCCGACACAGCGGTGCGCGAGTCGAAGGAGCGCGTGCGCACGGCCATACGCAATTCCGGCATCCAGCTGCGGCAGGAGAAGGTCACGATAAACCTCGCGCCGGCCGGCATCCGCAAGGACAGCCCGGGACTCGACCTGCCGATTGCTGTGGGCCTCTTGGCGGCCTACGGCGTCGTGCCGGCAGACTGCCTCCAGACCTCGTTCTTTGCGGCGGAACTCTCGCTCGAGGGCGAGTGCCGTCCGGTGCGCGGTATCCTGCCGATGGTCATCGCCGCGCGCGAGAAGGGGCTGACCTCGGTCTTCGTTGCGCGCGGCAATGCCAATGAGGCGCTGCTCGTCGAGGGCGTGACAGTCTACGTGATCGACTGCCTGCACGAGGTCGTGCAGTTCTGCAACGGGCAGGAGTCACTTACGCCAGCTGTGCCGTCTATGGAAGAAGCGGCCCCGGTGCTTCGCGATGACTTTGCCGATGTGCAGGGGCAGTTCCAAGCGAAGCGAGCGCTCGAAATCGCGGCGGCGGGCGGCCACAATCTCTTGATGATTGGCGTGCCGGGGTCAGGCAAGACGATGCTAGCGCGCCGCCTGAGCTCCATCCTGCCGCGCCTCTCGCGTGAGGAGGCCCTCGAGGTCACGAAGATCTACAGCATCGCGGGCCTCCTGCCACAGGGCGGCGGCCTCGTGCAGGAGCGGCCATTCCGCAGTCCGCACCACACGACGTCGATGGTCGCGATGATCGGCGGCGGCAGCGTACCGCGGCCCGGCGAGGTCACGCTCGCGCATCACGGCGTGCTGTTCCTCGACGAGCTGCCGGAGTTCTCGAAGGCGACGCTCGAGGTCTTGCGTCAGCCGCTCGAGGACCGCGCTGTGACGATCTCGCGCATCCATGCGACGCTGACGTTCCCGTCGAGCATGATCCTGATCTGTGCGATGAATCCCTGTCCTTGCGGCTACTATGGCGACGAGTCGGGGGGGCGCAGCTGCGAGTGCTCGCCGAGCGAGATCCGCCGCTACACGCGCAAAATCTCGGGGCCGTTGCTCGACCGCATCGACATCCACATCCGCGTGCCGCGCGTCGCTTATCAGGAGCTCGCCTCGAAGCGGCGCGCCGAGGACTCGGCGACGATACGCGGCCGCGTGGAGCGGGCAAGGCAGCGCCAGCTCGCGCGCCTGCAGCCCTACGGGCGTTTCTGCAATGCGCAGATGAACCACACGATCCTGCGGGAGACCTGCCAGCTGACGGGGGAGGCGCAGTCGCTCTTAGAGATGGCCTTCCGCCGCATGAGTCTCTCGGCCCGCTCTTACGACAGGATCATCAAGGTCGCGCGCACGATTGCCGACCTCGAGAACCCTGAGGATGGGGCGGAAGCCGCCGCAGCGCTCGGCCCTCAGCACATCGCCGAGGCCATCGGCCTGCGCAGCGATATCGGGCTGGCGGTCGAGTAGTCTTTTGACCGCGGGATGGGGAACCCTTATAATAGAGAGATACAATCCAGCAGCTTAGCATTTCAGGAAGGAAGAGAAGAGTCGATGAAGACAGCCGATGTTTTCGTGAATATCCCCGTCAAGAGCATTGCGCGGGCCTATACGTACCGTGTGCCAGAGGAGCTCTCGAAGATTGAGGCGGGTTGGCGCGTCTTCGTGCCGTTCGGCAGCCGCAAGGTCGAAGGCTTCGTCGTCGAGACGCATGAGCTCGCGGCGGCGCCCGAGAACATCACGCTCAAGGACGTCATCGCGGCGGTCGACGAGGAGTGCTGGTTCTCGCCGCAGATGATCGAGATCGCGCGCTGGCTCTCGGACTTCTACCTTTGCTCGCTGGCGGAGATCATGCGGCTCTTCATGCCGGGCAAGAGCGGCCTGCGCATTACCGTGCGCTACGAGGCGGACGAGAGCCAGCCGGACCACATGATGCTTGCGATGCGGGGCTGCCGCGCCATCTACGATACGTTGCTGCGCGAGGGCCCGCAGAAGAAAGCGGAGCTCCGACGGGCCTTGCCCGA
Source organism: Mitsuokella multacida DSM 20544 (assembly GCF_000155955.1). Classification (GTDB taxonomy): domain Bacteria; phylum Bacillota; class Negativicutes; order Selenomonadales; family Selenomonadaceae; genus Mitsuokella; species Mitsuokella multacida. Next base: position 252,745 of record NZ_GG697141.2, read on the forward strand.
GTGGCAGGAAGAGCTCGATGACCTGCTCGCGAAGCTCTTGAAGTACCACATCGTCCGCAAGGTCTACGAGGCGCAGAAGCGCGATGCGGCACAGTACGAGAAGATCGTCGTGCTCTGCGGCGAAGTCACGCCGGGGCTGCTCGATTCGTACCGTCGCAAGAAGGCGCAGGCGCATCTTTTAGAGCTCTTGCAGCAGACGCCGGAGGTGCCGCTCGCCGCGCTCAAAGCGCAGCACGTGAGCCTCGCGACGGTCCACAACCTCGAAGCGGCAGGCCTCGCCGAGATCCGTCAGCGCCGCGTGCTGCGCGACAGCTACCGCGATGCCAGAGCCTCAAAAGAAGAGGTCGCCTTAACGGAGGACCAGCAGCAGGTCGTCGCGCAGGTCTATCCTGCCATCGATGCGGCGCGGTATCAGGGCTTCCTCCTGAAGGGCGTCACGGGCAGTGGCAAGACGCAGGTCTACATCGAGCTCGCGGAGCGCGTGCGGGCGGCGGGCCGCCGCGTCATCGTGCTCGTGCCGGAGATCGCGCTGACGGGGCAGGTCGTCATGGCCTTCAAATCGTACTTCCCGGACGACCTCGTCGTCGTGCACAGCCGCCTGAGCCTCGCGGAGCGCAACGACGCCATCCTGCGCGTGCGCCGCAATGAGGCTGGCATCATCATCGGCGCGCGCTCGGCGCTCTTCACGCCGGCCGACGACATCGGGCTCGTCATCCTCGACGAGGAGCAGGACATGAGCTATAAGCAGGATGAGTCGCCGCGCTACCACGCGCGCGTCGTGGCCGAGAAGATCGCGCGCGTCCACGGGGCCGTGCTGCTCCTCGGAAGTGCGACGCCGTCGCTTGAGTCGTACTTCCGCGCGGCGCAGGGGGAGCTCACGCTGCTCGTCATGCCGCGGCGCATCGGCGACATCCCGCTGCCCGTCATCCACTGCGTCGACATGCGGCAGGAGCTGCGCATGGGTAACCGTCACATCATCTCGCGCGCACTGCAGGAGCTCATCGAGAAGACGATCGCGCGGCACCAGCAGGTCATCATCATGCTCAACCGGCGCGGCTTTTCGACGTTCGTCATGTGCCGCTCCTGCGGCGAGGTCATCCGCTGCCGCCACTGCGGCCTGCCGCTCGTCTACCATCGCAACGGCCAGCTCAAGTGCCACCACTGCGATGTGCAGGAGCCCGTGCCGGACGTCTGCCCGAAGTGCGGCAGCCGCTATATCAAGTACTTCGGCTCAGGCACGGAGAAGCTCGAGCAGGAGCTCGCCGCGCTCGTGCCGTCGGCGCGCGTCATCCGCATGGACCGCGACACGACGACGACGAAATTCGCGCATCAGGAGATCCTCGAGAGCTTCCGGCGCGGCGAGTACGACATCCTGCTCGGCACGCAGATGGTCGCGAAGGGGCACGACATCCCCAACGTCACGGCCGTCGGCATCATCAGCGCGGACTCGAGCCTCAACATGCCGGACTTCCGCGCGGCGGAGCGCTGCTTCATGCTGATCACGCAGACGGCGGGCCGCGCCGGCCGCCACGAGACGCGCGGCCAGGTCGTCATCCAGACCTACAACCCGACGCACTATGCTGTGACCTGCGGCATCCGTCAGGACTACGAGGGCTTCTTCCACAAGGAGATCGCCTTGCGGCAGGAGCTCTTCTACCCGCCCTACAGCCGCCTCGTCAAGCTGCTCTACCAGAATGCGTCGGAGGTGAAGGCAAAGGCGGAGGCGGAGGCGCTCGTCAAGTCCTTCGAACTCGCCTTCGCCGGACGCGAGGGCCATCAGGTCATCGGCCCGGCGCCCGCTGTCATCGCCTGCTTCCGCGGTATCTACCGCTTCGTCGTGCTCATCAAGACGGCGGACCTTCCGGCCGTGCATGATTTCCTCAAGGAGCAGCAGCTCCACCTGCGCGCCGATGTCGCCATCGATATCGACCCCATCACGATGTTCTGAGCCGTCCGCTGCGGGCGGCTCTCTTTTTTGCTGCCCCATAATGTGTTATAATGATAAAGTGTTTTTCCGCACGAGTATGAACATGCAAATTGATTTGGATGGTGAAAACATGAAAGTAACGAAAGAAGATCTGGAGAACGTCGCTGTCCTCTCCCGCCTCTCGGTGCCGGAGGGCAAGGCAGAGACCTACATCCAGCAGATGGACTCGATCCTGACGTATATGGACAATCTTTCCAAAGTCGATACGGAGAATGTCAAGCCGACGACGTACGCACTGCCGATGCAGAACGTCTTCCGCGAGGATGTCGTCAAGCCGTCGCTGCCGCGCGAAGCTGCGCTTGCGAATGCGCCGCTTCAGGAAGACGGCTATTTCAAGGTGCCGAAGGTACTTGAGGACTGAGACTGACGGAGGGAACGATTGTGAGATTATATGATAAACCGGCGCATGTCCTGCACGACATGCTCGTCAACAAAGAGATCACGTCGGTCGAGCTGACGCAGGATGTGCTCAGCCGCATCGATGAGGTCGAGGGTGACGTCGAGGCGTACCTGACGGTCACGCGCGAGGAAGCGCTCGCGCAGGCAGAGGCCGTCGACAAGAAGATCGCAGCGGGTGAGGCGATTTCCTTCCTCGAGGGCATCCCGGGTGCCATCAAGGACAACATCTGCACGAAGGGCGTCAAGACGACGTGCGCCTCGAAGATCCTCGAGCACTTCGTGCCGCCGTACGATGCGACGGTCATGACGAAGATCAAGGCCGAGAATCCCGTCATCCTCGGCAAGGTCAACATGGATGAATTCGCCATGGGCGGCTCGACGGAGAACTCGGCCTACCACGTGACGCACAACCCGTGGAACCTCGACTGCGTGCCGGGCGGCTCCTCGGGCGGCAGTGCCGCAGCCGTCGCCGCTGGCACGGCCATCTGGGCGCTCGGCTCCGATACGGGCGGATCCATCCGCCAGCCGGCTTCCTTCTGCGGTGTCGTCGGCATGAAGCCGACGTATGGCCGCGTCTCGCGCTACGGCCTCGTCGCCTACGCGTCCTCGCTCGACCAGATCGGCCCGCTGACGCGCGACGTCACGGACTGCGCGAACCTGCTCAACATCATCGCGGGCCACGATGAGATGGACTCCACGTCGAGCGCTGCAGAGGTGCCGGACTACACGAAGTCCCTCGTCGAGGACGTCAAGGGCCTCAAGATCGGCCTGCCGAAGGAGTACTTCGTCGAGGGCATGGACCCGGAGGTCGAGCAGGCCGTGCGCACGGCCATCAAGAAGTACGAAGAACTCGGCGCGGAAGTCGTCGAGATCTCCCTGCCGCATACGGAGTATGCGATTTCCACGTACTACCTCATCGCGCCGGCTGAGGCTGCGACGAACCTCGAGCGCTACGACGGCGTCAGCTACGGCGAGCGCGTCGACGGCGAGGACCTCGTCCAGATGATGACGAACACGCGCGACGAGAAGTTCGGCGAGGAAGTCAAGCGCCGCATCATGATCGGCAACTACGCGCTTTCCGCCGGCTACTACGACGCCTACTACCTCAAGGCACTCAAGGTCCGCACGCTCGTCCAGCAGGACTACACGGAAGCCTTCAAGAAGGTCGATGTCATCATGGCCCCGACGGCCCCGACGCCGGCCTTCAAGATCGGCGAGATGATCGCAGACCCGCTGCAGATGTACCTGCAGGATGTCTGCACCGTCCCCTTGAATCTCGCCGGCCTGCCAGGCATCTCCATCCCGTGCGGCAAGAGCAGCAAGGGCCTGCCCATCGGCCTGCAGATCATCGGCAAGCCGCTCGCGGAGGAAACGTTGATCCGCACGGCCTACACGTATGAGCAGAGCCAGGACTACCACAAGCAGATGCCTGAGCTGGGAGGGAAACACTGATGAAATACGAAGCAGTCATTGGCCTTGAGATCCACTGCGAGCTCAAGACGAAAACGAAGATCTTCTGCGGCTGCGCCACGGGCTTCGGCGCGGAGCAGAACACGCATGTCTGCCCGGTCTGCCTCGGCCTGCCGGGCGTCCTGCCGACGGTCAACAAGCGCGTCGTCGAGTTCGGCATCAAGGCCGGCCTCGCGACGAACTGCACGATCAACAAGTACAGCAAGTTCGACCGCAAGAACTACTACTATCCGGACCTGCCGAAGAACTGGCAGACGTCCCAGTACGACCTGCCGATCGCTGAGCACGGCTGGGTCGACATCGATGTCGATGGCGAGAAGAAGCGCATCCGCCTGACGCGCATCCACATGGAGGAGGACGCCGGCAAGCTCGTCCACTCGGGCACGACCATCAAGGACTCCGCGACGAGCAACGTCGACTACAACCGCACGGGTGTGCCACTCCTCGAGATCGTCTCGGAGCCGGACCTGCGCTCGGCAGAAGAGGCCCGCGCCTACATGGAGAAGATCAAGGCCATCATGGAGTACATCGACGTCTCGAACTGCCGCATGGAAGAAGGCAACCTGCGCGCCGACATCAACGTCTCCCTGCGCCCGGCCGGCACGGAAGAGCTCGGCACCCGCACGGAGATGAAGAACATCAACTCCTTCAAGAACCTCGAGGATGCCATCAACTACGAGATCGAGCGCCAGCAGGAAGTTCTCGAGGACGGCGGCCACATCGTCCAGGAGACGCGCACGTTCGACCCGGCCCGCGGCATCACGCTCTCGATGCGCAGCAAGGAGAATGCGCACGACTACCGCTACATGCCGGAGCCGGACCTGCCGCCAATCGTCACGAGCGAGGAGACGATCGAGAAGTACCGTAGCGAGCTGCCGGAGCTGCCGGATGCCCGCCGCGCCCGCCTCGAGAAGGAATACGGCCTGTCGGACTACGATGCCGGCATCATCACGAGCTCGCGCGCCATGGCAGAGTATTTCGACGCCGTCGTCGCGACGGGCGCCGACCCGAAGCTCGCGGCCAACTGGATCATGGGCGACCTCGCCAAGAACCTCAATGAGGACGGCATTGATATCACGAAGTCCCCGGTCAGTGCCGAGCGCCTCGGCAAGATGATCGGTCTCATCATGAAGGATACGATCTCCGGCAAGATCGCCAAGAAGGTCTTCAAGGAGATGTGGACGAACGAGGACGACCCGGAGAAGATCGTCAAGGACAAGGGCCTCGTCCAGATCACGGATACGGGCGCCATCGAGGCGGCCGTCGACGCAGCGATTGCGGCGAACCCGAAAGCCGTCGAAGAGTACAAGGGCGGCAAGAAGAAGGCCATCGGTGCCCTCGTCGGCCAGGTCATGAAGGCCACGCGCGGCAAGGCAAACCCGCAGATGGTCAACAAGATGCTCGCCGAGAAGCTCGCCGACTAAAACAGGATAGACACAAGCAAAGCCTTCCCCTCTGGGGAAGGTTTTTGACAAAGAGAAAAGAGAAAGGAGAATTCTCATGCAGTACAGAGCCGCCATCTTCGACCTCGACGGCACGCTCGTCGACACGCTCGAAGATCTGGCTATCAGCGTCAATGAGATGCTCGCATCCTACGGATTCCCGACGCATCCTTTAGACGAATACCGCTACTACCTCGGCAATGGCTCCAAGAAGCTCATCGAGCGCACGCTGCCGAAGGAGAAGGCCGCCGATGAGGCCTTCGTGCTCGAAGCGATGAAGCGCTATCAGGCCATCTATGAGCACCACCGCGACCATACGGGGCCGTTCCCGGGCATCCAGGCGATGCTCGATAAGCTCAAGGCGCAGGGCATCCCGATGGGCGTCTGCACCAACAAGCACCAGCAGGCCGCCGACGAGATCATCGGCGGCATGTTCCCTGCTGGCACGTTCACGACCGTCATGGGCGACCGCCCGGGCCTGCCCATCAAGCCGGACCCGAAGAAAGTCCTCATGATGGCCAAGGAGTACGGCGTAAGACCCGAAGAAGTCGCTTACTTTGGCGATACGAGCGTCGATATGGACACGGCCGTCAACGCCGGCTTCCTGCCCGTCGGCGTCCTCTGGGGCTTCCGACCCGAGAAGGAGCTCGTAGAGCACGGCGCCAAGGTCATCCTCGCTAGCCCAGAGGAACTCTTTGAAAAACTGACATTTGCAAAAGGATAACCATCATGAAACACAAAGTTCCCGTCGAAAAAGGAAAATCATATGAGATCGAGATCCGCACGCTCGGCACGAGCGGCGAGGGCGTAGGGCGCTACGAAGAATTTACGGTATTTGTGCCGGGTGCGCTGCCGGGCGAGTCCGTCGAGGTCGCCGTGGACGAGGTCAAGAAGACGTACGCGAGAGGCCATCTCGTCAAGGTCCTGCGCGCGAGCCGCGACCGCGTCGCGCCAATCTGCCCCATCTACGAGCAGTGCGGCGGCTGCCAGCTCCAGCACCTCGACTACATGGCTCAGCTCAAGGCCAAGCGCCAGCAGGTCATCGACGCCGTCACGCGCATTGGCGGCCAGAAGGACCTCTTCGTCGAGCCGACGCTCGGCGCGGAGAGCCCGTGGAATTACCGCAATAAGATGCAGTTCCCAATTGGCCGCTGCAAGGGCAAGACCGTCATCGGCTGCTTCGCGCAGGGCACGCACGAGATCATCGACACGCGTGACTGCCACATCCAGAAAGAGGGCAACAACGAGATCGTCAATGCCGTGCGCGATATCATCACAGAGCTGCGCATCCCCGTCTACAATGAGGACCGCCACACGGGCGTGCTGCGCCACGTCGTCGGACGCGTCGGCGAGAAGGGCGAGCTCATGGTCGTCATCGTCACGGCCACGAAGCAGCTGCCGCGCGAGAAGGAATTCGTCAAGGCCCTGCGCAAGCGCCTGCCGCACGTCGTCAGCATCCACCAGAACATCCAGACGTACCGCAACAACGTCATCATGGGCCGCGAGACGAACCTGCTCTGGGGCAAGCCGACCATCCTCGACCGCATCGGCCGCCTGACCTTCCACATCTCGCCGCGCTCCTTCTTCCAGGTCAACACGAAGCAGGCCGAAGTCCTCTACAACAAGGCGCTGGAATTCGCGAACCTCAAGGGCGAGGAGACTGTCATCGATGCCTACTGCGGCACCGGTACGATCACGCTGTTCCTCGCGCAGAAAGCCCGTGAGGTCTACGGCATCGAGATCGTCAAGCCCGCCATCCTCGATGCGCAGAAGAATGCGCGCGACAACAATGTCCGCAACGCCGAATTTATCGTCGGCGACGCGACCGAAGTCATGCCGCGCCTCTACAAGCAGGGCGTGCGCGCCGATGTCGTCGTCGTCGACCCGCCGCGCGCCGGCTGCACCGAGACCGTCCTCAAGACCTTCGCCAACATGCAGCCCGACCGCATCGTCTACGTCTCCTGCAACCCCGCCAGCCTCGCCCGCGACCTCGCCGTCCTCGAGCAGCTCGGCTACAAAGCCAAGAAAGTCCAGCCCGTCGACATGTTCCCGATGACCTCGCACGTCGAGACGGTCGCATTGATTGAGAAAGTATCTTTGTGATACTATCAAAAACTAAATCGTGTAATATGTAAAGGAACAAGTCCTTTTATTAGGACTTGTTCCTTTTTATTGATAGTATTTATCAATATGATAGTTGATGCGAATACTTGTCATCTAAAGCAGGATATCATAGATTCACAGCGAATGTTAATACTAAGATTTGTGACAAGCATATAGAACGGTGAGGTTCAGCATGGATAAGAAGTCATATGTGGTAGCAGGCGTCGTATTCATCAATGCACTGGCTTTTTTCTTGTCTGCTCCGAGTGTGGATGCAGCTCCACAGAATATCGAGGCTACGGGAGAGTACCTGATCGGTGATGGTCCTGACGAAAATATCAATACAGCAAAAGAGAGGGCACGTACTGAAGCGATGCGTACAGCAGCGGAGAAGGCTGGCGTGTATGTAGAGAGCTACTCGAAGACAAAAGGTCAGACTTTGACAGCAGATGATATGCGTGTTGTTTCTGCTCAGGTTCTATCGATTCAAAAAGAAGAAATTTTGCCAAAGATTGCAAGTGACCAAAAACATATCATATGGATTTGCACAATTCAAGCGACCGTTGATCCAGATAATATCAATCTGGAAAAAATAATGGAAGATAAGAAAGCCGTTGAAAGAGCAGCTATACTCGAAAAAAGAATCATTGAATTACAAAATGAAAACAATCAATTAAAAAAGCAATACTCAGACAGCCAAAAAACAATTGAGAAAGAAACACTTAAAAAGAAAATAAAAGAGAATGAAACAAGTTTCAGGAAAGTAATATTGATGCAGCCGTTTTATGGAAGTAATAGTTGGCGTTCTGGTATTGATGCGGATTCTATTCAATATGACAAAAATGCTGGCATAATTTCTTTTACGACAAGCAGTATTAATGAAGTAAGCGGCGTGAAATGTGTATCAGGTATGAAAATTTATGTCTGCGAAAATAAGATTTTCCGGACAGGTGCAATGGGATATTTACCAGGGCATACAGAAGGATTTGCATATAAAGGTGGAAAATCTGTTGGATTGGAACCTATTGCGCCTGAGTCGTATGCTGAAAAATATCAGAAACGTCTATATCAATATTTAGGAATTACAGATGCGCCTGTAAACAAGTCGCCAACATGGGAGTTTATATTTGGAGACAGAAGTCGGGGATACAACTATTATATCGATATAAACAATATACGTTGTGATAAAGCAAATGGCTTTGTATACGCTTTCGGAAAAACATCTGCACCTCAATATGGTGATAGTGTAAACACATTTTTGTTTGATGTAGAAAATATGATTGTACGTCCATTTATGGTGGAAAATGGTAAATTTTATCCAGAATCGAGACCTACCGACGCTGATATGGCTTATTTGATCTGGGCAAGAAATTATTATCATGAGCATTGAAAATTTATGGAGATGAAATGTTAGATGGATAAGCTATTTAATAAAAAGGGGATATATGGAATAGTCCTCTTTCTTGTTTTGATGACATCTACCGTATTTGCCTCTGATATGGATTCTAGATGGGTCTACGTTGGAAAAGATAATAGAGATATGATGTATTATGATAGACAGACTGCACAGTATGATCCTGATACACATACTATCACAATTTGGGAAAAAGTCATATCTGATGGAAAGCCATTATGCATAGGAGAATATCATATCTTTTTAGATCGGCGCGAGTATCAAGGAATAAAGCATGCAATCTATGATGAAAATACGGGCGAAAGAAAAATAATAAAACAAAGCCAGTATCCTATGGAGAAAATTGCGCCGGACAGTGATATAGAAAAGGCAGCCGATGATGTGTGTGATCAATATGGAATCAGTCATATGTCATCCAATGCTGAAGATCGATGGAACTGGATTTATTCATCAGCAACGCAAACCTGTATGTATGCGAAAGATTTCATAACGATTGACAGGGGAAATAAAACTGTGGAAATCTGGGTTCGTGCAACCAATCTAAATGGTTTTACATTTCGGCCGGTTTTATATACCTGTCACATTGATGATCAGACCGTCGATTATGCTGGATACAAGGGGATTGCAAAGGGCTTAGATATTTTCCCTGAAACTATTGAAGAAGCTGCTTGGAATAAGGCAAAAGAATTATATTTTAAGAAATGACGGAGAGAATAGGAATATGGATGTCTTTCTAGATATCCTTGGATAATTTATTTTGAATAAAGATGGAATAATATACTTAGGTCGGAGAGATTATCTTAATTTTATGATTTTAGAGAGGACTGTATTATTATGTAATATAAAGAATTATATTACACGTTACAAGATATCTTTCCTAATTATGCTGAGGAAATAATAAGAGGCTCAAACTTCGCAGTTGCCAAACCGCTGATTTATCTTTAGCGGCAGCCTGCGAAATAAAAATAGCATAAGCTCGTTCCGTTTTGTATAATGAAAGTAACCAAAATCCACAACACAAACGGAGGGCTTATGCTATGAATATTGTACCACATCACCATCACTCCTGTGAAGCAACTTCTTCCAAGATTCAGCAATTCTTTGCTGAGTTCCATGTCAGCCGGATCCTGCGGAGCTGCAATGCCTACAAGCTGCGCGGCTTTGCGGTCATGGCCATCTTCCTCGTCGCGTTCGAGGCGGTGTTCCAGCGGCGCTCCTTCTACCAGCGGAAGAAGGATGCGCCGGATTCCATTCCGTTCGAGCGGAACACGTTCTACCGCTTCCTGAACTCCTGCGCCATCCATTGGCGCAAGTTCACGTTGCTCTTGGGTACGGCCATCATCCAGAAGACCATCGCGCCGCTGACGAGCGAGGCACGCAGGAACGTCCTCATCATCGACGACTCGCTGTTCAGCCGCAACCGCTCCAAGAAAGTAGAGTTGCTGGCCCGCGTCTACGACCATGTCAGCGGCACGTACGTGAAGGGCTTCCGCATGCTCACGCTCGGCTGGAGCGACGGGAATACCTTCCTGCCGCTCAGCCACTGCCTGCTGTCCTCGTCGTCGAAGCAGCAGCAACTGCAGGGCGCGTTGGAAGACGTCGACCCGCGCAGCAACGGAGACAAGCAGCGCAAGCTGGCGCAGTGCAAGGCTCCAGAGGTAGTCCTGACACTGCTGCGTGAAGCGCGCGAGGCGGGTGTCTCTGCCCAGCACGTCCTGTTCGACTCGTGGTTCTGCTCACCGGCATCGCTCCACCAGATCCACGAGTTCGGCTACGACGTCATCGCGCGTGTCAAGAAAAGCGAGAAGATGCACTTCTGCTTCCAAGGCCGCATGCAGGACGTCAAGACCATCTACCTAGGGCAGAAGAAGCGCCGTGGGCGCTCCGCGTACCTGCTTTCCGTAGAGGCAGAGGCCGTCAAGGATGGCAAGCACCTTCCGGTACGGCTGGTCTACGTCCGCAACAAGAACAAGCGCAGCGACTACCTTGTCCTGGTCTCGACGGACCTGACACTGTCCGAAGAAGAGATCATCCAGACTTATGGCAAGCGCTGGAACATCGAGGTCTTCTTCAAGATGTGCAAGTCCTATCTGAAGCTGGGCAAAGAAACGAGATCTATCTCCTACGATGCCCTGACCGCTCACACAGCCATTGTCTTCGCGCGCTACGTGATGCTTGCGCTGGAACAACGGCGTAACACGGATGAGCGGAGCCTTGGCGAGCTCTTTTACCTGACGATAGATGAACTGGAAGACCTGCACTATCTGGACGCTCTGGCTTCATTGCTGAGCCTGCTGATGGACTGCGCTAAGGAAGCAGAGATTCTTGACGAAGAGTAGATTAACCGGCTGCTCAATCTGTTCGTGGCAAAACTGCCCAATCTATGGGGAAAGTGCCTGAAACAGTGTGCATGATATGACGATGATGCATGCCTGAAAACCGGATGGAGCCTTATCTCATAAGGGTTTCAGGTGTGCGAAGTTTGAGATAATAACAAAAACACGGAGAATATTCAATCAGATGAGTAGAGTATTCTTGCATATGCGGAGTTATTCTATTGCCTCTGAGCTTTAAAAATGATATAATATCCGAGTGCGGCAGGCCTTGTGTTTTATTGTCTTCAATGGTGAATTGTCAAGCTAAGTGCAACACCTTTGAGAAATAGACCTCATATGGTGTTTTGTAGCCAAGGCACTTTCTGGGGCGCAGGTTCAGTTCATGGTACTTCCGTTGGATGTAATCCTCTGGCGTATCCGTGATGTCCTTGCCCCTCGGGAAGAACTCCCGTAGAAGCCCATTGGTGTTTTCATTGGTCCCGCGCTCCCACGGATGGTGCGGAGCAGGAAAGTAGAACGTCACACGTTTCAGCTCCTTTCTGAGCTGAGCATGTTTTGAGAATTCCTTTCCTCGATCCGGCATGACCGACAAGTGCGGCTGCCCCGAGAGTGCCTCACACATCACCTTGTTGACTGCAGCAGCGGTCTTGCTCATGGCTTTTCCGCCAAGCAAGTACCGGCTCTTCCGGTCCACCAACGTGACGAGGCATGCCTTTTCCTGCTGGCCCACTACGGTATCCGCTTCCCAGTGGCCTCGGACGGAACGGTTCGCCGCGCTGGCAGGACAATCTTCGATGGTGTGCGATATGACGAATTTGCCACGACGCTCTTCGCTGCCTTTCTTGTGACGCCGTTTCCCGTGATGCCGTAGCTTCCGAAGTACAAACTTCGCTGAAGCTCCTGGCGGGTTCAGCAGGCCCGTGTGGATAGCACGGTAGATGGTCGGGACGCTGATGAGCTGGTAGCCATGCTCCAGCTGGATCCGTCCGACAATCTCTTCTGGCGACCAGTGGTACTCCAAGATACAGGTCTGGATGTAGGAACGCAGTGGTGCATACTCAAGGCGCTTATGCGGGCGACAGGCTTCTCTGCGCCGCTTGTAGAGCGCTTGCGCAGTCAATGGGCAGTATGACATAGGCTGGTCCGCAGGGGCCGCATTGCGGCGAAGCTCGCGCGAAATGGTCGACTTGCTCCGGTCCAGCAGATGGGCAATCTCTGTGACGGATTTGCCCTCAGCAAGAAAAAAAGAGTATCTTTTCTCGCTCAAATGGTGTAAAATGTGTGTAGTGGCACATAGGCTCTCCTTTGCTGTAGGTAGTTCTTTTCAAACACCATTATAGCAAAGAAGTCTATGTGTCATTTTAATTTGGTTGTCTAAGAGCTGTTGCACTTAGATTGTAAATCCATCATCAAAAAGAGGTGGACACCGTGGAAGTCAGCTATAAAAAGCTTTGGAAATTGTTGATAGACAAGGATATGAAAAAGAAAGACTTACAGGCAGAAGCCGGAATCAGCTGGTCTTCTGTGACCAAGCTGTCGAAGGGAGAGACTGTCAGTATGGAAGTCTTAATAAAGGTCTGTAAGGCTCTTAATTGTGACATCGGGGATATTATGGAACTAATACCGACAGCAGAAGATGCAGGAGAAGTAAAGGAGTAAATTACATGCCGGTTAAAAAGAGCCAGATTATTACAGAAGCCAAGCCTCATACGATAAAAAAATTTGAGCTAATAGAGATGTATATCAAAGCGTGGGCGCAGAAACTCATGCTTAATAGGCAATGCAATGGCCTTATCTTTATAGACTGTATGTGCAACTCCGGAGTCTATAAAGATCAAAGCGGGAATATTATTTATGGAACACCAATAAGGGTGGCAAATGCCTTACTGGATGTGGCAAGGACATACACTGATAAACAGGTCTTCATTTATCTTAATGATTTAAATTCTGCCCGAGTTGAAGAATTGAAGAAGCATCTGCCAGATGAAGGGCAAAATTTCAAGATTGTGACTTCCAATGAAGATGCTAAGGAACTTCTTGAAAATATAGGACCACAGTTGAATGATTCAAGCCACTACCATTATTTCTTGCTCTATGATCCTTATGATGCGTCGATAGAATGGCGCGCCTTGCTGCCATTCTTCAGACACTGGGGTGAGGTAATGATTAACCATGCCTTGCTTGATCCGATTCGTGCTATTGGCAGTGCCAAGAGCAGTACGGCAAAAGAAAAATATGAGCATACATATTTGGAAGACTTCGAAAAACTGCTGCCGTACGGGAGTAATAAAAACGCCTATGAGAAAAGAGTAGAAGAAATCATAGATTATATGAAAGGTAATCGAAGATATTTTGTAGCATCGTTCCCTTTCTATAACCAAAAGAATTCTCTCATGTATGATCTCATTCATTGCACAAGCAATATTGAAGGATTCAAGCTTTATAAAAGTTGTGCATGGAAGGTCTTTGGAGGCCAGTCCTCGACAAAGGGATCGAACGATGGGTACGTTCAAATGGAACTGGATTTCTCTAGTAATGGATTTGGCGTAACGTTTCCTACGGATGATTCCTGTTACGGAATTCATGATATAGCAAAATATCTTCAGAAATCTTTTTCAGGAGAAAATAGCGTTCCTTTAGAAGAAATTTGGAGCGTATTAGATTATCATCCTATTTTCCCAACAGATGGGTTTCGTAAGGCAATCAAAAACGATTTAAAAAAATATTATGATGCCCGCATCGGAACAATCGTTGATCCAAGTTCCGGGAAAAAACAGCAGATAATATCGTTTAGGAATACGTAAAGAACTAATAGACAAGTGAGGTTAAGACCATTTTGAAGACTATAAAAAGAAAATCCATGCTATATCAAACAGGCGTGGAATATGGAGATTACACCATGAATCATGTGCAGGGCTGCACACATGGGTGTAAGTACCCTTGCTATGCCTATCTGATGAAGAAAAGGTTTGGACAGATTAAAAGTTATGAAGAATGGTTGCAACCGAAACTGGTATCAAATACACTGGAGTTGTTGGATAAAGAAATTCCGCGACTTAAAGATAAAATCCAGTTTGTACAGCTTTGCTTCACGACTGATCCATTTATGTACGGATATGACGAAGTGAAAGAAATGAGCATCGCAGCGATCAAAAAGCTGAATGAGGCCGGTATTAAATGTACAACATTAACAAAGGGAATTTTGCCACCAGAACTTTCAGATCTGTCAAAGGAAAATGAGTATGGCATTACTCTGATTTCTTTAGATGAGAAATATAGAAAACACGTGGAACCGGGAGCTGCTCCATATGCAGAGCGGCTTGCTTCGCTCAAAGCACTGCACGAAGCCGGATGTAAGACTTGGGTAAGCATAGAACCCTACCCGACACCAAATATGATTGATCAAGATCTGAACGAGATTCTTGAAGCAGTTAGCTTTACAGACCGGATTATTTTCGGCCGGACGAATTACAGCAAATTTGCTAATGCTTTTGAAAACCATCGTCACTTCTACAATGAATGCGCAAAGATGGTGATCGCCTTTTGTGAAGACAAAGGAATCGCCTACCATATAAAGAGTAAAACGATAACAGAAGAATGAGGTGAAGAACTGTGGCGCTACTACAGGATTTAATTAAACAGATCGATGATCCGGATCTCCGCGATAGAATCCTTCGCGAAGTGGACAAAATGAGTAAGCAGAAGAAGTTCGGCCTTGTATTTGAGGAACACCTTCCTGAATGTACTCCCCTCTACGACGTCAAAATCAAGAAAGGATCAAAGGTGTCACTCAAGGCTGGAAAGGTCGACGACATTTATATCGTCCGGTCCATTGACGGAGAGACAGCAACCTGTGAGCATAGGCAGGATCATAATATAGAGGAGTTTAAGATGGATGATCTTGTAGCTGTGGCGGAATTCGGAGAGCCAATTTATCCATATCTCAAGCCAGTTGATTCTGTTTGCAATGCGCCGGATTCTGATCTTTGGCACACGCTTATCGAAGCGGATAATTATCATGCGCTTCAGCTTCTGGAATATCTCTATGCCGAGAAAGTCGACTGCATTTACATAGACCCACCCTACAATACCGGCGCGCGGGACTGGAAATACAACAATGATTATGTCGACAGCTCAGATCAGTACCGTCACAGCAAATGGTTGTCATTTATGGAAAAGCGGCTGAAACTGGCAAAGAAACTTCTGAATCCGGAGAATTCTGTTCTTATTGTGACGATAGATGAGAAAGAATATGCTCATTGAAGAAATATTCCCCGAAGCTCGGATGCAGATGATAACGAGTAGAATTAATAAAAAAGCTTCAACCCGAGTCGGGCAATTTGCAAGATGCGACGAGTACATATATTTGCTTCAATTTGGAAGCATGAATATTTGCAAACTATCATACTCTATGTTGGACGTTACAGATAATAGCAACCCAGATGCAAAGATACAAAAAACCGATACAATTTGGAACAGCATGTTGAGGCGAGGCTCTTCTGGCTCATCACGACAAGAATCACCAAAACTTTTTACCCGGTTTGGGTAGATGAAAATAAGCGGAAAATAGAATTTGTAGGAGATTCATTGCCACTTACACAAAACCGACATGAGGTAGAAAAGAAGCTACCCCAAATAGGCCTTAGAGCAGTTTGGCCTATTAGAACTGATAATAGTGAAGGAAGATGGCAATTAGGAAGTGAAACTTTAAAAAGATATGTGACAGAAGGGATTGCCAAACTTGGAGCATATAACAAAAAAAGAGATCAATGGGCAATTGTGTTTTTAAAGAAAAAGCAAAAAGAACAATTAAATGACGGAATTCTTGTTTCTCGAGGGCGAGATACAGATGGATCTTTAATCTTGGAGTGGAACGATGATGAAGAGATAGACAAAGAGCCTAAGTCTATGTGGGTTCGGGATTGTCACGATGCAAGCACATATGGGACAAATCTGTTGTCAAAATTTCTGCCAAAGAGAAATTTTCCTTTTCCGAAATCACTTTATGCTGTAGAGGATGTCTTGAAGTTTTATGTTGGCGAGAACAAAGATGCCTTGATTGTTGATTTCTTCTCCGGCTCCGGAACAACTCTCCATGCAGTCAACCTTCTTAATGCAGAAGACGGCGGTCATCGTCGTTGCATCATGGTTACGAACAACGAGGTCTCAGAGTCTGAAGCGAAAGTCCTGACAAAGCAAGGATACATACCTGGCGACGGAGAATGGGAAAAGCTCGGCATCGCACGTTACGTCACATGGCCGCGCACCGTCTGCAGCATTGAAGGCCATGATGCGAATGGTAAGCCACTAAAAGGTAACTATATCGGAAGTGACATCCCAATGGCGGATGGTTTCAAGGCAAACGCAGCATATTTTAAATTGGGATTTCTCGATAAGAACGCTGTTGCGCTCGGCAGACAATTTAAGGAGCTCCTACCCGTCTTGTGGATGAAGGCAAACTGCATCGGCCCTTGCCCAAACCTGGAGAGTGATGAACTGCCCAAGATGCTCGTGCTTTCGGAGAACAAGTTCGCTGTTTTGATCGATGAGACCTATTACTCGGAGTTTGATGCCAAGCTGACAGAGCATCCGGAAATACAGACGATTTACATCATCACGGATTCGGAATCTGCATACCGTGAAATGATACGCTCTTATGAGGGCAAAGATTGCTACCAGCTTTACCGGGATTATCTGGATAATTTCCGCATCAACACAGGGAGGTAACTATGAAGGTAGAACTTTTCCCATTTCAGCGAAGAGCAGTGGATGCTCTTCGCTTGAATACAGCCGAGGCAATGGGCGGCTATCATAGAACGCATACACCACAGGTTGTCTCCTTTACTGCTCCTACAGGTGCTGGAAAGACGATCATTATGGCATCCCTGATCGAGGACATTTATTTCGGAGACAGCCAATTTGCTGAGCAGCAGAATGCAGTATTTGTATGGCTGTCAGATTCTCCTCAGTTGAACGAGCAATCGAAACTGAAGATAGATGCAAAGGCCGACAAGATTCGTCTCGGACAGTGTGTAACTGTTTCGGAGGAATCATTTGACCGGGAAACATTCGAGGATGGACATATCTATTTTTTGAATACCCAGAAGCTGTCGGTTTCTTCGAATCTTACAAAGCATGGAGACGGAAGAACCTATACAATCTGGGAGACCATCTCTAACACGGTAAGAGAAAAGAGCAATCGGCTCTATTTCATCATTGATGAAGCCCATCGTGGCATGCAGGGACGTGAAGCAAGCCGTGCGACAACGATCATGCAGAAATTCATCAAGGGAAGTGATTCCGATCATATCCCACCGATGCCTGTTGTTATTGGGATGTCCGCAACGACGCAGCGGTTTAATAAGTTGGTAGAAAACACGTCCTCAACAATTCATAAAGTTGTGGTTACAGCAGATGAAGTGCGGGCCTCCGGATTACTGAAGGATCGGATCATTATCACATATCCGGAAGAAGACGCTATCAATAATGATATGGCGATTCTTCAGGCCGCTGCAGATGACTGGAAGGAAAAATGGGGACATTGGACGCAGTATTGTCAGGAACAGCATTATGCCTATGTCAATCCTGTGTTTATTATCCAAGTGTTGAATGGATCTGGGAAAAAGTTGTCAGACACGAATCTTGATGATTGCCTCAGCAAGATCGAGGAAAGAGTCGGGATACACTTTGAACCGGGACAAGTCGTTCATACTTTCGGACAGACACAGTCATCCATTACAGTTAATGGCTTGGAAGTCCGCTATGTGGAGCCATCACGCATCGCCGACGACAAGAATATACGAGTAGTTTTCTTTAAGGAAAACCTATCTACAGGCTGGGATTGCCCGAGAGCTGAAACCATGATGTCATTCCGGCATGCCAGCGATGCAACTTATATTGCACAGCTCCTCGGACGTATGGTGCGGACACCAATGCAGATGCATATTCAGGTCGATGATGTTTTAAACAATGTGCATCTGTTTTTGCCGTACTTTAATGAAAGCACGGTAAAAGATGTGGTAGATGAGCTTCAGAACTCAGAAGGCGGAGAAATCCCGACAGATATTTATGGGGAATCTACCTCTGGACGAAAGTTTGAAACTTGGACCGTAAAGAAGCCATGCAAGAAAAAGGATAACGAAGATCCGAACCAGATGTCTTTTGAGGATTTTTTAAATCAAGATGGGACAAATTTGACGGATAGTTCGCATAATGAGGCCTCGCAGGAGCCACAGAATCTAACGACATATGCCGTTGATAATGAGAACGGGGATTCTGCCCAGCAGCCAATTGAGAACCATGAGACGTCGAATCATTCATCTGAGAATCCAGAACATCGTGTCGAGACTCCGACAGATAGTGTCGCTTCGGAAGTACCTTCAAATGAAGAGCAAAAGGCAACCGCGAATCAAGAAGCTGAGCAAGGTGACCAGCAAGAAGAAAGCGAAGACTTGTTTGACCGCGAGGCGGTCATGAAATTCATCAATGATTCTGGTCTGTTGACTTTCGATGTAAGAACCTATCAGATTAGCAATTATCTGAAGTCCCTGTACAAACTTGCTCATCTTTTGACCATGTCGAATCTGAGACGTGAAGCAATACGAGAGGTGCAGGATGAAATTGCCGAGATGATTCACAATCATGCCTTGGCTCTTAAAGCAGGCGGTTCTTATGATGATCTTGTGCTTCAGGTCAAGCAGTTTAAGTTGGCGACACAGATATTCGATGCTTTCGGAGAAAGTGTTGACAACTATTCGGTGCATGACATGTTCACTACAACGGATACGGATTTGGAGCGCCAGTTCCGCGCGGCAGAGGCCAAGTTAGGAAATGAAGGTGTTGGCCTGTCTTATGCAAATAAGTACGGTGATCTGGGTGATCCTGCTGGATATGAGATAGAGGTCATTCTCTTTGTTGCTGATGATGAGTGCATGAATCAGTTACACAATTATGCACAAGATAAATTTCATAGTTGGAATGATGAATATCGCAGATATATTGCGAGAATCGACTCAGAAAAAATTCGAAAACAGTACGATAGTATTGTTTCTGATGGCGACAAAGTCAGCAAGCACAATTTCAGGCTTCCAGAGACCATTCAGGTTCCACACGATATAGGTGGGAAGCCTTACCGGGATCATTTGTTTGTTAATGGCGATACTGGCGTGGCATCTTTGAAGCTCAATAGTTGGGAATCCGGTGTTATTGAAGAGGAAGAAAAGAGACATGATTTTGTATGCTGGATTCGAAATCCTTCACGTGGCTCTTGGGCCCTTTGCATCCCTTATGATGAGGATGGCGATACAAAACCCACATATCCAGATTTTATTATCGTACGCAAAGATCCGATATCTGAGTATGTGATTGATATTCTGGAACCGCATAATCCTGATTTTAAAGACAACCTTGGAAAGGCTAAAGGTTTCGCAGAATATGCACGATTGAATCCGGGACTTGGAAGAATTCAGCTGATTCGCATGAGCAAAGATGCAGCTGGACACAATAAGTTCAAGAGACTGGATATGGCAAAAAGTGCTATTCGGGATAAAGTGCTGAAGGCTATGTCAATTGAAGAACTTGATCATCTGTTTGAAACAGATGGACAGTTCGATTTCTGATAAAACTAAGGAAAGGCATTGAGGGCTTTGTGTGATCGAATGATTGAACTCTCCAATTCTCAAACTTCATTGAATGAAAGAGACTAAGATACCGACCAGGCTAAATACATACAGAAGCAAGGTTGAGACCATGGCAGCATGGAATAGAGAAGCTATCGAGCAGGTTGAGACGATAGGGCTTATCCTGTTCGGTACTATAGGAATGAGGTGATGAATCACATGAGTGAATATAAACCGCCATTTCATATGACGGACAGGATTACAAATCTGGTTGCTGCTATCAGTGAACAGATTGGCAGGATTAAGGTGCTCTCACATGGCATTTTGAATCCGCACCTTAGAAAAGAAAACAGAATAAGGACCATTCATTCGTCGCTCGCCATCGAGCAAAATTCCCTGTCCCTTGAGCAGGTTACGGCAATTCTTGACGGTAAACGAATCCTCGGAAATCCGAATGAAATCCGGGAAGTGAAGAATGCCTACGATACCTATGAGATGATGCTTTCTCTTGACCCATATTCAGTGAAAGACTTGCTGAAGGCACATAAGATGATGATGGATGGTTTGATTTCGGAGAATGGGAAATTTCGCTCTGGCGGGGTAGGCGTATTTGATGGAGATGTAGTCGTACATATGGCTCCTCCGGCGAGATTGGTACCTGGAGAAATTCAGGATTTGTTCGACTGGTACCGATTCTCGGAGATACACCCATTGATTCGCAGTGCGATTTTCCATTACGAGTTCGAGTTTATTCATCCATTTGCAGACGGGAATGGGCGTATGGGCAGGATGTGGCATAGTCTGCTTCTGGGGAAATGGAATGAGATATTCTACTGGCTGCCGATCGAGGAACTGATTCGCTCTCGGCAGCAGGAGTACTATGGTGCGCTCGGTAAATCGGACAGACAATCTGATAGCAGTGCTTTTGTTGAGTTCTTGCTGGGGATCATTCTTGACACGCTGACAGGAACGACAGTCGTGGGCAATGCCGATGAAAAGGCTAAAGAAACGAATCCTTCCGTACAGAAATTGCTTGATGTTCTTGGTAACGAGGAACTGTCAGCTGCTCAGATCATGGAGAGACTGGGCCTTTCCCATAGGCCGACATTTCGCAAGAATTATCTGAATTTGGCATTAGCACTAGGAGCTATAGAAATGACGATTCCCGATAAGCCTCGCAGTCGGAATCAGAAGTATAGGAAGAAACAACTTGGTCGCTGACCGACCAAGTAAAGCGACTAAGATACCGACCAAGTTAAATACATACAGGAGCAAGGTTGAGACCATGGCAGCATAGAACAGAAGCGCCATCGGGCAGGTTGAGCGATGGGACTTATCCTGTTCGGTATTATAGGTGGTGAATTGTCAAGCTAAGTGCAACACCTTTGAGAAATAGACCTCATATGGTGTTTTGTAGCCAAGGCACTTCCTAGGGCGCAGGTTCAGTTCATGGTACTTCCGTTGGATGTAATCCTCTGGTATGTCCGTGATGTCCTTGCCCTTCGGGAAGAACTCTCGCAGAAGCCCATTGGTATTCTCGTTGGTCCTGCGCTCCCACGGATGGTGCGGAGCAGGAAAATAGAACGTCACACGTTTCAGCTCCTTTCTGAGCTGAACATGTTTTGAGAATTCCTTCCCTCGATCCGGCGTGACCGACAAGTGCGGCTGCCCCGAGAGCGCCTCACACATCACCTTGTTGACTGCAACAGCGGTCTTGCTCATGGCCTTTCCACTAAGCAAGTACCGGCTCTTCCGGTCCACCAACGTGACGAGGCATGCCTTTCCTTGCTTGCCTACTACGGTATCCGCTTCCCAGTGGCCTCGGACGGAACGGTTCGCCGCGCTGGCAGGACGATTTTCGATGGGGTGCGATATGACGAACTTGCCACGACGTTCTTCGCTGCCTTTCTTGTGACGCCGTTTCCCGTGATGCCGTAGCTTCCGAAGTACAAACTTCGCTGAAGCCCCTGGCGGGTTCAGCAGGCCAGAGTGAATAGCACGGTAGATGGTTGGAACGCTGACAAGCCGACAGCTATGCTCCAGTTGGATTCGTCCAACAATCTCTTCTGGCGACCAGTGGTACTTCAGGATGCAGATCTGGATGTAGGAGTGCAGGGGGGCATTCTCAAGGCGCTTATGCGGACGACAGGCTTCCCTGCGCCGCTTGTAAAGCGCTTGCGCAGTCAACGGGCAGTACGACATAGGCTGGCCCACAGGAGCCGCATTGCGGCGAAGCTCACGAGAAATGGTCGACTTGCTCCGGTTCAGCAGATAGGCAATCTCCGTGATGGATTTGCCCTGAGCAAGAAAAAAGAGTATCTTTTCTCGCTCAGGTGGTGTAAGATGTGTGTAGTGGCACATAGGCTCTCCTTTGCTGTAGGTAGTTCTGTTCAAACACCATTATAACAGAGAGGTCTATGTGTCATTTTATTTGGTTGTCTAGGAGCTGTTGCACTTAGATTGTAAATCCATCATCGAAAAGAACGTTTAAAGCCTATAGGGAATATCCATGGGGCAGCTACAGAAGGGAAAATAGGAGAGCGGTCTTGGGGACAGCAAGCTGGAGCTTGTAAGTATGAGATCTCTTTTCAATTAGGGTTTCCAGATCCTAGACTCTACCCAGATGAATGGACAGAGTAAGCACGTTCCTGGTATAATAAAGCGTAGCGTTGAATGCTTCAACCGACGCGGGAGACTAGTTCCCGTGGGATTTGAAGCATGCAGCGCTTTTTTTATGGCTCCGAACGTCATTTTTGTTATATGAGAAAGATAATCATCTAATATGACCTAATTCGTCTTTTTGATGACGTTTTAGTAAATAATAGTAAATAATACTTGATTTGTTAAGTTAATGCTTGTAAAATATAGATATCGGAAAACTTGAAAGATTCATGGAAAGAGGGCGTCATTATGCTGGAGACTCAGAAGCGTGAGGTGGTCCGTTATGCGCAGCAGGCAGAACGGGATGGTCTTTGCCGTCATCGATCGGGGAATTTCAGCTGCCTTGACCCGGAGACGGGGCTCATTGCCATCACGCCGACGGGCATGGACCGGAACGAGATGACGCCGGAGGATGTCGTCATCATTGACCAGCAGGGCAGGACGGTCGAGGCGCTGACCGGCAGGAAGCCGACGAGCGAGAGCATGATGCACATGGCGGTCTACCGGTCGCGGCCGGACGTGCGGGCCATCGTGCACACGCACTCGAAGACGGCGACGGCCTTTGCTGTGATGAACAAGCCCATCCCGGCCATCGTCTACGAGCTCTTCCTGCTCGGCTGCAAGAAGGGCTATATCCCTGTGGCACCGTATGGACGCCCCGGCACAAAAGCGTTGGCGGAGTCGGTGTTGGAGCCGCTCAAGATCTCGGATGTCGCGCTGATGCAGGCGCATGGCGTCATCGCTGTCGCGGAGAACCTCAAGGAGGCACTGCTCAAGGCCAGCTACGTCGAGGAGCTCGCAGAGATCTATTACAAGACACTGACCGTGCTGGGACATGAGCCGGATGTGGTTCCCGTCAAGGAGCTCGAGGGATGGCGCTATCCTGGCAGTCTGTCTCTGTGATATTCGCTGAACGTTAACTTCTTTGTTTGGCTAAGTTTAGTCGCGAAACAATGATTTGATGATTCCAGATGATTCTATTTGAGGAGGTTTTTCATCATGTCGGATTACAGCAAGTATTTCCTGATGAAGGCAGAAGATGTACCCGCGTATGTCTGCACGAAGCTGCCGGATTTCTTTGCCGATGATGCTGTCCTGACCTCTGAGGAGATCGGCGATGGCAATCTCAATTACGTCTTCCGGGTCCGTGATGCGAAGTCGGGCAAGACCATCATCGTCAAGCAGGCGGGCGTGGAGCTGCGCATCTCGAAGGACATGCACCTGTCTACCGACCGCGGCCGCATCGAGGCCAAGATCCTGTCCATCCAGGGCAAGCTGGCACCGGGGCTCGTGCCGCATGTCTACCTCTACGACGGCACGATGTGTGCCATCACGATGGAGGACATGGTCGGCCATACGATGATGCGCACGGGGCTGCTCGAACATCATATCTACCCGCATTTTGCAGAGGATATCTCGACCTTCATGGCGCGGACACTGCTGCTCTCGACGGATATCGTCATGGACCATCAGGAGAAGAAGGAGCTCGTCAAGAGTTTCATCAACCCAGACCTCTGCGACCTGACCGAGAACCTCGTCTACACTGAGCCCTACAACGACTGTGCTAAGCGCAACCACGTATTCCCACCGAATGCCGACTTTGTGCAGAAGGAGATCTATGGGGACAAGGCCCTGCATCTCGAGGCAGCCAAGCTGAAATTTGAATTCATGAACAACGCGCAGTCGCTGATTCACGGCGACCTGCACACGGGCTCCATCTTCATCAACGATACGCATACTTTTGTCTTTGACCCGGAGTTTGCCTTTTACGGCCCGATGGGCTACGACATCGGTAATATCCTGGCCAACATGTTCTTCGCCTGGTGCAATGGCGATGCGACGATTGCAGATGCGGCAGAGCGCCAGAGATTCTGCGGCTGGGTACTCCAGACCATCGAGGAGATCCTGGACAAGTTCATTGCGAAGTTCTGGGCTCTGTATCAGGAAAGGGTCACGGATGAGATGGCCAAGACAGAAGGTTTCCTCGACTATTACCTCGGCACGGTCCTCGCGGACACGGCCGGCGTCATGGGCATTGAAATGATCCGCCGCACGGTTGGCATCGCCAATGTCAAGGACATCACTTCGATTGAAGATCCGGTAAAGAGGGCCCGCGCAGAGCGCATCATCCTGACGCTAGCGAAGACCTGCATCATGAAGCGCAGCGGCTTCCGCTGTGGCAGAGACTATCGCCGGGCCATCGAGCAGGCTATCGCGAGATTCCCGCGGCAGGGCACGGAACAGCGGGCTTCGTGATTTGCGTGCGTGATGAAGTGAAGAGAGGAGATTTTCAAATGACGGAAGAGAAGAGCATCATGGACTACGAGACGGTAGCCCTCGACGATACGGAACATGCACTGGTCATCATCGATCAGACGAAGCTGCCGGGGCGCACGGAGCTCCTGCACCTGAAAACGCAGAAGGAAATCTGGGTGGCCATCAATACGCTGGCGGTCCGCGGGGCACCGGCTATCGGCGATGCGGCGGCCATCGGCATCTACCTCGCCGCGCGGGAGATCGAGACGGATGATTACGAGGAATTCCTGCGCCGGTTCCGGGAGGCAAAGGCGTATCTCGACTCGTCGCGCCCGACAGCAGTCAATCTTTCTTGGGCGCTCAACCGCATGGAGCAGGTCGTCCTGCAGGCCAAGGGGAAGCCGCTCGCTGAAATCAAGCAGATGCTGCACGATGAGGCCGTCAAGATCAAGGACGAAGATATCTGGATCTGTAGCAAGATCGGTGAGTACGGCCTGACGCTCGTCAAGAAGGGCGATGGCCTGCTGACGCACTGCAATGCTGGCCAGCTGGCCACGGCCAAGTACGGCACGGCCACAGCGCCAATGTACCTCGGGCATCAAAAGGGGTATGGCTTCCATGTGTTCTGCGACGAGACGCGGCCGCAGCTGCAGGGCGCACGGCTGACCTCTTATGAGCTCAGCGCTTCGGGGCTTGATGTGACACTGATCTGCGACAACATGGCCTCGTCCGTCATGAAGAACGGCTGGGTCCAAGCTGTATTCGTCGGCTGTGACCGCGTCGCGGCCAACGGCGATGCGGCGAACAAGATCGGCACTTCGGGCGTGGCTATCCTCGCGAAGTACTATGGCATCCCGTTCTACGTCTGTGCGCCGACTTCGACGATTGACTTCGCGACGCCGACGGGGGCAGGCATCAAGATCGAGCAGCGTCCGCCCGAGGAAGTCACGGAGATGTGGTACAAGGAGCGCATGGCACCGAAGGGAATCAAGGTCTACAATCCGGCCTTCGATGTGACGGACCACAGCCTCATCACGGCCATCGTCACGGAATACGGCATTGCCCGGGCACCGTACGACGTTTCGTTGCAGGAAATCCGCCGGAAATGTGGAAGATGAGAAGTAACGAATCATAGAGAAGATCTGGAGAATAGGAAGGGGATGGCGGCATGGTCACGTTGCAGGACATTGCTGAGCGGGCAGGCGTCTCGAAGACGGCGGTCTCGCTCGTGCTCAACGACAAGCCCGGCGTCAGCGAGGAGAAGCGCGGGGAGATCCGGCGCATTGCAGAGGCCTGTGGTTATCGTCTGCCGCACCGCAGTCCGGACAAGCCGCGGAACATCTGCTTCCTCAAGTATCAGGCAAAGGGATACATGGTCCGCCAGAATGGCGACTTCATCACGCGCGTCATCGACGGTGTCGAGAGCACGGCACGCCAGCACGGCTATTCACTGACCATAATGAATGTGCGGGCGGAGAATCTGGCAGCGATGATTCCTGTCATCAACGAGGCTCATGACGACGGCATCATCTTCCTCGGGACAGAGCTGGAACCGGACATGGCACCGCTGTTGCGGGAATTTGCCGCGCCGCTCGTCGTGCTCGACAATGAGATGCGCCATCTCGACCAGGATACCGTCGTCATGGACAATGAGGAGGCCGTCTACCGCGCGATGCAGTACCTCTACGACAAAGGACATCGAAAGATCGGCCACCTGACCACGACGTACGCCGTGCCGAACCTTAAGGCGAGAAGCCGTGCATTCCGTCAGGCGCTCCTGGAGCTCGGCCTGTCTGGTGATGCGGCCTTTTCGTATTGCGCGCCTGACGATGTCCGCGCCTATACGAATGCACTCGTCGAGCAGATTGACTCAGAAAACCTGCCGACAGCCATCCTCGCCGACAACGATATCTTAGCCATCAACCTGCTGCTGGCGCTCGAGAAAATCGGCAAGCGCGTGCCGGAGGACGTCTCCGTCATCGGCATCGACGACCTGACCATCAGCGCCATGACGCGCCCCGAGCTCACGACCATCCACCTCGAGAAGAAGCGTATGGGAAGCGCCGCTGTCAAGCGCCTGCTGAGCCTTATCGCTGACCGCAGGCAGCATCCGCTCAAGATCATGACGAGCTGCTGGCTCGTCGAGCGCCATTCCGTGCAAGCCATCTGACCAGCTGAACATAAAACCGTGAGAAGAAGCGCCTTCCTGTCATCCTTGACTGCTGATACATCGATGATGGGGAGGCGGTTTTTGGCAGATAGCGCATTGTGGCAGGAATTTGAGCTGAGAAGATCGAATTCTTCTAATAATATCGAATATATATATGAAGATAACAGTGGACGATATGGAGGTGATGGTCATGGGAAAGAGATTCGGCGTGATGACGATGCTGGCGGCTCTGCTGCTGCTCGTCTTGTCGACGGTGGCGTTGGCGGCTTCGCCTATCAACAAGGATGGTTACTACAAGGGCATCCGGCTGGCGGGGAAGGTCAAGGTCGTGGAGTACAATGCGGACATCAAGGTGAAGGTTGTCAGCAGTTTCCCGGATCTGCGGGTCAAGGCGGTCGAGCATTTCCCCGATGACATCGGCGAGTGGCAGTTCGTGGACTACGGCGAGGACTTCACGATCCAGTATGTCGATAGCTTCCCAGACATCAAGATCGAGTTTGTCGAGCACTGGCCGGGCGTGGAATGATGGACGTATCAGAAGTCGTTTGCCGGATAAGATTTTTTTAGATTCGAGGTGCTTTGTATGGTCATGGGGACGGTATTGCTGGGGCTGCTGATTGCCGGTGCAGCTGTTTTTTTGATGAATCGTCCGATGAAGACGAGACAGTCGGAGGCTGAGATGGCGGTGGAGCCGGTTGAGCCAGTCCGACCGGAGACGAAAGCCACGGCTTTTGCTGCAGGAGGGGCTGATGCGAAAGGCGGGCCGGCTCCGGTGACGAAACTGGGGCCGAATGGGGTTTCGCGGGCGGCTGGCCCTCGCCTGACGGCGGAGCAGTGCCGGGAATTGGCGCGGATCCATCGGCAGAATATGCTGAATCGCCAGCACGACAGCCGCATGTCGGCGGCTGCGGCGGTGGCCGGCGCAGTGGCTGGGGCGGCGCTGATGCGCCATCACGATGCGGAGGCCCAGCAGGCGCGCCTCGACCAGATGGCTGTGGCGCAGCGCACACAGCAGCAGTCGGATGTAGATTCGTACGATGCAGAGGATGCGGATGGCTATAGCGATTACGGCGATTACGGAGACGACTACACCGCGGATGATGCAGATGACAGGGCCGATGGCACAGATGACTACGATGCAGATGACGATGGCTTCCATGATGATGATGTCGACTGGGACGCAGACTGGTCGGTCGACGATGAGGAAGACCACGGGGATGACGAGCCGGACTATGATGATTACGGCAATTATGGCAATGATGACTACAGCAGCTACGGCGACTACTCGGGTGCTGACCACGATGATGACTACGGAGATTATGGCGGCTATGGCGGTGACGATTACGGCGGCGATGACGGCGGATTTTGATGGACTCTGAGGCAGGATTTTGCGATTGACTCGCGAATGCAGTAAAGATACGAGAATCCTTCTAGGTTTTCAATTAAAATGCGGCCAGGAATCTTCTCACTTCAGTCAGGAGAGGAATGGCCGCAACGGTAGTCACTTGGAATACTGATTCTGGATGTATTTTGCGACTACTTCCTTGCTCATGTTGCCAAGTGTGCTCATATAGTAGCTGCGTGACCAGATATGACCGCCCCAGAATTTATCATGCTTGATCTCGGGATGTTTTTTTAGGAACAGTCTGGCACTGCCGCCTTTGAGTGCCTTGACGATGTTTGTCGGCGTATACTTTGGCTTGAAGCTGATGAGCATGTGCACATGCTCTGGCATGACTTCCAGCTCTTCGACGGTCACATCGTTCAGCTGCGCGATGCGCAGCAAGATGTCCTTCATCTCCTGCACGAGCTCCGGTGTCGTGAAGGCTGGGTTCCGATACTTCGTCACCCAGATCAGATGAAAGTGGAAATTGTAGACGTATCCACGCTCATAGATTGCATCTGGGATGCGCTCTTTCCGTTTCATGTGTATCACACTCCTTCCTTTTTATTATAGCGATATATTGCTTGTTAGGCAATCTTATATGCTGTATAATAGAAGTAGGAAGGAGGCGAATAAAATGGAACATAAGAAGATGGCGGAGTATGCCTATCATTACGGCCTGAAAGTCCGCATCTACCCCAGCCAGCAACAGAAAGAGATGATTCGACGCAATGCGGATGCGGCACGCTGCGTCTACAATGAACATGTCGCTGTGAACAAGGAGATCGCACGATTCGGCAGACGGAGCATCTACATCGACTTCATCGAGAAGCGCATCGAGGCACTGCGCGAGCGAATCCGCACGGTAACAGCATTGAAAGACCGCTATCCATGGCTCCGGCATCCCGATATCGATGCGCAGTCCATTGCCAATGCACGGCAGAACTACCAGCATGCTTGGAAGCAGTTCCGTGCCGTCCATCATGCTGGTGTGCCGAACTTCCACCAAGAAAAACGTACCGTCGAGTCGTATCAGACGAATCCGCATTACAGCAAGGTACGGTGATTTCGCTGTTTACCAGTAACGCCCGCTTCCTCGACAAGCATCATCTGATGCTGCCCAAGCTCAAACGCATCCGCTTCCAAGGCTCGCGTAAAATACTGGACCGACTTTTTGCCATGAAGGAAGTCCGCATCGGCACGATTACCATCACGAAAGACAGCCTGCACCGCTACTTTGCGTCATTCCAACTCGGCTCCGATGAACCATTCGTGAAAGCCAGCCCGAAAACAAAGGCAGAGATTGGCATCGACCTGAACATCGAGAACTTCTATGCCGACTCGAATGGCGAGATTGTGGCCAATCCTCGTTATTACCGCAGACAGAAACGACGGCTGGCCAACGCACAGCGCAAGCTGAGCCGTCGGATTGTCCGTGCCAAGAAAGAGCATCGCCCGCTCCGTGAGGCAAAGAACGTCGAGAAACAGCGCTTGCTCGTCGCCAGGCTCACGGCACAAGTCATGCAGCGCCGCAAAGATTTCCTGCACCGCACTTCCGCGACACTGATCAAGAACCACGATCTGGTCGCAGTAGAAGAACTGCGGAGCAAGAATCTGCTGAAGAACCATGTCCTGGCTATGAGCATCCAAGACAATGGCTGGCGGATGTTCCTTAGTATGCTGACTTATAAGGCAGCGCTGTACGGCAAGAACTTCGTCACCGTCGACCCGCGGAATACGACGCAAACCTGCCACGCTTGTGGCCATATCATGAGCGGCAAAGAGAAACTGACGCTCAAGGACCGCGAGTGGATCTGCCCGAAATGTGGGATACACCACCTTCGCGACGTGAATGCGGCCAAGAATATCCTAGCGCGAGCCAAAGCAAAGCTCGTATCCATGCATTGATGCAAACCTATCTTGTCCGTTTGGCAACTTGCGGACGCTAATGGCTTTGGTAATTACCGGACCTCTGCTGTACCTCGCAAGACTGCGAATGCAGTAAGCCTGGCCTATCTAAGCAAATTGAGGTATCGAAAGATTCCCTCAAGCTCGCGACTTCAGTCGCGGGTAGTTGACTCTTATCAGGAAAGAAGAATCTGCTATGTCAATCGAGAAAGTACAGGCCTTTCTGGCCGCTAAGGGGATGGCGGACCGCGTCATCACGTTTGAAACGTCGACGGCGACGGTGGAACTTGCCGCTGAGGCAGTCGGCGTGGAGCCGGGGCGCATCGCAAAGACGATGTCGTTCCTCGTGGACGGCGCGCCCTTGCTCGTCATCCTTGCCGGTGATGTGCGTGTGGACAATCACCGCTTCAAGGAGGCGTTCCACAAGAAGGGACGCATGATCCCGTTCGACCAGGTGGAAGCGTTCATCGGCCATGCACCGGGCGGCGTCTGCCCGTTCGCGATCAAGGAGGGTGTGCCGGTCTACCTCGACGAGTCGCTGCGCCGCTTTGAGACGGTCTACCCGGCGGCGGGCGATGACCACAGCGCCGTGCGCCTGACGCCAGAGGAACTCTACCGCATCATCCCGGCAGCGGGCTGGGTCGCTGTCTCGAAGTGAATCGTTTCACTCCTATTGCATCTCTGTGCGCTTCGTGAGGAAGGACGCGACATTTACCGAAATTTTTTCGCGGATATAGCGAATTTTGTCATGTGCTCTCTATGGTGGCGGCAGAATCTATGATATAATGGTAGGCATCACAGCGTCAGAAGCGTCAGAGAGGAGTCACTGAATATGGAAATGCAAATGGAATTCATCCGTAGGCTGCCTACGCCGCAGGAGCTCATGGAGCAGTTCCCGATAGATGACCGCGTCAAGAAAATCAAGGTGGAGCGCGATAAGGCCATCGCGAACATCATGACGGGCAAGGATAACCGCTTCCTGCTCGTCATCGGCCCGTGCTCGGCCGACAACGAAGAGGCCGTGCTCGATTACGTGCATCGCCTCGTGCCGGTGCAGGAACAGGTCAAGGACAAGATCTTCATCGTGCCGCGCCTCTATACGAGCAAGCCGCGCACGATCGGCATCGGCTACAAGGGCATGCTGCATCAGCCGGACCCGGAGGGCAAGGAAGACATGCTCGGCGGCATCATCGCGATCCGCGAGATGAATGCGCGCGTCGTGCGTGAGACGGGCTTCACGTGTGCAGAGGAAATCCTCTATCCGGAAATCTACCGCTATCTGTCGGACCTGCTGTCGTATGCGGCGGTCGGTGCGCGTTCGGTCGAAGACCAGTTCCACCGCATGATCGCGAGCGGCATCGGCATCCCGGTCGGCATGAAGAACCCGACGTCGGGCGACATCTCGGTCATGCTCAACTCGATTGAGGCGGCACAGCACTCGCAGGAGTTTCTGTTCCGCGGCTGGGAAGTCCGCACGACGGGCAATCCTCTGGCCCATGCCATCCTGCGCGGCTATGTCGACAGCTTTGGCAACAGCATGCCGAACTACCACTACGAGAACCTGCGCTCGCTCTACGAGGCGTACCATAAGCGCAATCTCGCGAACCCGGCGGTCATCGTCGATGCCAATCATGCGAACTCGGGTAAGAAGTATCTCGAGCAGATCCGCATCGCGAAGGATGTCGTCAACAGCTGCAAAGTCTCGTCGGACATCCGGTCGCTCGTCAAGGGGCTCATGATCGAGAGCTATATCGAGGACGGCAACCAGAAGATCAGCGAGGGGACGTACGGCAAGTCCATCACGGATCCGTGCCTCGGTTGGGAGAAGACGCAGCAGCTCATCTTCGACTTGGCAGAATTGCTCTGATCGCACTGCTTGCTGATTAAACCAATCGGAACACAAAAGGAGCCTGTCACATGGAATCATGTGACAGGCTCCTTTTTCGGTGCTTGAGTCAGGTGCGCAAGGCTGGTCAGAACTTGTCGACGAGCTTGTAGCCCTTGCCGCGCAGGAAGGTCTCGGCCTCCGGCTCGCGCGTCTTGAAGATGACGACCGGCTGGCTGGCCTGGCGGTCATAGGAGATGTAGAGGTAGTCGAGCGAGACGTTGGCCTCTTCGAGGTTCTTGAGGATCGCGTCGAGGCTGCCCGGCGTGTCGCCCATCTCGACGGCGATGACCTTGTCGATATGGCACTGGTAGCCGGCTTTCTTGAGCTCGGTGAGCGCGCGGTCCGGGTCCGTCAGCACGAGGCGGATGATGCCGAATTCAGCGCTGTCGCTGGCGAGCATGGAGTAGATGTTGATGTCCGCTGCGGCGAGCACTGCCGTCATCTTGCGCAGAGCGCCTTTCGTGTTTTCAGCGAATACAGAAACTTGATTGAGCATAGAGTCGTAATCCCCTTTTTGAATGTTGAAATGAAGTGCAATGAACGGTAACCGATAGCGATTGCTGCCATCGCCATGATGCTATGACCATTCTATCATACCGGGAAAGAGAACGCAAAGGAATCGCAAAAAGATGGGTGTAATGTTGTTATGTTGCGGTCAGCTCAGGCCAGCAAGTTCAACAGGACCGTGACGATGGAGGAGTTGACGAAGTCGACGATCAGGGCACCAATCAGCGGGATGACGAAGAAGGCCGTGGGGGCGGGGCCGAAGCGCTCGACCATGACGGACATGTTGGCGATGGCGTTCGGCGTGGCGCCGAGGCCGAAACCGCAGGTGCCGGCTGCCATGACGGCGGCCTCGTAGTTGCGGCCCATGACGCGGAAGAGCAGGAACTTGACGAATAGTGCGATGAAGAGCACCTGGCTCAGCAGCATGGCCATCAGGGGGATGGCGAGGTCGGAGAGCTGCCAGAGCTTGAGGCTCATGAGTGCGCACGAGAGGAAAATCGTCAGGCCGAGGTTGCCGAGGACCTCGCTCTCGCGCTGGTAGACCTTGTAGGCGTGCGTGTAGTCGGAGACGTTGCGGATGATGGCGGCGACGAGCATGGACCCGATGTAGTTCGGGAAGACGAGGCCGAAATTGACGAAGATCTGGCTCACGACGGTGCCGAGGCCCATGGCAATCAGCAGGTGCGCAAGGGCGTTCATGAAGCGGTAGTTGTTGATGCTCTGGCCCGCGCGCTTCTCCTCATCGATGGCCTTGCGCTCGCCGTGGGCGGCCTGCTCGAGCTTCTGGAGCTCGTCGCTCGTGTTGGCAGGGTCGAGGCGCTCCTCGTCGGCGACGCTCGTCAGGCCGTAGTGGCGCACGAGAAATTCACCCATCGGGCCGCCGAGCAGGCTGCCTGAGACGAGGCCAAACGTGGCGGCGGCAAAGGCAATCGTCGTCGCATTGTCGAGGCCGACGCTTTCGAGGACTGGTCCAAAGGAACCTGAGGTACCGTGGCCGCCGATCATCGGGATGGAACCCGTCGCGAGGCCCATGAGCGGGCTCAGGTCAAAGACGTGCGCCAAGGCGATGCCGATGCCGTTCTGGCAGAGGATCAAGAGGGTGGTCAGCACGGCCATCTTGGCGACGAGCGAGCCGCCCTTGCGGATCAGGCTGATGCTGGCCGTGTAGCCGATGCTCGTGAAGAAGAGCATCATGCAGACATTCTGCATGATGGTGTCCTGCTGGTACGTCCAGATGCCGTTCGTGTAGAGGACCGCATTGAGTATCGCGAAGATGATGCCGCCGATGACCGGGGCCGGCAGGCAGTAGCGGCGCAGGAACGGGACCTTGATGCGCAGCAGCACGCCGAGATAATAGACTGCCGTGGCCGCAGCGAGCGTCTGGTAGATGTTGAGGTTGACGTTGATGGGATCCATTTGATGACTTCCTTTACTTCCTTATACTTCCTTAGTCTAGCATGTATTGCATCCATGCTACAGTGTCGGGGATTCCTGTAGACAGTTTGAATGCATTTGTTTGTAAAACTGTAACATGTGTATTATCATATCAAAAAATTATTGGAGATACAACACTTTTGTTATAGATCCTGCAAGATAATTTCTGTCCCAGACTGCGACTGGCCGTGGAAATCTATTGCATTACGCGGGGAAAGCATGTATAATGAGTAAGTAATTTTTAGGTTTGCAAATGAGGATACGACAGGTATCCCTTTTCTTTTATAGGAGGCAGATTACACAGAATGAGTATGACGACTAATGATAAGCTCCGCAATATCGCAATCATTGCGCACGTCGACCACGGCAAGACGACGCTGGTCGATGCCATGCTGAAGCAGAGCCATGTATTCCGCTCGAATGAGCAGGTGGCTGAGCGCGTCATGGATTCGGGCGATATCGAGCGCGAGCGCGGCATCACGATCCTCTCGAAGAACACGGCCATCATGTACAACGGCATCAAGATCAATATCGTCGACACCCCGGGCCATGCGGACTTCGGCGGCGAGGTCGAGCGTGTCCTCAACATGGTCGACGGCGTTCTCCTGCTCGTCGATGCGTTCGAAGGCCCGATGCCGCAGACGAAGTACGTCCTGCGCAAGGCTCTCGAGCAGAAGCTCAAGCCGATCGTCGTCATCAACAAGATCGATAAGCCGAACCAGCGCGTGGACGATGTCTACGACGAAGTCCTCGAGCTCTTCATGGAACTCGATGCCGATGACGATCAGCTCGACTTCCCGGTCATTTACGCGACGGCCCGCGACGGCATCGCGAAGTACAACATGGAAGACGAGAGCACGAACCTCGAGCCGCTGATGGAGACGATCGTCAAAGAGATCCCGGCTCCGCACGGCGACCCGGACGGCCCGCTGCAGATGATGGTCACGACGCTCGAGGCAGATGCCTTCGTCGGCCGCGTCGCTGTCGGCCGCATCAGCCGCGGCACGGCTCGCACGAACCAGAATGTCGTGCTCATTAATGGCGACCAGGAAATCCGCGCGAAGATCGGCAAGGTCTTCGTCTATCAGGGCATGCAGCGCATCGAAGTGCCGGAAGCCAAGATGGGCGAGATCGTCGCTCTGACGGGCCTCGGCGATGTCAGCATCGGCTACACGGTCGCTGACGCTGAGCAGCCGGAAGCACTGCCGGCTATCCGCATCGACGAGCCGACGCTCTCGATGACGTTCGGCGTCAACACGAGCCCGTTTGCCGGCCGCGAAGGCCAGTTCGTCACGAGCCGCCATCTGCGCGACCGCCTGTTCAAGGAAGTCGAGACGAACGTCGCGATGAAGGTCGAAGAGACGGATTCGCCGGATGTCTTCAAGGTATCGGGCCGCGGCGAGCTGCATCTGTCCATCCTCATCGAGGAGATGCGCCGCGAGGGCTACGAGCTGCAGGTCGGCAAACCGGAAGTTGTCTACAAGACGATCAACGGCCAGCTCTGCGAGCCAATCGAGAACCTGACGGTCGAAGTGCCGCAGGAGTACATGGGCGCTGTCATGGAAGGCCTCGGCACGCGCAAGGCTGAGCTCACGAACATGACGGAGACGGCTGGCTACATGCGCCTCGAGTTCACGATCCCGGCACGCGGCCTCATCGGTTTCCGTTCCGAGCTCCTGACGAGCACGAAGGGCAACGGCATCATGAACCACGTCTTCCACGGCTATGCACCGTACAAGGGCGACATCCCGGGCCGCACGCGCGGTTCGCTCGTCGCGTTCGAGCAGGGTGAGACGACGGGCTACGGCATCTACACGCTGCAGGATCGCGGCACGATGTTCATCGGACCGAACGAGCAGGTCTACGAAGGCATGATTGTCGGCGAGAACTCCCGCGAGAACGATATCGACATCAACCCGTGCAAGAAGAAGAACGTCTCCAACATGCGTACATCTTCTTCGGATGAGGCCATCCGCCTGACGCCGCCGCGCATCCTCTCGCTCGAGCAGGCCATCGAGTACATCAACAGCGATGAGCTCGTCGAGGTCACGCCGGAGCACATCCGCCTGCGCAAGGCCATCCTCGACCGCACGATCCGCGGCCGCAACGCCAAGAACGCTCGCAAGGGCTGATTTTGTCTGCGGCATCCATAACAGATAAAATTTAAGAAAACCTGCTGGATATGAAAAAATCCAGCAGGTTTTTTGCATTTTCTGTCGAAATGTGTTATCATGTCGATAGTTAAATCCAGTTTTGTACACATGTACGTGTGGATAAATACGTGTGGAGCAATATGAATTCAGGTGGAAGGACGAGATGTTATGAGTGGTATGGAGACGATCAAAAGAAAGTTCCAGGGCCTCATTGATGTATTGATGCCGTGGGAGGACGTAGAGGTAGAGGAGCACAAGGATG
Source organism: Mitsuokella multacida DSM 20544 (assembly GCF_000155955.1). Classification (GTDB taxonomy): domain Bacteria; phylum Bacillota; class Negativicutes; order Selenomonadales; family Selenomonadaceae; genus Mitsuokella; species Mitsuokella multacida. The sequence continues at coordinate 289,137 of NZ_GG697141.2, forward strand.
CTGCTGCTGAGAAGAGCCAGCAGCAGGCCGTAGCGAAACCGGCCCGCGCTGCAGCGCAGGAGTACAAGGTCTCGGGCGGCGACTCAATCTATGTCGAGCGCACAGAGGCGCAGGAGCCTGCGCCGTCTTTCCGCGCGCGCACGCGTGCGCAGCATCCGCAGCTGACGGTCCATACGACGAAGATCCCGGAGCTCCGCGTGCAGATCTATGTGCCGGAGAACTTCGACCAGGTCACGGACATCGCGGACAACCTCAAGTCGGGCAAGGCTGTTGTCGTCAACTACGAGCGCGTTGCGGTCGAAGAGCAGCGTCGCATCTGCGACTTCGTCAACGGCGCCTGCTACGTCGTCAATGGCTGCGCAAAGCGCATCTCGGAGCAGATCGTGCTCTACGCGCCGGAAGGCGTCGATGTTGCCGAAGCGATGCCGGCGGCACTCAAAGACTAACAATCCGTCCAGATGAAACCATGGATTCATGCCAGCCTGCCTCAAGGGGCAGGCTGTTTTTCGTTGCCAAGAGCAGCGGATTGCTGAAGCATTAGAAATCAGGAAAGAGGAATTTCAGATGAACCAGAATCAGGCCGATAAGGCAAAGAAGGATGAGGTACTTGAAGGCGTGCTGCAGGAGTTTGCGAAACTCGCAGCTATCCCGCGCAAATCCGGTCACGAGCAGGCCGTCAGCGACTTTCTGAAGTCGTACCTCAGTGAGCTCGGCTTCACGGTCACGCAGGATGAGGCGAACAACATCATCGCGGACAAGAAGGCGACGGCTGGCTTCGAGAAGGCGCCGCTGACCATCCTGCAGGGCCATATGGACATGGTCTGCGTGGCCGAGGAGGGCTATGCATACGACCCGCTCAAAGACCCCATAAAGCTCGTGCGCACGGAAGAATTCCTCTCGGCGGAGGGGACGAGCCTCGGTGCGGATGACGGCATTGGCGTGGCGGAGGCCATCTACATCATGAAGACGGCGAAGGACCACGGCCCGCTGCGCCTCATCGTCACGACGGATGAGGAGCAGAGCATGAAGGGCGCCATCCACCTCTCGGCAGACCATCTCAAGGATGCCTCGTTCCTGATCAATTGCGACAGCGAGAATTACGATGAGCTGACGGTCGGCAGTGCCGGCAGCGTTGACCTCGACTTCACGCGCGAGCTCAAGCGCGTGGAGCCGGAGACGTCGGCCGCCTGGAAGATCGAGGTCAAGGGCCTGCGCGGCGGCCACTCTGGCGAGCGCATCGGCGACGGCCGCGGCAATGCCATCCGCACGCTCGCGATGATCCTGACGGCGCTGCAAGCGAAAGGCGAGGTCGAGCTCGCTTCCTTTACGGGCGGCAAGGCGCGCAACGCCATCCCGAACGATGCGACGGCGGTCATCGTCACGGACATCCCGAAGGCGGACATCGAGGCGGTCATCGCGGACCAGAAGGAGCGCTTCACGCAGATGTACGGCAATGTCGAGCCGCAGATCCTCGTGCCGCTGACGAGTGTCGAGGCAGCGCAGCAGGTCCTCAAGGCGGGCGACGCCAAGCGCCTGCTGAGCCTGCTGACCATCTTGCACACGGGCGTCTACGCGATGTCGACGGTCATCCCTGGTCTCGTCGAGACGAGCGCCAACCTCGGCGTCGTCAACATGACGGCGGAAGAAGTGGAGGTCCAGTTCTTCCCGCGTTCGGCCATCGACCAGAAACTCGATGAATTCCGTCAGTACGCCGAGACGGTCGCGGAACTCACGGGCTTCACGGCACACATCGGCACGCAGTCGCCGGGCTGGAAGGAGAACAAGGAGAGCCGCCTCGCCAAGATCGTGGCGGAGACGTTTGCCGAGCAGAACGGCAAGCCGATGAAGGTCGAGACGATTCACGCCGGCCTTGAGTGCGGCTGGCACTTCCGCAAGAACCCGAAACTCGACATGGTGTCGATCGGCGTGACGACGAAGGACATCCACAGCCCGAACGAGCACCTCGTGCTCGCAACGGTCAAGCCGCAGGTCGACCTCATCGTCGCAACGCTGCACAAGATCGCCGCACTCTGATTGAGTCCATCGGTCTTTGCAGGAATAACAGGAAGATACGATAGAGATGCCGCATGGAGACAGCTTGTCCATGCGGCATCTCTATCTTCTGTATCATGGACAAGTACGGCCATTTTTGATACAATAAAACATTGATTATGAGATAGACAGCAAAGAAAAGGACGGAACAAAACGTATGAAAATGATAGATGGCAAGCTGCATCGCTATGCGTATCTCCTGGTCTATGGATGCCAGATGAACCAGAGCGATGCGGAGCGTATGATGGGGCAGCTCCGCACGATCGGCTATGAGCGGACGGAGTCGATGGAGGAGGCCGACCTCATCCTCATCAACACCTGCTGCGTGCGCGAGACGGCGGAGGACCGCGTCTACGGCAAGATTGGCGAGATCAAGCGCCTCAAGCGCGAGAACCCAGAGCTGATCTTCGGCATCACGGGCTGCATGGCGCAGAAAGAGGGTGATGCGCTCATCAAGCGCGCGCCGCACATCGACTTCGTGCTCGGCACCAACAAAGTCCACGAGCTCACGCACGTCGTGCAGGAGATCCAGGCGGAGCACGGTCACGTCGTCGACGTGCAGCTCGGCGAGACGGAGCTGCCGGACGACGTACCCGTCGCACGCGCGGGCAGCCTCTCGGCCTGGGTGCCGATCATGTACGGCTGCAACAACTTCTGCACCTACTGCATCGTGCCGTACGTGCGCGGCCGCGAGCGCAGCCGCCTGCCCGAGGACATCGTGCATGAGGTTGAGGAGGCCGTGAAGAACGGCTATGAGGAAGTCACGCTGCTCGGCCAGAATGTCAACTCCTACGGCAAGGACCACAAGCTCGCAGACTTTGCAGATCTCCTCAAGATGGTCGACAAGGTGCCGGGCATCCGCCGCGTGCGCTTCATGACCTCGCACCCGAAGGACCTCTCGGACAAGGTCATCGCGGCCATCCGCGACGGCGAGCACCTCTGCGAGCACATCCACCTGCCGGTCCAGTACGGCAGCAACCGCATCCTCAAGGCGATGAACCGCGTCTACACGGTGGAGTCGTACCGCGACCTCGTGCGCCGCATCCGCGCGGCCATCCCGGACGTGAGCCTGACGACGGACCTCATCGTCGGCTTCCCCGGCGAGACGGATGAGGATTTCCAGCAGATGCTCGACTTCCTGCGCGAGATCCGCTACGACTCGGCCTACACCTTCATCTACTCGAAGCGGTCGGGCACACCGGCGGCGACGATGGAGAACCAGGTCGATGAGTCCGTCAAGAAGGAGCGCCTGAATGCGCTCATGGCCGTGCAGAACGAGATCAGCCTCGCCATCAACGAGAAGCTCCTCGGCAAGACGCTGGAAATCATGGTGGAGGGCCCGAGCAAGAACGAGCCTTCCGTCTGGATGGGCCGCACGCGCACCAACAAGATCGTGCTGTTCGCACATGCGGGCGAGAAGCCGGGCGACTTCATCGACGTCCGCATCACGCACCCGCAGACCTGGGTCCTCAAGGGCGAACGAGTATCATAAAGAATAAAGAGAAATGACAGGCGTGCTGGCATCGTGTCAGCACGTCTTTTATCCAGTTTACTCAGGAGCACATAACTGTTAATTAAAACATAGAATATAATAGGTATATATGGTATAATATAAGCATGAATACCTATAAACCGAAAGATTTTGCCAAGATGCTCGGTGTGACGGTCCGGACGCTCCAGAAGTGGGATGTTGCGGGCAAGTTGAAAGCTTTCAGAACCCCGACGAATCGGAGGTTTTATACACAGGAGCAGTTGGATGTGTATATGGGGAACAGCACGAGAGTGCAGAATCAGAAGAAAGTGATCCTATACGCCAGAGTGTCAACGGCAAAGCAGCGTGACGACTTGAAGAACCAAGTGTCCTTCTTGCGCGAATTTGTCAATGCGCGCGGTGTCATTGTCGACCGTGTCATGACAGATATCGGCAGTGGCCTGAATCTCAAGCGGAAACAATGGAATGAACTCATCAAGATGGCAGAGAAAGGCAAAGTGGCCGAAATCTATATCGCACATAAGGATCGGTTCGTCCGCTTCGGCTTTGACTGGTTCGAACGCCATCTGGCCGAGCACGGGGCAAAGATCATTGTCGTCAACAACGAGGACCTCAGTCCGGAACGCGAGATGATCCAAGACCTTATCAGCATCATCCGTATGTTTTCCATCCGTATCCATGGATTGGGGAAATACGAAGGACAGTTGAAAGGGGATGAAACCGTTGCTCAAATCCTTCAAGACCGAACTCCGTCTCACCGAAAGCCAAACGGATAAGGTATGTCGCTCTCTCGGTATCTGCCGCTTTCTCGCGAACCAGTACATCGCCCGCAACATCTGGCTGTACCGCCTGTATCAGCGTGGCGTCCTCGATGAGAAACAGCGCCGTTTCGTCACCGCCAATGACTTCGATAAGTACGTCAATCACGTGCTGAAGAAAAAATTCCCTTGGATTGACCAATGCGGCTCTAAGGCGCGCAAGAAGGTCCTCGTCAATGCGGAGCAGGCGTTCAAGCGCTTCTTCAAAGGGCAGGCGCATTTCCCGCGCTTCAAGCGGAAGAATCAGCAGAATGTAAAGCTCTACTTCCCGAAGAACAACAAGGGGGACTGGACGATCTGGCGACACAAAATCCAGATCCCGACCATCGGTAGGGTACGCCTAAAGGAATTTGGCTACCTGCCGCAGGGCGTGACCATCAAGAATGGGCATGTCTCCTATGAAGCGGGCCGCTACTACGTCTCTGTCACAGCAGAGATTGATGAGATGAGCCGCTACAACAATGACCTAGAAGCATCGTACCGTCCGCAGTCGGATGGCATCGGTGTGGACCTTGGTGTCAAATCGCTTGCCATCGTCAGCGACGGCAGGATTTTTGAAAATATCAATACGTCTTCCCGAGCCAGACGGCTCGAGAAGCGGCTGAGAAGAGAGCAGAGGCGCCTCAGCCGCAAGTACGAGATGCGAAAGAGGAAAGGTGGTAGTACTGCTACTGCCTCTGCAAACATAGAGAAAAAGAAATCATCGGTACAGAAACTGCATCAGCGGCTGGCGAATCTCCGCCGCAATCACGAGAATCAGGTCATCCACGCACTGGTGGAGCAAAAACCACGTTTCATCACGGTGGAAGACCTCAAAGTGACCGGCATGATGAAGAACCGCCATCTATCGAAGGCCGTGGCGCAGCAGCGCTTTTATTCCTTCCGTGAGAAGTTGCGGCGCAAGGCAGAGATCATCGGGATTGAATTCCGCATCGCGGACCAGTTCTACCCGAGTTCCAAGACCTGCCACGCCTGCGGGCATGTGCATAGCGGCCTGAAACTCAAAGACCGAGTCTACGTCTGCCCCGCATGTGGCTTCACGGAAGACCGCGATTTGAATGCAGCACTGAATCTGCGCGATACGAAGAACTATCGCATCGCCTGATTCACGTTTCACATCTCGATAAATGTACCGATGGCTAGTCGGGAACAGGTCGTTGCCTTGCGAGGCAAGGAACACGGTCAACGCCTTTGGAGTGTACAAGAACTTGTGAGTAGTCTCAGGCTTGTCTGGACAAAAGCATACACGATGAATAAGGAATTTTTCTAGACATAGATAATTTCTATGTTATGCTATGTTTTTAGTAGCAGGTGTAGTATTGATGGAAATGACGCCGATGATGCAGCAGTATCTCGCGACGAAGGAGCAGAATCCAGGAGCAATCCTGTTCTTCCGCCTCGGCGATTTTTATGAGATGTTCTTTGAAGATGCCAAGCTCGTCTCGAAGGAGCTCGGCCTGACGCTGACGAGCCGCAGCAAGGGGCAGGATGCGCCGATGTGCGGCGTGCCGTACCATGCGGCTGAGACGTACGTCAACAAGCTCGTCAAGCGCGGCTACAAGGTGGCCATCGCCGAGCAGATTGGCGACCCGAAGGCGAAGGGGCTGACGAAGCGCGAGGTCATCAAGGTCGTGACGCCGGGCACAATCCTCTCGGAGTCTGCGCTGCAGGCGACGCAGAACAACTACATCGCACTCATCTACGAGACGGGTGAGAAGATCGTGCTCGCGGGCGCCGACATCTCGACGGGCGAGTGCTTCTACGGCATCTACGAGGGCGGCAACCGCCTGCAGATGCTGCTCGATGAGCTCTACCGCTTGATGATGCCGGAGCTCCTGATCGTCGGCAAGCCGTCGTTTGCCAGTGCGCTCAAGGAGTTTGCCGCCCTGCGCCTGCCGCACTGCTCGTTCACGCCGATCGCGGAAGTCTCGCATCATGTCGAGGACCGCATCGTCGAGCACTTCGACGCGGCGACGCGCCCCGCGCAGTCGGAGGCGAAGGAAGCGGTGGCGACGTTGCTCGACTACCTCCACGAGACGGTCCGCACGGACCTCACGCAGCTCAACCAGCTGATGTATCTCGATGCCTCAGAGAACCTCGTCGTCGACACGTACACGCTGCGCAACCTCGAGATCACGCGCAACCTGCGCGACGGCGGCAAGAAGAATACGCTCCTAGATGTCCTCGACTTCACGGAGACGGCGATGGGCAGCCGCCTCTTGAAGAAGTGGCTCGAGTATCCTTTGCTGAGCATCGCGGGCATCACGCAGCGCCTCGACGCGGTCGGAGAGCTCGTCGGCGACTTCTCGCTGCGCGGCGGCGTGCGCGAGGGCTGCCGCGAGATCCACGACTTCGAGCGCCTCCTGACGCGCATCGAGGTCGGCACGGCCAATGCGCGCGACCTCATTGCGCTCAAGATCTCCTTGCGCTGCCTGCCGGGCATCCGCGAGAAGCTGCAGGGCGCGAAGTCTTCGATGCTCAAGCAGGCCGAGGCGAAGGTGGAGACCTTCGATGTTCTCGTCGACCTCTTGGAGCGCGCCATCGTCGAGGACCCGGGCATCAGCCTGCGCGAGGGCGGCATCATCAAATCGGGCTACAACGAAGAGCTCGATGAGTACCGCCGCATCTCGCACGACAGCAAGGCGATGCTGCAGGAGATCGAGGAGCGCGAGAAGGAGCAGACGGGCATCAAGGCGCTGAAGATCGGCTACAACAAGGTATTCGGCTACTACATCGAGGTGCGCCACAGCGGCGCGGACCGCGTGCCAGACCGCTACATCCGCAAGCAGACGCTCGCGAATGCGGAGCGCTACATCACGGAGGAGCTCAAGGAGTTCGAGACGAAGATCCTCGGCGCGCAGGAGAAGATCGTCAACATCGAGTACAATCTCTTCACGGAGGTCCGCGAGACCATCAAGGCGCATCTGACGGAGATCCAGCAGACGGCGCACGAGATCGCGCTCGTCGATGTGCTCGCGAGTCTCGCGGAGGCGGCCAGCAGCTACAACTACGTGCGCCCGCAGATGCGGACGGACGGCGTCATCGACATCAAGGACGGCCGCCATCCGCTCGTGGAGCGCATCCTGACGCGCGACCTCTTCGTGCCGAACGATGCGCATCTCGACCATCAGGACTGCGAGATCATGCTGATCACGGGCCCGAACATGGCGGGCAAGTCGACGTACATGCGCCAGGTGGCACTTTTGACGCTCATGGCGCAGATCGGCAGCTTCATCCCCGCGCGCGAGGCTTCCATCTCGCCGGTCGACCGCATCTTCACGCGCATCGGCGCGAGCGATGACCTCGTCAGCGGCCAGAGCACCTTCATGGTGGAGATGAATGAGGTCGCGCAGATCCTCAAGTACGCGACGAAGGACAGTCTCGTCATCCTCGACGAGATCGGCCGCGGTACGAGCACGTTCGACGGCATGAGCATCGCGCGCGCCGTCATCGAGCACATCGAGAAGAAGGTTCACGCCAAGACGCTGTTTGCGACACACTACCATGAGCTCACGGACCTCGAGGACGACAAGATCAAGAACTTCTGCGTGGCCGTCAAGGAGCGCGGCAATCAGGTGGCCTTCCTGCGGCGCATCGTGCCCGGTGCGGCCGACAAGTCGTACGGCATCCACGTCGCGCGGCTCGCAGGCCTGCCGAAATCCGTCACGAGCCGCGCCGAGGAGATCCTCGCGATGCTCGAGGCAGAGGCACCGGATGCAGCGGCCGTGCCGTCTGCCAAAGCGGCGCCAGCGGCAGGCAGCGCGGCAAAAGCAGAGCCTGCCGCACCGGCTATGGGCTCGCTCTTTGCCTCGAGCCTCAGCGACACGCTGCTCTCGCTCGACGTCATGACGATGACGCCGCTCGAGGCAATGAATGCGCTCTATAAGCTGCAGGAGCAGGCAAAAGGGGAGGCGGGTAAAGCATGACCATCCATGTACTCGACGACAATACCATCAACAAGATCGCGGCGGGCGAGGTCGTAGAGCGGCCGGCGTCTGTCATCAAGGAGCTCATCGAGAACGCGATGGATGCGGGGGCGACCCGCATCGAGGTGGAGATCATGGCGGGCGGCACGAGTTTCATGCGCGTGACGGACAACGGCAGGGGCATGAGCGCCGAGGATGCGCACCTCGCCATCCTGCGCCATGCGACGAGCAAGATCCGCGAGGTCGGCGACCTCAACACGATCGGCACGCTGGGCTTCCGCGGTGAGGCACTGCCGACGATCGCCTCCGTCTCGCGCTTCACGCTGCTGACGCGCCGCGAGGGCGACGACCTCGGCACGCGCGTGACCATCACGGGTGGCAGGGAGCCGGACTTCATCGAGGCGGGCTGCAATATCGGCACGACGGTCAAGGTGGAAGACCTCTTCTTCAACACGCCGGCGCGCAAGAAGTTCCTCAAGACGAATCACACAGAGGGCGCGCGCATCAATGACTTCATCGTCAAGCTCGCGCTCTCGCGCCCCGACATCGAGTTCCACTTCATCAACAACAACAAGATGTCCGTCGTGACGCCGGGCACGGGCAACCTCTACGACACGATACAGGCCATCTACGGGGACAAGACAGCAGACTCGCTTTTAGGGCTCACGCTCGAGGACGAGGACATCAAGATCTCCGGCTACATCACGAAGCCGTCGATGCTCAAGAGCAGCCGCGCCTGGCAGACGTATATCGTCAACTCGCGCATCATCCAGAACCGTGCAATCGCCAAGGCCATCGACAACGCCTACAAGTCGCTGATCCCGAAGAGCGGCTTCCCGCTGGCGGTCCTCTGCATCGAGGTGCCGCAGCGCACGATTGACGTCAACGTGCACCCACAGAAGAGCGAGCTCAAGTTCGAGGATGAGAGCCGCATCTTCAAGGCCGTCTACAAGGCTGTGCTCGACGCCATCCGGCCGGCGGGCCGGGGACTCGGCGAGGTGGCCGCCGTCGTCGAGAAGCCGGAGCAGCACGTGACGATGGAGCCCATGCAGTTCGTGCCGGCGACGGAGCCGCTCGCCGAGCCCATCATCCCGCAGTGGCCGCAGGCAGCTGCAGCGAGCCCCATAGCGGCGCAGAGCAAGCCTAAGACCATCTACGAGGCCGTGCACCGCACGGCACCGTCCGCCGCATCTTCGCTGGCCGGCTTCTCTGATACACAAGAGAGTCTGCGCCGCGAGCGCGAGGCCGCTGTTCCTCTGCACGATATCCATGCGGCTCATCCCGTGTTGGAAGGCACGGTAGCAGAGACGGCGGCAGCGCCTCTGTCATCTGCGCAAGAGACGCCGTGCGCTGAGGGAGAAAAGGGAGAGCGGCTCCAGTACGAGGGTACGGTCGTGCCAATCGGCCAGGTTGACCTGACCTACATCATCGCGCAGGACGCCAAGGGGCTCTACATCGTCGACCAGCATGCGGCGCACGAGCGCATCCTCTTCGACAAGTTCTCGGCGATGGCGGGCGACATCCCTTCGCAGCAGCTGCTCGTCCACCAGATCCTGACGTTTGACCGCAAGGAGTCGGAGCTCGTCGAGGCGCATCAGGAGCTCTTTGCCTCGCTCGGCTTCCACATGGAGATGAGCGGCGAGCGCGAGTTCCGCCTCATCGAGGTGCCGGCCGACGTGCCCGTCAGCGAAGCGGAGGACATCATCCGCGAGATCCTGACGAATCTCATGGACATGCACGAGACGACGGCGAAGGAGATCCGGCAGGCATGCCTCGCGACGACGGCTTGCCGCGCAGCCATCAAGGCCGGCGAGGAGCTGAGCTTCCGCCAGATGCAGATCATCCTCGACGCGCTCGCGCACACGGATTTCCCTTACACCTGCCCGCATGGGCGCCCGACCATCCTGAAGTTCAGCAGCGAAGAGCTGGCCAAGATGTTCAAGCGCACGGGCTTTGGCTTTTGATACGATACAGATAGGATACAGTTGGAGGATGATACGATGGTTCAGGCAATCGCGACGACGGGCCGCAAGTGCAGCGAGGATGCCGTCGCCCTGGCGAAGTGGGCGGCAGAGCATGCGGGGATTCCCTACGTGCCGCGCGCGAATCTCTCGGGCAAGGCACTGCGCGAGCGCTATGGGGTCGACTTCATCCTGGTCGCGAAGCAGGGCCTCCTGACGCTCTCGACGCCATCCGGCGACCTCTTCTTCCACCCGAACATGGCGCATCTGCGCCTCAAGAACCTGCGCTTCGGCAGCGCGGGCACGGGTGACCGCATGGTCGAGGCCATGGACCTCTCGCGCAGCATGAGCGTGCTCGACTGCACGCTGGGCTTCGGCGCGGATGCGATCGTCGCGAGCTTTGCGGTCGGTCCGGAAGGGCGGGTCACGGGCATCGAGTCGCAGCCGCTCATCGAGACGGTCGTAGGCTACGGCCTCGCGCACTTCAAGGCGGAGAACTGGCCGATACAGGAGGCCATGCGCGGCATCCGCACGGTCTGCGCGGACGCCTTCGACTATCTGAAGGAGCAGCCGGATGATTCCGTCGACGTCGTCTACTTCGACCCGATGTTCCGCCATCCGCTGCTCGAGAGCCGCAGCCTCTCGCCGCTGCGCACGGCGGCCAACCACGAGCCGGTCTCAGAGGTGATGATCGAGGAGGCCTGCCGCGTGGCAAGGCGCCGCGTCGTCTTCAAGGAGAACGCGCGCAGTTTGGAGTTTGAGCGCCTCGGCTTCACGAAGATCATGGGCGGCCGCTATAGCAAGGTCCACTACGGCGTGCGCATCCTCTGATGCTCGGGTGGGCAGATGCATCAAGGTGCATATGGTATACTTTTTTGCGACACTTCCATCTGGAAGTGTCTTTTTACATTGATTTATGGGCGCCTTGATGATAAAATAAAAAAGAATGATTTGATCGGATAAAAACTTCATACTACCATTCCTGCGCGACGTTCATCATGACAGATGCCTTGCATCGTGTGAGGCAGCACGGATTCTTGTCATGGTTATGGGAACGCTTTCTTAGCGCGTCTAACGCATTTAGCACGTCATCGGAGAAGAGAAGCAGGGCAGGAAGGAACGATAGGGGATTTCTATCCAGCAACCATACGCAACGTATATCAAAATAAAGATGTATCATAAATTTTGCATTTGCATTCTGCTATGAGATGCAGCAAACACTTTGGAGGTGTACTTTTTTGGCTAAAGGAGCACAAAAATTACAGATCATCCCTCTCGGAGGCCTGGGGGAGATCGGCAAGAATATGACCGTCATCCGCGTGGATGATGAGATCCTCGTCATCGATGCGGGACTGATGTTCCCGGATGAAGACATGCTCGGCATCGACCTCGTCATCCCGGATATCAACTACCTCATTGAGAACAAGGACAAGATCAAGGCCATCGTGCTGACGCACGGCCACGAGGACCACATCGGCGCGCTGCCGTACGTCCTCAAGAAGATCAACGTGCCGGTCTACGGCACGCGCCTGACGCTCGGCATCCTCGAGGGCCGTCTCAAGGAGAACGGCGTCGACTCGAGCAACCTGCACTCGGTCATGCAGGGCGACATCATCAACGTCGGCTGCTTCAGCGTCGGCTTCATCCGCGTCAACCACTCGATCCCGGATGCCGTCGGACTCTCCATCAAGACGCCGGTCGGCATGATCGTGCACACGGGTGACTTCAAGCTCGACTACACGCCGATTGACGGCAAGATGACGGACTTCCGCCGCTTCTCCGACCTCGGCAACCGCGGCGTCCTCGTGCTCATGGCGGATTCGACGAATTCGGAGCGCGAGGGCCATACGCCGTCGGAGCGCACGGTCGGGGCGGCCTTTGACCGCGCCTTCCACAATGCGCGCGGCCGCATCATCGTCGCGACGTTCTCGTCGAACGTCCACCGCATCCAGCAGGTCATCGACACGGCCGTCCGCTACAAGCGCCACGTCGCCGTGCTCGGCCGCAGCATGGTCAACGTCGTCAACATCTCTTTGGAGCTCGGCTACATCACGGCGCCTGAGGGCACGATCGTCGACATCGATGAGATCCACAACTACCGCATGGAGCAGATGGTCATCATCACGACGGGTAGCCAGGGCGAGCCGATGTCGGCACTGACGCGCATGTCGATGAGCGACCACCGCAAGGTCGGCATCGTGCCGGGCGACACGGTCATCATCTCGGCAACGCCGATCCCGGGCAATGAGAAGCTCGTCTCGAAGACGATCGACAACCTCATGAAGCTCGGTGCCAACGTCATCTACGGCCGCAACCAGGGCATCCACGTCTCGGGCCATGCGAGCCGCGAGGAGCTCAAGCTCATGCACAACCTCGTGCGCCCGAAGTTCTTCATCCCGGTCCACGGCGAGTACCATCACCTCGTGCAGCACGCCCGACTCGCGCGCGAGCTCGGCATGCCGAAGGAGAACATCTTCATCAGCGAGAACGGCCAGATTCTCGAGTTCACGCGTGACAAGGGCCAGGTGGCCGGCAAGGTCACGGCCGGCATGGTCATGGTCGACGGCCTCGGCGTCGGCGATGTCGGCAATATCGTATTGCGCGACCGCCGCCAGCTCTCGCAGGACGGCATCCTGATTGTCGTCGTCACGATGAACAAGCAGACGCACCGCGTCGTCTCGGGTCCGGATATTGTCTCGCGCGGCTTCGTCTACGTGCGCGAGTCGGAGGCCCTGATGGACGAGGCCACGGCACGCGTGCAGCAGGCACTCGACCGCTGCGAAGACGAGAAGGTCAAGGAGTGGGCTGCCATCAAGTCGAATGTGCGCGATGCGCTGGGCCGCTACCTCTTCGAGAAGACGCGCCGCCGCCCGATGATCCTGCCGATCATCATGGAGGTCTGAGGCCAGCACCATATGGAATTTGAGCCGGAGCATCGTCTCCGGCTTTTCTGCTGATTATATCGTGATTCTATCGTAAACGGGAAGGAGTGAAAGCATGCCGTTTACCCATCTCCATGTCCACACGGAGTTCAGCCTGCTCGACGGTGCGAGCCGCATCAAGGAACTCATCGAGACGACGAAAGCGCTCGGCATGGACAGTATCGCCATCACCGACCACGGCGCCATGTACGGCGTCATCGACTTCTACAAAGAGGCAAAGAAGCAGGGCGTGAAGCCCATCATCGGCTGCGAGGTCTACGTGGCCCCTGGCGCGCGCCAAGAACACCGCGAGGTCAATGGCGTCCGCTACTACCACCTGATCTTGCTCGCGGAGAACCAGACGGGCTACCGCAACCTCGTCAAGCTCGTCTCGCTGGCCAACGTTGAGGGCATGTACTATAAGCCGCGCGTCGACAAGGACCTCCTGCGCCAGTACCACGAGGGCATCATCTGCCTCTCGGCCTGCATCGCCGGCGAGATCCCGCGCGCCATCCTGCAGGACAACATGGAGCGCGCCGACGCGCTCGTGCGCGAATACCTCGAGATCTTCGGCCGCGAGAACTTCTTCCTCGAGATCCAGAACCACGGCTTGCCGGAGGAGCGCAAGGCCAACGCCGGCCTCGTCGAGCTCGCCAAGAAGTACGATGTCGGGCTCGTCGCGACGAACGACCTGCACTACGTGCACCGCGAGGACAGCGAGTTCCACGACATCCTGCTCTGCATCCAGATGAACAAGACGTTCGACGATCCTGACCGCATGCGCTTCGCGAGCGACGACTACTACCTGAAGTCGCCGGAGGAGATGGCGGCGCTGTTTCCTGACCTGCCGGAGGCCATTGCCAATACGGAGAAGATCGCTGCGCGCTGTAAGGTCGACTTCGAGTTCGGCCACCTGCAGCTGCCGTATTACCCGATCCCAGCGCCGTATGCCGACGATGAAGCCTACCTGCGTCACCTCTGCGAGGAGAACCTGCCGCGCCGCTACGCAACGGTCACGGAGAAAATCCGCGAGCGCCTCGAGTACGAGCTCGGCATCATCCACCGCATGGGCTATGACAGCTATTTCCTCATCGTCTGGGATTTCATCAATTACTCGCGCGAGCACGGCATCGGCGTCGGCCCGGGCCGCGGCTCGGCCGCCGGCAGCATCGTCGCCTACCTGCTCGGCATCACGAACCTCGACCCGCTGAAGTACGACCTGCTCTTCGAGCGCTTCCTCAATCCGGAGCGCGTGACGATGCCAGATATCGATGTCGACTTCGACTACATCCAGCGCGGCAAGGTCATCGACTACGTCAAGGAGCGCTACGGCTATGACCACGTCGCGCAGATCGTCACCTTCGGCACGATGGCGGCGAAGGGCGCCATCCGCGATGTCGGGCGCGTGCTCAACCTGCCGTATGCGGAGGTGGCGGAGATCGCGAAGCTCGTGCCGAATGAGCTTAAGATCACGCTCGACAAGGCGATGCAGGAGTCGGCCGACTTCCGCAAGGCGTACGAGAGCAGTGAGGACGTCCACCGGCTCATCGACCTCGCGCGCAAGATCGAGGGTCTGCCGCGCCACTCGTCGACGCATGCCGCCGGCGTCGTGATTGCGCGCCATCCGCTGACGGACTACGTGCCGGTCTCCATCTCGGAGGGCACGCTCGTCACGGAGTACGACAAGGACCACGTCGAGGAACTCGGCCTTCTCAAGATGGACTTCCTCGGCCTGCGCACGCTGACGGTCATCAGCGACACCATCGCGAACATCGAGAAGAGCCGCCATGAGAAGGTTGACATTGACAAGATCCCGCTGACAGACGGGCTGACCTCGAAGATGCTCTGCGAGGGCAAGACGGGCGCGGTGTTCCAGATGGAGTCGGCCGGCATGACGCAGCTCGTGCGCGACCTCGCACCCGAGAACTTCGCCGACCTCATCCCGCTCGTCGCGCTCTACCGTCCGGGCCCATTGGGCAGCGGTATGGTCGAGGACTTCATCAAGGGGCGCCATGGGGAGAAGGAAGTCACCTACATGCACCCGCTGCTAGAGCCCATCCTCAAGGAGACGTTCGGCGTCGTGCTCTATCAGGAGCAGGTCATGCAGATCGTGCAGGTGCTCGCGGGCTTCACGCTCGGACAGGCCGACCTCTTGCGCCGCGCGATGGGCAAGAAGAAGCACGAGATCCTGATGGCGCAGAAGGAGAACTTCCTCGATGGCTGCGAGAAGAACCACATTGATGCGGGTCTTGCCAACACGATCTTCGACCTCTTGACGCACTTCGCCGACTACGGCTTCAACAAGTCGCACAGTGCGGCGTACGCGCTCGTCGCCTGGCAGACGGCCTACCTCAAGGCGCACTACCCGGCGGAGTTCATGGCGGCGATGCTCACGAGCATCATGGACACGCCGAAGGTCTCGACCTACATCGAGCTCTGCCGCCGCATGGGCATCAAGATCCTGCCGCCGGATATCAATGCGAGCTCCGCCTACTTCAGCGTCGACGGGGATGCCATCCGCTTCGGCCTCGCCGCCGTGCGCAATGTCGGCGAGACGGCCATCGAGAATGTCGCGCGCATCCGCGAGACGGGCGGCCCCTTCAGCTCGCTCTCGGACTTTTGCCGCCGCGTCGACATGCGCGTCGTCAACCGCCGCGTCATCGAGAGTCTCATCAAGTGCGGCGCGTTCGACTCGTTCGGCGCGAAGCGCAGCCAGCTCCTGGCTGTCCTGCCGCAGACCGTCATGGAAGCGGCCCAGCAGCAGAAGGACGCCGTGAGCGGCCAGATGGGCCTCTTCTCCGATGAGACGATTGAGGAGACGGGCATGCTGCAGCTGCCGGACATCGATGAAGTGCCGAAGGCAGAGCGGCTGCGCTGGGAGAAGGAGGCGACGGGCTTCTACATCACGGGCCATCCGCTGGACCAGTACGCGGCAAAGCTCGAGAACCTGCCGCGCATCGGCAGCCTGCAGCCGGATACCGTGCGCGACAAGCAGGTCGTGCGCATCGGCGGTATGCTGACGGAGGCAAAGCGCATCACGACAAAGAAGGGGGACACGATGTGCTTCGCGACGGTCGAGGACTTCACCGACTCCATCGAGGTCACGGTCTTCCCGCGCACGTTCTACCAGAATATGAACCTGCTCGTGCCCGACACGCCTGTCGTCGTGCAGGGACACATCGACATGACGGACGAGACGGTCAAGCTCATCGCCGATTCGGTCTGGGCACTCAAGGACTACCGCTTCGCCTACTACATCGAGCTGCCGGCAGGCGGCCTGCCCGAGGCGAAGCGCACGGAGATGAAGCAGCTCATCGCCGCGCATCACGGCGACTACGCGACGTTCTTCCACTCGGGCGGTCACTGGCAGAAGGCCCGCGAGAATTTCTGGCTCGATGATGCAGCCGAGACATTTGAACAGCTTACGGCCATCGTCGGTGCGGGAAAAGTCCGGAAACGCTGAGCGCGGCTTATTGCGGGGAGCGGGAATGGATGATAAAATAGGGATGATTTATCCTTCTCCCCGATGTATATTTGAGGGAAAATGAGGGAATACAAGGAGTTTGAATTCAGATTGAAACAGAGAAGAATCGGCCGTCTCCTGCTCGCGGGCGGGCTCGCTCTGGCATTTTTCGTGCCACAGATCGCTGCCACGCCGGTACAGGCAGAGGCCGTCTATGATATCAAGGAGATGCCGCGCCCCGATATCCCGGGACTCGTCATCAGTCCCGATGATCCATTGCAGAATCTGACGGCGCGCTCGGCTGTCGTCATCGATGCCGCATCGGGCCAGGTCATCTACGAGCGCAACAAGGACGAGCGCCGCTTCCCGGCCAGCACGACGAAGATCATGACGCTCATCCTGGCGCTCGAACATTCCAACATGGATGACATGGTGACGGTCAGCAGCAATGCCGCCGGCACGGAGGGCTCGACGCTCTGGCTCGAGGCGGGCGAGAAGATCCGCATGGGCGACCTGCTCTACGGTATGATGATGCACTCCGGCAATGATGCGACGGTCGCTGTCGCGGAGCACATCGCGGGCTCCGTCGACAAGTTCGCCGCGATGATGACCGCGAAGGCGCACGAGATCGGCGCCGTCAATACGAACTTCGCCAACGCCAACGGCCTGCCGCGCGAAGACCACTACACGACGGCCTACGACCTCGCGAAGATCACGGCCTACGGCTACCGCGTGCCGGGCTTCGAGCAGATTGTCAGCACGAAGGAGATTGACTTCGACTGGGTCAAGGACCCGTCGCACCATCTGCGCAACGAGAACCAGATGCTCTGGCTCTATCGCGGCGCCAACGGCGTCAAGACGGGCTACACGGATGCCGCTGGCCGCTGCCTCGTCTCGGGCGCGAAGAAGGACGGGCTGCAGCTCGTCGCCGTCGTGCTCGACTCGGTCTACATGTGGAACGACTCGATCAAGCTGCTCGACTACGGCTTCGCGCATGTTGAGCCGGACACGATTGTCAAAGAAGGCGATACGGTGGGCTATGCTAATGTCGCAGGCGGCACGGGCCGCAAGCTGCCCCTGAAGGCCGCCGAGACGCTGACGCTCGCCAAGCTCAAGGGCGAGGGCGAAGCCTACAAGACGCGCATCGAGGCCGATGACCTGCGCGCGCCCATCAAGGAGGGCGATACTGTCGGCCGCCTCGTCGTGGAGCTCGACGGCAAAGAAGTTGCTTCGACCGACCTGCTCGCGGGAGCGGACATCACGCGCCGCTCGTTCTTCCTGACGGTCTGGAACTTCCTGCGGTCACTGGTGAAAGGATGAGTGCATGATGCAAGAGGAACGCCTGCAGAAGATCATCAGCCAGGCCGGCATCGCCTCGCGGCGCGCGGCGGAGAAGATGATCCTGGAGGGCCGCGTCCGGGTTGACGGCCAAGTTGTGCGCGAGCTCGGCACGAAGGTCGACCCTGCGGCGCACACGATACTGGTCGACGGCAAGAAAATCGCGGGCGAGGAGCAGCACGTCTACCTGCTGCTCAACAAGCCGAAGGGGTATCTCTCGACGGCGAAGGACGACCGCGGGCGCCGCACGGTACTCGACCTGCTGCCGGAGGTCCGCGAGCGCGTCTATCCGGTCGGCCGCCTCGACAACAACACGGAGGGCCTGCTGCTCATCACGAACGACGGTGCTCTGATGAACGGCCTGCTGCACCCGCGCTTCGAGGTCGAGAAGACGTATCATGCGGGCGTGACGGGGAAGCTGACCGAGGAAAAGCTCCAGATGCTCCGGGACGGGCTGCTGCTCGAGGACGGCATGACGGCTCCGGCGAAGGTCAGCCTGCTACCGGAGCGCGAGCCCGGTGAACGCGTGCGAGGTCTCACGCGCGCTGCGATAACGATCCACGAGGGGCGCAATCGCCAGGTCCGCCGCATGTTCGCGGCTGTCGGCTGCGATGTCAAGTCCTTGAAGCGCGTGCGCTTTGCCGGCCTGACGCTCAAGGGCGTCGCGCGCGGCCAGCACCGCGCCCTGACGGAAGAAGAAGTCAGCAGCCTCTATCGATTGGCGGGGTGTACGAGATGAAACAGATTCTAGTCATAGGAGCCGGCCCGGCCGGCATGATGGCCGCCATCCGCGCGGCCGAGAACGGTGCGGAAGTCACGCTGCTCGAGAAGATGAAGCGGCCCGGCCGCAAGATGATGATCACGGGCAAGGGGCGCTGCAACATCACGAATGCGGCCGACGTCCCCGAGATCATCCGGAACATCCACGGCAACGGCGCCTTCCTCAATAGCTCGATGCGCGCCTTCGACAACCGGGATGTCATGGACTTCTTTGTCGAGCAGGGTGTGCCTGTCAAGGTCGAGCGCGGCAACCGCGTCTTTCCCGTCAGCGACAAGGCGCAGGATGTCGTCGATGCGATGGTGCACCGGCTGCACGAGCTCGGTGTCCGCATCGAGCTCGAGATGCCCGTTACGGACATCCTGCTGCAGGAAGGCCGTGTCGCGGGCGTGCGCACGAAGTCGGGCGCGCATTACAAGGCCGACGCCGTAATCCTCGCGGTGGGCGGCGCCTCGTACCCGGGCACGGGCTCGACGGGCGACGGCTATGCGATGGCGAAGAAGCTCAGCCACACAATCGTGCCGCTGCAGCCCTCGCTCGTGCCGCTCGAGACAGAGGAGGAGTGGGTCAAGGATGTACAGGGCCTCTCCCTGCGCAATGTCCGCGCTACGCTGCTCGCCGATGGCGGGAAGGTGCAGGAGATGTTCGGCGAGATGATGTTCACGCACTTCGGCGTGACGGGCCCCATCATCCTATCGATGAGCCGTCAGGCTGCCAAGTGCCTCGCAGACGGGAAGTTCGTCGAGCTTGAGCTCAATCTCAAGCCGGCCCTGACGCCGGAGAAACTCGATGCGCGCGTCCAGCGCGACTTCGAGCAGTACATCCGCAAGTCGCTGAAAAACGGCCTCATGGACCTCCTGCCGCACAAGCTCATCGAGCCGGTGCTCGACTGCGCCTACCTCGACCCCGAAAAGCCGGTGCACCAAGTCACGGCGGAGGAGCGCCATCGCCTGGTCGAGACGCTGCAGCATCTGACGCTGACCATCACGAAGACGCGGCCGCTTGCGGAGGCCATCGTGACGGCCGGCGGCGTCTCCGTGCGGGAGATCAACCCGAAGACGATGGAGTCGAAGCTCGTGCCGGGGCTCTACTTTGCCGGCGAGGTCGTCGATGTCGACGCCTACACGGGCGGCTATAACCTGCAGGCGGCGTTCTCGATGGGCAATGCGGCGGGCTGCTGGAGCGTCTGGAACGATGACTGATACATGGATTTTGCATGATACCTGATAGATGAATGGAGTGGAGGAACCTCTATGGAAAATACGAAAACGATTGCCAAGGCAAGGCAGGGGCTGCACGGTACGATCGAGATCCCCGGCGACAAGTCCATCTCGCACCGCAGCGTCATGTTCTCGGCACTCGGCTCGACACCGGTGCACATCACGAACTTCCTGCACGCGCAGGACTGCCTCTCGACAGCGGCCTGCATGAAGGCGCTAGGCGCCTCGGTCGAGTTCGAGTCGGAGACGGCGCTCGTGGTCTGCGGCCACGGTCTGCACGGTCTTAAGGAAGCCTCCACGATCATCGACGCGGGCAACTCGGGCACGACGCTGCGCCTCATGATGGGCATCCTCGCGCCGCAGCCGTTCCTGACGACCTTCACGGGCGACGCCTCGCTGCACAAGCGCCCGATGGGCCGCGTCATCAAGCCCCTCTCAGCGATGGGCGCGAAGATCTACGGGCGCGAGAACAACACGAAGCTGCCCATCACCATCGTGCCGGCAGAGAGCCGCCTGCACGGGATGGTCTACGAGAGCCCTGTCGCGAGCGCGCAGGTCAAGTCGGCCATTCTTCTGGCCGGCATGTACGCAGACGGCCCGACGACGGTCGTCGAGCCGTTCACCTCGCGCGACCACACGGAGCGCATGCTCGAGGCCTTCGGCGTCGAGACGAAGAAAGAGGGCACGGCCGTGACGATCGAGCCGGTCGACTCCTTCCGTGCGCCGGAGGCCATCGAGGTGCCCGGCGACATCAGCTCGGCGGCTTACTGGCTCGTGGCGGGCTCCGTCGTGCCGGGCAGCAGCCTGCTCCTGAAGAATGTCGGCGTCAATCCGACGCGCACGGGCATCCTCGACGTCCTCAAGGCGATGGGCGCTTCCGTCACGCTCGAGAACGAGCGCGTGAGCGGCGGCGAGGCCGCAGCCGACATCCGCGTCGAGGCCGCGAAGCTCCATGGCACGTCGTTTGGTGCAGAGATCATGCCGCGCCTCATCGACGAGATTCCGGTCATCGCCGTGGCGGCGCTTTTCGCCGAGGGCGACACGGTCATCACGGGTGCCGGCGAGCTGCGCGTCAAGGAGACGGACCGCCTGCAGGCCATCACAGACGAATTCAACAAGCTCGCGCCGGGCTCTGTCGAGGCGAGCGAGGACGGTCTCGTCATCCACGGCGGCACGAAGGTGCAGTGTGCCAACTGCTTCTCGTACGACGACCACCGCATGGCGATGTCGCTGGCCATCCTCGGCACGGCCGGCGAGGGCGTGGAGATTGAGCGCCCTGACTGTGTGAACATCTCGTATCCGGCGTTCTACGGTACGCTCGCCCGCCTTCAGGCATGAGCTAGTACATATCAACTTGATTTGGGGGAATCTGTTTTGAAGAAACTCGTAGTAGCAATCGACGGGCCGGCCGGCGCCGGCAAGAGCACGGTGGCACAGCTGGCCGCCAAAGAGCTCGGCTATACGTACATCGACACGGGCGCCATGTACCGCGCCGTCGCTTGGAAGGTCCTGCAGCAGGGCGGGGAAGTCACGGACGAGAAGATCCTCGCCGTCATCCCCGACATCGACGTGGACCTCTCGTACGAGAACGGCAAGACGACCGTGCGCGTCGACGGGCAGGATGTGACGGGCGAGATCCGCACGCCAGAGGTCAGCCACATCGTCTCGCAGGTGGCGGCACTCGGCCCCGTGCGCGAGAAGATGGTCGACCTGCAGCGCAAGATGGCAGAGCGCGGCGGCGTCCTCATGGACGGCCGCGATATCGCGACGAATGTGCTGCCGGGCGCCGACGTCAAGATCTACCTGACGGCATCCATCGCGGAGCGCGCGAACCGCCGCTACAAGGAACTGCGCGAGAAGGGGCTCGCGGTGAACCTCGCCGACATCGAGCACGACATCGCCGCGCGCGACAAGGCCGATATGGAGCGGGAGATCTCGCCGCTCGTCCAGGCAGAGGACGCGACGCTCCTAGACACGACGGGCATGACGATCCCCGAGGTCGTCGCGCGCATCATCGGAATGTGCAGGTGATACGATGCTCTACACAATCCTTCGCATCATCTTTGCTATCTTCTTCCAGGTCCTGTTTCGCGCCAAGACGTACGGCAAGGAACATCTGCCCGCAGAAGGGCCGGTCATCCTCGCGGCCAACCACATGAGCAACTGGGACCCGCCGCTCCTCGCGACGTTCCTGCCGCGCCCCGTCTCGTACATGGCTAAGATCGAGCTCTTCGAGCATCCGATTTTCGGGGCGGCCATCCGCCGCTGCCACGCCTTCCCCGTGAAGCGCGGCGCGGCGGACCGCGGCGCCATCAAAGCGGCCATCAATGTGCTCAAGCAGGGCCGCGTGCTCGGCCTCTTCCCGGAGGGCACGCGCAGCAAGGACGGCAGGCTCCACAAGGCAGAGGCTGGCGTCGGCTTGCTCGCCGCGATGAGCGGCGCGCCCGTCGTGCCGGCCTGCATCGTCGGCACGGACCGCATCATGCAGCACGGCGGTTTCCTGCCGAAGCTCCGCATCATGTACGGCGAGCCGATGCACTTCACGGGCGACAAGCGCGACAAGGAGCAGCTGGCGGCCTTCTCGCAGGAAATCATGGCACATATCGCGGCCATGCGGGAAGAAATTAAAAAAATTTCCTAAAACCATTTGCCTGACGCCTTGATGCATGATATACTAGGCTATAGATTGTAAAAAAGCCTTTTGGGCGTCTTTGCAATAATATGATTTATGGTGGTAGATGTATGGAAGTCATCTTAGCAGATTATCTTGGCTTTTGCTATGGCGTCAAGCGCGCCATCAAGATTGCCAGAGAGAATGCTTCTGCTGACGGGACTGCCTGTACGCTCGGCCCCATCATCCACAACCCGCAGATGGTTGACCGGCTGCGCCGCGAAGGCGTCGGTTCGGTAGACCGCCTCGAGGAGATGGAGAAGGGGACCGTCATCATCCGCTCGCACGGCGTGGGCCCCGCGGTCTACGACGAGGCGAAGGCGCGCGGCCTTGAGGTCGTGGACGCGACATGTCCGCACGTCAAGAAGGCGCAGCTCTCCGCCAAGGAGCTCGTGGATGAAGGGTACAGTGTGGTCATCATCGGAGAGAAGGAACATCCGGAGGTCAAGAGCATCTTTGAATGGTCTTCTGGAAAGGCACAGATCATCGAGACAGAGGATGAAGCAGAGGCCGTCGAGCCCTGCGGCAAACTCGGCATCGTGTGCCAGACGACGTTTTCCGGAGCGCGATTCCGTCAGATTGTCATGCGCCTTCTTGAGAAGTCGAGGGACATCAGGATCCTGCGAACCATCTGTACGGCGACAGATCAGCGACAGGCCGCTGCCATAGATCTTGCCAGCAAGGTTGACCTCATGTTGGTCATCGGCGGCAAGAACAGTGCCAACACGACAAGGCTCGCACAGCTTTGTTCCGAGAAGTGCCTGACTTACCACATCGAGACTGCGGCAGAGCTGCAGGACGAGTGGTTTGACAAAATAAAAAAAATTGGTATTACAGCTGGTGCTTCTACACCGGACTGGATTATCAAGGAGGTATATAAAAAGTGTCAGAACAGATGAACATGGAAGAGTTATTAGCACAGGAGTCCCTGCCGGATATCCAGGAGCGCACCACTGTAAAAGGTAAGGTCATCCAGGTAAACCGCGACGAGGCTTATGTCGATATTGGATACAAGCAGGAGATCGCAATCCCGAAGCGCGAGCTGGCTTACCCGGCTCCGGAGTCCGCTGAAGATGTCGTCAAAGTCGGCGATGTCATCGACGTCTACGTTGTTTCCCTCGGCGGCGACAACGGCGGCATCCTCTCCAAGGTAAAAGCTGACCGCATGGTCGCTTGGACGGAGATGGAGAAGAAGAAGGAAGCTGGCGAGACGGTCCAGGCTCACATCACGCAGGTTGTCAAGGGCGGCCTCGTTGCCTCCGTCGAGGGTCTGCGCGGCTTCATCCCGGCATCCCAGATGGAACTCCACTTCGTCAAGGATCTCTCCATCTATGTCGGCCAGACGGTCGAGGCTGAGATCATTGAGATCGATGTCCACAAGCAGCGCCTCGTTCTTTCCCGCCGTTCGCTCCTCGAAGCTGAGCGCGCTAAGAAGGAAGAGGAAGTCTTCTCCACGCTCGAAGCTGGCCAGACGGTTCGCGGCACGGTCAAGCGCCTCGTCGACTACGGTGCATTCATCGATATCGGCGGCGTAGACGGCCTCGCACACATCTCGGACCTCGCTTGGCACCGCGTCAAGCATCCGTCGGATGTTCTCGAAGTTGGCCAGGAGCTCGACGTCTATGTCAAGAGCGTTGACCCGGAGAACAAGCGTATCTCGCTGTCCGTCAAGGATACGATGCGTGATCCGTGGTATGATTCCGCTGAGAAGTACAGCGAAGGCCAGATCATCGAAGGCAAAGTCATCAAGCTGACGGACTTCGGTGCATTCATGGAAATCGAGCCGGGCTTCGATGGCCTGATCCCGATGGGCGAGCTCGCTGACAAGCGCATCGAGCGCGCTGACGAAGCCGTACATGTCGGCGATATCGTCCGCGTCAAGATCCTTCGCATCGACACGAAGCGCAAACGCATCTCGCTGTCCATCACGAAGGCTCGCGACTGAGACCTGCGTCTAAAATAAGATAAGACATTCTGAGGAGTGATGATTTTATGCATCACTCCTTTGTTTGTAGTGCAAGAGAGTAAGAATATGAGCAAATACTATCCAGGTATCATCCTGCGCGTCTATCCGGGCAGCTTGGCAGAAGAACTGGAGCTCGTGCCGGGCGACAAGATCCTTGAAATCAACGGGCAGGGACTCCGCGACATCATCGACCTGAGCTTTGCCATGGCCGACGAGGAGATCGACATGCTCGTCGAGCACGCCGACGGCGAGCAGGAGATGATCTCGTTCGAGAAGGAGATCGATGAGGAGCTCGGCGTCGAGTTCGAGTCGGCCGTCTTCGATGGCATCCGCAACTGTGCGAATCACTGCTACTTCTGCTTCGTCGACATGATCGCGCCGAACATGCGCCAGAGCCTCTCCATCAAGGACGACGACTACCGCCTGTCCTTCCTCTACGGCAACTTCGTCACGATGACGAACATGGGGCCGAACGACTTCCGGCGCATCAAGCAGTTCCACCTGTCGCCGCTCTTCGTCTCGGTGCAGTGCATGAATCCGGAACTGCGCGCACAGATGCTGCGCTGCCCCGGCGCGGCAAAGATCGCGGAGCAGCTCGACAACCTCGAGGCGGCCGGCGCCGATTACCACACACAGGTCGTGCTCTGCGCCGGTCTCAACGACGGCGCGGAGCTCGAACGCACGATCCGCGAGGTCGTCGCGCGGCGGCCGCACGCCCTGTCGCTGGCCATCGTGCCCGTAGGCATCACGAAGTACCGCACGGACCCCTTCCCCTTGCACCAGTTCGATGCGGAGGGGGCCGCGCGCGTCATCGACGAGGTCGAAAAGTGGCAGAAGAAGATACAAGAGGAGGGGCGCACCTTCATCTACCTCGGCGATGAGTTCTACTTCCTCGCCGGGCGCCCCGTGCCGCCGACTTCGTTCTACGATGGCTTCCCGCAGCTCGACAACGGCATTGGCCTCACGCGCAATTTCATCAACGACTGGGAGAAAGAGTCCGAAGCGCACGGGGAGACTGCGCCGTATGAGGCGCCCGTCTATCTCGACGTCGTCACGGGCACGGCCGTTGCGCCCGTCATGCAGGAGCTCGCAGAGAAGGCCGAGGCCGAGCAGCCGAACCTTCACGTGCGCATCGTGCCGGTCGAGAACAAGCACTTCGGCACGACGGTCAACGTCTCCGGCCTGCTGACGGCGCACGACATCATCGAGCAGCTCAAGGCGCTCTCGGGACCACGCTCGGGCATCCTCATACCGGAGCCCGCACTGCGCTCGGGCGAGGACATCTTCCTCGACGATGTGAGCCTCACGGCTATGCGCGAAGAATTCCCCGCGAGCCGCATCGAGCCCGTGCAGACGGGGGGCGACTACTACCGCGCCTTGCTGGACTGGCCGCACTACGCGAAGCGCCGCGCGGGTGAGACGTCCTACATGTGGCAGAGCAACGCGGGCTATACGAAGAACATCCAGTACTGATTTTGACTTTGATTTTATATAGAAAGAGGGATGAATATGAGCAAACCAATCGTGGCGATTGTCGGCCGTCCGAATGTCGGCAAGTCCACGCTCTTCAATCAGATCGGCAAGAAGCGCGTCTCCATCGTCGACGACATGCCGGGCGTCACGCGCGACCGCATCTACCTCGACGCGGAGTGGCTCAACCAGCACTTCACGATGATCGACACCGGCGGCATCGAGTTTGATGAGAGCAACCACATCCTCAAGTCGATGCGCCAGCAGGCACAGCTGGCCATGGACGAGGCAGACGTCATCCTGTTCCTCGTCGACGGCCGCTCCGGCCTGACGACGGCAGACGAGGAGGTCGCGCGCCTGCTGCGCAGCACGAAGAAGCCTGTGATCCTCGCGGTCAACAAGATCGACAGCCCGCAGCGCGCGATGGACGTCTACGAGTTCTACAACCTGGGCCTCGGCGACCCGATCCCCATCTCGGCTTCGAACGCCATGAACCTCGGCGACCTGCTCGATGCAATCGTCGCGGCCTTCCCGAAGAAGGAGGAAGAGGTCAAGGATGAGGATGAGATCAGCATCGCCGTCATCGGCCGCCCGAATGTCGGCAAGTCCTCCATCGTCAATGCAATCCTCGGCGAGGAGCGCGTCATCGTCAGCGATGTGCCGGGCACAACGCGCGATGCCATCGACACGCACTTCACGAAGGACGGCACGAAGTTCACGCTGATCGACACGGCGGGCATGCGCCGCCGCGGCAAGATCGACGAGCCGGTCGAGCGCTACAGCGTCATGCGCTCGCTGCGCGCCATCGACCGCGCCGACGTCGTGCTCATGATGATCAACGCCTTCGAGGGCATCACGGAGCAGGACAAGAAGATCGCAGGTTACGCCCACGAGTCGGGCAAGGGCGTTGTCATCGTCGTCAACAAGTGGGATATCTATCCGGACAAGGACGACAAGTCGACGCTGCGCTTTACTGACGAACTGCGCGACAAGCTCGGCTTCCTGCAGTATGCGCCGGTGCTCTACACGTCGGCACTGACGGGTCAGCGCGTCGCGCGCGTGACGGACCTCGTGCGCTACGTGGCCGAGCAGCAGGCCATGCGCATCAAGACGAGCGTCCTCAACGAGCTCATCCGCGATGCCGTCTCAGTCAATCCGCCGCCGATGCACCGCGGCCGCCAGCTCAAGATCCTCTTCATGACGCAGACGGACATCTGCCCGCCGAAGTTCATCATCTTCGTCAACGACCCGGAGCTCATGCACTTCTCGTACCTGCGCTTCATCGAGAACCGCCTGCGCGAGCAGTTCGGCTTTGAGGGAACGCCGCTGCGCCTCATCGTGCGCGCGCGCAAAGAGGAGGAAGATTACTGATGGCATCGGTCCTCCTCGTCTGCCTCGCAAGCTACCTGCTGGGCTCCATCCCGAACGGCCTCGTCTTCGGCAAGCTGCTCTGGCACGTCGACCTGCGCGAATACGGCAGTCACAACATCGGTGCGACGAATGCCTGGCGCACGCTCGGCAAGGGCCCGGGCTTCCTGATCTTTCTGCTTGACTTCCTCAAGGGCGCGCTGAGCGTCGGCCTGGCAGAGGTCTTCACCGCTTCGCCGCTCATCATGGTCATCGCGGGCATCCTGGCCATCGTCGGCCATTCGTGCTCGCTCTTCCTGCACTTCAAGGGCGGCAAGGGCGTGGCGACCGGCCTCGGCGTCATCGCGATGCTCATGCCAGTGCCGAGCCTCATCGTCTTCCTCGTCTGGCTCGTCATCGTCATGATCACGAAGTACGTCTCGCTCGGCTCGTGTATCGCGGCGGCACTCGTGCCCGTCCTCGCGTACGTCTGGGGCTATCCGACGCCTTACGTCATCTTCGGCGTACTCGCGGCGGCCTTTATCATCATCCGCCACAAGTCCAACATCGTCCGTCTCATGAACGGTACCGAGAACAAGATACACGCCGGCCACCGCGATTGAGTGACAAAGTGTCATGTGTCCGTATCCGGTTTTACTACGAATGTTTGCAGCCTGCAGATGCAGGCTTGTTTTTTTACGCTTTTTGGGTATCGTGCTGTGAGAAAGTTAACATTTTGTGAAATCCATCCTTAGGATTTGGACAAAATCGGAAATTCCATTGGCATTTGTGCACATCTTATGGTATACTATCCTTTGTCAAAAGAATAGTATCCATTGGAGGCGTAATATATGAACAACGATAAAAGCGGATTCTTCCTCGTCCGCGAGGAAATCCTTCCAGAGGCAATCAAGAAGACCATCCGCGTCAAGGAGATGCTCAAGCGCGGCGATGCGCGCACGATCAACGAGGCCGTTGAGAAGATGGAGCTCTCGCGCAGTGCCTATTACAAGTACAAGGACTATGTCTTCCCGTTCTACGAGGCAAGCCAGAACAAGATCGTCACGCTGACCTTGCTGCTTGAGCACAAGAAGGGCGTGCTCTCGAGCGTGCTCAACACGATCTCGGCCGATTCGGGCAGCGTCATGACAATCAACCAGGGCATCCCCCTGCAGGGCGTCGCGAATGCCACGGTCTCCATCGAGACGGCGAACCTCTCAGTCGACCTCGAGGCCCTGCTCGACAAGCTCCGCATGGTCGACGGCGTCAAGCGCCTCGAAGTTCTCGGTCAGTCCTAAGGAAAGAAGGTGTGTCGGATGGGAAAAAGTATAAAGATTGGTCTGCTCGGGTCCGGTACGGTCGGATCGGGCGTCATTCGGGTGCTCGAGATGAATCGGCCGCAGATTACGGAACGCGTCGGCACACCGATTGAAATCAAGACGGTGCTCGTGCGCGATGTGAAGAAGCCGCGCCCACAGCTCGGTGATGTAAGGCTCACGGACAAGATTGAGGATATCCTCGATGACCCGGAGATCGATGTCGTCGTGGAGCTCATGGGCGGCATCCACCCGGCGCGCGAGTACATGCTGCGCGCGATGGAGGCCGGCAAGAGCGTCGTGACGGCCAACAAGGACGTCGTCGCGCAGTTCGGCAAGGACATGTTCGCGATGGCCGAGAAGAAGGACGTCGACTTCCGCTTCGAGGCGAGCGTCGGTGGCGGCATCCCAATCATCACGCCGCTCAAGCAGTGCCTGACGGCCAACCGCATCACGGAGATCCTCGGCATCGTCAACGGCACGACGAACTACATGCTGACAAAGATGACGGAGTGCGGCGCCGACTACGACACCGTCCTCAAGGAAGCACAGGCCAAGGGCTATGCGGAGGCAAACCCGTCGGCGGACGTCGACGGCCTCGATGCGGCGCGCAAGGCAGCCATCCTCGCTTCGCTCGCCTTCAACACGCGCGTGCAGCTCGAAGACGTCTCGGTCGAAGGCATCACGAAGATCACGCCGGACGACATCGAGTACGCGAAGGACCTCGGCTATGTCATCAAGCTGCTGGCCGTTGGCAAGGATTCGGATGAGAACGGCGTCGACGTGCGCGTCCACCCGGTCTTCCTGCCGAAGACGCATCCGCTGGCCTCGGTCAACGGCGTCTTCAACGCCATCTTCGTGCGCGGCAACGCCATTGGCGAGGCGATGTTCTACGGGCAGGGTGCGGGCTCGCTGCCGACGGCCTCGGCCGTCGTCTCCGACATCATCGACGTCGCGCGCGACATCATCAACCGCACCTTCGGCCATGTGCGCTGCACCTGCTACGAGAAGAAGAAGCTCTGCCCGCTTGATGCGACCTCCTCTTCCTACTACGTGCGCCTGCTCGTCGACGACAAGCCCGGCGTCCTCGGTGCCATCGCGACGGCCTTCGGTGATGCCGGCGTCAGCCTCAAATCGGTCATCCAGACGCGCCGCAATGTCGTCGACCATGCGGAAATCGTCGCCATCACGCATCTCGTCGAGCACAAGCGCATCGAGAAGGCGCTGAAGGCACTGCGCAAGCTGCCAGTCGTCGATGAGGTCCGCAACGTCATCCGCGTCGAGAATGAGGAACGGGGGTAAGAGCATGACAGAGAAAAGCGTTCGCGTCCGCGTTCCCGGTACGAGTGCCAACTGCGGCCCAGGCTTCGACTGCCTCGGGCTCGCCTGCACGGTCTACAATGACCTCGAGCTGCGCCTGACACGCGAGCCGGGCCTGTCCATCACGATGACGGGCGAGGGGGCGACGAACATCCCGTGTGACAACCGCAATATCGTCTGGCGTTCGGCACAGTATCTCCTGGGCAAGGCCGGCAAGGACAAGGAGTACCGCGGCGCCGTCATCCACATGGAAAACCGCGTGCCTCTCTCGCGCGGCCTCGGCAGCTCGGCGACGGCCATCGTCGCCGGCCTGACGGCGGCAAATGCCCTGATCGGCACGCCGTTCAATCGCCGCGAGATCCTGCAGTTCGCGACGGATATCGAGGGCCATCCTGACAACGTGGCGCCGGCCATCTTCGGCGGCTTCACGGTCAATGCCGTCACGAACGGCCGCGTCGACTGTTTCAGCTTCCTGCCGCGCTTCCGCATGAAGTTCGTCGTCGCCGTGCCGAACTTCCCGCTCTCGACGCGCATGGCCCGCAAGGTCCTGCCGACGGAAGTGCCGATGAAGGACGCCATCTTCAACATCGGCCGCGCCTCGATGCTCGTCGCAGCCCTGACGCGCGGCAATGAGCGCTATCTGCGCCTCGGCCTCGACGATGCCCTGCATCAGCCGTACCGCGCGGAGCTCATTCCCGGCATGTACGAAGTCTTCAAGGCCGCGCGCAGGGCGGGCGCCGCAGGGGCGACCCTGAGTGGTGCGGGCCCATGTCTCATCGCCTACGTGCTGGAGCGCCGCCATGCGGAAGAAGCCGTCGGCAAGGCCATGCTCGAGGCATTCCGCAAGCACGATGTCGAGGCGCGCATCCTGACGCTCGACCTCGACACGCACGGCGCGCAGATCCTGAAGTGAGGGAACACCTATGACGGAAGAGGCATTCGCCAAGGTCCTGCGCGCACACGGCGCGCGCGTCTTCATCGTCGGCGGCTGGGTGCGCGACGCGCTGCGCCACGTGCGGCCGCACGACAAGGACTACATGGTCTCCGGCATCGCGGAGGTGGACTTCCAGCAGCTCTTCCCGGATGCCCAGAAGGTCGGGCACGGCTTTCCCGTCTACCTCGTCTCCATCGACGGCTGCCTCTCCGAGGTCGCCTTTGCACGCAAGGAGCGGAAGGAGGGGCAGGGCTACCGCGGCTTTCGCGTCTCGTACGACCCGTCTGTGACGGTGGAGGAAGACCTCTACCGCCGCGATACGACGATGAACAGCATGGCGCTCGAGCTGCCCGCGAAGACCTTGATTGACCCGTATCACGGCGCGCGCGATGTCGAGAAAGGCATCATCCGTGCCGTCTCGCCGCACTTCATGGAAGACCCCGTGCGCGCGTTGCGCGCGGCACGCCAAGCGGCGGAGTTCGGCTTCTCCATCGCGGAGCAGACGAGCCGCTACATGCACGCCTGCCGCGAAGAGCTGCAGCATGAGCCGCAGGAGCGCATCATCGCCGAATTGCGGCGCGCCCTGCAGGCAGAGCGGCCTTCCGTGTTCTTCCGCGCGCTCGAGCGCGCAGGCATCCTCTCGGTGACCTTCCCCGAGCTTTCGCTGCTCATCGGCAAGACACAGCCGCCAGAATACCACCCCGAGGGCGATGCCTGGCAGCACACGCTCCTGGTCGTCGACGGCGCCGCCTCTAAGACGGCGAACGTCGCCGCGCGCTTCGCCGCGCTCGTCCACGACCTCGGCAAGGGCACGACGCCGAAGGCGATGGAACCGCATCACTACGGCCACGAACAGCGCGGGCTCGAGCAGCTCGCCGCATGGGACCGGCGCGTGACGCTGCCGAAAGACTGGCTGCGCGCCGGCCGCTTCCTCATCGAGCAGCACATGCGCGCGCCGCTCTTGGAGCGGCCCGGCAAGATTGCCGCGCTGCTGCTCGCCATCGACAAGCAGCGCTCCGTGCTCACGCTCGCGGACTTCAATGCCGTCATCGAGGCAGACCACCACAGCCTGCCCGACTACCTGCGGCATGGCGAGAGACTGCTCGCAGCCATGCACGGCATCAGCGGCAAAGATGCACCAAAAGAGCTCAGGGGCCGCGCCATCGGCCAGTGGCTTGCTGGACGCCAGACGGCCCGCCTCGTGCGCGAGCTCACCGCCCTGCGCGCTGCAAGCCGATTGGGGGACGCTGGTACCATATGAAATCGACAAGAAAGAAATCTTCCTGTTCAAGGCAGGAAGATTTCTTTTTTTCGCGAATAAATCATAAATAGATAAGCAACAACACTGAGCACAAAGCAAATTCTGCGCGAGGGGGAATCGATATGGCAATCATCATGCCCTATAAATCCACTGCACCGAAGATTGACAAGAGCGTCTTTTTGGCACCGACGGCCGTCGTTGCCGGCGATGTCACGATTGAAGAGGGTGTGAGCGTGTGGTTCGGCGCCGTCGTCCGCGGCGACTTCCAGCCCATCAAGATCGGCAAGAACACGAACATCCAGGAGAATGCGACCATCCATGTGATGCACGATCATCCGACGACGATCGGCGAGGGCGTCATCATCGGTCACAACGCCGTCATCCACAGCAAGAGCATCGGCGACCACACGCTCATCGGTATGGGCTCCATCATCATGGGCAACACGGTCATCGGCGAGAATGTCGTCATCGGTGCCGGCACGATGATCGAGCGGGACCGCAAGATCCCGTCGAACTCCCTGGTCTACGGGAATCCGGCGCAGATCGTCCGCGGTCTGCGCGATGACGAGATCGAGGCACTCCAGGAATCTTCGCTGCGCTACCGCAAGGTGGCAGAGCACTACAAGGAAGCAGCAGAGCGGCTCTGAGCCTTCTGCTGTATTAAGGTATTATCAGGAATAAGGGGATCATCAAAAAATGGAAAAGACACTTGTACTAATCAAACCAGATGCATTTGCAAGACACCATGCAGGCGATATCATCAAGCGGTATGAGAGTGAAGGCTTCCGCATCCTGGCCATGAAGCTGTTGAAGATGGACGAGCGGCTGGCATCCATCCACTATGCCGAGCACATCGGCCGCCCGTATTACCATGACCTCGTCGGCTTCATGACCTCCGGCCCGCTCATCGCAATGGTCCTCGAGGGTGAAGATGCGATTGCCCGCGTGCGCAAGATCAACGGCAAGACGAACCCGAAGGATGCCGAGGAGGGCACGATCCGCAAGCAGTTCGCCACCTCGGGCCGCCGCAACGCCGTGCACGCTTCCGACAGCCCGGAGAGCGCCGCACGCGAGATCGCGATCTTCTTCAATCAGACGGAGATCTACGACGGCACGTATCATGTCGAAGCCGACGATTAAGAGGATTGAGAGGGGGAGTTCTCATGTCGATCACGACAAAGACGGGAGATCATGGTGAGACGAGCCTGCTGACGGGCGAGCGCGTCAAGAAGAGCGGCCTGCGTGTCGACACGTACGGCACGCTCGATGAGGTGGACTCGGCGCTCGGACTGGCCCGTGCCTTCTCCGACAAGGACGATGTGGCCGAACGCATCCTGCAGCTGCAGCGCAAGATGCCCGCCCTCATGGCGGACTTCGCAAGCTGCGGCAAGGAGCCGCGCATCACGATGGAAGACGTGCACGAGCTCGAGGACTGGTGCGACGATGTGGAGTCGGACCTGCCGGAAGAGCACGCCTTCATCATCCCGGGCGGCTCGCAGAGCGGCGCGATGCTGGACCTCGCGCGCACGACGGCACGCCGCGCGGAGCGCTGCGCCTGCCGCCTCGCAGAGACAGAGGATGTGGCCGCGAGTGACCTCGTCTACCTCAACCGCCTCTCGGATTACTGCTACCTGCTCATGCGCCTCGAGGAGGACATCTACGAGGACGACTGAGCGGCTGAGCCGGCAGATCTATATCAGGCAGTCCATCATCTGGAAGAAATCATGCCCTGCAGCTCGCAGGGCATGATTTCTTTTTTTTGTCAGGCAGGAAAATTCTGACTTCTAGCGAATATAAGAACACATAGATGAAAATACGAAGCACTAGGAGGGATTGCGATGAAATCTTATAAGAGTTCCAACCTGCGCAATGTTGCCGTCATCGGCCATGGCAAGACGGGCAAGACGAGCCTGCTCGATGCCTGCCTCTTCAATGCGGGCGCGGTCAAGCGCCTCGGCAGCGTGGAAGAGCATACGAGTGTCCTCGACTGTGAGCCGGAGGAAGAGAGCCGCGGCATGACGATCAACCTGAAGCTCGCCGCTTGCGAATGGCGTGACTATAAGATCAATTTCATCGACACGCCGGGCTATCCGGACTTCGTCGGCGAGGTCAAGGATGCCCTGACGGCGGCCGACAGCGCCCTCATCGTGATCTCGGCGCCTTCGGGCATCGAAGTCGAGACGGAGAAGGCATGGCGTTATGCAGAGGAAGCCGAGCTGCCGCGCGCCTTCTTCATCAATAAGATGGACCGCGAGCACGCCGACTTCCGTCAGGTCGTCGAGGAGCTGCGCGTGCGCTTCGGTGATGGCGTCGTGCCCGTGCAGCTGCCGATTGGTCAGGAGGCGGCCTTCCAGGGCGTTGTCGACCTTCTGGCCCTGCACATGAAGATCGTCACGCATGATGAGGAGGACCTCATCGCGGACATCCCGGAGTACATCAAGGGCGATGTCGAAGAGGCGCGCCAGAAGCTCATCGAATCCGTCGCTGAGTTCAACAACGAGCTGCTCGAGAAGTACATCGAGGGCACGGAGATCACGGAGGTCGAGGTGGCTGCAGCCCTCATCGAGGGCATCCAGGCGGGCAAGATTTTCCCGGTCTTCTGCGGTTCGGCCAAGCAGAACATCGGCGTCAAGAAGCTCATGAACGGCATGGTCGAGTACATGCCGACGCCGTATTTCCACGTCGCCATCGGCATGGACCCCAAGGACGGCGACCTCAAGGAGCGCCATACGGAGGATGCCTTCTCCGCACAGGTCTTTAAGACAATCGTCGACCCGTTTGTCGGCCGCATGAGCTACATGCGCATCTTCTCCGGCACGATGAAGGGCGATGCGACCTACATGCATCCGAACAAGGAGAACACGGAGCGCGTCGGCACAATCTTCTCGCTGCAGGGCAAGCGGCAGGAGCACCTCGGCACGGCGGAGGCAGGCGACATCGTCGCGACGACGAAACTGCAGTCCGTCAAGACGGGTGATACGCTCTGCGATGCTGCAGACCCCATTGTCTACGAGGAGATCGCCTATCCGGCGCCGATGCTCGCGATGGCGGCCTCGGCAAAGAAGAAGGGCGAGGAGGACAAGGTCTTTGGCGCGCTGGCCAAGCAGCAGGATGAGGACCCGACCATCCTCGTGGAGAAGAATCAGGAGACGCATGAGACCATCCTGCGCGGCATCGGCGAAGTCCACCTCGAAGTCCTGCGCGACAAGCTCCAGCGCAAGTTCGGCGTGGAGCTCGAGCTGCACGAGCCGCGCGTGGCGTACCGCGAGACCATCCGCAAGAGCGTCAAGGTGCAGGGCAAGCACAAGAAGCAAAGCGGCGGCCACGGCCAGTACGGCGACGTCTGGCTCGAGATCAGCCCGCAGGAGGCAGGCGCTGGCAATGCGTTCACCGAGACCATCTTCGGCGGCAGCGTGCCGCGCCAGTACATCCCGGCCGTCGAGAAGGGCACGGCTGAGACGCTCTCTGGCGGCGTGCTGGCGGGCTACCCCGTCGTCGACGTCAAGGTCAACCTCTACGACGGCTCGTACCACACAGTCGACTCTTCAGAAGCCGCCTTCAAGACGGCGACGGCGCTCGCCATCCGCAAGGGCGTCATGGAGGCGAGCCCCATCCTGCTCGAGCCGATCGACGACATCCGCATCGTCGCGCCGGAGTACTACATGGGCGACGTCATGGGCCGTCTGAATGCCAAGCGCGCGCGCATCCTCGGCATCGAGGGCAAGGGCAAGGACATGAGCGAGATCCACGCGGAGGTCCCGGAGTCAGAGCTCTACCGCTTCGCGACAGAGCTGCGTTCCCTGACGCAGGGCCGCGGCAGCTACACGCTCGCCTTCGCCCGCTACGAGCCCGTGCCGGAAAAATCGGCCGAGGCCATCATCCAGGCGGCCAAGGGCTGAACTATTGAGACAATGACAGAATGAGATATGCCCCTTTGACGTGTGACTCATGCCAAAGGGGCATTGTCAAGCAAAAATACTTGCATGGTCTCATCATTTGTGGTAGAATACTTATATTGTGTTTGGGGGCCACTGTGTCCCTGAGTATGAAGGAGGTGTAACACATGGCAAATGTTTGCGAGTTTTGTGCAAAAGGCGAGCTGTCCGGCAACAACGTCAGCCACTCCCACCTGAAGACGAAACGTTCCTGGAAGCCGAACATCCAGCGTGTCCGCGCTGTTGTTGACGGTGAGGTCAAACGTGTCAACGTCTGCACGCGCTGCCTGCGTTCTGGCAAGGTTCAGCGTGCCCTTTGATTTGCGCATAATATCAAAGCTGATATATCATAAATAGAGCAGATAAGAGAAATCTTATCTGCTCTATTTATTTGTGTTGCATTGGCAAAATGAGGCGTCAAAAATAGGGTACCTAACGCTCCGCGCAGCAGGCTGAAGCTTCGCTTATAGGTACCCTATTTTTGACTGACGTTGGCAAGAAGCAAGCAACGGCATCAAAAAGCAGGTGTCCAACGCTCCGCGCGGTAGGCCGAATCTGCGCTTATAGACACCTGCTTTTTGCTTACGATGAATAACGTGCAAGATAAGGCGCCAAAAGCCATTATCCAACGCTCCGCGCAGCGGGCTGAAGCTTCGCTTATGGATAATGGCTTTTGGCTTATGTTTTGCAATGTAAGACATTAAAATCAGTGAAACAAGGCGAGACGCAAAAAGCTGGTATCTAACGCTCCGCGCAGCAGGCTGAAGCTGCGCTTATAGATACCAGCTTTTGGCTTACGATATGATCATTTTGTCAGTTGGTCAAGTTCATCGAGGCAGTCGGTGAATTTCTGGAAGGTGATCTGGAAGGGGGCGGGGGTGGTCATGTCGACGCCGGCGTGCTGGAGCAGGGGGATGGAGTAGTCGCTGCCGCCGCTGGCGAGGTAGGAGAGGTAGGCGTCCTGGGCTGGGGTTCCTTTTGTGCGCAGGTTGTGGGAGAGGGTCATGGCGGCGGCGTAGCCGGTTGCGTACTGGTAGACGTAGAAGGGGCGGTAGAAGTGGGGGATGCGGCTCCACTCGGCGGCGAGCTCGGGGTCGAGGATGACGTTCTCGCCGTAATAGGTGCGGTTGAGCTGCATCCAGATGGATTCGAGCTTGTCGGCGGTCAGGACCTCGCCCTTCTCGACGGCGGCATGGGTCATGAGCTCGAATTCGGCGAAGAGCATCTGGCGGAAGACGGTGGTGCGGATCTGCTCGAGGTAGAGGTTGAGGTAGTAGAGCCGCTCCTCGCCTTTTGCGTGCTGGAGCATGTACTCGAGCAGCAGGTTCTCATTTGTCGTGGAGGCGACTTCGGCGCAGAAGATGGTGTACTCGGAGTTGACGAAGTCCTGCTTTTGGCTGCTGTACCAGCTGTGCATGGAGTGGCCCATCTCGTGGGCGAGGGTCGAGACGGACTCATAGGTATCGTTCCAGCTCATGAGCACGAAGGGATGGACGCCGTAGACACCCCAGGAGTAAGCGCCGCTGCGCTTGCCCTGGTTCTCGCAGCGGTCGACCCAGCCGGATTCGAGTCCCTGGAAGAGGTCGTGCTCGTAGGTGCTGCCGAGCGGTGCGAGGGCTTCTTTGAGGATGCCTTTGGCCTGCTCGTAGCTGTAGGAAGTCTCGGGCTTCTTGACGACGGGCACGTAGAGGTCGTACATGTGGACGGCGTCGAGTTTCAGCAGGCGCTTCTTGACCTCCATGTAGCGGTGCAGCGCAGGCAGGGCCGCGTGCGTCGCCTCAATCGCGCTGTCGTAGACGGCGAGCGGGATGTTGTTGGCGTCGAGGGCCGCCTCGCGCATGGTCGCATAGTGGCGCATGGAGGCGGTGAATTGGCTGCTCTTGACGGAAGCGCTGTAGAGCGAGGCAAAGGTGTTGCGGAACGAACGATACGTCGAAAACAGTTTCGTGAAGGCATCCTTGCGGACGTTCTGGTCCGCACTGCGCAGGAAGTTCATGTAGCGGCTCTCGGAGAGTGACGTGAGCTTGCCGTCTTCGCCAAGCGTGTCCGGGAACTTGAGGTCGGCGTTGACCATGACGGTGTAGGTGTCACGCGGGGCGCTGCGCAGCTCGCCGGTGCGCGCGAGGAAGGCCTCCTGTTCCGGCGTCAGGATGTGCGCCTTCATGCGCAGGAGCTCCTGCAGGCGGAAGCGGTATTTCGCGAGGCCCGGCAGGGCGTCTGGAAGGCTCTTCAGTGTATCTTCCGGCAGTGCGAGCAGCTCCGGCTCGATGAAGGCCGTCGCCGCGCCGACCTTGTCAAGTAGCGGCATGACGCTCGCGGCATCTGCCTGATGCTCCTGATTGGCCGTGTCGGTGTCCGCCATCATGCGGGCCCAGGCGAAGACCGCAGAGAGCGCAATCTCCATCTCGTCCTGCTTGGTCAGGCAGTCGAGCAGTGCCTGCGGGGCGTGGAGCCGCCCCTTGAATGACTGGATGGCAGCGAGTTCAGCGGGGATGCCATCGCGGGCCTTCTGCCAGTCTTCTCGGGTGGCGTAGATATCGGAAAGCTGCCATTTCTCTGCAGCGGGGCAGTCCTTGCGTGCGGGAATCATCTTGTCTTTCATCTTATTCATCCTTTCTATCGTTGCGATTCTGAGATTGCTGCTTTCATTATAGCATAAATCGCAGGGGCAGGACTCCTGCGGATTTCTTTGCCGCAGGCTGCAAGGCATGCTACAATGGAGGAAAAGAAGCGGAGGAGTGACTGTCGTGCAAGCAGCAGGGAAAGCAGAGAAAAGAGAAGGAAATGGGATGGAGCAGGGGGATATCCTCTGGCTCGCCGTCAACGCGAAGTACTCGCATACATCATTGGCCGTGCGCTATCTGCGTGAATGCGTGCCGGGCTCGTCTATCCTGGAGCTCACGATCAACCACCAGCTGCTCGCGGCGCTCGGCGAGATCTACGAGCGGCAGCCGCGAGTGCTCGGCATTTCGTGCTACATCTGGAACATCGAGATGGTCAAGGACATCCTGCGCCTCTTGCCAGCCGCATTGCCCGATACCATCATCGTCTGTGGCGGCCCGGAGGTCTCGTACGACACGGCCGCCTTCCTCGAAGAATTCCCGATGGTTGACTTTGTCGTGCGTGGCGAGGGCGAGGAGGCCGTGCTAAGGCTCATCGAGCGGCTGCGTGCGGTCGGCTTTGCCAAGGCGCGGGCAGCTGAGGTCAGCCGCGCGGGCAGCCTGCCGGGCATTGCCATGCGGCGCGAGGACGGCAGCATCGACGAGAGCACGGCCGTGACGGTCGCGGATTTCTCAGAAGTGCCATTTGCCTACCGCGAAGAGGAGATGGAGCCTATCAAGGAGCGTATCCTCTACTATGAGACATCGCGCGGCTGTCCGTTCTCGTGCGCCTACTGCCTCTCGTGTGCGACGGCCGGCGTGCGCTTCCTGCCGCTCGCGCGCGTCTTCCGCGAGCTCGACTTCTTCGTGCGCCATGACGTGCGCCAGGTCAAGTTCGTCGACCGGACCTTCAATGCTAAGAAATCGCATTTCCTGCCCATCCTGCAGTACCTCGTCGACCTGCCGGACAGCGTGCGCACGAATTTCCACTTCGAAGTCGCCATTGACTACCTCGATGAAGAGGTGCTCGCGACACTCGCGCGCCTGCCACGCGGCCGCGTGCAGCTTGAGATCGGCATCCAGTCGACGAATGAGAAGACACTGCAGGCCGTCTCGCGCATCAACCACTGGGAGCAGATTGCCTCGCATATCCGGCGCATCCTCTCATTCCACAATATGCACCTGCACGTCGACCTCATCATCGGCCTGCCCGGCGAGGGCATGGCGTCGTTTGCGCAGTCGTTCAACGACGTCTATGCGCTGCAGGCCGACATGCTGCAGCTCGGCTTCCTCAAATTCCTCAAGGGCGCCTCGATGATGAATCTCGTGCAGCCGTACGGCTACTGCTACATGCCCATGGCACCGTACGAGGTCCTCGTGTCAGATGCCCTGACGTACAGCGAGATTCGCTGGTTCCACAGTTTCGAAGCCGTCTTCGAATATTACTACAACGCGGGCCGCTGCCGCCATACGGCCGCCTACCTGATTGCCTCGCAGGAAGCGGGCGATGCCTTCGCCTTCTGGAAGCGCTTTACCGACTGGTGGGAGGCGCATGGGTATCATAAGGTCGGCCATGCGACCAAAGACCTCTACGGCCTGCTGCGCGACTTCGCAGAGGATGCCTACCAGATTGCGGCGGCGCTGCTTGACAATCTGCTGCGCTTCGACGCGCTGATGGCCGATGGCGGCCGCATCCGGCCCGTCTATCTCGACTGGGACATGGAGAAGCATCAGCAGGAGACCGCTCCGTTCTGGCGCAGCGAGAGGCCGCGCGCCTACCTGCCCGGCTTCACCTTCACGAACTGGCGCGCCGTGCGCGGCTGCTACCACATTGAGTTCTTTGCCTACGATATGCGGCGGGTGCGCGAGGGCGTCGTCGAAGCGCGCGAGATGGCATTGCTCTTCGACTTTAGGGGCCCTGATGTGACATGCCAGGAAATCGTGCTATAATGATATCTGTTACGAATTACGAAAAAAATGCGCATAGAAATGAGGATGTGTCAACATGAAATTAGCTGCAACCGATTTTGATGGGACGTTTGCGCCGCATCGTCAGCCCGTCCCCGCATCGAACATCGAAGCCGTCGCCAAATGGCAGGCAGCCGGCCATAAGTTCGGCATCTGCACGGGTAGGGGACTGAGCCTCATCGAGTTCGAGCTCAAGAAGTACCCCGCGCTCCATCCCGACTATCTCGTCTGCAATAACGGCGCCGTCGTCGTCAATAACAAGCGCGAGTTCCTCGCAAGCCTCTGCCTGCCCCAAGAGACGGTCAAGGGACTCCTGCGCATGTCTCTCGTGCGTCAGACTAAGAACCCCATGCGCCTCCTGACCGAGACCGACATGTACTTGCTCGACACGGGCTCGACCATCGAATTCGGCCTGGTCATCCCGATGGAGACGCTGAGCTTCGCTGAAGCCGAGGCGATGGAGAAAGTCGTCCAGATCAGCATGCGCTGCGAGTCCGTAGAGGAGGCCGAAGCCGTGACCGCCGAAGTCACGAAAACCTATCCGGACCTCATCGGCAACATCAACCGCAATTACATCGACTTCAACCTCAAAGAAGCCAACAAGCGCGACGGCCTGCGCCGCCTGCTGAAAGTGACTGGCTGGCAGCCCGAGGAGACCCTCTTCATCGGCGACGACCAGAACGACCTGCCCGCCGTCAAATACTTCCACGGCTACACCGTCGAGACCGCCGAACCCTTTATGAAAGAAGCCGCTACAAAAGTCTACCCAAGTG
Organism: Mitsuokella multacida DSM 20544; assembly: GCF_000155955.1. Taxonomy (GTDB): domain Bacteria; phylum Bacillota; class Negativicutes; order Selenomonadales; family Selenomonadaceae; genus Mitsuokella; species Mitsuokella multacida. Next base: position 330,667 of record NZ_GG697141.2, read on the forward strand.
TAGGGGCCATGTTGTTGGCTCATCTTTGATAGTTGATGGAATTCGAACAAACGTCAAGCACAGGCACCCATCCCGCCTGCAAGCGCAGAGCGACCGTCCGCAGGGCTGGGGCCCAAGGGGCGCTATCTTGCAGCGAGGATGTAAGAACGCCGCAGTAGGCGGCGAACTGCCTTTGCTGACAGAAAAAAGACATGGGCCCCATTCAGCGGCGCGCTGAAGCCGGGATGGATGCCTGCGCGCCTTCTAAGTCAGGATGTCTACCTATTTCCGTAAAGGTAATTTTGCAATAAAGGTAATTTTGCAATAAAAAAAAGACTGTGCGAAACACAGTCTTTTTTATTTGCCGTTTGGTAAGTTCGAAGATTACTTGTTGGCGTTGACGAGTTCCATAACGCCAGCAGCGCTGTTCTGGGAACCGAGAACTTCCTTGATCTTGTGCTCAACGAGCTCTTTGATGTACGTACGGCCATCAGCGCAATACTGACGCGGATCAAAGTGCTCCGGATGAGCGAAGAAGTGCTGGCGGATACCAGCCGTCATAGCGAGGCGCAGATCGGAGTCGATGTTGATCTTGCAGACTGCGGACTTAGCGGCCTTGCGGAGCTGGTCCTCAGGAATGCCGACAGCATCGTCGAGCTTGCCGCCGTTCTCGTTGATGATCTTGACGTACTTCGGGATAACCGAGGAAGCGCCATGGAGAACGATCGGGAACTCAGGGATCTTCTTCTCGATCTCTGCGAGGATGTCGAAACGGAGCTCAGGCGGTACGAGAACGCCGTCAGCATTGCGCGTGCACTGCTCCGGTTTGAACTTGAATGCGCCATGGCTCGTGCCGATTGCGATAGCGAGGGAGTCAACGCCCGTCTCACGAACGAATTCCTCAACCTCTTCCGGCTGCGTGTAAGCTGCCTCGTGAGCAGCAACCTTTACATCGTCCTCGATGCCAGCGAGCTTACCGAGCTCAGCCTCGACGACAACGCCATGCTCATGAGCATAAGCGACGACTTCCTGCGTGCGTTTGATGTTCTCTTTGAACTCGTACTTCGAGCCATCGAACATGACGGACGTGAAACCGTCATCGATGCAGGCTTTGCAGGTCTCGAAATCCGGACCGTGATCGAGGTGCAGAGCGATAGGAATATCGTTGACCTCGAGGGCTGCCTCGACGAGGTGACGGAGATACGGGCCCTTAGCGTACTTGCGTGCGCCAGCGGAAGCCTGGAGGATAACCGGGGAATTCAGCTCTGCAGCTGCTTCCGTGATACCCTGTACGATCTCCATGTTGTTGATGTTGAAAGCACCGATAGCGAAGCCGCCTTCGTAAGCTTTCTTGAACATTTCTTTCGTTCCAACTAATGGCATTTTTCATTACCCCCTAATGAAATCATGTTCACTATACGAACTGACTTCATTATAGCATAGAACCAGCTCTGGGTGTATAGCCAAAAGTCATTTTTTGCGAAAATATCTTATTTTGCGAGTAAATAATAGCAATCATCTGCTTCATCGCTGGAAATCCGAGACAATCTGCGCCATATCGGACGGCAGCGGCACCTGCACGTCGATCTCTGCGCCCGTCATGGGATGGCGGAAGTGGAGCCTTGCGGCGTGCAGGGCCTGCCGCTTGATGCGCGCGAGGTTGCCGCCGTAGAGGTCGTCGCCGAGCAGCGGGTGTCCGAGATGCGCGAGGTGGACGCGGATCTGGTGCGTGCGGCCCGTGTCGAGCACGAGGTGTATGAGCGATAGTTTGCCATCTGTCTGCACGGTGTCGTAATGTGTGCGGGCCGTTTGACCGTCGGGCGAGACCTTGCGCAGGATGATGCTCGGCAGGGCGCGGGCAATCGGTGCGTCGATGAGGCCTTCTGGCGGCGTGAGCTCGCCTTCAATCAAGGCGAGGTACTCGCGGTGGAAGAGCTTGCCCTCGCCATGGCGCGGCGTCAGCTTGTACTGGACTTGCGGGACCTTGGCAATCAGGACGAGGCCTGAGGTGTTGCGGTCGAGCCGGTGCACGGGGTGGTAGGCGTGGTGCTCACCATGCGCTTTATACCAATATAATACAGCATTGCCGAGTGTGCCGTGCGCTTCTTTCGTCGTCGGGTGGACGAGCTGGCCTGCGGGTTTGTTGACGATCAGCAGGTAGTCGTCCTCATAGCGGATGTCGAGCGGCAGGTCCTCCGGCTCGATATCTGAAGGCCGCACGATGTCGAAGGTAATGATGTCGCCCGTCCTGACTTCGGTGCGGGCGGCATTGCAGAGGATGCCACCCACACGGAAGGTGCCGGAGTGCTTGATGCGCTTCCACTGGGTGGAGGAGATGCCTTCGTGCTGCGTCAGAAAAGCCTTGACGGGCATACTCGTCAAGGCTTCTGGGAGTTCGACGCGGATCTGCGTCATTGATGCGTGTTGTCTTCTGCCTTCTGGCCGACGAGCGGCGTCTTGTCGCCGCGCACCATGGCGATGAGGCGGAAGGCGAGGGAGAGGATGATGGCGACGACTGTCGCGAGCGACATGCCCTTGAAGCTGACCGTGCCGATTGTCAGGCTGGCCGTCGAGACGCCGATGCCCATGACGATGGACGTCAAGAGCAGGTTCATCGGGTTGTTGTAGTCGACTTTCGCCTCGACGAGGATGCGGATGCCGGAAGCGGCGATGACGCCGAAGAGCAGCATGGAGACGCCGCCCATGACAGGCGTCGGGATGCTCTGGATCAGTGCGGCGAGCTTGCCGAGGCACGAGAGCAGGATGGCAAAGACGGCCGCGCCGCCGATGACCCAGGTCGAGAAGACTTTCGTGATGGCCAGCACGCCGATGTTCTCGCCGTACGTCGTGTTCGGCGTCGAGCCGAAGAAGCCTGAGATGATGGTCGAGAGGCCGTTGCCGAAGATGGAGCGGTCGAGACCGGGGTCCTTCGTGAGGTCGTGGCCGACGATGTTGCCCGTGACGATCAGGTGGCCGATGTGCTCGACGATGACGACGAGGGAGGCCGGCAGGATGATGAGGATGGCGCCGAGGTCGAACTTCGGCGTGTAGAAGGTCGGCAGGGCAAACCACGGTGCGCTTTCGACGAGCGACCAGTCGACGATGCCGCAGAGCGCGGCGATGATGTAGCCGCTGACGACGCCGATGAGGATCGGGATGATGGAGAGGAAGCCCTTGAAGGCGACGGAGGCGAAGATCGTGATGGCGAGCGTTGCGAGTGAGACGAATATCGCCGTGCTGTCCGTCTTGTCGCCCGTGAGGCCGGCCATGCCCGCGGCTGTCGGCATGAGCTCGAGGCCGATGACGGCGACGATGGCGCCCATCGAGGCCGGCGGGAAAATCACGTCAATCCAGCCCGTGCCCGCGGCACGCACGAGCAGGCCGACGAGGCAGAAGACGATGCCGACGCAGATGAAGCCGCCAAGCGCCGCCTCATAGCTGTACTGTGCGAGCACGAGGAAGACCGGCGAGAGGAAGGCGAAGCTCGAACCGAGGTATGCCGGGATTTTGCCCTTGCAGAGTATGAGGTAGAGGATCGTGCCGATGCCGTTGAACAAGAGGACCGTGGCGGGGTTGATCTTGAAGAGGATCGGCACGAGCACTGTAGAGCCGAACATCGCGAAGAGATGCTGCAGCGAGAGCGGGATGGTCTCGAGAAGCGGCAGCTTCTCTTCGACACCGATAGGACGTTTTTGCAAGATAAGACACTCCTTTCAATCTGATAGCTGTTCTTGCCCTCATCCAATTTATCATAGGATGGGACAGCTGTCCACTTTTCTTGTTTTGCTTTGAAAACACGGAAAATCTTATCATTCAGGCGAAGATACTTCCTGCTTTTGAGGGATATTGTAACGCGATGCGTTTCGCTTGTGTTTTCCTCGAAAACATTTTTACATAAAAATAGCGAAAGATGGTAGACAGGCCGCTAAAATTCTTGTATAATATGTCTCGATTAAACACTTTAACAAACAAAACACCCGCGTTGTCCGTTTGTGGCGGATGCGCCGGTATCTGTTTAGGGGGAGAAACATGGCGCTTATTGTAAAGAAATTCGGTGGCAGCTCGGTCGCTACCACAGAAAAAATCATGAACGTAGCGAAGAGAGTCCTCAGTGAGAAGCAGCCGGGCGATCAGATCGTCATGGTCGTATCCGCGATGGGCGACACGACGGATGACCTCATTACTCTGGCCAATGGCATCACGAAGGACCCGTACCAGTACGCGCGCGAGATGGACATGCTGCTGACGACGGGCGAGCAGGTCTCCATCGCACTGCTCGCGATGGCCTTCAAGTCGCTCGGCCAGCCGGCCATTTCCCTGACGGGGCCGATGGCGGGCATGCGCACGGACTCCGTGCACACGAAGGGCCGCATCAAGGACATCCAGCCGAAGCGCGTCCATGAAGAGCTCGATAAGGGCAATATCGTCGTCGTCGCTGGTTTCCAGGGCGCTGACGAGATTGGCGACCTCGTGACGCTCGGACGCGGCGGCTCAGATACGTCGGCCGTCGCACTGGCTGGCGCACTCAAGGCGGACAGCTGCGAGATCTACACGGATGTCGACGGCGTCTACTCCGCTGACCCGCGCATCGTCAAGAACGCGCGCAAGATGAAGGAGATCACGTATTACGAGATGCTCGAGATGGCGCGCCTTGGCGCTGGCGTCATGCAGCCGCGCTCCGTCGAGATGGGCAAGTACTTCAATATTCCGATTCACGTTCGTTCGACGTTCACGAACAAACCGGGCACGATCATTAGGGAGGATTATACGATGGAAGATAAGGATTTTGTGATCCGCGGTGTCGCACACGATGAGAAGGTAGCTAAGATTGCTGTCCTGGGCATCCCGAACACGCCGGGCATTGCCCATGAGATTTTCTCGGCACTCGCTGAGGCCAACATCGATGTCGACATGATCGTGCAGAGCATCCGCAACATCGAGAAGAATGTCACGGATATGGTCTTCACGGTCGCGACGGATGACCTCGCGCAGGCCAAGAAGGTCGTCGACAAGGTCGCAGACAAGCTCAATGCGATTGCCGTCCTCATCGAAGAGGATGTCGCAAAGGTCTCGATTGTCGGCGCTGGCATGCTCGGCAACCCGGGCATCGCGGCGCGCATGTTCGGCGCTCTGTCGAAGGCCCAGATCAACATCGACATCATCAGCACGTCGGAGATCAGCATTTCCTGCCTCGTCAAGGGCTCGCAGCTCAAGGAAGCAGTCAATGCCATCCACGACGAATTCTTCCCGGCTAAGGCATAAGCAAGAAGGAGCCGCCCCTTTCTTCGGGGTGGCTTTTCTTGTTGGTGCGACTCTATTGTAGGGAAATGTTGAAAAATATTGTATACGTTCAGTATTTCCTCTAGACATGCGAAAGAAAAACGTTTATGATATACCCATCAAAAGGATATTGGTTTGTATGGAAGGGAGTTATTCTATGACGACGAGTATGGCAGCATCTCATGCTGCAAGCAAGAGACTGAAGGATGCGATTTTTGGTGCGAGTGCAGCCTGCCGTGAGGCAGCTGAGAAATACGGTGCCGATAAAGTCACGAATGCGACGATGGGCGTCATGATGGACGAGAACGGCAAATTCGCAAGCATCCCGACGATGGAGCGCGTCTTCCGCTCCCTGTCCATTGAAGATTACGCACGCTATGCACCAATCCCGGGCCTGCCGGACTACCTCGATGCGGTCATCGACCTGACGTTTGCTGACCAGAAGCCGGAGGGTTACTTCGGTGCCATCGCGACGGCAGGCGGCACGGGCGCCATCCACCACGCCGTGGCCAACTACGCAGAGCACGGCGACGATGTCCTGACGGCCGACTGGTTCTGGGGAACCTACAACGTTATCTGCAACGAATGCGGTTCGCATCTGACGAACTACAAGCTCTTCGATGAGAACAACAACTTCAATATCCAGGACTTCACCGAAAAGGTTGATGCAATCATGGCAAAGCAGGACAGCCTGCTGACCATCATCAACACGCCGGCACACAATCCGACGGGCTTCAGCCTGACGGAGGAGGACTGGGACAATGTCCTCGACCTCGCGAAGAAGTACGCTGCCAAGGGCAAGAAGATGAGCATCCTCGTCGATATCGCCTACATCGACTTCGCTGGCGAGAAGAATGAGACGCGCCGCTTCATGAAGAAGTTCGGCAATCTGCCGAGTAACATCCTCGTCATGTTCGCCTTCTCGATGTCGAAGGGCTACACGGCCTATGGCCAGCGCACGGGCGCACTCGTCGCCGTCTCCTCGAGCCAGGAAGTCATCACGGAGTTCAAGGAAGTCAATAAGTACACGAGCCGCGCGACGTGGTCGAACATCAACCGCGGTGCGATGACGTTGCTTACGCGCATCCAGCAGGACAAGAGCACGCTCGCACAGTTCGAGAAAGAGCGCGATGACTACTACAAGATGATCCAGCAGCGCGGCAACCTCTTCATGGAAGAGGCAAAGGCATGCGGCCTCGGCGCCCTGCCGTACAAGGGCGGCTTCTTCCTCGCCGTGCCGGCCAAGGACCCGCAGGCTGTCTGCGACAAGCTGCACGACGACCTGATCTTCGCCGTGCCGCTGAAGCTCGGCGTTCGCATCGCTGCCTGCTCGGTCTCGGCCGAGAAGATGAAGGGCATTGCCCCGAAGGTCCTCAAGGCGCTGCAGGCTGTAGAAGGCTGATATACCGCCGCTCAATGCCTGAAAACAGCAAGGCCCGGCATCCGTTTCCCATGACGGATGCCGGGCCCTTTTTCGTCGTGCGTCAAAAGTTTTTATTGATGTGTACCGTGATTGATGTTATAGTTTAATTGTTAAGGTTTGTTAACACTGCACTACAATGCAATAGGTTCGTTTTCGTTCATGATCTAGGAGGACGCAGAAGAAGATGTTTAAGTTCAAGCAGAAGGACAGCGAGTTCTTTGACTTGTTCGTGGAAAGCGCCCAGTATTTCTACCAGGGTGCGCTCATGATGGACGAAGTCATGCTGGATTACAGCAAGGCCGCTGACAAGGTGAAAGAAGTTGTTGACCTCGAGCACGCAGCCGATGCCGTAAACGATAAGATCATCGATAAGCTGAATCTGACTTTCATCACGCCGATTGACCGCGAGGATATCTACGCACTGGCCAATGGCCTCGACGATGGCGTGGACAATCTGCAGGGGACGCTGCAGCGCATCGTGATGTACCGCACGGGCAAGGCGATGAGCGGCGCAGTCACACTGACGAAGCTGCTCATCGAGAGCACAGAGGAAATCATCCGCGCGTTCTCCCTCTTGAAGAACATCCGCAAGAATCAGGCGCAGATCCTTGAGGCGACGCACAAGATCGGCCGCCTCGAGAGTGAGGGCGACCGCGTCTACCGCCATGAGGTCGCCTACCTCTTCGACAAAGAAAAAGATCCGATCGAGCTCATCAAGTGGAAGGACATCCTCGAGAATCTCGAGAATACGCTCGACCACTGCGAGAAGATCGCGGATATGCTCCGGGGAGTGGTAATGAAGTATGCCTGAACTCCAGCTTTTGATCTTTACAGTCATCGGGCTCGCACTGCTGTTTGACTTCATCAATGGCTTCCACGATACGGCGAATGCCATTGCGACATCGGTCTCCACGCGCGCCCTGCATCCGAGCCACGCCATCATCATGGCGGCATTCCTCAACTTCCTCGGCGCGATGTACAGTACAGGCGTCGCGAAGACCATCGGTGCGGACATCGTCAAGTCGGCCCAGCACGTCGATGAGCACGTCATCATCGCGGCCTTGATGGGCGCCGTCATCTGGAACCTCATCACCTGGTGGTTCGCCGTGCCGTCGAGTTCCTCACATGCACTCGTCGGCGGCGTCATCGGTGCCGTGCTCGTCTCCGTCGGCTCGGACGGTCTGAATTTCTACGGCATCGGCAAGATCGTGCTCTCGCTGATCGCCTCGCCAATCATCGCCATCGTGACGGGCTGCCTCGTCATGACGCTGCTCTTCCGCATCTTCGGGCGGTTCAGTCCGTCGGCCATCAACGGCAAGTTCAAGAAGATGCAGATCCTCTCGGCTGCGATGATGGCCTTCTCGCACGGCTCGAACGATGCGCAGAAGTCGATGGGTATCATCACGTTGGCGCTGCTCTCGGGCGGCTACATCGATGTCTTCGAGGTCCCGACGTACGTCAAGGTCCTCGCGGCGACGGCGATGGCCTGCGGCACGGCCGTCGGCGGCTGGCGCATCATCAAGACAATCGGCGGCAAGATCTTCAAGCTTGAGCCGATCTCTGGCTTCGCAGCTGATCTCAACTCGTCCATCGTCATCTTCTCGGCGACGCTCCTGCACCTGCCGGTCTCGACGACGCATGTCGTCTCGGGTTCCATCATGGGTGTCGGCACGGCCAAGCGCGTCAATGCCGTCCGCTGGGGCGTTGCCCAGCAGATGGTCACGGCTTGGGTCCTGACGATCCCGTGCACGGCCGTGATGGGCGCAGTTGCCTACCAGTTCGTACTCTGGATCTTCAGGTAAAGGCGCGCAGGGACTGCAATCCTGCCAAATGAACTGACATTTGGACCGGAACATGTGCTACAATAGTAGTAACACATGTTCCGGTTTTTTGCATCTGACGTCAAGAGAAGGGGGTAATCCTATGTTCGTCACGATACGAAAGGAAAGGAATGTCCTGCCGCAGGTCCTGCCTCGCGACCTCGCGGCGGATTATCAGCAGGAGTACGCGAGCCGCATCGTCGCCGTCAAGCTCGACAACACCTTGCACGACCTGCAGACGCCGGTCGGCAAGTCGCGCTCCATCGAGTTCGTTGAGCTCGAGAGTGAAGAAGGCTGGATCATCTATCGCCGTTCGGTGGAATTCCTGCTCGTCATGGCCGTGCACGAGCTCTATCCGGAGGCCGAGGTCGCGGCCATGTTCCGCGCTAACAACGGCCTCTACTGTGAGATCAGCGTGCCGGGCAAGAAGCTGACGGAGGCGATGGCCCAAGCCATCGAGGCGGAGATGCGCCGCATCGTCGAGGAAGACCGGCCCATCGTCAAGGAGGTGCTCGAACGAGAAGCGGCCGTCAAGCTCTTCAAGGAGACGAAGCAGGTCGAGAAGGCCAACCTCATCGCCTCGCTTAAGCTGCCGAAGGTCAGCATCTACCGCTGCGGCGACTACTACGACTACCTCTACGGCGCGATGATCGGCTCGACCGGTCACCTTGGCAAATTCGCGCTCGACATCTTCGAGTCGGGTGTCCTGCTGCGCACGCCGGACCTCAAGAGCAAGGGGGAAGTGCCGCCTTCCGTGCCGCAGCCGAAGCTCTCGGAGGTGCTGACCGAGGCGAAGAACTGGGCCAACATCCTGCGCTGCCGTTATGTCACGGATCTCAACCGCGCCATCCGCTCGGGCCGCATCAGCGAGGTCATCCGCGTCTCGGAGGCCCTGCAGGAGAAGCACATCGCTGAGATTGCCGACTACATCGCCAAGCACCGCCAGAAGCTGCGCCTGATCCTCATCGCGGGCCCTTCTTCGTCGGGCAAGACTTCCTTTGCGCAGCGCCTGCGTGTCCAGCTGCAGGTCATGGGCCTGCGCCCGTTCTCCATCTCACTCGATAATTACTTCGTCAACCGCGAGGACACGCCGAAGACGCCGGCGGGGGCGTACGACTACGAATGCTTGGAGGCGCTTGATGTCGACCTCTTCAACAAGGATATGTTCGCCCTGCTCAAGGGCGAGAGCGTCGTGCTGCCGCGTTACAACTTCAAGACGGGCGAGCGCGAGTGGGAGGGTCAAACGCCGCTGACACTTGAGAAGAGCCAGCCCATCATCGTCGAGGGCATCCACGGCCTCAACGAGAAGCTCACGGCAGCCATCCCGCGCGAGTACAAGTTCAAGATCTACGTCAGCGCGCTGACCCAGCTCAACATTGATGCGCACAACCGCATCCCGACGACCGATGCGCGCCTGATCCGCCGCCTCGTGCGCGACTATCAGTTCCGCGGTGCGAGCGCGCTGAAGACGCTCAAACAGTGGCCGGATGTGCGCCAAGGGGAGGAGAAGTACATCTTCCCGTATCAGGAAGAAGCCGATGTCATGTTCAACTCAGCGATGATCTACGAGCTATCGGCCTTGCGCCGCTATGCCGTGCCGATGCTCGAGGCCGTGACGCCGGATGTACCGGAGTACACGAAGGCACGGCGCCTGCTCGACTTCTGCCAGTACTTCCTCGACCTGCCCGACGAGGAGGATGTGCCGAACAACTCCATCCTGCGCGAGTTCATCGGCAAGTCGGTGTTCTTCAAGGGCGAAGACCAGGTATGAAAAAAGAGCTGTCACATTGCTGTGGCAGCTCTTTTTGTGCGCGGGATCATTTGATCTTGTCTACACCCCAGGCGTGGACGCCGTCTTCGTCGCCTAAGATGGCGGGATCGAAGGTCGGCTCCTTGTGGCCTTCTCGCTTCTGCTTGACGTAGTCAAACAGGGCGATGCGCGCGTATTTAGAGAGGCGCAGGACGGCGTAGAGGTTGGTCAGGCAAAGGAAGCCCATGAAGAGGTCGGCGAGGTTCCAGACGAGCGCGAGCTCGGCCATGCAGCCGAAGAAGACCATGAGCACGACGCCGGCGCGGAAGAGGAGCAGGTACTTCTTGGTGTTGCCCTCGAAGAAGGCGATGTTGATCTCGCCGTAGTAGTAGTTGCCGACGATCGAGCTGAAGGCAAACATCAGGATCAGGATGGAGATGGCTGCAGGAGCCATCGGCCCGAAGATGCTCGCAAGCGATGCCTGTGCGAGGGCGATGCCCGTGAGCTCGCCGCCAATCGTGTACTGTCCCGTCAAGAGGACGATGAAGGCCGTGGCGGAGCAGACAATCCAGGTGTCGACGTAGACGCCGAAGGACTGGACGAGGCCTTGCTTGATCGGGTGCGAGACATCGGCTGTCGCCGCGGCGTTTGGCACAGAGCCCTCGCCGGCCTCGTTGGAGAACAGGCCGCGCTTGATGCCCGTGATGACGGCCGTGCCGAGGCCGCCGCCAACGGCTGCCTGCGGCGAGAAGGCATCGTGGAGGATCAGGGCGAACATGGCGGGGACCTGATCGATGTGGATCACGATGATGGCGAAGGCCGTCAGGAGGTAGATGCCAGCCATGATGGGCACGAGGAACTCGGTGAACTTCGCGATGCGCGACATGCCGCCAAAGATGACGAGGGCGGTCAGTACGCAGAGGAAGGCAGCGGAGTAGATCGGCTCGATGCCGAAGGCCGTCTGAGCCGAAAGCGCAATCGTGTTGGCCTGCACGGATACATAGATGAGGCCGAACGTCACAGAGATCAGGAAGGCGAAGAGCTTGGCCACACCGGGCTGGTGCAGGGCGTTCTTGATGTAGTAGGCCGGGCCGCCGTGGAACTTGCCGTTGCCGCGCGGCAGCTTGTAGATCTGGGCGAGTGTGCTCTCGATGAAGCCTGTCGCGCAGCCGAGGAAGGCGATGGCCCACATCCAGAAGACGGCGCCGGGGCCGCCCGTGACGATGGCAATCGCGACGCCCGCGATGTTGCCGACGCCGACGCGCGAGGCCGTGCTGACGCAGAAGGCCTGGAAGGAGCTTATCGCATCGCCCTCTGTCTTTTTGCCGATGCCTTCCGTCAGCAGGCGCAGCATCTCGGGCAGCATGCGCAGCTGCACGAGATGCGTGGAGAGCGTGAAGTAGATGCCGCAGCCGACGAGCACGACGATGAGCACGTACGACCATAGCACGTTGTTGATGGCCGAGACCACCGTATTCATTGCATCCATAGATGATACCTCATTTCTTTGATTCTTTGGGAACCGTGTTCTTTAAATCAATCACAATCTATGACAGAAATACATATTTATTATAAAGAAATCTTCTAAGGAGGTCAAGAAAGAACGCGATGGAATGCGAAAAAAGAGGCGAAGTGTAACAGATGTCACGGCGAGAAGCGTGCATTGCCGATAGAATAACAGGCAGGACATGATACGAACTGCCATTACAAACCCTTAACGAAATCTTTACTGAAGTTAACAAGCGCCGTGCCTGCCATGGCGTCGCTGCGATACAGGAGGTCTTTTCATGAGTATGTTTTTAGCGCCAATCCACTTCATGGTGTACGGTAAGAACCAGCTGCAGGAGCAGCTCATTGCGCGCATTGCCGAGCGGGCGGCTGCGGAGGGCTGGGCCACTGCCGAGGCACTCGATGCCTACTGCAGCCATGAGGACCGGCCGCTCGATGCGATCATCGACGTCTCGAATATCCACGGCTGGCTCTCGAACAGCATCGCCGATGTCGAGCATCGCCTCGCGGCGCTCGTCACGGGGCTCCTGTTCGGCCATCCGGAGCGCCTCTCTGTGCTCGAGGAAGTGGCGTATGAAGAAGGCAAGAAGCAGGCTGCACCGGCCGATGCCGAGGCAGGCGAGCTCTTCCAGTATCTGACGACGCACCTCGTCGACGGCATGCCGTGCGATGGCGTCAACATGATGCGTGACCAGACGGCCGAGACGTTCCGCTGGGACAAGACGGCAGATGTGCACAGCCACTACTGGACGGAAGTCGAGGGCAGTCCGGCTGTCTATCAGGCCCTGCGCGGCAAGTTCATCGAAGGCCTGCTCTCCTCGACGGACTATGCGATTAGCACAGATGACGGCACAAGCTTTATTCTGCAGAAAAATTGAAACAATGTACCGCAGCATACGCTGCGGTACATTGTTTTTTAATGCGCGAAAATAGAAAAAATTTTCAAGAAAACTTCTTTTTTAGCTCGTATTGACGTGGAATCGGTATCGTGCTATGGTAATTACATCATCAAATCACAGATGAAATCGTGAAAAGACAGGGGGTTTTTCCATGAAGAAGATTGTGAAGCACGTCTTCAAGTCCTATGCAAATGTAGAGGCTCTGGGCAAAGTCATCAGCTGGAATGCATGATCTTGCCAGATGAGGCTCGTATAAAGGAATAGCACGAAATGAGACGGAGAACGCGGTGTTCTTCGCCTTTTTTGTATATAGAAGGAATGAAACGGCGAGAATTTTCACTGTAGCTATTGGTTTTTTCAAGAAGCCTTGCTATAATGGAGAAAATAGTTTGTGTGGGGACATTGTTCCACCTGATGCAAACGGTGTTATACATCTGGTCAATGAAGGAGAAATGTGTAAATGAAACTGGTAGTAACTGTTGTTGGTAAAGACCGTGTCGGCATCATCGCGATGGTCAGCCAGATCCTCGCCGAGAATAATGTCAACATCCTCAATATCAATCAGAACATCATGGATGGCTTCTTCAACATGGTCATGATCGCGGAGATCAGCGCGAGCAAGATCAACCTCGTAGACCTGCAGAAGACGCTCAAGGAGAAGGGCAAGGAGATCAATGTCGACATCAAGGCACAGCATGAAGACATCTTCAATGTCATGCATAACGTCTGAACGGACGGCAAGGATACCGGACTGACTTTTGATGACTTTGATGATTTTGATGACTTTTAGGAGGAAAAGAGCTCTGTGATAACGATAGATGATATTTTAGAAACAAACCGCATGATTACGGAAAATAAGCTCGATGTCCGTACCATCACGATGGGCATCTCGCTGCGCGACTGCGCACATCCGAACATCGACAAGTTCTGCCAGAATGTGTACGACAAGATCACGAAGTCGGCGGAATTCCTCGTCAAGACGGGTGAGGACATCGAGACAGAATACGGCATCCCCATCATCCACAAGCGCGTCTCCGTTACGCCAATCGCCATCGCAGCCGATGCCTGCAAGACGGACTCGTACGTGCCGGTCGCTGAGGCGATGGACCGTGCGGCCAAGGAAGTCGGCATCAACTTCATCGGCGGCTTCTCGGCCCTCGTCGAGAAGGGCTTCACGCATGGCGACCGCGTGCTCATCAACTCGATCCCGCAGGCACTCGCGACGACGGACCTCGTCTGCTCTTCGGTGAACCTCGGCTCGACGAAGACGGGCATCAACATGGACTGCGTGCGCGAGATGGGCGAAGTCGTCAAGCGCACGGCAGAGCTCACGCGCGACCAGCAGGCGCTCGGCTGCGCGAAGCTCGTCATCTTCTGCAACGCGCCGGGCGACAACCCCTTCATGGCAGGTGCGTTCCACGGCGTCAGCGAGGCGGATAAGGTCGTCAGCGTCGGCGTATCGGGCCCAGGCGTCGTCAAGCATGCGCTCGAAGACCTCAAGGGCGCGGACTTCACGGAAATCGCGGAGACGATCAAGCGCACGGCCTTCAAGATCACGCGTGTCGGCCAGCTCGTCGCGCGCGAGGCGTCGAAGCGCCTCGGCGTGCCGTTCGGCATCATCGACCTCTCGCTGGCCCCGACGCCAGCTGTCGGCGACAGCGTCGCGCGCATCATCGAGGAGATGGGCATCGAGAGCTGTGGTGCACCGGGCACGACGGCGGCGCTCGCCCTGCTCAACGATGCCGTCAAGAAGGGCGGCCTCATGGCTTCTTCGCATGTCGGCGGCCTCTCGGGCGCTTTCATCCCGGTCAGCGAGGATGAGGGCATGATCCACGCGGTTGCTGAAGGCAGTCTCTCCATCGAGAAGCTCGAGGCGATGACCTGCGTCTGCTCGGTCGGCCTCGACATGATCGCCATCGAGGGCGACACGTCGGCTGCGACAATCTCGGGCATCATCGCAGATGAAGCGGCCATCGGCATGATCAACAACAAGACGACGGCCGTCCGCGTCATCCCGGTCCCGGGCAAGAAAGTCGGCGACACGGTCGAGTTCGGCGGCCTGCTTGGCTACTGCCCGATCGTGCCCGTGCGCAACCAGTACAGCTCCGAGGCGTTCATCGCGCGCGGCGGTCGCATCCCTGCACCAATCCGCAGCCTGACGAACTGATGGCGTTCATGGCTGCGAGGACTGTAATGGTGGATGACAGGCACCTGTCACTTGCCAGACGTCTGGAATCTGCTATAATGGAATAAAATCGTGAAACTCAGGAAAGGGCTCAATTCATGGATTGGGCCCTTCCTTTTGCCATTTTTGCAGAACAGGAAGTGGATTTTATGCGTGTAACGAAAAAGATACGAGATGAGCAGCTGGCCATCCTCGAGGAGACGTACCGCGGGGCGAAGCCGGAGCTCATCTTCCGCAACCCGTTTGAACTCCTGATCGCCGTCATCCTCTCGGCGCAGTGTACCGACAAGCGCGTCAACGTCACGACGAAGCGCCTCTTTGCCAAGGTCAAGTCGCCAGAGGACATCGTGGCGATGGGACTCCCCACACTCGAGAACGAGATCCGCGATTGCGGACTCTTCCGCAATAAGGCGAAGAACATCCTCGCGGCCTGCCAGATGCTCTGCACGGAATTCGGCGGCGAGGTGCCGGACGATTTCGAGGCGCTCCAGAGGCTGCCGGGCGTCGGGCGCAAGACGGCCAATGTCGTCATGAGCGTGGCCTTTCACCATCCGGCTATCGCGGTCGACACGCACGTCTTCCGCATCGCCAACCGGCTGCAGCTCGCGACAGGCTCCACGCCGCTGGCCGTGGAGCAGGGGCTCATGAAGAACATCCCGAAGGAGAAGTGGTCGGATGCGCACCACTGGCTCATCTGGCACGGCCGCAAGATCTGCAAGGCGAGAAAACCCGCCTGCGACATCTGCCCGCTCGCGCCCGTGTGCCCGAGTGCAGAGCCGCTTGCAGGGCAGGAATCGAGTAAAGGAGCAGAGAAATGATGCAGTACAGGAAGGCAACATTTGCCGATATTGAAGCGATATACCATCTCGTGAACGATTATGCGACGGACGGCGTCATGCTCGCGCGCTCGCGCAACACGCTCTATGAGACCCTGCGCGACATGATTGTCGCGGTCGATGAAGAGGGCAGAGTGGCTGGCGTCGGCGGCCTGCACATCATCTGGGACCGCCTGGCGGAGATCCGCACGATGGCGGTCTCGCCAGAGCTGACGCGCCAGGGCATCGGCGCGGAGATTGTCCGCCGCCTCATCGAGGAAGGCGATGCGCTCGGCGTCGAGAAGTACTTCACGCTGACCTACAAGCCGGGCTTCTTCCAGAAACTCGGCTTCCAGACCATCACGAAGGAAGAGCTGCCGCATAAGGTCTGGAAGGAATGCATCGACTGCCCGAAATTCCCGAACTGCGATGAGATTGCGATGGTCCGCGTCTGATTGACAAGGAAACAGGGTTGTGTGCTGGGATTTGTCTTTGTTGTACAATTTTTGACGATTCCAGCGATGATGTGTTGACATTCTGTAACAAATCTGTTATGGTAATATACATCAAGTAAAATGCGAGGAATGAGAGAAGTAATCCCTGAGACTTCCTTGAAGAGAGCGCTGGGCTGGTGTGACAGCGCAGGGAGAGGGGACGAAATACACTCAGGAGCAGCAGGCTGAAGAGAGTAGGCCCCGCCGGAATGCCACCGTTATCAGAGGCTAGGATATGTCAGTATCCGAAGTGAGAGGCTTGCGTCAGCAAGCAGGGTGGTACCACGGGTATATCGGCTCGTCCCTGTAGAGGGGCGGGCTTTTTCTATTCTTCGGGGGATTGTCAGGAGGAATTCATTATGATCATTGTCATGAAACCAGATGCTACGAAAGAGAATATCCAGAAAGTAGAAGAGCGCCTGCAGCAGGTCGGCCTCAAGGCCCATCTGTCGACGGGCGAGGACTGCACGATCATCGGCGTCATCGGCGACCGCAAGAAGATCGCCAACCTCGAGGTCAGCATGCTCGAGGGCGTCGAGAAGACCGTGCGCATCACGGAGAAATACAAGCTCGTCAGCCGCCACTTCCATCCGGAGGACACGATTGTCGATGTCGACGGCGTCAAGATCGGCGGTAAGGAAGTCGTCGTCATGGCAGGCCCGTGCTCGGTCGAGAGCATCGAGCAGCTGCGCGAGGCCGCCAAGGCGGTCAAGGCGGGCGGCGCGAAATTCCTGCGCGGCGGCGCGTTCAAGCCGCGCACGAGCCCGTACGACTTCCAGGGCCTGGCTGAAGAGGGCCTCAAGATGCTGCGCGAGGTAGCCGATGAAGAAGGCCTCAAGGTCGTCACGGAAATCGTCGACAAGGACGACATCGAGCTCGTCGGCAAGTACGCCGACATCTACCAGGTCGGCGCGCGCAACATGCAGAACTTCCAGCTCCTCAAGGCGCTCGGCAAGGCTAAGAAGCCGGTCATGCTCAAGCGCGGCCTCGCGGCGACCATCAGCGAATGGCTCAATGCGGCGGAGTACATCATGGCGGGCGGCAACGAGCAGGTCATCTTCTGTGAGCGCGGTATCCGCACGTACGAGACGTTCACGCGCAATACGCTCGACCTCAGCGCCGTTGCAGCCATCAAGGAGCTCTCGCATCTGCCGATCATCGTCGACCCGAGTCATGGCACGGGCCGCTGGGAGATGGTGCGCCCGATGGCGCGCGCCGCTGTCGCTGCTGGCTGCGACGGCTTGATCATCGAGGTACACCCGCATCCGGAGGTCGCACTCTCTGACGGCGACCAGAGCCTCACACCGAAGAACTTCAATGCTCTGATGGGCGAGCTCGGCAAGATCTGTGATGTCATGGGGCGCACGTTATGAGCTGCCTCAAACTTGCCATCATCGGCGTTGGACTCATCGGCGGCTCGCTCGGGCTCTGCCTCAAGGACAAGCTCGGCGAGGACATCTACATCACGGGACTCTGCCGCCATCAGGCCTCGATGGACCGGGCCGTCGAGCTCGGGGCTGTCGACTACGCTTCTGCCGACGTCGAGGCGGTCGTCCGCGATGCCGACATCGTCTTCCTGAGCCCGCCCGTGCTGCAGATTGTGCCGATGGTGGAGAAAATCCTGCCGTACCTCAAGAAGGGCTGCATCCTGACGGATGCGGGCAGCACAAAAGGCTACATCTGGCAACATTTGCAGAAGATCCTGCCGCCGGACATCTACTACATCGCCGGCCATCCGATGACGGGCCGCGAGAAGAGCGGCGTCGATGCCGCGATGAAGGACCTCTTCGTCGGTAAAGCGTACGTCATCGTCGAGGACACGGGCGCACCGCCGGAGGCCCACGAGAAGCTCATGAGCGTGCTCAAATACACGGGCGCGAACTTCACGACGCTTGACATCGCCAAGCACGACCGCTGCGCGTCTGTCATCAGCCATGTACCGCATGTCACGGCCGCCGCGCTCGTCACGCTGCTCGACCGTTCGGGTGACGACCGCGAGTCCTGCATCAAGCTCATCGGCGGCGGCTTCCGCGACACGACGCGCATCGCCTCGTCGAATGCCGATATGTGGGCCGACATCTGCATGACGAACGGCGAGGCCATCGCGAGCGATCTGCGGCAGCTGCAGACCATCCTCGGCGAGGTCATCACAGCCGTCGAGCATCACGACCGCCAGACCGTCCACGATTACTTTGCGGCGTCCAAGGAACTGCGCGACCATCTCCTGCAAGATGCCAGCAAGAAGTTCGACCCTAACTGAGTATGTCCAACACCCGTGCACTGGGATATCCATATCCTGGCGCATGGGTGTTTCTTTTGCTAAAATTTGCTATAATAGGAGCAAGAGATTGCGTAAGACGAAAGGTGACCTAAACATGAAAGTCGATTTAAAGGATTTAGCGGCGGCTTTTGCCCAGTCGGATGTGCGCCAGGGCTATGTGGACATCCGGGCGGGCAAGGTCGTCATGATGGCGGACGACATGGCCGAGGAAGAGGCCATGCACCACGCCTTCGCGATGGAAGAGGATTGGGAGCACTACATCCCCATCCCGAACATCATGGACGAGGATGAGACGGCGATGATGCATGCGTTCGCGGAATCGCGCCCGCGCGAGGATGTCAAAGAGCGCCTGCGCGAGGCACTGCAAGGCGCAGGTGCCGTGACGCGCTTCCATCATCAGGTCCGCCATCTGCTGCTCAAGCCAGCTTGGGATGCCTTCAAGCAGGACTACCTGCTGCAGGCCGCGCGCGACTGGTGTGAGGAGAATGCTGTCGAATACCGGGAACCGTAATAGCGCTTGCCGGTGTTGAGATAGATTGTAAGAACTGTTGTATCTGAATAGGAGGTCTTTTCTATGTCTTTGATCAAAGGATTGCATCACGCTGCACTTAAGTGCAGCTGCCAGGCGGAATTCCAGGAAGCCATCCACTTCTACAAGGAAGTCCTCGGCCTGCCCGTGAAGCGCAGCTGGGGTGAAGGTGAGGAAGCTGGCATCATGTTCGATACCGGCGCCGGCCTCATCGAAATCTTTGCCAAGGGCGGCGAGAACCACAGCGAAGGCTCCGTGCGCCACTTCGCTCTGGCCACCGACGACACGGACGCCTGTGTCAAGGCCATCCGCGAGGCAGGTTACAAGATCACCGTCGAGCCAACGTCTATGACCATCCCCGCAGAGACCCCGTTCCCCGTTCGCATCGCCTTCGCCGTGGGCCCCTGCGGCGAGACCATCGAGCTCTTCAAGGAATGCTGAATGCAGGGAAGGTGGTAGGCGGTGTGCTGGTATTGCTGGCCGTCTGCCTGCCTCTTGGAAGCACATCGTCATCTGCTGCGGCACAGCCACGGGACGCCGTGAGACCCCCTATCTCTGTCGTGACAGATGGAGGCGACAACGGCCTGAGCTCGGCAGTCCGCGCTCAGGCGGCCCTGAAGGCTCGTATTGCCCTCAAATATCGTGAGATGGCGGTCATCAGTGATGATCAGTACAGGATCACGCAGACCGCCATCCGCGACAACCACGCGCATCAGACACCGCTCCATACGAGTGAGATGCTTTTTAGCAAATGTATGCATGACGGGCGCTACAGCGAGGCCAGTATCATCGCCTCTCTGGCGGTGCTCGACAGCAATACGCCCGTTGAGCGCGCGCATTTCACGCTCCTGCAGGCAGAAGCGTGCCTTTTGCGCCAGGATGATTTGCACGCCATCTGGCCGCTCCTCCAGCAGGCTAGCAATGACCTCGCCTCTGCTGCGGGTACGCATGACGATTCTTGGCAGCAGGCAAAGGCGATGCTCGATGAGATGCAGGATGCCCTGCTGACGAACTGAATACTAGGAGATTTCCGCATGGTGTCGGCTGGCTGACGTCATGCGGATTTTTGTCAGGATATTTATCTGATGAGATAAATATGGGTGAATAGTGAGATGCTGCTGAGAAAAATCGTTTTTTATGCTGATATCGTGCAAAGATAAACATTTTGTCTATTGTATACATACAATAGACTGTTGACAAAACATACAGGTAGCCTTACAATAGGACCATATCCAGTTGAGCAACGGGGCTCATGATTCAGTGTATTGGCACGGATCATGAGCCCCGCTTCGTTTTACTGGGTGCAGATTTTCTCGAGAAAATGCCGCCGTTGGAATTATAGATGAGTTCAACAAGAAAGCGAAGTGTGGATATGAGAATGTGGAAAAAACTGCTGGGAATTTCTCTCCTGGCTTCAAGTCTGCTAGTCACGGGCTGTGGCGGAGACAGTGCCATGAGCGGCAATACGAGCAACGCTTCGGGCGATACGGTAAAAGTCGGACTGCTTCATTCCCTGAGCGGTACGATGGCGATCAGTGAGACGTCTGTACGCGATGCCGAGAAACTCGCTATCCAAGAAATCAATGATCAGGGCGGCGTCTTGGGCAAGAAAATCGAGATTGTCGAGGAAGACGGTGCCTCGGATCCGCAGATCTTCTCGGAAAAAGCCAAGAAACTCCTGATGAATGATAAAGTTGCGACCATCTTTGGATGCTGGACGAGTGCTTCGCGCAAGGCAGTGAAACCAGTCGTGGAGGGCTCGAACGGTCTTCTGTGGTACCCGACCCAGTACGAAGGCATGGAGCAGTCGAAAAACATCATGTACATGGGTGCTGCTCCGAATCAGCAGATTGTACCGGCTATCGAGTACTTGCTGAAGAACGGCAGGAAGAAGATGTTCCTCGTCGGCAGCGACTATGTATTCCCTCAGACAGCGAACCGCATCATCAAGGCGCAGCTCGCCGCAGAGGGTGGTGAGGTTGTCGGCGAAGAGTACACTCCGATGGGATATACGGATTACGCGACGATTATCAGCAAAATCAAGGCCGCCAACCCCGATGTCATCGTCAATACGTTGAACGGTGACTCCAACGTGGCGTTCTTCAAGCAGCTGAAAGATGCCGGCGTAACAGCAGAAGCATGCCCGGTCATGTCGTTCTCGATTGCCGAAGAAGAAATCAAGGGCATCGGTGCCGAGAACATCGCTGGCGACCTCGTCTCGTGGGACTATTACCAGACGACCAAGACGCCGGCCAACGAGAAGTTCGTCGCGGCCTATAAGAAAGCATACGGCGAAGACCGTGTCACGGATGATCCGATTGAAGCCGCTTACGACGCCGTCTACCTCTGGAAGGCCGCTGTAGAGAAAGCAGGCAGCTTCGATGTTGACAAGGTCCGTGCGGCAGCCGGTGGCATCAGCTTCGATGCGCCGGAAGGCACGGTCAAGATTGACGGTGACAACCAGCATCTGTATAAATACGTGCGTATCGGCAAGGTCAATAGCAACGGCCTCATCGATGAAGTCTTTGCGACGGACCCCATCAAGCCAGATCCATTCCTCAAGACGTATGACTGGGCCAAAGGCCTGAGTGCAGAAGCGCAGTAAAAGCGTTTGACGTAGAGGAAGTGCAGGAGATGCGAGGCAATAGCAGCGCATATCCTGCACTTATTTATGAAAAAGAGAGGCATTTATGGATATTCTTACCATCTTATTCAATGGCCTGAGCCTTTCGTCCATCCTGCTGCTGGCAGCACTGGGATTGGCCATCACGTTCGGCCTCATGGGCATCATCAATATGGCGCACGGGGAATTCATCATGGTCGGTGCCTATACGACGTATGTCGTGCAGGGACTCCTGATGCCTGTCCTCGGCGATGGCTATTTCTTCGTTTCCATCGTGCTCGCCTTCCTAGTGGCAGCTGTCTTCGGCATGATACTGGAAGTCGTCGTCATACGGCGCCTGTACGGGCGTCCGACGGACAGCCTGCTCGCGACATGGGGCGTCAGCCTCATCCTGCAGCAGCTCGCGCGCAGCATCTTCGGCGCACCGAATGTCAATGTCGTAGCGCCGGCATTCCTCGGTGGCAGCATCTCCCTCTTGGGCGTCTCGATGTCCTACAAACGACTCTTCATCTTAGCACTGGTGCTGGCCTGCCTCGTCGGCGTCTGGGCCTTCCTGTACCATACGGACTTTGGCCGCAAGATGCGGGCCTGCATCCAGAACCGTGACATGGCACAGTGCCTAGGCATTCGCTCGAAGCGTATCGATTGCCTGACGTTTGCGCTCGGCAGCGGTCTGGCGGGCATCGCGGGCTGCGCCTTGACGCTGCTCGGCTCCATCGGCCCGACGCTCGGGCAGAACTATATCGTCGATACCTTTATGGTCGTCGTGCTCGGCGGTGTGGGCAAGCTGATTGGCTGCATCTCGGGGGCCCTGATCATCGGCGTGGCAGGGACTGTCTTCGAATTCGGCAGCACAGCATCCATTGCAAAAGCTGCAGTGCTGTTTCTCGTCATCCTGTTCCTGCAGAAAAAGCCACAGGGGCTTTTCGCTCTGCGCAGTCGTTCTCTTGATGATTGAGAAAGGAGGCCTTGTACTTTGGGTATCAAATATTGGTTCCGGGACAAGAAGAATCTTGTCTTCATTCTCTTGGTCTTGGCGCTGCTCACGATGCCATTCGTGCTGACACTCTTCCGCCTGACCCTGCTCGGCAAATTCCTCTGCTATGCAATCGTGGCGCTCGGTATCGACCTCATCTGGGGCTATACGGGCATCCTGAGCCTCGGCCACGGTGTATTCTTCGGGTTAGGCGCGTATGCGATGGCGATGCATCTGAAGCTCGTGGCCAGTGGCAGTTCGCTGCCGGAATTCATGGTAACGGGCGGCTTGACGCAGCTGCCAGCATTCTGGAAGCCGTTTGCATCTGCGCCGTTTGCCTTCTTGGCAATCATCGCTCTGCCGCTGCTACTGGCTCTCATTGTGGGATTCTCTACCTTCAAGAACCGCATCAAGGGCGTTTACTTTTCCATCTTGTCGCAGGCACTTGCTTGGGCTTTCGTGACCATCTTTGTCGGCATGCAGGCGTATACGGGCGGCAGTAATGGCATCACGGGCTTCACAACATTGCTGGGCATCCAGCTCCAGAATCCGATGAACCTCGTTTCCTTCTATTATGTTGCCGTCGCTCTGCTTGTCGTGACGTACGTATTCTGCACCTGGCTCATGAGCCGTGGCATTGGCAAGATCCTCATCGCCATCCGCGATGGTGAGAACCGCACGTATTTCACGGGCTATGATTCGAGCCGCTATAAGACGTTTGTCTACTGCATCTCAGCCATCATCACGGGCATTGCCGGTGCGATGTACGTGCTCTTTGCGGGCATGATCTCGCCGAAAGAACTTGATATCGCCTTTTCGGTCGAGATGGTCATCTGGGTGGCCGTCGGCGGCCGCGGGACGCTCATCGGTGCTGTCATCGGTGCTCTGCTCGTCAATGCGATGAAGACGGGTATCAGTGAGACAGCTCCTGACATGTGGCTGTACTTCATCGGCCTGCTCTTCGTCCTCGTCGTGCTCTTCATGCCGAAGGGCCTTGTCGGAGTCTGTTCCGCTCTGTACGCTAAGGCACGGCCTTATCTGCCGGCCATGCCGGCATTCTTCGGTGGCAGACGCCGTACCTGCAAGAGAAAGGAGATGGCATCATGATACGTCATTCTGGCAACAAAGAGAGCGCCACAGATGCGCTCTTGAGCCTCAAGCACATATCCGTTGAATTCGACGGCTTCAAGGCCGTCAACGATGTGACGACTTCTATCGCGCCGCATGAAATTCACTTCTTCATCGGTCCGAACGGAGCAGGCAAGACGACATTGCTCGACGTCATCTGCGGCAAGACGAAACCATCTGCTGGCGAAGTCGATTATGCGGACATCGGCAACATACTGAAGTTGAAGGAATTCGAGATTGTCAAGAAAGGCATCTGCCGAAAATTCCAGGTGCCATCGACTTTTGTCAATCTCAGTGTCTACGACAATATGCGCATTGCGCTGAATCACGACAAGAGCGTGTTCGGCTCGCTGTTCATGCGCAAGCGCTATCTTGATACGCGGAAGATCTACGAGGTGCTGAACCTCGTCGGTCTCGACAAGAAGAGCAAGGAGCGCGCAAAATCTCTGTCACACGGTGAGAAGCAGTGGCTCGAGATTGCGATGCTGCTCGTCGAGGAACCGAAGCTCCTGCTGCTCGACGAGCCGGTCGCTGGCATGGGACAGGCAGAAACGGAGAAGACAGCACGTATTCTCGAGGAAATCAAGGACCGCTGTGCTGTGGCCGTCGTCGAACACGATATGAACTTCGTCAAGAGCATCGCGGACGATGTGACGGTCATGCATGAAGGGGCCATCTTGACGGAGGGGACGGCGAATGAAGTCATGCAGAACAAGAAGGTCCAGGAGGTCTACCTTGGACGAGGGGAGGAGCAGCATGCTTGAGATCAAAGGGCTTACAGCATATTACGGAGAAAGTGAGATACTCCACGACATCAATCTTTCAGTGCCGGATGGCAAGATCATCGCGCTCGTCGGCCGCAATGGCGTCGGCAAGACGACGACGCTCAAGAGCATCATGGGCCTTGTCAAGACGCCAGCTGGCAGCATTGAGCTTTCTGGTGAAGAGCTCTTGAAGAAGCCGCCGTATGAACGGGCGCGCTGTGGCATCGGCTATGTGCCGCAAGGACGCGATATCTTCCCACAGATGACGGTGGCCGAGAATTTGCGGCTGGGTCTTGAAGTCTGCGGCGGGAAGAAGCAGGACCCGTCAGAGCTCTTCCACCTTTTCCCGATTGTCGAGAAATTCCTGCCGCGCAAGGGTGGCGACCTGTCCGGTGGTCAGCAGCAGCAACTGGCCATTGCCCGCGCGCTCATTGCTCATCCGAAACTTCTTCTGCTCGATGAGCCGACGGAAGGCATCCAGCCGTCTGTCATCCAGGAAATCGGCGCCGCTATCCGCACCATCAATAAAGAGACAGGCCTTTCCATCCTGCTCGTCGAGCAGTATCTGGATTTTGCACTGGAGCTGGCTGATGAATGCTACGTGATGGACAAGGGGCAGATCGTCCTGCACGTAGCGGCAGGAGAAGCGAAGAAAGAAGAGATCCAGCAGCATATGCTGGCATCCTGAAGCATGGATATATGATAACAGATAGGAAGGAGACGATGACACGATGCGATTGACGCCGCAGGATATGGAGAAACTCATGCTGCATTATGCGGGCAAGCTGGCAGAAGAGTGCAGGGCGAGAGGCCTAAAGCTCAATCATCCGGAAGCAGTGGCTTATCTGAGCATGGAGCTCATGGAGATGGCCCGCGACGGCCATACCGTCACAGATATCATGGCAAGAGGACGGGAAATCCTCACGCGTGAAGATGTCATGGAGGGCGTACCAGAGATGATTCCCTCCGTACAGATTGAGGCGACGTTCCCCGATGGAACGAAGCTCGTGACCGTACATGAGCCAATCCAATGAGCCAAAACAATGAATGGAGAAAGAAGGTCAGTGCATGATACCAGGTGAATTCTTCTTGAAGGAAGGGGACATCGTACTCAATGTCGGGCGGACGGTCCGGAAACTTGTCGTCACGAATCTCGGCGACCGTCCCGTTCAGGTCGGCGCACATTATCACTTCTTTGAGGTGAACCGTTGCTTGAGCTTTGCGCGCGGGGAGGCATTCGGCATGCGCCTCGATATCCCGTCCGGCACATCCGTGCGCTTTGAGCCGGGCGAGCAGAAGACTGTTGCGCTCGTCTCGCTGCGCGGTAGGAATCGCTGCTTCGGCTTCAATGGCCTGACAATGGGGCCGGCTGGTGACTTTGAGCGCGAGGAAGCCTTGCGCCATGCGAAAGAACGCGGCTTTGCCGGAGCAGCCGATGTGGAGACGGAGAATCGAAAAAAGAAGGAGGGCGATGTCTGATGAGTTACACGATCAGCCGGGAAAAGTACGCGGCGATGTATGGCCCGACGACAGGCGACAAGGTGCGACTGGCGGATACTGACCTCGTGCTCGAGATCGAGAAGGATTATACGAGCTACGGCGATGAAGCAAAGTTTGGTGGAGGCAAGACGCTGCGTGACGGCATGGGACAGGCCTCGGAGATCACGAGCGTTGGTGGTGCACTGGACCTCGTCCTGACGAATGCCATCGTCATGGACCCTGTGCAGGGGATTGTCAAGGCGGATATCGGCATCAAGGACGGCCGCATTGTCGGCCTTGGCAAGGCGGGCAATCCCGATATCATGGAAGGCGTGACGCCGGGACTGACAGTCGGTGCATCGACGGAAGCACTGGCCGCTGAGGGACTCATCGTGACGCCAGGCGGACTCGATACCCACATCCATTTCATCAGTCCGCAGCAGATCGAGACGGCGCTTTACAGCGGCATCACGACGATGATCGGTGGCGGCACGGGGCCAGCTGACGGCACGAATGCTACGACCTGCACGCCAGGGCCTTGGAATCTCCGAGAGATGTTGCGGGCAGCTGATGCGTATCCGATGAACCTCGGCTTTCTCGGCAAGGGCAACTGCTCAAGTCTGCCACCGCTTGCTGAGCAGATTGAGGCAGGCGCGATGGGCCTCAAGATCCACGAGGACTGGGGCGCGACGCCAGCCGTCATCGATGCCTGCCTGCGCGTATCGGATGCCTATGATGTCCAGACGGCCATCCATACGGACACGCTCAATGAGGCAGGCTGTGTCGAGGACACGCTCGATGCCATCGGCGGTCGGACCATCCACACGTATCACACGGAGGGGGCCGGCGGCGGCCATGCTCCGGACATCATACGGGCGGCAGGCTTTGAGAACATCCTGCCATCGTCGACAAATCCGACGATGCCTTTTACCAAGAACACACTCGATGAACATCTTGATATGCTCATGGTATGCCATCACCTCGACAGCCGCATCCCCGAGGACGTGGCCTTTGCCGATTCGCGCATCCGTCCTGAGACGATTGCCGCGGAAGACGTCCTGCATGACATGGGCATCTTCTCGATGATGAGCTCCGATTCGCAGGCCATGGGCCGCGTCGGTGAAGTCATCGTGCGCACGTGGCAGACGGCGGATAAGATGAAGAAGGAGCGCGGCCGCCTTTCGGAGGAATTGGGCGAGAACGATAATTTCCGCATCCTCCGCTATCTTTCGAAATATACCATCAACCCGGCCATCACGCACGGCCTCTCGGCAGAAGTCGGCTCCATTGAAAAGGGCAAGCTGGCCGATCTCGTGCTTTGGAATCCTGCTTTCTTCGGCGTGCGCCCAGAGCTCATCATCAAGGGTGGCTTCATCATCGCTTCGAAGATGGGGGACCCGAATGCCTCCATCCCGACGCCAGAGCCCGTCTTTTACCGCCCAATGTTCGGTGCGGCAGCTGGTGCGCGTCATGATACCTGCATCACCTTTGTATCAAAGGCGGCTTATGACGCCAATATCAAGGAAAGACTGGGCCTCATGAAGCAGGTACGTCCTGTCTCGCATTGCCGTGACATCACGAAGAAGGACATGCATTTCAACGACAAGACGCCATCCATCACCGTCAATCCAGAGACATATGAAGTCCGCGTCGATGGCGCGAAGATCACGAGCAAGCCAGCAGAGCAGCTGCCACTGGCTCAGCTCTATCATCTGTTCTGATTGCATTGCGAAAGTTAAAAGTAAAAGGAGAGATAGTATGATTCTCACGCATGTATGTGGTACGCTGTCCGATGCGGCGTATGCTGGGAAAGCAGTCGATCCATTGCAGCTCGACTATGCGGATGCGCAGAAGCATCTGTTGCGCCGGACGACGCGCGGCGGGCGTGACATCGCCCTGCGTCTCTCACCAGAAGCGCAATTGCGCGGCCTGCACGATGGCGATGTCCTGCTCGAGGACGGGGACACGGTCGTAGCAGTCGAGATCCTGCCAGTGCTGTCGCTTTTGGCAAGGCCGGAGGGGAACGCAGCAATTGCCCGTTTCTGTTATGAAGTCGGCAACCGGCATGCACCGCTCTATGAAGTGGAAGGTCCCGCATCTGGCTGCCTGTATTTTGCTGTCTTATATGATGCAGCCATGGAAGACCTCTTCCATAAACTTCAGGTGCCCTATGAGAAAAAGGAGATCAAGCTCGAGGAACGATGCCGCCTGAAGCTCTTGTCCGGCACGCATCATCATGCCTCTTCGCATCGCAATGGTGGTGCCGCTTCTGCGAAGGGGGAGGGAAATCATGCCTGAGTCCCGCGCGCTCGCAGAGGAAGAAGCGCTCTTCCTACTGCTCGAACTCAATGATGCACTGTTCCCCATCGGGGCATATGCACACTCGTATGGGCTCGAGACGTATGTGCAGCAAGGGCTCGTGCACGATGCAGCAACAGCAGGAAAATGGCTGCAGGCGTATTTCTCGGGCAGCTTCCTCTACGGAGAACTGTTGTCAGCTCGCCTGGCCTATGAAGCTTTCCCTAAACCGGATGGTATTGAAAGGCTGCAGACTCTTGAGGAAGAAGTCTGCGCGGCGCGCGTGCCGCGCGAACCGCGCGAGGCTCTGCAGAAGCTAGGACGGCGCCTTGCCAAGAATGCCATGAAGATTGGTCTGCCGTTTGACTCGCGCTTTGGCGATTATGTGAAGGCTGCTGAGCAGTCGTCCTCCCATCCCGTCTGCTATGGCGCGCTCGCGGCAGTATTGGGCCTGCCAGAGCGCGCGGCTCTGCAGCACTATCTCTACGCACAGCTCTCAGCCCTGACGAATACCTGTGTCAAACTCATCCCGCTGTCACAGACGGATGGCGCGCGCCTTGTGGCATCGTTTCGCAAACGTTATAGTACGTATATTGACATGGCCCTGGCGGCCGATGCGGATGACCTCTGCCTTTCCTCACCGGGCCTTGACATCCGAGCCATGCAGCATGAAGTCCTCTATTCCCGACTCTATATGTCCTGAATCCTACTAGAGTATTAAGATATGAGCAAGCAAGAGAAAGAAGGTTCCCTATGTCCTATGTGAAAATCGGCGTGGCCGGTCCGGTCGGCTCCGGTAAGACTGCTCTCATTGAGGCACTGACCCGCGCGCTCTGCCCGCATTACAGCATCTGTGTCGTGACAAATGATATCTACACGAAAGAGGATGCTGAATTCCTCGTTAAGCACTCGGCGATGCCGAAGGAACGCATCCTTGGAGTCGAAACGGGTGGATGCCCGCATACGGCCATCCGGGAAGATGCGTCCATGAACCTTGAAGCGGTAGAAGAGCTAACCGAACGCTTTCCTGATACACAGATTGTCTTTATCGAGAGCGGCGGCGACAACCTCTCAGCGACCTTCAGCCCGGAACTGGCCGATGCCACAATCTTTGTCATCGATGTATCGGAAGGCGACAAGATTCCGCGCAAGGGCGGCCCTGGCATCACGCGTTCCGACCTGCTCGTCATCAACAAGAAGGATTTAGCCCCCTATGTCGGTGCTGACCTCAGCATCATGGAGCGCGACTCTAAGAAGATGCGCGGATCGCGGCCATTTCTGTTCACGAATCTGATGAAGAAAGAGGGCGTGCCTGAGATCATTGCCTGGATTCGCCACAATGTCCTGCTGGAAGACGCTCATGGTGTTCATGAGGTTCATGATGGGAATGGTGAAGGATGATGCAAGCAAATCCCTTTGGGCGGACGTCGGAGCTGTCCTTGGTGCTTGCGCCGGGCAAGATGCGTCATCTGTCCTTCACTGCTCCTTTTAAAGTCCTGCATCCTTTTCATCAAGATGGATTCCTGCAGATCATGGTCGTCAAGGTATCGGCTGGCCTTATGGCAGGCGATAGGCAGTCCATTGCAATCACCTTGGAGCCTGGCGCGAAAGCCGAGTTCCTATCGCAGTCTTACGAGAAAATCCATCAGATGGCGGAGGGTGAGGCCATCCGTGAGGGTGTGGTCACGGTGGGCCGTGATGCCACGCTGTTCTATGCGCCGCTGCCGGTCCTGCCTTTTGCCGATTCGGCTTTTCGCAGTGCGTTCACCATCGAACTGGCCGATGAGACGAGTCGTTTGTTCTATTCCGATATCCTGGCCTGTGGCCGTGCTGCCCGCGGCGAGCGATTCGCCTATCGACTCTACCGTTCCCGTGTGCGCATCAAATCGGGCGGCAATCTCATCTATGCCGACAATTTCCGCTTTGCTCCGCAGGAAGACGATGTGGACTGTGAGGGCTTCACCCAATACGAAGGCTATACTCACCTTGGCAATTATCTCCTCTGCCATTTCCCGGTGAGCGAAGAGGCGTTACGCGATTATCTGCATGCAACGGTTGCAGAACACGATTGCCAAGCTGGCTTGACCTGTTTCGGGGAGGGGAATCTTTGCGTAAAGATATTGGCAAACGGCAGCGAGCTTCTGCTCACCGTGCAAGAGGCGCTCAAGGACTTCCTGCGTCATCTGTGATGAATCGAAACAAGAAAATACGGCATCTTCTTCATGGCTCCTCAATTCCTCATGGAAAACGGAGCGCAAGATTCGTGCATCGGCGCGAATCTTGCGCTCCGTTTTTGCATAGTTCTTGTATGTTCATACAAGATTGGCATGAACATACTGAGATAAAGTATTAGACGTATGAACTGAAGCAAAGTAGAATACAAGATATCCGAGTGATCTGAGTAGTGATCTGTATAAGGAAATTGAGGAGAGTGCCATATGATACCCAATGTATATCTTCACGATCATATCTGTGATTCGGCTGTGGCGCGGCTGCGCCGCCATGTCAATCTCGTCGACAATTTTGACCATCCGGAAGAGCTCGATGCCATCATCGTGCGACAGCAGTACTGTCCGCGCGAAGTCATCAGCCGGGCAAAGCGCTGCCGGCTCATCCAGATGCACGGCGTGGGGCTGGACCGCATCGATGTTGAGGCGGCGAAGGAGTACGGGATCTCGGTCAAGCGCACGAAGGGCGGCAATGCGCAGTCGGTCGCTGAACTGGCCATCGGCTTCATGCTCGCGATGGCGCGCAAGATGAAGTTCCTCGACCGCGGCCTGCAGGCGGGAAAATTCCAGACGTTTGGGCTGCCTGAGACGGTCGGCCTTGAGCTCTCGGGCAAGAAACTCGGCCTGGTCGGCGGCGGTCAGATTGCCCAACTCGTCGCGGATATCGCACGGGCGGCATTCCACTGCAAGCTCTTCGTCTATGACCCGTTCCTCTCGGCAGAAGCCTGCAAGAAGCTGGGTTTCCAGAAGGTCGAGACGGTCGAGGCGCTGGTCGCCGCGGTGGACTTTGTCAGCATCCACGTTCCTCTGACGGAGAGCACGAAGCACATGTTCAATGCGGCAGTCTTTGCCAAGGCCAATCCAGACTTGATCCTCGTCAACACATCCCGCGGTGGTGTCGTCGATGAAGAGGCGCTCTATCAGGCGCTGACCACGGGGCAGATCCTTGCGGCGGGCATGGATGTGTTCGAGCAGCAGCCGCCGCGCCCAGATCATCCACTATTGTCGCTGGACAATTTTATTGGTACACTGCATGTAGGCGGCAGCACGCGGGAGGCGTTGGAGCGCAATGGCAACACCGTTGTCGACAATGTCTTCGCGGCACTGCATATCAAGGAAGAAGAGTAACGGAACATTTACACGGAGAAGACGGTATGGATATCAAGGTATTGCGGAATTTCCTGAAGATTGCAGAGTATGAGAACATCACCAGGGCAGCGGCTGAGCTCCACATAGCGCAGCCACATCTGACGCGGCAACTCCATGCATTAGAGCAGGAGCTCGGCGTGACACTTTTCGTCCGCGAGAAAAAGCGGCTGCACATCACGGATGAAGGGCGGTTCCTGCGCCAACAGGCTCTGCACATCGCGGATTTGGCGGATAAGACGGCCACCCAGCTGCTCGATATGAAGTCGGGGCTTTCGGGGACGTTGTACCTCGGTGCCATCGAGACGGTCGGCATGATCTACCTGCCCACCTGGATTGAGGGATTCCGGGCACAGTATCCCGACGTGAAATACAATATGTGGTCGGGTAACTCCACCGATGTCATGGAGCGGCTCGCGAAACATCTCGTCGATATCGCGCTGATCCGCGAGCCATACGACGCCAATCTCTACGAAGCCATCCATCTGCTGGATGAGCAATGGATGGTGCTCATGCATCCCTCACATCGACTGGCTGTCCAGGCAAAGCACTTCGTTACCTGGGAAGAGCTCAGCCAGGAAGAGCTCATGGTGCCGACACAGCGCATCGAGGAGATCTCCGGCTGGTTTGCAGAAAAGGAACTTCCATGCCGCATTACCTGCGCCTTCTCGCCGCTGGCCAATGCCGTAGCCATGGTCGAGCACAATCTCGGTGTCGCCATCCTGCCGGACTCAGCCTGCCATGCATTGCATGGCCGCAATCTCAAAGCAATCCCCATCGAAGACAGTCCCACATCCGGCGTCGCCGTTCTCTGGCATCGCCAGACGGAATTGACGGGCGTGACCGAACGCTTCATTGCGTATCTTCGCGAGAGAATGCATTCATGATTTGAGAAAAGAGAGCAGAACGGGAAGGAACGATGTTGCTCATGGATACGAAAAATTGTTTGGATGTGTCGAAAGAATGGCTGGCGGGTGCCATCGACATGCATGTGCATGCGGCACCAGACTGTGCCTCACGGAAGTATACCGATGCAGAACTGGCACGTCAATACCATCAGGCTGGTATGGGCGGCTTTGTGAGCAAGTGTCATCACGTGGATACGAGCGGCCGGGCGGCTGTCATAAGAGAGCTCATGCCGCCGCAGGAAGCTGGGATCGTTTACGGCAGTGTGGTGCTCAATCACAGCGTCGGTGGATTGAATCCGTCTGCGGTGATGACCTGCGGCCGGATGGGCGGGAAGGTGGTCTGGTTCCCAACCGTTGATGCGACTAATGATGCCATCTACAAGAGGAAGCATCGGAATCCTGCGCTCGGGCAGTACAATGAACAGCCTTCTGACCAGAAAAAAATCACGATCCTTGCAGAGGATGGCAGCTTGCGGCCGGAGGTCTATCCGGTGCTGGAGGCCATCCGACAGCAGGACCTTGTCCTAGCGACAGGTCATCTTGCCCCGCAGGAAAGCCTGGTCCTGATCAGCGAGGCGGCTGCCATGGGCATCCAGAAATTGCTGGTGACGCATGTCTCGCTGCCTATCACGAAAGCGGATGCCGGATTGCAGCAGGATTTCCTTGACGCTGGAGCATGGCTCGAGCACTGCTTCTATACGCCGTATTATCAGCTCGCCTCCTGGGACGAGATTCTTGCGAGTATTCATCTGGCAGGATCGGAGCACATCATTCTCTCGACGGATTTCGGCCAATGCCAGAGTCCTGACCCCGCTGAAGGACTGCGGCAATTTGCACAGGAACTCCATCGGCGCGGCATCTCTGGTCAGGAAATCCGTCAGATGATGGTTGAGAATCCAAGGGGGCTGCTTGCATGATGCGTATGATACAGATGAAACCACTGCTCTACATGCTGGCAGCAGCATGCCTGTTCAGTTTCACAGAAATCACTCTAAAAATCCTGAATGGGTCGCTGAACTGCCTGGATGTGAACTTCAGCCGCTATATCCTGTCCGGCATCATCCTGTTGCCGCTGGCGCTCCTCGACTTGCGCAAGCGGCAGGTACGCTTGAACCGGACGCATTTCCTCTGGTTCCAGCTGCTCGGCTTCATCGGCATTGCCTTGGTGGGCCCCGCCTATCAGCTGGCCTCATGGCTGCTGCAGGCAAATGTCACGAGCATCCTGTTCTCCCTGAATCCCATGTTCATCGCAATCATGGCCATGGTGGTCTTAGGTGAGCCGCTTTCACATCATCAGTGGGCAGCTTTGCTCTTTGACATCGGCGCGGTATTTGTACTGGTGAATCCGATGCAGATGACGATGGACCCCATCGGCTTGCTGCTGCTGTTCTTCACTATTTTCTGTTACAGCTTTTACGCTGTCATCGGCAAGAAGATGATCGACGAACTGGGCAGCGCCATGGCGACGGCGGGGAGTTTCCTGGCCGGCGGAGTGCAGCTCTTTTTGCTGGCTTGCTGCACGCATATTCCCTTCGTCGCAGAATGGCTTGTGCAGGTCGGGCTGTCTGACTTTGCCGAAGTCAGTCTTTTTGGCGGCTATACCGTCGAGAATATCGGCTGGGTCCTGCTGCTGGTCTTCGGCGTCACGCTGGGCGGCTATATTTTCTGGTTCAAGGCCATGGAAACCGGATCGACCTTCATCGGCAGTCTGACGTATTTCATCAAGCCGGCCCTGAGCCCGTTCATGGCCCTGATTTTCCTCAATGAAGCGATTACCGGCCGCATTCTGCTCGGTGTATTCCTGCTGCTCATAGGCGCAGCAGTGAGCCTGAACAAGGACAAGCCTCAGCCGGCTCTGGATTGATGTTATCTTGGAACGAAGGAGAGAAATCATGATTCGTATTGCCTGCGCGCAGCTGCACTTGACAAAAGACATGGAGGAGAATTATCATAAGGCTCTACTGTACCTGCATAAAGCAAAGCTGGCAGGTGCTCAATTGGTCTGCTTTCCAGAAGGTCAGCTTAGCGAATACACTCCTCAATATGCGGGACTTCCTAAGGAAAATATCGCTATTGCACTGGACCATCCCTATATCAAGGGATTTTGCCATGCCTGTCGGAACGAAGGTATCATCGGGGTGTTTTCGCTAACGCTGACTTGGGACGCGCAGATCTATTCTACGATGATGGTAATCGATGAAACGGGTTGCATCAAAGCAATTGCCAGGAAGAATCACATCGTACGAGCACCGCATTTTTACGAACAAGATTATTTCACACCGGGAGATGATGGTTTTATCGTCGTGCCGACATCTGCTGGGAACATCGGCCTCATTGTTTGCTTTGATCGACATTATCCCGAAAGCTTTCGGACACTGGCGCTCAAGGGGGCGGACGTGGCTATCACTGCTGTTGCCAATGAAACGACAGAGCCGCTAGAGATATTCCAATGGGAACTCCGCATCCCCGCATTCCAAAACAGTTTCTACACGGTCATGGTCAATCGCACCGGCCGCGAGGGTGTCATGGATTTTTGTGGTCAGAGCCTGGTTGCTGCACCGGATGGGACTTTGACAGCTTTAGCAGGCGTGGAAGAAGAACTCCTCCTAGCCAATATGGATTATGAAAAATCCAAGATTCTGCGCAATGAGAAACAATATCTTTCCCTGCGGAGGCGTGACATGTTCGAACTATGATGGCAATGACGCGAGATGAGATGATTGGATTGGAGCAAGAGCATGCATGATATCTGGAACCCCTGGCATGGCTGCGTGCGTGTCAGCCCCGGCTGTGCCAATTGCTATATGTACTTCCTTGACCGGCAACGTGGGCAGGACGGTCGTCATATCTATCGCACGAGCAGTTTTGATTATCCGCTGCAGCGTGACCAGGCCGGACGGTATCGTGTACAATCTGGTGAGCTCATTCGCGTCTGCATGACCTCGGACTTTTTTCTGGCGGAGGCGGATGAATGGCGTGAAGAAGCTTGGAACATCATGTACCAGCGGCCTGATGTCATCTTTTTCCTGCTGACGAAGCGGCCGGAGCGCATCCGTGCGCATCTGCCATCTGACTGGGGTGAGGGCTGGGAGAATGTCTGGCTCAATGTCACTTGCGAGAATCAGGCGATGGCCGATAGGCGCATGCCTGTTTTACTGGATGTTCCCGCCAAACATAAGGGCGTCATGTGTGCGCCGCTGATCGGTCCAGTATCCCTAATGCCTTATCTGCAGAATGGCGCGATTGAGCAGGTCATCTGCGGCGGTGAGAATTACGACGGTGCACGGCCCTGCCATTACGAATGGGTCAAGACATTGCACGATGAATGCCTTGTGCACAAGACGGCGTTCTCATTCATCGAGACGGGAACGCACTTCGTCAAGGATGGACGCTCGTATTTCATCCGGAGCAAGCAGTGCCAAGCGGAGCAGGCCTATCGTTCTGGTCTCAGTTTCGGCCATCTGCCGCGCTTCAACCTGAAGACGCCGATCGGCTTTCCCTTGCAACCATCGGACTGCTATCAGCCTGTATACGACGGCCCCCACTGCAAGCAATGCGGAAGCCGGCGCATCTGCAATGGCTGCAGCCATTGCGGGAAATGCCGTAGGTAGACCTGTTTGCAAGTGGATGAAGATAGCGTATAATGAAGGGAAATACATTCAAAAGGAAATAGGTGAGCATCATCATGGAAATGAAGAATCGCGATAATCGAGCAGAACGGGCTGTGGCGTATAAACACAAGGACTGCAACTGCGCGCAGGCGGTACTGCTGGCCTTTGCGGAAGAGCTCGGCAAATCCGAAGAAGAGCTCCGGGCACTTGGCTCGGGGTTCGGCATGGGCATGGGCTGCACGGAGGCGACGTGCGGCGCGCTCTGTGGCGCTGGCATGGTCATGGGGCTCATGGGCAAGAGCGGCAAGCCGACGGCGGCCATCATGCGCGATATCCTGCATGAGTTCGAGGAAAAAGCCGGTGCCACCATCTGCAAGGATCTCAAAGGCATTGAGACGGGCAAGATGCTCTGCTCCTGCGACGACTGCGTGCGTCACGCCGTGCGCGCTGTGGAGCAGCGCCTCTGATACACTTTGATACGTTAAGGAGAATACGGATGAACCTGAAAAAGATTGATTTCCCGCTGACGGTATGCAAGCTGGATGCGATGGATAAAGTGGATACCAAGTCAGACTTCTTTTTCTTCGCCAAGACGGACGAAGAACTCTCACTGGTCTGCAAGACCGAGGACACGCCATCTCAGACGACGGCGCGCGAAGATGGCTGGCGGGCCTTCCGCATCGAGGGCACGCTGGATTTCTCGCTCATCGGCATCCTGTCCAAACTTTCTACGATCCTCGCCGAAAACAAGATCGGGATTTTTGCTGTCTCTACCTATAACACGGACTACATCCTGATCAAGGAAGAGAACTTCGCAAAAGCGATAGCTATCCTGCAGGAAAACGGCTATACTGTCAAATGAATGAACAGTTGACTCATATTTGGGCACTGAGATAAGAACGACTCTCGTTCAATGTTCTTTAAAGACATTGTGCGAGAGTCGTTTTTGCTGACGGTATATGTATCGCTCATAGCGGGGAAGATGTTATTTGGTGCGATGGGCTGCCCGAAAGCGTTGCGGTGCTAAGCCTGTTGTCCGATGAAAGATCTTGGTGAAGTAACTGATGTCATGGAAGCCTGTCGCAATGGCAATCTCGCTGGAAGTCATATCGGTGGAAAGGAGCAGTGATGATGCCTGCTGGATGCGGTAATTTTGCAGATAGTTCATCGGTGAAGTTCCGACCGTCTTCTTGAAACTGCGCAGTAGGACGCTCTCACTGCAGGCAGCCAGACGCATCAGCGTCTGGTTCGAGATTGTCTCCATGTAATGCTGCTCGATGTACTGCAGGAGTAGTTTCATCCGCTCAAGCAGGCTGACATCGCGAGAAATTGTGGGCGGGGATGAAGGAAGATTCTGGCACAGGATGTGCAGTGCCTTGGAGAGCGCATAGCGTGCTTCGATTGTATAAGCTTCGGTCTCTTGCGTGATGGCATCCCAGGCATGCATCATCAGATGGGCAATTGTCGCATGCCAAGGTTCGTTACCTTCCATGAGCAGGAAAGGCAGATTCTGTCTGCCGTAAAAGGGAAGAACCAACTTCTGCCAGTAGCACGACTGCGGGGAGCCTGCAATCAGGTCGGGATGGACGACGAGCGAGCGCAGGATGCTCGGCTTGCGAAGGGAATGTGAGACAGAGTGGAGGAGGCCTGCATTTATCAGGATACCTGCTCCCTGCCGCAGTGTGATTGGCTCTGTGCCGACATGGAGATGGATGGTCCCGTTGAACGCCAGGATGTATTCAAATTCATCGTGCCAATGGATGGGAACGTCTGTACAGGCCATATCATCTTCATAGCATGCCACGGGAAATAGAACACTGCCGTGCCGCGTGATTTCTTTTTGATTCTTGTCAGTGTGCAGGGTGCAGTGCAAGTTGACCATATTACGTCTCCTTTTATCTCAGATTGACGGTATCATCATATAAAATGCCTGTATTTATCTATGAATTCATATTTAAAGACGATATAATCATATCATCAAGTGAGGAGGAAGACAATACATGGTACATTTGCTCTTAGCAATCATCTACATTGCTTTTATCAGTCTGGGCTTGCCGGACTCACTGCTCGGGGCGGCCTGGCCGGTCATGCACGAAG
Organism: Mitsuokella multacida DSM 20544; assembly: GCF_000155955.1. Lineage (GTDB taxonomy): Bacteria > Bacillota > Negativicutes > Selenomonadales > Selenomonadaceae > Mitsuokella > Mitsuokella multacida. Next base: position 368,889 of record NZ_GG697141.2, read on the forward strand.
ACTTGGGGGCGCCGCTGTCTTATGCGGGCATCATCTCGATGATCATTGCCTTCGGGACGGTTGTCTCGAGCCTGCAGAGTGACAGGCTGACGCTCTGGCTCAGCACGGGGAAGGTGACGGCCATCAGCGTCGCCATGACGGCCACGGCTTTGTTCGGCTTCTCAGCATCGAGCGAGTTCTGGATGCTCTGCCTCTGGGCCATTCCCTACGGCCTCGGTGCCGGTGGTGTGGATGCCGCCCTGAATAATTATGTGGCGCTTCACTGCAGGAGCTGGCATATGAGCTGGCTGCACTGCATGTGGGGCGTCGGTGCGGCGACAGGGCCGTACATCATGGGCATGGCGCTCGAGATGGGGAAGGGATGGCCGGCGGGCTACCATATCATCGCGGTGATGCAGGTCGTCCTGACCATCATCCTGTTCGCCAGCCTGCCGCTCTGGAAGGAGCGAAAGGATGAGGTGCAGGCAGATCCTGGACACAAGCGCAAGCCGCTCTCACTGCGCGAGATTTTCCGGATACCGGGTGCGCGTGAGATACTGGTCGCCTTTTTCTGCTACAGTGCCGTCGAGCAGACCTGCGGGCTCTGGGCGAGCAGCTTTCTGAATCTCAGCAAGGGCATCTCGGCAGAACAGGCGGCGAGCTTTGGCGCGATGTTCTTCATCGGCATTACGGTGGGCCGCGCTATCAATGGCTTCCTTGCGATGCGCATGCACGACGAGAGCATGATTCGGATGGGGCAGGTACTGATCTTGTTCGGTATCGTGACGGTGATGCTCCCCGCAGGTGATGCAGTCGCGCTGGCCGGCCTGATCCTGATTGGTCTGGGTTGCGCGCCGATTTATCCCTGCATCATACACTCAACTCCAACTCATTTTGGCAAGGACAAGTCACAGGCCATCATCGGCGTCCAGATGGCCGCTGCTTATATCGGCACGATGCTCATGCCGCCGCTTTTCGGCATTTTGGCCAACCATCTGTCGATATCGCTGCTGCCAATCTACTTGCTCGTGCTCTTAGCCATCATGGCGTTCATGCACGAGCGCCTCATCCAGAAGACCCGTTGAGCGAAGCCAAGAGAAAGGGGATATAAGACATGTATGCAGATTACCATTTACACAGTGAATTCTCTGATGATTCTAAGGAGCTGATGGAGCGCCAGGTTGAAAAGGCCATCAAACTGGGACTCGATGAGATGTGCTTCACCGATCATGTGGACTACGGCATCAAACGTGACTGGGATGACCCGCGCGGCATCGAGTGGCGGCAGGGCGACGGCATCTCTTCAGGAGATGCGGCGCGCGAGCCGCTCGCCAACGTCGATTATCCTCGCTACTTTGCTAAGATAGCACGCATACGGGCTGCCTATGGCGATGCGATCAAGATCCGCTCGGGGCTGGAGTTCGGCATCCAGTCCATCACGGTGGACGATTATGAGCGACTCTTTGCCAAGTATCAGGATGAGCTGGATTTTGTGCTGTTCTCGATGCACCAGGTCGACAATAAAGAATTCTGGACACAGGATTTCCAGCGCGGGCGGAGCCAGAAAGAGTACAATGAAGCGTACTACGAGGAAATCCTCAAGACGATGAAGGCCTTCAAGCATTACTCCGTCCTGGCGCATCTCGACCTCCTGGTCCGCTATGATAAGGCAGGCCGCTATCCCTTTGACAAGGTGAGAGACCTCGTGGCCGAGATTCTCAAGCAGGCTATCGCAGATGGCAAGGGCATCGAGGTCAATACCTCATCCTGGCACTATGGCTTGTCTGACACACAGCCGAGCCGTGAAATCCTGCATCTCTACAAAGACCTTGGCGGACGTATCATCACAGTTGGCTCTGATGCCCATCAGACTTCCTATCTGGCCGACCACATCAAGGACGCCTATGCGATTCTTCGCGATGAGATTGGCTTTACAGAAATCGCGACATTTGAGCATATGCAGCCTATTTTCCACAAGCTCAGATGATTTTGTGGATTGACAGCAGCTGCCTCCATCTGTTATACTGATGCTACAAACGAATAGCGAAGGGGAGTAACCTCTTTGGCCTGCCGTCAACAAGCATGCCGCGCGAGCGGCTGGTGGCAGCGTTACACACATTGATGTAATAGGTGAGACTTTCGCATGATACCCGGATTCCCGGATACCATGCGGAAGTCTCTTTTTGTTTGACTACCTGAAGAAAGGAATCAATCACATGGAAATCTTATCGATGCAATTCCTCATGGCCCTCGGCACGATTGTCCTGATGGACCTGCTGCTCGGCGGCGACAATGCCGTCGTCATCGCGATGGCGGCGAACAAGCTGCCGGAGAACCTGCGCAAGAAAGCCATCCTCATCGGCACGGCCGGTGCCGTCATCATCCGCCTCGTCATGACGCTCGTGGCCGTCTGGCTGCTGACCATCCCGTACCTGCAGGCAATCGGCGGTCTGATTCTCTTGCCGATTGCCGTGAAGCTGCTCGTGCCGGAGAAGAAGGATGAGCACGTTGAATCATCGGACAGTCTCATGGGCGCGGTCAAGACCATCATCATCGCGGATGCCGCGATGGGCGTCGACAACGTCCTGGCCATTGCGGGCGCGTCGCACGGCAGCTTCCTGCTCGTCGTCTTCGGCTTCCTCATCAGCATCCCAATCATCGTGGGCGGCAGCACGCTCATTGGCAAGATCATGGATCGCTTCCCCATCGTGCTCTACGCCGGCGCCGGCCTCCTCGGGTGGACGGCGGGCTCCATGATCGCCCACGACAAGATCCTCGGCACGATGCTCACGAGCACCGTCGGCGACTGGGCAGCCATCGCCATCCAGGTCATCCTCGCCGCAGGCGTCATCCTCATTGGCTTTGCCATGAGCCACCGCGCCAAGAGCCAGACGGCCTGATCCTAGAGAAAAACCTGCCCTCACCTTGATGGTGAGAGCAGGTTTTTTTACGGCCAGGCGATGCCGTCGCCGTAGAAATCACTGGGATGATCTGCAGTCTGGACGGTCATGAGGACAGGCATCTCGACTTGGGCGGCAATCCACTTCTGCAAGCGGTCGGCTTCTTCTGGGCGGAGCGGCTCTTTGACGATGACCTCGACCATGAAGCGCTTGTGATCCACTTTTTTCTCCGTTTTTGGCTGATCCTTTTGGGGCGTTACGGATGTCAATGTGCCGCCCTGGATGGAGAGGACCTCGGGGAAGAGAAGAGGGCCCTGCTGTGTGAGGAGCTCGATGGTCTGCTGGTCTGCGCTCGCGCGCTTGTAGGCTGGGTAATACTGCGCGGAGAGGTTCTTGTAGGAGACTTCCTTTTCGGAAGCGCTCTGCTTCTCAAGCCGTGCATTGATGAGATTCTGGACTTGCTCGCGGTCGAGTTCGCGCTGCCCCTGTATGACGACGAGTTCGAGGTCTTGGAGCCTGTTGCGCGCGTGCAGTTCGTCCTGCAGGGTGGCAATCTCTTTCTCGGTCAGCAGCGTGCCCACGAGATCGACGGTGAGGACGTGGCCCTTTACGGTGTAGGAGACAACACTCGTCGTCTGGAAGTCCATATCCTCGCTGATGAAGCTCTTGACCTGCATGTCGCGCAGATTCTCCTCGACCATCTGATAGGCGAGATAGATGCTCGGCGCCGTGATTAAGATGCCGAGAGCCGCCAGGATGAGGCGCTGCCGCTGGAATTGTGAGGCCTCGACATCACCATGCGATGGGACGCCGAGGAGTTTGAAGACGAGGAAGGCCGCGAGTGCGATGAAGAAGGCGTTGATGAAAAAGAGGTACATCGCGCCGAGGAAGAAGGGGTAATGGCCGGATGCCAGCCCGTATCCTGCTGTGCAGAGTGGCGGCATCAGAGCGGTGGCGATGGCCACGCCGGGGATGACATTGCTCTTCTCCTGACGCGTATTGCCAACGGCCCCCGCAATGCCGCCGCACAGGGCGACGATGACATCCCAGATGGTGGGAGAGGTGCGTGCCAGAAGCTCGTCCGTCGAGTAGGCCAGCGGCGAGATGGCGAAGTAGAGGGAGGCCGTCAGGATGGCGAAGCCCACCTGGAAGGCTAGCTTGATCATGGACTGCCGGATGAAGTGCACATCGTATGTGGCCATGCCGTACCCGATGGCCACGATCCCGCCCATGAGCGGGGAAATCAGCATGGCGCCGATGATGACGGCGACGCTGTTCATGTTCAGGCCGACACAGGCAATCATGATGGCCATGACGAGGACGATGAGATTCGTCCCCGATACCGTCGCATCCGCAAGGATGCGCTGGTTGATTTCTTGGATGGAGGCGGCGCCTCCCTTTAGATTGAATAGATCACGCCACATCATTTCATCTCACATCACCTTTCACCGGAGACGTCACGTCTCATCGTTCTTCTTGTCGAATAGGTACAGATTGTGCTTGCTGTTGGCAATCATGCGGATATAGCGCTCGTACTGGCGCAGGACATCAGTCAGCAGTTCCTCGCGGCGCATGTACTTGAGGCTATAGCCGCGCCTGCCGTCAGCAAAGTAGCAGACCGGCTCGAAGTCATCTACTGTATTCATCTTTGGGAGGAGGTCGGAGGAGACGACCATCTTGGAGATGGCGTGTTCCTTGCAGCCAACACCGTAAAGGAAGTCGCGGAGACGGCCGCTCTCGACGATGAGTTCGCAGTACGAGAGTCCGTTTTCTTCACCGCTGCGAATCTGCACGGCAATCCCGTTCTTTGCGAACTCCGCCTGCAATTCCTCAAAGGCGGGGGCAGCGACATCGCGCAGGAAGGCGCGTACATCCTCGAGCGTTCCTGCGGAGACAACTTTTTTCAGACGTGCCTGCCAGTGCTTTCCGTCCCAGTAGGCCGTGCTCTTGGAGAGGTTCCGGCTGAAATACGAGTCATCTACCCAGAGGCCGCGCAGCAGGCAGAAGGCCATGACGACCATGATGAGGGAAAACGGCAGTGCCATGATGACCGTCATGGTCTGCAATGCTTCAAGCCCGCCAGAGTAGAGCAGGCCGATGGCCAGCACGGCGAGCATGCTTCCCCAGAGGATGCTCTGCCATCTCGGGAAAGTGCTCTTACCCTGCGAGGCGATGGAGTTGATGACGAATATGCCAGAATCGGCCGATGTGATGAAGAAGATTGCGATGACCAGGATGGCTGTCAGCGACGTGATGGTGGAGAGGGGCAACTGGTTGAGGAACAGGAATAAGAGGCGGTCGGTCGCATCGGCTGCCTGCGTCAGCATGCCTGCCGTCTGCGCATCCATCCAGATGGCACCATTGCCGAAAACCGTCATCCAGAGCAGGTTGAAGACCGTCGGAATCAGCAGAACACAGACGACGAATTCGCGGATCGTGCGTCCGCGGGAAATTTTGGCGATGAACAGGCCGACGAACGGTGCCCAGGAAATCCACCAGGCCCAGTACATGATAGTCCAGCTCGTGAACCACTCTTCCTTGGTGCTCTCATAGGCAAAAGTGCGGAAGGACAGCTCTACGATGTGCGTCAGGTAGTATCCGATGTTCTCGGTAAAGGCGGCCAGGATGTAGACTGTCGGCCCTGTCAGCAGCACGAAGAGCATGAGGGTGATGGACAGGATCAGATTGCCCTGGCTCAGGTAGCGGAGCCCTTTGCCAACGCCGGAGATAGAGGACAAGACAGCAGCTCCGATGGACAGCAGGATGATAAAGATGAGGCTCTGGAAGGATACACCAGACAGTGCTCCAACTTCTCGTAGTCCGGCATGGAGCTGCATGGCACCGAACCCGAGCGTGGTCGTCAGGCCAAAAATCGTGGCGCAGAGTGCCAAAATGTCGATGATTGTGCCCGGCGTGCTGTAGATTCGATGCTTGAGCAGGGGATAGAAGCCAGAACGGATGGTCACCGGTAGACGGTAACGGAAGCCGAAATAGGCCAGAGAGAGGCCGATGATCCCGTAGATTGCCCAAGCGTGGATTCCCCAGTGGAACAGAGTGTTGAGCATGGCTTCCTTTGTCTGCATGACAGGCGAGGCCATGCTGTGAAGTGGCGCCGAGAGATGTGATATCGGCTCTGCCACGCCGAAATACATCAGGCCGATGCCCATGCCCGCAGAAAAGAGCATGCAGAGCCAGGAGAAGAATGAATACTCGGGCTCCTCGTCATCGTCGCCCAAGCGGATATCGCCGAGCTTGCCGAGACAGAGCACGACGAGGAACAGAAAGAAGAAGGCCACGCTGAGGATGTAGATCCAGCTGAAGGAATTGAAGAGTTCCTGCTTGAGAAACGTCAGGACGGCTTTCGCACCCTCAGGCACGGCGATGCATCCCAGTGCAACAGATGCAATGATGATAAGACTCGGTATAACGATATTTTTCTGTAAATTTGTTCGATACAATAAAAAGCCCCCTTACAAAGAAATAGACGGAGCCTGTCGGTGAACAGACTCCGCCTTGTAATCCAATATGTTTTTCTCTATTATATCAGATTTACAGGTGAAATGCAAATTACTGCATCTATTTGACATTGTGTAAATGACTGTGGGGAATCACTGGGCAAGTTCTTCGATGATACGGGTCAACTCATGCACTTCGCATCCTTGTTTTTTTGCTTATTATATGCTAGATTTCACTATAAGACAAATGCATGCAATCGTGTTGGAGGGATGATGATGAAAAAGGTGCGGATCACGGTGATGCGCAAGGCTTGCTATGAGGATCTCATGGCAAAATACGAGAATCCGATTGAGGATGCCTGCACGGTGGAGGAAGGGCAGGTGTTCATCGCGGACGGCTGGAGGCGCCCGGAAGGGCTTTGCGAGAGCGCTTGGGAGACGATGTCGCCGTTTGTCATGGGGCTCGCGCATGGGGCCGAAGATTTCTACGAAGGCTGGATGAAGAATCCGCGCTCGGCGATGATCTCGTGCAACGATGGCTTCCGCCCCGTGAGCTTTCTGCTGGAGACGATGGAGGAAGACGCAACATGACGAAGATGATATGGCCGGATGGCAAATGCCGCTGTTTCTGGGCCAATCCGAAGAATGAGCGCTACGTGCGCTATCATGACGAGGAGTGGGGGCGGCCTGTGCATGATGATGGCAAGCTCTTTGAACTGCTGCTCTTGGAATGCTTCCAGGCGGGTCTCTCGTGGGAGTGCGTGCTCAATAAGCGCGAGGGGTTCCGGCGGGCGTTTGCGGGCTTTGATCTGGAAAAGGTCTGTGCGTTCACGGCAGAGGACGTCGAGTGGTTGACGCAGGATGCTGCCATCATCCGACACCGCCGCAAGATTGAGGCGGCCATAGGGAATGCGCGCGTCTTCCACTGCATCCAGCAGGAGTTCGGCAGTTTTGACTGCTATCTCTGGCAGTGGACGGAGGGGAAGACCGTGCACGAATATGGCCGGACGACTTCACCGCTCTCAGATGTTCTCGCCAAGGACCTCAAGAAGCGCGGCATGAGATTCGTCGGCTCCACGACAATCTACTCGTACCTGCAGGCCGTCGGCGTCATCGAGTCGCATGAGCCCGATTGTTTCTTGTCAGGCAGTCGGGATTTTCATCAAACATAAATCGAACATAACTGGTGATGCGATATTGGCCGTGGTATAATAAGCGTGACATATCGACGAAAGAGGTGCAGGCATGGAATTCTGGGATATTTATGACAGCGAGAAGCGGGTCACGGGGCGCAAGATGTTGCGCAATGACTGGCACATGAAGCCGGGCGATTACCATCTGACGGTGCTGGCCCTGATACGCGATGCGGCGGGGCGCATCCTCATCACGCAGCGCAAGGCCGACAAGGAATGGGCCCCGCTCAAATGGGAGATTCCTGGCGGCGGCGTCCGGGCCGGTGAGACGTCGGAGCAGGCTGTACTCAGGGAAGTCGCGGAAGAGACGGGGCTTCGTTTTGCACCGGAGCAGGGGCGCTGCATCCATACGTACCGCAGTGACAGCCCGGCTGAGCAGAATAATTACTTCGTGGATATCTATGAATTCCGGGGCGACTTCACGAAGGAGGATGTCAAGATCCAGGAAGATGAGGTCGAGAGCTTCCGCCTGGCCACGCCGCAGGAAGTCCGCGCGCTCGGCGAAGCGGATGATTTCCTGCACTACAAGCGGTTGGCGCACGTCTTACCGGAGGAGGAAGCATGATGATAGAGGGTCGCGTCCATTCCATCGAGACGTTTGGCTCGGTTGATGGGCCGGGCACGCGCTTCATCATCTTTTTGCAGGGTTGTGCGATGCGCTGCCTCTACTGCCACAATGTGGATACCTGGGATGCAAAAAAGGGCGGCGAGCTGCGGACGGCAGATGATCTGCTGGACCAGGCAGAGCGCTACCGGCCTTACTGGGGGCCGGAGGGCGGCATCACGGTCAGCGGCGGGGAGCCCTTGCTCCAGCTGGATTTCCTGCTCGACCTGTTCCAGAAGGCCAAGCGTCGGGGCATCAACACCTGCATCGATACGGCGGGGCAGCCTTTTACGCGGCAGGAGCCATTTTTCAGCAAGTTCAAGGCACTCATGGAGGTGACGGACCTCTTGCTCGTGGATGTGAAGCACATCGACCCGGAGGCCCATCGCAGGCTCACGGGGCAGCCCAACGCGAACATCCTGGACATGTTCCGCTACCTGTCGGAAATCCACAAGCCCATCTGGGTCCGGCAGGTGCTGGTGCCCGGCTATACCGATGACCCGGCTGCCCTGCAGCGCACGCGGGACTTCCTGGACACGCTGACGAATGTCGAGCGCCGTGAGGTGCTTCCGTATCACAACATGGGCCTCTACAAGTGGGAGAAACTCGGCATTCCCAACAAGCTCAAGGACGTGAAGCCCCCGTCGGAAGAGGCAGTGCAGAAGGCCAGGGCAATACTGGGGGCTGTTTAAGCGGCGTTGATTTTCGTCAAAGAATCGAGCCGCGAAACGTAATAAGATGAAGTCGATGAAACGATGACGCGTGAGATACGTATAGAGTATAGAAAGGGAGGTCCGCGATGAACGGAATGGATAGAGACGTTGCGTGGAGAGGTTTCAAGGGTGTGAAGTGGACGGACGATGTGAACGTCCGGGACTTCATCCAGAACAACTACACGCCGTACGATGGCGATGAGAGCTTCTTGGCCGGGCCGACGGAGGCGACCAACAAGCTCTGGGGCCGCGTGCAGGAGCTGCAGAAAGAGGAGCGCGCCAAGGGCGGCGTGCTCGAATGTGAGACGGAAGTCGTCTCGAGCCTGACCGCCTATGGGCCCGGCTACATCGATGATTCCCTGAAGGATTTGGAGCAGGTGGTCGGCCTCCAGACGGACAAGCCGCTCAAGCGTGCGTTCATGCCGTACGGTGGCATCCGCATGGCGGAGGAGGCCGCTGCGACGTACGGCTATCAGGTGAATCCCAAGTTCCACAAGATCTTCACGGAGTACCACAAGACCCACAATCAGGCCGTCTTCGATGCCTATACGCCGGAGATGCGCAAGGCGCGCCATAGCCACATCGTCACGGGCCTGCCGGATACTTATGGCCGCGGCCGCATCGTCGGCGACTACCGCCGCGTAGCGCTCTACGGCCTCGATTTCCTCATCGAGAAGAAGAGCGAGGACCTTGCCAACTGCGGCTGCGGTGTCATGACGGACGATGTCATCCGCCAGCGCGAGGAGATCGCAGAGCAGATCCGCGCGCTGAAGCAGATGAAGGAGATGGCCAAGATCTACGGCTACGACATCTCGGCGCCGGCCAAGAATGCCAAGGAAGCCGTCCAGTGGCTCTACTTCGGCTATCTGGCCGCGGTCAAGACGCAGAACGGCGCAGCGATGAGCGTCGGCCGCATCTCCACCTTCCTCGACATCTACATCAGCCGCGACCTCGCCGAGGGGACGCTGACGGAGGAGCAGGCGCAGGAGCTCATCGATCACCTGACGCTGAAGTTCCGCATGGTGAAGTTTGCCCGCATCCCATCGTATAATCAGCTGTTCTCCGGCGACCCGGTCTGGGCGACGCTCGAGATGGCGGGCATCGGCATGGACGGACGCCACATGGTCACGCGCAATGACTTCCGCTTCCTCCACACGCTCGAGAACATGGGGCCGTCCCCGGAGCCGAACTTGACGGTGCTTTATTCCTCGGCACTGCCGGAAAACTTCAAGAAGTACGCCGCTCGCATCTCCATCACGACGTCTTCCATCCAGTACGAGAACGACGATGTGATGAAGCCGGTCTGGGGCGACGACTACAGCATCTGCTGCTGCGTCTCTGCCACGCAGACGGGCAAGGAGATGCAGTTCTTCGGCGCGCGTGCCAACCTTGCCAAGTGCCTGCTCTACGCCATCAACGGCGGCAAGGACGAGAAGTTCCTGACGAAGGACGGCAAGCACATGCAGGTCGGCCCGGAATACGCGCCCATCACGTCGGAGGTGCTCGACTACGATGAGGTCATGCACAAGTTTGACCTGATGATGGACTGGCTGGCAGGGCTTTACGTGAACATCCTGAACCTCATCCAGTACATGCACGATAAGTACTACTATGAGGCCGCCGAGATGGCCCTCATAGACACCGATATGCGTCGGACCTTTGCCACGGGCATCGCGGGCTTCTCGCATGTCGTCGATTCGCTCTGCGCCATCAAGTACGCCAAGGTTTCCACCGTCCGCGATGAATCGGGACTCGTCGTCGACTACAAGGTGGAGGGTGACTTCCCGAAGTACGGCAACGACGATCCGCGCGCCGACAAGATGGCAGTCTGGCTGCTCAAGACCTTCATGACGAAGCTGCGCAAGCATCACACGTACCGCAACTCGGAGGCGACGACGTCCATCCTGACCATCACGTCGAACGTCGTCTACGGCAGCGCCACGGGCGCACTGCCCGACGGCCGCAAGGCCTACACGCCGTTCGCGCCGGGCGCAAACCCGTCGTATGGTGCCGAGCAGAACGGCCTGTTGGCTTCGCTGAACTCTGTCGCGAAACTGCCGTATGAGTACGCGCTCGACGGCATCTCGAACACGCAGACCATTGCGCCGGAGACGCTCGGCCATACGGAAGACGAACGCGTCGCCACGCTCGTGCGCGTGATGGACGGCTACTTCAATCAGGGCGCACATCATCTGAACGTCAACGTGTTCGGCGTGGACAAGCTCATCGACTGCATGGAGCATCCGGAGAAACCGGAGTATGCGAACTTCACCATCCGCGTCTCCGGCTACGCCGTGAAGTTCATCGACCTGACGCGCCAGCAGCAGCTCGACGTCATCTCCCGCCGCGCTCATCAGCGGATGTAAGCCAAACAAGAAAAAATCCCCTGGCTCAAGCTGCGCCGTCCAGAGTGGTACGACGCAAAGGCGTGAACCAAGGGAAAAGAAAGAGCCCATCATGCGATGCGGCTCTTTTTCTTTCTGCTTGTGATGACGAGCAGGAGCGTCTCGCCAATCAGCAGCGCGATGACGGTCGTGCCGAGCATGACGAAGAGGTGGCCGAGCAGGGCGAACGAATCGTCGAGCGCGGCGCATGAGAGGCGGAAGCCGACATTGACCATGGAGGCCATGGCGAAAGAGAAGGCCCAGAGCGACATCGAAAGGCCGAGGCGCAGGACCCAGGTCATGAGGCGCACCATGAAGAAGAGGTTGAGCAGGCCGTAGCCAATCAGGCCGAGCACGACCATGTCGATCTGGCCGCCGTTGCAGGAGAGGTAGGCCGAACTGCCGACAAAAGCCGGCGCGAGCTGGATGCCGAGCAGCGGGCGCTGCTCGGCATCCAGGGGCTCACTCGAGCGCAGGTGGTAGAGGTAGGTGGCTTCCAGGCTCATCCACGAGAGGAAGCCGGCACCAAAGAAGACATAGCCCCAGTGCGAGTAGCCGAAGGCCCCGAGCGCGATGGCTGAGGCGAAGTTCGCGCCGACCGTCGGCATGTACATGGCCGGTGTCTCCATCTCCGATGGCGTGTTGCCGTGCCACTGCTCGCTGACGTGGTAGGAGCTGAACAAAAGCTGGCCGGCCACACCGATGAACAGGAGAATGTGGGCGGGCAGCGAGGCATAGGGATAGAGCGCGACGCTGGCAAGCCCCGTCGTGATGGGGATAAGCGTCAAAAACGGATTCTGGAGCTGCAGCAAGAGCTCGCGTGAGACGCCATTGCTGCTGGACAATATCTGATGGATGTAGCGAGACAGCAGGAAGAGCCAGAGGCATCCCGTCAAGAGCAGGATGGTCTCGCCGATGGCGGGCGGTATCGAGAACATCTTTGCAGCGTTGCGCCAGGCGATGCCAAGGGCAAAAAGACCTAAGGTCATGCTGAGCGTCGAGACGGACGCCTGTGGCTTGGCTTCTGTTTCCATGTCCATACTGAAATCCTCCTCGCGATAGTATTTTTTTATTATAACATAGTAAATGGATAGGTGGAGAGATTTTTCGTGGATGCCGACAGAATTTCACTGCGAGGATGGAGATAGACTAGTGTTTGTGATAAAATCTAAGCAGAATCATGAATTAGATGAATGGGGGAATACCATGAAGAAGATCAGTACATGCTTACTGGCGCTGCTCCTGCTGTTGGCGCCCATCTCGGTCACGCAGGCAGCGGGCCTCAATGAATTGACGGAGACGAAGGTGCAGCTGGAGGACAGCCTCGATGCGGATGGCTTTGCCGCGACTTACAACAAGGTCAGTGCTTATCCGATTGCCGGGGACCTGACGAAGCGCGTTCAGGGCAATTACATCTCGTACTTTGCTGGGATTGACGCGAGCACCGTCATGATCATCAACGCGAATCAGGTCGGCCGCCTCTCGAACATCGTCATTGCGCATCACGGCGCCATCGATGCGGCCGAGCAGGAAAAGCTGCGCATCGTCTTCGACTGCACGCTGACGGCACTCGGTCTCAAAGCCGATGAGAACAACCTTTTCTTCGCCAATCAGGCCTTTGACCGCCTCTCGCTGACGAATGACACCCTGTTAGCCGCTCGCCTGCCGCGCGAGGAGACGAAGCGCACGTGGACCTTCCTCAAGGCAGTCAACCCGGAGAAGCAGGTCACGACCATCCTGATTGAAGCCGTCGTGGACCAGAATCCATGAGTGAGAACATGGAGAAGACAATTGGCGAAGTCGGGCGCGTCGACTGGTCGCATTTCTCGCTCGCAGATTTCTTAGAGCTGCGCTGGCGCCTGCTCCATGACTGGCAGGCCGTGCTGCCGGGCGGCGAGTACTTCGGCCAGGCGCGCATCGGCGACGTCTGTTACGACATCCAGATTGAGTGGCTGGCTGATGATGAGCTCGCGGTCACGATGAGCCCGTTCTTCCCGCATGATGGGGATTCCGCCGAGCCGCCCTATGATGAGCTCGTGTCCGGCATGCCCTACGACACCCAGCACGGCGCAAGCCTCATCAGCAGCCGCAGGAGTTTCCTGGAGCTGACGTACGAGAGCTTCATCGACCTTGCAGAGCACAGTATCCTGGAGACCGTCGCTCGCTTCCCGCACCTCCAATCCGCCGCATCGAAGCAGACTGGCTTCTGGGACCGCCACGACGCGATTCTCTGCAAGATCCGGGAACAGGATGATGAGGATAGGTGAATATGAAAGAGAGCCACAGGCCTAAAATTTGGTCTGCGGCTCTCTTTTCTATTGGTAAGTTTTTGAAGGGAAGTCTTTTTTATGCGAAGGGGTTCTCGCTCGGGTAGAGCATGCCCTTTGGCTGGTTGAAGGAGACGTCGGCGACGCCGAGGTACTTGAGGACGGAGAAGATTGTCTTGCCGAAGTGGCCGAAGGCGACGGCGCCGTGATGCGGGAAGTGCTTCTCGATGAGAACGTGGCGGTAGAAGCGGCCCATCTGCGGGATGGCGAAGATGCCGATGCCGCCGAAGGAGTTCGTGGCAGCTGGCAGGACTTCGCCCTCGGCGATGTAGGCGCGCAGCTGGCCGTCGGACGTGCTCTGGAGGCGGAAGAAGGTGATGTCGCCGTCGGCGATGTCGCCTTCGAGGGTGCCGCGCGTGATGTCCGGTGTGTTGCCGTTCTCGAGCAGGCGGTTCTGGATCAGCTGGTACTTCACGCCGCCTTTGCGGAGTTTGCAGAGCGGGGTGTTGCCGCAGTGGAAGCCCATGAAGGTATCCTGGAGCGTGTAGTCTTTCGTCCCCTTGATGTTTGCCTCGAAGAGGTCTTTCGGCACGGAGTTGTTGATGTCGAGCAGTGTGACGGCATCCTGCGAAACGCAGAGGCCGATGTACTCGGAGAGGGCGCCGTAAATGTCGACTTCGCAGGCGACCGGGATGCCGCGCGAGACGAGGCGGCTGTTGACGTAGCACGGCTCGAAGCGGAATTCCGTCGGGAAGGCTGGCCAGCACTTGTTGGCAAAGGCGACGTACTTGCGCGCGCCCTTGTGCTCTTCCATCCAGTCCATGAGCGTGAGCTCATACTGTGCCATGCGTGGCAGCAGGTCCGGGTACGGGTTGCCGCCATCGGTGCCGAGCTCTGCCGTCATGTCGGCGACGACGTCCTTGATGCGCGGATCGTTTTCGTGGGCGCGGTAGGCGACGAGCAGATCGAGCTCGGAGTTCTCCTCAATCTCGACGCCGAGGTCGTAGAGCGGCTGGATTGGGGCATTGCAGGCGAAGAAATCCTGCGGGCGCGGGCCGAACGTGATGATCTTGAGGTCCTTGAGGCCGAGCAGCGTGCGTGCGACGGGCTGGAACTCGGCAATCATGTCGGCGAGCTCTTCGGCCGTGCCGACCGGATACTCGGGGATGAAGGCTTTGAGGTGGCGCAGGCCGAGGTTGTAGGAGCAGTTGAGCATGCCGCAGTAGGCATCGCCGCGGCCGTTGATGAGGTTCTTGCCGGTCTCTTCCGCAGCGGCCACGTACATGACCGGGCCGTCGAACTCGCGGGCAATCAAGGTCTCCGGCGTTTCCGGGCCGAAGTTGCCGAGGAAGACGACGAGGGCATTGCAGCTGGCGTCCTTGGCTTCCTTGACGGCGGCCAGCATGTCCTTTTCGTTCTCGACGGTCTTCTTCACTTCATATAAGTCACCGTACTTCTTCGTGTAGGCCGAGACGATGGCCTGACGGCGGTTCTCCGAGAGGGAGATGATGAAGCAGTCACGGCTGACCGAGATGATGCCGCATTTGAGATCGGGGATATTGCTCATGTTCATGGTGTAACGCTCCTTTAGATTGCTTGACTTCTGATACCATACACAGTGTCGAAGATTGACGATTTTTCTTAGCGTGCATGTGCACGCTCATCACGGTTATTAGAATAGCACTGGCGGAAGGATTTGTCAATTGTTTTATTCGATTTTTGTGTTATTTATGCTCGCTTTATGTAGAGATGACCATTTTCTACTAATTAACGGCGCAAAAAAGCGATGAGATAAACGATAAATGCGCTGCAATCGTGAGACAATCTGTTGAATACGATGAAATAAAAATCAAATTATCGTATTGACGCGCGATTTCTCTTGTGCTATATTGAGTACATGGAAAGCGTTCATGTGCACGCAAAAAAATGAGGCGGGCACAAAGGAGGAAGAAATCATGCGCTATCTGATTGGTATTGATATTGGCACTTCGGCAACGAAGACGGTCTTATTCGATGAGAAATGTCATGTCGTCACGTCGGCTTCGCAGGAATATCCGCTCTATCAGCCGCAGAACGGCTGGGCGGAGCAGGAGCCGCTCGACTGGTACAATGCGGTGCTGGTGACGATCCGCAAAGTCGTCAAGGATTCCGGCGTCCCCGCGGAGGACATCAAGGGTATCGGCCTCTCGGGGCAGATGCACGGCCTCGTCATGCTCGACAAGGACAATGCAGTCATCCGCCCGTCCATCATCTGGTGTGACCAGCGCACGGGCAAGGAATGCGAGGAGATCACGGAGCGCGTCGGCCGCGAGCGCCTCATCGAGATCACGGCGAACCCGGCACTGACGGGCTTCACGGCGTCAAAGATTCTCTGGGTCCGCAACCACGAGGCCGAGAACTACCGCCGCTGCCGTCACATCCTCTTGCCGAAGGATTATATCCGCTTCCGCATGACGGGGGAGTATGCGACGGAGGTATCCGATGCGAGCGGCATGCAGCTCTTAGATGTCCCGCACCGCTGCTGGTCGGATGAGATCCTCGAGAAACTCGACATCGACAAGGCTCTGCTGCCGAAAGTCTACGAATCGCCGGAGGTCACGGGCACCATCAGCAAAGAATTTTCGGAAAAAACGGGATTGTCAGTAGATACTGTCGTCGTCGGCGGCGCTGGCGACAATGCGGCAGCGGCGGTCGGTACGGGCATTGTCTTTGAAGGGCGGGCCTTCACGACGATCGGCACGAGCGGCGTCGTCTTCGCGCACACGAGCGAGCCGCACATCGACCCGAAGGGCCGCGTGCACACCTTCTGCTGTGCGGTGCCGGGCTGCTGGCACGTCATGGGGGTCACGCAGGCGGCGGGCCTCTCGCTGCGCTGGTTCCGCGATAATCTCGCAGAGAGCTATAAGGACAAGGCGGTGCGCCTCGGTGTGGACTCCTATGACCTCATCAATGAGGATGTTGCGAAGGTGCCGATCGGCAGCCGCCGCCTGATCTACCTGCCGTACCTGATGGGGGAGCGCACGCCGCATCTCAATCCGAACTGCCGCGGCGTGTTCTTCGGCCTCTCGGCCATCCACACGAAGGCAGACATGCTGCGCGCCGTCATGGAGGGCGTCAGTTACTCGCTGCTCGACTGCTTCGACATCCTGCGCGAGATGAAGATCAACGTCAAGGAGATGATGGCATGCGGCGGCGGCGGCAAGAGCCGCATCTGGCGCCAGATGCTCGCGGACATGTACGGCTGCGAGGTCAAGACGATCAAGGCACAGGAGGGACCGGCCCTCGGCGTGGCCATCCTCGCCGGTGTCGGCGCCGGCATCTTCCCGGATGTACAGACGGCATGCAAGGAATTCATCGAGCAGGATACCTGGTGCCAGCCGGATGCCGCGGCACATGCCTACTACGAGAAGGGGCACGCGCTCTATCAGAAGCTCTATCGTCAGCTCAAGGACTGCTACGAGGACCTGGCTGCTTTATGAGAATAGGTGTATTTATGGATTAAGGGAGTGTATCGTATGACGGAGGGAATCATGGAAAACAAGACGGAGGCCGCCGCTCAGAAGCGCGCTGCATGGGTCCGCAAGTGTATCTACTTTGCTGCCGGCATGGCAGGCCTGCTCTTTGGTCTCGACCAGGGCGTCATCTCTGGCGCACTGCCGTTCATCAGTCAGGAGTGGGGGCTCTCGAGCCAGGAACAGGAATGGGTCGTCAGCTCGATGATGGTCGGCGCTGCGACAGGCGCCATCATCGCGTCATTCCTGGCACGCGGCATCGGCCGCAAGAAGAGCCTGCTCATCGGCGCTTCGCTGTTCATCGTCGGTTGCGTCGGCTCGGGTATGGCGGCGAGCGCTTCGATGCTCATCGGCTTCCGCCTGATCCTCGGCCTCTCGGTCGGTATCGCCTCGTACACGGCGCCGCTGTACCTCGCCGAGATGTCGGACAAGGACGCGCGCGGCAAGGTCATCTCGGGCTATCAGCTCATGGTCACGGTCGGCATCCTGGCCGCTTTCCTCTCGGATACGGCATTCAGTTACTCGGGCGACTGGCGCATGATGCTGACGGTCATCGCCATCCCGGCCATCATCCTCATCCTGACGGTCTCGCGCCTGCCGGACAGCCCGCGCTGGCTCGCGACGAAGGGCCGCTTTGCTGAGGCCTCGACGGTCCTCAACTCGCTGCACGCCAGTGCTAAGATTGCCGAAGAAGAACTCGCTGACATCAAGGAGACGCTGAAGGTCAAGCAGGCTGGCTGGCATCTCTTCAAGACGAACAAGAACGTCCGTCGCGCTGTATTCCTCGGTGTGCTGCTCCAGGCGATGCAGCAGTTCACGGGCTTCAATGTCATCATGTATTATTCGCCGAAGATCCTGAGCCTTGCGGGCTTCTCGAGCACGGAAGACCAGATGATCGGCACGGTCCTCAACGGCATTGTCTTCACGCTGTCCACGTTCATTGCCATCGGCATGGTCGATAAATCCGGCCGCAAGCCGGCCCTGAAGATTGGCTTCGGCGTCATGGCACTCTCGATGGCTGCTGTCGGCGTCTGCATGTCCATGCTGGAAGGCGGCACGGCACCGGCTTGGGTCTCTTACTTCGCTGCGGTCATGACGATGGTCAGCATCGCGGGCTTCGGCATGAGCGCCGGCCCGATTGTCTGGGTCCTCTGCTCGGAGATCCAGCCGCTCAAGAGCCGTGAGTTCGGCATTGCCTGCTCGACGATGACGAACTGGATCACCTGCGCAATCGTCGGTGCGACGTTCCTGTCCCTCGTCGATGCGCTCGGCTCGGCACACACGTTCTGGCTCTACGCTGGCCTCAATGCCTTCTTCATCGTCCTGACGATGGCCTTTGTCCCGGAGACGAAGAACGTCACGCTCGAGCAGATCGAGAAGAACCTCATGTCTGGCAAGAAGCTGCGCGACATCGGCTGCTGATTGGCTGACTGCAAGAGATGAGACGACTTTATGGATGGATTGGGCCCCGTGTCCTTTTGCGGGGGCCGGTCATCCTGTAAAATGAATCGTATGATGATACGGTCTAGTAGATACATTCAGAGGAGAGATACTATGAAATCTGTAACAGATGAAGCATTCCGCCCGTATGGGCGCGTCCTGCCGCTCGATACGAAAGAATTCTGCACGGCGCTGAAGGGAATCGACATCCCGGCTGAGGGGACGGTCTACGAGCCGTCTGTCGCATCGTTCGAAGCGCTGCCGCTCTTCAAGGAGCTGACGGAGAAGACGTACGGCGAGATGCCGACGGAGCTCGGCCACTGCAGCGGCCACAATGAAGCACTCAATGCGCTTGAGTACCATCGCTCGTCGGAGATCGACATCGCGGCGACGGACCTCGTGCTGATGGTCGGCCGCCAGCAGGACATCGAC
This sequence comes from Mitsuokella multacida DSM 20544, assembly GCF_000155955.1. Taxonomy (GTDB): domain Bacteria; phylum Bacillota; class Negativicutes; order Selenomonadales; family Selenomonadaceae; genus Mitsuokella; species Mitsuokella multacida. Next base: position 387,768 of record NZ_GG697141.2, read on the forward strand.
CCGAAGACGTTGACGTACGACACGGGCAATGTCGAGTGTTTCTTCGTGCCGGCCGGCACGGCAGTAGAGCTCTACGCGACGACGCTGCATTTCGCTCCGTGCGGCATCGACGGCAAGGAGTTCCGCTGCGGCGTCGCTCTGCCGCGCGGCACGAATGAAGCGCTCAAGGACCCCATCGCTAAGGAAGGGGAGGACCGCCTGCTGTTCGCGGTCAACAAGTGGTTGATTGCCCACAAAGAGAGCGGCCTCGACAAGGACGGCGCGTTCATCGGCCTCAAGGGGGAGAACCTCACGCTCTGATGATCTGCCCGTCGTGAAGGGAAGTTTTGATAGGGGGGAGAAACCTCACCGCATGGCTCAGCCGCGTGGTGAGGCTTCTTTTTGCCTTTTTGCGCATGATTGTCGCCATAGTCGCACAAATCTGCTAAAATAAGGGATAAAGACAGGAACGCATGCTACATGTTGGAGGATATATACATGGTTACCATGAAGAAGATAGCAGAGCTCTGCGGTGTCTCGCGCGGCACGGTGGACCGCGCGCTCAACGGACGCGGCAGGGTCAACGCAGAGACGGCGGCGATGATCAAGAAGATGGCGGAGCAGCTCGGCTATGAGCCAAACCCGGCGGGCAAGGCCTTGGCGGCGCGCAAGAATCATCCGGTCATCGGGGTCCTGCTGCCGTCGGAGGGCAATGCCTTCTTTGACGATGTCATCCACGGCATGGACCGCGCGGCGGCGGCCTATGCCATCTACGGCCTGACGGTCCGCTACTATCCGATGAAGGGCTACAACGTCGACAAGCAGCTGCACCTCATGGAGCAGATGAAGGGGAAGGTCAATGCCCTGATCATCAGCCCTATCGACGATGCGCGCATCGCGAAGGCCATCGACGACTTTGTCGATGCGGGCATCTTCGTCGTGACGGTCGTCAACGACATCAAGAGCTCGAAGCGTCACTGCTATGTCGGCAGCGATTACTTCAACGGCGGCGAGACGGCCTGTGCGCTCTTGCATGCGCTGCTCGGCGAGCAGGCGAAGGTCGGCATCGTCATGGGCAGCCGGCAGGTCCTCGGCCACCGCGAGAGGCTAGAGGGCTTCGAGCACCGCATGAAGAGACTCCCAGGCTTCTCTATCGTCGACGTCGTCGAGAACGGCGACGATGAGATCTGCTCGTACGAGCGCACGAAGAACCTGCTCGACGACCATCCGGACATCTCGGCGATGTTCCTGCTCGCGGCCGGCGTTTACGGTGCCTGCCGCGCCATCATGCAGCTGCCGGAGGGGAAGCGCCCCGTGACGATCGCGTTCGACAGCGTGCCTTCGACGGTCGAGATGATGCGCCAGGGCATCGTCAAGGCCATCCTCTACCAGCATCCGGTCCGGCAGGGGCGCATGGCCATCAACCTCGCCTTCGAGTACCTCGTCAACGGCAGGATGCCGGACAAGAAGAATTACATCATGAAGAATGAGATACGGCTGCTCGAGAATCTCTGAGAGCTGCCTTGGCACGGACAGGCCTGCAAAGATGCAGGCCTGTTTTTATTTGACAAGATATTTGACATTCTCGCGCTTACTTTGACAAATACGCTGACATATGTTAATATTAAGGCATAAGTTTTACAATTGTTAAAGATAATGACGGGAGGTCTTATATATGTATATCGTGTCGAAGAAAATCGGGCGCCTGCCCTTTGCCTTAGCGAGTATCCTGCTCTACGTCTCTGTGCCGCTCTATTACGCGGCCTGGGAGTACGAGACAGTCGAGCCGTATCTCTCGGAGCCGACGGGGCTCGTCATGGGGCTCTTCAGCATCCTCGGCAGCGGCATTCCGTTCTGCTTTGCGCATCAGGTCGGCGGCCTGGCGTCGCTGGAGTTCACGGCGCCGTTTGCGCTCCTCTTATTGCTCGTCACGCTCTGGCGCTGCAATGACTGCCGCGCGAGCCGGCTCGTGCTCGTCGGCCAGTGCCTGCCGCTCCTCAACCTGCTGACGCTCGTCTACCTGACGGTGCAGCAGCGCCCGGTGCGCCCTGTGCACTCGGCCCCTGTGCGCCAGTCCCTGCCGCAGCATGCGGAGGCGCCTGTCGATTGGCGGCCGTCATGGCGCCATATCGCCTGAGGGATTGTCTTGTCTGTAAGGCAGAGCGATGATAGAATGATAAAAGCAATGATTTGAGAGTGAGGGAATGATCGTGAAATTCTGTGATAAACTGTTGCAGCTGCGCCGCGCGCGCCGGCTCACGCAGAAGGATGTGGCGGCGGCCTGCGGCATCACGCGCCAGACGTACAGCGGCTATGAGTCGGGGGAGCGCTACCCGAAGAAGAAGGAGATGTATCAAGTCCTCGCGGACTTCTTCGAGGTCGATGTCGACTACCTCTACACGGACCGCGAGATGTTCCTCGACGCGGCGCACGAGCAGTACGGCAGCCGCGGCATGGCGCAGGCGCAGGAGCTCGTGAGCCAGCTAGCAGGCATGTTCGCGGGCGGCGAGCTCTCGGACCAGGACCGTGAGGCCGTCATGCGCTCGCTCGAGCGGGCCTACTGGCTAGCCAAGGAAGACAACCAGAAATACACGCCGAAAAAATACAGGAAGTGAAGTGATTGGATGGATTCGATACAGCTCTATCAGGCCGCGCAGAAGGTCCAGCCGTCCGCCGGTCATGAGATGCTGGCACTCGCGCAGGAGCTCGGCATCCATGTCGAATTCGCGGATGATTACAAGGACTTGCTCGGCATGTACTTCAACAAGTGGCACCACCGCTTCATCTTCCTCAACAGCCGCCTCGATGAGGACTGGCTGCCGATGGTGCTCGCGCATGAGATCGGCCACGACCAGCTGCATCGCGAGCTCGCGAAGACGGGCCTGCAGGAATTCGAGCTCTTCCGCATGAACAGCCGCACGGAGTACGAGGCAAATGCCTTCGCGGCGCATCTCCTGCTCGACAACGACGAGGTCTACCGGCTCGTGCGCGCGGGCGAGGACATGGAGACAATCTCGAAGCGCCTGCGCTGCAACATCAACCTCATGCTCATCAAGATGCGCGAGATGGTCGCGCTCGGCTACGACCTGCGGCTGACGGATACGGCCGACAGCCAGTTCTTCAAGAAAATCCGCGCCTGAATCGATATTATAAAAAATCCTGCCCACACCGCAGTCTGCGATGTGGGCAGGATTTTTGTTTGCTCGTCATTTCTTGCGCGGGTAGACGCCGATGGTCCATTCGTTGAGGATGGACAGGCGCTCGCCGAGCTTGCGGCAGAGGGCCGCGGCAATCATGGAGAGCCCGAGGATCACGAAGTAGAAGGCAATCGTGACGGGGGCCGTCATGAGGTGCCCGCTCTTCTGGAGCAGCGTGGCTGCGTAGGTGATGAAGAACGGGTGGACGAGGTAGGCGAAGTAGGAGTGGCGGCCGAGCTGGTGCAGGATGGGATTGAGCCATCCCGGGTACTTCTGGTACGTGAAGATCGTGAAGAAGAAGACCGAGCTGGCCAGCGTGTAGAAGAGGCCCGCCGGGCTCAGCTGATGAGCCGTGTTGATGGCCTCGAGCGGTGTGTAGCCCGTCTCGAAAATCAGCTGGTAGTAGTAGGCGAGGAGCCAGACGAGCGAGGCCCAGAAGAACACCGTGATGGCGCGCCGGTTCTCCTTCATGAAGCGCTGGAATTCCTGGATGTGCACCGCAAGATAGCCGCCGAGCACGAAGATGAAGACGTAGTGGACGACCCAGTAGTTGAGGCGGTACATGAGGAAGGGCTTGAGCAAGGAGTGGTCGGGCAGCGCGTAGACGAACGTGTTGAACGCCACGGAGAAGCTCGACCAGTAGTCAAAGCCCAGCTGCGCGACGAAGAGCAGGATCAGGCTGACCTTGCCCGCGCGCCGCACGATGGCAATCCAGAGCGGCATGAGCAGGTAGAACCAGATCAGGATCACGAGGAAGTAGAGCTGGTATTTCGCCGTACCGAAGAACAGGATGCTCAGGAGGTGCAGCGGGTCGGGGAATCCGACGCCGTAGAACAGGCCATCGTGCAGCAGGTAGAAGGCGGACCAGACGAGGTACGGGATGAGGACCGTACGGAAGCGCTTCTTCATGAAGGCCCGGTAGTCGAGCGGCTCGTGGATGTCGAGGTTGTAGAAGAGCCCGAAGGCCGAGATGAAGAAGAAGATGGGCACGCTGAAGCGCGAGGCCACCTCTAAGAGGGCAATCAGATGGACGTTGGCCGTCTGGTTCATGAGGTACTGCGAACCGACGTGGATGGCGATGACGCCCATCATCGCGATGCCGCGGATGTATTCGATGGCAGGCAGGCGGGGCTTCCGCTTTTTCACGGGAGCTGCTGCCGGGGATTCTTG
>NZ_GG697141.2:392213-397784 GCF_000155955.1 Mitsuokella multacida DSM 20544
GACATCACGACGAGCGTCAACGAGCTGAAGAACTATGACGTCAGGACGAACACGGCGAAACTGCACATCAATAAGGCAGCGCTGTTCGTCAATACGGACGACAAGACGACGACGTACGGCACGGTCGACAAGGCGTTCACGTCGGATATCCAGGGCTTGACGAATGGCGACGATGCGTCGATCGTGAACCTGACGTATGCGACGAAGGGTTACCTCAGCGACACGAAGACGAACGACGTTGGTGACTATGACATCACGACGAGCGTCAACGAGCTGAAGAACTATGACGTCAAGACGAACACGGCGAAACTGCACATCAATAAGGCAGCGCTGTTCGTTAATACGGACGACAAGACGACGACGTACGGCACGGTCGACAAGGCGTTCACGTCGGATATCCAGGGCTTGACGAATGGCGACGATGCGTCGATCGTGAACCTGACGTATGCGACGAAGGGTTACCTCAGCGATACGAAGACGAACGACGTTGGTGACTATGACATCAATACGGGCGTCAACGAGCTGAAGAACTATGACGTCAAGACGAACACGGCGAAACTGCACATCAATAAGGCAGCGCTGTTCGTCAATACGGACGACAAGACGACGACGTACGGCACGGTCGACAAGGCGTTCACGTCGGATATCCAGGGCTTGACGAATGGCGACGATGCGTCGATCGTGAACCTGACGTATGCGACGAAGGGTTACCTCAGCGATACGAAGACGAACGACGTTGGTGACTATGACATCAATACGAGCGTCAACGAGCTGAAGAACTATGACGTCAAGACGAACACGGCGAAACTGCACATCAATAAGGCAGCGCTGTTCGTTAATACGGACGACAAGACGACGACGTACGGCACGGTCGACAAGGCGTTCACGTCGGATATCCAGGGCTTGACGAATGGCGACGATGCATCGATCGTGAACCTGACGTATGCGACGAAGGGTTACCTCAGCAATACGAAGACGAACGACGTTGGTGACTATGACATCAATACGAGCGTCAACGAGCTGAAGAACTATGACGTCAAGACGAACACGGCGAAACTGCACATCAATAAGGCAGCGCTGTTCGTCAATACGGACGACAAGACGACGACGTACGGCACGGTCGACAAGGCGTTCACGTCGGATATCCAGGGCTTGACGAATGGCGACGATGCGTCGATCGTGAACCTGACGTATGCGACGAAGGGTTACCTCAGCGACACGAAGACGAACGACGTTGGTGACTATGACATCACGACGAGCGTCAACGAGCTGAAGAACTATGACGTCAAGACGAACACGGCGAAACTGCACATCAATAAGGCAGCGCTGTTCGTTAATACGGACGACAAGACGACGACGTACGGCACGGTCGACAAGGCGTTCACGTCGGATATCCAGGGCTTGACGAATGGCGACGATGCGTCGATCGTGAACCTGACGTATGCGACGAAGGGTTACCTCAGCAATACGAAGACGAACGACGTTGGTGACTATGACATCACGACGAGCGTCAACGAGCTGAAGAACTACGACGTCAAGACGAACACGGCGAACCTGCATATTAAGCAAGCTGACCTGACAATCCAGATTGGCAATGCGTCGACGGTCTATGGTACGAAGTTCGATGAATCGCAGTATGGGTACAAGTATAAATCTGGCATCACGAATGGCGATACGAAGGCAACTCTGGATGCGGCACTCGGTGGCATGAACTACACGAACGATGCAGCGCTTGATGGCACGAACGGCAAGTGGACGAAGGGTGTCGGCGACTATGACCTCAAGGGCAAAGGCGTCAACAACCTGACGAACTACAAAGTCACGTACCTCAACGGCACAGCAACGGTCACGCCGTACACGATTACCGAGGAAGAGATTGTCAACCCAGATGGCTCGCCGCTCTACACGACGAAGTATGGCCAGAAAGATGCATTCGGCACGGCAACCTTTACGGGTGTCAATGGCGATGGCACGTATGAACTGGCTATCACGGACTCCAGTGCATTGGCGACTGCGGGAGCAGGCAAGGTCACGCAGGATGTCGGCAAGAACATCTACGATACGACGGTCGAGCTCAGCGAAGCGATGAATGGCAACTACCAGTTCGCAGACGGCGCAACGAGCAAGACGTTCGAGAAGACGGCAAGCGTCACGCCGGCCGAGCTCACGATCAAGACGAAAGACGTCGAGACGGAGTACGGCACGGTCAAGACGACGACCTCTGAGGTCGAAGGCCTTGTTAATGGCGACCTTCCGACTGGGTTCATCTACGACTATGGCGACTATGGCGGAGCTTATCTTGATAGCAACACCAAGACGAATGACGTCAACACGTATCATTTCGGCACGAAGCTCTCCGGCGCGGAGTTCCTCAAGAACTACACGATCACGGGTGGCGAGGCCGATGTGAAGATCGACCCGAAGGATGTCACATTCTTCGTTTCCGGTACGGGCAACACGCTTGACGATATTACCTATACGGTAGATCCGGATATCGACGCACAGCTGGCCTATGGCGAGCACGTCGACGCGGATTACACGCCGGGCAACACGCTGGGCGACAACCAGTACGGAGTCGTGGCGCACATCAACGGCACGCCGATCATCTCGGGCGATGTGGCAGGCAACTACCGTTACAACTACGGCGGCCTGATCACGCTCTCGCCGACGGTGCCGACGAAGCCGGATATCGATCCGCATAATCCGTCGAATCTCGATGGTTCTGGCTCCTGGACGAGCAACATGGGCAAACATGGCGTACCGGGCGTCGAGCGCGTCGCAGGTTTGGCGAGTGCTGAGCTTCCGTTCTTCAAGGTTGAGGCTGGTCAGGTCTCGCATTACGGCACGTATGATGTCGCAGCGGATCCGGACAAGGTTCGCCTTGAGCCGACGGGCAAGCGTCTGCCGGAGCCGAATCAGCCGAAGACGCAGTACCGTGAGTACACGAAGGCGCTGACGACGACGGATGGCACGGGCATGTTCCGCATGGTCTATGACGGTTCGACCTTCAACATCACGCCGGTCGACGATGGTGCTCTTGCGCTCATGCGCATGGGCGATGTCAAGAACAACGTCGAGCTTTCGGCAGAGGCTCTCCACGCTGGCTTCAGCGAGATGGGCATCCTGCTTGAAGACCTCGATGGCGTCTATGTCCACTTCGATACCATGGCATAAGCCAATCTGTAAATCATGGGTTCCCCGCAGGTTTGGCCGCGAGCGATGACTCGCGCATGACCGAGACATTCACGAGCGACAAGCTCGATGAGCCGCACGGAGTTTGGAGACGACGTGCTCACGCGTCGGAGTCAACAGCCAATCCTGTGATGGGCAGGCTGCCAGGATTTTCCTGGCAACCTGCTCTTTTTTATGCAGTAAAATTGCTATTATGAAGGCCGAATCGGATATTGAGCGGCCGGAGCACAGATGCTGTCTTGACGCTTTTATTTGGTGCCTTTAATTGAAGGAAAATTTTGTTTACGGCCTGAATCCTAATTGACCCTTCCAATTGTATGTGGTAAACTATAAATAGCAAGGATAAACCTGACAAAACTGAATCGATGTGAACATGCCCTGTGGTCGCGCAGCGCCCACAGCGGTAACAGATCTGCTTAAGTTTCGAAGCGATATGGACGACAGTCTGAAAAGGCAGCGCAAGGTGGTTTGGAGACCAAGTGCTCTCAAGTCAAAATATCGTAACGAAAGAGGCGGCCAATATGAAAACCTTGCGGCAGATCATGACTTTACTCGTCATGGCATGTATTGTTTTTGCATCGAGCACGGCTTTTGCGGCCAGCCTTCAGGATGAAGTCTTGTATGAAGTCAATCTTGAACGTACGGCAGCCGGCATCCAGCCGTTAAGCGGGATTGTTTATCTTGAACAGGCGGCTGGAACCCGTGCGCAGGAAGCGGGCATCTTGTTCGCGCATCAGCGCCCGGACGGCAGCTCTGTCAAATCAGTTTTGAATGGTGCATCCTGCTCCTGGTTCGGTGAAAACCTTGCCATCAGCAGCGTAGTGGATGCTAAAAAGATCGTTCGCGCTTGGATGGGTTCCCCGACGCATCGCGCAAATCTCCTCAACCATCATTTCACGAAGATGGGTGTATCTTGTGTGAGAGGCAATGATGGTCACTACTATTGGGCCATGGAACTTGTTGGTGACTGACCCAGGCTGATTCCTGCGAGGACCGAACTAGATATTCCCGGGCAGGCTGTATGGATTCATGCAGCCTGTTTTTATTTTTCGGGGAAGGTTGGCTCTGCAGGTAAAGCATACCGCTCTTACCGGCAGTAGAAGAATGAGGTGAGAGTATGGGCAGAATGATAGTCCGGACAGGAGTGTCCATCGCGGCTTTTCTCGCCATAGCGATGCTCGTTCCATCTGGAGGCCAGTATGGCTGCGCTCGTGCACAGAGTGCTGCTTCACTGACCGAGCTCAGCTCTGGCGCAGGCACGGCCATTGTGCGCGACCTTGAGCGTCGCGGCACGCCGCGCGGCAACTACAAGATCTCCGAGGCTGATGACGATGTCGTCATCGACGCTGAGGCTTACACGGAAGGTCCGTCGACGTGAGCTTTGCACCCGTCTTGTAGGGGATTTGCAGTCGGACCCACATGTCAAATCATGTAAAATGGATGCCGGGATCCCGCATTCACCATAGAGCCGTGAGGCTCGATGGTGGTGCGGGATTTTTTGTGATTTTTTTTCGGAAAAGCTGTTGACAAATGGGCGCAACTCCTGTAATATAATACAAGTCGCCGCGAGATACCGGCCAGCACGAAATGTGAGACAACGTTCCTTGAATGGAAACACTTACAGGTCATGCAGGACGGCCGCCTTTCAGACAAAAAAGAAAAATAAAAAAGTTCTTGACAGTCTAAAAGAGATGCGGTACAATAAATGAGTCGCTTGAAGCAAGGCATTTTCAAACGAAGGCAAGCTTCGAAAGACAAAAAGTTGTTCTTTGAAAACTAAACAATGCAACATGAATCATTTGTGATTCAAGCCAGATGTTTTTAAAAACATCGATTGATTATGAACATAAGCAATCGGCAATTTCTTTACTGAGCTTTGATTTATCAAGGTTCAGGCCAAAAAGATTATTAGAGCCAATCAAGGTTCTTCATAAATTTTATGGAGAGTTTGATCCTGGCTCAGGACGAACGCTGGCGGCGTGCTTAACACATGCAAGTCGAACGAGACGATTGAAAGCTTGCTTTTGAAAGTCGAGTGGCAAACGGGTGAGTAACGCGTAGACAACCTGCCGTAAAGATGGGGACAACAGTCCGAAAGGACTGCTAATACCGAATGTTGTGGAACTTCCGCATGGGAGCTCCACTAAAGATGGCCTCTACTTGTAAGCTATCGCTTTACGATGGGTCTGCGTCTGATTAGCTAGTTGGTGGGGTAACGGCTTACCAAGGCGACGATCAGTAGCCGGTCTGAGAGGATGAACGGCCACATTGGAACTGAGACACGGTCCAGACTCCTACGGGAGGCAGCAGTGGGGAATCTTCCGCAATGGGCGCAAGCCTGACGGAGCAACGCCGCGTGAGTGAAGAAGGGTTTCGACT
>NZ_GG697141.2:397884-399078 GCF_000155955.1 Mitsuokella multacida DSM 20544
GCCGTCGCACATATAAAGTGCTTCGACTGCTTGTAGACATACGGTTTCAGGTTCTATTTCACTCCGCTCCCGCGGTTCTTTTCACCTTTCCCTCACGGTACTATGCGCTATCGGTCGTTCCGTAGTATTTTGCCTTGGATGGTGGTCCACCCTGCTTCCCACAAGGTTTCACGTGTCTCGTGGTACTCTGGATACCAGCCCGTTGGGTAAGATTTCGTCTACCGGAGTTTCACCGTCTATGCTCAGCCTTCCCAGACTGTTCGACTATCTTGCCTTCCCTTGATGCTGGTCCTCAACCCCGGTCGTCCGAAGACGTCCGGTTTGGGCTCTTCCCTGTTCGCTCGCCGCTACTGAGGGAATCTCGTTTGATTACTCTTCCTCCGGCTACTTAGATGTTTCAGTTCACCGGGTGTGCCTTCCTTTCGGATGGTACGACATGACTCGTACCGGGTTGCCCCATTTGGAGATCCATGGATCAAAGCCTACTTGCGGCTCCCCATGACTTATCGCAGCTTATCGCGTCCTTCATCGGCTCGGAACGCCTAGGCATCCACCATATGCCCTTTGTAGCTTAACTATTTGTTATGCCATAGGTTTCATATGTCAATATGATGTCTATGCTTGAATCCTAAAATGTTCGTTCTAACCATTCTGTTCACACTGTCGTGCGACTCGATGATTTCGATACATTTCATTTCTTCTGTGTAGTTTTCAGTGTGCAAATACCATTTTGTTTTTTAATGGTGGGCCTAAGTGGACTTGAACTACTGACCTCACGCTTATCAGGCGTGCGCTCTAACCAGCTGAGCTATAGGCCCATAATGGTGGAGACGAGGAGAATCGAACTCCTGACCCCCTGCTTGCAAGGCAGGTGCTCTCCCAGCTGAGCTACGCCCCCATTATGGTATATTGGATTGTTGAGAGGTTGTTCTCTCAAAACTAGACAATGCAACAGTCAGATGACCGACCAGAGTCATGGACTTCCGTCCATTTACTCCTTAGAAAGGAGGTGATCCAGCCGCACCTTCCGATACGGCTACCTTGTTACGACTTCACCCCAGTCATCGCCCCCACCTTAGACGGCTGCCTCCTTACGGTTAGCCTGCCGGCTTCGGGTGTGAATGACTTCCGTGGTGTGACGGGCGGTGTGTACAAGGCCCGGGAACGTATTCACCGCAGTATGCTGACCTGCGA
>NZ_GG697141.2:399178-399883 GCF_000155955.1 Mitsuokella multacida DSM 20544
AGGCACACCCGGTGAACTGAAACATCTAAGTAGCCGGAGGAAGAGTAATCAAACGAGATTCCCTCAGTAGCGGCGAGCGAACAGGGAAGAGCCCAAACCGGACGTCTTCGGACGACCGGGGTTGAGGACCAGCATCAAGGGAAGGCAAGATAGCCGAACAGTCTGGGAAGGCTGAGCACAGACGGTGAAACTCCGGTAGGCGAAATCTTACCCAACAGGCTGGTATCCAGAGTACCACGAGACACGTGAAACCTTGTGGGAAGCAGGGTGGACCACCATCCAAGGCAAAATACTACGGAACGACCGATAGCGCATAGTACCGTGAGGGAAAGGTGAAAAGAACCGCGGGAGCGGAGTGAAATAGAACCTGAAACCGTATGTCTACAAGCAGTCGAAGCACTTTATATGTGCGACGGCGTGCCTATTGAAGAATGAACCGGCGAGTTAATTTCAGAGGCGAGGTTAAGCGGGAGACGCGGAGCCGAAGCGAGAGCGAGTCTGAATAGGGCGCAAGTCTCTGGGATTAGACCCGAAACCACAGTGATCTATGCATGGCCAGGTTGAAGCTCAGGTAAAAATGAGTGGAGGACCGAACCCGTGAGTGTTGAAAAACTTTGGGATGAGCTGTGCATAGGGGTGAAATGCCAATCGAACGTGGAGATAGCTGGTTCTCCCCGAAATAGCTTTAGGGCTAGCCTCAGGTAA
>NZ_GG697141.2:399983-442064 GCF_000155955.1 Mitsuokella multacida DSM 20544
ACTAGACAATGCAACAGTCAGATGACCGACCAGAGTCATGGACTTCCGTCCATTTACTCCTTAGAAAGGAGGTGATCCAGCCGCACCTTCCGATACGGCTACCTTGTTACGACTTCACCCCAGTCATCGCCCCCACCTTAGACGGCTGCCTCCTTGCGGTTAGCCTGCCGGCTTCGGGTGTGAATGACTTCCGTGGTGTGACGGGCGGTGTGTACAAGGCCCGGGAACGTATTCACCGCAGTATGCTGACCTGCGATTACTAGCGATTCCAACTTCATGCAGGCGGGTTGCAGCCTGCAATCCGAACTGGGAGATGGTTTATGGGGTTCGCTTGGCCTCGCGGCTTCGCTGCTCTCTGTCCATCCCATTGTAGTACGTGTGTAGCCCAGGACATAAGGGGCATGATGACTTGACGTCATCCCCGCCTTCCTCCGCGTTGTCCGCGGCAGTCTCCTTTGAGTTCCCACCATTACGTGCTGGCAACAAAGGATAGGGGTTGCGCTCGTTGCGGGACTTAACCCAACATCTCACGACACGAGCTGACGACAGCCATGCACCACCTGTTTTCGTGTCTCCGAAGAGAGGGAGCTATCTCTAGCTCTTTCACTCAATGTCAAGCCCTGGTAAGGTTCTTCGCGTTGCGTCGAATTAAACCACATACTCCACCGCTTGTGCGGGCCCCCGTCAATTCCTTTGAGTTTCAGCCTTGCGGCCGTACTCCCCAGGCGGAATGCTTATTGCGTTAACTCCGGCACAGGAGGGGTCGATACCTCCTACACCTAGCATTCATCGTTTACGGCGTGGACTACCAGGGTATCTAATCCTGTTCGCTCCCCACGCTTTCGAGCCTCAGCGTCAGTTACAGTCCAGAAAGCCGCCTTCGCCACTGGTGTTCCTCCTAATATCTACGCATTTCACCGCTACACTAGGAATTCCGCTTTCCTCTCCTGCACTCAAGAAGACCAGTTTCCATCCCCTCACGGGGTTGAGCCCCGCACTTTTAAGATAGACTTGATCTCCCGCCTGCGCTCCCTTTACGCCCAATAATTCCGGACAACGCTCGCCACCTACGTATTACCGCGGCTGCTGGCACGTAGTTAGCCGTGGCTTCCTCGTCAGGTACCGTCATTGGAAATGGTTATTCACCATCTCCACATTCGTCCCCGACAACAGAGCTTTACGAGTCGAAACCCTTCTTCACTCACGCGGCGTTGCTCCGTCAGGCTTGCGCCCATTGCGGAAGATTCCCCACTGCTGCCTCCCGTAGGAGTCTGGACCGTGTCTCAGTTCCAATGTGGCCGTTCATCCTCTCAGACCGGCTACTGATCGTCGCCTTGGTAAGCCATTACCCCACCAACTAGCTAATCAGACGCAGACCCATCGTAAAGCGATAGCTTACAAGTAGAGGCCATCTTTAGTAGAGCTCCCATGCGGAAGTTCCACAACATTCGGTATTAGCAGTCCTTTCGGACTGTTGTCCCCATCTTTACGGCAGGTTGTCTACGCGTTACTCACCCGTTTGCCACTCGACTTTCAAAAGCAAGCTTTCAATCGTCTCGTTCGACTTGCATGTGTTAAGCACGCCGCCAGCGTTCGTCCTGAGCCAGGATCAAACTCTCCATAAAACTTATGAAGAACCTTGATTGGCTCTAAATATCTTTTTGGCCTAAGCTTCAAAAGAAGCCTAGTAAAGAAATTGCCGATTGCTTATGTTCATAATCAATCGATGTTTTTAAAAACATCTGGCTTGAATCACAAATGATTCATGTTGCATTGTTTAGTTTTCAAAGAACAACTTGGTCTTTCGAAGCTTGCCTTCTTGCTTTCGTTTGAAAGCTGTTTGCTTCAAGCGACCTTTATATCTTATCGCATCGAGCGGAGCTTGTCAAGAAGTTTTTTCTTTCTTTTTTCAAGTTCTTTTGAGCTTCCTGCAAATCCCTTGCCAATCAAGGCTTATGGGCTTTTGCCGTTGCCGTATCTCTCAGCGACTTGTATTATGATACAGTATACAGGACAGGTTGTCAACACCTATTTTGAAAAAAGATAAAAAAGAAGGCTGCCCATGAGACAGTCTTCTTTTAGCATCGTCCAGATGCTATCCTCTGCTTACCAGATGGTCTTCATCATCGTGCGATAATTCTCGTTGAGGAACGTGATCATAACGTTGAACATGCCGTAGACCATGTCGCCGATCTCCTCGGCCTTCTCGTCCGGCGTGATCATGCAGATATCGAGGATCAGCGAGCCCTCGCCGTCGAAATAGAGCTTGAACGGCTTGTACTTGAGGTTGAGGTCATTGGCCAGCTTGAGTACGGCCAGTTCATTCTCCTCTGTCTTGCACTTCGGCGAGACCTGCACGCGGATCATGGAGAAGATGCTGCGGTCCAGCAGGACGAGCAGCGGCAGTTGCTGCCCATCCACCTCTACATGCGAGCGGAATACCGTCGTCTGCTCTGGGTCGTTCTCAATCGTCTCCGATACAAATGCCTTGATTTCTTTCGCATCCAGGAAATCCTGGAATGCTCTTGCTTTCGTTGCCATTTCTGCCATCACGATTCCTCCTCTATCGTCTACTGCTATCCATTTATTTGATTATCTTTTTCGACAGTTCTAGGATTCGACGTAGATGATGGATATTCCTGCCGGATTCTCAAAACAGAACAGAGACTCTAAAACATATTGATTTTAATTTTCCTTTACATCTCAAAAACTCGAGAGATCGATGGACTCGAGGCTGTCGACAATCCTATCGCAGATGGAGAGGTCCTGATGAGGGCTGTGCGGGCTCTTGAAGCCGATGCAGGTCATGCCGGCCGCCTTAGCCGCCAGTGCGCCGTTCGTGGCGTCCTCAACGACGACGCAGTCCCTCGGGTCCACGCGCAGATAAGCCGCCGTCTGCAGGTAGATGGCGGGATTTGGCTTCGACTCGGGCAGATTCGTGCCGCCCATGAGCAGGTCGAAGTGGTCGCGAATGCCGAGATCATCGACGACAAAGGCGATGAAGGCATCGCTCGACGAACTCGCGATGGCCGTCTTGAGCCCCTGCGACTGACGCAGCTCGTTCGTCGCGCGAATCAGTTCCAGGCTGCCCGCAATCGGCGTGACATGCTGTTCATGGATGATTTTGTTGAACAGATACACCTTGGCCTTAGCTGCTTGTTCTGCAGAATGGCGAAAGCCAAACCGCTTCTTCATATCCTCAAACATCATGAGGTCTGTCATGCCCTGGTAACGCATGAGGAATTCCAGCGTAACGCCTTCCACGCCCATCTTCTCAAGCACTCTCTGTTCTGCCTGAAGGTGAACCGGCTCGGTATCGGCAATGACGCCGTCCATATCGTAGATAAATGCCTTCATGAAAATGCCTCCATTCGTGTCGTGCCTCTGCCACACAGGCGTGGCAGTCAGGCAATAGAACAAGAAGCCCTCTGCCAACAGGCAGAAAGGCTTCTCGTGTACCATCAGATTCAGCTATCCTATGCGGTTTTCTTATTCAACCGTAACCGACTTCGCGAGGTTACGCGGTTTGTCGACATCGCAGCCGCGCGTGATGGCGGCATAGTAAGCGAGCAACTGGAGCGGAACGACCGTCAGGATTGGGATCAGGAGTTCATCCGTCTCCGGGACCTTCATGACATGGTCGACGTACTTCTCAAGCTCCGTATCGCCCTCTGCAGCAATGCCGATGACGACAGCGTCGCGCGCCTTGACTTCCTTGATGTTCGACAGCGTCTTCTCGTAGACGCTCTTCTGCGTCGCGAGAGCAATGACCGGCACACCCTCGACAATCAGGGCCAGCGTGCCGTGCTTGAGCTCACCGGCAGCATATGCCTCTGCATGGATGTAGGAAACTTCCTTGAGCTTCAGTGCGCCCTCGAGAGCGACATCGTAGTCGAGCGAACGGCCAATGTAGAAGACATCCTCATTGAAGCCGTACTGCTTGGCAAACGTCTTGATTGGCTCGACATCCGAGAGCGTCTCGCTGACCTGAGCCGGGACATTCTTGAGTTTTGCGATGAGCTCTTCGATGCGCTCCGGCGTCTGCGTCTTCTTGATCTGCGCCATGTAGAGGGCGAGCATGAAGAACAGGATGAGCTGCGTCGTGTATGCCTTCGTCGAAGCGACGGCAATCTCCGGGCCAGCCCAGGTGTAGAGCACCTGATCAGCCTCACGGGCAATCGAGGAACCGACGACGTTCGTCAGGGCCAGCGTCTTGGCGCCGAGGCGCTTCGACTCTTTCATGGCTGCGAGCGTATCGCTCGTCTCGCCCGACTGCGAGACTGCGATGAACAGCGTGTTCTCATCGACGATCGGGTCGCGATAGCGGAATTCCGAAGCGACATCGACTTCTACGACCGTGCGGGCCAATTTCTCGATGTAGAACTTGCCGACGAGGCCAGCATGGTATGCCGTACCGCAGGCAACGATGTAGATCTTGTTGAAAGAGTTGAGGTAATCCGCATCCCACTTGAGCTCGTTCATGACGATGGACTTGCCGTCCTTCGCAATGCGCTGGCTCATCGTATCGCGGACTGCCTTCGGCTGCTCGTTGATTTCCTTGAGCATGAAGTGCTCATAGCCGCCCTTCTCGGCAGCCTCAGCATTCCAGTTGACCTCAAAGACCTTCTTCGTCACAGGCTCGCCGCGGCGGTTCGTGATTTTGATGGAATCCTTCGTGACGACAGCGAGCTCGCCATCGTTGAGGATATAGGTGCGGCGCGTGCGCGCGATGATGGCCGGGATATCCGAAGCGATGAAGTTCTCGCCCTCGCCGATGCCGATGACTAGCGGGTTGTCCTGCTTCGTGCAGATCAGTTCACCCGGGTGCTTGCGGCACATGAAGACGAGCGAGTACGAACCCTCAATGCGGTGCAGCACTTCGCGGACCGACGAGACGAAATCGCCGTTGTATACCTCTTCGATGAGATGCGCGACGACTTCCGTATCCGTCTCCGACTTAAAGACATGCCCCTTCTCGATGAGCTCTTCCTTGAGTGCCAAATAATTCTCAATAATGCCGTTGTGCACGACGACGAAGTCGCCCGAGCAGTCCGTATGCGGATGCGCATTGCGATCCGACGGACGGCCGTGCGTTGCCCAACGCGTATGGCCGATGCCCATCGTGCCCTGCGGCATATCGTCCTTGATCTTGTCGCGCAGAGCAGCCAGACGGCCAACGCTCTTCTCGACACGGATGCGGTTGCCATCGTAGACGGCGATGCCGGCTGAATCGTAGCCGCGATACTCGAGCTTCGAGAGGCCTTCGAGCAGGAACTCTGCTGCCTGCTTGTCACCGACATAACCAACAATACCACACATGATACATACCTCCTGGTATTCCTGCAACAGGTCCCCGAACCTGACTTTGTCCCAGGGAATCACTCCCCCGCTTTCGTCAGGCCCTCTCGACTGGGACGGCCGGAAGGCATCCGCTGACGTCTCGACAACCTTCTCCTCGTTCTCCCCGATTGGCAAAACCTCCGGGGAACTAGCGCTAAGAATTGCTTCTTTTCTATAACAATCCTGCTGCATCTTTATGATTTTCTCCAGAAACGCCCAAGGCGATTCTGATACGATGTTATTCTAGCTTAAAACCGCCTTATTGTCAACAATTGCCCACTCCAGCTGGCTTTTTCAAACCTTCGCCATAACAAGAAAACCCCGTCCGGAAAAATCCGAACGGGGTCTCTGATTCAGTTTGGAGGATGTAATTTCAGGGGATTACATCATGCCCGGCATGCCGCCCATGCCCGGTGCAGCCGGTGCCGGTGCTCCTTTTTCCGGCTTGTCGGCAACGAGCGTCTCCGTGGTCAGGACCATGGAAGCAATCGAGGCAGCGTTCTGCAGAGCGGAGCGCGTGACCTTAGCCGGGTCGACGATACCAGCCTTGAGCATGTCAACGTACTCGTTCTTGAGTGCGTTGAAGCCGATGCCCGTGCCAGCCTTCTTGACGTTCTCGACGACGACAGAACCTTCGAGGCCTGCGTTCTGAGCGATCTGGCGGACCGGCTCTTCGATGGCGCGCTTGACGATGTTGACACCGACCTTCTCGTCACCTTCGACTTCGAGCTTGTCGAGTGCCGGCAGGATGTCGAGGAACGTCGTGCCGCCACCTGCGACAATGCCTTCTTCAACAGCAGCGCGCGTAGCGTTCAGAGCGTCTTCAATGCGGTACTTCTTGTCCTTCATCTCGACTTCCGTAGCTGCACCGATCTCGATGACGGCAACACCGCCGGAGAGCTTTGCGAGGCGCTCCTGCAGTTTCTCGCGATCGAAATCGCTCGTCGTCTGGAAAATCTGCTGCTTGATCTGAGCAACGCGCTCAGCGATGGCTTCCTTGTCGCCTTTGCCGCCAATGATCGTCGTCTCATCCTTCGTGGAGACCATCTTGTGTGCCTGGCCGAGGTCAGCGAGCGTGACGCTGTCGAGCTTGCGGCCGAGCTCTTCGCTGATGACCGTGCCGCCCGTCAGCGTAGCAATATCCTGCAGCATGGCCTTGCGGCGGTCACCGAAGCCCGGAGCCTTGACAGCCAGAGCCTTGAACGTGCCGCGCAGCTTGTTGACGACAATTGTCGTCAGTGCTTCGCCGTCGACATCCTCAGCGATGATGGCGAGCTGCTTGCCAGCCTTGACGACCTGCTCGAGGATTGGCAGGATGTCGTTGATGGCCGAGATCTTGCGGTCCGTGATGAGGATGTACGGATCGTCGAGCGTTGCTTCCATCTTGTCCGTATCCGTGACGAGGTACGGGGAGATGTAGCCGCGGTCGAACTGCATGCCTTCCTTGACGGAGAGGTTCGTGCGCATCGTCTTGGACTCTTCAACCGTGATGACGCCGTCCTTGCCGACCTTCTCCATGGCCTCAGCGATCAGCTTGCCCGTCTCTTCATTAGCGGAGGAGATCGTAGCGACCTGAGCGATGTCAGCCTGGCCTTCGACCTTCTTGGACTTTGCCTTGATCTCATCGACGAGCGTCTTGACGGCTTCGTCAATGCCCTTCTTGATGATCATCGGGTTCGCGCCAGCAGCGACATTCTTCATGCCCTCGTGGATCATGGCCTGTGCGAGCAGCGTTGCCGTCGTCGTGCCATCGCCAGCGATGTCGTTCGTCTTCGTGGCGACTTCCTTGACGAGCTGTGCGCCCATGTTCTCAAACGGATCTTCGAGCTCGATGTCGCGTGCGATCGTGACACCATCGTTCGTGATCGTCGGAGCGCCGAACTTCTTGTCGAGGACGACGTTGCGGCCCTTCGGTCCAAGCGTTACCTTTACTGCATTTGCTAGTGCATCAACACCGCGGCCGAGTGCGCGGCGTGCTTCTTCGTCAAACAGAATCTGCTTTGCCATTTATATTACCTCCGAGAAAATTCGTATCTGGTATTTCAATCGCGGGACGGTCAGATGACTGCGAGGATATCGCTCTCGCGGACAATCAGGTAATCCTTGCCCTCTACCTTGACCTCAGAACCCGAGTATTTGGAGAAGATGACGCCATCGCCAACCTTGACTTCCATAGCAGCGCGCTCGCCATTATCGAGCAGCTTGCCAGCGCCAACCGCAACGACCGTGCCCTTCTGCGGCTTCT
The DNA here is from genome assembly GCF_000155955.1 of Mitsuokella multacida DSM 20544. Taxonomy (GTDB): domain Bacteria; phylum Bacillota; class Negativicutes; order Selenomonadales; family Selenomonadaceae; genus Mitsuokella; species Mitsuokella multacida. The sequence continues at coordinate 407,569 of NZ_GG697141.2, forward strand.
CTTTGGCCGTGTCCGGCAGCACGATGCCGCTGGCCGTCTTTACATCGCTCTCTGCAACTTCGATGACAACTCTTTCGCCCAATGGCTTAATCATAGGTATCTTCCTCCTATAAAAATGAATTTACATGTTGATGGTGTTAGCACTCACTAAACCCGAGTGCTAACTACAGTCTTTATATTACCCCGTCTAAGTCAAAATGTCAATATCGAATCCATAAAAAAGTCAAAAAAACAAAGGCCAGTTCAATCTGGCCTTTGTTGGCATGCATATGGGCGTATCTCAGATAATCCAGTTGTTTGGCGTCATCATGGAGTCGAGCATGGAGTGGTGCAGGATGGCCGCAGCAATCTGCTGGGAATCGGCTCCGTTTGCTGCGCCTGAAAGCTCTTGGAAGCTCTTGACGCCTTCTGGCAGCGGCTGGTCGCTATCGAGCACGAGCAGGACGACGAGGCCTGCCTGCAGCAGATGACGGAGCACCGCTGCGGGATCCTCCCCCTCAGACGGATGATAGAGGTAGGTGTGACGGCCGTTGCGCACGAGGTAGTACTCAGCCTCCTCGATGGTCGCAAGCGTGATGCCGTCCTTCACGGGCTCAAAGGCAATGGCCAGCGGGGCCTGCCAGTTGAGTGCGCTGCGCATCTGCTGATTGGCTGCGAAGTGGCGCTTGGCCGATGCATCGGGGATCTCGCGCACGACGCCGCAGGCCGCCGTCATGTTGCTGATGCGGTCGATGAGAATGAGCTCGCCATGCGTGCGGTGGTGGTCAAACGTGTCGAGCACGATTGGCTCCGTCACGGCAATCTCGCAGACGGCGATCTCGTTCTTCTTGAGCCCCGTCGCCTCGACGTGCTCGCCCGTATTGATGTCGATGCGGTAGTCGATCTTCGTCAGGATGCCCGGGATTTTCTTCGTGCCGAGGAAGACCATGAAGTTCTTGCCGATGGTCAGTGGCACATCGTCCATCCAGAGGATCTCCGCCTTGAAGTTGGCGGCCTGGCGGACGTGGCTACCCTTCTCGAGCACGCAGCCGCGCGAGACGTCGACCTCGCGGTTTAGCTGGATTGTGACCGGCTGGCCCTTGAAAGCCGACTCTGCTTCGCGGTCGGCCACGAGGATTTTCTTGACCTGCGCCTCCTCACCACTCGGCTGAGACGTGACCGTATCGCCGACGGCGATGCTGCCGCTCTCGATCTGGCCCTGGAACCCTCGGAACTCGTGGTTCGGACGGCAGACGCGCTGGACTGGCATGTAGAAGCCTTCCTCCTGCACGGCACTGACGTCGACTTGCTCGAGGTAGTCGAGCAATGTTGGCCCGTCGTACCAAGGCATATTGGACGACTTCTTCGTGACATTGTCACCCTCCGTCGCCGAGACGGGGATGAGCTTGACATCGTGCAGATGGAGCTCCTGCTTCAGATTCTCGATCTGTGCCTCAATCTCCCGGAAACGCGCCTCTGAATAGTCGACGAGATCCATCTTGTTGATGGCGAAGACGAAGTAGCGGATGCCCATGAGCGCGCAGATGCGGGCATGGCGGCGCGTCTGCGTCAGGACGCCCTGCGTCGCATCGACGAGGATGACAGCGAGGTCGGCAAACGAGGCACCGCAGGCCATGTTGCGCGTGTACTCCTCATGGCCCGGCGTGTCGGCACAGATGAAGCTGCGGTTATCCGTCGTGAAGTAGCGGTAGGCGACATCGATCGTGATGCCCTGCTCGCGCTCCGCGAGCAGCCCGTCCAACAGCAGTGAGTAGTCGATGGCACCGCCGCGGCTGCCGACCTTGGAGTCGAGCAGCAGGGCCTCCTCCTGGTCCGCATAGATGAGCTTGGCATCGTACAAGAGATGGCCAATCAGGGTGGACTTGCCGTCGTCAACGCTGCCGCAGGTGATGAATTTGAGTAAATCGTTCATATCAGAAATAACCCTCCCGTTTCCGGCGCTCCATGCTGCCGGCTCCCTCGTGATCGATGACGCGGCTCGTGCGCTCCGACTCGACAGCGCCGAGCGTCTCCTCCACGATCGCATCCAATGTGTCGGCATCCGACTCAACAGCGCCCGTCAGCGGGTAGCAGCCGAGCGTGCGGAAGCGGACCTTCTTGTGCTCGATGTCCTCTGGCTTGAGGTTGAGCTTCTTGACGATGCGGTCATCGTCGATCATGATGAGATTGCCGTCGCGCTCGATGACCGGGCGCTCCTTCGCGAAGTAGAGCGAGACGATCTCGAGGTTCTCGCGGCGGATGTACTGCCAGATGTCCTTCTCCGTCCAGTTGGACAGCGGAAAGACGCGGATGCTCTCGCCCTTGTTAATCTGCGAGTTGTAGAGCTTCCACATCTCCGGGCGCTGGTTCTTCGGGTCCCAGGCCTGTGCCGCATTGCGGAACGAGAAGACGCGCTCCTTCGCGCGCGACTTCTCCTCATCGCGGCGCCCACCGCCGAAGGCCGCCGTGAAGCCGTACTTCGTCAGCGCCTGCTTGAGGGCCTGCGTCTTCATGATGTCGGTGTAGGAGGCGCCGTAATCGAACGGGTTGACGCCCGCTGCGAGCCCCTCCTCATTCTTGTACTCAATCATGTCGAGACCGTACTTCTTGGCCTGCGCATCGCGGAAAGCGATCATCTCGTGGAACTTCCACGTCGTGTTGATGTGCAGGAACGGGAAGGGCGGCTTCTCCGGGTAGAATGCCTTGAGGGCCAGGTGCATCATGACCGTGCTGTCCTTGCCGATGGAATAGAGCATGACCGGTTTCTCGGATTCGGCCGCGACCTCTCGGATGATGTAGATGGCCTCGGCCTCAAGTGCATCGAGGTGCGATAATTTTCCCATATGTATTGACTCCTTACTCAGTATTGGTTGGCGTTCTCACGGTCAATCGTGATGGTGACGTCGTGCTGGTCGGGCTTGCGGATGTGCCAGTGATAGTAATGGCCCTGCCGCTCAATCGTCATCGTGCTGCCGCTGCCGCCGAGATCTGCGCCGAGGAAGTAACCGATGGCGCTGACGGGGCATACCTTCATACAGGCCGTGCAGCCCCAGCAGTCGCGGACCTCGCGGATCTTCGCCTTGCGGCCTGCATCTGTCCCCTGCATGAGCAGAAGGTTGCCCGGACAGGCTTCCGTGCAGCGGCCACAGCCGATGCAACGGTCTTCATGGACGCGTATGCTCATAATGACCTCCTTTGACCAGCGGCCTTCTATATATATGGAAGGCTCCATGTTCTAAGCGTGAATTGATGTAGCAGAGCCCGTCTTCGGACTGTTGCGGATAGTCGGCGTTCTCGCCAAACGTATGCCAGCGCGTCTCCTTGCGCGCGAGCAGATGCGCGATGAGTGCCCGGCAGACCATCAGCCGCTCGCGCAGCTCGTAGATCTTGAGGAGCTCGTAGGGGCCTTCGGCTGCGAGTTGCGGCAGCAGCGTTTCGATGTGCTGGATCTTCTCATCGGCCAGCTTCAGGCGGCTCGCATTGTAGCGATAGTCCGTATGGATGCCGCCTGCGTACTCATCCATGGTCTTCTGCATGGCCTCCTCGAGCTGCTCCACCGTCAGGTTGCCCGGCTCGCGCGAGAGATACGCTTCATAAGCTTCATACACATCGCCTTCGTCTTTCACCGCTGTTCTAGGCGCAGGCTTCTCCTGCTCTGCTGCAAGGTAGGCAGCCAGCGCATCCGCGGCAATCTCCCCTTCTGCGAGAGCGCCCGTCACGTACTTCTGTGGGGCACCGCCCGCGACATCACCGGCGGCAAACAGGCCGTGGATGGTCGTCTCGCGGTTCGTATCGACCCAGAAGCCGCTGGCTGTATGGCCGCCGACCACATAGGGCTCCGTGCCCTCGACCTCGACCGGCTGCTCCTTCGGCCCCTTGCCACTCTCAATCCACTTGAGCGTCTGGGCCGGCGCCATGTTGAGGTAAGCGTGGTAGAGGTCCGACTGCTGCTCCGACGTGATGTGGCGCGTATCGAGGTAGCAAGGGCCATTCCCCTTGCGGTTCTCCTCCACCGTGCCGAAGATGCGCTGCGGCGTCGTAAGCCCGTACTTCGTCTCGTAGACCTCACCCTTGGCATTGACCTGCTTGGCGCCGACGCCCTGCGCAATCGTGCCCGTCGGTGCGATCGTGTCCTTGCAGCGCAGGGCGACGAAGCGGTGCTCGAGCGTCGTCATCTCCGCGCCGGCCCGGATGCCCATCGCATAACCGGCCCCCGTGTTGAACGGCGGATACCACATCTTGTGGCGCGAGAAGCCCGGGTTGTTGGGCCTGTAGAGCCCCGCAGCGCCGCCCGTCGCAATCAGCACAGCCTTTGCCTCGATGTCGTAAGCCGTGCACTCGCGGACCGAGAAGCCCCAGGCGCCATGCACCGCGCCATCCGCGACCTTGAGGTCCGTGATGTTGACGTGGTTGAGCACCGTGACGTTTTCCTGTTCGCGCACGCCCTTGGCCAACAGCGGCTTGATGTTCTCGCCATTGATCTTGACATTGCGCCAGCCGCGCGTGACGTAATGGCCTTCCGCATCCTTGAGGATCACGAGGCCGCGGCGCTCGAGGTCCTCGGTGACCGCATTGACTGACTCTGCAATCGTCATCATGAGGTCATCGCGGATGATGCCCTCCGCATCGCGGCGCGCATACTCGACGTAATCGGCCGGCGTATGGCCGTTCGAGATGTAGGCGTTGAGCGCATTGACACCGGCCGCAAGGCAGCCGCTGCGCTCGATATTGGCCTTCTCGACAACGAGCACGCGCAAGTCTTTCTCGGCGCCGAGCCGGATGGCCGCATAGCAGCCCGCCGTGCCGCCGCCGATGATGAGGACGTCCGTTTCCAGATGACGCCGCTCGAGCTTTCCATTCTTCATACAATCTCTCCTAAACAGCAAGTCTTAAATCGATAGAAAATAGCAGATCAACCATCCATCATATGAGGATGAGTCCGAGCCCTGCGGCAGCCGAGACGAGCATCGGCATGGTCATCGCCTTGCGGCGCGCGCAGAGCAAATAAAGGCAAAAGAGCGCGAGGCCGACGGTCAGGCCGAGCACGGCCGCCTCCGGCACGGAAAGCCCTGCACCGATCTCGAGATTCGTGCGCAGCATCGATAGTGCAACATTGAGCAGCAGGCCGCTGATGATGGGGCGCACCCAAAGGCTGATCTGGCGGAAGACCGGCACATCGTGGAAGGTGCGCAAGAGGCGCGCGACGAGGCCGAAGATCAGGCCCGATGCCGCCACACTGACGGCAAAGCCCGCCAGAGCGAGGATGAGTCCCGATGACGTGCCGCCCATCTGGAAGCCCGCCAGATAGCCGATGCCCGTCAATATCTTGCAGAGAATCGACCCGGGCAGGGCATTGGCCACGGGGACGAGCTGACCGTAGAAGTCAGCCGCCGCCACCGTGCCGCCCTGCACGAACAGGCCGTCGGCAATCGTCAGGTAGGCATCGCCGCCGCCGAACGAGAGCAGCGAGGAGAGGAAGCCCTCACCGAGAAATGAAGAGCTGCCCGGCAGTATCATCAGTGCCGGCAGAGCAAAGAGCAGTGCAAAGGCCAGCCAGACGAAGACCTCGCGCAGGGTGTCCTTGAAGAGCTTCCCCCCGTCGACCGCTTCATTGCCCGAGCGGAAACTGCGGACCAGCCCGCAGAAGCCGAGCACCGTCATCAGAACGGCTGTGGCATCGTGCAGGACCGGTGCAGAGAGCACGGGAAGCTGGCTGCCGCTGAACAGGAACGCAGCCGTGAGCACCGCCGCCAAGATGCCCTTCTTCCGCGAGAAGCCGCTGCCGAGGAAGATAATCAGGAAGAACGAGAGCCCGAGAATCGAGAGGACCGACAGGTGGAACACGGGCTCCATGTGCAAGCCAAGCAGCGCGTAGAGGTTCTTCTCCGACGAAAGCAGGAAGACCGCAATCATCGCGAGGCACATTGCGCGGAACGCCCGCGTGCCGGCCTGCTGCATGGCGCCGAGCGTCTTGATGGCATAGGCCAGCAGCAAGCTGATGATGAACGCGCCAAGGCCGATGGAGATGTAGCGAATGCCGAGCAGAGCCGCTCCCTGCTCGCCCGTCAGCACGGCGAGGATCAGGACAGTGAAGAGCGCGCCGGGCAGTGCCATCATCGAGGCCGCCACGAGCATGCCCGCAGGACCGCCGAGGCGCTGGCCGATGCCGGCCGCAATCTCGATGGGCAGTGCGCCCGGCGTGATGCAGGCCGCGACGACGTCCTCATCGTATGCGCGCTTCGTGACGAGCTTGCCGTTTTCTACGACTTCCTTCTCGATGACGGGAATCAGCGCATTGCCGCCGCCAAAGCCAATCGTGCCGATGCGCAGCATGCTGAGCCCCAAGCGCACGATATCCGCGTACCCGCGCCGCATGCTCCGATACATCCCATTGGCCTGTACAAAGATATGTTCCACTGCCATCACCTCACAAGTCATCTACACGATAAAAACCAGAAAACAAAAAGAGGTCCTAAGGCTGGCGCAGAGCGCGCCTGCCTTAGAACCTCCATTTTTTGGTCAGTTCTTTTCAAACGATGTCTTCATTCTAGAGGAAAAAGCATAGTTTGTCAATATGATAACCTTATTTTTTATATACCTGAAGCTCAGCTTCAACGAGATTGTAGAGCTTGCTGCCCTTCTCGATGCCCGTGAAATGCGTCAGAGCTTCTTCATAGCCATGTTCCTTGACATAAGCCTGGACTTCCACAGCTTCCTTGTCGCCCTCGTAATCGAAGTGCAGAGCTGCGGCGATGACCTTTGCCAGAGCAGACGGTGTCTTCCCCTGCTCGATGAGCTGCGTTGCCGGGCTCACGAGGCGGTCTTTTGCACCGAGCTTGCGTTTCGGTCCACGTGCGACACGCGTGACCTCATCCGAAAGGTGTGGATTCGCAAAGCGCTTTTCCGTCGTCTCAACGTATTTCTGATGGACTGCGGGGTCAAAGCCATACTTCTCAATGAGCATGCTGCCCGTCTCGCCCCAGACCTTGCGGACGAAGGCGACGATCTCCGGATCCTGCATAGCACTGTAGATATCCTTGATGCCCTTCTGATAAGCCATATACGCAATCGAAGCATGGCCCGTATTGACCGTGAAGAGCTTGCGCTCGATATAAGCCTGCAGGTTGTCCACCCAGGTCAAGCCCTTGATCTCCGGCACTTCACCCTTTGCCTGCGTGCGGTTGACATCCCACTCGCAGTACGGCTCAACCTGGACGAGCAGCGGCTCTTCATTGTGCTGCAGCGGCACGATGCGGTCAACGGCTGCATCCGGGAAGCCGATCAGCTTATCGACGAGTGGCTTTGCCTCGTCCGAGAGGTGCTCGTAGACAAAGTTCTTGAGGACAGTCGAGCCGCCAACCATGTTCTCACAGGCGATGACATTGAGCGGCGTCTCGTTCACTTTGACGCGGCGCTCAAGGCCCTTGGCGATATTCGGCGCGATGAACTTGAGGATGTTCGGGCCGATTGCCGTCGTGATGATATCCGCCTTGACAATTGCCGTGAGCAGATCTTCGAGATTCGTGTTGCTGTTGATGGCCTTGACGTGTTCCACGTGGACCGTCTGCGGCTCATCTCCGACGATCTTGATGTTGTATGCCTTCTTTTCGTTGATGGTCTTGACCAGTTCGTCATTGACATCGACGAAAGTCACCTCATAGCCGGACTGCACGAGCAGCTCACCGATAAAGCCGCGGCCAATGTTGCCAGCACCAAAATGGATTGCCTGTTTCATGATTATAGATCCTCCCATTTCCATATGGTTCCCCGGCTACTGGATAATCTGCAACAGCCGGGGGCATACCATATCACTTGATCACTCTATACTGTTCTACTTTACTCTACTTTCGTGAAGACTTCATAAAGGACATTCGGATCTTTCGTCGTGTAGAGCTCGTGCAGCTGTTCGTCGCTGTACTCATCCATCGTCGTCGCGAGGTTTGCGAGGATGGCCAGGTGGTCATTGCCGCGGCCAGCGATGCCGATGATGAGGTATGCCTTGTCATCGCCGAACTGGACGCCTTCTGGATACTGCAGGACGACAATGCCGGACTCCTTGACGGAACTCTTGACAGCATTCTCGCCATGCGGGATGGCAATGCCCTTGCCGATGTACGTTGTGATGTCCTTCTCGCGGTTCAACATACCCTGGATGTACGGTTCGTCAACGTAGCCGCCCTTGACCAGCAGTTCGCCGGCCGTCTTGATGGCCTCTTCTTTCGAGACGCTCTTGAGGCCTACTTTTACGTTCTCCTTCGTCAGGATGCCTTCCTTGACCTGCTCTTCTTCAACAGGCGCAGCCTTCGTCTCGACGCCTTCACCCTTGAGGCGCGCCGTAACGATATCGTAGACATTGTTCTGCGTGAAGTCCTTGACCCAGATGTGTTCCGCCTGCGGGCTGTCTTCGAGAGCACGTTCAGCGAGTTTCTCATGCGAGACGACGAGCTGAGCATCCTTCGGGATATTGCCGATTGCGCAGTTCGTGACAGAGATGTCGGTGTAGCCCGCTTTCTTGAGCTTCTTGCGCAGGCCAGCGGCACCGAGAGCAGACGAGCCCATGCCAGCATCGCAAGCGTAGACGATGCGCTTGAGTTCCGCACCCGAGACCTTCTTCTCATCAGTCGGCAGATCTTTGCCGCGGTTCTTCATTTCTACCATGGATTCACGGGCAGCCTCGAGCGATTCTTCGCTGCCATCATCATGCGAACCCTTGATGAAGATAGACGCAACGGCACAGGAAACAGCAGTAGCGACCAGGAAATCGGCGATATTAGCCAGGAATGCCCCTTTCGGCGTCATGGCGAGCACAGCGAGGATGGAGCCCGGGGAAGCCGGAGCAATAAGGCCGCCGCCCAGGAGATTCAGCGTGAAGACACCAGACATACCACCGGCGATGACAGCGAGGACGAGGATCGGCTTCATGAGGATATACGGGAAGTAGATTTCGTGGATACCACCGAGGACGTGAATGATCATAGCGCCAGGCGTGGATTCCTTTGCCATGCCCTTGCCGAAGAACCAGTAAGCGAGCAGGACGCCGAAACCAGGACCAGGATTTGCCTCAAGCAGGAAGAACATCGACTTGCCGTACTGTTCTGCCTGCTGAATGCCGAGCGGAGAAAGGACACCGTGGTTGATTGCATTGTTGAGGAACAGGACCTTGGCCGGCTCGATGATGATCGAGGCGAGCGGCAGGAGGCCCATCGCGACGATGCCTTCAACGCCAGCGCGGAGCACGCCATTCGCCGCAAGGACGATTGGTCCGATGGCAACAAATGCCAGGATGGCCAGGATACCACCGATGATGCCGGCGGAGAAGTTGTTGACCAGCATCTCAAAGCCAGTCGGGATATGGTCCTCGATGGCCTTATCGAACTTCTTGATGACCCAGCCGCCCAGAGGGCCCATAATCATGGCGCCGAGGAACATCGGGATGTCCGAACCAGCAATGACACCGGCCGTTGCGATCGTACCGAGCACGCCGCCGCGGTGACCGTAGATGGCAGCACCGCCGCTATAGCCAAGGAGCAGTGGGATCAGCCACTTGCTCATCGGAGCACCGACCTGAGCCAGATACTCATTCGGCCACCATCCGGTCGGGATGAACAGGGCCGTCAAAAGGCCCCATGCGATGAATGCGCCAATGTTCGGCAGGACCATGCCGGAAAGGAAGCGGCCAAATTTCTGCATGGCTTCCTGAGCGCCTTCTTTGTTCTGGTTGCTCATAAGAATTTCCCTCCATTACATAATACATGAGACATATGGATATAAAGATTTAGATAAATCCTGTATTCACATCGTTCCAAAGAGTTCTTTATACTTCTGTTGGTAAAAATCCCGAAAAATATGCTCGAGTTCCTGGTAGATGTCGTGCGGGTTGCCCTCATTGAGGATGGCAATCAACCCCCACCGTTCCAGCAGGGCAGCTGAGACAGCGCCAATTGTCTCAAGCGCCTCACAGCTGCTCTCCTTGGGTGCCAGCATCACGATAGCAGTTCGCACGGCCTCGCCATCCCTTTCGGGGTATAGCATCGGCTGCTCGAGGTGCAGGATGCCGAACCGCGGTCCTGGCACAAGGTCAGTCCTTGCATGAAGCAGGATCATCGCATTGCCCCGCAAGACCATTTCACCCTCTGACTCTCGCCTCAAGAGCGCTGCGACAATGCCTTCCTGCGCTTCTGTATCCGATGCAACAGCCCGGCTGGCAGCCTGACAGACATCGCGGATGGATGGCTCAGCGTGCAGTTCCTTGCCGAAGAAGTGATGCAGCAGCGCCTGTATGGCCCGGTTGTAGGCATCCATCCGCTGCAGTGACTCCAAGAAAGGCAACGCTTTTTGAGTCGACACCGATGGTGTATGATGCGGCCCGCAGTCTGCCTGCCGCACGAGTTCCTGGTCGATGCGCGCCTTATCCCGTTGATCGAGCAGCGGCGTTGTAACGACAACCGGCAAAGGCGACCACGGAATCGGGACCGTCGAGATGACGAAGTCTGCCTCCGTATGCTGGACGTACTCACGATTGACCTGAAGCGCCGAGACGAGATCGACAATCTCGATCGTATCGTACGCCTGCTTCAATCCTGCGGCCAACATGCGGCTTGTCCCCATGCCAGTCTGGCAAGCGACAATGACGCGGACGTGCTGCCTGCTGGCTGAATGAGGCTCAGCCAAGGCTGCACCGAGATGCATGGCGATGTAGGCAACCTCTGCTTCAGGAAGAGCTTCACCGAGCTCCTGTTCCATGGGCTTGACCGCCTTACCAGCCAGCTCCATGAGCTCCGGATAAGCCGACCGCATCTCCTCCAAGAGCGGATTGCGGATATCCATGTGCATGCGCAGGCGGCTGATGGATGGGCCGAGATGATTGACGAGGCCAAGGAAGAGTTCTTTGTTGTCCAAGAGTTTTCTTCCAGTCTCCTGCTGTGCACACTTCATGATGGAGCGGGCCATGCGCACGAGATGGAAGTTATCCATCACGGACACGACCTCATCATCACCCTTGCGGTAAAAGCTCCGGGCGCCCATGAGGTGCATGGTGATATAACCGATTTCATCCTCTGGGACCTCTGTCTGGAACTGTGCGGTAATGCGCCGCGCCAGTTCCTTCGCCATGCGATACTCACGGCGCTTGCGCAAGGCAGCCAATGTCGCGGTATCGATGTGGATGTCTTCTTTCTTCCGCATGCGCTGGATTGCCAGCGACAGATGAACGACGAGACCGATGAACGCCGTGTCCGAGAGGTGATGCGGCAAGCCGCTCTCCACTTCATGTACCAGCTGTTCTAAGTCGTGTATCATCTGCTTATCGACCAGTTTCAAGAGATACTGTTCAGCCGCTCCCGCCCCTTTGTGAGTCCCCTGCTCCGGGTCATGGAACAGCTGCAGGAGCCGTTCTTCATCGAGATTCGTGTAGAGGATCTCGACGAGAGCGCGGCGTATGTCCCGTTCGCTGCCCTTGACATAAGCACCGAGGCCCGGCCTTCGCACGAGCAGGAGACCGCGCTGCTTGAGCCACGACTCGAGCTTGTCGAGATCGTGGCTGACGGTTCCATCCGTCACCTTCAGCATGCTCGCCAGTGAGAAGAGCTTGATGGGCTCTGTCGCCTGCAAGAGCTGCCCGGCCAGGATGATCTGGCGCTGCTGCGGCGTATAAGCCGCCGTTTCGGTGTTCAGGGCATCCTGGCGCAGGAGGTCGATCTTCGAAGGATCTCCTGTGATCTGGATGCCTGCTCCTGTCTTGCGCAGCAGCTCCAGGCCATACGTTCTCAATAGTAACTCCACTTTCGGGAGCTCTCTTGATACCGTCTTGCTGCTGACGCCGAGCTTCTCTGCTATCGTTCCGGCTGTGACCATATCGCTCCCATCCAGCAGGCACTGGATGATGGCAATGGCTCGAGCACTTGTTTTCATGACTCAGCCTCCTATGTACAACTTGGAAGCCTTCTGGATTCCTTTAACTTAAGTTGTCTTTATTATAACGAGTAACGGTCCATAAAACAATCAAAAGACATTCGATTCCGTCCGGATTCGTTTTGGACAAAAATAAAAAACCCTCGCTGAATCCTTATACAGCAAGGGCTTTGCTATGTCCTTATTGGTTTTATTATTTATTATTGAAGCTCATACTTTGCCGCCGGCCGCTTTGACGATGGCCTCAGCGACTTCCTTGACGGTCAGGCGCTTCATCATCGCGTACTGCTGGATGCGGCGATAGGCCTCAGGCTCCGACAGGTGGTGCGCCGCCATGAGGATGCCCTTGGCGCGGTCGAGTGTCTTGCGCATGGCCAGAGAGTCGCGCAGGCCCGCGAGCTCCTGCTCAAGGCCCTGCATCTCCCGCCAGCGCGACATGGCAATCTCGATGGCCGGGAAGAGATTCGTCTCCTGCACCGGCTTGACGAGATAGCCGAGCACGCCGGAGTCCTTCGCCTTCTCGACGATCTCCGGCTGACTGAACGCCGTGAGCAGGAGGACCGGCGCGAGCTTCTCCTCCGAGATCTTGCGCGCAGCCGTGATGCCGTCCATCTGCGGCATCTTGATGTCCATGATGACGAGGTCCGGGCGATGCTGCCGCGTCAGTTCCACCGCCTTGCGCCCATCGATGGCCTCGCCGACGATCTCATGACCGGCTTCTTCAAGCATTTCACGCAAATCCATGCGGATGATGGATTCATTATCTGCAATGACAATCCGTAACGTCTCATGTGCCATAAATTATTCCAGCCTTTCCGTGCAATCCTTTCAGTAACAATCTCAACAATCACAAATCAAAACGAGCTTCTATCATGTATCACGCCCACAGGCTCACATACTCAGCCCTCATCCGTGGGATTGGGCTGCACCTTGGGGATGCAGAGCCTTGCGTGCGTGCCGTGCCCCGGTCCCCTCTCGTCATTCTCGATGGCAAACGTGCCGCCAAGATCGCCCTCGACGAGTGTCTGGACGATGGTCAGGCCCAGCGACTTGCGCGGCATGTCCTCGAATCCCTCCGGCAGGCCCACGCCGTCGTCGTAGAAGTCGAGGTGCCAGTGGTCCGCATCCTCCTGGACGGCCAGGCCGATGAGGCCCGACTTCCTGCCCGTGAAGGCGTGCTCCATCGCGTTGAGCACGAGCTCGTTGAGCACGAGCGCCACCGAGCTCGCACACTTCGACGGCAGGATCAGCCGCGGCCCCTTGAACTCTGTCCGGATCAGGAAGTCCCGGTCGGTCATATTGCGCGCGGCCAGGTCGAAGATGTGCCCCATGACTTCCTGGACATCGATATCTTCACTGCCCTGCTGTGAAAGGTACTCGTGGACGACCGAGATTGAGAGGATGCGGTTGACGCTCTCCTTCAGTGCCGCCTTGACCTCTGCCGTCTTGGCCCGCCTTGCCTGGATGCGCAGCAGGCTCGCGATGGCCTGCAGGTTGTTCTTGACGCGATGGTGGATCTCCTGGATGACGGCCGACTTGATGCGGATCTCCTTGTCTTTGGCGCGCGTCTCCGTGACATCCGAGATGATGACGATGCGCATGCAGAGATTGCCGCCCTCGCGGACGACGATCTCGCGCCGTATGAGGATGAGCCCGCCCGCCGTGATCTCCTTCTGCCACGGCCGATCCGTCTCCACCGTCTCGCGCGTGACATGCTGCGTCATCTGGCGGTCAAAGAGATGGCCGCCGCGCAGGCTGCCGACGCCGAGCACGCGGTAGATGCGCACGGCCGCGGCATCCGCGAAGACGATGCGGCTGTGCGCATCCGTTATGATGATGCCATCGCTCGCCGTGATTGGGCGGAACTGCTCCGGATTGAGGATGTGGCGCGCATGATAGAGCACCGCGACCGCCGCATCGAGGAGATGCGAGTAGCCTTCGATGGAAAGCTTGTCGAGGTCGACCTCGAAGTTCAGCACGCCGATGACCTTGTCACCATCGTGAATGCCGAACGTGAACATGTCGACCATCGAGCCGTAATTCCACTCGCGCTTGCCGCGCGCTGGCTTGCCCGTCTGGAATGTCTCTTTGATGAGCGGCTCCTCGATGGAGCGCACGCGGCAGCCAACTGCGCTGTCCTTGCCCGGCAGGTAGACCGTATGCGGGCGCTGCTGTGCCACGATCAGGAAGGACTCCGGGTCCTTCGTCCTCACGTAGACCTTGAGCTCCCCGTGCGCGAGGTCCGCCAAAAACGGGAAGACGATTGCCATGCGAGAGAGCAGGCTGATCTGCAGCATCGTGAGCCGCGTCTGCTCCCGGCACAGGCGTGTAATATCATCCATCTTATCCGCACCTCTCTTTTACAGATTCATGTTCTAAGTATAGCAGAAAACGCATAATTTGTAATGTTAAAAAATGAAGAGTACACATAATAGAAAAAAAGAGCCACCGCCCAAAGGCAGTAGCCCTTTCATCTATTTATTGACTCTCGATTCACTCTCGCTCTTCCAGTCCGAGGCCCGGCACCGCATTGAGGTAGAGGTCGCTGAAATCGCCGTGCTTAGCCTGATAGTAGCCGCGGCACGCGATCATCGCAGCGTTGTCCGTGCAGAGAATGCGGTTTGGATAGAAGAAGCGCACGCCAGTCTCTTTGGCGCGCTCACGCAGGCGCGCCTCGAGGCCGCTGTTGGCCGCGACGCCGCCGGCCAGCACGAGCGTATCGCGCCCAGCGCGGCGCACGGCATCAAAGGCCTTCTCGACGAGCACCTCGACGACGGAGTGCTGGAACGAGGCCGCGATGTCGGCCTTGCGCAGTTCGTGCCCCTTCATCTTCTCGCTGTTGATGTAGTTGAGCACAGCCGACTTGAGCCCGCTGAAGCTGAACTCGTAATTGCCCTTCTCCTCGAGCGCGCGCGGGAAGTCAATGGCGAGCGGGTCTCCCTCCTTGGCCAGTGCGTCGATGCGCGGGCCGCCCGGATACGGCAGGCCCATGACGCGAGCAATCTTGTCGAACGCCTCACCCGCCGCATCGTCGCGCGTCTGCCCCATCATGTGGAAGCTGTCGTAGCCGCGCACGTCGACGAGTGCCGTGTGGCCGCCCGAGACGACGAGCGCCATGAAGGGCGGCTCGAGCGTCGGCTCTGCGAGGAAGTTCGCAAAAATGTGGCCCTCGAGATGGTTGACGCCGATGAGCGGCTTGTCGAGCGCAAAGGCCAATGCCTTGGCCGCCGAGACGCCGACGAGCAGGGCGCCGACGAGGCCGGGGCCGTACGTCACAGCGACCTGGTCAATGTCCTTGAGCGTCACGCCGGCCTGGCGCACGGCCTCATCGATGACGGGCATGATGTTGACGATGTGCTTGCGCGAAGCGATCTCTGGCACAACACCGCCAAATTTCTGGTGAATGGGGATCTGCGTCGAGATGACGTTCGACAGGATTGTGCGGCCGCCGCGCAGCACGGCAGCCGACGTCTCATCGCAGCTCGACTCAATGCCCAGAGTCAGGATTTCTTTTTCCAACATAATCTCTCCTCATCGCTGCACTCAGCCAGAACAGCGATCACAGTTTCGTATTCCACATGATGATGGCATCCTCGCCATTGTCATGATAGTATTTCTTGCGGACGCCGGCCTCGCGGAAGCCGTAGTGCGCGTAGAGGGCGCGCGCCGGTGCATTCGACGGGCGCACCTCGAGCGTCATCGCCGTCACGCCGCGTTCCTTCACCAGTCTGATGAGCTCCGCCATGAGGCGCGTGCCGACCTTCTGACCGCGGTAGTCCGGAGCGATCGCGATGTTCGTGATCTGCGCCTCCTCGAAGGAAATCCAGCAGCCCGCATAGCCGATGACCTGTTCCCCGTCGAGCGCGAGCAGGTAGCACGTGTTCTCGTTGGCCGCCTCCTTCCAGAAGGATTCGCGCGACCACGGGATTGCGAAGCACGCCTGCTCCACTGCCTCGACGGCATCGGCATCCTCCGGCTTCATCTCGCGGAAGGTCAGATTCATTTCGCGGCCTCCGGATGGCGTTTCTCCCAGAGGACTTCCGCCTCACTGCGGCGGATGTAGACGGGCTCCATGTTCATGACATTGTCTATGTGGCCTGCGGCGAGTTCCTGCAGGCCGAGCATGGCGACACAGGCCGCCCGCGGCATGACGAGATGCGCCGGTGCGACTGTGACATTCGCTGGCAGGTCTACCTTGCCGCGGATGCGGCGCGCCGCGATGTCGCCGAGCAGCACGGTTTCACGGCCCGACTCAGCGCACTCCGCTAGGATCTCTGCAATCGGCAGGACCTCAACAGGATTGACAACCGTCAGGGTCCCCTTCTCCCACTCATAGCTTTCGCGGTAAGCATTGCCCTTCTGCGCGTCCAGGAGGCTCACGATGCGGAGGCCCGGCACCGGATAGTGATAGGCGAGCGCCTTGAGCGTCGAGACGCCGACGATTGGCAGATCCAGCGCGTAGGCCATGGCCTTGGCCGCCGCGAGGCCGATGCGCAGACCCGTGAAAGAGCCCGGGCCGATGCTGACCGCGATGCCCTCGAGCTGCTCTTTCCTGACATTTGCCATGCGCAGGACTTCCTTTATATGAGGCATCAGCGTTTCCGAGTGCGTGAGCTTGGCCTGCATCGTCAGCTCCGCTGCGAGCTTATCGGCCGAAGCCACGGCGACACTCGAGACCTGCGTTGCCGTATCAATGGCTAAGATAGACAAATGACTCCAACTCCTTTATGAATTCCTGATAGCGCTCTCCGACACTCGCAAGGGTGATGTGGCGTCCATCGCCATCGTCCGACTTCTCGATGCGGACGACGACGCGCTCTTCCGGCATGCACTGCGGGAATTTGTCCGACCACTCGATGACGACGATGCCCTCCGGGTCCTCCGTGTATTCGTAGAAACCGATATCCTCCAGCTCCTCCTCCGTCTCAAGGCGGTAGAGGTCGAAATGGTAGATGGGGCAGATGCCCTCATACACATTCATGAGGTTGAACGTCGGACTCGTCACTTCGCCCTCGACCCCGAGCGTATGCGCAAGACTCTGGACAAACAGCGTCTTGCCGGCACCGAGGTCGCCTTCGAGGCAGAGCACGGTTCCCTCCCGGATCTTTTGTCCAACAAGCTCAGCTAAA
Organism: Mitsuokella multacida DSM 20544; assembly: GCF_000155955.1. Taxonomy (GTDB): domain Bacteria; phylum Bacillota; class Negativicutes; order Selenomonadales; family Selenomonadaceae; genus Mitsuokella; species Mitsuokella multacida. The sequence goes on from NZ_GG697141.2 coordinate 424,587, forward strand.
TGGGCAGTCTCCTCGGGAGAATTCGTTGTACAGGTAAACATTTTAGTTTCGTATCGCTCCTATATATAGTCTATACTCAAAAACATGCGGATTCAGTTTTCCATTATATCACAGAGACATCATTCGGTAAATTGGCTGCTGTTCTCCATTTCAATAATTATTATCCGTAAATAATATATTTGATAAAATGAGATATATGTAGAATTTAGGAGTATTATAGAGAATAATAGAGATATTCTCCATCAATCCATCCATATCGGAATCCCTATTTACCGCCATATGCCGTATAATCAAAGCATAGCAAGTGAGCAACACCGGTGAGCGGCAAGCGATGAGCGATAAGCCGCCGGTACCCACCTACGATGTGTATGAATATCAAGATATATTAGGAGGCTAACATTATGAAAAAGTTTGTTTGCACGGTTTGCGGTTATGTTTACGAAGGCGAAGCAGCTCCGGCTGAGTGCCCGATCTGCCATGCTCCGGCATCCAAGTTCGTCGAGCAGAGCGAGGATATGACGTTTGCAGATGAGCATCATGTCGGCGTTGCCAAGGACGTTGATCCGCGCATCATCGAGGGTCTCCGCCAGAACTTCACGGGCGAGTGCTCGGAAGTCGGCATGTACCTCGCTATGAGCCGCCAGGCTGACCGTGAAGGTTATCCGGAAATCGCAGAGGCTTACAAGCGCTACGCTTTTGAGGAGGCTGAGCACGCTTCCAAGTTCGCTGAGCTCCTCGGCGAGGTCCTGACGGACAGCACGAAGAAGAACCTCACGATGCGTATCGATGCAGAGCACGGCGCTTGCGCTGGCAAGAAAGAGCTCGCAACGCTCGCAAAGCAGCTCGGTCTCGATGCTGTCCATGACACGGTTCATGAGATGGCTAAGGACGAGGCTCGCCATGGCCGCGGCTTCAAGGGCCTCTTCGACCGTTACTTCGGCAAATAAGCTCGGACAAAGCTCCACAAAACTCCTAAACATCATATAACCCACACAGAGACGACCTGTCCTGCAGCGCATCCGCAGGACAGGTCGTCTTGCATATAGTAAAAGAATTTCTTGTTTTTTTATGCAGCCTATTGAAAAACCGTGCGAAAAGTCTTATACTATGCGTAACCTGAAAATGCAATGGAGCAAGGGGACGGACAATGCCGTGCCACTTGCTCCATTTTTTCAGCGCGAATAGTTCCAAAACTGTCAAGACTGTAATGTATAGGAAGGGTTGTGTTATGAGAAGCTTTATCCTCAACGAAAACGAAATGAATGAACTGGCCAAGAGACAGCCGACGCCATTCCTCGTGCTGTCCGTCGACAAAGTCGCGGAAAACTACGCGTTCCTGCGCAAGCACCTGCCGCGCGCCGGCATCTACTACGCCATCAAGGCCAATCCGCATCCGCGCGCACTTGAGCGCCTCGCCGCACTCGGCTCGCACTTCGACGTCGCCTCGGCCGGCGAGATGGAGATGCTCCATGCGGCAGGCGTCGACGGCTCGCGCATGATCTACGCCAATCCGGTGCACGATGCGCGCGGCTTCGCGGCGGCCTCCCGCTTCGGCGTCAAGCGCTTCACGTTCGACGATGAAAGCGAGATACCGAAGCTCGCGGCCGCTGCGCCCGGCGCCGATGTGCTCGTGCGCGTGCAGGTCCACAACAGCAAGGCGCTCGTCGACCTCAACACGAAGTTCGGCGCGCCGCTTGGCTCAGCCCTGCCGCTCCTGCGCAAGGCCGAGCAGGCCGGCCTCCACGCCAAGGGCATCTGCTTCCACGTCGGCAGTCAGTCCCTGTCCACCGCGGCGTACGAAGAAGCGCTGCTGCTCGTTCATCATCTTTTCCTTGAGGCTGAGGCCTCCGGCATGCACCTGACCGATCTCGACATCGGCGGCGGCTTCCCGATTCCCTCAGCCGAAGGGCTCCACGTCGACCTCGCCGCCATGCTCGAGGCCATCAACCGCCAACTCGAGCGACTGTTCCCGCAGACGGCCGTCTGGACCGAGCCGGGCCGCTTCCTCTGCGGCACGGCCATGAACCTCGTGACCTCCGTCATCGGCACGAAGCAGCGCGGCACGTTCCCCTGGTACATCCTCGACGAAGGCATCTACGGTGTCTTCTCGGGCATCCTGTTCGACCACTGGACGTATCCGCTGCACTGCTTCGGCAACGGAGCGAAAACTCCATCGGTATTCGCCGGTCCGAGCTGCGATGGCATCGACGTGCTCTACCGCGACTTCCCCGCACCGAAGCTCCCGATTGGCGCAAACGTGCTCGTCAGCGACATCGGCGCCTACACGACTGTATCGGCTACGCGCTTCAACGGTTTCGAGCCCGCCGCAGTCCTCGTCTGGGAAGACCAGGCCGACCTCGTCGCCAAGCGCCGCAAGCTCCGTGAAGCCGATGAGGCATCCAGCGCATCAATTGCACAGATGCCCTGATACACAGTGATACGGCTGACACACGACAAAAGACTCCGCCCCTTCCGTCATTCCATGACGGAGGAGCGGAGTCTTTTTTGCTATCTGTCGTTCATCTGCTGCAATCAGACAATCTTCGTCGACCAGCTCTCGATATTCCAGACCGTGTCGACGAGGTCTTCATAGAAGTCGGGCTCATGCGAGACGAGCAGCAGTGTGCCCTTGTACTCCTGCAGGGCGCGCTTGAGCTCCTTCTTGGCTTCGACATCGAGGTGGTTCGTCGGCTCGTCGAGCACGAGCAGATTGACCGGCTTCTGCATGATCTTAGCGAGGCGGACCTTTGCCGCCTCGCCGCCCGAGAGCGCTGTCATCTTCGTCGTGATGTGCTCATTCGTCAGGCCGCACGAAGCAAGCGCCGCGCGCACTTCGAAGTTCGTCATGCCCGGATAGGCCTGCCAGAGCTCGTCGAGCGCCGTGTTCATATTGCCCTTGGCCTCCTCCTGCTCGAAGTAGCCAACCGAGACGAACTCGCCCTGCTCGATTGCACCCGAGAACGGCTTGATGAGACCGAGCAAGGTCTTTAAGAGCGTCGACTTGCCGAGGCCGTTCGTGCCGCGGATCGCGATCTTCTTGTTGCGCTCGACCTTGATGTCGACGGGCTTCGTCAGCGGCGTGTCGTAGCCGAGCACGAGGCGCTGCGCTTCGATGACGAAGCGTGAGGGCGTGCGGTCGGACTGGAAGTGGAAGTGCGGTTTCGGCTTCTCCTGGCGCTTCGTCAGGACCTCCATCTTGTCGAGCTTCTTCTGGCGGCTATTGGCCATGCCGCGCGTCGCGACGCGCGCCTTGTTGCGCTGGATGAAGTCCTGCTCGCGCTTGATCTCCGCCTGCTGGCGCTCGTAGGCCGCCTCTTCCTGGCGGCGCTTCAAAGCAGCCATCTCCTCGAACTTCTCGTAGCTGCCCGTGTAGCGCGTGAGCTTGAGGTTGTCGACATGCCAGATGACATTCGTCACCGCATTGAGGAACGGCACATCGTGCGAGATGACGATGAAGGCATTCTCGTAATTCGTCAGGTAATTCTTGAGCCACTCGATGTGCTCGGCGTCGAGGTAGTTCGTCGGCTCGTCGAGCAACAGGATTTCAGGGTTCTCGAGCAGGAGCTTCGTCAAGAGGACCTTCGTGCGCTGGCCGCCCGAGAGCTCGTCGACCTTGCGCTCGAGCCCGATGTCGCGCAGGCCGAGGCCGCCCGCGACCTCCTCGATGCGCGCATCGATCGTGTAGTAGCTGCCCGCCTCGAGGATGTCCTGGATGTCGCCGACATCCTTCATGAGCTTGTCCATCTCCTCAGGCGAGGCCTCGCCCATCTTGTCGTAGGCCGCGAGCATCTCCTGCTCGAGCGTCACGAGGTGGTCAAACGCCGTGCGCAGCGTCTCCCGGATCGTCATGCCCGGCTGCAGCACCGCATGCTGGTCGAGATAGCCGACCTTCGTGCGCTTCGCCCAGGTCACCTGCCCCGCATCCGGCGTCAGCTTGCCCGTGATGATCGACATGAACGTCGACTTGCCCTCGCCGTTCGCACCGACCAGCGCCACATGCTCCCCCTTCAGCAGGCGGAACGACACATCCTCAAAGATCTCCCGCCCGCCATAGCTGTGCGAAAGATGCGAAACCTCCAATACGCTCATATCATGCTCCTTTACATAAAAAAACCTCCTGCTTTCACAGAAGGTCTATTTTCAGAAAAATGGTCGGAACGACGGGATTTGAACCCACGACCTCTTCCACCCCAAGGAAGCGCGCTACCAAACTGCGCTACGTCCCGACGACAAGTTATATTATACGATAGAATCGCCGTCTTGTAAAGTGGCAAATGCGCGGCGCATCAGATGAAGTACTCGATCGTGTCCTGAGCGGTCTTCTTAGTGTGCTCGTTGAAGAGCAGGACGGCTTCGCGGTCTTCGATGGGGCCGAGGGCGTAGGGGGCATTCTCCTCGCGGTTGAAGCACGCGGCGGGCACGATGCGGTTATACGCCTTGGGGTGCTGCAGGGTCAGCTCGATGCCGGTGCCTTGGAATTCATCGGACTCCTCGGGCACGTACCACGGGTCAAACATCAGGATGCTGCCGTCCGCCGTCTCGCCCGTCAGCAGGGCGTAGTGCTCGACGTCGTAGAACAGGCGCACGACGGCGACACCGCCGCGGTGCAGGGCATCGTTGATGAAGCTCTCCTGCCCAATGTAGACGGACTTGCCCGCGAGGTACTGGCTCGAGAGCGGCAGGTTCGTCGCGCGGCCGAAGCCGTCGAGCCAGTTCGAGAGAAACATCATCGCCATGCGGCTCGTACCCGCGCGCCCCGGCTCGCCCTTCTGGCTGTAGCAGTCTAGGCTGTAGAGCATGACGTTGCGGATGATCTCCGGCGGGATTTCCTCGCGCTCAAAGAGATAGCTGACTGCATTGAGCATCGTCGTCGGACCGCAGTCATACTCCGAGAACTGATAGCGCAAAGGGCTCTTCATAGATTCTATTCTCTCCTATCTAAAAATGCTTGTGTTCAGCGCAGCGAGCCGAGGTAATGCACGCCGTTGATGTACGGCACGCCGCTGAAATTGAGGAACGTCGCCGTCGACGCGATGACCTTGCGCAGGTAATGCTTGCCGTAGTCGCTGCCAAAGCTGAACCAACTGCTCATCGACTGCAGGACAATCGGCGTACCATCATCATCCTGGCCGAGGTACATCATGACATGCGTGTTGTTGGCGAGCAGGGTGCCCGGCATGCACGCCTCCAGTGCGGCCAGCCGGTCCGCCTCGCCCATGCCCGAGAGGTCGACGACCTTCGGCATCGACTTGGCCTGCTGATCCGCATCGCGCGGCAGCTCGATGCCCATGCTGCGGTAGACGTCGCCGACGAACGAGGAGCAGTCGACGCTGTCGTCGAGGCCACCCCAGCCGTACTCATCGCCGAGGAAGCGGAAGCCCTGGCGCACGAAATTGTTCTCGGTGCAGGGCAGGAAGCCCTCGTGCAGGGTATCATCAAAGGCAGCGGGACGCTTGACGATCTTCAGCGCGCCGTTATCGCTGACCGGCATCAGCAGCACCTTTGCCCCATTCGCACCTGCGGCGAGCGGGATCTTGGCGCCCATCTGGAAGAGCAGCGACTCCCCTGCCCCATTCGCGATTGTCGTCTTGTTGGCCGTGACGACAGCGAAGTCAGTCGGATGGACGAAGCCTTCCCAGGTCGTGCGGTCGGTCTCGGCAAAGTCGGACTTCGCGATCCAACCGTCATAAAAGCGCGTGCGGACGAAGGCGAACTTCTTGTCGTAGCTGTCACCGAGCACGGCCACCGGCTCGGCCGGGTCGAGGGCCGTCGCCTGCAAGGTGTCATAGTGCACGTCGCCTGCGCTCTCAAACCAGCCGGCTGCCTCCGGCAGCAGGCGCAGGTTGGCGCGTCGCGTGACGACGCCGTAGCGCACCGTCACCGTCTCGGGAAGTGCCGCGATATTACAGTTCTTGCGCGCAAACGAGTAGCTGTAGGCCGTCAGCGCGCTGCCTTTCTTGTAGAGGTCTGGCTGCGAAGCCGTATCAAAGTCGCCGATGGCCTGGACCTTCTCGATGCGCTCTTGCACCTCGGCGCCGGAGACCGACTCCGGCATCGTGCTAAGGTCCGTCAACGTATCGTTGCGGCGGCGGAGCGATTCATTCGTCGCTTCGACCTGCGAAGGCGTCAAGAGGACCGTGTCGCCCTGCGGGTTGCGCTGCGTCCAGTAGACAGCCGTCGCGCGCGCGTCCGTGATTTCTGGCGAGGCCTCCGCCAGCACCGTGCCCGTCAACAAGACGGCCAGCAGGAAGACGGTCGGCAGGAGGCGTTTCAGGATAACTGTCATCGAATCCATCCCTTTCTATTTAGTCTGCTCGAGTTGTTTTGCGTGTATTGTATCTATTATAGCGCAGAGCTATGCCGCTGTCATCTCAGATGTTTTAGATGTTCTAGATGTTTTATCGTCTTTTTGTTATAATGAAAGCAAGCCGTCACGGCGTGTATCAGCAGGTACGGCAGTGACGGCTTTTTATTTGGCGCAGAGGGGGACGGGCACGATGACGATCTTAGAAGAAATCAAGGCAAAACGGCAGCAGCTCCGGCAGTCGCCGGGCGAGACCATATCGAGAGAAGGGGGCCTCGTCATCGTGCCGGATGCGACGGCCTTCCGCCACATCCTCGCTGTCGGGGACATCCACGGCAACTGGCTGCGCCTGCTGTCGCTCTGGCAGCACGTCCCCTATGACCCGCAGCAGGACCTGCTCGTCTTCCTCGGCGACTACATCGACCGCGGCGACTACAGCGCCGAAGTCCTGGAGATGGTCATGGAACTCGCCGAAAAGAGCCCGCATGTCATCACGCTGACGGGCAACCACGAGGCCATGATGCTGCATTACTTCCAGGACCACAGCATCCGCGAGCCGATGGACCTGAATCACGGCTGGATGCGCAGCGGCGGGCAGGCGACGTTCGCGAGCCTCGCGCGCGTCTACCAGCAAGATCCCGGCCGCTATCATGCGATGCTCGAGTTCGTACTCTCTCTCGACCACCTCGCATCAGTCGGCGAGGACTACATCTTCACGCATGCGGGCTTCCTGCCCCGTCAGTCCTACGAGGAGCAGGTCGACGACATGCTCTGGATCCGCACGGAGTTCTACGAAGAATATGCGGGAGACGAGACCGTCGTCATCGGCCACACGCCCGTACAGTGCTTTGACGTCAACCGCCACCATCCCCTGATGTTCCGCAACCACATCATCGACTGCGACACAGGCTCCTATCTGCCCGGCGGCCACATCAGCTGCCTCAATGTCAAGAAGATGACGTGCTGGCAGAGCGACCCCGACGATATGTTCCAAGAGGACTGAATCAGCGCAGCGGAATATTGCTCTTGCTCACGCGTTCCGCGGCATTGGGGATGCCGAGCTCTTCGAGCATGCGCACGAAAGCCAGCTCGATGACCTCGGCGTACTGGCTCGGGCCGATGATGATCTCCTCAAGCGCCTCCTCGAGCGGCACACCGGTCTGCGGAGCAGACGGGCTGCTGAGCGGCAGCTTGTAGATGACTTGCGGGATGCCGTCGACGACGACGATGTCGTGGTGTAGGTGGCTGCTGGACGACTCATGGTAGACAAAGCGCCATTCGCGCTCCTCGTTGAAGCCCGGGTTCTTGATGGAGAACAGCGAGATCATGAGCATGTTGACGAAGTATTCGAGCACCTTCGCAGGCTCGTAGCGCTTGAGAGCGTCGAGATACGTCTCGATGTTGTCGAGCATCCAGTCAAAGCCCTCCGTGAACTGCGTCTGCGTGAGGTATTCGACCGGCGTCAGGCGCAGCGGCAAGGGCTCGAGGCGCTGGAAGATGGCCGTCGGCTTGAGGACAAAGGCCACGCCCGTCTTGCGGCCGTAGGCGCGCCACATCGAGAGCCGCCCCTTGCCGCGCTCGCGCGGGCGGTGCTCCGAGACGCAGGCCAGATAGGTGTTCGTGATGAAGCGCTGCTCATTCTTGTTGAGGTCACTCATCATCGAGTCGAGCACGTTCTCGCCCCAGTCGAGGCGCGCCGCGAGATGCTGGATGCGCTCGCGCCGGTAGTCGGAGCCGTAGACCGTCTTGTTGAGCAGCTGGATGCCGTAGTCGATCTCGCGGTAGTCATTCATGCAGGCCGCCGCGCGCATCCAGAGCGCATGCCCCTTGAGGATGTTGATGCCCGTGCCCGCGCTCGTGTAGTAAGCAAAGCGCATGCGCTCGAGCCGTGTCTTTTCCAGGCGCCGCGCGTAGATGGGCTGAAAGATCTTCAAGAACGCGCCGAGTTCTTCATATCGCCTTAGTTCCATACTGCCTCTTCCCTTCCGACTTTCCATCACGATTTCACGATGCTAAATCCGTCTAACAGACGTTCGTCATATCCTTATTATACCACAGCAATCAGGAGGTTTTTTATGAGCAGACGACCCAAGATCAAGATCACCATCACCGACCGACGCGGCAAGATGGGCTGCCATCGCGGCCATCACGTCGGCGAGGTATTCGACTTCGACGAGGACCGCGGCAAGATCTGTCCGATGGCCATGCACTGCGCCTTCCCCTACATCGACATTCTGCGCTACGGCGGCACCATCCCCGGCCAGGAAAAGGGCAAGGCTGAGTTCTGCTGCTCCGACGCTGACACCATCATGGTGTTCGAAGCCGAGATTGTCGAACAATAATAAATTAGTATCCTGATTATCAAAGAGCCTGCTCAAAAAGAGCAGGCTTTTTCGTATTCTTGACTGCATTCAAAACATCACGACTCCTGCCCGGCGAACTGGGTTTCGTAGAGGGCGCGGTAGGGGCCGTTGTGCTCGATGAGGTCTTCGTGGCGGCCTTGCTCGACGATGCGGCCGTGGTCCATGACGATGATCTCGTCGGCGTCGCGGATGGTCGAGAGGCGGTGGGCGATGATCAGGCAGGTGCGGTCGTGCATGAGGCGCGTCATGGCATCCTGGATGCGCGTCTCGGTGCGCGTGTCGACGTTCGAGGTCGCCTCGTCGAGGATCAGGATGCGCGGCGAGGCGAGGCAGGCGCGGGCGATGGCGAGCAGCTGACGCTGGCCGGCCGAGAGCTCCGCGCCCGCGCTCTGCAGGACCGTCTCGTACTGCTGCGGCAGGTGCGCGATGAAGTCGTCGGCATGGGCGAGCTCAGCCGCCCGCTTTACTTCCTCCATCGTTGCGCCGGGCTTGGCATAGGCGAGGTTGTAGCGGACTGTATCCGAGAACAGCACGGTGTCCTGCAGGACGATGCCGACGAGCTTCCGCAAACTGCCCGGCGCATACGTGCGGATGTCCTGACCGTCGAGCAGGATTTTTCCAGCATCGATTTCGTAGAAGCGCATCAGGAGGTTGACGATGGTCGTCTTCCCCGAGCCCGTCGCGCCGACGAGCGCGATCTTGCGCCCCGCCCCGATCTTGAGGCTGAAATCGTCGATGACGCGCTTCTCCGGCACGTACGAGAAATTCACATGGCAGAACTCGATTTCGCCCTTCACCGTCTCTGGCACTTCGCGTCCCTCCTGCCGCTCGCCCGGCTCGTCGAGCACGGCAAAGATGCGCTCCGCGCCCGCGAGGGCCGTCTCAATCTGGCCGTAGAGCTGCGCGAGCTCATTGATGGGCCGCGAGAACTGCTTCGAGTAGATCGTGAAAGCTGAGATGACGCCGACCGTGATCCAGCCCTTGAGCGCGAAGTAGGCGCCAAAGACCGAGACGATGACAAAGGAAAAGTTCGAGATGGTGTTCATGATCGGCCCCATCGAGGAGCCGATGCTCTCCGCGCGGATGCCGGTCTTCGTCAGGCTGTCCGCCATCTGCACGAACTTGGCCGCGACCTGCGCCTCGCGCGCGTAGGCCTTGACCGTGCGCACGGCCGTGACCTGCTCTTCGACCATGCTGTTGAGCTGGCCGAGCAGGTCCTGGCGCTCGCGGAAGTAGCGGCCCATCTTCGCGGCGATGTACTTCGTCGCCAGGACCGTTGCGACAGCCGTCAGATACGTCAGCGCCGTCATCGGCACGCTGAACGACAGCATGACCGCCGTCGTGCCGAGGAGGAACAGGATGCCGGCAAACATCGTGCCGAGCGACGTCGAGATGACCGTCGCGATGTTGTCGGCATCGTTCGTCATGCGGCTCATGAGGTCGCCGTGCGGATGGCGGTCGAGATAAGCGAGCGGCAGGCCGTTGATCTTCTCGAAGAGGTCCTTGCGCAGATGCCGGATGATGCTCTGGCTCAGGCGCGCACTCAGGCGCCCTTGGAAAAAAAGCAGCACGGCGTAGAGCGCGCAGGCCCCGAACATCCAGGAAAGGATGCCCGGCACCTTGTCGTAGTCAGCGGCCGTGATGGCGTCGATGGCCCAGCTCATGAAGACCGGCGCGCTGACGCCGGCCGCGACGCTGACAGCGACGATGAGCGTGAGGAGCGCAACGCGCCAGCGCTCCGCCCGGAAGTACTGCATCAGGCGCAGGCAGGCCGCCTTGCGGTCCATAGCATGCTCGACCGGCGCGCGCATGTGGCGATGCGGCCCGATGAGCGGCGCAGCTTGTTTCTTAGCCATTTGCCTTCTCCTTCCCCGACGCACCCGCACGGAACTGCGAGGCACAGATCTCCCGATAGATACTAGAGCGCTCGAGCAGTTCCTCATGCGTGCCGCAGGCGAGGAGCCTGCCACCGTCGAGCACGGCGATGCGGTCGGCATGGCGCGCCGTCGCGATGCGCTGCGCGACGATGACCTTGGTGAGGTCATGCCCCTCGCGGCGCAGCTCCCGCGTATAACCGTCGAGCGCCGCGTAGAACGCCGACTCCGTCCGCAGGTCGAGCGCGCTCGTGCTGTCATCGAGCAGCAGGATCTCGGGCTTGCGGATGAGTGCGCGCGCGAGCGCAAGGCGCTGGCGCTGGCCGCCCGACAGGCTCGTGCCGCCCTCCGTCACTTCTGTACCATAGCCCTCCGGCTGCCGCTCGATGAAGTCCGCCGCCTGCGCGATCTTTGCCGCCCGGCGTATCTCCTCATCGGAGGCCGCATCCATGCCCCAGGCGATGTTCTCGCCAATCGTCATCGAGAAGAGCTCCGTCTTCTGCAGGACGATGGCCATCTTCCCGCGCAAGGCGTGCAGCACATACGTGCGGACATCGCGGCCATCAACGAAGACCTCGCCCGCCGTCGCATCGTAGAAGCGCGGCAGCAGCGCGAGCAATGTGCTCTTGCCCGAGCCCGTCGCGCCGACAATGGCCAGCGTCTCCCCACGCGCCACCGTGAGAGATATATCCGTCAGCACATCTTCCTGCTGGCCCGGATAGCGGAAGGAGGCATGGTGCAGGGCAATGGCCGCTGGCCTTCCCCTTGAGACTGCCCCGTCCGTCTCGCCATCCTCGCCATCGCGGATTGCAGGCTTCGTCTCCAGCACCTCCTCGAGCCGCCGCTTCGAGGTCAGGCCGCGCGCGAAGATCTGCAAAATCATCGCGAACATCAGGATGCCGTTGAGGATCAGCACGACGTAGGTCAGCGCGGCCATGACGGTGCCTGGGCCGATCATGGCCGACTGCACGTCGAAGGAGCCGATATAGATGACGGCGACAAGTGCCGTGTTCATCACGATGTTGACGAGCGGCAGCAGGCAGGCAATGAGCAGGAGGACGCGCAGCTGCGCCGCCGCGAGATTGTCGTTGGCCACGCCGAAGCGCTCGTTCTCTCGCGCTTCCTGCCCGTACCCCTTGATGACGCGCGCGCCCTGGATATCCTCCTGCATGACGCCGTTGAGCGCATCGATCTTCTGCTGCACGAGCAGGAAGAGCGGGTTGCTCTTGTGGACGACGATCACGACCTCGATGAGGATGACCGGCACGGCCAGTGCGGCGATCAAGCTGAAGTGGATGTCGAGCGTCAGCAGCGCCGCCGTGCCGGCAATTAGGAAGGTCAGGCTGCGCACGACGCCGCGCAGCGCCGCACTGACCATCGTCTGGACCTGCGTCGTGTCGCTCGTGATGCGCGTGATCAGCGAGCCCGTGCGGAACGCGTCAATCTGCTCCATCGAGAGATGCAGGATGCGCCGGAAGCAGTCCTTGCGGATGTCATTGCCGAAATTCTGCGCGCAGAAATTGACGCAGACGCCGCCCATGACACCGCAGACACCGCCGATTGCGACAATCAGGGCCATCCAGAGGCCCGTCTGCATCACGAGCGAAAGGTCCGGCACGCCGCCGTGATGCAGGCCCAGCACGCCCTCATTGACGATGGCCTCCATCAGGCGCGGCTGATAGAGGTCGATGAGGACCTCGCTGACCATGAAGACGATCGTCAGCACGGCATAGTGCCGGTATGGCTTGATATAATGCAGCATAACTTCTCCTAAAAAAATCCTGCCGCCCAGAGGGCTGACAGGATTTTCGATTCTCCATCAACACATACAATCAACGGTCTACTAGCAGCGACAGCAGCGCCGGCTCACGGCGCTGTCACATCGTCGGCGGCAGGATCTCAATCCAGTAGCCGTCCGGGTCGCTGATGAAGTAGATGCCCATCTCCTCGTTCTCAAAGCAGATGCAGCCCATGGCCTTGTGCTTCGCATGCGCAGCTTCGAAGTCGTCCGTGCGCACGGCGAGGTGGAACTCATTCTCGCCGAGGTTGTAGGGCTCCTTGCGGCCGTGGATCCAGGTGAGCTCGAGCTCGTGCGGCGTCTGGCCGCCGTCCGAGAGATAGGCGAGCGTGAAGCCCGGTCCCTCGAGTTTGCGCGCCGGCTTGAAGCCGAGCGCCTCATCGTAGAACTTGAGACTCTTCTCGAGGTCAAGCACATTGAAATTATTGTGGGCAAACTGGAATTTCATAATCATGTCTCCTTCTGTCGGTCTATCAGTATCCCAATTTCTCGCGAATCAGGATGAGCTCGCACGCGCCGATCTGCATGGGCTTCTCCCAGAGGATGTTGAGGCTGCGGCAGATGCGCTCCGGGCTCTTGCAGTCGTAGCAATGGTCCGCCTTGACGGCGCACGGCGTCTTGCGGTGCAGGCGCTGGGCGTTGAGCGGGCTCGCGATGTTGCGCGCGCGGTCGATGGCACGATGGAGGTCCGGCGCAATCTTGTTCTCGCCGACGACGAAGTAGAGGCGCTCGTGCTTCGTCAGCGTCGCTGCCACGCGGTTGCCGCTGCCGTCGATATTGACGAGCTCGCCCGTCTCCGCGACGCCGTTGAGCGACGTGATGTAGACATCCGCGAGGTAAGCCTTCGCCTTCGCCTCGTCGCCCGTCATCTCCTCGCGCCAGTGCCAGTAGACCGTGTTCTCCTTTTTGAGCTTCTCATAGAGGCCCATCTCCTCGAGCGTCATCGAGCCGCCGAAGCCGACCGTCTTGCCCTTGATGGACGCTGTCAGATAGGCAGCCGCCTCTTCCTTCGTATCAAATACCTTGAGCGCGATGCCGCGCCATTTGAGATTCGCTTCCAATGCTTTCGTGTCCATAGACAAGCCCCCTGTCCGAATACATGCTCTTATCATCTATATCTATCAGTATAGCAGATTTGTGCCGTCAGGCAAGCACGCACTTTTTACCAAGTGCCCCGCCCGCATCGCCTTTTCAGATGCGTGCTTTGCGCGTATAATAAGGGGCAATGACACTAGGAAACGAGGGATCCCAAAATATGGAAAAGCATTTTGACATCAACGAGCAGGGCCTGAGCATCCGCTGCAAGCTCATCTGCAGCAATAGCGACAAGACAGCGCGCACCTTCGAGCACATCGCCATCGTCACGCACGGCTTCGGCAGCAACAAGGAGACGGCCGGCACGGCGAATTTCGGCGAACACCTGACCTCCAAGTACAAGGGCTGGGGCGTCATCGCCTTCGACTGGCCCTGCCACGGCATGGACGCGCGCAAGAAGCTGACCATCAGCGAGTGCCTGACCTACCTGACCATCGTCACGGAGTACGCCAAGCGCGAGCTCCAGGCCAAAGACGTCTGCATCTACTCGACGAGCCTCGGCGGCTACCTGACGCTGCGCTACCTCATCGAGGTCGGCAATCCTTTCCGCAAGATTGCCCTGCGCTGCCCGGCCATTCACATGTACGAGACGATGTACAGCCGCATCCCAGACGCCGACAAGACAAAGCTCGCAAAGGGCAAGGAAATCCAGATCGGCTTCGAGCGCAAGATGAAAGTCGACCAAGCCTTCTTCGATGACCTCAAGTCCTTCTGCCCGCTCGACCACGAGTACTTCGACTTCGCCGACAATATGCTGATCCTGCACGGCACGAAAGACGAGATGATCCCGTTCGAGGACGCAAAAGACTTCGCCGAGAACAACGTCATCGAATTCATCCCCGTCGAGGGCGCCAACCACCCGTTCCAGAACCCCAACCACATGGCACTCGCCATCCACAAGATCATCGAGTTCTTCCACGAAGACTGAACTGCCCGCCAGAAGTCATGCAAGTGGTTTCTCCCCCAGCCGTTCGAGCAGCAGATTCGCATCAATGACATTAAGATGATGCTCTAAGGCATACCAGATGATACTATCAAAGGAGTTGCGGGCGTAAAGTGCCTCACAGCCTGCATAGTACAGCAGATGCTGTGCTTCCTTGGCTGTCAATCCCATTGCTAGGGCCAACAGCAGGACCTTGCTGCGCGCCGGATGCTTCTTGTGCCCGTCAAAGATGTGGTAGCCGTACGTCGGCTCCATCCCCGTCCGGCGGATTACATCGGCTTTCTTGAGCTGCTTCTCCTCGAGCAATCCCTGCAAGAACACTGCCAGCGACATATCCCGAAGCTCATGCCGGTTCTCCTCCAGATAATGCTCGACCTCCTTCACCTTCTCAATCTCATGTTCCAGTTCCTCGGTATCTTTTTTCATCATCGCAATCTCCCCTTGCAGAAGTGAATATTTCTCTCTATACTCAAAACTATAGAGGATTTACAGAGAATCGGCAAGGGGGTGACATCGATGGCAATGGAAAAGACAGAGGAAGCAGGAAAGCGGGCCAGTCAGCTCGTTGCAGACTACTTAGCGAGCCGTTACCATACGCTGCGCATCATCAAGGAATCCCCGCATGGCACGATTTCTCTCGTCGAAGATACGATGGCAGACCAATCGCACGGCAGGCCCATCTTTGTCAAGAAGAGCCTCCAAGCCATGGGGCTTCCCTACAAAGAACTGCAGGACATCGGTTGCGAGGTCTTCCCCAAGGTATTCTACACGGCAGAACTGCCGCCTGCCGGCACGACCATTGTCATCGAAGAATTCATTGCCGGAGAACCGCTGTCCAACCGGCTCGAGCAAAAGCATTACCTGACGCCTCAAGAGGCCACTCGCCTGATCTTGACCTTATGCAGCGGCCTGACACTCCTGCACCAGCACGGCATCCTCCATCGCGACATCAAGCCATCGAACATCATGGAGCCGCCCGGCGCGAGCTCGAGCGGCCTCTACCGGCTCATCGACTTCGATGCCGCGCGGACCGTCAAAGAAGGGCACGAAGAAGACACGCGGCTGCTCGGCACAAAAGGCTATGCGCCGCCGGAGCAGTATGGCAGCGCCCAGACCGATGCGCGCAGTGATTTATACGCACTCGGCGTCACCGTCCGCGAACTTCTGGGCCCCGACTACCACGGTCCGCTGCGCCCCATCCTTGCAAAATGCACGGAACAGGACCCCGCTCGCCGCTACCAGAGCGCTGCCAAGCTCGCCCGCGCCGTGCGCCATGCAAAGCTCTTTTACTATGGCAGGCGCGCACTCATCCTGACAGGCATCGCATTCTGCTCTCTTGCCGCCATCCTGCTCTGGCATCGCTTCCGCTATCCCGAACAGCCTCTGCCCGGTCATGACGAACTGCAAAATTTCAGCCATGAGGTAAAAAAAGCCGTCAAGAACGAAGAGCAGTCTCTCAAAAATAGCGTCGAACAGGCAAAAAAACAGCTCGATCCGCCTGCACAACTGCCGGCTTCATCCGCACCAGCAAAAGACAGCACGGCTACAGCCCCACAAGCAGCCCCCACATCCCAAGCTGCGCCAACTGCCACAAGATCTGCCACCACAGACGAAGAAGCCCCTGAGACAGCTCCCAACCGCGTGCGCGTCCGCCTCTACTGCAACGGCGACCGCCTCAACGCCTGGATGGACCAATGGGACACCCCTATCCGAAATGGTGGTGCCACTCAGATTGTCCCCGCCGCCGTCTGGCAGAGCGGCTCACTGTCTGCCTACAGTATCACAGCCAGGATAACGAATGAAAGCGACGAGATCTTTGCCTCCCCCATCCTTACCGTCTCCGACGGCAGCAATCAGGAGACTACCACCGCCGGTGCCATCGTCCCCGGCGCCACAGCCGAGCTCACCATCCCGCTCGGCAGTTTCCCCACACGCGACGGCGGCACCCATCTCACCGTCACCACCACCGGCATGGGCCCCCAGGTCATCTCCACCCCGACCTTTGCACTTGACTTCCGCGCAAAATGATACCGTTCCAGTAAGGCAAAATGTCCCCGCAGGACAACAAATCCTGCGGGGACATTTGTATAATGAAAAAAGGAGTCAATGTCTGTCTGTCGGTGCTGCGCCTGCAGCAGTCGGACTCTTTGGAGCAGCCGCCGTATTCTTCACACGCGGGCGGCTGCTTTCAGTTGACGATACATCATTGCTCTCACGCGCATATACTGCGTCAAGCGTGATGTCTACGATATCCTTTCCTTCGTCGCTCAGATCCAGGTACTTGCGAAGATGGCTGCTCGTCCGCGCATCCGCTTCGCGCAGCTTCTCCGCCAGTGCATCCTCCTCCCCGAGGATGTAATCCGTCGAGACATGATAGAGCTGAGCAAGTTCGCGCAACTTTCGCGACGGCGCGCTCGCGCCACTCTCATACTTGTTGTAAGCCGTCCTCGTGATGCCGAGGATCCTCGCGACCTCCGTCTGCGATAGCCCTTCCCGCTTGCGCAGCGCACGCAGCCGTTGAGCCGTCAGGTTCATCCTGCCCCCTCCTTTCCTACCATATAGTATAGGTAGAAAATCAAAGGCACAAAAGATGTGAGTTTTTTTTACATAATTAGCATGAATTTAGAACAAAATGTAGAAATAGTGAGTTATAATCACTAATAGTGTGTTTCTCTCTACTGAAGTACATAAAATCCATCAAAGGAGGTTCGCGTGTGCAATACATAGAAAAGGCAAGCTATTTTCAGAAAATAGAGAGTAAATAATTATTTTTACCTATCCTTGCAATAGAAAGAAGGCATTACTATGGGTAATAATCAATCTAACTACATGCAACAAAGTATCCCCCAACAACTAGGAGTTTTCTTAGGTTATTAATTATGTAGACAAATATGTATATTCGTGATATTATATAAACAGAGGAGGGATATGGCTATGCGCATACCCAATATCACGAATTACAAACCGAAAGAATTTGCCGCATTATTGAATGTCACGGTCAAAACGCTTCAACGCTGGGATCGTGAGAAGATATTGGTTGCAAATAGGACGCCCACGAATCGAAGATATTATACCTACGACCAGTACTTGCAATTCAAGGG
>NZ_GG697141.2:442164-442905 GCF_000155955.1 Mitsuokella multacida DSM 20544
GATTGTTCTATATGCCAGGGTATCGAGCCGGAAGCAGGCAGATGATCTAGAGAACCAGGTGGATTTCCTCCAGCAATACGCGAATGCTAAAGGCTTGATTGTCGATACCATCGTCCGAGATTATGGCAGTGGTCTGAATTATAACCGTAAGAAATGGAATCAGCTCCTAGATGCTGTCATGGAAAATCAGGTCAGGATGATCCTCGTGTCACACCGCGATCGTTTTGTCCGATTCGGGTTCGATTGGTTTGAGCGGTTCTGCAAGAAGTTCAACGTGGAGATCGTGGTCGTGAAGAACGAGAAGCTGTCCCCGCAGGAAGAGCTGGTGCAGGATATCGTCAGTATACTTCATGTATTTTCTTGTCGGCTTTATGGGTTACGTAAGTACAAGAAGCAGATTGAAGGAGATGAGGAACTTGCTGAAGGCATTCAAGACAGAGCTCCGTCTCACCGAACGGCAGAAGGATAAAGTTCGCCGTTCACTCGGCATCTGCCGCTTCCTCGCGAACCAGTACATCGCCCGCAACATCTGGCTGTACCGCCTGTATCAGCGCGGCGTCCTCGATGAGAAGCAGCGCCGTTTCGTCACCGCCAATGACTTCGACAAGTACGTCAACCATGTGCTGAAGAAGAAACTCCCTTGGATTGACCAGTGCGGCTCCAAGGCGCGCAAGAAGGTCCTCGTCAATGCAGAGCAGGCGTTCAGGCGCTTCTTCAAGGGACAAGCGCACTTTCCACGTT
>NZ_GG697141.2:443005-444246 GCF_000155955.1 Mitsuokella multacida DSM 20544
CGTAGGATGATCCTCGTGTCGCACCGCGATCGTTTTGTTCCGATTCGGGTTCGGATTGGTTTGTAGCGGTTCTGCAAGAAGTTCAACGTGGAGGATCGTGGTCGTGAAGAACGAGAAGCTGTCCCCGCAGGAAGAGCTGGTGCAGGATATCGTCAGTATACTTCATGTATTTTCTTGTCGGCTTTATGGGTTACGTAAGTACAAGAAGCAGATTGAAGGAGATGAGGAACTTGCTGAAGGCATTCAAGACAGAGCTCCGTCTCACCGAACGGCAGAAGGATAAAGTTCGCCGTTCACTCGGCATCTGCCGCTTTCTCGCGAACCAGTACATCGCCCGCAACATCTGGCTGTACCGCCTGTATCAGCGCGGCGTCCTCGATGAGAAGCAGCGCCGTTTCGTCACCGCCAATGACTTCGACAAGTACGTCAACCATGTGCTGAAGAAGAAACTCCCTTGGATTGACCAGTGCGGCTCCAAGGCGCGCAAGAAGGTCCTCGTCAATGCAGAGCAGGCGTTCAGGCGCTTCTTCAAGGGACAAGCGCACTTTCCACGTTTCAAGCGGAAGAACCAGCAGAATGTAAAGCTCTACTTCCCGAAGAACAACAAGGGCGACTGGACCATCTGGCGTCATAAGATCCAGATTCCGACCATCGGCAAGGTGCGTCTGAAAGAGTTTGGCTACTTGCCGCAAGGCGTGACCATCAAGAATGGGCATGTTTCCTATGAAGCGGGCCGCTACTACGTCTCGGTCACAGCAGAGATTGATGAGATGAGCCGCTACAACAATGACCTAGAAGCATCGTACCGTCCGCAGTCGGATGGCATCGGTGTGGACCTTGGCGTCAAATCGCTTGCCATCGTCAGCGATGGTAGGATTTTTGAGAATATCAATATGTCTTCCCGAGCCAGACGGCTCGAGAAACGGCTGAGAAGAGAGCAGAGGCGCCTCAGCCGCAAGTACGAGATGCGAAAGAGGAAAGGTGGTAGTACTGCTACTGCCTCTGCAAACATAGAGAAAAAGAAATCATCGGTACAGAAACTGCATCAGCGGCTGGCGAATCTCCGCCGCAATCACGAGAATCAGGTCATCCACGCACTGGTCGAGCAAAAACCACGCTTCATCACGGTGGA
Source organism: Mitsuokella multacida DSM 20544 (assembly GCF_000155955.1). Classification (GTDB taxonomy): domain Bacteria; phylum Bacillota; class Negativicutes; order Selenomonadales; family Selenomonadaceae; genus Mitsuokella; species Mitsuokella multacida. Next base: position 444,138 of record NZ_GG697141.2, read on the forward strand.
AGACCTCAACGTGACCGGCATGATAAAGAATCGTCATCTCTCGAAGGCAGTGTCAGAGCAGCGCTTCTATTCCTTCCATGAAAAGCTGCGGCGCAAGGCAGAGATCATC
>NZ_GG697141.2:444346-444754 GCF_000155955.1 Mitsuokella multacida DSM 20544
AAAGGCTGCCCGGGGCAATCGGCGTGGCGGCGTCCTTCGCAGCGGCCATGAGCATGTTGCCTCCGAAGCGGCGCGTCTCGATGTAGCCCGTGCTCTCGCTGACGCTCTGGATGCCGACGATGCGCTTGCCGAGGCCTTTGGCGATGATGTCAGCCTTGTCGCGGGCGTCCTGGACGGCGTTCAGGAGGGCAACCTTGCGGACGGCCTTCGTGTCGCTTGCCGAGAAGTCGAGCGAGTTGATCTCATTGGCGCCATTGTTCAGAGCGGCGTCGATGACCTTGCCCGTCAGCTTGATGTCGCGCACGACGACGATGACGGAGTTGTTGACCGTGTAGCCCGTGACCTCATTGCGATGGTCTTTTTCCGTGCTGTAGTTCGGATAGAAGGAGTAGTTGCGCGTCTGGATGT
>NZ_GG697141.2:444854-875169 GCF_000155955.1 Mitsuokella multacida DSM 20544
AACTGTCGCGCACGACGACGATGACGGAGTTGTTGACCGTGTAGCCCGTGACCTCATTGCGATGGTCTTTTTCCGTGCTGTAGTTCGGATAGAAGGAGTAGTTGCGCGTCTGGATGTCCTTGTCCTCGATGCCGAGACTCCGGACGGCGCTCTGGATCTGGTTCGAGACCCAGGCGTTATCGTTCTGCGCCTTGGCCGCATCCTCGCCCTGCGTCGTCACGCCGATTGTGACGGTCGCCATGTCCGGCGTCGCCGTGCCCGTGCCCTGGCCGTCGACGGAGAGCGTCGGGCGCGGCGCTTCCTGCTGCTGCGGTGCGGCAAACGCTGCGCTGCAGCTCAGCATGAGCAGGGCGCAGATGAGCGCGAGGATGTGTCTTGTCTTTGTCATGGTAAAACCTCCAATCATTTGGTACAGATGGCTTTATTCTAACATACTTTCGGCTATGGCGCATGAAAATTCGCAGGATGTCCATGAATTGCGGACATGAGGTACTGCGAACCGACGTGGATGGCGATGACGCCCATCATCGCGATGCCGCGGATGTATTCGATGGCAGGCAGGCGGGGCTTCCGCTTTTTCACGGGAGCTGCTGCCGGGGATTCTTGCTCAGTCAAAAGAAAAACTCCTTACTTCTTGTGTTGCTGGCTCCTGTCAGCTGCTTCAGTCGCTGAGGATAAAGTCGACGTGGACGTTGGCGGTCAGGGAAAGGCTGCCCGGGGCAATCGGCGTGGCGGCGTCCTTCGCAGCGGCCATGAGCATGTTGCCTCCGAAGCGGCGCGTCTCGATGTAGCCCGTGCTCTCGCTGACGCTCTGGATGCCGACGATGCGCTTGCCGAGGCCTTTGGCGATGATGTCAGCCTTGTCGCGGGCGTCCTGGACGGCGTTCAGGAGGGCGACCTTGCGGACGGCCTTCGTGTCGCTTGCCGAGAAGTCGAGCGAGTTGATCTCGTTAGCACCATTATTGAGTGCGGCGTCGATGACCTTGCCCGTCAGCTTGATGTCGCGCACGACGACGATGACGGAGTTGTTGACCGTGTAGCCCGTGACCTCATTGCGATGGTCTTTTTCCGTGCTGTAGTTCGGATAGAAGGAGTAGTTGCGCGTCTGGATGTCCTTGTCCTCGATGCCGAGACTCCGGACGGCGCTCTGGATCTGGTTCGAGACCCAGGCGTTATCGTTCTGCGCCTTGGCCGCATCCTCGCCCTGCGTCGTCACGCCAATCGTGACGGTCGCCATGTCCGGCGTCGCCGTGCCCGTGCCCTGGCCGTCGACGGAGAGCGTCGGGCGCGGCGCTTCCTGCTGCTGCGGTGCGGCAAACGCTGCGCTGCAGCTCAGCATGAGCAGGGCGCAGATGAGCGCGAGGATGTGTCTTGTCTTTGTCATGGTAAAACCTCCAATCATTTGGTACAGATGGCTTTATTCTAACATACTTTCGGCTATGGCGCATGAAAATTCGCAGGATGTCCATGAATTGCGTACAGTCCGGTGAGGAATTTTTTCTGGATTTTCGCGCAGGATAGCAGGATTCTGGCAGTATGGGGGAGAATTATAGAAGCAAAACGTAAGCACATGAGCATGAGCGCATCGATGCATGTGATGTGTATAATGTATATAATGTATTTGGAATGAGAGATTCAGATAGGAGATGCTTTATCATGATGGCGTTGAATTTCCAGGCAGCCAAGCACAAGAAGATGATCATGGAGCGCACGAAGAACTGCACCGTGCGCCTCGGCGATGTCAGCAAGCTCTATCCGGAGGGCTCGATCGTCTGGATCACCTCGGGCAAGAAGGGCGAGCCGAAGCATCGCATCTACACGGCTTACCTCGACAAGGTCCGCGTCAAGACGATGGGCACGCTGACGAGCGCCGACCTCGGCCACCAGAACCCCGAGATCAATTCGCGCGAGGAGCTCATCGCCGACTTCGAGCGCATCTACAAGCGCCGCATCCTCATGGAGGATACGGTGACGGTCATCTATTTCAGTGAGGTCCACAATGACCTCAACGACGAGAAGGACGACTCGGCGGAGTGATGGAAAAGCGGTCTGGGCGGGGGATTTTCCTCCGCTCGGGCTTTTTTTGAAAAAGATGGCGAAAAGGTGTTGACAAGATGCCGCATCGTCCGTATAATAATACATGTCGCTGAAACACAGCGGCACAAAAGAAGAACGGCCCGGTAGTTTAGTTGGTTAGAATGCCGCCCTGTCACGGCGGAGGTCATGGGTTCAAGTCCCATTCGGGTCGCCATTCATGCGGAAATAGCTCAGTGGTAGAGCACCACCTTGCCAAGGTGGGGGTCGCGAGTTCGAGCCTCGTTTTCCGCTCCATTTTATCGGCGACATAGCCAAGTGGTAAGGCCGAGGTCTGCAAAACCTTTATCCCCAGTTCGATTCTGGGTGTCGCCTCCAATTTCATATCATGCGGAAATAGCTCAGTGGTAGAGCACCACCTTGCCAAGGTGGGGGTCGCGAGTTCGAGCCTCGTTTTCCGCTCCATTTTATTTTGGCGACATAGCCAAGTGGTAAGGCCGAGGTCTGCAAAACCTTTATCCCCAGTTCGATTCTGGGTGTCGCCTCCAAGATGAAATGCAGCCTGGAAGGTTTCCTTCCGGGCTTTTTATTTTGTTTAAGATATGTTATAGGTAAATCAGGATAGGAGTGTCGACTCATGGCCAATGAACCGTCCCGCATCACGGACAATCTGCTGAATATCTTCAATTATTCCTTCGTGGAGACTGTGCCCTATGAGTTCTTCAAGCCGCGGCCGGAGCGCGACATCGCTGTCAAGCTTGTGGACAAGGAGTACCACTGCGCGGGCTGCGGCAAGGTGACGCATGTCGTCTATCAGGAGCGCCCGTTGACGTATTTCTCAAAGGGCAAGCTCCGTGAGCAGCAGGCCATCTACGAGAAGCTCGGCAAGCGCTTCCCGACGCAGGAGGAGATTGACGGGGGACAGCCGTTCACGAATGAGGCCATCGGCTACTGCCGCGACTGCGCAGCAAAAGACATCCTGCAGGACAAAGCGGCCGGCCAGCGCGTCTGCAACCTCGCACTGCAGCTTCACGGCGAGGATGAGCTCGTCGTCGCGAAGGCGCGCGCTGTGATGGAGGGCGCGCTCAAGAAGTGGCTCGCGGGCATCGAGAGCGCTGATGCGTTCCTGCAGTACGGCCTCGGCGACTTCAATGCCGTCCGCGACCTCATCTGTTCCGTCATGCTGCAGGATACGGCTGAAGAAGAAGCTGTTCTTGCGGCCTATACGGAGAAAGTCGCTGCCATCAAGGAAGAGATCGGCAAATTGCTCGAGTCCCTGCCCGACACATGGCAGGCGTATGCCGCGCGCTCGACGGGCGTCTACGAGTCGATGAACGACAAGATGTACCACGAGTACACGGTCATCTTCCCGAAGCCGGGCGTGATCCCGGAAGACTACTACATCTACCGCAGCATCGAGAAGAGCCGCGTGCAGATGTTCCTCGAGCAGCCGCGCATCGAATCGCTCGAGGAACTCCTGATGGAAGTCGGCTTCCACGGCGAGTGGATCGACCTCGTGAACCAGCGCCTGCAGGAGCTGGTCGCGCAGGCATGAGAAAGACGATATGAGTGGCCGCCTGCACAGATGGGGGAGATACGATGGAATTTCGTCAATTAGAATATTTTTGCACGATCAGTGAGCTGGAGAACTTCACGCGCACGGCGAAAGTCCTGCACGTCTCGCAGCCGTCGGTCACGAAGGCCATCAAGGCGCTTGAGGCGGAGCTCGGTCTCACGCTGATCGACCGGAGCCAGAAGCATGTCACCTTGACGGAGGCGGGCCGCGCCTTCCTGATCCATGCGCGGCGCATCATGCAGGATGCGGAGCTCGCCAAGCAGGATATGATGCGCTTCTGCGTCGGCAGTGCCGGCACGATCCACTTTGGCGTGCCGCCGATGTTCGAGGCTTATCTCTTCCCGACGTTCTTCAAGGAGTTCCGCGAGAAGTTCCCGACGACGCTTCTTGATGTGCAGGAGTTCGGCGACTCGGACGAGGTGCGTGAGCGCGTCGAGATTGGTGACCTCGACTTCGGTGTGATCTTCGGCAGCCCGGAGACGACCTTCCCGCATGAGTTCGTCATCATGCACGATGCGATGAGCCTCTGCCTGCCAGAAGGCCATCCGCTCTCAGTGAAGAAAGAGGTCGCCTTTGAGAGCCTCAGGCGCGAGCGCTTCATCCTGCAGCAGCCGCGCACGTATCAGTACCGGGCCATCTTCGCGCGCTGCATCGAGGCGGGCTTCACCCCGGACGTCATGTTGACGACGTCGCAGCTCAAGACAATCAAGCAGCTTGTAGCCAACGGCACGGGCATCTCCATCCTGCCGGACTTCGTGCTCCGGGAGGAGAAGTCCTTTGTCAGGCGGCCGCTCGCGCCGCGCCTCATGTCGCGCACGGCGCTCTACTGGAGTGCGCACAAGGTATTTTCTCCACTCGACCGGGATTTCCTGACATTCATGAAGCAGTATGTAGCGGCGGGCAAGTTCCAGGCTCCGGCCGCAGACGGGCAGGTGTGACGATTGCAGTTAAAACGCCTTGAGGCATATGGATTCAAGTCCTTTGCCGACAAGATTACCATTGAATTCGACCACGGCATCACGGCGATTGTCGGCCCGAACGGCAGTGGCAAGAGCAATATCACGGATGCTGTGCGCTGGGTGCTCGGCGAGCAGAACATCCGCAACCTGCGCGGCACGCGCTCGGAGGACATTATCTTTGCGGGGTCGGCGCAGCGGCGGCCGCTGAACATCGCGGAGGTCTCCCTGATCTTCGACAACGACGGCACGCTGCCCGTGGACTTCCGCGAGGTGGCGGTGACGCGCCGGCTCTACCGCAGCGGGGAGAGCGAGTACTTCATCAACCGCTCCCGCTGCCGCCTCAAGGATATCTACCAGCTCTTTGCCGACACGGGCATCGGCCACGACGGCATGAGCATCATCGGCCAGAACCGCATGGAGGACATCCTCAACAGCCGTCCGGAGGACCGCCGCGCCTTCTTCGAGGAGACGGCGGGCATCACGAAGTTTCGCGATCGCAAGCGCGAGACGGTGAAGAAGCTCACGGACACAGAGGCCAACCTGCTGCGCGTGCAGGACATCATGCAGGAGATCGAGACGCAGCTCGAGCCGCTCGCGCGCCATGCGGAGAAGACGCGCCAGTACAATGCATTGCATGAGGAGTACCAGAAGTGCAAGCTGACGAAGTTCGCGCGCAGTGCCCGCCGCGAGGCGGACCGCAAGGCGGCCAATGAGGAGAAGCTCCAGAAGGTCCGCGACGAGTCGCTCGGCTTCGAGACGGCCGTGGGGCGGGCCGCAGCGGAGCGCGAGGCGATGCAGAAGGAGATTCTCGAGCTTGAGCAGTGCATGAAGACGGGCGCCGAGGCCAATGAGTCCTTGCGCCAGAAACTCGAGGCGGCCAACCGCGAGATCGCGGCGCTCGAGGAGCGCCAGGGGCAGAGCGGTGCGGAAAAGGTGCGCATCGAGGCGCGGCGCGCCGAGCTGCAGGAAGCGCTCGTGCAGTCGGTCCGCGAGATCGGCAGGCTCTCGGGAGAGGCCGCGGAGAAGAAGCGGAAGCTCACCGAAGCCGATGCGCATGCCGAGGGCCAGCAGGAGCGCGCCGCAAAAATTGCCGCCATCGTGGCGGAGCGCAAGAAGGCGGCGGAAACGCTCGGCAAGCAGCGCGAGACAAAACAGGAAGAGCTCGCAGCGGCCAAGCAGGCGCTCGCCGTCCTCGACCGCGACATCGAGGCGGGCAGCGAGGGACGCGCGGAGCGCCAGGCTGCCATCGCGGCGGCAAAGGCCAAGCAGTCGTCACTTGAAAAGCAGCAACAGGAACTGACCGCCTCGCTTGCCGAGAAAGAGGTGGCACTCCAGCAGGCCGTCAAGGCCCAGCAGCAGGCGCGCCATGCCCAGCAGAGTGCCCAGCAGGAAAAAGCGGCGCTGCGCGAGCAGCAGGAGAAACTCGCGCAGCGCGCGGCCGGCCTGCAGGAGAAGATTGACTTCCTGCAGCACATGCAGGAGGAGTACGAGGGCTTCGGCAAGGCGCCGAAGGCTGTGCTGCAGAGCAAAGAGCCATGGCATGATGGCGTCGCCGGCGCCATCGCGGAGCTCCTGACAATCCCAGCAGCTTACATGACGGCCATCGAGATTGCTCTCGGCGGCAACCAGCAGAACATCGTGACGGAGGACACGGAGACGGCCAAGGAGGCCATCGCCTACCTCAAGCGCAAGCACCTCGGCCGCGTGACCTTCCTGCCGCTCTCGACGCTCTCTGTGCAGTACCCGAAGGACCGGGAGAAGGAGGCGGAGCGCGGCGAGGGCGCGATTGGCTGGGCCAACGAGCTCGTGGAGGTCGAGGAAAAGTACCGCAAGGCGGCCGACTTCCTGCTCGCGCGCATCCTCGTCGTCGACACGCTCGACCATGCGCTCGCCCTCGCCAAGAAGCAGGATTACCGCCTGCGCATCGTGACGCTCTCGGGCGAATTCCTCGCGCCGGGCGGCTCGCTCTCAGGCGGCGGCCGTGCACGTCGCGAGGCGAGCTTCCTCAACCGCAGCGGCGAGATCGAGTCCCTGCACGAGAAGCAGGCAGACGCTCGCGAGAAGCTCAAGGAAAAGCAGGCAGAGGTACAGCAGGCAGCGGAGGCAGCAGCCGAGGCGGAGCGCCGCCAGTCGGAGGCGCTCGCGCTCGTGCAGCAGCAGAGCGTCGCGCGCGCCGAAGCGCGCGTGAGCCTCGAGCGCCTGAAGGAGAGCCTCGCGGCGCAGGTACAGACCGTGCAGGAACTCTTCGCAGCCGATGCCAAGCGCCAGGCGACGTTTGCCGAGAACCAGAACAAGCGCGTCCTGCAGGCGCGCTCCGTCAAGCTGCTTGCGGAGGCCGTCGAAGCGGCTAAGAAGCAGGCGGAGGAGAGCCTCTTAGACCTCGAGGATGTCGAGCAGGACGCGGCGGCGCTCGGCAAGTGCATGCAGGAAGAAGCCCTGCAGCGCACGGTGCTCGAACAGGAATGGAAGCGCAGCGCCGAGCAGATGGCGCTCTACCGCCAGGAGAAGCAGCGCGGCGAGCAGTCGCTCGCGGAGCTCGAGCAGGAGGAAAAGCAGCTCGCAACGCGCACGGCAGAGAGCGCAGCGCGCCTGCAGGAACTCGAGCGCAGCTCGCAGGGGTGGCAGGATTCCTTTGATGCCGCGCAGAAGAAGCAGCGCGACCTCTACGGCCTGCGCATGGAGAAGATGGCCGCCGGCCAGGAGCTCGAGGCGAAGGGCCGCGAGCTCTCGCGCAAACTCAGCCGCAAGCAGGAGGAGGCACACCAGCTCGAGATCCTCGCCGCTAAGATCCAGATGACCCTGCAGGACAGCCAGCAGTCCATCCTGCACGAGTTCGGCCTGACGCCGGAGCGCGCGCTTGAAGAAGCATTAGACCTCGAGCCGCAGGAACTGCGCAGCCGCATGCAGTCCCTCAAACGTCAGATGGATGCCATCGGGCCGGTCAACCCCAACGCCGTCGAGGAGTACGAGAACCTGCAGAAGCGCCACGCCTTCATGAAGAAGCAGTCGACCGACCTCATCGAGGCCAAGGAGAACCTCGGCCGCATCCTCGCGGAGATGGACGAGGCCATGACGAAGCAGTTCCAGTCCGCCTTTGCGGACATCCAGCGCTACTTCGGCGAGATTTTCGTGCGCCTCTTCGGCGGCGGCAAGGCCGAGCTCAAGATGCTCGACGAGAGCGATGTGCTCCACACGGGCATCGACATCCTTGTGACCCTGCCGCAGAAGAAGCGCCAGAGCCTCGCCGCACTCTCGGGCGGCGAGCGCGCCCTGACGGTCATCGCACTGCTCTTCGCCTTCCTGCGCTACCGCCCGTCGCCTTTCTCGGTGCTCGATGAGATCGATGCACCGCTCGACGAGGCGAATGTCATGCGCTTTGGCCGCTTCCTGCAGGAGTTCGCGGAGCAGACGCAGTTCATCGTCGTCACGCACCGCAAGGGAACGATGGAGGTGGCCGACACGATGTACGGCGTGACGGTCGAAGAGTCGGGCGTCTCGCGCCTGCTGTCCGTGCGGCTTGACGAGCTCGACGACGATGCAGCTGGCATCGAGAAAAGTGAGAGAAGTGAGAAGTAAGAGGAATGCGTTTTTAGCATTTTTAGATAGGGAGGAATCATCATGGGATTTTTTGACCGGCTCAAGAAGGGCCTCAATAAGACCCGCGAAAACCTGACGAACAAGATCGAGAAGATCATCATCGGCTATGCCGACATCGACGATGACCTGCTCGATGAGCTCGAGGAGACGCTCATCATGGCGGACGTCGGTGTCCAGACGACGGACAAGCTCATGACGGCTGTGCGCAAGGGCATCAAGAAAAAGGAAATCAACACGCCGGAGAACCTCAAGCCGTTCCTGCAGAAGCAGATTGTCGAGATCCTGACGGCGGGCGAGGACACGACGCGCATCGCTGAGCAGGGGCCGACGGTCTTGCTCGTCATCGGCGTCAATGGCGCGGGCAAGACGACGACAATCGGCAAGCTCGCCGCCTACTACAAGGGGCAGGGCAAGTCGGTCCTGCTCGCCGCGGCCGATACCTTCCGCGCGGCGGCCATCGACCAGCTCGAGGTCTGGGGCCAGCGCACGGGCGTGCCCGTCATCAAGCACGAGGAGGGTTCCGACCCGGCGGCCGTTGCCTTCGACGCCGTCAAGGCAGCCGTCGCGCGCAAGGTCGACATGCTGATCATCGACACGGCGGGCCGCCTGCAGACGAAGTCCAACCTTATGCAGGAGCTCGAGAAGATCAACCGCGTCATCGGCCGTGAGATCCCGGGCGCGCCGCACGAGACGCTGCTCGTGCTCGACGCGACGACGGGGCAGAACGCCATCAGCCAGGCCGAGCTCTTCACCAAGGCCGCACCGATTACGGGTGTTGTCCTGACAAAGCTCGACGGCACGGCCAAGGGCGGCGTCGTCATTGGCATCAAGAGCCAGCTCTCCATGCCGGTCAAGTGGATTGGCGTCGGCGAGGGTGTCGAGGACCTGCGCCCCTTCAACGCCGAGGACTTTGCCAAGGCGCTCTTTGGCGAATGACGGTAATCGGAATATCATAAAAGTAAAAGACGAGGTCACATGTGAGAGGATACATGTGACCTCGTCTTTTTCAATTCAGTGGTGTCAGTGGTGTAGGTATGCTGAAAGCATCTTGCTGATGCGCTTCGTCAAATCCTCGACGGAATGGCGGCGACTGCGCGAGCAGACCTGCGCCTGCTCGCCGCAAAGCAGGCAGCGGCGCGGCGGCATCGCTTCGGAGCCAGTCGTACGTCGCCTTGGGCACGAGCTCCTGCAGGTGCTGCCAGTCGCCGTCCTTGACGCACTGGCGGACGTCGGAGGCGCTGACGGCGCGGCCCGCGATGGCGAGGCGCGGGATGACGCGGCACTCGACGCCGAGCTCCGGCAGCTTTTCGCGCATCACCTTGTTGTAGAGGCCCGTGACCTGGCTGAAGGGCTCTTCGCCGCCGCGATCTTGGCGAACAGCGTGAGGTCGAGCTCGGCGTGACCGACACTCGCGGTGTCGTCGTCCGGCAGGAAGTAGCTCGGGAAGGTCGCGTTGCTGATGATGTACGGGCCGCTCGCGTGCAGGACGACGTTGCCGAAGCCGGCGATGCCGCGCTCTGCGAGGAATGCCTGTGTCTCCCTCTCGAAGCGGCTGAGGCAATGACGGAACCCGTCGGCTGATTCTCCATAAAGACGAGGCGGTCGGGCACGCGCGATCTCGTAGAAGCCGAGGTCGTGGAAGAAGCGCGCGGAGGCGACTTTCGTGTAGAGGAAGAGGTCGAGGTTGCCGCGCTCGAGTTCCTTCTCCATCAGGTGGCTGATGACGCGGTTTAAGAGCCCCTCGCCGCGGTGGCGGTGCTATCCCGCTGAACACGATCGCAATAGAAAAGCCTCTGCAATCCATCGATTGCAGAGGCTTTTTTTATGGCAAGTTTGCGTATCAGAACTTGAGCTTGGCAAAGCGTGCGACGGCGCGCTTCGTGTTCTCGCGGCTGCCGAACGACGTGAGGCGGAAGTAGCCCTCGCCGCACGGGCCGAAGCCTGCGCCCGGCGTGCCGACGATGTTGACTTCATGCAGCAGCTTGTCGAAGAAGTCCCACGAGCTCATATTGTTCGGCGTCTTGAGCCAGATGTATGGAGCGTTGACGCCGCCAAAAGCCTGGAGGCCGGCAGCCTTGAGGCCCTCGCGGATGATGCGGGCGTTCTCCATGTAGTAGGAGACGAGTTCTTTGACCTGCTTCTGGCCCTCTTCCGTGTAGATGGCCGCAGCGCCGCGCTGCACGATGTAGGCCGTGCCGTTGAACTTCGTCGTATGACGGCGGTTCCAGAGCTTGTTGAACGGCACGAGGGAGCCGTCCGCAGCGCGGCCCTTGACCGTCTTCGGGATAATCGTGTAGCCGCAGCGCGTGCCCGTGAAGCCCGCGGTCTTGGAGAAGGAGCGGAACTCGATGGCAACGTCCTTGGCACCCGGGATCTCATAGATGGAGCGCGGCACATCGTCTTCCGTGATGTAGGCGGCATAAGCGGCGTCGAAGAGGATGACCGACTCATTTTCCTTGGCGTAGTTGACCCACTTCGTCAGTTCCTCGCGCGAGAGTGTCGTGCCCGTCGGGTTGTTCGGGCAGCAGAGGTAGATCATGTCGACCTTTTCCTTCGGCAGGTCCGGTGCGAAGTTGTTCTCCGCCGTGCAGGGCAGATAGACGACGCCTTCGAAGTGGCCGTCGTCCTGCAGCGTGCCTGTGCGGCCGGCCATGACGTTCGTGTCGAGGTAGACCGGGTAAACAGGGTCCGTGATGGCGACCTTGTTGGCCGTGCCGAAGATCTCCTGGATGTTGCCGCAGTCGCTCTTCGAGCCGTCGCTGACGAAAATCTCATCCGGCGCGATCTCGATGCCGCGGTCCGTGTAGTTGTGCTTGATGATGGCTTCCGTCAGGAAGGAGTAGCCCTGCTCCGGGCCGTAGCCGTGGAACGTCTCAGCCTTGGCCTGATCGTCGACGGCCTTGTGCATGGCCTCGATGCAGACCTGCGGCAGCGGCTGCGTGACATCGCCGATGCCGAGACGGATGATGTCGGCATCCGGGTTCGCTTCCTTGTAGGCGGCGACGCGGCGGGCGATTTCGGCGAAGAGATAGCTGCCGGGCAGCTTCAGATAGTTATCATTAATGGTAGCCATAGAATGAAATCCTCCTCATAGAATTGTTATCAATATAACTTTTTAGCATATTATACCACAACATTATGCATATGGCACGTATTTTCCAGCGTGAAATCCGAAAAACGCAAATTTATTCTGTGTGTATTTTACGATGTATTCATGTACTGCAATTAAATTATGCATTCAATACATAACAATAAAAATGATTAATAGTATTTAGACAAGAATAATCGATGATTATCATTAAAATATTTTATGATAAATAGTATTTACTTATGATTATGGTATATTGTATAATAAACAATGTGTTTAGGTGAAATGTTTCAAAAGACGTCCTGAGCCATTTGCCGGTTCCTATCCATATCAAAAAGCAATCATCTCGATACATTTTTCGTATGATTTTTTTTACAGGTGGCAGGATTTGAACGATGGATGGCGAAAACCTAATAACAAGCGGAAATAATCTCTTGGTTTAAATTGTTCCATAGGGAAACAGATTTGCTTGTCAAGGGGGGATTCAATAGGAACGTAGAGAGATTCATTTCACGAAGGCAAGTATATGTTTTTTAGGAAGGGGAGTTCTACCTTGAGCTTACTACTTGGTATCTTTATCCTGCTTGCGTGCCTGATCGTCGGCGTACGTTATGGCAGCCTTGGCCTTCCGGTCATCAGCGGCATCGGCCTCATCATTTATGTCTTTGTGCTTGGATACAAGCCGGGCACGCCACCAATCGCCGTCATGCTCACGATTATCGCAGTCGTCACCTGCGCGGGCTATCTGCAGACGTCTGGCGGCCTCACGGTCATGCTGAAGTACGCAGAGAAATTCCTGCGCAGTAACCCGAAGCGCGTCACGATTTACGCTCCGCTCACGACTTGGCTGCTGACGATCCTCTGCGGCACGGGCCATGTCGTTTACACGATGTTCCCAATCATCTATGATGTCGCAATCCACGAGAATATCCGTCCTGAGCGCCCGATGGCTGTTGCTTCTGTCGCTTCGCAGATGGGTATTTCGGCATCGCCGGTATCGGTCGCGCTGGTCAGCATGGCTGGTTTCATCAGTGCAGCAGGCCTGCCGTTCACGGTCATCAATCTGCTGGCTGTCTCCATCCCGGCTACGTTCTGCGGCGTCATGGTTGCAGCAATTTGGAGCTATCGTCGCGGCAAGGATCTGGAAGAAGATCCGATTTTCCAGGCGTACATCAAAGATCCGGCTCATTACCAGGATGTATACGGTAATCAGACGGAATCGCTGCAGGATAAGGAACTGCCGAGCTCGTTCTATCGTGCTATGTACATCTTCTTCCTCGGCATCATCATCATTGCCGTGCTCGGTAACTTCCCGCAGATTCTGCCGTCCTTCCCGGATGCAAAGGGCACGATGAAGGCAATCTCCATGACGACGGTCATCCAGATGATCATGCTCGTCATCGCAGCGGCTATCCTGATTTTCTGCAAGGTCAATGCAAAGGATGTTGGCAAGAGCCAGGTCTTCCACGCTGGCCTCGGCGCAGTCGTCTGCGTCTATGGTGTTGCTTGGATGGCAGATACCTGCTTCTCCAACCACATGGCAGACCTCAAGGCAATCATCGGCGGTCTCGTTCAGGCATATCCTTGGACGTATGCACTGGCTATGTTCCTCACGTCGAAACTCGTTAACTCGCAGGCAGCTGCCGTTTCGATCATCGTTCCGCTGGCTCTGACCATCGGTGTTGACCCGATTGTCATCCTGTCCTTCATCTCTGCTTGCTACGGTTACTTCTTCCTGCCGACGTATCCTTCGGACCTCGCCTGCATCAACTTTGACCGTTCTGGCACGACGCATATCGGTAAATATGTCCTGAACCACAGCTTCATGATTCCGGGTCTTCTCGGTGTCTTCACGGGCTGCTGTGTCGGTTATGTCATTGCTCACATTCTCTATTGATGGATCATTGATCGATAGAGCGTGTAGTTTAACCGCATGATAAGGGAGACACTGACAGAGTGTCTCCCTTTTTTATAGGAGGAATCTGGATGAAACAGTATACTTTTCATTATGGTCGTGGCACGAAGAGCTTTTCCCTCGATGAGAGCAAGGTCATCAAGGAAGTCGATATGCCGGCGGTCAAGCCTTTGACGGACATCAAGCAGGCCGTGCTCGATGCGGTTTACCATCCGATTGGACAGAAGCCAATCAATGAGATCATCAAGCCGGGGGATACCGTGACCTTTATCTGCAATGACCCGACGCGTGTGGCCAACAGCTTTGACTTCATGCCGGTCTTGGTCAATGAGATGAATCGGCTCGGGGTCCCGGATGAGAACATGCAGATCGTTTTCTCGCTCGGGACGCATCGCCTGATGACGCAGGAAGAAATGGCAGAAGGGGTCGGCAAAGAAGTAGCTAGCCGTCTGCGGATGTATAACAGTGACTGCAATGTGCCCAGTGACTTTGAGTATTTCGGCACGACGAGTCGCTTCACGCCTGTCCTGATCAATAAGCACATCTGCCATAGTGATCACGTGATTTTGACCGGCACAATCGTGCATCATTATTTCAGCGGCTACGGCGGAGGCCGTAAGGCTGTGCTGCCGGGGTGCGCAGCCATGGAAACCGTGCGTCACAACCATAGCTTCATGATGGACCCAAATGCTGGCCTCGGTCGCACGACGGGCAACCCTGTCTATGAGGATCAGATGGAAGGCGTGGCACTCTGGGCTAAAGGACGCAGTGTCATTCTGTTCAACGCGATCTTGGATGCCGAACATCGCTTCCTGAAGATGTTTGCGGGAGACTATATCGAAGCGCATCATGAAGCCTGCAAATTCGTAGATGAGGTTTACGGTGTCAAGATTCCTGCTCAAGCAGACATCACGATTGCCAGCTGCGGCGGCTATCCAAAGGATATCAATGTCTACCAGATGCAGAAGACGATGGATAATGCGGTGCTGGCGACGAAGCAGGGTGGTGTGGTCATCCTGCTGGCCGATTGTGAGGAAGGCAGTGGCAGCAAGGTGCTGGAGGAAACCTGCCGCACGTTGAAGACGGCTGATGCGATTGAGGCCAAGCTGCGTGACCGCTTCCTGATTGGTGCGAATAAGGCCTACGCCATTACGCGCCTGACGAAGAAAGCCCATTTCATCTTGGTCACGGGGCTCGACCGACAGCTGGCTAAGGACATGCTGTTTGATGGTGCTGTTGACACGGTAGAAGAGGCCTTGGAATTGGCGAAACAGTATGTTGGCGATGATGTGCATTACATCCTCATGCCGACGGGGAGCCTGACGGTGCCACTTTATCGTCCCGAATGAAATGCCGAGACAAATATATGCTGACAAGGCATAAAGCGTAAGAGCATGCGAAAAAAAGCCTGTATGGGTTCGACATCTTACATGTTGAACCCATACAGGCTTTCGTGGTTAAAAATCGGTTCTATTCGTTTTTATTGGCTTATTTGGCATCGGTAGTATCATCGAATGACGTATTCTTCTTGAGCAGGTCCTTGCAGAAGTCGATGAAGGACTGCGCGGCCTTGGAAATGTAGCGATCTTTCTTCCAGGCGAGGCCGACGTCGACGAAGATGGGGTCGGCGAGCGGCAGGGTCTTGAGGCCCGGCATCTCGTCGGCGACCATGTCGAGGCGGAAGGTGATGCCGACGCCGTTGGCGACGAGACCCTTCAAGGTGTTAATCTGGTTGGATTCGAGCACGATGTTCGGCGTGATGCCCTCGTCCTTCATGCGGCCGAGGATGGTCTGGCGCAGGAAGGAGCCCTCCTTGAGCATGACGATCTTTGTGTCGGCCACATCGTTCATCGAGATGGCCTTCTTCTTGGCGAGCGGGCTGCTCGCCGGCACGCAGCAGACGATCTGGTTCTTGGACATGGGCAAGAGCTGCAGGCGGTTCGAGGCGCCGGAGAGGATGATGATGCCGAAGTCGAGCTCATCGTGCTCGAGCTGTTCGCGGATCGACATCGAGGCTTCCTCGTGCATGAAGATGTCGAGATGCGAGTAGCGGCGTTGGAAGCTCGAGAAGATGCGCGGGAAGAGGTAGGCGCCCATCATCGGCGGCACGCCAATCTTGATGGTGCCTTTCTGGAGTTGCTTGTAGTCATTGACCTCCAGTACCGCATCCTGGATGTTGCGCAGGGCGAGCTCGACCCGGTTGAGGAAGACAGCACCTTCTGGCGTTAGCGCGAGCTGTTTCTGGCTGCGGTCGAAGAGCTGGATGCCGAGCTCGGCCTCGAGCTTCTTGATGGCGACCGTGATATTTGGTTGGGAAACACGCAGGCGTTCCGCAGCGCGGGTGATATTCCGCAGACGGCTGGCCATCTGGAAATATTCGAGTTGTCTGAGTTCCATTCAAATCGCTTCTTTCTTTATAAATTCGCTTTATTTAATGCCATTATACCATACTTTTGATGCATATATGATAGTATAACCAAAAATTATTAAAAATATAGTGGAAACAGTTCCATAAAACGGCTTGATTTTGGTAAAAGCAGGAAAATAAAGCCGTTGTGGGGAACTTAAATAAGGACATATGATGCATTAGGAGGTGGATGTCTTGATTCGAGGAATCGGAACGGACATTGTGGAGATTGCGCGCGTCAAGCGTGCGGCGGACAGCGAGGCGTTCTGTCGGCGCGTCTACACGCAGGCGGAGCGCGCTTACTGTGAGAGCCGCGGCGTGCAGCAGATGGCGAGCTATGCGGCGCGTTTCGCGGGCAAGGAGGCCGTCTTGAAGGCGCTCGGCACGGGGCTGCGCGGTGGCACGCTGCACGACGTCGAGATCTTGCTGGATGAGCTCGGGGCGCCGCAGGTGCACCTCAGCGGCTACTTTGCGCAGCTAGCCCGCCGCCGCGGCGTCCTGCGCGTCTGGATCTCGCTGAGTCATTCGCGCGACTATGCGACGGCGCAGTGTGTATTGGAGGGATGACGATGAAGGTATCTTTGGTCAAGGAGATGCGCGCCGTCGACCGGCGCGCCGGAGAGGAGTACGGCCTGCCGGAAGTCGTGCTGATGGAGAATGCCGGCCGGCAGACGGCGGCGGCCATGGTCTCACTGCTCGGCTCCGTGCGCGGCAAGACCATCTGTGTCCTAGCCGGCAGCGGCAACAATGGCGGCGACGCCTTTGCGGCGGCGCGCTACCTCTACAATGAGGGCGCCGTCCTCAAGGTCTTCCTGACGGGCAATCCGGACCACATCAAGGCCTCGCCCTCCATCATGAAGCAGGCGCTGACGGCGATGGGCATCGCCGTCCACGGCCTCGCAGGCGACCGCGACATGGACCGGCTGCGCCTCGCGCTGCGCTTTGCCGACGGCGTGCTTGATGGCATCCTCGGCACGGGCTTCCGCGGCACGCTGCGCCCCGTCGTGCGGCAGGCGGTGGAACTCGTCAATGCGGCGGGAAAGCCCGTGCTCGCCATCGACATCCCGAGCGGGGTGGAGGCCGATACGGGGGCGGTTAGCGATGTGGCGGTGCACGCCGCGAAGACCATCGCGCTCGGCCTGCCGAAGCCCGGCCATCTGCTCGGCCAGGGGGCGGTGTACACAGGCGCGCTCACCGTCGACTCCATCGGCATCCCGCGCCAACTATTAGAAGATGAGGCCATCTTGCAGGCGTGCATCGACGATGGACTTGCGGCCTCCCTGCTGCCCGTGCGCCCGCGGACAGCCCACAAGGGGACCTGCGGCCGCATCCTCATCGTCGCGGGCTCGCATGGCATGACGGGCGCGGCGGCACTTTGCACGGAGGCCAGCCTGCGTGCGGGCTGCGGCATCGCGACGCTCGCCGTGCCCGAGAGCCAGCAGCCCATCCTGGCCGTCAAGCTCACGGAGGCGATGACGGTGCCGGTGCCCGAGCAGGAGCCGGGCGTCCTCGGCGGCAGCGAAGCGCTCAAGGTGCTCATGCCTCTCGTTGAGGGGTACGATGCCGTCCTCGTTGGGCCGGGGCTCGGCCGCGCACAGGTGACGGGCGAGCTCGTCAAGGCGCTCGTGCGCGAGGCAGACAAGCCATTGATCCTTGATGCCGATGCCATCTACGCCCTGCGCGGCGCGCCCGAGATCCTGCGTGAGGCGAAGCATGTGCCAATCCTCACGCCGCACCTCGGCGAGATGGCGGGGCTCCTCGGGCTCTCGGTCGCAGACCTGCGCGAGGACCTTGCAGGCATCGCGCGCGACGTTGCCGCCGAGTACCATGCCGTCTTCGTGCTCAAGAGCGAGTGCACGCTCGTGGCCTTCCCAGACGGCCGCGTCTACTTCACGACGAAGGGCAATGCCGGCATGGCGACGGCCGGCGCAGGCGATGTCCTCGCCGGCACGATAGCGGGCCTCATGAAGCAGGCGGCAGAGGGCATGGCCCCCGTGCTCGGCGTCTACCTGCACGGCCTCGCGGGCGACCTTGCCTATCAGGAGAAGGCCGAGGGGCTCCTCGCGGGGGACATCCTCGCCAAGCTGCCCGAGGCGCGCCGTCGCCTGCAGGCGCATTCTCTTCCTTATAATAAGAAGCACGATGAAAACGAATAAAAGTACATGTAGCCTTACGCAAGACAAAGATACATGTTCTGTGTAAAATCCCATCATTTTCTGGAATGGACTATTGACAAACTGTACAGTCGGGGCTATGATAGAGTTACTTTAACGGAAAGAAAAGAGGAGTTTTCAATGGCAAAAGTAAATGTGGATTGGAATAACCTGGGCTTCGCTTACCAGCCAATCTCCCAGCGTTACGTCGCAAACTTCAAGGATGGCAAATGGGGCGAGGGTCATCTGACGGATGACGCCAACGTCACGATCAATGAGTGCGCCGGCATCCTGCAGTACTGCCAGGAAGTCTTCGAGGGCCTCAAGGCCTATAAGACGAAGGATGGCCGTGTCGTCACGTTCCGTCCGGACATGAATGCAAAGCGCATGATC
The DNA here is from genome assembly GCF_000155955.1 of Mitsuokella multacida DSM 20544. Taxonomy (GTDB): domain Bacteria; phylum Bacillota; class Negativicutes; order Selenomonadales; family Selenomonadaceae; genus Mitsuokella; species Mitsuokella multacida. The sequence goes on from NZ_GG697141.2 coordinate 462,977, forward strand.
GACTCGGCAAAGCGCCTCGAGATGCCGCCGGTCTCCGAGGAGATGTTCCTCGAGGCTGTCGATCAGGTCGTTGCAGCCAACAAGGATTGGATTCCTCCTTTCGAGTCGGGCGGTGCCCTCTACCTGCGTCCGTACCTCTTCGCTACGGGCCCGGTCATCGGTGTCAAGCCGTCGGATGAGTACCAGTTCCGCCTGTTCGGCACGCCGGTCGGCTCTTACTTCAAGAACGGCGTCAAGCCGATCACGATCTGCGTCAGCGACTACGACCGCGCTGCACCGCACGGCACGGGCAACATCAAGGCCGGCCTGAACTACGCGATGAGCCTCTATCCGTACATCCTCGCACACCAGAAGGGCTTCGACGAGAACATGTACCTCGATGCTGCTACGCGCACGTACGTTGAGGAGACGGGCGGCGCCAACTTCCTGTTCGTCACGAAGGACGGCAAGCTCGTCACGCCGAAATCCGACAGCATCCTGCCGTCGATCACGCGCCGTTCGCTCGTCACGATCGCGGAGCATCTCGGCTACACGGTCGAGCATCGCCCGGTCAAATTCACGGAGCTCAAGGACTTCGCCGAGGCTGGCCTCTGCGGCACGGCTGCCGTCATCTGCCCGGTCGGCAAGGTTGTCGGCAACGGCGAGACGATCGAGTTCCCGAGCGGCATGAAGGAAATGGGCCCTGTCCTCACGAAACTCTACAACACGCTGCGTGGCATCCAGCTCGGCACGGTCGAAGCACCGGAAGAGGGATGGATCCGCGAGATCAAGTAAGCAAAACAGGAATACCTGTTCCGGCTCGGCTGCCCTTTGGCAGCCGGGCCTTTTGCTTTCTTCTGGCAGCGCCTGCTCGCCGTTTTTTGGCTTCAGGAAGCCTTCATGACTTAGGAGTAAAATTTTTTGACAGTCACAAGGAATTCTTGTACCATGGCGAGAATAGCTTTAATATACCCAGTGTGACATCTATCGATGTCATGCATTCATGAAATAAATTGGATTTATCTTGATTCATTCCTATCTCATATATCTTTAGGAGTTTTGCTTATGCCATTTGAGCTGCCATATCCACTACAATTCCACGGTATCATCTCGACAATCGGCCCGATGGACATCCTCGATATCTTCATCGTGGCCGTCATCCTCTATAAGGTCTACGTCATGCTGCAGGACACGCGCGCGATCACGCTCGTCAAGGGCATCCTCGTGCTCTTAGGCGTGACGATGGTCTGTAGCTGGCTGGAGCTGCACGTCATCTCCTGGCTCCTGCAGAAGGCTGTGACGCTGCTCTTCGTCGCGCTGCCGATCGTCTTCCAGCCGGAGCTGCGGCGCGCGCTCGAGCATCTCGGCCAGGGTAAGTTCCTCGGGCCGTCGGTGCTCTTAGACGACGAGGAGGCGCAGTCTGTCGTGCGCGAGCTCGCCAAGGCGGTCAAGGTCATGTCCGCCAATAAGACGGGCGCGCTCATTGTCATCGAGCGCAACATGGGCCTCAACGACATCAGCGCGACGGGCATCCAGATCGACGGCCTCATCACGGCGGACTTTCTCTTGAACGTCTTCATCCCGAACACGCCGCTGCACGACGGCGCGGCCATCGTGCGCGGCAAGCGCCTGATCGCGGCCGGCTGCCTGCTGCCGCTGACGGAGAACCGCTCGCTCTCGACGGAGCTCGGCACGCGCCACCGCGCGGCCATCGGTCTCTCGGAGCAGTGCGATGCGCTCGTCGTCGTCGTCAGTGAGGAGACTGGCACGATATCGGTGGCGGAGAACGGGCGCATGGTACGCCATCTCGACACGGAGAAGCTCAAGAACATCCTGCGGCCGGCATTCACTTCCCCGCAGAAAGGTCTCAAGGACCTCATCAGGAACTGGAGGAAGAAGAAATGATTTCAAGAATGCGCAATATCGTGCAGCACAACCTGCCGGCCAAGATCCTGGCGCTCGTCATCGCGGTCATCCTCTGGGGCTACGTCATGAACGACCAGAATCCTTCTATCGAGAACACCTATACGGTGCAGCTCGATGTCGTCAACGCGCCAGAAGGCTATAAGATCACGAAGGATGCATCGAATGTCAAGCTCCGCGTGCGCGGCCCGCGCTCGCTCTTCGTCTCGGCGAGCGAGAGCGACTTCAAGGCGTACGTCGATCTCTCGAAGGTGGAGGAGGGCAAGCACGCCGTCAAGGTGCAGACCGTCCTGCCGCAGGGCTTCGAGCTCGTCGAGGCCAAGCCGGACACCGTGACCTTCACGCTCGACCGCATCGTGCAGAAGAAGATCAAGGCGGAGTTCATCGTGACGGGCTCGACGGCGCCGGGCACGACGGTCGCGCACGTCGAGCCGTCTGTGGAGACGGTCACGATTGAGGGCGCGGAGTCGGACATCAAGGAAGTCACGCGCGTCATCGGCTATGTCGGCCTCGCGGGCAACAGCGATGACTTCAAGCTTAAGGTGCCACTGACGGCCATCAACGCCGATGGCCGCGAGGTTGCCGGCGTCACGGTCAAGCCTGCCTCGGCTGAGGTCAGCGTGCAGCTCGCGCGCGGCCTCATGAAGAAGGTCGTCACGGTCAAGCCGATCCTCGGCGATGACCTCGCGTCCGGCTATGAAGTCGGCACGGTCAAGAGTGACCCCGTGAAGATCGAGGTCGCCGGCCCGGAGGACATCCTCTCAAAGCTCTCGAGCATCGAGACGCAGAAGATCTCGCTCGACGGCCTGACGAAGACGACGGACCTGAATGCTCAGCTTGCGCCGCCCGACGGCGTCACGGTGACGAACAGCAGCGTGACGGTCCACATCGAGATCAAGGCCAAGAAGAAGACGGCGTCTGGCACGGCCAGCCCCTGACGGGCCCCATTACGATGCATACATGTCCAAGCTAACAAGATAAAACAAGATAATAGGAGGTCTGCAATGATCCGCATCCGCAATCTGGCTGTGCCGTTCACGGAGACGGCCAGCCTCGAAGATCTTGCAGCCAAGCGCCTCATGTTACCACCTCAGCAGATTGCGGGGGTGGTAATTGTGCGTAAGGCTGTCGACGCGCGCCGCTATCACGGTGCGCCCATCCAATTCGTCTACATCCTCGACGTCCGGCTCGAGCCGAAGCTCGAGAAGAAGGTGCTGCAGAAGCTGCGCCGCGACCGCAATGTCGAGGCGGCGCCAGAGCCAGAGGCCGCAGCGCCGCTTCCCAAGCTCCATCTCGAGAGGCGGCCCGTCGTCGTCGGCTTCGGCCCGGCGGGCATGTTCGCCGCCTTGACGCTCGCGCGCCAGGGCTGCGAGCCGCTCGTGCTCGAGCGCGGCCACGATGTCGACACGCGCCACGAGGACATCCAGCGCTTCTGGCGCGGCGGCGCGCTCGACCCGCAGTCGAACGTGCAGTTCGGCGAGGGCGGCGCGGGGACGTTCTCCGATGGCAAGCTCACGACGCGCATCAACGACCCGCACATGAAGGACGTCATCGAGGCGTTCGTCGCGGCGGGGGCGCCCGAGGAGATCCGCTACCTGCACAAGCCGCACATCGGCACGGACATCTTGCGCGACGTCGTGCGCAACATCCGCAAGGAAATCATCCGCCTCGGCGGCACGGTCCGCTTCGGCGCGCAGGTCACGGACCTCGAGCTCGGCGAGGAGGGCGTCGAGGCCGTCATCGTCAACGACGAGGAGCGCATCGAGACGGATGTCGTCTTCTTCGGCATCGGCCATTCGGCGCGTGACACCTACCGCATGCTTCTCGAGCGCGGCGTCGCAATGGAGGCGAAGCCCTTCGCGATGGGCGTGCGCATCGAGCACCCGCAGGAGTTCATCGACCGCGCGCAGTACGGCGAGGACGCGGGCCACCCGTTGCTTCCAGTCGCCGACTACGCCCTGACCTACAAGGACCCCGCGACGGGGCGCGGCGCCTACTCCTTCTGCATGTGCCCGGGCGGCTTCGTCGTCGCGGCCGCCTCGGAGAAGGAGCGCGTCGTCACGAACGGCATGAGCAACTACCGCCGCGATTCGGGCATCGCCAACAGCGCGCTTCTCGTGCAGGTCGCGCCCGCCGACTTCGGGCAGGAGGTCCTCTCGGGCATGGCCCTGCAGCAGGAGCTCGAAGGGCTGGCCTTTGCGCTAGGCGGCCGCAATTACTTTGCGCCCGTGCAGACGGTCGGCGACTTCCTCAAGGGAACGAGCGGCTCGACGGACTTCCTGACAAAGCCGACGTATGCGCCCGGCGTCCGCGCAGTCGACCTGCACCGCTGCCTGCCGGACTTCATCACGAAGACGCTCGCGGGTGCCTTGCCGTACTTTGACCGCAAGATACCGGGCTTTGCCGACGCGGGCGCTGTCATGACGGGCGTGGAGACGCGCTCGTCGGCGCCGTGCCGCATCCGCCGCGACCGCGCGACCTTCGTCGCCGAGGCGACACCGGGGCTCTATCCGATGGGCGAGGGCGCGGGCTACGCGGGCGGCATCATGAGCGCCGCCGTCGACGGCATGAAAGCCGCACTTGCATGCCTGCACCAAAATGTGCAATACTAATAAGAAGTAAAAAGTAACTGAGATATCAGGGGGAAAGAAATATGGCAAGATTATTCGGTACGGACGGTGTCCGCGGAGAGGCAAACGTGACGCTGCTGCCGGAGATGGCTTACCGTCTCGGCCGCGCAGCGACGATCTACTTCGGCAAGGAGTCGGAGGAGCAGCCGCTCATCATCATCGGACGCGACACGCGCATCTCGGGCGAGATGTTCGAGTCGGCGCTGACGGCCGGCATCTGCTCGGCAGGTGGCCGCGCCATGCTCGCGGGCATCATCCCGACGCCGGCCATCGCCTACCTCGCGCGCAAGCACAAGGCCAAGGCGGGCATCGTCATCTCGGCTTCGCACAATCCGTTCCACGACAACGGCATCAAGTTCTTCGGCGGCGACGGCTACAAGCTGCCGGATGCCGTCGAGGATGAGCTCGAGGCCATCGTGCACCAGCTCGAGACGGACGACAACTACCCGCGCCCGACGGCAGAGCACATCGGCCACATCGAGTACCGCACGGACCTTCTCAACCAGTACATGGAATTCGTGCTCTCGACATGCAAGGAGCGCTTTGACGGCGTCAAGGTTGTGCTCGACTGCGCCAACGGTGCGGCCTACGAGGCAATGCCGAAGATCCTGCGCCGCCTCGGTGCCAATGTCAAGGTTATCCACGCGCTGCCGAACGGCACGAACATCAACGACGGCTGCGGCTCGACGCATCTCGAGTCCCTGCAGAAGGCCGTCCTCGAGAACGGCGCGGACTTCGGTATCGCGCATGACGGCGACGCCGACCGCTGCCTCTGCGTCGACGAGAAGGGCCAGGTCATCGACGGCGACCACATCCTCGTCATGTGCGCAATGGACATGATGAAGGAGGGCAAGCTGCCCTACAACACGGTCGTCACGACGGTCATGGCCAACATCGGCTTCCACCAGGCCATCAAGAAGGCCGGCGGCCGTGCTGAGATCACGAAGGTCGGCGACCGCTACGTCCTCGAGAACATGCTCAAGAACGGCTATAAGATCGGCGGTGAGCAGTCCGGCCACATCATCTTCACCGACTACAGCACGACGGGCGACGGCCTCATCACGGCCCTGCAGGTGCTCTCCTCGCTCAAGCGCAGCGGCCGCAAGGCGTCTGACCTCACGGCGCTGATGACGACGTACCCGCAGCTGCTCGTCAACGTCAAGGTCGCGACGAAAGAGGGTTGGGAGACGAACGAGGCCATCAAGAAGGCCATCGCCGAAGGCGACAAGGAGCTCGGCGAGAACGGCCGCATCCTCGTGCGCCCGTCCGGCACGGAGCCGCTGATCCGCGTCATGGCAGAAGGCCCTGACCAGGCACAGCTCGACCGCATCTGCCACGCCATCGCCGACGTCGTCAAGAAGGAACAGGGCTGATGAAACAGGCAATCGTGCTCACGAGCTTCGGCGCGCTCGATGACGGCTCGCGCGAGCGCTGCCTCGACGCACTCGCGGAGGACTTCCGCGCGGAATTCCCCGAAGCCGTCATCGTGCAGGCCTTCACCTCGGTCTTCATCCGAAATGCCCTCGAGAAGCGCGGCATCCATGTGGACTCGCTCGAGGACGCCCTGCTGCGTCTCGCCGAAGAGGATGTCACGCACGTTCTCGTGCAGCCGACCTACATGACGCCGGGCGAGGAATTCGAGAAGAAAGTGCTCGAAACCGTGCCGAAGTATGCCTCGCGCTACGAGAAGCTCCTCGTCGGCGAGCCGGCCTTTGCTGAGGCGTCCGACTACACGCAGAACCTCATCGCGCTCTGCCGCAGCATCTTCGTGCCGCGCGACGCCGAGCTCGTGTTGCTCGGCCACGGCTCGCCGCACCGCCACAACCCCGTCTACGAGCAGTTGCAGGCCGAGATCGACGCCCAGCAGCTGCCCATCCACGTCGGCGTGCTCGAGTCGACGGATACGCCGGACTTTTCGATGGTGCTCGCGCGCCTGCAGCAGAAGCACGTGCGCGCGGTCTTGCTCGCACCGCTTCTGTTGACGAGCGGCATGCATGTGGCGCGCGACCTCGCAGGCGATGGCGACGGCTCCTGGAAGACGCGCCTCGAGCAGGCGGGCCTCTCGGTCACGCCGATTCTCGAGGGACTCGGCGAGTCGCCGATCTTCCGCCAGATCTACATCGAAAAGGCGCGCAGGGCATTGGGCGAATCCTGATGCGCCCTGCCGCCCGCTTATCCTCATAGAATGATAAAAAGCTCTCATCCATAGCAGCTGCCCCGCGGCTTTATCTGGATGAGAGCTTTTTTCGCTGGTTGACAGTGGGGAGAGGAGAAGCTACCATGAAGGAGAGCCCGCAAGGTGCGGGTAATGTATCGATTTTCTTTCAGAAAGGATTGGTTACCATGTTAGGAGGATATTTGCGATGAAGAACGGGATTTTTTTTGGTATTGGCGTCGGGCCTGGTGATCCAGAGCTCCTGACCGTCAAGGCCATCCACGCCATACAGCGGGCGGATGTGCTGATTGCGCCGAAGACCGAGAAGAAGGACGGCAGCGTCGCCCTGTCGATTGCAAGGCCGTACCTCAAGCCGGATGTGGAGATCGTCTATCAGGTCTTCCCGATGGTCCGCGATTTCGCGGAGGACCCGTCGGCCTGGCAGGAGAACAAGGAGGAGATTCTCGCCCTCTTGCGAGCGGGCAAGAACGTCGCCTTCCTGACGCTCGGCGATCCGATGTTCTTCAGCACCTACATCTACGTCTACCGATTGCTCCAGCACGAGGATGTCACGATCGAGACCATCCCCGGCGTGCCGGCGTTTGCCGCGATCGCGAGCGCGAGTGGGCACCCGATTGTCGAGGGCGATGACATCCTCACGATCATCCCGGCGACTGCCCGACCAGAAAAAATCCAGCAGGCCATGCAGGCCTCCGACAATGTCGTCCTGATGAAAGTCTACAAGAACTTCCCTGCCATCGTAGGGCAGCTCAAGGAGAACGATATGCTGCGACGTGCCGTGCTCGTGAGCCGCGCAGGCCTCGACGGCGAGTGCGTCATCGAGGACCTTGAGGCGCAGAAGGGCAGGAAGCTCAACTATTTATCCACCATCTTGACGCGCAGGGAGACTGCGAATCAAGATGGCGCAGAGGAGCGGAAGGAGTGCGACAAGCGATGAAACGGATTTTATGCGCACTCGTAAGCCTTTTGGCGCTCACCGTGCTCGCGGGCTGCGGCGGGCCGCAGCAGGCAGCGCCTTCTTCTAGTGCAGCGCCGTTTGCCGTGATCCACGATGCCATGGGCCGCGATGTCGAGCTCGCGAAGAAGCCGGAGCGCATTGTCGTGACGTCGGCGTCCTTCCTCGAGCCGCTGCATGAAGTCGGCGGCGATGTCGTCGGCCGACCCGACTCGAAGACGAAGATGCCCGACTACGCGAAGGACAAGGCGAGTGTCGGCAAGGTCTACCAGATCGACGTCGAGAAGGTCCTCGCCTGTGAGCCGGACCTCGTCATCCTCAACAAGGGCATGAACGAGAAGCTCGTCGGCACCTTGGAGCAGAATGGCATCAAGACGCTCGTGCTCGACATGAAGAGCTACGACGACGTCAAGGCAGAGGTCCGCGCACTCGCCGAGGTCACGGGCGAGCGCGAGAAGGGCGAGGTCTTGATTGCCTCGATGGACGAGAAAATCGCGGACGTCCGCGCGAAGATCCCTGCGGAGCCGCGCCGCGTCTCCATCATCCACAGCACGAATCAGGGGCTGACGGTGCAGCTCGACGGCAGCATCGCGGGCTGCACGGCAAACCTTCTCGGCTGGCAGAACGTCGCTTCGGGCACGGCACCGCTCGAGAAGAACCCTGATGCTGCGCCCTACAGCCTCGAGACACTTGTCGAGCAAAATCCTGAGGCCATCTTCATCACGAGCATGGGGGACATGGCGGAGGCGAAGGCCGGCATGGACCGCCTCATGCAGGAGAATCCGGCCTGGCAGACCATCGCGGCCGTCAAAGAGGGCCGTGTCTACTACCTGCCGCAGGACCTCTTCCTGCTGAGCCCGGGTCTCCACTATCCTGAAGCAGTGGAGACGATGGCGAAGTGCCTCTACCCGGAGGCGTTCGCGAAATGATGGGCGCCAATCCGGGACGCGGGCGCATCGCCCTCGTGCTGCTGTTCTTCCTCATGCTGGCACTCGTGGGCGGCATCGTCAGCATGATGATGGGGGCGGTTGAGATCCCGTTGCAGGAGATTCTCGGCGCCCTCGCGGGGACGGGCGGCACGCACGCGCAGATCCTCTGGAACATCCGGCTGCCGCGCACGCTCGTTGCGGCGCTCGTCGGCATCGACCTCGCGCTCGCGGGCACCATCCTGCAGGCCATCATGAAGAATCCGCTGGCGGATCCGCACATCATCGGCATCTCGTCGGGCGCGGGGCTCATGGGCATCCTCGTGCTGCTGCTCTTCCCCGAGCACAGCAATCTCGTCACGCCGGCGGCCTTCGTCGGTGCGATGGGTGCGGCGGTGCTCATCTACCTGCTCGCCTGGAAGAACGGCATCCAGCCCATCCGCATCATCCTTGCGGGCGTGGCCGTCTCCGCCTTTCTCGGCGCCGGCATCTCGGCCCTGATGATCCTCTACAGCGACCGCGTGCACAATGCGCTCATGTGGATGGTCGGCGGCCTCTCGGCGCGCAGCTGGCCGCACGTGGCGATGCTCTGGCCCTACACGCTCGTGGGCTTCGTGCTCGCCGTCATCGCCGCACGCCACCTCAACATCCTGCAGCTCGGCGATGCGATGGCGCGCAGCCTCGGCATGCGCGTCGAGCTCACGCGCCTCGCGCTGACGGCCGTCGCGGCCATCCTCGCGGCGAGCGCCGTCGCTGTCGTCGGCCTGCTCGGCTTCGTCGGCCTCATCGTGCCGCACGTGGCTCGGCTGCTCGTCGGCTCCGACCACCGCGCGCTGCTGCCGGCCGCCGCGCTCCTCGGCGCGGCAACGCTGCTCTATAGCGACACGTTCGCGCGCGTGGCCTTCGCGCCGGTGGAGCTGCCCGTGGGCATCATCATGGCCGCGCTCGGCGCGCCGTTCTTCTTGTTCCTGCTCAGGAGGCAATTATGACGACGATACTCTCGGCAGACCATCTCTCGTACCGCGTGGGCCATGCGACGATTCTCGCGGACCTTTCGCTCGCCATCGAAGCGGGCCGCCGCACGGCCATCATCGGGCCGAACGGCGCGGGCAAGTCGACGCTGCTGCGCCTGCTCGCAGGCCTTGCGCGGCCCACCTCGGGCAGAGTCCTGCTGGCGGGGCGCGACATCCACGAGTTCAAGCGGCAGGCACTCGCGCGCAGGCTCGCCGTGCTGCCGCAGGGCGTCGAGGCGCCGGCGGACATGACGGTGCGGCGCCTCGTCGACTGCGGCCGCTTTCCCTACCGCTCGTACTTCCGCGCGGAGGATCCCCAAAAAGACCGCGAGGCCGTCGACTGGGCCATGGAGGTCACGCATGTCGCAAATCTACAGGGGCGCGAGGTGCAGTCGCTCTCGGGCGGCGAGCGCCAGCGCGCCTTCCTTGCTATGGTGCTCGCGCAGCAGCCCAAAGTCTTGCTGCTCGACGAGCCGACGACGTACCTCGACATGGCCCATCAGCTCGAAGTCATGCAGATTATCGCCGCGGTCAACCGGCAGTACGGCATGACCGTCGTCATGGTCCTGCACGACATCAACCACGCCCTGCAGTACGCCGATGCCGTCGCCGTGCTGCACGAGCATTGCATCGTGCGGCAGGGAAGTCCCCAGGACGTCATCTCGGCAGAGCTGCTGGCCGACGTCTTCGGCGTCGAGGCCGACTCATTCACCGACCGGGCGGGCAGGCGTGTGCTCTCGCCCGTGGCGTTAGTCCGACACTGAATGCTGATCGTCGGACTGAGACCGCCAGAAGTCCGACTGCCTGACTGCCTGTTGTATCACTCCGACTATGCGCGTTTGCGCTGGTCGGAGTGATTTTTTCATATTTGCCATTGCTACTGAAAATATTTTTCAAAAAGCCCGCGTTTCGCCTTGACAGTTGATAATGAGATGGGCTATCATAATCGTATAAGAAATAATCTCATTATCATAATGCATTGAGATGCATTTAGGAGGCGTTTGATTTGACACTTAAAGACGGCAAGACCGGCATGACGCTGAAGATCGTCAAGATCCACGAATCGGACCTGAAGCAGCGCATGATGACGATGGGGCTGATCCCGGGAACGAAGGTCAAAGTCCTTCGCTCCGCACCGCTCGGTGACCCAATCGCCATCGGCGTGCGCTCGTACAACCTCGCTCTGCGCAAGGCAGATGCCGAGAACATCGAAGTTCAGCAGGTCGGCTGACCCCTGGATAAACGGTACAAAGCAGCAAGGCAGACCTCTGGGGCAATCGCCCTGGGGCAAGCAGCGAAAGGAGACGTATTTTCATCTATGTCAACATTAGCAGTAGCATTGACCGGCAATCCGAATACCGGTAAATCCACTATCTTCAACGAACTCACCGGCGCGCGCCAGAAGATCGGCAACTGGCCGGGCGTCACGGTCGACAAGAAAGTCGGTTACACGCGCTACAAGGACCGCGCCATCTCGATCGTCGACCTGCCGGGCACGTACAGCGTCAACGCGCGCAGCCCGGAGGAGAAGATCGTCATCGACTACCTCATGAACAACAAGCTCGACCTCGTCATGGACGTCGTCGACAGCTCGAACATCGAGCGCAACCTCTTTTTGACGGTCCAGCTCCTCGAGCAGGGCATCCCTTTGCTCATCGACCTCAACATGCAGGACGATGCGGCGCGCCGCGGCATCAAGATCGACGTGAAGAAGCTCGAAGAGGCCATCGGCATGCCGGTCGTCGAGACCGTCGGCCGCAGCAGCAAGAGCACGAAGAAGCTGCTCGATGTCTTCACGAGCACGGTCATGTCGCAGTATCATGTGAGCCCGCAGGTGCAGGAGCACATCGACAAAGTACAGGCCATCAAGGCGGGCAGCCAGTCGGAGAGCGATAAGGAAGAGGCCATCATCGAGGCCCGCTACGCGCTCATCGACAAGATTATGGCGCAGGCCGTCGACATGGGCAATGTCGGTCAGTCGAAGTCCGAGAAGATCGACCACTTCCTCGCGAACGGCTTCCTGGCCCTGCCGATTTTCCTCTTGATCCTCTACGCGGTCTTCCAGATCACGTTCACCTGGATTGGCCAGCCGATTGCGGATTTTCTCGACGATGCCATTAACACGGACTTCGTCGACTTCATGACGGACTTCCTGACGGATGCCGGCGTAGCGGACTGGATGGTCTCGCTCGTCTGTGACGGCATCATCTCGGGCGTCGGCGCGGTGCTGACGTTCGTGCCGCTGATCTTCGTCCTGTTCTTTTGCCTGTCCTTCCTCGACGGCACGGGCTACATGGCCCGCATCGCCTTCATCATGGACCCGATCATGCGCCGCTGCGGCCTGACGGGCAAAGGCGTCATGCCGCTGATGATGGGCTTTGGCTGCGGCGTGCCGGCCATCATGGGCGCGCGCGCACTCGACTCGGAGAAGGACCGCATGGTCTCCATCCTCGTCACGCCGTTCCTCACCTGCGGTGCAAAGCTGCCGATCATGGCACTCTTCGCCGCGATGTTCTTCCCGGATAACGCCGCCAACGTCGTCTTCGCGATGTACATCATCGGCATGGTCATGGCCATCGTCGTCGCCAAAGGCCTCGGCTCGACCATCTTCAAGGACAAGGGCTCGACCTTCCTTCTCGAGCTGCCGCCGTACCGCGTACCGGATATGAAGACGGTCCTCCTCGAGACCTGGGACAAGGGCAAGGGTTACCTCATCAAAGCCGGTACCATCATCTTTGCCGCATCCGTCCTGCTCTGGGTCATGTCGAACTACAACTTCAGCGGCCCGGCTGAGATCGAGGACTCCATCCTCGCGACGGTCGGCAGCTGGATGTCGCATCTCTTCGTCTTCCAGGGCTTCGACACCTGGGAGGCTGGCGCAGCTGTCCTCTCGGGCATCATGGCGAAGGAGACGGTCGTCGCGACGATCGGTATTCTCTACGGTGCCGGCGATGTCTCGACGGAGGCAGAGGATGCCGCCGATACGGCAACCACGATGATGCAGACGGGCATGGCCACGGCCTTCACGAGCCTCTCGGCTTTTGCCTTCATGGTCTTCTCGCAGCTCTACACGCCTTGCGTGACGGCGCTCGGCACGATCAAGAAGGAAGCGGGCGGCTGGAAATGGGTCGCGTTCTCCGCGCTCTACATGTTCGCGATTGCCTGGTTCGTTTCGCTGTTGGTCTACCAGATCGGCCGCCTGCTCGGCTTTGAATAAGCCCTGTACCACAGCGGTACATGCGTGTATAATCAATTGTATCTGAATGGAGGGATTGAAATGGCAACCTTTATCACCGGCGCAATCGTCGCAGTGGGTCTCTACTACGCGCTGCGCCATGTCTACCGGAATTTCCGCATGGGGCGGGAGGACTGCTGCGGCGGCAACTGCTCGGCATGCAGCGGCCACTGCATGGGTGGCCACGCCGCCCTGCCGAAGAAGGGCGCATGATGCGTCCGCGCTGATATGCCTTTGATACAGTTTTGAGACAGTTCCGCGCTCCTTCTTTCATCTGAGCGATTGCGCAGATGAGTAGACAGGAGCGCGGAACTGTGCTATCATAGGTCATAGAGATTTGTCTTTGAGGCGGGGAGCATTTCCCCACCGGCGGTAGAGCCCGCGAGCCCTGGATTTCCGGGGCATGATCCGGTGAGATTCCGGAGCCGACCGTATAGTCGGGATGAGAAAAGGCATGTACGTGTGATTTGCATGTAAGAGAGCCGTCGGAAGAAGATCTTCCGGCGGCTTTTTGTTTTCTCGTGTCTCATGAGCAGGTCCATCAAAGAAAACAGAGTTTGATAGTTTGAGGTGATGGAAAATGCAGGATGAAGAGTTCATGCGGGAGGCGCTGGAGCTCGCGCGCAATGCCGAGGGGCGGACCTCGCCGAACCCGATGGTCGGCGCCGTCATCGTGCAGGGCGGCCGCATCGTCGCCGCGGGTTGGCACCGCAAGGCCGGCACGCCGCATGCGGAGATCCACGCGCTGCGCATGGCAGGCGAGCTCGCGAAGGGCGCGACGCTCTACGTGACGCTCGAGCCGTGCTCGCATTACGGGCGCACGGGCCCGTGCGCCAAGGCTGTGGTGGAGGCAGGCATCAAGCGCTGCGTCATCGCGATGAAGGACCCGAATCCGCTCGTCGCGGGCCGCGGCATCAAGATACTCGAAGACGCTGGCGTCGAAACGGTCTGCGGCGTCCTCGAGGAGGAGGCGAGACGGCTCAACGAGGTATTCCTCAAGTGGGTGCCCGAGAAGATCCCGTTCGTCGCGCTCAAGACGGCGATGACGCTCGACGGCAAGATCGCGACGCGGACGGGCGAGTCGCAGTGGATCACGAATGAGACCTCGCGCCGCCGCGTCCACGAATACCGCGACCGCTACGACGGCATCTTCGTCGGCATTGGCACGGTACTCCACGACGACCCGAGCCTGACGACGCGGCTGCCGGACGGCACGGGCAAGAACCCCGTCCGCATCATCGTCGACAGCCAGGCGCGCACGCCGCTGACGGCGAAGGTCGTCTGCGACGGTCAGGCCAAGACCATCGTGGCCGTGACGGAGCAGGCACCAGCAGAGCGCTGTGAGGCGCTCGAGGCGGCAGGCGTCGAGGTCGTGCGCGCGGGCAAGGGCGCGCATGTCGACCTCAGGGCCCTCATGCAGATGCTCGGCCAGCGCGAGATCTGCTCCGTCTTTGTCGAGGGCGGCGGCAGAGTCAACTTCTCGCTCTTGCGGGCAGGGCTTGTCGACAAGGTCTACGCCTTCATCGCGCCGAAGCTCATCGGCGGCAGCGAGGCGCTGACGCCGGTCGAGGGCGAGGGCTTTGCCGCGCTCAAGGACTGTGTCGAGCTTTCAGGCATCCAGGTCGAGGAGATGGCGGGCGACATCCTGCTGACCGCCTACACGCGGCACTGATTGCGGCAGGGAGGAGAGGTCATGTTTACTGGTATCATAGAAGAAGTCGGCACGGTGCAGCGCATCGGCGGCGGCTCGCTTGCCATCGCGGCCGAGACGGTCCTCACGGATGTGCATCTAGGCGACAGCATCGCCGTCAACGGCATCTGCCTGACGGTCACCTCGTTTGACCGCCATCACTTCACGGCGGACGTCATGCCGGAGACGGTGCGGCGCACGTCGCTCGCGGAGCTCAAGAAGGGCAGTCCCGTCAATCTCGAGCGGGCGCTCTCGCTTTCCTCGCGGCTCGGCGGCCATATCGTCAGCGGCCATATCGACGGCACGGGCAGCATCCGCTCGCTCGAGAGGGAGGGCAATGCGCTGCTGCTCAAGGTAGCAGTCGAGCCCGCCATCCTGCGCGGCATCGTCGAGAAGGGCTCCGTCGCCCTCGACGGCATCAGCCTGACGGTCGCCGCCGTCACGGAAGAAGACTTCACGGTCTCGCTGATCCCGCACACGCGCGAGGTCACGAACCTCCGCGAAAAGAAGGCCGGCAGCATCCTCAACATTGAGACGGATGTCATCGGCAAGTACGTCGAGAAGATGATGCAGAGGGTCTATACACAGGAGGGCAGCAAGGCTGTGCCGGAGAAGAGTGCTCTCACGCGCGCGTTCCTGCTCGAGAACGGCTTCTGAGCCCTTTGAACCCTTTATGATAATTGATTATAATTGATTTACAATAACGAGATACGATAAAGAATTGGAGTGAAACACATGTCAGATTTTGCAACGGTGGAACAGGCCATCGAGGATATCAAGAACGGCAAGATGGTCGTCGTCGTCGACGATGAGGACCGCGAGAACGAGGGCGACCTGATTGTCGCCGCTGCGACGGTCACGCCGGAGGACATCAACTTCATGGCGACGTACGCCAAGGGGCTCATCTGCACGCCGATTGACGGCAAGCGCCTCGACGAGCTCAACATCGGCCAGATGGTCGTCAACAACACGGACAACCACGAGACGGCCTTCACCGTCTCGATCGATGCCTACGACACGGAGACGGGCATCTCGGCCTTCGAGCGCTGCCACACGATCAAGAAGCTGCTCGACCCGAAGGCGAAGCCGGCGTCCTTCCGCCGTCCGGGCCACGTCTTCCCGCTGCGCTCCGTCGAGGGCGGCGTGCTGCGCCGCGCCGGCCACACGGAGACGACGACGGACCTCGCGCGCCTCGCAGGCTTCTACCCGGCAGGCCTCTGCTGCGAGATCATGGACGATGACGGCCATATGATGCGCACGCCACGCCTCAAGGAGTTCGCCAAGAAGCACGGCCTCCACATCATCACGGTCCAGTCGCTCATCGAGTACCGCAAGCGCACGGAGAACTTCGTACACGAGGTCGCCGACGTCGACTTCCCGAGCAAGTACGGCCACTTCCGCATCCACGCCTACGAGAACGAGCTCAACAACAAGTGCGACATTGCCATCGTCAAGGGCGATGTGCGCGGCAAGAAGGACGTGCTCGTGCGCGTCCACTCGGAGTGCCTCACGGGCGATGCGCTCGGCTCCATGCGCTGCGACTGCGGCGACCAGCTCGCGCTCGCACTCAAGAAAATCGAGGCAGAGGGCGAGGGCGTCGTGCTCTACATGCGCCAGGAAGGCCGCGGCATCGGCCTCGCCAACAAGATGCGCGCCTATGCGCTGCAGGACAAGGGGCGCGACACGGTCGAGGCCAACGTCGAGCTCGGCTTCGCGCCCGACCTGCGCGACTACGGCATCGGCGCTCAGATCCTTGCGGACCTCGGCCTCACGAGCATCCGCCTGATGACCAACAACCCGGCCAAGCGCGCCGGCCTCGAGGGCTACGGCCTCGAGATCACGGGCCGCGTGCCGCTGCAGGTCCACGCCAATAAGTTCGACAAGCGCTACCTGACGGTCAAGAAAGTCAAGATGGGCCATCTCTTCAGCGACGACACGCTGAAGTAAGAGAAGGCTATGAGAGCAAGGGAGGAAACACACATGGCAAATGTATATGAAGGTTTTGTATCCGGCAAGGGGCTGAAGTTCGGCATCGTCGTCGCCCGCTTCAATGAATTCATCACGAGCAAGCTCTTGGGCGGCGCACTCGACACGCTGCACCGCCACGAGACGAACGACGATGACATCGACGTTGCCTGGGTGCCGGGCGCGTTTGAGCTGCCGATCGTCGCCAAGAAGATGGCGGAATCGGGCAAGTACGACGCCGTCATCTGCCTCGGCGCTGTCATCCGCGGCTCGACGACGCATTACGACTACGTCTGCAACGAGGCCTCGAAGGGCATCGCGCAGGTCGGCATGCAGACGGGCGTGCCGACAATCTTTTCGGTCGTGACGACGGAGAACATCGAGCAGGCCATCGAGCGCGCCGGCACGAAGGCGGGCAACAAGGGCGCCGACGGTGCTATGTCCGCCATGGAGATGGCCAACCTCCTGAAGAAGCTCGGCTGAGTGCCAGAACGCCAGCAAATTGGAAGTAAATGAGATACAAGAGACCGTTGACCGCTGCCAGAGGGCAACGGCCAGCGGTCTTGCTGTACCCATAGATAATCATAGATAACTGAAGACAACCGATACGATTGCGATATAGATAAGAAAGGGGAATCCTCATGAAAATCGGGATCATCAGCGATACACACGGCCATGAGATGGCCTGGGCCAATGCCTGCGAGCGCTTCTTCAAGGGCGCCGACCTCATCCTGCATGCAGGTGACGTGCTCTACCACGGCCCGCGCAATCCGATGAAGGCCGACTACAATCCGGCCGGGCTCGTCGCGCGCATCAACAGCTGCGACATCCCCGTCGTCATCGCCAAGGGCAACTGCGACTCCTCCGTCGACGCGAGCTGCCTCGACCTGCCGATCGAGGCGCCGTACGCCTACGTCGTCTGGGAGGGCCTGCGCATCATCGTCACGCACGGCGACGCCGTCATGAGCGATGCCGAGAAGGATGCGATGGCGAAGCATCTCAAGGCCGACCTCTTCATCAGCGGCCACATCCACCAGACCGTCCTCGAGAAGCGCGGCGCGACCGTGTTCCTCAACCCGGGCTCGGCTGCACTCTCCAAGCGCGCCGACGGCCGCAACACGGTCGCCGTGCTCGAGAATGGCACCATCCGCATCTTCGACATCGATACGGGCGACGTGCTCCACGAGCTCGCCCTCTGAGATAGAATCAGATACGTTGAGAAAGGAAAAAACGATACTATGAAGGATCATCTCGTCAAAGCGGTGGCAGACGGCGTGCGCGTCTACGCCGCAGTCACCACGGACCTCGTCAATGAGGCCATCCGCCGCCATGGCTGCCACCCCGTCGCCGCCGCTGCGCTCGGCCGCACGATGACGGGCGCACTGCTGCTCGCGGCCAACCTCAAGAACCGCGAGGCACTTACGGTCACATTCGATGGCCATGGGCCGCTCGGCAAAGTCACGGCTGACGCGACGCCGGAGGGCTTCGTGCGCGGCTACGTCACCAACCCGTACGTCGACCTGCCGCAGAACGCCAAAGGCAAGATCGATGTCGGCGGCGGTGTCGGCACGGACGGCACGGTCACCGTCACACGCTTCACGGGCCTGCGCAACCCTGTCACGGGCAGCGCGCCGCTGACGGACGGCGAGATCGCCGACGACCTGACGAAGTACCTCTACGTCTCGGAGCAGACGCCGTCGAGCGTCGGCCTCGGCGTCCTCATTGGCCATGCGGGCGAGGAGATGGCCTGCATCGGCGCGGGCGGCTTCATCATCCAGCCCATGCCCGACGCGACGGATGAGACCATCGACAAGCTCGAGGCCAACCTCAAGAAGGTCAACTCCGTCTCGCATATGGTCGAGCACGGCCTCGACGCCAAGGGCATCATCGCCGAGCTCTTGCAGGGCTTTGCCGTCGACTACCTGACGACGACCGAGCTTGCCTTCCGCTGCCCGTGCTCGAAGGAGCGCATCAGCGAGGTCCTGCTGAGCCTCGGCCAGTCCGACCTCGAGTCCCTCATTGAGGACGGCCATGCCGAAGTCTGCTGCCACTTCTGCAACGAGCGCTACCAGTTCAGCAAAGAAGAGCTGCAGGCCATCTACGACAAGGCCATGGCGCACCGTCAGCAGGAGAGCTGATTTTAACCATCCTGCAAGATTTTGCAGGGCGCTCGTTGCAAAACATCTGCGAACATGGTAGTATGTAGTGGTGTGCCGGGGAAATCGGCATAATATCCAAAGAAAAGAGATTTTGACTATGACTATGTGGAAAAAAGTTTGCGCTGGTATGCTCAGCGCTGCGCTCGTGACGAGTGCAGCCGGAACGGTCTTCGCTGCTGAGTCAAGTGACGAAGTCGTCTCGCTCGTCACGCAGCCGGGCCAGCCGCTCGTCACGACGACGGCCACGACGACGGCCGCTGCTCCTGCAAAGGAGACGGCTGCCAAGGCTGAAGCACCGGCCAAGGTAGAACTTGCAGATAAACTCGTCATCAACCTCGCTGCCCGCTCGATTGCCGCCATCCGCGACAACCAGAAGGTCGCCCTCTATCCGGTCGGCCCGGGCAAGGTCTCGACGCCGACGCCGACGGGTTACTATAAGGTCATCGACAAGGAAGTCAACCCGACCTGGACGGACCCGGGCGATGCCTCCGCATCCATCCCGTCCGGCCCGTCGAACCCGCTCGGCTATCGCTGGATCGGCATCGGCGGCAACTACGGCATCCACGGCACGAACCGTCCGGAGTCGATCGGTCATTACGTCTCCAACGGCTGCATCCGCATGCATGAGGAAGACGTCGAGAAGATCTACGACATGGTAGAGGTCGGCACGCCGGTTGAGATCACCTACAACCGCATCGTCGTCGAGAAGACGCCGGACGACCAGATTGCCTATTACATCTATCCGGACGGCTACGGCTGGCAGAATGTCACGACGGCTGACGTCAACAAGTGGCTCGCTGGCTACGGCGTGTCTGATTTCGTCACGGATGCCGATGTCGAGCAGAAGATCCAGGCATCGGACGGCAACCCGACGTATGTCGCAAAGGTCTATCCGCTCTACGTCAACGGCCAGAAGCTCAAGGGCAAGGCCGTCGTACAGGATGACATTACGTACCTGCCGGCTGTCGACCTCGCCGAGGCCGCTAAGGTATCCCTCGGCTGGAAGCCGGAGGAGAAGGTGCTCGTGAGCTCCTATGGCCAGGCTGTCGGCTACAAGAAGAAGGACACGCTCTATTGCAATGCCGACGACGTCGCCACGCTCTATCACCTCGACGGCGGCCTCAATGCTGGCAAGTTCGAGCTGAAGACGCAGACCAAGAAGCAGGAGACCGTACCGGTCGTCGAGAACGGCAAGGCTGTCGAGAATGGCACGGCCAAGACCGAGGCTGAAGTCTATGCCGAGGCTACGAAAGAAACTGCCAAGAACGCTAAGGCAGCCGTGACGGATGCAAAAGCAGCAGCCAAGGATGTCAAGGCCGAAGCAAAAGCAAAATAAGCGGTTATCCGCATCAGATTTTATCCGGGACCGGCAAGCGCTGGTCCCTTTCGCTTTCTAGAAGAAAAGGGGGAACCTACGTGAAGCAGGAACACAGCAGCGAGCAGAAGCGCTTCCTCGTTCTCGACGGCAGCAGTCTGATCTTCCGCGCCTTTTACGCACTGCCACCAGATCTCAGCGATTCGCATGGTCAGCCGACGGGGGCCATCTTCGGCTTCTCAAACATGCTGACGAAGCTCATTGCCGAGCAGCAGCCCGACCTCATGGCGCTGGCCTTTGACAAGAGCCGCCATACCTTCCGCACGGAGCGCTATGCCGACTACAAGGGCACGCGCGACAAGACGCCGGAGGAACTCCTCTCGCAGTTCCCACTCCTGCGCGAGTTCGCCGCGAACATGGGCATCCCGTTCCTCGAGAAGGACAACTACGAGGCCGACGACATCATCGGCACGCTCGCGACGCAGGCCGCGGCTGAGGGCTATGATGTGCGCGTCGTCACGGGCGACCGCGACGCCCTGCAGCTCGTGCGGCCAAACCTGCGCGTGCTCTTGACCAAGAAGGGCATCTCGGAGCTCAAGGACTATGACACGGCTGCCTTTGAGGAGGAGTATGGCTTTGAGCCGCTCAAGCTCATCGATCTCAAGGGACTCATGGGCGATACGTCCGATAACATCCCGGGCATCCCGGGTGTCGGCCCGAAGACAGCTTCGAAGCTGCTGCTGGCCTACGGTTCCGTCGAGAACGTGCTCGCACATGTGGAGGATGTCTCCGGCAAGAAGCTCAAGGAGCGCCTGATGGAATACGCCGACCAGGCACGCCTCTCGAAGGAGCTCGCGACGATCGAGCTCCATGTGCCGGAGTTCGAGTTTGTCGAGGCGGACTACCGCATCCAGCCGGACATGGAGAAGATGCAGGCGTTCTGTGACGCGCACGAGTTGCGCGCCGTCTGGCGCAATTTCGAGCGCCTTTACGGACCAGCTGAGCTGGCGCTCGACCTCGGCGATACAGGAGATGCGGCCGCAGAGGACCTCTCCTATGATCTCTGGGATGAGACGGCCGTCAGGGCCGCGGCCGAGGCGCCGTATCTGGCCGTCTCCGGTATCTTCGAGGGCCTCGCGCCGTTTGTCTCGATTGAGGGCTTGGCCGTCGTGGCGAGACCGGATGCAGAGAAGGCCGGCTTCGTGCCGAAGGACAGCGCGGCCTTCCCCGCGCTGCTGAGCCTGCTTGAATCGGAGAAACAAGTGGCCGTCTTTGGCCTTAAGCGCTACGACCAGGCAGGTGTCAGGGGGCAGAACGACTTCTTCGATATCGAGCTCGCAGCATATCTCCTGGAGCCGGAGCGCTCGAAATACGCCCTGCCAGAGCTCTCGCAGAAGTACCTGCAGGAGATGGCACCCGAATCGTTTGCCGACGAGCGGAGCAGGGCCGTCTGGGAGGCCAAGACCATCAGCCGCCTCTATCCGCTGCTCGGTGCGAAACTCGAGGAAGAAGAGCTCACGCACCTCATGAAAACGGTCGAGCTGCCGCTCGTCGAAGTCCTCGCCGCGATGGAGCAGAACGGCGTCTACGTCAACCGCGCGCACCTCGCCGAGAAGACGGAGGAGGTCGCTGACCGCCTGCAGACGATCGAGCAGTCCATCTACGAGATGGCGGGCCATACATTCAACCTCAATTCGCCCAAGCAGCTCGGCACCGTGCTGTTTGAAGAGCTCGACCTGCCCGTGCGCAAGAAGACAAAGACGGGCTACTCGACGAATGCCGAGGTGCTCGAGAGCCTGCGCCTCGAGCACCCGATCGTCGAGCAGATCCTCGCCTACCGCCTCTGGAGCAAGCTCAAGTCGACCTACCTCGACGGCATCACGGGGCTCATCCGCACGGACACGGGCCGTGTCCACACGAGCTTCAACCAGACGGTCACGGCGACGGGCCGCCTCTCGAGCTCTGACCCCAACCTCCAGAACATCCCCGTGCGCACGGAAGAAGGGCGCATGATCCGCGCGCTGTTTGAGCCGGGCGAGGGGTATGACTACCTCCTGTCGGCCGACTATTCGCAGATCGAGCTGCGCCTGCTCGCACACATGTCGGGCGACGAGAACTTCATCGATGTGTTCAAGCGCGGCCAAGACATCCACGCGCGCACAGCCGCTGAGGTCTTCGGCATCCCCTTGGAAGAAGTCACGCCGGAGCTGCGCCGCCATGCGAAGGCCGTCAACTTCGGCATCGTCTACGGCATCAGCGACTTCGGCCTCGCGCGCAACCTGCACATCTCGCGCAAGGAAGCCGGCGACTACATCAGCCGCTATTTCGAGCGCTACCCCGGCGTGCGCGCCTTCATGGACAAGGTCGTCGCCGAAGCACATGAGACGGGCTACGTCACGACGATGTTCGGCCGCCGCCGCGAGCTGCCCGCCATCAAGAGCCGCAATTTCAACCAGCGCATGCTCGCCGAGCGCATGGCCATGAACACGCCGATACAGGGCACGGCCGCCGATGTCATCAAGCTCGCGATGATCGCCGCCTATCATAGGCTCAAGGAGGCGGGCGTCAAGAGCCGCATCCTGCTGCAGGTCCACGATGAGCTCGTGCTCGAAGTCGTCGAGAGCGAGCTCGATGTGGTGCAGGCCATCCTGCGCGAGTCGATGGAGCACGTCGTGGCGCTCTCCGTGCCGCTCATCATCGACATCCACTGGGGCCGCAATTGGGCCGAAGCAAAGTGAGAGGAGGGACGCGCGATGCCAGAACTTCCTGAGGTAGAAATCATCCGCCAGTACCTCGATGAGCAGCTGCCGGGCCGCACGATCGCCTGTGCCGACATCCTGCTGACGCGCCAGCTAAAGTACCCGGAGCCCGAGGCATTCCAGTCGCTCGTCGCAGGCAAGCGCATGAAGGGCATGCGGCGCCGCGGCAAGTACCTGCTGCTCGACTTGCAGGACGGCAGCACCATCGTCTTCCACCTGCGCATGACGGGCAGCCTCGTCTACGACCCGTCCGGCAACCAGCGCGACGCCTACGCGCGCATGGTCTTCCACCTCGCGGGCGGCGGTGCGCTCGTCTTCGCCGACGTGCGCACCTTCGGCTGCGTCTACGGCTTTGCCGCAGGCGAGGAGATTGCCGTGTCGGGCCTCCAGTCGCTCGGGCCGGAGCCCTTGTCAGAGGCCTTCACGCCGGCGTATCTCGCGCAGGCCATCCGCGGCAGGAAGCAGCCCATCAAGTCGTTCCTGCTCGACCAGCGCCGCATCGCAGGGCTCGGCAATATCTACGCCGATGAGTCCCTGTTCCTCGCAGGGATCCATCCGCGCCGCGAGGCCGGCAGCCTGACCCAGGCAGAGTGCAAGAAGCTCGCAGCGGCCATCCAGCACGTCCTTCGCGACGGCCTTGCCGACGGTGGCACGACCTTCCGCAACTACCGCAACGGCGAGGGCGGCTACGGCCGCCATCAGGAGCACCTCTGCGTCTACCACCGCGCAGGCAAGCCGTGCCCCACTTGCGGCCGACCCATCGAGAAGATTACCGTCGGCGGCCGCGGCACGCATTTCTGTCCGTATTGTCAGCACTGAAAGATAGTTCCTCCCCGTAAGGGGAGTATCTGTCTGAGTGGCATCTTCATCAGGGGCTTCTGATTTTGCGGGCGTTACTTTCATGCGTTTTTTAGAGTTGATTGGTACTATCATCTTGAAGTATGCATTGATTTTTAGAGAAGGGGATGGAACCATGAAGCGCATCGGCCTGACGGGTGGCATCGCGAGCGGCAAGAGCACGGCCTCGGCCATCCTGCGCGGCTGGGGGGCCTGCATCATTGATGCCGACGCCATCGCGCATGGGCTTATGGAGCCGCAGGCACCGCTCTACGAAGCCTACCGTGCGCATTTCGGCGAGGGCGTCATCCTGCCGGACGGGCAGCTCAATCGGCGCCGCATCGGTCAGATTGCCTTTGCCGACCCCGCCGAGAAGCGCTGGCTCGATGAGACGGCGCATCCCGTGATCCGCAGGGCCATAGAGCAGGAGCTCGAGCGCGCTGAGGCGGCAGGGGAGCCCGCTGTCATCCTCGACATCCCCCTGCTCTTCGAGACGGGCTGGCAGGCGCATGTCGACGAATCATGGCTGATCGACGTGCCAGAGCCCCTGCAGCTCGCGCGCCTGCAGAGCCGCAATGGCTACAGCCGCGAGGAGGCGACGCGCCGCATCGCCGCGCAGATGCCGCTATCAGAGAAGCGCCGGCTCGCCGACGTCATCATCGACAACAGCGGCACGGAGCAGGAGCTCATGGAGAGGCTGCACGTCCTCTGGCAGAAGCAGCCGCATCAAGCGGCAGGATCAAACAGCAGGAAGGAAGAGACCCACATTTGAAACGACCTGATTTTCTGGAGCGCGTCGCACAGGCGCGCAGGACGGCACACCGCAAGTACCTCTACGCCATCGCGAGTGCCGTCATCTTCCTCGCGTTTGCCATCTACCTGACCTTCGCGTCCGAGGCCTTCCAGCGCCACTACCTCTATCCCTTCCCATATCGTGACACCGTCGAGACCTACTCTGACCGCTACCGCGTCGACCCGTACTTGGCCATCGCCGTCATCAAGACCGAGAGCAAGTTCCAGGACGGCGTGCACTCGCACCGCGGCGCCATCGGCCTCATGCAGCTCATGCCCGACACCGCCGAGTGGATTGCCGGCCAGCTCGAAGACCCCTCGTATTCCATCGAGGCCATCCACGAGCCCGAGCGCAATATCCGCTACGGCATCTGGTACCTGAGCACCCTGCAGCACGAATTCGACGGCAACGACGTCCTCGCCCTCGCCGCCTACAACGCCGGCCGAGGCAACGTCCAGTCCTGGATCCGCGAATACGGCTGGCCCGCCGACTTCCACGACATCGACGCAATCCCCTACAAGGAAACCCGCGAATACGTCCGCAAAGTCCTGCTGACCGAACACAAATACCGCAGCCTCTACCCCGAGGCAGACGGGATAGGCAGCGGCATGAAAGACTGAACTCAGTAAACAAACGCCTTCGAGAGCAGCAATGCTTCTCGGAGGCGTTTTTGCATGCAGGAATGTTAATCTACTCATAAAAAGCAGGATTTCTATTTTTGATAAAGAAATTTATCAAAGGAACAAAGGAAAAAATTAAGATTTCAACAATTATTGATCTGCACAATGAGATGATTGGAGATGTGTGATATGATGTTTCGCAAGATGAGACGGTTTAAGCAGCAGCTGCCGGCGGAGGAGTGCGTGGCGATCATGAAGCGGGAGAAGCGCGGGGTGCTTTCGGTGCTTGGGGATGATGGGTATCCTTATGGCGTACCGCTCGATCATTACTACGATGAGGAGAGCGGCAAGCTCTATTTCCACTGTGCGTTGGCGGGCCACAAGCTCGATGCGATTCGCGCGTGCGACAAGGTCTCGTACTGCATCGTGGGTGATGGGCATCATGAGGATGGCGTCGAATGGTCGCTGACGTTCCGCAGTGTCATCGTCTTTGGCCGCATGCGCGTGCTCGAGGATAAGGAGATGGCACTGCGCTTTGCGCGGCTGCTCGGCGAGAAGTTCACGCAGGACAAGGCGTACCTCGACAACGAGATCGAGCACGCCGGCCCGCGCATGCTGATGCTCGAGCTGACGCCGGAGCACATCACGGGCAAACGCGTCAATGAGTCGTGAAGCGCGAGCTGCACGGGGATGACATAGCTGTGCCATGCCGTGATATGAGCGATGCGCTGCAAAGGAGAATGGCTGCAAGGCGGTCTGCCACAAGGTGGTGGGCCGCTTTTTGCTGTGGTCGTGTGCTCTGCTGACTTCTTGTTCAGAATATAAAGGATTTTCTCATATCTTGTAGAAATAGTAATTGAGAATACAGTTGAGAATGAAGCGTAGAACAGGGGGGATTGTGTTGGAGACGCCAGAATTGCTTTGGCAGAATCTCGTGCGGGAGTCGGTGCGGGAGGTGCGCTATGGCATGCGGTCGGAGGTGCCGGGCATCATCCGGCTCGTCGACCATTTGCTTGAGCGGGCGGTGGCCCTGCATGCGAGCGACATCCATCTGGAGCCGCAGGAGATGCGGGTCCGGCTGCGCTTTCGCATTGACGGTATCCTACGCGAGACTATGACGATGCCTGCGAATCTCGGCCCGGCGGTGACGTCGCGCATCAAAGTCATGGCGGGCATGGACATCGCCGTGCACCAGCAGCCGCAGGACGGCCACATCTTGTTCCAGCCAAAGGGCAGGCGCATCGACATCCGCGTGTCCTCGCTGCCCGCCTCATCGGGCGAAGTCATCGTCATGCGCCTGATGGATGTCTCGGCGCAGCTCTTCTCGCTCGATGAGCTCGGCTTTTCAAAGGAGGACACGGCGCTCTTGCGCGAGCTCATCCACCGGCCCGCCGGCATGATCGTGCTCTGCGGCCCGATGAACTCGGGCAAGACGTCCTCGCTCTACGCCGCACTGACGGAGCTCAACACGGAGTCGCGCAACCTCGTGACGCTCGAGGACCCGATAGAGCGCATCCTGCCGGGCGTCAATCAGGTGCAGATCCATCCGAAGGCGGGCATGACGTTCGTCGCGGGCCTGCGCGCGGTGCTGCGTCAGGATGTCACGGGCATCCTGCTCGGCGAGATACGCGACGAGGAGACGGCGGCCATGGCCGTGCGCATCGCGCTGACAGGTCATCTCCTGATGACGACGATCCACACGGAGGATGCCGTCTCGGCGC
This sequence comes from Mitsuokella multacida DSM 20544, assembly GCF_000155955.1. Taxonomy (GTDB): domain Bacteria; phylum Bacillota; class Negativicutes; order Selenomonadales; family Selenomonadaceae; genus Mitsuokella; species Mitsuokella multacida. The sequence continues at coordinate 489,673 of NZ_GG697141.2, forward strand.
TCTACCGCATGCTCGAGATGGGCATCGCGCCGTATCTCTTAGCGGCGACGCTCTCGGGCATCGTCTCGCAGCGGCTCGTGCGCAGGCTCTGCCCGGATTGCCGCGAAGCGTACCGCGTCGCAGAGGGCTCTGATGAGGCGGCGTTCTTTGCGTGCGCAGAGGGCACACAGCTCTACCAGAGCCGCGGCTGCGCTGCATGCCACGGCACGGGCTATCGTGGGCGCACGGTCCTCGCGGAACTCCTCGTGCCGCATGAAGCGGTGCGCGAGGGCATCCTGCAGAAGATTCCGCGGCGTGAGATGGTGGAGCGGGCGAAGGCCTGCGGCATGCGCTCGTTGCTCGAAGACGGCAGGGAGAAGGCAAAGGCGGGCATCACCTCGTGGCAGGAGGTCAGGAGGGTGCTCTATGGCTGAATCGAGGCAGGTAATCTGGGATGCCATCTTGATGGAGGCCATCGAGGCATGTGCCAATGACATCTATCTGACGGTGGGGCAAGCGGTCTGGCTGCGCGTCGACGGCAGTCTTTGCAGGCTGTCGCGCGCGGAATGGCAGCCGGATGATGCATTTATGGAGTCAATGGCGGAGGTCCTGCTGTCGCCTGCACAACGGGAGTCGCTGCGTGAGGGCCATGCCATCGACTTCTCGCTGGCGCATGCGGGGCGGCGGCTGCGTGGCAATCTCTACCGGCAGCAGGCGCATCTGGCAATGGTCCTGCGCCTGCTGCCAAGCAGCATCCCGACGCTAGCGGCCATCCATGCGCCGCAGGCACTGCAGGGGCTGCTAGAGGCGAGGCAGGGGCTCGTGCTCGTGACGGGGCGCACGGGCTCGGGCAAGACGACGACGATGGCCTCGTTCCTGCAGGCGGTCAACGAGAGCCGCGCCGCGCACATCCTGACGCTCGAGGACCCCATCGAGTATGTTTTCACGCCATCCCGGTGCTTTATCAGCCAGCGCGAGCTCGGCCGCGACTTCCGCTCGTTCCCCGAGGCCCTGAGGAGTGCTCTGCGTGAGATGCCGGACATCCTGCTCGTCGGAGAGATACGCGACTGCGAGACGATGACGACGGCGCTCGCGGCAGCGGAGACGGGCATGCTCGTGCTCGGCACGCTGCACACGCGCGGTGCGGCCGAGGCGGTGCGGCGCATCGAGGGCTTCTATCTGCAGGAGCAGCAGAGCATCGTGCGCGCGCAGGTCGCCGATGTCTTCTGTGCAATCTTTGCGCAGGAGCTCCTGCCCGCGCGCAAGGAAGGCCGCGTGCCGCTCGTGGAGGTGCTGTTGCGCGAGCCGTCTGTCGCTAGCCTGATCCGTCAGGGCAAGTACAGCCAGATTGAGATGGCGATGATGACGCATCAGGCACAGGGCATGCAGACGCGCGCACAGGCGCTGCAGAAACTCCTGCAGCAGGGCTTGATCGCGCGCGAGGTCTATGAGCGGGCGGAGCGGCGCATGGTCTGATGTTTGGAGAAAGGAGGCTTTATGGGCGTTTTCTTATACGAAGCGAGGAACCGCGCGGGCGAGCTCTTCGCGGGCACGATCGAGGCGAAAGACAAGCGCGAGGCGGCGGGGATCATCCGGCGGCGCGGGCTCTGGATCGCTTCGCTGAGTCCGCAGGAGGAGAAGAAAGCGGGCGGCCCTGCATGGCGGATGCAGTTTACCAAGCTCAATGCGATGTCGGCGGCTAAACTGCGCGTGCTGTTCCTGCGGCAGATGGCTGCGATGATGCAGGCGGGCATGCCCGTCCATCAGGCGCTGGAGATCCTCTCGCGGTCGGACGGCAATCCGCCGTACCAGTCGTTTCTGCAGGACCTCCTCAAGGGCATCATGGCGGGCCATCCGCTCCACGAGATGCTCGCGCAGCACCCGCAGCTCTTCTCGGCTTCGCTCTGTGGGCTCGTGCGGGCGGGCGAAGCGAGCGGCTCGCTGACGCAGATCTTCGCGCAGCTCGCGGACTTCGAGGAGCACCGCTACGAGGCGCGCGAGGCGCTGAAGTCGGCGCTTCTCTATCCCGTCATCCTGCTCGTCGTCGCCGTCGTCTCGCTCGTGCTCATGACGGTCTTTGTGCTGCCGGCCTTTGCGGCCATGCTGCAGGACCTGCGGGCGGAGCTGCCGTGGACGACGAAGCTGTTGCTCACCCTTATGGCGTTCGTAGAAAGCCATCTCGCCCTGCTCGTGGCGGGGATTGTCCTTGCCGCGGCCGCCCTGTTTGCCTTGCTGCGGCACGAGAAAAGTCGGACCGTCATCGACGGCATCTTGCTGAAGCTGCCAATCTTGGGCCCACTGCAGTGTTATGCGGCCTGGCGCATCCTCTTGGAGCTGCTCTCGGTCATGCTGGCAAACGGCATCCCGCTGACGACGGCGCTCGAGATGGCGCGAGATGTGCCCGCAAACCTGCAGGTCCGGCTCGAGATGCGGGCGCTCCAGCAACAGGTCGAGGCGGGGCAGCCCTTTGCCGTGAGCCTGCGCCAGCGGACGTCCTGCCCTGGCCTGCTCGTCGAGCTCCTGATGGCCGGCGAGACGACTGGCACGCTCGACGCCATGATGGGAAAAGCCGCGGCGTTTGCCGCGGCTGATGTCCGTCACCGCTCGGCAAGGGTCGAAGCCCTCGCCGAGCCAATCATGATTTTCTTTGTCGGTGGCCTGATTTTCTTCTTCGTGCTCTCCATCGTCCTGCCACTCCTGACGACGATGGATGCCCTGATGTAGCCCGCTTACTTATTTCGCGAGCAGTTCTGCCTTGAGCTCACGGTAGCGGCGCGTGTAGTAAGCACCGTTCTGGGCTTCGCGGTGGTCGAAGCCGTAGGCGCGGCGGCTGACGGCGAGGATTGGCGGAGCCTGGATGCGCTTGGCAATCGCCATGCCCGTGAAGAGGTTCCACCAGCGCTCGAGGTCTTGGATGAAGTCGGCTGCCGTCGGGAAGTATTTCGCGACGAGCCCCGCTTCGCAGCCGAGGTTCGCTTCGACCGTGCCGGCCTTATACCATTCGAGCAGGTCCTCCGGCGTCGCCTTCTGCCAGCGCTCGACGAAGGAACGGAAGAGGAAGTCGTGGTATGGGTACTTGATCGGGTCGCCCTTGCCCTCGTCGACGTTCTGGGCGGAGGAGAGCTCGGCCGACGGCACGATGTCGATGATGCCCTGCGGCACGACCTCTCGGCCGTAGACCGTCGTGTTCATGTAGTGGGCGAGCGCGTAGACCTGGTACTTCCAGAGGTCGGCGAGCGCGGCGAGGAAGCCAGACTGGTCGCCGTAGAGCGTCGAGTAGCCGACCGTCGTCTCGGCCTTGTTGGCGTTGCAGGTGAAGCCGCCGCCAAACGCCGCTGCGGCGCCGGCGAGCACGCGGGCGCTGCGGTCGCGCGCCTGGATGTTCTCGGCGACGAAGGAGGAGACGCGAAGATGCGACTCGCTGCCCGTGCCGAGGTGGACCATCGGCGTTTCCTCGAGCTGCTTGATCGTGTGGTCGACCGACTCCTGGATCGGGATGATCATGTACTGGCAGCCGAGGTTGTTGGCGAGCTCTTGCGAGAGTCCCTTCGTCGTCGCGGAGTTGAAGACGCTCGGCATGTTGACGAGCAGCAGGTTCTCCGGGCCGACGACCTTCGCGTAGAGCGCGGCGGCCACGGCCGAGTCGATGCCGCCCGAGATGCCGATGACGATCTTCTTCATGTGGATGTTCGCGAGGAAGTGGCCGATGCCGTAGTGGAGCGCGCGGTAGATGTGGGCGATGTCCGGCTCATCCGCCTCTTTCTCGGCCGGCATATCCTTCATCCCGGCGAGCGGCAGGATGGTCAGCACCTCTTCGTACTCCGGCAGCGTGCGCACGACATGGCCCGACTCGTTGTAAGCCGTGCTCGAGCCGTCGAAGGTGTAGACGGTCTTGCCGTTGTTCTGCAGGCCGATGCAGTTGACATAGAAGAGCGGCACGCCGGCCTCGCGCGCCTGGCGGCCGAAGACGCGGTTGCGCTTGTCGTTCTTGCCGAGCGTGTACGGCGAGGCGGAGATGTTGACGTAGAAGTCGAGCTGTTCCTTCTCCTCGAGCAGCTCGAACGGCGCGAATTCGTAGTCGTCGCTCCAGCCGTCCTCGCAGAGCAGGCAGCCCACGCGGTAGTAGTCGTCGCGGATCTTGAGCGTGACAGGGGAGAGCAGTTTCGACGGCGTCGTGCCGAGCTCGCGCGCGAGCTTCTGCAGGCTGAAGAAGTGGCGCGTGTCGTCGAACTCGCGGTAGTTCGGCATGAGCGTCTTGATGGTGTAGGGGTAGGGCATGTTGTCCGGCTGGATGAGCTCGCCGTCGCGCGCGATGAAGAAGGCGTTGTACTTGCGCACGCGGCCGTCGTTGTTCTTCTTCTGCCAGTCGATGGCGACGTTGCCGAACATGACGGTGATGTCCTTCGAGGCCGCGATGATGTCGCGGCCATAGCTCTCGCAGTCGCGCAGGAAGGCGCTCTGCTCCCACGTGTCGCCGAGGAAGTATCCAGGCACCGCCATCTCCGGGAAGATGACGACGTCGGCGCCCTTAGCGCGCGCCTCTTCAATGAAGCGCAGGATCGTGGCGGTGTTCACATCTGGATGGCCGGGGACGACCTCCATCTGAGCCATGGCAATTTTCAACAACTTCAACATCCTTTCTGTTACAAAAAGAGAAAGAAAAACCAATGTTATCCATTATAATGTAACGACAATGTCCGAGCCGTATCCCGGGAGCTGACAATTTGCAGATTTCTATAGGATTCGCCGGGATTCTATGGTATAATGACAGTTGTCCGGTTGCGCAGGCCCTTTGCCCGCGCGGCCCGCTATCATTCTATCATAGTTCCGACTATTTATAAATGAAGAAAGAGGCGATTGTTTTGAAATACAGCAGCACCAGAGGAAATGCCGAACAGCTTGATTCCGCCAAGGCCATCATCCGCGGCCTGGCAGCAGACGGCGGTCTCTTCGTGCCCGATGCGATGCCGCAGGTCGACATGGCGTTCATTGAAGGGCTCAAGGCCCTGTCGTATGAGGAGCGTGCCGAGAAAGTCCTCGGGCTCTTCCTGACGGATTACACGGCCGAGGAGCTCGCAGGCTGCGTTACGCGCGCCTACGCAAATGGCCGCTTCGACACGGAGAAGCGCGCGCCTGTCAAGGCCGTCGGCGAGAAGAGCGTCCTCGAGCTCTGGCATGGTCCGACGAGTGCCTTCAAGGACATGGCGCTGCAGCTCCTGCCGCAGCTCATGAGCACGGCGCTCAAGAAGACGGGCGAGAAGGACGAGGTGCTGATTCTCGTCGCGACCTCTGGTGACACGGGTAAGGCGGCGCTCGAGGGCTTCCGCGATGTGCCGCAGATCCGCATCATGGTCTTCTACCCGCAGGGCGGTGTCAGCCGCATCCAGCAGCTGCAGATGCTCACGCAGGAGGGCAGCAACGTCAACGTCACGGCCGTCACGGGCAATTTCGACGACGCCCAGAGCGGCGTCAAGCGCATCTTCGGCGACAAGGACTTCAATGAGGCGCTCGCCGCGAAGGGTATCCGCCTCTCGTCGGCCAACTCCATCAACTGGGGCCGCCTCGTGCCGCAGATCGTCTACTACTTCAGCGCCTATGCAGACCTCCTTTCCGCCGGCACGATCGAGCCGGGCGAGGCCATCGACTTCACGGTGCCGACGGGCAACTTCGGCGACATCCTCGCGGGCTTCTACGCGAAGTGCATGGGCCTGCCGGTGCACAAGCTCATCTGCGCCTCGAACGCCAACAACGTCCTGACCGATTTCCTGCGCACGGGCGTCTACGACCGCCAGCGCGACTTCTTCAAGACGATCTCGCCGTCGATGGACATCCTGATCTCGAGCAACCTCGAGCGCCTGCTCTACCATATGACAGAGGACAAGGAAAAGGTCGCCTCTTGGATGCAGCAGCTGCAGCAGCAGGGTCGCTACGATGTCGGCAGTGAGCTGCTCGCGAAGATCCAGGAGACTTTCTGGGCGGACTGGACTTCGGACGAGGATACGGAAGCGTGCATCGCAGAGGTCTACCGCAAGCATCACTACGTCGCGGACCCGCACACGGCCGTCGCCTGGAGCGTCGCCGAGAAGTACCAGCAGGCGACGGGCGATGCGCATCACATGGTCGTCGTCTCGACGGCGAGCCCTTACAAGTTCAACGGCAGCGTGCTCGACGCGCTCGGCGTCAAGACGCAGGGCGTCGACGAGTTCACCCTGCTCGACGAGCTGCAGCAGCGCAATGAAGACCCAATCCCTGAAGGCCTCGCCTCGCTGCGCAAGAAAGCCGTGCGCCACGACGGCGTCTGCGCGCCGGCGACGATGGAGAAGGCCGTCATGCTCTTCGCGTCGGCAGATTCCGTTCAAAAATAAGTGAATTGATAAGAGGAATGATGCAGAATTTCTGCGTTATTCCTCTTATTTTTATGGAAGTGAATGTGAATAAGAGGAATAAATAAAACGTTAAAAAAAGTGCAAATAAATATTTGACATTTATGAATGAATAAGTTAATATAATAGCTGTGATGAGGAGTTCACATGAAGTGAACAGCAGATTGCGGATGATGAACGGTTTTCATCCCGACTGTAAGGCTGCGTTATGTGAGATGCCTCAGAGGTTTACCAGGACCAATATTAATGAAAGAGGTTGAATGCAAATGGCAAACATCGATCTTAGTCAGTATGGTATCACGGGTACGACGGAAATCATCTACAATCCTTCCTACAAGACCCTGTTCGAGGAAGAGACGAAGGAAGGCCTGACGGGCTATGAGAAGGGCCAGGTTTCCGAGCTCGGCGCTGTTGATGTCAAGACGGGCATTTTCACGGGCCGTTCGCCTAAAGATAAATTCATCGTCGATGACGAGACGTCGCACGACACGGTTTGGTGGGATTCTGAGGAATATCACAACGATAACCACAGAGCAACCAAGGAAGCTTGGGCTGCTGTAAAGGATATCGCCAAGAAAGAGCTGTCCAACAAGCGCCTGTTCGTCGTCGATGGTTTCTGCGGTGCAAACACGAATACGCGCATGGCTGTCCGCTTCATCGTTGAAGTCGCATGGCAGGCACATTTCGTCCGCAACATGTTCATCAAACCGACCCCGGAAGAGGAAGCAAACTTCAAGCCGGACTTCGTCGTCTTCAACGCTTCGAAGGCAAAAGTCGAGAACTACAAAGAGCTCGGCCTGCATTCCGACACGGCTGTCGTCTTCAACCTCACGGAGCGCCAGCAGGTCATCATCAACACCTGGTACGGCGGCGAGATGAAGAAGGGCATGTTCTCCATGATGAACTACTTCCTGCCGCTCAAGGGCATCGCTGCGATGCACTGCTCCGCTAACACGGATAAGCAGGGCAAGAACACGGCTATCTTCTTCGGCCTCTCCGGCACGGGCAAGACGACGCTGTCGACGGATCCGAAACGCCTGCTGATCGGCGATGATGAGCACGGCTGGGATGACGATGGTATCTTCAACTTCGAGGGTGGCTGCTATGCAAAGGTCATCAACCTCGATCAGGAATCCGAGCCGGATATCTTCGGTGCCATCAAGCGCAATGCTCTCTTGGAGAACGTTGTCCTCGACGAGAACGGCAAGATTGACTTCGCCGACAAGAGCATCACGGAGAATACGCGTGTATCCTATCCGATTGACCACATTAAGAGCACGGTCAAGGGCTTTGTCAACGACCGCAGCGCTGCTCCGGCTGCTAAGAGCGTCATCTTCCTCGCAGCTGATGCATTCGGCGTACTGCCGCCGGTCTCCATCCTGACGCCGGAACAGATGCAGTACTACTTCCTCTCCGGCTTCACGTCCAAGCTGGCTGGCACGGAGCGCGGCATCACGGAGCCGACTCCGACGTTCTCCGCTTGCTTCGGCCAGGCATTCCTCGAGCTGCCGCCGACGAAATATGCGCATGAGCTCGTTAAGCGCGTAAAGGCAAACGGCACGAAAGCATACCTCGTCAACACGGGCTGGAACGGCTATGGCAAGCGCATCTCCATCAAGGATACGCGCGGCATCATCGACGCTATCCACAGCGGTGCCATCAACGAAGCTCCGACGAAGAAGATCCCGTACTTCGGTCTCGAGATCCCGACGAAGCTCGAAGGCGTTGCTACGGAAGTCCTCGACCCGAAGGATACCTACAAGGATCCGTCCAAGTCGAAGTGGGATTACAAAGATGAGTCCGAGTGGGATACGAGAGCTAAGAAACTCGCTCAGATGTTCATCGACAACTTCGCCAAGAAGTATGCGAACACGGAAATCGGCAAAGGCCTCGTTGCAGCTGGCCCGCAGCTCTGATTTCACTGAACGCATTGCCAATACGGTAAAAAAGAGTCTCCTCGTGAGACTCTTTTTTTGTGCCTGTGCGCGTGTGGTGCTCATCTGGCAAACGTGGTAGAATAAGGGCAAGACCATTCGTCAAGTAAGTCTAATAAAAATAAGAAAGGATTCGATTCTCTCCATGAAGATCACGGATTCGGTCCAGTACCTCAAGGGCGTCGGGCCGAAGAAGAAGGCGGAGCTCGCGCGGCTCGGCATCGCGCGGGTCTACGACGTCCTGACGTACTTTCCACGCACGTATGAGGACCAGAGCGCGCTGACGCGCATCGCTGACCTGCGGCCGGGCACGGTCGCGACAGTCGCGGGCACCATCGTCAACCTGCAGGAGCAGACGGGGCGGCGCGGCCTGACGATCCTGACGGCCTACCTCAATGACGGCTCTGGCCTCCTGCAGGTCACCTGGTTCAACCAGAAGTACCTCAAGAACAAGCTCAAGGTCGGTCGGCGCGTCTTCGTTAGCGGCAAGCCCGCCTACGCCTACGGCGGCCACGGCCAGTTCGCGATGAGCCAGCTGCGTTACTTCCAGATCCTCGATGAGGGGGAGCAGGCAGCCGGTCTCTGCGGCATTCTGCCCGTCTATGCGGCGACGGAGCGCCTGAACCAGAAGTTCTTCCGCACGCTCGTCGAGGAGGCGCTGGAGGCCGCTGACGAGCTGCCTGAGCTCATCCCCGCGCGCATCCTCGCCGAGCGCAAGCTCATGGGCCGACGCGAGGCCCTGCGCGCCGTGCACTTCCCGAAGGACGGGGAGGAGCTCAAGCGGGCACGCTACCGGTTGGCGTTCTCGGAGCTCTACCTCATCCAGTGCGGCCTGCTGCTCATCAAGAAGCAGTCGCAGCAGACGCGGCTCGGCATCCGCCACCAGCCCAATGGCAAGCTCGTGGCGGCCGTCCTCTCTGGCCTGCCCTTCACGCTGACGCACGACCAGCAGCAGGCGTGGCAGGAGATCTGCCGCGACATGGAGCGGACCGTGCCGATGCGGCGGCTCGTGCAGGGTGACGTTGGCTCCGGCAAGACGGTCATCGCCATGCTCGCTCTCGTCAAGACGGTCGAGACCGGCTGGCAGGGCGCGATGATGGCGCCGACTGAGATCCTCGCCGCTCAGCACTATGAGAATCTCTCGGCGAAGCTCGCGCCACTCGGCATCCGCGTCGGCTACCTCTCGGGCCACCTGACGCCAAGAGAGCGGCGCGAGATGCACGAGGCCATCGCGTGCCACGAGGTCGACATCGTCATCGGCACGCACGCGCTGATCCAGGATGACGTTCACTTCGCGCGGCTCGGCCTCGTCATCACCGACGAGCAGCACCGCTTCGGCATCGCGCAGCGCGCAGCGCTCGAGAAGAAGGGCGCGCATGTGCCGGACGTGCTCGTCATGACGGCGACGCCAATCCCGCGCACGATGACCCTGACGGTCTACGGCGACCTCGACGTCTCGCTGATCCGCGAGCTGCCGCCGGGGCGCCAGCCCATCCGCACGTTCGTGCGCCGACCCGACCGCCGGCCGCTGATTTACCAGTACGTGCGCAGCCAGATCGAGGCGGGGCGCCAGGCCTACGTCGTCTGCCCGCTCATCGAGATGAACGAGGAGAGCGACCTGCCGTCGGCCGAGGAGGTCTACGACGAGCTGCGCTTCGGCATCTTCCGCGGCATCCCGTGCGGCCTCGTGCACGGCAAGCTCGCGCCTGCCGAGAAGGAGCGCGTCATGCAGGACTTCTACGCAGACAAGATCAAGCTGCTCGTCTCGACGACCGTCATCGAGGTCGGCGTCAACGTGCCGAATGCCAGCATCATGGTCATCGAGCACGCCGAGCGCTTCGGCCTCGCCCAGCTCCACCAGCTGCGCGGCCGTATCGGGCGCGGCTCCTACGCCTCGTACTGCATCCTCGTCTCTGAGGGAAAGACCGAGAATGCGCGCGAGCGCCTGAGGATCATGGCCACGGTCTCCGATGGCTTCAAGCTCGCGGAGGAGGACTTGCGGCTGCGCGGCCCGGGCCAGTTCTTCGGCTCGATGCAGCACGGCCTGCCCGACCTCAAGATCGCGCGCGTGCCGGAGGACATCGCCATCCTCTTGGAGGCCCACAGGGCCGCCGAGGCGACGCTCACGAGCCAGGGCGACCTCGACTTCATCCGGCCCATCCTCGCGCTGCAATATAAGGAGAGATTCCAGCATATCATGGAAAATTGAATCGAAAATCGTCTTTTTCAACGGGACGTCTTGACACGAATGGCGGACATGCTATACAATAGCAATATCTTTTGACGCTAACAGGAGGCGCATACTTTTGACTACGGTAATCGTAAATGGTGCCTGCGGCCGCATGGGCCAGGCAGTCTTGAAAGCGGTACAGGAAGCGGACGGGCTCGAGCTCGTCGGCGCAGTGGATATCAAGGGCGGTGCGGATACGGGCGCACTCGTCGGACTGCCGGCAAACGGCATCCTCGTCGAGACGGACCTCGAGGCGCTGCTCACGCGCAAGAAGCCGGAGGTCATGGTCGACTTCACGCGCCCGGACGTCGTCTTCGGCAATGTCATGACGGCTCTGAAGCACGGCACGTCGCCGGTCGTCGGCACGACAGGCCTCTCGGACGAGCAGAAGGCCGAGATTGCCAAGGCTTCGGAAGAGAACAACACGCCGGCTTTCATCGCACCGAACTTCGCCATCGGCGCTGTGCTCTTGATGGTCATGTCGCGTCAGGCAGCCAAGTACATGCCGGATGTCGAGATCATCGAGCTGCACCACGACAAGAAGCTCGACGCACCATCTGGCACGGCCATCCAGACGGCGGCCATGATCGCCGAGGTCCGCAAGGCCCACAAGCAGGGCAATCCGGACGAGTTCGAGAAGCTCGAGGGAGCGCGCGGCGCCGACTATGAGGGCATGCACATCCACAGCGTGCGCCTGCCGGGCTACGTCGCTCATCAGGAAGTCATCTTCGGCGGCCTCGGCCAGACGCTGACGATCCGCCACGACTCGATGAACCGCGAGTCGTTCATGCCGGGCGTCGTGCTCGCCGCGAAGAAAGTCCGCAGCCTCAAGGGCCTGACGGTCGGACTCGACAAGCTGCTCGACTGATTTTGCTTTCCTTATCCATATCATAAATGACTGCATCGCAGGAACCAGAAAGGAACGATGGACATGAAGAAGTACAATGTAGCAATCCTTGGCGCGACGGGCGCTGTCGGCCAGGAATTCCTCAACCTCATCGAGGAGCGCAATTTCCCGTTTGCCAACCTCAAGATGCTCGCCTCGAAGCGCAGCGCTGGCAAGAAGATCCAGTTCATGGGCAAAGAGTACACGGTCGAGGAGACGACGGATGACTCCTTCAAGGACGTCGAGATCGCGCTGTTCGCCGGCGGCGCTGCGAGCAAGCAGTTCGCTCCGGCTGCGGTCAAGGCCGGTGCTGTCGTCATCGACAACTCGAGTGCCTTCCGCATGGACCCTGAGGTCCCGCTCGTCGTTCCGGAAGTCAACCCGCAGGCCATCGCGCGCCATAAGGGCATCATCGCCAATCCGAACTGCTCGACGATCATCATGATGATGGCGCTCAAGCCGCTCTACGATCTCTCGAAGATCAAGCGCATCGTCGTCTCGACGTATCAGGCCGTCTCGGGCGGCGGCAAGGAAGCCATGGCCGAGCTCGAGCAGCAGGTCGATGACATCGTCGCCGGCCGCGAGCCGCAGGCGAACATCCTGCCGGGCGCGAAGTTCCCGAAGCATTACCAGATCGCCTTCAACCTCATCCCGCAGATCGACGTCTTCTACGACAACCTCTACACGAAAGAGGAGATGAAGATGGTCAACGAGACGAAGAAGATTCTCGAGGATGACAGCCTGCGCATCACGGCGACGACGGTCCGCGTGCCGGTCTACCGCAGCCATGCCGAGTCCGTCAACGTCGAGTTCGAGGACGAGGTCAGCGTCGAGGCGGCCCGCAAGGCCATTGATGCCTTCCCGGGCGCCATCGTCCGCGACAACCCGGCCGAGCAGATCTACCCGATGCCGCTCTTCACGTCCGGCAAGAACGACGTCGAAGTCGGCCGCATCCGCAAGGACGAGTCCATCGAGCACGGCCTGAACTTCTGGGTCTGCGGCGACCAGATTCGCAAAGGCGCTGCTCTCAACGCCCTGCAGATTGCCGAGTACATGATCGAGCACGACATGATCTGAATACCCGAACGCAAATCATTTGCATAAAGAAAAAGACTGCCTCATCTGAGGCAGTCTTTTTTTGCATGACAGAATCATCCGTGCTGCTCTGCATCGGTGGACGGGGCCCCTGCGACAGGTGAGCGCTTCTGCACGAGCGCGATGAAGCACTTCATCTTATGCGAGACGTAGCTGTTCTTCCGCAGGATGGCGTGGAAATGGCGGACGGCATGAGGGGAGGGCACCTTGTAGTAGAGCAGCCGGTCATCCTGTCCCTCTGCGATCATGAACTCCGTCACGAAGGTCGCGCCGAGTCCATGGCGCGCCATGTGCCAGGCCGTTTCCAGCTGCTCGACGCAGAAGCGGACTTGTGGCGAAAAGCCATTTTCCGCGCAGATGGCCAGCGCGCGCGTGCGCAGCTGATTGCTCTCCGTCAGCAACAGGAAGGGGGTCTCGTGGAAGTCCGAGAGGGCCTGCACGGAGCAGTCATCCTGGAGGAAGCGGTGCGCGGCGACTTCCTGCCAGCTGAGCCCCTGCGCGATGGCATCCTCTGGCACATGGGCGCGCGGGACGGCCAGAAGCAGATGGTCGGCACATACGGCCTGACTCGTGAACCGCTCTTCCTCGACCGGCGCGCTGCGGAAATTGATGTCGGTCTCTCCGTCCAGCAGCCACTGGTCGATGCGGTTGGCATTGTCTTCCCGAAGCGTCAGATGCACGGCCGGATACTGGGCCTGATAATCCTGCAGGACGTCCGGCAACACGTAGGAATTGAAGTACTGCGTGCCGCCTATGCGCAGCTCGCCGGCATCCATCTGGCGCAGGTCGTCGAGCTCGCGGGCAGTGTTCTCCTCGATCTGGCGGATCTCTGCGATGCGGGCGATGTAGATGCGCCCCGCCTCGGTGAGCGTCAGCGGCTGCTGGCTCCGGTCAAATAGGGGCATGCCGATGGCCTGCTCGACCTTCTTGATGGCGATGCTCAGGGTCGGCTGCGTCAGGTAGAGATTCCGGGCTGCCTGCGAGAAACTGCCTGTGCGGTATATTTCATAAATGTAATTCAGTTCTGCCTGCATCTGCTATTCATCTCCATATTAATCTTCTTTATGGGCATATATTATCTTCTAAATTGATTTTATATGGTTCGTGCGCTAAAATCAAGTCAGACAGCAGATAGAAGATACACCATAAGCGAGAAAGAGGGCTGAACATCATGCATGCCATTGAAAAGATACTGGCGGCAAAGGCCGGCAAATCCTCCGTCCATGCGGGTGAGATCGTCAACTGCCGCGTGGATTGGGCGGGCATCAACGATCTCTACTACCAGACGGTCAAGTCGTTCTACGAGATGGGCGGCGAGCGCGTCGTCGACCCGGAGCACGTCGTCCTGTTCTTCGACCACTACGCGCCGTGCGCGACCGAGAAGCAGGCGGACAACCACAAGCGCTTCCGCGCCTTTGCACGCGAGCAGGGCATCCGTCACCTGATGGATATCAATGAGGGTGTCTGCCATCAGGTCATGGCGGACCACGGCTTCTCGGCGCCGGGCGAGGTCATCGTCATCACGGACTCGCATACGACGACGCACGGCGCCTTTGGCGCCTTCGGCACGGGCGTCGGCGCGACGGACCTTGCCGTGATCCTCGCGACGGGCCGGCTTTGGTTCAAGGTGCCGGAGGTCATCCGCATCAACCTGACGGGAAAGATCCCCGCCGGCGTGTACGCCAAGGACATCGTCCTGTCCATCATCGGGAAGCTCAAGGCCGACTACGCGGTCTACAAGGCCGTGGAATTTGCTGGCCCCGCTCTGCAGCAGCTGAGCATCTCGGAGCGCATGGCGCTCTGCAACATGACGACGGAGATGGGCGCCAAGACGAGCTACATCCAGCCGGATGCAATTACCCTGCAGTTCCTGAAGGAGCGCGGCCGTCAGGATTTCACGGTCTACGAGACCGATGCGGATTACGTCTACGCGGCGGACCTCACCTTCGATGTGAGCGAGGTCGAGCCGCAACTGGCCGCCCCGTTCAGCGTGGACAATGTGCAGGCATTGTCGGCTTATGCTGGCATGCATGTCGACCAGGCCTACTTAGGTTCCTGCACGGGCGGGCGCACCGAAGACTTCGCGGTGGCGGCGAAGATCCTCGCTGGCCAGCACATCCCCGCGGGGACGCGCATGGTGATGGTGCCGGCTTCAAAGGCTGTGCTTGCGGAGTGCCTGGCGAAGGGCTACATCCAGACACTGCTGGCCGCCGGTGCGACGCTGACGGCATCGGGCTGCGCCGCCTGCCTCGGCATCCATCAGGGCCTGCTGGCCGCTGACGAGGTCTGCCTGTCGTCGACGAACCGCAACTTCCCCGGCCGCATGGGCAGCGTCAAGGGGCGTATCTATCTTGGCTCGCCGGCCTCCGTTGCCGCAGCGGCCAGGAACGGCGTGGTGACAGACCCGCGCCAGTATCTGGATGAGAAAGGGGAGCAGGCATGATGAACGCAGAAGAAAAGAAAGCAATGACGCAGATGGTCCATGGGAAGGCCTTTGTGTTCGGCGACAATGTGGACACGGATCAGATCTATCCGAGCAAATACGTGGAGTACACGGAAATCGAAGACATCCGCAAGTACGCGATGAGCGGCAGCGCGATGCCGGACCTCGTCAAGAGATTCCATCCCGGCGATATTATCGTCGCGGGCCGCAATTTCGGCTGCGGCTCCTCGCGCGAACATGCCGTCATGACCCTCAAGGGCATCGGCGTCGGCGCAATCCTCGCGGAATCATTCGGCCGCATCTTCTTCCGCAACGCCATCAACCTCGGCCTGCCGGTCATTACCTGCAAGGGCATCGGCACGTTCTTCCAAAATGGCGATACCGCAGACGTCGACCTGATCACCGGTACGATCACCAATGAGACCGCCGGCACCTCCGTGCAGGCAGAGCCGCTGAGCGACTACATCATGGATATCCTGCAGCACGGCGGCATCAAGCCCTTGATCCGGGCTCGCCTGGACAAGGGAGCGCTCTGAGGCGGCGCGACAAAAAGCACAAACGATCCATAAAGGTCGTTTGTGCTTTCTGCGTTTCTGCGATTATGCGGTTGGATAACAGCGGAATCAGCGCGATGGCACGACGAGGCGGTTCGTTCCTTTGCGGGCACCGCATTCACCGCAGTAGTTGTGCGTCGTGTTTCGCGTGCCGCAGACCTGGCAGACCCATTCATCGTACGAGGGGACTACGAATGAGTCAACCGGGCCCTTGCCGTGCTGCTCCGTGGGAATCGTCTCACCGGGCCGCGGCTTGCCGCAGTACTTGCAGGTCGTATCCTTGTCGAGCAGCATCTGGCCGCAATGCGGGCAGACCCAGTGGCTGACTTCCAGCGTGAAGATGCCGCCGGCCCGCACGTTGAGCTTCCGGCTGCCATCCCGGAAGATGAAATCTCCGTAGTAGTTCTGGCGCCAGCTCACCTTGTAGCGGTTGGCCGGGCATTTGCGCAACAGCTTCTGCACCGACTCTGCGTCGAGCTTGCCAATCAGGTAGTCCGGGAACCGCGGATCGTCCTCGGCAAAGTAGATGTAGTAGTCGTACGGCCCTTCCTGCACGAGCACATACTTGTTGGAAGTGCCCGCCCGCTGCATCATGTAGTCATAGTCATCCCACTCCGCGCGCGTGGGATTCTTGTCGAACGGGTAGATCGCAGTGACGGTCAGCGGCTTGTACATGATTAGGCATCTCCTTAGTAGGTTTTCTTATTTTTAGATTTCGATGCAGCACCATGAAATCCTGCTGAGTATCGTGACGAATCGTCCACTACTTGGCGGATGGCATGTGGATGGCGTATAATGGAGGAGAATATCTGAGAAAGAAAGTGAAATCATGAAGACGTATTCCTTTACCCCGCAGGGTGTCTGTGCCAAGCAGATCACGTTTGCCATTGACGAGCAGGGCAAGCTCCACGATGTGCGCTTCATCGGCGGTTGTCCGGGCAATCTCAGTGCCATCAGCAAGCTCCTCGAAGGTGCTGACCCCAAGAACGTAGCGGTCCTGCTCAAGGGCAACGACTGCGGCGGCCGCGGCACCTCATGCGCCGACCAGCTCGCCATTGCGCTGAACGATGCCCTGAACGAATAGTGAATCTAAAAGGCACAGATGACACTTGACGGGCCGTCTGTGCTTTTTTCGTGAGACTTCTTGGAGAAAGGGATTTTCAGAGAAATTATAGGTTTGGGGCGTATGATGGTCCTCAAAGCCAAGATGTGGTAAGATAGAAGCAACAGAGCGGGCGAGCCCGCACGAGTGCTTTTGGAGGAATGAACTATGGCAAACAATGAAGAGACCATGATGTTCCGTTTTGGGAACGATGAGAATAAGGCGGAGAAGATCATCCGCTCGGTCTGCGCGGCGATGGAGGAGAAGGGGTACAACCCGATCAATCAGCTCGTCGGCTATCTGCTCTCGGGCGATCCGGCGTATGTGACGAGCCATAACGATGCGCGCAGCAAGATCCGTACGCTCGAGCGTGATGAGCTCTTAGAGGAGCTCGTGCGCTCGTATCTGGAAAAGGGAAACAAGAAATGAAGCGATATATGTCACTCGATATCGGCGACCGCACGATCGGCATCGCGGTCAGCGATCTCTTAGGGCTGACGGCGCAGGGCGTCGAGACAATCCGGCGCAAGTCGCTCGCGGACGACCTCAAGCGGCTCGGCGAGCTCATGCAGGCGTATGAGACGAAGTCGCTCGTCTCGGGGCTCCCGAAGAACATGGACGGCACGGAGGGCGACCGCTGCGCCATCGTCAAGGAGTTCATGGCGGAGGTCAAGAAGGCGTATCCCGACGTGGAGGTCTTCTTCTGGGACGAGCGCCTCTCGACGGTCGCGGCCACGCGCTCGCTCATAGAGGCAGATGTCTCGCGCCGCAAGCGCAAGAAGGTCATCGACAAGATGGCGGCAGTCTTCATCCTGCAGGGCTTTTTGGACAGCAAGCGTTGACAAGCCTTCCCGCGATACGTTAAAATGAAGGCAGTTATCTACAGTCGTTTATATGGATAGGAATCAGAAAGAAGGGCGAGACCTATGGCAGATGATATGATGAATGAAGACGACATCGTCGTCGTCATGACGGACGAGGACGGCAATGAATACTACTACCGCGAAGAGATGATCATCCCGGTGGAGGAAGAGAAATACGCACTGCTCGTCGGCATCCACGATGAGGATGAGGAGCACACGCATACATGTGGCTGCGGCTGCGAAGACGACGATGAAGACGTCATCATCGCGAAGATCGTCACGAACGACGACGGTGAGGATGAGTACGTCGAGCCGACGGACGAGGAGTTCGAGGCCGTCCAACAGGCGTACAACGCGCTGGTTGATGAAGCCGAAAAGGACTGAATGACGAAATGATTGCTGCTATCCATCTGGATGGCGGCTTTTTCATGTACGGAGAATTTTTATGCAGGATGGAAAGAAGAACGCGCCGGAGTCGCTGAACGAGCAGTCGGCCGGCGAGCAGCCGGCAAAGAGCACAGAGCGGCCGGAAGCATCCGAAGGTGCAGAAGGTGCAAAAGGACCGAAAGAGCCGAAGAACTCGGAGGCTCAAGAGGCTGGCAAGCAGTCGGCAGAGTCCGCCAAGTCGGATGCGCAGCCGTCGGACAAGACGGTGAAAGAGGCGTCGGCTCAAGAAACGTCGGACAGGACTGTGTCGGACGGAGCCTCCGACGCCAAACCGGCGGCGAAAGCAGCTGAATCGACTGAATCGACTGAACCGGCGAAAGAGGCGGACTCGGAGAAGGAGCCAAAGCAGTCCTCATCGAAGCAGCCTGTCAAGTCTGCCGAGACAGAGACGGCAGACAAGGCAAAGCCGGAGGACAAGGCAAAGAAGCCCGCTCAGGGGGAAAAAGAAGATAAGGGAGATAAGGGCAAGGTGCTGGCGGAGCCCGCGCGATTCGAGAAGCTCCGCGCGGCGGTGCTCAATCTCGGTTGGAAGAAGTGGACGGCCATTGCGGTCGTCGCAGCCGTCCTGCTCGGCGCCGGTCTTTTCCTCGCCTTTGGCACCTCACATACCATCGAGCGGTCGGACCGCGATGCCGGGGAGAACATCTACATGGTCGTCAAGCCGGGCACGACGGCGTCGGAGATCTCGGACCGCCTGATGCAGCTCGGCGTCATCGACAGCCGCCTGCGCTTCTGGTGGCTCATGAAGTTGCAGGGCGATGCGAGCAAGTTCAAGACGGGCACGTACGCGTTCACGCCGCACATGGATGAGCAGGCCGTGCTTGACAAGCTCGTCGCGGGCGACACGACGGTCGTCAAGTTCACGATACCGGAGGGCTTCGGCATCAAGGAAATCGCGAAGCGCCTCGCTGACGAGGGCCTCGTCGACGAGCAGGAGTTTCTCGCCGAGGCGAAGGACTTCGCGCCATATGACTACATGAAGAAGCGTCCGAATGTGCGCTATGCGGCGGAGGGCTATCTCTTCCCCGACACGTACGTGATCCACAGCGATGTTTCCGCCGAAGGCATCATGAAGATGATGGCGGAGGACTTCGACACGCGCCTGACGCCGGCGCTGCGCCAGCAGGCCGCGGCAAAGGGCCTCTCCATCCACGACCTCATCACGCTGGCCTCGCTCGTCGAGAAGGAGGCGCGCTACGATGAGGACCGCCCAATCATCGCGCAGGTCTTCTTCAAGCGCCTGCAGATGGGCATGCCGCTGCAGTCGGACACGACGCTGCAGTACCTCATGGCCGGCCCGAAGGAGGACGTCTCGATCGAGGACACGAAGATCGACTCGCCCTACAACACCTACCAGCACGAGGGCCTGCCGCCCGGACCGATTGCGAGCCCGGGCATGAAGTCCATCCTCGCGGTGCTGAATCCGGCGAACACCGACTACCTCTACTTCGTCGCCGACCGCCAGGGCCACAACCATTACTCGCAGACGTATGACGAGCACCTCGCCATCGTCGAGCAGGTCCGTTGAGGCGCGGCGCGTGAACAAGGCAGGTACATATGACAGATACAAGCGATACAAGTGAATTTGCAGCACTGCTGCGGGAGATGGAAGCGTATGCGGCCGAGCACCATGTCCCGATCATCACCGAGAACGGCCGCAAGGTCTTCCTCTCGGTCATCCGCGAGCTGCGGCCGCACCGCGTGCTCGAGATCGGCACGGCCATCGGCTACTCGGCCCTGTTGCTCGCCGCCAATGGGGCCGAGGACGCGCGCGTCACGACGCTCGAGCTCTCGGAGGAGCGCGCCGCGCTCGCGCGTTCGTTCATCGCGCGCTCGCCCTACGCGGACCGCATCGAACTCCTGCAGGGCGATGCGGGCGAGCTCCTGACGGAGCTAGCGGGCAAGTATGACTTCGTCTTCATCGATGCGGCCAAAGGACAGTACGTCGACTATTTCGAGAAAGTACAGCCCTTGCTGACGGAGGATGCGACGATCGTGGCCGACAACGTCCTGTTCCGCGGCTACGTCATGGGCACAGAGAAGGCGCCGCGCCGCTACCGCACAATCGTCAAGCGGCTGCGTCAGTACATCGAGCTCACGAGCCATGCAGCGGGCTACAAGACGGAGATCTTTGCGCGCGGCGACGGGCTGGCCGTCTCGCGCCGCCATGCCGCGCACCCGGAAGACGAAAGATAAATGAGAATCGGAGGAGATACATGTTGAAGAAACCGGAACTCCTGGCCCCGGCCGGGACGCTCGAGAAGATGAAGATGGCGCTGCTCTACGGCGCCGATGCCGTTTACCTCGGCGGCAAGCTCTACGGGCTGCGCGCGCTCGGCGGCAATTTCACCAAGGAGGAACTGCGCGAGGCGGTCGAATTCGCCCATGCACTCCACAAGAAGGTCTATGTGACGGTCAACATCTTCCCGCACAACAGCGATCTCGCGGGCCTGCCGGACTACCTGCGCTACCTGCAGGAGATCGGCGTCGACGCACTGCTCGTCGCCGACCTCGGCGTCTTTATGATGGCGAAGGAGATCATCCCGGAGATGGAGCTCCATATCAGTACGCAGGCGAACAACACGAACTGGGCGACGGTCAATGCCTGGCAGAAGCTCGGCGCGAAGCGCGTCGTGCTCGCGCGCGAGATGTCCCTGAAGGAAGTCCGCGAGATCCGCGCGAAGACGCAGGCCGACCTCGAGATGTTCGTGCACGGCGCGATGTGCATCTCGTACTCGGGCCGCTGCCTGCTCTCGAACTACTTCACGGGACGCGACTCCAACCGCGGCAGCTGTGCGCAGTCGTGCCGCTGGAAGTACGCGCTCGTCGAGGAGACGCGGCCGGGCAAGTACTTCCCAATCGAGGAGGACGAGCGCGGCACCTACATCATGAACTCGAAGGATATGTGCCTCTTGCCGCACATTGCGGACGTCATCGAGAGCGGCGTCGAGAGCCTCAAGATCGAGGGCCGCATGAAGAGCGTCCACTATGTGGCGAGCGTCACCCGTGCCTACCGCCTCGCCATCGACGCCTATTTCGAGGACCCCGAGCACTTCCAGATTGAGCAACCGTGGCTCGACGAGCTCGAGAAGGTCTCGCACCGCCCGTACACGACGGGCTTCTACTACCACCAGCCCGACGCCGACGACCAGCTCTACGGCACCTCGTCGTATCAGCAGACGTCGGAGTTCATCGGACTCGTGCGCTCGTACGACCCGGATACGCAATACGCCACGGTCGAGCAGCGCAATAACATGAAACTCGGTCAAGAAATTGAAGTATTTCAGCCAAATGCCCCCTTGTATCGTCAGAAACTTTCTGATATGCTTGACGAAGAGGGCAATCCCATCGAGGTTGCACCTCATGCCCAGCAGATCATCAAGATCCGCATGGACAAGCCGGTTGAACCGTATACGATCCTGCGCCGCGATATCTGAGGCAGGCCGTGATGCCGTAATACATGGTATAGCAGCATAGAGCAGCAGAGCCGCGCGCAGGGCAGAGGAAAGAAGGGCTTTCTATGGCAGAATCCACAGGAATCGTTCGTTACTTTGGCAGAGCCACTGGCCGCGTCCAGGGCGTCGGCTTCCGCATGTTCGTGCAGCAGCACGCCTCAGAGCTCGGCCTGACGGGATGGATCCGTAACATGGAGGACGGCAGCGTCGAGATGGAGATCCAGGGCGACCCTGCAAAGGTCGACAAGCTCTCGGTGCTGATCCGCGAGGGCAACTACTTCATCAAGGTCAAAGAGCTGAAGTTCGAGCCGATCGAGGCCGTGTCCGATGAGACGCGCTTTGTCGTCCGTTACTGAGCAGCTGCATGGCCCGCGTAGAGGGCCGCTTGGCAGGATTTGAGGCGGGAAAAGTCGGCGCAGCCGTCTTTTGACCCGCTTTATTTTTTTATAGAAATATGTTTTAAATGGAGGGATTTTTATGCCACGTATCCTTGTACTGCATGGGCCGAACCTCAATCTGCTCGGCACGCGCGAGCCGGAGATCTACGGCTACACGACGCTCGACGACATCAACACGATGATTGCCGCGCGCGCCGCTGAGGCGGGCATCGAGACGGCGTTCTACCAGTCGAACCACGAGGGCGACCTCGTCGACGCCATCCAGCAGGCCAACCACAAGTTCGACTTCATCATCTTCAATGCGGCGGCCTTCACGCATTACAGCATCGCCATCCGCGATGCCATCGCGGCGATCGATGTGCCGGTCATCGAGGTGCACCTCTCGAACATCCACCAGCGCGAGGAGTTCCGCCACACGTCGGTGCTCGCGCCGGTGGCGATGGGCCAGATCTGCGGCCTCGGCGTCGAGAGCTACCTCGCCGCGCTCGAGGCCATCATCTACAAGCTCAACCGGGCGGAGTGAGCGTATATTCCATAGATTCCATAGGGGGATGATCCTTTGAATACCAACCGTTTGACCGCACTGCGCGCTCTTCTGCAGCAGAAGGGGCTCGACGCAGTCGTCGTGACCAAATACGTGAACCTTCATTACTTCAGCGGCTTCCGCGGCGACGACACGACGCTCGTCATCACGAAGGACGAGGCGCTGCTCGTCACGGATAACCGCTACACAGAGCAGGCCGAGAAGCAGGCGCCGCTTTTCACCGTCGTCGAGCATCGCCATGGCCTCTTGAAGAAGACGGCGGAGCTCCTCTTGAAGCTCGGCTGCCAGCATGTCGGCTTCGAGGGCCGTGCAATCGTTTATGCGGACTACGCGGCGCTCAAGGGCTGGCTGACGGGCGTCGACTTCTCGACAGCCCTCGACCTCGACGCCCTGCGCCAGGTCAAGGATGAAGAGGAGATCGGCTATATCCGCCGCGCCTGCGCCATTGCCGACAAGGCCTTTGAGGACATCGTGCACTTCATCCGCCCGGGCCGCACGGAGATCGAGGTCGCCGCGCGCCTCGAGCAGGTCATGCGCGAGGCCGGCTCGGAGAAGCCGTCCTTCGACACGATCGTCGCCTCGGGCCTGCGCGGCAGCATGCCGCACGGCACGGCGACGGAGAAGATCATCGAAGCAGGCGACTTCGTGACGATGGACTACGGCGCGAAGTTCGAGGGCTACTGCTCCGATATCACGCGCACGGTCTGCGTCGGCGAGGCGACGGCGCGCCAGCGCGAGGTCTACGAGGCCGTGCTCGGCACGCAGGAGATGGTGCTCGCGGCCATCGCACCGGGCAAGTCGGGCAAAGAGATCGACGCCGCTTCGCGCGAATTCCTCAAGAAGTATGACCTCGCGCAGTACTTCGGCCACGGTCTCGGCCACAGCCTCGGCCTCGAGATCCACGAGGAGCCGCGGCTCTCGCCGTCGAGCACCTGCGAGCATCTCATGCCGGGCATGCTCATTACCGACGAGCCGGGCGTCTACCTGCCGGGCTGGGGCGGCCTGCGCATCGAGGACACCGTGCTCGTCACCGAGACGGGCAGCGAGCGCCTGACGAAGTCCTCGAAGGCTCTCCTCGAGATCCGCTGAGCCGCAGTGCTTGACGATGGACCGCAAGTTGATTATAATAAAGAATGTTATGATACGTTTTGTATCTTGAATTCGACTATGAAATTATGGAATTTTTGGAGGGCGTAAGTGAATGATTAATAGTACTGATTTCCGCACGGGCTTGACGATTGAAATTGATGGCGGTGTCTGGCAGATCGTTGATTTCCAGCATGTAAAGCCGGGCAAGGGCGCTGCGTTCGTTCGCACGAAGATCAAGAATGTTGAGACGGGTGCAGTGGTAGAGCGTACCTTCAATCCGAATGAAAAGATGCCGGCAGCTCACCTCGAGACGCGCAACATGCAGTACCTCTACGAGGCCGATGGCATGTACACGTTCATGGACACGGAGACGTACGAGCAGACGGAGCTCAACAAGGAGCAGCTCGGCGATGCGCTGAACTACCTCATGGAGAACATGGAAGTCTCGCTGCAGACGTTCAAGGGCCGCATCATCGGCATCCAGCTGCCGAACTCCGTCAACCTCAAGGTCGTCGAGTGCGAGCCGAGCGTCAAGGGCAACACGGCGACGGGCGCTACGAAGATTGCCAAGGTCGAGACGGGCTACGAAGTCCGCGTGCCGCTCTTCGTCAACGAAGGCGATACGCTCCGCATCGATACGCGTACGGGCAACTACATCGAGCGCGCATAATTTGCTTTTTTTGAGCAGCTGTCACGTCAGGCATCTCATGCAACTGGTGTGACAGCTGCATTTCTTTCATTTTATTTTTTTGTTTGGGCAGGAAAAAGCGTTTGAGCCAGCGAATAATACAGTATAAATATGCATGACAGGAGCGCATTATGCGCCTGCCGTGCATGCATCTGTTGAGTCGCAACTGATACACTCTAAATCAGGCAAGGGGGCCTTTATCATGGCAAACGAAAAAGAAATCGTCAAGAAGGATTCGAGTCTCGGCGCCATCCGCATCGCGGATGAGGTCGTTAGCATCATCGCAGGCCTGGCCGCGACGGAAGTCGACGGCATCGCCGGCATGAGCGGCGGCATCGCGGGCGGCATCGCAGAGATGCTCGGCCGCAAGAACTTCGCCAAGGGCGTCAAGGTCGAAGTCGGCGAGAAGGAAGCCGCTGTCGACCTCTTCATCATCGTCAAGTACGGCGTGCGCATCCCGGACATCGCTCTCGCGGTGCAGGAGAATGTCAAGCAGGCCATCGAGACGATGACGGGCCTCTCGGTCGTTGAGGTCAACGTCCATGTACAGGGCGTCGGCTTCCCCGAGGAGACGACGAAGCAGGATGAGGTACGCGTGCGCTGACCTGGAGCGAGGCGGATATTATGGGGATTATCAACCGTTTTTTGCTGTTTGTCTTGATGATCGGGCTGGCCGTGCTCGCCGTGCTCATGCTCTTGCTCTGCATGGGGGCCGTGCCAGAGCCGGTCTGGCTCAATGAACTCCATTACATCCTGTCCCGCCGTGAGACGATTGTTATCGCAATCGTCGTTCTCGTGCTCGCACTCCACCTGCTCGGCGTCTTGCTGCGAGGCCGTGCGGAGCGCACGCGCGAGACCGGCGACTTCATCCTGCTGCAGAATGATCAGGGCGGCGTCCGCGTCGCGCTGCCTGCCATCCGCGCGATGGCGGAGCAGACGCTCATAGGCATGCGCGGTGTCCGCATGGCGAAGGTGCGCGTTCAGCGCGTCCGCGCCACGAGCAAAGCGCCGGAGACGCTGCGCCTCGTGCTCGACCTGACGGTCGGCAGACATACGCCGGTCGGCCCGCTCACCGAGGCTGCCGCCGCGGCCATCCGCGCGCAGCTCCAGGAGACCATGGGCCTTGAAGGTGTCGCAGTCGAATCGCACATCACGGGCATCACCGATGCGCTGCCTGAGGGCAAGCGCCGTGTCGTCTGAGGCGTGAGGCGGTGGAAAGATGAAAGAAGAATTCAAGGAAGCGCTGCGGGGATGGCTGGCGGCGCACTGGCAGGAGGACCGCGGGCAGTGCCTCGGCCTCTTGGCCGGCATCACCCTGGCCATCATGATCCTGCTGATCGGCTTCTGGCGCACGGCCTTCATCGTGCTCTGCGGTGGAGCCGGCCTCTACATCGGCAGGAAAGCCGACCGCGAGCCGGACTTCTTCGGCAGGATTGCCGACGAGTTCCTCGACCGCATCAACCGGCTGCGCTGAGAGCCCGCGGTGGATAAGATAAGATAGGATTAAGGGATTAAGGAAGATTAGAATGAGTCGTAGACAAGCAAGGGAAGTCGCGCTGCAGGCGCTCTTCCAGTTAGACCTGAATCCGGCAGAGTCGGCCGATCAGGAAGAGATGCAGGAGACGCTCGCCATCGATACGGCGCTCGGCGAGGCCGAGGCGATGAGCGCGCATGACCGCGCGTTCGTGGCGCAGCTCGTGCACGGCACGCGCGCGAACCTCGAGGCAATCGATGCACAGATCGCGGCGAACTCGCGCGAGTGGAAGGTGGAGCGCATGGCGGCCGTCGACCGCAACCTCACGCGCATGGCGACGTACGAGATGTGCTTTGCCGAGGAGAAGCTCACACCGAACATCGCCATCAACGAGGCGGTAGAACTGGCAAAGAAGTATGGTACGGATGACTCCAGCCGCTATGTGAACGGGATTCTCGGCGCCATCATGAAAAGCGCGCAGTGACATAAGAAGGGGGCCAGACTTTTGTCTGGCTCTTTCTTGTCATACGGGAATCTGAAAAAGCAAGATGGAGGAGGAGTGCTGCCGTGGAGATCCACA
Organism: Mitsuokella multacida DSM 20544; assembly: GCF_000155955.1. Classification (GTDB taxonomy): domain Bacteria; phylum Bacillota; class Negativicutes; order Selenomonadales; family Selenomonadaceae; genus Mitsuokella; species Mitsuokella multacida. The sequence goes on from NZ_GG697141.2 coordinate 515,817, forward strand.
GCGTCAGTGAAGTCACGAATTTTATCAAGCGGATGTTCCAGCGCGAGCCCGTGCTCGGCTGCATCCAGGTCCGCGGGGAGCTGTCGAATTTCCGCTGCTACGCCTCGGGCCACTGCTACTTCACGCTCAAGGATGCCAATTCGTGCATCAAGTGCGTGATGTTCCGTAGCCGCGCGCAGGGCCTGCGCTTCCGGCCGGAGAACGGCATGCAGGTCGTCGTCAGCGGCAACATCTCGGTCTACGAGCGCGACGGCGTCTACCAGCTCTACGCCGACCGCATGATGCCGGAGGGCGCGGGCGACCTCGCGCTGGCCTTCGAGCAGCTCAAAGCGAGGCTTGCGGCCGAAGGCCTCTTCGACGCCGCGCACAAGAAGCCGCTGCCGCGCTTCCCAAAGCGCATCGGCATCGTCACCTCAATCTCGGGCGCTGTGCTAAGGGACATCTATCACGTCTCGAAGCGCCGCTGGCCTTCGGTGCAGCTCGTGCTGAAGCCGGTGCTCGTGCAGGGCGAGGAGGCGGCCGCGCAGATTGCGGCGGCCATCGCCTTTTTCAATGAGAAGTACCCCGTCGACGTGCTGATCGTCGGCCGCGGCGGCGGCTCGATGGAGGACCTCTGGGCGTTCAACGAGGAGCCCGTCGTGCGGGCCATCTACGCCTCGAAGATTCCCGTCATCTCGGCCGTCGGCCACGAGACGGACTTCACGCTCGCCGACTTTGCGAGCGACCAGCGCGCCGCGACGCCGTCGCAGGCGGCGGAGCTCGCCGTGCCGGACCGCGCGGAGCTCTTGCGCTACACGGAGAGCCTCATGGCGCGCCTCGCGCAGCAGGGAAAGCGCCAGCTGCAGGAGAAGCGGCTGCGCCTCGATGCCTGCCGCCGCAGCGCGGCCCTGCAGAAGCCGCAGCTCCTGCTCGCGAGCCGCACGCAGCGGCTCGACCACGCCACGGCGCGTCTCGACGCGCTGATGAAGAGCCAAATGAAGGAGAAGCGCCACGCGCTCGAGATCGCGCTGCAGCAGCTCGACTACCTGAACCCCGTGCACATCCTGCGCCAGGGCTACGGCATCGTCGAGAAGGCGGGTAGCGCCGTCACGAGCGTCCGCGATGCAAGGCCGGGCGACCGGCTGACCATCACCCTGAAGGACGGCCGCCTCGCGGCCCGCGTCGAATCAGCCGCTGGCACAGAGGGCAGAGCATGACCATAGCGATAAAGCGATCCAGACGATCGAGACGATAGAGATAGAAAGGATGTTACGCATGCCAAGAAAGAAAGAGCTCTCATTTGAAGAATCTCTGGAAAAGCTCGAGGGCATCGTCAAGGAGATGGAGGGCGGCGACCTGACGCTCAAGGACCTCATGAGCCATTACTCGGAGGGCGTCGGCCTCGCCAAGAACTGCATGAGCGCCCTCGAGCGCGCCGAGCAGACAATGGACCTGCTCGTCAAAGAAGAGGAAGCGACAGGAAAAGTCGAGGAGAGCAAGTTGGATATTGAGGGATGAGGGGATTGAACACTATGTTGAAGGAAATTTGGAAAGAGCGTCAGCAGCTGGTCGAGAAGCAGCTCGTCAAGGAACTGGAGAAAGAGCCGCCTCTTGATGCGCGCCTCGCGGAGTCGATGCGCTACAGCCTCATGGCGGGCGGCAAGCGCCTGCGCCCGATCCTCCTGATGGCGGCCGCGGATGCCGTCGGCGCGAAGGGCACGGACTACCTGACGACGGCCTGCGCGCTCGAGATGATCCACACGTATTCCCTGATCCACGACGACCTGCCCGCGATGGACAACGACGACTACCGCCGCGGCAAGCTGACGAACCACAAGGTCTTTGGTGACGGCATGGCCGTGCTCGCCGGCGACGCTCTCTTGACGCTGGCCTTCGAGGTCATCGGGCGCCAGCAGCACACGGACCCCGCGACGCTCTTGCGCACCGTGCAGGAGATCAGCACGGCGGCTGGCATGAACGGCATGGTCGGCGGCCAGGCCATCGACCTCGAGTCGGAGGGCCACCGCATCTCGATGGAGCAGCTTCGCAAGATGCACATGGGCAAGACGGGGGCACTCTTCCGCGCGGCCCTGCGCAGCGGCGCCATCCTCGCGGGCGCGAGCGAAAAGCAGCTCGCGGCCCTGACTGCCTATGCCGAGGGCTTCGGCCTCGCTTTCCAGATCACGGACGACATCCTTGACGTGACGGGCGACGAGGCGCTCATCGGCAAGCCGGTCGGCAGCGACCTGCGCAACGAGAAGTCGACGTACGTGACGCTGACTTCGCTTGAGGAGGCCCAGCGCCTCGCCAAGGAGACGGTGGACGCTGCTGTCGCGGCACTTGATGGTTTCGGACCTGAGGCTGACTTCCTGCGCCAGCTCGTCCGCTATATGCTCGAACGAAAGAATTAAATTGCATTGATGGGAAGTGTTTCCATGTATCCATTGCTCAATCGCATAGAGAACCCGGAGGACGTCAAGAAGCTCACGGTCCGCGAGCTCGAGCAGCTGGCATCGGAGCTGCGCCATTTCATCATCGATACGGTCTCGCAGAACGGCGGGCACCTCGCGCCGAACCTCGGCACGGTCGAGCTGACGCTCGCGCTCTACAGCGTCTTTGACTTTCCCGCAGACAAGCTCGTCTGGGACGTCGGCCATCAGGCCTACAGCCATAAGATCCTCACGGGACGCAGGGATGCGTTCTCGACGCTGCGCAAGAAGGGCGGCATCACCGGCTTCCCCAACCGCTTTGAGTCGGCCTACGATGCCTTCGGCGTCGGCCATGCGAGCACGTCCATCTCGGCGGCGCTCGGCATGGCGCTCGCGCGCGATGCCAAGGGGGAGAAGAACCAGGTCATCGCCGTCATCGGCGACGGTGCGCTGACGGGCGGCGAGTCGTTCGAGGCGCTCAATAACGCCGGCGACCTCGGCACGAAGCTCATCGTCATCCTCAACGACAACGAGATGTCTATAGACGCCAATGTCGGCGCCATGAGCGAGTACCTCTCGCGCATCCGCATCGCGCCGCAGTACGCGCGCGCCAAGCGCGACATGGGCAGCCTGCTCATGAGCATCCCGCACATCGGCGACAAGGTCTACAAGACGGCGAGCCACCTCAAGGACGGCGTGCGCTCCGTCCTCGTGCCGGGCAGCCTCTTCGAGGAGATGGGCTTCCACTACATCGGCCCGCTCGACGGCCACAACATCGCGCTGATGGAGGAAGTATTCAAGAGCGCCAAGGAGATGGAGGGGCCCGTCCTGATCCACATCCATACGGTCAAGGGCAAGGGCTACCAGCCGGCCGAGCAGGCGCCGGAGAAGTTCCACGGCGTCGGCTGCTTTGACCCAAGTACGGGCAAGTCCGCGAAGAAAGCGGGCTGTGCGCCGTCCTACACCTCCGTCTTCAGTCAGGCGCTCATCGAGCTCGCGAAGGACCGGCCCGACATCCTCGCCATCACGGCGGCCATGCCGTCGGGCACGGGGCTCAAGGCCTTCGGCAAGGCCTATCCGAAGCGCTTCTTCGACGTCGGCATCGCCGAGGAGCACGCGATGACGCTCGCGGCCGGCATGGCCGCCGGCGGCATGCATCCCGTCATCGCGCTCTACTCGACGTTCGCGCAGCGCGCCTACGACCAACTCATCCACGACGTCTGCCTGCAGAATCTGCCCGTGACGCTCTGCCTCGACCGCGCCGGCCTCGTCGGCGAGGACGGCCCGACGCATCACGGCGTCTTCGACCTCTCGTACCTGCGTCAGATGCCGAACATGTGCGTCATGGCGCCAAAGGACGAGGAGGAGCTCCGCCATATGCTCGCGACAGCCATCGCGATACCGGGGCCAGCCGCCGTGCGCTATCCGCGCGGTGCCGGCCTCGGCGTAGAGCTCACGGACTCGTTTGAAAAGCTGTCCGTCGGCAAGGCTGAGGTCTTGCAGGAGGGCGGCAGCATCGCCTTCCTCGCTGTCGGCACGATGGTCGAACAGGTGAAAGAGGCTGCCGCCATCCTCGCCGAGGAGGGCATCGAGTCGACCGTCGTCAACATGCGCTTTATCAAGCCGCTCGATACAGCGCTCATCGATGCGATGGCCAAGACGAAGAAACTCATCATCACGGCGGAGGAGAATGTGCTCGCAGGCGGCTTCGGCTCGGCCGTGGCCGAGTACCTCGCGGATAGCGGCCAGCAGGTGCCCCTCGTGCGCTTCGGCATCCCCGACCGCTTCATCGAGCAGGGCACGCGTAAGGAGCTTTTGTCGCTCTGCGGCCTGCAGCCCGAGCAGATGGCCGAGTGCGTGCGCGAGCGGCTGAGCCATCTGGCCCCAGAGGCATGAATTGAGATAGTAAGAGAGACAGTAGATAGACAGAAGGGTAGACAATGGCAAAAGAACGTTTGGACATCCTGCTCGTCGAGCGGGGACTGGCCGGCAGTCGTGAGCGCGCGAAGCGCATGATCATGGCGGGCGAGGTTCTCGTCGACGGGCAGAAGATCGACAAGGCTGGCACGACGGTGAAACCTGAGGCAGAGATACGGCTGCTCGGGCATGACATCCCCTATGTGAGCCGCGGCGGCCTCAAGCTCGAGAAGGCGATGAAAGAATTCGGCGTGCGCCTGCAGGACAAGGTCGCGGCCGATATCGGCGCCTCGACGGGCGGCTTCACCGACTGCATGCTGCAGAACGGCGCGAAGAAGGTCTTCGCCATCGATGTCGGCTACGGCCAGCTGGCCTGGAAGCTGCGCACGGACGAGCGCGTCATCAACATGGAGCGCACGAACATCCGCACGGTCACGCCGGAGATGATCGGTGAGCCCTTGGACTTCGCCTCAATCGATGTGGCCTTCATCTCGCTGACAAAGGTCCTGCCGGTTGCCTACTCGCTGCTCAAAGAGACAGGCGAAGTCGTCGCGCTCATCAAGCCGCAGTTCGAGGCAGGCCGCGAGAAGGTCGGCAAGAAGGGCGTCGTGCGCGACCCGGCCGTCCACGCGGAGGTCATCCGCACGGTCACGGATTTTGCGCGCAGCCTCGGCTTCTGCCCGCTCGCATTGACGTATTCGCCCGTCAAGGGTCCCGAGGGCAACATCGAGTACCTCATCTACCTCTCGCGCGCCGAGGGCGAGGACACCGTGACGGAAGAGCGGCTGCAGCAGGTCGTCGCGGATGCCCATGCGGACCTCGATCACTGATTCCTGGGAAGGAGGCGCTCTATGTTAACGATAGCGGTTTTCCCGAATACGAATAAGCCGGAGGCGCCGGCCGTCCTGCAGCGCATCCTCTCGTTCTATGCGGACAAGGATGTGCGTGTCATCATGCCGGTGGAGGAGGCGCGCTTCTTCCAGCATGCGGGTTACGGTGTCACGGATATCGAGAACGTGCCCACAGACATCGCACTGAGCATCGGCGGCGACGGCACGCTCCTCGGCGTCTGCCGCCGCTACAGCCACCATGCCGTGCCCGTCTGCGGCGTCAACATCGGCACACTCGGCTTCATGGCCGACATCGAGCTGCACGAGCTCGAGACGAAGCTGCAGAAGCTCTTAGACGGTGACTTCCACATCGAGCATCGCCTGCTCTTGGCGGGCTCCGTCCGCTCGGGGGGCAAAGAGCGCTTCCTCGGCCATGCGATCAACGACATCGTCGTCAAGGGCGGTGTCGCGCGCATGCTGCACCTCGGGCTGACGATCAACGAGAGCCACCTGCTCGACTGCAAGGCCGACGGCATCATCATCTCGTCGCCGACGGGCTCGACGGCCTACTCGCTGTCGGCCGGCGGCCCAATCGTGAACCCGAACGTCCGCGCGCTCATTGTCACGCCGATCTGCGCCCATACGTTCAACATCCGGCCACTGATCATCCAGGAGGACGACACCGTGCACGTCGCGATTGCCTCCATCCCGCAGGACACCATCATCACGTTCGACGGGCAGGTCTGCTACCGGCTGCTGCCCGGCGACGAGGTCATCGTCAAGAAGTCCGAGGCGCAGGCGGAGATCATCAAGTTCGAGGACAAGGACTACTACCAGATCCTGCGCACGAAGCTCTGGCGCCAGGGCGGTGAACAGTAAGGCAGCAGGTGCGATAAATCAATCATAGAAGGAAGGCAGGTATATTGATGAAAGAAAGACGACTAGAGCTGATACGCGAGATCATCCGCCACGAGATCATCGAGACACAGGATGAGCTCGCGGCGCAGCTGCGCAAGCGGCGCATTGCCGTCACACAGGCGACCGTCTCGCGCGATATCAAGGAGCTCATGCTCATCAAGGTGCCGACGGGCGACGGCCGTTATCGCTATGCCCTGCCGGCGCAGGAGAACTACGCGTTCACCAAAGAGCGCATGCGGCGCATCTTCAATGACACGATCATCGACTGCGACTACAGTGAGAACATCCTCGTGGTCAAGACCCTGCCGGGCGGCGCCAACACCGTGGCCGCCGCACTCGACTACTGCAAGTGGCCGGAGATCATCGGCACGGTCGCCGGCGACGACAGCATCCTCGTCGTCATCAAGCCAAAGGAAACGGCCCCCGTCGTCCGCAAGCGCATCCTCGATATGCTGCAGGACTGAGCGGGGCCATAGGAGGAAAAAACATCCATGTTGAAATCACTGACGGTCTGGAACTTCGCATTGCTCGAGCATGTGCAGGTGGAGTTCGAGCCGGGCCTCAATATCCTGACCGGTGAGACCGGCGCGGGCAAGTCGATCCTCATCGATTCGCTCGGCGCCGTGCTCGGCGCGCGCATGTCGGCCGACATGGTGCGCTCGGGCTGCGACTGGCTGCGCGTTGAGGCGGTATTCTCGCTCGAGGACGAATCGCTCGGCCTGCATGAGCTCCTGACGCAGCAGGCCATCGACGACGCGGACAAAGAGCTCATCATCACGCGGCAGCTCACGCGGGCGGGCCGCAGCACGGCGCTCGTCAACGGCTGCCATGTCACGCTGGCCGTCCTGCGCCAGATCGGCGCCTACCTCGTCGACATCCACGGGCAGAATGAGAACCTCGCCCTCCTGAAAGAGGAGAATCAGTTCCACCTGCTCGACGGCTACGACCCTGACCTCTCCGAGGCATTGGCCGCCTACGAGTGCGTCTACCGCGAGTGGCGCGAGAAGAAGAAGGCCTATGCCGAGAAGCAGCAGGCCTCGCGCGAGTACGCGCAGCGCCTCGACATGCTGCACTGGCAGGACAAGGAGATCTCCGAAGCCAACTTAAAGCCCGGCGAGGACGAGCAGCTCGAAGCCGACATCCGCAAGCTCTCGCACGCCGAGAAAATCGTCGGCTCCGTCGAGGAGTCGTATCAGCTCCTAGAAGGGGGCGGCGGCAACGGCCTCGGCGTCCTGCCCGCGCTCTCGCAGGTCAAGAAGGACCTCGAGGAGATCGGCCGCTTCGACGATGCGCTCGCGAATGCCCAGAAGATGGTCGAGGAGGCCTACATTTCCCTGCAGGAGGCCTCGTACGAGCTGCGCGACTACGGCGAGAGCGTCGAGTTCAGCCCCGAGCGCCTCAATCAGCTCCAGAGCCGCATGGATGTCATCTACCGCCTCTGCAAGAAGTACGGCGCGACCCTCGAGGACGTGCTCGCGCATCAGGCAAAGGTTGAACAGGAGCTCACAGAGATCGAGAACTACGACGAGGACATCGCCGCGCTCGAGAAGGAAATCGCCGCGCTCGAGGAGAAGCTCAGGCAGAAGGCCGCAGAGCTCACGCGCCTGCGCACGGCAGCGGCCAAAGACCTCTCCGCCGCCATCGAGGAGCAGCTCTTTGCGCTCGGCATGCCGAAGGCGCGATTCCATATCCGCGTCGAGCAGGCTGAGGACTACGGCGCGAACGGCCGCGACGATGTCGCGATGTTCTTCTCGGCCAACCCGGGCGAGGCGGAGAAGCCCCTGCAGAAGGTCGCCTCGGGCGGCGAGCTCTCGCGCATCGCGCTCGCCATCAAGACGGTCGCCTCATCGCGTGACTCGTCCGTGCCGAGCATGGTCTTCGACGAGATCGACACGGGCATCGGCGGCCGCACGGCCCAGATGGTCGCGGAGCGCATCGCGCTCGTCGCGCAGTACAAGCAGGTGCTCTGCATCACGCATCTGCCGCAGATCGCCTGCATGGCCGACGCCCATCTCTACATCTCGAAGCGCACGGTCGAGGGCACGACGGCGACGCAGATCCGCCCGCTCTCCGAGCGCGAGCGCATCAGCGAGATCGCGCGCATGGCCTCAGGTGCCGACATGACGACCGCCTCGCTCGACAACGCGCGCGAGATGGTCTCGCATGCTAAGATGAAGAAAGACGCCTTCAAGAGAGATGTGCTCTCCTGAGTCTGGCATAAGTGCGCCCAACGTGATAGAATAGGGCGAATGGTAAAACTGGTAAACAAGATATGATTTCTAGGGGGTTTTTGGTATGTATGAGGATCTGATCGAAAAGAAAATCAGCAGCGAGGCAATCTTCGACGGTGTCCTGCTTCACGTCAAGCGCGACACGGTCAAGCTGCCGAACGGCAAAGAGGCGACGCGCGAGTGGATCAAGCATCCGGGCGCCTCGTCCGTCATCCCGCTGCTGCCGGATGGCCGCATCATCCTCGTGCGCCAGTACCGCTATCCGATCGATGCGGTGACGCTTGAGGTGCCGGCCGGCAAGCTCGATGCGCCGGACGAGGACCCGCTCGTCTGCGCCGAGCGCGAGCTCTCGGAGGAGACCGGCTACACGGCCGAGCACATCACGAAGCTCACGACGATCGCGACGACGGTCGGCTTCTCGAACGAGAAGATCCACCTCTACGCGGCCGAGGGCCTGACGCCGGGCAAGCAGCACACGGATGAGGATGAGTTCATCAACGTCGTCAAGGTGCCGCTCGAGGAAGCCGTCGCCATGGCCACGGACGGCCGCATCGTCGATGCGAAGTCCGTCATCTCCATCCTGATGCTCGCCGCGCAGCAGAAAGCCGCAAAGTAAACGTAGAAGTAAAGGAGATTCAAAGGAGTCTATATGTTTGATTTCAACCTGCTCGACCTCATCGCCGGCATCCCGGGCCTGATCATCGCGATGGTCATCCACGAGTACGCGCATGCGCGCGTCGCCGTTGCCCTGGGCGACAGGACGCCGCTCCTCATGGGGCGCCTGACGCTGAACCCGGCCGCGCACATCGACCCGATCGGCCTCATCATGCTGTTCCTCGTGCGCTTCGGCTGGGCCAAGCCCGTCATCATCGACCCGCGCAACTTCAAGAAGCCGCGCCGCGACGACATCCTCGTCTCGCTCGCAGGGCCTTTTGCCAACCTCGTGACGGCCTTCCTCGCGCTCGTTGCGCTGCTCGTCATCAAGAGCACGATGGGCCATCTGAGCGTCGGCGTCTACCAGGTCTTCCAGCTCATCATCATCTACAACATCAACTTCGCGATCTTCAACATGATCCCGCTGCCGCCGCTCGACGGCTCGCACGTGCTCGTGCAGCTCCTGCCGCCGAAGATGGCCTACGCCTACGCGCGGCTCGAGCGCTACAGCTTCCTGATCCTCATCGTGCTGATTATGACGCCTGTCCTCAGCATGATCTTCATCCCGCTGCAGCGCCTCATCTGGCAGCTCTTCGTGCTCATCTTGATGCCGTTCTTCTGAGTGGGATAGCATGGACGTTACAAACAAGAAGTATACCTTCCATCTCGAGGCGTTCAACGGCCCGCTCGAGCTCCTGATGCACCTGATCGAGAAGAACAAGATCGACATCTACGACATCCCGATCGCGGAGCTCACGCGCCAGTACCTCGATTACCTTGAGGCGATGCGCGAGATGGACATGGAAGTCACGAGTTCCTTCCTCGTCATGGCCGCGACGCTCCTGCAGATCAAGTCGCGCATGATGCTGCCGAAGAAGAAGGCAGAGGAGAGCGAGGAAGAGGAGGACCCGCGTCAGGAACTCGTCGAGCGCCTGCTCGAGTACCGCCGCTTCAAGAAAGTCAGCGAGGTGCTCGGCTCGATGGCCGACCTGCAGGAGCACTTCGTCGGCCGTGCGCCGCTCGACCTGCCCGTGCATCATCTGCCGCCTGCGAGCCTCGACCTCTCGCTGCTCATCACGGCCTTCCGCGAGGTCATGAGCATCAAGGAAGAGGCAGAGATCCCGGCCGCCATCGTGCAGCCCGAGCCCTACCACATCGAGGACAAGATGGAGGAGATCAAGGCGGCGCTCCAGTCACATGGCGGCCGCATGCGCTTTGAGGATGCCTTCGAGCGCGGCACGCGCAACGAGCTTGTCGTGACGTTCCTCGCGCTCCTTGAGCTTATCAAGCAGCAGAGCGTCAGCGTCGAGCAGGCACATCTCTTCGGGACGATCACCATTGCCTGGCGGGGGGAGAAAAAATGATGAAAGAGAATGAATCCAGTCGACAGGGGGAACTCAGCCGCGAGGCGACGCTCGAGGCCGTGTTGTTTGCCGCGGGCAATCCGCTGCCGCTCTCGGGCATCGCCGCCGTCATGGACTGCGAGGAGTCGGAAGTGGTCGAACTGGCGCGCAGCCTGCAGGCAAAGCTGACCTCCGAGGGCAGCGGCCTGACGGTCCAGAAGGTCGCGGGCGGCTACCAGCTCGTCACGCGGCCCGAGGCATATGCGACGGTCGAGCGGCTGAGCCAGGTCACCGACCGCCACCTCTCGGCGCCGACGATGGAGACGCTCTCCATCATCGCGTTCAAGCAGCCCATCACGAAGCCCGAGATTGAGCAGCTGCGCGGCGTGCGCGTCGAGCGTGCGCTCGCCAAGCTCCTAGAGCTCGGGCTCATCTGCGAGCTCGGCCGCAAGCAGGTCATCGGGCGGCCCATCCTCTACGGCACGACAGCGACTTTCCTGCGCTGCTTCGGCCTCGACTCGCTCGACGACCTGCCGCAGCTGCCCGCCGAAGACCCCGCTGTGCGCCTCGAGCTCGAGGCAGAGGCTGCCGGGCAAAGCGGCAAGGTGGACTCCGCAGCGGAGAAGGACAGCCCCGCAGAGGATTCCGCAAAACCCTGACAGGCAAGCATGCAAGAAGCAAGAATGTAAGAAGAATGAAAGCGGCACGGGGGTTCTCGTGCTGTTTTTTCAGATATTGGAGGAAATGAAATTGGTTGAACTCTTGGCACCAGCCGGCAGCCGCGAGGCACTTGTCGCTGCGGTGGAGAACGGTGCAAATGCAATCTATCTGGCGGGCAATGCCTTCGGCGCGCGCGCCTATGCCAACAACTTCGACCGCGAGGAACTGCGCGAGGCCATCCACTTCGCGCACCTCAGGAATGTCGCCATCCACGTGACAGTCAACACGATCGTGGCCGATGAGGAGCTCGAGCCCCTCAAAGACTACCTGCGCTTCCTCTACGAGGCCGGCGCCGACGCCATCCTCGTGCAGGACCTCGGCGTGGCAAAAGTCGCGCACGAGACGGTGCCGGACCTGCCGCTCCACGCGAGCACGCAGATGTCCGTCAGCAGCATCGAGGGCGTGCGCGCCCTTGCCGAGCTCGGCTTCACGCGCGCCGTGCTCGCGCGCGAGATGTCCCTGAAGGAGATCCGCAGCATCTGCGCCCACTCGCCAATCGAGATCGAGACCTTCATGCACGGCGCGCTCTGCGTCTGCTACTCGGGCCAGTGCCTGATGAGCAGCATGATCGGCGGCCGCAGCGGCAACCGCGGCCGCTGTGCGCAGCCCTGCCGCCTGCCCTACACGCTCGTCGATGAGAAGGGGCAGGACGTGCTCGGCGACAAGGCGGGCTCGTACCTGCTCTCGCCGCGCGACCTCAGCACGATCGACGTCATCCCCGACCTCATCGAGGCGGGCGTCTCGTCGCTCAAGATCGAGGGCCGCATGAAGCGCCCCGAGTACGTCGCGACCGTCGTGCGCACCTACCGCGAGGCCATCGACACCCATTATGCGGGCAAGGGCTACGCTGTCACGCAGGAAGAGCGCGACGACCTCGCGCAGATCTTCAACCGCGACTTCACGGTGGCTTACCTCAAGGGCCGCCCCGGCAAGGCGATGATGAGCGACCGCCGCCCGAACAACCGCGGCCTGCTCATCGGCCGCGTCACAGCTTACGACTGGGATGAGCGCGTCGTCACCGTCAAGCTCAGCGGCCGGCTCGGCCTCGGCGATCAGGTCGACTTCTGGGTCAAGGTCGGCGGCCGCGTGACGGCGACGATCGATGCTTTGAAGAATGCGCAGGGCCGCGAGGTCTCAGAGGGCGAGGTCGGCGACATTGTCTCGTTTGCCATACCGTCCGCCGTGCGCGACCACGACCGCGTCTTCAAGGTCTACGACGCGCGCCTGATGGAGCGCGCCAAGGAGACGTATGCGTCTGGCGCGCCCGTGCGCCGCATCCCCGTAACGATTGCCGTCCACGCCGCCATTGGCGAGCCGCTGACCGTGACGATTGCTGACAACGAAGGCCACAAGGCAGAAGGACAGACCGACTTCATCGGCGAGCCCGCGCGCAAGCGGCCGCTCTCAGAAGATGTGATCCGCAAGCAGGTCAGCCGCCTCGGCACCAGCGTCTACGAGATGACGTCGCTTTCCTGTGATATCGAGGGCGAGGTCATGGTGCCGATGAGCGAGATCAACGAGGCGCGCCGCAAGGCCGTCGAAGCGCTCGACGAGTTGCGCCTTGCGGAGATCGAGACGCGCGAGCACCGCCCCGAGCCGCAGTTCAAGGATAGCAAGGAGCGGCCAGTGCCGAGGCACGCGACCTTTCTCGTCGCCGTCGCGACGCTCGCGCAGGTCAAGGCCGCGCTCGCGGCCGGTGCCGACGGCATCCTGTTTGGCGGCGATTCGTATGACCACCATGTCATCACAGCCGAGGAGTACGAGAAGGCCTGGCAGATGGCGAAGGAGGCCGGTGCGCGCATCGACTTCAACACGCCGCGCATCGTGCACGACGGCCAGCAGAAGCACCTCGAGACCTTGCTCGCCGCCTTTGCCGCCTTCCCACCCGACGCCGTCCACGTCCACAACATCGGCACGCTCGCGCTCGTGCGGCGCCTGACGGACTTCGCCATCCACGCCGACTACTCGCTGATCTCCTTCAACAAGCAGACGCTCGCCTTCCTCAAGGACTACGGCGTCGCGGGCGCGACGCTCTCGCCAGAGCTCACGGCCAAGGAGATCCGCAAGCTCGCGACTGAGACCGACCTGCCGCTCGCGTGCATCGTGCACGGCCGGCTCGAGCTCATGGTCTCGGAGTACTGCGTGACCGGAAGCTTTTTAGGCGGCTGCGGCGAGGGCCCGTGCAGCCAGCCCTGCACACGAGGTCATTTCGCGCTCAAGGACCGCAAGGACGCACTGTTCCCGCTCGCGATGGACCAGTTCTGCCACATGCACGTGCTCAACAGCAAGACCCTCTCGATGCTGCCGCATGCGATGAAGTTCCGCCCCGCGGGCATCGCGACCCTGCAGATCGAGGCCAAGGCCATGGGCGAGAAGGAGATTACGGCAATCATCAAGGCCTACAAGAAGGCCATGTCTTTCCCCGCAGAGCCTGCAGAAGCCCAACTCGCCTGGATCCACGAACAGGAGGGCAAGGACATCACGCGCGGTCACTACTTCCGCGGCGTGCTCTGATCCTTCAAGTCTTCAAGACCCTTTAAGATAGAGGTAGATAATGGAAAAAGAAACCTATAAGATCATGGAATACGACCGGATCCGCGAGATGCTTGCGGACCGGGCCAGCTCGCGCATCGGCAAGGAGCAGGCGAAGACGCTGGAGCCGAGCAGCGACTTCGATGAAGTCGCCGAGTGGCTCGCCGAGACGACGGAGGCCGTGACCGTCCTCGAGACGGCCATGCCGCCGTTCGGCGGCATCTTCGACATCCGCCCGCTGCTCAAGAAGGCGAAGATGGGCGCCGTGCTCGACCTCGACGAGATCATGAACACCATGAGCACGCTCGCGGCCATGCGCAGCGTCAAGCGCTTCTTCCGCGACATCGAGCTAGACGTGCCGACGCTCAAGGAGTGGGCGCGCAGCATCGAGATCCTCGGCCAGCTCGAACGCCTGCTCGACAACACCGTCGACGAGCACGGCGCCATGCGCGAGGACGCGAGCGTCGAGCTGCGGCGCATCCGCCGCGAACTCCACGCCGCCCAGGCGCACATCAAGGAGCGCATCTCGAGCATCCTTCACAATGCCGAGTACCAGAAGTTCTTCCAGGATGCCATCGTCACGGTCCGCGACGAGCGCTACGTCATCCCGGTCAAGCAGGAGTACCGCTCGCGCTTCCCGGGCATCGTCCACGACCAGTCGGCCACGGGCGCGACGCTCTTCATCGAGCCGATGGCCGTCGTCGAGCTCAACAACGATGTCAAGCAGCTGACGCTCGCCGAGCAGCAGGAGATCCAGCGCATCCTGCGCCACCTCACGGCCGAGATCAGCAAGCAGAGCGCCATCCTTCAGGAGAACTGCCGCATCCTCGGCGCCATCGACTTCGCCTTTGCCAAGGCAAAGCTCGCCAAGGACATGGCGGCGAACCGCCCCGAGCTGAGCCGCGAGGGCCGCACGGACCTCAAGCAGGCGCGCCATCCCTTCATCGCGAAGGACAAGGTCGTGCCGATTGACATCCGCATCGGCGAGGACTACCGCATGCTGCTGATTACCGGCCCAAACACGGGCGGCAAGACGGTCAGCATGAAGACGCTCGGCACGATGGTCTTGCTCGCGCAGTCGGGCTGCTACCTGCCGACGGCGCCGGACCCCGTCATCGCCGTCTACCCGAACATCTACGCCGACATCGGCGACGAGCAGAGCATCGAGCAGAGTCTCTCGACTTTCTCCGCGCACATGACCCACATCGTGCGCATCTTGCAGGAAGTCGAGGAGGACGACCTCGTGCTCCTCGATGAGCTTGGCGCGGGCACCGACCCGGAGGAGGGCGCGGCGCTCGCCATGGCCATCCTCGAGAAGCTCCTGCAACTGCGCGTGACGACGATCGCGACGACGCATTACTCCGAGCTCAAGACATTCGCCTACTCGCGCGAGGGCATCGAGAACGCCTGCGTCGAGTTCGACGTCAAGACGCTGCGGCCGACCTACCGGCTGCTCATCGGCATGCCGGGCGCGAGCAACGCCTTTGCCATCAGCCGCCGGCTCGGCCTCTCAGAGTCCTTGATTCTCAGGGCGCAGCAGCTCGTCAAGGCCGACCACGCGCAGTTCGAGCACGTCATCAACGAGCTCGAGAACGAGAAGATGATGTACGAGCAGCGCAATGCCGACATCCTCGAGCGCCAGCAGCGCGTCACCGAGCTCGAGGCCAAGGTCGCGCGCACGAAGGAAGAGCTCTCCAAGAAGAAGGGCGAGCTCATCCGCAAGGCGCGCGAGCAGAGCGCGGCGATGGTGCGCCGTACGCGCCGCGAGTCCGAGGCCATCATCAAGGAGCTCAAGGAGCAGTTCGACGACCAGGGCATCAAGCGCCGCCAGCAGGCCATCCAGGACGCGCGCGCGAAGCTCAACGAGGCCTTCGAGAAGTCGCGCCCGGGCATCATGGCCCAGAAGGGCGTCGGCAAGGCCGTGAGCCTCAAGAGCATCAAGCCCGGCGATATCGTCTACGTCAAGAAGCTCGACCAGAAGGGCACGGTGCTCGAGGTGCAGGGCAAGGAGCTGACCGTCCAGATCGGCTCGCTGCACACGAAGGTCAAGGCGTCGGCCTGCCGCTTCCTCGACCATGCGCCGAAGGAGCCAAAGGGGGCGAGCGTACCCGCTGCCTCATCCTCCCGACGTCAGTCCAATTCCTTCATGCAGAAGACCCAGACGATCGGCCGCGAGATCGACATCCGCGGCATGATGGTCGACGAGGCAGAGGTCGTAGTCGGCAAGTTCCTCGACGACGCCGTCATGGCCGGCCTCTCGCAGGTCCTGATCATCCACGGCAAGGGCACGGGAGCCCTGCGCAAGGGCATCCACGAGTACCTCAGGCGCCACCGGAATGTCGAGAGCTTCCAGTTCGCCGACATCACCGAGGGCGGCACGGGCGCGACCGTCGTCACGCTCAAATAATGATGGGAATGACATCGGGCATAGGCTTTTCCGCGAAAGTGTGGTAAAATAGGAGCCGTATAGTTTGAAGGAGGCGCCTAAATGGAAAAACGTTCTCAACGAAGCCATCAACAACAACGCAGTCCGAAGAAGGGCAGTGCTGCGAAGCATAAGACCCTGCTCGGCATTGCGATTGTCTTACTGGTCATGCTGACCGGCATTGGCTGCGGTTTCCTGACCGCAAGCATGAATACGAAGTCGGACCTCGCGGACGATATCCGCCCGCCTGCATCCTCGCTCGTCTACGACAGCAACGGCAACGAGATCGCGACGATCCACGCGGCGGAGAACCGCATGCCCGTCAAGCTCGACCAGGTCCCGAAGAACCTGCAGGATGCCTTTGTCGCCGTCGAGGATAACCGCTTCTACGACCACATCGGCGTGGACCCGCGCGGCATCGCGCGCGCCATCTGGGCCAACCTGCGCGGCCGCACCGTCTCAGAGGGCGGCTCGACCATCACGCAGCAGCTGGCTAAGAACGCCTACCTGACGCAGGACCGCACGCTGAAGCGCAAGATCCAGGAAGTCTTCCTGGCCCTGAGGCTCGAGCATCAGTACACGAAGTCTGAGATCTTAGAGCTCTACCTCAACCAGATCTACTTCGGCCAGGGCGCCTACGGCGTGCAGGCCGCGGCGCGCACGTACTTCGGCAAGGATGTCGAGGACCTCACGCTCAACGAGTGCGCGATGCTCGCCGGCATCCCGAAGAGCCCGAATTACTATTCGCCGCTCAACAACCTGCAGGCGGCGCAGGAGCGCAAGGCGACCGTGCTCGACCAGATGGTCAAGTACGGCTACCTCGACTCGGCCACGGCCGAGAAGACCAAGAATGAGAAGCTCGACCTCGTCAAGCCCGACCCGAAGTCGGAGGACAAGGGCGAGGCCTCGTACTTCGTCGACTACGTCACCCAGAAGCTCATCGACAAGTACGGCGCGGACGCCGTGTACAAGGACGGCCTGCAGGTCTACACGACCATCGACATGGACATGCAGCGCGCCGCCGAGAAGGCGATGAAGGGCCTGCCGAATGGCCGCAAGGATTCCAACGGCGTCATGCAGCCGCAGAGCTCGCTCGTCGCCATCGACCCGCACACGGGCTACGTCAAGGCGATGGTCGGCGGCCGCGGCACCGACCAGTTCAACCGCGCGACGATGGCCGAGCGCCAGCCGGGTTCGGCATTCAAGCCGTTCGTCTTTGCGGCGGCACTCGAGAACAAGTTCACGCCCTCGACTGTCATCAACGATAGCCCGATAAAGATCGGCGACTGGGAGCCGCAGAACGATGAGCACACCTTCAGCGGTCCCGTGACGATGCGCCAGGTCGCCCAGCACTCGATGAACGTCCCGACCGTCAAGATCGCGCAGAAGATTGGCATCGAGAAGGTGCTCTACTACGCCGAGGAGATGGGCATCACGACGCTCGTCAAGGACGGCCCGCACAACGACAACAACCTCTCGTCGGCCCTCGGCGGCCTGACGAAGGGCGTGACGCCTTTGGAGCTCACGAGCGCCTACGGCACCTTTGCCAACAAGGGCGTCCATGTGGACCCCGTCGTCATCGTCAGAGTCCTCGACCGCAACGGCAAGGTCATCGATGAGGCGAACCCCGAGCAGCACAACGTCATCAGCGAGTCGAGCGCAGCCGAGCTCACGAGCATGCTGCAGGACGTCATTAGCGCCGGCACAGGCCGCCGCGCCAACATCGGCCGTCCGGCAGCCGGCAAGACGGGCACGACGAGTGACTACCACGACGCGTGGTTCGTCGGCTACACGCCGGACCTCGTCGCAAGCGTCTGGATCGGCAACGACGACAACACCTCGCTCGGCGGCATCTACGGCGGTACCGTGCCGGCCACCATCTGGAAGAACTTCATGACCGAGGCCCTCAAGGGCATCCCAGCCAAGGACTTCGAGGGCGCCGAGTCGTCTGGCGGCGACTCCATCGGCTCGCTCGAGGACGACAAGAGCACGGCCGTCTCGAAGAAGAGCGCCGAGCCTGCCAAGAAAGAGACGAAGTCCACCGAGACGAAGGCCAAGGACGATGGCAAGAAGCAGCCGGGCCAGCAGCCAGCAGCGCCGCAGGGCCAGGCCCCGGCACCAGCACCAGCATCGGCTGGCGGCGGTGGCGGTGGTGCAGCGCCTGAACCAGGCAGCAGCGTCTCTAAAGGACGCAACTGACAACGAGAGTAGAGCAGCGCCATTGGCCGCTGCCTGAGATAAACCGGATATAACGGAAATAAGGAGAGAGATTCGTGGCAAATGTATTTGACACCCTGAAAGAGAGAGGCTTCATCGCCCAGTGCACGAACGAGAAGGAACTGCGCGAGCTCTTCGACAAGGAGCGCGTGACCTTCTACATCGGCTTCGACCCGACGGCAGACAGCCTCCACGCCGGCCACTTCATCGCCCTGATGGCGATGGCGCACATGCAGCGCGCCGGCCATCGCCCCATCTGCCTCGTCGGCGGCGGCACGGGCACGGTCGGCGACCCGACGGGCCGCACCGACATGCGCAAGATGCTGACAGACGAGGACATCGAGCACAACTGCGAGTGCTTCAAGAAGCAGATCGCCCGCTTCATTGATTTCTCCGATGGCAAGGCCATCATGGTCAACAACGGCGACTGGCTTCGGAAGCTCAACTACATCGACCTCCTGCGCGACGTCGGCGCCTGCTTCACCGTCAACCGCATGCTCGCCGCCGAGTGCTACAAGCAGCGCTGGGAGAAGGGCCTGACCTTCCTCGAGTTCAACTACATGGTCATGCAGGCCTACGACTTCCTCGAGCTCAACCGCCGCTACGGCTGCAAGCTCGAGATGGGCGGCGACGACCAGTGGTCGAACATCATCGCCGGCGTCGAGCTCAACCGCCGCAAGAACAACGTGGCGGTCTACGGCCTGACGAACAAGCTCCTGACGAAGAGCGACGGCAAGAAGATGGGCAAGACGGCCGGCGGCGCGCTCTGGCTCGACGCCGAGAAGACCTCGCCGTACGAGTTCTACCAGTATTGGCGCAACGTCGACGACGCCGACGTCGAGAAGTGCCTCTCGCTCTTGACGTTCCTGCCGATGGAGGAGGTACACCGCCTCAGCAGCCTCGAGGGCTCCGCCATCAACGAGGCCAAGACGGTGCTCGCCTACGAGGTCACGAAGATCGTCCACGGCGAGGAAGAGGCAAACAAGGCCAAGAAGGCCGCCGAGGCACTCTTTGGCGGCGCGGGCAGCACGCAGGACATGCCGACCGTCGCAGCTGAGACGGGCAAGAAACTCCTCGACGTGCTGACGGCCGGCAAGGTCTTCGCCTCCAAGAGCGAGGGCCGCCGCCTGATCCAGCAGAACGGCCTCTCGCTGAACGACGCGAAGGTCACGGACGTCGACTACATCCTGCAGGCGAGCGACTTCACGGACGGCGAGGCCATCGTCAAGAAGGGCAAGAAGAAGTACTTCAAGCTCGTCAAATAAGAAAGAAGCATTACGAGTGAGAAAAACGCGCCATGCTGTTGTGGGATGGCGCGTTTTATGATAAGATAAGTAAGTTAATAATCTAGATTGAAGGAGCGTTCTTTTATGTCAGGACATTCTAAATGGGCCAATATCAAGCGCAAGAAAGGTGCCAACGATGCCATCCGCGGCAAGATCACGACGAAGATCGGCCGTGAGATCACGATCGCTGTCCGCATGGGCGGCGCAGATCCGACGGGCAACATGCGCCTGAAGCTGGCTCTTTCGAAGGCGAAATCCAACAACATCCCGAAAGACAACATCAAGCGTGCCATCGAGAAAGGCCTCGGCAACTCGGAGAGCGGCACGTACGAAGAGCTCATGTACGAGGGCTACGGCCCGGGCGGCACGGCCGTCATGCTCGACATCCTGACGGACAACCGCAACCGCACGGCTGCTGATGTGCGCCACCTCTTCTCGAAGTTCGGCGGCAACCTCGGCCAGGACGGCTGCGTTGCCTGGATGTTCAAGAAGAAGGCCGTCTTCATCGTCGAGAAAGAGACGTTCGACGACGAGGATGCGCTGATGGAGATCGTGCTCGACGCCGGTGCCGAGGACATGAAGGCAGAGGACGAGGTCTTCGAGATCACGGCTGAGCCGGATGCCTTCGACGATATCGAGAAGGCACTGGGCGAGAAGGGCATCGAGACGGCTTCGGCCGAGGTCACGATGGTCCCGGACACGACGGTCCACCTCGCCGGCAAGGATGCTGAGAAGATGCAGAACCTCATCGACGCACTCGAAGAGAACGACGATGTCCAGAACGTTTACAGCAACTATGAGTCGGACGACGAAGAGTAATCGTCATCCTCGGCGCGCCATGCTGCAAGCAGGCTTTTGAGGCAAGCCTCTACATTCGAACGATCCGAACGTTTCGATCTGTAGAGGCTTGTTTTGGTTATATCTATCAGGTATTTAGGGAGACATATGTTAGCATTAGGAATTGACCCGGGCACAGCCATCTGCGGCTTCGGCTTCGTCGAGTCGCGCGGCAGCCGGCTGATCCCGCGCGCGTACGGCTCCATCTTCACCTCGCCGAAGATGAAGATGGAGGACCGCCTCATGAAGATCTACGACGAGCTCGATGCGCTGATCAAGAAGTACAAGCCCGACGTCATGGGCGTCGAGAAGCTCTTCTTCAACCGCAACGTCACGACGGCCATCCCCGTCGGCCAGGCGCGCGGCATCGTGCTCCTGACGGCGGCCAAGAATGGCCTCAGGCTCGTCGAGCGCACGCCGATGCAGATCAAGCAGGACGTCACGGGCTATGGCAAGGCCGACAAGAAGCAGGTCATCTACATGGTCACGAAGATACTCAATCTGCCCGAGCCGCCGAAGCCCGACGACACGGCCGATGCCCTGGCCATCGCCATCTGCACGACGCATTGCCTCAACAGCATCTCTTGGAGGAACGAACTATGATCGGTTATCTGCACGGCAGGGTCATCGCGCTCTACACGGACTACTGCCTGCTCGACGTCCACGGCGTCGGCTACCGCGTCTTCCTCGCGAACTCGACGCGGGCGAAACTGCGCCTCAAGGAAGAGGCGAGCCTCTTCACCTACACGAGCGTGCGCGAGGACGCCATCGTGCTCTACGGCTTCGCCACCGAGGAGGAGTACGAGCTCTTCCTGCAGCTTATCGGCGTCTCGGGCATCGGCCCGAAAGTCGCGCTCGGCATCCTCTCCGCCATCACGGTCGAGAGCCTCTGCCGCGCCATCCAGAACAAGCAGGCGAGCGTCCTGACGAAGCTGCCGGGCATCGGCAAGAAGTCGGCCGAGCGCCTGATCCTCGAGCTCAAGGATAAAGTCGCCTTCGCAGATAGCGGGGAAGAGGAGCTCCTGACCATCGAGAACGAGGCAGAGGTTGGCGACGATGCCGTCGCCGAGGCCATGGCCGCACTGCAGTCGCTCGGCTACACGCAAGCTGAGATTGCGCCCGTCATCCGCAAGACGGCCAAATACAAGACGACCGAGGCCATTATCAAGGAATCCTTGAAAGCACTCAGTCACATGTAAGATAGGGAGGTGTCATATTGGACGGATTCGATTCCTACGACGAGGACCGCATCGTCGCGATGGACGAGCAGCGCGCCGACGACTGGCAGTACAGCCTGCGCCCGCGCAAGCTGAATGAATACATCGGCCAGGAGAAGGTCAAGGCGAACCTCTCCATCTTCATCCAGGCGGCGCTCTCGCGCGGCGAGGCGCTCGACCACGTGCTGCTCTACGGCCCGCCGGGCCTCGGCAAGACGACGCTGGCCGGCATCATCGCCAACGAGCTCGGCGTCAACTTCCGCCAGACGTCCGGCCCCGCCATCGAGCGGAGCGGCGACCTCGCAGCTCTGCTGACGAACCTGCAGGAGCACGACGTGCTCTTCATCGACGAGATCCACCGCCTCTCGCACAGCGTCGAAGAAGTGCTCTACTCTGCGATGGAGGACTTCGCGCTCGACATCATCATCGGCAAGGGACCGAGCGCGCGTTCCATCCGGCTCGACATCGCGCCGTTTACGCTGATCGGCGCGACGACGAAGGCCGGCGCGCTCGCCGCCCCCTTGCGCGACCGCTTCGGCGTCATCTCGCGGCTCGAGTACTACACGCCCGACGCGCTCGTGCACATCATCAAGCGCGCCGCCGAGATCCTCGACATCGCCATCGAGGACGAGGGCGCGCTCGAGATCGCGCGCCGTAGCCGCGGTACCCCGCGCGTCGCGAACAGGCTCTTGAAGCGCGTGCGCGACGTCGCCCAGATCGAGGGCTCCGGCACCATCACGAACGAGATTGCCGACAAGGCCCTGCGCATGCTCGAGGTCGACAAGGCCGGCCTCGACCACACCGACCGCCGCATGCTGCGCACGATGATCGAGAAGTTCGCGGGCGGCCCCGTCGGGCTCGACACGCTCGCCGCCGCCATCAGCGAGGCGCGCGACACCATCGAGGACGTCTACGAGCCCTACCTCATCCAGCTCGGCTTCATCAACCGCACGCCGCGCGGCCGTATCGTCACCGAGGCCGGCTACCGCCACCTCGGCATCCCGTATCCCGAAAAATAAGCAAGCAATCCATAAGAGAGGTGAGCCATTTGCGCCTGTTACTCCATATGTGCTGCGGCCCGTGCTCCTGCTATCCCGTCAAGAAACTGCGGGAAGAGGGCATCGAGCCCGTCGGCTATTTCTTCAACCCGAACATCCATCCCTATAAAGAGTGGGACATGCGCCTAAAGACCGCGAAGGAATTCTCCGAGAAAGTCGGCATGGAATTCCACGCCGACGAACACTACCGCCTGCGCGACTTCCTCAAGAAGGCCCTGCCCGCCGAAGCCCTGCCGAACGGCCGCTGCCAGATGTGCTACACCTGGCGCCTCGAAGAGACCGCGCGCTTTGCCGCCGAACACGGCTTCGACGCCTTCACCTCGACGCTCTTTTACAGCATCTACCAGCAGCACGATTTGATGCGCCGCACGGCCGAGCATTTCGCCGAGCAGTACGGCGTCGCCTTCCACTACGAAGACTTCCGCCCCGGCTGGCAGGAGGGCATCGACATCAGCCACGAGCTTGACCTCTACCGCCAGCCCTACTGCGGCTGCATCTTCAGTGAAGAAGAGCGCTACTCCCGCGAGATCCGCAAGCAGCGCAAGAAAGAGAACAAAGCCAAGAAGCGCGCCCGCCTAGAGCGCGAGGCCCGCGAGGCAAAAGCCGCCGCTGCCAATTCCTAAAAGCCTAAAAGCCTTCCCCGTGCACGGGGAAGGTGCCGAGCTTGTGAGGCGGAAGGGGCTCATGGACTCGTCAGGAACTCGTTGCAATCGTGAAGGGGAGTGTACGGAATGCGAAGATTTTTGTTAGCCGCGCTAGTTGGCACATTGGTACTGTCAGCCACGGCCCCGGCCATGGCGCGCCATGCGCCAGCCTCGGCCAAATCCGCCAAGGCATCTGTAACAGCGGCCCAGCCCGCCAAGCAGGCACCCGACCTGCGCGTCGGCCTCGCGAGCGGCAGGGCGAGCGTCACCATCACGCCGGCGGGAGGCAAGGCCACCGCGCAGACCGAGTCATCGAAGACGATCACGCTGGCCGCTAATGACGCCGCCGCCATCCGCTGGCAGGCGGGCGCCTTCCTCGTCGGCCGCGAGAAGCTGCGCGGCGAGGTCCTGACCATCCGCCCGAGCGGGGCAGGGGAGCTCGCATTGGACGGCCGCCGCTATCGCGGTGCACTCGAGCTGCGCCACAAGGGCGGGGGACTGACCGCCGTCAACATCGTGCCGGTCGACGATTACCTATTGAGTGTTGTGCCGGAGGAGATGCCGGTCGACTGGCCGGCGGAGGCCATCAAGGCGCAGAGTGTCGCGGCGCGCAGCTTTGCGCTCGCGAGCCGCGGCCGCCATGCCAGCGAGGGCTACGACCTCTGCACGACGACGCACTGCCAGCTCTACACCGGCACTGCCGCCGAGAAGTCTGCCTCGAACGCCGCCATCAAGGCGACGCGCGGCGAGGTGCTGATGTACGGCGGCAAGCCAATCGAGGCGCTGTTCCACACGGACAGCGGCGGCATGACGGAAAACAGCGAGGATGTCTGGGGCAGCCATGTGCCATATCTGCGCGCTGCCAAGGACACGCCGGCAAAGACGATGCCGTGGACAAAGACGATCAGCAGGGCCGACCTCGAGCGCAAGCTCGCGGCCAAGGGCCATGATATCGGCAAAATCCGCTCCATCGCGCTCTCGCCGCTCGCCATTGGCCGCTCTGCCAAGGATCGCACGGCGTCGGGCCGCGTCAAGACGATGACGGTGAAGGGCACGAAGGGCACGGTGACTTTGAGCGGCACCACCTGGCGCAGCCTGCTCGGCCTCAAGAGCACGCTCTTTGATGCGAAGCTCGCCAAGGACATGGTCACTTTCACGGGCTATGGCTCCGGCCACGGCCTCGGCATCTCGCAGTGGGGAGCCGAGCGCATGGCCGCGAAGGGCAAGTCCTACGCAGACATCCTGCACCACTATTACACCGGCACTACATTGCAGCAACTGTACTGAAAATAGAAAATAGATGAGAGGTTTTATTTTATGTTATTATCCGATTTTGATTACGATCTGCCAGAAGAGCGCATCGCCCAGGTGCCGATTGAGCCGCGCAATGCCTCGCGCCTCATGGTGCTCGACCCGGTGACGAAGGAGATTGAGCACCGCCACTTCTACGACCTCAAGGAATTCCTCGAGCCGGGCGACACGCTGATCTTCAACGACACGCGCGTCATGCCGGCCCGCCTGATCGGCCACCGCGACCAGACGGGCGGCAGGGTCGAGGTCTTCCTCTTGCGCCGCCTCGACGCGAACCATTGGGAGACGCTCGTCAAGCCGGGCAAGAAGGCGAAGCCGGGCAATGTCATCCGCTTCGGCGATGAGCTCTCGTGTACCGTTACCGAGCACACGGACTTCGGCGGCCGCATCGTCGAGTTCCACTACGATGGCATCTTTGAGGAGATCCTCGACCGCCTCGGCGAGACGCCACTGCCGCCGTACATCCACGAGAAGCTCGAGGACAAGGAGCGCTACCAGACGGTCTATAACCGCGAGGAGGGCTCGGCCGCCGCGCCGACGGCCGGCCTGCACTTCACGAAGGAGCAGATGCAGGAGCTGCGCGAGATGGGTGTCAACCTCGGCTTCGTCACGCTGCACGTCGGCCTCGGCACGTTCCGCCCGGTCAATGTCGAGAACATCGAGGAGCACGAGATGCACAAGGAGTACTACTGCATCCCCGACGAGACAGCGAAGCTCATCATGGATACGAAGAAGGCCGGCCACCGCGTCATCGCCGTCGGCACGACGAGCATCCGCACGCTCGAGTCCGCTGCCACGGCCAAGAACGAGATTGCCGGCAAGAGCGGCTGGACGGGCATCTTCATCTACCCGGGCTATGACTTCAAGATTGTCGACGCCATCATCACGAATTTCCACCTGCCCAAGTCCACGCTGATCATGCTCATCAGCGCCTTCGCCGGCCGCAACTTCGTGCTGAACGCCTACAAGACCGCCGTCGAGATGAAGTACCGCTTTTTCTCGTTTGGCGATGCCATGTTCATTCGCCGCAAGCAGCCCGATGCGGAGCGCGCGGAAGAACTCAAGGAGCTCGAGGAACTCGACCGCCAGCGCGAGGCTGAGGGAAAAGCATAATCTGCTTTATGATAGCGAAAGAGCCGCATGTCATCGGAACATGCGGCTCTTTTTTGTATGATGTTGATTTGTCTTATTTCCGCTGCAGGCGCTTCCAGCCGAGGTAGAGGTGGCTGGCGAAGAAGAAGGCCATGCCGATGAGGAACAGGGCGGCGGCCATGGGCGTGGTGACCTGCTGCCAGGCGGATTCGCCGTAGGTCATCGTGCCGGCGGCGTTCATGAGCAGCAGGAAGAAGAAGGCCTTGAGGCGGTAGAGGCGCTTGAGGCGGCCGAGACGCTGCAGGGCGAGGGTGAAGATCGAGAAGCCGAACGTCTGGATGAGCGCGTAGGCGAAGGTGTGGGCAATGGTCAATAACATGGGGACTCCTTTGCAAATGAGAAATAGTTTCGCTTGCGATATGCACTATTATACATCATTCTGCTGGAGTGTGCGCAGGATTTTTTGCACGAAAGCTGCGAAGGGGGCAGCTTCGATGAGATTGGGGATGTCCTTCTCGTAGAGTCGGCCGGAGAAGGCGATGTGCGGCAGCGGGACGAAGGCGGCAGCAGGTGGGCAGATGGGCTCGTAGAGCGGGTCTGCGATGATGAGGCCGGCCTCATGCAGGCGGGGAATCAGCTCGCATTCGTCCGTCAGGCAGAGCGTGCCGGGCTGCAGGAGCTCGCTGTCGGTTTCCATCGGCACGATGGCCGTGATGGGCGAGCGGGGCAGACCGAGCGCCGCCTCGAGGGCGCGGGCCAGCGACTCAGCAAAGACCGTCTCCCCGATGATATAAGCCGGCCTGCCTGCAAGGGCATTGCTCGGTGCATTGCTCGGTGTATCGATTGGCTGCAGCTGCGGGAAGGGGAGACCGATAAGGTACGGGATGCCAGCGTGCTCGCGCAGGACGCGCGCGGCGCCGAG
Organism: Mitsuokella multacida DSM 20544; assembly: GCF_000155955.1. Lineage (GTDB taxonomy): Bacteria > Bacillota > Negativicutes > Selenomonadales > Selenomonadaceae > Mitsuokella > Mitsuokella multacida. The sequence goes on from NZ_GG697141.2 coordinate 542,379, forward strand.
GCCGCCGTAGCTCACGACGAGGTCTAGGTCGGCGCGGTATGAGGCGAGGATGGTATCGAGGTCAGAATCCATGGCCCAGCAGCTCGTGACGCGGCAGCCGCGCGCCTCGAGCCAGTGCCGGATGGAGCCGATGCTGCCGTTCATGGCGAAGTCGAGCGGTGTCGCGCCGAGCACGTTGACGCAGAGCGGGGCAGGGGCCTTGGCCTGCACGAAGCGGGCGAGACTTTCCTCGCTGAGCCAGTCGGGCGCTGTTGGCGCTGGGGCGGCGTCCGACTCTGACAGGGACTGGCAGGCGAGGTCGGCTAGCTTTTGCAAGGCGAAGTAGATGCCGCGCTCGTAGTAGTGCATGCTGTTCGTCGGCAGGGTGAAGGCAGGGATGCCGGTCTTCTTCTCGAGGATGCGGCAGATGGCGCGGCAGTCGGTGGCGATCATATGGGCGATCTGCGAGGGGATCAGGCAGATAAAGCGCGGCTGGAGCTCTTTGGCAGCTGCTTCGATATCTGCGATGAGTTTGGCGTCGTTGCCGAGGATGGCGTCCTGCTCGGTCAGGGCGGAGACGAAGATTTGGCTCGGCTCCTTGAACCAGCGCGGCTCGTCGTGCGTCGTGTATGTCGAGTTGCAGCCCGAGGGGTCGTGGATGACGACCATGCCGCCGAGCTCGTAGAGTGCAGAGCAGACGCCGAAGGTATCGGCTGAGTAGGTAGAGAGGATGCGGGCAGTCTGTTTCATAGCAGTGATGGGCCTCCTAATCCCTTGCGCCGGACGTTTGACTCGATGTCCTTAGGCTCTCGGTAGGCTGCCACCATGTCACTGGCCAGCGCCTTGATGGCAGAGAAGCCCCAGCGGCCGCCGCCTTCCACCATGTTGACGAAGTACGGCGTGTTCTGGAAAAACGCCGCCTTCTGGCCGAGGGCGAGGACGGGGGGACCAGATGAATGGGACGGGCGCGGTAAAAGGCGCAGCGCAGGGGCCTTGGTCGGCCAGAGCTCCGTATCGCCATGGTTCTCCTGCAGCCAGCGGAAATCTGCCTCTTCTTCTGCGCTTATCGCATCGGCGTAGATCGCCTTGACATGGAAGCCGTGCGCGAGCAGCAGGCGCGCGAGCGAGAAGGGGCGGAAGGTGAAGGTCAGGTCGAGGGCAATCGGCGTTTCTTGGATGATGCTTCGTGCGCTGGCAAGTGCCTGCTCGGCCCGCTCGCGGGCGGCGCGGCAGTCCGGCGCGTCTGCGCCGATGCGGCAGGCGAGCTCCTGCAGCAGTCCTTCGATAGCGTCTCCCGACCAGACCTGTGGCAGGTAGAGATAATCCTGCTGCAGGCGCTCCTTGAGATCGCGCACGGCGGGCAGGCTGAAGGGATTCGTGTAGAGGTTGAGCGAGGAGGCGCCGAGCTCCTGGAACTCGGCGTAGCTCGTGCAGCCGGCCATATCGCGGATCTGCCAGCCGCTCTCTTTGAGCAGCCGCCAGGCGTCGCTCTCGGGGGCGGTCTTTAGATTGTTGCCGAAAAAGGCGGCCTGCTTCTTCTTGGGCCGCTCGTGCAGCAGTCGGCTGATGGCGCGGCGCAGGCGCTCTTCGGGCGTCAGGTGGCGCGTCTGGCGGATCGGGTCCATGAAGCACTCGGCGAAGTCGATGTCCGGGTACTTCGCGCGGAGCTCGCGGTAGACGTAGCGCAGGTTGCAGCCGAGGAAGTGGTGGACGCATGCGGGGAAGAGCAGCACGGCGCGCGGCCGCTCGGGCAGGCGCGCGAGGATGTCGGCGACGCCCGCGAGGATCAGGCGCTCGTTGTCGCGGCCCGTCAGGTCGGTTTCGCGGAGCTCAATGGAAGAAAAGCGTCCCATGAGCCCCATCTCGGCGGCGGTCAGCACGACGCCGCGCAGGCAGCCGGAAGCGCAGATGAAGATCTGGTGGGACTCGGGGACGAGCATGCCCGTGTGGACGATGTTCCAGGTGCCGCGGCAGGGCGGCGAGTACTCGAGCCCGTGCGGAAAAGGCGCGGGGAAGGCGGCCTCGCGCGCGTGCAGCATGGGCGAAGCCGGTATGCCGTCCGCTTCGGGTGCAGGAGAGATTCGCTTGAGCAAGGGATTCACCTCAGTTCATTGATCATTGGTCAGTGGCAGGGATTCATTGGCGGGGATGGGCTCAGCAGATGCGCGGCAGCAGCTCGCCAGACGGCTCGGGCAGCAGCGTCTTCGTGCCAATCTCCGTGCGCAGGACGACGCGGCCCGAGAAGTCTGGCGTGACATGGCCGATGATGGCCGCCTGCCGCGAGTCGGGCAGCGCGCGCAGGGTCTCGACGAGCTTTGGCGCGATGGCCTGCGGCGCGAAGAGGACGAGGCGCCCCTCGCAGGCGAGGTAGAGCGGCTCGAGTCCCAAGAGACCGCAGACGCCGCGGACCTCCGGTGCGACGGGGATGGCGGGGGCATCGAGCTCGATGCCGACGTGGCTCTCGGCGGCAATCTCGTGCAGCACGGTGCCGACGCCGCCGCGCGTGGCATCGCGTATCGTGTGGATGGCGGACTTGTCGGGCACGGCCGCGAAGAGGGCCCTGACGGTCGCGGCGAGCGGCGCGCAGTCGCTCGTGATGGCAGCGTCGATGGCGAAGTCGCGGCGCGCGACGAGGATGGCGGCCCCGTGGCGGCCGACGTCGCCCGTAACGATGATGGCGTCGCCTGCTTCGGCGCGCGAGCCGGAGGGCTCAGCGTCAGGCAGCAGCTCGCCAAGGCCCGTCGTCGTGATGAAGACGCCGTCGACCTGGCCGCGCCCGGCGACTTTCGTGTCGCCCGCGACGATGCGCACGCCGGCAGCTTTAGCCGTCTCTGCCATCGCGGCGGCGATGGCGTCGAGGTCCCGTAGCGGGAATCCTTCCTCAATCTGGAAGGCGCAGGAGAGGTAGCGCGGCACGGCGCCCATGCAGGCGAGGTCGTTGACCGTGCCGCAGATGCTGAGCTTGCCGATGTTGCCGCCTGGGAACTGCCAGGGCGAGACGATGAAGCCGTCCGTCGTGAAGGCGGTCCTGCCCGTGGCGAAATTGCCGACGGGCAGGATGGCTGCATCGTCGGCGGTGAAGTCGGGGTTCTGGAAGTGGCGCGCAAAGACGCGCGCGATGAGCGCGGCCGTCTGGCGGCCGCCCGCGCCGTGCGCCAATGTGACGCGGGCATCGTCTGGGAATTCAGCAGTCATGATCATAACCCTCCATAGAGATAATAGGCCGAGCAGGCGCCCTCGCGCGAGACCATGCAGGCGCCGACGGGGTGGTCCGGCGTGCAGGCTTTGCCGTAGAGCGGGCAGTCCACAGGCCTTGCGAGGCCCTGCAGGATGGCGCCGCAGCGGCAGGCGGGGTTGGCCCGGCCAGTCATCGCGGGCAGGGCGAAGCGCTTCCGCGCGTCGCGTGCGGCAAAGGCTTCGCGCAGCTGCAGGCCGCTCTCCTTGAGCACGCCGAGCCCGCGCCATTCAGCATCGCAGGGCTCCATATACGCTGCGACGAGTGCCTGCGCGGCGGGATTGCCCTCGGGGCGCACGACGCGCGGATAGCAGTTGGCGAAGAAGGGCCTATCCGCCTGCACCTTCTCGAGGATGGTGGCGAGCGCGCGCAGGAGCTCGCCAGCGGTGAAGCCCGCGACGACGCCGGAGATGCCCTCTCTTGTCAGCGATTCGGGCAGGCTTGTCCCCGTGATGGCGCAGACGTGGCCGGGGTAGAGGTAGGCGTCCGTGTGGCTGGCCATCGCAGTGTAGGCGGCGGGCATCGTCTTGTTGGCCGTCAGCAGGGAGAAGTTCGCCGTGTGCTGCGCTTCGGCGTGACGGAGCGCGAGGCAGGCGGTGGGCGTCGTCGTCTCGAAGCCGACGGAGAGGAAGACGGTCTCTTCTTCGGGATGTTCGGTGGCGTAGGTCACGGCGTCGAGCGGCGTGTAGACGACCTGGACGCGGGCGCCGCGGCTGCGCGCCTCGGCTAAGGTCCCCGCTGTGCCCGGCACGCGCACGAGGTCGCCGAACGTGCAGATGGTGGCATGGCACTTCTCGGCAAGGTAGAGCGCCTCATCGATATAGGAGACGGGCGTCACGCAGACGGGGCAGCCGGGACCCGAGATGAGCTCGACCGCTTCGGGCAGCAGGCTGCGGATGCCGAGCCGAAAGATCTCGTGCGTGTGGGTGCCGCAGACTTCCATGATGCGGACCTTCGGGCCCCGATAGCCGGTGATGATGGCGCGGTCCCTTGCGGCAGCTGCGTTCATTCCGGTACCTCCTCGTCTTCGTTGTCTTCCGTGATCTTTGCGATGGCCACGCCGGCGTGGACCATGACGTAGTCGCCAGTGTCGATGTCGGAGAGCAGCTCGGCGGAGACTTCGCGGCGGGCGCCGGAGGCGTCGACGAGCGCCATGCCATCCTGGATGCGCACGACTTTAGCGGGTAAACCGACACACATGATAAGACTTCCTTTCGTGATTCCGTAATAAGACTATTTTTCCTGCAGGGCGTACATGGCAAAGGCGGCCTGCCCGACGCAGATGCCGCCGTCGTTCGGCGGCAGCAGGCTGTGCAGCAGGGGCTGGAAGCCCGCCGCCTCGAGACTGTCTTTCACTAGGCGCGTCAGCAGCAGGTTCTGGAAGACGCCGCCACTGAGGGCGACGGTGCTGAGGCCCGTCTCTCTGCGGGCGCGCTCGCAGCCTGCGACGATCATCTCGGCGAGGGCCTGGTGGAAGCGATAGGCGAGCTCTTCAGCCGCCCGGCCCTGCTGATGGCGCGCGTAGAGTGCGCCAAAGAGCGCCGTCGTCGGCAGCAGGAAGCGGCCGTCTGCTGCCTCATGCAGCGGCAGGTCGAGCGAACCGTCCGTGCCTTCCGCACTCTCGGCGGCAAACTGCAGGGCCATCGAGGCCTCACCCTCGAAGGTGGACTCGCGCCGCAGGCCCAGGAGGGCGCTGACGCCGTCGAAGAGGCGGCCGGCGCTCGTCGACTCGATGCAGTTGACGTGCTGGCGCAGCATGAAGGACTGCGCCGCGAATTCCTTTTCGTCACAGAGGCCGAGCGCGAGGCACTGTTCTTTCCAGACGGCATCGACTTCGGCTGCGCTGCGGCCTGCCATCGTGCGTACAAGCGTATCCCGTAGCAGGCTGACGGCGATGCGCCAGCCCTCGCGCGAGGACTTGTCGCCGCCGGCCTGCGAGAAGGGCTCGATGGAGCCGAGCCGCCGGAAGCCCTTGTAGTCGGCGAGCAGGAACTCGCCGCCCCAGATCGTGCTGTCGGTGCCGTAGCCCGTGCCGTCGAACGAGACGCCGATGACGGGCGCCTGCTGGTCGTTCTCGGCCATGCAGGAGAGGATGTGCGCGTAGTGGTGCTGGACCTTGAAGAGCGGCACGCCGGCTTCCTTGGCGAGCGCTTCGGCGACGGCCGAAGTGTTGTAGCGCGGGTGCAGGTCGCAGGCGATGGCCTCAGGGCGGTTCTCGAGCAGGGATTCCATGAGCTGGACGGAATCCTTGAGCGCGAGCACGGTGCGCAGGTCGCTCATGTCGCCGATGTACGGAGACGGGTAGAAGAGGTGGCTGCTCGCGAGGCAGAAGGTGTTCTTGAGCTCGCCGCCGATGCCGAGCACCTGCCCTTGGAGCGGGGCGCTGAGCATGAAGGGCAGCGGGGCGAAGCCGCGGCTGCGGCGCACCATGTAGGGCCTGCCCGCAAACCAGTCCATGACGGAGTCGTCGGCGCGCAGGCGGATGCGGCGGTCGTGCGAGAGGATCACGTCGCAGAGAGGCGCAAGTGTCTCCTCGGCCTCCTCGTCATTGTGGCAGATCGGCGCGCCCGAGGGATTGCCGCTCGTCATGACGAGCATGGCGGGGACTTCGGGCGTCTCATGGTCTTCGGGGTAGTCGAAGATCAGCATCTGCACGGGCGCGTAGGGCAGCATGACGCCGACCTTTGGGTTGCCCGGCGCGACGCTCGGCGCGAGCGGGCTGTCCTCGCGGCGGCGCAGCAGCAGGATGGGCTTCTGGTGGCCCGTCATCATCTCGGCTTCGCCCGGCTCGAGGTGGCAGGCGCGCCGGGCCGTCTCTTCGTCGCGCATCATGACGGCAAAGGGCTTCTGCGGACGGTGTTTGAGTGTGCGCAGGCGGTGGACGGCCGCTTCATCCGTCGCGTCGCAGGCGAGGTGGAAGCCGCCGATGCCCTTGATGGCCGCGATGCCGCCTGATGCGAGGACGCGGCGCACGGCGCGGATGGCATCGGCGCCGCGGACGTCTTCGTGGCCGAGCAGGTAGACCTGCGGCCCGCAAGCATTGCAGCAGACGGGCTGCGCATCGTAGCGGCGGCTCTCCGGCGAGACGTACTCCTTGTGGCAGGCCGCGCACATCGGGAACTCCTTCATGCTCGTGCGCTCGCGGTCGTACGGCATGGACTCGAGGATGGTCAGGCGCGGGCCGCAGGCCGTGCAGTTGATGAAGGGGTGCAGGTAGCGGCGGTCTTTGGGGTCGAAGAGCTCAGCGCGGCACTTGTCGCAGGTCGCGATGTCCGGCGAGACGAAGATGTCGCCGCGCTCCTTGGCGCTCTCGATGATGGCAAAATCCGCATAGGGCGGAGCGGCGTCGGTCACCTCGTGCACGTCGACCTTGAGGATGGCCGCGCGCTCCGGGGCCTTCTTCGGGATGCCCTCGACAAATTGCTGCAGTGCTGCGTCATTACCCTCGGCAAAGACTTCGACATAGGGGCCCTTGTTGCAGACGGTGCCGCGTATCTGGCAGGCATCGGCAAGACGGCTCACGAACGGGCGGAAGCCGACACCCTGCACGATGCCGTAGATCTTGATGTTCAAACGTTTCATAGACTCAATCCTCAGTTGCTGATAGAATTCTTGGCGTATTCAAGTGTTCTCGATGGGTGCATGGGTGCTTTGCGGCCGGAAAGCGCGAAGTGCGGCAGGTCAAGGAGGGTGCCGCCAAACGGTTTCGGCACGGCGCGCGTGAGCAGAGCATCGCCGATGACGATTGCATCGGGATGTGCCTGCAGGTAAGCGTGGAAGTCCTGCTCGCCGCGGAAGTGCAGGTCGCCTTTCCGCTGGAGTGCCCGGTCGAGCGCGAAGAAGCTGCCGACCGCCACAGCGGCCGCGGGCAGCGCGGGGAAGCGCTGGCAGATGGCAAGGCGCAGGCCGTTGGCAAGGATCTGCTGGTGCACGATGAGCACCTCCCTGGGCTGCCCGTCCTGAAGCAGGGCCGCAAGACGGCTCAGTACAGCGGAGAACGCCTCGTGGATAAAGGCGGGCGGCAGTTCTGTCCGGATGGGGATGTTCCATTGGCGCTGCAGGCGGCGGGCGGCCTTGAGCCCCGTTGGCGAGACGACGAGCAGCTCCTTGAGCCGCGCGGCCTCGCGGAAGTCATCGAGCCGGTCGAAGAAGCGGACGGGGGTGCCCGCCGTGTCTGCTTCTTCTCCGCCAAGCAGGGCGCGCAAAGATGCAGACTCTGCTCTCGAGAAGTCAAGCGGCGTCAGGCCGAGTACGCCGAGCTCTGTGCGCGGTGCAGCGAGCGGGATGGGCGCCGCGAACTTCTGCACGAGCGCATCATAAGCGGCGCTTGCGCCTCTGTCGTAGAGCCGCGTGCCGTCCGTGCGCACGGCGATGGCCGGCAGGAATGTCTCCTTCTCGACCATGCGGCAGAGGGCGCGGAAGTCGGTGGCGATGATGGCGGGCACCGGCGTGCTGACAAGTCCGACAAAGGAGACGGTGAGCTCGGCGGCTGCCTCGCGGATCTTTGCGACGAGATTGGCGTCGCGGCCCATGATGGCGTCCATGTCGCGCAGGCCTGCGCTGAATACGGCGGACGGCGCGGCCTCTTCCTGCCAGCGCGGCTCGTCGAAGCCGCAGATGTTGCCCGCGCAGCCGCCCGCATCGACGATGACCGTCATGCCGCCGAGCGGGTAGAGCACGGCGGCCGCGCCGGCCGTATCGGGGGCAAACGGCGGCAGGGCGAGCGAGAGGCGCGGCAGCGTGGAGACGGTGTGGGAGCTCTCGCGGACCGGCAGCTCATCCGAACTCTCCGCTGCCTCTTTATCTGCTGTATCTATATCATTATCGTCATCATCGTCGCGCATTGCCGCCGCCATGCGCTCGAAGAGGGCGCGGACGGCCTGATAGCCGAAGGGCTGCTCCTCATCGTTCCACGTCACGTGCTTGGCATGCGGATGGCAGAGGCAGGCGTCGGCGCCGAGCGCGAGCGTGACGGCGCGGTCCTCCCGATAGCAGAGCATGGTCGGCTCGAGCAGCGAGTAGATGCGCGTAGCGGGGGAGCACCTCGCGAGCTCGCGCAGGTAGAAGGCATCGGCGGCTGACGGCACGGCGAAGATCTCGCGGACTTCGAGGCCGCGTTTGGCGAGGGCCAGAGCGAGCTCGAAGGGGTTGGCGTTGAGGCGGCTGCCGATGGCGAGCACTGTCTCGCGCCCGTACTGCTGGCAGAATGCGTCAGCAGCCTGTTCGGCCTGCTCGCGTGCCTCGGCGGCGGCGAAGGACTCCGGCGCGCTGCCGAGGATATGGGCGAGGGCCTGATACTGCTTCGCGATCTTGGCTGTCTCGTAGAGCCGCCGCAGGCGGATGGCGGGGATGCCGAGCCGCTTCTCGAGCGCGAGGGCAGCGCCCATCGCCTCGTCGCTGAGCACGAGATTGAAGTTGGCTGCCGCGAGCGATGCGAATTCCTCGTACGTCTGGCAGCGCGCGAGCTCCGCGGCCCTGCGGATGCCTGCCTTCTCTAGCAGCGAGAAGAGCTCCGAGTCTCTTGCGACCGGCGTGAAGAAGCCGAGCAGGTTGGCCTGACGGGCCCACTTTTGGCGCGGTTGCAGCAGACCGTAGATCGTCTCGCGCACGGCCTGCATCGGCGGGCGCTGGCTCTCGCGCGTCAGCGCGTACATGTAGCAGGGGCGCACGGGGACGCCTGCGGCCGCTTCGGCCTTGCGGCAGACGCGCTCCATATCGGTGCCGAGCAGTGCGTCGGCACACGTCAGGCAGACCATGACGACGGAGGGGCGCTCCCTGCGGCTGGCGACGAACGCGCAGACGGCCTCGGGGATGCGCTGCAGATGGCTGCCCGTGACGATGCCCGCCTCATCGAGCGCGAGGTAGGCGAAGCGCTCGCCATAGTGGCCGCTGCCCGAGAGCGCCGCGGTGTTGCGGCCGCAGCAGCCGGGCGAGACGAGCAGCATGATGCTGCCGGGGATGCTGAGCCCCGCACGCTTGACGCCGAAGCCCTGCGCGCCCGGCGAGTTGAAGTCGATGGCCGCCGGCGTGTTGCAGATGAGATGCGCGTCCGTGCGCAGTTCAGGCGGGATGCCGCCGGCACCATTTTCCTCGATGCGGCGGGCGAGTTCCTGCACGGTGATCGAGTAGGCAGCTCTTGAAGCACTGTCTTGCTGTTGCATCATCTGGTCAACCCTCAGCCTTCTCCTGCACGATTTCGCGCGCAAGTGCGAAGAACGCCTGGCTCACAGGGTCCTCAGGCGCCGCCTCGACGACCGTCATGCCGCGCTCCTCAGCCTCGCTGATTGCGTCGCTGCGCGGGATGTCCGCGAGGACGGGCAGCTGATGCGCTTCGGCGAAGGCGCGGACTTTCTCCTCCTCGCGCGGCACGTTGCGGCGGTTCAAGAGAACGCCGCGGACCTTCGCGTAGCCGCGGTCGGCGAAGTTCTCGACGGCCGTCGCGATGTTGTTGGCCGCGTAGAGCGCCATCTTCTCGCCCGACGTCACGATCAGCACGTCCTCGGCATAGCCCTCGCGGATCGGCGCCGCAAAGCCGCCGCAGACGACATCGCCGAGCACATCGTAGAGCACGACGTCCGGCTGCTCCCGCTCGAAGAGCTCGAGGTCCTCGAGCAGGTTGAACGTCGCGATGATGCCGCGCCCCGCGCAGCCGAGCCCCGGCGTCGGGCCGCCCGTCTCGATGCAGAGCACGCCGCCGAAGCCGCGCGCCGAGATCTCCTCGAGCGAAGAGGGCTCCGCGTCGAATTCCCGCATGTAGCCCATGACCGACTGCAGCGGCTTGCCGCCGAGCAGGTTGATCGTCGAATCCGCCTTCGGGTCACAGCCAATCTGGATGACCTTCTTCCCCAGAGCCGCCAGTGCCGCCGCCAGATTGCTCGTCAGTGTCGACTTCCCGATGCCGCCCTTTCCGTATACTGCAATCTTCCGCATCATATCCCTCCTAATAAACAACTATCTCTATTATAAGGGCACGGGACCGTTCTTTCAAATCGACCGGCAGCTACGCCAGAGCTTTCCTGAATGACATGAATGACATGCATGACCTGGAATCCATGTCTTGACAAGGCATTGACAAGATACGGATTCTCTGCTAGAATATCTTATGTTGATGACGCATCTGTGTCATTTGCCGGAGTGGCGGAATTGGCAGACGCAGCAGACTCAAAATCTGCCGTTGGCAACAACGTACCGGTTCAAGTCCGGTCTTCGGCACCACTTGCTATGTGAGGCTTCGCGGGGTTCTGCGGAGCCTTTTTTGATGCAATCCTGCCCGGCGCGGATGGGCCGGAGAAGATGACAGGGAGAGATAGTATGGATAATGTGAACTTGGGACAGCATGGCTGCATGCAGGCGGTCGCGGGACTCCTGCACATCGGCATGCGCGAACCGTTCAGCATTGAAGGGGTCGCGGATACGAGATTCTTCTTCTCGGAAGACGGCCTCTATGCCGTCCGGATGGCGGCGGATGCGCCGGAGATGACGATGGCAGAGATGCAGGATGAAGCCGTGCTGGACAAGGAGCATCTTTGCGACCTGCTGAGCGGGGCGGCCTGCATCCACATGGAGCCCTTCGTGCCGGTGGAGCCAGATTACTACTATTACATGGCAGACGACGAGGCGGTGCACGGGCGCAACTGGCATGGTACGTTCGCAGACTACGCGCATGCGGCGGCGGGCAACTGCTTCCGCACGGAAGAGGAAGTGCTGCGCGGCCTGCCGCAGCTCACGGAGAAGCTCAGAAAAGCCTACCGGGCGGCGCGCGGCATCTCGGCGCAGCAGCAGGCGGAAGATCACGACGAGATGAGCTTGTTCGACGAATAAAATGGCAGCCAATAACGAATAAAAGGCCCGCATCCGGCAGGGAAGCTGCTCGGATGCGGGCCTTTTAGCGTGATTTTATGTTGTTGCGTTGTATGGTAGATTGTCTGCTGTCTTACTCGTCGTCGCCGGAGTTGTCGTGGTCGGCGCCGGAGTAGGAACCCTTGTAATCGGCCGGGTAGATCGTGATGTCGTAGTGGTTGTTGCTCCACTCATGGGAGAGGTGGTGCTTGAACGGGGCGAGGGCTTCGGTGAGGACGCGGTAGGCCGTCGTGCCGGCGTAGACGCCGGAGTCGGAGATGTCGACCTTGTAGCCGTTCTCGTGCGAGTAGGTGCCATGGGCATGGTAGCCGTACTCCGCGCCGCCCGTGAGGACGAAGGAGACGCCGGCCGACTGCGCGAGCGTGTTGAGCGTGTCGAGGAAGGCGATGGTCGAGCTCTTGAAGTTTTTCGTATCGGTTACGTCGTTCTCATCCCACGGTGTGTCCATGCCGTAGACGCTGCTCCACTTGTGCAGGTTACTCTTGCCGAAATCCGTGCGGACGGCGTAGGCGTCGGTCGTCTGGCCGGCACCCGGTGCAGGCTGAGACGGGATGATGGAGGGCAGGTCAATCGACGGGGTGATGGGCGAAGTCGGCGTCACAGGTGAGAGTGGCGAGATCTTGTTCTCGGTCCTTGCATTCGTGTCGTAGCCCGATTCTGCGGCGGCCGGTAGATGGCGGCGCATGGCCGAAGGTGCTGTCACAGCAGCTTCATGCTTGGTCATGCCCTGCACATCGCTGAGCGCGGCGGACTTTGCTTCATACGAGACTGGCGTGGCAGCATGTGCGGAAGCATGCGTGGTGACGGCAGCTGGCTTGACGACCGGCGATGCCGAGACCGTTGCGGCACTGGCTGTTGCGCACGCGAGGAGCGCGGCGGCAAAAAATGTTCTCACTTTGCGACTACTGTGACTACTGCTCATCAATAGAAAGACCTCCAAACAACATAAACAACATACTCACGGTAATTTCTTGCGGTCCTATGCATAGAATACGATTACTAGGACTATTAATATTTCTTTATTATACTACTTCTGTCGTAATCCGTAAAGTCCAGGAGCTTGACGAGCCGGCAGCAGCGGCGGAGATGGTGCAAAAAGCAAAAAAAGAAGCGGCTGACAATTGGGGGGGTCAGCCGCTGGGGCAGTTGAGGAAGTGAAAGGATATCAACTGCCCGAAAGGGATCGGATAGTCTATCACCACTATCCACCCTACCCTTTTCGCTGTTGAACAGGGAAATCCTTCTAATCTGACGTACAAAATTTCATATTTTGTTATTTTTTCCAGAAAGCGTACTTTGGTACAGAGAGGGCGGGATATGGTATAATAGAGAATGATTTCGAGAGAAGGGAGAGATGGCGATGCTTTGGGAACAGCTTCTCGCGCTCGCGGCCGTGGTGTTCATCGCGGCGGGGACGGTCTACGGCTACCGCAGCTGGCGCAGGAACAAGATGGACTGAAGTCTTGCGTTTGACTATGGATTCATGATAGAATTCTCATGTATTTCCATTTTTACAATAATTTTATGGCAAACTATGATGAGTTGGAATGATTTGGAGAGATGATGATGAAGAAAACGTTGGTTGCTGGAATGATGGCAGCGGCAGCTTCGGTCATGGTGCCGGGGCTGGCTGGAGCAGAGGCCGTGACGGCAGATGTGCCGGTCGGCAGTGTCTACTACGATTATGTCGACAAGCTCAGCGGCATGGGCTACATCGATTCGCTGCCGGATGGCGCGCGCCCGTACAGCCGCATGCAGATGGCCAAGTGGGTGCTGCAGGCGGAGAAGAACGCTAAGGATAAGCCGATGCCAGCTTACCTTGCCGACGAGCTCGCCTCGATGCGCACGGCCTTTGCCTCTGAGATCGAGGTGCTCAAGGGTCGGAGTGATCAGGATGACCTCGCGCTGCGCCAGGCTTCCCTGCAGCTTGCGAGCTACAACAGCGACCAGTCTTCCTATAAGCAGAGCAAGAAGGATTTCCAGCCGAATGCAAAGTGGCAGCCGTTTGGCCAGGGCACGAATGGCTATGACTACGCCGATGGCTTCAATGCCGTCGCCAAGGCGGAGTTCTCGGGCAACATCGGCCATAAGACGGCCATCTCGCTGACGCCGCGCCTGAGCTGGAATGACGACGATGATGCAGAGCTCAAGCTTGAAGAGGGCTACGTCAAGACGAAGACGGGCATCGTCGAGTATCTCGCAGGCCGTCAGGCACTGAGCTACGGCCAGGGCAAGACGGGCAAGCTCGTGCTCGACAACACGATGAAGCCAATGACGATGGCACAGGTCCACCTCGAGGACGACATGCCGGTGCGCGGCTTCTTCCGCTTCCTCGGCAAGCAGAATTACCATGTCTTCTATGCACAGCTTGAAGGCGACCGCGAGGACCGCGTGGCGAAGGGCCATACGGATTACGATCATGCGGGTCTCTTGGGCCTGCGCGCCGACTTCACGCCGTCGGATGCCTTCACGTTCGGCCTCATGCGCGTTTCGATGCTCGGCGGCGATGGCAACGCACTCTCGAAGTCAGACTGGCGCCACTGGGTGACGGGCCACAATTCCGATGCGGAAGGGGACCGCTGGAACGACATTGCGGGCGGTGACTTCCGCGTGCGCCTGCCGGGTGTCCAGTTCTACGGCGAGGTCTACGGCGAGGATGCAGGCGGCCTGCAGCCGACAGAGCGTGGCTACCGCTTCGGTACATACCTGCCGCAGCTCACGCGCGACGGTTCCTGGGACATGACGCTCGAATACGCCTCGACGAACCCGTTCTGGTATAAGCACCAGAAATACCAGAATGGTTGGACGTACAGCGATGACATCATCGGCGATTCGATGGGCAACAACGCCAAGAAGTACTACCTCGGCGTCAACCACTACCTGCCGGGAGAGAACCAGATCGGCGCGTACTTCATGCGCACACAGATGGACCGCAGCACCGGCAATCACCCGAATGTCTATGAAGCCGCATTGACGGGACGCCTCAAACTGCAGGACCACTTCTTCCTCGACGGCTCGCTCGGCCTTGCGAAGATCGAGAATGCGGACTACACAGACCGCACGGACAAGAATGTCTTCGCGACGGCTATGGCGCGCTGGCAGTACTGATACCGGATGCGGATGGCGGTGGATTGCAGAGGAAATCCTTTGCACCACGCCTCTGCCGGTGCTATAATAAAACCGTAGATTTTTTGCAGATGATGACCTGCCTCTTGTAATATTGTAAACCGAGTTCTGGAAAAGAGATTGACAGCCGTTATCCTTTATAGTAGACTGGTAGCAATATATTTGAGGCAGGTCTCATAGTATCAAGAAAGAAGGGGTTACGTTGGCATTCTATTTCAAGGAACCATCACACACGTTTGGAGAGTATCTTCTCGTCCCAGGGTATTCGTCGGATAAATGTATCCCGAATAATGTATCTCTCAAGACGCCGCTCGTGAAGTTCAAGAAGGGTGAAGAACCGAAGATCTCGATGAACATCCCGATGACGTCTGCCATCATGCAGGCAGTCTCGAATGACAAGATGGCAATCGCACTTGCAAAAGAGGGTGGCGTTTCCTTCATCTACGGCTCGCAGAGCATTGAAGCAGAAGCTGCCATGGTATCCCGCGTCAAGAACTACAAATCCGGTTTTGTCAGCAGTGACTCCAACATCAAGCCGACGACGACGCTCGGCGAGATTCTCGACCTCCTGCAGAAGACGGGCCATTCGACGATGGCTGTCACGAAAGACGGCACGCCGACGGGCAAGCTCTTGGGCATCGTGACGAGCCGTGACTACCGCATCTCGCGCATGAGCCTCGACACGAAGGCCGAGACGTTCATGACGCCGTTTGAGAAACTCGTCTATGCGGATGCTGACACGACGTCGCTGACGAAGGCCAACGACCTGATCTGGGAGCACAAGCTCAACATGCTGCCGCTCGTCGACAAGAACCAGCGCCTGCGCTACATGGTCTTCCGCAAGGACTACACGGACAACAAAGAACATGAGCTCGAGCTCATCGATGAGAACAAGCGCTACATCGTCGGCGCCGGCATCAACACGCGCGACTATGCAGAGCGCGTACCGGCCCTGCTGAAGGCTGGTGCGGATGTGCTCTGCATCGACTCCTCGGAAGGCTTCTCCGAGTGGCAGCGCATCACGCTTCGCTACATCCACGAGCATTTCGGCAATGACGTCAAGGTCGGCGCCGGCAATGTCGTCGATGCAGAAGGCTTCCGCTTCCTCGCTGAGGCAGGTGCGGACTTCATCAAGGTCGGCATCGGCGGCGGCTCTATCTGCATCACGCGCGAGACGAAGGGCATCGGCCGCGGCCAGGCCACGGCACTTATCGATGTCTGCGCCGAGCGTGACCGCTACTATGAGGAGACGGGCGTCTACATCCCGGTCTGCTCCGATGGCGGTATCGTCCACGACTACCACATGACGCTGGCCCTCGCGATGGGCGCTGACTTCCTGATGCTCGGCCGTTACTTCTCGCGCTTCGACGAGAGCCCGACGGACAAAGTCAAGGTCAACGGCACGTACTACAAGGAGTACTGGGGCGAAGGTTCCAACCGTGCCCGCAACTGGCAGCGCTACGACCTCGGCGGCGCGCGCAAGCTCTCCTTCGAGGAAGGTGTCGACTCGTACGTCCCGTACGCTGGCCCGCTCAAGGACAACGTCAACATCACGCTGTCGAAGATCCGTTCGACGATGTGCAACTGCGGCGCACTGACGCTGCCGGAGCTGCGCGAGAAGGCTAAGATCACGCTCGTCTCGGCAACGAGCATCGTCGAGGGCGGCTCGCACGATGTCATCCTCAAGGACAAGTTTGGCCGCGACTGATGGACGATCACGCATCAGATATATAAGAATGACTGAGATGACTTGGGACTCGCGGGTCCCGAGTCATTTTTTTGCATAAAATGAGTGCGCTGGCAGGAATTTCCCACTTCGGCACGAAAGTATTCCAATATAGCACGAAAGTACTGCAATATGGTACGTCAATATATGGGATATTGACAATGCATGGCATCATGATAAAATTGTGCATGAAAGATAGAAGAGCATAGAACGAGCCCCACTATGGGATCATGGAACTATAGGACGGCAATCATGCGTCAGGGGCAGGGGGAGGATTGCACATGATACTGCAATTCAAGGAGAATGAAGTGGAAAAGGAGGTCGCGCGATTAACGAAGGAGTACGACATCGTGCGACTCGTCGACCCGGAGGAGTGCCATGCCTTCACAATCGGGGAGAATAATTCATATGAATACGGGCCGAGCTGCTATTCGGTCTGGCGCAGTACAAACCGCTGCCGCAACTGCACGAGCCTGCGTGCGCTCAAGACAGGCATGGAGTTCCGCAAGACGGAGGTCAAAGACGGCGACCTGTATTTCATCACCTCGCGTCCCATCGAGATCTTGCGCGCGGATGACACGACGTTCTCGTGTGTCATCGAGATGATCCACATAGAGAGGGGCAAGGGAATGAGGAGAGACGGACATCATGCGGTACTGCAGGACGGATTTGACAAGCGGGCCTTTGCTGAGACGCTGCGCATGGCCATGCAGAACCTTCCGACTGGCGTCATCTGGTTTGATACAGAGCAGCACTGCATCTACGCGAACAGCGAGGCATTCCGCCTCTTTGAGATTCCCGATGATTTGCAGGAACTTGAGGCCATCCTGACGAACTGGTTCCAGGAGGATGCCCTGCGGAGTCCGGAGGCAGCCGTCTGGCTCCAGCAGTACGAGCGGGCGGGGGCCCCGGCCTCATTCCAGATTTGCCGCTATCCGCTCAACGATGGGGCGGGGGCAGAGGTCGGCATGTACTTCCTGATCAGCGATTGCACACAGGATCAGAAGAACATGGACCTCGAGCACTTCGGCACGATGCACGACAACCTGACAGGCATCTACAATAAGTACGGCTTCTACCGGCAGGCGCGCCGCGTCATGGGGGAGAATCCGGGCATATCCTACCTCATGGTCTGTCTGAATTTCGGCGACTTCAAGCTCTTGAACGGCCTCTACGGCATGACGAAGGGCAATGAGCTTCTGATGCGCGTCGGCAGCATGCTGCGCCGCCACTACGGCATGGATGCGCGGACGGCCTACGGGCGCATTCGCGCGGACCGCTTCGCGATGCTGATCCCTGAGGCAATCTTTGACCCGGATGCCTATCTCAAGACGGTCGAGACGATCATGCACGGGCTCGCGGCCATTCACTTCGACCTGCAGATTGCGGTCGGCATCTGCCGCGTCGAGGACAACCGAACGCCTATCTCGATCCTCTGCGACCGCGCGTTCCTCGCGGCCAGTGTCCTCAAGACGCAGGAGAGCAATGGCTACGTCTGGTACTCGGAGCACATGATGTCCGAAAAGATCCGCGACCGCGCAATCCTGAGCCGCTTCTCGGATGCGCTGAGCCGAGGGGAAGTCCAGATCTACCTGCAGGCACAGGTCGCGGCTGACTCGCGCCGCGTGATCGGCGCGGAGGCGCTCTCGCGCTGGGTCTGCGACGATGGCCGCGTGATCCCGCCGGCGATGTTCATCCCGATACTCGAAGAGCACGGCAAGATCTGGCAGCTCGACTATCACATCTGGGAATTGGCCTGCAGCCTGCTGAAGTCGTGGCAGGGCAGCGAGGACTTCGCGGACTACTGCATCTCGGTCAACATCTCGGTCAAGGACATCTACTATCTCGACCTCTACGAGGTCTTCACGCATCTCGTCGAGGAATACAAGATCGACCCGGCGAAACTCGAGCTCGAGATCACGGAGACAGTCTTTATGGATAAGCCGAAAGAAGCGATTCTCCTGATCCAGCGGCTCAAGGAGTACGGCTTCCGCATTGCCATCGATGATTTCGGCAGCGGCTACTCGAGCCTGAGCTTCCTCAAGGACATCCAGGCGGACATCCTCAAGATCGACATGGGCTTCCTGCGCAAGACGGAGCATCAGGAACGCAGTCGCATCATCCTGCGCTCTATCGTAGCGCTTGCACGCGAGCTCGGCATGCCGACCGTCGTCGAGGGTGTCGAAACGAGCCAGCAGGTCCACGACCTCGTAAAGATCGGCTGTGACATCTTCCAGGGGTTTTATTTCTCGCGGCCGATTCCCGTCGCAGACTTCGAGACGCGTTTCCGCGCCGGCGAGATACGGCCATTGCGGATGAAGTCCGGCGCAGCGGGAAACGTGGAGGAAGAAGCAGAAGAAGCAGAAGGAACAGAAGGATAAGGGGCTGAAGCCGGTGGGCTTCAGCCTTTTTTCACGGAATGCGTGTATATATATAGAAGCAATTGATTTATTTGAGGAGTGGTTATGATGCGGGTTTTGCTGGCAGAGGACGATAAGCGTCTTGGCAAGCTCATCCAGTACATGCTGGAGCAGAATGACATCCAGGTCGAATGGGTGACGAACGGCAGTGATATCTATGAGTACGCGATGTACACGGACTACGACATCCTGATCCTCGACTGGATGATGCCGGGGGAGACGGGCGTGGAGGCGTGCAGCCGCCTGCGCAAGGACGGCTATGAGAAGGCCATCCTGATGCTGACGGCGCGCGACTCGGTCGAGGACCGCGTGACGGGCCTCGATGCGGGCGCGGACGACTACCTCGTCAAGCCGTTCGAGTTCGCGGAGCTCATGGCGCGCCTGCGTGCGCTCGGACGCCGCAGCACGCAGAAGATCCAGCAGGATGTCGTCGAGGTCGGCGAGTTCACGCTGAACCGCACGGCGAAGGTCCTCAAGAAGAAGGACAAGGTCATCCAGCTCTCGCCGCGCGAGTTCCAGATCTTCGATCTGCTCGCGCAGAACATCGGCATCGTCGTGCCGCGCGACATCATCCTCGACCGCATCTGGGGCCTCGAGTCGGACGTCAGCTCCAACAATATCGACTCGTACATGAAGATCCTGCGCAAGAAGCTTGACCTCGGCGACGGCGGCACGGTCATCAAGACAGTCCGCGGCGTCGGCTACAAGCTGGAGGCCCGGAGCTGATGGCGCAGAACATCTTCGGCAGCAGCCGGCGCAAGCTGACGCTCCTCTACTCGATCGTCATGACCATCTTCCTCGTGACGCTGCTCTTCGCGATGCACAAGACGATGGAGTGGGCCATTACCTCGGAGCAGGCCCGCGAGCTCATGGACACGGCCAGCAATGTCGCGGAGGCGCAGGAGTACTTCAACCAGCACCCGGAGATTGTCTTCGACGATGCGACGGCCTACAAGAGCACGAACGATCGCCTCTTCTTCTATGTCTTCGATGAAGATGGACGGCTGCTGAATTTCGCGCGGGCTTCATTCCGCATCGAGCCCTTCATTCTCGACACGATCGCGCAGGGGCAGGTCGAGCCGGGCGAGGTCCGGGTCTTCAGCAAGCCGGGCACCGAGAACACGCGCAAGGCCCGCATCATGCTGACGGCCCAGCAGGTCCGCGACGATGAGGGCGATGCGACGCAGACGGTCTACGTCGGCAAGGACGTCACGGCCATGTACAACGGCATGGAGAAGGCGACGTACGCGCTGGCCTTCCTCGGTGCCATCGCGCTGATCATCGCGACAATCGTCGGCCACCTGCTCTCGGGCAAGGCGATGATCCCGTTGCGGCAAGCCTATGAGAAGCAGCGCCAGTTCGCGGCGGATGCCTCGCACGAACTGCGGACGCCGCTCGCGGTCGTCATGGCCTCGGCAGAGCTCCTGCAGAACGACCCGTCGATTAAGTCGCCGTTCCTGCGGCAGGTCATCGACGATGTGCGCGATGAGGTCAAGAAGATGACGAAGCTCGTCAGCGACCTGCTCGTCGTCGCACGCAGCGACAACAAGGCCCTGAAGCTCAAGCCGCAGAAGTTCAACCTCTCGGCGCTCATCGAGCAGACGGCGCGTCTCATGCAGCCGCTCGCCGACCAGAAGAAGATCGACCTGCAGGCGGAGCATCTGCCGAAGGTCGAGATCCAGGCCGACGAGCAGAAGATCCGCCAGCTCGTGCTGATCCTCGTCGACAATGCCGTCAAGTACACGCCGGATGGCGGCAAGGTCAGCGTGCGCTACGAGAGCACGGAGAAGGGCAAGGTCCGCTTCGCCGTCAGCGACACGGGCATCGGCATTGCCAAGGAAGACCAGGCGAAGGTATTCGACCGCTTCTACCGCGTCGACAAGGCGCGCTCGCGCGAGATGGGCGGCAACGGCCTCGGCCTCGCCATCGCGCAGGAGATTGTCCACCTGCACAAGGGCCGCATCTGGATTCAGAGCGAGCTCGGCAAGGGAACGACCTTCTTCGTCGAGCTGCGCCAGAAGTTCAAATAAGAGAATATAAGAGAATACAGAGAGCCTGCTGGAAATGTTCTGGCAGGCTTTTTTATAACTGCTTGGAAGGAGAGAGAGAAGATGGGAGAGACGAAGCGACATGGCCTGCTCATCGTGCACACGGGAGCGGGCAAGGGCAAGACGACGGCGGCCATGGGCCTTGCCATGCGCGCTTGGGGCGACGGCCTGCGCGTATTGATTCTACAGTTCATCAAGGGCGGCTGGACGACGGGCGAACGCCATGCCATCGAAGTGCTCGCGCGCGCGGAGGGGCGCATCGAGCTGCGCGCGCTCGGCCTCGGCTTTACGCGAAAAGGAGAGAAGCCTAGAGAAGAACACCGTCGTGCGGCTCGCGAGGCACTGACGATGGCCGAGCGGGAGATCACCAGCGGCCGCTGGGACATGGTCATCCTCGATGAGATCAACTACGCCGTCAAGTTCGGCTTGATTGCGGAGCAAGAGCTCGGCGCACTGCTTGAGCGCCGCCCGATGAATCTCCATCTCGTCTGCACGGGACGCGATGCCTGCCCGCGGCTCTTAGAGCGGGCCGACCTCATCACGGAGATGCGCGGCCTGCGCCATCCATTCGAATTGGGAATAAAAGCACAAAAAGGCATTGAATTTTGACTCGTAATGTTGTAAACTAGGTATCACATTACATCTTTACATCTTTGCATCTGATGCGCCTGTCATGTGTGGGTGCATAATACAGATAGATAGGAGAGTTGCTTATGAGAAGCGATATTGTCAAAAAAGGTGCTACACGCTGTGCACATCGTTCCCTGTTCCATGCAAATGGCTACGGTCCTGAGGACCTCCAGAAGCCGCTGATCGGCATCTGCAATTCCTTCAACGAGATCATCCCGGGCCACATCCACCTGCGCGAGATCGCCGAGGCTGCGAAGCTCGGCGTTGCAGCAGCAGGCGGTACGCCCTTTGAGTTCCCGGCCATCGGCGTCTGCGACGGCATCGCCATGGGCCACACGGGCATGAAGTACTCGCTCGCGAGCCGCGAGCTCATCGCCGATTCGATTGAGGCCGTTGCGATGGCTTCGGGCTTCGATGGCCTCGTCCTGATCCCGAACTGCGACAAGGTCGTGCCGGGCATGCTCATGGCAGCAGCCCGCCTCAACATCCCGGCCGTCGTCGTCTCGGGCGGCCCGATGCTGCCGGGCCGTTTCCACGGCCATGACGTCAGCGTCAGCCAGGCCTTCGAGGCAGCCGGCAAGTTCGCTGCCGGCCAGATGGATATCGCTGAGATGACCGATCTCGAGTCGAAGTGCTGCCCGGGCTGCGGCTCCTGCGCCGGCCTCTTCACGGCCAACACGATGAACTCCCTGACGGAAGTCCTCGGCATGGGCCTGCCGGGCAACGGCACGATCCCGGCCGCCTACACGGGCGCACGCCGCCTGCTTGCCAAGCGCGCCGGTGCAGCGCTCATGGACCTCATCAAGAAGGACATCAAGCCGCGCGACATCATGACGCGCGAGGCCTTCGAGAACGCCATCACGGTCGACATGGGCATCGGCGGCTCCTCGAACACTGTCCTTCACCTGACGGCCATCGCGCACGAGGCTGGCATCGAACTGCCGGCACCGCTCTTCGATGAGATCTCGCGCCGCACGCCGTACATCACGAAGCTCAGCCCGGCCGGCAAGCACCACATGACGGACCTCAACGAGGCCGGCGGCATCCCGGCCGTCATGCACGAGCTCTCCAAGAAGGGCCTGATCCACCTCGACGCGCTGACGATCACGGGCACGGTCGGCGACCGCATCAAGAACGCCGAGGTCCTCGACCGCACGGTCATCCACAGCGTCGATGACCCGTACCGCAAAGAGGGCGGCATCGCCATCCTCAAGGGCAACCTCGCACCGGACTACGCTGTCGTCAAGGCTTCAGCTGTTGCAGCCGACATGCTGACCTACACGGGCAAGGCAAAGTGCTACAACTCCGAGACCGAGGCCTGCGATGCCATCATGGCTGGCGAGATTCACGACGGCGATGTCGTCGTCATCCGCTACGAGGGCCCGAAAGGCGGCCCCGGCATGCAGGAGATGCTCAACCCGACGGCCGTCATCACGGGCCGCGGCCTCAAGGTCGGCCTGATCACCGACGGCCGCTTCAGCGGTGCCAGCCAGGGCGCCTGCGTCGGCCACATCTCGCCGGAGGCCATGGAGGGCGGCCCGATTGCCCTCATTGAAGATGGTGACGAGATCACCATCGACATCCCGAACCGCAGCCTTTCGCTCGCCGTCAGCGATGAAGAGCTCGCAAAGCGCAAGGCTAACTGGAAGAAGCCAGAGCCGAAGATCAAGACGGGCTACCTCTCCCGCTATGCTAAGCTCACGACTTCCGCCAGCACGGGTGCCGTACTCAAGTGAGCACAGTACGATAAATAACACACCCCTTCCCATAAAAGAGAAGCGACATGCCTGCCGCTTCTCTTTTTGGTTTGCGCAAGCCCCGATGCGCCTTAAGTCTTGTAATTTTTTTCGGGATTCGTTATAATGAGTAGGCTATAAGAAATAAATGAGATTTCCTTCACATATCCATATCCGAGGTGTTGAAACCATTGCATATCGTACTGATTGAACCAGAGATCCCGGGCAATACGGGAAATATCGCGCGCCTCTGCGCAGGCACGGGCATCGAGCTCCACCTCGTGCGTCCGCTCGGCTTCTCGACGGACGACAAGCACCTGAAACGCGCCGGCCTCGATTACTGGCCGCTCGTCAAGGTTCACTATCACGACAATTTCGCCGAAGTCCAGGAGCGCTATGCCGGCCACAACTTCTACTACCTGTCGACGAAAGCGCCGCGCTCCTACACAGAAGTCCACTACACGATGGACGACATGCTCGTCTTCGGCAAGGAGTCCGCGGGCATCCCCGAACCAATTCTCAAGGCGAACTGGGAGCACTGCGTGCGCATCCCGATGATTCCCGAGGCGCGCTCCCTCAACCTCTCGAACTCCGTCGCCGTCGTGGCCTATGAGGCCATGCGCCAGATGGACTTCCAGAACCTCGCAGAAGCCGGTCCCGGCCTGCGCATGGACCAGCACTGAGCGCAGCAGAAGACTGAGAAGACCGATATAGTGGGAAAATAGATGGGAATGACGACTGATGATTGATAAAAACTTTATCCAGAAATGCCAGGCCTTCATCGAGCCGAATCGCTTCCGCCTCGATGAGCCGATGAAACTCCACACGACCTTCAAGATCGGCGGTCCCGCCGACTGCCTGATCTTCCCCGCCTCGATGGAGGAGACCGAGAAGGTCCTCGCCCTCGTGAGTGCGTACAAGCTGCCGCTGACCATCCTCGGCAACGGCTCCAACGTCCTCGTCCAGGACAAGGGCATCCGCGGCGTCGTCGTGAAATTCGCGCGCCCGATGGCCAAGATCCGCCATGAAGGCACGCGTATCATCGCCGGTGCCGGCGCCCTCCTCAAAGACGTCTCCGAAGCCGCCGCTCAAAGCAGCCTGACCGGCCTCGAATTCGCCTGCGGCATCCCGGGCAGCATCGGCGGCGCCATCTTCATGAACGCCGGCGCCTACGACGGCGAGATGAAGAACGTTGCCGACACCGTGCGCACCGTCGACCGCGAGGGCAAGATCCACACCTACAGCCGCGACGAACTCGACCTCGGCTATCGCCACAGCCGCTTCCAGGATAACGGCGAGGCCATCGTCGAAGTAGAGCTCTGCCTCGAGCCCGGCGACAGCGAAGCCATCCGCGCCAAGATGGAGGACTTCACCGAGCGCCGCGAGAGCAAGCAGCCCCTCGAGATGCCGAGCGCCGGCAGCACCTTCAAGCGCCCCAAAGGCTACTTCGCCGGCACCTTGATCCAGGAGACCGGCCTCAAAGGCCTCCAGGTCGGCGGCGCCCAGGTCTCGACTAAGCACGCCGGCTTCGTCGTCAACGCCACCGGCGACGCCACCGCCGCCGACGTCCGCGGCCTCATCCACGAAGTCCAGCAGCGCGTCTACAAGAAGCACGGCGTCATGCTCCACCCCGAAGTCCGCATTATCGGTGAAGCATAAGCCCCGCAACATATAGGAATCAAAAAAGACTGCCACAGTAAAGTGACAGTCTTTTTCTTGTACCAAGAAAACATCATGCAGACTCTGGGGCGGAGCAAAGCAATCGCTCCCCAAATTCTTGACCTCGTTTATGTACTTCATGTACTTTAGGCCGGACTAAGTCCATACGACGAACCGAGCAGGGCGCAGCGCAGCGTCCGCCCGCAGCAGATCCTGGCTAAGTTCCGGAATGCGAGCAAGGACTAGGGCGGGGAGCGGCTGTTCCGCCTGCAGGAGCGCAGTGACCGCCCGCAGGGCTGAGCCCCGAGCCGCCATGCCTAGAGCCAGCGATGTCAGAACGCCGCGGCAGGCGGCGAACTCCCTAGACACATACATCACAGCATGGGGCTCATTCAACGGAGCGACGAAGCCGAAACAGCCGCTCCCCGCCTACGCCACGATGTAAACCCAAACTCCCAACTCCCTCATCCAAGCACCGTATCGAGCGCCATCATCAGCGTGAACCCAACCGAGAACGCGATGACGCCGATATTCGAGTGATGCCCTGCGCTCATCTCCGGGATGAGCTCCTCGACGACGACGTAGAGCATCGCACCCGCCGCAAACGCGAGCAGGTAGGGCAGCACCGGCACGACGAAGCTCGCCGCGACAATCGTCAGCGCGCCGCCAATCGGCTCCACGATGCCCGAGAGTGTGCCGAGCACGAACGCCTTTGTGCGCCCCTCGCCATTGGCCGCGAGCGGCAGCGAGATGATCGCGCCCTCCGGGAAGTTCTGGATCGCGATGCCGAGTGACAGCGCGAGCGCCGCGCCGAGCGAGACTTCTGTGCCGCCCGTGAGCCAGCCCGCGAGCACGACGCCGACCGCCATACCCTCCGGGATGTTGTGCAGCGTCACCGCGAGCACGAGCTTGAGGTTCTTCGAGAGCGCGCTCTTCGGGCCCTCCGCCTCGTCGCTGTTCAGGTGGAGATGCGGGATGATGTGGTCGAGCAAGAGCAAAAAGAGCGTGCCCACCCAGAAGCCCACGACAGCCGGCAGCACCGCATAGGAGCCGAGCGCGCTGCTCTCTTCCATCGAGGGGATCAAGAGGCTCCAGACTGACGCCGCGACCATGATGCCGGCCGCAAAGCCCGTGAACGCCTTCTGGATTCGGTGGTCGAGCTCGCCGCGCAGCAGGAAGACACAGGCCGCGCCGAGCGTCGTGCCGAGGAATGGGATGGCAAGTCCCTGCAGGATCTCAATCGGCATGAGAATCCCTCCTTTTCGTTTTCATTTTCTTTTATTATTATACAGGATACTGTGCCAAAAGGGAATCGGGAAGAGACGGGACATTGAGGACGGAGCCACCCCTGTGTTATAATAGAGGCATGTGTTTTTAGTGGAGCGTGTTGATATGGCGAACAGCAGAGAGAAGAAGACGCGCAATGTCTTCACCGAGAAGGCGGCCCTCGAGCAGGAGATTGCCGCACTAAGGGAGAGCCTGAGCGAGCAGGCCAAACGGCTCGCGCAATGCCGCAAGGAGATCGAAGATGCGATTGTCGAGCGCATCAAGCGGCAGGAAGAGATCGACGCCCTGCGCGAGGAGAACCGCCGACTGCGAAAGCGGCTTGCAGAGTATGAGCCGCCTGCCGAGCCGGCAGCGGAAGGAGCGGAGGAGGCATCGAGCCCGGATACACCAGACGAATCGGCTGGGACACGGGAGGAGGATGAGTTCTTCGCGGCCTTCCGCATCTACGTCGTCGGCGGTACCGAGAAGTGGCAGAAAAAGGCCGCCGAGGTCTTCCCGACGATGCATTTTCTCGGCAGTGAGAAGAACTTCGATAGCTCAGCACTCGCGCAGGCCGACTACGTCATCATCAACACGAATGCCGTCTCGCACGCCTGCACTGAGAAGGCCAAGAATGCGGCACCGAAGTCGGCGGCCATCATCATGACCTCCAACAACAACCTCCCTCTCCTGCGGCAGAAGCTGCTCGAGACCATACAATGACAGATCGCATAAAGGTATAAAGGAGAATCAGAATATATGGAAGTAAACGACAGAATCCATGGCTTTTTCCTGCAGCATAAGGAATACATCCCGGAAGTCGACTCGACGGCCTACACGTTCGAGCACGAGAAGAGCGGCGCGCGCCTGTTCTTCCTCGAGAACGGTGACGACAACAAGGTCTTCTCCATCTCGTTCCGCACGCCGCCGGTCGACGATACGGGCGTCGCGCACATCGTCGAGCACTCGACGCTCTGCGGCTCGCGCAAGTACCCGCTCAAGGAGCCGTTCGTCGAGCTCGTCAAGGGCTCGCTCAACACCTTCCTCAACGCGATGACGTATCCGGACAAGACGATGTACCCGGTGGCCAGCCGCAACGACAAGGACTTCCAGAACCTCATGGACGTCTACCTCGATGCCGTCTTCTACCCGAACATGCGCGAGAACCCGCAGGTCCTCATGCAGGAGGGCTGGCACTATGAGATCGAGAAGCCAGAGGACCCGCTCACGTACAGCGGCGTCGTCTACAACGAGATGAAGGGCGCGCTCTCCTCGCCGGACGACCTGCTCGAGAGCCGCATCATGCACGCGCTCTACCCGGCGACGACGTACGGCCATGAGTCGGGCGGCGACCCCGAGGCCATCCCAGACCTCACGCAGGAGGCGTTCATCGCCTTCCATGCGAAGTACTACCATCCGTCAAACAGCTACATCTACCTCTACGGCGCGATGGACATCGCGGAGAAACTGCGCTACCTCGACGAGGAATACCTCTCGCATTTCGACCGCATCCCCGTGCCGTCGAAGATCGACCTGCAGCCGGAGTTCTCGCATCTTGAGCGCGAGACGGTCGCCTATCCGGTCAGCGAGGAGGAAGGCACGGCCGAGAAGACTTTCCTCGCGCTGAGCTGGACGACGGGCCAGTCGCTTGACCACAAGGCGATGATGGGCCTCGAGATCCTCGAGCACGCTCTCCTGCGCACGCCGGCCGCGCCGCTGCGCAAGGCGCTCGTCGATGCGAAGCTCGGCAAGGATGTCGGCTCCATCTTCGAGACGGACATGCTGCAGCCGTTCTTCAGCATCGTCGTCAATAATGCGGAGCCGGAGCGCCTCGATACCTTCTACCATCTGGCCATGACGAAGCTGCAGCAGCTCGCCGAGAACGGCATCGACCGCCAGCTGCTCGAGGCTTCCATCAACCTCATGGAGTTCCGCCTGCGTGAAGCGGACTTCGGCTCGGCGCCGAAGGGCCTCATCTACGGCATCCGCATCATGAAGAGCTGGCTCTACGGTGGGGCACCGGAGACGTACCTGCGCTATGAGGACTTGCTGCAGCAGATGAAGGATGGCCTCTCGAGCCGTTACTTCGAGTCACTTATTGAGGAGTACTTCCTCGCGAACCCGCACCGCAGCCTGCTCGCGATGGTGCCAGACACGCAGATGGCCGCGCGCCGCGAGAAGGAGCAGCAGGAAAAGCTCGCTGAGAAGAAGGCCTCGATGAGCGAGGCGGAGATCGAGGCGACGATTGCGGCGACGCGCGCACTCAAGGAGCGCCAGCAGAGCCCGGAGACGGAGGAGGCCCTGCGCACGATACCGGTCCTCAAGCTCTCCGACATCCGCAAGGAGTCGTACCCGCTGCCGCTCGAGGTCCGCGACCTCTCGGGCACAGAGGTGCTCTTCAGTGACGTCAATACAAACGGCATCGCTTACCTCAACCTCTACTTCGATGCGAGCGCCGTGACTGAGGAGGAGCTTCCGTACCTCTACCTCTTGAGTGAGCTCCTCGGCATGGTCGACACGGAGCAGCACACGTATGCTGAGCTCGCGAACCTGCGCAATCTGCACACGGGCGGCATCACCTCGGACGTCGTCGTCTACACGAAGAAGAACGAGCCCGACTCCATGATGCCGAAGCTGCGCGTCCGCGCCAAGGCGCTCGTCGCGAAGCTGCCCGAGCTTATGGACCTCTTGCAAGAAATTTTAACGCAGAGCCGCTTTACGGATGAGAAGCGCATCCGCGAGCTCATCGAGCAGGAGGAGGCGTCAATCGAGCTCAACATGCAGCGCGCCGCCAACCAGATCATCGTCTCGCGCCTCGCTGCCTATCTCTCACGCGCGGGCCGCTATGCCGATGAGGGCGGTCTGCCGTTCTACCCGTTCCTCAAATCATTCGAGGCAGATTTTGCGGGCAGCCTCGAGAAGATGCAGCAGGTCTTTGCTGGCCTGCTGCCGAAGCTCTTCAACCGCCATGGCCTCATTGTCAGCGTCACGCTCAAGCAGGAGGAGTATCCTGCGTTTGAAGAGGCGTTCGGAGCTCTGCAGCAGAGCTTCTCGCAGGAGGTATTCCCGACCGCTTCGCTTGACTGGGAAATCAAGCCGGAGAACGAGGGCCTGACGTCGTCGAGCCGCGTGCAGTACGTCGGCAAGGGCGCGAACTTCCTGCGCCTCGGCTACCGCTACACGGGCAGCATGGCCGTCCTCGAGACGCTCCTGCGCTACGATTACTTCTGGACGAAGGTCCGCGTGCAGGGCGGCGCCTACGGCGCCTTCACAGGTTTCAACCGCAATGGCTTCATGTACTTCGGCTCGTACCGCGACCCAAACCTGCGCGAGACGCTCGCTGTCTTTGACGGCACGGCCGACTATGCGGCGCACTTTACGGCATCGGAGCGCGAGATGGACAAGTTCATCATCGGCACGATGAGCGGCGTCGACACGCCGCTGACCCCGATGATGAAGGGCGATGCCGCCGCGACCTGCTACTTGCGCGGCATCACGCAGGAGGACCGCCAGCAGCGCCGTGATGAGATCCTTTCGACGCGCCAGGAGGACATCCGCGCGCTCGCACCGCTCATCGCGGCCTGCATGAAAGAGAACGTGCTCTGCGTCTTCGGCAATGACGCGAAGATTGCCGAGGCCAAGGATGTCTTTGACAGCATCCATCCGGCGCTGCCGGCACTCGACGAGGGGGAATAAGAGACGGCTGCCGTGTTACAGGACATATGTACACACATGGAAGGATTGACTTTCCTAGATGGACATGGGATAATGAAGAGGACATCATAAATTCAGTCTATGTTGCTGCTATGCGGCAGCTATCGCGACAGGAGGCTTTTTGGATGAAGAAGACAATTTTCAAGGGTGCAGGTGTCGCCATCATCACGCCGTTCACGGAGGATGGCGTCAACTTTGCGGAACTCAGCCGCATCATCGAAGACCAGATCAAGGGTGGCACGGATGCCATCGTCATCACGGGCACGAGCGGTGAGTCGGCCACAATGACGGACGAGGAGCACAGAGCAGCGATCAAGTGCGCCGTCGATACGGTCAAGGGCCGCATCCCGGTCATCGCTGGCACGGGCTCGAATGAGACGTCGTACGCCATCGAGCTCTCGAAGTACGCGGAAGAAGTCGGCGCAGACGCCGTTCTCGTCGTCACGCCGTACTACAACAAGTGCACGCAGAAGGGCCTCATCGCACATTACAAAGCCATCGCCGACAGCATCAACATCCCAATCGTTCTCTACGATGTGCCGTCGCGCACGGGGGTCGGCATCCAGATTCCGACGTACGTCGAGCTTGCCAAGATCCCGAACATCGTCGCAGTCAAGGAAGCCAATGGCGATCTCTCGAAGATCCTGCGCCTGCGCGCTGCCTGCGGCGACAGCCTCGACGTTTACTCGGGCAACGACGACCAGATCGTGCCGATCCTCTCGCTCGGCGGCAAGGGCGTCATCTCCGTCCTCTCGAACGTCGCACCGAAAGAGACGCACGACATGTGCCAGCTCTACTTCGACGGCAAGGCAGAAGAAGCCGGCAAGATGCAGATCGAGTATGCCGACCTCATCGACGCACTGTTCTGCGAGGTCAACCCGATTCCGGTCAAAGTCGCGATGCGCAAGCTCGGCTATGCAGCCGGCCCGCTGCGCATGCCGCTCTCCGAGATGGAGCCGGAGCATGAGAAGCAGCTCGAGACGGCCCTGCGCAACCACGGCCTGATCAAGTAAGCCACTGCGGCGCTGCCTTTTTTCAGCAGATCAAAGCCTTCGGGACTACTGCCCCGAGGGCTTTCTTTTTTGGAGATACCAGAGATAGGAGACAGGAGTTTTTATGCACGGTGTATTTGACATTGTCGGGCCCGTCATGATCGGCCCGTCGAGCTCGCATACGGCAGGGGCCGTGCGGCTCGGCCTCATGGCCCGCAAGATACTCGGCGAGCCGGCGGTCCGCGCTGACATCAACCTGCACGGGTCGTTCGCGCAGACATACCGCGGCCACGGCACAGACAAGGCCCTGATTGCGGGCATCCTCGGCTTTGCGCCCGACGACGAGCGCATCCGCGAGGCCCTGCAGCTCGCTGAGGAGAATGGCCTCAGCTACCGCTTCCAGAAGGTCAATCTCGAGCAGGCGCACCCGAACACGGCCGTCATCCACTTGACGGGAGCTTCGGGGCGCACGGCGCGCGTGCGCGGTTCGTCTGTCGGTGGCGGCAACATCCGCATCACGAACATCGACGGCTACGAGGTCGAGCTCACGGGCACGTACCCAGCACTCATCACAATCCATCACGATCGGCCCGGCATCATCACGAAGGTCACGCAGATTCTCGCGCGCTACGAATACAACATCGCCTTCATGCGCGTCTCGCGCCACAGCCGCGGCGAGATGGCTATGATGATCCTCGAGCTCGACGAGCCGCTCGATGAGGATGTTGTCGCAGAGTGCTGTGAAGTCTACGAGGTCGAGCATGCCTTCGCCATCCCGGCCATCTGACCGGCGGGCGAGAGCATGAGAAAGGGATATGAGATGATACAGGTGAATTTCAATACGGTCGCGGAACTCATGGCTCTCGCGGAGAGCCAGCAGGTTCCCGTCCACGAGATCGTGCTGGCGCGCGAGATGCACGACAGCCAGCGCTCGCGCGGCGACATCCTGCAGGAGATGCTCAGGAACTGGCAGGTCATGCAGGAATCCATCGAGCGCGGTATCCAGAATACGGAGCGGTCGCTCTCCGGCATGACGGGCGGTGACGCCAAGAAGCTCTACGCCTACCGCGAGCAGGGCTATATGGGTGAAGCGGCTGTCTCAGCGGCAGCCTATGCCGTGGGTATCAGCGAGGTCAATGCCGTCATGGGCCGCATCGTCGCGTGCCCGACGGCCGGCTCGTGTGGCATCGTGCCGGCCGCGCTCTACGCGGCGAAGAAGCAGCGCCATCTTGCCGACGCCGACATCGTGCTGGCCCTGCTGACGGCGGCCGGTATTGGCATGGTCATCGACCAAAACGCCTCGATTGCCGGTGCGGCGGGCGGCTGTCAGGCGGAGTGCGGCACGGCGGCCGGCATGGCAGCTGCGGCGCTCGTCGAGCTCGCGGACGGCACGCCTGCGATGATCGGCACGGCGGCGGCGCTTGCCATCAAGAACCTCTTAGGCCTCGTCTGCGATCCCGTCGCCGGCCTCGTTGAGGTTCCCTGCGTCAAGCGCAACGGCTTTGCGACCGTCGTCGCCATGACGGCCGCTGACATGACACTTGCTGGTATCGAGAGCGTCATTCCCGTCGATGAGGTCATCGCTGCGATGAACGAGATCGGCAGGGCCCTGCCGAAGTCCCTGCGCGAGACGAGCGAGGCCGGTCTCGCCGTCACGCCGACGGCCAAGGCCATAGAGAAGCGCGTCTATCCCGACTGAGGGATGGAGAGGGCGGAGGACGTAGCTTGGCCGCAGGAGAGGGCTGCCCAACGCTGTGCATGGCCGACTGTTGGGCAGCCCTCTCCGCCCGCTGCAGACCAGTCTGACGGCGGTTCTGTGCTTTTTTCCTTGCGTATCTCTGCCAGGCAGTGTAAAATGAGAATAACAATGCGAGATGATTCGCAATATATAGTGCAAGGAGAGATTGTTATATGAAGAAAATCATCCAGATGCTGCTCATCGCCTGCCTGGTGGTGCTCGGCACGCAGGTCGCTTTTGCAAACTCGGACAAGGTAACGGTCCAGGAAGGTGCAGACCTCACGGCTGTCCATCGCCTGGCCATCGGTTCGCCGCTCTACATGCAGGTCGACCCGAAATCTCCGAACAAGGATATGCTCACGCAGATCGTCTACGAGTCGAGCCGCGTGGCGCGCTGCTACGTCATCTCGTATGACACGATTGCCCAGAACATCAAGGCGGACCAGAACATCGACCTCAAGGCCCTCGACCGCCGCACGGCTGCCAAGGACTTCAAGCAGTATGTCGGCAACTACGCTGATGCCTACGTCATCCTGACGGTCGCCAACGACAGCCGCACGACGTTCTTCTTCGACGTCTACAAGGCTGGCACGAATGAGCTTCTCTACACGTACCAGATCCAGGCCAACCGCAACGAAGGCGACACGGTTGCCACCTACACGAACATGGCAGAGCAGTTCTACAAGCACTTCGAGCGCTCGGCCGTCGAGCAGCAGAAGGACAACAGCAAAAAGAAATAATGCATGAAAAAAGACAAGGCACATGATTGATGCCTTGTCTTTTTTGTATCTGGATTGCGGTCAGGTGCCCTATCAGTGGGCGAGGTAGAGCGGCTTGATCTTGGCGTCCTCGGCCATCGTCTTGTCGATGTAGCCGCAGCTGACCATCGCGTCGAGCACGATGAACTGGCGCTTCTTGGCCATTATGAAGTCGACGTAGGGGGAGTAGAGCGAGGGCGCGTTGGGCAGGCCCGCGAGCATGGCGGATTCGGGCAGGGCGAGCTCGCGCGGCCGCTTGCCGAAGTAGCCCTCGGAGGCCGCGCCGATGCCGTAGTAGTTCGAGCCGTAGTAGATGGTGTTGAGGTACATCTCGAGGATCTCGTCCTTCGAGTAGTTCCACTCCATGTCGAGCGCGAGGAGGAATTCCTCCGCCTTGCGGCCGAAGGACTGCTCGTGCGAGAGGAAGAGGTTCTTGACGAGCTGTTGCGTGATGGTGCTCGCGCCCTCCTCGATTTCGCCCGACTGCAGGTTGACGAGCGTCGCGCGCGCGATGCCCTCGAAGTCGAAGCCGTGGTGGCTATAGAAGCGCCGGTCCTCGACGGCGATGACGGCCTGCTGCAGCGAATTCGGCGTATCCTGCAGCCGGACGTAGTGCGGGTCGTGCACGTTGACGCGGCTCTCGACCGCGCGCCGCAGGAAGATGACGCGGCTCAGGCGGTCCGAAAAGCCCGGGTGGTGCACCTCGTCCGTCATCTCATTGGCCGGTACGCTCTGTGTCGGCCGCGGCAGGAAGGCGCCCGCGCTCTGCCACGTCTTCGAGGAGAAGACGGCGAGCCCGCCCGATAGGAAGTAGGCGGCGAGGAACAGGATGATGAGGAAAAAAAGAAAGCGGATCAGCCGCTTCGGCGACCGCCGTCGTCTCGTTGCCATGAAAAACACTCCTTTGCATGTACATCCTATTATAAGGCCATTGCCCCGGATTTGCCACCGACAAATTTTCCTCTTGATTCCGCCGCGGCAAGAAAAGATAAAAAATCTGTAAATCTGTAAAGAAAAGGCTTGCAATTTTATACATCACAGTTGTATAATTATAAACATCAATTCGAGACATACCCAGAGGAGGAAATCGCTATGAAAGTCAGTGTCCTGGGAGCAACGGGGTACGCGGGGGCAGAGCTCCTGCGCATCCTCTACAATCATCCACAGGCGGAAGTCGTGCATATCACATCCGAGAGCCATACGGGCGAGAAGATCGCCGATCTCTACCCGCATCTGCGAGGCTGCTACGATATGGTGCTCGAGAGCATGAAGGACATCGAGGCCATCGGCAAGGACAGCGACTTCGTCTTCATCGGCCTGCCGCACGGCCACGCGATGAAAGTCGGCAAGGCACTTGAGGATCTGCCTGTGCGCATCATCGACCTCGGCGCTGACTACCGCTTCCACGATACGAGCGTCTACGAGGCCTGGTACCACGTGCC
Source organism: Mitsuokella multacida DSM 20544 (assembly GCF_000155955.1). GTDB lineage: Bacteria > Bacillota > Negativicutes > Selenomonadales > Selenomonadaceae > Mitsuokella > Mitsuokella multacida. Next base: position 576,708 of record NZ_GG697141.2, read on the forward strand.
GCACACGCATCCCGACGCCAAGCGCGTCTACGGCCTCGCCGAGCTCTATCGCGAGGAGATCCGCGATGCCAAGATCATCGGCAACGCCGGCTGCTTCACGACGGCGAGCATCCTCGCACTCGCGCCGCTCGCGCGTCAGCACCTAATCGATGTCAATACCATCATCGTCGATGCGAAGTCGGGCGTCTCGGGTGCCGGCCGCTCGCCGAAGCAGGCGAACCACTTCCCGGAGCTCTACGACAACTTCCGCGCCTACAATGTTGCGCATCATAGGCATACGCCGGAGATCGAGCAGGCTGTCACCGACCTCTCGGGCGAGGCGACTGTCATCAACTTCACGCCGCATCTCGTGCCGATGTCGCGCGGCATCCTCTCGACCTGCTATGCGACCCTGAAGGAAGGCGTGACGCCGGAACTTGTCGATGCGGCTTTTGAGAAGGCCTACAGCAAGGAGTTCTTCATCCGGCTGCTCGGCCGCGGCGGCTATCCGTCGACGAAAGAAGTCCGGGGCTCGAACTTCTGCGACATCGCCTGGCACATCGACGAGCGCACGCACCGCGTGATTGTGCTCTCCGCCATCGACAACCTCGTCAAGGGCGCGGCTGGCCAGGCCGTCCAGAACTTCAACATCGCCTGCGGTTTCGATGAGAAGATGGGGCTCGACTTCGTGCCGATGTACCCCTGAGCAATCTATGAGATAGACTTTATATAGCATACAATAGGAGGAATCCGATATGGTAAACGAATTCAAGAACGCAGCGGGCGTCACGTTCCCGCAGGGCTTCAAGGCAGCTGGCGTCAAGGCCGGCATCAAGAAGAGCGGCAACCTCGACGTCGCCGTCATCTATACGGAGAAAGAGGCCGTCGTCGCTGGCACCTTCACGCAGAACGCCGTAGCGGCAGCACCGGTCTTCGCATCGAAGGCTGTCGTCGCCACGGGCATGGCACATGCAATTGTCGCCAATGCCGGCTGTGCCAATGCCTGCACGGGTGAGCAGGGCGAGAAAGACGCCAAGGCCACGCAGGAGATTGCGGCCAAGGCACTCGGCTGCGACCCGCTTGACGTCATCGTCGCTTCGACGGGCGTCATCGGCGTGACGCTGCCGATGGACAAGATGGAAAACGGCGTCAAAGAGGCGGTCAGCGCACTCTCCGAAGACGGCAGCAGCGCGGCGAGCCAGGCCATCATGACGACGGACACGCATCCGAAGTCGGCCGCGCTCGAGATCGAGGTCGGCGGCAAGAAAGTCCGCTTCGGCGTCATCGCCAAGGGCTCGGGCATGATCCAGCCGAACATGGCCACGATGCTCTGCTTCATCACGACGGACCTCGCCATCGACGGCAAGCTCCTGCAGAAGGCCCTGTCAGAGATTGTCGAGACGTCGTTCAACATGATCTCGATCGACGGCGACATGAGCACGAACGACATGGTCATCGTCATGGCCAACGGTGCTGCCGGCAATGCGCCGATCACCGAAGAGAACGAAGACTATGCAATCGTCAAGGAAGCACTCGACAAGCTCTGCAAGGAGTTCGCTAAGGAGATCGCCGACGATGGCGAGGGCGCGACGAAGTTCCTGACGGTCCACGTCACGGGCACGAAGACCTTTGCTGACGCTAAGACGATCGGCATGAGCGTCGCCAAGAGCCCGCTTGTCAAGACGGCGTTCTTCGGTGCTGATCCGAACTGGGGCCGCGTCATCTGTGCCGTTGGCTATGCCGGCGTGCCGATGGACCCCGAAGATGTCGTCGTCAAGTTCGGCGATGTCCCTGTCTATGCACATGGCGTCGGCGCTGAGCATGATGTCGAGGCTTTAGCGAAGGTCATGGAGCAGCACGACATCACGATCTCCATCGACATGGGCCAGGGCGAGGAAGAGGCGACCGTCTGGACCTGCGACTTCTCCTACGAATACGTCAAGATTAACGGTGAGTATCACACCTGATCGGCAGCAGTACAAACGATAGGGGAAGGATAACATTATGGTATTTACAGCCAAGGATAAGGCAGCCATCCTCGTCGAGGCGCTGCCCTACATCCAGGAATTCTACGGCAAGACCATCGTCATCAAGTACGGCGGCAATGCGATGATCAACGAGGACCTCAAAGAGAAGGTCATGCAGGACGTCGCGCTGATGAAGTACGTCGGCATCCGCCCTGTCATCGTGCACGGCGGCGGCCCGGAGATCACGGGCTTCCTCAAGAAGGTCGGCAAGAAGTCGTCCTTCGTCGCCGGCCTGCGCGTGACGGATGCGGAGACGGTCGAGATCGCGGAGATGGTGCTTGACGGCAAGGTCAACTCCGAGATCGTCAACCTGCTCAACCACCGCGGCGTGCGCGCCGTCGGCCTCTCGGGCAAGGATGCGAACCTCATCTGCGCGCAGAAGAAGCTCGCGACCGTCTACGATGGTGATGAGAAGAAGAAAGTTGACATCGGCTACGTCGGCGCCGTCGAACAGGTCAATGTCGCCCTGATTGAGGATCTCTTAGATCAGGACTATGTACCCGTCATCGCGCCGATTGGCGTCGGCAAGAACGGCGAGAGCTACAACATCAATGCCGACTACGTCGCGGCGGAGATCGCCGGCGCCCTGAACGCCGAGAAGCTGCTCTTGCTGACGGACGTCGAGGGCATCTACAAGGACTTTACAGACAAGTCCTCCTTCATCTCGACGCTCCACATGCAGGAGGCGCGCGACTACATCAAGTCGGGCATCATCCAGGGCGGCATGATCCCGAAAGTCGAAGCCTGCCTGACTTCTCTCGAGAAGGGCACGGGCAAGACGCACATCATCGACGGGCGGCTCGACCACTCGATCATCCTCGAGATCTTCACCTCGCAGGGTATCGGCACGCAGGTCGTGCGCTGAATTCAATAAAAAAGGATGCGATTTCATGCAGGAAACAGATAAAGATATATTCGAGAAGGATGCGAAGGACTACTTGCCGGTGTTCAACCGCTACAAGATCGTGCTGGACCACGGCGAGGGCGCGTACCTCTGGGACAACAACGGCAAGAAGTACCTCGACTTTCTCGGCGGCATCGCCGTGAACGTGCTCGGCCATGACTACGAGCCGCTCGTCACGGCCATCTCCGAGCAGGCGAAGAAGCTCATCCACTGCTCGAACCTCTACTACACACAGCCGCAGGCCGACGCAGCGGCGAAGCTCGTCGAACTCTCGGGCCTCGACAAGGCGTTCTTCGGCAATTCGGGCGCCGAGGCGAACGAGGGCGCCATCAAGATCGCGCGCAAGTACGCGCATCAGTTCGACCCGGAGAAATCCCAGATCATCACGGCCTGGGACAGCTTTCACGGCCGTACGATCGCAACGCTGACGGCGACGGGCCAGCCGAAGTACCACGAGGGCTTCGGCCCGCTGCCGGACGGCTTTGACTACGTCCACTACAACGACATCGAGGAGCTCGAGTCGATGATGAGCGAGAAGACGGCCGCCGTCATGCTCGAGACCATCCAAGGCGAGGGCGGCGTCTACACGCCGGAGAACGACTACCTCAAGAAGGTCCGCGCGCTCTGCGACAAGTACCATGCGCTCTTGATCTTCGATGAGATCCAGGCCGGCATCGGCCGCAGCGGCAAGTTCTTCGCCTACGAGAAGTACGGCGTCAAGCCGGACATCGTCACGCTGGCCAAAGGCCTTGCGGGCGGCGTGCCCATCGGCGCCTTCATCGTCACGGACGAGGTCGCCAAGGCCTTCCATGCGGGCGACCACGGCACGACGTTCGGCGGCAATCCGCTCGCCTGCGCCGCGGCCAACGTCGTCCTCGACACCGTGCCGAAGCCGGATTTCCTCGCGCATGTCGAGGAAGTCGGCAGCTACTTCAAGCAGCAGCTCGAGGTGCTCAAGAAAAAGCATCCGGCGCTCATCACGGAGGTGCGCGGTACGGGCCTGATTCTCGGCGCAGAGCTCGCCTCGGCAGAGCACGGCCGCGACATCGTCAACGACTGCCTCGCCGAGGGTGCTATCATCAACTGCACGGCCGGCAAGGTCCTGCGCTTCATCCCGCCACTCATCATCACGCAGGAGCAGGTCGATGCCGTCATCGCGACGCTCGACGATGTGCTCGCGAAGTACGACAAGTGAAAAAATTCAGCGATTCCAGCCGATGTGAATAGAAATACAAAAAAAATGTATATCTACACTTTTCAAGCGGCAGAAATTGATGTATAATATGCAATAGTTACGGACGAAGAAATCTAGTTGTTCCAGTAAGTCCAGTAGGGAGGTCATCTAATGCTGAAAGGAAAAGACATGTTATCCATCCACGACTTATCCGTGGATGAGGTACAGGAGATCCTGGCACTCGCCAAGGAACTCAAGGCAAAACAGAAAGCGGGTGTGCCGCACGAGATTCTCAAGGGCAAGACGCTCGGCATGATTTTTGAGAAATCCTCGACGCGAACGCGAGTCTCCTTTGAGACGGGCATGTACCAGCTCGGCGGACAGGCGCTTTTCCTCTCGAACCGTGACCTCCAGCTCGGGCGAGGCGAACCCATCCGTGACACGGCGCGCGTGCTCTCGCGCTACCTCGACGGCATCATGATCCGCACGTTCGGCCATGACCGCGTCGAGGAGCTCGCCAAGTGGGCGGACATCCCCGTCATCAATGCGCTGACGGACCTGCTGCATCCGTGCCAGGTGCTCACCGATCTCCTGACGATCGAGGAGTACAAGGGCAAGAACCTCAAAGGCCTCAAGATGGCCTACGTCGGCGACGGCAACAACATGACGAACTCCTTCCTCTACGGATGCGCAAAGGTCGGCATGACGTTCGTCGCAGCGACGCCGGAGGATTACCGCCCAGACGAGACGGTCTTCAAGAACGCACTCGAGGATGCCAAGGAGACGGGCGCAGAGCTCAGCCTCGTGACAGACCCGAAAGAGGCCGTCAAGGACGCCGACATCGTCGTCACCGACACCTGGGCCAGCATGGGCCAGGAGGCCGAGCACGAGGCGCGCAAGAAGATCTTCGCCCCGTACCAGGTCAACAAGGAGCTCTTGAAGGGCGCCGACAAGCGCGTCATCGTCATGCACTGCCTGCCGGCTTACCGCGGCGAGGAGATTACGGAGGAGGTCCTCGAGGCCAATGCCGACGTCATCTTCGACGAGGCGGAGAACCGCCTGCACACGCAGAAGGCCATCATGGCGCTGACCATGTCAGATTGAGAGACGCACTGCTGCATATCGTGTAACATCGTCCCGGTCTCACAATGACAGTGGGAGAGGGAAGGAATCATAGGAAAAGAGGTTTTTATCATGGCTAAGATCAAGAAAGTCGTACTCGCATACTCGGGCGGTCTCGATACCTCCGTCATCATCCCGTGGCTCAAGGAGCATTACGATGGCTGCGAAGTCATCGCAGTCTGCGCCGATGTCGGACAGGGTGACGAGCTCAACGCTGTACACGACAAGGCCCTGAAATCCGGTGCTTCCAAGGTCTACATCGAGGACCTCAAGGAAGAGTTCCTCAAAGAATACGTCTGGCCGACGCTCAAGGCCGGTGCTGTCTACGAGGATAAGTACCTGCTCGGCACGTCGTTCGCACGCCCAATCATCGCGAAGAAGCTCGTCGAGATCGCCAAGAAAGAGGGCGCTGACGCCATCGCTCACGGCGCTACGGGCAAGGGCAACGACCAGGTCCGCTTCGAGCTGACGGTCAAGGCACTCGCACCGAACATCACGCTGATTGCACCGTGGCGTGAGTGGGACCTCGATTCCCGTTCCGCTGAGATCGAGTATGCCAAGAAGCACGGCATTCCCATCGCGACGGAGAACAAGACGTACTCCATGGACCGCAACATCTGGCATCTTTCCCATGAAGGTTCCGACCTCGAGGATCCGGCCAACGAGCCGCACAACAGCATGTTCCTGATTTCCAAGGCACCGGAAGATGCGAAGGACGAGCCGGAATACGTCACGGTCGACTTCGAGAAGGGCGAGCCGGTCGCGGTCAACGGCAAGAAGATGGACCCGGTCGCTCTCTTGACCGAGCTCAACGAGATTGGCGCGCGCAACGGCGTCGGCATCGTCGACATCTGCGAGAACCGCCTCGTCGGCATGAAGTCCCGCGGTGTCTATGAGAACCCGGGCGGATCGATCCTCTACTACGCACATCGCGAGCTCGAGTACCTCTGCCTCGACCGCATGACGTTCCACTTCAAGCAGCACGTCGCCGTCCGCTTCGGCGAGCTCGTCTACGATGGCATGTGGTTCTGCCAGCTGCGCGAAGCGCTGTCCGCTTTCGTCGACAGCACCCAGCAGACCGTCACGGGCACGGTCAAGCTCAAGCTCTACAAGGGCAACATCATCTCTGCTGGCTCCACGAGCCCGTATTCCCTCTACAGCAAGGAATTCGTCACGTTCGAGCACGATGATGTCTACAACCAGGCTGACGCCACGGGCTTCATCAACCTCTTCGGCCTGCCGCTCAAGGTACGCGCCCTGATGCAGGAGAAGACCGGTAAATGAGCAAAGCAATGTGGGGAGGCCGTTTCTCCAAGTCGACCGATGAGATGATCAACGAGTTCCAGGCCTCCATCAATTTCGATAAGCGCATGTACCACGAGGATATCGCGGGTTCCATCGCGCATGCGACGATGCTCGCGAAATGCGGCATCATCACGGACGAGGACCGCGATAAGATTGTCGCGGGGCTCAAGGACATCCTGCAGAAGATCGAGAAGGGCAACTTCGAGTTCTCCGTCGACCTTGAGGACATCCACATGAACATCGAGAAGCGCCTGACCGACGCCATCGGCGAGGCCGGCGGCCGCCTGCACACGGCGCGCAGCCGCAACGACCAGGTCGCGCTCGACACGCACATGTACGTGCGCCGCGAGATTGTGGCCGTGCAGAAGGAGATCGAGAACCTCCAGCGCGCGCTCGTCGAGACGGCTGAGAAGTACAGCGACGTCATCATGCCGGGCTACACGCATCTGCAGCGCGCCCAGCCCATCCTGTTCTCGCACCATCTGCTCGCGTACTTCGGCATGCTCTCGCGTGACTTCGCCCGCTTCGAGGGCGTCTACAAGCGCGCGGATATCATGCCGCTCGGCGCCGGTGCCCTCGCGGGCACGACGTTCCCGATTGACCGCGAGTTCGTGCAGAAGCAGCTCAACTTCGATAGCATCTACACGAACAGCCTCGACGCTGTCAGCGACCGCGACTACATCATGGAGTTCCTCGCCGCAGCCTCGATCCTCATGGTCCATCTCTCGCGCCTCTCGGAGGAGACGATCCTCTGGTGCAGCCGCGAGTTCCACTTCGTCGAGCTCGACGATGCGCACTGCACGGGCTCCTCGATGATGCCGCAGAAGAAGAACCCGGATGTTTCCGAGCTCGTCCGCGGCAAGACGGGCCGCGTCATCGGCCATCTCATGGCCATGCTGACGACGGTCAAGGGCCTGCCCCTTGCCTACAACAAGGACCTGCAGGAGGACAAGGAGGGCATCTTCGACGCGATCGATACCGTGAAGTTCAGCCTCGCCGTCTACGCGCAGCTGATCCGCGGCATGAAGGTCCGCAAGGATGTCATGAAGAAGGCCGTCACGGAGGATTTCTCCAACGCGACCGACCTCGCCGACTACCTCGTCAAGAAGGGCATGCCGTTCCGCAAGGCGCATGCCGTCTCGGGCCAGGCCGTCCACGACTGCATCGAGAAGGGCATCTACCTCGAGGACATGAGCCTCGAGGACTTCCAGAAGCTCTCGCCGCTCTTCGGCGCCGACATCAAGGAGGCCATCAGCCCCGAGACGTGCGTCAAGAACCGCAACTCGCTCGGCGGCACGTCCTACAAGCAGGTGGAGCTCCAGCTCCACGCTGCGAAGGACCTGCTCGCAGCCGAGGAGAAGGTCTCCGACAAGGCTGCCGACAAGCAGATCCAGGTCAAGTAAGACCAGAACAGACTCTAACAAGTTCATAGATAAAAGAGAAGTCCGCTTCTCTCCACGCTCTTGCGAGCGGTGGGGAAGCGGGCTTCTTTCGTCTGCAGTGGCTTCATTCCTTGAGCAGCAGCGGTGCGATGCGCGGGGCGAGGTAGGCGGCGAGCTTCGCAGAGCCCGCCTTTGTTGGATGCGTGCCGTCGCCGACGAAGTCCTCGGGAGCGAGCAGCGGGCCGGTCTTGTTGAGCGCGATGTAATGCGCTGCAATGCCTTCGCCCCGTGCGCGCTCGCAGGCCTCATCAATCCAGAGCCCTGCGAGCGGCGAGATGGCAGCGGGCAGCGGTTCGAGGCAGATGATGGGAGCACTTGGGTTCATCTCGTGCACGCGACGCATGAGGCTTGTCCATGCCTGTACGTACTCCTCATGATAGGGGCGGCGCTTCGCGTCGCTGAAATCGTTCGTGCCGAGTGCGAGGATGACGGCTGAGACGGGCAGTCGCTCAGACTGCCAGATGGTGTTGCCTGCGGTCTTGCGCGCGCCGTAGAAAGTCCAGGGATAGCGCTCCGCTGTATGGAGGCCGCGGTCTGGCCAGCCGGCGCCCCAGTTGTGCACGACGCCCTCGCCGGACTTGGCGAGCACGCTGTAGTCGGCATCGAGCAGGCGCGCGAGCTGCGGGGCAAATGCCATGGAGCCGTCCTCGATGTCGGCGTCATTCTTGCCGCGTTTCTTGCCGTCATTGCGGAAGCCCGCCGTGATGGAGTCGCCGACGAATTCGAGACGCAGGCGCGAGGCCTGCCTCGTGGGAGCCTCGATAGAGTCAGCCTCTAGCCTCGCAAAGTGGCTGATGCCGTACGAGCCCTCGGTCGCGCGCTCGAGGCGCAAGGTGTGGCGCCCCGCTGAAAGCCTGTCGGCGAGTACGGTCGGACTGCCTTTGGCTGCGCGTATCTTGCGCACCGGGCCGCCGTCAATCGAGACGAGCCAGCGGTTCGCGGCGTCATCGAGCCTTGCGGCGATGCTTGTCCCCGTGAAGGTGGTCTCAAGGTAGACGGCTCCCTGCGCCGTTTCATAGCAGCCGTCCGCCGCCTGCTGCCAGCGCCCCTCGTAGTGGATGGCGGGATCTGCAGCAGGGTAGGAGGCGGCGAGGGCAGAGGCAGGCAGGGCCAGCAGCGTGAGGCCCAGGGCGAGCAGCGCGGATGGTTTTCGTTTTCTCATGTTCTTCTTCCTCGTTTCCTTTCTTAATTTTATAGAAGGGATTGGTACCAGCATCGTGATGTTGCTTTTTCCCTGTGTTTTTCGTTTTTGGGCTTGCTTTTTCCTTCTTCTCACTCTATATTATTAACTATATGTGAGGGGCAGGCCTGAAGCCCTTCCGGGAAACCCATTCTATCAATCTGTTTTAGGAGTTGATCACCTTGTCATTATTTGGACGTGAAGTGGCGGGCAGGCGGCATATCGACGGCCTCGATGTGCTGCGCACGCTGGCGATTGTCGGTGTCACGCTCTTTCACATGTTCCCCGAGCGGCTGCCGGGCGGCTACCTCGGCGTCTCGCTGTTCTTCGTGCTCACGGGCTTCCTGCTCGCCTACACGAGCAAGCGCAGCTGGCTCGAGCACCGCTTCCGCGTGAAATCGTACTACTGGAAGCGCATCAAACGCATCTACCCATCCCTGCTCATCGTGCTGCTGACGACGATCGGCATCTACCAGTCCGTGCTGCCGAAGGCGGTCACAGCCATCCGGCCGGAGTTCCTCTCGGTCGTCTTGGGCTACAACAACTGGTGGCAGATCGCGCAGAACGCCGACTACTTCACGCAGCTGACGAACGCCTCGCCGTTCACGCACCTCTGGTTCATGGGCATCGAGATGCAGTACTACCTCGTCTGGCCGCTGCTCTTCGCGCTCTACGCCTTCCTCGACATCCTCGCCGGGCGCCGCGCGGGGCTCTTCGTCCTTACCGTGCTCGCGCTCGGCTCGGCGGCCGTCATGCCGCTGCTGTACGAGCCGGACATGGACGTCACGCGCCTCTACTACGGCACGGACACGCGCGTCTACGCGCTGCTCTTCGGCGCCGTGCTCGGCCTCTGGTGGGTCGACCATCCGCGCGCGCGCCTCGGCAAGTACAGGATGCTGTTCGGCTATCTCGCCTGGCCCGTGCTCATGGGCATCTCGATTGCCGCGTACTTCATCTTTGACGGCCAATCTGCCTATGTCTACGAGTGGGGCATGCTCGCGATGACCGTGCTCTTCTGCGCGCTGCTCCTATTGACGGCCGACGACCGCTTCTTCATCGGCGCGGCGCTCGAGAGTCCAAGGATGCGCTGGCTCAGCTGGCTCGGCAAGCGCAGCTTCGGCATCTACCTCTGGCAGTACCCCGTCATCTACCTCTTCGCCAAGCTCGGTTGGACGCAGCTGCCGTACTACGCGGCGCTCGAGATCGCAGCAATCCTTGTACTGACCGTCTGGTCGGACGCGCTCGCAAACGTCATCACGAGCCGCCGCCTGCCGGCCATCAACGGCCGCCACGTCGTCACGGCCTGTATTTTCCTGACGGTCTTCACCCTGCCGGGCCTCGCCATGATGGGCTTTGGCGGCCATGCGATTGCCGTCTCGGCCGATCAGAAGGTCAGCGACACGGGCGAGCTGCAGGAAAGGCTCGCCGCCAACGCCGCAGCGCAGCAGGCGGCCAATGATCAGGCCGCAGCGGGAGCGGCAGGGCAGAGCGAAAATGCCGCGGCACCGGCGGATGTCGACCTCTCCGGCGTCGCCTGCATCGGCGACTCGGTCATGCTCGGCTCGTCTGGCGAGCTGCGCAAGGTCCTGCCGGGCTGCATCATCGACGCAGAGGTCTCGCGCTACGTCGGCGGCGGCCTCGATGCGGCCAAGCAGATGGATGCGCAGGGACGCCTCGGCAAGAACGTCGTCATCGCGCTCGGCACGAACGGCCCGATTGCCGGCTACGAGAAGTACGAAGTCCAGACGCGCGCCCTGCTCGAGTACCTCGGACCCGACCGCAACATCTTCTGGGTCAACGTCTACTGTCCGGAGCTCTCGTGGCAGCAGACAAACAACGACTACCTTGCGAACATGGTCAAGGACCATCCGAACGTGACGATCGTCGACTGGTACGGACTCATCTCGCAGCACACCGACTGGCTCGGCGGCGATGGCATCCATCCGAACGACGAGGGCACGGCGGCCTACGCCAAGCTCATCCACGACACGATGGAGAAGACGCTCGCCGCCAAGCAGAGCGCGGCAGCAGACGGAAAGGCTTCGTGATATTTCGCCGTCTTTCCGTTACTTTTCAGAAATGCCTCGTATACTGATAGCCAGATTACAGAAGGAGTGATACATATGCTGATGCTGTTCTTAGTCCTCGGACTCAATCTCGTCATCAGTTTCCTCAATGCCCGCAACGTCGGGCGCATTTGGGCCGAATCGAAGGCCGTCGGCGGCTGGGTCCGCCTGCTGGCCTGGTGCGGCGCCATCCAGTCGGCGGCCGGCTTCACCTTTGTCTACGCCGTCGTCGTCGGCTACATCGCCGTGAGCACGGGCTACCTGCCCGCCGCGATGCTCGGCGTCATGATGAACCTCATCTACATCATGCTGATCGTGCCGCTCATTGGCTCGGGCATCTTCATCACGATCCAGTCGTGGATCGCCTTCGCGCGCGACAAGTCGCTCGCGAACCTCGGCGTGGCCGGCTGGAACACGTTCGCGCAGGCCTACAACACCTACAATGCGATCCAGAGCTTCGGCCCGGCGCTCGACAGCGTGCAGCAGGGGCTCGGCGGCCTGTTCTCGGATGATGGCGACAGCGACAATTCGACGGCGCGCGTCATCCTGCTCGTCGCCATCGTACTGCTCGCCGGCGTGCTGACGACATCCGTCATCGTGCGCCGCTACGAGGCGAGCCTGCCCGTCTCCGAGGAGATCCGCCGCGGCACGCGCGACCTCGAATACCGTTGATGAACGCAAAAAATGCACCATCGAGGTTCTGAAATAACTTGAATCTGACTCCAATCTCGAGTAGTATAAAAGCAAGAATACACGAGATTGGAGTCTTTGATTTGAGCAGAATGAATGAAAGAGATAATAAGGAAAACGAAAGCTGGCTCTCGGCGGCCGTCAAGCCGATGGATGGCGTGATTGCCATCGTGGCCATCTGCATCCTCTCGGTGATGGACTTCTCGAAGATGGAGACCGTCGACTGGATCTTCACGGTGACGATCGTCATCTGGTTTGTGCTGACGCTCGTCCGCTGCTACATCTACTACCGCAAATCGCGGTAAACTGACTGGGGAATAAGGGGGACTGCCTGTGACACAGGAGAAGAAAGCCGTCTTCTTTGACATCGACGGCACGCTGATCAACATCATGAAGGGTCAGACGCAGATCGCGCCGGCCGTCAAGAAGGCCATCCGCACCCTGCGCGCGGCGGGCAACTGCACGTTCATCGCGAGCGGCAGGCCGTATGCCTATCTCGACCCGGAGCTCGTGCAGCAGGACCTGTTCGACGGCTATGTGCTCATGAACGGCGCCGTCGTGCTGCTCGGCGACAAGACCATCTACAAGCAGATGCTGCCGCAGGAGACCGTCGAGCAGATTGCCGCGCTCTCCGAGCAGCATGGCGTCGAGTACATCCTCGAGGGGCCGCGAAACGTCTATCTCAAGCCGGAATACAAGCTGACGGAGAAATTCTACCGCAGCATCGATGTCGATGTCACGCAGTTCGTGCGCGACTACGACCTCGCGAAAGTTCCCGTCGCCAAGATGGAGTTCGCCTCGGAAGACCCGGGCGGCCACGGTCTCTTCGACAAGCTGCTCGCATGGCCGGGGCTCACGGGCCTCATGGACCCGTACCACAAGAAGAACATGGAGCTCTACGCCAGCGACGTCACGAAGGGTTCGGGCATCCTGCACGCGCTTGCATATCTCGGCATCCCAGTCGAGCGCAGTTTCGCCTTCGGCGACGGACTCAACGACATCGAGATGATGACGACGGTCGGCACGAGCCTCGTCATGGACAACGCGCGGCCGCAGCTCAAGGCGATTGCCGACCACATCGTGCCGTCCGTCGACGAGGACGGCGTGGCCGCTGGCATCGAGCACTACCTGCTCTGATGCTGCACGATATCACGATATTATGAAAAAGATGTTTGTTTTTTAGGGGGAAAGACAGTGAGAAAGAAAATCGGCATGATTCTCGGCATCCTCATGCTCGCCATCGCCGTGCTGACGGGCTGCGGCAACAGTCAGGGGACCTCGTCCTCGGGCACGGCCAAGTCCGCCACCTCGTCGGCAGCACAGGCTGGCAAGGATGTCACGATCAAGATGCTCAACGTTGGCCAGGGTGACTCCATCCTGATCCAGACAGCGGAGCAGACGGTGCTCATCGACACGAGCGATGTCGACGAGCGCGACAAGTTCAAGCGTGAGCTCGACAAGGCAGGCGTCAAGAAGATCGACAAGGTCATCCTGACGCATCCGCATGCCGACCACATCGGCGGCATGGATGTTCTCCTCAAGGACTACCAGGTCGGCGAGGTCTACGACAACGGCATGCCGTCGACGTCGAAGCTTTACATCGGCTACATGAAGCAGCTCAAGTCGAAGGGCATCAAGCACACGGCCCTCAAGGCCGGCGATGTGCTCGACTTTGGCGGCGGCGTCTCGTTCAAGGTGTTCTACCCGACGAAGGAACTCGTCGAGAAGGGCACGCAGAAGGGCTACAAGCACGACCCGAACAATGAGTCGATCGTCGGCAAGCTCACCTATGGCGACTTCTCGATGCTCTTCACGGGCGACGCCGAGCAGCCGGTCGAGGAGCAGCTCTTGAAGTCGGACGCCAAGGACCTCAGGAGCACGATCCTCAAGAGCCCGCATCATGGCAGCAGCACGGGTTCTTCCGTGCCGTATCTCAAGGCTGTCTGGCCGGAGGCCGTGCTGATCTCCTGTGGCAAGGGCAATGACTACGGCCATCCGCACACAGACGTGCTCGCGCGCTACCTCGGCCAGAGCACCTACAAGGACCGCCGCGACGGCTCGCAGAAGAAGACGAAACTCGTCAAGAACGACAAGGGTGAAGTCTACAAGGGCAAGGTCTACGAGACCGACAAGAACGGTACGATCACCGTCACGACGAATGGCAAGGACTACAGCATCAAGGCAGAGGAGGGCGATGCACAATGATCTCTGCATATCTCGACCGCTTTGAGGACGACCTCGCCGTGCTGCTGCTCGGCGATGAGATGAAGAAAGTCAACTTCCCGAAGTGCTTCCTGCCCGAGGGCGTCGGCGAGGGAGATTATTTGAAGATCGACATCGCCTACGACAAGGAAGCGACGGAGAAAGCCGAGCAGGAAGCGCTCGACCTTCTCAAAGACGATTGATGCATGAATCAAGACATACATGAAGGACTAGAGAAGGAGGAACCCTTTTTGTTCAGCAAGATATGCCGCGCAGCAGCGCTATGCTTCATGCTGCTCGCGTGCCTCTCGGCCATCCTGCCGCAGAGCAGTGAGGCCGCGAAGCGCGAAGCGGTGCATAAACTCAATTACTTCCAGTCGTATGAGACCGAGGTCGACGGGCGCCAGGCCCTGCGCATCGAGATCGGCATGGACCGCGACAACGTGACGTACGACGTCACGGCGCATCCGTACCTGCAGAAGCAGCTCGTCATCGACCTCTCGAACACGGAGCCGGGCGAGCTCAAGCCCGACTACAGGTTCAGCAGCAAGCTCGCCAAAGCGCTGCACATCCGCGAGCTCGAGGCGCGCCACACGCAGGTCCGCATCGACTGCAAGAACCCCGTGATCGACGGCAGCTACGCCGTCCATGCGGAGCCGGCCGACCGCAAGGCGAAGAAGCCTTACCGCCTCGTCATCGACATTTTCGCATCGGGCGGCACGGCGAACAGCTCGCGCGTCGCGGGCGTCAGCGGCCACTCCATTGTCATCGACCCGGGCCACGGCGGCAGCGATACGGGCGCCGTCGGGCCGACGGGCGTGACGGAGGCCTCGGTGACGCTCGCTGTCTCGAAGGACCTGCAGTCCATCCTCGAGAACTCGGGCGCGCGCGTCACGATGACGCGCGACAAGGACGTCGACGTTTACGGCCCGTATGCGTCGGACCGTCAGGAGCTCCAGGCGCGCGTCAATGTCGGCGAGTACACGCCGGGCGCGGAGATCTTCGTCTCGATCCACTGCAATGCCTTCTCAAATCCGGCATCGAACGGCATGGAGACGTACTACTACGCGGGCTCGCCGAAGGGCGAGCGGCTCGCGACCCTGCTCAATGAGGAGCTCGAGAAGGCAGGCGGCCTCTTCAACCGCGGCGTCAAGACGGCAAACTTCTATGTCATCAAGCACTCGAGCATGCCGGCGACGCTCGCCGAGCTCGCCTTCGTCACGAATCCCCAGGAAGAGCAGCTGCTCGCCAGCCCTCAGTACCAGATGAAGCTCGCCGAGGGCATCGCGCGCGCCATCAGCCGCTACTTCAGCGGCAGCTGAGGCAGGGAATCGCACGGCAAATCTCGAATCTAAGTATCAAGAAGCAGACGGAATAGACGGAACAGGAGATGAACTATGATGAAGAAATATGTCCGTTACGCAATGCTGGGGCTCGCGATCTTCGCGCTCGCCCTCCTCGCCGGCTGCGGCTCAGGGACGACGGGTAAGGGCACGCCAGATGGCAGCTCTTCGGCGTCGGTCCAGAGTGAGAGCGCCCCGCAGGCCGCTTCGTCCTCGAGCTCAAGTGCCGAGAAGAAAGCGCAGAAGCTCACGATCAAGGTCTACTACCCGGATGAGCAGGGCATGAAGCTCATCGCCGACAAGCGCACGGTCACGCTCGACCAGCAGGAGAAGTACACGGCGGCGATGGAGTCGCTCCTGGAGGGCACGACGGAGAAGGGCCAGACGAACATCATCCCGAAGCAGACGAAGCTCCGCAGCGTCAAGGTAGAGAACGGCACGGCGACGGTCGACTTCACGGGTGACCTTCGCAAGAACTTCGTCGGCGGCTCGACAGGCGAGACGATGCTCGTCGGCTCGATTGTCGACACGCTGACCGAGTTCCCGGAGGTCAAGAAAGTCCAGATCCTCATCGACGGCAAGAAAGTCGAGTCGCTCGGCGGCCACATGGACCTCTCGCAGCCGCTGACCCGCATGACGGATCTCTTGAAGTGATTTGAACTTGATATTTTGACTTTATCGCCTGCTGATGCGCAGAAATCCTTGTATTTCTGCGCATTTTATGTTATGATAAAATCCATATGGCATGTTTTTGTGGCTAATAAGCCGGAACTGGCCAATCATGATTGCAATAAGATGATACAGGAGGTCATTTCACACAATGAAAGTTACGGTAGAAAATGGAGAGAACCAGCAGGTCACTCTGACGATTGAAGTCGAAGCAGCAGAGGTCAACAAGGCAGTCGAGCAGGCATGCAAGCGCCTCGCAAACCGCGTCAGCATCCCGGGCTTCCGCAAGGGCAAGGCTCCGCGCATGATCGTCGAGCGCCACGTCGGCAAGGACGCTGTCCTGCAGGAGGCTTTCGACATCGTCGCTCCGAAGGCCCTGAGCAAGGCATTCGATGAGCAGAAGATCGATCCGGTAACGCGTCCGAGCGTCGACATCGAGACGCTGGAAGAGGGCAAGGACCTCGTCTTCAAGGCTACGGTCACGCCGCGTCCTGAGGTCAAGCTCGGTGACTACAAGGGCCTCAACGTGCCGAAGAACGAAGTGAACATCACGGATGAGGATGTCGAGAAGCAGCTCAAGACGTTCCAGGACCGCCAGGGCAAGCTCGTCGATGCACCGGAAGGCGCTGAGGTAAAAGACGGCGACTTCACGACGCTCGACTTCAAGGGCTTCGTTGACGGTGAGGCATTCGATGGCGGCGAGGGCAAGGATTACCCGCTGCAGATTGGCTCCAACAGCTTCATCCCGGGCTTCGAGGATCAGCTCGTCGGCGCAAAGATCGGCGAGGAGCGCGACGTCAACGTCAAGTTCCCGGAAGAGTACCATGCAAAAGAGCTCGCTGGCAAGGACGCTACGTTCAAGTGCACGATCCGCAGCATCAAGACGAAAGAGCTGCCGGCTATCGACGATGAGCTCGCCAAGAAGGTCAGCAAGTTCGAGACGCTCGATGAGCTCAAGGCTGACATCCGCAAGAACCTCGAGGAGAACGCTGAGCGCACGGCTGAGAACGACCAGAAGAGCGCTGCCATCGAGATGGCGACGAACAACATCACGGTCGACATCCCGGCTGTCATGATCGACAACCGCGTCACGGCCATGATCCAGGAGATGGCAATGCGCCTCGAGCAGCAGGGCATGAAGCTCGAGCAGTACCTGCAGTACGCTGGCACGGATATTGCCAAGCTCCGTGAGCAGTATCGCGAGACGGCTGAGAAGAACGTCAAGACGGACCTCATGCTCGAGGAAGTCGCCAAGGCTGAGGACATCAAAGTAGAAGCAAAGGACCTCGATGAAGAAGTCGCTGCTATGGCAGCTGCTTACGGTGCTACGCCGCAGCAGGTCCAGAAGATCATCAAGGAACAGGGTCGTATTGGCGATCTGGCTGCATCCGTACTCCGCAAGAAGACGGCTCAGTTCATCATCGATAACATCGCCAAATAAGATCCCTGATATGGGGGTATACCTATGAGTTATGTACCAATGGTAGTGGAGCGTTCCAATACGGGCGAGCGCGCGTACGATATCTACTCGCGCCTCCTGAAGGACCGCATCATCTTCCTGGGCGGCCCGATTGACGACGCTGTCGCCAATACGGTTGTTGCGCAGCTCTTGTTCCTCGAGTCGGAAGACCCGGACAAGGACATCCATCTGTACATCAACAGCCCGGGCGGCGTTGTCACGGCAGGCCTTGCCATCTACGACACCATGCAGTATATCAAGCCGGACGTGTCGACGATCTGCATCGGCCAGGCAGCGAGCATGGGCGCGCTGCTCTTGACGGCAGGCGCCAAGGGCAAGCGCTATGCGCTGCCGAATGCCCGCATCATGATCCATCAGCCGCTCGGCGGCGCTCAGGGGCAGTCGACGGACATCCAGATCCAGGCGCGCGAGATCCAGCGCATCCGCGAGGTCATCAACGACATCCTCGTGGAGTCGACGGGCAAGGACCGCGAGACGGTCGTGCAGGATACGGAGCGCGATAACTTCATGACGGCAGAAGAAGCCAAGGCGTACGGCCTGGTCGACGAAGTGATCACTCGTCCTGTCAAGAAGGGCAAGAAATCGGAGACCAAGGCATAAGAGGTGATGTCATGTTGAAGTTTGGGGATGAGAAAGGCCAGCTCAAGTGCTCGTTCTGCGGCAAGACGCAGGACCAGGTGCGCAAGCTGGTCGCTGGTCCAGGTGTTTACATCTGTGATGAATGCATCGAGCTCTGCAATGAGATCATCGAAGAGGAATTCAACGATGATGTCGAGGTCGAGCTCAAGGACGTCCCAAAACCGAAGGACATCCGCGCAATCCTCGACCAGTACGTCATTGGACAGGACGAGGCCAAGAAGACCTTGTCCGTGGCTGTCTACAACCACTATAAGCGCATCAACATGGGGCAGGGCAAGCCGGGTGAGGATGTCGAGCTCTCGAAGTCGAACATCCTCATGATCGGCCCGACGGGCAGCGGCAAGACGCTGCTCGCCCAGTCGCTCGCCCGCATCCTCAATGTGCCGTTTGCCATCGCTGATGCGACGGCGCTGACGGAGGCCGGCTATGTCGGCGAGGATGTCGAGAACATCCTCTTGAAGCTCATCCAGGCGGCGGACTACGACGTCGAGAAGGCGGAGCGCGGCATCATTTACATCGACGAGATCGATAAGATCGCGCGCAAGTCCGAGAACCCATCCATCACGCGCGACGTGTCGGGCGAGGGCGTCCAGCAAGCGCTCTTAAAGATCCTTGAGGGCACGACGGCTTCCGTGCCGCCGCAGGGCGGCCGCAAGCATCCGCATCAGGAGCTCATCCAGATCGATACGACAAACATCCTCTTTATCTGCGGCGGTGCCTTTGACGGCATCGAGAAGATCATCGAGTCGCGTCTCGGTCAGAAGCAGATGGGCTTCGGTGCGCCAATCAAGTCGAAGCGCCAGAGGAACATCGGCGACACGTTGCGCAAGGTGCTGCCGGAAGATCTCTTGAAGAGCGGCCTGATCCCAGAATTCATCGGCCGACTGCCTGTCGTCGTGACGCTCGACGCGCTCGACGAAGAGGCTCTCGTCAACATCCTGACGAAGCCGAAGAACGCACTCGTCAAACAGTACCAGAAGCTCCTCGAGCTCGATGGAGTCAAGCTGACGTTTGATGACGACGCCCTGCGCCAGATCGCCAAGGAGGCGCTCAAGCGCAAGACAGGGGCTCGCGGCCTGCGCTCCATCATCGAAGGCATCATGCGCAACGTCATGTACGATGTGCCGTCGATCGAGGGCGTGACCGCCTGCCGCGTGACGAAGGACGTCATCACATCCAAGAAAGAACCCATCCTGACCATCGACAAGAGCGGGAATACGGACAAAGACAAGACCGATAAGCCCGGCAAGGACGATAAGGGTGGCAAGGAAGCATCGGCCTGATACGATGCAAGACAGGGCGCTGCAATAGCAGCGCCTTGTCTTTTTATCCACAAGATCCATAGAATATAAGATACAAGATATCGATAAGGGGAGGGATAATATGTCAGAAGCACCAGAAAAGAACGAGAAACAAAAGGCACCCGTTGCACCGACGAAACGCATGCCGCCCGAGATGAAGACACTGCCACTCTTGCCGCTGCGCGGCATGGTGGTCTTTCCCTA
Organism: Mitsuokella multacida DSM 20544; assembly: GCF_000155955.1. Lineage (GTDB taxonomy): Bacteria > Bacillota > Negativicutes > Selenomonadales > Selenomonadaceae > Mitsuokella > Mitsuokella multacida. The sequence goes on from NZ_GG697141.2 coordinate 596,435, forward strand.
CATGATCATCCATCTCGACGTCGGCCGCGAGCGGTCGCTTGCCGCCCTGGAAAGGGCAATGGTGGAGGACCGCCGCATCCTGCTCGTCGCCCAGCTCGACGCCGACAAGGACGACCCGGGCCGCGAGGATCTCTACAATTACGGTACAGTCGCCGTCATCAACCAGCTCATCAAGCTGCCGGGCGGCACGGTCCGTGTGCTCGTCGAGGGCGAGAAGCGCGCGCGCATCGATGACTACCACCGGCTCGAGAACTACGATGAAGTCGAGGCCAAAGTCTACACCGACCCAATCTACACCTCGATGGACATCGAGGTCGCGACGCGCTCTGTCGTCCACCTATTCGAGGAGTGGGTCAAGCTCTCGAAGCGCATCCCGCCCGACACGCTCGTCTCCGTCGCCATCATCGACGACGCCGGCCGGCTGGCCGACCTCATCGCGAGCCATCTGAACCTCAAGATCGACTCGCGCCAGGACCTGCTCGAAAGCATCAACATACGGGACCGCCTCAAGCTGCTCTCGTACGACCTCTCGCATGAGATTGAGCTCCTGCGCATGGAGCAGAACATCGACGTCAAGGTCCGCAAGCAGATGGACAAAGCCCAGCGTGACTACTACCTGCGCGAGCAGCTCAAGGTCATCCGCAAGGAGCTCGGCGACAAGGATGACGTCATGTCTGACATCATAGAGTACCAAGGGACGCTCCTCAACGGCAAGTACCCTGAGAGCGTGCACCAGGCCGTCAACCGCGAGCTCCACCGGCTCGAGAACATGAGCAACACGAACGCCGAGGCGAGTGTCATCCGCAACTATATCGAATGGCTGCTCTCCCTGCCGTGGAGTCAGGAGTCAAAGGACACCGTCAACATCAAGAGGGCGGCGAAGATACTCGATCACGACCACTACGGTCTGCAGAAGGTCAAGGAACGCATCCTCGACTTCCTCGCCGTGCACAAGCTCGTGCCAGACAAGAATGCGCCAATCCTCTGCCTCGTCGGCCCGCCGGGCGTCGGCAAGACGTCACTGGCGGCTTCGATTGCGCGCGCGACGGGGCGCAAGTTCATCCGCGCTGCGCTCGGCGGCGTGCGCGATGAGGCCGAGATTCGCGGCCATCGTCGCACGTATCTCGGTGCGATGCCGGGCCGCATCATCGAGGGCATCCGCAATGTCGGCACGCGCAACCCAGTCTTCCTGCTCGACGAAGTGGACAAACTCGTCACCGACTATCGCGGCGACCCATCAGCGGCGCTCCTCGAGGTCCTCGACCCCGCGCAGAACAAGACGTTCAGCGACAACTACATCGACATCCCGTTCGACCTCTCGAAGGTCTTCTGGATCGTCACGGCCAATAGTCTCGGCCCCATCCCGCGCCCGCTGCGCGACCGCATGGAGATCATCGAACTCTCGAGCTACACGGAGTACGAGAAGCTCGAGATTGCGAAGCGCTACCTCGTCGCCCGTCAGCGCGGACAGAACGGCCTTGCAGGCAAGGACATCCGCCTCGGCGCGGGCGTCCTGCAGGACATCATCGAATACTACACGCGCGAGTCAGGCGTGCGCGAGCTCGAGCGCCTCATCGGCCAGGTCTGCCGCAAGGCCGCGCGCAAGATTGTCGAGGGCGAGGAGCCGCCCATCCGCGTGACGCGCCACAACCTGACCGACTTCCTCGGCCGCAAGAAGTTCCTCGAGACGAAGGCGGAGAAGAAGCCGCAGGTTGGCGTCGTCACGGGCATGGCCTGGACCGAAATCGGCGGCGACATCCTGCCGACGGAAGTCACTGTGCTCAAGGGCAAGGGCAAGCTCATCCTGACAGGCCAGCTCGGCGATGTCATGCAGGAGTCGGCGCAGGCCGCTCTTTCCTACATCCGCAGTCGCGCTGAAGCGCTCGGCCTGCCCGAGGACTTCTACGAGAAGGACGACATCCACATCCACCTGCCTGAAGGCGCCGTGCCGAAGGACGGCCCGTCCGCAGGCATCACGATGGCTACGGCCATGATCTCGGCTCTGACGGGCCGCAAGGTCCGCAGCGATGTCGCCATGACGGGCGAGATTACCCTGCGTGGCAATGTCCTGCCGATTGGCGGCCTCAAGGAGAAAGTGATCGCCGCCTACCGCGAGGGCATGAAGACCATCATCCTGCCGAAGGAGAACGAGCGCGACATCGAGGAAATCCCCGAGAACGTGCGCGAGAAGCTGACCTTCGTGCCTGTCTCGCACATGGACGAGGTCCTGAAGACCGCACTGCTGCCGAAGGAGACGGCCAAAGCCGCGCCGGCTGCAAAGGGACCACAGGGGGTACAGACCGCGCAGGATACAAAGACTGTATCATCCGTAGAATCCACACAATCCATAAATGAGGAAGGGGGCCAGAGCCATGACGGAGCAGAAGACAGACCGACCGCTTGACGCAAAGCCGGCAGAAGCTAGCGATGAGAAGGCCAAAACCGCAGAGCTGGTCGTCATCACGCAGGGCAAGTACATTGCCTCGGCCGTCAAGAAGGACCAGTATCCCGAGCGCGAGCTGCCGGAAGTTGTCTTCATCGGCCGCTCGAACGTCGGCAAGTCGTCGCTCATCAACTCCCTGACACGCATCCGCGGCCTCGCGCGCGTCTCCTCGCAGCCCGGCAAGACGCAGACCATTAACTTCTTTGAGTTGACGGCAAAGCTGCGCGACCCAGAGAGCGGGGAAGAGCAGGGGCGCAAGGACTTCTACCTCGTCGACCTGCCCGGCTACGGCTACGCCAAGACGGGCAAGGAGCGCCGCAAGATCTGGAAGAAGTTCATCGACGAGTATCTGCTGACTTCACCGCAACTGCAGTTCGTCTGCCAGCTTATCGACATCCGCCATGAGCCCATGGCCTCCGACGTCGAGATGTTCCAGTGGCTCGTCGAGCACCATGTGCCCGTGCTGATCATTGCGACGAAGGCCGACAAGATCGGCAAGAACGCGCGCCAGAAAAACATTGCTGCAATCCGTCGCGCGCTCGGCGTCAAGGAAATCTCCATCCTGCCGTACTCCTCCGTAAAAAATGAAGGACGTTCAGATTTACTTGACGTCATCCGTGAGATTCTAGTATAATAGAGATAACGAAAGATGAATTGGATTCACGTTTCGCGTGGATCCAATTTTTTTAGGAGCATAAAGACTGTGTAGAGAGAAATCTTGGGGGAGATATCATGGAGCTGACATCGTTTGACAAATCCTTACTGAACCTGCTGCAGGGCAGCCTGCCCGTCTGCAGCCGCCCGTTCGCCGCCTTAGCCGAGCAGCTCGGCACGACGGAGGAGATCGTCATTGACCGCCTGCAGGTCCTCAAAGAGGAGGGCTACCTGCGCCGCATCGGAACCTTCTTCAACTCAAACCGCCTCGGCTACAAGGGCACGCTCGTCGCCCTGCGCGTCGACCCCGAGAAGATGGAGGCCGTCGCCAAGGCCATCAACCTCTATCCGGGTGCCACCCACAACTACGAGCGCGAGGGCCGCTACAACCTTTGGTTCACGCTGCTGACGCCGGGACTCGACAAGGAGCATGAGATTCTCACGGAGATCCGGGCTCTGCCGGGCGTCGAGAGCATGCTCAATCTCAAATCGCAGAAGAAGTACAAGATCAACGTCCAGTTCAAGCTGGCCTGATAAAAGGGATAAGCAAGGGGGAGCCGGCCGATGGCAGAACACCGCACAACTAACGGGAATCACGAAAACAATGCAATCAATGAACTAGACAAGAAGATTATCTGCGCGCTGCAGGGCGACTTCCCGCTCGTCGCCGAGCCCTACAAGGTCCTGGCCGAGAAGGCCGGCGTCAGCGAGGAGCTCTTCCTCGAGCGCGTCAAGGCGATGGAGGAGGAGAAGAAGATCCGCAAGATGGGCGCCGTGCTGCGCCACCGCGAAGTCGGCTTCTCGTCGAACGTGCTCGTCGCCTGGAAAGTCGACCCAGAGCGCCTCGACGAAGTCGCCAAGCAGATGGCCGCCTCGCCGTCCGTCTCGCACTGCTACGACCGCACGACCGCGCCCGACTGGCCCTACAACCTCTACACGATGGTCCATGGGCACAGCCGCGAGGAGTGCGAGCGCATCGTCGCCGGCCTCGCCGCCAAGACAGGCGTCGAAGAGCGCGCCATGCTCTACACCAAACGCGAGTGGAAGAAGGTATCCATGAAGTATTTTCAGGAATCCTGATCCCTGTCCTATACGTTCACACATCTCACACATCGAAGAAGATGCCGGAATTTTGTCCGGCATCTTTTTTTTCGGCTTCTTTTGTGGTAAAATGTTAATTATGTTCTAGCATAAAAGAACTCTGTCCATGATAATGCAGCAAGACATGAGATACAAAAGGTGGTTATCAAATGGTTTCTGAAAAAATGTACGAGCTCGGCACCAAAAAATCCACGATCCGCACGATCTTTGAATTTGGCCGCAAGCGCGCGGCGGAGGTCGGCGAAGAGAATATCTATGACTTCAGCCTTGGCAACCCGAATGTGCCGACGCCGGAGTTCGTCAAGCAGGCGGCCATCGACATCCTGCAGACGATGCCGCCCGAGGCCGTCCACGGCTACACGATTGCCCCGGGCAATCCGCAGGTCCGCGAGGCGCTCGCCAAGAGCATCAACGACCGCTTCGGCACGCATTTTGCCGGCAAGAACCTCTTCATGACGGCCGGCGCCGCTGCCGCCATCACGATCTGCTTCAAGGCGCTCTGCGAGGAAGGCGATGAGTTCATCACGTTTGCGCCGTTCTTCCCTGAGTACCGCTGCTTCGTCGAGTCGGTCGGCGGCAAGCTCGTCGTCGTGCCGGCGCGCGTCGAGGACTTCCAGATTGACTTTGCGGCCTTCGAGTCGCTCCTGACGCCGCACACGAAGGCCGTCATCGTCAACTCGCCGAACAATCCTAGCGGCGCCGTTTACTCCGAGGCGACCATCAAGGAGCTCGCCGCCATCCTCAAGCGCAAGGAGGAGGAGTACGGCCATCCGATTTACATCATCGCGGACGAGCCGTACCGCGAGATCGCCTACGAAGGCAACACCGTCCCGTACATCCCGCTCTACTACCACGACACGCTCGTCTGCTATTCGTATAGCAAGTCCTTCTCGCTGCCGGGCGAACGCATCGGCTACATCGTCGTGCCGGACGAGCTCGAGGGCTCGTCCGAGGTCTACGGTGCCATCGCTGGTGCCGCCCGCGTGCTCACGCATGTCAACGCGCCGTCACTCTGGCAGCTCGTCGTCGCGCGCTGCGCCGGCATGCCGTCCGACATCTCGACGTACCGCAAGAACGGCCAGCTGCTCTACGACGGTCTCATCGAGGCAGGCTTCAGCTGCGTCAAGCCGCAGGGTGCCTTCTACCTGTTCCCGAAAGCGCTCGAAGAAGACGACTATGCGTTCTGTGAGCGCGCCAAGAAGTACGACCTGCTGCTCGTACCGGGCACGGATTTCGGCTGCCCGGGCTACTTCCGCGCGGCCTACTGCATCAAGACGGAGACGATTGAACGTTCCCTGCCGCTCTTCAAGAAGCTCGCAGAAGAATATAAAAATATAAATAAGAATTAATCTCGTAATCAACCCATCATGTTCTCCTGTAGAAAACGGGAGAACATTTTCTTTTTTTTAAGAGAAAAACAAGGTATTCTGTGATAGAATACAGTTTATGCTAAGATATGTCATACAGATGATGCATGACAAATGAAGGTGATAGAAATATGAATACGATAAGAGATAGGGTCAGCCAGAGCATCATGACCGGGAAGGAGGCTGTATATGGAAATAGAACGTCAGTTTCTTGTTGATATCATTCCGGCATTGCCGGATACGTTCGATTCCATCTTGCAAGGGTATGTCTCGCTGTTCCCTGAGATCCGCATCCGCAGTGTCCGCCCCTTAGAAGGGCCTGAGAAATTCTACCTGACGGTGAAGCGCGGCGAGGGTCTTGTGCGCGATGAGTGGGAGACGGAAATCAGCTCGCGCGAGTTCTCGCATCTCGTCGAGTGCCTCGAGAAGGGCACCTGGTTCATCGAGAAGCGCCGTTACCGCCTGCCGCTCGCAGGCGACCACGTCGCGGAGTACCATCGCCACAGCGGCCACCTCAAGGGGTTTGATTACGTCGAAGTGGAGTTCCGTTCAGAAGAAGAGGCAAGAGCCTTCGAGCCGCCGTATTGGTTTGGCCGCGAGGTCACGGAGGACCCGCGTTTCAGTTACGGCAAGCTCGCGCGCGAAGACGGCACGCGCCTAGCCAAGCTTATTCTCGCACGTCCGCCGAAGCCGTGGACGCCCGACGATTTCGAGACGCTCGGGACGCTCGAAATGAACGGTTTTGCTGATCTCGCGAGACCGTCGGACACAGAAGTGCAGGCAGCACCGATTGTGACGGATGAGCAGTCGGTGCCATCTGGACCGTCCGACCAATCAGAGCAGCCCGACTCTGCAGAGATTGTACCGTCGGATGAGCCGGAGGAACAAGAGGAAGACAAGACGCTGGATACGTCAGGCGCGGAGAAGGCGGAAACCAAAGAGGAAGACGGGCCGGCCCGATAACTCGATAATATGTTTGGTTCTCGGTCTTGCTGGATTTCACAAGAAACACGCGGTGTCCACCTGACTTTTCATGGCGGTTACCTGATGTTTTATGGCATTTTATGATATTTTTTCGCATTTCGGGGCTGACCCTGTCGGATATGACAGGGTCAGCCCTCTTTTATTTTGTTAGAATAAAAGGGGAGAATAAGGAGATGTGAACGATATGACGCAACAAGAAGATTTTTTACGCCGGGCAGAGGCGATGGCCAAGGACTTTATCTGGGATTTTTACCAGAAGCGCAAGAGCATCTGGCAGATCATGGAACAGATGGACGAGAAGTGCTTCAGCTGGATTGGCGTGGGTCCCGGGGAATACCTGCGCAGCTACGATGAGGCACTCCATTACTTCGCGGAGCAGCGCTACGCTGGTGCCGTGCCGCTCATCGAGATATCCGAGGAGCACTACGATGCGCAGCTCGTGACGAACCAGGTCTGCATTGTGCTCTGCGAGTATTTGTTGACTGCCCGACCTGAGACGGGCAATGTCATGCAGGAACGCCAGCGCTCGACCATCACGATACGGCGCGCGCACGGCGGCAAACTGCTGGCTTGCCAGATTCACACCTCGAACCCCTGGTATCCGATGAAGGGCGATGAGCGTTGGCCGGAGCAGTTCGGTCGGCAGACTTACACTTACTTCCTCGAGCTGCTCTCCGAGCTCGAGCTCAAGGAGATGCCGCATCTGAGTTCACAACAGCGCAAGGTACTCGTGCTCATGATGCACGGCAAGACGTATCAGGACATTGCCGCAGCGCTCGACATCACGTATCGCACGGTGCAGTACCACGTGCGCATGATCTTCAATAAATTCGGCGTCGACTGCCGCGAGATGCTGTTCGCCAAACTCATCCGCACGCTCTGCGCCACGATGGGCAATTCACTTGATCACGATGGCGATGACAGCAATGGCGATGACGATATGGAGAGCAAGGTACTCAAGGCACTCGACGATGCCGCAAAGAAATACAAGATCAGCCAGAGAAGCCATCATGGTCGTAAAAAAATCGATAAGTCAAATCTTCCAGTCACGAACGATATCATTCCCAAAGATAAAGATAAGGAAAGGTGAGCAGCATGAACAAGAAAGCAGAAGAATTCAAGGCTTATGTAGAAGAGACGCATCCTCAGACGTTCACAATTGAGGAAATTCCCGATGACGCCTATGAGACGGTGGTTTTCCGGTCGTTTGCCGAAGTGCGCGGCAACCGCCTGCCGCTCGTTGTCATCCTCGACACGAGCATCTACGCGATGATCCGCATCCTCGTCGTGCCGCGCGCTGTGCGCAACCAGAACCGCGAGGAACTGCTCGAGATGCTCAATCGCTACAACAAGAAATACAAGACCTGCAAATATTATCTCGATGACGAAGAGAACCTCGTCCTCGATACCTGCATCCTCTGTGGTGAGGAGAAGATCGACGGGGACCTCGTCTATGCGATGTTCCGCGTCCTCCTGCAAGAACTCGAGGACCACTATCCTGAGCTCATGAAGATCGTCTGGGAGTAAGCGAAAAGCCGCTTCGCAGCCTGTGCTGTGAAACGGCTTTTTGTTTGCGTCAGTGAGAAGGGAGGTGTCTCAGCGTATGAGCCCCTGGACGCCGGGGGCGAAGGAGATGGCGTCGATGGCCTGCAGCTCTTCGGCGCTGAAGCGCGTGTTCTCGATGGCCTTGATGTTGTCGAGAATCTGCTCGGGTTTGGAGGCGCCAATCAGGACAGTGGTGACGTCCGTGTCCTTGAGGTCCCAGGCGAGGGCCATCTCGGCGAGCGTCTGGCCACGCTCATGAGCGAGGTCATTGAGCGCGCGGATGGCCTGCAGCTTCTCGGGTGTCAGGGACTTCTCTTTGAGGAAGCGGCCGTCGCGGTGGATGCGGCTGTCCTCGGGGATGCCGTGCAGGTAGCGGTCGGTCAGCAGGCCCTGGCAGAGCGGGCTGAAGGCGACGATGCCGAGGCCGAGGTCGGCGGAGGTGTCCTTGAGGCCGTTCTTTTCGATCGTGCGGTCGAAGATGGAGTAGCGGTTCTGGTTGACGATGAATGGCACGTGCATCTCGTGCAGGATGGTCGCTGCGCGCAGGAGCGTCGGGCCGTCGTAGTTCGAGAGGCCGACGTAGAGTGCCTTGCCGCTCCTGACGATCTGCGCGAGTGCACCCATCGTCTCCTCGAGCGGTGTCTCGGGGTCCATGCGGTGATGGTAGAAGATGTCGACGTAGTCGAGGTGCATGCGTATGAGGCTCTGGTCGAGGCTCGCAATCAGGTACTTGCGGCTGCCCCAGTTGCCGTAGGGGCCCGGCCACATGTCGTAGCCGGCCTTTGTCGCGATGACGAGCTCATCGCGGTAGGGGCGGAAGAGCCCGTCCATGAGCTGGCCGAAGTTGCGCTCGGCACTGCCGTAGGCGGGGCCGTAGTTGTTGGCGAGGTCGAAGTAGGTGATGCCGTGGTCAAAGGCCGTGCAGCAGAGCGCCTTCATCGTGCCGTAGTCTGCCGTGTCGCCGAAGTTGTGCCAGAAGCCCAGAGCGATGCGTGGCAGCCGCAGGCCGCTCCTGCCACAGTGCGGGTAGGCCATCGTCTCGTAGCGCGAGTCGGCAGCTAGGTATGTCTTGCTGATATCCATCGTGATTCCTCCTGTCGTTTACCGGTCTGTCGGTTGATATGCTTCTATTATACACCTATCCATAAAGCATGCGCACGCGAACAGAGGATATCCTTCTTGTCAGGCTTGTTGACTATACTACGATATCGTATTATAATAGACAAGCCGTTTCGGGATCGCCGTGCTGCGCGTCAGCTCGTTCTCTTTTTCCGCAAAGATTGACAAGCCAGCGGACTGGTTGTACAATACATAGGTTTACGATAGGAAAAGGGAGATGAGATCATGACACTTGATGATACGATTGGCTACATGATCAGCCGCGTGGCGCGCAAGATCCACTACGCGGTGGACGGCATGTTCAAGGAATACGGCATTACGGTGGAGCAGTGGGTCGCGCTCAAGACGATTGCGGAGTACGAGCCGCTCTGCCAGAAGGCGCTCGCCGAGCGGATCGAGAAGAACCAGAACACGGTCAAGGCGCTCGTCACGCATCTGGAGAACAAGGGCTGCATCGACCGCACGCCCGACCCGAGCGACATGCGCCACATGATCCTGCGGACGACGGAGAAGGGGCGCGACTGCGTCGAGCGGCTCAGTGCGCTCGACGAGCACGCCAACCTCGACTTCCTCGGAGCATTGAGCGCGGACGAGCAGGAAGAGCTGCGCCGCATGTTGCGCAAGATCGAGGCAAAGCTCTGAGCCGCAGAGAACATCAATCAACGCATTTCAATTAATTCTAATTCGACTTAACTCGACGGATTGAAGAAAGGAAGATCACATGCAGAGAGAGAAGCTTTGGACACCGGAATTCCTGGGGATGGGAGGCAGCAACCTCTTCTTGTTCATGTCGCAGTACATCATGGTGGCGGCGCTGCCGATTTTCATCATGGACACGCTCGGCGGCGGCGACATGGAGGCGGGCCTCGCGATGACGGCCTTCCAGATCGGCGCGGTGAGCTGCCGCCCGCTGGCCGGCCGCATCATCGACGCCGTCAACAAGCAGAAGCTGATGCGCGGGGCGACGGCGGCGTTCTTCCTCGTGATGTTCGCGTTCAACTGGCTCCACTCGGAGCAGGCCATCTACGCGCTGCGCCTGCTGCATGGCTGCATCTTCGCGCTCGCGACGACGGCTGCGGCGGCGATGGCCGCGCTCGTGCTGCCGGCCTCGCGCAAGGGCGAGGGCATCGGCTACTTCGCGCTCTCGACGAACCTCGCGATGGTCGTCGGCCCGCTCATCGGCCTCTTGATCATCGGCAACCTCGGCGGCACGGCGCTCTTCGTCTTTATGACGGCGCTGGCGATCTTGACCTTCCTGACGGCCAATGCCCGCCGCCTGCCCGATGAGGTCATCCGCCCGGCCAAGCGCCCGAAGAAGGGCTTCCATCTCTCGGACTTCATTGAGCGGCGCTCGCTCGCACCGGCACTGCTCGGCGGCATGGTCTTCTTTGCCTACGGCGGCATCCTGACCTTCATCCCGCTCTACGCCAAGAGCCTCGGCCTGCAGGCGGAGACGAGCCTGTTCTTCGTCGTCTTTGCCTTCGTCATCATCCTGACGCGCCCCGTCATCGGCCGCCTCTTCGACGAGAAGGGGCCGGACTGGACGGTCTGGCCGGGCTTCGCGTTCTTCGCGGCCGGCATGCTCTTCTTCAGCCAGGTCACGACGCTCGTCGGCCTGCTCGGCGCGGCCGCGCTGCTCGGCATCGGCTTCGGCGCACTGTCGCCGGCCTTCCAGACGCTCGCCGTTCAGAGTGCCCCCGCATCGCGTGCCGGCGTCGCGACGGCCACGTACTTCTGGTCGCTCGACATCAGCGTCGGTCTCGCCGCCGTGCTCCTTAGCATCGTCGCCGCGCAGTGCGGCTATCCCTTCATGTACGGCGTCGTCAGCACGGCCATCATCGCCTTGAACGCCGCGCTCTACTTCCTCTGGCGCCGCAGCAAGTTGCATAAGCTGCGCAAGCTCCAGAAAGCGCGCCGGGAACATAGCATGTGACTTTCCTGACTTTTTTTCAGATACCATTTTACAAGCAGAGGCTTTTGTGGTATCATGAAATAGTTAATTTAAGGTTGTTTAGTGAAGAGTGGGTGCAAGCCCACTCTTTAATCTTATGCGAGAAAGACACGGATGAGCGCATCACCGTGATTCAAAAGCAGAAAGCTGGAGGTGGATGTATGGCAAAGCAGCAGGTTGAGGATGCCGTAGAGGCAATCGTGCAGGAGCTCCTGAAGGATCAGGACGTCATCGAGCTCGTCGATGCCGAGTATGTCAAGGAACACGATTGGTATCTGCGCGTCTACATCGATAAGGAAGGCGGCATCGATATCGAGGATTGCCAGGCGCTGAGCGAGAAGCTCGAGGAGGCGCTCGACAAGGGGGATGTCGTGCCGGATTCGTACATTCTGGAGGTGTCCTCGCCGGGCATCGACCGCGTCCTGCGCAAGCCGCGCGACTTCACGCGCGAGCAGGGCAAGAAGGTCGACGTCACGCTCTACGCGCCGCGCGAGGGCAAGAAGCTCGTCGTCGGCGAGCTCACGGGCTTCGATGGCGATGCGATCGAGCTCGATGGCGAGACGAAGATCCCGCTGGCGGATATTGCACAGGTCCGCCTTCATATCGACTTTTGACATAGCAAAAAAGGGGGGCTTCCCCCGTTCATTGGGAGGATATTATTTTGGCAAGAAAAACGACGAAAGCGAAGGACAATGGTCAGGAATTCCTGACGACGCTCAAAGAGCTCGGCAAGGAGAAAGGCATTGATGAAGAAGTCCTCTTCGAGGCCATCGAGGCTGCCCTGATCTCGGCATACAAGCGCAACTTTGGCTCGGCACAGAATGTCCGCGTCACGCTTTCCAGAGAAACGGGTCACTATCACGTCTACGCGATCAAGACGGTCGTCGAGGACCCCGAGGACGAAATCACGGAGATCTCGCTGGCGCAGGCCCGCACGATTAAGCCGGACTATGAGGTAGGCGACGTCATCGAGATCGAGGTGACGCCGGCGAACTTCGGCCGCATCGCTGCGCAGACGGCCAAGCAGGTCGTCGTCCAGCGCATCCGCGAGGCAGAGCGCGGCATCATCTACGAGGAGTTCATGAGCCGCGAGGGCGACATCCTGACGGGCCTCGTCGAGCGCGTCGAGAACCACAATGTCTACATCGACCTCGGCAAGACGGAAGCCGTGCTGACGCCGGCGGAGCAGATTCCGACGGAGACGTACGCACACGGCGACCGCATCAAGGCATACGTCGTCGAGGTCAAGAAGACGAACAAGGGACCGCAGATCGTCGTTTCGCGCACGCATCCGGGCCTTTTGAAGCGCCTCTTCGAGCTCGAGGTGCCGGAGATTCAGGAAGGCATCGTCGAGATCAAGTCAGTCGCACGCGAGCCGGGCAACCGCTCGAAGATCGCCGTCTACTCGAAGGACGAGAACGTCGATCCAGTCGGCTCCTGCGTCGGCCACCGCGGCCTGCGCGTGCAGTCGATCGTCGATGAGCTCGGCAGCGAGAAGATCGACATCGTCAAGTGGAGCGACAATCCGGCCAAGTTCATCGCCAATGCGCTGAGTCCGGCAAAGGTCGTCTCCGTCGCGGTCAACGAGACGGAGAAAGTCTCGCGCGTCGTCGTGCCGGATTACCAGCTCTCGCTCGCCATCGGCAAGGAAGGCCAGAACGCCCGCCTCGCCGCCAAGCTCACGGGCTGGAAGATCGACATCAAGAGCGAGTCGCAGGCCGCTGACGAAGAGCTCGACGCCAACATGAACGAGGTCGAGGTCACGGGCGATGCTGCCTTCACGGCTGAGGTTGAATGATGAAGATCAAGAAGATACCGCAGCGGATGTGCCTGGGCTGCCAGGAAAGCCGCCCGAAAAAAGAAATGGTGCGGATCGTGCGCAGCCCCGAGGGCGAGTTCTCCGTGGACTTCACGGGCAAGAAGCCTGGGCGCGGCGCCTACATCTGCCACAAGCGCGAATGCTTCGACAAGGCCAAGAAGAGTCATGGCCTCGAGCGTTCGTTCAAGTCGCCAATCGACGCTGCCGTCTACGATCTCCTCGAGCGCGAGCTGTTCGAGGACAAGGCTGAGGGCTGAGTCATGGCGCATACCCAAGAAGAGCGCATCACGAACCTCCTGAGCATGGCCCAGCGGGCGCGCCGCATCGTGTCGGGCGCCTTTGCCGTGGAGCAGGCTCTGAAGGGCCGCGAGGCCGTACTCGTCTTCGTGGCGGCGGATGCCTCAGATGAAACAAAGAAAGATTACACGATCCTAGCGGATCGATACAAGGTTCCCTACCTTGAGGGGCTCGACCGGGAGACGCTCGGCCAGTGCCTCGGCAAGGAGTACCGCGCTGTCGCGGCCCTGACCGATAAGGGGTTCGCGAAGAAGCTGCGCGAGCTGATGAAGGAGCCATGAGTATGAAATAATAACCGGGGGTGGATTAATGTCCAAATACAGAGTTTACGAACTCGCGAAAGAGTTCAATACGGATAGCAAAGTCATTCTGGATATCCTCAAGCGCAATAAGTTCAAGGCTGCCAACAATTTCTCGAGCGTCGGCGAAGAAGAGCGCACGGCCATCAAGAATTCGCTGAGCAACAAGGGGGCTAAGCCGCAGGCAAAGGCTCCGGCAGCATCGGCTGCGCAGAAGCCGGCCGCAAAGCCGGCAGAGAAGCGCGCCGAGAAGCCGCAGGCTGGCAAGCAGAACCACGGCAACAGCGGCAGCAACGGCAATAACGGCCGCACTGAGCGTAACGAGCGCAACGAGCGCCGCAGCGATGCGGGCCGCAATAACGGCAACGGCAATCATAATGGTGGCAACCGCGCCGCTTCGGGCAGCAACCGCCCGAGCCACAATAGCGGCGGCAATAGCGGCAATAACGGCGGCAACCGCAACAGCAATGGCGGTGGCAACAATAACCGCGGCGGCAATCGCAACGACCGCCGCAACGGTAGCCGCAACGAGCGCGGCGGCCGTAACGACCGCAATGACCGTAACAACCGCTTTGGCAGCAAGAACGACCGCAACCGCAGGGGCCGCAACAACAAGCGCGGCGGCCAGCAGGCACCGAAGGTCGAGATCGCGCATCCGAAGCACATCAAGCTGCCGGAGACGATTGCCGTCAAGGACCTCGCGTCCAAGATGAGCTACACGGCTGCGGAAGTCGTCAAGAAGCTCTTCATGATGGGCGTCATGGCGACGATCAACCAGGAAATCGACTTTGATACGGCCGCCCTCGTGGCTTCGGAATTCGGCGTGACGTGCGAAGAGCTGCCGCCAGAGGTCGACCCGACGGAAATCCCGGAGATCGAGGACGACCCGAAGACGCTGAAGCTCCGTCCGCCTGTCGTCACGGTCATGGGCCATGTCGACCACGGCAAGACGTCGCTGCTCGACTGCATCCGCAACACGCATGTCCAGACGCATGAGGCCGGCGGCATCACGCAGCACATCGGTGCTTATCAGGTCAACTGCAAGGGCAAGAAGATCGTCTTCCTCGACACGCCGGGCCATGAGGCATTCACGGCTATGCGTGCGCGCGGCGCCCAGATCACGGATATCGCAATCCTCGTCGTCGCCGCAGATGACGGCGTCATGCCGCAGACCATTGAGGCTATCCACCACGCGAAGTCGGCAGGCGTGCCGATCATCGTCGCAATCAACAAGATTGATAAGCCGGGCGCCAACCCGGACCGCGTCAAGCAGGAGCTCATGGAGCAGGGTCTCGTGCCGGAGGAATACGGCGGAGACACAATCATGGTCCCGGTCTCTGCTAAGAAGCAGATCGGCATCGATGACCTCCTCGAGATGGTCCTGCTCGTCGCCGAAGTCAAGGAGCTCAAGGCCAACCCGAACCGTGATGCGCGCGGCGTCATCGTCGAGGCCAAGCTCGACAAGGGCCGCGGCCCTGTCGCGACGGTCCTCGTCCAGAACGGCACGCTGCGCATCGGCGACTCCGTCGTCTGCGGCACGACGTACGGTAAGGTCCGCGCCATGGTCAACGACCGCGGCGAGAACGTCAAGAAGGCCGGCCCGTCCGTACCGGTCGAGATCCTCGGCCTCAACGACGTGCCGGAAGCCGGCGACATCCTCGCCGTGCTCGAGGAGAAGCAGGCCCGCTCCATCGCCGAGGCCCGCATCGAGCGCCAGCGCAACAACCTCATCAAGAGCAAGAAGGTCTCGCTCGACGACCTCTTCCACCAGATCCAGGAAGGCGACATCAAGGACCTCAACATCGTCATCAAGGCCGATGTACAGGGCTCTGTCGAGGCGCTCTCGAGCTCGCTTTTGAAACTCAACAAGAACGACGAGGTCCGCGTCTCCATCGTCCATTCGGGCGTCGGTGCCGTCAACGAGTCGGATGTCATGCTGGCATCGGCTTCGAACGCGCTGATCATCGCCTTCAACGTCCGCCCGGATGCCAATGCGCGCAAGCTTGCCGACACCGAGAACATCGATATCCGCACGTACCGCGTCATCTACGATGCCATCAACGACGTCAAGGATGCCATGAGCGGCATGCTCAAGCCGAAGTACAAGGAAGTCATCCAGGGCCGCGTCGAGATCCGTCAGGTCATGAAGTTCTCGAAGGCGCTCGTCGCTGGTTCCTACGTGCTCGAAGGCAAGATCTGCAACAACTCCAAGATCCGCATCATCCGCGACAACATCGAGATCTTCGACGGCGAGATCGACTCGCTGCGCCGCTTTAAGGATGAGGTCAAGGAAGTCAACGCAGGCTACGAGTGCGGCATCTCGATCGTCGACTTCCGCGACTTCAAGGAAGGCGACATCATCGAGGCCTACACGATGGAGGAGATCGCGACGACGATCGCCGACGCCAACAAGGCTGCCGCCAAGAAGCGCGAAGAAGAGGCCAAGGCCGCTGCTGCCAAGGCAAAAGAGAACGCCAAGGACTGAAACGCATAGTAATAGAAACGACAGTATAGAAGATAAATCAGAAAAGGAGGGAATGCCATGAGCCAGCTCCGGGTAGAGAAGGTCCAGGAGCTCATGAAGCAGGAGATCTCGGAGATCATCCTGCGTGAGCTCAAGGACCCGCGCATCGGCTTCGTGACGGTCACGTCCGTCGAATGCACGGGCGACCTGCGCGAGGCCAAGATCTACGTGAGCCTCATGGGCAGTGAGCAGCAGGTGAAAGACTGCTGGGCAGGACTTCAGAGTTCGCTCGGCTTCATCCGCCGCGAGATCGGCAAGAGGATTCGCCTGCGCTTCACGCCTGAGCTTTCCTTCGTCGTGGACAAATCCCTCGACTACAGCGCACACATCCAGGAGCTGCTGCTGAAGATCGAGGCCGAGGACAAGGCGAAGAAGGCTCCAGAGACCGATAACGTTAAGAAAGAAGAACATTGACATGATAGTGACATTGAGTGAAACAGCAGCCATCCTGTCGAGCGCTCAGCGGATCGTCATCACAGCCCACCAGAATCCCGACGGCGACGCCATCGGGTCCTCGCTCGGGCTCATGCACATCCTGCGCTCGCTCGGCAAGGAAGCTTCCGTTCTGCTCGATGATGATATCCCGGCCATCTTTTCGGTGCTGCCGGGATATGATATTATTGGGAGACCCGACGAGGAAAAGCCCGTAGAGGCCGACCTGCTCGTCGTGCTCGACACGGCGACGGACCGCACGGGCTGCACCATGAAGGCCGTCCATGCGGCGCATCTCCTCAATATCGATCATCATCAGACGAACGACGGCTCGGCAGAATACAGTTATATCGCAGCGACGCGCGCGGCGACGGCTGAGATCATCTACGACCTCATGCAGGAGCTGCCCGTGACGCTCAACAAGGAAATGGCCATGTGCATTTACACTGGCCTCGCGACGGATTCGGGCTTCTTCCGCTTCTCGAACACGACGTCGCACACGATGCGCGCCGCAGCGGACCTCCTCGACCACGGCGTCGAGCCGAACGTCATCTCGGAGGCGCTCGAGCAGAAGCCGTACCAGACCATCCGCGACATCGGCGAGGCCATCGAGCGCGCTGAGCTTTTCGCCGACGGCCATGCGGCCGGCATCTTCCTCGACTTGGAGACGACGGCGCGCATGAAGTCGACGGAGTCCTTCATCGGCATGATCCGCGTCATCGAGGGCGTCGACATCGCCGTCGTCCTCAAGACGAAGGAGGAGGGCATCTGCCGCGTCAGCATGCGCTCCAAAGGACTCGACGTCAGCGCGATTGCCGTGCAGTTCGGCGGCGGCGGCCACACGCGCGCGGCCGGCTGCACGCTCGCGATGCCATTCGAGGATGCCAAGCGCACGATCTGCGAGGCCATCTCGAAGGCCATTCGCGCCTACCATTGCCAGGGGGAGAAATGATGGACGGGTTTCTCAACATCCTCAAGCCGCCCGGCATGTCCTCGCACGACGTCATCGGCGCCGTGCGCAAGGTGCTGCACATGAAGCGCGTCGGCCATGCCGGCACGCTCGACCCTGCGGCAGCCGGCGTGCTGCCGATTGCCGTCGGGCAGGCCGCCCGACTCATCGAATACCTCGAGCTCGCCGATAAGACGTACCGCGCGGAGCTGACCTTCGGCTTTGCGACGGACAGCGGCGACGATACGGGGGAGATTACCGAGGAGGTAACAGACTTCACCATGCCCTCGCAGCAGGCCATCGAGCATGCGCTCTTGGGCTTCACGGGCAAGATACGGCAGACGCCACCAGCGCACTCCGCCATCAAGATTGGCGGCAAGCGCGCCTGCGACCTCCTGCGCGAGGGCAAGGAAGTCGAGATCCCCTCGCGCGAGGTCACGATCCATGCGCTCGACATCGTTGCCTACCATCCCGAGGAGAAGAAGATACTCTTCGATGTCCAGTGCTCGAAGGGCACCTACATCAGGAGCCTCTGCCTCGACATCGGGGCGGCCCTCGGCCTGCCCGCGACGATGAGTTTCCTCGTGCGCAGCCGCGTCGGCGACTTCGCGCTCGCGGACGCGCTGACGCTTGAAGAGCTTGCCGAGGCGGGGGAGAGCGCCATCCTAGAGCCCGCGCATTTCCTCAGTCACCTCGAGCGCTACGACCTCGACCCGCGCCGCGAGAAGCCGTTCTGCAACGGCCTCGGCACGGGCGAGCGGCGCCATGTGCCCGAGACGGACATCCTGCGCGTCTACAGCGCGGGCCGCTTCCTCGGCATCGGCCGCTACGACCGCCGGAGCCAGGAAGTCATCCCGGCCAAGGTCGTTTGCCGCGAGCCTGCGACGAAGAACTGAGAGGGGAGCATTATGCAGTTTTATTCAAGACTCACCACGCTGCGCGACGATTTCCCGCGGCTCGTCATTGCGCTCGGCATGTTCGACGGGGTCCATCGCGGCCACCGCAGCATCATAAGCCGCGCCGTCGAGCTCGCGCACGAGATCGGCGGCACGAGCATGGTCTTCACCTTCAGCAACCATCCGCTCGCCGTCCTCGCGCCGCAGGCCGTGCCGCCGCAGATCAGCAACAACGCGCTGCGCCGTCAGCTCATCGAGGCGCTCGGCGTCGACGTGCTCATGGCCATCCCGTTCACGAAAGACCTCGCGCGCCGCACGCCGGAGGACTTCCTCGCGCTCTTGCGCGATTCCTTCGCGCCGCGCATCCTCGTCACGGGGCCGAACTACACCTTCGGTAGCCGCGGCAAGGGCACGCACCGACTCCTACAGCGCGTGGGCAGTGATTACGGCTTCCGCGCGGAGATCTGCCCGGCTGTCCAGCTCGGCGGCCGGCCCGTCAGCAGCACGCGCATCCGCGCCCTGATTGCAGGCGGGGACCTCGCCGCAGCCGAGGCGTGCCTCGGCCGCCCGTTCACCGTGCTTGACCGCGTCATCCACGGCGACAGGCGCGGCCGCACGCTGGGCTTCCCGACGGCCAACCTCGCCATCCCCGACGCCCAGGTCATGCTGCCGAACGGCGTCTACGCCGCGACGGCCCATTATGAGGGCAGGGACTATGCCGCACTCGCCAACATCGGCAACAACCCGACGTTTGAGGGCTGCAACCGCCGCATCGAGGTCAACATCCAGGACTTTTCTGAAGACATCTACGACCGTCTGCTCGAGGTGCGCTTCCTGCAGAAGATCCGCGAGGAGGAGAAGTTCGCCTCGGTCGATGCCCTGATCGCGCAGATGCACAAGGACCGCGAGCGTGCTAAAGAAATCTGGCGCAATTGCTTTACAAGCGATTGACGACTGTGATATACTATTGAAAGTGCCAAATGGCAAACCTCAGCCCAGATTGCGAAGAACTCCGACGTATTCTTGGCTGATGGAGATTGAACAACAAACAGGAGGAATTCAACAAATGCTGACTCAGGAAGCAAAACAGGAAATCATGCAGAAGTATGCCGTTCACGAGGGTGATACGGGTTCGCCGGAAGTACAGATCGCTGTCCTCTCCGCACGTATCGACTATCTGACGGAGCATCTCAAGCAGCACAAGAAGGATCATCATTCCCGTCGCGGTCTGCTGAAGATGGTCGGCCATCGCCGTCGTCTGCTCAGCTACCTCTACAAGACGGATATTGAGCGTTATCGTTCGATTATCGCAAAGCTTGGTCTGCGTTCCACGGTTGAGCGCTGATTGCTGGCGAGCGATCCTGAAGCGGAAAGCGGGAGCAATCCCGCTTTTTTTTCTGGAAAAATAGAGATATACAAGAGATATAGAGGAATTGAGATTCAAGATCCAAGGAGGTACATATGAATCGCTTTGAGATGGAACTCGCAGGCCGCCCGCTCGTCATCGAGAACGGACAGCTCGCGAAGCAGGCCAACGGCGCCGTCCTCGTGCGCTATGGCGATACCGTCGTGCTCGTGACGGCTACGGCCTCGGCTGAGCCGCGTGAAGGCGTCGACTTCTTCCCGCTGACGGTCGACTATGAAGAGAAGATGTATGCGGCAGGCAAGATCCCGGGAGGCTTCATCAAGCGCGAGGGACGCCCGTCGAGCGACGCCATCCTCTGCGCGCGCCTGATCGACCGCCCAATCCGCCCGCTGTTCCCGAAGGGCTTCCGCAACGACGTCCAGATCGTCGCGACCGTCCTCTCTGTCGAGCAGGACAACGCGCCGGAGCTCGCCGCCATGATCGGCGCATCGTGTGCCCTGACCGTCTCCGACATCCCGTTCATGGGACCGATTGCGGGCGTGCGCGTCGGCCGCGTCAACGATGAGTTCGTCATCAACCCGACCGAAGAGCAGCGCAAAGTCTCGACGCTGAACCTCACCGTCGCCGGCTCCCACGATGCCGTCATGATGGTCGAGGCCGGCGCCAACGAGCTGCCGGAGGACGTCATCCTCGACGCCATCCTGTTCGGCCACGAGGAGATCAAGCGCCTCGTCGAGTTCCAGCAGGGCATCCAGGCCGACTGCGGCAAGGAGAAGAGCGAGCCGAAGCTCTTCCTCGTCCCGCACGAGATGGAGGAGGCCATCCGCGACTACGCCAAGGACCGCCTCGACGCCGCCGTGCGCAACCCGGACAAGCTCGACCGCGACGCCCATATTGCCGAGGTCACGACCGACACGATGGAACACTTCCTCGAGCTCTACCCGGAGATGGACAAAGAGATCGCCATCGCCATCCACGACCTCGAGAAGTCCGTCGTGCGCCACATGATCACGCATGAGAAGATTCGTCCGGACGGCCGCGAGGTCGAAGAAGTCCGCCCGGTATCGTGCGAAGTCGGCCTCTTGCCGCGCACGCATGGCTCCGGCCTCTTCACGCGTGGCCAGACCCAGATCCTCACGGTCACGACGCTCGGCTCCCTCGGCGACGAGCAGGTCATCGACGGCCTCGGACCCGAGACGACGAAGCACTACATCCATCACTACAACTTCCCGGGTTACAGCGTCGGCGAAGCTCGCCCGATGCGCAGCCCAGGCCGCCGCGAGATCGGCCACGGCGCCCTTGCCGAGCGCGCCCTCGTGCCGGTTATCCCGTCCATCGAGGAGTTCCCGTACACGATCCGCCTCGTCTCCGAGGTCCTCGAGTCCAACGGCTCGAGCTCCATGGGCTCTGTCTGCGGCAGCACCCTCTCGCTGATGAACGCCGGCGTGCCCATCAAGCGCCCCGTCTCCGGCGTCGCCATGGGCCTCGTCAAAGAAGGGGATCAGTACACGATCCTCACGGATATCCAGGGCATGGAAGACGCCCTCGGCGACATGGACTTCAAGGTCGCCGGCACGACCGAAGGCATCACCGCCATCCAGATGGACATCAAGGTCGACGGCCTCTCCCGCGAGATCCTGTCCGCCGCCCTGCAGCAGGCCAAGCGCGGCCGCGCCTTCATCCTTGGCAAGATGCTCGAGTGCATCGACAAGCCGGCCGCTGAGCTCTCCCCGTACGCACCGCGCGTCGAGACCATCAAGATCAAGGTCGACAAGATCCGCGACGTCATCGGCTCCGGCGGCAAAGTCGTCAAGAAGATCATCGACGAGACCGGCGTCGACATCGACATCCACGAAGACGGCAACATCTTCATCACCTCCAACGATGCCGAGGGCATGAAGAAAGCCAAGCAGATGATCGAGGACATCGTGCGCGAAGTCGAAGTCGGTGAGATCTACACCGGCCGCGTCACCCGCCTGATGAAATTCGGCGCCTTCGTCGAAGTCCTGCCGGGCAAAGAAGGCCTCTGCCACATCTCCCAGCTCGCCAAGCACCGCGTCGAGAAAGTCGAAGACGTCGTCCAGGTCGGCGACCAGCTTCAGGTCAAAGTTGTCGAGATCGACGACAAAGGCCGCATCAACCTCAGCCACAAAGCCGTGCTCTAAGTACGTCATAAAAAAGCTTCCCATCTCAGATTGAGAGGGGAAGCTTTTTCTAGTATCAGCAACTATCATAGAAATCAAGGCCGGAGCGAAGCAATCGGCCGCCTAATGTTCATAGCTGTAAACGGCCTGGAGCAAAGCACTCAGCCGCGCTACCGCAGCAGCTCAGTTTGCAGACATCCGCTCCGGGGCGTGGGCATGCATTCCGCCTGCAGGAGCGCAGTGACCGCCGCAGGCTGAGCCCCAAGCTGCCGCACCGAAGTCCGGCGATGTCAGAACGCCGCATCAGGCGGCGAAGCACCTAGATACACTATCCGTAGCATGGGGCTCATTCAACGGAGCGACGAAGCCGGAATGTATGCCCATGCCCTTTGCTGACCCCACACTCACTTCTTGTACATCTTGTTGAGCGGGTTCTCCTTGAAGATATTGCCCTGCTCAATATATCGATGCACCATCTTCTCCGAGTGGTGCCGCGTCTGCCGCATGATCGTCAGCGCGTCGACGTCGTGCTGCGCCGCACTCGTCGCGAAGCCCCTGCGCAGGCTGTGCCCCGCGAAGCTCGCCGGATTGAAGCCCGCAAGCGCCGCGTACTTCTTCACGATCAGTGCCACCGACTTGTCCGTGAGCTGCGAGTCCCGGAGCGAATGGCTGCGCGTGAACGGCCGGAAAAGAGGCCCCGTGTGGATGTCCGCGGCTTGCAGCCACGCTTGCACCGCGCGCACCGCGCAGACCTCCGGGTCCGGTGCATACGGCACCGCGATCTCCGTGCCGCGCCCGAGTTGGTCGCTCTTCGACTGCGGCACGAGGACGACGAGCCCCTGCGAGGTAAACGTCAGATGCTCCACCTGTATCGCCACGAGCTCCGAGCGGCGGAACGCCCCCGCAAAGCCGAGGAAGATCAGCGCGCGGTCGCGCAAGGAGACGATGTCATCCCCGAAGCAGTCCGCCAGCACGTAGAGCGTCTCCATGAGGATCGGCGCCTTGCCCTGCTGGAACGTGCCCTTCTCGCGCCGTATCGCCTCCATCGCCGTCCGCACAAGTGCGTCCTTTGCCGGATTGTTCTTGCCCGTGTAGCCGGCCGCCATGTGGTTCTCCGAGATGGCCGTCACGCGGCGCGCCACCGTATTCGCCTTCGCGTCATCCGCGAGGTCGTTGAGGTAGTTGACGATCGTCTCCGGCCGCGCCGGCAGGTCGCGCTCCCCGTGGTAATGGCACCAGTCCGAGAAATCGCTCCAGTCCGCAGAATACGCCTTGAGCGTGTTGTCCGCCTTCGACTTGCCGAGGCGCGCCTTCGCCTTCTCCGAGAGATGTTCATTTTGCTCAATGCGCTGGTTCTTGACCAGCAGGAAATTCTTCTTTGCCCGCATAGCTGCCCTTTCATCATGTATACCGTAATTTTCTTCTATTATAGGGCAGATTTGTGCTATAATGCAATGCATGAAATCATTCATAGAATCCACGAAAGGGGGGAATCCCCATGTTATCAAGAAAAGAAGCAAGAAAAGAGAAAGGAAACAAGAACGGCATCGGCCATAAGCACCTCACCGCCATCGGTGTCGGGCTCTCGTGTCTCGTCGTCGTCCTTGCGGCGCTCCTGCTGACGCAGCGCCATGAAGCGTCGTCGCAGCTCCTGACGCCGCCGCCCGCGGGCCTCAGCGCGACGACGGCCGAGACGCCGCTCTCGTATTCGCCAATCCTGACCTGGAACACGGACGATGAGGCCGTCATGTACGAGATCGAGTTCTTCACCGAGCGGCCCGCGCATCTCTCGCCCGCAAAGAATTCCGAGGCCGCCGTCTTCCGCACGCGCAGCGTCTACCAGAACGCCTACAACGCGCCTTTGCGCGAATTCGCCGCGGACCAGCTCGGCTCCAAGACCGAGCCGCTCTACTGGCGCGTGCGCGCAATCGACTTCAACGGCACGCCCTACACGCCGTACAGCGACCTCGTGCCGCTCTACACCTCGCCCGACATCCCGCCGATGACGGCGCCCGTACTGACAGCTTCCTACGGCGGCAGGCGAGGGGAGACGCTGCTCTATCCCGTCTACACCTGGATTGGCCAGGCGAATGCTGCGAGCTACGAAATTGCCATCTACGAGGTGAACCCCGAGGAAGAGCCCGCAGCTGAGCCCATCGAGACGCTGCGAAGTGACATGGCCGAGATTTACGATCCGCAGGCCCACTACGGTCCGACGCCGTTCTACTGGCGCGTGCGCGCCTTTGACGGCGAGGGGCAACCGCTCGGCGAGTGGTCGCAGGTGCGCTCCTTCCGCACAGACCCCGCCGACGGGTGGCAGGTCGCCGTGCTCGGCGACAGCATCAGCCACGGAGGCGGCCATTTCTCCTACAGTCCAGCCGTCTTTTCGTTCAGCTGGCTCCATTACCTCGACTTCCCGGCCATCAACCTCTCGCAGAGCGGTGACACGAGCGGCATGACCGCCGAGCGCTTCGACCGCGACGTCCTGCCGTTCCATCCGGCCTACCTCATCATCATGACGGGCAGCAACAGCCTGCGGGCAGGGGAGGATACGGACGCCGTCATCGCCGACCTCGAGTCCATGCGCCAGCGCTGCCTCGAGAACGGCATCCGCCCAATCTTCGCGACGCTGCCGGCCATCAACCCCGACAACATCGACCACGTCTTTCAGGAGCCGACCGCTGACGACTGGCAGGAGCGCTTCGACGCAGTCAACGCCTACATCCGCACGCATGCCTACATCGACATGGCCACAGCCATCCCGACACAGGATGGCCTGCTGCCGACGCAGTACGCCCTCGACGGCCTGCACCCCGACGCCAACGGCAAGGCCCTGATGGGCGCCTATGTCAACAGCGTCTGGCCCGAGGTCAAGGTCGCCGCTGACCAGGAACTCGAGGCGTACGAAGCGGGCGAATGAAAAGCCTCTGGATTTGTGCTAATATCTGTACTATAATGAAATGAGGGAAAGACAACAGCCTTTCCCTCATTTCTTAATCTTTATCGTTGCAATTATTTTGACCTTGGAGGAATATCCATGCATTTTTCTCATAACCTCATGGCCCTGGCTGCTGCCGGTGCTATCCTGCTCGCTCCGGCTACGAGCTTTGCTGATAACGCCGACATCGAGGCCGCGCAGATGGCCGCCACGCCCGTGCAGGCCACGAACGACAGCGCAGCGCAGGCAACGGCTGCAGTCGGCATGCCGAACCCGATGGTTCCCGCCGCGAGCTATAGCGAGATGGCTGAGGCCATCTCCGTCCATCCGCTCTACTTCCCGCTGAGCTCCGGCCTCGAGCTGCAGCAGCGCTTCATCATCGGCGGCACAGTCGCCGACCTTCGCTATGCCTCGCGCTACGGTGCGCCCGAGAAGCGCGCCCAGTTCACCGTGCGCACGGTGGTCGCCAATCCGACTCAGATGACGGCCGAGGCCCTCAGCGGCGTCTACGGTGCCGACTGGAAGGATACGACCATTGGCAGCACCGCCGTCCAGCTGGCCGAAGTCAGCGACTCGTCCTTTGTCGCCTACTGGACGAAGGACGGCGTCTGCTTCTCCGTCGGCGCGGAGAACGTCAATCGCTGGGACTTCCTGCGCCAAGTCCGCGACAACCTCATCGACCTGACCGAGCATTACTATTGATCACATGCGGCAGCACCCCCGGAATGCGAAATGCGGGATGGGGGTCTGCCGCTTTTTTCGATGCCCCCAGATACCCCGGAAATCCAGAAAGGATGATACCATGCAGATCCTCGTCGTAGACGATGAAGCGCCCATCCGCGAACTCCTGAGCTTCAACCTCAAGAAGAGCGGCTATGAAGTCGAGATGGCCGCCGACGGTCGGACCGCCCTCCAAAGGGCCCCTGAGGCCGACCTCGTGCTGCTCGACATCATGCTGCCCGAAGTCGACGGACTCGAAGTCTGCCGGCAGCTCAAGGCCGACCCGCAGACGAGCGGCATCCCCATCATCATGCTGACCGCCAAGGCCGAGGAGATCGACCGCGTGCTCGGCCTCGAGCTCGGCGCCGACGACTACGTCGTCAAGCCCTTCTCCATGCGCGAGCTGCTCGCGCGCGTCAAGGCCGTGCTGCGCCGCTCCGCCAGCGTCCAGAAGGGCAGCCGCGAGAACAAGGAGCGAGAAGAGAGCCTGACCATCGGCGGCCTGCGGCTCGACTTCTCCTCGTATCAGGCATGGCTCCACGACAAGACCATCGCCCTGACGCCCAAGGAGTACGAGCTCCTGAAGCTTCTCGTCACGAACCCCGGCCGCGCCTTCTCGCGCGACGAGCTGCTCGAGCGCATCTGGGGCTACGAGTACTACGGCGACACCCGCACCGTCGACGTCCACATCCGCCACCTGCGCGCCAAGCTCAAAGACGACCCGACCGTCAGCGACGCCATCGAGACCGTCCGCGGCGTCGGCTACCGCTTCGCGCGCCGGCCGGCCTGAAAATACCATATCGGATACCGAGCACACGGGCATCTGTCATATCAAGATAGACAGATGCCTGTGTTTTTGTATTAAAACCTTGTTACTATACGTAACCATGAAACTTTTGCACTTCTTTTAGAACGATTTGTGCTATAATAAGAATCGACTATAAAATTCTGCCTAAATGGCAGAAAAATATAATCGGCATTATAGGTCACTAGAAAGATAATGCTGGGATAAGAGCTCTGCGGCCTGCTGACCTGTGCTGCATAGGGCATCACTTCTAATCATGTAAGAGGGAATCTAAGAATCGAATAACACAAATGGCAAAGGATGGTTACAATGAACAGAGTCTACAAAGTCATTTATAATCGCGCAAGGAATCTCTACCAGGTCGTCTCAGAAATCGTGCACAGCCGCGGCAAGACAAAGAGCCTTACTGCCCAGCACCGGCACGACCGCCTGACGACCTCCATCCTCATCGCCCTGTTTGCCATGGGCACCAGCCTGCCAGTCGGATGGGCGGCTGGCACAACGACTACAGCGACAGACCCGACAACTGTCGAAGATGCAAAAGTCGATGCGTCCAACTTGTCCGGCGAAAACAAGACCGCTTGGAGGACGGCTCTAGGCGGCGGAAAAGTTGCAGCAGATGATGTAAAATTGATTGCTGGTCAAGATATCTACAAAGAACTGCGTCCTATCGCTGCTACATCTGAGAGGTTGACCTATGTCAGCCCAGATAATTCTACAGCCGACAATCTGAAGAACTTGGACATCCAGCTTGGAACTAATACGACAGCGATTTCTACGCTGAACACTACAATTGGAACAATCACATCTGGCACGACAGTAGCGGGCAATCTGAGCAAACTGGATACACAGGTCAAAAATAATGCAGCTGGATTGTCCGCTCTGTCTAATACTGTGTCGACAAACAATACCAATCTCAATACTAAGATTACGTTCATCACAAGTGATATCACCAGTTTGAAGGACCTGAGCAATATCACGGACGCAGGCAGGAAAGTCATCACAGGACTCTCCACGATAATCACGCAGGGGGATCGTGTGACTATCACATCGACTAGTGATGCAACGACGGGACAGACGACGTACACCATCAGCGCCAACAATGATGGTACGATTATTTCTGGGGATACGAATCTCGTTTCGGGCGGCACGATGTACAAGGAACTGCGCCCAGCCAGCGGCCAATATATCCGTGCAGATCAAAGTACTGCAAAGAATTTGATTTCTTTGGATCAAAATCTGTTGAACGTTGTCAATGCCCTTGGCCTGGATGCGGATGACACTTCAAAGAGCTATACCTCGAAGCTGAATAAATATTTCAAGGTTAATCCGGAGATAACGACCAATAACGATAATACAAAAACATATGCTGCGGATGCGGCTGCCAACGGTACCAACTCCGTCGCCATCGGCCCAAGTGCTCAGGCCGGCGAAAAGACGAAGGATGCGACGACTTCCGCAACAACCGTTACTGGCGGCACGAGCAGTACGGCCATTGGTGACCGCGCCAAAGCTAACGGCGATCAGTCGGTAGCACTTGGCTACAATTCTCAGGTGCTCAACGCTTCTGGTTCGACGACTGCCATCAGTGGCAGTACCGCCATCGGCAATGGCGCAAAAGTCGAGGGCGGCAGTGACTCTACAGCTTTGGGTACCGGCGCCACTGTAGATACGGCATCCAATGCCATGGCTTTCGGCAAAGGCGCGACCATCAATAAAACAGCCACCAGCGGCGTAGCCATCGGTAATGGCGCGGTGACAGGTTCAGAAGATACGACGAAAACAGTCGACAATGTGACCTATAATATCAAGGCTGCCGGCGGTGTAGACAGTGTTGCTATCGGCACCAATGCGTCCAGTGCAGGTAATACATCCATTGCTTTGGGCAAGGGTGCAGCGATAGAGAATGACACCGATGGAAACTATCAGGCTGTGGTGAAGTCGGATGACGTGGCCATTGGTACAGGGGCGAAGACCAGTGCTTCTGATTCTTCTACAGCTATCGGCAAGAGCGCGACGGTCTCTCAGAGCACCGATGCTATGGCAATCGGTAGCAGCGCCACAGTAGGGGCTTCTTCCAACAATGCTATGGCCCTAGGCAAGGGTGCTGCTGTGAGCAGTGGTGCTGCGGACTCCATTGCAATGGGTACCAGCGCCAAGACCGTTTCGGCAGATACCATTGCCATCGGTCAGGACACTAGCGCTACTGGTGCAAACTCTGTCGTCATCGGCAAGGGCGCTACGACGACGGTAGAAGGTGGCAATGCCATTGGATTAAGTTCCACTGCATCGGGCAGCTCTACTGCTATTGGCCAGTCTGCTACAGCCAACAACTACAATGCGGTAGCCATCGGCAACAAAGCCACGGCCAATGCCGATAAATCGATTTCTCTCGGCTATGAAGCCGGTGTCGACACGAGTGAAGGAAAGGGCGAAACTCAGAATGCGGGCTCGCTGATTGCCATCGGCACCAGCTCCGGCAACAATGTCTCCGGTATGCAGAACGTGGCCATTGGTGAAGGAGCTGGCAGTAATGTAAAGAGTAGTTACAATATTGCCATCGGTACGCAGGCTGGGTATGGCATCAACTATGCAAGTGACGACAAATCCCAGAACGGTTACAACGTATCCATCGGTTACAATGCCAACTATCAGAAAAACTCGGCCAACATCATGTATTCTACGGCACTGGGCAACGAAGCAAACGCTTCTAACTATGCAGTAGCCATCGGCGATAAAGCAAAAGCAAGCGGAACGTATTCACTGGCACTTGGTGATACAGCCCAGGCCAATGATACGGAAAGTATTGCGTTTGGTCACAATGCGAGTGCTTCAGATGGAAATATTGCAATCGGCAATGGATCATCAGCACCTGCTGTTTCGACCTTGGGAACAGTAAAGGCAGTTACGGTGGATGGAACGACTGTCAATTATGTTTACGATGCCAATGGCAATCAGTTTAAATCAGCGTTTACCTATAAACCGCTTCAAGCAGATTCTCATTACATCTCCGTGGGTAACAGTACCTTGACACGGCGCATCTCCAATGTGGCAGATGGCGTGTTTGATTCCGATGCGGCTACGGTAGGCCAGTTGAACTCACTGAACGAACTCCTGCAGGCGACGGATACAAAAGTCGGATTGACGAAGGATTATTTTGAGCAGAAGTTTACCGATCTGAATACGACGATTGATTCGTCAAAGACGCATTACTTCTCCATCAGCGAGTCCAGTGATAACTTGAGCGGGAATAAAGATAATACAGGTGCTACTTCCAATAAAGCCGACGCTATGGCGATTGGTCCCAATGCCAATGCGACCAACGTGAAGAGCTTGGCCGTGGGCAACAACGTCTATGCTACAGGCCTCCGCAGCATTGCCATCGGAACAGCACCAAACCCGACGACGGATGCTGCTGGAAAGACGACGACACACAACACATCCGCTGAAGGGGAGAACAGCATCGCTCTCGGTACATCGACAACCGCTCAGGCCGACAACTCGGTGGCCATCGGTACTCGTGCACAGACTTATACGACGGATACAAAATCGGGCAAGACTGGTGCGCGCTCTGTTGCCATCGGCAATCTCGCTACGACAGCTGGTGATGAAAGCGTAGCTTTGGGCTATTCGGCTACAGTCAAATACAACTATGGCACTGCCATCGGCAAGGAAGCTTTGTCTTCTGGTGTTGATGCAGTGGCTATTGGCAAGGGCAGCAAGGCCTACAGCACAGATTCTATGGCCATTGGTCAAGATAATACAGTGATTGGCAACAATGTCTATGGTT
The DNA here is from genome assembly GCF_000155955.1 of Mitsuokella multacida DSM 20544. Taxonomy (GTDB): domain Bacteria; phylum Bacillota; class Negativicutes; order Selenomonadales; family Selenomonadaceae; genus Mitsuokella; species Mitsuokella multacida. Next base: position 626,578 of record NZ_GG697141.2, read on the forward strand.
TAGGCAGCAGCAATAGTTTCAGCGGTGAATGGGAATCTATTATCCAGAGTGGCGTTTCTGGCTATAAGAATACCATCACATCGGTATCCGACCAGGATACGACGAATGCCCTGACTGGCATCTATCTGACTGGCAATAGCAACACCTTAAATCAGAATGTCAAATACAACGTCATGCAGGATATCACTGTGCAGGGAAGCAGTAATACAATCGATGGCGGGGCAGGCGGCACGTCCAGCCATCAAAATACGCTGTCACAGATTGCCATTGTAGGTTCCGGCAATACGGTGCAGGGCAAGAGCTCGGATGACGGCAAGACCAACAATATCAAGGATGTGACTATCCTTGGCTATAACAACACAGTGGATGCCAACAAGGATACGACAGTCGACTTCTCCAACACCCAGATTCTCGGCAGCAATGTGACAGCTACTCTGGGCAACTCGGTCTACCTGGGCAATCATGCTGCTTATGTCCAGCCGAATGGGCCTGCCCAGGATGCCATCGATGCAGCCAGGACAAAGGCAGATACCGCAGCTGAAGCCTCGGATGAATACAAAGCTGCTGCGACGGATGAAGACAAAGCGACGATCAAGGCCCAGTATGAAGCAAAATACCTGTACAAGCTGAGAGTGCAGGCCATGGAAGCCAAGGGCACGACTGCCGGCATGAATTCGTACAATACAGATGAGACCTATGGCAATGGTACGAGCTACACCTATGCCGGCAGCAACCCGACTGGTGCCATCACTGTCGGTAGCGCTGGTGCTGAGCGCCGCATCCAAAACGTAGCGGCCGGCCTAGTGAGCGCCACGAGCACTGACGCCGTCAATGGTTCCCAGCTCTACGCTCTGACCCGGCAGATCCGCTTTGGCGGGGACAACTCCACCTTTGGCAAGACTACTGCGGCAGACGATCAGAACGTAGTAGCCCGGGGATCCAATGAGACCATCTCTATCACCGGTGGCAGTGACGCCGTCACCGCCTCGACTACAGATGGCACGACGACCTATACCGTGGACGCTGCCAAGCTCACCGGCAATAACATCGCTGTCATAGCCGACAAAGATGCCAACGCACTCCATGTCCAGCTGGCCAGCAATCTCAAGGACCTGAACACCGCTCAGTTGGGCTCAGGCAATGGGGAAAGCTATAAAGAAACCATCAAGCTGGACGGCACCGGGACCAGCGGTGGCCAGATGACATTGGCTAGTGCTGATGGAACCGTAAAGACTACCCTGGATACCACAGGCATCACGATTGCCAATGGTCCGAAATTTACCAGCAGCGGCATCGATGCAGCCAATCAGCAAATCCATAATGTGACGGCAGGTACGAAAGATGCAGATGCGGTTAATGTTAAGCAGTTGCAGTCTGCTCGTACCCTGTTGACCCAGGGCACGAATACCACTTTGGCTGATATAGATGCTGATGGACACCATACCTATACGGTGAATGTGGACAATCTGGCAGTGAAAGCCAATGGAACGGGCACTACCGTGGCATTAGCTAATGGCATCAACTTCAAGAACGGCACCAATACCACCAGTTCCGTCGATGCCAATGGCAATGTCACCATCGATACCAAGAACCTGGCCCTCAAAGCCAATGGCACGAATACAGCAACTGTCACCATGGATAACGGTATCAACTTTAAAAACGGCACCAACACCACGGCAACTGTCGGTACAGATGGCACGGTGACCATCAATGCCACCCATAACAAGCTCAGCACGGTATCTGCGGCAACAGGGGATAACGACAATGTGACCTTGACTTTGACGGATGCAGACGGCAATACGGTTACGTCCACCGGCCTCAAGAATACCTATACCACTGTTACCAAGAACGGAACGGCCCATACGGTCACCTTTGCTCGGAATGACGGAACGACACAGACATTGTCTCTGGGAGATCTGGACGGTGCTTCTACTGAGGCGCTCAACAAGGCTGCTGCCAAAGCGACTTCTGAAGTGACCAATGGTACCAACGTGGCCTCCGTCACGAAGACAGCGGGTACTAACGGCCAGAATATCTACACCGTCAATGTGGATGACCTGGCTGTTAAGACGACTTCCGGTGAGAAGAAGTCCGTCCATTTGGCAGATGGCCTTGTCTTTGCTGATGGCACCAATACGACGGCAACGGTGGGGGATAATGGCACCATCAAGTTTAATGTGTCCGATGCTGCCATCAAGAAACAGGCAGTACAGGCTGTCAATGTAACGGGCGACAACAAAAATGTGACTGTTACGCCGGAAACGAATGCAGACGGTACGCTCAAGACCTTCACGGTTACAGCTACGCACAATAAGCTCAATGCCACGGGTGCGGCTACCAAAGCCACCGCTGACAGCAATGCTGTTACGCTGACATTGCAGGATGCTGACGGCAACACGACTACCACTGGACTGACCGATACTTATACGACAGTCTCTAAAGATGCTACAACCAAGAAAGTCACGTTCAAGCGCAATGACAGCGAAACACAGACGCTGGACCTGTCCGACCTGGGCGGTATCACGGCGGCACAGGATAAATACATCACCGGCGGCACCGTAAGCTATGATACAAACGGCAATGGTACGGCTTCCCTCACGGGGACTAACGGACTAACGGCCTCCATTAGGGGCCTGAAGGATACGAAGGTTTCCTCCGGTACGGCAAGTTATATGGATGCTCAAGGGAATGCGACTATGAACGGCAGTGCAGTACTGACCATGAATGATGGCTCTACAGCCACCATCTCCGGCTTGAAGGACGACTACATCACCAGTGCGGCAGTCGGCGCGGAAAACAACCATGTGACCATGACCCGACTGGGCGGTGGCACGGTAGACTTGAATCTGAATCCAATCTTGGAGAAGTATAGCCTCAGCGACTATCATCTTGTTGGTGCAGGAACGACCCATGATCAGGCTTATGCCGTTGACAGCAATGGTACGGTCACGCTGAATGTGGTAGATGACAAGAATCCGACTGGTACGCCAAAGACCATCCAGATTACCGGCCTGGCATCCCAGTCCGGCGTCAGTGCAGGACGCACGACTGTGACTTCTTCTGATCAGAGTGTCACTATTAACGACAGCTCGCCTAACAGCGATACTCATACGTACGATATCAAGGTGGACTACAGCAAGATCCCGGCAAATCTGAAAGTCCAGTACCGCGGCGACAATGATACTGCTGGCTCCAACACCATGAATACGGCAACTGCATTCACCGGTACGGCTAATCAAATTGTCACGACAGCAGCAAACGGCAAAGTCTCCTTCAAACTGGCAGATGACATTTCTGGTATCAAGTCTGTTACCACAGGGAATTCAAAACTCAATACGGATGGCCTGACAGTCACCAACGGTCCGACTTTCACGAAGAGCAATATCGACGTCAACAATCAGCAGATCCATAAGGTAACGGCAGGCGAGTCGGATACCGACGCTGCTAATGTCGGCCAGGTCAAAGCAGCTACGACAGAAGTCCAGGCTGGCACCAATGTATCAGTTGGCAAGCCTGCGACAGATTCTACGGATAACCATAAGATTTACACAGTGAATGTAGACAATCTGAGTCTGTCGCAGAATGGTACGAAAGTAGGTACTGGCGTAGCCCTGAAAGATGGTCTGGATTTCCAGAATGGCACGAATACTACGGCTAGTGTCACGGCTGATGGCAAAGTCTCCTTTAGCATCTCCAATGACGCCATCAAGGCTCAGGCGAAGGACGCCGTTGTCCTTGCGGCTGGCGACAATGTGACCATTGGCACTCCGACTGATGCAAATAACGTAAAGACCTATACGGTTTCGGTAAACGACCTGAAGTTGCAGGCTGACGGTGCCGATAAGGCAACACGTAAACTGTCGGACGGCATCAACTTCGCTGGTGGTACGAACACCATGGCAGATGTTACAGCCGATGGCAAAGTGACCTATGACCTGAAAGACAGCATTTCTCTGAACCAGGTTCAGACCGGCGAAAGCAAACTCAACACCAATGGCCTGACCATCACGGGCGGCCCAAAGGTCCTGAAGAGTGGCATTGATGCTGGGAATAAACAGATCACCAATGTAGCCAGCGGTGGTACTGTCGAAAGCAATGCAGCTACCATTGGCGATTTGAAAAAAGCCATCGAGACAGCTTCGGCAGGCACCACGGCTTCGGGCTTCAAGACAAAAGGCAACTACGGTGAGGCGGTAACGTCTCGTCTGGATAAGCAACTCAATATCGTGGGCGATGTGGATACTACGAAAGTTGCGAAGGACAATCTGTCCAATGACAATGTTGGTGTTGTCACCTCGACCGATACGAATGGCAATGCTACGCTGACGGTGAAACTCAATAAGGATATCAACCTTGGCGAAAACGGCAGTGTCACGACTGGCAGTACGCTCATGAACAAGACAGGCATCACCAACGGCAATATGAGTCTTGGTGCTGATGGCCTTACAATTCAGAATGGGCCGAAGTTCACCAATAATGGTATCAATGCAGCCAACCAGAAGGTTACAGGTGTAGCGAATGGTACCAATCCGAACGATGCGGTCAATGTATCTCAGTTGGAGGCAGTAAAGTCTGACGTCACTACAGGATGGACGATTGCTGGCAAGAATGCCTCGGGGACAGACCTGACAGCGAATATCGGCAAGGGCAAGACTGTCTCGTATGCAGGTGGCAAGTATGCAACGGCAACACTTTCGGTTGACAGTACGACTGGCAATGCAACGGTTGCGGTGGATGCAGTGACGAATACACTGTCGGTTGGAGCGGATGGCAAGATTACATCCAATGGTGATGGCCTGACGACAACAGGTGCAGTCAAAGATGCCATCAACGGTGCTTATTGGACCATCCAAGCAGGAAATGCGACTGGGAGTGCGCAAAAAGTAAGCGCTGGTTCTACAATCACGTTCAATGCAGGTAGCAATCTGAGCTTATCGCAGGATGGTACAAACTTCACCTATGCGTTGAATACAGATCTTCAGAATATGACGAGTGTCACAGCAAAGGATCAGAAGGATAATACAGCAGTTTTAACCGGTGAGGGCCTGAAGGTATCCGATAAGGATGGCAACAGCCTGACCCAGCATGCGACGGAAATCCGTCTCCACGATGCGACGAAAACGGCAACAGGTACGACCACTGATGTGGTGCTCAATAAGCAGGGCTTGCAGAACGGCGGTCATACGATTACAGGTGTAGCTAACGGCACGGTTGATGCCGGTTCGCAGGATGCTATCAATGGCAGCCTGCTCTATGAATTGCAGCAGAAGGTCACGAATGCGACCAATACGGGTGCTACGGTATCCTATACGGCACAGACGGCTAGTCTGACCACTACAGATGGAAAGGCCGCGCTGACTGGCACGACGGATGGGCTTGTCACGGGAACAAATCTGACGAGTGTCTTGAATAGTCTTTCGTGGACGGCACAGTCTTCGCAGGTTGGCAGTGGCCAGAATAACGGTAGCACTTTACAGTCCATTACGGCTGGTTCGAAAGTCGGCTTCATTGCGGGGAATAATATGATCCTGACGCAGGATGGCACGAATTTCACCTATGCGTTGAATTCAAGTCTCACCGGCATGAATACGATTGCATTCACCGGCCTCGGCAGTGGTGCCAGCAATCTGACCATTGGCCTCCAGAACGGCGGCGGTGCTAATCCGGATAAGGGATACTACATCACGGGCCTCTCGAATACGAAATGGGATCAGTCCAACTATGAAGGCACGCGGGCGGCTACGGAAGCCCAGTTGCGAGAAGCCATTGATAAGGTTTCGGCAGCTACGGGAACGGGCGGCTTCGGCCTGACGGCTGATGAAGGTGCCAATAATGGTGGTGAGAAGAAAGTTTCCCAGACATTGGGACGTACGATTGCTATCCAGGGTGATGGCACCTATGGTGCAGACGGTACGGTTGTCAAGCAGGGCAACATCTCGACGGTGGCTTACACCGATAATGCCGGCCCGACGGGTGCCATCAAGGTCAAGCTCAACAAGGACATCGACCTCAGTGAGGCAGGTTCGTTGACGATTGGCGCCAGCAAAGTGTCGGCTGGCAGCATCGTACTGGACAATACGGGCGATGCTGCCAAGAAGATTGCCTTGAACAGCACCGCTGGCACGGCTTCCATCGGCGGTGTCACGGTAAATGGCACAGCGAAGACCATCATGGGACTTGCCAATACGACTTGGGATGGTACGGCGGTCAGCGGCCGCGCTGCGACGGAGGATCAGCTGGCTAAGGCCATCTCGGATGCTTCGACGCAGGCTTCTAACAGTGAACTCCATATCCGGAAGGGCACCTATGGTGTCGGCAAGGATAAGGATGGACAGTATCTCGCGGACCCGAAGGGCAAGAACAGTGTCTCCATCGACGTGGTCAATGCCAAAGGTGCAGTCGACGGTCAGGTCGTCATCAATGATGTGGCCAAGGCATCGGAACTCGGTACGGTCGGTGAGCTGGCGGATAACCTGAAGAATCCTAACGGCGGTCCGACTACCGTGGTGCAGGCCGTCAACAAGGTCAACCAGAAGGTCGACGATAGCCTGAAGCAGGTCAACGGCGATGTCACGAATGCCGTGACGGAAGCCAAGAAGCATACGAAAGTACAGTCCGTCGATAGTGACAACAACGTGACCATCGACGGCACGACAACGAATGCAGATGGTGGGACGGTCTATAAGCTCGGCCTCAATAAGCAGCACATGAACCTTGACAAGGTTCATATCTATGGTACTGAGGGCAAAGTGACGGCTAAAGATGTCGAGGCAGAGACGGTCAAGACGGGCAATACGACGGTGGCAGATGGCCGCGTTGTCGTCGGTGGCGACAACGGTATCAAGATTGAGGCTAACGATGGCCAGCAGACGATTTTGGGGCTGTCTAATAGGACTTGGAATGGCAGAGCTGTCAGCGGCCGTGCCGCTACCGAGGACCAGCTGCAGCAGGCGGTCGAGAATGCGACGGCGACGGCGGCTCAGAATGAGCAGCACATCCAGGCTGGCAATTATAATGTCGGCCTGGGCAAGGGCCTTGATGGCAAGGCCATCGACAAGAACAGCGTCGCAATCAATGTCGTCTCTGGCGACGGGACGAAGCCGGGGGATGTCAAGGGTCAGGTTGTCATCAACAACGTGGCCAAGGCTGACGAGCTCGGCGATGTCGCGAAGCTCAACGATACGGTCAAGAATGCAGACGGTCGTCCGACTTCGACGGTCGATGCCATCAACAACCTTGACAAGCGCGTGGAGACGACAGTCGGCGACAATGTGTATAGTGGGGTCAAGGGCAAGGAAATCGCCGACGGCGACAGTGCGACGACGGCCATCGGCAAGCTCAACAATCGCATGAACGACATCTACACGACGGCTGGACAGCATTCGTCGGTGTCGACGGCGGATACGAACTTGACGCTGAGCGAGAGCAAGAATACCTCGGGCGGCACGGATTACAAGATTGGCCTGAATAAAGACCAGATCAATCTCGGCAACCTGACGATCAAGGGCAATGAAGGCTCGATTGAGGCGAATTCCATCAAGTCCGACTCCTTCACGGCTGGCGATACGGTCGTCAACAAGGACGGCATCAAAGTCGGCGATCAGTCGGCTCTGACGGGCGACTCGCTCAAGGTCAACGGCAAGACGTATGTCGACGACAAGGGCGTCAATGCCAATGGTCAGGTCATCCGCAATGTCGGTGACGGCAAGGATGACGGTGATGCGGTCAATGTCAAGCAGGTCAATGATTTGGCGGCAAGACAAGGCGAGGTCATCGGCCAGAATGCGGCGCACATCAATCAGCTCGACCGGGCGGTCAACCGTCTCGACTCGCGCATCAATCGCGTCGGCGCGGGGGCGGCTGCTCTGGCGGCCCTGCATCCGGGCAATTATGATCCGGACGACAAGGTCGACTTCGTGGCGGGCTTCGGCAATTACCGCGGCGCGAGTGCGGCGGCTGTCGGCATGTACTACCATCCGGATGAGACGACGACGATGTCGGTCGGCGCAAGCTTTGGCGGCGGCGAGAACATGGTCAACGCCGGCATCACGTGGAAGATGGGCAAGGACTCCGGCCACATGCGCACGCAGGCAGCAACGAAGGCAGTTCCGGTACAGTTTGTAGCAGCTCCGACGCAGACGACGCAGCCGACTGGCCAGACAGAGGGCACGAAGACGCCGCAGCCGGTCACGGCTGTGACGACGACGGCCAGCGGCCAGCAGGTGCCGATCGTGGCGGCGTATCTGCCATCGGTCGACAATTCGACGCGGGCGGAGAATGACGAGCTCAAGGAACTCTTGGCACGCCAGACGGCCATCCTCGAGAAGCTCGCGGAGCAGAAGACGGCGGCCGCTCCAGCTGCTGCGGCTGCGCCGGTCAGCGGTGAGGACCTCTTCCCCGATGTGCCGGAGAACCACTGGGCTTACGACTTTGTCGCGAAGGCGGGTGCGCTCAAGGACTGCCGCGTCGAAGCCCCGGCGAACAATCCGATGCTCACGCGCAACGACTTCGCCCAGATCCTCTACACGGCGCTCAAGAATGGTGCGACGAAGAACCCTGCACTCAACAAGGACAACGGACTCAACCGTCTTGCAAGTGAGTTCCGAGTTGAGCTCAAGAATGTCAAACGCTAAGCAGATTGCATAAAGACTGGCCCTCGTATGGATTCCTTTGGGGATCCGTACGAGGGCTTTTGCTGTTGCAGGACTTTGGGAGAATAAAAAATCTTTCTGTTCAAAAGAGGATTCCGAACGTATGAGTGCGAATACTACAGGTAAGAGACAATAAGAGCAATGTGTATCTAATAGGAAGACAACCAATACAAATGTATCACAACTGTATAAGGGGGCATTTCTATGCGACTCGAATTCTTAGGTGCGGCTCATACGGTCACGGGTTCCTGCTATCTGCTCGAGACGGGCGAGGACCGCTATCTGATCGACTGCGGCATGTTCCAGGGCTCAAAGCGCATCCGTGAGTACAACTACGAGGAGTTCTCGTTCAATCCGGCGGACATCGATGGCGTGCTCTTGACGCATGCGCATGTCGATCACTGCGGCCTTGTGCCGAAGCTCGTGCGCGAGGGATTCAAGGGGACGGTCTACGCGACGCAGGCGACCTGCGACCTCGCCAAGATCATGCTGCCCGACTCGGCACATATCCAGGAGTCGGACGCTGAGATGCTCAACCGCAAGGGACAGCGCCGCGGCGATGCGCCGGTCGAGCCGCTCTACGGCATCAACGACGCGCTCGACGCGCTCAAGCAGTTCTCTCCGGTCCCATACGACCAGGAACTGCACCTGTCCGACAACCTGCGCGTTTTCTTCCGCGATGCGGGCCACATCCTCGGCTCGGCCATCCTCGAAGTCTACGTGAAGGAGAACGGCAAGGAGACGAAGCTCGTCTTCTCGGGCGACCTCGGTCAGCCCGACCAGCCGATCCTGCGCGACCCGACAATCATCCACGGCGCCGACTTTGTCATCACGGAGTCGACGTACGGCGACCGCCTGCACCAGCTCTACGACAAGGAGACGGCGCTCATTGAGATCGTCAATGAGACGATGGACCGCGGCGGCAACCTCATCATCCCGTCGTTTGCTGTCGGCCGCACGCAGACGCTTCTCTACTATTTCTTCCGGCTGCACCGTGAGGGACGCCTCGACCCGGACATCCCAATCATCATCGATAGTCCGCTGGCCATCAATGCGACGCGCGTCTTCCTCAAGAACTTCCGCGATTTCGACGAGGATGCGCTCAAGGTCTTCGGCAAGAATGGCAAGGTGCCGGATTTCCCGCAGGTCCGTCTCTGTGAGACGGCGGCGGAGTCGCGCGCACTCAACTCGTCGGAAGGCTCGGCCATCATCATCTCAGCGTCGGGCATGGCCGATGCGGGCCGCGTGCTGCATCATCTCAAACACAACCTCTGGCGTCCGGAGTCGACAATCCTGTTCGTCGGCTACCAGGCGGAGGGGTGCCTTGGCCGCCGGCTCATCGACGGCATCACGCGCGTGCGCGTGCTCGGCGAGGAAATCGCGGTCAAGGCGCAGATCAAGAGCCTCGACGGCTTCTCGGCTCATGCCGACGCCAACCAGATCATGAGCTGGCTCGGCGAGATCACGAGCCCGAAGCCCGCGAAGATCTTCATCGTCCACGGCGAAGCGACGGCGCAGGGCGCGCTCAAGAGCCGCATCCAGAAGGAGCTCGGCATCGAGTGCTACGTGCCGTTCCGCGGCGATCTCGCGAAGATCACGGGCCGCACGGCGGAGATCATTCCGTCGAACATCCCGGCGGTCTCGGTCGAGAAGGAGATGGAGGACGTGCTGCGCGACTTCGACTCCGACTACCGTCAGCTGCGCCGCCGCGTCATGCACTATGTCGTGCGCCAGCCGAAGATGATGGAGCCGGTCATCAAGGTCATGAACAAGGCGCGCAACTACATCCGCAAACTCTTCACGCCGTTCAACATCTGAGCGCGAGCAGATCGTATCGAACATATACCGCAGGAAACGCAAAATGGCAGAGGGAAATCTTCTCATCTGCCTTGCGTTTCAGTTCAAGATACGATATAATAGCTACAGTCAAATGACACAGTTGAAAAAGGAAAATTGCCTTTTTAAGATGCGTACTGCGATGCGCATAAAGGGAGCCACAAAGTAACGTCATAAGCTTACGTAAAGCCAGGAGCTTTCTTATGCATACGCATAGGGAGCTCCTTTTCTGCATATCAGGGGCTGAAAAAGACAATGGACCATTTCTAGCGGATTCTTTAAGGAGTGATCAACTTGGGGAAAACAAATGTATCCTTACGGGGCAAGAACGTCCTCGGACTCGCTGACTTCTCGGCGGAGGAGATCCGTCTCGTGCTCGAGACGGCCAAGGAAATGAAGAACATCATCCATCGTGACATCAAGAAGGTCCCGACGCTGCGCGGCAAATCCATTGTCACGCTGTTCTACGAGCCGAGCACGCGCACGCGCACGTCGTTCGAACTCGCCGGCAAGTACCTCGGCGCGGACGTCGTCAACATCACGGCGGGTTCCTCGAGCATCGTCAAGGGCGAGAGCCTGCGCGATACGCTCTACACGATCGAGGCGATGGGCGTCGATGCCATCGTCATGCGCCACAAGGCAGAGGGCGCGGCGGAGTACGCCTCGCGCGTCGTGAGCCCGGTCATCATCAACGCGGGTGACGGCGCCCATGCGCATCCGTCGCAGGGTCTCCTGAACCTCTTCACGATCGAGCAGCACAAGGGTCATCTCGAAGGCCTCAAGGTCGCCATCCTCGGCGACGTCCTGCACAGCCGCGTCGCGCGCTCCGATATCTACGGCATGCGCAAGATGGGCATGGAAGTCCACATCGCCGGCCCGAAGACGCTCTTGCCGCGCTTCCTCTACGAGGAGCCGGGCATCGTCGTGCACGAGCGCATCGAGGATGCGATCAAGGACGCGGATGTCATCGAAGTCCTGCGCATCCAGCTCGAGCGCATGAAGGGCGGTCTCTTCCCGACGACGCGCGAATACGCCCGCATCTTCGGCCTCAACAATGAGCGCCTCGCCCTCGCGAAGGACGATGTGCTCGTCCTCCATCCGGGCCCGATGAATAAAGGATGGGAAATCTCACCGTTCGTCGCGTACGGCGACAACTCCGCGATTCAGGAAGAAGTCCAGAATGGCGTAGCAGTCCGCATGGCACTCTTTACCTTGGTTCTGACGGGAGGCAAACAGGAATGAAACTGATACTCAAAGGTGGCCGGGTCATCAATCCGGCAGAGCATTTTGACGAAGTCGCTGATGTGCTGATCGAGGATGGCAAGATTGCAGCCGTCGGCAAGGATCTTTCTGCAGAAGGTGCAGAAGTCTACGATGCAGCCGGCAAGATCGTCACGCCGGGCCTCATCGACATGCACACGCATTTCCGCGAGCCAGGCCAGGAGGCCAAAGAGGACTTCGAGTCCGGCTCGAAGGCAGCGGCAGCCGGCGGCTACACGACGGTCGCGACGATGCCGAACACGAAGCCGGTCGTCGACACGGCCGCTCTGGTGCGCAGCCTCGAGAAGCGCGCGGAGGACGTCGCGAAGGTCCACATCCGCATCATCGGTGCGGTCACGAAGGGGCAGAAGGGCCAGGAGCTCGCAGAGCTCGGCGACATGGTCGCAGCAGGTGCTGTCGCGTTCTCCGATGACGGCCATTTCGATCCGACGGCCAAGGTCCTCTTGAATGCTTACGATTACCTGCACACGTTCGACAAGGTCATCATCAACCACGAGGAAGAGCCGTCGCTCGTCGAGGACGGCGTCATGAATGAAGGCCATTGCAGTGCGATGCTCGGCATGAAGGGCCGCCCGACGGTCGCCGAGGATATCGCCGTCGCGCGCGACATCCTGCTCGCGGAGTATGCCGGTGCGCGCGTCCACGTCGCCCACATCAGCTCGGGCCGCTCGGTTGAGCTCGTGCGCGAGGCCAAGAAGCACGGCATCCGCGTCACGACGGAGGTCACGCCGCATCACCTGACGATGACGGACGAGTGCGTCAACCTCTACGACAGCTCGACGAAGACAAACCCGCCTCTGCGCTCGCAGAGCGATGTCGACGCGATGGTCGAGGGCCTCAAGGACGGCACGATCGACGCCATCGTCACGGACCATTCCCCGCACGCACAGGAGGAGAAGGACCGCGAGTACATCTACGCTCCAAGCGGCTTCCCGGGCCTCGAGACGGCCATCGGCGTGCTCTTCACGGACCTCTGCAAGACGGGCAAGGTCGACATCCCGACGATCATCGAGAAGATGACGTGGGGTCCGGCTAAGGCGTTCAAGCTCGATGCCGGCACGCTCTCCGTCGGCGCGAACGCCGACGTCACGGTCATCGACCCGGACCTTGTCTGGACGGTCGACCCGAAGAAGTTCTACACGAGAGGCAGCCATTCGCCGTTTGTCGGCCGCGAGCTCACGGGCAAGCCGGTCCTGACGATCGTCGATGGCAAGGTCGTCATGAAAGACGGCGTGGTTCTCTGATTAGCGAGGTGTTTTGAGTGAAAGGAAAATTGATCCTGGAAGACGGCAGCGTATTCCACGGGGAACTCTTGAACAATATCAAGGCAACGGGTGAGGTTGTCTTCAATACCGGCATGGTCGGCTATCAGGAAAGCCTGACGGACCCGTCCTACTGCCGCCAGATCCTGACGCTGACCTACCCGATGGTCGGCAACTACGGCATCGCCGACATCTTCATGCAGTCGCGCAAGTCGTTCGTCAATGGCTTCGTCATCGGCGAGCTCTGCGAGCACGGCAGCAACTGGCACTATGAGACGAGCCTCGCGGACTTTTTGACGAAGCAGGGCGTTCCGTGCCTCTACAATGTCGACACGCGCGCCGTCACGCGCAAGATCCGCAACGCCGGCACGATGAAGGGCATCATTGTCCCGGAAGACGCCGCGCAGACGGAGATTGACGAGCTCTTCGCCGTGCCCATCAAGAAGGACGTCGTCATGGAAGTCACGACGCCTGAGGCCTACACGCTCGAGAGCGAGAAGGAAGATGCGCCGTTTGTCGTCGCGATGGACTTCGGCGTCAAGCAGAACATCATCAAGTCGATGCACGACCTCGGCTTCAAGATCACGGTCGTGCCGGCGCACACGACGGCAGAGGAAGTGCTCGCCATGAATCCGGACGGCATCTTCCTCTCGAACGGCCCTGGCGACCCGGCGGACGTGCCGGAGATCGTCGAGGAGGTCAAGAAGCTCATCGGCAAGAAGCCAATCTTCGGCATCTGCCTCGGCCATCAGCTGCTGGCACTCGCGATGGGCGCGAAGACCTACAAGCTCAAGTTCGGCCATCGCGGCACGAACCAGCCGGTCAAGGACCTGCGCACGGGCAATGTCTACATCTCCTCGCAGAACCACGGCTACGCCGTCGACGAGGCATCCCTCAAGGACCTGCCGCTGACGGTCACGCACATCAATGTCAACGATGGTACGGTTGAAGGCATGCGCCACGAGACGCTGCCGATCTTCTCCGTGCAGTATCATCCGGAAGCAGCACCGGGACCGGACGACAATATGTACCTGTTCGACGAGTTCTGGGCAATGCTGAAGAAAGGGGAATGACTCGTGCCAAAGAAAGCGAATCTCAATAAAGTAATGGTCATCGGCTCTGGCCCAATCATCATCGGCCAGGCCGCTGAATTCGACTACGCCGGCTCGCAGGCCTGCCGCGCGCTCAAAGAAGAGGGCCTCGAAGTCGTGCTCGTCAACTCGAACCCGGCGACGATCATGACGGATACGCACATCGCCGACCGCGTCTACATCGAGCCGCTGACGGTCGAGTTCCTCGAGGAGATCATCTCGAAGGAGCGCCCGGACGGCCTGCTCGCGACGCTCGGCGGTCAGGCTGGCCTGAACCTTGCGGTACAGCTCTCGGAGAAGGGCGTACTCGAGAAGTACCATGTCGAGCTGCTCGGCACGCCGCTCAAGGCCATTGAGCGCGCCGAGGACCGCGAGCTCTTCAAGGAGACGATGCAGAAGCTCGGCGAGCCGATCCCCGAGAGCACAATCGTCGAGGATGTGCCGTCGGCTGTGGAGTTTGCCAATGAGATCGGCTACCCGGTCATCGTCCGCCCGGCCTACACGATGGGCGGTACTGGCGGCGGCATTGCCGAGAACGAGGAAGAGCTCGTCGAGATCGTCATCAAGGGCCTGACGTACTCCATGATCGGCCAAGTGCTCATCGAGCGCAGCGTCGCCGGCTGGAAAGAGATCGAGTATGAGGTCATGCGCGACGGCCACGACAACTGCATCACCGTCTGCAACATGGAGAACTTCGACCCGGTCGGCGTCCACACGGGCGACTCCATCGTCGTCGCTCCGTCGCAGACGCTGACGGATCACGAGTACCAGATGCTCCGCAGTGCATCGCTGCGCATCATCCGCGAGCTCGGCATCGAAGGCGGCTGCAACGCGCAGTACGCACTCGACCCGAACAGCAACCGCTACTACGTCATCGAGGTCAACCCGCGCGTCAGCCGCTCCTCGGCACTCGCTTCGAAGGCGACGGGCTATCCGATCGCCAAGGTCTCAGCCAAGATTGCCATCGGCTACACGCTCGATGAGATCACGAACGCCGTCACGCAGAAGACGAAGGCCTGCTTCGAGCCGGCGCTCGACTACTGCGTCGTCAAGTTCCCGCGCTGGCCGTTCGACAAATTCGTCTACGCGGACCGCACGCTCGGCACGCAGATGAAGGCGACGGGCGAGGTCATGAGCATCGACCGCCACTTCGAAGGCGCCATCCTCAAGGCCGTGCGCTCGCTCGAGATCGGCGTGCACCGCCTGCACATGGACAAGATGGACGAGTGGGACGATGCCCGCGTCAAGAAGAACCTCGCGCGCATCAACGACGAGCGCATCTTCGTCATTGCCGAGGCGCTGCGCCGCGGCATCGCGACGATCGACGAGATCCATGCGATCACGAAGATTGACAAGTGGTTCCTCTACAAGATCCAGAACATCACGGCCGTCGAGAACAAGCTCAAGGAAGAAGCCCTGACGCCGAGCCTCATGCTCGAGGCGAAGAACATCGGCCTCGCCGACCGCTCCATCGCCGAGATCACGGGCAAGACGCAGGACGAGATCCGCACGGTCCGCAAGACGATGCACATCCTGCCGCGCTACAAGATGGTCGATACGTGCGCAGCCGAGTTCGAGGCCGCTACGCCGTACTACTACTCGACCTTCCAGGCAGAGGAGGACGAAGTCAAGGTATCTGATGCCCGCAAGGTCATCGTGCTCGGCTCCGGCCCAATCCGCATCGGCCAGGGCGTCGAGTTCGACTACTGCTCGGTCCACTCCGTCTGGGCACTGCGCGAGATGGGCATCGAGGCCATCATCATCAACAACAACCCGGAGACCGTCTCAACGGACTTCGACATCTCCGACCGACTCTACTTCGAGCCGCTGACGACGGAAGATGTGCTCAACATCATCGATAAAGAGAATCCAGAGGGCGTCATCGTCCAGTTCGGCGGCCAGACGGCCATCAACCTCGCCGCATCCCTGCAGAAGGCCGGCGTCAAGGTTTTCGGCACGTCGGTCGACGACATCGATCGCGCCGAGGACCGCGAGCGCTTCGACGAAGTCCTCACGCAGACGCAGATCCCGCGTCCGCAGGGCATCAGCGTCACGAACCTCGACGAGGCTGTCACGGGCGCCGCGAAGATCGGTTATCCGGTCATGGTCCGCCCGTCGTACGTTCTCGGCGGCCGCGCGATGGAAATCGTCTACAATGAGGCCGAGCTGCGCGACTACATGAGCCGCGCTGTCAAGGTCACGCCGGACCATCCGGTCCTCGTCGACCGCTACATGCAGGGCACGGAAGTCGAGGTCGACGGCATCTCCGACGGTGTCGACGTCGTCATCCCGGGCATCATGGAGCACGTCGAGCGCGCCGGTGTCCACTCGGGTGACTCCATCGCCGTCTACCCGCCGCAGACGCTCTCCTCGAAGGTCATCTACACGATCATCGACTACACGAAGCGCCTCGCGCTCTCGCTGCACGTCAAGGGCCTCCTGAACATCCAGTTCGTCGTCGTCGACGGCGAGGTCTACATCATCGAGGTCAACCCGCGCTCCTCGCGCACGGTGCCGTTCCTCTCGAAGGTCACGAACGTCGACATGGTCGGCCTCGCGACGCGCATCGCCATGGGCCATACGCTCAAGGAACTCGGCTACAAGTCGGGCCTCGTGCCGCCGAAGCCGTATGTCGCCGTCAAGGCGCCGGTCTTCTCGTTCGCGAAGATGACGGACGTCGATATCGCGCTCGGACCTGAGATGAAGTCGACGGGCGAGGTCATGGGCATCGACTACCACTACGCGCGCGCCCTCTACAAGGCCATCATCGGCTCGGGCATCCACGTCCCGACGAAGGGCTGCATCCTCTTCACGGTTGCCGACAAGGACAAGGAAGAGATGAAGCAGCTCGCCAAGGCTTTCTCGGAGCTCGGCTTCGAGATCTGCGCGACGGAAGGCACGGCCAAGGCCATCCAGTCGATGGGCATCGACGCAGAGGTCGTCGGCAAGGTCCACGAGCGCAGTTCCGACATCATCCAGATGATCAAGAACGGCAAGATCAACATGGTCATCAACACGCTGACGCAGGGCAAGCACTCGGCCAAGGACGGCTTCAAGATCCGCCGCGCGACGGTCGAGCACGGCATCGCCTGCCTGACGTCTCTCGACACGGCTTGGGAAGTCCTGCGCGTGCTCTCCTTCATGCGGGAGCGCCGCCTCGTCTACTCGCTGGCCATCCAGGACTATGTAGGTGGTGGTGATGACCTTGCCTAATCAGCCGAAAAAAATCGTGCGCGATGCGAAGGTCCTCGCTCAGCAGGAGCTCGCGACGGACGTCTTCTTTCTCGTCGTCGAGGCGCCGGAGATTGCGCGCCTCGCGCGGGCCGGCCAGTTCGTGCAGCTGCGCATCCTCTCGGGGGACTTCACGCTGCGCCGCCCCGTCGGCGTGGCCGCGGTCGACGAGAAGAAGGGGAGCATTGCTTTCATCTACCGCGTCGTCGGCAGGGGGACAAAGGCGCTCTCCGAGCTGATGCCCGGAGAAATCGTCAACGTCCTCGGTCCGCTTGGCCACGGCTTCGCGATGCAGTACGAACATCCGCTGATCGTCGGCGGCGGCATGGGCCTCTCGCCCCTGCTTTATTACGCAGCGGCGATGCAGGGCAAGGCCGACGTCCTCATGGGAGGCAAGACGGCCGAAGAGCTCTTCTGGAAGAACCTCTTCGACGATCTCTGCGGCCAGTGCTTCCTGACGACGGATGACGGCTCGCTCGGCACGAAGGGTTTCACGACGACCGTCCTTCCCGAGATTCTCGAGAAGGGCGACTACGATGTCGTCGTGACCTGCGGCCCTGAGATCATGATGCGCGGCGTCGCCAAGATCGCCAAAGAGCACGGCATCCCGTGCGAAGTCTCGCTCGAGAAGCGCATGGCCTGCGGCCTCGGCGCCTGCCTCTCGTGCTCCATTGACACGACGGACGGCCAGCGCAAGAAGGTCTGCAAAGACGGCCCCGTCTTCCCGGCAGAGGAGGTGTTTGCATGAGTGACGAACGACTCCACACGAATCTGCTCGGCATCGCCATGCAGACGCCGGTACTGACGGCCTCGGGCACGTTCGGCTTCGGCGAGGAATTCGCCGACTTCGTCGACCTCTCGCGCCTCGGCGGCGTCATGGTCAAGGGCACGACGCTCCTGCCGCGCCGCGGCAACGACGGCGTGCGCATCACGGAGACACCGAAGGGCATGCTCAACTGCATCGGCCTCGAAAATCCGGGCGTCGAGCATTTCCTCAAGGAGACCCTGCCGCGCATCCAGCAGTACGGCATGAACGTCATCGTCAACATCTCAGGCAGCACGGCCGAGGACTACGGCAAGCTCGCCGGCCTCCTCGATGTGCCGGGCGTCGCCGCCATCGAGCTCAACGTCTCGTGCCCAAATGTCAAGGAAGGAGGCATCGTCTTCGGCACCGACCCGGAGGCGGCTTCGGCCGTCGTCCGCGCGGCCAAGGCGCATACCAAGAAGCCCGTCATCCTCAAGCTCTCGCCGAATGTCACGGACATCGTCGCGATGGCCAAGGCTGTCGAGGCGGCCGGCGCTGACGCGGTCTCGCTGATCAACACCCTGCTCGGCATGGAGATCGACATCCATCGCTTCCGCCCGGTGCTTGGCAACATCACCGGTGGTCTCTCGGGCCCATGCGTCAAGCCAGTCGCCGTGCGCATGGTCTGGCAGGTCGCGCAGGCCGTCCACATCCCGATCATCGGCATGGGCGGTATCGCGAGCGCCGAGGATGCCGTCGAGTTCTTCCTCGCCGGTGCGAGCGCCGTCGCCGTCGGCACGGCCAACTTCACCGACCCGGAGATCACGATGAAGATCTGCGATGGCCTCACGGATTACCTCGCCGAGAACGGCTTCTCGAGCATCGAGGAGATCGTCGGCAAGGCTAACCCGGGCTTTCTCGGTTTCCCAAAAGATGTTCAGAAAGGATAAGGAGAACTATGGCTATCAAAGCAGATGACCGCCTGATCGTGGCACTCGACTTCCACACGATGGAGGACGTCAAAGCCCTCGTCGAGAAGCTCGGAGATAGCGTCTCTTACTATAAAGTCGGCATGGAGCTCTTCTACAGCGTCGGCGGCGAAGTCGTCCGCTGGCTGCGTGGCCAGGGAAAGCACGTCTTCCTCGACCTCAAGCTCCACGACATCCCGAACACGGTGGCCGGCGGGCTCTGCTCGCTGATGGACCTCGGCGCCGACATCCTCAACGTCCATGCGAGTGGCGGCTATACGATGATGAAGACGGCGGCCGACCGGCTGCACGCCGCAGCAGAGGAGAGGGGCATCCCGTGCCCGAAGCTCATCGCCATCACGGTGCTCACGAGCATCAATCAGGAGGACTGGGATGGCGTCGGCCAGACGCTGCCCATCCAGGATGCCGTCGTGCGCCTCGCCAAGCTCGCGAAGTCGGCTGGCCTCGACGGTGTCGTCGCGTCGCCGCAGGAAGCGGCCCTGATTCGCGAGGCATGCGGCGCGGATTTCCTGATCGTGACGCCGGGCGTGCGCCCCGCTGGCTCGGCCATCAACGACCAGAGCCGCATCGCGACGCCTGCTAAGGCCCTCACAAATGGCGCGAGCCACCTCGTCATCGGCCGCCCAATCCGCGCTGCCGAAGACCCGAAAGCAGCCGCCGAGGCTATCTTGAAAGAAATGGAGACGGTAAAATGACAATGACCGAAGAAGAAGTAAAAGACCTGCTGGTCAAGACGAACGCCATCATGAATGGCCATTTCCTGCTGACGTCCGGCCTGCACAGCCCGCACTACGTCGAGAAATTCAACGTGCTGCAGCATCCGAAGTACACGCAGCAGCTCTGCGAGGCGATGGCCGAGAAGTTCAAGGACGCCAACATCGAGACCGTCGTCGGCCCGATGACCGGCGGCATCCTGCTCGCCCATGAGACGGGCAAGGCCCTCGGCACGCGCGCCATCTTCACCGAGCGCGTCGATGGCAAGATGACCTTCCGCCGCGGCTTCCACCTGCATCCGGGTGAGCGCTGCCTGATCGTCGAAGACATCGTCACGACCGGCGGCTCCATCAAGGAAGTCATCGACGTCGTCAAGGCCAACGGCGGCATCCCCGTCGCCGTCAGCATGCTCGTCGACCGCAGTGGCGGCAAAGTCAACTTCGGTGACGTCCCGTGCACCGCACTGCTGCACCTCAACGTTGAGACCTACAAGCCGGAGGACTGCCCGCTTTGCAAACAGGGCATCCCGATGACTAAGAGAGGCAGCACCGGAAAGGTGAATAAATAATAAATTTATTCATAAATTAAAATCGGCATCGTTCAGAATTACTGAATGATGCCGATTTTTTCTCCCCAATCGTATTCATATTCATCAGGCAGGAAACCGAAGGATATCATCGAATTAGTAAAAACAGAACACAAATAAAAAGAAAGAGAAAAGAGGAGATTGCATGAGTACACCATATGAGCAGATGAAGAGCAGATGAAGAGCGGGGAGATCTACTGGCCGTCGGATACGAGCCTGATGGAGCAGCAGTTCGACTGCTTGGAGAAACTCTACGACTTCAACGCGACGCGTCCGCATGAGCAGGAAAAGCGGCAGGCGCTGCTCAAGGAGATGCTGGCCGAAGTCGGCAAGGACTGCTACATCGAGCCGCCGCTGCGCGCGAACTGGGGCGGTCATCATCTGCATCTCGGCAATCAGGTCTACGCGAATTTCAACCTGACGCTCGTCGATGACTGCGACATCTACATCGGCGACCACACGATGATCGGGCCGAATGTCACGATTGCGACGGCCAACCATCCGCTGGCGCCAGAGCTCCGCGAGAGGGCCTACCAGTACAACCTGCCGGTCCACATCGGCAAGAACGTCTGGCTCGGCGCGGGCGTCATCGTCGTGCCCGGCGTCACGATTGGCGACAACACGGTCATCGGCGCAGGCAGTGTCGTGACGCGTGATATCCCCGCCAATGTGCTGGCCTTCGGCGTACCGTGCCGCGTACAGCGCGAGCTCGGCGACCACGATTGGGAGTTCTACCACAAGAACCGACGCATGCCGCAGGAACTCCTGAAGTACCGTCGGCCTGGCAAAGAGACAGAAGCCTGAGCCATGGCCCAGCTTTGCTGGGGCACGGTCAGAGGATCTTTACCGGTCGGAAGTCGAGGTAATCGCCCGAGACGAGCCGGTAGGTGATGCCGCGCACGGTGCCCTGCAGGCTGTCGTGGAAGCGTTCTTCGCCGTGGCAGTGTGAGTAGATGACCTGCTCGACGCCGTATTCCTCCGCGATATCCGTGAAGGGGCTTTGCTGCTCGAGGATGTTCGTCGGCGGATAGTGCAGGAACAGGAGGAACTTCTTGTAGCCTGCCTCCACGGCCGCATCGAGCGAACGGCGCAGCCGCACGCATTCGCGCTCGATGAGTTTCCTGGCATGTGCTTCGCGTTCCTCATCCCAGCCGACGACATGACCTTCGCCGTCAAGATAGAAGGGCCCTTCAAACGTGAAGCCCTTCGTGCCGACGAGTGCGTAGTCCTCGTAGGCATAGAAATTATTCTGCAGGAAGGACAGCCGCCCCTCGAACCGCCGGTTGAGGGAGGCTGTCCTCTTTGCATCCCAAAACATGTCGTGGTTGCCGCGCAGCAGGATCTTGCGCCCCGGCAGCGCCGCAATGAACGCGAGGTCCTGCTCGCACTCCGGCAGCTTGCGACCCCACGAATGGTCACCCGTGATGACGAGCGTGTCGTGCGGCCCGACGAGCGCCTCGCAGTTCCGCTTGATTTTTTCTTCATGGTGCTGCCACGCCTTGCCAAAGACGTCCATCGACTTCTCCGGCGTCTGGAACGAGAGGTGGAAGTCACCGATTGCAAAGAGAGCCATACTTACTGCTCCTTTCTTATATACTGTCGCACTGTGCTCAGGCAATGTACGGTTCGATTGACTTTTCTATATTTTTGTGGTATGCTTTGCATAGATAAAAAGAGCGAACCTAAGATGGTCGGCTCGGCATATCTGTAGGCTAAAATTTCGGCCATACAAACAGCGGTTGCTGACGCTGATGGCCATCGTACATCCCGAAAAGTCGTCCCTGGCAGGACGGCTTTTTTCATGCCTGCACATAGTATAGCAGGAATGGCAGGTACCAGCAAGGAGTCTTATTTAGATGAAAATGGAAATGGAGATGAAATAGATATGGGACAGTCCATCAAGAGAAACAGTAGGAAATGGCAGTGCGACGAGTTGCCCGTCGATTTTCCTTTGAGCGAGGAGGCAATGCGCGGCCTTGTCCTGCATGAACCAAGGCCACACGCCCTGCTCGTGCAACCCGTCGAGCAGGAAGAGATTGTTGCGCGCAAAGGGCTCTTTGATGAAGTCAGCGCCATTGCCGCCGCTATAAGCGTGCCGTTGGCTGTCGCGTTCATTGCTGTCAAGGACTGGAATCAGGAGCTATCCCCATGGCAGGCACCAGCCGTCTTCGGTAAGCAGGACTTCGGTGCAGGGGCAGGAGAGACACTGAAATCCATTGAGAAAATCCTGCCTGCACTTAAGAGGCATTATAATCTGCCAGAGAATGCCCCTGTTGTGCTTGGTGGTTACTCACTCGCCGCGCTCTTCTCGCTTTGGAGCGCCTACGAGAGCCACTCCTTCGCTGCCATTGCCGCCGCCTCGCCGTCCGTCTGGTTCCCCAGCTGGCTCGACTATGCCAAAGCCCATGATCCACACGCAGGCGCCATCTACCTGAGCCTCGGTGACCGCGAAGACAAGGGCCGCAACCCCGTCATGCGCACCGTCAGCACCTGCATCAAAGAGCAGCACGCCCTGCTGCAGGAAGCCGGCATCAAGACCACCCTCGCATGGAACCCCGGCAACCACTTCCAGCAGCCAGAACAGCGCTGCGCCAAGGGCTTCATCTGGTGCTTGGAGCAACTGTTCTCGGAATAAGTGCAGGCTGCCTTTCTTGATAAGATCTGTCAATCATGAAAGAAAGATTTTATATTTTGCATGTTTTCTTCATCAAAGATTATCGCTACCTTGACTTTTTATTAAGAACAGTGTATTCTGAATATGTTGGTTAATTGAATAGTTAAAGCATGATCTGATGAATGTTCAAGCTGCTTTTGGGGCTGACGATATGTCAGCCCTTTTGCTTATATGGCATGTCGGGATTTCTTATGATGAGTTAATGTTCGTCCATGCATGGAAAGAGGGGATTTGCATGCGAGAGATTGGCAAATGGAGATTTGCTTCGAATAACAAGGGAATTGTCGATGGCTTCAATGATCCGGGTATTGAAACGTTCAGCGCAGATTCGATTTCGTCGATGGTTCGCGAGGTCATCCAGAATTCCGTCGATCAGCAGGTAGATGAGAGTCGCCCTGTAGTCGTCGATTTTGATTTCTTTCAAGTCACGCAGGATGAGATTCCTGGCGGCAGGCAGCTGGGGGATATCTTTGATTGCTGCATCGAAGCCTCGCAAGGAGATCGGGTGGCAACAGACTTCTTTGAGCAGGCGAAGAAGCTTATGAAGGGCAAGATTGATGTCCTGCGCATCAGTGACCACAATACGACAGGGCTTGCTGGTGCTGAGACGAATAACAGCAAGACGCCTTGGCATCAGCTGGTCAAGGGACGTGGTTCCTCCAACAAGAATATCAATTCCGGCGGCAGCTTCGGCATTGGCAAGGCGGCGCCATTGGCTTGTTCTTATTTCCATACTATCTTCTATGCATCGAAGGCAGATACGGTGGATTCATACGTCGGCGTATCACGCCTGCTCTCATTCAAGCAGAAGGAATCTGGATTCTTTGGCAAGGAATTCACGACAACTGGTACGGGGTTCTATTCAGCTTCTGATGATATGAATGCAATCCTCAAGCCGTTCTCGATGGGTGATTTCAGACGAACGGACAATGGTACAGATATATACATCCTTGCACTTGAGAAAGACAAAGACTTGTATGGGACAATCCGCTTGGCTGTACTCAAGAATTTCTTTGTCTCAATCGAGTTCCAGAAACTCGTTGTCCACGTTGGTCAGGAAACGATTGACCGCAATACCTTAGCACAGTACATCGCACAGCTTGATGACAAAAAGTATGCGGAACTGAAAGACTACTACAATCTCCTGATTCATCGTGATGATGATCCAGAAGATAATCGCGTTATCCCGCTGGATGCAGCAGAATACGGCGAGAAGTATGGCATCAAAGACGGAGAATGCACCTTGCTGCTTCACCAGGGAGAGGACTTGAATCAGCGCGTTCTGATGACGAGAAAGACAGGCATGACACTGTTTCCACAGAGTCGGCTCGGAAACAGCATCTCGTATACGGGTATTCTTCTGATTCAAGGTGATACCATGAACCAGATCTTCAAAATGATGGAGATGCCGGCACATGACAAGTGGGAGCCAGGCCGATGCAAGGTCAAAAAGACTTTCTACGAGAACGCTTATACGGACCTGAAGAAGTATTTGCGCAAGAAAATCATCGAGAATTTCGGCGCACCGCAGCAAGATGTTGAGGTTGCCTATGGGATGGATGAATTCTTCGCCGATGCTGCAGGCGATGGGGCTCTGGATGTCGAGCTCAAGGAGCGAAAGCCAAAGGCAAAGATGATAAAGAGGAAAGCGAGCCGTCGTCGCACGGACAGAGAGGTCAAAGTGAAGGACCCGCTAGAGGAAGGCGGCCTTGGCGATGAGCCCCGTGCAGGTGACAAGAAAGATGATACGAAAAAGAAGAGGACGACTACAAAGGATCCTGCCAAGAATACATACAATTTCAAATTCAGAGCGGTCAAGAAACGTCTAATTGCCAACAACATGGTGAATGGAGAGTATACGCTTGCGTTCACGATTCCCATCAGCAAGTCGCGCATCCGCTTGGAAGTCGTCGGGATTGCTGAACGCGGCAATTACAAGATCCCCGTCAAAGACGTACAGATTGAGGGAAATGATTCAGCTGTAGAGGTGGAGAAGAACAGCATTACATTCGGCCCTGCCAAAAAGGGGCAGACGATTGCTGCGCATTTCTCAACGGGATTCCAAGGTCCGATGATGATGGAGGTGAACTACTATGAGGCTAAATAAGGGGCTCACTCCATATCCGGTACTCAGCAGTATGGATGACGATTATGTACGCGGCAGTTTCCGCGCGGAAGTGCAGGAAGATATCACGTTTGGGCAGTTGAAGCTCAGCATCGACTATATGCTTGATGACCCCGGTCTTCAAAGATTGTTGACACAGGGAAAGGTCAGTTATGTGACGCATGTGGAATGTTCTCTTGTCGGCTATCGTCAGATTTTCTCATCCAAGAATGCCCATGAAGATGTAACGATTGACGCGGGAAATCTTACGAATGAAGTCGAGATCAGTACTTATATTGTTGCGACAGAGAATATACAAGGATATCATAATGAGCAGTTCAATGTGGGTTTTGGCAAAGATGCGTCCTTTGATATCTGGAAAGGAGGCATCCTGGCCATTGGCCCGGAGTATACTATCGATATCAACCGTGATGGCAAGAACTACGACAAGATGGCCGATATCCTTGCCATCGCTGTCGACGAAGGAAATCCCGGCGATGTCTGGGTCGATAGCGAGGGCGATTGCCTGCGACTTTTTGTGAGCCGTGACCTCTTCAATGTCTATCACCGCCACAAGGCCAGTGATCGGTACATGATGATCCAGACATTCTTTGTCCCCGCCATCATGGAGGTCCTGATGGATATGAAAGAAGTCGATAAGGACAGCGACGAAGGGATGGATTCCTATCGCTGGTACGGTGTATTCAAGAAACTGTTGGAACAGAACGGTATTGACATCGAGGACATCCAGCTGGGCACGGGCAGCAGCAAGAAGAATGTCGGGCGTCTTGCACAGCAGATTTTCAAATATCCTTTGCTGCATGCGATGGACGAACTAGAACGAGCAGAACGGGACGGAGGTGACGACGAATGAGACTGCAGTACTTGACCGATGAAGGCATCCAATATCTGAAAGGCAATTTTGAAGCAAATCTGCCGCGTTACATCCAGCGAGATTCGGCCTACTTCGCTGACCTGTTGAAAAAACAGGATTTCCTGCAGGATACTGGATACGATTTTAATTCCTTTGCATCCAATCTGCAGGTGACAGACGATGCTTCCACCGATGACGTCCATAATGCCGAGGTCATCCATCGTGCCCTCAGTGATCTCCCGTATTATATGGCAATCGACGAGAAGATATGGGCTGCGCTGTTGCACACCTATCTATTTGATTTCGTCTGCGAGAAGAAAAAAGACCTCTTGGATGAGAATGTCCGGGATTACCAGAATAAGATTTACAATTCTTTCTTCACCTATACGAGACACGGCAAGCGCAGGGGAACCTTCGTCAACTGTGTTGCCAGTCTTTACTGGGGCGCTGAGATGGTCTACGACCCAAGCAACCACGATGATCCCTATGGTTTGCTTAAAGAGATTGCGGCTACAGGATATCCGAGCACGATTGTCATCTTCTCGTCCAGCCGCATCCTTGGTCGGCGGGAGACATGCATCGGCTTCCTCAAGGCAATCCGCAAATTGCGTATGGCGCAAAAGTGGAATGTCGACCGCCCAGCAGTCGTCTCAGGCATCAAATACCTCAATCTCATCGCAGGACTGAGCATGCTCGACATGCGGTCCGAAGAAGAGATAGAGCATATAACCGAAATGTTCTACCAAGGATATTTCCAGAACCAAGAGCACAAGGACGAGCAGTAGTGATAGTATAACTGCGTTGCATGACTCGATTGACTTTTCCTCTATCTTTGTGGTATACTTTGCATAGATAAAAAGAGCGAACCTAAGATGGTCGGCTCGGCATATCTGGTGACTAAAAAGTTTTTTCAGCCATACAAACAGCGTTGGCAGACGCTGATGGCCACCGTACATCCTGAGAAAGTCGTCCGTAGTGGGACGGCTTTTTCATTTGTGGACGTACGCCGAAGGGTTACTTGCGAATGATGCGGAGCAGTTCCAGCAGGAACTTTCCGTCAATGACCCCGAAGGAAGCCAATACGATCAAGGCGAGGAAGACCAGCACCGAGAGTGCAGCCAGTCCGCAGACCGTGAGGATTGCGACCTCCGAGGAGAGAAATGCTTCCATGGAAGCAGGCATTCGTCACGTGACACCAGAGGCATCACGTCCCTTTCTTGTTTGGATTTATGCCAGAGCCAGACGGCTCGATTACCGATGACCATCAATTGCATCGTAGATGACAGCAATTGCTGTGTTCGCTCTAAAACATAGTATAGCAGGAATACAAGATGTCAGCAAGGAATCTTGAAGGGGATTCTATGGAGTAGGGTGTGTTATACCCTACTGCTCGTTAGGCTCCCGTAGAGGGCGCTGGCCTGCTGGCTTCTGGCTGTGGGAACTGCTCGGGCAGGAAACGTAGCAGTGGCCGGTAGACCGCGAGGAAGAGGCCGACTTCCATCGGATAGCAGAGAAGGTTCTTGATGAGGCGGCTCAGGAAGATGGCCGAAGCGGCCTTGTGGTAGAAGATGGTCAGCCAGAGCGTGTTGAGGCCCAGGTGGATGAAGACCATGACGAGGAAGAACGGGATGCAGGCGCGCCGCAGCGTGACGCGCTTGCGATAGAAGAACCAGCCGTAGATATAGCCTGTGAGAAAGCCGGAGACGAGAAAGCCCGGGAAGAAGATACTCGTGCCGAGCAGGGTCGTGCCGATGAAGTCGGCGGCTGCTGCAACGAGACCAGCCTTCATGGGCCCGTACATTGCACCATAGATGGCAATCGGCAAAAAGCCGAACGTGATGCGCACGAAGATCGTCTGGATGGCAAAGACATAGGAGAAGAGCACAGCCAGGGCTACGGAGACACCGGCATAAACGAGGGGTTTGACGGAGAATCTGGACATGAAAAAAAGACCTTCCTTTCCATTGTGGTACGCGTACCATCGCGTACCAATGTGTCGCAGCGTTGCTGCAACAAGGAATGTCTTTAACTGCCTTCCATGCCTGCAGCAGCGGGATGCAATGCTTACACCGCAGCCTGATGGCTTTCGTCCGGCTATCAACTCCCCGTATACCCGGCACTTAACGCATAAACACCTACTCTGCTTATTCTTTTGCATCGATGTCTGTAGTATAGCGCAGATTTTCTCGCTTGGCAACAGCAGTTCTTTTTCTGTATAAATCTGCAACGAGAGCAATGCATCTTATCTTGTCGCCTGCCAGTCTCTGTAGTACAATGATGCTGATGGAGCGTTTGTTCTGTCATGCAGATGATAGGTTTTGTATAAGGGGGCGTTCTTATGGACAAGGAACGGAAAGTAGAGGCTCCGCAGCCGCATACGCAGCTGACACATGCGATCGGGACGGACCGGGCGATCATCATGGGGGACCCGGCGCGGGTGGATACGATTGCGAAGCTTATGGATGACCCGCAGCCTTGGGCGTTTAACCGCGAATACAAGTCGGTCGTCGGCACATACCGCGGTCAGCGGATCTTGGCGATGTCGACGGGCATCGGGGCGCCGTCGGCTGGCATCGGTGTCGAGGAACTCCACAATGTCGGCGTGAAGTACGTCATCCGCGTGGGCTCGGCTGGCGCGATGCAGAAGGACATCCCGCTCGGCAGGCTCGTGATTGCGGAGGGGGTCGTGCGCGATGACGGTCTCTCGCGCAAGTACGTGCCGGAGATCTATCCGGCTGTGCCGTCGTACCGGCTCCTGCACCTCGCACACCGCTATGCACCGCAGGCGGTCTACGGCATCGTGCGCTCGCATGACGGCTTCTATGTCGACGACAATGCCGAGGTCGAGTCGTTCTGGTCGAAGAAGGGCATCAAGGCGGACGACATGGAGTCGGGCATTCTCATGGTCATCGGCAGGCTGCGCGGCATAGAGACGCTGTCCATCCTCAACAACGTCGTGCTCTATCAGGGTGACCTTGCGGAAGGCGTCAACAGTCTCGTCAACAGTGCGGACCTTGTGGCGCAGGGGGAGCGCGACTCGCTGCTGACGGCGCTGAATATCCTGTCGGACAAGGAAATGGAGAAATGACATGACGAAACACAATTGGTTCTACAGCCAGCTCTTCACGAACTGGAAGCGCTTTGAGGTCATCTACGTGACCATCCTGATTCTCTTGCAGCTCACGGTCTTTGCCATTGTGCCAGACAGTCCAATCGGCATGATCTCGGGCTCGCGGGTGTCATTTGCCTCGTCTACGGCATGAAGGGGCGCAAGATTTCCTTTATCTTTGGCTTTATCCAGTGCGTGGCGATGACGTACGTTGCGTGGATCAGCCATGCGTACGGCTCGTTTGCAATGGACATCGTCTACGTCATCTCGCAGCCGATTGGCTGGTACCTCTGGGGACGCCAGCAGCAGACGCATTCGTTCCAGCCGGGCACGCGCAAGAAGGTGTTCTTCGGCGCGTTTCTCGCCTGGGCCATCGGCTGGTGGGTGCTCGCGGGTGTCGGCGGTCAGCTGCCGTACTTCGACTCGATCAACTTTGTCATCAGCTTTATCGCGCAGGTCCTCTACGTGCTCAAGTACAACGAGAACTGGTCGCTCTGGATCTTCGTCAACATCGCGAACTTTGTCTACTGGTCGATCCTGTCGGTCCAGATGATGATGGGCGACAACACGATCGGCACGCTCGGTGCAAACCTCTCGCAGGTCGCTCTGCAGGCGGCTCTGCTCTTCAATGCAATCTATGCACAGAAAGTCTGGAGCAGCGGCGAGGCCAACAACGAAGGCGGCGCAGCCTGACGATAAGTATAGAAGGCATCCCTTCTCTGGGGATATCTTTTTTGTTCTGCTGTAACTCTGTAACATCTTTTTGCTTTTTGGAAAAGGCTTCTGGAGAGTTTTGGCGAATTCAAGAAATGTAACATAGATACCGGTAACTTAAAGCTTGACGACAGAAAGGGGCTTTTTTCATGAAGATCGCTGTTGTGAATTCCTTTATGAACGATGCGCATCGTGAGAAGATATCGGCTGCGGCTGCACAGCACAGCATGGAGGTCGCATATTATAAGACGAATGACGAGGCGCTGCCGCACCTCGCGGATGTCGACATCATCTATGCGGCGGCGACGGGTGGCGGCTCGAAGCTCGCGGAGGCGGCGCCGCACCTTAAGTGGTTCTGCAGTGTGTCGGCCGGCGTTGATCCGGTGCTGAAGCCGGGCGTGCTGCCGGACGGCTGCCTGCTGTCGAATTCGTCGGGCGCGTACGGCGTGACGATTGCGGAGCACCTCGTCATGGTGACGCTGATGCTCGTGCGCCGCTATCCGGAGTACGCGGAAATCATCCGTCGCCACGAGTGGAAGAACAACCTGCCGCTGCGCTCCATTAAGGGCAGCCGCGTGACGATTGTCGGCACGGGCGATATCGGCACGCGCTATGCGGAGCGCATCCAGTCGTTCCAGCCGGCGGCCATCATCGGCGTCAGCCGCACGGGCCGCAAGCGCAGTCCGGTCTACGACACGGTCGTCAAGCAGGAGGAGCTCGAGTCGTACCTGCCAAAGACGGACATCCTCGTTCTCTGCTTGCCGGGCACGAAGGAGACGACGAACATGATCTCACGCGAGCGCCTGGCTATGCTGCCGGAAGATGCATTCGTCATCAATGTCGGCCGCGGCAATTCGATCGACCAGGCGGCGCTCGTCGAGGCGCTCAATGCGGGGCATCTTGCTGGCGCGGCGCTCGACGTCATGGCCAAGGAGCCAATACCGGAGGGCGACCCGCTCTGGACGGCGAAGAACGTCATCCTGACGCCGCACTGCTCGGGCAAGATGACGCTCGCCTACACGCGCGACAAGACGGTCGAGATGTTCTGCGAGGACCTCGAGCACTTCGTCAAGCAGGAGCCGCTCGAGCACGAGGTCAAGCGCGACCTCGGCTACTGACTGTATTCTGCTCCTGCAGAGCGTGTGTCTGTGTTCAAATGAAGGAAGAGAGCTGTTGCGCGATGCGCGGCGGCTCTTTTTTCTTGTATTTCCGCTCTTTTTCAGGCTTTTTCGCGGGATACGTTTTGCATACCACTGGCTAAGATGATATAATTGTTACCGTATATCCATATCCGAATGTCCAAGATACTTCTATACTAGTACGGCTGCGCTCCGGTGCGGCATCAAAGGGGTTGGCTTCATTGACGCAAACACAGTTTGATAAACGCAATATCACGATGATGATGGACTTCTACGAACTGACCATGGCCAATGGTTACTTCAAGGACCACGACAAGGACGTCCAGGTGGCGTTCGATGTCTTCTATCGCCAGAATCCGGACGAAGGCGGCTTCGCCATCTTCGCGGGTCTCGAGCAGGTCATCGAGTATGTGGAGAACATGACCTTCACGGATGAGGATGTCGAGTACTTCCGCCAGCAGCACATGTTCTCGGAGGAATTCCTGACGTACCTCAAGAACTTCCATTTCAAGGGCGACATCTACGCGCTGCCGGAAGGCACGGTCATGTATCCGAATGAACCAATCCTGACGGTCGTCGCGCCGCTCATCGACGCGCAGCTCGTGGAGACGGCCATTCTCGCGCAGATCAACCATCAGTCGCTGATTGCGACGAAGGCGCGCCGCATCTGCAAGGCGGCTGCCGGCCGTGCGGTATCGGACTTCGGCGCCCGCCGCGCCCATAACATGGATGCGGCGACGTACGGCGCACGCGCTGCCTACATTGGCGGTGTCGTTGGCACGGCGACGTGCTCGGCTGGCGAGATGTTCGGCATCCCGATCTCGGGCACGATGGCGCACAGCTGGGTCATGTTCTACGGTGATGAGTACGAAGCGTTCAAGAAGTATGCAGAGACGTATCCGGATGCGACCATCCTGCTCGTCGATACCTACGATGTCATCCATTCGGGCATCCCGAATGCCATCCGCATTGCGCATGAGGTTCTCGAGCCGATGGGCAAGCGCCTCCTCGGCATCCGCATCGACTCGGGCGACCTCGCGTACCTTTCCAAGCGCGTGCGCAAGATGCTCGACGAGGCGGGCCTGTCGGACTGCAAGATCGTCGTCTCGAACAGCCTCGATGAGTTCACGGTCTCGTCGCTCTTGACGCAGCAGGGCGCTTGCATCGATTCGTTTGGCATCGGCGAGCGTCTGATCACGGCGAAGTCGGAGCCAGTCTTCGGTGCCGTCTACAAGCTCGCGGCCGTCGGCGAGAACGACCACTTCGCGCCGCGCATCAAGGTCTCGGAAAATGTCGAGAAAATCACGAATCCCGGTCTCAAGGACCTCTACCGCGTCTACAATGAGAACGGCCATGCGGTCGCGGATCTCATCGCAAAGTGCGGCGAGCAGCTGGACGATTCGCGGCCACTGCGCTATGTTGACCCGCAGAAACCGTGGAAGAACCGCTCGTTCGAGAACTGCACGTTCAAGAACCTGCGCAAGTGCTATGTCCGCCAGGGCAAGCGCACGGAAGAGCTGCCGAAACTCGATGCGATCCGTAACTATGTCAAGAACCAGCTCGACCACGAGATCTGGGAAGAGGAGCAGCGCTTTGAGAATCCGCACCGCCATTACCTCGATATGACACCGGACTACTACGAGCTCAAGATGGACCTCTTGACGAAGACGCGTCGCGCACACGGCTGATGGGCAGGGGAGAGGCAATGATCAAAGGAACGACAAAGAATCTCGGCGTCATGGGCTGGCCCATCGCGCACTCGCTCTCGCCGGTGCTGCAGAATGCGGCCATCGAGGAGGCGGGGCTTGACTACGTCTATATCTCGCTGCCCGTGCCACCGGAGAAACTCAAGGAAGCGGTGGCGGGCCTCAGAGCCATGCAGTTTTCGGGCTGGAATGTCACGATTCCGCACAAGCAGGCCATCATGGCGGAACTCGATGTGGTCGATGAGGACGCCCGCATCATCGGGGCGGTCAATACGGTTGTCAACCGGGATGGCCACCTGACGGGTTACAACACGGACTGCATTGGCTTCATGCAGCCGCTCGCCCAGCAGGGCTTCTCGCCGAAGGGGAAGGCAGCGACTCTGCTTGGTGCCGGTGGTGCCGCGCGCGCCGTCATCTGGGGCCTGCTGCGCGCCAAGGTCCGGCGCATCACGCTCGGCGTGCGCAACCCGGCGAAGGCCGAGCGCCTCGCTGAGGAGTTCGCATCTTACGGCGAGATCCAGGTGCTCCACTGGGAGGACGGCGCCTTCTTGGACCACCTCGCGGTGACGGACCTGCTCGTCAACACGACGCCACTCGGCATGTACCCGCATGTCGAGGGCATGCCGCCCGTCGACTGGACGAAGCTCAAGAAAGACGCGCTCGTCTACGACATCATCTACACGCCGGAGCGCACGCGCTTCCTCAGCGAGGCGCAGGCGCACGGCCACGCCATCATCAACGGCGAGGGCATGCTGGCCGGCCAGGGGGCGGCGGCCTTCACACTCTGGACGGGTGTGACTCCGGACCTTGCGCTGATGAAGCGCGCTCTGCGCGAAGAACTCGCCTCGCGTCAGGGCAAATAATCAAAAAAACAGTGAAAGTTGAGGTTTTTATTTGACTGCTATCACATATGAGCTCGTCAAGAAGGACGAGCGCACGGGGGCGCGCGCAGGCATCATCCACACGCCGCACGGCAGCTTCCCGACACCAATCTTCATGCCGGTCGGCACGCAGGCGTCCGTCAAGGGCGTCTCGCCGGATGAGCTGCGTGACCTTGGCGCCGGCATCATCCTCTCGAACACCTACCATCTCTTCCTGCGCCCGGGCATGGACCTCATCCGCGAGGCCGGCGGCCTGCACAAGTTCATGCACTGGGACCGCGCCATCCTGACGGACAGCGGCGGGTTCCAGGTCTTCAGCCTCGGTGACCTGCGCAAGATCACGGAGGAAGGCGTGACGTTCCGTTCGCACATCGACGGATCGAAGAAGTTCCTCTCGCCGGAGGTCTCGATGGAAGTCCAGATGGCGCTTGGTTCGGACATCGTCATGGCCTTCGATGAGTGTGTGCCGTATCCGGCCGACTACGACTATGCCAAGAAATCGACGGAGCGCACGATCCGCTGGCTCAAGCGCTGCAAGGAGGCGATGACAGCCCCGAATCAGGGCCTTTTCGGCATCGTGCAGGGCGGTATGTACAAGGAGCTGCGCGAGTGGAGTGCCCGCGAGACGACGGCGATGGACCTGCCGGGCTACGCGGTCGGCGGCCTTTCGGTTGGCGAGCCGAAGGAACTCATGTACGAGATGCTCGAGTACTCGACATCTCTTCTGCCGCAGGACAAGCCGCGCTACCTCATGGGCGTCGGCACGCCGGACTGCCTCGTCGAGGGCGTGCAGCGCGGCATCGACATGTTCGACTGCGTCTACCCGACGCGCGTCGCACGCAACGGCATGGCCATGACCTGGACGGGCCGTCTCGTCATGAAGAACGCGCAGTTCACGCATGACCACCATGTGCTCGAGGAGGGTTGTGGCTGCTATGCCTGCCGCAATGGCTACACGCGCGCCTACATCCGCCACCTCGTGCGCGCGAACGAGATCTTCGGCCTGCGCCTCCTGTCGCTGCACAATCTCTACTTCCTGCAGGATTTCATGCGCCGCATGCGTCAGGCTATCCTCGATGACCGCTTCACGGAGTTCCGCAGCGATTTCTTCAATCATTACCAGATGCATGGCAAGCAGTGAGCGCGCTGTGTGTGAAATTAGGAATATACAAATACAAGAGAAACGATGTCAAAGTAAAAGGAGTTGTTCATTATGAGTCCAGAAACACTTGGGACGCTCGGTCCAATCGTCGTCATGGTCGCGATTTTCTACTTCCTGCTCTATCGTCCGCAGAAAAAGCAGCAGAGCCGCCGCCGTGCGATGCTCGACAGCCTCAAGAAGGGTGACCAGGTCATCACGATCGGCGGCATCTACGGTACGATCGAGGAGATTGGCGACAAGTCGCTGAAGCTCAAGATTGCCGACGGTGTCGTCATCGAAGTCGTGCGCTCGAGCGTCAACGCCAACGTCACGCAGCAGGAGGCCGCCTGATGACGACGCTGCACGAGAAAAAGCTCGCCGAGAAGAAGGCGCTTCGTCAGAAGATGCTCACCTTCCGCAAGGGGCTGACGAAGGAGCAGCATGAGGAAAAGAGCCGGGCCATTCTCGCAAGACTCTACGAGGAGCCGCGCTTTCAGCAGGCGAAGACCATCTTCGCCTACGCCTCGATGCCCGACGAAGTCCAGCTCTATGATTTGCTCGCCCATGCACTCAAGGCGGGCAAGCGCGTCGGCCTGCCGCTCATTACGGGTAAGGGGCTCATGGAAGTTGTCAACCTGCCGTCGCTCGACTCGCTCGTGCGGGGCAAGTTCGGCATCCTGACCGTCCGCGAGGAGGAACAGTCCATCATCCCTGCCTCTGAAGTCGACTTTGTCGTCGTGCCCGGTGCGGCGTTCTCGCCAGCGGGGGACCGCCTCGGCCTCGGCGGCGGCTACTACGACCGCTACCTTGCGGAAAAGGCACCACAGGCTTACCGTGCAGCACTGACCTTTGATGGCCAGGTCGTCCCGAGCGTCCCGATGGAAGCGCATGATGCAAGAGTCAATCTGATCCTGACGGAAACGCGTCGGATTGAACCAAATAAATAGACCACGTAGAAAGGGTTGTGAAACGTTGAGAAAGAATAGTCTCATCAAACTCATTGTCTGCATCGTGGCCATCGTCGGCATATTCCTTGCCTTCGTCAAGCCTTTGGCCAACTCCATACGCCAGGGCCTCGACCTGCAGGGCGGCACGCATGTCGTGCTCGAAGCCGAGGACACAGATGTAGCAAAAGTCAACGATGATGCGATGAACCGCGTCGTCACCATCATGGAGAAGCGCGTCAACGCGCTGGGCCTCACCGAGCCAATCATCCAGCGTGAGGGCGAGCGCCGCGTCATCATCGAGCTGCCGGGCGTCAAGGACCCGGATGCCGCTATCAAGACCATCGGCAAGACGGCTATGCTCGAATTCAAGGATGAAGAGGGCAACACGGTGCTCACGGGTACCGACCTCAAGGACGCACAGGCCGCGACGAATCAGCAGAACGGCCAGAACGTCGTCAACCTCGAATTCACGGATGAGGGCGCGAAGAAGTTCGCCGACCTCACGACGAAGAACGTCGGCCGTACGATCGCCATCCTGCTCGATGGTGAGGTGCTGACGGCACCGAATGTCCGCGAGCCGATCCTCGGCGGCAAGGCCGAGATCTCGGGCCAGAAGACGCTCGAAGAGGCGCAGAATCTTGCCGTCGTCCTCCGCAGCGGCGCGCTGCCGGTCAAGGTCAACATCATCGAGACGCGCACGGTCGGCCCGACGCTCGGACAGGATTCCAAGGATAAGTCGGAATTCGCCTTTGCCGTCGGCCTCGGCGCAGTCCTCTTATTCATGATCCTCTTCTACCGCATGTCGGGCTTCATCGCCGACATCGCCCTGATGGCCTACACGATCATGCTGCTCGGCCTCTTGTACCTGCTCGATGCGACGCTGACCCTGCCGGGTGTCGCCGGTATCATCCTGTCCATCGGTATGGCCGTCGACGCGAACGTCCTCATCTTCGAGCACTTCAAGGAAGAGTACCAGATCCAAGGCAAGACGCTGCGCCTCTCGATGGAGTCGGGCTTTAAGCGCGCCTTCACGACGATCTTCGACTCGAACATCACGACGATCATCGCCGCAGCCGTCCTGTTCTTCCTCGGCACGGGCACGATCCGCGGCTTCGCCATCACGCTGGGCCTCGGCACACTGCTCTCGATGTTCACCGCCATCACGCTGACGCATTACATGCTCAAGCTCATGGTCGACTCCAAGCTCTTTGAGAAGCCGGGTGCCTATGGTGTTACGGGCTTCATGCTCTGGAAAAAAGAGGATCTGAAAAAGGAGGATTTGAAGAAGGATGCTTAAATTCGATATAGCAGGTCATCGGAAAATCTGGTTCCTCATTTCCGCTTTGATCATCATCCCGGGCCTCATCTGCATGGCCGTCCGCGGGTTCAACTTCGGTATCGACTTCACCGGCGGTACCATCATTGACCTCAAGTTCAGCCAGCCGGTCAGCATCGCAGAAGTCCGCACGAGCCTCGCAAAGTACGACCTCGACGATGCGACCATCCAGCTGTCGGGCGCACAGTCCGACGTCAAGGAATCGGAAGACGTCATGATCCGCACGCGCGACCTCGAGGAGGACCAGCGCAAGGAAGTCATGGCGACACTCAAGACGGATGTCGGCGACTATCAGGTCCTGCGTGAAGAGAAAGTCGGTGCAACGATCGGCGGCGAGCTCATCACGAACGCCGTCCTCGCCCTCGTCGTCTCGTGGGCCTTGATTATCCTCTACGTCGCATACCGCTTTGAGCTGCGCTTCGGCATCGCCGCCGTCCTCGCGCTCATCCACGATATCCTCATCGTGCTCGCGGTCTTCTCGCTGACGCAGCGCCAGATTGATTCCTCGTTCATCGCGGCACTGCTGACCATCGTCGGTTACTCGATCAACGATACGATCGTCATCTTCGACCGCATCCGCGAAAACCTCAAGCTGCACTTCCGCCGCGGCGGCAACATCGACGAGCTCGTCAACCGCAGTATCTATCAGACGCTGACGCGTTCGCTCTACACGGTCTTCACCGTCCTCTTCACGACGGCCGCCCTCTACTTCTTCGGTGGCGACACGACGAAAGACTTCGCGTTTGCCCTGCTCGTCGGCTTCACCGTCGGCTGCTACTCGTCGATCTTCATCGCGAGCCCGCTCTGGATTGTCTTCCGCAACTGGGGCGAGAAGAAGAAGCACCAGCCGAAACCAGAGGCTGCGTAAAATCGCATATTGGATTTTTCAAGAGACTGCTGCTGAGGCAGTCTCTTTTTTATATTGCACCATCCGCTTTCGATTGACATCGGAGCAGGGGGCGGGGGCTGTATTTCAGCTTCGTCGCTCCGTTGAATGGGCCCCATGTCACGCCTTCTATTCTAGCAATTTCGCCGCCTGCCGCGGTGTTCTGACATCGCCGTGTCAAGAAGACGCTGTATCGGGGCCCAGCCCTGCGGGCAGTCACTGTGCTCCTGCAGGTGAAATACAGCCCCCGCCCCTGAGTCCATGCGTGACAGTCGCTTTGAGCTCCATGCAGTTGCGTTTCTTAGTTCCTATGTGATGCAGGTCTGCGCTTGAGAGCGGCTCGGGGCTCGAAAGTAACTGAGCAGGGAGGGTACCATTCCGCTTGCAGGAACGGCGTGATTGCCCGCAGGGATGGGCCGCTCCGTGTACTTGCTGGGCCACGGATGAAGGAACGCCGTGGCAGGCGGCGAATGGGCTTTGGGGATGCGAAGGGTACATGCGGTCCATTTAACAGAGTGACGAAACCGGAATGGTACCCTCCCTGCTACGATAATCTTTCACGAGTCTGGTGCGTCCGCGACAAAGCTGAAATACATCCCCCGGCCCATTGCCAATAGTTTCTCGATGAGAGAATATCAATGCCGCGAATCCCATATAAATTTTAGTTGTCATGTTTTGGCTTTTCCTGTATGATAGAGAGAAACATTGTAAACTATGATATAATATAGATAACGTAAATGCACAAGGTAACAAAGAGGGATACGAGTTGTATAAGAAGTGGAAATTGTATGAGCCGGTGCCGGAGCTAGCGGCGTTTGCGCAGGAGATTGGCCGGGATACGACGGTGGCGGCGCTCCTCTGGCATCGCGGCATCCGCACGCGCGATGCGGCGGAGCTCTTCCTGCATCCGGAGCGGCTGCCCTTTGCTGACCCGTTCGCGATGCGCGATATGGACAAGGCCGTCGCGCGCATCCAGAAGGCATTGGCGCAGGGTGAGCACATCACGGTCTACGGCGACTACGATGTCGACGGCATGACGGCGACGTCGCTTCTGACGCGGACGCTGCGCAAATTCGGCGCGAAGGTGGACTTCTACATCCCCGACCGCATGACGGAAGGCTACGGCCTCAACCGCCGGGCGCTCGAGGAGATTGCGGAGCAGTCGGACCTGCTCGTCACGGTGGACTGTGGCATCGCCTCAGTCGCGGACGTCGCGGCGATACAGGGCGCCGGCAAGCTCGACATCATCATCACAGACCACCATCTGCCGGGCAGTGAGCTGCCGCCCGCCTGCGCGGTGCTCAACCCGCATCGCGCGGACTGCCCGTATCCCGACAAGGACCTCGCGGGCGTCGGCGTCGCCTTCAAGCTCTGCCAGGCCCTTGCCGCTGCGCGGTCGGGGAAGCTGTGGGACGGCCAGTCGGCCTTTACGGATGACCTCGAGCTCGTCGCGCTCGGCACGGTCGCAGACATCGTGCCGCTGCGCGGGGAGAACCGCCGCATCGTCAAGCAGGGCATGGCCCGCATGGAGGCGACTGCACTGCCGGGCGTCGCGGCGCTCGTCGAGGTCGCGGGGCTCAAGGACAAGAAAATCACGGCGGGTCATCTCGGCTTCTTGCTCGCGCCACGGCTCAATGCGGCGGGGCGCATCGAGTCGGCGCGCACGGGTGTCGCACTCCTGACGGCGGAGGACCGCGCGCAGGCCGACAAGCTCGCGCTCGAGCTCGACGCGCTCAACACGGAGCGGCGCGAGATTGAGAGTACCATCTGCCAGACGGCGGAGCAGGAGCTCGAGTCCCTCGACATGGCGGAGACGAAAGCCATCGTTGTCGCGGGCAAGGGCTGGAACCCCGGCGTCATCGGCATCGCAGCATCACGGCTCGTCGACAAGTTCTACAAGCCGACCATCGTGCTCTCCGTGCAGGAGGACGGCATCTGCCGCGGCTCGTGCCGCAGCATCGAGGGGCTCAACATGTACGAGGCGCTCTCGGCCTGC
The DNA here is from genome assembly GCF_000155955.1 of Mitsuokella multacida DSM 20544. Classification (GTDB taxonomy): domain Bacteria; phylum Bacillota; class Negativicutes; order Selenomonadales; family Selenomonadaceae; genus Mitsuokella; species Mitsuokella multacida. Next base: position 666,471 of record NZ_GG697141.2, read on the forward strand.
AAGGAGCATCTGCTGCAGTTCGGCGGCCACGCGATGGCGGCTGGCCTCTCGCTGCGCGAGGAGGAGCTTCCCGCGTTCCGCGCGGCGTTTGCCGCCTATGCGGGCGCGCATCTCTCGGAGGAGGACTACGAGCCGAAGGTCTCGGTCGAGTTCGAGATGATGCCGGAGGAACTGACGCTTGACCTCGTCGAGGAGCTTTCGCTGCTCGAACCGTACGGCATGGGCAACCCCAAGCCGTATTTCGGCTGCCGCAATGTGCGCGGCCGCGAAGCGATGGCCATCGGGCGCGAGCAGAACCACCTGCGCTTCAAGCTCGGCACGGAGGATGCACCTGTGACGAGCCTGATGTGGAACCGCGCTGACCTCGCCGCCGCGGTCAACCGCGAAACACTCGACGTCGTCTACGCGCCAGCCATCAATGAGTGGAACGGGCGCCGCAGCCTGCAGTGCATGGTCGAGGACCTGAGCCCTGCACAGAGCGAGCGCGTCTTCCCCGAGAAGGAACTCTTGCGCGATATCTACCGCTACCTCTACGCCATGCAGAGGGGGCAGGGACTGATTCCCTTTGACACAGCGGCGCTCACAGCAGGTTTTTGCCAGTCATTCCATCATATTTCGCAGTATACGATGGGTGCGGCCTTGCGCATTTTCCAAGAATTAGGTATCCTAAGAGAGAATCTCAATGAAAATCGCTATTATTTGCCACCCGTTCAGGGCAAGCAGGGAAAGATGGAACTGGACGCTTCGCCGACGTACCGGCGGCACAAGGTCATCTGACAGGGATAGAGAAACAGAAAGACCTTGCATCACGCGGCAAGTCTATGCGTGATGACAAAAAGGAGTGGGATGTATGAATGACAAAGAGAAAGAACCGGTGACGATCGAGAACATCCTCGACGCTGTCAAATCGTATTCGCCGAAGGCCGACCTCGACCTCATCCGGCGCGCCTATGAACTCGCGAGAAAGGCCCATGCCGGGCAGACGCGCGTGTCGGGGGAGGCGTACATCATCCACCCGCTGCACGTCGCCCAGATCCTCACGCAGCTGCATCTCGACGACGCGACCATCAGCGCGGCTCTGCTGCACGATGTCGTCGAAGACACGATCTACACGAACGACCAGATGAAGGAGATGTTCGGCGACGAGGTCGCGATGCTCATCGACGGCGTGACGAAGCTCGGACGCCTGCAGTATAAATCGAAGGAAGAGGCTCAGCTCGAGAGCTACCGCAAGATGTTCCTCGCGATGGCCAAGGACATCCGCGTCATCATGATCAAGCTCGCGGACCGCCTGCACAACATGCGCACGCTCAAGTACATGCGCGAGGACAAGCAGAAGCGCATCGCGCGCGAGACGATTGAGATCTACGCGCCGCTCGCGAACCGTCTCGGCATCTCGAGCATCAAGTGGGAGCTCGAGGACCTCTGCCTGCGCTACCTCGAGCCGGAAATCTACTACGACCTCGTCGAGAACGTCAAGCAGAAGCGCAAGGAGCGCCAGACGTTCATCGATACGTCCATCGAGCAGATCAAGGAGAAGCTTGCCGAGGCGCACATCAAGGCGGACATCAGCGGCCGCGCGAAGCATTTCTACAGCATCTACAAGAAGATGAAGCGCGACAACAAGGAGCTCAGTGAGATCTACGACCTCTCGGCCGTGCGCGTGCTCGTCGACTCGGTCAAGGACTGCTACGGTGTGCTCGGCGTCATCCACGCGATGTGGAAGCCAATCCCGGGCCGCTTCAAGGACTACATCGCCATGCCGAAGTCGAACGGCTATCAGTCCCTGCACACGACGGTCATGACGCGCGGCTATCCGCTCGAGATCCAAATCCGCACGTTTGCGATGCATCAGGTCTCGGAGTACGGCGTCGCCGCGCACTGGAAATACAAGGAAGCGGGCAAGGGCGCCAAGGCAACGGGTGCCGTCGACCAGAAGATGAGCTGGCTGCGCCAGATGGTCAACCTGCAGCAGGAACTCAGCGACCCGAAGGAGTACTTCGAGGCGCTCAAGGTCGACGTCTTCTCGGACGAGGTCTTCGTCTTCACGCCGAAGGGTGACGTCGTCGACCTGCCGAAGGGCTCCATCCCGATTGACTTTGCTTACCGCATCCACACGGAAGTCGGCCACCACTGCGTCGGCGCCAAGGTCAACGGCAAGCTCGTGCCGCTCGAGTACAAGCTCAAGAACGGCGACATCGTCTCCGTCATCACCAACAAGGCGAACAACGGCCCGAGCCGCGATTGGCTCAACATCGTCGCCTCGTCGGAGACGCGCAGCAAGATCCGCTCGTGGTTCAAGAAGGAGAAGCGCGAGGAGAACATCGAGCAGGGCCTCGAGCTCATCAAGGACGAGGCCAAGCGCCTCGGCTATGCGCCCAAATCCCTGCTCAAGGAAGGGCGCCTGCAGCAGGTCGCGGACAAGCTCAACATCCTCAGTGAGGAAGACCTTCTCGCCGCACTCGGCTACGGCGGCATCACGGTGCGCAGCGTCATGACGAAGCTCATCGAGCTCTACAAGAAGGACCTCAAGGAAGCCACGCCGCCCGACGTCTCGAAGATGCTCTCGGAGCTCAAGACGCCGCAGCACGTCGGCAAGCGCAACCGCTCGAGCCACGGCGTGCTCGTCGAGGGCGAGAGCGGTCTGCTCGTCCGCCTGGCCCGCTGCTGCAACCCGATTCCCGGCGACCCGATCACGGGCTTCGTCACCAAGGGCCGCGGCGTCTCCGTCCACCGCGCGGACTGCCCGAACGTCCTGCGCGACAACGACCTCTCGCGCATGATCGAGGTCAGCTGGGATATCGGCCTCGACAAGGACTACACGGTCGAGATTGAGATCGTCTGCAACGACAAGAGCGGCGTGCTCGCAGAGCTCCTCGCCGTGCCGTCGGAGATGAAGATCAACATCCACAGCGTCAACGCCAATCCGAACCGCAGCAACAAGACGTCGACCATCATCATGGGCCTCGACGTCAAGAACGCGACGCAGGTCTCCCAGATCATGACGAAGATGCGCCGTCTCAAGAACGTCTACAGCGTCTCCCGCGCCCTGAGCAGCCGCACGGGACAGTGAGTACAGAGCGTCTAGAACAGTTGATTTCAGTTCTCTTTTGATTGTATTTTTTTCACATTTTTGTTATAATATATGCATTTGAAATGTTACGATATCCTGTGAATGAAATGAAACAATGATACAGAGGGGTAGCAGGGATCAAGAATCAATAGACGATAGAAAAGGGGACTATATTATGTCACAGACTTTCACGATGGACGACCTCAAGCGCATGCTGCAGGAGCGCCAGCACAAGATGACGCCGCAGCGCCAGGTCGTCCTCCAGATCTTCCTCGACCATCCGGGCGAGCACTTTTCGGCTGAGGATGTACACGGCATCCTGCGCGACAACAAATCCGAGATTGGCCTCGCCACGGTCTACCGCAGCCTCGAGCTGCTCTCGGAGCTCGGCATCCTGCAGAAGATGGAGTTCGGCGACGGCTGCAGCCGCTACGAGGTCAACAGGACGGATCCGTCGAAGCACCATCACCACCATCTGATCTGCACGAACTGCGGCAAGGTCATCGAGTTCCAGGACGACCTCTTAGAGCCGCTCGAGGACGACATCAAGGAAAAGCTCGGCTTCACGGTCAGCGACCATCAGGTCAAGTTCTTCGGCCTCTGCAAGGAGTGCCAGGAGGCCCAGAAGTGACGGCAGTACATGCAGGGACCCAAGAGGCAAAGCTGACGGTCCGGACATTCACGCTCAACAACCGCAAGGAGATCATCTCGAAGATTGTGCGCGAGGTGCTCGTGCTCTTCAAGGTGGAAACCGTGGGGCGCCAGGGCGAGGCCGACTACCTGCAGCTCTCCGTCATCAACCACCGCCTGCCCGACACCGAGGACGGGCGCGTCGTCATCGAGTCGAAGCTCATGCTCTTTGACCTCGCAGGCCACGCCACTTCTTTTGTGCGGCGCGGCACGGGAGCACTCGACGAGCGCGAGGGCGCGGCGGTCAACCGCCTGATCAAGCTCAATCTCTACCATATCTTCTGCGAAGAACTCGATATGCCCCAGGCACCCTGGGGCATTCTGCATGGCGTGCGCCCGACGAAGATCGTACACCGCTGGATCCGCGGCGGCATGGGGGAAGAAGATATCATCGAGCGCCTGCAGTCGGACTACGCCTGCAGCGAGGCAAAGGCGCGCGTCATCGTGCCGATGGCGTTCCGCCAACTGCCATTCCTCGCGCAGTCGGACGAAAAGACGGTCAGCGTCTACGTCGGCATCCCGTTCTGCCTGACGCGCTGCCTCTACTGCTCGTTCCCGTCGAACATCCTGCCGGGCAAGAAGCGCATCGCGGAGTTCATGACTGTCCTCGAGAAAGACCTGCTCGCGGCCAAAAAGGCCATCGACCACTACGGCTTCCGCGTGCAGAATATCTACGTCGGCGGCGGCACGCCGACGAGCCTGCCGGATGAAGCCTTTGCCGAAATGCTCAATATGGTATATAATGCTTTCTATGGGCCCTCTATCGTGGAGTTCACGGTGGAGGCGGGCCGTCCGGACAGCATCACGCCCGCGAAGATCGAGATGATGAAGCGCCTTTCCGTCTCTCGCGTCAGCGTCAACCCGCAGACGATGCAGGCAAAGACGCTCCACCGCATCGGCCGCCAGCACACGCCGGAAGACGTCGTCACGATGTTCCACGCGCTGCGTGAGGCCGGCATCCCGCACATCAACATGGACCTCATCCTCGGCCTGCCAGGCGAGACGGCCGAAGATGTGCGCGACACAATGGAGAAGGTCACGGCGCTCGGACCGGACGACATCACGCTGCACGCCCTGGCCCTCAAGCGCGGCTCGCGCCTGCGCCTCCTCATGGAGGACCAGCACGTCGAGCTGCCGTCCGACGAGGAGACGCGCCGCATGTCGGAAGTTGCGATGGCCTATGTCGAGAAGCTCGGCATGCGCCCGTACTACCTCTACCGCCAGGGCTACATGAGCGGCGACCTCGAGAACGTCGGCTGCTGCCGCGCCGGTGCGGAAGGCATGTACAACATCCAGATCATGGAGGAGCACCAGACCATCATCGGCATCGGCGGTGCGGCGACGACGAAGGGCGTCGATTTTCGCAGGAAGCGCATGAAGTCCTCGTTCAACGCGAAGGACCTCGTGACGTACCTGCGCGACATCGATATCTACATCGAAAAGCGCCGCGCGCTTCTCGACGAAGCGTACGGCAATCCATCATAATTCATACAGGGGGAACGATTCATGCTCACCAATGCCCCTCGGGGAACAAAAGACATCCTGCCCGACACCGTCGGCGAATGGAACTACATCGAAGGGAAGATCCGCGAGATCTGCGGCCGTTACGGATTTGAAGAAATCCGCACGCCGCTCTTCGAGCACACGGAGCTCTTCCATCGCGGTATCGGCGAAGGCACCGATGTCGTCGACAAGGAGATGTACACGTTCGAGGATCGCGGCGGACGCAGCATCACGCTGCGCCCGGAGAACACGGCGTCAGTCGTGCGCGCTTACCTGCAGAACAAGCTCTACGGCGACTCCTCGCTCGTCAAGCTCTTCTACATCGGTTCGATGTTCCGCTACGACCGCCCGCAGGCCGGCCGCATGCGCGAATTCCATCAGTTCGGCGTCGAGTCGCTCGGCGAGGAGAACCCGATGGCCGATGCTGAGATCATCATGTTGGCCGTCGATTTCCTGCAGTCGCTCGGGCTCAAGGACCTGAAGCTCAGCCTTAACTCGGTCGGCTGCCCGAAGTGCCGTCCTGTCTACCGCAAGGTCCTGCAGGACTACTTCCGCGACAAGCTCGATGACCTCTGCGAGGACTGCCAGGACCGCTTCGAGCGCAGCCCGCTGCGCATCCTCGACTGCAAGGTCGATGCCGACAAGCCTTACATGGCCGATGCGCCGAAGATCACGGACTGCCTCTGTGACGAGTGCCGCGAGCACTTCGAGAAGGTCCAGAGCTACCTGACGAATGCCGGCATTGAGTTTGAGCTCGACCCGCGTCTCGTGCGCGGCCTCGACTACTACACGAAGACGGCCTTCGAGATCAAGTACGCGCCGCTCGGCGCGCAGAGCGCTGTTGCCGGCGGCGGCCGCTACGACGGCCTCATCGAGGAGATCGGCGGCAAGCCGACGCCGGCCGTCGGCTTTGCGACGGGCCTCGAGCGCGTGCTCCTGGCCCTCGAGAAGCAGGGCCTGATCCCCGAGCAGCCGAAGAAGACGGATGCCTTTGTCGTCGCGCTCGGCGAGGCGGCCAAGGCCCCGGCGTTCACGCTCCTGACGAAGCTGCGCCGCGCCGGCCTCAAGGCTTCGATGGACTATGCGGGCCGCAGTATGAAGGCCCAGATGAAACAGGCAAACAAGGCAAATGCCCGCTTTGCGCTGATCATCGGTGAAGATGAAGTCAAAGAATCCTGTGTCATGCTCAAGGATATGGAAAAGAGTGTGCAGCAGAAGGTTTCTTTTGATGCAATTATAGAAAAGCTATGTGCTGAGGTGAAAGGTTAATGGAAACATTACAAGGTATGAAGCGCACCCATCATTGCGGTGTACTTCGCAAGACGGACGTCGGCCAGGAAGTCGTACTCTGCGGCTGGGTCTCCCGCCGTCGTGACCACGGCGGACTGATCTTCGTCGACATGCGCGACCGCTCTGGCTTCGTCCAGGTCGTATTCGACGAGGCTGCCATGAACGAAGGAACGTTCCACAAGGCAGAGTCCCTGCGCAATGAGTTCTGCATCGCCGTCCGCGGCAAGATCCGTGCGCGCAGCGAGGAGACGATCAACCCGAACATCGAGACGGGCGAGATTGAGGTCGTCTGCGCCGAGCTGCGCATCCTCAATCCGTCGAAGACGCCGCCGTTCTACATCCAGGACGGCGTTGATGTGGACGAGATGGTCCGCCTCAAGTACCGTTATCTCGACCTGCGCCGCCCGGAGATGCAGAAGAACATCATCCTGCGTCACCGCGTGACGAAGATCATGCGCGATTTCTTCGACCGCAACGGCTTCCTCGAGATCGAGACGCCGATGCTCTGCAAGAGCACGCCGGAAGGCGCTCGCGACTTCCTCGTCCCGAGCCGCGTCAACCCGGGCGAGTTCTACGCGCTGCCGCAGTCCCCGCAGATCTTCAAGCAGATCCTGCAGGTCGCCGGCTTCGAGAAGTACTTCCAGATCGTCCGCTGCTTCCGCGATGAGGACCTGCGCGCCGACCGCCAGCCGGAGTTCACTCAGCTCGATATCGAGATGAGCTTCATGGATCAGGATGATATCCTGACGCTGATGGAGGAGATGATCAAGGAGCTCTTCAAGAAGGCCATCGGCGCTGACGTCCCGACGCCGTTCGAGCGCATGGAGTGGGATACGGCTATGGACAAGTACGGTTCCGACAAGCCGGACCTCCGCTTCGACATGCCGCTCATGGACATCTCCGAGTACGTCAAGGGCTCGAGCTTCAAGGTCTTCAACTCCGTCATCGAGAATGGCGGCATGGTCAAGTGCATCAAGGTCGACGGCTATGCGGATATCCCGCGCCGCCGCCTCGATGACCTCGTCAAGTTCGTTCAGGTCTACGGCGCCAAAGGCCTTGCCTGGATCCAGTACACGGAAGAGGGCATCAAGAGCCCGTTCAAGAAGTTCTACGAGGATGAGACGTTCGCCAAGATTGCCGAGGCAACAGGCGCCAAGACGGGCGACCTGCTGCTCGTCGTCGCCGACAAGCGCCTCGTCGTCGACACGGCGCTCGGCCAGCTCCGCCTCGAGATGGGCAAGGAGCGCGGCCTCATCGATCCGGACAAGCTCCGCTTCCTCTGGGTCGTCGACTTCCCGATGTACGAGTGGAGCGACGAGGAGCACCGCTTCAAGGCCATGCACCATCCGTTCACGGCTCCGCGCGACGAGGATATCGACCTCCTCAACACGGACCGCATGGGCGATGTCAAGGCCAAGGCTTACGACATGGTCCTCAACGGCGTCGAGATTGGTGGCGGCTCGCTGCGTATCTACAACGCCGACCTGCAGGAGAAGGTCTTCGAGTCCCTCGGCCTCACACCGGAGCAGGCTCATACGAAGTTCGGCTTCATGATGGATGCCTTCCAGTACGGCACGCCGCCACATGGCGGTCTCGCATTCGGCCTCGACCGCCTCGTCATGCTCATGGCGAAGCGCCCGTCAATCCGCGACGTCATCGCCTTCCCGAAGACGCAGAGCGCGCGCGACGTCATGTCGAACGCTCCGTCGCCTGTCGATGAGAAGCAGCTCCGCGAGCTCTCCATCCGCACGGCCGTCAAGAAAAAAGAGAAGAAGGAGAACTGAGTCTCCTGCGTATTCAGAGGCATCTGCTCTCTGAAAGAATCCCGAGTACCTTTCGAGGTGCCCGGGATTCTTTGCATATTGGCCCAATTTATGATAGAATCTATCTTATATCATGAAGGGCCGCAGCCTGCGGTCTTGTCTATGGGAGGGTAACAACGTGCCGAAGAAGATCGATATCCTCGGGGTCAAGGTCGACCCTGTCACGATGGATGAAGCCGTCGCCCAGGTGGAGACGTATATGGATGAGATGAGCGGCGTGCTCGTCGCCACGGCCAATGCCGAGATGATCATGCGCGCGACGCATGACCACGAGCTCATGAAGATTCTCAATGATGCCGCACTTGTCGTGCCGGATGGGGCGGGGACGGTCTGGGCTGCGCACCACCTCGGCCACGAGATGCCGGAGCGCGTCGCCGGCTACGACCTCGCGCAGGAACTCATGCGCCGCGCGCCGGAGAAAAAGCGCCGCATCTTCTTCTTCGGCTCAGCGCCCGGCGTGGCAGAGCTCGCCAAGAAGAAGGCAGAGACGCTCTACCCAGGCATCGAGATCGTCGGCACGCGCAACGGCTTCTTCTCGAAGAAGGATGAGCCAGTCATCATCGAGGAGATCCGCAAGGCGAAGCCTGACCTCCTGCTCGTGGCGCTCGGCGTGCCCAAGCAGGAGAAGTGGCTTTACGCCCACAAGGACGAGCTCGGCGTGCCCGTCTCGATCGGCGTCGGCGGCACGCTCGACGTCATGGCCGGCGTCATGAAGCGCGCGCCGCGCTGGATGCAGAAAGCCAAGCTCGAATGGCTCTTCCGCGGCATGCTGCAGCCGAAGCGCGCCGGCCGCCTCATGGCGCTGCCGAAGTTCGTGCTTAAGGTCCATCACGCCAAGAAGTGAGAAGTGATGAGAAAAGTCACGGACGCATGCGCCTTGATGGCCATCTCGTATGGACAAAGGCAGGGCAATCCGTTATAATTGTAAATTAGCAGGCAGGCCAGTGGCGAAACTGGCCTGCTCCTTATGCGGGCATCTGCTTGCATGAGGAGCGATAAACAATGAGATCAGGAGGTGGAGGTTTGACTCCGATTATTTCAGAAGGATACCCGTTCATCGGGGGATGCTTTGTGCTGACGCTGCTCTTTGGTTGGTCGTTCCATCCGCTGGCTGCCGTCATACCATTCGTCCTCATGCTCTATTTCTGCTACTTCTTCCGCAATCCGAACCGCCATATCGAGCAGGACCCGTCCGTCGTGCTCTCGCCGGCTGATGGTACGGTCACGGACATCGTGCCGCTCGAGACGGATGAGGACGGCTTCCTCCAGGAGCCGTGCAACAAGGTCATCATCTTCATGTCGGTCTTCAACGTGCACGTCAACCGCAGCCCCATCGACGGGGAAATCAAGCTGCAGAAGTATTACTGCGGCCGCTTCCGTCCGGCCTACAAGGACACGGTGGGCTTCGAGAATGAGCATCACCTGCTCGGCATCGAGAACAGCCGCATGCGCATCACCGTCAAGCAGATTGCGGGCATCCTGGCCCGCCGCATCGTCTCCTACGTCACGCTCGACGACAAGCTCAAGCAGGGAGAGCTCTACGGCATGATCAAGTTCGGCTCGTGCCTCGAGGTCGTCATGCCGAAAGACGTCGCGGTGACGGTCGAGAAGGGCCAGAAGGTCATGGGAGGCAAAACCATTATCGGGAGGATAAAAGACTGATGGACTATCGCAGGTTAATACCGAATATGTGTACTTCATCGAACCTTGTCTTCGGCATGTGTTCGATTCTTTCCACGTACAACCACAACTTTATCTGGGGCTCGATCTTCATCCTGCTCGCACTCGTCGCTGACGGGCTCGATGGCCGCACGGCGCGCTTCTTCGGCGTGGCCAGTGAGATGGGCAAGGAGATGGATTCGCTCTGCGACCTCGGCTCATTTGGCATCGCACCGGCATTCCTCGCCTGGGCCTTCGTGCTGCACAACCACGGCATCCTCGGCATCGTCGTCGCGATCTTCTTCGCGATCTGCGGCATGTGGCGCCTCGCGCGCTTCAACGTCAACGCCTCGGTCGTGCACGGCTACTTCATGGGCCTCGCCATTCCGGCCGGCGGCAACATCGTCGCGATGACGACGCTGCTCTTCGTGCAGCTCGGCATCGACCCGATGACGTTCGGCATCGCGTACCCGATCGTCATGGCGTTCGTCGGCTGGCTCATGGTCAGCCACGTCCACTACCCGAATTTCAAGGGTGATGGGGCAGAGCCCATCTACCTGCTCTCGAAGGTCGTCGCACTCGTCATGTTCCTCGCCATCCTCTGGCTCGGCCACGCATCGCTTCTCGCGGCTCTCGCTGTCGCCATCTTCTCCACGTATGCGGTCCTTGGCATCGTCAATTCTCTGCTGGCAAGTTTTGCAAAGAAAGGCTGATTGTTTTTGTTCACACATCCTTTTGACATCATCATGGTGCCAATGCAGATCTTGATCTTCCTCTTCACGCTCTACTTCTTCGTCATCGGCTTCTGCGGCATGTGGCGCAAGAAAGAGGTCAAGATCAAGACGCCGCGCAAGACCTTTGCGCTCGTCGTCGCGGCGCACAACGAGCATGCCGTCATCGGCCAGCTCGTCGAGAACCTCAAGCAGCTCAACTATCCGAAGGATATGTACGACATCTACGTCATCGCCGATAACTGCACGGACAACACGGCGGAGATTGCAGAGAAGGCGGGGGCGCTCGTCCACGTGCGCACGCATCCGACGAAGAAGAGCAAGGGCTATGCGCTCCAGTGGATGTTCGACCGCCTGTTCAAGATGGACAAGCAGTACGATGCCGTCTGCGTCTTCGATGCCGACAACCTCGTGCATCCGCAGTTCCTCATGGAGATGAACAATAGGCTCTGCAAGGGCGATAAGGTCATCCAGGGCTACATGGACGCGAAGAACCCGTACGACACATGGGTCTCTGGCACGTTTGCCATCGCGTTCTGGGTCATCTGCTACATCTCGCATCTCGCGAAGTCGAACATCGGCCTCTCGGCTTGCCTCGGCGGCACGGGCATGTGCTTTGCTTCTGAGATCCTCAAGAAGCACGGCTGGCAGGCGACCTGCCTGACGGAGGACATGGAGTTCACGATGAAGTGCATGGCCGAAGGCATCAAGACGAGCTGGGCGCACGACGCTATCATCTACGACGAGAAGCCGCTGACGTTCAAGCAGTCGTGGAACCAGCGCCGCCGCTGGGCGCAGGGCCAGTTCGATGTCGGCAACCGCTTCATCCCGAAGATGCTCAAGGCCGGTTGGAAGCACAAGGACATCCGCATGTGGGATGAGTGCATCTACCTCATGCAGCCGCACTTCCTGATGATCTCGACGATCTTCATCGTCATCAGCTACATCCAGCTCGCCTTCCCGCCGTTCTACACGAATATCTACAACTTCATGCCGTCGCAGCTCATGACGGCCATCATGCTCGGCCAGTACATCCTGCCGATGATCATCCTGATCAAGATCCGCGCGAAGTGGAAGTCCTGGCTCTACATGCTCCTGTATCCGGTCTTCATCTACTCGTGGATCCCGATCATCTTCCTCGGCTTCATCCACCGCAACGAGCACGAGTGGAGCCATACGCAGCACACGCGCGCCATGAGCATGAACGACATCGTCGGCAACGTCAAGAACACAAAGTCGATCGAGAAGTCGATCAAGAAGTAAGAAATCACCTCCCTCTCTATGCAGGGAGGTTTGTTTTTAGGAGGAATCACCATGTACACACTCAAAGTCGAAGGTGCCTTTGAAGCGGCACACCGCGTCGTCAATTACCCGGGCAAGTGCGACCGCCTGCACGGCCACAACTGGAAGGTCGAGGCAGTCGTGCGCGGCACGGAGCTCGACGAGCTCGGCATGCTCGTCGACTTCAAGGCCATCAAGAACGCGCTGAAGGGCGTGCTCGACCGCTTTGACCACCGCTTCCTCAACGAGCTCGAGCCGTTCGCTGCGGGCATCAACCCGACGGCAGAAAATCTCGCGCGCATCATCTTCGAGGAGCTTGCAGGAAATGACGCCTTCGTGCGCGACAGCGAGCTCTTTGCTATCACGGTCTACGAGACGCCGACGTCGTCGGTCACTTACACGAGGGATTGACGATGAACGCAAGCAACGAGAACCTCATCGAGATCTTCTCCTCGATACAGGGCGAGGGGAAGTACGTCGGCTGCCGTCAGGTCTTCGTGCGGCTCGAGGGCTGTAACCTCGATTGCAGCTACTGCGACACGGAAAACAAGCCTGGCTCACATCCCGCCTGCCAGGTCGAGACGGCTGCCGGCTCGCGCACGTTCGCGACCATCAAGAATCCGATGACCGCGTCGGAGACGGCCGCCGTCATCGCCAACCTGCTGCGGGAAGTCCCGCACGAGGCCGTGAGCTTCACCGGCGGCGAGCCGCTACTGCACGCCGCCTTCATCCGCGCCGTCGTGCTCCAACTCCGGGCACTCGGCCAGCCCTGCAAGGTGTTCCTCGAGACGAATGGCACGCTCTACCGCGAGCTCGCCTCCATCCTCGACATCACGGACATCATCAGCATGGACATCAAGCTGCCGAGCATCGTCTCACGTCCGCAGTGGGAGGCGCATGCGCGCTTCCTTGAGCTCGCGCGCACGAAGGACCTCTACGTCAAGCTCGTCGTCTCGGCCGAGACGACAAAAGAGGAGTTTGAGAAGAGCGTCGCCCTGCTTGAAGAGCAGGCACCCGACGCGCTCTTCATCATTCAGCCCGTCACGCCGTACGGTGGCTGCAAAGCGGCGAGCCCCGAGAAAATCCTCGCCTGCCAGTCCCATGCACTCAAGCACCTCAAGGATGTCCGCGTCATCCCGCAGACCCACAAGATGATCGGCCAGCTCTGATCTCTCTATTCCGTCTTGAGGATTGAGATAGCCGTGTTACCCGTATCTGTTTTTGCTAAGGGAGAGTCAATCATGAAACTGTTGGAAGAGAGAATCAAGAAGGACGGCATCGTGCTGCCGGGCAATGTGCTCAAGGTCGATTCATTCCTGAATCACCAGATCGATCCGGAGCTCTCGAAGGCGATGGGCGAGGAGTTCGCGCGCCTCTTCGGCGATGCGGGCATTGACCGCGTCCTGACGGTCGAGGCATCGGGCATCGCCATCGGCGTCATGACGGCGCTTACGCTCCACGTGCCGCTCGTCTTCGCGCGCAAGAAGAAGTCGGCTCTGATCAACGAGCCCATCTACACGCACCGCGTCTTCTCCTACACGAAGAAGGAGTACTCCGACATCCTCGTGCTGCAGAAGTTCCTGCCAGCCGGCGAGAACGTCTTGATCATCGATGACTTCCTCGCCAACGGCGAGGCGGCGCTCGGCCTCGCGAAGCTTGTCGAGGAGGCAGGCTCGAAGGTCGCCGGCATCGGCATCGCCATCGAGAAGGCCTTCCAGCCCGGCCACCAGCGCCTGCTCGACAAAGGCTACCGTCTTGAGTCACTCGCGAGCATCGCATCGCTCGATAATGGCAAGGTCCGCTTCACGGCGGAAGACTGAAGGAGGCGGTCATCGTGACTACTACTGCCGCTGCTTCGGTCCATCCCGTCGACCAGAAGCTGCCCTGGGGCAGGACAATCATCTACGCTTTCCAGCACGTCCTCGCCATGTACGCAGGTGCCGTAGCCGTGCCGCTCGTGCTCGCGGGCGCCGTCCATCTCAGCACCGAAGAACTCATCTACCTCATCAATGCGGACCTCTTCACCTGCGGCATCGCGACGCTCGTGCAGTCATTGAGCATCCGCAACTTCATCGGCTCGAAGCTGCCAATCGTCCAGGGCTGTACCTTCACAGCCGTCACGCCGATGATCATCATCGCCAACACGCACGGCGGTGGTGCGGCCGGCTTGCAGGTCGTCTACGGCGCCGCCATCTTCGCCGGCATCGCCTGCTTCGTCATCAGCAACTTCTTCAGCAAGATGCTGCGCTTCTTCCCGCCGGTCGTCACGGGCTCGGTCATCACAGTCATCGGCCTCTCGCTGATGCCGGTCGCCGTCAACTGGATTGCCGGTGCGAACCCCGCGGCATCCGACTACTGCGAGCCGACCCACATCCTCATGGCAGCCCTCGTGCTCGCCATCATCCTCGTCATCTACCGCGTCTGCCGCGGCTTCCTGCGCCAGATCTCGGTCCTCCTTGGCCTCGTCATCGGCACGCTGATTGCCGACGCGCTCGGCATGGCGGACTTCCATGCGGTAGGGGAGGCAGCGGCACTCGGCATCACGACGCCGTTCGCCTTCGGCTATCCGGTCTTTGAGCCGGTCTCGTGCCTCGCCATGACGCTCGTCATGCTCGTGACGATGGCGGAGACGACGGGCGATATCGTCGCCGTCACTGAGATTGTCGGCAAGCCGATGACGGAGAGCATGCTGACGAAGGCACTGCGCGCCGACGGCTTCTCCACGGCACTCGGCGGCGTCTTCAACACCTTCCCGTACACGGCATTTGCCCAGAACATCGGCCTGATTGGCATGACGGGCGTGCGCAGCCGCTACATCGTCGCCGTCTGCGGCGTCATGCTCATGATCCTCGGCCTCTTCCCGAAGATGGCCGCCGTCGTCGCGAGCGTGCCGACGATGGTCCTCGGCGGCGCCGGCCTTGCCATGTTCGGCATGGTCGCCGCCAGCGGCTTCCAGGCTCTCTCGAAGGCCGAGCTGCACAAGAAAGGCAACATCATGGTCGTCGCCATCAGCGTCGCCGTCGCCCTGATCCCGATCGGTGTGCCGAGCTTCTACAGCAAGTTCCCGACCTGGGTCCAGATCATCTGCAACAGCGGCATCACGATTGGCAGCATCACGGCCATCGTGCTGAACCTCCTGCTGCGCGATGCGCCGGAGCCAGACGAGGAGAAGCTGCCGTTCTCTCGCTCAAAAGATGCCTGAGCCTCTGGACTAGCGGGCAAATATTGATTATAATAACAAATAGACTATGCAGTAAAAAACGGGCATTCCCGCTTTCATATTTAGGAGGAAATCGAAATGACGAAAAGCACGAAACCAATCTATGTCATTGGTCATCGCAATCCGGATACGGATTCCATCTGCTCGGCCATCGGCTATGCACACCTGAAGCAGGCGCTCGGCTTCAACGCTGTACCGGCGCGCGCTGGCAAGGTCAATGCGGAGACGAAGTACGCGCTCGAGCACTTCCATGTCGAGCAGCCGCTGCTGCTCTCGGATCTCTATCCGCGCGTCAAGGATGTCACGCTCGACTGCAAAATCGTCGTCAAGCAGCACGACACGCTGCGCCACCTCGGCGAAGTCATGCGCGGCCATGACCTCAAGTCGGTGCCGGTCACGGACAGCAAGGGCATCCTCGTCGGCATCGTCACGGTATCCGACCTCGCGAAGCGCTACTTCCAGGAACTCAGCATGCAGGATCTCTCGGAGATGCGCGTGCGCTATCGCGACATCATCGCAGCGACGGACAGCGAAGTCCTCGTCTCGGGCGATGAGAGCGACTTCATCAAGGGCAAAATTCGCATCGCCGCTGGCTCCATCAAGATGATCCAGGACACGGTCGAGCCGAACGACATCGTGCTCGTCGGCGACCGCCACGATGAGACGCTCATCGACATCGTCGACCAGGGCATCTCCTGCCTCATCGTCACGGGCAATGGCCGCGTCTCGGCCGATGTCATCGAGGCCGCTGAGGCGAAGCACATCTTCGTCCTCTCGACGCCGTACGACACCTACACGGTCGCACGCCTGATCAACCAGTGCGTGCCGATCCGCCGCATCATGCACCCGGACCCGGTCTGCTTCAAGCCGCTCGACCTGCTCTCCGACATCAAGGGCACGATGGAAGAGACGAATTACCGCAACTATCCGGTCCTCGAGAACGGCCGCCTCGTCGGCCTCGTCAGCCGCGACAACCTCATGCTGCCGGAGCGCGACCGCGTCATCCTCGTCGACCACAATGAGCGCGGCCAGGCTGTTGAGGGCATCGAGGAAGCCAAGATCCTCGAGATCATCGACCATCACCGCCTCGGCGGCATCCAGACGAGCGAGCCGATCTTCACGCATGCTGAGCCGGTCGGCTGCACGGCCACGATCGTCGCGAACATGCACTGGCAGAACGATGTCGACATCCCAGCATCCATCGCGGGCCTCCTGCTCTCGGCCATCCTCTCGGATACGGTCCTCTTCAAGAGCCCGACCTGCACGCCGTACGACAAGAAGACGGCAGAGCGCCTCGCAGAAATCGCTGGCGTCGATATCCAGGAGTACGGCATGGCCATGCTCAAGGCTGGCTCTGGCATCGGCGACATGACGCCGGCTGAGATTGCCAAGAACGACCTCAAGGAGTTCCAGATTGGCGACTACCGCGTCATCGTCAGCCAGATTTCCGTCATGGACCCGAAGGAAGTCATGGACATCGAGCCGCAGCTCATCGAAGCCATGCAGAACATCTGCGACAAGGAAGGCTTCGACCTCAGTCTCGTCATGGTCACGGACATCCTGCAGGAAGCGACGTACCTGCTCTTTACGGGTTCGCCGAAGACGCTGATCGGCGAGGCCTTCAAGAAGGATGCCAGCGGCACGCACATCTACCTGCCGGGCGTCATGAGCCGCAAGAAGCAGGTCATCCCGCCTCTCTCGGAGGCTGTCAAGCGCCTCGGCAAGAACTGATTTACGGACCAGGGTCCTTGCAAAGCGCATAATGCTTGAACAATACAGAGCCTTCTCCCCGATACAGCTGCAGCTGCATCGGGGGGAAGGCTTTGCTATCGATACGACAATACGACGATATGATGATATGGGAATCGAAACAGATTGGAGGATATTTTGGATATTTTCAGTGGCTTGAATCCGGCACAGAAGAAGGCCGTCGCGCATACGGAGGGACCGCTGCTCATCATGGCGGGCGCTGGCTCGGGTAAGACGAAGGTCCTGACCTGCCGCATCGCGAACCTTCTGGCACAGGGTGTCGCACCGTACAGCATCCTGGCCATCACGTTCACCAACAAGGCCGCGACGGAGATGCGCGAGCGCGTCGACCGCATGATCGGCGATGCGGCCAAGGATGTCTGGCTCAGCACGTTCCACTCGTTCTGCGCGCGCTTCCTGCGCCGCGAGATCGAGGCGACGGGCATCTACAAGCGCAACTTCGTCATCTACGACGCATCCGACAGCCAGACGGTCATCAAGGAATGCCTCAAGGAGATGAACCTCGACGACAAGCAGTTCACGCCTGCGAGCGTGCAGAATGCCATCTCGAATGCCAAGAACCAGCTCATGGGGCCGAAGGCCATGGAGCGCGATGCCGACAACTTCCACCAGAAGAAGATTGCGGAGGTCTACCGCCTCTATGCCAACAAGCTGCGCAACAACAATGCGCTCGATTTCGACGACCTGCTGATGATTTCCGTCGTGCTGCTCGAGGAGAATGAGGACATCCGCACGAAATATCAGGGCCGCTTCCGCTACATCCTCGTCGACGAGTATCAGGACACGAACGGCGCGCAGTACCAGCTCACGAAAATCCTCGCAGCGCGCCACCACAACCTCTGCGTCGTCGGCGATGCCGACCAGTCCATCTACGGCTGGCGCGGCGCCGACATCCGCAACATCATGGACTTCGAGCAGGACTACCCGGAGGCGACGGTCATCAAGCTCGAGCAGAACTACCGCTCGACGAAGAACATCCTCGCGGCGGCTAATGCTGTCATCGAGCACAATGTGAACCGCAAGCCCAAGGAGCTCTGGACGGAGAACGCAACGGGCGAGAAGCTGACTTCGTATCAGGCGATGGACGAACGCGACGAGGCGCAGTTCATCACGACGACCATCATGAAGCAGCGCACGATCTTCAATGCCTCCTACGGCGACATCGCCATCCTTTACCGCACGAACGCCCAGTCGCGCATCATCGAGGAGACGTTCATGCGCTCGGGCATCCCGTACACGATGGTCGGCGGCCTCAAGTTCTACGACCGCAAGGAGATCAAGGACATCCTCGCGTACCTGCGCGTCATCTACAACCCGCTCGACACGGTCAGCCTCATGCGCATCATCAATGTGCCGAAGCGCGGCCTCGGCGCGACGACGATGGCCAAGCTCACTGCCTTTGCCGAGGAGCAGGAGCTCTCGCTCTTCGACGTCATCTCCAATCCGGAAGTCCTCGACGCCATCCCGGGCATCACGGCGCGCGTCAAGAAGCCACTCGAGCTCTTCACGACCTTCATCTTCAACTTCATGAACACCCACATGAACATGAAGCTCGACGATCTCATCGACCGGGTCCTCAAGGAGTCGGGCTACATCGATGAGCTCAAGGCGGACAAGAAGCCGGAGCACGAGTCGCGCATCGAGAACCTCAAGGAGTTCATCGGTGTCGCGCGCGACTTCGAGAAATCGGAGGAGAATCCGAACCTCGAGACCTTCCTCTCGCAGCTCTCGCTCGTCTCCGACATCGACAACGCCGATATCGAGGACGACCGCGTGACGCTCATGACGCTGCACTCGGCCAAGGGCCTCGAGTTCCCGATTGTCTTCATGATTGGCATGGAGGAGGGGCTCTTCCCGCATTCGCGTACGCTCATGAACCCCGACGAGATCGAGGAAGAGCGCCGCACCTGCTACGTCGGCATCACGCGCGCCCAGCGCAAGCTCTACCTGACGAATGCGCGCCAGCGCACGATCTACGGCAAGACGCAGGCATTCCCGCCCTCGCGCTTCCTCAAGGAGATCCCGGACGAGTACGTCGAACGCCTCGTGCCGCGCGCCAATGCCTACGGCTTCGCCAATGCCAACCACTACGGTGCCCAGCAGCGCTCGGGCTTCATGAGTTTCCGACCGAGCCCGAACCAGATGGGGACAGGCACGCACTTTGCGGGCAAGCCGCAGTCAGCGCTCGAGGCGATGGAGGCACTGCGCGAGCGCCAGAGTGCCGCGCGTCCGGCAGCAAATGGCGTCATCCGCCCCGACACGAGCATTAAGTGGAAGGTCGGCGACAAGGCCCGCCACGGCAAGTGGGGCGTCGGCACCGTCGTCTCCGTCAAGGGCAGCGGTGAGGAAGTCGAGCTCAAGATTGCCTTCCCGGGGCAGGGCGTCAAGGGACTCATGCAGAAGTACGCGCCGATTGCCAAGGTATAAGTCAAGGTATTAAATAAGAAGGAGGGGATTCTGCATGGCACAGAACGATGCGCCTGAATCCATCCAGCAGGTCAAGAAAGAGCTGACGGAGCTCCGCAAGACCATCCGCTACCACAACAACCGCTACTACAACGAAGATAACCCCGAGATCTCGGACTACGAGTACGACCAGCTCATGCTGCGGCTCAAGGCCATCGAGGCGAAGTATCCGGAGCTCATCACCAAGAACTCGCCGACGCAGGTCGTCGGCGGGCAGGCGCGCCGCACGGCCGGCGTGCTCGTCAAGCACGATGTGCCGATGCTCTCGTTGCAGGATGTCTTCAGCAAGGAAGAGATCTTCGCTTTTGTCGAGGAACTGCAGCAGGAGCTCGAGGCCCCGGAGTTCGTCGTCGAGGAGAAGATCGACGGCCTCTCCATGGCACTTCGCTATGAGGACGGTGAGCTCGTGCGCGCCATCACGCGCGGCGACGGCATCGTGCAGGGCGAGGACGTCACCGAGAATGCGAAGGTCATCCACGACGTCAAGAAGAAGCTCAAGGACAAGCTGCCGTACTTCGAGATACGCGGCGAGGTCTACATGGAGAAGAAAGCCTTCGATGCCGTCAACGCGCGGCAGGAGCTTTTGGGGCTCAAGCCCTTCGCCAATCCGCGCAACTGCGCGGCCGGAACGCTGCGGCAGCTCGACAGCCGCATCACGAAGGAGCGCCATCTCTCGCTCTTCATCTTCAACCTGCAGACAGCCCGCGGCCGCACGTTCACGACGCATACCGAGGCGTATGACTTCATGAAGAAGCAGGGCATCAAGGTCATCCACGGCTACAAGGTCTGCCATACGGCGGACGAGGTCTGGCAGGCCATCACGGCCATCGGCGAAAACCGCGGCAATCTGCCCTACGATATCGACGGCGCCGTCGTCAAGCTCAATAATCTCGCAGACCGCGAGAAGCTCGGCGCGACGGCCAAGGTGCCGCGCTGGGCCATTGCCTACAAGTACCCGCCCGAGGAGAAGGAGACGGTCATCCGCAAGATCGAGCTCTCCGTCGGACGCACGGGCCGCATCACGCCGACGGCCGTATTCGACCCGATAAGGCTCTGCGGCACGACGGTCGAGCGCGCGACCCTGCACAATCAGGACTTCATCGACAACCTCGACGTGCGCATCGGCGACACGGTGCGCGTCTACAAGTCTGGTGAGATCATCCCGAAGGTCAAGGAAGTCGTCAAAGAGAAGCGTCCCGCCGGCACGGAGCCCTTCGTCATCGGCACGACCTGCCCGGTCTGCGGCGCACCGGCCGTGCGCGAGCCCGACACCTCGGACATCAAGTGCAAGAACCCGAGCTGCCCGGCCCAGCTCGAGAGCCACATCCTCAACTTCGTCGGCCGCTCGGCCATGGACATCAAAGGCCTCGGCGAGGCGGCCATCCACCGCCTCATCGAGGACGGCTTCATCGCGACGATTGCCGACCTCTACCGACTGGGCGGGAAGCGCGAAGAGCTCATTGAGAAGGGCATCATCGGCAAGGAGAAGAACACCGACAAGGTCCTCGCGGCCATCGAGGCGAGCAAGGAGAATGAGCCGCAGCGCCTGCTGACCGGCCTCGGCATCCCGGGCATCGGCCGCACGGCCGCCCGTGAACTCATGCTGCACTTCGGTTCCATCGATGCGCTGGCCAAGGCCTCGGAGGAGGAGATCCTCGAGGTCCGCGATATGGGCGAGATCAGCGCCAAGGCCATCGTGCAGTATTTCAACGACCCCGCGAGCCAGAAGATCCTCGCGGCCTTCCGCGCGGCAGGCGTCAACTTCACGCTCGAGGATACGGGCCTCGTCGACGAGAAATTCGCCGGCAAGACCTTCGTCATCACGGGCACCCTGCCGAGCCTGAGCCGCAAGGATGCTGCGGCGCTCATCGAGAGCCACGGCGGCCGCGTCGCGGGCTCCGTCTCCAAGAAGACCGACTACCTCGTCGCCGGGGAAGCGGCGGGCAGCAAATTGCAGAAGGCGACGGACCTCGGCATCACGATTCTCGACGAAGCAGGCCTGCAGGCCTTGCTGGAGGATTGATTGATACGCATTGTTCTTCGCGTTCGCTAGTTTTTGCTCTTGCTTTTTCCTGAGTTATCTGTTATAGTAATAGTGTAAGGATATCGCATAGTCCTTGCAACTCCTTTCTTGTTGGGCCAGACGGGTCCTACGGGCGAATGGGCCCGCCTCTGAGAGAAGCCGTTGGGAACTATCGCATCGGGCAACGGAACAGTGCCGGTTCACCGGCAAGCGACGCGATAGGGCATTCTCTCAAACAAAAAGCTCCGCAGTGATACGCATGCTGCGGAGCTTTTTCATGTGCTTATTTATTTGATTCAGTTGAAGACTTTGACGCGGGCCTTGATGTCTTCCTTGTCCTTCGCCTGCGGCTCAGCGGCAATGCCGCCGAACGGCATCTGGGCGATGAGCTTCCAGGAGTCCGGCACGCCGAACATCTTCTTGACCGTCTCGTCGATGACCGGGTTGTAGTGCTGGAGGTTGGCGCCGATGTTAAGCTCGCGCAGCGCCGTCCAGATGCTGATCTGCAGCATGCCGTTGGCCTGCTGTGCCCAGATCGGGAAGTTTGGAGCGTAGAGCGGGAACTGCTCCTGCAGGCCCTTGACGACATCCTCGTCGTAGAAGTAGAGCAGCGTGCCGTAGCCGGCCTTGAAGCTGTCGATCTTCTCGCGCGCGACCTTGCCGCCAAACGCATCGTAGATGGCATCCCAGAGCGCATCCTGCTTTTCCTTCGTCGCGACGATCACGCGGGCGCTCTTCATGTTGAAGGCATCCGGCACGAGTTCCGTCGTGTTCTCGACGAGCGCGATGACGTCCGCCTCGGCGACCGGCAGCTCTTTGTTGATGTTGTAGTAGGTGCGGCGCTTGGCCAGCGATTCCTGAATACCCATATCGATTCTCCTTTGCTTTATCGTATTTTCTCTGGTGATGTGATATCGTAGTAATTGCATCACCAATGCCTTAAATCAAACTTAGTATAGCCTACTCTTGAACGGATGTCAACGAAAAAACTACAACCACTACCGTCAGGAATGATGTAGAAAGATTTTCTTGTGGAAAATTTGGGCTGATGGCCTTATAATAAAGAGTTGTCAACATCATCTCTGGTAGCATGAGGGGGCGGGGAACGGATGAAAGAGGAAACGATCGAGAAGGTACGAGAGGAGCTCGCAGGCTGGGCATACCTCGAGGAGCTGCCAGGCAGCTGGCATGGCTTCACTCTGCGAAAAATCGGGGAGCCGGCGGGGGACTGCTACGATATCTTCACGTATGAGAGCGAGACGCTGCACAAGAGCGCGACGGCCTACTTCCACGAGGAGACGCACGAGTACAAGCTGCGCATCAAGATTGGCCTCATCGAGCTCTGCCGCATCGAGTTCATCACGGCCGACTTTGTGGTCTTTGAAGCGCTGCTCAAAGCGCAGCTCGAGTCCCTGCTCGCGGAGCTCGAGACCTTCGATCCGGCGAGCGTCTCGAGCATCGTGCGCGAGAAGGAGATCCTCACGTGGAAGGCGGGCAGTGAGCTGCCGGAGACGCTCGAGGGCTTCTCGCTCTTCATCCGGCCGGCCTATCCCGTCAAGATCAACAACGGCTCTTACATCATCATCGACTATGTCGACTTCTCGCTCGAGAGCAGCGTGACGGTCTACTTCAATATCTACCGAGACGAGTTCTTCAGCGAGGCGCGCATCTGGAACATCCCGGACGTCAACTACGATTTCGACTCGAATACCCTGCCGGAGCTCGAGGAGCGCCTGCAGACCTGCCTTGTGCCGCGCCTGCAGGAAGTCCGTGCGCGCGCCGAGAAAGAAGCCGCCCTGCGTCAGGCCAAGCAGGAGCATAGTCAAACAGCGAAAGAAGCGGAGGAACAGAAATGATCATCATCGAGAAGGCCATCCTTCACATCCTCGATTTCCACTCCGGCGTGACGGTCTATTCCGACACGGAACTGCCCGTCAAGGACAGCATCGAGACCTGGCTTTTGAAGCACATCGAGCGGGCCTGGGGCAGCCAGGATGCCAAGCCGGGCACGTTTTACGACGACAGCGCCTTCTTGAAGCAGATCGCGTCGTATGATGCGGGTGAGCTCAGCTTCATCGACTTCAGCAAGCAGATTGCCAAGACGCTGGAAGATGCCTTCACGCACGCCGAGGAGATGCCGTCATCCGATGTCATCGTCGCAGCGGTCAGCATCGACGAGGTCCCGTATCTCGTCATCCTGCGCAGCAACAGCCACATCGGGTTCACACATCAGGTCAACCAGACGGAGAACGGCATCCAGAACGAGATCATCAACCACTATTCCATCATGCCGAACCTCTCACAGAAGATCGACGAATTCGCCTTCGTGAATCGCAAGACGAAGGAGATCAAGACGGCGGCCAAGAAGTACACGCTCGACGGGAACCCCGTCATCGTGCTGCCGGAGGTGCTCTTAGAGTGCAGCCTGACGCCGTCGCCGAAAGAGGCGATGAAGAACCTCAGCAAGGCCGCTGCTAAGGTCGCCGAATCCTTCGGTCAGGACAAGGTGGCAACGGAAGCCGCCGTCAAGAGCTACGTGGCCGAGACGATGCAGAAGGGGACGGAACTCGACCTGCAGGAGGCGGGCAAGGAGATCTTCCACGACAATCCCGCCATGCAGCAGGAGCTCGACACGGCCATTCGCGATGCGGGCATCACGGAGCCCGTCCAGATGGACCTGGAGGCGACGCTCAAGAGGGTCAGCCGCCACAAGCTCAAGACCGACACGGGCATCGAACTGACCATCCCGACGGACTACTTCGACAACACGGAGTTCATCGAGTTCAACAACAACGAGGACGGCACGCTGTCCATCACGCTCAAGCACATCTCGAATATCGTCAACCGCGGTTGACGCCATGAGGTATCCTATGCAGATCAATGGAGACATCCAGAATATCAAACAGCACATCGTCAAGCGGCTCGAGGGGCTCTACGAGAAGACCGTGCCGATTGGCCAGCTCTCGACGCACGAACTCAACAGCGAGATGCTCGAAGTCACACATCTGCTCGGCCGCGAAGTCGCCGTCTACCTGAATCGTCAGGGCAAAGTCCTGCAGGTGTCCGTCGGCGATACCGACACGGTCGACCTGCCGGAGTTCAAGTCGCGCCGCGCCGAGGGGAAGCTCACGGGCATCCGTTGCATCCACACGCATCCGAGCGGCGACACGCGCCTCAGCGAGCCCGACCTGTCCTCGCTGCGCCGCCTGCGCTTCGACTGCATGGCCGCGATCGGCTTTCGCGCGGATAGAGAAGGGGAGATCGTCGGCTCACTCGGCTTCTTCACGGGCGATGTGGCCGAGGACGGCACCGAGGCGCTCAGCACGGTCGGACCGCTGCCTGAGCGCGCGCTGCACATGATCAACCTGACGTATCTCATCACGGTCGTCAACAAGAAGCTCAGCGCCCGTAGCACGAAGACGACGGCGGACGAGACGGAGCGCGCCCTGCTCGCCGGCCTCGACTGTGGCAAGACGCTCTGGCCCATCGACGAGTCGATGGCCGAGCTCGAGCGGCTCGCCGACACGGCGGGCGCCGTCATCGTCGGCAAGTTCATCCAGCGCCGCGAGAAGCCCGACGCCGCCTTCTTCCTCGGGCGCGGCAAAGTCGCCGAGATCGCCATGGAAGTCCAGAACCGCGATGCGACGCTCTTGATCCTCGACGACGAGCTTACGCCGTCGCAGCAGCACAATCTCGAGCAGATGCTCGGTATCAAGGTCATCGACCGCACAGCACTGATTCTCGACATCTTCGCACAGCGCGCCCGCACGAGGGAGGGCAAGCTGCAGGTCGAGCTCGCGCAGCTCCAGTACAACCTGCCACGCCTCGGCGGACAGGGTCTCGTGCTCTCTCGCCTCGGCGGCGGCATCGGCACGCGCGGCCCCGGCGAGACGAAACTCGAGGTCGACCGCCGCCGCATCTACGCGCGTATCCACGACCTCGAGGCACAAATTGACGCCGTGCAGAAGAACCGCCACCTGCACCGCCGGCGCCGCAAGCTCTCGCGCATCCCGCTCGTCGCCCTCGTCGGCTACACCAATGCGGGCAAGTCGACGCTGCTCAACAAGCTCACGGGAGCCGAGGTCTTCGCCGAGGACAAGCTCTTCGCGACGCTCGACCCGACGACGCGTCACCTCGTGCTGCCCGAGAAGCAGGAAATCCTCCTGACCGACACCGTCGGCTTCATCCAGAAGCTGCCGCACACGCTCGTCAAGGCATTCCGCGCAACGCTCGAAGAGGTGCAGGAAGCTGACCTTTTGCTGCACGTCGTCGACTGCAGCAACGAGAACTACGAGCAGCAGATCGAGTCGGTCGTCGAGGTCCTCAAGGAGCTCGATGCCGTCGACAAGCCGACGCTCTACGTCTTCAACAAGGCCGACCGCTTTGCAGTCCCCGATGCGGCACCGGGGCAAGCGAGGAAGGGACTGACACCCGCGCAGGAGGCCATGATGCTGCACGGCCGCGAGGGCATCTGCGTCTCCGCCCGGACGGGGGCCAATCTCCTTGCGCTCCAGCAGCTCATTGAGCACTTCTTTTCAGAGCAGCAGGTCCAGATGGAGCTGCTGATTCCATTTGCACAGGGCCGTCTGCTGACGGAGCTGCACGAGCTCCACGCTGTCCGCGAGACCGACTACTGCGAGACGGGCACGCGCGTCAAGGTCAGCCTGCCCGCATCGAAGCGAGCGCGCTTCGAGCCGTATGAAATCCACAAAAAATAATTCTAACAATAAAATAGACTGTGAGGTAAATATTTCCATGTCATTCTCCAAGAAAATCACCGATCTCAAACGCGAGGTCCTCAAGGAATCTGAGCCGCTCTTCGCACACATCGAAGATGTGGCGGAGGCCAATACGCTGAAGGTCCTCGACGCGATGCACGAATGCCGCGTCTCCGACGCACACTTCAACACGACGACGGGCTACGCCTACGACGATATCGGCCGCGGCAAGCTCGAGGAGCTCTACGCCAAGATTTTCGGCGCGGAGCGCGCGCTCGTGCGCACGCAGTTCGTCTCGGGCACGCACGCCCTGGCAACCGTGCTCTTCGGCATCTTGCGCCCCGGTGATGAGCTTGTCTCGCTGACGGGCAAGCCGTACGACACGATGCAGACGGTCATCGGCTATGACAACCCGAGCCCGGGCTCCCTCAAGGAATTCGGCGTGCTCTACAACGAGCTGCCGATGGTCGCGGGCAAAGTCGACATGGCCCATATCAAGGACGTCATCACCGACAAGACGAAGATGGTCGAGATCCAGCGCTCGCGCGGCTACAGCATGCGCAGCCCGCTCTCCATCGAGGACATCCGCGCCATCACGGCGGAAGTCCATCGCATCAAGCCCGACTGCATCTGCTTCGTCGACAACTGCTACGGCGAATTCGTCGACTACGAGGAGCCGACGCAGGCCGGAGCCGACATCATGGCCGGCTCGCTCATCAAGAACCCCGGCGGCGGCATCGCACCGACTGGCGGCTACATCGTCGGCCGCGACGATCTCGTCGAGCTCGCCTCGTACCGCCTGACGGCTCCGGGCATGGGCGATGAGCTCGGCGCCAGCCTCTCGAACAACCGCCTGCTGTTCCAGGGTCTTTTCCTCGCGCCGCACGTCGTCTCGCAGGCCATCAAAGGCGCGATCTTCGCGGCCGGCATGTTCGCCAAGCTCGGCTACAAGACGCTGCCGCTGCCGACGGAAGTGCGCGGCGACATCATCCAGGCTATCGAGCTCGGCAGTGCCGACAAGCTCATCGCATTCTGCGGCGGTATCCAGAAGTATTCGCCGGTCGACTCCTTCGCCGCGCCGGAGCCCTGGGACATGCCGGGCTATGCCGACAAGATCATCATGGCAGCAGGTACCTTCGTCCAGGGCGCATCGATTGAGTTCAGCGCCGACGGCCCGCTGCGCGAGCCCTACAACGTCTACCTGCAGGGTGGCCTGACCTTCGAGCACGCGATCATCGGCATCATGGGCGCCGCCCAGGCCGTCCTCGACCTCGATACAGACAAGTAACTTCATAGAACCATAAGAAATATAAAAAGACGCCTGTCCGGAAGAGCAATCTTCACGGACAGGCGTCTTTTCATGACGTCTTGAATTTCTGAAAATCTTTAAATCCGATGGTAGACACTGATCACGCGTGCGACAATCGTAACGGCATTCTTGCACGGCTCCGTGCTGTCGGCCGTCTCAGCTGTACTCTGCAGGTAAGTGCCATCCTCGTCCTGGCGGAAGTAGCGGACGAGCGTGCGGCCCTCTGTCTCCGCGACGACGAGGTCGAAATCATTGGCAAATTCCTGCGGAGTGATGAAGAGAACATCGCCCTCAGCGATGCCCGCCTGCTGCAGGCCATCATCTGGCATGTGCAACAGGTACGTCTTCTTGTGGGTGCCGAGCATGTCCTGCGGGAACGAGTAAACATCTCGGATGTTCCTCTCGCTGAACAGGGCAGCCCCTTTATGGATGCCCATGAGCATCGGCACCGGCACATTCTGGCGCCAGGGGCGTTCATCGAGAATGTCGATGGCCCGCGGCTTCGTCGGATCGCGCTTGATCATGCCATTGGCTTCGAGGCGTGAAAGGTAGCCGTGCACCGTCGAGCTCGACTTGAGTCCGACAGCCTCGCCGATTTCCCGCACCGACGGTGGGTAGCCTTTCTCCAACAGGAAAGCCTTGATGAACTGGAAAATCTCCTTCTGGCGATCACTTGATTTTCTCGTCTTGCGCATAATGAATCCCCCTCATCTATATATCTATATCTAATGCAAACAAGCTCGATACAATCAATATCGTTTTGTCTTTTATCCTTTTTTATTATATCATATGTATGTTCGAAAGGGAAAGTATTTGACAAACATTAAAAGAAATAATGAGAAAATAAATAGGAATTACTTCTTGCAGGCATAGGGGACAAGAATTTGACGCCACCCAGTGATGAGGATATAATGCAGAAGAAGAGTCTTTTGCGGCAGGCTTGCTGTAAAGCCGTAAAGCCGTAAAACAGGGACGGATTGGAGCCTTTATTTATGTTGAAATCTTGCAAGAAAATCTATGTGAGCCTGCTGAGCCTCGCGCTGCTGCTTGTCTGGTCAGCTGTGGCCATGGCTGCCGCACCGGACATCACGGCAGATGCCGCCATCGTCATCGACGAGGCGACGGGGCAGGTGCTCTACGAGAAAAATGCGGATAAACGCGAGTATCCGGCCAGCATGACGAAGATGATGACCTGCATCCTCGCGCTCGAGAAGAGCAGCCCGGACCAGCTCGTCACCGTCAGCGCGAATGCCGCCGACGTCGAGTGCACGCGCCTCTATCCAGGCTACACGCTGCGCATGGCCGACATCCTGCAGCAGATGATGATGATCTCCGACAACGGTGCTGCTACGGCCGTCGGAGAGGCAGTCGGTGGGGATGAGGCCTCGTTCGCCGCGATGATGAACGCAAAAGCGCAGGAAATCGGCGCGACGCATACGCATTTCGTCAACATGAACGGCATGCCGGATGCCGACCATTACTCGACGGCACGCGATATGGGCAAGATTGCCGCCTATGCCATGCACAACGATGCCTTCCGCCGCATCGTCGGCACGAAGGCCAAGAATATCTACTACATCGTGCCGCAGGGCCATACGACGTACTGTATCAATACGAATGAGCTGCTCGACACTTATGAAGGCTGCACCGGCATCAAGACCGGCTGGACGAGCGCGGCCCGCGGCTGCCTGAGCGCAGCGGCTAAGCGCGACGGCAAAGAGCTCATCGCCGTTGTCATGCATTCCGACGATGACGAGACGCGCTTCAGCGAGGCAGCAGCCCTGCTCGACTACGGCTTCGAGCAGGAAGCAGAGCTTACACCATCTGCAGCAGGAGCGCAGGCTGCGGTTGCACAATAAACCATCCCTTAGCTACCCATGATCAGGAGGACCCCTATGAAACCCATGAACGAAGCAGAGTTTGCCAAGAAACGCGATGAAGTCCTGCAGGCGATGATCGCCTTTGATGCCGGCGACGCCAAGCGCATCCAGCATTTCCTCAAGGTCTACACGTATGCCGCCCTGCTCGGCCGTCAGGAGGGACTGCCCTCGGCGGTCCAGCAGACGCTCGAGCTCGCCGCCATTCTGCACGACATTGGCATCCATGCAGCTGAGGCAAAATACGGCAGCCCTGCCGGCATCTATCAGGAGAAGGAGGGACCCGCGCCTGCACGCGAGCTGCTCGAAAATGTCTCTGGCATCCCCGAAGACATGATCGAGCGCATCTGCTTCCTGATTGGCCATCATCACACCTACAAAGATGTCGATGGGGCGGACTATCAGCTGCTGCTCGAGGCCGACTTCCTGGTCAATGCCTACGAAGACGGTCTTTCCCCAAAAGCCCTGACCACGTTCCGCGAGAAGGTCTTCCGCACGGCGAGCGGCACGACGATGCTCAACACCATCTACGGCCTTCCGGAATGACCACCATCCAGACCAAGAAAGGGGCGATATGCATGATCTTGCAGGCAACTGTCACGAAATACATCCCGACCAACGCCTATATCTACGCCGACAACGAGACGAAACACGGCTTTCTCATAGACCCCGGCGCTCAGGCTGGGAAACTGCTCGAGCTCATCTGCGAGAAGGGGCTGACTATCGAGGCCATTCTATTGACGCACGGCCACTTCGACCACATCGGCGCCGTAAGCGAACTGCAGGAGACGCTGAAGATCCCGGTCTATATGGGCAAGAAGGGGAGGCTCTATGCCGAGAATCCCGTCTGGAATCTCTCGGCCCAGACCGACGAGCCCATCGTACTGAGTGACGTCACCTACCTCGAAGACCATGCCATCATCGCACTCAAGGAGAAGCCGGCCTTCTGTCTGGAACTCCTCGAGTTGCCGGGGCACACGGCTGATGGCGTCATCTACTACACCAAGGCGGATGAAGCCGCTTTCGTCGGCGACTCTATCTTTCAGGGCAGTTACGGCCGCACCGACATGTACGGCGGCGATGAACAGGCCCTTCTGAGGGGCATCCGCGAGCGGATCCTGACCTTGCCGCCAAAGACTCTGCTGCTCTCCGGCCATTCCGCGCCGACGACACCAGCTGATGAGCAGGGACGGAGCTGGTACCAGCCCTGACACACATTATTGACGATTCTACATGAACTGCATGAAAGGATATGCCATGCTTCAAGATATTGCACCGAAAAAACTCGATAACCAGTATAAGCCGTCAGCTGAGCCGACGGACGAGAGCGTCGTCTTCGTCTTCAAAGACCGCAACGTGCTCGTGCGCCAGGACGAGGGCAAGCTTTTCCCAACTTTTGCCCAGCTCGGCCGCCCAGAGGGCTGCGTCTATCTGTTCACGATTGGCAAGAAGGCATTCTTCCTGCTGCTCGGCAATGCTGAGCCCGTCATACCAGACGGCTTCGACTTCGAGCCCATCAAGAGCATCCGACAGAACAAGGAGGCCAAGCTGCCGAGCTTCTATGCCTTCTACACGGCGCTGCATCTCTATGGCTGGTACCGGACCAACCGCTTCTGTGGCGTCTGCGGTCATCCGACCGTCCTCGACACGAAGGAGAGGGCATTGCGCTGTTCCGCGTGCAACCATGTCATCTACCCGCGCATCAACCCGGCCATCATCGTCGGCGTCCTGCACGACGACAAGATCCTCCTGACGCGCTACGCATCAAGCCACAACGATGCGACCTACTATGCACTGATCGCAGGCTTCACTGAGATTGGCGAGACCTTCGAAGAGACCGTCCAGCGCGAAGTCGCCGAAGAAGTCGGCCTCAAGGTCAAGAACATCCGCTACTACAAATCTCAGCCCTGGGGCAGCGCCGCCGACATCCTCGCCGGATTTTATTGTGACCTCGATGGTGACGACAAGATCCAGATGGATCACGAAGAGCTCAGCCGCGCATTCTGGGCCAAGCCAGAAGATGTCGTCCTGCAACCAGACGACTGGAGCCTCACAAACGAGATGATGGCCCGGTTCAAAGACGGCCAGCCATGCTGATATACAGATATGAGCACATCTAAATAAGCACATCTAAAATAGATAAAATACACAGTACCTGCCATATATGGCCCTGCATGAATCGAGATCATGCAGGGCTTTTTGTCTGCATTCTGTCTGCATCTGGAAACCGATAGGCTGCAGTCATCCTGATAATTATCAGGATAATCATCAGGATGACTTGTTAGTAATACCATAAACTTATTGGTATTATTTAGGTATTACAAGGATATTATCGGTATTACCATTGGTATTGAAATATAACAAGATAGTTCAAGATCTAAGCTATTTTAGGGTAAAATAAAACTTCCGATAATTTATACTTATCGGAAGTAATTTATGTAATGCTAAACGCATAGTCTGGCATTGTATGTGTTCGGATAGTCTTCTCTTTGGCCAATTTTTTGTGACTAACGAAAAAGCCTTATGACAGCTTGCTTGGTTGATTCTCATCGTCCGTACAGCTCTCCTGCTTTCTCTTAAATTCAATTCCCGAATCTTCTCTATTGTGTCTGACATGTCATAAATTTTCTCGTATCCAAGAAAATTTGCCCGAATGTCGGAAAAAATATCGGAAAGGCATGTCAAGTGCCACAGTTCATTTTCCAGATTCATATCACATATGACACTAAATTTTCATCAAAATTGCCCTAGAAATGAGTGCCTATTTTGTCGCATGATAACCTGAAATCGGAAGTAATTTCCCTGCGTTTCACACAACTATATTATCCAGATTATCTAGGGATGACTCTACGCCTTTTATGATAAGGCTTTATCAGAGATTCCCGCACCGCTTCATTTCGGTAAGGCCGGCACGTCGGACACGGATGCAGCAGTCCTCGGGCAGGTTCTTGCCTATGACAATATGAGTAAGAAAGATGTCGTCACGATGAAAGGAAGCAAAGGGACGCGCCTGACCAATCTCAGGGACGCGACACTCTCGGCGATACCATCTCGGATCTCGCAAAATCGGTTACGAGTACGCTCGACAGCGTCTCGTCCATGAGCGAGAGCTTCTCATCCATCAACAGCCTCAAAGCGGACGCATCCCTCAACAACCTCTCGGATGCCGGCAAGCAGCGTAAGCTGACACAGTGCAAGGCCCCAGAGGTAGTCCTGACCTTGTGCAGGAAGCGCGCGAGGCGGGTGTTCCAGCCCAGCACGTCCTGTTTGACTCGCGGTTCTGCTTACCGGCATCTCTGCATCAGATCCACGAGCTCGGCTACGACGTCATACCTGACGATAGATGAGCTGGAAGACTTGCGTTATCTGGACGCTTTGGCCGCATTGCTGAGCCTGCTGATGGACTGCACTAAGGAAGCAGAGATTCTTGACAAAGAGCAGATTAACCAGCTACTCGATCTGTTCGTGGAAAAACTGCCCGATCTATGGGGAAAGTGCTTGAAACAGTGTGCATGATGTGACGATGATAGGTACCAGAAAGCCCGACAGAGCCTTATCTCACAAGGGTTTCAGGTGTGCGAAATTTGAGGATGTAAGTGATCTCAGACAACTCGTCACCAAACTCCAGAAGGAAATGAGATCTAAAAACTAATTTATTCTCTCCATTCAGATAACAGCAATCAACATCAAAAAGCTCCCTTGTGGGAGCTTTTTTCGTAGACAGATATTCAACTGTCAAATCTCTGATGAGATGCATTAGGTCGTAGGATGACTGGCGAAGTCTAACTTTGTGAAGGGATTATGCAGATTGAGCAGTCTTGTCTGCATGAATTGAATGCCAGTCAGTTCTTGAATGGATGCCAAATTCCAGAACAGGTTCTCTTCATAGAAGCAAGTATGAACCTTCTTGTTGAAGAAGCGGACGGGATACTGGGATGAATTGTCATAGATATTGCAAACATGGGATGCTGCAACGACGTCTTTGATGAGCTTCAGCGAACGGTTATAGCGGGAAATGATTTTCTCGACGGGAACGTCATGGCCGCCGGACTGCACGCGGCCATGTACGCGGCTGACATTGATGGCGCTGTCACATGTGAGCACGATATAGGTGCGAATAAAGAATCCCTTCTCGCTTGCATTTTGAATGAGATTGAGGTTCCGGTCCGTCGACATGACGGTCTCAAAACAAAATGGCTTACCTGCCGCGACGTGTTCCTCACGGAGCTTTGTGGCAGCCTGAGCAGCTGCAAGGTCGGTACAGCCAGTCGTCCGCTTGATGTCATCAGCATTGATGTAGTCGATGCCAATGGGTTTCAGGAGTTGTGTGATGGTGCTTTTGCCGGAGCCGTTCGGTCCAGCAAAGACCACGACCTCGGGTCGTTTAATGGTGTTCATCCAGCGGATTCCTCGTGATGGGTTTAATCTTCCGGAGTTGACCGTTCCGTTCTTCTACTAAGAACCCATCTTTCACATAGTAGCGCGGAAGGCCAAGCGCACGCGCTTTCTGGTGGTCGAGCTCTACGGCATAGGATGCCAGGAAAGACTCGCGCTCATCAGGATCTTGCGGTATCTTGATTTCATCGATTCTCATACAAAAGCCCCCTTCTCCATTTACTCTGGTCTGCCTTAGCAATGTCAATCATTTCGCTTCAGGACGATGTCGCATCCCAGAGCTTGGGCAAATCGTTCGACTGTCTCCAGTTTCGGCGAGCGGGCGCCAGTCTCAATACGAGCAATCGTCGTTTGCCCCGTCTTCATGCGTCTGGCCACTTCCTTCTGGGAGATATGCAGTTCCTTTCTCCGCTGTATCAGCTGCTCGAGAATCACACTCATGCTGCTCGCCTCCTACTCCTATTATAGCCTATCGGTGTTTAGGATACAATCCTATTTATCACTCAAATACTGCAAAGCCGCATAAATGTTGCTTTCCGATAAAATCGCCGCTACATCGGAAAAATATCGGAAAACACTCATCGACATTCTCTCATCCCCTGTGCAGCTTGGGATGGCAGGGTGCTCGCAGAGTTTTGATACTTATCGGAACTAATATATGGGAAGTTGAAAGTATGGTTCAGCATGGCGTGTGTTCTTATGGTATTCTATTTAGCTAATTTTGTGTGACTGACGACGAAGCCTTATGACAACGGCTATATTCTCGAATCGGTTAGCCTCTTGCTGTTTTATTGTTCTTTTGTATGTTTTTATCAGACTCATTCAATATTTCTCCTGATTTGTCTATTCCTAAAACAACAATGTACTTTCTTGCGATTTTGTGTTTACATTCCTACTGTAAGTGTTATAATACAAAACAATCTCACATCAATTTCATTATTTCTTATATTCATTTATCCATCTAGAAAGGACGCATGTATTATGGAGCAAAAGAACCCTCTCAAGATACCGAAGATCCTCTGGTTCCAGCTGTTTCTGCTGGCACTCGGCTATGCTTTTTACTCGGCCAACCGTCTATCCTTCGGCGTTGGCCTTAAGGCAGTTGCTGCCTCGCTGTCGCTGACTGCTGTACAGCTCGGCACGATTGGCACGATCTTTACCCTTGGACAGGCACTCATCGATATTCCCGCAGGTTATCTGGCTGACCGTTTCGGCCGCAAGCGCATGTTGATCTTCGGCATGGTCGGTCTCGGCTGCATGACGGCCTGTGTCACGACTTCGGCTAGCTTCGTCGGAGCGGCTTTCTGGCGTGTCTGCTTTGGTATCTTCGAAGGATGCTGGAACATCGTCATGTACTCGGTGGCCGGCTCGATCTTCCCAGCTGCGCGCGCTATGCTCAACGGACTCATGATGACGTTCTACTCCATCGGCGCTTATGTCGGCCCGACTTATTATGGATGGAGCTTGGAACGCACAGGCGACTGGAGCATCGGCCTGACGCATATGGGCTTTGTTACGGTCATCTTCGGCCTGCTGCTGATTTTCGGCTTCAAGAAGAAATACACTGACACTTCGACGGCCATCAAACGCATTCATCTCGTCGAGGCAGTTCGCACGGTCGGCTTCAATAAAGTTGTCTGGCTCGGTGTCCTCATCCAGATTCTCAATATCATCCCGTACTGGGGCTTCGCTTCGATGGGCCCGTACCTCTTCATGACCTACAAGGGCTTCAGCCCCACGGAAGCCGGTTCCTTCTTCGGTGCTATCTACGGGATCGGCGGACTCAGCGGTGTTGTGCTCGGCTTCTTTGCTGACCGCTTTGGCCGCAAGCCGACCATCATCTTCCTCTCAGGGCTCAACGCTCTCTGCGCATTCCTGATTTTCCATGTCATCCCGCAGACATCCATCATCCTCTACATTGTCGGCGGACTCATGGGCATTGGTCTCCATGCCATCTATGTGCTTGGCTACACGATTGCCCAAGATGGTGTCAGCACGAGCCAGATTGGTCTAGCTACCGGCATTGTCGGCGCATCGAGTTATTTCCTCTCGTTTTTCTCCGGCCCGCTCATGGGCTTCCTGACGACGACGCTCGGTCATGTGGCTGCTCTCGACATCATCGTCGTAGCATTTGAATTCTGCCTTTTCATCGTAGCATTGCTCATGAAGGAAACACAGAACCATCATCTCCGTGAAAAGGCGGATGCCTAACGATAGTTTCCCGTATCTCGTTATCTGTCATTGCAGATATATCTTCTTTTATGATATAATAAAAAATAAGCATAACTAGTAAAGATAACGAGATGAAACAGGAGGGAAAGATATGGAAATCACCATCCACCGGGCCTTGTCGCAGCTCAAGACGACGCAGGTTCTCGATGCCCTCTCCAATAAGGACAGCAAGAACCTCGACCCAAGCCAGGTCAACACGATCACCGAGGCGTACCAGCAGAACAAGTTTCGCCAGCTCGTCGACCCACTGGACCTTGCCGAAAAGATCCGCAAGACTCACGACAATCTCGATGCGCTGTCTGTCGGTATTGACGCATTCCTTTCGGAATCAAACGCCATCTCGCATATCGATGTCGACCTTGGCTGAGATAGACTGTGGTCCCATGCCGAAGTCCAGCATCCAGTGTATCTTTGTCGATGAGATGTAAAAGATGATCGACTCCATACAGAATAGCTCAGTGGTTCGAGCACAAGGCTTTTAACCTTGGTACGTGGGTTCAAATCCCGCTTCTGAAATACGACCGAACGCAACGCGCAACGCTTAACGGACAACGCTTAACGTACAGGAATTCAACGCTCTTTCGGTTAACGCATAACAATCAGGCATCAAAGAAGGGCTTGGCAATCAGAAGGATTACCCTGAAATGGTTTTTCGGTTCTGCCCTGCCCACGATCAAATCCTGCAGCAGACGGCATAAGGGAACTGGGCCCTTGGACACCGGCAGGCTGGTATGGGGCCACACTAAAAGGAGGACGGGAACCCGCCCTCCTTTTTGCATGTCTATATACTTGTACTTGGGAAATTTAATCTGCTATCTTCCCCAAAGTGGAATCGTCTGATGCAGTCTGAATGACATCGAGCTTCCCTGTCCGAGGATGGATCATCAGGCCATGTACCTTGATGTTCTTCGGGATGTAAGGATTGCTGGTGATCTTGGCCACAGCATCTTTGACATTTTCGACAGGATCACGGAAAGCGTTGGCCCAGACCTCGAGTTCGCCATGAATTTTGGCAATGGCGCATTCACTTACGCCATGCGCACGCATAGCAGCGGCGAGACTGTCTGCCGTCGTCTTGGCCATGCCACATTCGTAATGCCCGACGACAAAAATCTCTTCGACGCCCAGTTCATAGATCGCCACCATCAGGCTGCGAATGACCGCGTCAAATTCGCCCGTGAGGTAGTTGCCGACCGTGCGGATGATTTTAGCATCACCGCGCTGGATACCCATGGCCGGCTCAAGGATTTCCGTCAGCCTCGTGTCCATGCAGGTGAAAATCGCCATTTTCTTCTTCGGCAGCTTGCTCGCGGCAATATCCTCTTCTGTGTAGTCGTGCTTGCCATGTGCCACAAATGCCTTGTTGGCAGCCAGGATTTCTTCTAAACGATCCATTTCAGTTCCTCCTTGCATCATTGTGATGAGCTACTCTACTTGCCTACTTGATTATGGCGACGGATTTACAATCCTGCATCGCCTCCTGATAGCATGGTGCCGCAGCGGCTTCTTCTAGGATATACGAGCCTATGCGGATGAATAAATGATAATCTCATTATAACCTGAACTTCCTGACAAAGCCAGTCTATCTTACGGCAGTACCGTCTTGCTATTCACCTAGTATTCCTATGGTATCCAGTGGTATAATGGAAGAGTAATAAAATTTTGACAAATACATGCATATCGGGAAGGTGATCACATTGCAATCCCAACAGCAAACGCAGCATTGGAAGGAGCTCGGCTCGTATTTCTGGCAGGAGCGGAAGATGCTGGGCATCGTCACGGTCAGCGGGCTCATCTACAATGTCGGCATGCTGGCCGGCCCTTGGTTTGACGGCCAATTGGCGCAGTGTCTCTACGACATCGTGCAGGGTAAGCAGTCGGCGTCGGACATGTACCGGCTCTGCCTGTGCTATCTGGCGACAATCCTCTGTGTGCAGGGCGCCCGCTACATAAAGCGCCTCTACGTGCGCAAGTTTGCCAACCATGTCAGCCTGACCATGCGCGCGCGGCTCTACCAGAATCTCGTCCAGATGACGAGGGCGGCGATTGCGCGTCAGGATACTGGCAGTCTCATGACGAAGATCATCGCCGACATCGATGCTTGCGTCGAGGGCATGCGGAAGTTCACGACGGAGCTCTTCGACACCGGCGTCGTCATGGTGGCCTACATCGCCATGCTGCTCTACTACGACTGGCGTCTGACCATGCTCGTCTTGCTCTTCCCGCCGCTCGCCTACCTGCTCGCCGACCGCCTGCGCCGCCATGTCGCGCGCGCGGCGGCACAGAGCAAGGAGAGCAGCGGCGCCCTGACTGACGGCACGCTCGACCGTCTCAGGCACGCCATGACGTATCGCATCTACGGCGTGGAGGCATCAGAGGATGCGCATTACGAAACGTTGCTGACCGACTACGAGAAGAAGCGGATCCGCTCGAATCTCTTCGAGAACGCCCTGCAGCCGCTCTACCGCAGCATCGCGCTCTGCGGCACGGTCGTGATCCTCTACGAAGGCGGCAGGAATGTGCTCGGCAGCGGCATGGCATCCTGGGATATCGCCGCCTTCTCCACCTACCTCGCCTGTTTCCTCAAGCTGGCCGTCAAGTCCTCACATGCGGCCAAGCTCTTCAATGCCGTCCAGAAGGCGCAGGTTTCCTGGCAGCGCATCCGTCCGCAGCTACAGGAAAGCGCGCCGCTGACTGAGCCACAGCAGCCGTTTCCTGCTGATGTGCTGACCGTGCAGGACGTTGCCTTCACCTATCCCGGCACAGAAATGCCTGTATTCCGCAACCTCTCCTTTACGGCAAGGCCCGGCGAAATCATCGGCATCACGGGTCCCGTCGCCTGCGGCAAGTCGACGCTCGGCCGCGCCTTGCTCTGTGAGAGCCCGCACGATGGTACTATCTATTTCGGCAGTCAGGAGCTCGGCAATGGCCACGGCTCCCCCGTCGGCATCATCGGCTACAGCGGCCACAGTCCTGAGCTGTTCTCCGGCACGATTGCCGAAAACATCCAGTTCGGCTGCACCGACAGGCCGGATGATTTCCGCGCGGTCTGGCAGGCGGTCTGCCTCGATGAGGACGACCTGCCTGACGGCCCCGCAACGCGCATCGGTCCCGGTGGCCTGCGCCTCTCGGGCGGCCAGCAGGCGCGCGTCGCACTGGCACGTGCGCTCTTTGGCGGCTGCCCCGTCCTCGTCCTCGACGACCCCTTCGCCTCCGTCGACCAGAAGACCGAGGCCCGCATCCTGCAGCACTTGCGGCAAAGCTCAAACGGGCGCATCATCCTGCTGATCTCGCACCGCCTCACGGTCTTCCCACAGCTCGATCAGGTCATCTGGATGCAGCCGGACGGCGCGGTCAGGGTCGCCGATCATGCCGCTCTGTACGAGCAGTGTGACGCGTACCGGCGGCTCTACGACCTGCAAGTGCCGCAGAGCCCGGCAGAGTCCCTGCCACCGCTCGCTTCCCTTGGAAAGGAGGCGGATTCCCATGCGTGATGTCTGGCTCGCCATCCTGCGCCGCTATGCGCTGCTGTTCGCCGCGCTGCTGCTCGTCATCGCAGCCGA
Source organism: Mitsuokella multacida DSM 20544 (assembly GCF_000155955.1). Lineage (GTDB taxonomy): Bacteria > Bacillota > Negativicutes > Selenomonadales > Selenomonadaceae > Mitsuokella > Mitsuokella multacida. The sequence continues at coordinate 706,094 of NZ_GG697141.2, forward strand.
TATCGCCGTGAATATCACGCCGCCGCTCGTCCTCCAGTACCTCGTCGACCATCTGGCCGACGGCGCGATTGCCGAGGAGACGCTGCTCTTAGTCGCGCTGCTCTACTTCGCGCTCTGCGCGGCCGGTGGCCTCGTCGATACGCTGAAAGAGACCGGCATCACCGTCCTCGGGCAGAAGATCACGCACGGCCTGCGCTCCGCCATGTGCCAGCGGCTTTCGCGCCTGCCCGCTGATTTCTTCGTGCAGCACGAGTCCGGCGCGCTTTCCTCGCGCTTCATCAACGATGTCGATACGCTCGAGAGCCTGTTCGACTCCGGCGTCGTCAGCATGATTGCCGACGCCTGCACGATCCTGGCCATCCTCGCCGTCGTCAGCCAGATCAGCGGCGGACTCGGCATCCTGCTCGTCATCGCTCTGCCACTGCTCTTCCTGCTGACGCGCTACTTCCAGCGGCGCATGCGCCAAGCCCAGCTCGACAACCGCGCAGCCGTCGCAAAGACGAGCGCCCTGATTCCTGAGACGGTTGACAACATCCGCACCATCCACCTCTGCCAACAGGAGCGCTACATGGCAGAGCGCTGCCGCGTCTCCCTGAAGCAGAGCTTCGCCGCCATGGAGCGCAGCAACTTCTGCGACTCCATTTACTCGCCCATCATCATCTGCAACTGCACGGCCATCATCTGCCTCATGATGGCGCTCTCCGTCAGCAGCAGTGCCATGCAGGCTTTATTTGGCATGACAGTCGGCAGTGTCGTCGCCCTGATTGCCTACGTGCGCCGCATCTTCACCCCGCTCGAGAGCATCGGCATGGAGATCCAGAACATCCAGTCTGCCATTGCTGGCATCGACCGGCTGCGGGAGTTCTTTGCCGCGCCGCTCGAAAGCCTGCCGCCTGCCGCCGCAAGCCCATCACCGGCTGAGCAGCAGCTGCCGCTCGTCATAGAGCATGTCTCCTTCGGCTACGGCAAGGGGCCCTCGCTTTTCCGCGATTTTTCCCTGACCGTGCGCGAAGGCGAGACCGTCACGCTGGCCGGCCGCACGGGCGTCGGCAAGACGACGCTCTTCAAGCTGATTCTCGGCCTCTACGCGCCGCGGACCGGCAACATCCGCATCTGCGGGCTCGACCCGCGCGCCATCCCCGCTGAAAAGAGGCGTCCAATCTGCTGCTGCGTCGAGCAGGGATTCACGGCCATCGACGGCAGCGTGCGGGACCAGATTACGCTGCGCGATGCGCGCGTCACGGAGGCTGCCGTCCAAGAGGCGCTGGCGCTCACCGGCATGGCAGAGGTCTGCGCGCAGCTGCCGCAGGGGCTCGCGACGCCATTTTGCCCAGCACTCTTCTCGCAGGGACAGCGCCAGCTGCTCGGCATCGCGCGCGCCATCGCGCTGAATCCCCGCCTGCTGCTGCTCGACGAGATCACCGCCAATCTCGATGCCCTGACTGAGCGCCAGATCATCCGCGCCCTTCAGGCCGCTTCCAAAGACCGCGCCGTCCTCTCCATCTCCCATCGCCTCTACGAGGCAAGCGGAGGGAAGATCATCACCTTGAGCTGAATACAAAAGAGGCTTCCTGTCTCCGGCACAGCCGGAAGGACAGGAAGCCTCTCGTTCTTGAATGGACATCAATCAGAAGCAGAACATCGCCCTCAGGTTCGAGCCGCTTCCATCAGGTCGAGCAGCTGGGCAGCCGTCTTCTTGCCGAAGTGAGGGCCGTCCTCATTGATGAGAAAGCACGGTACGCTCATGACCTGATACGCCTCACGCAGTGAGGGATAGAGGTTGAGGTCGTAGACATCCGTCGTGATTCTGGGATTCAGGGTCGCAAGGCGCTGAGCCGCTGTGACGAGCTCTGGACAGAGCGTGCAGGACAGGCTGACGAAGATGCGCAGATGACAAGGCGTATCCCAGTCGAGCAGACGCTGGCGCAGTGATTCGTCCAAGGCCTGTCCCGGCCCTGCCGCATTGTAGAGGCCCAACACAAAGGAAGTGAATTCATGGCCGCCCGGCACGCCATGAAACGCGATGCCGACAGGCTTGCCGCCGCAAAAGACGCGGACGCAGGGGCGCTCGTCTTCGGCAGCAGCCTCCTCTGCTGGCATGCGCACGACCTGAATCTTATCCGTCAGGCGCGCGAGCTCGTCCACATACGATGCGAGCTCGCCGCTCTTGGCCGAATCATTCAGATAAAGGCGCAGTTCCAGGCCGCGTTCCATGCGGGCAAAGACCGTCTGCAGCTGCCGGACAATCTCCGGCTGAAAGAGCTGACTAGATGCGCTCTCTGCTGCAGGCTCCTCCGGTTCGGCAACAGCGGGGCGCAGTGGGCGGATGCCCGTCTTCTTCTGCATCTGCAGTGCATAGCGCTCGAGCTCTGTCGCAGCCAGGGCCCCGTCGCCAGCCGCCGTGATGCACTGGCGCAGCGGTTTGATGCGGATATCGCCAGCCGCGTAAAGGCCGTCACAGGATGTCTTCATCGACGCATCCGTGATCACATATCCCTTCGGGTCGAGTTCGGCAATGCCCCGGATCAGTTCTGTCGCCGGCTCATAGCCAGCAAAGACGAAGACGCCAAACGTGCCCTTCCCCGCATCATACGTCTTGGTTTCCCCGGTCTCGGTATCCCGGCAGGTCAGGCGACGCAACAGGGTATCTCCCTCGACGGACTCCACGACGGTGTGCGTCCGCACGGTGATGTCCGGATGGTTGCGCGCTTCATCAGCCGTAGCCTTGGCACAACTGAAATCATCGCCGCGCACCAGGCAGGTGACATGGGATGCGTACTTCATCAGGAACACACTCTCCTCGGCTGCTGCATAGCCGCCGCCGACGACAAAGACCTGTTTGCCACGGAAGAATTCCCCATCACATGTCGCACAGTAGGCAACGCCGCGGCCGCGGAAGGCCTCCTCTCCAGTAAAGCCCGCAGAGCGAGGGCGCGCTCCGGCGGCGAGCAGGACGCCGAAGCAGGAGAGGATGCCCTGCGTGGTGTGCAGGGTCTTGATATCGCCGCTCATGTCGAGAGCAGTGACCTCTGCTATCTTGAATTCTGCGCCAAAAGCTTCGGCTTGCTGGCGCATGTTCTCAGTCAGGGCCGCTCCACTGATGGACGCAATGCCCGGATAATTGACGACGCGATCTGTGATGGTGATCTGGCCACCGAAGTGTTCCTTCTCGATCACCAGGACGCGGTAGCAGGCCCGTGCCAGATAGATGGCCGCTGTAAGGCCGGCCGGACCGCCGCCAATCACGATGACGTCGTAAAGCTCCCGTGCAGGAGCTTTGGCTGGTACTTCCGCCATCAGAGCGCTCCCACGAGGTCAAGGCTCGGCTTCAGGGTCTCGGCGCCCGGCTGCCATTTGGCAGGGCAGACCTCATCCCCATGTTCGTGGACGAACTGGCAGGCCTGCACCTTGCGCAGCAGTTCCTCGGCATTGCGGCCGACATTGCCCGCATTGACCTCATAAGCGACAATCTTTCCCTCCGGATTGATGATAAAGGTCCCGCGCTCTGCAAGACCAGCCGACTCAATGAGCACCTCGAAGTCGCGTGCCAAAGCGTGCGTCGGATCGGCTACCATCGGATACGTGATCTTGGCAATGCGCTCCGAATGGTCATGCCATGCCTTGTGGACAAACTCCGTATCGCACGAGACGGAATAGATCTCACAGCCGAGCTTCTGGAAGGCATCATAGTGATTCTCCAGGTCTTCGAGCTCCGTCGGGCAGACGAACGTAAAATCGGCAGGATAGAAGAAGAATACACTCCACTGGCCAAGAAGATTGTCCTTCGTGATGGTGCGGAACGCATTATTCTGATAGGCTTTCACCGAGAACTCGCTGACTTCTTTGTTGATCAATGACATAAGATACTCCTCCTTTTGATACCAGTAATGCTTCATTAGCTTACTGTTTTTACTTCTAAATAATGATAATTAATATCATTTAAAGGAATATCATATCATGCGGCCACAAAAAAAGCAAGCATATTTTTTTGAGAATATGCTTGCTGCAAGCTGTTCATGGTTCCGAATCGCGGGACTGCCAGACCTCGTGCGTCAGGAGGTCCATGCACGAGATGCGGCCTTCACTGAGGAAGCTGCCGGTGTCCATGAGAATGACGTGCCCATCCGCGAGGACATGCTATGGATATCCCCCATGGCCAGTAAGCGCTTCATCGCCTGTCACCACCTGTTCACTCTTCCTCTGGATAGCGCATGCCCCAGTCCCTGCGAACTTTGGTCAGCAGGGCCATGACGTCGACGGTGTAGTCAAGGTGCATGAAGTCCTCACTGCCGGCGACGGTGCGCTCCATGTCTTCAATCTCGTAGCAGAGGGCATTGGCCGTCTCGCCGGCGACAATTTCCTCCTTGTGGCCATCCTCGGTCCAGGTGATGACGGCCTTGTCGCCGCGCGGGTACTCCATGAGCTCGATGTAGGCCTTGTCAAAAGAAATCATGCCGCGCTTCGGCTGCTTGGCGTGCAGTGAGAGCATGACGGTCGCCATCTCGCCCTGCGCATTCTTCAGAAGCATGCTGGCCTGCTCGTCGACGCCAGTCGGCGCGTAGAGGACCTGCGAGGCGATTTCCTGCGGGCAGGAGCTCATGAACCAGCGCACAAAGGACAGCGCGTAGACGCCGATGTCGAGCATTGCGCCGCCCGCGAGATTGCGGTTGAAGAAACGGTTCTTCATGTTGTAGGGCTTGTAGCTGCCGAAGTTCATCGTGATGAGGCGCAGCGGGCCGAAGTCACCGCGTTCGATGCGCTCGCGCAGCGCGCGGTAGATCGGCATGTGGTAGATGGTCTGCGCCTCCGCGAGCACGACATGATGCTCCATCGCGAGCTTGACGGCCTCTTCGAGCTCGTAGTAGTTGAGCGTGATGGACTTCTCGCAGAGCACATGCTTGCCCGCGGCCAATGCTTGGCGCAGGTACTTGATATGCGTGTTGTGCGGCGTCGAGATGTAGATGATGTCGACATCCGGGTCCGCAAACATATCTTCCGGCTTATCATAGACCTTGCCGACGCCGTACTGCTCCGCAAACTTCACGGCCTTCTCGTGCGTGCGGTTGCCGACGGCGTAGAGATTGCCGCCGAGCTTCTGCATCGCCTCCGCAAGCTGATGGCCGATGACACCACAGCCAAGCGTGGCCCATCTGTACGTTACTGCCATAAGGATTCCCCCACTCTCTTACTAACAAAATCACAAAATTCGTATATTCTCAGCATAGCAAGAAACCGCTCCGAAATCAAGAATCAAGATGGAACAGGTCATGCCAGCAGTTTGCCTTTGCGCCCGCCATCCGTTACAATAAGATAGAAAAAGCGCATGACAGCAAGATTGCAAGATAGACAGAAAGGAATCGATTACGATGACAAATGACGAGATGATCCAGCAGAAAAAGATCACGAATGCCGGCAATCCGGCCAAGCCGACGGGCGAAGCCGGCGAAAAGATGCTCGCGCGCATGAACGAGAGCCACGCCGCCCTCACGGCCTGGGGCCTCTCCTTCTTCCACTGGCAGGGCGATGAAAACGTCCTCGACATCGGCTGCGGCGGCGGTGCCAACCTGCGGCGCATGAGCGCGCACATCAAGAACGGCCATCTGACCGGCGTCGACTACGCCAAGACCTCCGTCGATACTTCGCGCCAGACGAATGCCGCCGATATCGCCGCCGGCAAGATGACGGTCTGCGAGGGCTCCGTCGAAGCCCTGCCGTTTGCTGACGATGCGTTTGACAAGATCACGACCGTCGAGAGCTTCTACTTCTGGCCCACCCCGCCCGAGAACCTCAAAGAAGTTCGCCGTGTCCTCAAGAAAGGCGGCACCTTCCTGCTCATCGCCGAGATCTACGACCATCCGGGACTCAGCGAAGAAGTGCAGGAAAACATCAAGAACTACCGCCTCTACAACCCGACGCCAGAGACCTTCGAGACCATCTTCCGCGCCGCCGGCTTTAGCGCCGTCACCATCCACATCGAAGACGAGCACGGCTGGATCTGCGTAGAGGGAGTGAAATAAGGAAGTTACGCTAGCCAAAAGAAGACGGACAGGAGTTATCCTGCCTAACGTTCCGCGCAGCAGGCTGAAGCTTCACTTATAGGCAGGATAACTCCTGTCCTCAGGCTTGTACATGGACAGATGCTTTTTGTGTTGTGCGAGGGCGAGGATGTCAACAGGAATCTGCCTGAATCTGCCAGAATGATGAAGACAGCCGGGAATGGCTGGGCATAAGTGGAGCTTTCAGCGGTCTGCGTGAAGAACCGATTTTTTGCCGACTAGAATCCTTACAAAAGAGTGTCGTTCAAGCGAAGCGCGTTTCGCTCTTTTGTAAGGATATTTTTATGGCAAAAAATCGGTTTAGCAGACCGCTGAGCGTAATGTTGCCCAGCCATTCCCGGCTGTCCTGCACAGTGTACCTTTGGCGCTGCGTATTTTTTATCAGATCAAGATTCCCTCGCAGTGGTCCATCTCATGCTGGACAATCTCTGCGGGGAAATCGCGGAAGACCTGTTTCTGCTTCTTGAACTTGAGGTCGCGATACTCCACCTCAATCCACTTATAACGTGTTGTCGGCCGCTCGCCGTCAAGGGACAGGCAACCCTCGCTCACGTTGTACACTTCCTTCGAATGGCGGATGACCGTCGGATTCAGCATCGCCAGATAAGCATGGCCGACGCGGATGGCAATGATGCACTTGCGCTCGCCGATCATGTTCGCCGCCAACCCGACACAGCGGTCGGCATTCGCCTTGAGCGTGTCGATGAGGTCCTCTGCAATCGGCACATCCTTGCGCTGCGCCGGAACCGACGGCTGCGCGAGGAAAAACGTATCGCGTACAATGTCACGTATCATTTTCATATCCCCTTTCGTTTCTTTGCCTGCTCAATCAGAGCAGACGCTTCCTCAAACGCATGCGGCAGGTAGTCCTCCTCCCACTCGCGTCCCTTCTTCTCCTGCGCCTTGATCTCCTTCCAGCCCGTCAAAGGCTTGCCCGTATCATCGAGCATCGGCTCGTGGAAGACATGCGGATGGCGACGCACCATCTTCGCCGCCGCAGCCTCCGCCACATCCGCCAGCGAAAAGAGCCCTTCCTCCTGCGCCAGCTGCGCATGAAAGACCACCTGCAGCAGAAGGTCGCCGAGCTCCTCCTTGAGATTCTCAGCCCTGCCCGTCTCCCGCAGGATATCGATCCCCCCAAGCACCTCCGCCGCCTCCTCAATGCAAGCCGGCTTCAAGCTCTCATGCGTCTGCACCCGGTCCCAAGGACATCCCCCCGGCCCCCTTAGCTGCGCCACAACCTCACAAAGCCGCCCGATCGACTCCAACCGATTCTTCTCTTTATCCATCAGATTCTATCCTTTCTTATCTGTTCAATCTTTTCTCAAATACGTGTGAGACTAAGGGAAAGGTGGGATCATGCCTATAAGCGCAGCTTCAGCCTGCTGCGCGAAGCGTTAGGCATGGTCCCACCTTTCCCGCCTTATCTTGCTATAGTACTGCAATACCATCTAACACACAAGCCTGAGGACCGGAGTTATCCTGTCTATAAGTGGAGCTTCAACCTGCTGCGCGGAACGTTAGGCAGGATATCTCTGGTCCGCATCCCCTTGCAACAGCATGAGCGCAGCTGCCAACACACGAGCCCAAGGTCAGAACGGCCCCTGTCTATAAGCGTAGCTTCAGCCTGCTGCGCGAAGCGTTAGACAGGGGCCGTTCTGGCCGTCTCCCTTTGCCAGGCTTATCTTCCCCGCAAGCTTTCCGCCACCGTAAACAGCACGATCGCCGCCCACACGAAACCGAGCGCACTGATCTGCGCCATCCCGAACGTTTCGTGAAAGAAGAAAATCCCGAGCAGCAGGCCGATTGTCGGGCTGATGTACTGGAAGAAGCCGAGTACGTTAAGTGGCAGGAGATTCGCTCCGTACGAAAACAAGACGAGCGGCACCGCCGTCACCACGCCCGTTCCCATGAGGTAGAGCGCGAGGTCCGGCGTCGCCAGCGAGAAGTGATTCGCAGGCGACATCATGAGGATGCCGATGTACGGCACAGCGAACGGCACCATCAGCAGCGTCTCAAGCGTGATGCTCGAGAACGGATTGAGGTGCAGCTGCTTCTTCAGCGCACCGTAGACCGAGAACGACACGGCGAGCACGACTGCCACCCATGGCAGCTTGCCGAGCTGATACGTCATGAGCACAATGCCGATGGCCGCGAGCAGCAGGCTGATCTTCTTGAGCCCCGAGATGCGCTCGCGGAAAAAGACAATGCCGAACAGCACGCTCATGAGCGGGTTGATGTAGTAGCCGATGCTCGTATCGATGACATGCCCGTGATTGACCGCCCAGATGTACGTCAACCAGTTCAGGCTGATGGTGAAAGCTGCCAAGAGCAGGATGGCCCCGCGCTTTTTGTTCTGCCAGAGCGCGCGGCAGTCCTCTTTGAAGCTCTGCCAGCGCTTCGTCACCATGAGCACGACGACCATGAAGATGAACGACCAGATGATGCGGTGCGCGAGGATCTCGTTGGCCTCCGCCCGTGCGAGGAGATTCCAGTAAAGCGGCAGGACACCCCAGATCAGATACGTCGACAGTGCCGCCATCATGCCCGTGCGGCGTGCGTGATTCATTCTTATCCCTTTCCTTCCTAGTTCTTTCCCAATCAAGACTATCTATTCAGTATAGCACAAAAGCCAGCCCGCGGCGCGGAAAACGCACCGAAGCTGGCTTTTGTTGACCTTATATGTCTATCGACTTGATTCAATCCTGCTTGACTGCGTGCTTGGCCATCGCGTAGAGGAAGATGCAGAGCACGAAGTAAGCGACGATGCCTGCGAATGTTGCGGCAGGCGAAGCGGCCCAGGCCTTGGCGAACCAGTCGATGCCTGCGATGTGCAGGACCGCACTGATGAGGCTGCCGATGGCGCCGCCCGCGACGAAGCCCGAGGCGACCGTATTGCCCTCGCTGAGGCGCTTGGCGTTGACCTTTGCGTCATCGCTGCTATGCGAGACGAAGTACGAGATCAGGCCGCCGACGAGGACCGGCGTGTTGATGCCCATCGGCAGATACGAGCCGAGTGCGAAGGCAAGCGGCGGGATCTTCATCATCCAGAGCAGGACTGCGAAGAACGCACCCGCCATGTAAAGCGGCCACGGCGCATCGCCACCGTCCATCATCGGCTTGACGATGGCGGCCATCGCATTGGCCTGCGGCGCTGCGAGCGCATCCTCGCCCGTGAAGCCGTAGGCGTAGTGCATCAGGAAGACGACGCCGACCGAGACGATGCCCGCGAGCACGATGGAAACGAGCTGCCACTGCTGCATCTTCTTCGGCGTCGCGCCCGTGATGTAGGCGACCTTGAGTTCCGACATGAAGTTGCCCGAGACGGCCAGCGTCGCGCAGAGGAAGGCCGCCATCATGAGGATCGCGATGATGCCCGTCTTGCCCGACATGCCGACGCCGCCCATGACGACAGCCGAGACGATGATCATGAAGATCGTCATGCCGGAGACCGGCTCATTGCCCGTGAAGGCGATCGAGCTGATGCCGACGACCGAGAGCATCAGCGCAAAGAGCACGACGAGGACGAACGCAATGACCGTCTGCATCAGGCTCTCCGAACACATGACATGGAAGAAGACGGCAAACAGGATGGCCATGAGCAGGCTGCCAAAGACGATCTGCGTCATCGGCAGGTCCTGCTGCGTGCGCAGCAGCGTGCCCGTAGCGGCCGAACCCTTCGAGAAGAGGTCCGCGATGGCGCGCTTGACGACGCGGACGACGACGCCCGACATCGAGAGAAGGCCGATGATGCCCGACATGGCGAGCATACCGATGCCGATGTGGCGGACGTACTGCGAGAAGACCGCATCGACCGGCGCATTCGCGAGCAGCATCGTCTCGCCGCCGACGACCATCGTGTGGTCGCCGCCGAGGTAATAGGCGACCGGGATGCAGACGAGCCACGAGAAGAACGAGCCCGCCGCGATGATGGCCGCGTAGCGAAGGCCCGTGAAGTAGCCGATGCCGAGCAGTGCCGCATCGTTGTCGAGGCTGAAGACGAGCTTGTACTTGTCCGCGAGTACCTGGCCCCAGTGGAACGTCGTCGTTGTCAGGAGCTCCTGCCACCAGCCCAGCGAGTTGAGCACGAAGTCGTAGACGAGCGCGACCGCACCGCTCAGGAGCATCAGATGGGCTTTCGTGCCCTCATCCGACTCGAGCACCTCAGCTGCCGCACTGCCCGACGGGAACGGATAGACGCCGTCCATCTCCTCACAGAAGTAGCGGCGGAAGACCGTCGCCAAGAAGACGCCGAGCACACCGCCGAGCACAATCGGGATGGCCATCTCGATGAACGAGACATCCTCGATGTTCAGGATGTAGAGCGCCGGCAGGATGAACATCGCACCGCCGATGATGTTCGTGCCCGCGCTCGCGATGGCCTGAATGTGGACCGTCTCCGGGAAGGCGTTCTTGCGGTGGAAGAGCACCGCCATGCCCATGGCCAGTACCGACACCGGCGCAAAGGCATCGACCGTCTGTCCGATCTTCAGACAGAGATAGCCGACCGCCAAGGCAAACAGCACCGAGAAAAATAATCCCCAGAAGACGACGTACGAGTTGATCTCCTCGTACGTTTTCTGAGGTGACATCCGTGGTGCATACGGACGCCGCGACTTGTTTTCATCTGACATATAAATCCCCCTCATTCGCATTCTCAGCGCGTCACTGTCCATTCAACATGGATATGCGCACCTATCCAGTTTACGCCAGACACCCGGAACTGTCAAGAATGTAAAACACCATTTGCCCCTTATCCAATAAGGAAGATGCGACGATAAGAGCGTGGTTTTTCGTCAACCGTCCTATTGGTGTGCACAGCTTATGTCCTTTTGTAAAAGACATTTTGCATATAAATTTGCATATAAAAATGAGAATTAGAAGGAAAATATGCACTTTTGTCGAATGAGGACTTAGAATCATATCACAAGGAAAGAAATAAAGATGGACTAGAGCGAAAGGAAGATGTCGACATGTCATCGGATACGAGAAATACGAGAGTGATGGAAGAGCGCGTCGTGACGGCGGGCCAGCAGCAGTGGCTCGACTGGATCGTGAGGATCCAGAGCCTCGCGCAGGCCGGACTCCACTACGGCCATGACCGGTTCGACCTCGAGCGCTATGCCGAGCTACGCGACATCGCAGCCAAGATGATGGCCGCCCAGAGCGACCTGCCGCTCGCCAAGGTCCGCCAGCTCTTCTGCAACGAAGAGGGCTATCAGACGCCGAAAATCGACACGCGCGCGGCCATCTTCCAGGACGGCAAGCTGCTGCTCGTGCACGAAAGCACGGGCAAATGGAGCCTGCCGGGCGGCTGGTGTGACGTCGACCAGTCGGTTGCCTCGAACACCATCAAGGAAGCCAAGGAAGAAGCCGGCCTCGACGTCGCCGTCGAGCGCGTCATCGCCATCGACGACTGGCGCAAGCACAACATCCAGAACAATCCCTACGGCATCATCAAGATTTTCTCGCTCTGCCGCGTGCTCGGCGGTACCTTCCAGCCCAACATCGAGACGACCGAGGCGCGCTACTTCGCCCGCCACGAGCTGCCCGAAAACATCGCCGAAGAGAAGACGAGCCGCGAGCAGATTGAACGCTGCTTTGCGGCCGCGGCTGACCCCGGCTGGCAGACGCGCATCGACTGAGGAGGACTTGCCTTGTTCCATTCCAAGATCACGCGGCGCCTCGTCACCTCCTTCCTGCTCGTCGTGCTCGTCTCCCTGTCGCTGCTCGGCATCATCCTGCTCAACTACTTCCGCGACTACACGATGCAGCAGGAAAAGAACGCCCTGATCCTCAACGCCCAGATCATCGAGACCTCACTGGAGGATTCTCTCTACAGCAGGGACGTCGCGGGGCTCCATACGACGCTGCAAGAAATCCATGAGGAGACCTCGCTGCGCGTGACAGTCATCGATGCCGATGGCACCGTCCTCGCCGACACAGCCGACCCAGAACAGTCCATGAGCAACCACCTCGACCGCGAGGAAGTCCAGCAGGCCATGACCGAATCGTACGGCCTCGCCATCCGGCAGAGCGATACCCTGCACGAGAACCTCATGTACGTCGCCGTGCCGGTCTATCGAAATGGCCAGCTCATCGGCATCATCCGCACGTCCTCCTCGCTCGCCTCGATGGAACAGTCATACCACACGGGCCTGCGCGTCATCCTCTCCGCCCTGTTCTTTGCCCTGCTCGCCGCGCTCATCATCGCCATCTGGCTCGCGCACCGACAGGTCCAGCCCATCCGCTGCCTGAGCCTCGACGCGATGGAGATCGCGAGCGGCAACCTCCACAAGCGGCTGCAGTGGCACAGCGGCGATGAGTTCGATACACTTGTCCAGACCATCAACCAGCTGACGCGCAACCTCTCCGCCAAGATCCAGGAGTCGCAGGCCGAAGCCGAGAAGATGACCCTGATCCTCAACAACACCGACAACGCCATCATGCTCATCGACGAGCGCGGCCTCATCGTCGGCACCAACCGGCAGGCCGAAGAGACATTCCACCTGCAGGGCAACGCCCTGCACCGCCACAGCATCCACGTCATCGGCAGCGCCGAGCTCTCCGAGGCCGCGCAGGAAGTCTGCCGCCAGGGCAAGGCCCAGACCATCACCCTGACCATCCACGACGGCAGTGCCGCGCAGACCTTCCAGGTCTTCCTCGCGCCATTCTACGACGGCCCCGACGAGCTCGTGCTCGCCGTCTTCCACGACATCTCCCTCCTGCAGGAGATCAACCAGCGCCAGGCCGAGTTCGTCAGCAACGCCGCCCACGAGCTCGCCACCCCGCTGACCTCCATCTCCGGCTTCGCCGAGACCCTTTTAGACGACGACTTCAAAGACCCCGAGGCCAGCCGCCATTTCATCGGCATCATCTACCGCGAAGCCCAGCGCATGAACAGCCTGATGAAAGGCCTCCTAGAGCTCGCCCGCCTCGACAGCACCCACGGCAAGACCAAGATCAAGCGCCGCCCCGTCGAGGTCAACACCATCCTGCACCAGACCGTCGAGCAGCTGCAGGCCAAGGCAAAGAGCAAGGAGCAGACCCTCATCGAAGAACCCGCCCCCATTCCCCTCTACGTCCTCGCCGCCCCCGAGCTCTTCGGGCAGATCCTCTACAACCTGACCGAGAACGCCATCAAGTACACACAGGAGGGCGGCACCATCCACCTGAAGAGCCGGCAAGCCGCCAACCAGCTCGAGCTCACCGTCGCCGACAACGGCATCGGGATCGGCCCCGCCGACCTCCCGCGCATCTTCGACCGCTTCTACCGCGTCGACAAAGCCCGCGCCCGCAAATCTGGAGGCAACGGCATCGGCCTCTCCCTCGTCAAATTCCTCGTCGAACTCTTCGACGGCACCATCGAGGTAACAAGCCAGCTCGAAAAAGGCACCACCTTCACCTTGACCTTCCCCCTCACAACGAAATCATAACAAGACACAAAAAATAGGCTTCCCAAAAAATAGAAGCCTATTTTTTCTAGCTAGAAATATAAAACGATACTCAGCTGCAAGAGCAAGGCGACCGCCCAAAGGGCCAGTCACCGCGCGTCCAGCTAAGTCCGGAAAGCCCCTAGCGATAACGCTACTCAGGGCGAGGGGATACCTGCCGCCTGCAGGAGCGCAGTGACTGCCCGCAGGGCTGGTCCCCAAGTAGATCGCGTCAAGACTCTGCGATGTCAAAGCGCCGCGGCAGGCGGCGAAGTGCCAATCCCCATCGCATCCGCATGGGGACCATTTTAGCGGAGCGACGAAGCCGGCAGGTATCCCCTCGCCCACGCTCCAGCCCCACTCATTTCCTGCAGACAAATCCCGCAAACGACCCCGTCCGCGTGACCTTGACCTCGCGGTACATGCTGCGCAGCCGCTCCTCGAGGCTCGCCGCCGTATCGAACGGCGGTGTGAAGAACCCCATTGGCACGCAGAACGCCTGCACGAAGAGGTCCGTGATGCGGTTCTGCCCCTTGATGTAGCAGCAGCCCGTGAATGTGCCGCCCTTCTTGAGCACGCGGTACGTCTCATGGAATGCGGCCATCTTGTTCGGGAACGCATGCAGCCCGTTGAGCGAGAGCACGCAGTCGAACGAGCCGTCAAGGTACTGCAGATTGCCGACGTCGCCGCGCACGAACTCCACCTGATGCAGGCCGCGTGCCGCCGGCGACTCCATCGCCTGCTGCAGCATCTGCTCCGAGTAGTCGAGGCAGACAATCTTCGCCGACTTCATCCTATGGTAATGCGGCAGCGAGAGCACACCCGTGCCGACCGGCACCTCGAGCAGCGTGCCAGAAAAGCCCTTCGGGATGCCCTGGAACGCCTGCCGGACGAACGACTCATAGCGCGAGCCGCTGAGCTGCCAGAAAAAGCGGTTGGCCAGCCTGCCGAGCAAGCTCTCGTTCTTCATCATGCCATCATAGCCCTTGGAGAGCTGTCCGACTACCGCATACGCATTGTGCACGATCTGTTTGCGTTCCATCTTATCCCTCACCTTTCGCACTGCCTGTCATTCCGTCTCATATTACTTTTATTTTATCATGCGGACGGTCTGGTGGATATGGGATTTATCACACATGCTATTAGATACTCTTGTTTCGGCTTGCCTTATTTCTGCAGGGTCTCGCGGTCGATCTCCGTACCGTCCGGCAGGAAGCAGGCGATTTCCACGCCCGCATCCTTGACGCAGATCGTCAGGTAGTTGTCCGTCTCCGGCTGTGGCGCGACAGTCTTGTCGAGCGCATGGTCGACCCAGAGCCCCGGATAGCGCACATTGCCCGCGACGCCCGTCAGGATGTAGAGCGGGCCGCTCGCGTCGCGCTCGAAATTCTTGATATGGCCGCGATTGCGGTAGGTGTGCAGGTGCGCCGAGAAGACGATATCGATGCCTGCTTCGTCAAACAGCGGCATCCAAGCGCGCCCCTCATCCGAGAATCCCTCCTGCCGCTCCGGCCGGTTCGCGATGCGGTACTGCAAGGGATCCTTGTGCATCAGCACGATCTTCCACTTCTTGTCGGTCTTTCTGACATCCTCGCGGAACCAAGCCTGCTGCGTTTCGAGGAGGCCCTGATGGAAATCAGCCGCCTCATCCGTCTGCGTGTCGAGCACGATGAAGTGCGCCGGCCCGTAGTCGAACGAGTAATAGCGCCCCGCGAACTCCTCGCTGCCATTTGCCGGCAGGGCGAATTCATGCAGGTAAGCGACCGGCTCGCGGACCTTCCAGTCCTCGTTGTAGGTCTCGTGGTTGCCCATCAGGGGCGCCACGGGGATGCGGTCGATGATGCCCGCGACCGCGTCGAACCACGCATCCCACTGGCGGTGATCCTCGCCGTTGTCGACGAGGTCGCCCATGTTGATGAAGAAATCCGCGCCTTCATTGCGCGCAGCCGCCCCCTGCGCGAGGTGCTTCCAGTCCGTGTAGTCATTCGACTGCGAGTCCGGGAAGATCAGCGCCGAGAACGCGCCACCGTCGTCCGTCTGCAATGCGTGCCAGTCATCGCACTGGCCGTCCGCCTTGATGCGGTATTCATACGCTTCGCCCGCCTCGAGGTCCGCGAGCCTTGCCGTGTAGAGCTCGACCGTGACACCGTCGTCGGAGAACGTCTCGCGCTCCGCCGGGCTCGCGGCGATGTCCTTCGCGCCCTTGAGTCGGTACTCGACGACCGCATCCTGCCACTTCACATCCGACTGCCACATGATCGTGCGCGCGTGCGCGTTGTCTGTGGCGATGACCTGGCGCAGATAACTCAGTACCGGCTTGCCCTGTGCCGCGCCGAGCGCATGGCTCGCCAGCCGGTCCGCCAGCTGCGTGCGCGAAAACGCCCAACCGCCGCCCGCGAGCACCACAGCCCCCGCACAGATGGCGAGGAATTTGCGCCGCGACAGCTTCGGGCCCGCCGCCCTTTCATTCTTGCTTTCTCTATCCTTATCCATGATCTGCGTGTCCTTTCTGGATTCCATCAATCGATCTGTTACTTTTATGATAGCGGATTTCCCTCAATTTTATCTGAGAATCCGTTTTCTACACTTCAAGTATACAAAAAGACAGCCGCTGTGAGAAATGCTTATCTCACAGCGGCTGTCATACAGAAAAAGCATGAATAGCTGTCTTAATTTACGGTTTGCTCAGACGTAGCGGCAGACATGGTCGACGGCGATGTCCGAGAAGCCGAAGGCCTCGGCTTTCGTCAGGCGGCCGTTGGCCGTGGCGGCAATCGCATCGACGAGCTCACGGCCTGCCTGCTGGTAGGTCTTCTCGCCGCGCACGATGGCACTGAGGTCGGCGTCCATGTTGTCTTCCATGCAGCGGTAGGTGCGCGCATTGGCCGTGACCTTGAGCACCGGCACGATGGCATTGCCCGTCGGCGTGCCGCGGCCCGTCGTGAAGATGATGACCTGGCAGCCGGCCGCCGCCATCGAGGTCACCGACGAGATATCGTAACCCGCCGTGTCCATGACGAGCGCGCCGCGCTTTGTCGGCCGTACGGCCTGCTCCAAGACCTCCACGATGGGGCGCGTGCCGCCCTTGCGGATGCAGCCGAGGCTCTTCTCATCGAGCGTCGAGAGGCCGCCCGCCTTATTGCCCGGCGTCGGCTGGCCCGCGCGGCAGTCCTGCCCCGCTCCTGCGAGATGCTTCTCATATTCCTCGCAGACGCGGATGATCTCGCGCTGGATCTCAGGCGTCGCCGCGCGCTTCGCGAGGACGTGCTCGCCGCCAATCCACTCGATAGACTCGCTCATCATCGCCGAAGCGCCCATGTCGACGAGGATGTCGCTGAGCTCGCCGACGGCCGGATTGCAGGCGATGCCCGACGTCGCATCCGAGCCGCCGCACTCGATGCCGAGCAGCAGTTCCGAAGCAGGGAAGAGTTCCTTTTGCTGCATGCCCGCCTGCTGTGCCATGTCGCGCGCCGCGCGCACCGCCTTCTCGATGGTCTTGAGCGTGCCGCCCTCGTCCTGGATGCCGAATGAGACGACGGGCTTGCTCGTCATCTTCTGAATCTTCTCGCGCAGCGCCGCATGCGGGACCGTCTCACAGCCGAGGCCGATGATGACGACGCCGTAGACATTCGGGTTGCAGGCAAAGCCCGTCAGCACCTTCTGGCTCATCGCCGTATTGGCCGCCACATCCGAGCAGCCCGTGTTGAAGACGATGTTGACCGCGCCGCGCACCTGGCTCGCCACGATGCGGCAGCACTCACTGCCGCAGGCACACGTCGGCAGGATCAGGACGTGGTTGCGGATGCCCGGCCGCCCCTCCGCGCGGCGATAGCCCCAAGAACGAGAACGGCTCGAGGTCCGGCGCACCGGCCGACTGCTTCGCCTGCATCACGAAATCATCGCCCGCAAGCTCGCTCTCGTAGTCGCGCGGCACGCTCTTGAGGTTCTTGTCATTGACCCAGTGGCCCTTCTTGACCGGTGCGATGAGCTTGCCGAGGCTTTCACCGTACTTGATGATCTCCGTCCCCTCTGCGAGGTCAGAGAGTGCGACCTTGTGGCAGTAGGGGATCGCCTCCTCTGCCGTAAGCGACATTTCCGATGCGCCCTCCTGATAGACGACATCCTCCCCGCGCTTCACTTCCTTGACACACGTCACGACATTGTCGCGCTCATCCATCTTCAATGCATTGATCATGATTGCTCTTCTCTCCTGACCGTGCTCGTATCGCTTTCGTTGCCTATAGCATACCGCAATTCCAGTATTTCTTCCAATTTATAGATTTTACAGCTCCATAAATCTGATATAATAATAGGCACAGATACATCGAAAAAACATGAAAGAGGGAATGCATATGCAGCAGGATATGCGCTACGTCTATGAGATCTACCGGCAGAAGAGCTTTTCCAAGGCGGCTCAGGCGCTCTTCATCACCCAGCCCGCCCTGAGCATCGCAATCAGCAAGCTCGAAGCTTCGCTCGGCATGCCGCTCTTCGACCGCAGCACGCGCCCTATCAGCCTGACGCCCGCCGGGCGCATCTACCTCCAGACCATCGAGAAGACGCGGGCGCTCGAGCAGGACCTGCGCCACCAGCTCGACGACATCCGCGCGCTGCGCACGGGGACCATCACCATCGGCAGCAGCCACTTCATCAACGCCTGCATCCTGCCAGAGATTCTGACGCGCTTCAACCGAAAGTTCCCGCAGGTCAAGCTCAACCTGCTCGAGGGAAGCTCCCACGCGATGGCGCGCATGCTCGAGCAGCGCGAGATCGACCTGACCTTCAGCTGCGACGAGGCCGTCATCCAGGATTTCACGAGCACGCCCGTGTTCACCGACACCATCCTGCTCGCCGTCCCACAGGATGCGCCCTGCCCCGCACATCGCGCGCAATACAGCCTGACCGCCGCCGACATCCTCGCCAGACGCCACCTCGCGCCCGACTGCCCGAGCGTCAACCTTCGTGACTTCGCCGCCGAGCCCTTCATCCTGCTGCGCAGCGGCAACAACCTGCACGACCGCGCCATGCACTTCTTCCGCGAGGCCGGCATCGAGCCAACCATCAAGATAGAGCTCTCCCAGATGGCCACCGCCAGCCGTCTCGCCGAGGCCGGCTTCGCCGCCACCTTCCTGAGCGACCGCCTCGTCACCAGCGAAAGCCACCTCCACTTCTACCGCCTCTCCCACCCCGAGAGCCACCGCATTTTCCACGCCCTGACCAGCCCCAAACGCTACCTGCCAGCAGCCGTCAAAGCATTCATCGAATGCCTCAAGTAAAAAAGAGCTGCACGTACAGGCATTGTCCTGCACATGCAGCTCGCTTTTCTATATATCAGTATATCAGTCGACGCTCAGGCCTCTTTGCAGGGCAGCATCGGCTTGTCATCCTGGAAGCATTGGAAGGTGTGCCAGCCTTCATGCGGACGAGATTGTACCACTATTAGAAAGGCTTGCAATCATTGAGATGTTTGTTCCGGGGACTCTGGCGACACATCTTTCGGCATGATATAATAAAAGCAAAAAGGGAGGATGCATGTGCATGAAGCCGAAACGAACCTATAAAGATTCGCTCTTCCGCCATATCTTCAACGACAAGCGGCGGCTTGCCAGTCTCTATGAGAGTCTGACGGGCCGCAAGGTTGCCCCGAGAGACATCGCCATCACGACGCTGCGAGGTGTGTTCTTCAACGACATCAAGAACGACATCAGCTTCCGCATCGGCGACCGCGACATCATTTTGATGGAGCATCAGAGCTCCTGGAACCCCAATATGCCGCTGCGCATGCTCTGGTACGTCGCCAAACTCTACAGCCGTCAGCTTGATTCACAAGAAGTCGTCTACCGCTCGCGCCTCATCCCCATCCCTGCACCAGAATTCTACGTCTTCTACAATGGCAGTCAGGACGAGCCCGACTACCAGAAGCTTCGCCTTTCCGATGCCTTTGCGCATGCAACCGATACGCTGGAACTTGCTGTCGATTGCTACAACATCAACTACTCCACCCAAAACAAACTTCTCGACTCCTGCTATGAGCTCCGCTGCTACAGCATCTTTGTTCAGAAGGTCCGCGAGGGTATCCAGAACGGCCTCGAACTCAGGACCGCTATCCGTCAAGCCATCACCTACTGCAAGACGCATGACCTGATGGGCGATTATTTTCAGAAAAACGAAAGCGAGGTGTTTGACATGGTCAACTTTAAATGGGATCAGAAACGTGCACTAGAGGTGGCAAAAGAAGATGGGGTCGCTATCGGCGAAGCACGTGGCGAGGCACGTGGCAAGCTGCTTGGCGAACGCAATGCCATGATGAAAGTTGCGCTGTCACTCTTGAAGAAGGGACTTCCTGTAGGCGTCATCACTGAGTCGACCAACCTCTCACTCGAAGAAGTCCGCAAGATTGCCAAGGACAATGGTCTGGCATTCTGACAGCGTGCAACAATGCGCAATAACTGTATAAAAAGCAAGAGGCATAGGAGCCTTGACTCCTATGCCTCTTGCTGTATTTGTGAGGGAATCGGTGGTTGTGTTACTGCCTATCGCGCGACAATCAGAACTGCCAGTTGATGCCGATGTTGCCCTGCCATTTCTTGTGCCAGTCGCTGCCGAAGGAGCGCTAGAGGTCGCTGTAGAACTTGCGCACATGCCATCATCGTGCTATAATGAACATAGAAAAAGAGGCCACCGTAGACGGTTGCCCTCATCTATTGATCAAAAAGATGACCGTGTAGTTGCGAGCTTGGCGGTCATTTTTTTGTGCTTCTGTCTTTTCCAAGGGTATACCCTAGGGAAAAGCAAGCAATCGCAAAGCCGAGAACATTCATGACAATGCCATAAAGCGTTCCGTCATTCATGCGCATCCCCTCCTTCCAGTTGAGATCTGCCGCAAAGCGACAGTCTGCTGTGGAGGGCGTACAAAAATCCCTCCATCGTCAAACAGAAAAGTAATCGGATAGAGAGGACAACCGCCTACCGTTGGTGGCCATCGAGAGCATCTAATGCTCCCGATTTTTTTTATTATAGCATATTCTCTCGGTAAGGAGAATACATCTCCAAAAAGGTAAAGAAAGCAAGAGGCATAGGAGCCGTGACTCCTATGCCTCTTGCTGTACTAGTAACGAGATAGATTATTTAGTTGCTGCTTGTTTGTCCTGTTTCGCCATCAGCTGATGAACCATGGCCTTGAGTTCCTTGATCTCGCTGTCCTGCTTCTTCAGCTGGTCGTCCTGGCGGGCGACGGTTGCGCGCAGTTCGGTGATTTCCTGCGTGGAGCCCGGGCGGACCTGGGACTTGCCCTTCGGGCCGAACTTGAAGCTGACGCCGGCGTTGATCATGTTCTCGCCATTGCCGAAGTTCGTGCCGACGCTGAACATCGTGTCGTCATCCGGGCGGTAGAACGCGCCGACGGCCACGCTGTTCGCATCGCGGTAGTTGCCGTAGCCAACGGCGAAGTCCCACTTGTCTTCCGGGTCAAAGTCGAGCGGATGCAATGCCGCCAGAGCCGCAGCACCAGCACCGACCTTGTTGACCTTGCTATCGAGGTTATTCACGCGGCCATTGATGTTCGTGATGTTCGATGCATTCGAGGCGACCTGATTGTCGAGAGCCGTAATGTTCTGGCCAGCCGTGTTCGATGCCTTGACGTACTTGCCATCCTGCTTGACGCGCGTCTCGTTATAGACCGTACCAGCATTGACGGCATTCTTCGAGCCCTGTTCGATAGAAACATCCTTGTTGATCGTAAGACGGTCCGTCGTCATCTCTTTTGCCGTTACCTTATCAGCGGTTACACTATCAATATTGATATCCTTCTTCAAGGACACCTGGTAGTTCGCTGGTTTTGTCGAATCTGTCTCCGTATTGGTCACAGTGATATTCGATCCATCATCCGTAACAGTACCTACGCCACCATCCTTGCCGTCTTTACCATCCTTACCAGCAGGGCCCTGGGCACCGGTATCACCTTTGTCACCCTTCGGGCCTTGTACACCGGCATCACCTTTGTCGCCCTTCGGCCCCTGCACTCCAGTATCGCCTTTGTCGCCCTTCGGACCTTGTGCACCGGTATCGCCTTTGTCGCCCTTTGAACCCTGCGCACCGGTATCACCTTTGTCACCCTTCGGACCTTGCGCACCGGTATCACCTTTATCACCTTTTGGGCCTTTAAAAGCAGGGTCATTCTTCAGAGCATCTTTATCCAGCGTGACAAGGACTCTTTTATCTCCATCATTGCCAACTTCCTGTGCCTTGAGACCATCGCCAAAGTCAAGCTGAAGATTGCTGATTGTCATATTATTTGTAATCTGGGTACCTGTCGTATTGATTGTTCCGCCGCTGTAGATATGAACCGGCATATTCATGACATTCTTCAACTGAGCCACATTGACAGCATCCGTATCTTGCGTACCGGCAGCCAGGTTGATGATCTGCCGGGTCTGCTGGGGAATCGGCTTGCTGTTTTCATCCTGAGAAGCCCCGGCTCCGACAGAAATAGCCCCCCACGAGGACTGCCAGGCAGGAGACGTATCAACCATCTGACCGGATACTGGATGGTAGCCCTGCCAGCCCGCTTCCCGGTCGGCTACAGAACTCATACCCAGAGCCACGGATCCAGTAGCGGAAGCTTTGCTCAAGAGACCTACTGCCGTGCCTCCTTCTGCGGAAACCTGGCTGGCAGCCCCTACGGCCGTGCCCCTAAGACCTGCTTTGCTGCCATAACCCAAGGCAGAAGCAAACTTATCAGTCGCTTTACTAAAGCCACCCAAGGCTACGGAAGCCAGGCCGGAAGATTCAGAAGAGGCTCCTACGGCCGTGGAATGGTCAGCGGCCGTTCCGCCATCACCCATGCCATTGGCCATGATGCCGATGCTGGTACTGTACGCACCTTTGCTCTTGGCCTGCTGACCCAGAGCGACGGCCCCTTCGGCCGTGGCTTCGGAATAACTGCCTACCGCTGTCGTATACGTCCCCTTTGCATGGCTCTGTTCGCCAATGGCGATGGCATTGATTCCGTCAGCTTCGCCCTGGGAGCCAGTTCCAATGGCGATGGCATCCAACCCCGTAGCCTTCGAGCCATTGCCTACGGCCAGGGCCCGTTCGCCATTAGCTACGGCATCGTTACCCAGTGCCGTAGCTCCCATGGTCCCGTCTGCATGGGCTCCGGCTCCGACGGCCAGGGAATCTACCCCGGCAGCACCATCATTATTATAATTCTTGTTGCGGTTCCCACCTTCAGGGTTGACACTGAAATAATGGATGCCGCCCTGAATGGTCGCCGCGTTCTGTCCGATATCTGCCTGTCCGGTATCTGCCTGTCCGGTATCTGCCTGTCCGGTATCTGCCGCCCAGCTGATTTCCGGCACGCTGCCCCAGATCAGGGCACCGGCCGCAAGGGCTACGGCGATGATGCGGGCTAGGGCTGGGGTGTTAGTGTGATCGGCACCCTGCTGGCTGCTTTTATGGTTACTTTTTGCCAGTATCGGATACGACTCGGATACGACGATGTAACACTGCCGTGCTTTGTTGTAGATAACCTTATAGATTCGATTCATTGTACATCCGCCTCAAAGTATTATTTCATATCATTTCGCCCTAAATATATCCTAATCATATGGCCTATGGTTGTGGTAGAGTCAATTTCGTTTTTTGTTTTACAGTCATTGTTATAAGATATCATTTAAAATCGTTTCGCTTTATAATGGACGGTTTCTGCATGCTTTATTGTAAAAAAACAGCATACGGCGTGCATTTATGGCATGTCGTATGCTGTCGAATGATGATTCTATGCGATTTTCTGGGCAAGGCTCATCAATGATGAGGGTTTTCGCCTGGTTTGACGGGGACTTGGAGGCGCAGGATCTCGGAGGTCTTGCGGAAGTCCTGTTTGTCGATGACGCCGATGATCTGGCAGGTGACGTCGCCGGTCGGCGTGCAGTGCTGTTTCTCGCAGTATGCCCTCAGCTGGTCCAGATAGTCGGCGGCCTGCGTGAAGTCATCGAGGTAGACGCAGGCGCTCATACTGCTCGGCCAGACTTCAGCATGCAGCTTTGCTGCCGCTTCCTTCGGGAGGTTCACGCCAAGCTGCCCCGTCCGATAATGTCCCGCCTCGAAGTCGTCCAGCTTCATGGTCAGGAACGCATCGTAGGGATTGATACCGCGGACGCCTTTCTGGCGCAGCGCCCCTTCCATATGCGAGAGGTCGTAGACGACGCTGCCGAAGTCCTCCTGGAAGTAATCCCGCGCGGCAGGCTTCGCATAGACGTAAGACTTCGGGATGTACTCCATCGTGAACGTCCCTGCTGGCGGCAGATGGCGAAAATAATCCATCCATAGGAGTATCTTCTCAATTTCTGTTTTTTTCCAGAGGATTTCCTTGAGCTCTTTGTCGAGGTCGACGAGCTTCCGCTGATACGTGGCAGATAGGAAGTCAAAGTCCGAGCGGTCGAGGACCTCCTTGATTTCCTTGAGGCTCAGGTTCAGTTCCTTGTTGTACTGGATGATGTGGAACGCCGTGCTCTGCAGGACATCGTAGATGCGGTAGCCGTTCGTCGGGGCGACGTTCACCGGCTTCAAGAGTCCGTTCTCGTCGTAGAGGCGCAGTGTCGCCAGCGTCGTATGGTTGAGTTCGGCCATCTGGCCGATCGATAATTGATTATTCTTCATGATTTTATCCCCCACTATTCATCGTCATATCATCTGGACTTCTTAGCCTACTTCATTCCCGTGAAAGCCCGGTCAGCGAATCCAGCGATACATGGTAGAACTCCGCAAGCATGATGAGCCGCTCGATGGGCAGCTTGCGCTTGCCGAGCTCATACATGCCATACGCGACTTGACTGCAGTGGAGGACTTTGGCGACATCCGCCTGAGAGAGGTTGTTGCGCTCGCGCAATTCCTTCAGCTGTTTCGCCCAGATGCTGGAATACTGCCGCCTCGTTTTCCCATCTCTCTCAGATTGACATTGCGCCATATCGACGTACCCCCCCCCGTGCACATTTGTGCTCTTTGCACTTATAGTATGTACATCCATATTGTAAACCATCCTTCCTATTTTAAATATCTCCCTCTTGATTCTCGCCAACCATGTGCATAGCTTACACCTAATACACGTTTGGTTTTATCATAGCCCCTATCTCAGGATAAAGGTCAAGATACATTTTGTTTTGATAAGGCCAGTTTGATCTTTTGCTCGTACACAGCAATGCTATCATCACTGTTCCTATTTTACCACAAATCTTGTTCAATATTTTCTAATATTCTGCTTGATTGTGTAAAAACTGTGCCATATAGCATTTTGTTATGCAATTGGGCAGCAAAAAGGCCGTGTAGGCAACTGCCCACACGGCCTTCTCACTTCCTATGCATTATCTTGCTATGCTTGATCACAGAGCCCCGCCAGGTAATCCATTGAGACGTGGTAGTACTTGGCCAGCTTCACGAGGTTCTCGACCGAGATCCGTCGTTTGCCGAGCTCGTACATGCCGTAGGCAACCTGGCTGCAGTGGAGCACCTTGGCGACATCCGTCTGCGACAGGTTGTTCGCCACGCGGAGGTCTTTCATCCGCTTGGACCACGCGGCGATGTTCTTTGCCATGCCTGAATCCTCCCTTCTGCTTCTCATGGTCATCGTTTTGCTTGTCCTGCCAGAAGGAGTTGCCTTCTGGCAATTCTTTCCTAGATTCTTACTTCGAGGAAAACGCGAAAAATCCTGCCAGAATCCGTGGATTCAGCAGGATTTTTTACACTATGGTGCCGCAAGGTACGTCTGCAAGGTGGCAGGGGGACCTGTTCCGGCTTCGTCGCTCCGTTGGAATGAGTCCCATGCAGCCGATGACGGGTTCAGATGTTTCGCCGCCTGACGCGGCGTTCTGACATCACCGGACTCAACGGGGAACGCTTGGGACTCAGCCCTGTGGGCGGTCACTGCGCTCCTGCAGGCGGAACAGGTCCCCCTCCCCTCAGATACATCAGTTGACATCACAGGGAGAAAGTGGGTCTCGTACGGCGGCGCGAGCGAGCGCGCATGAAGTGACTTCCGGACGGAGGGGAACGGCTGGTCATAAGCGGAGTTTTGACGGACTGCTAAACCTGTTTTTGGCCAACAAAAACCCTTGTCAAGGTGCGTCGTCCAAGCGGAGCGCGTTCAGCACCTTGGCAAGGCTGTATCAAGGCTGTATTAAAGGGCAAAAAACAGGTTTAGCAGTCCGTCACGCGGAGCGTTGGCCAGCCATTCCCCGGAGTCCGATGCTATCCCCCTTGCCAACCTTCCGACGCTGCCATCATCCCCTATTGCGCAAAAAAAGAGCCCCTTGTGGGGCTCTATATGGGGATACATCAAATAGGATAGGGAATTTGGGGTAATTGGGGTAATTACTTCGTGTCCATGATGGCCTGCGGGCCGCGGTCGCCGGTGCGGATGCGGACCGCATCGGTGAGCTCGTAGACGAAGATCTTGCCATCGCCGATGTTGCCCGTGCGCACGGCTTTCTGTGCGACTTCGAGCACGCGCTCGACCGGGATCTCGCAGACGACCGTCTCGAGCTTGATCTTCGGCACGAGGTTGATGTCGTACTCCTTGCCGCGGTAGACCTCCGTGTGGCCTTTCGACAGGCCGCAGCCAAACACCTGGCTGACGGTCATGCCGAGCACGCCGATATCGTTGAGTGCCTGCTTGAGCTCCTCGAGCTTGCTGGCACGTGTGATGATTTCTACTTTCGTTATCTTCATAGCTGCCTCACTCTTTCTGCGTACTTAAAATCGTGTTTGCGAGCATCTCGCTGGAGTTCTCGAGGGAAGCTGCGATCGGGCTGCCGGCCATCATGGCACTGGCATAACCGCGCTCGCCGTGCTCGACGATATCGAGACCTGCGATTTCTTCCGTCTCGTCGGCGCGGACCTTCATGAGGTGGCTGACAATCTGGAAGAGGATGTACGTGCCGACGATGGCAAGAGCATAAGCGACGATGACCGAAACGACCTGAGCGAAGAGCAGGTGCGTCTCGCCGTAGAACAGGCCGTCAGCACCAGCCGGGTTGACTTCCGTCGTAGCCCAGAGGCCCGTGGCGATCGAGCCCCAGGTACCGCCGATGCCGTGCACACCGAAAGCATCGAGCGAATCATCATAGCCGAGCTTCTCTTTGAGGACGGCAACAGCGAAGTAGCAGACGATACCACCGATAAGACCAATGGCGAGAGCCGGCATCGGCTTTACGAAGCCAGCTGCTGGCGTGATGGCAACGAGGCCGGCGATGCAGCCGGAAGCCGCACCGAGGATGGTCGGCTTGCCGTTGCGGTACCACTCGACGAGTACCCAGGAGACCGTTGCAGCAGCAGCGGCTGCCTGCGTCGTGACGAATGCGTTCGCGGCAAGGCCGTTCGCGCCGAGAGCCGAGCCGGCATTGAAGCCGAACCAGCCGAACCAGAGAAGCGTTGCGCCGAGGACCGTCATCGGCAGGTTATGCGGCAGCATCGCGAACTGGCCGTAGCCGCGGCGCTTGCCGAGCAGGATGCAGATCGTCAGGCCGGATACACCGGAGAGGATGTGGATGACGAGGCCGCCGGCGAAGTCAAGTGCGCCGAGCTGCGAGAGGAAGCCGCCGCCCCATACCCAGTGTGCCATCGGGTTGTAGATGAAGATGGCCCAGAGCAGGATCAGGACCGCAAAGGCTGCGAAGCGCATGCGCTCTGCAAACGCGCCGGTGATCAGGGCCGGCGTGATGACGGCGAACATGCACTGGAACGCGACGAACGCGAGCTCCGGGATGGTGCCGTTCTCGAGGACGTTGAGGCCGACACCGGCGAGGCCGATCTTGTCGAGACTGCCGATGAAGCCATTGATATCCGTGCCGAACGTCATGGCATAACCGAGGATGACCCACTCAACGGAGATCATCGCGACGATGAAGAAACTCTGCATGATGGTCGTCAGGACGTTCTTGCTGCGGACCATGCCGCCGTAGAAGAACGCGAGACCAGGTGTCATTACAAAGACCAGGGCTGCGCTGATGAGCACCCAAGCCGTATCGCCAGTGTCAATCATAAGAATCCATTCCTTTCCATCAGTTCAATAGTTCAAAGAAGTTGCATTGATTGGAAAATATAAGAGCCTTTCCCGCTTGTTCCACCAACCGCTGAGCTTGGCCACAAATGCAAAAGGCGTCCAGCAGCATGAGCCTCGATGAGGTTCCTCATGCCTGCTGGACGCCTTTGTCCATTCCTGGCCGCTTGTTTGTTTTGGGGATTCAACGGAAAGTGTACCAGCCAGTGAACAGAAAAGCCCCGAAGAATCCGGTACCTGATTCTTCGGGGCTCCATTGCCTCTTGCTGATGACTCTATAATAGCAGGCTGTGTGATATTCGTCAACAGTTAATTTACATGTATACAGTATTTCAATCTGCCAGCAGGCCATTCTTCTTGACCACGAGGTCATACGTGCCGTCCTCGCGCTTCTTGACGGAAAGGACCTTGTGGTCCTCGTCCTTGAGGCTGCGCGGCACGTTCTGGATGGGCTCGCCGTCGTTGAGGTGCACGGCGAGTGTCTGGCCGTCTTCGAGGTCTTCGAGGGCCAGCTTCACCTTGACAAAGGTAATCGGGCAGACGACATCCGTGATGTCGATCGTGCTGTCGGTCTTGATCGTTTCACTCATAATATCTTCTCCACTTCTTGTTCGAATTTATCCCAGCCGACGCGGTCGAGGCAGTTGGCAAAGCGCTCGCTCGGCTTCGCGTACTTCTCGAAGAAGGCCAGCGTCGTGTCGACGACTTCGTAGAGCTTCTCTTCCTCGAAGACGATTGGCAGGAAATGGCGGCCGACCGCGATGCGGTTGCCGTAAAGGCCGCCGAACGAGATGACGAAGCCTGCCCTGCCCTGCCAGGCGTCCGTCGGGCAGCTCTTGATGCACTTGCCGCAGTAGACGCACTTCGACTCGTCGAGCACGACTTTGCCCTCGTCCGCCTTGACCGTGATGGCCTTCTCGGGACAGACGGCCTCGCAGACGCCGCAGAACGTGCAGTTGTCTGCCGCCCACTTTGGCTCGACGCCGCCCTTGACGCCGAAGTCGTTCTCCTCGGCCTTGAGGCAGTTGTTGTGACAGCCGGTGAAGCCGAACTTGAACTTGTGCGGCAGCTCGCGGCCGCCGTAGCGCTTGTCGAATTCGTTCGCGAGGTGCTGCGTGTCGATGAGGCCAGAGGCGCAGACGGCACAGCCCTGGCAGGCCGTGATCGTGCGCACGCGCGGGCCGCAGACGCCGACGGAGACGCCGCCCTCGTGCAAGGCTTTCTTGACTGCGTCGATGTCCTCGAGACGGATGAACGGGATCTCGATGCCCTGGCGCGAGGTCAGGTGGACGTAGCCCTTGCCGTACTGTTCGGCGACCTTCTGGACCGTGCCGAGCTGGACGGCGGTGAAGTGGCCGCCGACGGACTTCAGGCGCATCGAGAAATGGTCTTTCTGGCGCTGGCGCATGAAGCCGCCTTTCTTGAGCTCTTTATAATCAACTGCCATGAGAATTCCTCCTAAGATATACACACATTATGATTGCTAATGAGATAAAGATTAGATGGATGGCGTTCTCATCGATGAGGGAAGGCGGGAGGGACTGGCCCGGCGCTACGCGTGACGGTCTGCTAAACCTGTTTTTTGCCCTTTAATGCAGCCTTGCCAAGGAGCTAAACGCGCTCCGCTTGAACGACGCTCCTTAGCAAGGATTCTGGTCGGCAAAAAACCGGTTCTTCACGCAGACCGTCAAAGCTCCGCTAAGGGCCAGCCCCTCCCTCACTTCCTGAGATGCTCGGATGTCCGAGGTGCTCCTCTCAGCTCATCACCGATGAGGTCAGACTCAGCGGATGCGCAGGTCCTCTTTGCTCACGTCGGTCTGCTTCTCGATGTGGAAGCTGTTGAGGACGGGTTCGCCGCCGTTTAATGAGAGGATGAAGTAGCTGGCGCGGCTGTCGTAGGCGAGGCGCTTGTCTTCTTCGCTTGGGCGCGAGGGGGTGGCGGGGTGGCTGTGCCAGTTGCCGAGGAGGTCGAGGCCTTGGGCTCGCAGCTCTTTGACGGTGGCGAACTGTTCTTTGGTGTCGAGGGAGAAGTGTTCTTCGCTGTGGTCGGTGTTCGTCAGGAAGAAGACTTTCTCGACGAATTTCTCGGCGGTCGCTTCGTCGATGCGGCCGCCGATGAGGCCGCAGTCTTCAATCGGTGCGGTCTCTCTCGCGTGGCGGACGATGGCGAGGTAGTCCTCGAGTTTTAGGTGAATGATCATACTCTCCCCTCCCTCAGTGATGGCGCAGGTCGCAGGCCGGCTGCTCGTAGTCGATGAGCTCGGTGATAGTCGGGTGGTCGCTGCAGATGCTGCAGTTCGGGTTGCGCGGAATCTTGATCTTGCGGAAGGTCATCGTCAGAGCGTCGTAGGTCAGCAGGTACCCCGTCAGCAGGTCGCCGATGCCGAGGATATACTTGAGAGCCTCGGTCGCCTGCAGGGTGCCGATGACGCCGCCCATGACACCGAGCACGCCGGCCTGGCGGCAGGTCGGCACGGCATCTTTCGGCGGCATCGTCGGGAAGACGCAGCGGTAGCAAGGACCTTCACCCGGCACGTACGTCATGAGCTGGCCCTGGAAGCGGATGATGCCCGCATGGGAGAAGGCCTTCTTCTCGAAGACGCAGGCGTCGTTGATCAGGAACTTCGCGGGGAAGTTGTCGGTGCCGTCGATGATGAAGTCGTAGTCCTGGTCGCGGATGATGTCGCGGATGTTCTTCGAGGTCACCATCTCGTTGTAGGTGTGGACCTCGATGTCGGGGTTCATCGCCGCGATGGTCTCCTGGCCCGACTGCACCTTGGCCTTGCCGACGTCCTTCATCTGGTGGATGATCTGGCGCTGCAGGTTCGAGAGGTCGACGACGTCGAAGTCGACGAGGCCGATCGTGCCGACGCCGGCGGCTGCGAGGTACATCGCAGCCGGTGCGCCGAGGCCGCCCGTGCCGATGACGAGTACTTTGCCGCCGAGCAGCTTCTCCTGCCCCTTGCCGCCGACTTTGTCGAGGATGATGTGGCGGGAATAGCGTTCAATCTGTTCGTTCGTCAGAGCGCTCATCTTGCACCGCCTCCCATGAAGTAGAGGAATTCCACTTTGTCGCCGTCTTTGACGAACGTCGTCTCGAAGCCCGAGTGGTCGACGAACTCACCGTTGAGCTCGACGGTCACGTAGTCGGGCTGCTCCGCCTTGGCGACGGTGAGCAGTTCCTTAAGGTTGATGCTCTTGTCGATGCTGAGTGCCTTGCCGTTTACTGTCAGATTCATGAATATCCCTCCATAATGCAAAAAGCCCATGATAAAATCCCCTTGGCCTGGGAGCAGACAGACTCCCGCCACAGGACGTATCATGAGCTTTCGTTGACGAATGACTCGCTTATGCCTGTTAATACATAGTTCATAAATATGTTTAACAATTTATGGCTATTATACTGCCACTCGTGCAAAAAGTCAACATGCTGTGAAAAAAGTCACCGATTATTTTCGGGTATTTTCGTCAGCCAGAGATTCCCCTGCATCAGGGAGCTCATCGCGCAACCTCCCGCGGCACCGGCCGCGAGGACCTCTCTGAGGCGCGCGGGCGTGATGCCGCCGATTGCGTAGACGGGAAGCTCCGTGGCCGCCGTGACTTCGCGCAGGAAAGCGAGGCCGCGCGGCGGCAGCCCCGGCTTGCACGAGGTCGCGTAGATGTGGCCCGCGATGAGATATGAGCAGCCGAGCCGCTCCGCCTCGCGCACGTCTTCGAGTGAGTGGCACGAGGTGCCGAGATGTGCAGGCAGGACCGCCCTGCTCTCGCGCAGTCTGCGCAGGAGCGGCAGCGGCAGATGAAGCCCATCAGCGCCGAGATGCGCGGCCGCTCCTACAAAGGTATGCGCGATAAAGGGCACCTGATGACGCAGGCAGATGGCCTGCACCTCTCTTGCGAGCGCCTCGTAGGCCCCCTCCTCCATGTCCTTCTCGCGCAGGACGATGGCCGCGGGATGCGCGGCGGCAATCCGCTCGAGGCGTGCTAAGAAAGACGGCTGGCCGCCCGCATCCTCGATATCATCAAAGAGATGGCGGTTTGTCACGCAAATCAGCCGGTTGAGTGTCTCGGACTGCTTCTCCTGCTTTGCAGGAGGAAATTTCTTAGAGATAGACATAATCATTGAGCACGGGCTGTAACCCCTCGCCGGCCATGTCTGCGTACATGCGGCGCAGGCTACGGTTGTCGCAGATCTCGAACTGCGCGTCGCCGGTCTCGCCCTCTCCCTTCCCCGTGTATTTCTCTTCGTGGTCGCCGATGCCCGTCGAGACGCCGGCGGAGATCTTCGTCGCGGCGATCTTCACGATGCCGTTGCGGAAGGCCGCGCTCTCGCGCGAGGAGACGGTGATGCCGACGTACGGCAGGAAGATGCGGTAAGCGCAGAGGATCTGGCAGAGCTGGCGCTCGCCGACGTCCTGCGGGTTGATCTTCTCGTTGTTGATGATCGGGCGCAGGCGCGGGCACGAGAGCGAGAACTCGGCCTGCGGGTACTTGCGCTGCAGGTAATAGACGTGCAGCGCCGTCGCGAGGGCGTCCTTGCGGAAGTCGGCGAGGCCGAGGAGCGCTGAGAAGCCGACGCCGCGCATGCCGCCCATCAGAGCGCGCTCCTGCGCCTCGAAGCGGTAGGGCCAGACACGCTTGTGGCCCATGAGGTGCAGCGTCTCGTACTTCTTGACGTCGTACGTCTCCTGGAAGACGGTGACGTAGTCGGCGCCGCACTCGTGCAGGTAGCGGTAGTCGGCGACATTCATCGGATAGACCTCGAGGCCGACGTTGCGGAAGTACTTGCGCGCGAGCTTGCAGGCCTCGCCAATGTAGGCGACGCTGCTCTTCTCCTTGCTCTCGCCCGTCAGCATGAGAATCTCCTCCATGCCGCTCTGGGCGATGACCTGCATCTCGTGCTCGATCTCCTCCTTGCTGAGCTGCAGCCGGTGGATGTCGTTGTAGCAGTTGAAGCCGCAGTAGACGCAGTAGTTCTCGCAATAGTTGGCGATGTAGAGCGGCGTGAAGAGGTAGACCGTGTTGCCGAAGTGGCAGCTCGTCTCGCGGCTCGCGCGCTCGGCCATCTGCTCGAGAAGCGGCAGGGTGGCCGGCGAGAGCAGCGCCTTGAAGTCCTCAATGGTGCAGGTCTCATGGTCGAGCGCGCGCTTGGCGTCGAGGATGGTGTAGGCACTCGGGTCGTAATCGTTCATGGCCGCGATGACCGTCTCGCGCACGGTCGGGTCGATCTGCTCCATGTCGGGCCAGTAGGCCATCGGGTCCGTGCGGCTCGAGGGGTCCGTCTCAAGCCGGTGCTTCTTGGCGAGTGCCGCCTCGCTGAGCTTATCCGAGTCGATGAAGAAATTATTTTTCTGATTAGGCATCACAATGCGCTTCCTTTCTTGTTCTCTGCCACTGCGTCATACTCAGTCATGCAGGAAGCCCGTCAGCGGGTCGGAAGCGGCAGCACCGCGCCGCAGCACGCGGCCAAGGCCGGAGAGGTATGCCTTGCGGCCGGCGCGTATCGCGTCGCGGAAGGCCGAGGCCATGAGCGGCACGTCGCCGGCCGTCGCGAGGGCCGTGTTGGCCATGATGGCCGCGGCGCCCATCTCCATCGCCGCGCAGGCCTCCGACGGCTTGCCGATGCCGGCGTCGACGATGATCGGCAAGTCGATCTCATCGATGAGGATCTGCAAGAATTCCTTCGTAGCGAGTCCCTTATTCGAGCCAATCGGCGCGGCGAGCGGCATGACGGCAGCTGCACCGGCGTCAACGAGCGCGCGGGCGGCATAGAGGTCCGGGTACATGTACGGCAGAACGACGAAGCCTTCCTTGGCGAGAATCTCCGTCGCGCGGATCGTCTCGTTGTTGTCGGGCAGCAGGTACTTCGAGTCGCGCATGATCTCGATCTTGACGAAGTCGCCGCAGCCGAGCGCCTTGGCGAGGTGCGCGATGCGCACAGCCTCCTCTGCCGTGCGGGCGCCGGAGGTATTGGGCAGCAGGGTGACGGTCTTCGGCACGTAGTCGAGGATGTTCTCCTTCTCCTTCGTGTTCGCGCGGCGCACGGCCACCGTGACGAGCTCCGCCTCGGCATAGCGCACGGCCGCATCGATGAGTTCGAGCGAGTACTTGCCCGAGCCCAGGATGAAGCGCGAGTGGAACTTGTGGCCGCCGAGCGTGAAGCTGTCCTCTGCCATTCTCTCTTCAATGGATTTTGTTGATTTCGTCGATTCTGTCATTTGATTCTCTTCTTTCTCTAGCTCTCGATTGCTCTCGTTTCCGACACCATGCAGGGGTCAGGCGCCGCCGCCCATAAAGCAGACGATTTCGACGACGTCGCCGTCCTGCAGCACGGTCGTCTCGTACGCCGCCTTCTCGAGGATGGCGCCGTTGTACTCGACGGCGACCGCCCGGCTGTCGTAGTCGGCTTCTTTCAGTAAGTCCAAGAGCATCATGCCGTCTCTTGCCTGTGCTTCTCCATTGATCGTGACCATAGACTCACCTCGTTATGCAAATAAAAAAGAAGGAAGACCTGATTGGTCTTCCTTCGCTCATTCATTCATCTCGCGCCCGCTCTGTGGCGAAGCGCTGCTCCCTACGTTGGCATTATCCAAATCAGGTTCACGGGTCGGGACCACGAGTCCCCTCTCAGCCTGCTGTGCCGTCGGCCACAAGCTCCCCAGTTATGCAATTGCAGTTCTTATTATAGTCGGACTCTGTAACATTGTCAACCGTTATTGCCGACTGCGTATTGGTCGACGACCGACTGCCATGCGTCGCGGCCCGTGCGCGCGACGGTCGCATAAAACGGCTCATCCGCCTCGCGCAAGTCGAGGTACTGCTGGACAAGCGCTTTGAGCAGAGCTTCGAGGTTGACGTCGGCCACGCGGCCCTCGAGCGGCGTGGCAAACGCCGCATCTTTGCCGAGATGCCCGCCGACCATGACCGTGTAGGCGGGAACGGTCTCCTTGCCGACGCGCGCGCGGCCGCCCGTCAGGCCGATGTCGGCGACCTGCGGCTGCGCGCAGGCGTGGAAGCAGCCCGTGAGATTGACGCGCAGCGGCTGGCCAACTTCCGGGAAGGCCGCATCGAGCGCTGCCGTCAGCGCGTGCAGGCGGTGCTTCGTCTCGATCGGCGCGAAGTTGCAGTAGGCGTTGCCTGTGCACGAGGAAGCATAGCCCGTGAAGAAGCCCGGCTTTATCGGATAAGTGCGGAAGATCTCTTCCTGCAGCAGCGCTTCGACCGCGCTCTCAGGGATGTCGAGCAAGATGAGGTTCTGCGAATTCGTCGTGCGCAGGCGTCCCTGACCATAGCGCTTGGCAAGCGCAGCAAATACCTTGAGAGCTTCGGCGGCGATATGGCCGTTCGTCACATGGATGCCGACATAGCTTAGGCCTGCCTGCTTCTGCGCGTGGACACCGTAGAAGCGGCCGTAGTTCCACGGCGCCGTGACTTCCTCGCCGCCGCGCAACAGCGCGCCCGTCTGCGCCTCGACCTTCTCGGCAACCGATTCGATGCCGAGGTCCGCGACGAGGTACTTGAGGCGGCAGTGGTTGCGCTTCTCGCGGTAGCCCGCGTCGCGAAAGATCGTCGCGACGGCAATCGCTACAGCCTTGACCTCCGCGGGGCGGATAAAGAACGGCAGGCGCTCGGCGAGGTACGGCTCGGCCGAGAGGCCGCCGCCGACGTAGGCGACGAAGCCCACCTCCCCCTCGCGCTTGGCCGGCACGAAGGCAATGTCGTTGATGCGCGCGAAGCCGGCATCGTGCGGGTTCGCCGAGATGGAGATCTTGAACTTGCGCGGCAGGTTCGAAAAGGCGCGGTTGCCGAGGAAGAACTGGAAGACCTCTTCGACGATCGGGCGCGTGTCGAGGAGCTCCTCCGCATCGACGCCGGCCAGCGGGTTGCCGAGGATCGTGCGCGGCACGTCGCCGCAGGCCTCGACGGAGCTAAGGCCCACAGCGCTCAGGCGCGGCAGGATGTCACAGGCATCGCGCAGCGTGATGTTATGGATCTGCACGGCTTGGCGGATCGTGATCTGGAGCTCACCCTTGCCGTACTCCGCGGCGAGCGCTGCAAGCACCTCGGCCTGCTCCGCGGTCAGCTGGCCCGACGGCAGCTTGACGCGCACGAGGAAGTGGCCGTCGCGTGGCCGCTGTGCATAGATGCCCGCCCACTTGAGGCGCTCGACATCGCCCGGGTCGATGTCCTTGAAGGCCTTATCCGCAAGGGCCGGGATCTCCTTGATGATCTCGAGCCCGTCCTTATCGTGCTTCCACTGCTCATTGCGATTGGCAAACGTCATACTATCTCTCCTATCTGAAGCTCTTGCTTTTCCAAAATAAAAACGGAGGCTCCGCGCGCTTCGAAGTACAATGACTCCAAAGTGTACAGGAACCTCCATTCGCTGGTCAGTTACTGAATATGCTATTGAGGATAGCATGGATAAATGCCGGCCGTCAACAGCAAATCTCACATCTATGTGATAAATATCACACGCTATCCGCCATTCCATATTCCCTATTCAATGGCGGCCAAAGGCAAAGATCTTGACGCAGAGAAAAGTGATCGGCACGCCGAGGATAGCAGCGAGCAGATAGCTCGCGATGGACGGCAGGCCGAGCAGGTTGTAAGCGACGAAGACGATCGCGTTCTGGATGATGTAGTTCGGCACGTACGAGAGGAAGAACTTCACGTAGCGCGTGAGCGTCATGCGCGTCGGGAAGACAAAGAGACTGTTGAGGAGATACGCATTACCATTGCTCAAGAGATAGCCGATGTTGAACGCGAGGTTGGCATTGCCGACGAGCGGCTCGATGACCGTCGCGAGGAAACTGCAGAGGAAGGTGTTGATCGTGCCGACGACGAGGAAGAGCAGGAAGGCGCGCGTGAAGAAATGATGCTTGACCGTCTGCCAGTCAACTCTCATGGGCAGCCTCCGGCTCTTCGGCGCTGTCGTTGGCCATGGCGATGGCCTCGGCGGCCACCGTATCGTCGAGACCGTGCGCGAGGTCTTCGGGCTTGCCGCGCTCTAAGAGATAGAGCGGGCGGCGCTTCGTCTCCTCGTAGGTGCGGCCGAGATACTCGCCGATGATGCCGAGGATCAAGAGCTGCATGCCGCCAAAGAACAAGAGGCAGGCCATGATTGTCGGCCAGCCGGCCGTCGTGTCCTCGCTGACGAACGTCTCGTAGAGCACGTGCAGGAAGACGCAGCCGCTCGCAAAGAGGCTCGCCATGCCGAAGTAGAGGCCGAGGCGCAACGGGAAGGTCGAGCACGTGAAGACGCCATCGACGGCAAGCCGCCACATCTTGCGCGGCGAGAATTTCGAGCTGCCCGCGAAGCGCGGCGGCGCCGTGAAGTGCAGCTGCTTCTGGCGGAAGCCCATCGCGCCGATGAGCCCGCGGATGAAGCGCGCATGCTCGCGGTAGCGGCGGAAGGCCAGCACAGCCTTGCGGTCCATCAGGCGGAAGTCTGAGCCGCCCGGCTGCACGGGCACCTCCGAGATGAGGTTGAGGAACTTGTAGTAGCCTCCAGATGTCGTGCGCTTGAGCCACGAGGCGTCGCGCGTCGCATCGCGGATCGTCTGCACGACATCGTAGCCCTCGTGCCAGTACTTCAGGAGCGCCGGGATGAGCTCGGGCGGGTGCTGCATGTCGCCGTCCATCGTGATGACGACATCGCCGTCCGCATGGTCGAGGCCGCAGGTCAGCGCGAGCTGGTGGCCGTAGTTGCGCGCGAGCAGCATCGGCTGGACGCGCGCATCCTCGCGCTCAAGCCGTGCGAGGATGGCGCGGCTCTTGTCGCGCGAACCATCGTCGACAAAGATGATCTCCCAATCGAGTTCAAGACCGGCCATCGTCTGGCGGACGGCTTCGTAAAAGTGCTGCAGATTATCCTCTTCGTTGTAGACGGGTACGACGATGGACAGTCTCTTTTTCTTCATGAACAAGGCTTCCCTTCTCTATCATTTCGACATCATTTCGATGCTTCACCATCCGCGCCGTCCGCTGTATCACTAATGCGGCGCTGCGGCATGATGGCCTTGACGATGGTCGTGTCGTGTGTCTCATAGACCTTCTCGAGGGCGCTGTCCGCGAGGCGGCCGCGCAGGAACGGCAGCCGCTCCGTCTCGCAGATGATGAAGATTGGCGTCTCCGCCGGCATGTCCTCATAGGCTAGGAACGGCATGACGTTCTTCGCGTTCCAGTTCATGCCACCCGGCTGGACGTCATCGAGTTCCCTGCGCCCGATGAGCTCGGGGATGTTCGCCCCGTAGTAGAACACCGTCGAGGTCCTGTAGTGGATACGGTCATTATTATGATCGCCGTAGTTAACGACGAGGGCACCATCTGGATTAAGATTTCTTAATGCGGCGGCCGTCGAGCGCCCCGACTGCTGGTCGCAGAGCGGGATAGCGGCCGAGAAGATCAGCACGGCGTAGAGGATGTAGAAGCAGGCGGCAACCCGCTTGACAAGGCGCATCTTCGGCAGCAGGAAACGGCCCGCGAGAATGGCCATCGGCAGGAAGGCCGGCTGCGTGTAGGTGACGTACTTCGTCGCCATGCACTGGAAGAACAGGTTGACGAGAACGGCCCAGACAAAGAGGAAGATCGCCGCGTCGCTGAAGCGCCGCTCGCGCACGCGCGCCTTGAGCTCCGCCCAGCGTTTCTTGATCTGGTAGAGCACGATGAACGACCACGGAGCGAAGCCCACGAGGAAGATCAATGTATAGTAGTACCAGACGTCGTCGCGCGCATGCTCAGCCACGCGCGCGCGCAGGAAGTTGTGCACGCCGAAGAACGTGTCGATGAAGTCCATGCCGTGCAGCGTGTACATGACGTAGTACCACGAGCCGCCGACGACAAGGAAGACGGCCATGCCGGGCAGCCACATCATGTGCAGGAGCTCCTTTGCTCGCCGCCTCACGCAGAGGAAGACGAGCAGGATGAAGCCCGGCAGCAAGAAGCCGATCGGCCCCTTCGTCAGGACGGTCAGCCCCGAAAAGAAGAAAGCCAGGACATAGAGCCAGCGCCTGCCGCTGCGGTACGCGAGGTAGAACGCAATCAGCACGGCGTTGAAGAAGAAGACGAAGGTCATGTCCGTGATGACGGCCTTCGAGAGATAGAAGAAGGCAATCGTCGAGCCGAAGAGGATGGCCGAGACGAGCGCCGTGCTCCTGTCGTAGAGCTTGCGCGCGAAGTAGTACGTCTCGAGCACATTGAGCACGGAGAATACCGCGGGGAAAAAGCGCGCGGCGAATTCGCTCGTGCCGAAGAGCTGGAACGCCGCGATGAGCTCCCAGTAAAAGAAAATCGGCTTGTCGTACCAGTAATTGCCGTAGATGCGCGGCGAGGTGAAGTCGCCAGAGGCCAGCATCTCCTTGGCCGTCAGGGCGTAATTCGACTCGACAGGGTCTGTGATGGCCAGCTGGCCATTGCCGAGCAAGACGAGCACGATGACGGCAACGAGTGCCAGTGCGCGCTCGTGCTGCTGCGCGAGGGCAAGGATCTTATTCATTTCGCTCCCCCATCATCTCTCTTCACTTGCTGCAGCGTCGTACTGCAGGCAGTCCGTCGTCTCCTTCTGGATGTCCGCCAGCGTCGTCTTCGCGAGCTCCTGCTCGAGCGCGCGCTGCGCATCGTGCAGGTGGCCGTCGAGGATATTGTGGATGTTGCGGCCGACTGGGCAAGACGGATTCGGGTTATCGTGGAAGTGGAAGAGCTGCTTGTGGTCAAGCGCCTCGACCGCCTGGAAGACGTCAAAGAGCGTGATCTCATCGAGCGGGCGCGTGATCTTGATGCCGCCCGTGCCGCGTGCGACCTTGATGAGCCCGGCTTTCTGGAGCTGGGACATCGTCTTGCGGATGATGACGGGGTTGACATTGACACTGCCCGCGAGGAAGTCGCTCGTGAGCTTGTGCTGGTCCCCGAATGCCTCGATGCAGGCAAAGATGTGGACCGCGATGGTGAACCGACTAGAAATCTGCATAGGATACCCCTTCTCTCGCATACTGCGTTCAATCTTTAATCTTTATTTAGTATAGCAGGATTCTCCGACCTGTCAATTCATCTGCTACATCAAAGCTTCAGGGCTGGCGGACGGACGTGGTGGCATCGGCCAACGGGAAGCGGTCGAGCGCGAAGAAGCGGCCGCGGATGCCGCCCATGGCCTCGTGCAGCATGCGCAGAAAGAGCGGCCAGTCGAGCGGCATATCCTGCGCATCGTAGTGGCAGGTCAGGCCGGCCTCGAGGCGGTCGTGGCGCTGCCAGCGCATAACGAGCCGCGCGCCCGTGTCCGAGCCGTCGATGCAGCGCACGTGCAGGCGCTGCTCGAACGGCTCGGGCTTGTCGAGCGCGTCGAGCAGCTGACTCACGGCCTTTGGCAGCTCGTAAGCATGGCGCTCTGTGCCGAAGTCCTCCTTGTGGCGGTTGTAGAGGATCATGCGCTTGCGACGGTCGATGACGAGCTTCTCGCGCAGCTCGACGATGGTCTTCTTGCGCCCCGTGATGACGGGCACCTTCTCGATGAGCAGGAAGCGGATGTGCTCGAGGTGGTTCTCCTGACGGATGGCGACGTCCGGCAGCTCATTGAGGCAGTCGAGAAACGACGCCCAGTTCTCGGGGAACGCCCCGAGGCCCGTGATGTGGCGCGCATTCTTCCCCTGCTCCTTGTAGAGGAGCTGCCACTTCGTGTCGGCCGCGAGCGGCGTCTCCGCGACGAAGCGCGAGCGCCAGCGCTGCGCGATCGCGAGCTTGTCAAGCTTGCGCAGCCAGCGGCGGCCGCTCGGCAGCTCGACAAGCGCCTCCTCTGCGATGGCCTCCGGCAATTCCTCCAGAGAAGCCGCCTGCACCGCCCCGACATAGACCTTGCGCTCGCGCACGGCCACCTCAATCCTCCAGCAGCCCGACGTCAGCGGGCCGCCCATCATGAACGAAAACTGTTCAAGCAAAACCTTAACCTCCATATCCTGAACTATCGTATTGATACAAAACACAATGTAATACGCGCCCCTGACCAAATGCAGATATTCTCCAGCATTCGCAAGAACCGCTTTACACGAAAGATGCAAATGCGGTACAATGGCTGTCAGGAGGTGTTTTTATGAAAAAAATCTATTTACTTGCCATGATGCTCTGCCTGCTGATCCTGCCGGCAACGGCAATGGCCGCTCCGTCTGCCAATGCCACGGCATTCGCAAACGAAGAGGCGCTGTCGAACCAGTGGATCGACTCCATGCTCGTCAAGAAGGACTCCGCTGCAGCACTCAACATCATGAGCGCTGACGCCAAGAAGAACGTCAAGGCATCCGAGATGCAGAAAGCCCAGGAGCGCATGAGCAAAGAGCTCGGCACGCTCAAAGAAAGCCGCTTCGTCTCGTGGACGCGCTTCGACAAGACGGACCAGGTCATCTACCTCATGAGCTTCGACAAGGCAAAAGTCGTCCGCTGCGAGTTCATCTTCAACAGCAAAGGCGAGCTCGACTACTTCGCCCTGACGCCGTTCGCACCGCAGGAAAATGCGAAGAACGCAAAGGCAAAGAAATAAGAGAGAGCAGACTCTATAAAAAGAGCTGTCGCGTAAAAGCGGCAGCCTTTTTTGTTTTACATCGTAGCAGGTCGGGGTGGAGACTATTTCGGTTTCGTCACTCCGTTAAATGCCCCGCAAGATGTATCTCTGATACTAAGAAACTGCGCCGCATACAGCGACGCCTTTACATCGCAGACAAAGCCAAGCCCGTCTGCGGGGCAGCCCTGCGGGCGGTCACTCCGTTCCTGCAAGCGAAATAGTCTCCACCCCTCCTAGTTAGGCTATCGTAAGCGAGTATCGCATACGAGGTACAGAGCAACAAAAAGAAGACTGCCTGAAGGGAGGAAATGTAGTTCGCACCACCCAGGTTGGCCATCGCAAGCGAGCGTCGCATACGAGGTACAAAGTAGCAGGAAAAAGGTACTGCCTAGGGGTGGGGGAATATATTTCGCCTGCAGGCGGCGCAGTGCTTGCCCAAAGGGTGTGCCCCACCCATAGACTCCTTCGCTTCGCGATGTCAAAACGACGCGGCAGGCGGCGAAGCGGCCTCTGTCCGAAGCGCAGCATGGGGCACATTCACGGAGCCGCCGAAGCCGAAATATGTTTCACCGCCCCCTTGCCAAACCTCCCTCGATGGCCCTTTGCAAAAGCAGCTCAGGGCGGGGGCGTGTATTCCGCCTGCAGGAAGCGGAGCGACTGCCCGCAGGGCTGGGGCCTGCGTATCTGCTGCGTCTGTTCACTATGTCAGAATGTCAGAACGCCGCGGCAGGCGGCGAACCAGCATAGAAGGGACACCAAGCATAGGCCCCATTCAGCGGAGCTTCCGAAGCCGGAATATACGTCCCCGCCCCGCCCCGATGTCAACAAAAAGCCAGCATCTATTGCAGCATCGTCACCCCAACTTCTCCTGCACATGGTCGAGTATGATCCCGCCAATCTCGCTCTTGCTCATGAGCGGGTACTCCCACATGCGGCCGTCGCGTGCGAAGATCTTGACGCGGTTGGTCTCGGTGCCGAAGCCCGCGTCCTTTGCGGAGACGTCGTTGGCGACGATGAAGTCGAGGTTTTTCTTCTGGAGCTTTCCCTTGGCGTAGTCCTCGACGTGCTGGGTCTCGGCGGCAAAGCCGACGAGGACCTGGTGTTCTTTCTTCTGGCCGAGCTCGTAGAGGATGTCGGGGTTGCGCTCGAGCACGAGCGTGAACTCCCCTTCCTGCTTCTTGATCTTGTCCGCGGCGACGACCTTGGGCCGGTAGTCGGCGACGGCGGCCGCCTTGATGACGACGTCCGTCGTCTCGTACTCCTTGAGCACGGCTTCGCGCATCTGCCGCGCCGTCTCGACGCGCACGATGCGCACGCCTTCGGGCACGGGCAGAGCGCTTGGCCCCGAAACGAGTACGACTTCGGCGCCGCGGCTCGCGGCCTGCTGCGCGATGGCGTAGCCCATGCGACCCGTCGAGCGGTTGCCGAGGTAGCGCACGGGGTCGAGCGGCTCAATCGTGCCGCCGGCGGTCACGAGGACCTTGCGACCAGCGAGCGCCCGCCCCTTGGCGAAGAACGCCGTGAGCTCCTGCACGATGGCGGTGGG
Organism: Mitsuokella multacida DSM 20544; assembly: GCF_000155955.1. GTDB lineage: Bacteria > Bacillota > Negativicutes > Selenomonadales > Selenomonadaceae > Mitsuokella > Mitsuokella multacida. The sequence goes on from NZ_GG697141.2 coordinate 748,725, forward strand.
CTCGGGCAGGCGGCCTTTGCCCTCTACGCCGCAGGCGAGCATGCCGCTCGCGGGCTCGATGATGTGCCAGCCCCTTGCGGCGAGGTCGCGCAGGTTGCGCTGCGTCACGGGGGCTTCGTACATGTTCGTGTTCATCGCGGGGGCGACGAACACAGGTGCCTTTGTCGCGAGCAGAGTCGTCGTCAGCATGTCGTCGGCGATGCCCGCCGCGGCCTTGGCGATGACGTTGGCCGTCGCCGGCGCGATCAGCACGGCGTCGGCAAGTGTGGCAAGCGCGATGTGCTCGACATGGTAGTGAGGCACCTTGGCCCACATGTCGGTCGTCACCGGCTGACTGCTGATCTCGCGGAACGTCAGCTCCGTGACGAAGTTCTCCGCGCCGCGCGTCATGATGACGTGGACCTCGGCGCCAGCCTTCTTCAGACGGCTCGTGATCTCGACGGCCTTGTAGGCGGCGATGCCGCCCGTCACGCCGAGCACGATCTTCTTGCCCGCAAGGGCAGTTGTGTTCTGCTGTTCCATCGACTGCATCTGCCTCCTCTGCTATCTCCTCAAGCGTTTTTTACTGGTCGATATCGAGCTCGTACGTGATCTTGCCCTCGGCGATCTCCTCGAGTGCGTTCGTCACGTTCTTCGTCGAATGCGCTTTCGTCGCCTTGAGCTCTGCGCCGTCTAAGAGCTGGCGTGCGCGCTTAGCGGCGAGCACGACGAGGCCGTAGCGGCTGTCGACTTTCTTCATCAGTTCATCCGTGGACGGATTGACCATGCTCATCTCAACTGTATTCGTTTTCATTATTCCAACACCTCATCAATCAATTCTTCTTTATCACGGCGGCAGTGCTCGGCGACCATGATGGCCTTGATGCGCTTCACGGCCTGGCGCACGGTGTCGTTGATGACGACAAACGTGTAGCTGCGGCCTATCTCGATCTCCTTCTTGGCGGAGCCGAGGCGGCGCGCCAGCGACTCCTCCGTCTCCGTGCCGCGGCCGCGGATGCGGCGCTCGAGCTCCGGCAGGGACGGCGGCAGCAGGAAGATGAAGAGCCCGTCCGGGCAGCGCTTCATGACGTTGAGCGCGCCTTGCGTATCGATTTCCAAGAGGATGTCCTGGCCAGCCTCGCGGCGCTCCTCGATTTTGCCGAGTGGCGTGCCGTAGTAGTTGCCGTAAACGTTGGCGTACTCGAGGAAGCCGCCCTCCCCGATCATCTTCTCGAACGCTTCCTTCGTCAGGAAGTAGTAGTTCTTGCCGTCGACCTCGCCGTCGCGCGGCTGGCGCGTCGTCGCCGAGATCGAGTAGGCGAGCTCTGGCGTCTGCGAGAGGAGCTCGGCACAGACCGTGCCCTTGCCCGTTCCCGAAGGCCCCGAAATGACAATCAATAACCCTTTGCTCATTCTACCTCATCTTTTCCTTTATTCGTTTCTGCTTTATTGGCTTTTGCAATCTCGCGCGGGTCATCCTCGACGAGGATGCGGTGCGTGATGGTCTCCGGCTGCACGGAGGACAGCACGACGTGGTCGCTGTCCATGACGACGACAGAGCGCGTGCGGCGACCGTACGTCGCATCAATCAGGCGCTCATTGTCGCGCGCCTCCTGGATGATGCGCTTGATGGGCGCCGACTCCGGGCTCACGATCGCGACGATGCGGTTTGCCGATATGATGTTGCCAAAGCCGATGTTGATTAAGCTGATATCCATTTGCTATGCTCCTTCATGCTGTAATGCCGTACCTGCCATGCCCTCACTCGATGTTCTGGACCTGCTCGCGCAGCTTCTCGATCTCGCTCTTCATGTCGACGACGAGCTGCGCGGCCTCGGCGGAGTTCGCCTTCGAGGCAATCGTGTTCGTCTCGCGGTTCATCTCCTGGATCAGGAAGTCGAGCTTGCGGCCAATCGGGCCGTCCGCCGACTCGAGGATTGCGCGGAACTGCTGGAAATGGCTGCCGAGCCGCACAACCTCCTCCGTGTAGTTGACCTTGTCGGCATAGAGCGCCGTCTCTTGGATGATGCGCGTCTCGTCGATCTCCTGCTCCGCGAGGAGCTCCTGCAGGGTCTTCTCGAGGCGCGCGCGGTAGGCCTGCACGATGACCGGGGCCAGTGCCTTGAGTTTCTCGACGGACGCCTCGAGCGATTCGATGCGCCGGTAGAAGTCCTGCGCGATGTTCGCGCCCTCGGCCTGACGCATCGCGTCAAAGCCCTTGATCGCCTTGCCCGCCGCCTCGAGCAGCAGGGGCTCGAAGCCCTCGAGCTCTTCATCCTTCTCGACCTGCAGGACGTCGGGGTACGCCGCGACCTGCATGACGTCGTCGGGACGCGCGAGGTGCAGGTAGTCGCTGAGCTCGTCGAGCGCCGCGTGGTATGAGGCCGCGAGCTGCTTGTCAACGCGGATGGATGCTGCGCGCTCGCGCTTGTCGAGGTAATTGATGAAGAGGTCGACCTTGCCGCGCGAGGCCGTCTGACGCACGAGGCGCCGCAGACTGTCCTCGAACGGCGCGAGCGGATGCGGCATATGGAAGGCCAGCTCGAGGAAGCGCTGGTTGACGGCCTTCAGTTCGACTGAGACCTTGTAGTCCTCATTCTCGACGGTGGCCGTGCCGAAGCCTGTCATGCTCCTGATCATAGTGCCGCCCCCATCAACCATCGATCTCGCCCGTGAAGACGAGCTCTGCCGGGCCCGTCATGAAGACGTGGTTCGTCGCCTCGTCCCACTCGACCGTGAGCTTGCCGCCGTCGAGCTCGACCTCGACCTTGCGGTCCGTGCGGCCCGTCAGCACACCGGCGACGCCCGTCGCGCACGAGCCCGTGCCGCAGGCGAGCGTCACGGCAGCGCCGCGCTCCCAGACGCGCATGCGCACGTGCTGGCGGTCGCGGACCTCGACGAATTCCGTGTTCGTCTTGCGCGGGAAGGCCGGATGCGACTCAAACGAAGCGCCGAGCTCGTAGATTGGGAATGCCTCTGCATCCTCGACGAAGATGACGCAGTGCGGGTTGCCCATCGAGACGCAGGTCATCTTGTAGGTCTTGCCCTTGACCTCGATGTCCTCCTCGATGACGCGGTTCATGCCGAAGCCCGTGACGGGGATCTTCTCGCCCTCGAGCACCGGCTCGCCCATGTCGACGCGCACGCCCGTGACCTTGCCCGCCTCAATCTGCAGGCGCGGCACGAGGATGCCCGCGCCCGTCTCGACCGTGAACTCCTCTTTCTCGGTCAGGCCGAAGTCGTGGAGATAGCGCGCGAAGCAGCGGATGCCGTTACCACACATCTCCGCCTCACTGCCGTCCGTATTGAAGATGCGCATGCGAAAATCCGCCTTGTCGGACGGCAGCACGTAGAGCACGCCGTCGCCGCCGATGCCGTAGTGGCGGTCGCAGACCTTCTTCGCAAACGCGGCGAAGTCGCTTACGTTTTCCTTGAAGCAGTCGACTAAGACAAAATCATTGCCGCAGCCCTGCCATTTTGAAAATCTCATGAGGAATTCCTCCTTTTTCTCTATCTCTTTATTGTACTGGTTTTAGGGCCGCCTTGCAACCCCTTTCCGTACATCTGTGCTTGTGTCTACTTGAGTTCCTTCGCGGCAGATGGTACAATATTTTCTGTACCTATTATATATAGAAGGAATGAGGAATCCATATGAGTCTTGACGGCTTCTCGATGCACCCGCTGACGCGCGAGCTCCATACAGCACTCGCGGGCGGCCGCATCGACAAGATCACCCAGCCAAATAAGCAATCCATCATCCTGTCCGTGCGCCAGCCCGGGCAGAATTTCCTGCTGCACATCTCCATCAACTCGCAGAACCCGTCGGCCCACCTGCTCGAGAAGAACCTCGAGAACCCGCCTGAGCCGCCCGTCTTCTGCATGGTCCTGCGCAAGCAGATCGAGACGGGCCGCATCGCGCAGGTCCGCCAGCACGGCCTCGACCGCCTGCTGCTCATCGACATCGACTCGCTGGCCGCGGGCGGCCGCATCGTGACGAAGACGCTCGTGCTCGAGCTCATGGGCAAGTACAGCAACATCATCCTCGTGCAGGACGGCATCATCATCGACGCGCTGCGCAAGATCGGCGCAAACAGCAGCCGCGTGCGCACCGTCCTGCCGGGACAGACCTACGAGCTGCCGCCCGGGCAGGAGAAGAAGGACCTCTTCACCGACGATAGCGCCGCTATCATGGCCATCGTACGCAAAGACCCTGCGTTGCGCCTCGACAAGGCACTGCTGGCCGCCTGCATGGGCTTCGGTCCGGTCTCGGCAAAGGAAGTCTGCTTCTCGGCGGGCCTCGCACCCTCCATGCGCATCGAAGCGCTCGACGAGGCCGACTTCAAGGCCGTCGAAAATGCACTCCAAGAGATCCGCGAGTCGGCCCTGCACGCAGGCGATGCATCCGCGCCGGAGGACAAGGCTGTACTGCTGCTCGGCGAGAACCAGAAGGTGCTCGCCATGGCCGCCTTCCCGCTCCACTACCTGCCTGAGGCGGCCGTGCTGACCTTCCCGACCATCAGCGCGATGCTCGAAAAGGCCGACAGCCTGCTCGGCTCCTACGTGCTGCCCGACAAGGACCGCTTCCGCAAGCTCGTCAAGAACGAGAAGAACCGCGCGGAGAACAAGCTGACGAAGCTCGACGAGGAAATCGCGGCAGCCGAGAACGCCGAGGAGTTCAAGGTGCGCGGCGACAACCTCATGACGTACCAGTACCAGTTCAAGGACCGCGAGGACGCGAGCGTGACCGTGCCGAACATCTACAGCGAGACAGGCGAGACAATCACGATCCCGCTCGACCAGCGCCTGACGCTCGTCGAGAACATGCAGGCCTGCTACAAGAAGTACGACAAGCTCAAGCGCGCGCAGGAACTCCTGCAGGTCCAGCGCCGCGAGTGCGAGGCGAACATCGCCTACCTCGAGAGCATCGAGGCATCCCTGCTCGCCTCCTCGAGCCTCGCAGAGATTGCCGAGATCCACAACGAGCTCATCGCTGCGGGCTATCTGCGCGAGAAGCCCAAGAAGAAGAACAACGACAAGCCCGCCCGCCCCTTCCACTTCCGCGCGCCGGACGGCACGGACATTCTCGTCGGCAAGAACAACTACCAGAACGACAAGCTGACGTTCAAGACGGCGCGCTACAACGACACGTGGTTCCACACGAAGGACATCCCGGGCTCCCACGTCGTGCTGCAGAATGGCGGCACAGAGCCGAGCGAGGAGGACATCCTGATCGCCGCAAGCCTCGCCGCCCACTTCAGCAAAGCCCGCGGCTCGTCGAAGATCCCCGTCGACTACACGGAGATCCGCTACGTCAAGAAACCGTCCGGCAGCAAGCCCGGCTTCGTCATCTTCACAAACCAGAAGACGCTCTACATCACGCCCGACGAGGCAAAGCTCGCCCCCATTCTCGCACAGGACCCGAGCTGATCGCATTTCTCTACAATAACATATAAATAAAAAATACCGGCCGCATGGAGGGGGACTCAATACGGTCGGTATTTTTATGGGGTTTATATCTTAGATTGCAGGGGAAGAGCAATCCAAAACACTAGGATATCTTGTATTGTGAGATGGTGGGGAAAATCAAGCTTCTTCGAGCTCTGCCTCGAGCTCTTCTTCCGTCATCTCGCCCTCGGCAGCTGCTGCGCGTGCATCGCGGCGGCGTGCGTAGAGCAGGTAGTAGAGAGCGGCACAGCCGATGGCGCCGAGGCCGACAGCGAAGTAGATGCCCTGGAAGCCGAGCGACTCCTTGAAGGCGCCGAGCATGTACGGACCGACGCCGAGGCCGAGGTCGAGCGCGATGAAGTACGTCGAGACGGCGACGCCGATGCGGACTTCCTTGACGAGCTTGACGCAGATGGCCTGGCCGTTCGACATGAACGTGCCGTAGCCGAGGCCGACGAAGACACCAGCGACGAGCATCAACCAGCTCTGCGTCGTGATGGAGAGCAGCACGAGGCCGATGGCGAGGCAAGCGTACGTCGGATACATGACGAAGTCCTCACCCTTGCGGTCGAACATGACGCCAGCAACCGGGCGGGCAATCGTGACGGCGAGTGCGTAGACGACGAAGAACAGCGTGCCGGCCGTCATGAGCTGGAGCTCAGCCGCATACGATGCGAGGAAGCTCAGGACACTCGAGTAGCAGACGGCGACGCAGAAGGCAACGATCGAGATGGCCGTGACTTTCGGCTCGAGGAAGTTGGCGATGTGGATCTCCTTGAGGGCAGCGCGGTGCTCCTCCGTGAGTTCCATCTCCTCAACATGCATGACAGCCGCAGCACCGAGGCAGACGACGATCATCGCGATGCAGAAGTAAATGATATCCTTGAACGGGAAGATTTGCTGCATGAGCATGCCGATGAAGGGGCCGATCGCGGCAGCGAGGCTCATCGAGAGGGCATAGTAGTTGATGCCCTCACCGCGGCGCTCTGCCGGGATCATCGTCGAGACGATCGTGCTCGTCGCCGTCGAGGCGATGCCGTAGCCGATACCGTTGAGGCAGCGGACGAGGTAGAGCATGGCCATCGAGTGGATGCCGAAGTACATGAACGTCGTCGCGAGATAGAAGAGGATACCGGCGAACAGCATCTTTCTGCGGCCGTAGAGCTCGACCGAGCGGCCAGCGAACAGGCGGGCGACGAGCGTGCCGAGGATGAAGATACCGGAAGCGAGGCCAGCCTCACTCATCGAGGCATGCAGCGAGTGGATAGCCTCCGATGCGATGATGACCATCAGCATATAGTAGATGATATAAATCAGGAAATTAACGAGTGTGTCAAGAATGAATCCTTTTGTCCATAACCGTGGTTTGGAAGACATAAATAAAATCAACGACCTTTCTCACAAAGAATAAACGAAATATATGACAGTTATTGATTATAGGGGGTGGAATCGTTTTTGTGTAGCGCATAAAAAAGATGCGTGTCATCGTAAAAACAGATGACACGCATTATTTGTTATGGATTTTATCGATATTCCTCGGAGTCCTGTCTTTTGTGCATAGTATGCATAACAGCGTCCATCCTCTCTGGATGTTTTGGCCGTTTTAGGAGGGAGCGCCATGCTGAGCTGCTAAAAAACTTCTCATTCTATCGGTTTTGATGCACCGGCCGCTCCGCTTACTCTGCCTTATCGTTGAAGCTCTGCAGCACATGGTCGGCGTAGCTGCGGATCAGGCGGATCTTGGGGCTGTTCTTCTTGTAGATCAGGCAGGCATCGGCGCGCAGCGGCACCTCGAGCTCATACCAGCCGTCCTCGCAGCCGAGCGTGCGCAAGAGGCGCTCGGGCAGCAGGGCCCCCGCCTCGTTCTGCTGGCAGTAGTAGACCATCGCATAGGGCGTCGAGAGACGCGTCGAGAGACGCGCCGAGATGACAGGCTCCGCCTTCTCGAGCACGGGCGCGAAGTACGCGTGGAACGTCTTGTTCATGAAGTAGTTCTTCGGGTAGATGACGACGGGATTACGGAGGATTTCCTCGCGCGAGACCGGCACGCTCTGCGGCTGCAAGAGTGGCGCGTAGTAGACAAGATTGTCCCAGCAGAAGTGCGCGGTCTCATACTCGTCTGTCGCCCCGCCATCGGGCAGGGAGTCGGCGACGTAGTACGTCGAGACGACGTCGAGACGGTCGTCCTGCAGGGCGCGCGCGATCTGGTCAGTCTCAAGGTCGAAGACGTTGAAGTGCAGGTTCTTGTTCGTCTGGCGGAAGTGCGCGATGTGGCGGTTCACCTGGATGTCGCCGAGCGTCCGCAGGATGCCGACATTGAGCTCGACGGACTGCGTGGCGGCCGTCGACTGCAGGTCGTAGACGATCTTGTGCAGGCCGTCCATCCAGGCCGTGATGCGCTTGAGGAAAGCCTCCCCCTCAGGCGTCAGATGGCTGCCGCGCTTCGAGCGCTGGATCAGCGCGACGCCGAGGGTGCTCTCGAGATTCTTCATCTGCGCGCTGAAGGCCGACTGCGTGATGTTCGCCTCCTTGGCCGCGCGCGTGAAGTTCTGCACCCGCCCGTATATAATGAAGCATTCCATCTGCTGGATGCTTGGCAAATCTCCTGTCATAAAAGCCTCTCAATCTATCCGCCTGCCGTTTTCAATGCAGCAGGCAAATCAAACCCATAAACACCGTTTATCAAAAATATTGACTATCATTTTAACAGAGCTGCCTTCATTTTGCAACCACCTGACGCGCTTGGCACAAAATATGTAAAAAAGAGGCCATCGCATCGCTGCGACAGCCTCTGTTGTTTTCGGTCGAAGGGCGCCGGCTCCCATCACGTTGACTTGTGGTTGGCGTTCAAATCAATGGACTTGACTGGAGCCGGCAAGATAAAGCCTTTCGGCTTGCCAACCTACCCCCTTCATCTATTATTATACTGGATGGCACCCCCCGATGAAAGGGAGTGTCCATCGTAGAATCCTACAAAAATTACGGTTGACGCACTCAAAACGGCCTCAAAAGCCCATCAAGATCCATCAGGAAGCATCTTCCTTGTAGTCGAGGTACTGCAGGACGAGCTCGCGGCCACCCTGCCGCGTGAGCAGGTCCGGCAGCCAGTCGGGCTTCTCTGCGCTGTCCTCGAGCAGGCACTCGAGCAGGACGTACGAGGCGAGCGCGTCCTCGAAGGCGCGGTGCTTCTTCTTCGAGTGCCAGCCGAACGACTCCAAGAGCGCGATGAGATTGTACTTCTTGCGCTTCGGCAGGAGCTGCTGCGCGAGCCGCACGGTGTCGAGGTAGCGTGGGCAGAAGCGGATGTTCGTGCCGTTCTTGTGGTTCATGCGAATGAGCGCGAGGTTGATGCTCAAAAGGTCGTTGTCGCCGATGGCATGGCCGACGACGAGGTCCTCAGGGTCGACGAAGTCGAGGAACTCCGGCAGGATGACGTCGAGTGTCGACTTGTCCCGGAGGTCCTCCTTCGTGAGGCCCGTCATGTCGCGCACTGTGCGGTTGATGAACGTCCGCGGGCGGATCAGGCGGCGGAAGACCTCAATCTTGTCGTTGCCGAGCGGCAGGCGGATGGCCCCGATCTCGATGATGTCGTCGGGGAAAGCCCCGGCCATCTCGAGGTCGAACGAGACGACGCCGCGCGGATGGAGCTCTGCGAGCCCGTCGAGACTGACCGACTGCGCATGGATCGCCCGCTCGAGTTGTTTCTTGCGCCGTCTCTGACGACGCTTGTTTTCCTGTTCTTTACTGCGCATGATACTCTCCTGTTCTGCTCGCTCTGGGGAAGATACTCAGAGCCTTCGCGATATCGGTGCATAATGGCCGCTATCTTTCGTCATCGCCTTGTCTGCTCATTGCACGGAAAGACGGTCCGGCGTATAATGAGCCTACAGCTTGCGCTGACAACAAAAAAAGGAGGATATTATGCAAAATCTCTTACTCGTCTTCATCGGCGGCGGTCTCGGCGCCGTCTGCCGCTACATCAGCACGACGCACATCGGCGCGCTCTTCGGCACGTACTTCCCGTTCGGCACGCTGTTCGTCAATACGCTCGGCAGCCTGCTCATGGGCTTCATCATGGGCTCGCTCATCTTCCTGATGGAAAAGACGGGCCTGCGGCTCGCCGAGCCGGCCCGCCTGCTCCTGACCGTCGGTTTTCTCGGCGGCTTCACGACGTTCTCTTCGTTCAGCCTCGAGACCGTCACCCTGCTCGAGGGCGGCAGCTTCTTCTACGCGGCCATGAACATCGCAGCCAATCTCGGCCTCTGTTTCCTAGCGGCGTTCTTGGGCCTCAGCCTTGCCAGGACCCTCGCGGCCTTCTGAGCCATTAAGCCGTCAGCGCCGCTTCGCCACATTGCGGACAAAGGCGCCCATCGCCTGTTCGCTGACCTTTGCCTCCAGCTCCTGCTGCTCGATTGTCATAAACTCTCGTTGCAGCTGAGCCTGGAGGCGTCTTTCGTTCTGACTGTCATTTGCCTGCTGGGCCTGCAGCAGGTCAAGTGCCGTCTTCGTGGCAGCAGCGAGACGCACCGTCTGCTCGAGCTGCGGGCGGCACTCCTCAAGCTGCTCGGGCGGCAGCTTCCTCAGGAGCCTCTGGGCGGCCTTGGCGCGCGCCGCGGCCATCTGTCTGAGGGCCTTATGGTCCGCCTTGGCCCCTTCTCTATCCGGCCAACGCTCCAGCAGCCGCTCGGCACACGCTGCAAAATCCGGGTCATCAGCGAGCCCGATCGAGGCCCAGTCATTCTCGAGATGACGCGAGCCTGCGGCGAAGAGCGTCATGTCGCTCGCGAGCGGCCCGTACTGCTCCTTGATGGCCGCCTGCCACGCCTTCTCGGGATCGTAGTGCTCAGGGTCCTTCGCGTAGTCGGCCCCTGTCGCGAGCGCGATCTTCGACAGGGCTTCGTACTTCATCGGGTTGAAGAAGATGGCGGGCAGATTTCCCTTCGGCAACGGGTCTACAGGACCAAGGGCGAGCTTTGACTCCATGTAGTCGTTGACGGGATAGTTCCACCAGATGCCGAGTTCGCGCCCGTAGAGCTTCTCCGCCTTGGCGAGCGCTTCATCTGTCAGCGGGCCCTTGGCCACGCCGTCACCCGTGTAGAGTACTAGGATGTCAGGCGAGAGTGTCCGCGCAAATGCATCCGTATAGGGCTTGCGCGCCCCGTCCACCTGCATGTCCGCATAGAAGTACTCCGTCGGCACCGTCAGGAAACTACCGATGTCATCATGGCGCTTCTTGAGCTCGCGTGCGACATCGTTGAGGAAGACGGCCTGTCCCGCGCCGTCCTTGTCCTTGATATCGTCAAAGAAGATGGCGAAGTCGCGCACGCCGAGCGCATAGAGCGTCTCGAGCTTCGCGATCATCTTCTGGCGGTCGACAAAGCCCTTATAGCCGTGCAGCGAGACATCGAGTCCCGGCGATACGGCGAAGATGAAGCGCACATCCTGCGCCTTCGCCGCCTTGACGAGCGCACCGAGCTCCGAGAGCTTCTCCGCAGGATACGGCTCACGCCACTTCTCACGATGATACGGATCATCCTTCGGCGCGTAGAGATAAGCGTTGTAGCCTTCTGCGCGACAGAATGAGAGGATGTCGAGCCGGTCGCTCTGCTGCCACGGCGTGCCGTAGAAGCCCTCGATGACGCCGCGCAGCGGCACAGGCGCCGCCGAGGCCGTGCCAGAGGTCCCTGCAACAAATACCGCACTGCTCAGGAGCAAGCCCCCAAAGCAGGCGCCCATCTTCTCCACGCGTCTCTTTTTATTCCAAAGCCGTATCACACACATCTTCCTTTCCTTCTATCTATATCATAACACATTCCGGCGAGAAAGTATCTCATCCGGCGGAAATTCCGCAGAAAATTTTCACAGATGACACATTTCTTCCTGTCTTTTAAAAAAGACCTCATCATGATACAATAAGAAGATGAAAAAAGTCAGCAATATCAACTAACTGTTCAAAAAATATGCGAAAGAAGGTGACTGTATGCGCGCGAAGAAATACCTCAAGCGGCTCGGGCTCATCCTGCTCATCACCTGCGCCGTCATCCTCGTCACGCTCGAGGTCATCAGCCGCGGCGCGGCGCAGATCTTCAACCACGCGATGGCCAATCAGGACATGCTGCGCGGTACGATCACGGTCGAGCGGCTGATCTCAGACATCACGGGGCACGTCTACTTCACGAACCTCGTCTGGACGGACCGCGAGGGCAATCCCATCCTCGAGATCCCGAGCGGCGACTTCCGCGTCAACGTCTGGGACGTCCTCACGCGCGATTTCAAGTCGACGACAATCCGCGAGCTCACGGTCGATCAGCCCGTCGTCTCCGTGCGCCTCTCAGACGACATGAAAGTCGACTTCGTGCGCCCCTCGCCCGACATGGATAAACTCAAGAAAGAGCCCACGGACTGGCGTGAGAAGGTCAATCTCTCGTCGCTCGACGCGCGTGGGCGCCGCGAGGTCGGCCAGTGGCGCCGTGAGCACCGCCAGCAGAAGATGCAGCGCGACTGGCGCAATTTCAACGCCGCAGGCAAGAAGCTCAAACTGCGCCTCAACGTCCACGACGGCGGCGTCGAAGTCTTCTACCGCGAGCGCCATTACGTCATGAGCCACGTGCAGATGGCCGTCGGCATCGACACCGACCGGAAGATGGACATCGACATGTCAATCGGCGGCTTCGGCGGCACGATGATTGGCGACGCCATCTCGCTTAATGGCACGGTCGACTTCCAGCAGGACCCGGAGCCAGAGTGCAGCCTCGCGCTCGTGCTCTACCAGATCGACCCGTCGTCGCTCGGCTTCGGCATGAACATCCACGACAAGATGACCCTTTCGACGTACTTCACGGGGCCCGTCTCCCACCCGATTGGCACGGGCAAGGTCGAGATGGACGAGCTCCACATCCCGGGCCTCGACTTCGCGAATGTCGAGGGCAATGTCTACTACGAGAACTCCCTGCTGCAGTTCACCGATGTCACGGCGGACGTCTACAAGGGCAAGCTCGCGGCCTACGGCGACTACGACCTCGACACGCGTTTCTACAACCTCTACGGCCACGGCTCAGAGCTCCAGACGGAGTCCGCCCTGCCGAAGAGCGGCCTGCACACGCGCGTCGACCTCGACCTCGAGATCCACTCAGAGGGCTCGGCCAAGAGCACCGTCTCGTCCGGCTCTTTCCTCTCCGGCCCCGGACGCTACCACCTGCTGCCGTTTGACAGCCTCTCCGGCAAGGTCACGGATGCCGGCGGCGACCTGCACTTCTACGACGCCGTCATCAAGCTGCCGGGCTTCACCATCTCGACCGACGCTTTCCACATCCAGCACGGCAAGCTGCACCTGAGTCCAATCCGGCTGACGGACAAAGAAGGCCATCCACTCTACACCTACACGCCGGACCAATGAGCTGTCGACTGCACCACAAAGCTGAAAGAAGCTGAAATCTAAAAGCAGAAAGAAAGATTCCCATGACTCTTACCTCTCCATCAAAATCCCCTAATCCAAAATCGCCTGTGCGCCGCCGCGGCATCGCACTCGCCCTGACGGGCGCCGTCCTCTGGGGCGGCTCAGGCGTCGCCGGCCAGTACATCCTGCAAGACTGCGCCTTCGCGACGGAATGGCTCGTCGGCGTGCGCATGCTCATCTCGGGCGCCCTGCTGCTGCTCATCGACCTCGCCGTCTACCGGCAGGACATCTTTGTGGTCTTCCGCGGGCGGCGCGACCGCCTCGAGACGATTGCCTTTGCCATCTTCGGCATGCTCGGCGTCCAGTACACCTACTTCGCCGCCATCAAGTTCAGCAACGCCGCGACCGGCACAATCCTCCAGTACCTCATGCCGGTCGTCATTGTCGGCTGGACCGCACTGCGCACGCGCCGGATGCCGCCCCTTGGCGAGCTCGCCTGCGTCGCGCTCGCCGTGCTCGGCACCTTCCTGCTCGTGACGCACGGCAGCCTGACGAGCCTCGCCATCTCGCCGCCCGCCCTGTTCTGGGGCCTGCTCTGCGCCTTCGCCGCGGCCTTCTACACCGTCCAGCCGAAGCGCCTGATCTGCAAGTACCGCCCGACACTCATCGTCGGCTGGGGCATGCTCGTCGGCGGCCTCTTGTTCCTGCCCATCTCGAATCCCTGGGCCTTCACCGGCATCTGGAACACCGCTGCCGCCCTCAACTTTGCCTACATCATCCTCTTTGGCACCGTCATCGCATTCGTCTGCTACCTCGGCAGCCTCCAGTACATCCAGCCCGCCGAGACCAGCATCCTCGGCTCCGCCGAACCCCTCTCCTCCATCCTGCTCTCCATCGCCCTGCTCCACATCACCTTCACCCCTGCCGACCTCCTCGGCGCCATCAGCATCCTCGCCGCCGTCATCCTGCTGACGCGAAAATAAGGGCATGGATGCGCAACCATCTACATAAACTATTTTGCATTCACCAGATTGACAGATGAAAACTGGGTGAGTATAATGAGCATAGAATCAATTCTATAATATGGTCTTCAGTGGCGCTGGAGACCTGAGGACTATATGGCTGTTGTACGCTGATGGCGTGTGACAGTCTATTTTTTTGCTAACAGGAGGGGTATCCATGGCTACAGAAGTCACGAAAGAGTTTATCGTAGGCATGCCGAAGGCAGAACTGCATCTGCATATTGAAGGCACGCTGGAGCCGGAATTGAAATTGAAACTGGCTCAGAAGAATCATGTGGACATTGGCCAGACTACGATTGAAGAAGTACGCGCTTCCTACCAGTATGACGATTTGGCATCGTTCCTGGCCGTCTACTATCCAGCCATGAACGTACTGCAGACAGAAGAAGATTTCTATGACCTGGCCATGGAATATCTCCATCACGCTGCAGAAAACAACGTCCGCCATGCGGAGATTTTCTTCGATCCTCAGGCCCATACGAGCCGCGGCGTTGCCTTTGAGACGTTCATCAACGGTCTGTACCGTGCGACGGTCGATGCCCGCGCACTCCATGTCGATGCCAGACTGATCATGTGCTTCCTGCGCGACCTGTCGCGTGAGTCGGCTCGCAAGACTCTGGAAGAATCCCTGCCCTACCGCGACAAATTCATTGGTGTCGGTCTGGATTCCGATGAGCACAACAATCCGCCGATGAAATTCTTCAACCAGTTCACGCAGGCAGAGCAATACGGCCTGCACCTCACGGCACATGCGGATATCGACCAGAAGGATTCCATTGAGCACATCCGTGACCTGTTGGAAGTCATCGGTGTCGAGCGCATCGACCATGGCACGAACATTGTCGAAGACCCGGACCTCGTTGAATATGCGGCCAAGCACCACATCGGTTTCACGACATGCCCATTATCCAACACGTTCGTGCGTCCGGAAATGAAAGGACCGGAAGTACTTGAACTGCTCGCCAAAGGCGTAAAAGTCTCGGCTCATTCCGATGACCCGGCTTACTTTGGCGGCTACATCAGTGACAATTATTACGCACTGGCCGATGCCTTCAATCTGACGAAGGAACAGGTCGTGACGCTGGCCCGCAACTCGTTTGAAACGTCCTGGATCAGTGATGAGCAGAAGGCAATCTATATTGCAGAGCTCGAAGAATATGCGCGGACGCACTGAAGAAACGCCCGTAAACGCCCGTAAAGGATTTAACGCATAACGAAACAAGAGGTATTTATTTTCATGTCTAACCAATCCACCGGAGTTCTAGAAAGGCTCTTTCACCTGTCGGAAAATAACACCACGGTAAAGCGCGAATGCCTGGCCGGACTGACGACCTTTGTCTCCATGGCCTACATTCTCTTTGTCAATCCAATCATCCTCGGCGATGCCGGCATGGATGCCGGAGCCGTTTTCACGGCCACGGCCCTGTCGGCCATCATGGGCTGCCTGCTCATGGGCTTCCTTGCGAATTACCCCATTGCCATTGCACCGGGTCTCGGTGACAATGCGTTCTTCACGTATTCGGTCGTGCTGGCTATGGGCATTCCTTGGCAGCAGGCCATGGGCGGCGTCTTCGTCGCTTCCATCCTTTTCACGCTGGTTTCCCTGTTCAAGATTCGCGAGATCATCATCGATGCTATCCCGCAGGACCTGAAGTACGCGATGGCCGCCGGTATCGGCATCTTCATCTCCTTCGTCGGCCTGCAGGGCGGCGGCATCGTCGTCTCTGATCCGTCATCCCTAGTCGCCATTGGTTCATTCAAGGTGCCAACGACCTGGCTCACCATCTTCGGTCTGTTTGTCACGGCTATCCTCATGGCAAAGAAAGTACCCGGTTCTATCTTTTATGGCATCGTACTGACAGCCATCATGGGCCTCGTTACCCAGATCATCCCACCGCCAGAGAGCATCATCTCCATGGCACCGAGCCTCGCCCCAACGTTCGGCATTGGCGTCAGCAACATGACATCCATCTTGTCTGACCCGCAAATGTGGGCAGTTGTCGTCATCTTCTTCCTAGTCGCGTTCTTCGATACGGCGGGCACGCTTATTGGTCTGGCCCAGCAGGCCGGCATCATGCGCAACGGCAAGATGCCGCGTATCGGCCGCGCGCTCATGGCAGATTCTCTGTCCATGCTCGGCGGTGCTGTCATGGGCACAACGCCTACAGCAGCTTACGTTGAGTCCTCGGCTGGTATAGCCGTCGGCGCTCGCACGGGTCTAACGGCTATCGTCGTCGCCGTGCTCTTCGCCTTCAGCATGATCTTTTCGCCGCTCCTGGCCGTCGTCACGGCTCAGGTCACAGCTCCGGCTCTGATCATCGTTGGTGTGCTCATGACGTCTTCCCTGCGTGAAATCCATTGGGATCAGTTTGAAGTTGCCTTCCCGGCCTTCATGGTCATCATCGGCATGCCGCTGACGTTCAATATCTCCTATGGTATCGCCTTCGGCTTCCTATTCTACCCAATCCTGATGATGATTGCCGGACGCCGCAAGGAACTCAATCCCCTCATCTGGGTCATGTTCGTGCTCTTCCTCGTCCTGCTCTACACCTTGACCATGCTTAAATTCTAAGGAGGATCGATATGCTTACAAAAGAATTGTTATCCGAGTACATCGATGCCGGTGCGGCCAAGAGAAAGGCTGATATGGCCATCCTCGGCGGTACGCTCATCAATGTCAATACGAGCGAATACTACCAGGCAGACGTAGCCATCTACAAAGGAAAGATTGTCGCTGTAGAAAGCGATATTTCCGACTACATCGATGAGCATACGCAGAAAATCGATGCCACCGGGAAGTACCTGGCTCCGGGACTCATCGACTGCCATATTCATGTAGAATGCAGCAAGATGAGCATGACCCGCTTTGCCCAGGCCGTCGTCCCGCACGGCACGACAAGCATCGTCAGCGGTCTCGATGAATACATCTCTGTCATCGGCGTCGACGGCCTCAAGGCCATCTTCGAAGAAGTCGACGCTTCGCCCCTGAAGGTATTCTGGGCGCTACCGTACAAGACACCGTACACAATCCCGGTTTCGACGATTGCCTATAACGTGACGGCCAAGGATCATGCCAAGTATCATCAGGATCCGCGCTGCTACGGCATCTGGGAACTCGTGCGCGAAGCCGTCCAAACAAAGGACCCCGATACCATGGAAGCCTTGGTACTCGCGCAGAAATACCATCGTCCCATTTTCGGTTGCAGCCCGCTGGCAACTGGTAAAGCTCTCAACGAATACCTCATGAGCGGCGTCCGCGTCGACCACGAGAGCTATGACCATGAAGAATTCCTTGAAAAGGCCCGCAAGGGTATTCATACGATTATCCGGGAATCCGCCGTCACGAAATTCCTCAAGGAGAATGTCCGCGCTATCACTGAGGGCGCGCCAGGCATGGCACGCCATACGAGTTTCTGCTCCGATGACGTAAACGCTCGCGGCATCCTCAAGGAAGGCCACATCGATCACATGATACATCTGGCCATTGCCGCCGGCGTCGAGCCCATGACGGCCATTCAGATGGCCACGATCAATGCTGCCGAGGCCTACCAGATTGACGACCATGTCGGCTCAATCGCACCGGGCAAAGATGCTGATATCCTGCTCGTCGATCAGCCGGGCACCTTCCAGGTGGAAACGGTCATCAGCAAGGGTACATTGGTCACCGAGAATGGCGAAAATAAATTCCACTACGTTATCCCTGAGCGTACAGACGACCTGCTCCATACCGTGCAGCATACGCCTCTGACAGCAGATGATTTCGCCTATCACGTAGACCTCGACGAGGGAACGGCCGTAGTCGAGACCATCAATAGCATCGGCCCCTTCATGCGTAAGCGTCGCGATGTCGAACTCGAAGTCCGTGGCGGCATTGTCTGTCCCAGTGCCGAGAAAGACGTGGCGCTCGTATCGGTCATCGAACGCTATGGCCTGAACGGCAACATGTCTAAGGGCTTCATTTCCGGCTGGTCCTTCCAAAAAGGTGCGATTGCCACGACTGCTGCGCCTGATGACAACAATCTCGTTGTTGCCGGTGCCAATTACGAAGACATGGCCCTGGCGGCTAATACACTCATTGAGCAAGGTGGTGGCCAGATTGTCGTCATCGACGGCAAGATTGTCTCGTTCCTACCTCTGCCGATTGCCGGCATCGCCTCAGATCTGTCACCGGAGGAACTGGCAGCCAAGGAAAACGAGCTCGACAATGCAGCCAAGGCCATCGGCAGCCGTCTCCCCGATCCAATTTTCTACCTTTCGTTCCTGCCTATCACGGCTATTCCGGATCTGGCCATCACCGACGGCGGCAATGTAGACTATACGAAGTTGTCCTACTTCGACCCCATCCTGGAATTAAAAAAATAATATAAGATGGTCTCCATCGGGATCATTGATTGAAAGAAAAGCGTCTCATGCTGCAAAGTGCAGCAGAGACGCTTTTTTTCTGAGTGTTGCCCGGCTCAGAGCCTCATCTTGAAGTCTTCGTAGCCGAACTGGCGGACGGTTTGCCAGCTGCCGTCTTCGTCGCTGGCGATGATGGCGGGCAGGGGCATGCCGTTGAAGGTGTTGTTCTTGACCATGGTGTAGATAGCCATGTCACAAAAGACGATGCGGTCGCCGATGGCGAGGGGCTCGTCGAAGGAGTAGGTGCCGATGGTGTCGCCGGCGAGGCAGGTCGGGCCGGCGAAGGTGTAGGTATGGGCCTTCTCCCCCGGCTCGCCACTGCCAAGGACGGGCGGGCGGTAGGGCATCTCGATGACGTCGGGCATGTGGCAGGCGGCCGAGGTGTCGAGGATGGCGATGGCGTTTTCCTGCTGGATGTCGAGCACCTCGGCGACGAGGAAGCCGGCGTTCAGCGCGACGGCCTCGCCGGGCTCGATGTAGACGGTCAGGCCGTACTCCTGCTGCATATGGCGGATGCACTTCTTGAGAAGCGCGATGTCATAGCCCGGCTTCGTGATATGGTGGCCACCGCCGAAGTTGATCCACTTCATCTGCGGCAGGTACTTGCCGAACTTCGCCTCGACGGCCTCGAGCGTGACGGCGAGCGCGTCGGCGCCCTGCTCACAGAGCGTGTGGAAGTGCAGGCCTTCAAGCCCCTCGAGGGCGCTCTCGTCGAAGTCGCGCAGCCGCACGCCGAGACGCGAGCCTGCGGCGCACGGGTCGTAGATGGCGTGCTCCTGCGTCGAGCGCTCGGGGTTGATGCGCAGGCCACACGAGACGCCGGCCGCAAGCGCTGCGGGGCCGAATTTCTTCCACTGCGCGAACGAGTTGAAGACGATGTGGCCGCAGATCTTCGTGAGCTCCGCGAACTCGGCCTCCTTGTAGGCCGGCGAGAAGACATGGGTCTCCTTACCGAACTTGCCCATCTCCTCATGGCCTAGCCTCGCCTCGTAGAGGCCGCTGGCCGTCGTGCCCGAGAGGTACTCGGCGATCAGCGGGTAGTAATGGTACATGGAGAAGCACTTCTGGGCGAGCAGGACATGCGCGCCCGTGCTCTCCTCCACCTCATGCAGGATGCGCAGGTTGTGCTCGAGCAGGTCCTTTGCGATGACGTACGAGGGCGTCGGCACCTCGAAGAACTCTTTGCGGTAAAGCGATGTGAACGTTTTCATCAGTCGACGAGCTCCGGGTCAAAGCTCTCTTTCCACGGCAGGCCCCACTTGTTGAGCGCCTCCATGAACGGGTCCGGATCGAACTCCTCGATGTTCTTGACGCCGGGGCCCTTCCAGGTGCCGTTCATGATGAGCATCGCGCCGATCATGGCCGGCACGCCCGTCGTATAGGAGACGGCCTGCGAGCCGACTTCCTTGTAGCACTCCTGATGGTCGCAGACATTGTAGAGGTAGTACGTCTTGTCCTTGCCATCCTTCTTCCCGCGGAAGATGCAGCCGATGTTCGTCTTGCCCTTCGTGCGCGGGCCGAGGCTCGCCGGGTCTGGCAGTACGGCCTTGAGAAACTGCAGCGGCACGATCTTCTTGCCCTCGAACTCGATCGGCTCGATCGATGTCATGCCGACGTCCTCGAGGCACTTGAGGTGCGTGAGGTAGCTCTGACCGAACGTCATGAAGAAGCGGATGCGCTTGATGCCCGGGATGTTGAGGCCGAGGCTCTCGAGCTCCTCGTGGTGCAAGAGGTACATGTCTTTCGGGCCGACTTCGGGGAAGTTGTAGACGCGCTTGATCTCCATCGGCTTCGTCTCGACCCAGTGGCCGTCCTCCCAGTAGCTGCCGTTGGCCGAGACCTCGCGGATGTTGATCTCGGGATTGAAGTTCGTCGCGAACGGGTAGCCGTGGTCGCCGGCATTGCAGTCGAGGATGTCGATGTAGTTGATCTCGTCGAAGTGGTGCTTGAGCGCGTAGGCGGCAAAGACGCCCGTGACGCCCGGGTCAAAGCCGGAACCCAAGAGTGCCGTGATGCCGGCCTTCTCGTAGCGCTCGCGGTAGGCCCACTGCCACTTGTACTCGAACTTCGCCGTGTCCTCCGGCTCGTAGTTGGCCGTGTCGACGTAGTTCGTCTTCGTCGCGAGGCAGGCATCCATGATGTGCAGGTCCTGATACGGCAGCGCGAGGTTCAGCACGACGTCCGGCTGGAACTCCTCGATGAGCGCGATGAGCGCATCGACGTCGTCCGCGTCGACCTGCGCCGTGCGGATCTTCGTCTTCGTCGTGCCCTCGAGCTTCTCCTTGAGCGCGTCGCACTTCGACTTCGTGCGCGATGCGATCATGATCTCACTGAATTCGTCCGAGTTCTGGCAGCACTTGTGGATGGCGACACTCGCCACACCACCGCAGCCGATGATCAAAGCTTTTCCCATGATATGCCTCCTAGGTTTGAGATTGTATAGATAAAATAGACTTGCTTACTTGAGGTAGGGCTTCTCGAGTGCCAGCAGCATCTCGCGCAGAAGCTTGAGGGCCGTGGCCGTCGAGGTGCCGCTCGGGTCGAGCGGTGGTGAGAGCTCGACCATGTCGCAGCCGACGATCTGGCAGCCGCGGATGGTACGCAACGCGGCAGAGAGAAGGTCCGTGAAGCGCACGCCGCCCGCCTCGGGCGTCCCCGTGCCCGGGAAGCACGAGGGGTCGAGCACATCGAGGTCAATCGTCAGGTAGATGGGACGTCCCTTGAGCGCTGCGATTGTCTCATCAAGGCCAGCGAAGCTGAACTTCTGGATCTTCGTATGGCCCTCGGCCGACCAGTACCACTCCGCGCGCTCGCCGCTGCGGATGCCGAACTGAAAGATGCGGCCGTCGCCGATGAGCTCCCAGATGCGGCGGATGACCGTCGCGTGCGAGAGGCGGTTGCCGAGGTATTCCTCGCGCAGGTCCGTGTGCGCGTCGAAGTGGATGACGGCAACGTCGGGGTACTTCGCCTGCACGGCGCGGAAGGCCGGCAGCGTCACGAGGTGCTCGCCGCCAATGAGGAACGGCAGCTTGCCGTCCGCGACGATGTCCCGCGCGCACGCTTCGATGTCCGCGAGCGCACGCTCCGTGTCGCCGAAGCAGAGCTCGAGGTCGCCACCGTCGAAGACCTTTGCGTCCTCGAGGTCGAGGTCCTGATACGGGCTGTACGTCTCGAGGCCGTACGACTCCGCGCGCATCGTGCGGCTCGCAAAGCGCGTGCCCGGCCGATACGACGTCGTCGAGTCAAATGGCGCGCCGTAGAGCACGATGCGGCTCTCCTCGTAGTCGCTTTCACAGCCGAGGAAGGTCTCGACATTACGATTCCGGTTCAACATCTCTTAGCATCTTCTCCACATAATTCGGCAGGGCAAAGGCGCCCGCGTGCAGCTGCGTGTTGTAGTAGCGCGTCTTGAGGCCGATGGCGTTCCAGCGCACCCAGTTGACGTCCTTGACGGGATGGCGCTTCTTGGCGGCAAAGCCGAAGAGCCAGTGGCCCGATGGATACGTCGGGATGTGCGCCTGATAGACGCGGCTTATGGGGAAGGAATCGACGATGCGCTTGTGGGCGCGCTGCATCGCATAGGCGTCCTGCTGGTAGAACGGGCTCTCGTGCTGATTGACCATGATGCCGTCCTCGCGCAGCGCCTTGTAGCAGTTGCCGTAGAACTCCTTCGTGAAGAGGCCCTCGCCCGGGCCGAACGGGTCCGTCGAATCGACGATGATGAGGTCGTAGGCGTCCTCCGCATGGCGCACGTACTTGAGGCCGTCCTCGTAGTGGATCGTGACGCGCGGGTCGCCAAGGCAGCCCGCCGTCTGCGGCAGGTACTTCTTGCAGACCTCGACGACGAGCTCGTCAATCTCGACGAGGTCGATGTGGCGCACCGTCGGATAGCGCAGGAGCTCGCGCACCGTGCCGCCATCGCCGCCGCCGATGACGAGGATGTCGTGCGCGTCGGGATTGACGCACATCGGCACGTGCGTGATCATCTCGTGGTAGATGAACTCATCCATCTCCGTCAGCATCATGTAGCCGTCGAGCGTCAAAAAGCGGCCGAACTCCTTCGAGTCGAAGATGTCGATGCGCTGGAATTCGCTGCGGCCTGAGTAGAGCTGGCGGTCCACCTTGATGGAAAAGCGGACATTCGGTGTGTGATGTTCGGTAAACCAGAGTTCCATAAAATCCCCCCTCTATTTCACGATTATTTTACGACATTGAGCCGCGCGAGCGTCATGTCCTCGGGGCCCGTCATCTGGCAGCCCTTCTTGCGCGCGTAGCGGATGTAGGTCAGGATCTCGTCCGTGATGCGCTCGCCCGGCGCGAGGATCGGGATGCCAGGCGGGTAGCACATGACGAACTCACTGCAGACGCGGCCTGAAGTCGACTCGATAGGCAGCGACTCCTTCTCGGCGTAGAACGCCTCCTGCGGCCCGTAGACGACTTCCGGCTCGATGTACTCGGCCTTGAGCATCTTCGAGGAATCCTTGCGGTAGTTGCGCCGGATCTCCGCGAGCGCGGCGACGAGCCGTTCGATGTCCTTAGGCCGGTCGCCGACTGAGACGTAGGCCAAGAGGTTCGCAATGTCGCCGAACTCCGTCTGGATGTCGTACTCGTCACGCAGGAGGTCGTAGACCTCGATGCCCGCAAGGCCCGTCGGCCGCGTGAAGATGGAGAGCTTCGTCGTGTCAAAGTCGTAGATGGAGTCGCCGTTGATGAGCTCGCGGCTGTAGGCATAGTAATCGCCAATCGCGTTGATCTCGTCGCGCGCGTACTCGACGAGCCCGATGACCTTATCGAAGATCTCCTGCCCGTGCAGGGCGAGGTTGCGGCGGCTGATGTCGAGGCTCGAGAGCAGGAGGTACGAGCCCGAGGTCGTCTGCGTGATGTTGATGACCTGATGGACGTAGCCCGCATTGACGTTCGGACCGCAGAGCAGCATCGAGCTCTGCGTCAGCGAGCCGCCCGACTTGTGCATACTGATCGATGCCATGTCGGCGCCAGCCGCCATCGCCGAGACGGGCAGCTTGTCGTGGAAGTAGAAATGCGTGCCGTGCGCCTCGTCGGCGAGCACCATCATGCCGTGCGCATGTGCGAGGGCTACGATCTCGCGCAGGTTCGAGCAGATGCCGTAGTACGTCGGATTGTTGACGAGCACGGCCTTGGCGTCAGGATGACGCCGTATCGCGTCCTTGACTTCCTCGACGCGCATGCCGAGCGAGATGCCGAGCGTGTGGTCCATCTGCGGATTGACATAGACCGGGACGGCACCGCAGAGGATCAGCGCATTGATGGCGCTGCGGTGCACATTGCGCGGCATGATGATCTTGTCACCGCGCCCGACTGCCGTCAGCACCATCGCCTGCACGGCCGACGTCGTGCCGCCGACCATGAAGAACGCATGTGCCGCGCCAAAGGCCTCTGCCGCGAGCGTTTCTGCATCGCGGATGACCGAGACGGGATGGCAGAGATTGTCGAGCATCTTCATCGAGTTGACATCGACGTCGAGGCACTTCTCCCCGAGGAAGTCCCGGAGCTCCGGATTGCCGCGGCCGCGCTTGTGGCCCGGCACGTCAAATGGCACGAGGCGCGCGCGCTTCATGCGCTCGAGCGCCTCGAGAATCGGTGCACTCTCCTGAGTCAGATATCGTCCCACCGTCTTTCACTTCCTTATCTTTATCATCTTTATCGCATTTTTTCAGTAGAGATTGCGGCCGCTGTAGATCTCGATCATCTCGCGGCGCAGGCTGTTGCTGATGGCGAGGCGGTCCTTCGGCGGGATCTCGTAGATGTCCGTATTGAACAGGTAGTTCTGCAGCTGCGGCTCCTTGATGAGCATGCGCGTGTGGTAGAGATTCGCCTGGTAGAGGTTGATGTCGACGGCGTCGTAGCGGTCGAGCGTCTCCTGCGCGATGAACTCCTGGATGGAGCGCATCTTCGAGTCCATGAAGAGCTTGCGGCCGTCGAGGTCGCGCGTGAAGCCGCGCACACGGTAGTCCATCGTGATGATGTCCGAGTCGAACTGCGCGATCATGTAGTCGAGCGTCTTGAGTGGCGTGATCTCCCCGCACGTCGCGACATCGATGTCGACGCGGAAGGTCGCGATGCTCGTGCCCGGATGGAACTCGGGGTACGTATGTACCGTCACATGGCTCTTGTCGAGATGCGCGAGGATCGTGTCGCCGAGGATGGCCGACTCGACCGGCTTTTTGCGTCCCGATGTCACCGCGTCTTCTTCCGCGATGAGCATCGTCACGCTCGCGCCCTGCGGGTCGTAGTCCTGCTTCGCGATGTTGAGGATGCGCGCGCCGATCATCTCCGTGACCGTCGACAAGATCTTCGTCAAGCGCTCCGAGTTGTACTGTTCGTCGATGTACTTGATGTAGTCCTGCTGCTCCCGCGCCGACTTCGCATAACAGATGTCATAGATGTTGAAGCTCAATGCCTTCGTCAGGTTGTTAAAGCCGTACAGCTTCAGCTTTTCCTCCAATCCACCAAAACCTGCCTTTCTTTTTATAGCTTTCACCAAAAAGGCCACGGCTCCAGAAGCCGTGGCCTTTCTGCTAACTTTAGCTTTATTTTAGCAGATTCAACTCGTTGAAACAAGTGGAATCTTGCGCCCGAAGGCGTGGATTTTGAGCGGATCGCGTGCGGTTATTCAGACTGCTCTTCCGACTGTGCAAAGCGCTGCAGGAGCTCGAGGTCCTTGTCGCTTAGCTCCTTCTTCGCCAAGAGGTCGGGGCGCTTTGCCTGCGTCAGGCGCAGCGACTGCTCGTGGCGCCACTGGCGGATCTTCGCGTGGTCGCCCGAGAGCAGCACCTCCGGCACCTCCATGCCCTCGAAGTCGCGCGGGCGCGTGTACTGCGGGAAGCCCAAGAGGCCGTCGTAGAACGAGTCCGTCGGCGCCGACTCCGCATCGCCGAGCACGCCCGGCAGCATGCGCGAGACGGCGTCCGTGATGACCATCGCCGGCAGCTCGCCGCCCGTCAGCACGAAATCGCCAATCGAGATGGCCTCGTCGGCGAGCGGGTAGATGCGCGCGTCGAAGCCCTCGTAATGGCCGCAGATGAAGACGAGCTGCTCATAGCCCGCGAGCTCCTTGGCCTTCGCCTGCGTAAAGACAGGCCCAGCGGGGTCCATGATCAGCACGCGGCGGCTCGCCGCATGCGCCGCTGTCTCCTCGAGCACCGCGCGCACGGCGCGGTACATCGGCTCCGGCTTCAGCACCATCCCCGCGCCGCCGCCAAACGGCGAATCGTCGACATGCCTGTGCTTGTCGTGCGAGTAGTCGCGGAAATTCGTGAAGTGGATGTCGAGGATGCCCTTGTCGACGGCGCGCTTCGTGATGCTCGCACCGAACGGCCCCGCAAACATCTCCGGGAACAGCGTGATCATGTCAATGCGCATCGTCCGTCTCCTCCGGCAGGTCGACGACCATGCGGCCGCCCGCGACGTCGATTACCTTGACGACCGCCTTGAGCGCTGGGATCAGCAGCTCGCGGCCGTCCGGGCGGCGCGCCTGATAGACGTCGTTGCTGCCCGTGCGCAGGACGTTTTCGACCGTGCCGAGCGTATTGCCCGTCTCATCGTAGACCGTCAGGCCGATGATGTCGAACGTGTAGAACTCGCCTTCCTCAAGCGGCACGGCCTCGCTGCGGTCGACCGTCAGCAGGCGGCCCGTCAGGCGCATCGCGTCCTCGCGCACGGGGTACTCGCGGAACTTCAGCAGGATGAACTGCTTGTGGTACTTGCAGCTCTCGATGTGCAGCAGCTCGTCGCCGACCATGACTTCCTTCATATCGGCAAAGCGCTCCGTGAAGTCCGTCAGCGGGATGATGCGCATCTCGCCGTGGATGCCGTGCGCCGCACCGACCTTGCCGATCGTCACACGGTCCTTGGCCGCATTTTTCTTAGCCGCGGATGGCGATAATCTTGTCATCTTCCACCAGCACTTCCACATTCATGAGCTCGCGCATGTCGTCGCCGACCTTGACGTCGACCTGGCGCTCGAGCGTGCCCTGCACGATCTCCGAACCGATCTTGAGCTTCTCCGTCTGCTCCTTCTGCGCGAGAGCCTGTGCGCGGTAGTCCGCACGCTTCTGGCGCTCCTGGCCGAAGTGCTGCTGGATAGCGTGCAGGCGCTGGATTTCCTGCGGCGTCGGGTCATCGGCATTGGCCGGGCCGTTCTCCTGCAGGACGCGCTTCTCCTGGATGTCGAGCTGCTGCAGCTCGAGCTCCGCGCGCTGGATGCCTTCCGTGAGTTCTTTGAGCATCTTTTCCTTGAGCTTTTCCGTGACCTTTGCCTTGATCGTCACCGGCATCTTGAGCGAAATCGTATCCATGTTTGTTCCTCTTTTCTGCTCGAACTTGAAATACAAAAACAGCGGCAAAGCCCACAAGTCTTTGTGTGGGCGATGCCGCTCTTCTTCTGATTTCATTTATTCAATGATATCAACCGAGACTTTTTTGTTCTCCCGGGTGGCTGCGGCCTTGACAACCGTGCGCATGGCTTTCGCGATGCGGCCCTGGCGGCCAATGACCTTGCCCATGTCATCCTCATCCACGTGGAGTTCGAGCGTGACCTGACGGTCCTGCTGCTTCTCCTCGACGCGGACATCTTCGGGATGATCCACTAAGGACTTCGCGATGACTTCAACAAGTTCTTTCATGCTGTAGCCTCACTCAATCAGTTCTTAGCGTTCTTTGCCTCAGCAAACTTAGCCATGAGGCCCTTCTTGCTGAAGAGATTCTTAACGGTGTCCGTCGGCTGAGCACCCTTGCCCATCCAATCGAGAACCTTCTCCTCGTCAACATTGACGACTGCCGGGTTCTGGGACGGATCGTAGTTACCGAGGACCTCGATGAAACGACCATCGCGCGGTGCGCGGGAGTCCGCGACAACAATGCGATAGAACGGATTCTTCTTTGCACCCATACGGTTCAGACGAATCTTTACTGCCATGTGAATTCACCACCTTTCAAATCTTGATTGGGAAATATCTCAATGCATGAACGGCAATTTCGGGAGCCCGAGGCCGCCGAGATTCGGCAGGCCTTTCTTGCCCTTCTGCATCTTCTTCATTTTCTTCATCATCTTCTTCATCTCGCCGAACTGCTTCAGGAGCTTGTTGACGTCCTGCACGCGCGTGCCGGAGCCCATCGCGATGCGCTTGCGGCGGCTGCCGTTGATGATGTTTATGTTGGCGCGCTCTTTCGGCGTCATCGACTTGATGATGGCCTCGATCTGGCGGATTTCCTTGCCGTCGAGGTCGATGTCCTGTCCGGCGAGCTGCTTCTTGAGGCCGCCCATGCCCGGGATAAGCCCTAAGATGTTGTCGAGCGAGCCAAGCTTCTTGACCTGCTGCATCTGCGCGAGGAAATCATCGAGCGTGAACTCGTCCTTCCGCAGCTTCTTCTCCATCATCTTGGCTTCTTCCATGTCGAAAGTCGCCTGTGCCTTCTCGACGAGCGAGAGCACATCGCCCATGCCAAGGATGCGCGACGCCATGCGGTCCGGATGGAACGGCTCGAGCGGCTCGAGCTTCTCGCCAAGACCGATGAACTTGATGGGCACGCCCGTGACCGCCTTGACGGAGAGCGCGGCACCGCCGCGGGCATCGCCGTCGAGCTTCGTCATGACGACACCGTCGAGGCCGAGCGCGTCGTTGAACGACTGCGCGACGTTGACGGATTCCTGGCCCGTCATCGCATCGACGACGAGCAGGATCTCATGCGGATGGACCTCCGACTTGATGTCGCAGAGCTCCTTCATGAGCTTCTCATCAATCTGCAGGCGGCCCGCCGTATCGATGATGACGACATCGCAGGCATGCGACTGCGAATAATCAATCGAGTTCTTCGCGATCGTCACTGCATCCGTACCCTGCTCCATCGAGAACACGGGGATGTCGAGCTGCTTGCCGAGGACCTGCAGCTGCGTGATGGCCGCCGGGCGGTAGATGTCCGCCGCGACGAGCAGCGGGCGCTTGCCCTGCTTCTTGAGCGCGAGGCCGAGCTTGCCAGCAGACGTCGTCTTGCCGGCGCCCTGCAGGCCGACCATCATGATGATCGTCGGCGGCTTCGGACTCATGTTGATGCGGCTCTGCGTGTCGCCCATGAGCTTCGTGAGCTCCTCGTCGACAATCTTGATGACAACCTGTGCCGGCGTCAGCGTCTCGAGGATGTCCTGGCCAATCGCGCGCTCCTTGACGGTCTTGATGAACTGCTTGACGACCTTGAAGTTGACGTCGGCTTCGAGAAGTGCCATGCGCACCTCGCGCATCGCCTCATTGACGTCGTCCTCCGTCAGCTTGCCATGGCCGCGGAGCTTCTTGAAGGTTGCCTGAAGTCGGTCCGATAAACTTTCAAAAATCAAAAATCATACCTCCCGGCCATATTCATTGCTGCCAAGTAACGGCACGAGGCGCGCGAGGATATCGCGGACTGCCGCGTTGTTCTCATCCGTCCGCAGGGCCTTGACCGAGCGGCAGATGTCCGCGAGCACCGCACGCTCCTTCTGGTAACGCGCCACGAGCCCGAGCTTCGCCTCATACGATTCCATGGCCTTCTCGGAGCGATGGATGTTGTCATAGACCGCCTGCCGGGAAATCCCGAGCTCCTCGCCGATCTCCGACAACGAGAAATCCTCAAAGAGATGCATCTTGAGGCATTCCTGCTGCTTCTCTGTCAAAAGCGCCCCATAAAAATCAAACAGCGCCGACAAATACAAAAGCTGCTCCATCCTGCCCCACCTTCATCTTGATATCGTGCCAAGGCTTTTTGCTTGACATAGGCTATTATAGCCGCCCCCCGCCCCCGTGTCAAGCATTTTTCCTTGTCAGATGCAAAAAAGCCTCCGGGGAGACTCCTCGGAGGCTTCTTGCCTATCGTTATCCAGTTTTACTTTGCGGCATCAGCCGGCGCATCTTTCTCGATCACGCTGCCGTAGACATCACGGTAGCGCTTCTTCTGCTCGCCGTTCTTCTGCTTGACCAGCTCGTCGCGGTCGTTGACGCGGACGCGCTCGATCTTGTGGCGGTCATTATCCTTGCCCTCGACGCGGTCGACACGGAAGCGGTTGAGGGAAAGCTCGCGGATCTCCGGCTCGAACTCCTCCGACATGCGCTCCATGTCGGTGTCGACGCTCGCACCGTTCTCGAGTGCCCGCGAGAAGATTGCGGCAAACTCATAGCGCGTGATCGTGCGGTCCCCCTTGAACTCGCCGTCCGGATAGCCCTCGAGCAGGCCGCGGTCCGCCAATTTCTTGACGTACGCATAAGCCCAGTGGTTCTCCGGCACATCCGGGAACAGGATGGAGCGGCGCTTCGGCGCTGCTGCCGTGCCCTGCTTGCCAACGAGCGCCTCAAGCTGCTCAATCTTCTCGTCCTGTTTCTGGACATAGTCCTTGAGCGCAAGGAGCTCCTTCGCCATCGCGACGCGGCTGTTCGTCACATGGTTGCCCTGGCCGAACTTGAAGCTGATGCCCGCGTTGACCATGTTCTCACCGCCGCCGACCGTGCCGCCGACCGACAGCGTCGTGTCCTCATTCGGACGGTAGAACGCGCCGACAGCCGCCGCATTCGCGCCGCGGTAATTGCCGTAGCCAACAGCGAAGTCCCACTTGTCATCCGGGTCGAAATCCTGCGGATGCAGTGCAGCAAGAGCCGCAGCACCAGCGCCGACACGGTCCACACGGCGGTCGAGGCTGCTAACCTCGCCACCGAGCTTGCCAATCGCCTGATCGCGCTGCGCGAGCTGGCTGCCATTGATGGCCTCCGTCGAATCCGGCGCGACCTTGCCCGGTGCGACACCTTCAATCTTGTTGCCGCCCATGTTGACACTGCCCTGCTGGACCGTGATGTCCTTGTGCTTGTCATCGCCCTTGACCGTCAGGCCGCCATTGTTGATGGTGGTATTGCCCGCCTGGAACGTCTCACTGTTGACCGTCTTTGCATTGACGGTATTCGCCTCAACGCTGTTGAGTCCCTTGAGGTCCTTGGCCAGGCGGATGGAAAGGCCGGTGAGTTTCTCACCCTTGTTATCCGGATCTTCCTTCTCCTGCTGGATGACACCGAGGTTGCCCTCATCTGCCAGCGCCTCAACCTTGGCACCGCCCGTCAGGCTCAGGAAGCGGCCGAACTTGACGTTGACACTCTTCTTGGTCGCGGCATCATCGCCCTGATACTGACGGTCTGCCTTGACATCCTGCTGGAGCTGCGTGACATCCGTCTGGAGCTTATCGACATGCTGACCAATCTGATTGACATTGTTGGTCACGTTCGTGACGTTCTGCTCAACCTTGCCCGCGATATTCTTGACATCGCCGATGCTGGCCGCATTGTTGTCCTTGGCATCCGCGTACGTCTTGCCATCGATGCCGCTGGCAATGTTCGTAATCTGCTTGCCACCGCCATTGATGCCATCCTTGCTGATGCTGATACCAGAATCCTTGATTGTGACCTTGTTGGTATCTACGCCATTCTGGTCTACCTTCGTCTGGCCGGCATTGATACTGCCGTTGCCACCCAGGTCGACATCCTTCTTCAAAGAGACTTCCAGAGAGCCATTGACTACCTTCGTCTCGATGTTCTTGCCATCGCCCTTGACCGTGACGGTCTGGCCCAGGTCTTTTTTCACGGTGTTCCTAGCTTCATCGGCCAGGCCAAAGCCGCCGCCCTGACTCTGGTTCGTGATGGAACCAGCAACATCGCGGAGCTGGCCTTCCGTAGCAGCACGGTTCTCAACCACATTGTCCTTGTTCCACTTCGTGTTGTCCAGACCCGTGATGTATTTGCCCGTCTCTGCTGTTCCAGCAGTGCCGTCCGACTTCTTGCCCGTGACCGTCTGCTTGCCAATGATGATCTTCTGAGTCGTGTCAGTTCCCTCACCGACCGTGACCTTCGTGAAGTCCGGTGTATTGGTCATGACGAGCTCAAGGCCATCACCATTTGTATTGCTGCGGACGCCCAGATTCTTAGAAGAAGCCGTTGCTACGGCATCCTTGTCCATGCCGCCCGTAAGCGACAGCGTCGAATTGAGTTTCTTTGCGACTTCCTTTCCGTCATTGCCGACGAACTTCAGGCCGTCATCCATCGTAGCGACTTCATGGGTAATGGTCTTAGTTTTGCCATCTTCTGTGGTAACGGTCGTCTGATACTGGATGCGGGATGCCTTGTCCTTCGTGCTGTCTTTATCCTTGACTTCGTTCTGGTTGCGATCAAGTGTGGCCGTGCCAAGAATCGTGGAAAGATCCGTGAATGCACCGTCTTTGCCATCTGCGCCTTTCTGGCCAGTCAGGCCGATATGACCAACGCCGTCCTTGCCAGAAATGGAAACGGCATCTTTACCCGGCTGGCCGTCTTTGCCCGGCGTACCGATGGCAATCTTGCCATCAATGCCATTCTCACCATTAAGGCCATTCGAGCCAGTGATGCTGACGCCATTCTTACCATCTGTACCAATGACAGAAATGCCATCCTTGCCGTTGAGACCGATGCTGGATTTGCCATCTGCACCCTTGAGACCAACGGTGCCATCGACACCATCCTTGCCCAGCGTGACTTTATCGTTGAGTTTCAGGTCATACGTCTTCTGGCCATCTTCATCCGTGACTTTCAGCTTCAGGTTTTCGCCATTATAGTCTGTAGTTCCGGCGGCTTTCCCGTTTTCTACCGTAATGACGGTATGCTTACCGGCTGTAGTGGCGGCTTCTTTGACCGCGTCACTGATTGTCTTGAGCTGATCCTCAGTAGCCGCACGGCCGCTGACGTATTCCGGCTTGTCGACATTCCAGTCCTTGTTGTCAAGACCCGTGACATAGTCGCCAGCCTTGCCTTCCTTGGCAATAATCGGCTTGCCTTTCTTGTCGACGCCTGTAATCACATCGAGCGTCTTGTCGTCGAAGTGCTTGATGACAATCGGGTCATTTCCATCGGCAGCATTACCATTCTTGCTGCCGCCGACGGTCAAGTAGCCATCCTGATGCAGGTTAATCTTGTCGCTCAGAGAAACCTTGACCGCGCCATTGTCGACAGAAGTCTTGATGTTGCCATCATCAGCTACAGTATTCTTCTTCTCGTCATAAGTACCGTCGCCGCGAATCTGCAGGGTTTCGTTGAGTTTCTTGGCAACTGTCGTATGCGCATCATCACCGGCGAACTTCAGGCCGTCTCCCATCGTGGCGACTTCATGGGTAACATGATTGTGGTCTTCATAGACAACGCGGTCCATGCCATTCGTGCCTTTATTGCCGTCGGTACCATCGACACCTACCTGACCATTCTTGACGTGGATATCAGCCGATGCGTTCTGGCCATCCTTGCCATCTGCACCCTTCGGTCCCTTCGGACCGATGAGCCCGATATGGCCTTCCGTACCAGCTTTGCCATCAACGCCTTTGATGGTCACACCATTCTGGCCATCTTTGCCATTGATGGAGATACCATCCTGGCCTTTGATGACCACGCTCGAGCCGTCTTTGCCGTTAACGCCAATTGTACCGTCAACGCCATCCTTGCCCGGCGTACCCGATTCGCCCTTTTCACCCTTTTCACCGACGGTAACACTATTGCCAGTGATGTCTTTGTCCATAAGGACCTTGACCGTCGTGTTTCCATTCTCATCCTTTTTCACTGTCGTGGTCAGATTGTCGTCGGTATAAGTATGACCGGCTTTAGCAGCCGAACCCATGATATTGATGGTACTGTTCAGCTTATTGCTGACAGGATTAGCAGTTTTTCCTAAAGCTGCGGCATTGGCACCGATTTTCAGACCATCATCCATGGTAGCCACTTCATAGTTCTTGCCATTGCTATCGTACTGGATGCGCGGAGCCTGGATGATGGTCGTTTCCTTGTCATCCTTGTCTTTGATGACCGTCTTGACATTCTTGCCATCATCCAGCGTAGCCGACTTGAGATCCGTCGTGATGTCGATGGAGATACCATCCTTGCCCGGCGTACCGTCAGCGCCCTTCTCGCCTTTTGGGCCGGTCAAGCCGATATGGCCGACGCCGCCCGTACCAGAGATGGAGACTGCATCCTTGCCGTCTTCGCCAGCGATGCCGACTTTGCCATCGACACCATCTTTGCCAGCAATACCGTCCGGACCGGTGATGGAAACGCCAGACTTGCCGTCTTTGCCATCCTTACCGATAACGAAGAGGCCATCTTTGCCATTATCACCGTCTGCACCATTACGGCCGACGACGACGGTCGTGCCACCCTTGGTCTCAACGGTGACTTTGCCGTCCTTGCCATTCTGGCCAACGGAAATCTGGTCGTTGAGGGAAATCTGGATAGCACCGTCTTTTACAGTGGTCTTGATATTGCCATCTTTGGCAACCGTACCATCTGCATTGTAGACGGTATCGCCTTTGACCTTGACGGTATCGCCCAATTTTTTCGTCACAGTCGCGCCAGCTTCATCAGCCAGGCCAAAACCTTTATCAACGGAGCCATTTACGCTGTTGATGGCATCTCTCAGCTGACCTTCCGTCGCGGCTCGATTTTCAACTACATTGTCTTTATCCCAGGCCTTGTTGCCCAAGCCGGTGATGTAGTTGCCGGTCTGAGATGTTGCAGATGCACTTCCGTCCGACTTCTTGCCGGTAACAGTCTGCTTACCAATGATGATCTTCTGTGTCATATCAGTCCCTTCACCGACCGTGACTTTCGTGAAGTCCGGCGTATCGGTCATGACGACTTCAAGGCCATCTTCTTTGCCATCTGCTTTTTCATTCTGGCGGACACCCAGATTCTTAGAGGAAGCATTCTTCAACGCGTTTGCATCCGTAATGCCGCCTTTGATAGGCAGGGTGGTGTTCAGCTTTCGGATAACTTCTTTGCCGTCGTTGCCCACAAACTTCAGTCCGTCGTCGAGCGTGGCCACCGTATGGGTCGTAGTGCCGACTTCGCCGTCTTTACCATTCTGATAGACAATGCGGGTAATATCTGTGCCGTCCACACCGGTTTTGCCATTCTGACCATTCGCACCCGGCTGTCCTTTTTCCGTCTTGATGATGGTGGTGCTGTATCCCTGCTTGCCATCAGTGTCCGGGACGCCATCTTTACCGGTCAGGCCAATGGTGCCTTCCTGGCCGTCTTTGCCGTCAGAGGTATCCTTGCCCAAAACCAGCTTATCCTTCGTGGCAATCGAAATCTTGCCATCGGTCTGGGTCAAAGAAATATTCTTACCAGCATCGATTGTCACGGTATCGCCCGGATGAATCAAGGTCTCTTTGTTGCCAGCCACCGCACCTTCGGACGCCGATGCGGTCAGCTTAAAGCCGGATTTGTTGATGGCATCAGCAACACTCTGTCCTGTTACATAGGCATTCTTATTTTCCACAGTCTGCCCATTCTCTGTATATGTCGGATTGGTGACAGCAACCTTACCGGTTGCCACAGCACTGTCTCCCGAGCCGGTCGTTTCCGACGACAAGGTGGCCGTAGCAATCTTCAAGTCGTAATTCGTATGCTTATCCGTTGCATTATTATCAGAGGTAACCGTTACAGAATGATCATTCGATGTCACCGTCGTCTTGGCTGCGTTAAGCTGCGATACGTTGACGGCATCGCTATCCTTCGTGCCGTTTCCGACATTGGTGATGGTCTTGCCGCCATTATTGAGTCCATCTTTTGTCAAGCTGATTGGATTGTTTTTATCGCCATTTTGGTTAATGGTCACGCCACCATTGTTGATGGTGGTATCACCCATCTCGACAGAGCCCTTGTCACCCAAGTTAATGTTCTGAGCAAGCTGGACTTTCATTAAACCGTCCTTAACATTGACGCCGATGTTGTTATCCGTCAGAACGCCAGTTGCGCCGCCCTTGATGTCAAGACGCTCGTTGAGTTTCTTGAGAAGGACGTTCTGCTCTTCTTTCGTGACAGTCGTAGTGGTCTTGCCATCGACAGTTTTTGTTTCGGTCTTAGCGGCCTCGTAGTTGTCACCGGCATACTTCTGGCCGTCGTCCAAGGTAGCAATAAATTGAATTGTCCCCGTGTGATAGTCGCCGTATTCCAGGCGATTGAACTCATTGGACGCGCGCTCATCGTTCGGATTTGTCAGGTCAGGCGTCAGATACGAATTCTTATCTTTCAGATACGTAATACCGCCACTGATTGCATTGTAGATATAGGTCGGTTTCCTGCCTGTGTTATCATACAGTGCGACATATCCGCCCGCATCCTGATCAACACCCAAGACGACCTGACGCTGATCGTTATCCGCAGCCGAGCCATCGTGTTTTACGACTGATACCGTCTTGCCATCAATCTTAACGGCTTCTTTGACTGTGGTATCCGGTAAAGGCTTACCATCTTTATCATAATTCTTGAATTTATCAACGTTATTGACGGTCAGCTTACCGCCATTATTCTCAACCTGCTCGCCAAGGATCACATTTTTGTCCAATGACAGGTCATACGTTTCCTGCCCATTGGTGGCAGTCGTGCGCTTCAAGTCGAGGTTGCCGCCGTTAACCGGTGTATTGTCTGCCGTTACCGAATTGCCGCCGACTGTGACAATCGTGTGCTTTGCGTCAACTGCTCTGAGCTGGGCCACGTTGACAGCATCCGTATCCAGTGAACCTGCTGCCACGCCGGTGATCTGACGGGTGGTAGTGCTGTCATTGCCTACAGCAATGGCATTATCCGTTGCTTCCCAAGCTGAACCAGTAGAAGTGCTGCCCTTCGCATAGGCCGCTTTTTCTTTAGCATCGGTCAAAGCACTGTACTTGGCACGGGTGGTCTTGGAATTGCTGCCCAATGCGACGCTGTCGATGAGAGTTGCCTGTGCACCGTTGCCGATGGCTGCTGCATTCTCTGCCGATGCCGTGCCACCCAGTGCGGCGAGGGAGTTCCTGCCCGAAGCAGTGGAACTGATGCCGAAAGCTGTAGATGCTTCGCCAGAAGCTGTGCTGCTCTCGCCGAAGGCGGTGGCATTGTCACCGGAAGCAGTTGACGAGCTGCCGAAAGCGGTTGCCTGCTTGCCGGAAGCTGTAGAGCTGAGGCCGAAGGCCGTAGCATTGTCGCCCGAAGCCTTCGTTGTCGTGCCAAAGGTCGTGGCACCTGTTGCCTTTGCCTGGGTGTCATTGCCAAAGGCCGTGGCGTAGTCGCCGGAGGCTTCGGTCGAGTAGCCGAAGGCCGTGGCATCTTTATAGCCGTCAATATTATAGCCGTTACTGCCTTCATGGGCTTTTTTTAGCACACTGTCCGGCGTGATGGCGACTTCTGTTCCATTGACCGTTGTCGTAGCCTTGGAACCGACTGTTCCAGCTTTGCTGTTATTGTTGTATACTTTACCATTATCGCCGACTGTCGTGTCGACAGTAGCCGTCTTGCCATCAGCGCTAACCGTGACTCTCCAGAGACTGCCCTGATAGTCACGGACATAGGTATTGCCGTCTTGGCCGTCCAATACCACGTAATCGTGCTTTTCGGTATTACCGCCGATATCCATCTGCCTGACACCGACTGTACTGCCGTTCTGGGTATAAGCCAGATTGCCATGGACATCCATCTTTTCCGTTGCAGTCTTCGGTTGCTCGTTTTTATCGTCCGGGTTATTCTTGTAGGTATAGATATTGGTCACAGCACCGTTGTCATCAAGTTTAGCACCGGCGATGGTGTCGCTACCCCAAGCAGTGGATTCTTCATCAGCTGCGACGGTAGCATTGCCCCAGGCTGTAGAATACGATGACAACGCACGCGTGCGGTTGCCAAAGGCCGTAGCGCCGGTAGAGAGTGCGCGCGTATCATTGCCGAAGGCGACAGAGTCGTTGTAATTTGCTATCGTGTATTCACCAAAGGCAACAGAGCGGCCGCCTAATGCTTTCGTGTAATTGCCGAATGCAATCGAGTTCTGACCTCCCTTACCATCTTCAGCTCCAGCCTGCGTACCCATGCCAAATGCTACAGATCCAAGGCTCTTTGCCTGTGTATTTTGGCCAAATGCTACGGAAGCATCCCCGCTGGCTGTATTACCTGCATTAACCATCACAGCAGTAGCCGTTGATGCATCTCCAGTAAATTTCATATTGTCTTCTGTACTGAAGTAATCATTTTCATTCTTGTAATACGTTTTGTCCCCAATCTGGTAAACAAAGTAGTTCTTTCCATGATTCCTGAAGGTCTGCTGGATAGACGTGCCGCCAAAGGCTACAGACCACTTGCCTGATGCCGTATTATGCGTTCCAAGGGCAATGCTCTCTTGACCGGAGGCCGTTGTCGTGTTGCCAGCGGCAATCGAATTTGCCCCCGATGCCGTAGTCGAGTCACCAAACGCTTGTCCCTGAGCTGCTTCTGCCGTCAAAAGCCCCCCACCGGTGAACAGCATACTGCTGATCAGGGCGGTGCCGAGGACGGCTACGACTTTCTGGGAGCGGGTCTTGCCGTTGCTCCTGGCAATCTCGGCTACGACGACGTAGCACCCGCGGACTTTGCTCCATACGACTTTGTAGATGTGGTTCATCTTGCATCCTCCATCTCTTCTTGCATTTCCCTCTGTGTCGCCGGATGTGGAGCGTGTCCTCCATGACTGGCTTCTGCCTTGCTCGCGCTAACCGGTTCCACACTTGCCTGCAATCAAACTTGCTTCTCATTACAGGTGATGTGTTCTAAATTTGATTGTATAAACTACAGTCTACATCAAAATGTGTTAGAAGTCACTAGGAATCTTAATAAAAAGATGAAAAACCCTGCATATATATCATATGCTTTAGTAGAAGCATCACTTTATGCTAATATAAACAAAATAAATACAGCACTATGCTCTAATTTTTAAGCGTATTCTGCCCCTGTCCTTGCTGTTTGAAATCCTCTAAAATCTCGTGGCAAAAAAGGGTTTTTCTTGCACGGTGTCGAATATCCCTAGGAACGCATCTGGACTGAGAGCCATTCGCAGGGATGGCCGCCCGGTCATGATAGAAAGGGGTCTTTTTCATGCATTTCCAGAAACTCATGGACAATTTCCTGCTTCATTATCTCAACCACTTCGACAAGCACTGCTTCAATGTGAAGCTGCACGACCAGGAGTACACGATTGGTCAGGGCGAGCCGGAGTTCACGGTGATTGTGCACAAGGACATCCCGAAGGCGGAGCTCTTGGAGTCGACCGAACTGGCGCTCGGTGAGGCCTACATGCGCGGCGACATCGAGATCCAGGGCGACCTCTTCCACATGCTCTGCACGTTCCTCGAGCAGGCGGACCGCTTCTCGCTCGACCGCAAGGGGCTGCGCAACATCCTCTACATGTCGGAAAAGAAAAAGGACCAGGCCAAAGAGGTCTCGTCCCATTATGATTTAGGCAATGAATTCTATAAACTCTGGCTCGATCCGACGATGAGTTATTCGTGCGCGTACTTCAAGCACGAGGATGACACGCTCGAGCAGGCGCAGCGCAACAA
The DNA here is from genome assembly GCF_000155955.1 of Mitsuokella multacida DSM 20544. Taxonomy (GTDB): domain Bacteria; phylum Bacillota; class Negativicutes; order Selenomonadales; family Selenomonadaceae; genus Mitsuokella; species Mitsuokella multacida. The sequence continues at coordinate 787,369 of NZ_GG697141.2, forward strand.
GGTCGACTACATCCTCGAGAAGCTCTACCTCAAGGAGGGCATGACGCTCCTCGACATCGGCTGCGGCTGGGGCTTCTTGCTGATTGAAGCGGCGAAGAAGTACGGCGTCAAGGGCTACGGCTGCACGCTCAGTAAGGAGCAGTGGAAGAAGGGTCAGGAGCGCATCAAGGCGGAAGGGCTCGAGGGCCAGGTGCAGATCGAGCTCGTCGACTACCGCGACCTCGAGGACAAGGGGCTGATCTTTGACCGCATCGTCAGTGTCGGCATGATGGAGCATGTGGGCCGGTCGAACTACGCGACGTACATGGAGACGGCGAACCATCTGCTGAAGGATGGCGGCATCTTCCTACTGCACACGATCACGGGCCACGATGAGGTGGTGTCGGAGCCGTGGATCCGCAAGTACATCTTCCCGGGCGGCACGCTGCCGTCGCTGCGCGAGCTGATCTCGCACGCCTACGATGCGGACTTCCGCGTGCTCGATGTAGAGAGCCTGCGGCGCCACTACTATCGGACGCTGATGTGCTGGTACCACAATTTCCTCAAGGTCCACGAGAAGGTGGCGGGCTGAAAGAATGAGGAGTTCGTGCGCATGTGGGACCTCTACCTCGCCGGGTGCGCGGCGGCGTTCTACATCGGGTACATCGATATCCATCAGGTGCTGATGACGAAGGGCAACAACAATGAGCTGCCGATGACGCGCTGGTACTGAGGTGGTGGTTCCGGTGGCGCGCAGGGATGGATTCCGGCTTCGTCGCTCCGTTGAAATGGCCCTCATGGCGTTTGTGTGCACGGAGGCAGATTCGCCGCCTGCCGCGGCGTTCTGACATCGACTGCTTTTGTATATGCGGCTTGAGGGCCAGCCCTGCGGGCGGTCACTGCACTCCTGCAGGCGGAATCCATCCCTGCGCTGAAGAACAGCTCTGCCAAGCGAGGGCGCTCGGGGCCCCTACCCCATTGCGCGGATTACCTTGGTCTGGGGCTCGATGTACGAGAGAGCTCGGGGCCCCTGCCCCATTGCAGGATTACCTTTTGATTTTCAAGTCCAGCAGGACTTTGTCGGTCTCCCACGGGGATATGACGGTGTATGGCACGCTGTATTTCTCGAGGACGGCGAGGATCTGCTGGTCTTTTTCTTTTGCTTGTGGCAGGTCGGTTTCGGGGCGGCCGTCTACGGCTAGGAATTCGTCGTTGCGACGCAGGAGGTAGTTCAGGTTGTCGTAGCGGTTGAACTCCTGCATGACGAGGGTGTTAAAGGCGTCGGAGGGCTCGCGGTTGTAAATGATGTTGAGGGGCAAGGGCGAGTCGCAGATGGCAAAGTCGACACTGTATTTCTCGAGGGTGCGGGTGCGGTGGGCCTGCTCGGCGAAGAGGTAGAGCTGGTCTTCGACGATGTCGGTGGCGTTCTGGTACCAGAGCCATTTGGCGAATTCGCCGACGAGCTCGGTGCGATAGCCCATGCGCTTGAGTTTGGAGTACATGTCGGCGGCAATGGTGCTCTTGCCAATGGCGGCGCCGCCGTAGAAGTTGATGACTTTCAAAGGTGATTCCTCCCCTGTTCTTGACTGCAATACCCCTATTCTAGCATGTTCCGGCAGGAAAGAAAATGGAAAATGGCAGACAAAAAAGCCTGTCCCGCGGAAACGGGACAGGCTTTTTGTCGTTGCGCAAGAGCGCTGTATGTCAGGCGGCTGCGGACGGCTTATTTGCCGGCGAGTGCCTTGTAGTTGTTGTAGCGGATCTCGGCGTCGTGCTGGGTCTTCTCGAAGAGGGCTTCGGCTGCTTCTGGGAAGGAACGCTTGAGGTTGATGTAGCGGTTCTCGCCCATGAGGAAGTCCTGGAACTTGGAGAAGTCCGGCTCTTTGGAGTCGAGGCTGAACGGGTTCTTGTCGGTGCCGATGAGCTGCGGGTTGTAGCGGTAGTTTGCCCAGTAGCCGCACTCAACGGCGAGTTTCTCTTCGAGCTGGCTGCAGCCCATGCCCTTGCGGATGCCGTGGTTGATGCACGGTGCGTAGGCGATGATCAGGGACGGGCCCGGATAAGCCTCGGCCTCGGTGATGGCCTTGAGCAGCTGATTCTGGTCGGCGCCCATGGCGACCTGTGCGACGTAGACGTAGCCGTAGGTCTTGGCCATCATGCCAAGGTCCTTCTTGCGGGTCTTCTTGCCCGTTGCGGCAAACTGCGCGATGGCTGCTGCCGGCGTTGCCTTGGAGGCCTGGCCGCCCGTGTTGGAGTAAACCTCGGTATCGAAGACGAAGACGTTGACGTCGGCGCCGGAAGCGAGGACGTGGTCGACGCCGCCGTAGCCGATGTCGTAGGCCCAGCCGTCGCCGCCGAAGATCCACTGGGAACGCTTGACGAAGTAGTCGCGGTTCTCGTAGAGCTTGTTGAGCAGTGCGTCCTCACCCTTCTCGGCTGCGAGCAGGGCTTCGAGGCGGTCGGCGCGGTCGCGCGTGCCGTTGCCGTTGTCGATGTTCTCCACCCAATCCTTGAGGACTGCCTGGAGGTCTTCGCTGCCGAGACCTTCTTCGATGGCTTTCTTGGCGTCATCGGCGAGGCCGTTGCGGACGGACTGCGTGCCGAGGAACATGCCGAGGCCGAACTCTGCGTTGTCCTCGAACAGGGAGTTATCCCAAGCCGGGCCGTGGCCCTTGGCGTTCGTCGTGTACGGCATGGCCGGTGCGCTGCCGCCCCAGATGGAGGTGCAGCCCGTGGCGTTGGCGATCATCATGCGGTCGCCGAAGAGCTGCGTGACGAGCTTGGCGTACGGCGTCTCGCCGCAGCCGGCGCAGGCGCCGGAGAACTCGATGAGCGGCTGCTCGAACTGGCTGCCAATGACGGTCTCTTTCTTCATCGGGTTCTTCTTCGGCGCGACTTTCGTCTTGTCGACGCCGTAGTCGAAGTACGCCTGCTTTGCCTTGAGCTCGTCGTCAAGCGGCGTCATGTCGAGGGCCTTGACCGGGCAGACCTGCGCGCAGTTGCCGCAGCCGAGGCAGTCCATCGTGGAGACGGCCACCGTGAAGTGGTAGTCCTTGACGGCGCGGACGTCCTTGGACGGGAAGCCCTCCGGTGCTGCCGCGAGCTCTTCGTCGGTCGTGAGGACCGGGCGGATGGAAGCGTGCGGGCAGACGTAGGAGCACTTGTTGCAGCCGATGCACTTCTGGGTGTTCCAGACCGGCACGTTGATGGCCGTGCCGCGCTTCTCGTAGGCGGCGCCGCCGAGCGGGTACGTGCCGTCGGCGCGGTCGCCGGCGAACTTCGAGACCGGCAGCTTGTCGCCTTCCTGGCGGTTCATGACTTCCTGGATCTCCGTGATGAACTCCGGCAGGTCGCGCTTCTCCTGCGGCTCATCCTGCGCATCCGCCCACGAGCTCGGGACCTCGACCTTGTGCAAGGCCTCGATGCCCTGGTCGATGGCGCCGTTGTTCATGTCGACGATGTTCTGACCCTTGCGGCCGTACGACGTGACGACGGCTTCCTTGAGGTAGCCCACAGCCGTCTCGATCGGGATGATGTTCGCGAGCTTGAAGAACGCGGACTGCATGACCATGTTGAAGCGGCCGCCGAGGCCGAGGCCTTTGGCGATGGAGACAGCGTTGACCGTGTAGAACTGAATCTCGTTCTTCGCGATGTAGCGCTTCATGGCTGCCGGCAGGTGCTGCGTGAGCTCCTCATCGCTCCAGACCGTGTTGAGGAGGAACGTGCCGCCCTTCTTGAGGCCGGCGAGCAGGTCGTACTTGTAGACGTAGGACTGCTGCGAGCAGGAGATGAAGTCGGCTTTGTTGATGAGGTACGGGCTCGTGATCGGCGACTTACCGAAGCGCAGGTGCGACATCGTGATGCCGCCCGACTTCTTGGAGTCATAGGCGAAGTACGCCTGTGCGTACATGTCCGTCTTGTCGCCGATGATCTTGATGGCGCTCTTGTTTGCGCCGACCGTGCCGTCCGAGCCGAGGCCCCAGAACTTGCAGGCCGTCGTGCCCTCTGGCGTGAGGTCGACATCCGTCAGGGCCGGCGTCAGGCTCGTATGCGTGACATCGTCGTCGATGCCAATCGTGAAGCCATCCTTCGGCGCGTCCTTCTTGAGCTCCTCGAAGACGGCGAAGATCTGGTCCGGCGTCGTGTCCTTGCCGCCGAGGCCGAAGCGACCGCCGACGATCGTCGGATGCATGTCGGAGTGGTAGAACGCTGCCTTGACATCGAGGTAGAGCGGCTCGCCGAGGGAGCCCGGTTCCTTCGTATGGTCGAGGACGGCGACTTTCTCGATCGTCTTCGGCAGGAACTTGAAGAAGTGCTCGATGGAGAACGGACGGTAGAGGTGGACGTTCAAGAGGCCGACCTTCTCCCCCTTCGCGTTGAGGTAATCGACCGTCTCCTGGACCGTCTGGCAGACGGAGCCCATCGCGATGATGACGCGGTCGGCATCCTTCGCACCGTAGTAGTCAAAGAGATGATGCTCGCGGCCCGTGACCTTCGCGACGTCGGCCATGGCCTCTTCAACGAGCTCCGGCAGCGCATCGTAGAAACTGTTGGCCGCTTCACGCGACTGGAAGTAGATGTCCGGGTTCGTCGCGGAGCCGCGCAGGACCGGATGGTCCGGATTGAGCGCGCGGCGGCGGAACGCCTTGACGGCATCCCAGTCGAGCAGCTTGCCGAGGTCTTCGTAGTCGACCATCTCGATCTTCTGGATCTCGTGCGACGTGCGGAAGCCGTCGAAGAAGTTGATGAACGGCACGCGGCCCTTGATGGCGACGAGATGTGCGACGGCCGAGAGGTCCATGACCTCCTGCACGCTCGCCTCAGCGAGCATGGCGCAGCCCGTCTGGCGTGCGGCCATGACATCCTGGTGGTCGCCGAAGATGTTCAGGGAGTTCGCAGCGAGTGCGCGCGCGGAGACGTGGAAGACGCCCGGCAGCAGCTCGCCGGCTACCTTGTAGAGATTCGGGATCATCAGCAAGAAGCCCTGCGAAGCCGTGTACGTCGTCGTCAGAGCACCGGCCTGCAGCGAGCCGTGCACAGCGCCAGCGGCGCCTGCCTCGGACTGCAGCTCGATGACCTTGACCTTCTGGCCAAAGAGGTTCTTGACGCCCTTGGCAGCCATTTCATCAACATGCTCAGCCATCGGCGAGGACGGCGTGATCGGGTAGATCGCGGCGACGTTGGTGAAAGCATAGGAGATGTAGGCGGCAGCTGTGTTGCCGTCCATGGTTTTCATCTTTTTGCTCATGTTTTGGATTACTCCCCTCTGATATTGGATTTGACAAGATGGAGGCTCTGCCCCCATCACATGGTCAGGATAAATAGAAAAACCTGATGGCAAGATTGCAATGCCATCAGGTTTCATTATACGTGCTATGCAAAAAAATGTAAAGATATATTCATCACACCTGTTCCCCTGTCAGCAAGTGTACAGGCAGGCTGCACAACGGGGAAAATCAGGCCGCATCCTCTTTATTCTCGCGGCTGTGGCGGTAGCCGTAGAGGAAGTAGATGAGGATGCCGAGCGCACTCCAGACCCAGAAGCGCTCCCAGGTCATCGAGGAGAGGTTGTACATGATGTAGCCGCAGCTCACGATGGCGAGCGTGCCGACGACGTAGATGGCTGGGCAGCGGAACGGGCGCGGCAGGTCCGGATACTTGCGGCGCATGACCATGACGCCGATGGACGAGATGATGAAGGCAAACAGCGTGCCGACGCTGCACATCTCGGCGATGACGTTGATCGGCGTGAAGCCGCTGATGATGGCGACGGCGATGCCGACGATGATCGTGATGCGGTGCGGCGTCGCGAAGCGCGGGTGTATCTTGCAGACGGACTGCGGAATGAGGCCGTCGCGGCTCATCGCGAAGAAGGCGCGCGTCTGCGCGTACATCATGACGAGCAGCACGGTCGTCAGGCCTGCTATGGCGCCCGTGCCGACGAGCGCGGAGCCGAAGCGGTAGCCGAGCTCGCGCAGCACGAAGGCGACCGGCTCGGCGTTGTCGAGCTCGGTATAGGGCACGTTGCCCGTCATGACGGCCGTCACGGCGATGTAGAGCACGGTGCAGATGAGCAGCGATGCGATGATGCCCGTCGGCATGTCGTGCGCGGGGTTCTTCGTCTCCTCTGCCGCGGTCGCGATGGAGTCAACGCCGAGGTAGGCGAAGACGATGACGGCGGCGCCGGCGGAGACGCCGGAGAAGCCGAACGGCATGAAGGGCTCCCAGTTCGTCGGGTCGACGGACGGCGCGGCGAGGAACAGGAACAGGAAGATGGCGGCGAGCTTGACGCCGACGAGGACCTTGTTGACCGTGACGCTCTCGCGCACGCCGCGCACGAGCAGGCAGGTCAGGAAGAGCGTAATGAGCACCGCGGGCAGGTTGACGATGCCGCCGTCGGCGGGCACGGTCGTCCAGGCGGCGGGCAGCTCGATGCCGGCGGTCTTTAGGAGGCCGACGACGTAGGCGGACCAGCCGCCGGCGACGGCGCTCGCGCCGACGGAGTACTCGAGCACGAGGTTCCAGCCGACGAGCCAGGCGAAGAATTCGCCGACGGAGGTATAGGCGTAGGCGTAGGCGCTGCCGGCGACGGGGACCATGCTGGCGAGCTCGGAGTAGGCCATGCTGACGAAGCCGCAGGCGATGCTGGCGAGCAGGAAGGACAGCATGAGGGCGGGGCCGGCGTACTTGGCGGCGGCGACACCGGTCAGGACGAAGATGCCGGTGCCGACGATGACGCCGATGCCGAGCAAGGTGACGTCAAGGGAGCCCATGGCGCGCTTGAGGTGGGACTGGTGGGCATCGGCCTTGTACGCGGCGATGCTCTTGGTCCGGAAGATATTCACGATTCAACAACTCCTTCTATTGCGTTTACAGGTATACATTCTATCATTAATATCGGATTACAGCAAGGCGCGCGGCGTACAAAAAAAAGACCAGCCCGATTGGACTGGTCTCTGATCTCTTATAAATGGTCGGGATGACAGGATTCGAACCTGCGGCCTCATCGTCCCGAACGATGCGCGCTACCAAACTGTGCCACATCCCGACAACGTAGACTAGTATAGCGTATATTGCGGGATTTGGCAAGGGGTGTGGCGAAAAAAGTTTTGTTCGGGGAAACGAGGGAGTGTTGGCAAGGGGGCCGGGGCGACCTGTTCCGGCTTCGTCGCTCCGTTGGAATGGCCCTCAACTCGGCTGTGCGCATGGAGGCAGGTTCGCCGCCTGCCGCGGCGGGTTTCATCGGCTTCTCTCGCCCATCGTCACTTGAGGGCCAGCCCTGCGGGCGGTCACTGCGCTCCTGCAGGCGGAACAGGTCCCCCGTCCCTCAGTTACTTCTTCGCGGTTCGCTCCGAGGCAGGGACTCGCGGTCGGGGGACGGACGCTGCGCTGCGTCCCCCTGCTCGCTTGGTTGCTGGAAGTTTGCGGGATGGGGGGCGGACGCTTCGCTGCGCCCCGGATTGCCTCGGTTGCCTGAGATTTGCTTGACGAGGGCGAGCGCTTCACTGCGCCCCAGCGGCTTGGATTGCGTTACGTCTCTCCCCTACTCGGCTTTTTCTTCTTTTTATGATTGGCGAAGAAGAGGAAGATGATCGGGATGACGATCAAGGTGAAGACCGTGGAGGTCAGGAGGCCGCCGATGATGACCCAGGCCATGGAGACGCGGGATTCGGAGCCGGGGGTCATGGCGAGGGCCATCGGGGTCATGCCGACCATCATGGTGATGGTAGTCATGAAGATCGGCTTGAGGCGGACGCGGCCGGCTTCGATGACGGCCTCTAGGGCGCTGTGGCCCCTATCCATGAGCGTCAGGGTGTAGTCGATGAGCAGGGTGCCGTTCTTGGCGACGATGCCGTCCATGACGAGGATGCCGATCATGGAGAATAGGTTCAGGGTGTTATGCGTGATGAAGAGTAACAAGATTGAACCGATGAGGCCGAGCGGCAGGGAGAACATGCGGATGAACGGGGTGATGGTGGACTCGTAGAGGACGGCGAGCAGCATGTAGATGAGGACGAGGGCGAGGAACAGAGCGGACAGGAGTTCGCTGAAGGTCTCGTTCATGCGGGTGGCCTGGCCTTTGAACTGGTAGGTGACGTTCGGGCCGAGGTCGGCGGTGGCGAAGGCTTTCTTGACGTCACTGGTCACGGCGCCCATGGGGCGGCCGCTGAGGTTCGCGCCGATGGCGACGGAGCGCTGTTTGTCGACGCGACGGATGGTGACGGGGCCTCTGCCGTTCTGGATGGTGGCGACGTCGCCGAGGTAGATGAGCTTACCGGACGCGGAGAGCGGCACGCGGGCGGCGTCGGATGCCTTGTAGCTGTCGGCGTCTTTGAAGCGGACTTTTATGTCGGTGTCTTGGCCGCCGTTATTGGGGTCGCTCTTGAGCTCGCCGGCGGAGAGGCCGGAAATAGCACTCGCAAAGGCGGTATCGACGTCCTGCAGGGAGGTGCCGTAGGCCTTGAGCTTCTGGCGGTCAACGGTCAGGCGAAGCTCTGGCATGCCCTCGACATACGACGAGTTGACGTCGGTGACGCCGTCGATGGCACGGAGGGTGTTCATGGCCTTCTCGGCGGCGTCGTCGAGCGCGGCGCCGTCGTTGCTGCGCAGCTCGATCTGCAGGGCGCCGCCGCCGTTCTTCGCTCTCCCGCCGCCCGCGATGCCGGCGACGTTTGTCTGAGTTTCGGAGACGCGCACGTCGGCCGTTTTGATGGTGGCGGCGAACTTGCGCACGTCATTGGCGACCTGCCAGACGGTGCGGCTGCGCTCGCGCCGGTCGACAAGCTGGACCTTGATGCGGCCCTCGTAGGCCGTGCTGCCGCCCGCCTGCGTCATGTAGTACTTGACCTCGGGCAGCTCGGCGAGTTTGCCTTCGATGCGCTCGGCGACGCGGTTCGTCTCCTCCGGCGAGGAGCCGACGGGCGCCTGGATGTTGATGGTGAAGCTCGACTCGTCAGTCTGCGGCATGTACTCCATGCCGACAAAGCCGAGCGGCACAAGCGCGACGACCGCGACAAATACAGCGAGAATGGAGACGAGCAGCTTCTTCGTGTGGCGCAGGCTCCAGTTGAGGATTTCGACGTAGAGGCGCTGCGCCCGCTCCTCCACGCGGTCCATAAAGGCGAACGCACGGTTCGTCCCTGGATGATAGCCCTTGCGGAAGAAGCGCGAGGCGAGCATCGGCGTCAGGGTGAACGAGACGAAGAGCGAGAACAGGCCCGCGAAGACGATCGTCAGGCCGAACTGGCGGAAGTACTGCCCCGTCATGCCCTGCATGAAGGCGATTGGCATGAAGACGGCAGCATCGCAGAGCGTGATGGCGATGGCCGCCATGCCAATCTCCGTGCGGCCTTTTTCGGCCGCAGTGTCCGGCGCCTCCCCCATCTTGAGATGGCGCACGATGTTCTCGAGCACGACGATCGAGTCGTCGACGAGGATGCCGACGCAGAGCGTCATGCCCATCAGGGACATCATGTTGAAGGTGAAGCCCGCGAGGTACATGACGAAGAACGTCGATATGAGCGACGTCGGGATCGCGATCATGACGGCCGCCGTCGAACGCCAGCCGCGCAGGAACAGGAACAGCACGAAGCCCGTGGTGATCAGGCCCTCTATGAGCGTGTTCATCGTGCTGTGCAGCGAGTCCCGCACGTAATCGGCATCGTTCGAGACGACGACGAACTGGTAGTCGGGATACGTTTTGCGCAGCTTCTCGACGCTCTTCATGATATTGTCGGCCGTCTCGACGACGTTGGCATCACTGTTCTTATAGATGAGGACATTGATGGCGTCCTCGCCGTTGAGCCGGCCATAGCGCACCGTGCGGGCCTCGCGCTCGCGGACCTGTGCGACGGCCGTCAACGGAATCATCTTGCCCGCCGTGTTCTGCACCTGGATCTTCTCGATGTCGCTCGGCTTCTGGAACTGCGCGACGACGCGCACGTCCGACTTCGTCGTCTCCGTGAAGACGGAGCCCGACGGCACGAGCTGGTTCTCGTTCTTGATGGCCGAAGCGATCTTTGCGAGCGTCAGCTTGTAGGCCGCCATCTTCTCGCGGTCGACGTCGATGGCGACTTCCTTGTCGCGGCCGCCGTGCAGCTCGACCTCCGAGACGCCGCCCGCCTGCTGCAACACCTCCGTGAAGACATTGTCCGTCGCCGTGTAGGTGTCGGCGAGGCTGTGGTTCGAGAGCACGGCGAGCTCGACGACCGGCTTCGCGTTCATATCGCGCTTGATGACGACTGGCGAGTCGGCCTCATCGGGCAGCTTGTTGGCGATGGCCTCGACTTTCTTGCTCGCGTCGATGGCCGCTGTGTCGGCATCCGTCGAGAAGTCGAGCTCGAGCGTCACGCGGGCTCTCTCGTAGCTCGCCGTCGACGTGATCTTCTTGACGCCCGACACCGAGGCCAGCGCGTCTTCGACCGGCTTGACGACCTCCTGCTCCACCGACTCCGCGCTCGCGCCCGGGTACTTGACCGAGACCGTCACATACGGCGTGTTGAGCGCCGGTAAGAGCTCAACGCCAATGCGGTAATAGCTGTATAATCCCAGCACGACAAAGAACGCGACGATCATCGAGATGCCGACCGGCCGCTTGATGGAAAGGCGTGTCATGTTCATGATGCAGCCGCCTCACTCGTATCGCCTGAGTTACTGGAATCGCCTTCGTACGGCTCCGTCTCGACCTTCTTGCCGTCCTGCAGCTTATCCTGATTCGTCACGACGACCGTATCGCCGGGCTCGATGCCATCGAGCACCTCGACCTCCGCGTCATTCATCAGGCCAATCTTGACTTCGCGCGACTCTACCTTGCCATCCGCGTCCACGACAAAGAGCATCTGGCGGCCGTTGCGCGAGAGCACGGCTTCCTTCGGCACGCAGAGCGTCGCGCGGCGCTGCAGGATGTCGATGGCCGTGTGGGCAAAGAGTCCCGCCTTCATCTCATCCGAGTCCGTCTCGAGCTCGATGCGCACCTGATACGTCTTGCTCGTGTCATCCATGGCCGGGCTCACGTAGACGATCTTGCCCGGGTAGTCGGCGCCGAGCGCGTCGATCGTCACCTCGACCTCCATGCCTGGCTTGAGGATGGCCGCATCGCTCTCCGCGAGCGTGCAGTCGACGTTGAGGTGGCTGTTATCGACGAGCGAGAAGACCTTCGTGCCCGCCGAGACAATCTCGCCCGCCTCAACATTGCGGTAGCCGATGACGCCTGCACGCGGCGCGCGCAGGTACATGTCCTCGCGCTGGCGGCGCAAAGCATCCGTCGCGTGCGCCGACTTCTCCGCCGTGTACGCCTTCGATTCGACACTCGCCGCACTGCCGCCCTCGACCTGGTCCGCGAGCACATCGAAGGCCGCCTTCGAGGCGAGGTACTCCTGCTTGACTGAGTCGAGCGTGTCCTGCGAGATCGCCCCAATCGAGTAGAGATACTGGTTGCGCTCGTACTTGCTCTGCTCGAGCTCGAGGTCATTGCGCGCCTTGATGTAGTTCGCGTCGTACGAAGCCCTTGCCTCGCGCGCATCGGCCCGCGCCGCTCCCGTCGCCGCTGCATTCTCCGCAATCGAGATGTCGAGGTCGCCCGTGTCCTGCACCATGAGCACATCGCCGGCCTCGACCGCGTCGCCGAGCTTCGCGCGGACCTCCGTGACGCGGCCCGTATACTTCGGCGCGAGCGGGATATTCGCGTCCGCCACCGTCTGGCCCGAGAGATCGATGTGACGCATCATGTCCGCGCGCGTGACCGTCACCACCTTGACGAGCGGCTTGCCGCCACCCGTCTTGACCTTCTGGTTCGCACTCTTGCCGAGAAAGCCGTAGAGCGCGAGTGCCAGCACTGCGAGGCACGCCACGCTAGCAACGACAGCCTTCCTGCGATCGATACGGTTGAATTGTGTGAATCTATGCCGCATATATATTCTGCCCTCCTGCTGTTTCGGTCGTTACTTCTAGATTACCGCATCTGCGTGCACCTGACAAATAAATTTTTCATAATAAAAGCGATGGCACGCTGGCGTATGGGGCAACTGTGACAATCGCTGTTTACAAGATGATGAAGTCGATATAAAATGGAAGCATAATGTGAAAATTTCAGGCAAGCCCTGTAATCCCAAAAGAAAGAGGTAACATCATGAAAGCAGTTGAAATCCGCAAAGATATCTACTGGGTCGGCGCCATCGACTGGTCCATGCGCAGTTTCCACGGCTACGAGACGAGCCGCGGCTCGAGCTACAACGCCTACCTGATCCTCGACGAGAAGATCACCCTCATCGACACGGTCAAAGAGCCGTTCAAGGAAGAACTCCTCGAACGCGTCGCTTCCGTCATCGACCCTGCCAAGATCGACTACATCATCTCCAACCACGTCGAGCCCGACCACTCCGGCTCTCTGCCCTTCATGATGGCCCACTGCCCGAACGCCAAGGTCATCACGAGTGTACCGAACGGCCTCAAGGGACTCAAGGCGCGCTACGGCGACCTGCCGTACGAGGGCGTCAAAGCCGGCGACACGCTCTCCCTCGGCAAGCGCACGCTGCAGTTCGTGCCGACCCCGATGCTCCACTGGCCCGACAGCATGGTCACCTACTGCCCCGAGGAGAAGATCCTCTTCTCGAACGACGCCTTCGGCCAGCACCTCGCCTCCGGCAGCCGCTTCGACGACGAGAACGACCTCTCCGTGCTCTACTACGAGGCCAAGAAGTACTACGCCAACATCCTCACGCTCTACGGCCGTCAGGCACAGGCCGCCCTCAAGGCGCTCCAAGGTCTCGACATCGAGATGATCGCGACGGGCCACGGCATCATCTGGCGCTCCCATGTCAAAGAGATCCATGACCTCTACGAGAAGTGGTCGACGGGCGTCCTCGAGAAGCGCGCCGTCGTCGTCTTCGACACCATGTGGCACTCCACCGAGCAGATGGCCCGCACCATCACCGAGGCCTTCCAGGAGAAGGGCATCCCCGCAACCTTCTACGACATCAAGGAAAACCCGCTCTCCGACATCCTGACCGACATCCTCACGAGCGAATACCTCGCCGTCGGCTCCCCGACCATCAACAACCAGATGATGCCGACCATCGCCTCCTTCCTCTGCTACCTCAAGGGCCTGACCGCCAAGGGCCACAAAGCCTTCGCCTTCGGTTCCTACGGCTGGGGCGGCCAGAGCATCGGCCTCGTCGAAGAAGAACTCAAAGCCGCCGGCTGCGACATCGTCCTCGACAAACAGCGCCTGCTCAATACCCCAGATGAAAACACCCTCGAAGCCCTGCGCGAAGCAGTTCACACGATCATCTGAGCATCGCAAACGATTGCATAAAAAAACCGCCATCTTGGCGGTTTTTTTATTTCACTCAGCTGAACAGGGCGATTTGGTCGCTCTCGCTCATGCCGTCGAGGCAGCCGTGGCTGCGCAGGATCTCGATGTTGGTCTTGGAGATGCCGGAGCGGCGGCGCAGGTCTTCGATGGACGTAAAGGCGCCCTCTTTGCGGGCTTCGACAATGCCCTGGGCGGCTTTCTGGCCCATGCCGGCGAGGGCGGCAATCGGCGGCAGGAGTGCGTTGCCGTCGATGATGAACTTGTCGGCGCCGGAGCGGTAGAGGTCGACGCGCTCGCAGGAGTAGCCGCGCAGGTACATCTCCCAGGCAAGCTGGAGGACGATGAGGGTGGCGTTCTGCTTGGCGTCGAGCTTCTTCTCCTTGCCCATGGCCTCGAGCTCTTTAATCTGCTGGCCGACATAGTCCTTGCCGCGCGCGATGACGTTGGCGTCGAATTCGGCGGCGCGGATGGAGAAATAGGCGGCGTAGTACGCGAGCGGATAGTGGACCTTGCAGTAGGCGATGCGGTAGGCCATCATGACGTAGGCCGTCGCATGGGCGCGCGGGAAGAGATATTTTATCTTCTGGCACGACTCGATGAACCACTCAGGGATGCCGCCCTTCCTGAGGATCTCGACGACGTCGTCGGCGATGCCCCTGCCCTTGCGGACTTTCTCCATCGTCTTGAAGGAGAGCAAGGGGTCGATGCCGTTGTGTATGAGGTACATCATGATGTCGTCGCGCGCGGAGATGGCGTTCTTGATGGTGCACTGGCCGCTCCTTATGAGGTCCTGGGCGTTGCCGAGCCAGACGTCGGTGCCGTGGGAGAAGCCTGATATGCGCACGAGGTCGGAGAAGACATCGGGCTGCGTATCGTCGATCATCTGGCGCGTGAACGGCGTGCGGAACTCGGGGATGCCGAAGGTGCCGCTCGTCGCGCCGAGCTCCTCGGGCGTGACGCCGAGGGCTGTCGTCGAGTTGAAGATGGACATGGTCGCCGCGTCGTCGAACGGGATGGTCTTCGGGTCGCGGTGCGTGAGGTCTTCGAGCATCTTGATGACGGTCGGGTCATCGTGGCCGAGGATGTCGAGCTTGACGAGTCGGCTGCTGATGGAGTGGTAATCGAAGTGCGTCGTGATCGTGCCGCAGTTCATGTCATTGGCCGGATGCTGGATCGGCGTGAAGAAGTGGACGTCCATGTTGCGCGGCACGACCATGATGCCGGCCGGGTGCTGGCCCGTCGTCGACTTGACGCCCATGCAGCCATGGGCCATCTTGTCGATGTAGGAGATGTGCTTCTTGACGCCTTTCTCCTCGTAAAACTTCTTGACGTAGCCGAAGGCCGTCTTGTCGGCGACGGTCTGGATGGAGCCGGCGCGGTAGACGTTGTCCTTGCCGAAGAGGATCTCCGTGTACTTGTGGGCAACGGGCTGGTAGGCACCGGAGAAGTTCAGGTCGATATCCGGGACCTTATCGCCGTCGAAGCCGAGGAAGACGGCAAACGGGATGTCGTGGCCATCCTTGATGAGCGGCGTGCCGCAGACGGGGCAGACTTTGTCGGGAAGGTCGTAGCCGCAGCCGTAGGAGCCGTCGGTGATGAACTTGCTGTACTGGCAGTGCGGGCAGCGCCAGTGCGGCGGCAGCGGGTTGACCTCGGTGATGCCCGTCATCGTGGCGATGAAGGACGAGCCGACGGAACCACGCGAGCCGACGAGATAGCCGTCGTCGTTCGACTTCTTGACGAGGCGCTGCGCGATGAGGTAAAGGACGGAGAAGCCGTGGCCGATGATGGGCTTGAGCTCCTGCTTGAGGCGGTCCTCGACGATCTTCGGCAGGTTCTCGCCGTAGAGCGCGCGGGCCTTCTTGTAGGACATCTCGCGGATCTCCTCGTCGGCGCCCGGGATCTGCGGCGAGTAGAGGTCGTCCGGGATCGGCTTGAAGCGCTCGATCTGGTCGGCGATCTTGCGCGGGTTCGTCACAACGGCCTCGTAGGCCGCCTCCTCGCCGAGGTACTCGAACTCCTTGAGCATCTCGTCTGTCGTGCGCAGGTAGAGCGGCGGCTGCAGCTCGGCGTCGTCGAAGCCCTTGCCCTTCATGAGGATGGCGCGGTAGATGCTGTCCTCAGGGTTGAGGAAGTGGACGTCGCAGGTCGCGACGAGCGGCTTGCCGAGCTTCTTGGCGATCTCGGCGACCTTGAGGTTGATCTGGATGAGGTCTTCATCCGTCTGGATATCCGGGTACTTGTCGCTGCGCTTGAGGAAGTCGTTGTTGTGGATGGGCTGGATCTCGAGGTAGTCGTAGAACGAGGCAATCTCCATGAGCTCCTCGTCCGTGCGCTGCTCCTCGATGGCGCGGATGAGCTCGCCGGCCTCGCAGGCGGAGCCGATGAGCAGGCCGCTCCTGTACTCCTCGATGATGTGTTTCGGCAGGCGCGGCTGGCGGTGGAAGTAGCGCAGGTGCGCGAGCGAGACGAGCTGATAGAGGTTGCGCAGGCCGTTGGGGTTCTTGGCGAGCATGATGATGTGGTTGGCGCGCTTCTGCAGGTGGTCCTTCTGGACAAGGTAGCCCTCCATGCCGTAGATGACCTTGAGGTCGCTCTTGCAGCTGCTCAGGGCCTTGGCGGCGTCCGGGAATGCCTGCACGACGCCGTGGTCGGTGACGGCGACGGCGGGCCAGCCCCAGCGGTCGGCCGTCTTGATGAGGTCCTTGACGGAGACAACAGCGTCCATGCTGCTCATCGTCGTGTGCGCATGGAGCTCGACGCGCTTGACCTCGGCATGGTCCTCGCGGCTCTTCTTCTCCTTCTTGGCGAGGCTGTTGACGAAGAGCACGTACTCGTTCATGAAGGTGTCGAAGCGCACGGAACCCTGCACGCGCACGGCCATGCCCTCTTTGAGCGCGGCCATGACTTCATCGCAGTCGGGCTCCGGCTCGCCGCTCTTGCGGCGGCGTCCCTTCGTGAAGAACTTCTTGCAGGCGATGCCGTCGGTGTCGTCAGAGATGCAGAAGGTCAAGAGCTTCGTGCCCGACTTGAACTCGAGCAGGCGGATGCCCGAGCCCGGGCCCTCGCCAATCGTGCCCTCGACGACGACGCTCTTGATCTCGCCGACAAGCTCTGTGATCTTGTGGAGCGCGCCCGAGACGCCACGACCAAAGATGAGATTATCGCTCGACTGTACAACGACGGGCTTGTGCGCGTCCTCATGTTTCTTGACCGGCTTTTTCGCAGGCTTAGCCGGCTTGGCGGCAGGCGTTGCGGCGGCTTCGTCCGCTGCGCTGTACGAGGACGCGGCCGGCTCGTAGCTTGGATAAGCGGATGCCGATAGTGTGTCGTCGGCCGTGCGGGCAAAGGCCGGTGCGGGGATGCCGCCCGCCTCTTCCTGGTCTGCCAAAGCGGCGCGCTCGGCAGCCTCGGCAGCTGCGCGCTCGGCTTTGGCGCGACGGACCTTCTCATGCTGCAGGGCCTCGAGGTAGTCGGGGTCCTGGAAGCTGTCGTCGACCTCGAGGTTCTGCAGAACTTCCTCGCTGGCCTCGCACTCGACGTGGCAGCGGTAGCCGACGCGCTTCTCGATGAGCTGGCTCATGGTCTGCGTGACGGAATGGGCGCGCATGATCTCGCCGCCGAGCTCGCCGGGCACGTCGATGAGGATGTGGCTGCCGTCGACGGTGTACTTCGAGCGCTTGAGGAGCTCGTAGACGGTCGGGTTGCCCTCGGCCGTCTCGTAGACGAGCTTCGGCCAGATCTTCGCGAGCGCGTCCTCGATGTTGACGACATCCTGATAGAAGATGACGGAGTCGAGCTGGTACTTCGCGGCGATCTGGTCCGCGGCCGACGCGAGCAGGTTCTCAGAGAGCAGCGTCTGCGTGCTCAGCGCGATCTCCCAGCTGTTCGTGCGCGTGCAGACCTCGACATGGCGGATCGTGGCCGCCCGCAAGAGCGCCTTCTCCTCCTCTTCCAGCCGCATGCCCTGCACGAGCTGCCAGAACATATTCTTCTGACTCGGGACAATCCGGAATTTCTGCATCAAGTGCCATCCTTTCGCAATTTTCGCATCTCACATAGATATATAGAAAACCGGCACAAAGTGCCGGCATTGGGTTCTGCTACTCTATTATATTGGAATACACAGGAGACTGCAAGAGGCAGTTCATCGTCATTCGACTTTGACCTGCAGCCAAAGCTTGGTGTAGAGCTTGTCGATGGCCTCGCCGAGGTACTGGTAGGTCTCCTGCCCTTGGTAGACGGAGGGGTCGGGGAAGGCGATCTCGATCTCTTCCTCGTCCATGTCTTCCTCGACGATGGACTGCACGGCAGTGTTCGGCGTGGAGTAGCCGAGGGCCTCGAAGTTCTTGGCGGCGATGTCCGGGCGGCAGAGGAAGTCGATGAACTTATGGGCGTTCTCTACGTGCTTGGCCTGCTTGGGGATGACCCAGCCGTCCATCCAGAGGTTCGTGCCCTCTTTTGGTGCGGGGCAGAACGCGAGGTCGGGGTTGGCCTTGAGCAGGTTGATGGCCTCGCCCGAGTAGATGACGCCGAGCGCGGCCTCGCCCGAGGCGAGCTTGTCGCGGATGTCGTCGACGCCGTAGGCCTGGACGAGCGGCTTCTGCGCAATCAGCATGTCGCGCGCGGCCTCGAGCTCAGCGGGGTCCTTCGTGTTCATCGAGTCGCCCATGAGGCGCAGCGGGATCATGAAGGCATCGCGCGCGGAGTCCTGCATGAGGATCTCGTCCTTGTAGGCGGGGTCGAACAGCACGGACCAGCTGTCAATCGCACCATCTTCCGCGTGGACAAGCTTCTTGTTGTACATGAGGCCGACCGTGCCCCAGCAGTACGGGATGGAATAGCGGTTGCCCGGGTCATACGACTCGGCCTGCTTGAGGAAGTCCTCGCCGATGTATTTCTTGGCGTTCGGCAGCTGACTGTAGTCGAGCGGCTGCAGCAAATCGTTCTCGGCCATCTTCTGGATCATGTAGTCCGACGGGCAGATGAGGTCGTAGCTCGTCGCGCCCTCTTTGACGCGCGGGTACATGCTCTCATTCGTGTCGAACTCGTCGAGCACGACGTGGATGCCCGTCTCCTCCTCGAACTGCGCGATGACGTCGGGGTCGAGGTAGTCGCCCCAGCTGTAGATGTAGAGCGTGTCCTCGCCCTCCGCCTCTTCTTCGGCAAAGCTGTCGCAGCCCGCCGTGAAAAGAGCCGTCACAAAGCACAGGAGCAACAGAAAAATCGGTAATCGCTTCATTCTTCTTCCCACTCCTTTCCCTGGCGGCCCTTCAACAGGCGCCAGTTGACCATCAGCAGGGCGACGAAGACGATGACGCCGAGGAAGAACAGCGTGGAGAGCGCGTACATCTCGGGATGGATGCCGAGCTTGAGCTGCGCGTAGATGGCCGTCGTCAGCGTGTCGATGCCCGCGCCCTTCGTGAAGTAGGTCACGATGAAGTCGTCGGCCGACATGGCAAACGACAGCAGGAAGGCCGCGGCGATGCCGGGCCGGAGCTCCGGCAGGATGACCTTGCGGAATGCCTGGAAGGGCGTCGCGCCGAGGTCGAGTGCCGCCTCGTAGCAGACGCGGTCGAGGCCCATGACCTGCGGCAGGATGCAGAGCATCGCGTAGGGCAGGTTGATGACGATGTGCGCCATGAGGATCGTGTCGTAGCCGAGGCGCAGGCCGAAGCCGAGGAACAGGAGCATCAGGGCGATGCCCGTGACGATGTCGGCATTGAGGAGCGGCACATTCGCGAGGCCGCGGATGACGAGCTGGCTCTTCTTCGAGAAATTGCGGATGGCGAGCGCCGTGACGAGGCCCAGAAGCGTCGCGAAGAACGCCGCCGTCAGGCCAATCGTCAATGTGTTGAGGAAGGCCTCGATGATGTCCTCGCTCGTGAAGAGCTTCTCATACCACTGCAAGGTGAAGCCCGTCCACTGGCCGCGGTAGCGGCTCGCATTGAACGACTGCGCGATCAGCACGAGGATCGGCGCGTAGAGGAACAGGATGATAATGCCAAGATACACTTTCTTGAGCTTTGCCATCAGGACTTCACCCCCTGTTCTGCCTGCTCGACCTTCTCCTCTGCATCATGGCCCGAGAAGGCCTCGAGCACGATGTTGAGGATGATGAAGACCATGAGGATCATCGAGAGGGCGCTGCCGAGCTGCCAGTCATAGGCCGCCGTGAACTCCTGCTCGATGATGTTGCCGATTAAGAGGATCTTGTTGCCGCCTAAGAGCGCGCTGATGACGAAGGTCGTCAGCGCGGGGATGAAGACCATCGTGCAGCCGCTGATGACGCCGGGCAAAGAAAGCGGGAAGACGATGCGGCGGAAGGTCTGCCAGTGGCCCGCGCCGAGGTCGTGCGCCGCCTCGATGATGCTCTTGTCGATGTGCGAGAGCGAGACGTAGAGCGGCAGCACCATGTACGGCAGGAAGTTGTAGACCATGCCGATGACGATGGCCAGCGGCGTGTTGATCAGCGTGACCTCCGGCAGCGCGAGCGCGTGCAGCACCATGTTGATAATGCCGTTCTTCTCGAGAATGGTCTGCCAGGCCATCGTCGTCAGGAGCGAGTTCATCCAGAGCGGCAAGAGGAACAGCAGGAAGATCAGCAACATGCGGCCGCGCTTGATCTGCTGCAGGATCATGCAGAGCGGGTATGCGAGCACGAGGCAGATGAGGGTGCTGATGAGCGCGAGCTCCACCGAGAGGCCGAGGGCCTGCAGGTACTCGAGCTGCACGGCCTCCCAGAGGTTCGCGAGCGTGAAGGCCCCTTGCCCGTCCGTCAGGCCGTGGTAGAAGACGAAGAAGAGCGGCAGCACGATGAAGATGGCCGCCCAGATGGCGAACGGCGCGGCGAAAAGGCGCGCGACGCCCTTGCTGTCATGCATCATGCGCCGCCTCCTCATCTTCCGAGGCGGGCTTGGCCATGATCTGGATGTTCGATGGCGCTAAGCGGATGCCGACCTCCTTGCCCTGCTCGTGGCCCGTGATCGTCTGGACGAGCCACGAGAAGCCGCCCGCCTCGATCGTGATGTCGTAGACCGTGCCCTTGAAGACGACGGAGCGGATGATGCCGCGGTACTGTCCTTCTTCCGGCGCACAAATCTGGATGTCCTCGGGGCGGATCTGGACGTCGACGGGGACGTTTTCTCCGAAGCCCGTGTTGATGCACGGGATGTCTTTGCCGAGCAGGTGGACGAGCTTGTCGCGCACCATGATGCCGTCAATGATGTTGCTGTCGCCAATGAAGTCCGCGACGAAGGCGTTCTCCGGCTCGTTATAGACGCTCTCCGGCGTGCCGATCTGCTGGATCCAGCCCTGGTTCATGACGACGACCGTGTCCGACATCGAGAGCGCCTCCTCCTGGTCGTGCGTGACGAAGATGAAGGTGATGCCGAGCTCGCGCTTGATCTTGACGAGCTCGCGCTGCATGCTCTGGCGCAGCTTGAGGTCGAGGGCCGAGAGCGGCTCGTCGAGGAGCAGGACCTTCGGCTCGTTGACGACGGCGCGCGCGATGGCGATGCGCTGCTGCTGGCCGCCCGAGAGCGCCGTGACGTCGGCGTGCTCATAGCCGTCGAGGTTGACGAGCTTCAGCGCGTACTTGATCTTATCGCGGATGTAGGCGGCCGACTTGCCCTTGATTTTGAGGCCGAAGGCGATGTTCTCCGCGACATCCATGTTCGAGAACAGGGAATACTTCTGGAACACCGTATTGACCTGCCGCTTCTCCGGCGGCAGCTTCGTGATGTCCTGCCCGTCGAACAGGATGCGCCCCTTGTCGGGCAGCTCAAAGCCGCCAATCAGGCGCAGTGTCGTCGTCTTGCCACAGCCCGACGGCCCCAAGAGCGTCAGGAATTCATTTTCGTGAATGGTCAGGTTCAGGTCCTCGAGGATCTGACGGCTGCCATAGAACTTGTCGATATGCTCGAGTCTCAGCAATTCTTTCGCCAATTTTCACTCCCCCATCTAAAAACCAACATAAAATATGCCCACAAAAAGGGCCCTTCTATTTTAACATAGCAGTTCCCTTTGTTTCAATCGTATTGCTGTTAAGTTCCAGTAAAGGATGGTGTCCCAAACGCCGCTCAGGATTTCTGGCCGGCGAGCTCGTCCTCGGCAGCTTCACTCTCCCCCTGGTAGTCAATCTGCTCGCCCTTTTTCTCGAAGGTGACGACGTGCTCCTCGTAGTCGAAGCACTCCTCGGCGATGTCCTTGTTGAGCCAGAGCAGACAGATGAGGTTCGGGATGATCATGAGGCCGTTCATCGTGTCGGAGAAGTTCCAGACGACTTCGAGCGTCGTCGTCGCACCGACGAAGGTCACGAGCGAGAAAATGATGCGGTAGGCCATGATGACGGGGCGCTTCTCGATCAGGTACTCGAGAGCCTTCTCGCCGTAGTACTCCCAGCCGAGGATGGTCGAGAAGGCAAAGAGCGCAATCGAGACGGAGACGATGAGCTTCGCGTACGGGCCGAAGACGGTCGAGAACGCGAGGATCGTCAGCTGCACGCCGGAGACGAGCTTGCCCGTCGCGGGGTCGACCGTGCCGAGCACGCCCGACGAGGCGATGACGAGGCCCGTGAGCATGCAGATGATCATCGTGTCGAAGAAAGTGCCCGTCATGTTGACGTAGCCCTGGCGCGAAGCGTGGTCCGTGCGGGCCGCGGCGGCCGCAATCGGCGCGGAGCCAAGGCCTGCCTCATTCGAGAAGACGCCGCGCGCGACGCCCCAGCGCATGGAGGTCAGCATCGAGGCGACGATGGAGCCGCCGATACCGCCCGCGACGGAGTCGACGGAAAACGCCATGCGGAACATCTCCGCGATGCCTGCCGGCACGGCCTCGAAGTTGGCACAGATGACGACGATCGAGACGAGGAAGTAGAATGCGGCCATGACGGGCACGATGATGCTCGAGACGAAGCCGATGCTGCGGATGCCGCGCACGAGGACGCTGAGCGCCATGATGGCGATAACGCCGCCAATGAGCCATGTCGGGATGCCGTAGCTGCTCGAGAGCGCGGCGGCAATGGAGTTGGCCTGCGTCATGTTGCCGATGCCGAACGACGCGAGCACGACGAAGAGCGAGAACAGGAAGGCGAGCGTGCGGCCGACGTACTTGTTCTTGATGCCGTTCTTCATCGCGTACATCGGGCCGCCGGCCATCTCGCCGACGCTGTTCGTCTCGCGGTACTTGACGGCCAGGACCGACTCACCGTACTTCGTCGAGAGGCCGAACGCCGCGCTGATCCACATCCAGACGAGCGCGCCCGGGCCGCCTAAGACCATGGCCGTCGCAACGCCGACGATGTTGCCCGTGCCGATCGTCGCCGACAGCGCCGTCATGAGCGACTGGAACGGCGAGATGTCGCCCGCGTGCTTGTCGCGCTTCGAGAAGACCATGTGGATCGCGTAGCCGAGGTTGCGCCACGGCAGGAACTTCAGCCGCACGGTCAGGAAGATGCCCGTGCCGACGAGCAGCACCAGCATAACCGGGCCCCAGACAAAATTGTTGACCTCCGCCAACAGCTTCGAGAAATCCATGATACCCATCCCTTTCTGGTTCCGATAGATCAATGATGTAAAGATGATTCCCTAAAAAGAAAAAGCAATGTTGCCGGACCCATCCGCGGGGACTTCTCAAGCAACATTGCTTTGTGGATTATTATAATTTATAATGGGATTATTGTCAATCTTTATCCATTATGTATACACAAGTGTACACAACCTATATCAGGATCATGCCTGCTCGGCTGGCTCATCACCCTCGTGTGCGGCGGCGTAGGCCAGCAGGATGTGGGCGCTCTTGCGGTTCGTCGCGAGCGGCACGTCGTGGACGTCGCAGAGGCGCAGGAGCGCATTGATGTCCGGCTCGTGCGGCTGGGACGTCAGCGGGTCGCGCAGGAAGACGACGTAGTCGACTTCACCGACGGCGACGCGCGCGCCAATCTGCTGGTCGCCGCCGAGCGGGCCAGAGAGCATCGTCTCGACGCCGAGGCCGAAGGTGTCGTTGATCAGCGTTCCGGTCGTGCGCGTCGCGATCAGGTGGAACTTCGCGAGGAAGTCCTTGTGGTGGCCGACGAACTCGAGCATCTCGCTCTTCTTCTTGTCGTGGGCAATCAGGGCAATCGTTTTCATGGGTAATCATCCTTTCTAGAAACATTCTCCCCTATCATTTCGCCCTAGAACGCCAAAAATCCTGCTGCATCTGGAAATCCAGATGCGGCAGGATTTGCTGACCCCGGCGCCGCCAACCAAGCGTGACGCTATGCCTAGCGCCACGCGCCAACCATAGAGAGCCGGAGTCAAAGGGTTTGTCGATATAGAGATTAAATTGCCGTGCGCGTCTCCTTCTTGCGCTGGCCATACTGCTTGAGCACGGCGGCGATGATGAAGTTGAGCACGAAGCAGGCGGCGAAGAAGTAGAGCGAGGCCGTGTAGCCGCCCGTCTGTGCATGGAAGTACGAGACGATGGACGGGCCGGCGACGCCCGCGAGGCCCCAGGCCGTCAGGATGCGGCCGTGGATGGCGCTGAGCTGGCGCGTGCCGAAGATATCGGAGAGATAGGCCGGCATGCACGAGAAGCCACCGCCGTAGCAGCTGATGATCAGCAACACGAGCAGCTCAAAGACGAAGGCTTCTCTCGTCTGGCCGAGCTGCCAGAACGCGAGGACCTCGAGCAGGAAGAAGAGCATGTAGACGCGGCCGCGGCCGATGTAGTCGGAGACCGTCGACCAGACGATGCGCCCGCCGCCGTTGAAGACGCCGATGATGCCGACCATCGACGCCGCAGGTGATGTTGACGAAGAAGATCCACCAGAGCGAGGCGAACTGCCAGGTCTTGAGAGCCTCATTGGCCGTCACACCCTGCTGGATGTGCGTGACCTTGCCCGTGCTGTCCTTGAGGACGGGCGGCTTGAGGTACAGAGAGGACGCGCCCATGATGAGCATGTAGACGCAGCCGAGGATCAGGAAGTTGTTGACGAGGCCGACGGTCGCCGTCAGGTACTGCATGACCGGGCCCGCAATGAGTGCGGCGAAGCCAAAGCCCATGATGGCAAGCCTCGTCGCAAAGCCGCGATGGTCCGGGAAGTACTTGACGAGCGTCGAGACCGGCGTGATGTAGCCGACGCCGAGGCCGATGCCGCCGATGACGCCGTAGAAGAGATACAGGAGCGTCAGGCTCTGCGCCGCGATGGCGTAGGCCGTGCCGAGCATGCCCGTGCCGAAGAACGCCATGGCGATGAGGCCGCTCTTTTTCGGGCCAATCTTCTCGACGAAGCTGCCGAGGAAGCCGGCGGAAAAGCCGAGGAACAGGATGGCTAACGAGAAGGTCCAGGTCGTCTCGGCGAGCGAGAAGCCCATCTCCTTCATGATGGGGCGCGTCAGCACGCTCCATGCGTAGACGCTGCCGATCGAGATGTGGATCCCGACGGCGCTCAGTGCGATAAGCCAGCGATTTCTCATTTGATCTACCTCCAGAGATGCTCGGGGCATCTGCGGGGGTAGCAAAAAGACCGTCCGGAACAGATACCCTGCCCAGACGGTCGGCTGATCATGACATTGCAGGACATGTGGTCAATTCCACTCATCCGTCAGCCCTGCAAGGCTCTTTCTTTTTTCACTTTCATTATAAGAGCCCCGCGGGGCGGCGTCAAGTTAGAAATCTCACAGAATAGAAATTTTCTGTTACGGCTGCTTCTGCTCCTTCTGGTAAGCCGTGCGGGCGAGCTCAGCGCGCAGGCCTTCGTAGAACTGCACGAGGCCGCTCGTGATGCTCTCGCGCACGTCCTTGTCGATCTTGGACTTCTTCTTGAGCTCGCGCGTCGTCTCAATGATGTTGCCGATGGTCAGGATGTAGTTGTACTCCTCCTCGAGCACGGAGGCGGCATCGAGCGGCGGCAGGCAGCTGACCTCCTTGGCGAGCTCGTCATACTCGGCCGAGAGCGCGCGCAGATTCTTCTTCTGCGTCAGCGCGAGGTCGAGGTTCTCCTCCGTCACGCGCGCGAGGCCCGCGTTCATCTTGTCGCGCAGGGCGTGCATCTTCTGGATGCGCTTCTGGAGCTGCGCGAGCGCGCGCCCCGTCCGGCGCTGCTCCGGTGTCATCTCATTTGTCATACGTCTTTCCTTTCCAGTCTATCACTTGCCACCCATGAAAAAGCCCCCGGTGACCCGAGGGACTTTGCAAACGAGTATAGTATACCACAGGCGCAGCTGCCACTGCAATCGGACAGCATCAGAGGTCTGGGCGCACGCCGGTCTTGCCGGTGAACTTGTGGTAAGCAGCGCCCTTCCGGCGGCCCATGAGCTCGGCGAAGAGCTCTTCTGGCGAGATGTTGTGGTAGGCGAGCAAGACGAGGCAGTGGTACCAGAGGTCGCCCATCTCGTAGACGACATCCTTGCGGACGTTGTTCTTCGAGGCGATGATCGTCTCGACGGCTTCCTCACCGACTTTCTTCAAGATCTTGTCCTGGCCCTTCTCGAAGAGGTAGTTCGTGTACGAGCCCTCGACCGGGTTGAGGCGACGGTCCTGGATGACGTTGTAGAGGTCGTAGAGGACTTCGGCGAGGTCGGCCTTCTTCTCCGGCGGCACGACGGCGATGCCCTTCTCCTCCCCGCCCATGAGCTTGCGGCCGCTGAAGCAGGTGTAGGTGCCCGTGTGGCAGGCGACGCCCGTCTGATGCACGCGCACGAGCAAGGTGTCGCCGTCGCAGTCGTAGGAGATCTCCTTGACCTTCTGGACGTTGCCGGATGTCTCGCCCTTCTGCCAGAGCTTCTGGCGGCTGCGGCTGAAGAACCAGGTGTAGCCCGTCTCGAGCGTCTTCTTGAGGGATTCCTCGTTCATGTAGGCCAGCATGAGGACCTGGCCGTTCTCCTCCTGCACGACGGCGGGCACGAGGCCCTTCTCGTCGAATTTGACCATCGAGATGTCAATCGCATTTGCATTTTCGGTATTTGCCATTAGAATCGAACCTCCACTCCGCGGGATTGCAGGTATTCCTTGACCTGACGCACGGTGAACTGGCCGTAGTGGAAGACGGACGCTGCGAGCACGGCGTCGGCATGGCCGAGGGTCAGCACGTCGTAGAAGTGCTCGAGCTTGCCGGCGCCGCCCGAGGCGATGACCGGCACGTTGACGGCGTCGGAGACGGCGCGCGTCAGCTCAATGTCGTAGCCGTCCTTCGTGCCGTCGGCGTCCATACTCGTCAAGAGGATCTCACCGGCGCCGAGCGCGACGGCCTTCTTGACCCACTCGAGGCAGTCGAGGCCCGTCGGCGTGCGGCCGCCGTTGACGTAGACCTCCCAGCGGTGGTTGCCCGCGCGGCGCGCATCGACGGCGAGCACCATGCACTGGCGGCCGAACTTCTCCGCGCCTTCCTTGAGGAGACCCGGATTCTTGACGGCTGCGGTATTCAGCGACGTCTTATCGGCACCGGCCTTGAGCATGCGGCGCATGTCCTCGACCGTGCGGATGCCGCCGCCGACCGTGAACGGGATGAAGACCTTCGAGGCGCAGTCGCGCGCGACGTTGACCATCGTGCCGCGGTTGTCGCTCGAGGCCGTGATATCGAGGAAGACGAGCTCATCCGCCCGTTCCTCGTCGTAGCGGGCAGCGAGCTCGACGGGATCGCCCGCGTCGCGCAGTCCGACAAAGTTCGTGCCCTTGACGACGCGCCCGTCCTTGACATCAAGACAAGGGATAATGCGTTTCGTATACATCTATTTTAGCCCTCCTTCGCCGCGATTTCAATAGCCTCCGCGAGGTCCAGAGTCCCCATGTAGATGGACTTGCCGACGATGACGCCCTCGATGCCAGCCTTCTCGTAGGGCTTCAGGGCCTCGATGTCGGCGATGGACTTGACGCCGCCCGAGGCGACGACGGCGACGCCGCTCTCGCGCGCGAGCTTGGCCGTCGCCTCGAC
Source organism: Mitsuokella multacida DSM 20544 (assembly GCF_000155955.1). Taxonomy (GTDB): domain Bacteria; phylum Bacillota; class Negativicutes; order Selenomonadales; family Selenomonadaceae; genus Mitsuokella; species Mitsuokella multacida. The sequence goes on from NZ_GG697141.2 coordinate 814,575, forward strand.
GTTGACACCTGCGAGCGTGCCGTCGCGCGAGATGTCCGTGTAGATGATCGTCTTGACGCCGGCCTTCTTCATCTCCTTGGCGAGCGCCGTGGCCTCGACGTCACCCGAGACGCCCCAGCCATCGACGGCGACGATGCCGTCCTTGGCGTCGATGCCGACGACGATGCGGTCGCCGTACTTCGCGCAGGCCGTCTTGACGAGCTCGGGATCGCGCACGGCGACGGAGCCGAGGATGACGCGGCGCACGCCAAGCGCGAGGACCTCGTCGATGCTCTCCAGCGTGCGGATGCCGCCGCCGAGCTCGACAGGGATATCGACGGCCGCAAGGATGGCCTTGACCGTCGCAAGGTTCTGCGGTCTGCCGGCCAGCGCGCCGTCGAGGTCGACGAGGTGCAGGAACTGGGCGCCCTGCGTCTGCCACTTCTTCGCCATCTCCTCTGGCTTGTCCGAGAAGACCGTCTCCTTGGCAAAGTCGCCCTTCAAGAGGCGCACGCACTTGCCGCCGCGGATGTCGATTGCTGGGAATATGATCATGGGATTCTCCTCTTCTTAACCTTCAACAAAATTCTTCAGGATGGCGAGGCCGACGTCACCGGACTTCTCCGGGTGGAACTGCGTGGCCTGGATGTTGCCGCAAGCGATGGCGGCCGTCAGCTGCTCGCCGTACTCCGTCGTGGCTGTGATGACGCTCGCATCCTCCGGCACGGCATGGTAGCTGTGCACGAAGTAGACGTAGGGCTTCTCTGAGAGACCTTGGAAGAGGTCGAGCTTCTCGCGCGGCTCGCGGACCTTGATGGAGTTCCAGCCCATGTGCGGGACCTTGAGGCCCGGCGCCTGGATCTTCTTCACCATGCCGTGGATGAGGCCGAGACCTTTTGCCCCCGGGCTCTCCTCGCTGCCGTCGAAGAGGACCTGCAGGCCGACGCAGATGCCGAGCAGCGGCTTGCCGGCGGCGACCGACTCCTTGAGCACGGGAATCAGGCCGCTCTCTTCGAGGTTCTTCATGCAGTCGCCAAAGGCGCCGACGCCCGGCAGCACGATCTTCGCGGCCTCGCGGATCACGCTTTCGTCACTCGTCACGCGGACGTCCGCGCCGAGCGCGACGAACGCCTTCTCGGCACTGAAGAGATTGCCGACGCCGTAATCAATGATTGCAATCATGGGATACTCCTCCTAACTATCGGGCACGGGCTCAGAGCGAGCCCTTCGTCGACGGGATGCCATCGACGCGCGGGTCCTTCTCGACGGCGATGCGCAGGGCGTGGCCGAGCGCCTTGAAGATGGCCTCGACTTTGTGGTGCGAGTTCTTGCCGTAGAGCACGCGGACGTGCAGGGTGATGCCGGCGTTGACGGCGAAGGCGCGCAGGAATTCCTCCGTGAGCTCCGTGTCGTAGCCGCCGATCATCGGGGCCATCTCACCGCCGTCGTAGACGAGGAACGGGCGGCCGCTGATGTCAAGTGAGACGAAGGCCAGCGCCTCGTCCATCGGCAGGTAGAACGTGCCGTAGCGGCGGATGCCCTTCTTGTCGCCGATGGCCTGCTTGAACGCCTGGCCGAGCGTGATGCCGATGTCCTCGACGGAGTGGTGGCCGTCGACGTCGATGTCGCCGTCACAGGCCAGCGTGAGGTCCATGAGGCCGTGGGCCGTCATGAGGTTGAGCATGTGGTCGAAAAAGCCGATGCCCGAGTCGATGACGCCGTGGCCATTGCCATCGAGATTTAAGATGAGCTTGACGCTCGTTTCTGCCGTCTTGCGCTCGACGGTCGCTGTGCGGATGCTCATGCTCTCCCCTCCGTGAATGCCTTGAAGTAGCTGTACCAGATGTCGTTCTCCTCGCGGCGGCCCATCGAGATGCGCAGGCAGTCCTTGAGGCCCGGCGCATCGCCGAAGTGGCGCACGCCGATGCCCTTCGACTCGAAGAGCGCGTTGAGCTCCTGCGCCTTATCGTAGTGGACGAGGATGAAGTTCGTCTCCGACGGGAAGACCTTGACGCCCGGCAGCTTCTTGAGCTCCTCCTGCATGCGCTTGCGCTCCGAGATCATGATCTGGATGTGCGGCACGAACTCCTGGCGCATCTGGTAGCAGATGTCGGCCGTGACGAGCGAGAGCACATTCATGTGGTACGGCATGTAGGACTTGTCGATCATCTCGACAATCTTCGCATCGGCGAGCATGTAGCCGACGCGACACGAGGCGAGGCCGTAGGCCTTCGAGAACGTGCGCGCGATGATCATGTTCGGGTACTTCGCGAGCAGGCGCACGGCCGTCTGGCCGTAGAACTCCATATAGGCCTCGTCGACGAGGAAGGCGCATTCGATGTTCTTTGCGATCTTCTCGATTTCCTCGACCGTGAAGGCGTTGCCCGTCGGGTTGTTCGGGTTGCAGATGACGGCGAGCGTCGCCTTCTCGTCGTTGACCGTCTTGATGAACTTGTCGATGTCGAGCGAGTAGTCCTCCGGGTCGAGGTCGACCGGCACGCCCGTGGCCTCAGCGGCCTTGGCGTAGATCTTGTACATCGAGAACGACGGCTGCGGGTAGACGATCTTGGCCTCCGGACTGCCGCCGAAGCAGTAGAAGAGCTTCTCGATGATCTCGGACGAGCCGCTGCCGATCAGCACGTTCTCGCGCTGCATGGAGAAGTTGCGCGCAATCTGGTCGCGCAGGTCGTCGTACTGCTCGTTCGGGTAGCGGTTGAAGGCGACCGTGCCGAGGCGGTTCATGACGCGTTCTTCGACGAGCGGCGGCAGGCTCATGTTGCATTCATTGGCATTGATCTTGATTTCCCACGGACGTTCGACGACGTCGTACGATGGCATGTCGGCAAGGCCGTTGCGGTAGTTCAGCATATTCCCCTATCCCCTTCTATATGAAATCTCTGTTGGCTTGACTATCGATCACTTCTGCTCGCGGCGGATGCGGATGGCGTTAGCATGTGCCTGCAGGCCCTCCGTCTCGGCGAGGCGGATGATGTCCTCGCTGACGTCTGAGAGCGCCGGCTGCGTGTACGAGATGATGCTCGTGCGTTTCATGAACGTCTCGACGTTGAGCACGGAGTAGTAGCGCGCCGTGCCGCCCGTCGGCAGCACGTGGTTCGGGCCGGCAAAGTAGTCGCCGAGCGGCTCCGGCGAGTAGGCGCCGAGGAAGACGGCGCCGGCGTGGCGCACGTACGGCAAGAGCTGGAACGGCTGGGCCGTCAAGAGCTCCATGTGCTCCGGTGCCGAGACATTGGCGAAGCGCATGGCCTGCATCATGTCGTCGGCGACGACAATCAGGCCATTGCGGTCGATCGAGGCCTGCGCGATCTCGCGGCGCGGCAGGGCGGCGAGCTGCTTCTCGGCTTCTTTGGCGACCTTCTCGGCGAGCTCCGCGTCGTCCGTGATGACGATGCTCGAGGCCAGCGGGTCGTGCTCGGCCTGGCTCAGCATGTCAGCCGCCGTGTAGACGGGGTCGGCCGTCTTGTCGGCGACGATGAGGATCTCACTGGGCCCTGCGAGCATGTCGATGTCGACGTGGCCGTAGACTTCCTTCTTGGCCAAGGTGACGAAGATGTTGCCCGGGCCCGTGATCTTGTCGACGCGCGGGATGGTCTCCGTGCCGAAGGCCATCGCGGCGATGGCCTGGGCGCCGCCGATCTTGTAGATCTTCTTGACGCCGGCCGCGCGCGCGGCGATGAGCACATACGGGTTGATCTTGCCGTTCTTCGGCGGCACCATCATGATGATCTCGCCGACACCGGCGACGGAGGCCGGCACGGCGTTCATGATGACGGAGGACGGATAGGCAGCCGTGCCGCCCGGCACATAGATGCCGACGCGGTCGAGCGGGATGATGGACTGGCCGAGGATGGAGCCCTTCTCGCGGTACGTCATCCACGAGTTCGGCTTCTGCTCCTGATGGTAGCGGCGCACGTTCTCAGCAGCCTTGCGCAGCGATTCGACGACGGCGGGGTCAGCGGCTTTCTCGGCGGCTTCGTACTCGGCCTCCGTCACGAGGAAGTCCTCCGGCTTGTAGTCGACCCGGTCGATGAGATGCGTGTAGCGGATGACGGCGGCGTCGCCCTCGCGGCGCACATCGCCGACAATCTGGCGCACGAGCTCGGCGGCCGTCATGTCGCGGCCGAACGTCTTCTTGTTGGCCTCGCGGATCTTCGGGCTGAGCTCGACTTCATCAAAGGATGCCTTCGTCAGCATCTTCTCAATGGCATATTCTCCGACTTCACTGGCTTTTACGATTTTCATCTATACTTCCTCGCTTTCCACTGTCTATCTCATCTGCACCGAGGTACTCAGGCCCCGGCCTTTGCCTGCTGCTCGAGCTCGAGGATCTTGCGCAGCTCTTCGGTGAGCTGGTTGATGCGGTCGAACTTGAGCTTGAAGCTCACGCGGTTGACGATGAGGCGCGCCGTCGCATCGAGGATGTAGGCGATCTCCTCGAGGTCGTTTTCGCGAAGCGTCGTGCCCGTCTCGACGATATCGACGATGCTCTCCGAGAGTCCGACGATCGGGCCGAGCTCGATGGAGCCGTTGAGCTTGATGTACTCCATCTGCATGCCGTGCTTGTTGAAGAACTGCTCAGCGATGTGCGGGAACTTCGTCGCGACGCGCGTGTGATCGTAGTCGACGAGCTTCGCGCGCTTCTCGGCCTTCGGCACGGCCATCATGAGGTGGCAGCGGCCAAAGCCGAGGTCTAAGAGCTCGTAGACGTCCTTGCCCGACTCGAGGAGCACGTCCTTGCCGATGACGCCGATGTCGGCGGCACCGTACTCGACGTACGTCGGCACGTCAGCCGTCTTCGAGACGATGAAGCGGATCTTCTTCTCCTCGTTCGCGATGACGAGTTTGCGCGACTTATCCGAGAGACCTTCCGCCGTGTAGCCCGCCTTGGCCAGAAGGTCGGCCGAGAGCGAGAAGAGCTTGCCTTTCGGCAGGGCGATGGTCAGGTAATCCATGGTGTTTTTCATATTCCCTCTCCTGATAGTATGTTCCGGATATGATTCCTGTGATTTTCACTCTTTATCTTGCTAAAGGATTTCGATGTCCCTTATGTTAACACCAAAATCCTGATTCGTCAAGAAATCTTTGTAAATTGTTTGCTTGTCCATTTTCTGCGTACAAAGCTCCAGCTGTTAGTTGCGAGCATCGGCCTCACGCAGGAGCACGAGCACGAGGCTGTCACCCGGCGCGGCGGCCATGTGGTGGCGCTCGATGACGGCGGCCTCCTCCTCCATGCCGATCTTGCGCAGCAGGGCGGCGCCGATGGCCGGATGGTGGCGGTAGACGTAGAGCGCGTGGCCGAGGCGGCTCGGGCGCTCCATCAGACGCTCTGAGGCGCTTGGCAGATAGTGCATCATGAGGACGGCGAAGACCTTGCCGAGGATGTCGAGGTCACCCTTGCGGCGGCCGACATCGTGCAGCAGCGCGCAGCGCACGAGGAAGGCGCGCTGCTCCGCGGGCAGCCCATGCTCCTTTGCGAGCGCAAGAGCCGTGTAGGCGACGTTGCGCACGTGGACCTGGTCAGCCGGGTGCATCGCCGCGAAGAGCGGCAGGGCCTTTGCGGGCAGGTTCGCGCGGACGAAGGCGCGGTCTCCCTCGTCCATGCGCTCGGTGACGGCGCGGACGAACTGGCGCACGCGCCCCCGCATGCTCATGCGAGGTAGACGAGGCTCGCGTAGCCCTTCGTCTGCTGCATCGCGCGGGCATCGTCCTCCGTCTGGCACAGCAGCGCGAGCTCGACGACCTTGCCGCCTGCGCGCAGCTCCTGCGCCTTCTGGATGGCGTCGTGCTCGCGGCCCGGCGCGTAGCCGAGGTAGATGTCCTTCGGCTGGTCCGGCTTCTCGAGGCCCTGGCGCGTCAGCGCGAGCAGGATGCGCTCGATGCCGATGGCAAAGCCCGTGGCTGGGCAGGCGCTGCCGAAGTCAGACAGCAGGTGGTCGTAGCGGCCGCCGCCGGCGAGTGGGAAGCCGAGGCCCGGCGTGTACGCCTCGAAGACCATGCCCGTGTAGTAGCTGAAGTCGCGGATGATGCCGAGGTCGAAGCGCACGTACTGCTCGACGCCGTACGACTGGAGCAGGCGGTAAATCTCCGCGAGGTTGTCGAGCGCGCGTCGGCTCTGCTCATTGAGTGCGAGCGTGTAGCTCTTCTTGAGCATCTCCGCGCCGCCATTGAGCACGGGCAGGTAGCCGAGCGTCTTCTTGGCCTTCTCGGGCAGGTCGAGCGCGGCGATTGCGCGGTCGAAGGAGACGAGGTCGTGCTTCTCGAGCGCCGTCTGCAGGGTCTGCTTCGTCTCATCTGTAAGCTGGTACTGGTTCATGATGCCCGAGACGAACTCGACCTGGCCGAGGCAGATCGTGAAGTCCGTGAGGCCGGCGCGCAGCAGGCCCTGGATGGCCAGCGCGATGACCTCGGCATCGGCAAAGGCCGTCGCTGAGCCCATGAGCTCGACGCCAGCCTGATGGAACTCGCACTGGCGGCCGGCCTGCGTCTGCTCGTAGCGGAAGACACTGCTGACATAGGAGAGCTTTAAGGGCTGCGGGTAGTCGCGCAGGCGGCTCGCGGCGAGGCGCGCGATCGGCGTCGTCATCTCATGGCGCAGCGCGAGCGTGCGGTTGTCCTTGTCGAAGAGCTTGAAGAGATGCGGCTCGAGCGCGCGGCTCGCGCCGAGCGTCAGGTTGTCGAGGTACTCGATGGTCGGCGTGACGACCTCGTCGTAGCCCCACTCCGCGAACAGCGCGGCGAGCTCCGCCTCGATTGCGCGCTTCTCCGCTGCTTCTGTCGGCAGGAAATCGCGCATGCCGTACGGGATCTCCAGTGTCAGTCTTTCCTTGTCCATGTGTCTGTCTCCTTTTATCCTGCTTCTATCTTATTTCCATTTTCTTCCTATTAATAGGAAGCCACTCACTTGTGCGAGGGTTCCTTCTCTTCCCCCGGTGCCAGCCGGTCAAGGACGATCCGGTAGCCGTCGGCGCCGTAGTTGAGGCAGCGCTTGACGCGGCTGATCGTCGCCGTGCTCGCCCCCGTGCGCGCGACGATGTCATCGTACGTGTGCCCCGCGCGCAGCATCCGCGCGACTTCGAGGCGCTGGCTCATCGCCTTGAGCTCGCTGATCGTGCAGAGATCCTCGAAGAACTGGTAGCACTCGTCCACCGTCTCCAGCGACAGCATCGCCTCACAGAGCTGGTCATTGAGCTCATCCTTGAGTTTTGGGTTCACCATACCCTTTCCCCTCCCCATATCGAATCCGAAAAGCAAAGCTTTTCGTCTTTAATCCTTTAGTTAGTGAAAATTTATTGTCATTATAACACAGCATCCTCAAAAAGAAAAGACGCCACTCGAAAAAAAGTTACATCCTTAACAAAGATGTAACTTTTTCGCCACAGTATATGTAATGTCTCTGCCCCAGACACTTCAAAAATCGTCCAATGGCACGATGGGCGCGAAGCCCTTCGCCGGCTGGAAGGCCATGCGGTGCTCGAACTGCTCGATGGTATCGGACGGGTCGAGATGCGCGAAGTCGAGCGCGGCGAAGGCGCGGCGCTTGAACGCGACCGACAGGATCTCATCGCGGTGGTCCCAGGCATCGACGATGATCCCGCGGATGGGCAGGATGGCGAACATGTCGCGCGCGATGCGGATGGCGCAGCCGCACACGTAGTCCTGCAGGAGATCGTAGTACGTCTCCTTGGGCAGCGCTCTCGCATCGTGCAGGACCTTGTCGCTGTTGACGTGGAAGTGGACGGACAGCTGGCGCGGGTCATCCGTGCCACATTCGAAGCCGCTGCCGTATTCCATCAGGTCGTTCAGGGGATTGAGCCCGTTGATGACCTCAAAGTAGGCGTCGATGTCCCCGTTCAGGATGGCCTCGGCGCGCTCTTTGAAGTAATGGTATTGCGGGTCATCCGTCACGAGCATCTTCTTCCAGTCGATGGGCGTGTCCGCGGTCCGGTAGATGCTGGCAATCTGAGCGCGGATTGCCGCGATGTCCACGACAGGCGCCTGCGGCACGGCCGGTACCGGCCTGGCATATGCGGCGGGGGCCGGTACGCTGCGCGCGGCCCGCTTGCGGCTGGAGTGCGTCGTCGTGTACGAGATGCCCGTGCCGGGGATGCCGATGGAGTCGGTCACCCGCCCCGTCGAGCTATAAGTCCGATGAAAGCCCTTGCCGCCAATGCTCAGGCTCGTGCTCGACTTGCCAAAATTGATGCGCACGCCCGGTGCGATCTTGATGCTCTTGCGAAAACGCCAGCTCATATCATCACTCTCTTTCTATTCTCCATCACCCTGTCCTCATGGTCTCACGGCCATGGCCTGCGGTCAGACCGCCGCATCGAGGATCACGGCCGTGCAGTCATCCGGGGAACGGTGGTCTTTGGCGAGCTTGACCATCTGCTTGACGGCCGCCAGCCAGTCCCCCTGCGCGGCGGCGAGGATGTCCTCCAGCTCGTCGGTGGATGCGTACTCATGGATGCCATCCGTCGTCAGGAGGTATTGCTGCGCATCATCCGGCAGGCGCCGGATCGTCAGGCGCAGCAGGTCCGGACGGCCACCGCCGAAGCAGGAAGTGATTTCGTTGCGCGCCGCATACGACTCCGCTTCTTCTTCCGTCAGCTTCCCCGTATCCAGGAGGTACTGCACGACGGTGTCATCCCGCGTCAGCTGCCGCAGGTACTTGCCGGCCTGGATCGCATAGACCCGCGTGTTGCCGGCGTGGACGAGCACGGGCAGCCCCTCTCCGAAAAAGAGCCCCGAGAATGTCGCGGCCATCTTCCCGCTATTTGGCGTCCCGCGGCCATGGGCCAGCAGGGCTTCATTGACGGCGCGCAGTGACTCGAGCTCCGGCCGCGGCAGGCCGGCAATCCGCTCGCAGAGGAACTGCGCTGCTGCCGCGCCGCCGTAATTGCCGCCCACGCCGTCCGCCACGGCCACGAAGCCGCCCGCGAAATCCATGTCGGCCGTCACATCCTGATAGACCTGCGGCCCGGCGAGGATGCGGTCCTCATTCTGCGCCTTGTGGCTGCCACTCACCGTATGCATGTAGACTTCCATATCTCATCCCTCCTCTGCTGCCTGCTCATCCATCGGTCGGGCTTCCGCGATCAGGGACACCGGCGTGGTGAAGGCGTCGATATCCTGGACCTCTACGCAGGTCCGTTCGTAGAGGTCGTGGTCGAAGAGGAAGCGGCTCAACGGGTTGATCAGGTGGCTCTCGACGATGTTGCCGATGCCGCGGCCGCCGTTGGCCAGATTGCAAAGTGCCGCCTCCCTGAGCTTTGCCTGTGCCTTGTCCGACAGCGTGAGCGCGATTTCTTTGTCTTCCCGCAGGAAGCGGACGATCTTCTTGACCTGCGCCGCGAGAATACGCTCGGCGACGTCCGGGCGGATGAAGTCAAAGACGACGATGTTCTCGCCGATGCGGTTGAGGATCTCCGGCCGCCCGAGCTCCAGCTTGAAGTAGTCCTCGATGGCACGGCGCACGCGCTTGGCGACGTCTTCGTACGTCATGTCCATCGTGACGTTCAGGTGGCGCTCACCGCGCGCATCGCGCGTGTAGATGCCCAGATTGCTCGTGAAGATGATGATGCACTCCGAAAAGTACACCGTCTGTCCCTGCCCGTCCGTCATGCGGCCATCTTCGAGGATCTGCAGGAACTTGTCGAGGATGGTCGGATGGGCCTTCTCGATCTCGTCGAAGAGCAGGATGGAGAACGGGCGGTTGCGCACGGCATTCGTCAGCTGGCCGCCGGCCTCATAGCCGACATAGCCCGGCGGCGCGCCGAGGAGTTTCTGGTCGCTGTGCGGCTGGCTGTACTCGCTCATATCGAAGCGGATGCAGGCATCCTCGCTGCCGAACAGGATCTCCGCGAGCGTCTTGGCCGTCTCCGTCTTGCCAGTGCCCGTCGGCCCCGCAAAGAACAGGACGCCCTTGGGCCGCCCATGGGAGGACCCCTGCAGGCCGGAGAGGCCCGTAATCGCGCGCTTCACGATATCGAGCGTCTTGCTCTGCGCCGCCGGCTGTCCCTTCACGCGCTCCTCGAACCGCACGGCCGCCTGCTTGATTTCCTCGAGGTCGAGATTCTTCCAGGGGTTCTCGCGGATCCCGTATTTGTAGAGGTCAACGACCGTGCTCATCTCATGGATGTGCAGGCGCTCCTTCTTGCAGAGCTTGCGCAGGCCGTTGAGCTCCGTGAAACTCATGCCCTCGGTCAGGGCCACGAAGCGTTCCTGAACCTTGTGCAGGCTCTCCGGGTCCTTCTCGTAGGCGGGCCGGTCTGCCTCATAGATGTCGCGCGCAAAGAAGGAGGAGAAATTTTCTCCCATCACGAGGCGCTCGCGCTCCTCCTTCGATGGCTCGCTGATGGCGATGCTCTTGGCATTCGGGTTCTGCAGGTAGAACCACGGCGGCAGGTCGTTGAGCTTATTGGCGATGACGACCAGCAGGTTCTTGCGCATCACGTGCTTGCTGTCCATCGTATCGCGCGCCTCGAGCAGGGCGCGCACGAGGCCGCTGAACGAATCGACTTCTTCCTGCGTCAGATTGTCCGGCGAGCTGATGTAGCGCGAGGCCATGTTCATCACGATGACCGTGCTGACCTTGTTCTGGGCCAGCGCCCTGCCGACCATGGCGACTGCGCCCGTATCCTTCGCGCCGCGGAACTCCACCCGGATGGTGCCGCTGTACGGCTCCGCCTGGACCATGCCGCCGAACTTCTTGACGAGCTCTGGCTCACACGTGTTGTAGAAGCCGCGCAGGTTGTCGTAGAACACGATGGCTTCATAGCCGCGGTCCTTGAAAAAATAATAGAGGTAATCCGTCAGGCGGACGATCGAGCCCTTCGGGATGCTGCCCTCTACGGGGTACTGGTAGACATCCAGCACATTGCCATCGAGGATCAGCAGCGGCTTGATCTGTGAGAAGAGATCGAGCTCCCGATGCCATTTTGGTATGTACTCCTGTGCTTTACGGTCTGTCATGGAGGATTATTCCTTTCTTTTTCGCCTGCTGCGCAACCGCATCGGCAAAATCGCGGCGGTGGATGCCCACCGAGATGATGCCGTGCTTCATCGTAAAATTCTGGACTGGATGGGACGGCCCTTCAAGGTACGCTTCGTAGCGCGGCCGCAGCTCGGGCCGCAGGAAGTAGATCTGCTGATTGGCTGATCCCTTCAGCGGATGACCGTCGTTCTCCTCCTGCCGGTACGGGCCATCGATCAGGACGCCGATGTGCTGCAGGCAAGCGCGCGCACTCTTGCCGAGGTGCAAGAGCTGCTGGTACGTGTAGCCCGTGTAGACCAGGATGTCCGGCACGGATCGGTCGAGATATGCGAGCAGGGGCAGCAGCGCGTCCGCCTGGAAGAAGGGGTCGCCGCCCGTCACGACGACACCGCCGAGATCCTCACGCGAAAGGAAGGGCCGCAGGAGCTCCTGCAGGCGCTCTTGCGAGAGCGCCTGCCCCGCCTGCGCCTGCCAGAGCTCCGGATTGCTGCAACCGGGGCAGCGGCGCGGGCAGCCGGCCAGCCAGATGCCCAGGCGATTTCCCGGCCCGAGCGCCCGCACGGGATAGAGGATGCGCGCGATATTCACGGTCTGACTGCAGCTCATGGCATCTTCTCCACGAGGAAGTAGGCCGCCTGCTCCTGCCGCCTGCCGTCGATGGCAAGGCCGCCGAGGCCGATCTCATCGGACGGCTTGAGCTCCATCCTGCCCGCCGGGATCCGCTCATTGTTGACGTAGGTGTAATTCGTATGGCTGAGGTTCTCGATGTAGAGCCTGCCGTCCGCCACCGTCAGTTTCGCGTGGATGCGGCTCACGTAGGGCTTGTCGGCGAGAATCTCGCGCATGGCGTTCTCGCGGCCGATCACGATCGTGCCGGCAGGGACGGGGAAACAGCGGCCCGTGCCGATCTCCTCGAGCGCAAAGCGCTTCGGCGCCTCAGCAGGTTCTGCGACGGGCAGGATGTCGGAGATGTCCTCGCCGCAGCGCTGGCATTTGCGGGCCTGCGGCGGATTGGCCGCACCGCAGGAGCAGATGCGCACGAGATGCGTCGACGGAGCCTCCACGGGCGCGCTGCCCGCGCTCTCTGCCTGGTCAGCCGGTTCGGGCGCGGCAGGCGCGCATTCCGGGTCGACTGCCGGCGTATTCATCAGGTCGTAGCCGCAGTACTCGCATTCCATGGCGCTCGGCGGATTCTGCTCGCCGCAGCCCGGGCATATCTTATAGCGTTTCATTCGGGTTCACCTGCCTGTCTTGCAGTGGCTGGCTGCTTCTTCTGCCGGGCACGGCCGGCCTCGCGGCCGTCTGCGCGCGGGGCCGCCGCGTAATCCCTGAGGTTGATGATCTGCGCGTAATCGGCCGACGGCGGCGTCAGGGCGATGCGCTTGTCCAGGCAGACACCATGGGCAGCGAGCCGGGCCTCGATTTCCTCGAAGTCTTGGCAGAAGGCATGCATCTGCCGCACGAGCTCGGCGCTCTCTGCCTGCGTCGGCAGGCGGTCCCGGTCATCCGTCTTGCCGAATTCCATGGCGATCTGGCCATCGTCTGCATAGGTGACGCTGACGGCCGTATCGCCTTCACAGCGGTAGAGCTCGTTGGCGAAGTGCCGGCCGTCGCGCTTCCGGACCTCGCGGTCCCCCAGCACGTCGTAGCCCATTTCTGCCATGACTTCATCCATGGCCTGCCGGATATAGGCCTGCTCGGCCGCCGCTCTGGCAGAGGCTTCCTCTGCCGCGATGAGAGAGGACAGCCGCCCGGCGGCCTCTTCGGCGAAGGGCACGAGCTCGGGCTGGCTCCCGTTCATCTGACAGAGCGCCTCATAGCGCCGCAGCAGCTGCAGATAGCGGTTGCCGGATGACTGCCAGAGGCTCAGGAACGCCCGGCACTGCGCCAGCACATCCGGAAGCTCGACCTCGCAGAAGGAGACCAGACGCTGCTCCTGCTGCGCCTGCCGCATGTGCGCGATGGCCTGCTCGACAATCCGGCGGTAGGTAAGCGGCAGATAGTGGTTGTCCTTCAGGGACAGCAGTGTTTCGACATCGGACCGGACGAAGGCCGGCAGGCTCTGCTCCGATGCTCCCTTCGCTTCCTTCGTCTCTTGCGGCGCAGCATCCGGCCGGAACAGTCCCGCCACCGTCGTGTCCAGCGCATCAGCCAGCCGCTGCTCTAGTGCCAGCCCCTGCTCGCGCTGCTCTGAGAACACCTCCTCGAGCTCCGGGACGATGGCCGCGAGCTCGGAGAGCCTGCGCTCCGCCTGCGCATTGTCCTGCGCCTGGACGATGGATGTAAGCAGCTTGCGGCACGAGGCGAGCTTCTCTGTTGCGGCCTTCATCCCGGCCGCAAAGCTTTTGGTGTCGACCCAGCCCTCTGACCGCTGCAGGGACTGCTGCAGCAGTGGCAGCGCTCTCTCATACTCCGTCAGCTCGGACTCGTACACGCGCGCCCTTTCCAGGAGCGCCTCGCGCCGTTCCATTTCCTGCAACTGGCGTTCTAGTTCTGCCGCCAGGGCTGCCAACTCTTCTGCCGTCAATGTGTAGACGGATACTTTCGGCCCACTCAACGAAAAGCCTCCTTTCCCAGGCAATCGCCCTTGCCCTGCGTGATCAGCCAGGCGGCAAAGGCAGGAAGGACGCTGCCGGCTCCTGCCCCGGGCGCGGGGATCAGGAAGGCCGCCTCCTCGTCGATGGATTCGCCGCGCTTGAGCTTGTCCTTGAAATAATCCACAAACGCCTCGATATCGGCAAAGCGCCCGAACGGGACGACGAGCTCCCGCTCCTCTGCGTAGAGATAGGCCAAGAGATAGAGCTCGCGGATGACGGTCGGCCAGTCCTTGGTCGCGGCGGCATTGTTGCAGCGGGTCTCGAGTGCGTTGATCTGCTGGATGCGGTCGGGCTGCTCGCGGTGGACGACCTGTTCCCGCACGGAAAAGAGCTGTCTGGCGACGAACCCCAGGAAAGGCTGCGCGGCCTGTGGCAGCTCGTCCTGGCTGCCCTGCAGGGCCTGCAGCAGGTCCATCCCCAAGGCCTTCATGTCCGGCCACTGATGCGACTGCCAGATAAACGGCTGGAAACCTGGATAGAGGCGGTAGATCACGCGGAAGAACTCCACGTCTTCGTCCGCATGGCGGTGGCGCAGGGCCTCTTCGGCATCGAGGCAGATGTTGGCGTAATCGGCATTGAACTTGTTGAAGTACGTCGAGAGATTCGAGCGGTAGAGGCGTTTCTTGCCGTTGTTCCAGTCGCTGGCCAGCGCCAGCACGTACTTCCCGAGGTCGGTATAGCGCTTGTACATGAAGGTGACCGGTGGGATGCGGATGGCATCGGAGCCGAGTAGGGTCGACGCCGCCCCCTGCCCCGGCACCGGCACATCCTCGCCGGCACACCAGCGCTTGACTTCCTCGTAGGTCCAGCGCCGGTTCGGGTTGCCCTTCTCCTTGCGGTGCGTGATGTCCTGATACGTCAGCCCGAGGATCAGCTGCTTGAGGCGGGCCGGGAAGGAATCCGGCATCGGCACCTGCTGGATGGCCAGATAGCGCTCGAGCGTCTCGGGGTCCACATCGCCGTACGGCGTATGGCCGCAGAACAGCTCGTAGATCGTGATGCCCAGCGAATAGTAATCCGACTCTGCGAGGAACAGGTTGTTGTAGGTCTCCGGGGCCGAGTAGTCCGGCGTCATGCCCGTCCGCGTCACGAGGACGGTGCGGCCCTGCTCGCGCACCGAGCTGATGCCGAAGTCGATGATGGCGACATGGCGCCCGTCATCGCAGAGCATGATGTTCGATGGCTTGAGGTCTTTGTGGATGATGTTGTGACCGTGGAGAACCTTGAGGCCCTCATTCAAGGCCGGTATGATCTCCTGCTGCAGCTGGGAGAGCGAGAACCGCCGCCCCTGCAGGCTGCCCGCCGCGTAGTACGGGATGATCTCAAACGGGAAACCCTGCCAGGTCCCCGTCTCAAACAGCCGCGCCACATACGGCGAGTCGATGCTGCGCAGTGCCGCGACAACGGAGTCCTTGATGGCCGCCGCCCTGCGGTAGACCTTGGCGACGTACTCTTTGCCACCATAGGAGCAGACGTAGAGCGTGGCCTCGCCCGTGGCCGCCGTCAGCAAGCGTTCCACTCGGTACTTATCGAGCAGCATGGTGCCTGCCGGTATTCCCTGCGCTGCGCGGTGCAGGAGGTCGTTGATCTGGGTGAAATCCGCCGCCCCCTGTTCCTGCGACGGCAGATTGATCTCGGTCTCTGCGCCGCGCAGGCCGGGATTCAGCGAGGTCGCCGCGGGGCGCGGATTCATGGCGTCCGCATTGACCTGTGTGTTGACCTGCGTATTGATCTGTGTAGACGATGCGCGTTCCTCTGCCATTCATCTCCCCGCCTTTCCATCTGTTCCGACTGTCCCGGCTGTCCCGAAGACGACGAGCTCGGAAGCCCTTGATGACGTATCCTTCTTCGCGCAGGCGACGCCGTAAATCGCACCCGCCTCATCCTGCACCAGCGAGGTGAGCGTCCGCGTGTCTGCGCCGTCAAATGGCAGCGGCTGAGCCTGCGCGGCCCCCAGGCGGACGGTTGCATAGGAGCCATTCTCCCGGATGAACAGGAGCTGCTGCCCGGGCAGGAAGCCCGCCACCTGTAGATCGCCATCCGTGGAACGATAGCGCCGCTGCACGCGGTCGCCCTGCATCGTGAAGGAGGCGACGGTGTCCCTGCTCTCCGCGACAATGCCCGCATCGTACAGGTAGAAGCGCTCCACCCGCTGCATCAGGTCTCTGGGATGGATCTTCGCGCCGTTTTCCGCGGACAGGGCGGCGTGGCGCAGCGTGTGCGCGGCGTTCAGGTAGAGGATTTCATCGCCGCATACGGCAAAGGAGCTCACGCCCTCCGCCGTGACCGCCTTCTTGTCGGACGGCGCCGCCAGATCAAGATACGATACTACGCCGCCCGCATCGTAGTCGATGAAGTAGACGCGCGTGCCGACGCAGAAGACCTCGCCGGCATTGCCATCGTAGAGCAGGTGGCTCTGCAGGGAGTCGCGGTCCGCCGCGTAAATATGGCGGTCCTTGTCGCTGCGGTAAACGATCGCATTGCCGACGAGATTCAGGTATGACGCATCGGGGATCTGCCGGAAGCCCGACTCCGCGGGAACAGCAGACGCGCCTGTCACGCGCAGGTTGTCGCGCAGCAGGATCCTGCCGCCCGCCAGCAGGGCATCGACATCGTTGCCGACGTCCTTCTGGTTCCAGCTCGCGAACGCATCTTTGACATCCAGATACTCATAGGAGAGCTCGCCACTCTGCTGGTAATGCTCATAGGCGCTATTGCGCTGGGCATGCGAGATGCCCATGCCGATGCCGATTGCGGCCA
Organism: Mitsuokella multacida DSM 20544; assembly: GCF_000155955.1. GTDB lineage: Bacteria > Bacillota > Negativicutes > Selenomonadales > Selenomonadaceae > Mitsuokella > Mitsuokella multacida. The sequence goes on from NZ_GG697141.2 coordinate 830,922, forward strand.
GCGCCGCAGCCAGCAGCATCGCGCTGCTCTTCAGCAGCTTCCTGCCTCCCTGCCGCGAAGCGTCATCTGCGACCTGCGCGCGGAGGGATTCGAGATATTCTTTCTTGTTCATGATGCCTCACCCCTTCCGCCAAAAGACAATCGCACAGAGGAACAGGAAGGCCATCAGGCCATGCGTTGCGGAGCTCGTAAGCAGCCCCGTCAGCGAAGCCGCCAGAGGCGGCAGCAGGACGGCAAAAAGGCCGATGAGCGCCTTGCCGAGGCGGAGCTTGAAGCGCTGCGTGCGCTTCGTCCCGAGCTGCCGCAGGCAGGCGTCCGCCTCTCCGCGATACGCCTCTTCGAGGGATTTGACCTCAGAGGCGCGGATGCAGTAGCGCTTCCCCGCAAGGACCGCCCGGATGGCCGCATCGTAGTCCTCACAAGGCTGCGGCAGCTCGAGGAAATACGGCTGCAGGGACTTGACGGTCGCATCGTCGAAGATGTGCAGGAAGTCCTTGTCGGGAATATTGCAATAATTCTTGCCGGTGCCTTCTTCCAAGCGGTCGCGAAGGGCGGCGAGCGGCTCGGGGTCGGTGAAATCCGGCCGGTCTGCGCTCGTCAGCGACGGGCAATCGCCGTTCTTCAGCGAGAACAGTAGATTGTCCAGGCAATCCGAAAGGATCGGCAGCGCCTTCTCCACGCGGTCGAGCTGCTCAGCCGTATACGTGCGCAGCTTCGCCTCCGTGAAATGGTCCTGCATGAGCCCGGCAAAGGCCTGGCGGTGCATGAGAGCCTGATAGTCCTCCGACTGCATGATGCGGCCGATCCGGCTCTCCCGCGCCAGCTCCTCATCGTCAGGCCGGCAGGCCGACAGGATACTCAAGAGTTGTACCGTTTGTGCATTCATGTTCTTCTCCTCCCGGCATCACGGTTCCTGCGCGTCAGGCGCATGCAGGGATGTCGTAGCCGGCACATCGGCAGCCGGCTGCAAGGCCTGCTCTGCAGCGTCGAGATGAACGGTATCGCCACTGCCGACCGCGTGCAGCGACTGCACTTCCGCGGCAGACGGCGCCACATTGCTGTGCGAGGCATGCGAGGCCACCGAAGCAGCAGAGCTGCCGCCGGACGACGGCGCAGCCGGTGCCGCGTCGTAGTAGCTGCTCTGATGCGACGCATGCGATGTATGCGAGCTGTGGCCGCCCGAATAACCGCTCTGATGAGACGAATGGGAGGAATGGGAGGAATGCGAGCGATGTGCCGCAAAGGCATCGTCGGCCATCAGGAGCCCCAGGATCAGGATCATGGACCCGATCATCAAGACCTTGCCGACTGGGATATTGCCTTCTTCATCATAGAGAAAATCCTCGATTTTCTGCTCCACATGCGGGAATGATAGCTCCGCCATACCGTCTTCCTCCTTTATTCCTTGACCTGCGTGCAGGCGCCGTCTTTCCAGATGGCCTTGAACGTCTTCGAGCTGTTCTTGGCGTATTTCATCTCACCGTCAGGCACGCCCTGCTTGAATGTGCCGGTCAAACACGGATATACATCTTTGGTATATCGATATGTTCCAAGGCCGTTCATCTGATCATCTTGCCAGGTCCCTACATAAGAGGCAATCTCCGTGCCATCAGCCGAACGCCAGCGAAATGTCCCCTGACCGCTGCGCACGCCCTGCTGCACGTTGCCGGCATATGTGTTGCCGTCGGCGTATTTTATCTCGGCCCAGCCGGACAGCGCCCCGTTGTAATGCGTGCCGTCCTGCTGCGTGAAATTCAGCGCTGAGAGCGCGCCGTCCTCAACGTCGGCCGAGAACTCCCGGAAGCCGAGCGCAGCTGCTTGGCTTCCGAGCGAGAAGACGCCCGAGGTGAAGCGGCCGTCCTCGAACTTTCCCTGATACGTGCGGCCATCGACAAAGGTGTACGTCCCCTCGACCATCTCGTCATTCGCCCAGCTTCCCGTATAGACATCGCCATTGGCAAAGCGGAACGTCCCTTGGCCGCTGCGCTGGGACTTGGAGAAGCTGCCCTCGTAGACGGAGCCGTCGAGATGACGGAACTCGCCTTCTCCCTCGTAATACGCATCGGCCACCGCACCGATGTACGTGCCGCCCGCGCTCTCGACGACGGCCTCCGTCTCGCCGATGTGCGCCGCCGCGTAATGGTTCGGTGAAGCAAAGCTCAGCAGCAGGGAATAAACGACGAGGAAGAGCGCGATGGCCAGCACGACGACGGACGCCTTCTTGAAATAGCCCTGATAGCCGCTGAGTTTCGTATCGCGGAATGGATTTTTACTGATTATCTTCATGATCATCCCTCACCCATGCTTTCAAGATTTCCCGCTCTTCTTCCGAGCCATGCTTGAGGATGGCAAAGAGCGTATCGAGAATCCCCTTGTAGATCTGGCAGCGGTATGTATTGGCCTCCCGCGGGAAGATATTGCCGCTCGACGCGTATTGAACGACGGGACAGACGCCGCAGTACGGCTGATACGCGCAGTCACAGCATCCCGGCAGGGATTCCAGGACAGAGGCGACAGAGGTCGCCCGGCAGGTATCCGAACGCATCAGCGATGCATACGTATCGCGATAGACATTGCCGAGGCGAAACGCTGGGTCGCCCGCCTCGGCCACCATGCGCCCCTCGTCACACGTGTAGACATCGCCGTTGTAGTAATAGGCCAGCTGGCCGAAGCCGGCGCCGCACGGCGAGCGCAGTTCCATGTAGTTGTCGGCACGGCCTTGCAAGATCTTGCGCAGGAAGAACACGGCATGCTGTTCCCGCAGGCGGACGCCCTCGCGGTTCAGGCGGAAGATCTCGTCTAGTGCCTGCCGGTAGAAGGTCAGGAACTCATCCACCGTATAGCCGACCGCCTGCCAGTCCGACCTTGCAAAGCCGAGCGGCGTCAGGGGCCGCAGGAAAATCGTCTGCATGCCCTGGCGCACGTATTCCGCAAGCAACTCGCGCGCATGCGCGAGGGTGTAGCGCGTCGTCGTCTCGACTGCGCCGGGAAAGATGCCCCTCTCGTGCAGTTTCTGCAGGCCCGCACACATCTTCTCGTAGCTGCTCATGCCGACGGCCTGTGCGCGGCGGTTCGTCTCGTGGATGGCGGCCGGTCCGTCGAGCGAAGTGCAGACAGTAACGCGGTGTTCCTGAAAGAAATCCGCCATCTCATCCGTCAGCAGCGAGAGATTCGAGACAACGGTGAAGCTGACCTGTTTCTTCCCGCGCTGCGCTTCTGCATAGCACACCATCTCGCGGATGACGGGGAACGCGAGCAGCGGCTCTCCGCCCTGGAACTCAAAGGCGAGCGACGGATTGGGCGACTGCAGTGCCAGGTCGATGGCGCGCCTGCCCGTCTCAGGGGACATGCTCCCACGTTCGAAGTGCTGGTGGTCCTGCGCCTGGCAGTAGATACAGCGGAGATTGCACTGATTCGTGACGACGAAGATGTGCAGCGCCGTGCCATAGCAAAGATACTGCTTCATCTCGCGCAGCTCGTCGGTCATGCTGTCCGCATATATCTCCATGGGGTCCAGCACGAAGTGCGCACGGTGCAGCCGCTGGTACAGCGCCTCCGCCCCATCGAAGTCCTGCCGCAGGAAGCGCTGGAACTCCTCCGGCGATACGAACAGCGCCCGGCCATAATCATTCGTGATCAGGAAATCGCCGTCGTCGAGCGCCCTGAAATTGAAGTGATTCAGCACGGTCAAACCTCCCTTCCCGATCTCTCAGATGCATGTGCATCCTGAGTGTCCCGATTATCCATGAATAGCGCCGTGCGGGGAATGGGCTGCACGTGTGGCTTCGTCATCGCGAGCGTGGTCTGGAAGAAGCCGCCGCAGTACGGCCGTGCTGCGCAGTCCCCGCAAGCTAGCGCATAGCGGATCTTTTCCGGCGTGATGCTGCGGCGGCAGATTTCCCAGAAGCCCGGCGCCACCGCACAGAGCGGGAAATTGTAGAGCTGCACATCGATGCCATGCTCCATGAGCTTCAGGACTGCGGGCTGCACCGCCCGGAAGGCCGCGGGCGCATCAAGATAGAGTGCTTGGAGATGGCGCGCACAGTTCCCCCGCGTCTCCAGGCCGATGAAATTGACGACGTGCACCTCTGGATAGTGCGCCACGATGAAGTCCGCCAGCTCCGGCAGGTACGCGGCGTTCTTCCGGCTCACGACGACGCGCAGCTCCACGGCGATCCCCTGTGCCAAGAGATTGCCGATGCCCTCATTCGTCTGCACAAAGCTGCCGGGCGCTCTCGTGATGGCATCGTGGAGCCCGGCCTCTGGCGCGTGCAGTGGGATAGCCACGCAGAGGTGCGCGGGGCAGAGATGCAGCAGTTCCTGCAGGAAGCCTTGCAGCGAGAAGGAGCGCCCGTTCGTCAGCAGCAGGACATCGGCCTGCCGGAACCGCACCGCTATCGTGCGCATGGTCCGGAGGAACAGCGCGGTGCGCAGCGTCGGCTCGCCGCCCGTCACGGTGATATGGCGGACATCGGCCGGCAGCATCTGCAGGTACGCCATCATGGCCTCATCCGCCAGGCCGCCGCTCGTACGCCGCTCCTCATCGGACACGGGGCACATGATGCAGTTGGAATTGCAATGCCCCGTGAGGTAGACAGTCGCGGCGCGCTCCCGGCCAGAAAACAGCCGGTGTACAAGGCCTTCCTCATTCACCGTGATGATGTCGCCATCGGCCAGCTGCTGCCAGACCTCGCGATTGACTGGCGCAAGCGCGGCATGGTCCGAGGCAAAACAGGCAGCATCGCGGGCGAGACGGAGCTGCTCATATCCTCCTGCCTCCTCCGAGCGGAGGACAGGAGGATTTCCGGAAGCCGGTGCATCGACGCGGCGCACGAGCGCCAAGCGCGAACCGGCATGATAATCGCGAAAGTAGAGATTCATAAGCCAACGACCTCAAAGATGAGAAACGCAATCGTACCGACGGTAATGAAGATGGCAAACGGAATCTTCCGCACGATGACGACCGTGTCCTCCCCGTACCGAGACTGCTGCCAGCGCCGGACGCTCGCCGCTTCTTCCACCGTCAGGCGCGAGGACAGGTCTTCTGTCATACCGGTGGGAAGGTTCCGCACGCGGGAGCGCGCGAAGCGGCAGACCGTGCCCGCCGCGAGGATCTGCCCCTCACGAACTTCCTCTGTCGGTATCGTCCTGTAATTGTAATCCTGCACGAGCATGCGCAGGCACATGAGCACCGCCGTCCAGAGGAGGATGGCGGCACTCATCGCATACGAGATGGAGAGCATCTGGGCAGCACTGCCGAGCAAGAGGCCCGTGCTGCTCAACACCGCGCCACCTGCCATCTGCTTCGTCGTCATGCGGCTCCGGAGGGAGAGGATGGCGAGAATCAGCGCGCAGGAGGCGGCCACATCGATGAGAGGGCTTTTCGCTGCCGCAGTCGGCAGCAGCACGTGCCCGATGGCCATGATCAGCTGCACCAGCGTGACCATGAGCAGATAGGACGCCGCGATGCGCGGCCAGTCGAGCTTCTTCACGACGGTCCGGATGTTTTCCCCCTGCAGTCCCTGCAGCCGGCGCGACGCGCGCCACCGCTGCCCGAGGCCGCACAGCACCACATAGGCAAATGCCGCCAGGAAGGCGAACGCCACGATCAAGATGCCGCTGCCCACATACGGCAGGTGCCCGCCATAGAGGCGCCCCGGTATGGCCAGGGCCACGAGCAGCAGGAGCTTCGTATCGCCGGCCGCCCAGATGTGCAGGGCGTAGAGCAGGAGGCCTGTAAGCGCCAGGCAGACGGCATTGAGCAGGAAGGGCTGCCAATAGGCGAGGCCATCTCCTACGAGCGGACTGTAATAGGCAAAGTCGAGCAGGAAAATCGGCACAGCCGCATAGCCGAGATGGCGGTTCCATATGTGGCTGACGCGGCAGTCCGTATAGGATGCGCTGCCGAGCAGGAGCAGCAGGGTGGTCAGCAGCAGGGCCTCGAGGATCATAGGCGCCCTCCCCGAGACTCTCCGGCATGGAGCAGCTCGATCAGATAGTTGGAAAACTCCCCCATGACGATGGGCAGAGGCGCCCTGCTGTCCGCAAAGCTGCAGATTGTCGCATCCGGCCGCTCATCGACCGCGATGCGGCAGATCTCTCGATAATCCGCCGCGGCGCGCCGTATCACCTGCACGGGATAGAGCGCGCGCGGATAAATCCTGCTTGTTTCATTTCTCATTCCGTTCAAACCAGTCTTTCATGATAGAATCGAACTGCCCCGCCGCATGGGCCTGCTGTCCCTGCTCCTTCTCGAGCCGCGCCAGAGTGTCCTCCTGATCGACGAGTGAAGAGGACATGGCACGCGCCATGAGAATCTCGCGCAAAGAATGCGTTTGCTGGAAGACGAGTCTGCGGACCTGCTGGGCCAGCAATTCATTTTCAAAGCGCTGGGTGATGCCGGCCAGTGCGCCCCCCTCCTTTGCTGAGAAATGAATGGTCCACGCGGTCTCATCTTCGGTGATATGGAGATAGGCCTGATGCAAGAACATGTAGGCCGCCTTTATCAACACATCGGCTGTGTAGATGGACTTCGGGACCACAAGGTCTGTCCGCTCCAATCGAAACACCTTCCTTCTACTGTCTACTGTTTTATGTTTTGCTCTGTCACTCTGCTGATTCATTACACGAATATGAATAATTTAATATATACTTCGTCAAAAGAACGTGTTCTCCTGCCAGGAAAAGGGTTTTGACTCCCTATTTTTTCATCTGCTCAAAAACTCCACAAAAAAATCTCCCAAGGAGATTGGGAGATTTTTGTATCAAACCATTGCACTGATGCACCGATTGCCGGGTCTCAGCCGTTCATCGCGAATTTGACGACGGCTTTCATCCCCGGCTTGAGGGTGAAGTTAAGGCCGGACGGGATGGAGATGCGGATGATCATGACGTCTTCATCGGCATCGTCGGCGTCGTTGACCTCGGCGGTCGTCTTGGGCTGGCTGCTTGCGGCGGCGGCGCCACCGGCGGCATCAGCCGTGCTGGCCTCTGCGCCCTGCTGGCCATCCTGCGCGCCCTGCGCACTCTGGGCGTCCTGGGCGTTCGGATTGTTCAGGTTGTTCGGGTCAGTCTGGGCAGCACCGGCGTTGGATGCGGCACCGTTGGCCACTGCATCGGCACCATTGGCGCTGCTGTCGGCGGACTGGTCATCTTTCTTGGCCGGCTGCTGGATGTCCTGGACGGAGCCCTGGAGCTGGTGGCCGTCGATCTCGTAGGAGACGAACTGGCCGAGGCGGATCTTCGCGGCCTTGTCGGGGCTGACCTTGGCCTCGACCCAGATGTCGTCGGCATTGCCGACGCTCGCAACGGTCTCGCCCGCCTTGACGGTCGAGCCCTCGTCGATGCCCTGCGCGTAGTAGACCGTGCCGGCTACCGGCGCGACGATGTCGGTCTCAGCGGCATCCTGCTTGGCGTTGTCGAGCGCGGCCTGTGCCTGCTTGAGCTGCAGCTCGGCGTTCTGCACGGCCTTCGGATCAGGCGGCTGGGTCGTCGTCTGGTAGCGGACGGCCGGCGAAGACGACGGCGCGGATGCGGCAGGAGCCGACGACGAGGCGGCGGCCACGGCTGCATGGTAGGCCGAGACGGCGGCATCGCGCTGCACGGCGCTGATGGCGCCCATCTCGAAGAGCTCGTTCATGCGGTTCATGCGGGACTCGGCGCTCGCGACGCTCTGCGAGGAACCGCTGCTGCGCGGCGCGCTCGCGGCCGGTGCCGGGGCGGGGCTCGGCACGGCGACCGTCACGGTCTGCCCCTTCTTGATCTCATCGAGGTTGCGCTGCGAGAGCGCGACGGTCTGCTCGAGGTTCGCGATCTGCTCGTCCGTCACCGTGCTCTGCACGTGGGCGATGACATCGCCGGCCTCGACATGCTCCCCTTCTGCGACGACCTTCTCGGTGATCATCGCATTGCCGTGTACCTTCGCCGCGACGAGCGAGCTCGTGACCTGCGCGTCGTAGACGTTGAAGTACTTGTGTTGATGCTGGTAGTAGTAGATGCCACCCGCACAGAGCACGGCAATGAGGATCAGGCCGACGAGGCCGTATTTCATCAGATACTGTACTTTCTTTGTGATATCGACTTCCAAGATTCAGGACCCTCCATCATCTATCATCTGTTTATAAGCTATCGAGATATCAACGAAACCTCCCTCGCAGAGAGGGAGGTTTCACATGATCTATAGTACTCAGCCAAGCTGTGCTTCGATGACGGCTGCTGCCTTCTCGAATGCCTGCGGCAGGGCTTCTGCCTTCTTGCCGCCAGCCTGTGCCATGTCCGGACGTCCGCCGCCGCCGCCACCGACGACTGCTGCGGCTTCCTTGATGATCTTGCCGGCATGGATGCCGCGCTTGACGGCGTCCTTCGATGCCTTGACGACGAGGTTGACCTTGCCGTCGTTGGCGCAGCCGAGCACGACGACACCGCTGCCGAGCTTGTCGAGCGTGAGGTCAGCGACGTCGCGCAGGGAGTCCATGTTCTCGACGTTAGCCTTGCCCGTGATGACGGAGACGCCGTTGATGTCCTTGACGCCAGCGATGAGCTGCTGGGCATCGGCCTTCTCCTGCATCGCTGCGACTTCGGCGAGCTTGCCGGCCATCTCCTTGCCCTCGGCCTGCAGCTTCTCGACGGCTGCCGGGACGTCGTCCTCGTTTGCCTTGAGCAGGGCAGCTGCCTTCTGCAGAGTGGCGAGCTTCTCATTTGCATAGTCGAGCGCAGCCTTGCCCGTGATGGCCTCGATGCGGCGCACGCCCGAGGCGATGCCCGTCTCGCCGACGATCTTGAACATGCCGATCTGGCCGACGTTCTTGACGTGCGAGCCAGCGCAGAGCTCCATCGAGAAGCCCGGCACGCGCACGACGCGCACGACGTCGCCGTATTTCTCGGAGAAGAGCGCCATCGCGCCGGCCTTCTTGGCCTCGTCAAGGCTCATGTGCGAGATCTCGACGTCCTGGCCCTTGAGGATGACCTTGTTGACGAGTGCCTCGACGTCAGCGAGCTGCTGCGCCGTGACCGGCTCGAAGTTCGTGAAGTCGAAGCGCAGGCGGTCCGGCGTGACGGACGAGCCGGCCTGGTTGACCTGGTCGCCGACGACCTTCTTGAGGGCAGCCTGCAGCAGATGCGTCGCCGTGTGGTTGCGCGCCGAGGCGAGCTTCTTTTCCTGGTCGACTTCAATCTTGACCGTCTCGCCGACCTTGAGCTGGCCTTCCTCTACGTACGAGACGTGGTAGACCGTGCCGTCCGGCAACTTCTTGGCGTTCGTCGCCTTGATGCGGCCGAACTCGCCGAGCAGCAGGCCCTCGTCGCCGACCTGTCCGCCGCCCTCTGCGTAGAACGGGGTCTTGTCGAGGATGATGCCGGCCTCTTCGCCGTCCGTAATCTCGTCGACGAGCTTGCCGTCCTTCCAGATGGCGACGACCTTGGCCTCTTTGGCCTCCGGGTCTACCTTGAGCTTCGAGACGTCGATGCCCGAGAGGTCCGGCACAGCGACGCGCTGGTTCTCGGCACGGGCACTGCGCGCACGTTCGCGCTGCTCGTCCATGGCCTTGTCAAAGCCCTCTTTGTCGAGGTCGAGGCCGTTCTCGTGCAGGATCTCTTCCGTGAGCTCCCACGGGAAGCCGAACGTGTCGTAGAGGCGGAAACCGACCTCACCCGGCAGCTCGTCCTTGCCGTCAGCCTTGAGGCTCTTGATCTCTGCGTCGAGCAGCTCCATGCCCTGGTTGAGCGTTGCGGCGAAGCGGTCTTCCTCGATGCTGATGACCTTCTTGATGTAGTCGTGCTTGGCGATGAGCTCGCCGAAGTCGCTGGCATCGCGGTAGATCTCGACGACGGCGTCAACGGCGCCCTCGAGGAACTTGCCCTTGATGCCGAGCATGCGGCCGTGGCGGATGGCGCGGCGCAGGATGCGGCGCAGCACGTAGCCGCGGCCCTCATTCGACGGCAGGATGCCGTCCATGATCATGACGGCCATGGAGCGCGCGTGGTCAGCGATGACCTTCAGCGAGATGTCCGTCTTCTCGTCCTTGCCGTACTCGACGCCCGCGACCTTGGCCGCGTACTCGATGATCGGGTAGAGCAGATCCGTCTCGAAGTTCGTCTTCTTGTTCTGCACGACGGACGCGAGGCGCTCGAGGCCGCAACCCGTATCGATGTTCTTATGGGCGAGATTCTTGTAGGAGCCGTCTTCCTGGCGGTCGTACTGCGTGAAGACGAGGTTCCAGATCTCGAGGTAGCGGTCGCAGTCGCAGCCGACAGCGCAGGTCGGCGAGCCGCAACCGCGCTCTTCACCGAGGTCGATGTAGATCTCGGAGTCCGGGCCGCACGGGCCAGGGCCAATCTCCCAGAAGTTGTCCTCCATCTTGACGATGTGATCCTGCGGGAAGCCCGGCTGGGACTTCCAGATCTCGATGGCCTCCGTGTCGTCCGGGTAGACCGTGACCCAGAGCTTGTCCTTCGGCAGCTCGATGACTTCCGTCAGGAACTCCCATGCCCAGGGAATGGCCTCGCCCTTGAAGTAATCGCCGAACGAGAAGTTGCCGAGCATCTCGAAGAACGTCTGATGGCGCGCCGTGCGGCCGACGTTCTCGATATCACCCGTGCGGACGCAGCGCTGGCTCGTCGTCACGCGCGTGCGGGGCGGCTTCATCTTGCCCGTGAAGAACGGCTTCAGCGGAGCCATGCCGGCGCCGATCAAGAGGAGCGTCGGGTCGTCCTGCGGGATCAGCGAGAAACTCGGCAGGCGCAGATGGCCTTTCTTTTCCGAAAAGAACTGCAGATAAGCTTCGCGCAGTTCGTTACCACTCATGTACTTCAAAAAAATCTACCCCCATAAGAGAAATCCGGATGATTGTCTCTGGTATTGCTCATGGAATTTACTGGAACTTATATGACCATAAATTACATAACCATTCTCAAGTATACCACAAGCATCCTGTGCTTTTCCAGTCCATCGACTATTTTATCGGCTATTTTTGTGAAAGTTTTCGTCCGTCTGCGTCATTCATCGCTGCAGGCGGCGAGCGCGGCGGCGGCCTGCTCTGAGTTCATGAGGATCTCGCGCGGCTTGCTGCCGATGTTCGGGCCGACGATGCTGAGGTCCTCCATCTCGTCGATGAGGCGCGCGGCGCGCGTGTAGCCGACGCGGAAGCGGCGCTGGATGGACGAGGCCGAGGCCTGCCCCGTCGACATGACGAGGTTGACGGCGTCGGGCAAGAGCTCGTCGTACTTCGAGGCGCGGCGGCCCTTGCCCTCCTCCTTCTCCTCATCCTCCTTCATGGCGTTCTCGGTGAAGGTGATGATCTCCTCGTTGGCCTCCATCTCCTGCCCCTGGCTGCGGATGAAGTCCAGGAGGTGCTCGACCTCTTCATCGCTGATGAAGGCACCCTGCACGCGCATGGGCTTGGCCGCGCCGACGGGATAGAAGAGCATGTCGCCACGGCCCAAAAGCTTCTCGGCGCCGCTGCGGTCGAGGATGGTGCGCGAATCGATCTGGCTCGAGACGGCGAACGAGATGCGCGACGGGATGTTGGCCTTGATGATGCCCGTGATGACGTCGACGGACGGGCGCTGCGTCGCGAGCACCATGTGGATGCCGGCGGCGCGGGCCTTCTGCGCGAGGCGGCAGATGGCATCCTCGACGTCGTGCGGCGCGACCATCATGAGGTCGGCGAGCTCGTCGATGATGATGACGATGGCCGGCATCTTGTCCTCGGGGAACTTCGTGTTGTAGGTCTCCATGTTGCGGACGTTGTGCTCAGCGAATTTCGCATAGCGCTTCTCCATCTCCTGCACGGACCAGTTGAGCACGGATGCGGCCTTCTTGGCCTCGGTGACGACCGGCACCATGAGGTGCGGGATGCCGTTGTAGTTGGAGAGCTCGACCATCTTCGGGTCGACGAGGATGAACTTGACTTCCTCCGGCTTCGCCTTGAAGAGGATGCTCGTTATGAGCGTGTTGATGCAGACGGATTTACCGGAACCCGTGGCGCCGGCGACGAGCAGATGCGGCATCTTCGCGAGGTCGGCGAAGATGGCCTGGCCGCCGATGTCCATGCCGAGGCCGACGGTCAACTTCGACTTCGCCTTGAGGAACTTCTCGTTCTCGAGGACTTCGCGCAGCTGCACGCCCTCGAGCTCCTTGTTCGGCACTTCGATGCCGATGGCGGCCTTGCCGGGGATTGGCTCGATGCGCACGGAGGTCGCGGCGAGGCTCAGCGCGAGGTCGTCGGCGAGGTTCGTGATCTTGCTGACCTTGACGCCCGGCGCCGGCTCGAGCTCGTAGCGCGTGACGGCCGGACCGTGGCACGCGTTGATGATTTTCGCCTTGACGTGGAAGTCCTCGAGCGTCTTCTGCAGGATGTGGGCCTTGTCGGCGATCTCCATCTCGAGCGCGGCGTTGTGCTTCTTCGCGTGCTTCGAGAGGATCTCCGTGACCTGCGGCAGCATGTAGGGGCGCGGCGGTGCGGCCGGAGCCTTTGCCTCAGGCGAGCTGGCATCGGCGGGCCCCTGCGAGGCCCCCTGCCTGCTGTCCATGCTCTTGGCTGAGCCGTCGAGCAGAGCGGCGGCCGGCATGATCGGCGCGATCTCCTCGTACGAGGGCATGGCCGTCGGCTTCTTCTTCATCGGGCTCGGCGAAGGCGGCACGACGGGTTCCGTCTTCGGCACGGTGAACGGTGCCGCTGGTTCCTCATGCTTGGCCGCGGGGAACGGCTCCGGCTCGGGTTCACGCATAGGCGCAAACGATGCCGGAGGCTCTTCTGCAGGCGCAGGGCTTGTGCCGCGGCCGATTGGCCCCTCGACGAAGGGGCTTGTGGCGCGCAGGCTCGCGGGCGGCGCGGCCATGCCGAGGGGCTCGATGGAGTCGGGCAGGCCCATCGGGCGCTCTTCTTGAGCGGGTGCAGCGGGCGCCGCCTCCTCTCCGTGCGCCGTGCCGTACTCGATCGTGAAGTCCGGCATGGCATGGTCCGTCTGTTCCGACTCCGACACGGACTCTGATGCAGCCGTTTCCTGCGGTTTCTCCGGAGTCTCTGGCGCATCGGCAAAGCGCTGGTCCGCTTCCTGATTGTAGAAGCTGGCCTTGCTGGCACTGACCCTGCTGACCTTCTCGCGCACGGCCTCGACGACGTGCTCTTCGATGCGGCCGCCGACTTCGGTGACTTTGCCGCAGGTCGTCTGGATGGCCGAGCCCGCGGCTGCGGCGCCCTGCTTCGCCTTTTCCTGCGTCTTCAAGAGCCCCGTCGCGAGCGACCACGTCGTCGAGAGCAAGACGGAGCCGACTGTGCCGACGCCGAGGACGATGATGGAACCGTCGACGCCGAAGAGCTTGCGCAGGCCGAGCAGGAGGCCGCCGCCCAGAAGGCCGCCGCCTGCCGGCAGGCTCTGCGGCAGGATCTCCTCGCCGACGGGCACCTTGAAGTGATGCCAGATGGCGAGCACGGAGACGAAGAGCGCGAGCAGGCCGAAGAAGCGCGGCGAGTAGCGCGGCGCATGGTGCTTCGTCATGTAGGTCCAGGCGATCAAGAGGATCAGGACGGCGACGAGAATGGAGCCCACGCCGAAGAAGTAGCGCAGGAACTTCGCGAAGTAGACGCCGACGAAGCCCACATTGAGCCCGCAGATGCCGCAGATCGAGATGAGGCCGGCCGCTAAGAGCGCCAGCCCGAAGAGCTCGGAGCGCCGCCCTGTATGCGCGCGCGTCACGCGGTGGCCTGTATTCTGCGCCTTGCGCACCGGCTTGCGCTTCGCCCGCGTGCGGCTCGTAGTCTTTTTCAAAGATCTCCCCCCTGTTTCGATTACGAGATATCAGGATTACGAAAGCAAGGCTGTCGCATGAAGCGGCAGCCCTGCTGTAGATTCACTATCGTTTCGGATGGTTCGGATGGAACGTATGGAAGTTATTTGGTCAGGCGTTCCGCGCATTTCTGTGCCTCGTAGAAGATGCGCTCCTTGTCGAGAGTCAGGAGCTCCTTGTCCTCCATGAGGACCTTGCCGTCGACGAGCACCGTCGAGGCGGAGTCCGCATGGGCCGAGTAGACGAGCAGCGACGCGAGGTCATTGCGCGGGTACCAGGCGGCGCTATTCATGTCGAACAGCGTGATGTCGGCCTTGCAGCCGGCTTCGAGCTTGCCGACGCCCGTGAGGCCGACGGCCTTGGCGCCGTACTCCGTGCCCATCTTGAGCGCCGTGCGCGCCGGGACGGCCAGCGGGTCGAGCGTGCTGACCTTGTGGAGCATCGCCGCGAGGTTGATCTCCTCGAGCATGTCGAGGTTGTTGTTCGACGAGGCGCCGTCCGTGCCGAGCGCGACGCAGACGCCTTCCTTGAGGAGGCGCGGCACCGGTGCGACGCCGCTCGCGAGCTTCATGTTGCTGCCCGGGTTGTGCGCGACGCGGATGCCGTGCTTCTTGATGATGGCGATGTCCTCCTCGTCGAGGTGGACGCAGTGCGCGGCCAGCGTGCCCTTGCCGTCAAAGAGGCCCGTCTCCTCGACGTAGCGGAACGGGCGCTTGCCGTAGGCTTTCGTGATCTGCTCGATCTCGGCCTTCGTCTCCGCCATGTGAATGTGGACCTCCGCGCCGAGCGACTGCGCCGTCTTTGCGACCTTCTTGAGGAAGTCCGGCGGGCAGGTGTAAGGCGCGTGCGGGCCGAACATGACCGTGATGCGGCCATCGGCGGCGCCGTGGAAGTCCTTATAGAGGGAAACATTCTCCTCGATCTTGGCATCGCCGTCCGGCGCGACACCGATGATGCCGCGCGAGAGCACGGCGCGCAGGCCGGCATCGGCCGTGGCCTCCGCGACCTTCTCCATGTACGGCCCGTACATGTCGGCAAACGTCGTCGTACCGCCCTCGATCATCTCGACGGCCGCGAGCATCGCGCCCCAGTAGATGTCCTCTTCCTGCATCTTCGCCTCAGCCGGCCAGATCATGTTGTTGAGCCAGTCCATGAGGTTCATGTCGTCCGCATAGCTGCGGAACAGCGTCATCGAGGCGTGCGTGTGGGCATTGACAAAACCCGGCACGGCAAACTTGTCCTTGCCGTCGATGACCTTGGCCGCGCGAAAGTCCTCCGGCACCTCGCCGATGGATGCAATCTTGTCGCGGTCGATCATGATATTCGTCAGCGGCGTCGTGCCGTCGGGCAGCAGCGCGTATACATTCTTGATCAGTGTCTTCATGTGTTTCTCCCTCAGGCCATGTTCAGGTATGCCTTCTGCTCCGGCGTCAGCGCATCGATGGCGATGCCCGATGCCTTGAGCTTGATCTCGGCGATCTTCGTATTGATCTCCTCCGGCATGAGGTGGACGCCCTTCGTCATCTCCTTGCCGTGATGCAGGAGATGCAGTGCCGAGAAGAACTGCACGCCGAACGAGAGGTCCATGATCTCGGCCGGATGGCCATCGCCAGCTGCGAGGTTGACGAGGCGGCCCTCCGCGAGCAGGTAGATCTTGCGGCCGTCCTTCTGCTTGAACTCCTCGATGTTCTTGCGGACCGTGCGGCGCGAGACGGAGAGCGACTCGAGCTCCGGGATGTTGATCTCGACGTCGAAGTGGCCGGAGTTCGCGAGGATGGCGCCGTCCTTCATGTTTTCGAAGTGCTGCTTGCGGATGACGTCCTTGTCGCCCGTCAGCGTCAGGAAGATGTCGCCGATCTTAGCGGCTTCATCCATCGGCATGACGCGGAAGCCATCGAATACGGCCTCGATGGCCTTGATCGGATCGACTTCCGTGACGATGACATTGGCGCCGAGGCCGCGCGCACGCATCGCGCCGCCCTTACCGCACCAACCGTAGCCGGCGATGACGACGTTCTTGCCGGCGATGACGACGTTCGTCGTGCGCATGATGCCGTCCCAGGTCGACTGGCCCGTGCCGTAGCGGTTATCGAAGAGGTACTTGCAGTAGGCGTCATTGGCCGCAATCATCGGGAACTCGAGCTTGCCCTCATTGGCGAGCGCGCGCAGGCGATGGACGCCCGTCGTCGTCTCCTCCGAACCGCCGACGATGCCCGAGAGCAGCTCGCGGCGCTTCGTGTGCAGCATGTGCACGAGGTCGCCGCCGTCGTCGATGACGAAGTCCGGCTTGATGTCGAGTGCCTTGTTGATGAAGGTGTCGTACTCCTCCGGCGTGCAGTCGTGCCAAGCGAAGACGTGCAGGCCGTCCTCGACGAGCGCGGCGGCTACATCGTCCTGCGTCGACAGCGGGTTGCTGCCCGTGATGGCGACTTCGGCGCCGGCATGGTGGAAGATCTCCGCCATGTAGGCCGTCTTGGCCTCGAGATGCAGCGTGATGACCATCTTCTTGCCCGCAAACGGCTTCGAGACGGAGAACTCCTTGTCGACGGCCGCCATGACCGGCATGAAGTTCTTGACCCAGTTGATCTTATCGTGGCCCGAAGGAGCCAGCTTGATATCGCGAATCATTGATTCCATGAATATTGCCTCCCGTAACAAATCTAACTTCTATTCTATCACAAGTATCTCGCGAAAAAAAGGACACGAGCTCAGCGGTCCAAGAGCTTCTCGATGGCGACGTAGTCCGTGAGGTCGACCATCAGCGGCGTCACGGCGATGTAGCCATGCTCGACGGCGTAGATGTCCGTCGGCTCGCTCTTGTCCGTGTCGAAAATCTCGCCGGCGACCGTGTAGAAGATGCGGCCATCCGTGCGCTCCTGCTTCTGAAAGGCATTGTGGTAGTCGCGCTTGCCCTGGCGTCCGAAGACGACCTGCGGGCGGCCATCGTCGCCGAGCGTGTAGGCGCGCGGGAAGTTGACGTTCCAGAAGACGGGCCGCGGCTCATCGGAGGCCTTTTGTGCCGTCATGACGCGCTCCAAGATCGTGGCGAACTCCTCCGCCGCCTCCTCGTACGAGATGGTGCTGTCCACATCCATCGAGACGGCAAACGAGGCGATGTCGTGCAGCATGCCCTCCATCGCCGCGCCGACCGTGCCCGAGTAGAGGATGTCCGTCGCGAGGTTCGCGCCGTGGTTGATGCCGGAGACGACGACATCCGGCTTCTCCTCGGCCAACGCCTCGAGATAGAGCTTGACGCTGTCCGTCGGCGTGCCGTCGACGGCCCAGGCCTCGATGCCGTACTTTGCGGCGAGTTCCTCACCGCGCACGAGCTCGAGCGGCCGGCCGACGTTCAGGGCATGGGCCATGCCGCTCTGCTGGCGGGCCGGCGCCGAGACGATGACCGTGTGCTTGCGCGCACAGAATGCTTTGACGAGCGCCTCGAGGCCTTTGGCCTGGATGCCGTCATCATTGGAGATCAGGATTCGCATGATGTCATTCCTTTCTATTTCTCTATTTCTGTTCCATTCCCATTGCAGATACAAAAAAGGCTCCTCTTTGCAAGGAGCCGTTATCTCAAAATGGTGACCCACCACGGAATCGAACCGTGAACCTACTGATTAAGAGTCAGTTGCTCTGCCAGTTGAGCTAGTGAGTCATGGTGACCCACCACGGAATCGAACCGTGAACCTACTGATTAAGAGTCAGTTGCTCTGCCAGTTGAGCTAGTGAGTCATCATCTTTCTTTTGTCTGTCAGTCGCTGTCGCAACCAACGAATATTATTATAGACGGGAGCTCCATTTCTGTCAACACCCTTTTGCTATTTTTTTTATTTTTTTTCGCCTGCCCCGCCGAAGCACGCCTGCAGCTTGAAGAACGCCGTGCCGAAAAGACCCGAGAGGATGGACGCCGAGAGGATGCTGATCTTCGCGAGGTCGAGCATCGCGCTGTCCGTGAAGGCCAGCGAGGCGATGAAGATGGACATCGTGAAGCCGATGCCGCCGAGCATGCCCGTCGCTGCGAGCTGGCTCTTCGTCGCATTGCCCGGCAGCTGCAGACGGAAGACCTTGCAGAGCACGAAGACCGCGCCGAAGATGCCGATGGGCTTGCCGAGGCAGAGACCCGCGAGGATGCCGAGGAAAATCGGCGACGTCATGTCAAGCGTCGCGAGCGAGATGGCAACACCGGCATTCGCCAGCGCGAAGATCGGCATGATGGCGTAGGCCGACCACGGCTCGAGCGCGTGCTCGAGCTTATGCAAGAGCGACGCCTCCGGGTCCGCGGCCGCCGGGATGGAGAGGCCGAGCAGCACGCCCGCAATCGTCGGGTGGATGCCCGCCTGCAGGAAGGCCAGCCAGGCGACGAGGCCGAGCGCGATGTAGGCCGGCAGGAAACGCACGCGGAAGCGGCCGAGCACGAAGGCCGCCGCCACTGCCGCGAGCCCTAGGAAGAGCGCCGACACCGTGAGGTCCGTGTTGTAGAACAGCGCGATGACGACGATGGCGCCGAGGTCATCGACGATGGCGAGCGCCGTCAGGAAGACGACGAGACCGAGCGGCGCCTGGCGCGCGGCGATGGTCATAATGCCGAGCGCGAAGGCGATGTCCGTCGCCATCGGGATGCCCCAGCCGCCGAACGTCGGCTGGCCGTAGTTGATGGCCGCGTAGAAGATGGCCGGCACGAGCATGCCGCCGAGCGCCGCGCCGACAGGCAGAAGCATCGCTGAATACGTGCGCAGCTCCCCGTAGAGGAATTCGCGCTTGATCTCGAGGCCGATGACGAAGAAGAACACGGCCATGAGACCGTCGTTGATCCAGTGCAGCAGCCCCATCTCGAGCACGTACTCCCCTGCCCCGACGGCAATCGGGTAGTGCAGCAGATGCTCGTACGATTCCGATAGCGGCGAATTCGCCACGATGAGTGCGAGGATGGCACAGGCGAGCAGGATGACGCCGCTGCTCGCTTCCCAGCGCAGGAACGCGAGGAAAGGCTCCGCAAGCCCCTGCATGGATTTGATTGTCTCTTTCATGATTCCATCACTTCCTTTTCTTGTTCATTTCTCTTGCTTCTTGTTTCAATTTCTTTGGTAGCATGATGTCAGGGCTCTGCCACAGCATGCAGAGTCCTTATTCTTACTCTACCATAGAAATCTGAGAAAGAAAAGGAACTGTATCACAAAAAGCACCACGAAGGTGCTCCCCGCGGCCCGGAAAAGCCGGACCGGCAGGAGGCAGAGGTTCGTGATGCTTTGGAATCATGCTTTCGTTTTGTGGCTGAGCAGCTTGACCGGCAGCAGCAGGACAAAGTTGAAGACGAGGATCACGAGGATCAGCAGGGCGCCGATACCATTGGCGATGGCATCGCGGTCCGGCACGAGGCCCGTACTCATGAGGTACCAGAGGTGGACAGCCAGCGTCTCGCCGCCTGCCATGACGTCCGTGTCGAACATGTGGCGCGATACCGTCGTGCCTGCCGTGAAGATCAGGATGGCCGTCTCGCCGAGTGCGCGGCCCGCCGTCAGCGTGATGCCCGTGATGATGCCCGGCATGGCGCTCGGCAGCACGACCTTGAAGATCGTCTGGAGCTTCGTCGCACCGAGTGCGAGGCTTGCCTCTTCATACGACTTCGGCACCGTGCGGATGGATTCCTCCGTCACGCGCACGAGCATCGGCAGGTTCAGGAGGACGAGCGTCAGGGAGCCGCCGAGGATGGAGAAGCCCATGTTCATCATGTTGACGAAGATGATCATGCCGAACAGGCCGAGTACGATGGACGGCACCGTCGCGAGGCTCTCGACCGAGAGGCGGATGCACTTCGTCAGCTTGTTCTCCCGCGCGTACTCCGCGAGGTAGATGCCAGCGCCGAGCGCGATAGGGATGGAGATAGCCATCGAGAGGAAGAGCATGTAGAACGAGTTGAAGAGCTGCGAGCCGACGCCACCGCCCGCCATTATGTCGCTCGACTTGCCGAGGATGAAGTGCGGCGAGAGGACCGGCAGGCCCTTGTAGAGAAGATAGCCGAGGAAGGCAGCGAGCAGGCCGAGGATGAAGAATCCCACGAGCCAGAGGCATGTCCTCGCAAGTTGATTCTGTACTTTCGTGTTCATATTATACCCTCCTCGTGCCGAAGCGGCGGATGACCAGGATCATGGCGAGCGAGATCAAGAGCAGTACGAAGGCCATGAGGAACAGTGCGTTGCCCCAGACCGAGCCGAACGGCGTATTGCCCATCTCGACGACAATGTTACTCGTCAGCGTTGCGGTCGGTGAGAGCAGCGACGTGACGATCTGCGGCGTGTTGCCGATGAGCATCTGCACCGCCATCGTCTCGCCGATCGCGCGCGCCATCGCGAGCACGACAGCCGTCAGGATGCCAGGCGCTGCGGCTGGCACGATGACGTGGACCATCGTCTGCCACCACGTTGCGCCGAGCGCGAGGCTCGCCTCCTCCAGCGGCTTCGGCACGGCATTGAGCGCATCCGTGCTGATGGAGAGGATCGTCGGCATGATCATGATGGCGAGCACGAGCGAAGCCGCGAGCACGCCGAAGCCCGTCGTCGCGCCGAGCGCATCGCGCAGGTACGGCACGAGCAGCGTCAGGCCGATGTAGCCATAGACGACCGACGGGATGGCGACGTAGAGGTCCGTCGCCGGACGCATGATGTTCTTGAGCCAGCTCGGTGCGACCTTCGCGAGGAAGATGGCGCCGAGCAGGCCGAGCGGCGCGCCGATGAGAACGGAGAGGATTGTCGTCACCAGCGAGCCGACGATGAATGAGAGTGCACCAAACTTACCGAGCGAAGGATCCCAGCTCGCGCTGAAGAAGAACTCCAGCGGGCTGACCTCCGCGAAAGTCATGAGGCCCTGCTTGCCGACAAAGAAGATGATCGAGAAGATGATGATCGTCATGAGAAAGGCAGCCGCAATGAAGAGATACCGCCCGCACTTGTCGTAGAATAGCCTGCGCTCATGACCGCCGCCCGACTGTTTGCCATCGAGGCGGCCGATTGTTGCTGCCCGTTCCATAAAAACCTCCTGTATAAACGTGATGCAGGACATCCGTCCTGCATCATCCTACCCTTTTACTGTTTGTTCCGTTATTGCTTCTGATTACTTCTGCGGCATCTTGTTGACCGGGATGAAGCCGAGTTTCTCTACCTGCGTGTTCTGGAACTCATCGCTGAGGATGTAGTCGATGAAGGCCTTGACAGCACCCGTCGGCTCGCCCTTCGTGTACATGTGGCCGTAGCCGTAGATCGGATACTTGCCATCGATGATGTTCTGCGGGGAATACTCGACACCGTCGAACTTCAGGACCTTGACAGAGTCATCGGCATACGGTGCATCGACATAGCCGATGGAACCCGGCGTGCTGGCGATAGCGGCACGGACCGCACCGTTGGAATCCTGGATGACGGCGTTATCCGTGAAGGAAGCGCCCTTGAGGACAACATCCGCAATCGTAGCGCGCGAACCCGAGGACTTTGCACGGTGGATCAGCGTGATCGGCTGGTCATCGCCGCCGACTTCCTTCCAGCTCGTGATCTTGCCCGTCAGGATGTCGATGACCTGCTGCTTCGTGAGGTTGTCGACCTTGTTGGCCTTGTCGACGATGAAGACGAACGGCTCAACGACAACCTTGTGGTCAACGAGTCCTTTGTCCTTGTACTCGTCCGGCAGGTTGACATCCGAGTTACCGATCTGGACGGAACCCTCAGCGACCTGGTTCATGCCCGTGAAGGAGCCGCCGCCTGCAACATTGACCGTGACCTTCTCGTACTTATCTTGGAATGCTTCCTGAGCCGGCTTCAAGAGCGGCAGCAGGGCCGTCGAGCCCGAAGCCGAGATCTTGCCGGAGATTTCCTGTGCAGCGCTCCCAGAAGAGCTGGCTGCCTGCTGGCTGCCGCCGCACCCCGTCAGCAGGACTGCCGCACTCGCGACTACAGCGCCGACGGAAAGAAGTTTCTTCATCTTGTTGAACATATTATTTCCTCCCCAAATCATTTGCTGATTGGAACCTTGGAGCCCTTCGGCTCCCTTCATCGTTCTCCTATATCGTAGCAAAGAACCGGCGGCCGTTTGTTGTCTCCATGTTACGCTTTTGTTAAATCCAAATGCCATCTGCGCAACAAAAAAGCCGCCCGGAGGCGGCTTGATGGTTGTCAGAGCACCCAAATGACGGCGATGACGAGTGCGGGCAGGAGATTGGCGACGCGCACGTGCGGCAGGCCGAAGAGGTTTGTGCCGACGCAGAAGATCAGGATGTTG
The DNA here is from genome assembly GCF_000155955.1 of Mitsuokella multacida DSM 20544. Lineage (GTDB taxonomy): Bacteria > Bacillota > Negativicutes > Selenomonadales > Selenomonadaceae > Mitsuokella > Mitsuokella multacida. The sequence goes on from NZ_GG697141.2 coordinate 852,973, forward strand.
CCGACGGCGCTGAGGCTCTTGAGGGCGGCGGGCGTCATGACGGGCTCGAGGAAGCCGGCCAGCAGGAAGATGGTCCCCTGGAAGATGCCGACGGAGAGCGCGGAGAAGATGCAGCCCTTGCCGAGCGTCGAGGTCATGATCATGACGATGACGGCGTCGAGCACGGTCTTGGCAAACAGGACGGACGGGTCGCTGAGCAGGCGGTCGTTGATGGAGCCGATGACGGCCATCGCGCCGATGCAGACCGTCAGGGACGCGGTGACGAAGCCGTCGACGAAACGCGTGTCGCCGCTGCTGCCCGTCCTGCGCCGCAGCCAGATGCCGAAGCGCTCCATCTTATCCTCGAGGTCGATGGCCTCGCCGAGCAGCGCGCCGCCGATGAGGCTCGCGAGCATGCAGTTCGTGCCGACGAGCAGGACCTTCCCGTCAGCACCGACCTCCAGCATCTCCTTGACCGTCCCCGTCAGGCCGAGGAACATGACGGCCACGGCACAGGCCATCATGAGCGTCTTCTGGAATCGCTCCGATATCAGCCGCCCGCAGCCGAGCCCCAAGAGGCCGCCGCCGACAATCCCCAACACATTTGCCAAGATACCGATTCCTGGAAACAAGAAATCCCCGCCCTTCTGAACGAACAAAACAAAAAATGAAATCAAGAACAGATTCATTATAGCATACGACAGCAATGCTTCATGAAACCCGCCTCGCTCTTTTACTTTTACTTCATCAAAGATTCATCCGCATCTCAGTTTCTGCGCGGTACAGATGACACTTTCCTGAAAAAACAAATTCTGCGCCTGCTGTGGCTTGACAAGGGGAAGGCGATACTCTAGGATAAGGAATTGTCGTTCTTATGATTGCGAACCATCATCAATCTATACATCTATGAATCAAGCAAATCAAGAAAGGATGCTGTCATGCTGCCACCTATCCCGTGGAAGTACGCCCTGCCGCTCTTCGGCCTGGCTACGTCCGCTTTTGTATTCAATACGTCTGAGTTCATGCCGATTGGCCTGCTCTCGGACATCGCCGCTTCTTTTGCGATGACGCCTGCGCAGACGGGCATCATGATCACGGTCTATGCCTGGATGGTCGGCTTGCTCTCGCTGCCGTTGATGCTGGTGGCCTGCCGCATGGAGCTGCGCCGCCTGCTGCTCCTGACGATCGGCCTCTTCATGCTCGGGCAGCTCGGCTCTGCCTTCGCGGTGAACTTCCCGATGCTCATGGGTGCGCGCATCGCGGTCGCCTGCGCCCACTCCATCTTCTGGTCGATTGCGGGGCCGCTCGCCACGCGCCTCGTCACGCAGGTGCGCCAGCCGTTCGCTCTCTCGATGATCGCGACGGGCTCCTCGATTGCCATGATCTTCGGCCTGCCGCTCGGGCGCGTCGTCGGCCTGGCGCTCGGTTGGCGCATGACGTTCCTCTCGCTCGCCGTCATCGCCTTCCTCGCGCTCGTCTTCCTCTGGCGCGTCTTCCCGCCACTCTCAAAGCAGGAACCGTTCTCGCTGCGCGAGCTGCCCACGCTCTTCCACAATCCTCTGACGCGCGGCATCTTCATCCTGTCGCTGCTCTTCGCGACGGCGTACTTCACGACGTACAGTTTCATCGAGCCGTTCCTCGCGACGGTCGCTGGCTTCGCGCCGATGTCCATCACCTGGACGCTCATGGTGCTCGGGCTCTGCGGCTTCCTCGGCAGCGTGCTGTTCTCGCGCCTCTACGGCCTGCACCGCTGCCTCGTGCTGCGCAGCGGCGTCATCGGGCTCTTCATCGCCCTGCTTGTCTTCCTGCCCGCGGCCGCCTTCACGCCGACGATACTGGCCTGCTGCATGCTGCTCGGCACGATCTCGACGATGTTCAACGTCGCGATGCAGGCAGAGCTCATCCGCGGCTGCTCGCGCACGGACGCGCCAGTCGCCATGTCGATCTTCTCGGGCATCTTCAACGTCGGCATCGGCAGCGGCACCTTCCTCAGCGGCTATCTCGCGGCTGACGGCGCGCTCCCGAACATCGGCTTCTTCGGCGCAGCCATCGCCTCGTTTGCCGTCCTCTACCTGTTCGCCTTCTATCTGCCGGCCATCCAGAAGATGGCCAGCCGCTGACCTCTCCGCCCAACGGCAACCAAAAGATAAAACGAAAACGCCTGCTCGTCATGCAGTCCTGTAATCATGCCATGACGGGCAGGCGTTTTTTCAGCGCTTTTTCTTTCCCTTGTCCTTGTACATCTCTCGGTCGACCTTGGTGATGATGGCATCCATGTCGGGTATCGGCGTCATGCTGACGAGGGCGCCGAGCGCGACGCTGACGTGATGCGTGTGGAAGGCCTCGCGCAGGGACTGCTGGACTTCCTCGACATGTGTCTCGTCAAGCTGCTCGACAATCATGAGGAATTCGTCGCCGCCCATGCGGAAGACATGGCCCTTGCCAGCCTGGCGCTGTGCCTGCAGCATGATGTCTGCCACCGTCTTGATGAGGGCATCGCCCGCTTTGTGGCCGTGCTCGTCGTTCATGCGCTTGAGGCCGTTGACGTCGCCGAAGAAGAAGGCACACGGGATGCCCTTTGGCAGGTCCATGAAGTAATTGCTGAGGCCGCGACGGTTCAACAGCCCCGTCATCTGGTCGCGCTGGCTCATGCGCTCGAGTTCTCGCGCGGCATCGCGGTTGCGAATCATGATGGCGATAAAGCGGCTCAGCGTCATCATGAGATAGCTCGAGGCCTGGAAGACCTGCTCCTTCGGGTTGACGATCTGGACGTGCCCGATGATCTTGTCGGAGATCTTGAGCGGCACGGCGATGAAGCGTCGGATGTCTGGCAGATAGTGCTCGAGATGCGGGTTCGCAGCGAGATACGCCTCGTAGTCGGGAATCCGCACGATGTGCTGCTCGCGGAACGTATCGTAGAGAAAGCACGGGGTGAGCGGCACGCGCTGCATCTTCGCCCTCATCGGCTCGACGCCGTTGCGGCACCATTCGTAGGTGTTGCTGACCGTCCCCTGCTCCTCACCGCGCTCGAAGATGGAGATGCGGTCGGCATTGAGCTCCGAACCGATCTTCCAGAGCATCTTCTGGATGCTCTTCGACGGGTCTTCCTCGCGCAGGGCGATGGCCAGCGCATCGTTGATGGATGCTTCGCGGTAGATGAGCTCATTGCGCTCGATGTCGCGGTCGAGGTATTCGCTGAGATTGATGGACATCGAGAAGCGGTAATTCTTGCCGCGCCAGGGCACGAGCGTGTCGCGCAGCAAATAGTCGAGGCCCGAGAGCGCGTTGTGGTAGGTCCACATGTAGAACTTGTCGCGGCGCAACAGGTGGTTCGTGCAGAACTCGCATGGCTCCTTACCGCCGACGATGACTTCATAGCACTTCTTGCCCGCACATGAGAAGTCCTCCGGCAGGTGAAAGTCGCGGTAGATAGCCTGATTGATGTAGACGAGGTCGTACGTCTCCGGGTCGCACATGTAGACACGCTCGTTCATGTGGTCGAACTTCTCGCGGTCAAAGGCAATGCGATCACCGATGTAGATGGACTCGCCAAGATGGTCCTTGCGCGCGGCCTCGCCGCGCTCGACAAGCAGCTGCAAAAGGCCTTCGATGCTCTTCGTCTCCGAGCCGTAGCCCACGGCGTACTGCAGGTAGAGCGTGCAGGGACAGCCGCGCACGCTGTGGATGTTGTGGATGGCATTCGCGAGGCGCAGCAGCCGGTCGCGCAGCCGCTGCTCATGGATGAGCTTGTGGAAGCAGAGGAAACGGCCTGAGCCGATGTGTGCGAGGACGCTGCCTGGCACGATGGCGGCGTGGACCTCCTCGGCCAGGCGCTGCAGCAACTCGCGGCGGAACGCCTCGCCGTACGAGCGCGCGGCCGACTCGAGGGCTGGCACATAGAAGTAGACGGCCGTGAAATCCTCGCCGTTCTTCAGGTAATTGTCCATGAACTCGATGCCCGCCATGAGCATGCCGCGGTAATTGGTGTAGCCCGTCTCCTTGTCGATGACGGCGTCGCGGTAATCGTCAAGGTCGTGTCCGAACTCCCAGAAGCGGCCGATGATTCCCTCCACCTTTCCCGCGCGATAGAGTGGGAAGCGATTGGAATAGATGGCGCGCGGGCCGCCCTGCGCGATGCACTCGCCGAAGTCCCGGTACTGCGGCCGGCCGTCCTGAAGCAGTCGCTCTCCTGCCTGCCGAACGGCTGGGTCGACGATGTGCAGGCCGAGTTCGTGGTCCGTCCGGCCGACGATGTCGGCTTCATCGTGGAAGCCGAAGAAGTCAAGGAACGCCTCGTTGGCACCGAGGAAGCGCTGCTCGCGGTCCTTCCAGAAAACACAGGCCTTGTCATAGGCGATGAAGCTGCGCCAGAGCAGCGCGTCGCGCTCCATCTTCGCCGACAGGTCCGGTGCCGCAAAGAGACCGTAGGCATCGGCCACCGCTTTGATGCAGTCCCGCGCTCCCGGCTGTGTCTCGATGATGAGCGGCTGGACGCAGACGAGGTATTCCCCCGGATCGCGCAGGTAGAGCGGTACCACATCGAAGCGCATCCAGGCGTAGCTGCCTTCCGCCTGGCGGATGCGGAAGCAGTTCGAGAAGGTCATCTGCCCGCTCTCGAGCAGCGCCGCGCGGATGGCGTGCATGTCGATGTAGGCGAGAAAGCGGGCCCTGTCGGCCGGATAGACCATCGCCTCAGCATAATCCTTGAAGAAATCGCCGATGTTCCCGCTCCCCGCCGCATCACTGCCGGGCCAGCTATGCGTGCCGACGAGCACTTCACACGTGTCCTGCTGCGCATGCAAGAAAAAGACATGCTGGTAGAGCAGACAGAGGTTGCGCATGATCTGGTCAAAGCGATGCTCTCTCTCATCGTACGCCCGCTCCATCGTGATGTCATCGAACTGCGCCTGATAGATGACGAGCTTCCGGCTCGCGCCCAGCCTGCTCATCATGACGCGCACATAGTGCCCCTGCTCCGAGAAGGTCATGGACTGCTCGCCATGCGTCATGTCCACCCGCTTCATGAGATTCAGGAAGCGCACGCGGAACGGGTGATTGGGCACGCGCAGGCAGTGATTGACCTGCTCCTGGTCGCGGATGCCGATCTCGGATGAGTGCGTCCAGAAGCGGCTGTTGCCCATCAAGAGCGCGGGATTTTCCCCATCAAAGGTAAACAGCGCGATGGATGCGTGCGCAGGGATGTCCGTGAGCCCAATCGTGTTGTAGAGCTGCGCTTCGGCGCGCGTCTCACGCTGATACTGCTGCTTCTCCAATGCATCGTGCAGCTTCTCCGGCTGCATCGGCCGGCCATAGTAATAGCCCTGGATGCGCTCACAGCCGATGGCGCGCAGGAAGCGCATCTGCTCCTCCGTCTCGACGCCCTCAGCTAAGGTGTGGATGCCGATCTTCTTGGCCATGCGGACGATTGAGAGAATGATGTCCCGGCTCTTCTTGTTGAAGGTCTTCAGGAAGGCCATGTCGATCTTCAGCAGGTCGAACGGGTAATCCTTGAGCACGTTGAGCGACGAGTAGCCGCTGCCGAAATCGTCGAGCCAGACATGGTAGCCCGCACGGTGGAACTTCTGGATTGCTTGGAAGAGGATGCCCTCATCGCGCACGACGGACGTCTCCGTCAGCTCAAAGTGGAGGTAATCATGCGCAATACCGTAGCGCTCCGTCACCTCCTCGGCGATGGCGAACGGGTCCATCTTGACGAAGTCGAGCGACGACAGGTTGACAGAGACCGGCACGAGCGGCAGGCCGTTCTCCTGCTGGTAGTGGAGCAGCCGCACTACGCTGCGGATCATGAAGGCGTCGAGCTCGTGGATGAGCCCCGACTCCTCGAGTACGGGGATGACGATGGCGGGCGAGATCATGCCGTGCTGCGGGTCCTCCCAGCGCATCAGCGCTTCGACGTTGCAGAGCTTGCCCGTCAGCAGGCGCATGCAGGGTTGCAGGTAGACCTTGATATGCCCCTTCCGCATGGCCTCGGCGAAATGCGTCAGGACGTAGTTGCGCATCTGCAGCCGCTCGCCCATCTCCTCGCGGTAGATGACCCAGCTGCGCTTCGCGTCCTTCTTGGCCTCGTCGCAGGCCATCTTCGCCTGGTCGAACGCCGCTGTGACAGGCGACTTGTCCTTTGGGCGGTAAAAGCGCAGGCCCGCCTTGACCGTGACGCCCGGCATCGCGATGAAGCGGTTCATCTGGCGGCAGACCTGTTCGACGCGCACCGTGAGGCGCTCGACGGGAGCCAGTGCCAAAAAAGAGTCCGCCGACAGATGCGCGAGGATGGCCCCGGGCAGGGACTCACGCAGCACGAAGGCCATGTGCCTGAGCAGATCATCGCCTGCCGCATAGCCACGATTGGCATTGTAGAGCTTGAAGTTCGTGATGTTGAAGTAGACGGGGCAGTGCGTGCCGAAGCGCTTCTGCTCCTTGTCGTGCTTTGCCTGGTTCAGCGCCTCTTTGAAAAAGCCCTCGCGCGTCAGGAGTCCCACCTTGTCCTCGTCAAGTGTCAGACGGCGCAGGCCAGCGTCAGCGAGGTAGCAGGACCAGTAGAGCTCTCCCTCCCGCTCGATGAGGCGGATGTTGGCATCGATGCGGCGCACATGGGATTTGCCCGTGAGGATCTCGAAGGTCAGGTAGTGCAGGCCTCTCGCGCGCTCCTTCTGCCAGCGCGCCAGCTGCTCCGACACTGCGGGATAATGGTCTGCCAGCACCATGCCGCGCAAGATTCCGCCCGTCAGGTGAATGAAGTCTTCGCGCGTCTCGCACTGGAACAGGGAGAGCATCATGCTGTTGTACTGCACGATATGCTCCGAGCCATCCGCCCGCATCAGGCATACTGCACCAGGCACCTCTTCATAGCAGCAGGTATCATCGTCACACTTCATAGCCACTCCCCCAAATCCCTATCTATGTACTTATCTCTGTCATCTATCGCCATCATCCCGGCCGCCCATCGCTCGCTGCCCCTTCAGCGCTCGACCCGCTCGAACCGGTACGTCTGCGTGGCATCGGGGTACTTCTGACGGTCGACCTCACTCATGAACATCAGGAGCGGCCGCACGTAGACCATGTAATCGCCGTAAAGCGCGCGATAACAGACCATGCGCTCATTCGTCTCGGTGTGGATGACGGGGCACTCGATGATCTCGTAGAGATGGTTCTTGAAGTGCCGCCAGATCTCGCCATGTTTCGGAAGTTCTCTTGTCATGCTATCTCCTCACTCGGGGCAGTGCCGCCCACATGGCAGCAAAAATGCCGGGCCCAAAGGCCCGGCACTCTTGCTTCCACCGTTTCGAACGTCTTGCACATCTTGCAAGCAGGACTTCACTGCCTCTTGAATTTTTCTTCATTATACCGAAAAGAAAAACATTTTGCAATCAGAATCTGTTCAATTTCTTTCAAATATATTATGCCCGCCTTTCTATCCGTCCCGCTCCGGCAGAAGCAGGTAGATGAGCCCCGTGTTGTCGAGCTCGGGCAGGCTGCGGAAGATGGCCATGCGCTCGTCATCTGTGGCATAGGAATGGCGCGCGATGTCCAAGAGGCAGCTGATGAACTGGCCGTGCGAGAAGAGCACGATCGTCTCCTCCGGCCGCTCTTCGATGCGCTGCAGGACGAGTCTTGCGCGCGCGACGAGCGCATGGAACGATTCGGCACCCGCGCCGTCGCAGTAATCCGGGTCCTGCCTCTGCCAGTAAGCCCTGACCCAGGGCAAACGCTCAGTGCGCCGCGTGCCGCGGCAGCGCTCCGGCGAGAGATAGGTGAACTCCGCCGTCTCCGGCCAGACCTCGACGGGCACATCGGGGAACCGCTCACGGAGCGGCTCGGCCGTCTGCTGGGCGCGGCGGAAGGAGGACGTGACGATGAGGTCGGGCCGCGCATCGATGCGCGTGCTGAGCCTTTTTGCCTGCTCCTCCCCGAGCGCCGTCAGCGGGATACTCGCATGGTCCTGCGTCGGCAGGTCGACATTGCCCGTGCTCTGCCCGTGGCGCACGAGCAGGAGCATTTTGAACTTCGTATGCATTTCTTATCCCCTGCTGTACTCAATCGACATAGGTGACCGGATTGCCCGTGACCGGCACGATGCGGCGGTTCGGCAGGCCATCTTGGGTGTCAGGATAGCCGAGGCTCAGCGAGGCATAGACGGCCTCGTCCTCCTTCATGCCGAGCTCCTGCAGGTACGCCGTGAGGACGGGATTGCCCTGCAGCCAGCGCAGCTGGTTGATCCAGCACGAGCCGAGGCCCAGAGCGTTGGCCGCGAGCATCATGTTCTGCATGGCGCACGACGCGTCCGCAAAGTTGTTGCCGTAGTCCTTCTTGTTGGCCACGATGATGAAGGCGGCGGGATTGTATAGGAAGGTGTAGCTGCCCTTCTTCGAGGCGCGGATGGCACCGCCGAAGTTGTCGTCGTTCTCAGGCGTGACCTCCATCTTCGCGAACTCCTGCTGCACGAGCGCGGCGAGCTCCTGCATGGTTTCCTGCTTGCGGATCACGAGGAAGTGGTTCTGGTTCTTGTGCTTGCCGCTCGGGGCCTGGCGGCCCGCCTCGATGACCTTATCGAGCAGCTCCTGCGGCACAGGCTCCTCTTTGAATTTGCGCGTGCTGTGGCGCGTGGCAATGCAAGAAAAAACATCCATGGTGTTGCACTCCTTTTCTATCTCAAAAAACAGGTATCTCACTCATATCATGGTAATTTTCGACAAAGGGCATCGGAATCCCTGCTTATCCCTGCTTTCTTCTCCGCGCACGCAAAAGGCCTCCATGCTCGAAAGCACGGAGGCCCTGAAAGCCCGATCAGATCAGGCGGTTCTTCTTCTGATGGATGCGCTCGGCCGTCTCGAGGTAGATGACCCACTCGGCGATGTTGACGGCGTGGTCGCCGATGCGCTCGAGGAAGCGTGCGATGAAGAGCAGCTGCGTCGCACCCTTCTGGCGCGCGCCCTCTTTCGTGACGAAGTCCGACAGCGCGTAAAACGTGTGCTCAAACACATCGTCCATCTGCTTGTCCATCTTGCGGACCTCATCGGCCTCCTGCACGCTCCTGTCGCGATAGGCCTTGACCGCGCGGCGCACCATGGAGGCGGCGCAATTGCCGAGCTCCTCGATCCAGCGCTTGCAGTCCGGATTGAGCGGCTCCTTGACAGAAGCGGCTGTCTTCGCGATATCGAAGGCGTGATCGCCGATGCGCTCGATATCCGTCGAGATCTTGAAGCCAGTCGCGATGACGCGCAGGTCATGCGCGATTGGCTGCTGCTTGGCAATCAGGAGGATGCACTTGTCCTCGACGTCGATGATCATGTCGTCGATGGCGTCGTCGGCCTTCATGACCTTCTTCGCAAGGACGGCATCGTCCTCGAGAAGCGCCTTCATCGACTGTTCGACGTTTGTAAGGGCCTTGTCGCCCATCGTGGCGACGAGCTCCTGCACGACCTCGAGGTCGTGGATGTATTCCTGTCTTGTCTGGCGTTCCATATCAGCCGAACCTCCCTGTGATGTAATCTTCCGTCTTCTTATCGTGCGGCTTCGTGAAGATGACGTCCGTCGTGTCGTGCTCGATGAGCTTGCCGTTGAGGAAGAAGGCCGTGTAGTCGGAGACACGCGCGGCCTGCTGCATGTTGTGCGTGACCATGACGATCGTGTACTCCTTCTTGATCTCCTGCACGAGCTCCTCGATCTTCATCGTCGAGATCGGGTCGAGTGCGGAGCACGGCTCGTCCATCAGGACGACTTCCGGCTCGACGGCCATGACGCGCGCGATGCAGAGGCGCTGCTGCTGGCCGCCCGACATGCCCATTGCCGAGGCGTCGAGGCGGTCCTTGACCTCATCCCAGAGTGCGGCACCGCGCAGGCTCTTCTCGACAATCTCGTCGAGGCGCTTCTTGTCCGTCAGCCCATGCACACGGCAGCCATAGGCGACATTGTCGTAGATGGACATCGGGAACGGGTTTGGACGCTGGAAGACCATGCCCACGCGCTTGCGCAGGTTGACGAGGTCCACGTCCTTGTCGTAGATGTCCCGGTCATCGAGCGTGATCTTGCCGTCGATCTGAACGCCGTCGATGAGATCATTCATGCGGTTGAGCGTGCGCAAGAACGTGGACTTGCCACAGCCCGAGGGGCCGATGAGTGCGACGACCTTATTTTCCGGCACCTCAAGCGAGACATCAAACAGGGCCTGATGCGTCCCGTAATAGAGATTGAGGTGCTGTGCCTGCATTTTCATATGCGAGTTCCTCCCAAAACAAAAGCATCCCTGCGGGCTGCCTGATATTTCATTTCTGAACAATATCATTGTACCTGTTCCCCAGAGCGGCTTTGTTGTGGCTATGTAAATTCTATGTAAAAAGATGTTCTGACGCTCTAGGGCCGCCGCCTCCTCATCACTTGCATGAACGGGGAATCCCGCGGTACAATCAAGAGGGTATGCGGGCTGCCTGCCCCACCTTCTCTTCCAGACCTTCTCATCCATCCTAGAAAGGAGCATATAATTGATGGAACTTCGCGTACAGCAAGCCAGGGCGATCGTCCATGAAATCAATACGGTCCTGCCGCAAAAGATCAATCTGATGAATAAAGATGGCATCATCATCGCCAGCACAGACCCAGAGAGAATCCATACCTTCCACGGTGGAGCAGCTCGCGTCATACGGGAAAACCTCGACGAGCTGCGCATCTATCGGGAAAACGAGTACCCCGGCACACGGCCGGGCACGAATTTCATGCTGCAGGTAGAGGGCGTCCCCATTGGCGTTCTGGGCATCACGGGCTCATATGAGAGCATCCTGCCGATTGCCAATGTCATCCGCAAGATGACGGAGCTGCTCGTCCACGAACAGGAATACCAGCGGATGCAGACACACCTGCAGTACCAGCGCCACCTCTTCCTGCAGGAACTCCTGGAGCACAGCGAGACCTTTCTCTCGAAAGAGCAGATTGAGCGCGCGCGCCTGCTCGATATCGACCTCAGCGTGCCGCGCCGCATCGTCGTAGCAGATCTCGACAGCCCCGTCTCACCCGAACGCCACAACGAGGTGTTCTCGCAGCTCGAGATGGAAGCGCAGCGCATCGATGCAGCCTGCCGCGCCATCTCCACCAATCAGATGATTGTCTTCCTGACCGACATCCGCCCGCAAGAACAGCTCCGCTCCTTCGCCGAGAAGCTTTTCGTGTACGCCAAGAGCCACGGGATAGGGCTCTGCCTCGGCCTCGACTCCCCCGCTCCCGACAACACGAGGCTCCGCCAGGCCTTCGAGCAGGCACGCAAAGCGCTCTACTCCTGCCATCGCAAGGGGACCGTGCACATCAAGGGCTACGATGAGATCAACATGGAGCTCTTTGCCGACTTGATCCCACTCACAGCAAAGCGCGAGTATGTCAAAAAGATTTTTCACGGCTACACCCCACTGGAGCTCGCCGATGCCGTACACACCTTGGAATGCTTCTTCGAGCACGATGGGTCCATCATCCGCACAGCCGACGCGCTCTACATCCATAAGAACACGCTGCAGCAACATCTGAGAAAGATTGCTGCGCGCACCGGATACGACCCGCGTTCGCTGCGCTCCAGTGCCGTCTTCTACGTCGTGCTCTACTTCTATCAGGACATCCATCTGGCAGGTTTTCCAACATGAAAGCATGTGCCGGTATGGATGCAAGGTTTTATATCATTTGACTATTCGGAATATATCGTCTTGCAATAGTACGTAAACTATAAATATAAAGAAATATATGTTCTGCATACCATATATTTCCCGCTCTCGCCAATGATATACTATAAGAGGATCCTATCGAATCATGTGAAATATATATCACAGATGTCAAAGAAGTCCATTCTCATCTATCATCGAAGGAGGTTTTATCATGACAGGCATCCCACTTCTCATCACATTTTTCCTGGCCATCGTGCTCATGATCGTCGCGATCTCTAAATGGAAGATTCATCCCTTTCTCTCATTGATGGGCACCTCCCTCCTGCTGGCCATCGTCGTCGGTCTGCCACTTGCCAAAATCCCGGGCATCATCGGGGCTGGCTTCTCTGGCACGTTTGCCAGCATCGGCATCGTCATCATCCTCGGCGCCCTGATTGGCCTGATCCTGGAACACACGGGGGCCGCCATCCGCTTGGCCGATGTCGTCATCCGTTGTGTCGGCGAGAAGCATCCACAGCTCGCCATGATGCTCATGGGATGGATTGTCTCCATCCCGGTCTTCTGCGACAGCGGTTTCGTCATCCTGAATCCAATCCGCAAGGCCATCTGCAAGAAGATCAAGGGAATCAGTCCTGTAGGTATGGCCGTCGCGCTCTCTGGCGGCCTCTACACGTCGCACGTCTTCATCCCGCCGACGCCAGGGCCAATTGCAGCAGCGGGCTCGCTCGGCGTCGCCGACAATCTCGCCGCCGTCATTCTCGTCGGTATCTGCGCTTCAATCCCAGCACTCTTGGCTGCCTATCTCTTCTCGCTCCACATCGCCAAGAAGAACATCTCCGTCAAGGAGACGAACGAAGAGAATGCCCTTGCCGAAAAGGACTACGATGAGCTCGTCAGAAGCTTCGGCCAGCTGCCAGGTGCGGCCGCATCCTTCGCCCCCATCGTCATCCCGATTCTCCTCATGGCCTTGGGTTCCATCGTCACGATGGCTGGGATGCAGGGCGTCATGGCAACTGGCATCAAATTTCTCGGCACTCCGATCATCGCTCTGACCGTCGGCCTCATCCTGGCAGTCTACCTGTTGGCCTCCACGGGCAAGATGAAAGATTTCTACGATGTCACAGACCAGACCATGAAGACCGTCGGCCCAATCCTCTTCATCACGGCAGCCGGCGGCGTGCTCGGCAAGGTCATCACGGCCGCAGGCTTCGTGGAATTCATGAAAGCCAATGCCGACTTTCTCGCCAGCGTCGGCATCTTCTTCCCCTTCCTGATTTCAGCCATCCTCAAGACGGCACAGGGCTCCTCGACTGTCGCGATCACGACGACTGCCGGCATCATGGGCATGTTCTCGGATTCAGCCTCCATGATGACCGCACTGGGTCTCAATACGGAAATGGCCGCTCTGCTGACCGTCATGGCCATCGGTGCTGGTGCTATGACGGTATCGCATGCCAACGACAGCTATTTCTGGGTTGTCACGAACTTCACAGGCATGGACCCGCAGGACGGCTACCGCACGCAGACCATGATGACGTTCATCGTCGGCATCGTCTCGATGGCAGCTATCTTCCTGGCCTCGCTCGTACTGCTCTGATCTCCTGCACATGACACGCAAGCTCCAGAAAAATTTACCCGAAAGAAGGATCGATATGAACATCGTCATTGCAATCGACTCATTCAAAGGATGCATCTCCTCCATGGATTCCGGCAGGCTTCTGCGGAAGACCATCCTGGATGTCTATCCAGAGGATGATGTCGCGGTATTCCCCCTGGCCGATGGTGGCGAAGGAACGGTGGATGCCATGGTGCAGGGCCTGCACGGCCGCATCGTCCCCGTCACTGTGACGGGACCGCTGGGCACCAAGATTGAGAGCCGCTATGGCCTGCTGCCCGATACAAAGACGGCGGTCATCGAGATGGCGGATGCCTCGGGGCTCACACTCGTGCCACCGGAGAAGCGCAATCCACTCCACACCACGACGTACGGACTCGGTGAACTCATCCGCGCGGCCCTCGATGACGGCTGCCGCCGCTTCATCATCGGCATCGGCGGCAGTGCGACGAATGACTGCGGCCTCGGCATGCTCACGGCGCTCGGGTTCCGCTTCCAGAAGGCAGATGGAAGCCCGGCAGGCATCTTGGGCGGAAGTCTTGCCGCCGTCGCGGCAATCGATGGCACAGCTGCCGACACTCGTCTCGCAGACTGCACCTTCGAGATTGCCTGCGACGTCACGAATCCGCTCTGCGGGCCTGCGGGATGCTCGCGCGTCTTCGGCCCCCAGAAGGGCGCGACGGAAGCGATTGTCGCGCGCATGGATGGCGACATCCATCACTTTGCTGCGTTGGCCGAAGAAGCCTGCGGCACGGCAGGCCAAGACATGCCAGGTGCCGGTGCCGCAGGCGGTCTCGGCTTTGCCTTCCACGTCTTCCTGAACGGCAGGCTGACCCCCGGCATCGACCTCATCCTCTCTGCCATCGGCATCGATAAGTCCTTGGCCAAGGCTGACGTGCTGGTCACGGGTGAGGGACGCATGGATCAGCAGACCGCCATGGGCAAAGCGCCGGCCGGTGTGGCACAGCTTGCTAAGGCATGCCAGCCGCACTGCCTGACGTTGGCGCTCTGCGGCTCAGCCACGCCTGAAGCAGAACGCGTCAATGCGCACGGCATCGACGCGTACTTCCCCATCCTGCATGCGCCCATGACCCTCTCTGAGGCCATGGACCGCGCGACTGCCGAGCGGAATCTCCGCCAGACCATCCAGCAGGTCATGCACCTGATCCACAAGGCCGCAGGGATTTCAGCCTGACGAACCACTATAAACCAAAAAAGCTCCCGCCCGCAAGACGTTCTTGCGGACGGGAGTTTTCTCGTTGCTCAGCGGTCCTGGACGAAGTGGATGAATTCTTCCGTCGCCTGCTGGCTCGGCAGCTTGACCGTGTACATCTGGTTGCCCATCTGTGGGACCATCATCTCCGGCATGCGCTCGCACATGACCATGTCCTTGCCATAGCGCTGCATGACCTCTTCATGGCTGTGCACGTAGCGGTAGCAGTCGCGGCGGCCGGCGTAGACGCAGTAGCAGTGCTGGCCGGAGTCCGGCAGGATGCGGCGGTCCGTCGTGACCATGTCGGCCCAAATCTGGTAGACATCCGTCGAGTGCGCGTAGTTCATCATGTCCGGCGTGTAGCCGCCCGCTGGGCGCATGTTGACCTCAAGGCCGACGAAATCGCCCTTCTTGCCAAGGCCTTCCTTGTCCTCGGCGAGGCAGAAGAACTCGAGATGCACGAAGCGGCTGCGCACGCCAAACGCCTTGACCGTCGCACGACCAGCGCGGCGAAGCGCCTCTGGTACGTCAGCGGCCGTGTAGTAGGCGAGATCGAGCTGCTTGAGCACAATGTCCATGATGGATGGCGGCCAGGCCGTCGTCGACTCGAAGAGCGGCTCAGAGTGCGAATCGAGGATCGCATCGTAGGAGAAGATCTGGCCGTTGATGAATTCCTCCATGACGTACGGCACAGACTGCGGCTTCGTCGCGTAGAAGTACGCGAGCTCATCGTCGCTGTGAAGCTTGTAGGTATCGCAGGCGCCGACGCCGTTGTCCGGCTTGACGATGACCGGGTAGCCGACCATGTGCGCGAAGTCACGGCCTGCCTCAAACGTCGTGACCTTGTGCAGGCGCGCCGTCGGCACCCCCGCCTTGGCGTAGTACGCCTTCATGGCCGACTTGTTCTTGATGCGGTCAATGTGGTCGTACTGCTCGCCCGTCGTCACGTGGAAATCCGTGCGCAGGCGCGCGTCCTGCTCGAGCCAGAATTCGTTGTTCGACTCAATCCAGTCAATCTTGCCGTATTTGAACGTGAAGAAGCCCACAGCCCGCACCATCTGCTCGTAGTCGTCGAGATGCGGCAGGTAGTAGTACTCCGTCAGCGCATTCTTGAGTTCGTCTGAGAGCGCATCGTAGGGGCTGTCGCCAATGCCGAGTACATTGACGCCGTTCTTCTTGAGGCGGTCACAGAAATTCCAGTAATGTTTCGGGAAATGCGGCGAGATAAAGATAAAGTTCATTCCTACAAGATTCCTTTCTCTTTCACAGGTTCAAGATTATTCTATACCTCTACTGCCATCAGCCCTGCTCACCGAGGACGTACGGCAGGAAATAGCGCAGCTGCTTCTTCCACCAGCACCAGTCGTGGTCGACATCGTAGCCCCAGAAGTCCACCCAGGCATGAATGCCCTTGCCCGCGAAGATGTCGCGCATGATGGCCGTCGTGCGGCGCCCCTCGTCCTCCCAGCGGCCCTGGCCGACGCAGAGCACGATCTTCTTCTGGTTGTAGAGGGAGATGTACGGATGGTCCTCCGGCAGGTTCGCGAGGAAGTCGACGGGCGAGTTCTGGTAGAGCGTCCCGTCCTCCCAGCCGTCGAAGAAGAACTTCGCATCGTAGACGCCCGAGAGGGACATCATGCCCCCAAAGAGATCCGGGCGGCGGAAGAATACGATGGCCGCGTGCAGGCCGCCGAGGCTGCAGCCGATGGCAATGGGCAGACGGCCCGTGCCATTCTCCGTGCGGATGAACGGCAGGACTTCCTCGATGAGGTAATTGTAGTAATCCTCCTGACGCGCGGCGCGCCAGCCCTTGTCGCCCCAGACGTTCGACCAGGTCTCACGGTCCACCGTGTCGACGGCGAAGAGCTGGATCTTGCCCGCCTCGATCTCCGGCGCCACCGTGTCAATCATGCCGAAGTTCTCGAAGTTGTCGCACATCGAATCCTGCGTCGGCAGGATGAGAAGCGGCGTGCCCGCGTGGCCATAGACGCGGATGTTCATCTCGCGCTGCAAGCGATCGCTGTACCAGGATCTATATTCTCGCTTCATAAGTATCACGTCCTATTTTCATTTCACATTTATAGTTTCTTAGTTTAACAACATTACATAAAAAAGTCAACCTTAGAAAAAGTCCGTCCACAAGGGACGGTACTCCTTCTACGAATATTCAGTACACCTCAGCGGCTGAAGAAGACGGTGACGAGGCGCTCGAGTGCTTTCTGGTCGGCTGCCCCCATCGTCTCGCGCGCCGAGTGCATCGCGAGGATGGCCGCGCCGACGTCCATCGCGCGCATCGGCATGTTGGCCGTGAGCATCGAGCCGAGTGTCGAGCCGCCGCGGATGTCCGAGCGGTTGAGGAACATCTGGTATGGGATCGCGTGCGCCTTGCAGAGCGCCTTCGTCACCGCGATGGCCTCCGCATCGCCCGCGTACGCCTGGCTGCAGGCCGCCTTGATCGTCACGCCGCCGCCGAGCCGCGGCGCATTCGTTGGGTCCGCCTTCTCGGGCGCATTGGGATGCAGCGCGTGCGCGACATCGAGCGAGAGCAGGAAGCCATGCGCAAGGTCTGCAAAGTACGCATCCTGCCCGTAGCCGAGCGAGCTGTAGAGCCGCATGAGGATGTTCGGCAGCGCGAAGGAATCCGCGCCCTGCTTCGTGCAGCTGCCGACTTCCTCGTTGTCGAACAGCGCGATGCACTGGATGCCGTTCTGGCTTTCGCCATGCAGCAGGCCCTCGAGGCAGGCGTAGACCGAGGTCATGTTGTCGAGCCGCGAGGCCGAGAGGAATTCGTTCTTTGCGCCGAAGCGGCACGGCGCATCCGTCGGATAGGCCGTGAGCTCGTACGAGAGGATGCGCCCGCGTTCGAGATGGCATTCGTCCGCGAGGAAATCGAGGACCGCATCGTGCGCGCTCTTGCTGTCATCCGAGCCAGACATGCCGAGCATCGTGAAGAGCGGCAGCATGTCCTTCTGTGGGTTGAGCGTCTCCCCTTCGTTGACCTTGCGGTTCATGTGGATGGCAAGATGCGGTATCGTCAGAAGCGGCCTGCCGATGTCGACGAGGTGCACCTCCGGCGTGTACGGGTCTGCGCCCGCGAGCACGACCTTGCCCGCAAGCGACAGCGGCCGGTCGAGCCACGAACTCCTTATCATGCCGCCGTAGACCTCGACGTTGAGCGTGCCATAGCCCTTCGCTGCGATGACCGCTGATGGCTTGACACGCAGGCACGGGAAGTCCGTGTGCGCCGTCGCGATGTGCAGGTGCGCGCGCGGGTCCTCTCCGATGCGGAAGGCCACGAGCGTCGAGTCAAAGACGCGCACGAGATACGATTTGCCCGGCTGCAGATGCCAGGCCTCCCGCGGGTCGAGCTCCACAAAGCCCGCCTCGTGCAGCAGCTCCGCGCCTGCCTGCACCGCATGGAACGGTGAGACCGCCCGCTGCAAAAATGAAAGAAAATCCAAGATAATCACTCCTCTTCTTTCATGGATATTCTTCTCCATTATAGCACCCCTGCCATTTGTCGGCATCAAGGCAGCAAAAAGAGCAGCTGCCCGATGCCCGATACGATAAGGGGGGCTGGGAAGCTGCTCCGCAAAGCATTATTTGCCGATTCTATTCTGCTTTATTTGATGAAGCCGACCTGCTTGGCGATCTCCTCGTAGACCTTGTCCTTGCGCTCGTTGAAGATGACCTTGTTCTCCTCGAAGAGGTTGTGGCCATGCGTGTCGATCGAGACAATCAGCGGGCCGAATTCCTTGACCTTGCAGGTCCAGAGCGTCTCCGGCATACCGAGGTCCTTCCAGTTGGCCGAGAGGATCTTCTCGACACAGGTGGCCGCTACGACAGCACAGCCAGCTGGGAAGACGCAGTGCAGGGCCTTGTTGTCGCGGCAGCCGCGCATCGTGCCAGCGCCCATGCCGCCTTTACCGATAATCAGGCGGACGCCCGTCTCCTTGATGAAGGCCTCTTCGAACTTCTCCATGCGCATCGAAGTCGTCGGACCGACCGTGACCATCTCGTAGTCATCCTCGCCGCGCGGGCGGATGATCGGGCCAGCGTGCAGGATGGCGCCGTCGCGGATGTCGACGGGGAGCTTCCTGCCTTCTTCGATGACGCGGCGATGCGCGACATCGCGGCAAGTCGTGAGCTCGCCCGTCAAGTAAATGACATCGCCAACATGGATGTCCTCGAGATCTGCTGCGCTGATTGGCGTCGTGAGTACTTTCTTAGCCATCAGAAATCCACCTCCGAATGCGAATCGATCGTGTAGTTGAGTTCCTTGTCAAAGACGATGTGCCCGCGGCGGTGCGACCAGCAGCCGACATTGACCGCGACGCCGATGACCGACGGATGGCGCGCGCTGTTCTCGATATTGACGCCGAGCACGGAGTTCTTGCCGCGCAGGCCCTGTGGACCAAGGCCGATGGCGTTGATGCCGTCCTCTAAGAGCTGTTCCATTTTCGCCGCCTTCGGGTTGGGGTTGTGCGAGCCAATGCGGCGCATAAGCGCTTTCTTCGACTGCAATGCCGCGACCTCGACCGACGTGCCGATGCCGACACCGACGAGCAACGGCGGGCAGGCATTGAGGCCGTAGCTCGTCATGACGTCGAGCACGAATTTCGTCACGCCTTCATAGCCCTCGCCCGGCATCAGGACCTTCGCATGGCCCGGCAGCGAGCAGCCGCCGCCTGCCATGTAGGTGTAAATCTCGCAGTCATCGCGGCCCGGTGCGATGTCCCAGAAGATGGACGGGATGCCCTTGGCCACGTTCTTGCCCGTGTTGTACTCGTCGAACGTCTCGACAGCATTGTGGCGCAGCGGTGCGTCCTTTGTCGCCTGCACGACAGCCTCGCGCAGCAGGTCCGGCAGCTCCGCCATGTACGGGAATGCCGTGCCGCACTTGATGAAGAACTGCAGCGCACCCGTGTCCTGGCAGCTCGGACGGTTAAGCTTCAATGCGAGCTCCTGGTTGCGCTCCATCGTCTGGTAGATGGCCTTCGCCAAAGGTTCCTCTTCCTGTTTGGCGAGCTCCTCAATCTTTGCGCGTACATCATCCGGCAGCCGCTTGCCCGTAAAAGCCACGAATTTTGCCATGATGTCCGTCATGTGCCTTACGGCTTCTTCTCTTTGCATCGTCACCGCTCCAATCTTTCAACCGTTTTTCAACAACTTCCGCCAGAGTGACGGCATTCGTTGTCCTTGCCTTCTTAATCTTTATTATAGCCGTCTCATCTCTATAGGTCTAATACCAATATCACTATATATAACATAGGCTATATCCTATATATTGCGATACTATATTGCGATAAAAAATACCCTGTCCATCATGGAACAGGGTATCACGAGCCTTGTCATCCTCTGATAAAGCGCAGCAGGAGCCAGGCCGCCACGCCGATGCCTGCGGCCACGAAGAGGACCGGTACTGCCACGAAAATCAGGAAGGCCACGACGGCTGCGCCGCCGACGACGAGCGCTGCCTTTGTCAACCAACTCATAGAGCCCGCGGTGCTGAATGTGTGAATGCGGATGCCGCTGCCGCGCAAGTCATCGTCACGGCCATAGCGGTCATGCGGCTCCTCAACGTGCTGCTCGCCGCTATCCTTACGCTCCTCGATTGTCACACCCTGATAATCCCGCGCTTCATCCTCCGACATCACCCGCACGCGCGGTTCTTCTGCTGACTCACCTGTCTGATTCTCACGTTCCTGCATAATGCACCTCTTTCTCTACATATTCTTGTGTCATCGATTTATCTCGCCGGTCTACAACGGCATGTCTGTTTCCTGTCATTTTCCTGTCATTCCCGGAACGATTCCCCCTGCCCCGATGCTATATAGATGCGATATAAACGATATATAAAAAATTCGCTAAAACCATACAGATTCCCTCCTCATCAGCTCAGATAGAGTGAGGAGACGGTACCCTCTTCCGTGAGATAGCGCGGGTCGAAGCGCGTGCAGTGGAGACGCTGGCGCAGAGCTGCGATGTGGCGGCGGATATCTTCGTGGTCGGCACCGAAGATATCGTAGAGCTCAGGGATGTTCTCGAAGTCGAGGCCGTTGATTGTGCCGTAGCAGAGCAGGCAGGCCGTCACGATGGCTGGCATCTCCTCCGGGTACGAAGCGGGATCGGCCACGGATATGTAGTCCTCGAAAAGCTTGCAGATGAGCTGGGTCGAGAAGACGCTGAAGCCCATCTTGAGCGCGACTTCACGCAGGACCTGTTCTTCTGCCTCGAAGCTCCTGCGGATGTCGAGGTTGACCGGCAGGGGCTTCGGTGCCTTGCGCAACGGCACGACGTTGAGCTGCGCAAAGTTCGCCATGATGTTGAGCGTGTGGCGAACGGCCACGGCATCGCGCTGGAAAAAGTCATCGAGTGTCGCATCGGGCTTCTGACAGCGGAAGAAATCGAGCTGGCGCAGGATGATGTCTTTCATGCGGCGGCGCAGCTTGTCGCTGGCCGGCAGCGACGTCACATAGTTGAGCATCATGACACCGCGCGCATGAAGATGGCCGAAGAAGATCATGTGCTCGGCATCGGGGAACATCCAATCCGGGTCCGGCAGGTCGATGCGCTCATCCGTGAAGAGGTTGCAGCAGGTCACAAAGTCATCCTGGACACCCTCGACATAGAAGACGGTGAATTTCGCCTGCAGCAGGTCGCGGATGATGTCCTGCTCCGTGATTGTCAGCCTTGCCTTCTCGTGTTGGAAGAAGTAGCGCAGGGGAATCTCGTCCGTCTCAATCATGTGGTAATCGAACAGGAAGTAATCCCAAAAACTCAGCCAGTACGCCTCCTGCTCTGCCGTCAGGCTCCCTTCCTCAGGAACATTCACATACTCCGGGCCCGAATAGAGCAGCAACGCGCGGTTCATATCGCGCAGGAACGCCTTGCCGTGGAAATACGTGCCGACGCGATGCAGAAGGTCATCGAGCATCGCATTGAGCTTGTCGACATCCTCTTCCGTGACGTTCTCTTGATGATTCAGCGAGCTGTAGAACTCATCCTGCGAGCGGCGCGGCGGCATGGTGAACTTGCCATTTTCGTAGACAGAGGCGCGAGCATCCTGCAGATAGACGAGCTCATCCTCATCCTCGTACTTCGTGTGGTAGTAATCATAGAAGTCCGCCACGATATCGAAAAATGAGTTGACGTCTGCTTCGCTGAGCTCAAAATCCGCATCCGATTGCGCCAGACGGTAGAGGATTTCCTGATAGTCGTAGACCGTCAGCGAGGAGAAGGAATAGAGATGCATCTGCTCGATGTACGTGATGAGCATGCGGACAGCTGCCCAGATTCTCTGGAGCGCCCGATCATCTGCACCCTGCCAAGCGTGCTTGCGCAGGTACTTCTCCAAGAAGTCCTGGGCAAGTATCGGTTCTGCATCGACGTTGTTTTCATAGAAGTGCTCTACGAGTGCATAGACATTGTTCATGACGGTCGTCCCTCAATCTTCTTTCAATCGTTCTTCGTTCTTTCGTAATGACTTTCTCATTATACCACATTCGATTTCTGAGCACAAAAAAAGCTCCGCCTCAGCGGAGCTCTTGCTTAACCGGCAACTTCCTATCCTCCCAGTCCGTCTCCAGACAAGTACTTTCGGCCTCTGAATGCTTAACTACTGTGTTCGGTATGGGAACAGGTGGAACCATTCAGGCATCATCACCGGATATTCTATTTGAATGCTTGCACATTCAAAACTATACAGAAGAAACTACTTTGCGAACATTTCA
>NZ_GG697141.2:875269-1015612 GCF_000155955.1 Mitsuokella multacida DSM 20544
GTTCGCAAAGTAGTTTCTTCTGTATAGTTTTGAATGTGCAAGCATTCAATAGAATATCCGGTGATGATGCCTGAATGGTTCCACCTGTTCCCATACCGAACACAGTAGTTAAGCATTCAGAGGCCGAAAGTACTTGTCTGGAGACGGACTGGGAGGATAGGAAGTTGCCGGTTTCATTCCTCGATAGCTCAGCCGGTAGAGCACCTGACTGTTAATCAGGCTGTCGCAGGTTCGAATCCTGCTCGAGGAGCCAATTTTTAAAACCCCTGGGGTGATTGGGGTATAGCCAAGTCGGTTAAGGCACGGGACTTTGACTCCCGCATTCGTTGGTTCGAGTCCAACTACCCCAGCCAGTGCGGTTCACTAGCTCAGTTGGTAGAGCACCTGACTTTTAATCAGGGTGTCCCGGGTTCGAATCCCGGGTGAGCCACCATTTATATATGTCCACTTGATTTTTTCTTGGCGCCATCGTCAAGCGGTTAAGACACCGCCCTTTCACGGCGGGTTCATGGGTTCGAATCCCATTGGCGTCACCATCATCATGACTCACTAGCTCAACTGGCAGAGCAACTGACTCTTAATCAGTAGGTTCACGGTTCGATTCCGTGGTGGGTCACCATTTTATGGGCGATTAGCTCAGCTGGGAGAGCGCTTGCCTTACAAGCAAGATGTCAGCAGTTCGATCCTGTTATCGCCCACCATTAAAACCTAATTTTTATACGGCCCGGTAGTTTAGTTGGTTAGAATGCCGCCCTGTCACGGCGGAGGTCATGGGTTCAAGTCCCATTCGGGTCGCCACTTGTTTATTACACAGCAATGTGTTATAATATTATCTAACTTGTAAATGCCTCGGTAGCTCAGTCGGTAGAGCAGGGGACTGAAAATCCCCGTGTCAGTGGTTCGATTCCGCTCTGAGGCACCATTTATCAAGCTGGTGTAGCTCAATTGGTAGAGCAGCTGACTTGTAATCAGCAGGTTGGGGGTTCAATTCCTCTCGCCAGCTCCACTTTGCATTATGCGGGTGTAGCTCAATGGTAGAGCTCCAGCCTTCCAAGCTGATCACGTGGGTTCGATTCCCATCACCCGCTCCATTAGTCAGCAATTTGATACTGCCGGGGTGGCGGAACTGGCAGACGCAACGGACTTAAAATCCGTCGGTTGGAAACAACCGTACCGGTTCGATTCCGGTCCTCGGCACCACCAATTGTATCAATACCTCTCATTTTCATATTACGCGGTCGTGGCGGAATGGCAGACGCGCTAGCTTCAGGCGCTAGTGATGGCAACATCATGGAGGTTCAAGTCCTCTCGACCGCACCATCTAAAATCTTCATATTGTATCATGCGGTCGTGGCGGAATTGGCAGACGCGCTACTTTGAGGGGGTAGTGTTCACAAGACGTATGGGTTCAAGTCCCATCGACCGCACCATTTGCTTAAAGCAGCACTTGGTGCTGTTTTCATAAAAAATTACATATCATGCGGTTATGGCGGAATTGGCAGACGCGCTAGCTTCAGGCGCTAGTGGTGGCAACACCTTGGAGGTTCAAGTCCTCTTGACCGCACCATATCTCGCGGTCGTGGCGGAATTGGCAGACGCGCTACTTTGAGGGGGTAGTGTTCACAAGACGTATGGGTTCAAGTCCCATCGACCGCACCATTTGAAATATCAAGCTCAGATTCATATCTGAGCTTTTTCTGTATCTATGCAGTTGTAGATCTGGAGGGAAATCATGATGCGACATGTTCTGGCGGCGCTCTTTCTGCCGCTCTTACTGGTGATGCTCCTGTTCTGCCCGGCACGCGCCATGGCGGCCACAGGCGAACAGGAGCTCGAGCTCGCCTCCTCGCTCGTGGCGATGGCCTCGTACTCGGATGAGCTCAGCCTGCTTGCGCGCGAGTGGCTCACGGAGACGGGCTGGCAGTTCCAGAGCCAGACGACGTCGACGTCTCTGGCGCAGGGGCGCTATCATCTCGTGGTGAAAGAATTGCCCGATGGCCGCCGCACCGTCTTGCTGGCCTTCCCCGGCACGGAGAATGTCAGCGACGCGAAGGTCGACCTGCGCACGGTGTCCGTGCCGTTCGGCGGCTCCAAGGTCGAGGAATTCCGGACCATCGCAGAGCAGGACCGCCATGCGACAGCGTATCCGCTCGTCCACAAGGGATTTGACGACTACACGATGACGGCGCTGTTCCACGATCCCATCGAGTCCGCTGAGGATGGGGGAAATAAAGCGGTGGGGCAGACCATGGGAGAGGCGCTTGCTGCGGAGCTCCGCGAGCATCCGGAAGAGATTCTCTGTTTGACGGGGCATAGCCTCGGCGGTGCGGCCGCTATCCTGACGGCTGCCCGTCTCAGCGATATGGGCGTTCGCCCAGAGCAGCTGCGCGTCATTACGTTCGGCTCACCGGCTGTCGGCAATACGGCCTTCGCGCGGCGCTACGAGAAGCGCATGCAGCTCACGCGCATCGTCGTCGCGGGCGACCCGGTAGCGGCGGCCCTGCAGTCGCTCGGCACGCGCTACGTGCAGTTCGGAACGCGCACGGTCTGGAAGCAGGACCGCAGCTCAGCCCGCTTCGAGCACGAGATGGTCGTCTACCTCGACAAGGCCCTGCGCCATTATCTGGTGGATGATGGTGCAGATGCGTCCACCGCTGAGATTGACGATATTGCCCGGGGTGTACTGGACAGCCAGCCGAAGGCAGTCGCTGGCGGCATCCTGGTCGCCGCGCCGACACTGGAACTCGACCCACTCGTTGCAGACGATGCTGCGGTTGATGCAAAGGCCTTGCAGGGAGCATGGCAGAACCGCTATGCGCCTTGTCTCGTGCGGTCTGCAACGGAGCCGTCTGACATCACTTCCCTGTCTGCCGCCGCGCGGCGCTCGAACTGCCGTTATCTCGTGCGGCAGCACGTGTCGGTCGAGCGGGTGCGCGACGAGGACGATGTCGTGCGCGTCATCCTCGAGACTTCTGTCTACGATGCAAAGGGCAATCTCGTCACGGCCGCATCGAAGAGCACGACGACCAAGCGTATGACGGCACTGGAGGCGGTCTGCTACCTGCAGTTTTCTACGCTGCGCGATCTCGATACCGTATTCGTAATACAGAATACATAAAATTCTCTGAAAACTATCTTGACTTTCGGTCGTGCATCCTGTACAATAAAGATAAGCCAAGGAAAGGTCAGGTTCACCCTTTCCAGACAGCCGATTTACTTACTCAGGATGGAGGAGAGTCCAATGGGCTAGTTAACGAGTCCAGTGGAACACAGTGTATCCCATGCATGACACGAACAACACGAACGGAAGGTTACTATCTCACAGATAACCATCAGCGGTGACGAGAAAGCTGCTGATGGTTATTTTATTTACTTTTTTGAGTCTGAAAAACAGGAAAATAACGCAGCGCGTCGAATTTAAAAAACGTTAATAACATTAGAAGTAAAGAGGGGCGCAAGGCCTCCTTTTTCGTGTAACTCATCTTGTATATCTTAGGGGGATCATTACATCATGGAAAAGGCAAAAGTTTATTTTACAGATTTCCGCGTGCCGGTCGGGCGCAACATCATGCAGAAGCTCCGGGCACTCTGCCTAGCTGCCGGCATCAAGAAGATCGACATGGACGGCAAGTTCGTCGCCATCAAGATGCACTTCGGTGAGCTCGGCAACATGGCCTATCTGCGCCCGCAGTACGCGAAGGTCGTCGCAGACCTCGTCAAGGAGCAGGGCGGTATGCCGTTCCTGACGGACTGCAATACGCTCTATCCGGGCAGCCGCAAGCACGCGCTCGAGCACATGGACTGCGCGAACCTCAACGGCTTCAACACGACGACGACGGGCTGCCAGATCATCATCGGCGATGGCCTGCGCGGCACGGACGATGTCGAGGTGCCGGTCAAGAACGGTGAGTACATCGAGAAGGCCAAGATCGGCCGCGCCATCATGGATGCCGACGTCTTCATCAGCCTCGCACATTTCAAAGGTCATGAGGCGACGGGCTTCGGCGGCGCCATCAAGAACATCGGCATGGGCTGCGGCAGCCGCGCTGGCAAGATGGAGCAGCATTCGTCGGGCAAGTGCGTCGTCAATGAAGAGCTCTGCCGCGGCTGCCGCAAGTGCGCGAAGGAATGCGGCTCGGATGCCATCACCTACGAGAACAACAAGGCTGTGATCCATGAGGACCTCTGCAAGGGCTGCGGCCGCTGCATCGGCGCCTGCTCGTATGACGCCATCCGCAATGAGCAGTGGGATGCCGGCGACCTGCTCGACCGCAAGATGGCGGAGTACGCACAGGCTGTCGTGCAGGACCGCCCGTGCTTCCATATCAACATCGTGCGCGACATTTCGCCGAACTGTGACTGCCACGGCGAGAATGATGCGCCGATCCTGCCGGACCAGGGCATGTTCGCCTCGTTCGATCCGGTGGCGCTCGATCAGGCCTGTGCGGATGCCTGCCTCAAGGCAACCCCGTTGCCGAACAGCCAGCTCGCGGACAACCTCGCAAAGCCGGACTGGCACCATCATCACGACCACTTCCTCGACAACAATCCGAACATCCATTGGAAAGAGACGCTCGAGCACGGTGAGAAGATTGGCATGGGCACGCGCAACTATGAATTGGTGACGATCAAATGAGGAAAAAGCGAAGGCAGATTGATATGCCGCCATCCTATGTCATCGAGCACCTCGACGAGGCCATTGAGAAGCACTGGGTAAGGGTTCACTACCAGCCCATCATGCGCACGATCACGGGGCAGCTCTGCGCGATGGAAGGCCTCGCGCGCTGGGATGATCCGAACTGGGGGTTCCTGATGCCGCCATTTTTCATTGGCATCCTCGAACAGCACAATCTCATCCACAAGCTCGATGCCTTCCTCATTGAGGAGGTCTGCCGCAATCAGGCGCGCGTCAGGAAGGCAGGGCTGCCGTCGGTGCCGGTCTCTCTGAACCTCTCGCGTCTGGACTTCATCAACTGCGATATCTTTGAGGTTGTCGAGAACGCCGTGCGCAAGTACAACGTGCCGCGTGACCTCCTGCATCTCGAGATTGTTGAGAACATCCTGACCGACCGCAACAAGAAGATCGGCGAAGTGCTCGACCGCTTCTGCGCGGCAGGCTATGAGATCTGGATGGATGATTTCGGCAGCGGGTACTCGAGCCTCAAGTTCCTCAAGGACCAGCGCTTTGACGTCCTCAAGATGGACATGGACTTCCTCAAGAGCGATACACAGCGGGCGCGCGACATCATCATCTCAATCATCTCGATGGACAAGCGCATCGGCAACCGGACGCTCGCAGAGGGCGTGGAGACGCAGGAGCAATTCGAATTCCTGCGCGAGATCGGCTGCGAGAAGATCCAGGGCTACTACCTCGGGCGCCCGCGCCCCTACGATGAGACTATCAATAACTGCCTCGAGAAGGGCATCTCCGTCGAGCTGAACTGCTGGAAGGCCTATTACGATGCCATCATGGAAGTCGACTTCCTCACGGGGCATGCCCTGCTGCTCATCGAATACCGTGACCACGCCTACCACATCCTGTTCGCCAACCAGAAGAGCCGCGAGCTCTTCTGGCAGGGTGATGCGGAGAAGTGCAGGAAGTGGGAGGAAGCCTTCAACACCTACAATCAGCCGGCCGTGCGCTACCTGCGGTGTGGTCTGCGGCGCGTCATGCTCAGCGGCGAGGATGAGGAGCTTGCCTATCCGCTTGACGGCGATTTCATCATGATGGACTGCCACCGCGTGATTGCGTACAACGGCCGCTGCCTGCTTTCGGTGAACTGCCGCCTGCACAAGGTCGCGCACGAGGGCGACTTGTTCCGCCCTGCGTATCTCTTGCGCAACCTCTTCTACCTCTACGACAAGGTGGCGACGTTCAACCTCGCGAAGAATGAGGCCATCGAGCTGACACAGCCGCAGTTGAGGTCGGGCCTGCGCAAGGCCCCGCTCGATGAGGCGCTGCGGGAATACCGCGAGCAGGAGGTCTACCATGCGGACCGCAAGCGCTTTGCGGAATTCTTCGATGTCAAGACCATCCCAG
Organism: Mitsuokella multacida DSM 20544; assembly: GCF_000155955.1. Lineage (GTDB taxonomy): Bacteria > Bacillota > Negativicutes > Selenomonadales > Selenomonadaceae > Mitsuokella > Mitsuokella multacida. The sequence continues at coordinate 881,310 of NZ_GG697141.2, forward strand.
AGCGCGTGGCGGCCTCAAAGCTCGGCAGCATCGTCGAAGCCTTCCGCACGAAGGGCCCGGACGGTTCTTTGATCTGGAAGACGCATCGGCTGACGCGTATCTCCAGTAGCCGGGGCGATATCTATTTCTGCGTCGTGCGCGTATCGGATGCGCAGGACCTCGCGGACTACGATGCGAAATGCTGGAACCAGTATGTCCTGCGAGCCGATACAGGCGTGGACAGTGCAGACCTGCTCTGGCGCAACTTCATCACGGGCTTCCCGCTGCCGGCCTTCTGGAAGGATGCCAAGCGGTGCTTCTGTGGCGTCAACCAGAGGTTCCTGGACTTCTATGACTTCGATTCGGTACAGGACCTCGCGGAGCGCACGGATGAGGACATGAACTGGCATGTCCATCCCGAGCCGTTCGCGCGCGATGAGCATGACGTGCTCGAGAAGGGCATTACGCTGCGCGATGTACCGGGACAGTGCCTGGCACGCGGCGTGCAGCGCGACATCCTTGCGACGAAGTGGCCAATCTACGATGCGAAGGGGAATATCGCAGGGCTCATGGGCTACTTCGTCTCTGCTGAGGCACTGGCCCGTGTGCAGCAGCAGTCGCACAAGGCCGCCTTTGTCGATGCGGTGACGGGAACTGCCAATGTCAAGGGCCTGCTGTTCCTGCTCGCGCAGTACCTCGATGAATACCGGTTTGGCCATCGGAATTTCGTCGCGATCTTCATCAAGATCCGCGCGATTGACCGTTTGCTGCGCCGCTATGGCGAGGAGGCCTGCGACGAACTACTCCACTGCATCGCGGAAGAGATACGGCGCGTCCTCGGCCCTGTCGGCGCATCGGGCCGCTTCGGACGGAATCAGTTCCTGGTCTTCAGCCAGTACAACTCGCAGGAAGAGGTGCGCGACCTCGGGCAGCGCCTGCGCACAGGCATCGAATCCATCCACAATTTCGGCCAGCGCAGCTGCACGCTGTTCGTCGAGCTGCACATGGCGTACCCACAGGACCAGTCGGATTTCTACGAGGACATCATCACGGCGCTCTTGGGGCGCTCACGAAAGAAATGAGGAGTTGCTGCTATTGCAGCAGCTCTTTTTTTTGACTTTTTTGGTCGGAGGCTCTATACTATTAGTTAGCAAGCTAACTAATAGGGAATCAATCATAGCGAAGTGGAGGCTCTATCATGAAACGAGAACTCATACCGAGCTGGGAGGAACTCGAGCGGCATCAGAAGATCGTGCCGGAGATCAAGCCGGCGGCGGTCATCGCCATGCTCGAGATCAAGCAGGTCGGTGAAGATATCCAGCACGGCATCATGGATGTCCTGCAGCAGGAATACCACTTGTCGGAAGGAAAGTTCTGCATGCTCATCGTGCTGCATCAGAATCCAGAGGGAATCGCGCCATCGACGATCGCCACAAAACTCGGCGTGACGAAGGCGACGGTCAGCAATATGCTCGTGCGCATGGAGCGCGACGGCCTGGTTGTGGAGAAGCCATCGCCAGACGATGCACGGGCTAAGCGAATCTGCCTGACGCAGGATGGACGGGATTTCATGAATGAGATCCTGCCGCCGCATTACCTTCGCGTCACGAAGCTCACGGAGAAGCTAAGCGAAGAGGAGCAGCACGAACTCATACGCTTGCTCAAGAAATTGTCCGGCTGACAAGAGCTAGTGAGAAAGACAACAAGGGGGATATTGGGATGAATACAAGACAGAAAGCCCTGCGCACGGGGGCCATCTTCATCGCGCTGCTGGTGATTGCCGGCATCCTGCTGATGTACAGAGGCAACGATGCCGTCGCACTGGGCATGGAGAAGAAAGAGGGCATCCTGACGGCAGAGCAGGTCAAGATGTCGTTCGATAGCGTGAGCGGCCGCCTGCTCAAGGAAGCCGTCAAGGAGGGCGATACGGTCAAGGCCGGTGACGTCATCATGGAGCTAGACCCGACGGACACGGACCTCTCGATCGAGCGCACGAAGGCGCAGATTGCTCAGCTCGACGCGCAGATCCGCTCGACGGGCGGCACGCAGTCCGTCAACTACATGAAGGCGGATTCGGATGAGCAGCAGAGCTTCCGCCAGATTGACCAGCAGCGCGCAGCCGTCTCGGCAGCGCAGGCCACGTTCAAGAACAGCCAGGTCGACTACAACCGCAAGGCGGCCCTGCTCGATGCCGGCGCCATCGCGAAGTCGCAGCTCGACGATGCGGAGATGGCCCTGAGCGTCGCTGAGGCCAATGTCACGCAGCAGCAGCAGCTCCTCGACAAACTGCTGTCGGGCGCGCAGGATACAGGCAATACGGATTCCATCAACCTGCCGACGATTGCGCAGCAGCGTGAAGCGGCCGGCAACATGAGCAATGATATCGACGCGCTCATGCAGCAGAAACAGGCGCTCGTCGTGCAGCTCAAGCAGCTCGAGGTCCAGAAGGAGCGCCTGACGCTGCGCGCACCGGAAGACGGCCGCATCATCAAGGTCCTCGCGAAAGAGGGCGAGATGGTCGCCGCTGGCACGCCGGTCGTGCTGCTCGAGAGCAACCGCAGCTACTACGATATCTACATCAGCGAGAAGCAGGCACAGGGACTCGCGGAGGGCGATACCATCACGGGCCGCACGGTAGCGGGCGATAAGCCAGTGGCTGGCACGATCCGCCTGCTGACGAAGGCACCGGGCTTTGCAGACCTCAAGCAGTCGCGCGAGAAGGGCCAGGCGGACCTCACGGCCTTCCAGGTCCGCATCGATGTGGACCCGCAGGACGGCGTGATGCCGGGCATGACGATTGGGGTGAATGAACGTGAATTCACTAAGAGATGAAGTCCGCTTCCTGTTCTCGGGGCAGGGCATGCCGTATGAGAAGGTCTGCCTGATGGTCGCAGCCGTCGTCTGCATCGTCCTTGGCCTCATGCTCAGCAGCAATTTCTCGCACGATGCGCGCGTGGTCGTCATCGACCTCGACAACTCGGCCTACAGCCATGAGCTCACGAGCCGCATCGACGCCTCGGAGTACATGAAGGTCACGGCCGTGCTCAACACGCCGGTCGATCCCTCGACGCTCTTCTACCGCGATCAGGCGGTCGCCGTCATCTACTTCCCGCGGGGACTCGAGAAGGACCGCTACACGGGCGCGGAGAATCACGTCGGCGTCTTCTACGATAACACGAACACAGCGCAGACCTCTGATATCAAGATCGCGCTCAACGAGCTTATCGGCCTCGACAATGCGGCCGAACAGGGCGATACGGGCAGCACGAACGACAGCATTAGCGGCACGATTGGCCTTGCGGACCGCAACCTCTTTAACCCGAGCGGTTCGAACTACAACGTCGAGGTACAGGGCTTCCTGTTCTTCTTCGGGTCGATGTTCTTCACGTTCGCGACGATCGGCATGGTGCCGAGGCTGCGCCTCTCGCATCAGCTCGATAAGATCCTGCTCGAAGGCACGCCGTGGGACATCCTCGTGCGCCTCGTGCCGTACGGCGCCTGCCTGGCCGTCTCCTTTGTCTTCGGCATGGCGATCCTGCGGCTCTTGGGCGACATGACGTTCTCGGGCAGCCTGCTGACCTTCCTGTTCGTGCAGGTCTTCTACGTCCTGACGGTCGGCACGATGAGCGTGCTGTTCGGCTGGACGGCGGCGAACCCGGGCATCGCCTCCTCGCGCATGATCCTGTTCATCCCGGGCGGCTTCATCTTCGGCGGCCCGACGGGTCCGATTTCCTTCTATCCGGACTGGGTCGTCGCGGCGTCGCATCTCTTCCCGCTGACCTGGGAGTTCCACTTCGTGCGCGACATCATCGCGCGCGGCGCCGGTTTTGCGGACATCTCGAAGGAGTTCGGTGCCTTCCTGCTCTACATGGCCGTCGTCCTCATCCTGTTCTGCGCCAAGTTCTTCTCGGCGCGGCGTGCGCTTCTGAAGCGCCAGGCGCAGGACGAGCTTCATCGCCAGAAAATGCAGCAGCTGAGCCTCGAGGAGAGCGCAGCTGCCGGACAGGCGGAATAAGGGGGGAGAAAACTGATGGAAAGGGATAAACTGATTGAGGAGATACAGACCCGAGAGCCGCAGGCCATCCACTGCGACCGCATCCTCGTGCCGACGGACGGCTCGGGGCAGGCCTTCCGGGCCGTCAATGAGGCCATCCACATCGCGGCCATGACGGGCGCGCACCTGACGGTCCTCATGGTCGTCGACCTCAACAAGCACGTGGCCGCCTTTGAGCAGGTCAGCCTCAGCGGCTATGTGCCGGCGGAGCTCAAGATCGCAGCCTACCAGTTTCTCGCGGATCTCATGCACATGATTCCGCCGGAGATCAAGGCGAGGACGCGCGTCGAGGTCGGCAATCCCGGCGAAGTGATCGTTGATGTGGCCGACGAGGAGCAGAGCGACCTCATTGTCATGGGCTCGCGCGGCTTCGGCACGTTCCGCAGCATGCTCGTCGGCTCTGTCTCCCACTACGTCCTGCAGCAGGCGCACTGCCCCGTCCTCATCGTCAAGGGCATGCCGGATGACTGGGACGAGGAGGACTCCTACCTCGGCGAATCGGACGACTGAGAGATAGTCGTGAAATAGAGTTGCTATATTTTGCCAGAAAGATGCCACCTGCTGTAAAATCCATCTACAGCAGGTGGCATCTTGTTGCGTCACATAGTATAATAAAGGGGTATTATCGAAATTTGGGGAGAGAAAGCTATGCATGCAGAATATCTGATGGGCAATGAGGCCATCGCCATGGGGGCGGTCGCGGCCGGCGTCAATGTCGTCGCCGGCTATCCGGGCACGCCGTCGACGGAAGTCCTCGAGACAGTTGCCCGGCACAATCCGGATGGGAAGATCCACGTGGAGTGGTCGACGAACGAGAAGGCCGGCATGGAGGTGGCGGCAGGGGCGGCTTACTCCGGCGCCCGCGCCCTCGTGACGATGAAGCAGGTCGGCCTCAACGTCGCCTCGGACCCGCTGATGAGCCTCGAGTATCTCGGCGTCAAGGGCGGCCTCGTCGTGCTCGTCGCCGATGACCCGGGGCCGATTTCGTCGCAGACGGAGCAGGACACGCGCCACTTCGCCTCGTTTGCCAAGGTCCCGTGCTTCGACCCCGCGAGCGTGCAGGAAGCCTATGAGATGATCCAGGAAGCGTTCGACTTCTCGGAGCGCTACCACACGCCCGTCTTCCTGCGCCCGACGACGCGCATCGACCACGGCTACGCCTCCATCACAGTCAAGGACGAGAGCGAGTATCGCGTCCATGAACCCGAGGGCTTCGTGCGCGATCCAGCGCGCTGGGTCATCTTCCCGCGCCTCTCGTACCGGGCGCATCAGGAGATCGAGCGGCGCAACGAGGAACTCAGCGAGGTCTTTTCCTCGTATGCGCGCAATCAGGTGGAGCAGGGCGCCTGCCGCCGCGGCATCGCGACGCAGGGCGTCAGCTACTCGTACGCCGCAGAGACGCTCGCAGAGCGGGCGGCAGAGGGGAAGGAAATGCCGCGCGTGTTCAAGGTCGCGACGCCGTTCCCATTCCCTGAGAAGCTCGCGGTCGAATTCCTGCAGGGGCTCGACGAGGTGCTCTGCCTCGAGGAGCTCGACCCCGTCATCGAACGCGAGCTCATCTTCCTCTGCGGCAAGTACCAGCTGCCTGTCAGGATCCGCGGCAAGCTCACAGGCGACGTCAAGCGGGCCGGCGAGAACACGCGCGATACGGTCTATGACGATATCGCTGCGTTCATGGGGTGGCCCAAGGCGGAGCCCGCGGCGCTGCCGGAACCACCAGTCTCCGTCGTGCGCCCGCCGGTGCTCTGTGCCGGCTGTCCGCATCGCGCTTCGTTCTACGCAGTCAAGCGCGCGATGAAAGGCCAGAAGAGCGTCTTCTGCGGCGACATCGGCTGCTACACGCTCGGCAACGCTATGCCGCTCGACATGGTCGACACCTGCCTCTGCATGGGCGCAGGCATCGACATCGCGCAGGGCATCGGCGCTGTGACGCCCGGTATGAAGTGCTTTGCCTTCGTCGGCGATTCGACGTTCTTCGCCTCGTCGATCACGGGCATCATCAACGGTGTCTACAATCAGGCGGACCTCACGGTCTGCATCCTCGACAACTCGACGACGGCCATGACGGGCCACCAACCGCATCCGGGCACGGGCCATACGATGATGGGCCAGATCGTCGACAAGGTCTCCATCGAGGCGACGCTTCGGGGCATCGGCGTCAAGACGGTGCGCACGGTCGATCCGCTCGACCTCGAGGCTGCCATCGCGACGGTCAAAGAGGTGGTTGCAGAGCCGGGTGTCAAGGCCATCATCTTCAAGTCGCCGTGCATCGCGATCGTCAAGCCGCTCGGCAGGGCCGAGGTCCTGCAGGATGCCTGCCGCAAGTGCAAGAAATGCATTCGCGAGATCGGCTGCCCGGGCATCGTCGTGGAGGATGGGAACATCAAGATCGACGCTTCGCAGTGCACGGGCTGTGGCATCTGCGCGGACATCTGCCCGTTCGATGCCATCGAAGTCACACCGTTTGCGAAGAGAGAAGGGGGCGCGAAATGATGCAGAAGAATATCATCCTGACGGGCGTCGGCGGCCAGGGCACGGTGCTCGCCTCGAAGCTCATCGCGGCGGCGGCCATGGCCAAGGGGCTGCCCGTCATGAGCGCGGAGACAATCGGCATGGCCCAGAAGGGCGGCGCGGTCTTCAGCCACCTGCGTATCGGCGAAGGCGTCAAGAGCCCGATGATCCGGCGCGGCACGGCGGATCTGCTGCTGGCCTTTGAGCCGGCGGAGGCCGTGCGCATGCTGCCCTACCTCAGGAAGGGCGGCATGGTCGTCGTCAACTCGCACCCCATCATGCCCGTCACAGCAGCGCTGCAGGGCACGGATTACACGGGGGCGGAGATGGTCGCGTACCTTCAGGAGCATGCAGAGCACGTCCTCGTGCTCGACGGCCAGAAGGCGGTCGAAGCCATCGGCAACCCGAAGACGCTCAACGTCATCATGCTCGGCGCAGCGCTCGCGAGCGGTGCACTTGACTTCCTGACGGAAGAAGATGTACTCGCGGCCATCCGCCAGAAGGTCAAGCCGAAGTTCGTCGCGCTCAACGAGAAGGCACTGCGCTACGCTTCGTCGCTGGTGTAAGGAATCAAAGATAAGGCAGGGAATCATATGGAAATCTCAAATGAACAGCTCGCGCTCGTCAATGAGCGCATCGCCCAGCTCCTCGAGGCAGACAGCTTCTACGGCAAGCGGCTGCGCGAATACGGCATCGACCACGTCGCAACGCCGGAGGAATTCAAGAAGCTGCCGTTCTCGGAGAAGAAGGACCTCCGCGACGCCTATCCGCTCGGTCTCATGAGCGTGCCGGAGGAGAAGATCGTGCGCATGCACTCCTCGTCGGGCACGACGGGCAAGCCCGTCATCATCCCGTATACGGCGCAGGACGTCGAGGACTGGGCCACGCAGTTCGCGCGCTGCTACGCGATGGCGGGCGTCACGAATCGCGACCGCGTGCAGATCACGCCGGGCTACGGCCTCTGGACGGCGGGCATCGGCTTCCAGGCCGGCTGCGAGAAGCTCGGCGCCATGGCCGTGCCGATGGGCCCCGGCAATACGGAGAAGCAGCTGCAGATGATGATGGACATGGAGAGCACAGTCCTCTGCGCGACGAGCTCCTATGCCCTGCTCTTGGCCGAGGAGATCGAGAAGCGCGGCATCAAGGACAAGATCCACCTGCGCAAGGGAATCATCGGCTCGGAGCGCTGGAGCGAGAAGATGCGCAAGGCCATCTGCGAGAAACTCGGCATCGATGCCTACGACATCTACGGCCTGACGGAGGTCTACGGCCCGGGCATCGGCATCAGCTGCGATGCGCACGACGGCATCCACTACTGGGATGACTTCATCTACGTCGAGATCATCGACCCGCAGACGGGCGAGACGCTGCCTGACGGCGAGTGGGGCGAGATCGTCATCACGACGCTGCGCAAGGAGGGCGCGCCGCTCATCCGCTTCCGCACGCACGACCTCTCGCGCATCTTGCCGGGCGACTGCCCGTGCGGCAGCAAGTTCCCGCGGCTCGACACGATCCAGGGCCGCACGGACGACATGGTCAAGATCAAGGGCGTCAACCTCTTCCCCGCGCAGATCGAGGAAATCCTCAAGACCTTCCCCGAGGTCTCGAGCGAATACCAGATCCACATCTCGCATCTCGACGGCAAGGACACGATGCGCCTCTACGTGGAGACGAACGGCAGCATCGACTTCCTCGACCTCGCGAAGCGCATCGCCGAGCGCGTCAAGAGCCGCATCGGCTTCACGCCGCTCGTCAAGGTCGTCGAGATCGGCGTCCTGCCGCGTTCCGAGAAGAAGACGAAGCGCGTGATCGATACGCGCTATGAATGATGTGAACGATATGGATGATAAGTGCGATAGCAATGAGCCGCGGGAAATCATCACGGTCTGGCCCGACTTCGCGGACGCTTTCGTCTGCAAGGCTGATAGGTGCCAGCACACGTGCTGCCGCGGCTGGGAAATCGACATCGATGCGGCGACGACCGCGTATTATGATTCGCTTGAAGGCCCCATCGGCGAGGAACTGCGCGAGAACATCGACGCGCAGGCAGACGGCACGCATTCGTTCCATCTGACGCAGGATGAGCGCTGCCCCTTCCTGCGTGAGGACGGCCTCTGCCGCCTGATCCGCACGCTCGGGGAAGAGGCACTCTGCGAGGTCTGCACGATGCACCCGCGCTTCTTCATCATGAGCGGTCAGCTGGAGCTCGCGGGCTTCGGACTGGCCTGCGAGAAGGCGGTCGAGCTCTTGCTCGCGGCAGACAGCCTGCGCCTGCGGGCGGAGGGCGAGAGCAAGTCCTTTGACTTTGGCGCCCTGCTGGCCTTTCTGGGCAGGGAGGTGCCGCGCGAGTGGCTGCTGCCGCCGCGCGAGCTGACACTCGCGCAGTTCTCGTTCCTGCTCGCGCAGATGAAGGATACCGAGCCCATCGACGCGGTATGGCCGCAGCAGCTCACGGCTCTGCGTCTGGACTGCCGGCAGCTGCTGCCGCGCTACGCGAAGCTGCTGTCTGAGCGGGGCGAGAGGGCGGCAGAGAAGCTCGTCTCGTACCTGCTCTACCGCCAGCTCAGCAAGGCGGATGCGTACGGCATGGAGGCGCTCTGCCGCTACGCACGCTGCAATGCGGCCTTCATCTACCTGCTGGCCGCCAAGACGCATGATTTGCCCGAGGCCGTGCGCCGCTGGTCCGAGCAGATCGAGTATGACGAGGAGAATACCGCACGCCTCATCGAAGCGTGCGGCCAGGTGCCGGCCATGTTCTTTTGAGAAGTGGAGAAGTGGATAGGAGAGATGTCTCGTGCTGAGGGGGCTGCCTTCAGGGCGGGGCATCTTTGTTTTCAGGAGGGATGAGTATGGAGCGGCTTGTCATGCATGTGGATATGGATGCGTTTTTTGCCTCGATCGAGCAGCGCGATCATGAGGAATACCGCGAGAAGCCGCTGATCGTCGGCGGGCTTTCGGGGCGCGGTGTCGTCTCGACGTGCTCGTACGAGGCGCGGCGCTTCGGCGTGCACTCGGCCATGCCGATCGTGCGGGCGCGGCGCCTCTGCCCGCAGGGCATCTTCGTGGAAGGTGATTATGCGAACTATAAGGCGGTGTCGCAGCAGATTTTTGCCATCTTTGCGCGCTATGCGCCTGTCGTCGAGCCGCTGTCCATCGACGAGGCCTTCCTCGACCTCACGGGCATGGAGCTCCTGATGGAGTCGCCGCGCGCTTACGCCGAGAAGCTCAAGGCAGAGATCCGCGAGAAGACGGGCCTTGTTGCATCTGTCGGTATTGCGCCGAATAAATTCCTTGCGAAACTGGCCTCAGATCTCGAGAAGCCGGACGGGCTCGTCATCATCACGGAGCAGACGAAGCAGGCCGTGTTGGACCCGCTGCCGGTTGGCCGCATCTGGGGCGTCGGGCAGAAGACGGCTGCAAGGCTCGAGGCCCTGCGCATCCGCACGATCGGTCAGCTGCGCCGGACGCCGCGCGAGCGGCTCGTCCGCGCTTTCGGCGCGCATATGGCAGACCATCTGCTCGCGCTGGCCTCGGGTATCGATACGAGGCCGGTGGCGCCGCGCGAACCGGCGAAGTCCATCGGCAAGGAGGTCACGTTCCCCACAGACATCGAGTCGGCCGAGGCGGTGGAGCGCGTCCTGCTCGCTCTTTCCGAGAAGGTCGGTTATCGCCTGCGCCGCCATGGCTGCAAGGGGCGGACCGTCCAGCTTAAACTGCGCCTCGGCGACTTCCGCACCTACACGCGGAGCCGCACCCTGGCGGAGGCGACGTGCTACGACCGGGAGATCTACGAGACGGCACTCGCATTCTACCGGGCGCTCGGCGTGAAGCAGGGCATCCGGCTGCTCGGCATCTCGGTCTCCGGCTTCGACACATCGGGCGCCATCTCACTCTTCCACGAGGAAGCGCGCAAGGAAAACCTCTACGCGGCCATCGATGCCATCAAGAAGCGCTTCGGTGAGCAGGGCATCACGAAGGCGCAGCTGCTCAAGAAGCGTGATGAGGATAAAGATAACGGCGATGAGGTGTGAAACATATTCGTGAAGGTTCATGAGGATGGTGTCGCCCAATCGTCGAGCAGCTGTTGCCGGATGAACTTGATGAGGAGCCGCTGGTCTTTTGAGATTTGGCGGTTCTTTTTTGTGATGATGCAGCTTGTCAATGAGAGTGGCATGTCAAATGGGATTGTGACGAGGCCATCGAGGGAAGCAACGGCGGGCTCGAAAAGAATGCTTGGAGCCGTGTGTGTGCGCAGCAGACTGTAGAGCGTGGAGAGATGCGGCGAGAAGTAGGCAATGTTGGGTTCGATGTGAGCCGCGGCAAACGTGCGCAAGAGCATGCGCGTGACATAGAATTCCTCGGACAGAAGGACGAGGGGAAATTGTGAGGCTTCTTCTAATGTGATGCACCCTTTCCGGGCGAGCGGGTGTCCTGGCCAGGCGATGAATTTGACAGGACGTGAGGTGATACCATGGTAATGGAGGTCCGGCAGTGTAGAGCCATCGTAATTGACGACAGCGAGGTCCGTCTTTTCTTCTCGTACCAAGCGAGCGGCTTCAAGACCATAGGATTCGACGATGTCGAGCTGGATCTCGGGGTGCTCCTTTTGGAAGATGCTGAGCAGGCGCGGAATCAGCAAGGAAGCCTGCTGCTGCGGCACGGCCAGGCTCACCTTGCCATGGCGGTTTCCCATTTCGCGTACATTTTCTTCGAATACATCGATTTCGCGCAGCAGGACTGTGACTTTCTGTGCGAGCTTCTGCCCGTCCTGGCTGATCCGGATGGTGCGGCCGCTGCGCAGAAAGAGGTTGAGCCCTGTTTCTTCCTCAATGGTCTGCATGGCCTGACTTAGCGTTGATTGTGCCAGGTGAAGTTCGGCAGCTGCATGTGTGATGTTTTGCAGGCGGCAGACCGTCAGGAAATAGCGCATCTGCAAGATTGTCATGAGCGATCCTCTCCTTTGTGACAGGACAGTCTTTTTATCATTAGGATGATTGTAGCGCATAGCACTGTGAAAATCAATCGGTTTTACCGATTATTTTATCGGATATAGCCATTTTTCAAATTGCTGGGATTATGCGATAATAGAATCGTCAAAGGAAAGAAGTTCAGAAGGATCCTGAACATCGGAATCGAATTGAATGGAGTGTGATTATGATGACGACGAAAAACATCTTGGTTGGTATTGGCGCAGCAATTCTTCTCGTACTGCCGACATTTGTCAATATCGCTTCAGCGGGAACGGAGGCAAGCGTGTCCGAACAGCAGGTCCTGACAGAGCCTTATGCAGGAAATTGCAGCTATGCTGATGACACGCTGGCACCTGATTATATGTTGGAAGTTCGTGGCGTTGATCGCTGAGACAGTCGCTTAAGAGCATGTAGGACAGGTAAAAAATTGATACGGTATGATAACAGGTACTCCGTGTAGTCGAAACTTGATTTTGACGCGCGGAGTTTTTTTATGCAAGACCGTGCAGGCGACGGCGATAAAGATGGCAAGGTGTGAAAAATATTATAGGAAAAGGGCAGCAAGTCTGCTAAAATAAGAAAAGATACGATACGACTCCGAGCGAAATCCGCTAAGGCCGGACATCATGGGCTGGCTATGTGGATGAGCCAGGGTCCCGGGGGAAACGCCGGGGCCTTCCGTGATTGAAAAGGGGCGAAATCCAAGGGGCGAAGGCCATCCTCTTGCAATTGCGGGAGGGTGGCCTTTTTTATTGATTTTTGATGATTCGCACAATGTGCATCAAGATAGGAGTGTTGAGCGCGATGAAGGAAATGAGAACAGTCGATGCAGTCGGGCAGGTGCTCTGCCAGGACATCACGCAGATTGTGCGCGGTGTGACAAAGAACGCGCGGTTCCGCAAGGGCCATGTGATACAGGAAGAGGACATCCCCGTGCTGCTGTCGCTCGGCAAAGACCACATCTACATCTGGGAAGAGAACGCGCAGGAGATGCACGAGAATGAGGCGGCTGACGTGCTGCGCGAGCTCTGCCAGAACGACCATATGACGGCGACGGAGCCGAAAGAAGGCAAGATCGAGCTCGTCGCGACCTGCGATGGCGTCTTCCAGGTCGACGAGGACCGCTTCGATGCCGTCAACGAGCTCGAGGACATCACGATTGCGACGCTTGCGCAGAACATGCCGGTCAAGAAGGGCATGAAGCTCGCGGGCATGCGCGTGACGCCGCTCTTCATCGCGCGCGAGAAGATGGAAGAGGTGCGCCGCACGGCGGGCTCTGAGCCGCTCCTGCGCCTGCTGCCGTATCGCAAGGACCTCAAGGTTGGCGTCGTGACGACGGGCACCGAGGTCTTCCTCGGCCGCATCAAGGACACGTTCACGCCGGTCATCGAGGCGAAGCTCAAGAAATTCGGACTGACAATCACGGAGCACCGCCTCTCAGACGATGTGACGGAACACACAAAGGCCGCCATCGAGGAGCTCTTAGACCTCGGCATGGACATCATCCTCTGCACAGGCGGCATGAGCGTCGACCCGGACGACCGCACGCCGGCCGCCATCCGCGATGCCGGCGTCGACATCGTGACGTACGGGGCGTCGGTACTGCCGGGCGCGATGTTCCTGCTCGGCTACTGTGAGCGCGAAGGCCGCGAGGTCACGGTCATGGGCCTGCCGGGCTGCGTCATGTTCGACAAGGCGACGATCTTCGACATGATCCTGCCGCGCGCAATCGCCGGCGACCGCGTGACGCGCAAGGAGATCCGCCACTTCGGCATCGGCGGCCTCTGCATGCGCTGTGAGGTCTGCCGTTATCCGATCTGCCCGTTCCAGAAGTAAAGAGAGGTACTTATGCAGGATATTTCATTGGAGCAGGCCATCTCGGTCCTGCTTGAGCATACGAAAAAAATCGAAGCCGTCGAGGAAGTGCCTCTCTTAGAGGCGCTCGGCTGCATCCTCGCTGAAGATGCCGTCGCCACCTTCGACAACCCGCCGTTCGACCGCTCGCCGCTCGACGGCTATGCCTTTGCTGCCTCTGGCACGAAGGGGGCGCAGAAAGAGGTGCCGGCTTCTTTCCGCATCATCGGTGAGGAGTGTGCCGGCGATTTCTTCGCTCAGGAAGTACCAGAGGGCGCGGCCGTGCGCCTGATGACGGGCGCGGCCATCCCGAAGGGCTGTGACTGCGTCGTGCGCCAGGAAGACGTCACGGTGCAGGATGACTGCATCCTCGTGCCGTATGAGCTTCACCATCACGAGAACTACTGCTTTGCGGGCGAGGATGTCCGCAAGGGCACGCTGGCTGTCAAACGGGGCACGGAACTCACGGCGGCGCACCTCGGTGTGCTCGCGAGCCTCGGCCTCGGCATGGTCAAAGTCCGCCGCCGTCCGCGCATCGCAATCGCGAGCACGGGCGACGAGCTCGTGCTGCCGGGCGAGCCGCTGCGCCCCGGCAAGATCTACAACAGCAATCTCTACGTGCTCGCGGGCAGGCTGCGGGAGCTCGGCTTCGAGCCGGAAGTGCTCGGCATCCTGCCGGACGACGCCGCAAAGGCGGCTTCTTTCATCGCAGGCTGGCGGGAGAAGGTGGACCTCTTCCTGACGACGGGCGGCGTCTCGGTCGGCAAGAAGGACATCATGCACGAGGTCGTCCGGTGCATCGGCACGCGCCTCTTCTGGCGCGTCTGCATCAAGCCGGGTGCTCCGGTCATCGCCTACACGGCAGGCGATATGCTCGGCATCGCGCTGTCGGGCAATCCCTTTGCCTCCTATGCGACGTTCGAGCTCCTGACGCGCCCCGTGCTCGCCGCGCTCGCGGGCCGCAGCGATGTCGCGTACCGCGCGGCAGAGGGCTTCCTCGCCGATGCGTTCCCGAAGCCGAGCTACGGGCGCCGCTTCATCCGCGCGCACTATGCGGATGGCGTCTTTTCGATTCCTGCGCAGCACGACTCGGGTTCGCTGTTTTCCGCAGCCGGCTGCAATGCCCTGATCGACATCCCTGCAGGCACGGAGCCGCTCGTGGCCGGCACGCGCGTCAAGGGCGTCCTTCTGTGAGGTGAAAACATGTTCGACCGCTATCAACGAAAAATCGAATACGTGCGCATCTCGCTGACCGACCGCTGCAACCTGCGCTGCCGCTACTGCATGCCGGAAGAGGGCGTGGAAAAGCTCCGGCACGAGGACATCCTGCGCTTTGACGAGATCGTCCGCATCGTGCGGGCGCTCGCCTCTCTCGGTGTGCGCAAGGTCCGCCTGACGGGCGGCGAGCCGCTCATCCGGCGCAATATCGTCGAGCTCGTGCGCGAGATCCATGCCGTGCCAGGCATCGAGACCATCGCGATGACGACGAACGGCGTCATGCTCGCGGATATGGCCGAGGACCTCGTGCAGGCCGGCCTCACGGGCATCAACATCAGCCTCGACACCTTGAAGGCTGCCTCGTTTACAGAGCTCACGCGGCGCCCGTTCTTCACGCGCGTCGAGGACGGCATCGAGGCCATCGCAGCGACGGGGCTCAAGGATGTCAAGTTCAACTGCGTGCCGATTGCCGGCGTCAATGAAGAGGAACTGCCGGACCTCGTCGCGCGCTTTACGCGCGAGCGCCCGTGGAAGTTCCGCTTCATCGAGCTCATGCCGATCGGCTGCGCCTACGAGGCTGGCTTCACGGGCGTGCCGATGGCAGAGGTCCGCAGCCGGCTCGAAGCGTCATTCGGCCCACTGCGCCCCGTGCTGCCAGAGCATGGCGTGCACGGCCCGGCCGTCTATTATCAGGCCGCAGGCTTTGCCGGTCAGATCGGCTTCATCGATGCGATGGAGCATCAGTTCTGCTCCTCGTGCAACCGCGTGCGGCTGACGGCTGAGGGCTTCCTGAAGCTCTGCCTCAATGCCAGGACGGGCGTTGACCTGCGCCATCTGCTGCGCAGCGGCATGAGCGACGAAGAACTGCGGCAGGCACTGCAGCAGGCCATCTACTGCAAGCCGCAGGAACACCATTTCAAGGCGGCATCATACGAAGAGAAGGACAGCCGGGCCATGTACCAGGTCGGCGGCTGATCGCGATACATGATATGAGATGAGATTGAGAACGGACAGGAGGATTTTCATGGGAACGATCAAGGCACTCTGCATCAGTGAGAAGAAGGGCACGCTCAAGACGCCGATACACAAGGCACTGTTCCAGACGGAATGGGGCATGGTCGGCGATGCACATGCCGGCCGGTGGCACCGTCAGGTCAGCTTCCTCGGCCTCGCGGAGATCGAGGAATTCCGCAAGCGCGGCATCGACGTCAAGCTCGGCGCCTTCGGCGAGAACATCGTCGCGGATGGCTTCCACTTCAAGGAACTGCCGATCGGCACGCGCCTGCGCGCCGGCGAGGTCTGGTTCGAGATCACGCAGATCGGCAAGGAATGCCACAAGAGCTGTGCGATCAGGAGCCAGGTCGGCGACTGCATCATGCCGCGCGAGGGCGTCTTCGCGCGCGTGCTGCACGGCGGCTGGATCGAGGAAGGCGACACGCTCGAGATCGTGCAGGAGAAGATGCCGCTCGACGCCGCCATCGTCACGGCGAGCGACAAGGGCAGCAAGGGCCTGCGTGAGGACAAGAGCGGCGCGAAGGTGCAGGAGATGCTCGAGAAAGCCGGCTACACGGTGGCTGAGAAGGTCATCCTGCCGGATGAGCAGCACGACCTCGAGCACAAGATGCGCTCCTTCGGCGACCGCGGCATCGCGCTCGTCGTCACGACGGGTGGCACGGGCTTCTCGGTCCGCGACGTCACGCCGGAGGCGACGCTCGCCGTCTGCGAGCGCCTGGCTCCGGGCATCCCCGAGGCGATGCGTGCGCTCTCGATGCAGGTGACGCACCGCGCCATGCTGAGCCGCGCACAGGCCGGCATCTACAAGCGCACGCTGATCGTCAACCTGCCGGGCAGCAGCAAGGCCGTCGAGGAGTGCCTCGGCTTCGTCCTGCCGGAGCTCCAGCACGGTATCGATATCCTGCGCGGCGACGCCAGCGAATGTGCGCGCAAGTGATTGGCTGATGGTGATGAGATAGAGGAGAGGTATCGTGGAATTTTCGGATGTTACCCTGCTGATCATCGCGGGCGGGAAGAGCTCGCGCATGGGCCGGGATAAGCGCTTCCTGATGTATGGCGGCGAAGGACTGCTCGAGCACCTCGCGCGCAAGGCAGCGGCCCTGCCGCTTGCCGCGCGCTTCCTCTGCGTGGAGGAGAGCTCGCCTGCCCTGCAGGAAATCGCTGAGCGCTATGGCCTGACGCTCGTTGAAGACGGCGTGCAGGGCAGGGGACCGATGGAAGGATTGGCGCGTGGCCTGTCCCGTATCAAGACGGACTATGCGCTGGCCATCTCCTGCGACATGCCGTTCCTCGAGCTTAAAGAGCTCCGGCCGCTGCTCAAGGCAGTTGAGGGAAATGATTTCCAGGTGATACTGCCGCGCACCGGGCGCCGCCAGCCACTTGCGGCGCTCTATCACCGGGCGCTGGCCGACCGCTTTGCGGCAGCACTCAAAGAAGGTGAGCGCAAGCTCGGCAAGGTCATCGATGAGGTGCCGCATGCATTCGTGGATTTCTCGGATGAGGCGCTGTTCTTCAATGTCAACACAGCGGCCGACTGGCGAATGGCCTGCGGCCGACTCGTGAACGAGCAGCGTCCGACTCCGTTCGTGACCATCTCGGCGCCGGTGTCGAACACGGGCAAGACGACGTTCATCGAACGCGTGCTGCCGAAGCTTTCTGAGATGGGCATCCGCACCGGTGTCGTCAAGGGCGACTGCCACGGCTACGATGTCGATGAAGAGGGCAAGGACAGCTGGCGCTTCAAGGCAGCCGGTGCTGCGGGCGTCGCCGTCGTCTCGCCGCACGGCTACTTCATCGAACAGCGGACTGAGACGCGGGCGGACCTCGTCGCGATTGCCGCGCGGCTCACCGATGTCGACCTCGTGCTGATCGAGAGCCGCCGCCACGGCACGGCACCGCGCATCGAGCTCTACCGCGACTGCGGCGAGCTCGCCCTGCAGGAGGATACAGCCGCCTGCTTCACGAAGACAAAGCAGGATGTGAAGGATGTCAACGAGTATCCTCTTGACGACAGCGACACAGCTGTGAGAATCATCACATTCCTGATGGGCCATCAGAAGAAAAACGCATAGGATTGCCATTTTAGAAGCAGCCTGCTCCATCTGAGCAGGCTGTTTTTTTTTGCTTGCATATACCGTCGGCCATCTTAAACTGTGAAAAAAGTTGTTTACAAACAGATGAGGACGTGAGATAATCATAACAAATGATACGAATACAGAATAATAAATTACAACAATGATAAATAGGAGGCAGCTATGGCACAGGCAAGAGAGGAAGAACTCATCGATTATCCCGTCATCCGCTATGTGAGAGAGAAGGATGCCTTTGTGGACGACCATAAGTACACGTCCATGGAATGCTATCTCGACATCGATCTCAACGGCAAGCGCTTCACGACGTCGTTCTGCTCGCCGGGCGACCATGTCGATCTCGTTATCGGCATCCTCGCGCAGATGGGCCAGATCCGCACCTACGACGACATCGTCCGCCTAGACATCGACGAGGAGAACCTGCAGGCCACGGTCGTGACGACGGAAGATGCGCAGGCATGGGCGGCGCAGAACGCGACGGACCCGCGCTACTTCCGCGCCCGTGAGATCCTGGACTGCGAGCCGGAGAAGATCTTCGAGCGTCCGCGCGACGTGCGCTTCAAGGCCAGCGATATCCTCGCCTGTGCTGACAAGCTGCTCGCAGAGCTCGCCGCGACGCACGAGAAGACGAATGGCGTGCACAGCGGCATCATCTGGGACCAGCAGGCGGAGAAGATCCTCGTCTTCCGCGAGGACATCGGCCGCCACAATGTCTTCGACAAGCTTTACGGCTGGTCGCTGCGCAACCATGTCGACATCACGGACAAGATCATCATCTTCAGCGGGCGCTGCTCGTCGGAGATGATGATGAAGCTCGGCCGCATGGGCATCTCCACCGTGGCCGCGAAGTCCGTGCCGACGACGCTCTCGCTGGCGCTTGCCAAGAAGCTCGGCATCACGCTCGTCGCGCGCATGGCACCGGGCAGCTTCTGTGTCTACACGAACCCGGAGCGCATCGTCTGCTGACCGGTGTGGGGGAGCATTCGCGCATGTAATATGGATAAGTTCCATTTGCATCAATAGATATATCAATATCAAAGGAGAGAGATAAGATGGATTTGAGCAGACGCGATTTTCTAAAGGCCACCGGTATCGGCGGCATCAGTCTGGCACTTTCCAGCCTCGGCTTTGACCTCAAGGAGGCCAAGGCAGCAGCTCATACGTTCAAGCTCGAAGGGGCACGTGAGTTCACGTCAATCTGCCACTTCTGCGCCTGCGGCTGCGGCGTCATCGGCTACGTGAAGGACGGCAAGCTCATCAACCTCGAGGGTTCGACGGACAGCCCAATCAACCGCGGCGCACTCTGCAGCAAGGGCCTCGGCTATGCGGTGATCCCGAACTCGAAGGAGCGCGCGACGAAGCCACTCTACCGCGCACCGGGCAGCGATCACTGGGAGGAGATCAGCTGGGATGAGGCAATCGACCGCGCGGCGAAGGCCATGAAGAACGCCCGCGAGAAGGGCTGGAAGCAGACGGAAGAGATCGACGGCGAGACGTATGAGGTCCGCCGCACGGACGGCCTGTCCTTCATCGGCGGTTCGCAGATCAACAACGAGGAATGCTACCAGAACATCAAGATGGCCCGTGCACTCGGCGTTGTCTACATCGACAACCAGACCCGCGTCTGCCATGCCAACACGCCGCCAGCCATGGGCGCTGCCTTCGGCCGCGGTGCCATGACGAATCCGTGGGGCGACCTCAAGAACACGAAGCTCGTCTGGATCGAGGGCTCGAATCTCGCAGAGTGCCATCCGATGGGCCTCAAGAACGTCATGAAGGCCCGCGAGCAGAATGGCACGAAGATCGTCCATGTTGACGTCCGCTACACGCGCACGTCGAAGATCGCGGACGAGTTCTTCCAGCTGCGTCCGGGCACGGACATCGCCTTCATGGGCTACATCATCTCGCAGATGCTCGAGCGTGAGAAGTTCAACAAGGATTACGTCCTGCGCAACACGAACGCTGCCTGCCTGCTGCGCGATGATTTCTCGTTCCACGACGGCCTGTTCTCCGGCTTTGACGAGGCTAAGAAGTCCTACACGAACCGCGAGAGCTGGGGCTATGCGCTCGGCGCGGACGGCAAGCCGCAGAAGGCCAATGACCTCTTTGCGCCGAACACGGTGCTCTCGCGTCTCAAGGAATTCTACAGCCGCTACACGGTCGAGATGGTCTCGAACGTCACGGGCATGCCGGCAGAGGAAATCCAGCGTGCAGCCGACATCTGGGTCAATCACGAGGGTCCGGCCATCATCATGTACGCGCTCGGCATGACACAGCACACGGTCGGCGTCCAGAACATCCGCTGCTTCACCATCATGCAGCTGCTCAAGGGCAACATCGGCATCCCGGGTGGCGGCATCATCGCCATGCGCGGGCAGCCAAACGTCCAGGCTTCGACCGACTTCGGCATCGAGTTCAACATGCAGCCGGGCTACCTCGTTGCGCCGACGCACAAGACGAACACGCTCGCGAAGTGGACGGATGCCTTTGGCACGTTCCGCCGCAAGTGGTACGTCAACATGACGAAGGCATGGTTCGGAGAGCACGCGACGGCAGAGAACGACTACGGCTTCAACTACGGTGCCATCCGCAACGGCAACCATCCGGACTCCATCTACGCGATCTTCGAGGACGCTTGGCGCGGCACGATGCATGCGCTCTACCTCTGCGGCCAGAACCCACATGTCACGAACGCCAACGCAGGCCTCGTCCACGACGGCCTCTGCAAGATGGATTCCCTCGTCGTGCAGGATATCTTCGTCAATGAGACGGCTGAGTTCTGGAACCGCCCGGGCGACAACCCGGCAGACATCCAGACGGAAGTCATCTTCCTGCCGGCCTGCTCCTACCTCGAGCGCGAAGGCTCCATCACGAACTCGATGCGCCTGATCCAGTGGCGCATGAAGGGCCCGGATGTACTCGGCGACTCGAAGCCGGACTACGAGATCAACGACATGCTCTGGAAGCGCATCCGCGAGCTCTATGCGGACTCCACAGACAAGAAGGACGAGCCGATCAAGTTCATGACGTGGAACTACCGCAAGGACCACTACCTCGAGGACATCATGAAGGAGATCAGCGGTTACGATGTCGCGACGGGCACGGTCGTCAACGGCATCGGCGAGCTCAAGGACAACGGCGAGACGGCCTCCGGCATGTGGATCTACGCGGGCTACTACGGCCGCGAAGGCAACATGACGGCGCGCCGCGGCCAGGATGACCCGGGCAATATCGGCATCTTCCCGCAGTTCGGCTGGGCATGGCCGGACAACATCCACATCCTCTACAACCGCGCTTCGTGCCTCGAAGACGGCAGCCCGGCGGACAAGGATCACCCGCTCGTCTGGTGGGATGCGGCCGCAGGCAAGTGGACGGGCTACGATGTGCCGGATGTCGGCAACCGCACGGCCGGCCCGTCGACGCCGGCTGGCCAGAAGCCGTTCCGCATGAACGGCGAGGGCTTTGCCCGCATCTACGCAGCTCCGTACAAGGACAAGAATCCGGACGGCACGACGCGCGACGCTTCCTCGACGCCGGTTGACGGCCCAATCCCAGAGCATTACGAGCCGTTCGAGAGCCCGACGCACAACGCGATGCACGAGAACGAGAATGCACAGCACAACCCGTGCATCAAGTACCCGCGCCTGCCCGAGAAGCAGCCAATCGGCACGAAGGACAAGTTCCCGTACGTGCTCTGCAGCTCCGGCATCGCCGAGCATTGGTGCTCCGGCACGGTCACGCGCAACATCCCGTGGCTCAACGAGCTCGTCAAGGAGAACTTCGTCGAGATCAGCGAGCAGCTCGCCAAGAAGATCGGCGTCAAGGCCGGCGACAAGGTCAAGGTCAGCTCGGCACGCAGCGAGATCGTCGTCAAGGCGATGGTCACGAAGCGCGCGCAGCCGCTCAAGGTCAACGGCGAGGAGACGCACATGGTCTGGATGCCGTATTCGTTCGGCTTCAAGGGCCTCTCGACGGGACCGAGCACGAACTACCTGACGAACGATGCGCTTGACCCGAACTCGGAAGAGCAGGAGTTCAAGGCGTGCCTCGTCAATGTCCAGAAAGCATGAGGGACGGTGAGTGGAATTGAAGCATAAAGAAAAGGAGGCGCTCTGGCAGACCTTCTTCGAGCAGCATGCCTATCTGAAAGAGACGGGCGGCTGGCATCTCTCGCTCGAGAGACTGCTCGGTGAGGCACTGACGCCTGTCGCCTTCCCGCCGAAGGAATCTTGGCAGGAGCTGACGAAAGACGGCCTGCCTCTCCTGCAGCACGAAGATCTCCTGCCGTGCGTGGCAGCAGCTGCTGCCGGGCGGCTCGACGGCGCTCTCTCGCTCGTGCTGGGAAGTCAGGACATCGAGACGCCGGAGGAGATGCACCAGTCGCTCACGGACCTGCGTGCCTTTGCGGCCAATCAGGAGGCAGCGACGGCGCTCTTCACGGCACTTTTGCAGCAGGATGATGCGGCAATCCGCCGCCTCGCTGCCGAGCATGGGCTGCAGGAGACGAGCCTGCGCCTCTTCGGCTGGGCCGTCATCGATGTGCTCGTGCCGGCTGAGGCAAAGGACGCCGCCGTCTGGGAAGAGGCAGGTTGGACGCGCAACTACTGCCCGGTCTGCGGACGCCAGCCTGTGATGGCCGTCCTGCGCAAGGAGCAGCATGGCCGCGCGCGCTTCCTCGTCTGTGACGGCTGCCATACCGTCTGGCCGTATGCGCGCGTCGGCTGTGTCTACTGCGGCAACCAGGACCTCAAGAAGATGAAGATCCTGGAGCCAGAGGGGGAAGAGGCCATGCGCCTCGATGTCTGTGAGGAATGCCACGCATACCTCAAGACGTATCAGGGATGCAAACAGATCAACCAGGCGGCGCCGGACGGTCCGGACGAATGTGAGGAAATCTATCGGCACGACTGGGCGACGCTCCATCTCGACCTTGCCGGTCAGGAGCAGGGACTCGTGAAGAGAGGCAGCGCTCTGCTGGCCGCTGCGCCGGGTCCCGATGAAGGGGAGGAAAAGTAAATGGCACAAGAAATGGCAATGCTGCACGACATCGCACGCTGCAGCGCCTGCAGAGCCTGCATGGTCGCCTGCAAGCAGTGGCATGACCTGCCGGCTGACATGTCGACACCGTTTGAGGGACAGTATCAGTCGCATGCGACGCTGACCCCGACGACGTGGACGCTCATCCGCATGACTGAGCACACGGATGACAAGGGAAAATTCAACTGGGACTTCGTCAAGACGCAGTGCATGCACTGCGGCGACCCAGCCTGCGCGAAGGGCTGCCCGGAAGAAGCCATCGACAAGCTGGCTTCGGGCGCAGTCGTCATCAATGAAGAGAAGTGCGTCGGCTGCGGCTACTGCGTGGCCAACTGCCCGTTCGACGTCCCGAAGATCAACCCGCAGACGCATAAGTCGACGAAGTGCGACCTCTGCTTCGACCGCATCGAAGAGGGCATAACGCCGTCGTGCGCCAAGACCTGCACGGCAGATGCCCTGCAGTTCGCACCGTATGAGGAAATCGAGGAAATCGCGCGCCAGCGCGTCGCGGAGCTCAAGGCAGAAGGCCATCCGGATGCCAATGTCTACAATCCGCAGGGTGTCGGCGGCGTCCACATGATCTACGTGCTGCCGGAGAAACCGATGGTCTACGGGTTCAATCCGCAGAGCAAGACGCCGGTCTCCATCGACATCTGGAAGGATGTCGTGCGCCCGCTCGGCAAACTCGCCGGCGCCGGCGCTCTCGTCGGCGTGCTCGGCCTCGCTGCCGTCAAGGGCCTGACGGGCAAGAAGAAGCAGGACGATGACCAGAACGGGAAGGGGGAGCATTGATGTCTAAGAGCATAACCTACATCAAGCGCCATAAGAAGGGGTTCATCTACTTCCATTGGATCAATGCAGTGACGTTTTTCCTGCTGTTCCTGACGGCAATGCCGCTCTACACCAATAAGTTCTTGTTCCTCTACGAGGCGTTCGGCGCAGAGACGCTGCAGACCATGCACCACATCCTCGGCGTCATCTTCATCCTCAATCCGATCGTCGCCTTGCTCATCACGGCGCGCTCCGGCATCTTCACGTTGATCCGCGAAGTCCTGCGCTTCGACAAGGACGATGTGAAGTTCCTCGTGAAGTTCCCCGCTGAGCTCATCGGCAGAGAGCCGAAAGGCATGCCGAAGCAGGGCTTCTACAACGGCGGTGAGCGCATGAACATCCTGCTGCAGGCACTCTTGTGGCTCGGCTTCGTCGTCTCGGGCCTCACGCTCTGGCTCGGTGCCGGCCACATCTCGCCGACCATCCGCACCTGGATGATCCCGCTGCACAGCCTCTGCGCTGATCTCGGCTTTGCCGCTGCCATCGGCCACATCTACCTGGCCATCGGCGTCAATCCCGACTCGTTCCAGGGCATGCGCGACGGCACGGTCAAAGAGAGCTACGCTAAGCATCACCATGCTAAGTGGGTTGACAGCCTCGAGAAAGAGGGAAAACTCGAGACGGTTGAACGCATCGTTAAATAAAAAAGAATGAAAATCAAGTCCTGCCGCGCTTTCCTGCGGCAGGATTTTTTCATGGGCTGGCGAATGTAAACGTATAGTAATGTATAAGATGAGCATCACGAATACAAATGAGTGAGAAAGAAGGGATCATCATGATCTGCAGGAAATGTGGCTGTATGCTGGAATCGGGGACGCGGATCTGTCCCTTCTGCGGCGAGCCGGCAACCTTGGCAGCCAGCCCCGTTGTCGAGGGGCTGCCGGAACTCGTTCTCTTGAACGAATTGGCACCGGTCCCTGCGACGCGGGAGGAAACGCTCGCAGAATTGCGCCGGCTCGAATCATATTTTGGAGAACTCGACACCAAGTACGCGACGCTCGCGGACCTCTGGCTCAAGTCGGCATGCTGGCAGCCGCCGTCCAGGGTGCGCTGGGCTGTCGGCGGCTTCCTGCTGGCGCTGCTGCTCTACCTGCTCGTCGGCATCCATCTGCCCGCGATGGCGGTCTGGATCTTTGTCGTGCTCTGGGGCGTGATCGCGTACTTCGGCTACAGCCGTTCGTGCGCGCACTATGCGTCGGGCCTTTCGGCGAATGAGCGCGCCATCCGCGAGATTGAGAACACGATACGCCGCCACTACAACGAGGCGAAGGATTGCTTCCTGCCGCTCGACTACACGGCGCCTTCCGTGCTGAGCGAGCTCATCGCGGGCCTCGACTCCGGCATGATTGCCTCGTTTGAGGATTATCGCATCAACAACTGAGACGCGCTTTACCGTAAAAAAGCTGCACCATGTTCATGGTGCAGCTTTTTTGTTGCGATTTTTCAGTTGCTCAGCCGATGATCCACGAGACGAAGTAGATGCAGAGCGGGATGGTGACGCAGGCAATGCCGATGACGTCGATGTAGACGCCCGTGCGGATCATCTTCGTGATGGGGATGTAGCCCGAAGCGTAGACGATGGCGTTCGGCGGCGTCGAGACCGGCAGCATGAAGCCGAGCGATGCGGAGAGCGCGATGGCGACCGTGACGGGGACGGGGTTCATGCCAGCGGAGATGGCGGCCGTGATGGCCAGGGGGCCGATCATGTTCGTGGCGGCCGTGTGGCTCGTGAGCTCCGAGAGCAGCAGGGCCATGACGGAGAAGACCGCGACCATGGCGATGGCGGACGGCTCGCCGCCCATCATCGCGATGATGCCGTCGCCGACCCACTTCGAGAGGCCCGTCTTGTACATCATGCCGCCCATCGCGAGGCCGCCGCCGAAGAGGATCAGCGTGCCCCACTCAATGCCGTCCTTGGCATCCTTCCAGTTCAGCGTGAACTCGCGCTTCTTGAAGTTCACGGGCAGCAGGAAGAGCAGCAGTGCGCCGAGCATGGCGGCGACGGCCTCAGGGAACAGGCGGTTGTACATCTTGAGCACCGGCGAGGTGCTGCCGAGTGCGATCGAGAGGAAGCCGGGCAGGACCCAGAGCACAACGGCGACGCCGAAGCAGAAGACCGTGTTCTTCTGGGCACGCGTCCAGTGGCCGAGCTCGCGGATCTTCTCCTGGATGAACTGCTCCGCGCCCTCGATCTTCGTGACATCGGCCGGGAACATGCGCGCGAGTACGACGTAGGCGATGATGAAGTAGAGGACCATCGCGATAATGCCCCAGGTCATCCACTCGAAGAAGGAGACATGGATGTCACACATCTGGTCGAGGAAGCCGAGCATGATGAGGTTCGGCGGCGTGCCGATTGGCGTCAGGACGCCGCCAATCGAGCAGGCGTAGGCCGTCATGAGCATGAGTCCGGTCGCGTACTTGTAGTCATAGAGGTCGATATTGCGGCCGTTTGCTGCGAACATCTCCTTGATGGAGGCGAGCAGGCCGAGGCAGATCGGGAACATCATGGCTGCCGTGGCCGTGTTGCTGATCCAGCCGGAGCAGAGCGCGGCGGCGAGGCCGATGGCCAGGAAGATGCGGCGCGGATTGGAGCCGACCCAGGACCGCGAGAGCAGCCAGTAGGCAAAGCGCTTGTCGATGCCGTGTGTCATCATGGCCTTCGCGAGGATGAAGCCGCCCATGAAGAGGAAGATCATGGGATTGGCAAAGGCGGCGAAGGCCATGCCGACCGGGACGACGCCCGTCACGACGGCGAGCGTCGGGCCAATCAGGGAGGTGACGGGGATGGGGACGGGTTCCGTGATCCACCAGAGCGCGACGAGAACCATGATGGCGAGCAGTTTATGCGCTTCGAGTGTCAGGCCTGCAATCGGGGTGAAGAATACGAGCAGGGCCAGCAGCGGGCCACCGAACAGGCCAATCGTGCGGCGGCGGCGGTCGAATAACTGCTCTGCGCGCTTGACGGCCAGGGCTTCTTGGTTGATCTTGTTCATGGATATTCCTCCTTCGATATGGTTTGGGGGATGATTGCGCATGCGTGTTACATTTCTTATGATATAGAAATATCTGAACTTTTTCAATAGAAAAATGCTATCCAAACGATTCTTTTTAGGAATAGTTGGATAGCATGGTGATAGTTACATCATTCGTCGTCTTTGAGATAGCGCTTGTCGAGCAGGTCTTTGACCGTGCGCTGCTTGTTGTTCTCGATGTAGCGGTGGATGAAGATATTCGGGATGGCGACGCCGATGGCGATGCCGATGATGATCGTGATGGCCTCAACGCCGTTGCGCATCATCGCGAGCAGTGTGGATGCCGTGATGTCCTGGATGTTGAGCAGGGCGAAGAGCACGCGGTAGAGCAGCACGCCCGGGATCATCGGGATGGCGGACGGGATGGTCAGGATGATGTTTGGCGCGTGGAACCAGTGGATGGCCTTGAGGGCGAGGAGACCGACGACGGCAGCGCCGAGGAAGGAGCCGGCCGTCTGCGAGAAGCCGAGCTGCAGGACCATGACGTTGCGCAGCAGGACTGTGATGATGCCGCCGACCGCGACGACGGGCAGCAAGCGCCTCGGGATGTTGAAGATGATGGAGAAGCCCATCGAGGAGATGGCGGCGGCGATGGCCTGCGAGAAGTAGATGTTGTCTGGCCGCAGGCTGACCGTTGTGAAGTCCGCGACATTGCCGAGTCGGATGGCGACGACGATGCCGAAGGTCATCGCGCCGACGATCAGCAGCGTGTGGATGGCCCGCGTCATGCCGGAGACGATGAAGTTGTTGAGGAAGTCATCGACGGCATTGATGAGCGGGATGCCTGGGACGAGGAAGAGCGTGCAGGAGATCAGCGGATACCAGTTCATCGTGCCCGTCAGGAACTGCGTGGCCCAGGCGAACATCGTCGTCGCGAACGAGGTGATGGCGATGACGGCGTACGTATTGAAGGCGTAGCCGGCGCAGATCTTCCTGACGTAGAAGCCGAGGAAGGCGCAGAGTGCTGTGAGCAGGAAATCGAGCCAGCTGCCGCCGAAGAGCTTGCAGAAGCCGCCACAGGCGGCGCCGGCGCCAAGGGCTGTCAGCCAGACCGGGTAATTGCGCGGCCTGTTCTTGATGCGCAGGAGATGGCGCTCGAATTCGTGCAGGGAATAATTCTTCTCGAGTGCCCGCCAAGTCAGCTTGCTGATGGCCGTCAAGGTCGTCATATTGATGCCGTGCTTCGTGCACTTGCGGAACTCCGTGTAGGAATGCTGCTCGTCGTTGACGTTGAGCATCAGCGTCGTGTACATGACGTGCTGGTGGATGCGGTCTTTCGGGATGCCCATGTAGGCTGCCGTGCGCATCATGTCGCGGACGGTGCGGTCACTGTCTGCGCCGTTCTCCATCAGAAGCTGTCCCGTGTGCAACAGGAGATGCATCTTCCTGCCAATCTCGGCGAAAGGCTCCTTGAGGACCTTCTCGTCTTTCGTCTCCATGATTCTGCCCCCTTTTCTGCTGTTCTTCATGAAGAGAGACTATGCTAGATAAAATACCATTAAGATTATACAATGCGGACAGAGGGCTTTCAAGGCGCTTTAATGATTGACTCAACAAAGTATTCCCATACGACCGTCTGTTTGCTATAATCGAGGCAGTAGAAAAGAGGAGGTGCTCTATTTGTATTCCTGGAAGAAAAAATTGCTGGCGGCGCTCGTCTGCGGCACGCTGAGCTTCTCGGCAATCGCTCTGCCGGCCAGCCGGGCGGAAGCCGTCGATGCCTGGGCCGTTGCCGCGCAGTCGCTCGGCGTATTGGCGGCTTACAAGTCGAGCCTCGCGAGCATCCTCGCGCTCGGCAATGATGTCAGCGCGCAGGTGCAGAGCGCGCGGCAGGATCTGCATGAGAACGGCGCGGACGAGAACCATCACGATGTCGAAGTGGTCAACCGCGTCATGGAGCAGCTCATCAGCAAAGGCGACTACGTGCTCAAGGTCAATTCGCTGCCGTTCACCTGGGGCGTCAACAACAGCAGTGACTTTAACGCCTCGTGTTTCCCGACGGATTACATCAGCGTCAATCGGGCGCTCGTGCGCGGCCTCGAGTGCGACGAGGATGAGATTGCGGCCGTGCTCGCGCATGAGATGACGCACGGCATCGAGCAGCACAGCGCCAAGAACTACGCGAAGGCCGTCGCCCAGTACTACGGCATGAGCTTCCTCAACATGGATGCTGGCCTCATGGACTGGAACAAGCTCAATGCACTGGCCAGCTACTCCATCGCGAAGAATGTCACATTGCCGACGGAGTACGATGCCGATGCTGGAGGCTTCTACATCATGACGAGCGCGGGCTTCAATCCGGGCGGCCCTGCGGCGGCCATGTACCGCATGGCCTACTACCTGACGTACGAGACGCGCAATGTGCTCGAGTACCAGGACCTCGACGAGAAAGCGAAAGAGAAAGAGACGTTCTCCGACCATCCGGAGACGGAGCTGCGCGAGAAGCGCCTGGCGCAGATGATGACGGATTACGGTTGCGGCCATGTGACGGTCAAGGACCGCAAGACCGTCTGTCTCGACGGGCAGGACCTCCTGTCGGTGGACTGGACGCGCGATGACTACGACAATACGGTCGAGAACGCCTACTACGTTGCGGGCGGCCTCTCTAAGGCCTTCCACGACTACGATTCCCTTTCAGGTTGGGATTTCCGTCCCGACGGCGAGGGAGGCCTCGACTTCCTGACGGATGACCGCGTCTACGGTCCGCTGCGCCACTTCGTGGCGGCTGGCAATCTCGGCAGCCGCCTGCAGCAGCTCGTGGCAGAGGCTTACGCGAAGGAAGCCTCCTCGGGCGCGCGGGAGAAGATGAAGGCAGCGGAAGCGGCGCGCCGGCAGGAACATTCTGAGGCGCTCCAGAGTGTCTATGAGGCCGATGCAAAGGCGGTCAAGAAGATGCGCGAGAACGGCGACGCCTACAGCGACTACGGCATGGGCAAGCAGGCACTCTGGGAATTTGCACGCGTGTTTGCGGCCAAGAATCTGGATGACGAGGCGGCGAGCCTCGTCATGTGCGGCCGCGCCAAGGCGGTCGAGGGCGACTATGTGGGCGCTCTCGACTATGCCAACCGCGGCGTCGCAATGGACAGCAAGAACGCCTACAACTTCCTCAACCGCGCCGATATCTACCGCATGATGGGCGACCGCGAGGCCGCGCTCGCGGACTGCGCTGCGGCGAAGAAGGTCGATGCAGAGAATCCCTACAGCTATCTGATCGGTGCGCAGATCGAGGATGAGATGGAGTGGAAAGAGGCGGCGCTGGCCGACTACAAGGAGTTCCACCGCCTGCGCCCTGCGGCATTCCGCCACATTCCGCCGGAATACCTCGAGAAGATCTCGGCGAAGGACTACAAGACGTACGAGAAGGAGAAGGCCGAGAAGGACAAGGCGCGGGCAGAAGCCTGGAAGAAGAAGCAGGAGGCCAAGCAGGCGAATGCGGGCAAGGCGAAAGACGTGAAAAAATCTGGTGCTGCGACGGCCGATAAGGCGGCGAAAAGCAAATAAGGCAATAAAAAAAGAGATGCCATGAGGCATCTCTTTTTGTTGCCGCTCAGCGGCAGTAGCGCGAGCCACCGCAACCGCGGGCTGGCGCGCAGCCGTACGAATCATCCCCGCAGTAGGACCGGTCATTCCGGCAATATGCTCCGTTGTTGCAGGAGGCATTGTTCTGCCAGCAGCTCCTGACCGGGCAGGTGTTGTCCTTGGATGAAGCAGCGAGGACAGGCACAGCGACGGCCACGAGCAGGGCTGTGATGACGGCCATGATGATCTTTTTCATGATGGTTCCTCCCTTCCATGCATTCATCTCTATTATACCAAAAGCGGAGAATATTTTGTGTATCTCAGCGGTATTTTATCCGTTAGAAGAATGTGTGAACGATGCTGAAGGCAAGGCCCGTGATGACAAAGGAGCAGAGCAGTGCCCCGACCATCGGGCGCAGGCCCTTCTGGAGGATGACGCTGAAGTTGACGTTGAGGCCGAGGGCGGCCATGGCCATGCCGAGCAGCAGGTAGGCGAGCTGGACGAGAGATGGGACGAAGTCATTGACGAATGGCAGGTAGGAGCCGATGGCGCTGGCCAGGATGAAGCCGCCCATGAACCACGGGATGGGCACGGACATCCTGCCCTCGCCTGCGCCGTCCTGCTTGCGGAAGCGGCGCGCCTCGAGGATGCCGACGATGATGGCGACAGGGGCGAGCAGCAGGACGCGGGAGAGCTTGGCGATGATGGCGCTGTCCGTGCCGACGGGGCCGGCTGCACCGCCGGCGGCGACGGCATGGGCGATCTCGTGGAGGCTCAGGCCCGCCATGACGCCGAACTGCGCGTCCGTAAAGCCGAGGAATGGCTGCAGGCCGACCTCGATCAGCGTGAAGAGCGTGCCGAGGATGGCGACGATGGCGACGGCGAGGACGGACTGGTCGGTCTTGGCCCGGACGGCGCCCGAAACGCCCATGACGGCCGCCGCGCCGCAGATGCTGCAGCCGCAGGCCGTCAGCAGGGCGAGCGTGTGCTCGACCTTGAAGAAGCGGGCGACGAAGTAATTGAGCGGGATCATGACGGCGACGATGACGACGGCGGCCTCAAGGCTCTTGAGGCCAGCACTCATGAGGATGACAAGGTTGAGCTTGAAACCTAAGAGGATGATGCCGGCGCGCAGGAACTTGTTGGCGATGAACGGCGTGCTCTGCTGCGCGGCCGCCGTCAGCGAGCGCGCAAATTGCAGGCACATGCCGAGCAGGAGGGCGAGCACAAGGTGGCCGATCAGCGAGAAGCCCGGCAGCTTGGCGAGAAACTGGCCGGCGATTGAGCAGACGAGCGTCACGATGAGCCCGATGCTCGCGCGGCGCCAATAGAGCTTGGATAATTGCATGATATGACTCCTTATCTTCGTGATAGTTGCAGATTTCCGTGCAATGCGATTGCGACAATCCGAATTATAGATGAGGAGATTGAATATGTAAAATGATGTATTATAATATATCAATAAGATAATCTTATCGATAAGGAGGAGATCACATGCTGGACTTCCGCGTTGCCACCTTTCTCTGTGTCTGTCAGACGATGAACTTCACGCGGGCGGCGCAGCTCTTGAACATCACGCAGCCCGCCGTCTCGCAGCACATCCACTTCCTCGAGGAAGCGTATGGCATGGCGCTCTTTCGCTACGAGAACAAGAAGCTCTCGCTGACGGCGGCCGGGCAGATCCTGCGCAAACGCTTCGTCGCGATGAAGAATGATGAACAGGAGCTCCTGGCAGAGCTTCGGAGCCAGGTGTCCGGCATCGAGGAGATCTCGCTCGGCGTGACGATGACGGTCGGCGAGTACGCCATCATGGACCCGCTTGCGCGCATGCTCCGCGCCCATCCAGAGCGCAATGTCCGGCTCGTCTTCGGCAACACGCAGCAGCTCTTGCAGATGCTCGCTGCGGGCAGCATCCAGCTCGCGCTCGTCGAGGGCTACTACCCGCAGGAAGAGTACGAGCACACACGCTACAGCACGGAGGACTACATCGGCGTCTGCGCGGCCGCGCACCATTTCGCCATGCCGCCGCATCGCTTCCACGACCTGCTGCAGGAGCGGCTGCTGATCCGCGAGGAGGGCTCCGGCACGCGCAACATCCTCGAGCGGAACCTCGCGCTCTACGGCATGAAGGTCAGCGACTTCATCCACTACACAGAGGTCGGCAACATGCACACGATCATCGGCCTCCTGCTGCGCGATGCCGGCATATCCTTTCTCTATCGGATTGCCGTCGAGGCGGAGCTGCGGGCAGGCAAATTGCGCGAGATTCCGCTCGCTGGCTTTACCATGCAGCACGACTTCGACTTCATCTGGGAGAAGGGCAGCATCTACACGGATGCCTACACTTCGTTCTGTCAGGAGCTGCGCTCCCTTGCAGGGGAGCAGGATTCCTCGAATTTTCCAGACAGGCAGGGAAGAGCGGGGGCGGGGTCGAATACTCCTGTAGAGTAAATCATGTATTCGTTTTTCGTTTTTTCAGGAGGGATGCGGCATGATGAGTTTGTCAGACAAGAAAGAGATATGGCGCGGCATGCCTCAGGAAACGCCGGAACAACAGCTATGGGCCGATAATTACTACGATGCAGAGCTCATACCGATGGCACAGGAGCGCTTCCGCGGGCATTATGCATCGGAGAAGGGGGATTACTACGGCCTGTTCCTGCTCATGGGACCGCTCTGGGAGCTCTCGACCTTCTCGGTCGCGCTCTTCGAGCCGCAGAACGTACACATATTCTGCCGGAAAGAGCAGGCCCTGCAGGTCAAGCTGCTGCAGCAGAACCTCGGGCTCGACGACGGCAGCCTCTGCTGTACCTACATACAGGGGGAGGACATCCCCTCGCTCTACCGCGTCATGAAGAAGCAGCACGATATCTGGGATTCAGTCGGGCGCACGGCCATCGACATCACGGGCGGCTCAGCCCTTGCGGCACCGGCTGCGGCGATGGCAGCGGCCTGCCTCGACATCGACGTCTACCGCATCGAGAGCCAGTACCTGCCCGCATACCATCACCACGACCCGGGTACAGAGCGACTCTGCCGCATCCCCGCGGTCACATCGGTTATCGGCATGGATTGAAAGCAGCGCAATCGGAGTCAGCGAACATCTCCTTCAAATCTTTCGAACAAATCCTTCAAAAATTGCTGGACATCCTTGAACGGAGTGTGTTATAATAATTTCGAAATAACAAATAACAATTATTGATTAGGAGGAAACGAAATGGCAGAAAAGAAGAATCCGTACGCAGGTACACAGACTGAGAAAAATCTTTTAGCAGCGTTTGCAGGTGAGAGTGAAGCGACGAACAAGTACACTTACTTTGCTTCCCGCGCGAAGAAAGACGGCTATGAGCAGATTGCCGCTTTGTTCCTCAAGACGGCGAGCAACGAGCGCGAGCATGCAAAGCTCTGGTTCAAGGAGCTCTTCGGCATCGGCGACACGGCAGCAAACCTCGAGAGCGCCGCTGAAGGTGAGAACTACGAGTGGACGGACATGTACAAGGGCTTTGCTGAGACGGCAGAGAAAGAGGGCTTCAAGGCACTGGCCGCAAAGTTCCGCCTTGTGGCAGAGATCGAGAAACACCACGAAGAGCGCTATCGCGCCCTGCTGAAGAACGTCGAGACGGCTCAGGTCTTCGAGAAGAGCGAAGTGAAGGTCTGGGAGTGCCGCAACTGCGGTCACATCGTCATCGGCACGAAAGCACCGGCTGTCTGCCCGACCTGCGCACATCCGCAGAGCTTCTTCGAGGTTCACGCCGAGAATTATTGATGAGCAGATGCCTGCCTCATCTTGAAAAAGCCTTCCAGAGAGCAATCTCTCGGGAAGGCTTTTTTCTTGTCACATTTTTTTCATCAGGGAGGCCAGCAGTGCTTGGCAGCCCTTGAGGACGTCGTCGTAGGTGGCGTCGAAATTGCCGGTGTACCACGGGTCGGCGACCTCGCGGTGCTCGCCGGCGAAATCGAGCAGCAGGGCCGTCTTGTGCGCGGGGTCGCCGTGTGTCAGGCGCTCTAAGTCGCGCATGTTCTCGCCGTCCATGCCGATGATCTTGTCGTACTTTGCGTAGTCGGCGCTCGTGATCTGGCGCGCGTGGCGCGGCGCGAAGGGCACGCCCATCTCGCGGAGCTTCTGCTTCGTGCCCCAGTGCGTATCCGAGCCAATCTCATCGCGGCGGCAGGCGGCTGAGTCGATCGTGAATGCATCATCGAGCCCTGCCTTGTGCACGAGGTCCTTCATGACGAATTCTGCCATCGTCGAGCGGCAGATGTTGCCGTGGCAGACAAAGAGGAGTTTCTGTTTCTGCATCGTAAAAATCCTTTCTCTATGCTTGTCTTTTTATTATAGCATGCCATTTTTCGCGAAGAAATGACTGTTTTGATACAGGATTACAAGAACGATATCAGGTGATGTACGCCTCCAATGGATAATAAAATTATCTACAGTTATTGAAAGATAAATGGAAAATATATAAAATATATACATAGCAATCAACTGAAAAGTCAAACAAGTAAGAACGGAGGTTTTCACTATGTTGCTTGTTGGAGGTCTTATCGTCATCCTGACGTTCGTGCTGATCGTCAAGAAATACGAAGCGAGGCTCGTGCTGTTCTTGGCCGGCCTCTTGATGTGCCTAATCGGAGGGCTGCCCGGCGATGTCATGAAGGCGTTCACGAAGGCGATGGTCAACAATTCGCTCGTGCCGACGATCTGTACGGTCATGGGCTTCTCGTACGTCATGCGCCTGACGACGTGCGACCAGCACCTTGTGCAGTCCATCTCGGGCATCCTGAAGCGCGGCCGGGCCATCCTCGTGCCGATCTCGTTTTTCCTGACCTGGTGGATCAGCCTGGCCATCCCCTCGGCATCGGGCTGCTCGGCTGCTGTCGGCAGTATCCTCATACCGACACTGATTGCGGCGGGTGTCCATCCGGCCATGGCGGCGGCGACGGTGCTCGCCGGCACCTGGGGCAGTGCCATCAGCCCGGGCAATGCGCACAATCCGTTCGTGGCGGATCTCGCGGGGACGGACATGATGACGGTCATCATCAATGAGACGCCGGCCTCGGTCATCGCCTCGATCGCCTGTGTCGTCGTCATGACGGCCTATGCTGTCCTGCGCAAAGAGGGTGCGACGGAAGAGCGCCGCCTCGCGTACCTCAGGGAAATCGGTGAGGAAGGGGTCAAGGAAGCGTCCTTCCACGTGCGCCCGCTGCTGGCCATCGTGCCGCTCGTGCCGCTGTTCCTCTTGATCCTCGGTTCGAAGCAGGTCGGCCTGCTGCCGGAGATCAGCGTGCCGCTGTCGATGCTCATCGGCGTCGCGCTGGGCTTCCTTGTCACATTGAAGGATGCGCAGGAGATCTGCCGCAAATTCTTTGAGGGCATGGGCAATGCCTATGCCGATGTCATCGGCCTCATCGTCTGCGCGAGCGTCTTCACGACGGGCATGACGGCCATCGGCCTCACGGGTGCGCTGACGGAGCTCATGGAGGGCTCGCAGGCCGCTGCGGCTGCAGCCGGCACGTTCGGCCCCTTCTTCATCGCTGTCATCTCGGGTTCCGGTGATGCGGCGGCCTTTGCCTTCAACGGCGCCATCACGCCGTTTGCGGAGCAGTTTGGCCTGTCCATCATGGACCTCGGCTCGCTCGCGCAGATCGCGGGCGCGATGGGCCGCTCGATGTCGCCGATTGCTGGCGCTGCCATCATCTGCGCCGGCCTCGCCAAGGTCAACCCGATCGAGGTGTCGAAGCGCAATGCCCTGCCATGCCTGGCATCTGCCATTGTGTTGATGCTTCTGTTATAATGAATCTCAGATGATGCTTTGCCATCATCATACAGGAAAGCAAGAAAGGAAGTCAGTGAAATGATCAATCGGGAACGTGTACTCCAGGAATTCTTTGAGCTTGTCAGCATCCGCTGCTCGACGCACAAAGAGCGCGAGATGGGCGATCTCTTGACAAAGCGCCTGCAGGAACTCGGCGGTACCGTCCATGAGGACAAGGCCGGTGAGGCCTTGGGCGGCAACTGCGGCAATCTCGTCGCGGATTTCCCGGCGACAGAGGGGCAGGAGGACAGGCCGACCGTCATGCTGACAGCTCATATGGACTGCGTGGAGCCCTGCGCGGATATCCATCCCATCCGGGAGAATGGCATCATCCGCTCCGATGGCACGACCATTCTCGGTGCCGACGACAAGGCCGGCGTTACGGCCATCCTTGAAGCGCTGCGGCAGCTGCGCGAGCGCGCTCTGCCACACGGCCCACTGCAGGTCGTCTTCACGATCGCGGAGGAGAACGGCGTTCATGGTTCGCAGCATCTTGACAGCAGCCTGCTGCATGCGGATATGGGCTTCACGTTCGACACGCACGGCCATCCGGGGGTCATGAGCTACAAGGCACCGGGCAAGAACCAGATCCACATCCACATTGCGGGCAAGGCTGCCCATGCTGGTGTCGAGCCGGAGAAGGGCATCAACGCCATCAAGGCCGCAGGCGAGCTGCTCGTCGATGCGCCGCAGGGCCGCATCGATGCGGAGACGACCTGCAATGTGGGCCGCATCGTGGGTGGTAGTGCGACGAACGTCGTCGCAGATTCCTGCGACATCTACTACGAGTCGCGCAGCCGCGACAAGGAGAAGCTCGACACGATCACGCAGCGCATCGTCGACCATTTCAAGCTCGGCGAGGAGGGAACGGGCTGCAAGATCACGGCGGAGGTCAGTCCGGACTACGGTCCGTACGAGATTCCGCAGGATGCGCCCGCCATCGAGGTGGCCAGACGGGCCGCAGAGAAGCTCGGCTTCCCGATCGAGCTTGAGGAGTCGGGCGGCGGCTCTGATGCGAACCACTTCAACACGTATGGCGTGCCGACGGCCGTGCTCGGCGTCGGCATGACGAAGAGTCACACGAAAGATGAGTACATCGAGGAAAAAGATCTCTACGATGCGGCAGAGTGGGCCCTGGCCATTGTCTGCGAAGCTGCCGGGGAAACGTGCTGAGATAGGAAACGGAACAGGAGAGGGGAAGACGAGCGCACATGACCTGGATTTTATTTGACTGGGCCGGGACACTGGCCTTTG
The DNA here is from genome assembly GCF_000155955.1 of Mitsuokella multacida DSM 20544. Lineage (GTDB taxonomy): Bacteria > Bacillota > Negativicutes > Selenomonadales > Selenomonadaceae > Mitsuokella > Mitsuokella multacida. The sequence goes on from NZ_GG697141.2 coordinate 918,493, forward strand.
CCGTATCTGGCGCGATGGTCGGCCTGTCGCGCCGCATGGATATCTTCGGCGTCACGGTGCTGGCGCTCTTGACGGCTGTCGGCGGCGGCATGGTGCGCGATGTGCTCGCAGGCGTCACGCCGCCTGTGGCCCTGACCGAGCCGACGGACCTGCTGCTATCGGTGGCGACGGCCGTCATCGTCTCATGCGTCTATGCGGCCGTCTCAATCGACCGCAAGCAGCGCCATACGATGACAATGCTCTACGAGCTGTCGGACACGATCGGCTTGGCCTCGTTCACGGTCACGGGGACGCTGCGCGGCCTGACGCTCGGCACGGGGGATCCGTACGTGTTCCCGATGATGCTCGGCGTCATCACGGCCGTCGGCGGCGGCATGCTGCGCGACCTCATGGCACAGCGCGTGCCGGTCGTCCTGCGCATGGACGTCTACGCCGTGGCCTCGCTGGCCGGTGCCTGGCTCATGTGCTGGAGCTGGCCGCGCTGGGGTGCAGACGTCTCCTCGTGGCTCTGCTTCCTTTTCGTGTTGCTGCTGCGCGGCTGCGCCATCCATTACGGCTGGCAGCTCTATCATCCAAGGCCCAGCAGCCGCATCTTCCGCCGCAGGAAACCGCCCAAATCATGAGTACGGGATATCGCCTCACACTGAGGCGATATTTTTTATCTTTTTTCCAAAAAGGTGTTGACAAACGGGGATAGAATGAGTAAAATAGTTTCTGTCAGTCAGCGAGACACAAGGTCTTCTGAAGCTGATGAGAACAAAAGATGAGATGCGGAAATAGCTCAGTGGTAGAGCACCACCTTGCCAAGGTGGGGGTCGCGAGTTCGAGCCTCGTTTTCCGCTCCATTTGCGGAAATAGCTCAGTGGTAGAGCACCACCTTGCCAAGGTGGGGGTCGCGAGTTCGAGCCTCGTTTTCCGCTCCATTTGCCTGATTCCGCTCTGCGGATCACATATATCAATGGGCCTATAGCTCAGTTGGTTAGAGCAACCGGCTCATAACCGGTCGGTCCTTGGTTCGAGTCCAAGTGGGCCCACCAAAATACAACTTTATAACCAAACACATGACTCAGTAGCTCAGCTGGATTAGAGTATTTGACTACGAATCAAAGGGTCGGGGGTTCGAGTCCCTCCTGGGTCACCATTGTGGGTAGGTGCCCGAGTGGTTAAAGGGAACAGACTGTAAATCTGTCATCTTCGGATTACGATGGTTCGAATCCATCCCTGCCCACCACCTTGAATGCATAGCGTCGCGCAAGCGACGCTTTTTTCATGTCTTCTTGCCGCTCGTGGGGAAAGATGGTACGATAGGGGAAAAACAGCTATTCAAGGAGGCTTACTGATGAATTTCCCGAACGATTTCCTTTGGGGCGGCGCTGTGGCCGCCAATCAATGCGAAGGCGCCTACAGTGAGGACGGCAAGGGGCTCGACATCCAGGATGTCATGCCGAAAGGCATCCTCTCGGGGCCGACGGCGGAGCCGACGTCCGACAACCTCAAGCTCGAGGCCATCGACTTCTACCATCGCTATCCCGAGGACATCAAGCTCTTCGCGCAGATGGGCTTCAAGGTCTTCCGCACCTCGATCGCTTGGAGCCGCATCTATCCGAACGGCGATGATGCGGAGCCGAACGAGAAGGGTCTGGCCTTCTACGACCGCCTCTTCGACGAATGCCACAAGTACGGCATCGAGCCGCTCGTGACGATCTCGCACTATGAGACGCCGCTGCACCTCGCGAAGGCCTACAACGGCTGGGCCAGCCACGAGCTCATCGGCTTCTACGAGCGCTATGTGCGCACGATCTTTGCGCGCTACAAGGGCAAGGTCAAGTACTGGCTGACCTTCAATGAGATCAACTCCGTCCTGCACCAGCCGCTGCTCTCGGGCGGCATCATGACGCCGCGGGAAGAGCTGAGCCTCTCTGACCTCTATCAGGCCTGCCATCATGAGCTCGTCGCTTCGGCACTTGCGACGAAGCTCGCACACGAGATCATGCCGGACGCCAAGGTCGGCTGCATGGTCCTCGCGATGCCGGTCTATCCGCTGACGCCTGCGCCTGACGACATGATCGCGGTGATGCAGGCGGATCACTTCAACGATTTCTTCGGCGACATGCACGTGCGCGGCCGCTATCCGGGCTACATGAAGCGCTATTTCCGCGAGAACGGCATCACGATAAAGATGACGCCGGAGGAAGAGCGGCTGCTGCGCGAGAATACGGTCGACTTCGTGTCGTTCAGCTATTACGTCAGCATCTGCGAGGGGCGCGATGGCGAGGCGGGCGGCGGCAATCTGCTCGGCGGTAAGAAGAATCCCTACCTCAAGACGAGTGAATGGGGCTGGCAGATCGACCCGCAGGGGCTTCGCTACACGCTCAACCGCTTCTACGACCGCTGGCAGAAGCCGCTCTTCATCGTCGAGAACGGCCTCGGGGCGCGCGATGTGCTCGTCGATGACGGCAGGGGCGGCAAGACGGTCGAGGACGATTACCGCATCGCCTATCTCAACGACCATCTCGTGCAGGTCGGCGAAGCCATCGCAGACGGCGTGCCCGTCATGGGCTACACGACCTGGGGCTGCATCGACCTCGTCTCGGCTTCGACGGCGCAGATGAGCAAGCGCTATGGCTTCATCTACGTCGACCGTAATGACGACGGCACGGGCACGCTCGCGCGCTATCCCAAGAAGTCGTTCTACTGGTACAGGGACGTCATCGCCTCCAACGGCGCAGTGCTCAAAGCCTAAATGCGCACACAAAAAATCCGCTCAATGTAGAGCGGATTTTTTGTGTGCGCATGATTTCACGATTCGAGCGGGCAGGAGTGCGTCTGGACATTCTGTCCGCGTTCTGCCGTGTGCTTGCCCTCAAAGAGCGCCTGGCTCACACGGCGCATGAGCTCTTCTTCCTCGGCAGCGGCGCTGAAGACGAGCTGCTTTTTCTCCGGCTGCACTTCGCCTTCGAGCGCCGTGATGGCAAGCTGCAGGCGGTGGTCCTTGTCCTTGCGGAAGGAGTAGTTCTGGCGCGTGGCCAGCCACTCCGTGATCATCTCGATGTTCTGGAAGGAAGCGTTCTTGTTGTAGTCCTTGTAGACGTCTGCGGCGATGGCAGCGGCACGCTTCTTGTCCTCGGAAGCACCGATGATGGAGAAGGCCTTCTGCTGGCCTTCCGTGACGAGTTTCGTGATGATGTAGAGCATGTGATCGTTCCTTTCTGTCGATGATGTTCTTATTATAGTACAGATATACGAAAAAAGCACTTGCCATAGCAAGTGCTTCTGATTTCAAATGGTGACCCAGGAGGGACTCGAACCCCCGACCCTTTGATTCGTAGTCAAATACTCTAATCCAGCTGAGCTACTGAGTCATGTTCTTGTTGGCGTTTATCGCTGTCAACGCATATTATAATAGCATCCTTTGCTGCCTATGTCAACACTTTTTTCGAAAAAAATCCGTCATAGCGAAACATGGCGAAATTCTTGGAGAAGGGGAGGCTGGATATAAAAAGATGAATTCTATTCATTTTTCTCTTTATAAAGTGCGCGTTTTCCTTTATAATAGAAGAGTCAATGATAAAGGGAATGAATTCTTATGGACTGGAGCGATGGACATGGAAGAGAAGATGGGGCGCAGAGAGCGAAAGAAACTGCTGTCGCGTAAGGCAATCCTGGATGCCGCCGTCCGCGAGTTCTCGCGCAAGGGCTTCAAGGAGACTTCTGTGGCCGATATCATGAATGCCGCAGACCTGGGCATCGGCACCTTCTACAACTACTTTGAGTCGAAGGAAGAGATCCTCATGTGCCTGCTCGGCCGTCTCGTGGACGAAGTCGATGAGGCGCTCGCGGGCATGCGTGCGGCCAAGCGGCCCTCGTACGAACTCCTAGAGGCGGGCAGCCGCATCACGGCGCGCTTCCTCGACGAGAACCGCTTCCTGCTGCCGCTGTTCCTCGCCGCGGCGGAGCATTCGGCAAAGCCGCAGGCCAAGATGCCCAAGGGCATGGTGACGCCGAGGTTCAAGCCAATCTTCGAGGATATCCTGCGCGAGGGGCAGCTCGCCGGGGAGATTCGCGACGATGTCTCGGCAGAGCTCATCGCCGAGATGTTCCACTCGATCTATCAGGCGGCGGCGTTCAGCAAGCTCTCCATTGGTTTTCAGGAGAATGTGGCACTCAAGACGCGCCTGCTGCTCGCGGGGATACGCAAGCAGTGACGATATGCCGCATGGTGAGATGATGTTGTTTATCGGATTTTAGGAGAAGTTTTATGATCAGTGTAACGAAACTCTTATTCGCACGGGACTACTTCGGTGACCGCCTGCGCTACACGAAGAATGCACACACGATGCGCAATGGCGCGGCGGAGGGCGTCGGCCCTGTCGTCGTCTGGAACTCGACGAAGACCTGCAACCTCAAGTGCATGCACTGCTACATGCAGTCGGATGCCAAGAAATACAAGGATGAGCTGACGACGGAAGAGGCCAAGAAGTTCATCGATGATCTCGCGGACTTCCATGTGCCGGTGCTGCTGTTCTCGGGCGGCGAGCCGCTGATCCGCCCGGATTTCTTCGAGCTCGCGGCTTACGCGCAGGAGAAAGGCGTGCGCCCGACGCTCTCGACGAACGGCACGCTGATCACGCGCGAGGTCGCCCAGCGCATCAAGGACATCGGCGTCGGCTATGTCGGCATCTCGCTCGACGGGCTCAAGGATGTCAACGACAAGTTCCGCGGTGTCGACGGCGCCTATGAGAAGGCCATGCAGGGCATCAAGAACTGCGTGGCCGTCGGCCAGCGCGTCGGCCTGCGCTTTACGATCAACCACCACAATATCCAGGAGCTCGACCGCATCTTCGACTTCATCGAGGCGGAGAACATCAACCGCGTCTGCTTCTACCATCTCGTCTACTCCGGCCGCGGCGAGCAGATGATGGACCAGGATGTCACGCCGGAGGAGTCGCGCCGCGCGATGGACACAATCATCCGCCGCACGAAGGACTTCGAGGAGCGCGGTCTCAAGAAGGAGATCCTGACGGTCGACAACCACTGCGATGGGCCGTACATGTACCTCAAGGCGCTCGAGGCGGGCGACCTCGAGACGGCAGCGCAGATCAAGAAGTACATCTCGATGAACGGCGGCAACCGCTCCGGCATCGCCTTCGGCGAGGTCGATCCTCTTGGCTACGTCCATCCGGACCAGTTCACGCAGCATCACACGTTCGGCAATGTGCGCGAGCGCAAGTTCGGCGACATCTGGCAGGATACCTCGAACCCCATCATGGCGGGCCTCAAGGACCGCAAGCCGCTCCTCAAGGGACGCTGCGCGAAGTGCAAGTGGCTCGACAACTGCAACGGCAACTTCCGCACGCGCGCTGAGGCGCGCACGGGCGACTTCTGGGAGTCGGACCCGAGCTGCTACCTAACGGATGAAGAGATTGGACTGACGGAGGAGAAGAAATGAAGATCATCTCGTGGAATACGACGAATGCCTGCAACATGTACTGTGCGCACTGCTACCGCGATGCCGGCTGCCGGGCAGAGGAGGAGCTCAACACGGAAGAGGGAAAGAAGCTCCTCTCGGAGATTGCCAAGGCCGGCTTCAAGATCATGATCTTCTCGGGCGGTGAGCCCCTGATGCGCCCGGACATCCTCGAGCTCGTCAAGTACGCCTCGGACCTGCATATGATCCCGGTCTTCGGCACGAACGGTACGCTGATCACGCTCGACATGGCGAAGAAACTCAAGGAAGCCGGTGCGCGCGCGATGGGCATCTCGCTCGACTCGCTCGACCCAAAGAAGCACGACAAGTTCCGCAGTTTCCCGGGTGGCTGGGAAGGCGCCGTGCAGGGCATGAAGAACTGTGCGGCCGTCGGCCTGCCGTTCCAGATCCACACGACGGTCATGGACTGGAACCAGAGTGAGCTCGAGGCTATGACGGACTTCGCCGTCGAGATCGGCGCGAAGGCGCATCACTTCTTCTTCCTCGTGCCGACGGGCCGTGCGAAGACCATCGAGGAGGAATCGCTGCGCGCCGAGCAGTATGAGGATGTGCTCACGCGCATCATGAAGAAGCAGCAGGAAGTCGACATCGAGCTCAAGCCGACCTGCGCGCCGCAGTTCTTGCGCATCGCCGATCAGCTCGGCTACAAGACGCGTTTCCACCGCGGCTGCCTCGCCGGCCTCTCGTATTGCATCATCAGCCCGCGCGGCAAGGTGCAGCCGTGCGCCTACCTCAACATGGAGCTCGGCGACGTACGCGAGACGCCGTTCGACGAGATCTGGGCTAAGAACGAAGTCCTTCAGAAGCTCCGCACGCTCGACTACAGCGGCGGCTGCGGCTCCTGCAACTACAAGGGCGCCTGCGGCGGCTGCCGCGCGCGCGCAGCCTACTACCACGGCGGCGACTACATGAGTGAAGAGCCTTGGTGCCTCTACCATGGCCGCCGCGGCGAATGAAGCAGCGCAATTTTGCAGCAAAAAAACGCGATCCGTTGGGACCGCGTTTTTTTATTGACCGATTTCTTTCTTGGCCACAGCCTTGACCCACTTCCAATGCCAGACGATGTGGAAGAGCAGGCCGACCATCATGATGTAGCCGCTGTAGGTGTGGATATTTGTGATGATGCCCTTGAGGGCGCGGCCGTCGCCGAAGCCGGCGAAGAGGTGGAAGTCGAGCACGATGCCCGTGACGATGCAGAGGAGCCCGCTGACGAACAGCAGCAGGTCCAGGTAAAAGTTCTTCTTCATGGTGATCCCTTCTTTCTGACTGGGTATCTCGATACTTCCAGTTTACGGGAGCTCGCTGAAAAATGCATGGTGAATCTATGAAAATTAAATTACATTTTCTTATCTTAGAGGGAGCGACTGCCCGCCGCTGCTGCCATAATGTGATTCTCAGGACGCTCTGCTACAATGAACGCCGTGTTACATCCACGAATTCTGAAAATAGGTGATGCTATGATACTTACGCAACTCACGGACCGCACGAAGATCCTCCTCACGATGATGATGTCGTCCTTCGTGACGCCATTCACGAGCAGTGCGCTGACGCTCTCGCTGCCGGACATCGGGCGGGATTACGGCGCCTCGGCCAACGAACTCGGCTGGGTGCTCGAGATCTTCCTGCTCGCCTCCATCGTCTTCCTGCTGCCGATGGGCAAGCTGGCAGACCGCTTCGGCAAGCGGCGCGTCTTCCTCTGGGGTACGGTCCTCTTCACGCTGTCGTCAGCGCTCTGCATCGTGACGCCGGACATGGGCTTCCTGCTCGCGGCGCGTGCGCTGCAGGGCGTGGCGGCGGCGATGCTCTACGCGACGAACATGTCGATTGTCGCGCTGAGCTTCCCGCCTGAGCAGCGCGGGCGCGCGCTCGGCTGGATGGTCTCGATGGTCTACGTGGGGCTTGCCTGCGGCCCGGTGCTCGGCGGCCTCCTGAACTACTATGCGGGCTGGCAGAGCATCTTCGTCTTCATAACGGCGGCCTGCCTGGCCTGTGTTGTCATGACGAAGCTCTACCTGCATCAGGAGTGGCGCGAAGAGGCGGTCAAGGGCGTCGATGGACGCGGCGCACTGCTCTACGGACTGGCCATGATTCTCGCGATGTTCGGTCTCTCAGAGCTCGCGGAGCTCGATTGGGGCTGGCTGGCACTAGTCCTCGGCCTCGTGCTGCTCATCGCCTTCGTCCGCCACGAGATGAAGGCGAAAGACCCCATCCTGTCCATCTACATACTCGTGGAGAACCGCGAGTTCTCGCTGTCGAACCTCACAGCCATGATCAACTACAGCGCGACGTTTGCCATCAGCTTCCTGATGTCCATCTACCTGCAGTCTGTGCTCGGCCTCTCCTCGCGCGAGGCAGGCCTCGTGATGCTGATCCAGCCCATCGTCATGGCCGTGCTCTCACCGACGGCTGGTAAGCTTTCTGACAGCCATTCGCCGACGCGCATCGTGACGGTTGGCATGGCCATCACGGCCCTTGGCATCCTCGGGCTCGTCGCAGTCGTCCACCTTGAATCGCTCTGGCTTGTCGTGCCCGTCGTCGTCATCATCGGCATCGGCTTTGCTCTGTTTGCAGCGCCGAACAACAATGCCATCATGGGCGCGGTGCCGAAGCGGTACTACAGCCTCGCGACGTCGATGATCGGCACCGTGCGCCTCGTCGGACAGGTCATCTCGGTGGCCATCGTGACGATGGTCTTGTCACTGGACTGGAACTGGCTGCCTCAGCTAGAGGGGCTCGTGCGCAACATCGAGATCTCGTTCATCGTCTTCACGCTTCTCTGCCTCATCGGCATCCTGCCGTCCGTCGCGCGTGGGACAGAGCAATAAAAATGACGCCTCCTTCATTATCTGAGGGAGGCGCCATTTTTTGTGCGTTCAGGCTGAGTAGGCGTCGCGGCCGGCGACAATCGTGCGCTGGATCTTTAGCGCATCATCGAAGATCGTGATGTCGGCGTTCTTGCCGGCGCTCAGCGAGCCGAGCTCGCCGTAGAGGCCAAGCTCTTTAGCTGGTGTCTTGGTGACGGCGGTGACGACCTCCTCGATTGGCGCGCCGGTGTTCTCGCGGAAGATGCGCAGGCCGTCGTTCATGCAGAGCACGCTGCCGGCAATCGTGCCATCCTCGAGCGTCGCGAGCGTGCCTTTGACGAAGACCTTCTGGCCGCCGAGCTCGGAGGGGCCGTCGCCGAGGCCGCAGGCGCGCAGGGAGTCGGTGATGAGGATCAGGTGGTCCTTCTTGAGCCGGTAGACGATGCGCTGGGCCGCCGGATGGATGTGGACGTTGTCGACGATGAGCTCGCAGTTGGCATCCGTGTCGAGCGCTGCGCCGACGACGCCGGGGTGGCGCTGGTGCAGTCCCGTCATGGCGTTGAAGAGATGCGTGATGTGCTTGGCACCGTACTCCTCGATGGCCTGGCGTGCCGTAGCGTAGTCGGCCGCTGTGTGGCCGAGCGAGACGACGATGCCGTGCGCGTGGCAGTCGGCGATGAACTGGCCGCCATCATGCAGCTCTTCCGGCGCGACGGTGATGATCTTGACGATGTCCTGATACGGCGCAATCTTCGCGAAATCTGCCTTGGCGATGTTCTTCTCGGCTTGTGCGCCCTTCTTGGCAGGGCTGATGAACGGCCCTTCCATATGGCAGCCGAGCACGCGGGCGCCTTCCTCGCGCGCCATGGCCTCGCGCACGTGGCGGAAGGCACGGCCTAGCGTCGGGAAGTCGTACGTCATGGTCGTGGGCAGGAAGGCGGTCACGCCTGTCCTTGCTTGGAACAGCTGCATCTTGCGGATGGCCTCCGGGTCATCGTCCATCGTGTCGGCGCCGACGCAGCCGTGGATGTGGACGTTGAGGAAGCCCGGCGAGACATAGGCCCCGCGCGCATCGATGCACGCTTCGAGCTCCTCGCGCTCGGCCGCCGAGACGGTGGCGGCGGAGCGGATAGCCCGTATCTTCTCGTCGAAGAAGAGCGCGAGCCCTCCCTCGACCGTAAAGCGCCCCGTCTCGTCGGGGATGATGAATCTGCCGTTGATGATTGCCTTCATGGATACTCTCCTAACTTAGCTCACTATGCTCAAAATCGTTTCCATTATACACCCTCACCCAATCTTCGGGAAGGAATTGAAAAGAACGGTCGGTTCCTGTTATAATGGGGGTGATTTTATGGTATTGTATGGCCGCTGCGGGCGGCGTTTTGAGATTTTGAGATTGTGAGGGACCGTATGATCAAGATCATTTTTTCGGATATGGATGGGACGCTGCTCGACGAGCACGGCAATGTGCCAGAGGGCTTCGACGAGATCATTGCGGAGCTCGAGAAGCGCGGCGTGATGTTTGCGCCGGCTTCCGGGCGGCAGTACTATTCGCTCGAGGACAGCTTCATGAAGTACAAAGACCGCTTCCTGTTCCTCGCGGAGAACGGCACGGTCGTCATGTACAAGGGAGAGAAGATCTTCACGTGCCCGATGAACAAGCAGCTCGCGCAGCAGGTCCTCAAGGCAGCAGAGCCGCTCGAGAACGTCTACAGCGTCTTCTGCGGCACGAAGAACGGCTATGTGCTCAAGCACCAGTACACCGAGGAATTCCTCGCGGAGCTCCACAAGTACTACACGCACTCGGCGCCCATCCCGTCGTTCATCGATGTTCCCGATGAACCGGTCAAGGTGTCGTTCTTCGACCCGACGGGCCATGCCGAGGAGACGATCTACCCGACGATGCGCCAGTTCGAGCACTGCCTGCAGGTCGTGCTGGCCAGCGACTACTGGGTCGACATCATGAATCCCGGCATCAACAAGGGTGTCGCTGTCCAGGAGGTGCAGAAGCGCTTCGGCATACGGCCGGAGGAATGTGCGGCCTTCGGCGACTACATGAATGATGCGGAGATGATGCAGTCGGTCTACTACAGCTTCGCCATGGCGAATGCCTATCCGGAAATCAAGAAGCTCGCCCGTTTCCAGACGGAGAGCAATGTCGATCACGGCGTTCTGCGCGGCATCGAGCGCCTGATAAAGGAAGGACTGATTTAAATGCGCATGGACTATCACATGCATTTCGAGAAGGGTTCCTACGATGAGGCATGGGTCGAGGGCTTCTTCGAGGCGGCGAAGAAGCGCGGCCTTGCGGAGATCGGCATCTCCGAGCATTCGCACACCTTTCCGGAGTTCAAGGACCTCTACTACGAAGACCTCGTGCTCGATGACTCGTTCATCGGCAAGTTCCAGCAGCAGTGGCTCAAGACGAACAAGTTCAAGTACACGCTCGACGAGTACTTCGCCTTCATGCACAAGCTCCAGCAGAAGCACCAGGTCAAGATCGGCATCGAGGTCTGCAACTTCCAGGACCAGGCAAAGGTCCGGGACATCCTCAAGGACTATGACTTCGACTACATCATCGGCTCGGTGCACTTCTTGCACGGCTGGGCCTATGACTCGTCGGAAATCAAGGCGGAGTGGCAGAAGCATCCGCTCGAGGACATCTACGAGTGGTACACGGAGGAAGTCGAGAAGCTCGCAGACTCGGGCCTCTACGATGTGCTTGGACATCCGTTCAACATCCGCCTGTTCCGCTACCTGCCGGATTTCGATGTGACGCCGTACCTCACGCGCGTGGCGAAGGCACTCAAGAAGGCCAACATGGTCATCGACGTCAACACGGGCACGTATTACCGCTATCCCATCCATGAGATCTCGCCGTACCCGGATTTCATGGAGATTGCGGCAAAATACGACCTGCCCATCATCACGACCTCTGATGCGCACAGGCCGGAGGATTGCGGCAACTACAACCAGATGGCGGTCGACTACGCCAAGCGCTTCGGCTACGAGGGCAGCATCCGCTTTGACAAGCGCAAGAGGACTCTTGTTCCGTTCGATTTGAAATGAATTTCGCATATTGTATCATAATCATTATTGCTTTTTGCTTGACGAATGGAACCGGTAACGTTATAATAAACAAGAACCGAGAAAAACAACTCCGCTCGAGGAAAGTCATCTGATTAGCAAGATGGTGGCACAGACTGATGAGCCACATGCGAGTTCTTCTTGAGAGCCATCACATGTAGGGAAGTTTGTCTTGTGGTCTGGATGATTGACAGAAGTGAGTCGTGGGTGTTTGTTACCATTACTTTTTTGTTATTCATGCAGTTTCAAGGAGAGATTATCGTGAAAGTACAGATTTATTCGCAGTGGATGGAAGAAGTTTATGTACCGGTCCGCGTGAGACAGTTCGCTAAGGCCGCGAAGCTCATGGGCAAGAGCTTTGAAGAGTACGCTGCGGCATCGGATGTGAAAGCCGATGGGGCCGATGAGCGCCAGCTCGTCGCGACCTGGATCAACAAGCGCTCGGCAGCAGTCGCTTCCGAGGGCGTTGCCTGAGACCGTTCAATAACACAAAAAAGACTCGCCGTCTGACGAGTCTTTTTTTTGTGTCTTGAGCTTGTGAACCGTTTCAGTGGAGCTTCTTCGGGTCCTGCGGGACGTGTGGTGCATGCGGGATGGAGAGCGCGACGTGCTGGACGGCCGCGGCTTCTTTGCGCATCATCGCGGGCGATTTCTGGGTCCAGATGCGCTGGACTTTCTTGCGGAAGCCCTCGTCGGAGAATGGCTTTCTCTTCTGGGCGGCGACGTGCTTCTTGATGACGGCCTGGCATTTGTCCGAGAGCTCGATGTCGCGCTGGGCGAGCAGGATCTGCAGCGTCGTGTCGACGAGATAGAGGTGCATGGTCCTATCTTGCAAGCTCTTCTCGGTCGGCAGCAGCTCAGTCTTCAGGTTGTGCAGGGAGAGTGGCGCGTCGCCCCAGCCTTCCTTGAAGATGCCGTCGATCTGGTAGAGCAGGAAGAGCAGGCCGTCCTGCTCGTAGAAGGCGAATTCCATCTCGCCCGTGCGGAAGGCCTCGCGCGCGATGACATCGGTGCGCGAGAGCTGCAGGATGAACATCGCGCCATTGGCGTCGACCTGGAACATGGCACCGTCGGCCTGTGTGGCAATCGGCAGCGGGAATTTCTGGCCGACTTCAAAATTCGTGTACTCACTCATATCTATACCTCTCTTCTTCTGGCGTGTCTTGGTTCTATTCTATCACATTCTGCAGCGGGGGAGAATCCCACAGCATGGTTGTGCTATACTTAGGGAAAAGGGGGAATGGCCATGAGCCTCAATGATACACCGCGCGCGATGCGCCTTCACATCGGCCTGTTCGGCCGCCGCAACAGCGGCAAATCGTCTCTTGTAAACGCCCTGACGGGGCAGCACGTCGCGACGGTCTCGTCGGTGCCGGGCACGACAACGGACCCGGTCTACAAAGCCATGGAGATCCACGGCATCGGCCCCGTCGTCTTCATCGACACGGCCGGCTTCGATGACAGCGGCAGCCTCGGGGCGCTGCGCGTCGAGCGCACGCGCGATGCGGCAAAGGAGACCGACATCGCGCTAGTGCTGTTCTCATGCATGCCGGACGAGCGTGCGGGAGTGGGAAATGAGGACGCTTTCGACTGGCTCGAGCGGCTGCATCAGTGCAGCATTCCCGTCATTCCCGTCATCAGCCGCATCGACGAGGGCGGCGGGGCCGATGCGCTTGCCGAGGCCATCGAGACAAAGACCGGCGTGCGGCCTGTGTGCGTCAGCGCTGTGACGGGAGCGGGTATCGAGTCACTGCGCACGGAGATCGCGCGAAGGCTGCCTGAGGACTACCGGGCGCGCAGCATCACGGCGGAGGTCTGCGCGAGCGGGGAGACGGTCCTGCTCGTCATGCCGCAGGACATCCAGGCGCCGAAGGGCCGCCTGATCCTGCCACAGGTCCAGACGCTGCGCGAGCTGCTCGACCGCAAGTGCCTCGTCTCGTGCTGCACGACGGACTGCCTGCCCGCGATGCTGCAGTCGCTTGCCAAGGCGCCGGACCTCGTCATCACGGATTCGCAGGCCTTCCGCACGGTCCACGCGCAGCTGCCCATTGGCAGCCGGTTGACCTCGTTCTCGGTGCTGTTTGCAGCCTACAAGGGTGATGCGCCGTTCTTCGCGGAGTCAGCCCGCAAGATTGCCGCACTTCCAAGAGACGCGCATATCCTGATCGCCGAGGCCTGCACCCATAAGCCCCTGCGCGATGACATCGGGCGCGTCAAGCTGCCGCGCCTGCTCAAGAAGAAGCTTGGCGAGGGGATTGCTGTGACGGTGACAGCGGGCCATGATTTCCCTGAAGACCTCGCGCCTTACGACCTCGTCATCCACTGCGGCGCCTGCATGTTCAACCGCGCCTATGTCATGAGCCGCGTCGCCGCCTGCCGGCGCGCGCACGTGCCGATGACGAACTACGGCATGGCAATCGCCGCGCTCTTAGGCATCCTCGACGATGTCGTGATACCGGGCGTGGACTGACACTGGCCTTCCTTGCTGTATCCAGATGGATACGATACAATGGAATAGAAATACCATACAAATCATCAATCCAAACAGAGGTGAACGACATGAAACACGCATCCTGCACCATGGCGAGCCTGCTCCTGCTGCTCGTCTGCTTCCTGTTCATGCCGCTCGGCATTGCGCGGGCGGATGGCTGGTACTGGCTGTCATCGGACAGCAAGTACAGCAAGTATTTCGAACCATCTTCCGTCCATGTCTCGCACAGCACTGAGACGAGCCACGGCTCAGTCGCGACGGAGATCAAGGCCTGGACGAAGACCTCGTACAGCTACGAGGGCGCTAAGGAAACGCTCGATAATTATGGCCTGAGTGGACTGATCCCAGACCCGTCTCAGCTGGCCTACAGCCTGGCGGAAGTCTCCATCAACCCGCAGAACCGCACGATCCAGTACACGAAAGAGGACTTCTACAATCCGCAGGGCGAGGTCATCTGGTCGAAGACGGACGGCCGTGTGAAGGAGGTCACGAGCCAGCAGTTCGATGAGGCGTTCTACGATGCCATCGTCGATTCGGTCTTCGGCGCCGGCGAGCTGGAGCGGGCCAGCGCGAAGGACCGCTGGATCACGCTCTACTCGCATGCGGATGTCGACGGCACGCAGCTGCATGTGACGGCCGACACGACGACGATGCGCATGAAGGGCGACAATATGATCTTCTGGCAGTGGGCTGAGCATAAGGACGCCGACGGCAATGTCATGAGGATTACCTTCGTGAAGCGGACAGTCAACCTCCCACAGGGGACGGAACGCCTGATCCGCGCGGAGACCTGGACACCGAGTGAAGGATGGCAGACGGTGGAGAGCGGCCTCGATGGTGCTTACCACATGATTGCAGCCGACTCGCCGGCATATCAGGGCGTCCTGCAGCTACGCGCCTATGCAAAGGCAAATTCCAGCTGGGTCCATCGCTACAGTATCTGGTGACTTGGTGAACGTGAATCGATTGGGCAGACCTCCTTTTTCGAGGGGTCTGCCTTTTTGTATACAGCCCGTGGTATGTGGTATAATAAAAAATATTGCATCTGTTTATGTTTTACTGTCCGTGGCATGTGGAAGGAAGTGTTTTCATGCCAATCAAGATACCGAATAATCTGCCGGCCGCTCATATCCTCGAGGGAGAGAATATCTTCGTCATGGATTCCGACCGTGCTTACAGCCAGGATATCCGCCCGCTCAAGATCCTCATCCTGAACCTCATGCCGATCAAGTACATCACCGAGACGCAGCTCCTGCGCCTGCTCGGCAATACGCCTCTGCAGATCGAGGTCGACTTCATCTACACGGAGTCGTACACGCCGAGCCACACGCCGCAGGAGTACCTGACGGAGTTCTACGGCACGTTCGCTGAAGTCCGCCACAAGAAGTACGATGGCATGATCATCACGGGTGCGCCGGTCGAGATGATGCCATTCGAGGAGGTCGCCTACTGGGATGAGATCTCGGAAATCATGGAGTGGAGCAAGACGCACGTCTACTCGACGTTCCACATCTGCTGGGGCGCGCAGGCCGGCCTCTACTACCACTACGGCATCCCGAAGTATCAGGTGCCGGAGAAGATCTTCGGCGTCTACAAGCACCACCTTTGCGTCGAGCACGAGAAGCTCTTCCGCGGCTTCGACGACGAGTTCTATGTGCCGCATTCGCGCCATACGGAGAATCACCGCGAGGACATCGAGAAGGTGCCGGAGCTCACGATCCTCGCAGAGGCGGAGGGCGATGCCGGCGTCTACGCCATCGCCAACCTCAAGAAGCGCCAATTTTTCATCACGGGCCATGCGGAGTACGACCCGCTGACGCTCAAGCAGGAGTACGACCGCGACGAGAAGGCCGGCATGAACCCGAAGATCCCGCAGAACTACTACCCTGACGATGACCCGACCAAGAAGCCCGTCGTGCGCTGGCGCAGTGTGGCGCATCTGCTGTTCGCCAACTGGCTCAACTACTACGTCTACCAGGAGACGCCGTACGTCCTCGATGAGCTCTACAAGGAAGAGGACGATTGAGGGTGCTTCACTAAACTTTCAGCCGACAGTCCTATACTGATACTATCACGATACAGGAGGAACCGTTATGAACAAGATCAAGAACGCTTGCCTCGGCCTGATGGTTGCTGCCGCTCTCTTCACGGCAGCACCGGCCTGTGAGGCAGCCAGCATAGATGTACCGGAGAATATCTTCCAGTGGGTGCAGTCGACTGCACGGCAGAATTATTACTTCAATAAAGAGCAGATGTGCTATGCGGTCAAGCCGAACGGTGAGATAGACCTCGGCATGCTGATCGTGCCGACACTGCGCACGTTCGACGATGTCCAGAAGCAGGATGTCGTCGACAAGCGTCGCTGGAACATGCAGTCCGTCAAGGGCTACGATGACCTCGTGGGCTCGGCGGAGTACCTCGCCATCGACCTGCGCAACCGCACAGTCAAGGTCACGCAGCACGATGACCTCGACAGCACGTGGTCCACGCTGGGCACGTACGGCGAAGAGCCGGATTTCGACCTGAAGAAATCGTCGGGCAAGGACGTCGAGTCGAAGTTCTACAACGCCATCCTGCAGTATGCAGCCAAGCATCAGGATGAGCTCATCGCGCGCACGAAGGGCAAGCTCAGCGCCGCTGATGCTAAGATACTCAAGACTAAGAAAGATCCGCTGTTCCAGCCAGTCGTCACGCCGTACTCGGCTCCTGGCAACGTGGCGAAGTGATGAGGGAGTAGATGGGGGGATGCATCGTGGGCAGTCTTGAGGCGCGCGTGCGGCAGGCAGAAGAGCAGCACAGGCTGCCGCGCGAGGCCATCACAGCGCTTCTGGCGGCGCCGGAGGCGGAGAAGAGCCTCGCCGCGGCGGCCGACCGCGTGCGCCGGGCCTTTGTCGGCGATGGCGTGCACCTGCGCGGCCTCATCGAGTTCTCGAACATTTGCCGGCAGGACTGCATGTACTGTGGACTGCGGCGCGAGAACGGCAAGGTCAAGCGCTACCGCCTCAGCGCGGATACCATCGTGGAACTCGCGCGCAAGGCGAAGGGCTATGGCTACCAGACCGTCGTCCTGCAGTCCGGCGAGGATATCTACTTCACGGCGGAACGTCTCGCCGCCATCGTCCGACGCATCAAGGCGCTCGACCTCGCGGTGACGCTTTCGGTCGGGGAGCGGAGCTATGAGGAGTATGCGCTCTGGCGCGCTGCCGGCGCGGATCGCTACCTGCTGCGCATCGAGACGACGGACGAGGTGGTTTACGAGCGCTGGGACCCGGGCATGGCCTACGCGAACCGCGTGCGCTGCCTGCGCGACCTGCGCGCACTCGGCTACGAGGTTGGCACGGGGACGCTCGTGGGTCTGCCAGGCCAGAGCCTCGCCTCAATTGCGGATGACATCCTCTTCTACCAGCGGATCGATGCGGACATGGTCGGCATCGGCCCGTTGATACCGAACCCCGACACGCCGCTCGGCAAGGCCGCGCCGGGGGACTTCCACCTGACGCGCCGCATGGTCTCTCTGCTGCGCCTGCTGCTGCCGGAGGCCAACATCCCCGCGACGACGGCCATGGAGACGATGGTGCCGCACGGCCGCGAGCTCATCCTCGCCTCCGGGGCAAATGTCGTCATGCCGAACGTCACGGAGGGCGACCCGCGCCGCAACTATGCCCTGTACCCCGGCAAGGTCTGCGTGGCGGACACGCCGGCTGCTTGCCGCAGCTGCATGAGCGGCCGCATCCGGGCGATGGGCCGCTTCGTCGCGAAGGACAAGGGCTTTCGCCATCATCGTCAGCACGGCGGGTGAGGCGTGGCAGAGGAATCACCAGGAAGCGAAAGGAGAGCTGCTATGAACGCATATGCTGTCATAGACATCGGCGGCACGGCCATCAAGTACGGCTGTGCGACAGAGGAAGGCCGGTTCCTCGAGAAAGCCTCCTGCCCGACTCAGGCAAGGGAAGGCGGCATCCCTGAGAAAGTCATCGCGATCGTGCAGGACATGGCCAGCCGCCATGCACTCGTGGGCGTGGCCATCGATACAGCCGGCATCGTGCGCCCCGGCGAGGATGGTGAGATCGTCTTTGCCGGCGAGGCGACGTTTCCCGGCTACAGCGGCACGAAACTCGGGCGCCTCGTGCGCGAGGCGGTACATCTGCCCGTGCTCGTCGAGAATGACGTCAATGCCGCTGCGCTCGGCGAGGCGTGGCTCGGTGCGGCGCGCGGCGCCTCATCGGCCTTCATGATCACGGTGGGCACGAACCTCGGCGGTTGCTTTGTGCAGCAGGGGCGTGTCTGGCATGGCGCGAGTTTCAGCGCCGGCGAGATCGGTTACCTGCGCCTGCACAACGAGAAGCGCATTCTCGAGGACGTCGCCTCGACGCGCGCGATGATCCGCGAGGCCGCCTTCTCGCACAACATGAGCCCCTCTGAGATTACCGGCGAGATGGTCTTTGATTGGGCGCGCGAGGGCGATGAGGAGGCCATGGCTTCCATCGAGGAGCTCGCTTGTAATCTCGGCGAAGGCCTTGCGGCCGTCTGCTGCCTGCTCAATCCAGAGGTCATCGTGCTTGGCGGCGGCGTCATGGCACAGCACGAGATTCTCGGTCCTTTGCTCGAGAAACGGCTCGAGCAACTCGTCATGCCAGCCATGCGTGCGAAGACGCGCCTCGCTTTTGCCGCACTCGGCAACGATGCGGGGATGCTCGGCGCGCTCTGTGCGCTGCTGGAGCAGGAAAAAAATAAATAAAAACAAGGCCATCTGCACGCGGCCGCGTGCAGATGGCCTTGTTTTTTCTGTGAGGTTGTGCATGATGGGATGAGATGATCAGTGGAATAATATCATGACAATGCCGCCGACAGCCGGCATGCCGACGATGAAGACGCGCAACAGGCGCAGAGGGGCGAGATGCGTCATTTTTGCGCCGAACCAAGCGCCAATCATGAGGCCGGCGAGCGTCTGGATGAAGATCGGGAAGTCGAGGCGGCCGTTGAAGAGGTAGCTGAGACCGCCGGCCGCTGAGATTGGCAGAATGACCATCATGCAGGTGCCGATGGTCTGCAGCAGCGGCACGCCGAAGACGACCATGAGGGCGAGCTGGATATAAGCCGCTGCGCCGATGCCGAAGGCGCCGGAGAGGAAGCCCATGAAGATGCCGATGAGAATGCCGTAGATCCAGAGCTTGCGCCCCGTCAGAGGCTCCTGGCGTATCTTGATATGACGGCCGAGCCATTCGGCCTGGTACATCTTGATATAGAGCGTCACGGCACTCGAGGCGAGCATGAAGCCTGTGATGGCGCTGAGTATATTGGAAGGCACGATATTGGAAAAGTTGGCGCCGAGGTAGGCACCCGTGATGCCGCCGAGCCCCATGATGGCGCCCGTCTTGACGAGGACTTCATGCTGGCGGAAGTGGCTGATCGTGCCGGACAGCATCGTGAAGACCATCGAGGCGAGGGCAACGGCGAGCGCCGTGTGGATGGGCACGTGGAAGCCGACGGTCAGCAGGGCAATCGTGACGCCGGCGCCGCCGGCACCGACAAAGCCAATCAGGGCACCGAGGACGAGCATGGAGGCAAACAGCATGAGGACCATCCTTTCAAACAAAAAAGCCAGGAGCGACTGCATCCTGGCTGTTATCTACAATGGTGACACCTATGGGATTCGAACCCATGAACCCGGCGTGAGAGGCCGGTGTCTTAACCGCTTGACGAAGGTGCCGATGGTGACGCCTATGGGATTCGAACCCATGAACCCGGCGTGAGAGGCCGGTGTCTTAACCGCTTGACGAAGGCGCCGTGGTGACACCTATGGGATTCGAACCCATGAACCCGGCGTGAGAGGCCGGTGTCTTAACCGCTTGACGAAGGTGCCACGTAACTGACTTGATTTATTATATTACAGCTCCTGCAATTTTGCAAGGCTTTTTTTGATTCTTTCCATGGAAATTTTTTTGCCGAGCAGAGAGAGGATCTCTGTAGCGCCGCCCGGCGTGACTTTCTGGCCTGCTGCGGCGATGCGCAGGACCCACATGGCCAGGCCCTTCTTGATGCCCTGCTCCTCGATATAGGCGTTGAGCTTCTCGTAGAGCGCGTCGTTGTTCCAGTCGGACTCCGGCACCTCTTCTAAGAGGGCCATCATGCCTGGCAGGAGCTCGACTGCCTTTTCCGGCGTGACCTTGTTGCGCTTGTTGACGTAGAGCTCCGCGTCGAAGGCCGGCTGCTCGCAGAGGAAAGCGATTTCCTGCGGCAGGTCGCCGAGGCGCTGGATGCGCGTCTTGAGCAGGGAAGCGAGGTGTGTCCAGCTCTGCTCGAGGTAATCTGGCAGCTCGCCTACAAATGGGCGCGCCATCTTGGCGAAGTCCTCGTCGCTCATGGCCTTGAGGTACTCGCCGTTGATCCAGCCGAGCTTGTCGTAGTCGAAGACGGCCGGGGACTTCGAGAGGCCCTCGAGGCTGAAGTGCTCGATGAGCTCTGCCATCGAGAAGATCTCCTGATTCGTCGTCTTCGGGTTCCAGCCGAGCAGGGCGACGTAGTTGACGATGGCGTCCGGCAGGTAGCCAGCCTTGACGAGGTCGTCGAAGCTCGTGGCACCATGACGCTTTGAGAGCTTCGAGATCGAGCCGTCTTCGTTCTTGCCCATGACCGGGGCGAGGTGGATGAAGGTCGGGACGTCCCAGCCGAACGACTCGTAGAGCAGGATGTACTTCGGCGTCGACGTGATGAACTCAGCGCCGCGCATGATGTGCGTGATGTGCATGAGATGATCGTCGATGACATTGGCGAAGTTGTAGGTCGGCATGCCGTCGCGCTTCAGGAGGACCTGATCCTCGAGCTCTTCGTTCTTGATCGTGATGTTGCCGTGGAGCACGTCGAAGAACGTCGTCTCACCCGTGAGCGGCATCTTCTGGCGGATGACGTAGGGGTCGCCGTTCTTGAGGTGCTCCTCGATGACCTCCGGTGCGAGGTTACGGCAGGTGCGGTCATAGCCGCCGAACTTGCCGGCCGAGTGATCCTCGTCTGGATTGCAGAAGCAGTAGTAGGCGTGGCCCGTCTTGACGAGCTCCTCGGCGTACTTCTTGTAGAGGTCCATGCGCTCGCTCTGGACGTAGGGGCCGTACGGGCCGCCGAGCGACGGGCTCTCATCCGGGACGATGTGGGCCATCTCGAGCGTGCGGTTGATGAAATCGACGGCGTCAGCGACGTAACGCGTGCGGTCCGTATCCTCGATGCGCAGGATGAACTGACCCTGCTGGGATTTTGCGTAAAGGTAGCCGTAAAGGGCTGTGCGCAGGTTGCCGATGTGCATGTAGCCCGTCGGGCTCGGCGCGAAGCGCGTGCGGACAGTCTGCTTAGTCAATGGAATTCCTCCTCTTTATATGAGACGTATGCATTGCGGAATATCTTTACAAAGTATACTACAGAACAGCTTGTGAGACAAGAAAAGACAAGGGGAGAGAGCCCCTTGCCTGATTGGTCGGTACGATTCTCTATGTCTTGATGGTTCACTTGCGTAGGAAGTTGTAGAGCGCGCGGTACATGAGCATGGAGCTCACAGCGCCCGGGTCCTCGTGGCCGATGCTGCGCTCACCAACGAGGCTCGCGCGGCCGCGGCGCGCAGCAATCGTCTTCGTGTAGTCCACGCCTTCCTTCGCGGCATGCGAAGCGTCCTGCAGGACCTCGAAGAGCGTCTTGCCCTCAGCGTTCTCCGGCAGGAAGCACGCGTGGATCGGGATCAGCGCGTCGAGCATGGTCTTGTCGCCCTTCTTGGCATGGCCGCGCTTCTCGATGCCAGCGATTGCGGCGCCGAGGAGTTTCTCGAAGGAAGCGACGTTGAGCTTCGTGTCCTCGTCGCAGACGGCTGCGGCCTTGATGAAGCCCGTGCCGTAGAGTGGGCCGGCGGCACCGCCGACGTTGTGAATGAAGGCCCTGCCAATCGTCTCGAGTACGGGGCCGGGCTTCGTCGTATCGTCCATCTCTTCGACGGCGTCCATCGCTGCCTGGAAGCCGCGGGTCATGTTGATGCCGTGGTCGCCATCGGCAATCTGCCGGTCGAGATCCGTCAGGTAGTCCTTCTGGGCGATGATCGCGGCGGCCACCGCGTCGAGTGCGTCTTTGATTCGTGTCATGTGAAAAACTCCTTTTTATTGCTCACGTAGTATCGATACCATGTATCGTGATAATCGTTAACACCAATGATATTCTATTATAACATGTGGCCGAAAAATCACAAGAGTGAATTGACAGAAATATGGGAGAACATAAACTCTTCCAACCTATAATTTTGAGGAAAAGTATTTGCCTATTTTTGCAGGAAAAAGTATAATAGCAAGAAAGAGATATAGTAAGTATGAATATTTGCTATAGACAGTATCTTGATCGGAAAGTGAGAATCATATGGAAATCAAGGATATGCGGTCATTCTATGCCATCGTGGAAGAGGGAAATATCAGTCATGCAGCACAGCGCCTCGACATCGCGCAGCCGGCCCTCTCGCGCCAGATGAAGCGGCTGGAGTCGTCGCTTGGCGTGCAGCTCTTTGAGCGCGGCAGCCGGCGCATCCGCCTGACGGATGCCGGCCGCGTGCTGTACTCGCGTGTCGAACACATCCTCGGCATGGTCGACGGGACAGTGCGCGAGATCACGGAGATCGGCTCCGGGGTCGCCGGCTCAATCCAGCTCGGCACGATCACGACATCGGGCGCGCTGCTGCTGCCGGAGCTCATCACTGAGTTCCACCGCCGCTACCCGCAGGTCACGTATCAGATCTGGGAAGCGGAGGGCGCGCGCATCCTGGAGCTCCTCGACAACCGCGTCATCGAGATCGCCATCACGCGCACGCAGGTGGACTCGAAGGTCTACGAATCGATTGTCTTGCCGAACGAGCCGCTCGTCGTCGTCATGAACAAGGACCAGATCATCGGCGCATCCGACAAGGAAGTGCGCATGGAGGAGCTGCGCGACACGCCAATCATCATCCCGCTGCGCTGGCAGAGCCTCTTCGTCGCGAACTGCCGCAAGCTCGGCTTCGAGCCGCACATCGTCTGCGTCTCGGACAGCATCGTGCAGGACCTGCTGCTTGTCAAGATGGACATGGGCGCGGCCATCCTGCCGGTCTCCTCGCGCACGCTGCTGACGGACGGCAACCTTTACTACAAGAAGCTCGTGGCACCGGAGATGAGCACGCATACTGTCGTCGCCTGGCTCAAGAACCGCACGCTCTCCTCGTCGAGCGAGCACCTCATCAAGCTGTTCCGGGAGATGTTCCTAAGTGAGCCGCAGGCATCCGATAAGAAGCTTGTTTGAAAGCAATTAGAATCGAATTAATTTGTTCGGGAGCCCTTTCTTTTTGGGCTGACCTGCTATATAGTAGAGATATATTAAAAAATATATCTCTTTTTTTCTTATCTTTTGTTTGCTGACATGGAGGGAATCTCATGGATAAACCAGTTCGCATCTTTATTGTAGAAGATGAGCGCCGCATCGCGCGTTTCCTGCAGATTGAGCTCGAGCATGAAGGGTTCGAGACGGAGATTGAAGAGAACGGCACGCGCGCCTATGAACGCATCATGCAGGGCAACTTTGACCTCGTGCTGCTCGATGTCATGCTGCCGGGCATGGACGGCATGACCATCTGCAAGCGCGTGCGCGAAGTCTCGTCGCTGCCCATCATCATGCTGACGGCTAAGGATGAGGTCGAAGACAAGGTGGCGGGCCTCGACATCGGTGCCGATGACTACATGACGAAGCCCTTCGCCATCGAGGAACTCATGGCACGCATCCGCAATGCCCTGCGCAAGCACGTGCCAGACAATGGCGGCGTGCCGCTTGAGGAGCGTCTGCAGGTCAAGAATCTCGTCATGTACCCGAAGCGCTATGAGGTCGAAGTCGACGGCGAGACGGTTCATCTGACGAAGAAGGAATACTCGCTGCTTGAATATATGATGCGCAACAAGCGCACGGTCCTCACGCGTGACCAGATCCTCGAGAAGGTCTGGGGCTACGACTACAGCGGCGATACGAATGTTGTCGATGTCTACATCCGCTACCTGCGCGCCAAGCTCGATGATCGCTTCCACGAGAAGTACATCTACACGGTGCGAGGCGTAGGGTATGCGGTCAAGGAGTAAGTGGGTCCGCAGGAGCCCCTTCTGGCGCATGAAGATCTCGACGAAGATCACGGGCCTTTATGGGGCCATCCTGCTCGTCGTGCTGCTTTTAACGAGCGCCATCATGGGCCTCGGCATCTACTTCTCGTTCTACCATGAGGCGGAGACCGAGATCCACCTCGCGATGCAGAACGTGCAGAAGGGGCTGGCTTCGTCGCGCAGCCTGCAGGAATTCCTGGTCCAGGGCGACATCGTCCCGCCGGGCGTCGTGATCCGCGTGACCGACCTGACGGGGCGCGTCATCTACGAGAACGACTCGCATTACCCGTCGCTCGACACGGTGGAGGCGCATCGCGTGAAGGATCCGCCGTTCTGGGCGGCCAAGGACATGGAGGTCGTCGAGTTCAACCGCTTCATGATGTACTATACGTCGATGGATGTGGCCGACCACGGCCAGATCTATCAGATCCACTTCTTCCGCACGATCACAGCGGAGAAGAACTTTCTCGTGGATCTCCAGAGGCTGCTCTTCCTCATCACGATTGCGGGCTTCCTCGTCGCGCTCGTTGCCGGCTACTTCCTGAGCAACAGGATACTCCAGCCCATCCGCAACCTCACGCAGACGGCACGCAAGATCGAGGTGGAGCGCATGGACAAGCGTATCGAGGTGCCGCCGGCCAAGGATGAGATGGCGGAACTCGCGCTGACGTTCAACCACATGCTCGACCGCTTGGAGCGCGGGTTCCAGCAGCAGCAGCGCTTTGTCTCGGATGCCTCGCATGAGCTCAGGACGCCGGTGACGGTCATCCTCGGCTACTCAGACCTTCTCGCGCGCTGGGGCAGCTCTGACGCGAAGATCCTCGAGGAGGGCATCTCGTCCATCCGTTCGGAGGCCGAGGACATGCAGGACCTTATCGAGAAACTGCTGTTCCTCGCGCGTGCCGACCAGAAGCGCCAAGTCCTGCACAAGGAGAATGTCCATCTCGACGAGCTCGTCGACGATGCCGTGCGCAAGATGAAGCTCGTCGCCAAGCAGCACACGCTGCGGCTCGAGGCCAATGAGCCGGGCATCATCTATGCGGATCCGGCCACGATGCGCCAGATGATGCGCATCTTCCTCGAGAATGCGGTCAAGTACACGCCGGAAGGCGGCCACATCACGGTCGCCTCGCGCCGCCTGCCCGAGAAAGAGGCCATGCAGCTGACGTTTAGCGATGACGGTATCGGCATTGCCGAGGAGGACCAGGGCAAGATCTTCGAGCGCTTCTACCGCGCGGACAGTTCGCGCACGAAGAAGGCTGGCAGTGTCGGCGGCACGGGTCTCGGCCTTTCGATTGCGAGCTGGATTGCCGAGCAGCACGATATCGATATCGCGGTCGAGAGCGAGTTCGACAAGGGGACGAAGTTCATCCTGACCATCCCGCTGTCACATGATGGCGAATCGCATAGCGACGCATGACAGGCATGAAAAAGCGGCCACGGGGAATTTTCCCGTGGCCGCTCTTTTATTGCGCTGCATGTATGCTGCTGTCAGTGGAACAGGCGTCCGAAGAGGTGTTTCTTCTCGTTCGAGGCAATGTTGCGGACGCTGAGCTCGTCGGCCCCGTTGAAGAAGATATCGGGTTTGGCGATGCTTTCGACCCACTCCTCCGAGTAGATTGGCTTGTCCATGAGCAGGGAGCTGACTTTCTTGCGGATGACCTCGAGTGCGGCCGGATCATCTACGTTCAGAGCAGCGGCGAGGAGCTGCCCAATCTTCTCCATGTCCTTTTCCTTCAGAGAGCGTGTCGTCGGATTGAGGCTGGAGAGGCGCAGCACAGGATGGGCTGGCTTGCGCTCCTCTTCATCCGGCAGGCGGGCCGTCTTGACGAGGAAGCCCGCGCGGTGCAGGTGCTGCTCAATCTGCTGTGGGTCGGCGTCCTTGGGCAGGGCGGCGACGACGAGATGGCAGTCTGTGCCATTGCCCCATATGGAGATGCCATTTTCTTGCAGGGCTTTGCTCAGGGCACGCGCGTTGGCGATGACCTGCTGCCCATAATAGCGGAAGGACGGCTCGGAGGCCTCGCGCAGCGCGACGGCGAGGGCTGCGAGGCGGTTCTTGTGCAGGGCTGAGTGGCCGTTGTCGATGACGGCGCGCTCAATCGTCTCGGCCAGCTCTTTCTTGCAGAGGATGATGGCGCCCTCCGGGCCCTGCAGTGAGTCATTCGTCGGGAAGGTCACGACGTCGGCGTCATCGACGGGCGACGGCATGAGTCCGGCGGCGACGAGGCCGACGTTCTGGCCGATGTCGACCCAGAGCAGTGCGCCGGCATCGTGGGTGACCTTTGCGAGGCGCTTCGTTTCGATGGCGAATGGGAAGCTCGTCGGAGAGAAGATCACGATTTTCGGCTGATGGCGCGCAATCTGTTCATCGAGCTCCTGCCAGTTGATGTCGCGGTTCTCCCAGTCTGCTCCGAAGATGGCAAAGCGGTAGGAGAGGCCATGGCAGAGCTCCTGCTTGCGGCCGTTGAACGAGAGGACGGGATTGCCGGATTTCAAGAGCGCCTTGAAGACGACGCGTGAGGCGGCACTGATGCTGTCGAGACGCACGATGGCGTGTTCCGCATGGAAGCACTTGAGCGCGCGTTCGACGGCCATGCGCTCGAAGCGACCCGTGCGGCTGATGCCGTGGTAGTCGGTGCTGACGTTGGCGAGGATGCTGCCCTCGAGGTAGGCGGCGAACGGTGATTCGGCATTGACGGTCGGGATCAGCGACAAGGTGAAGCGCTGCTCTTCGACTTCGTCCTGGAATTCGGCGAATACTTCTTCATCGAGCTTTTTGAGTGTGCTCAGTAATTCTTCTCTGTCCATATAATTACCTCACTTTTGTGGTATTGTTTTTTGTTGGTGGTGCTGAGTGCCATCAGAACGGCCAGACGAGTGGGATGATGACGGTGCAGACAATCATCGAGACGACGACGAGCGGCAGGCCGACCTTGACGTAATCCATGAAGCGGAACTTGCCAGGGCCGAGGATGAGCGTGTTCGGCGGCGTGGCGACCGGCGTCGTGAAGGCGCAGGAGGCGGCGATGCCGATGGCCATGAGTACGGGGAACGGCGAGACGCCGATGGACTGGGCAATCGAAATGCCAATCGGTGCGAGCAGTGCTGCGGCGGCCGTGTTGGACATGAACTGCGTGAGACCGCAGGACAGCAGGAACATCGCCATGACGATGATGAGCGGCGAGGCGTTGCTGCCGATGATGCCGACGACGCCGTTGGCGATCATCGCGCCGGCGCCCGTCTTGTCCATCGCCTCGGCGAGCGGCAGCATGCCGGCGAACAGGAAGATGGTCGTCCAGTCGATGCCGCCGTACGCCTGTTTCTCACTGAGGCAGCCGGTGATGACGCAGGCAAGGGCGCCGATGATGGCGGCCGTCTGCATCGGCACGTTGATGGTCTTCGAGAGTGCCATGGCGATGACGACGAGGATGAGGATGATGGCGCAGATGGTCATCTTGCGCGTGTCCTTCGGCAGGTCAGACGTCAGGTCGCTGAGGTTGCTGTCGACGTGGCCGTGCGGGCAGAGCCGGCGGCCAATCGTCAGCATGTAGATGACGCCGGCGATGGACAGCGGGATGCCGATCCAGGCGAATTCGAAGAAGCCGAAGGGCTGCAGGCCGCTCGCAGAGAGCGTCGCGCTCATGAGGATGTTCGGCGGTGTGCCGATCATCGTGATGGTGCCGCCGACGTTGGCCGCGACGGCCAGGGCCATGAGCTGCGGCGAGATGGCGAGGCGCGCGACGGCGCAGATCTGCACGACGACCGGCAGCAGGCAGGCAACCGTAGCTGTGTTCGAGGAGACGGAGGACAGGATGATCGTGACAATCATGATGGCGGCCATCAGGCGTTTCTCTCCGGTGCCCGCCGCATGGACGACGGTGATGCCGATGCGCTGGGCAAGGCCCGTCTGGAACATCGCGGCGCCGATGACGAACATGCCGGCGAAGAGCACGACGGTGGAGTTTGACAGACCGGAGAAGACTTGTTTCGGCGTCAGTACGCCGAGCAAACCGAGGGCAATCGATGCGCCCATTGCTGTGACGGCAAGCGGGATGAGCTCGGTCACAAAGAAAAAGGCGGCTACCCCGAGGACAATCAGGGTCAATACTGCTGGATCCATTCAATCAGGCTCCCTTCTTCAATCGCATCCAAAACAGGAAATTCAGTTTATAGTATATTATTTCGTCGTAAATCATCGTTTTCCTTTTTGGATTTTGGGGAGATAAAAAAAATACCATCTTTCTTGAAGAAAGATGGCAGGGATGGAGAAGCTGGGGCAGCAGGTCATCCGTTATCTGTTTTCCTGCGGTAGAGGGCGACGATTGCGCGGGCTATGTACGGGAAGACCAGCATGATGAAGAGCAGGCGCGTGAGCTGGTAGGCGACCATCGTCGAGCTGTCCGCCCCGACGACGAGTGCCGTGATTCCCATCTCGGTCAGGCCGCCGGGGGCCGTGGCAAGAAAGGCTGTGGCAAGATCGGTGCCAGTCACCTCCGAGATGATGCAGCCCATGCCCATGCTGACCAGGAGAACAAGCAGGACCCCGCCGAGCAGGACCTTGCCCATGCCGTGGTATTGATGCAGGCGCGTGAGATCGACGCTGGACCCGATGTAGGCGCCGACGAGGACCTGAGCCGCGTTGATGTAATGGACTGGGACGACGGGGGCGGCTGTCCCTGTGATGACGACGAATGCGGCAGTGCTGAGGATGGGCCCGAGCATCGGTGCGGTGGGCAGATGGATTTTCTTGGCGAGGACGGCGCCAAGCACGGCAACGGCGGCATAGGTCAGGATTTCGGCGAGTGAGCCTGCTGCGTGGACAGCTGTCCCAGCGGATGCAGCCGCATGACTGCTGCCCGCAAGCACATGGATTGTCAGGAAGGGGATGACAAAGACGACAGAGAGCATGCGCAGCGTCTGCATGATCGTGACGGCTGTGAGATCGGCGTCGCGGATCTCGTCGGCGAGGATGACCATCTGCGAGAGACCGCCTGGCACGCAGCCGAGCAGGCAACTCGTGAAGTTGATCTTGGTGTGGCGAAACATGAGCCAGGCGGTGAGGACGCCGGCTGCGACCGTGATGCATGTGGCGGTGATCATCAAGGGAAATTGGGCGAGGATGGCACGCCCCGTCTCTAAGGTGAATGGACGTCCCATGGCGTAGCCGAGCAGGATGAGTGCCGTATTGCGGATACGCAGGGACCAGTGGAACGGCCGTTTGCGGATGAGAGAGCCGAGCGCGACGAAAACAATGGGGCCGAGCGTCCAAGGCAGCGGGGCATTGAGATACGTCATGGCGATGCCGCCGAGAATAGACAGGATCAAGGTCTTGCAGTATTCCATAAAAGTCTCCAGTCTTCTGAATGTGTGGATTGTGTGAACCGATTATCGGCAAATTCCGATGGACTCAGTATACCATATCCAGCAAACCCAGCAAATCACTGCCTGTTAGGGGGCATGGCTCTGGTACTTTTCTACTTTTTGCATACTTTTATGCGGAAGAGGCAGGAAGTCAGCCCTTCCTGCAAGAATAGTTTAAGAAA
Organism: Mitsuokella multacida DSM 20544; assembly: GCF_000155955.1. GTDB lineage: Bacteria > Bacillota > Negativicutes > Selenomonadales > Selenomonadaceae > Mitsuokella > Mitsuokella multacida. Next base: position 948,045 of record NZ_GG697141.2, read on the forward strand.
TAATTCGGGATTACGGGATCATCAGAACGGAAGGAGATTCATGAGGATGAGGGTACTTGTCACAGGTGTAACAGGACAGCTCGGGCACGATTGTGTCGTAGAGCTGAAGGATAGAGGAATGGAAGTCCGCGGCGTGTCGAGCAAGGATTTCCCGCTGACGGATGCAAAGGCGATGCGGCGCGTCATGGCCGCCTACAAGCCGAACTGCGTCATCCACTGTGCGGCCTACACGGCCGTGGACCGCGCGGAGGACGATGAGGCAGCATGCATGGCCGTCAATGCAGAAGGCACGGCAAATCTCGCCAAGCTCTGCCGCGAGTTCCATGCCAAGATGGTCTACATCAGCACGGATTACGTGTTCCCCGGCGACGGTGATGCGCCGTACGAGACGGATGCGCCGAAGGGACCTCAGAACGTCTACGGGAAGTCGAAGCTCATGGGCGAGGAGGCCATCCAGTCCATCCTCAAGCGCTATTTCATCGTGCGCATCTCATGGGTCTTTGGCATCAACGGCAAGAACTTCATCCGCACGATGCTGCGCCTCGGTGAGTCGCACGCGAAGCTGACGGTTGTCGACGACCAGGTCGGCTCTCCGACGTATACGCGCGATCTCTCCGTGCTGCTCGCTGACATGATTCAGACGGAGCGATACGGCGTCTACCATGCGACGAACGAAGGCTTCTGCTCGTGGGCGGAGCTTGCTGCAGAGGTCTTCCGCCAGGCCGGCATGCCCGTGGAGGTCACGCCCGTGCCATCCTCGGCCTATCCGACGCGCGCCGTGCGGCCCAAGAACTCCCGCATGAGCAAGAATAGCCTCACAGAGGCGGGCTTTGCACTGCTGCCGCGCTGGCAGGACGCCGTCGGCCGCTACCTCATCGAGCTCGAGAGCATGAAGGAGCAGAGAGAAGCCCTGGCGGAATGAGCATATTACAGAGCATGTCCTTTGAGCGTGTACATCTCTTTGAGATGTACACGCTTTTTATGTCACTGGAATACAGAGTACGCGTATAAAAAACAAATTACGGGAAAAGTATTGCATCCCGCCACTGTTTAGTGTATACTAACATATGTATTTTTGAGAGAAACGAAAAACGTTTCATGGCGCCTTTGGCGTCTAAAGCGTTCCAAACGTTCTGCAAGGGGGATTCATATGTTCCATAAGATTGGTAAGAAATACCGAGAGACAGCGCTCATCAAGCTGATTGCTGCTGGTCTCGTCATCGGCATCATCATCGCGCTGGCTGCGCCGCAGGCTGTACCGGCCGTCGCGGTGCTCGGCGATCTCTTCGTCCGTGCCCTCAAGGGCATCGCACCGGTCCTCGTCTTCGTGCTCGTCATGAACGCTCTGGCTCAGAAGAATTCGGATGCCAGTGCTGCCATGAAGCCAATCGTGCGCCTCTACATCTTCGCGACGTTCTGCGCTTCGCTCGTCGCTGTCGCCTTCTCGTTCGCCTTCCCGACGGCCCTGCATCTGCAGGTCGCCGATGCGCAGCTCGCGCCGCCGTCCGGCATCATCGAAGTCCTGCACAACTTGATTCTTTCGGTCGTCGACAACCCGATCCATGCGCTGGCAACGGCGAACTACATCGGTATCCTCGGCTGGGCCTGCCTTGCCGGCATTGCGCTGCACTCGGCCAGTGACACGACAAAGGATATGCTCAATGACTTCGCGAAGACGGTCACGAAGATCGTGCAGTGGGTCATTCGCTTCGCACCGTTCGGCATCATGGGCCTCGTCGCCAATGCTATCGGCACGAACGGCCTCGGCGCCCTGCTCGGCTACGTCCAGATCCTCGGCGTCCTGCTCGCGGCCTTCTTCTCGGTGGCCCTGATCATGAACCCGCTGATTGTCTACCTGCACATCCACCGCAACCCGTACCCGCTCGTCTGGACGACGCTGAAGGAGAGCGGTCTCTACGCCTTCTTCACGCGCAGCTCGGCGGCCAACATCCCGGTGAACCTTGATCTCTGTGAGCGCCTCGGCCTCGATGAGGACACGTATTCCATCTCCATCCCGCTCGGTGCGACGATCAACATGAGCGGTGCGGCCATCACGATTGCCGTGCTCTCTCTTGCCGCAGCGCACACGCTCGGCATCAGCGTCGATCTGCCGACGGCCCTGCTGCTCTGCCTCGTCTCGACCGTCGGTGCCTGCGGCGCTTCGGGCGTGGCCGGCGGCTCCCTGCTGCTGATCCCGGTTGCCTGCGCATCGTTTGGCATCGGCAACGACATCGCGATGCAGGTCGTCGGTGTCGGCTTCATCATCGGCGTCATCCAGGATGCCTGTGAGACGGCCCTCAACAGCTCGACGGACGTGCTCTTCACGGCGACGGCTGAGTTTGCCCAGCGCGCCAAGGAAGGCAAGCTGCGCGACGAGGACATGGTCCCGCACAGCAACTGATGGTTTCGCTGATTCAAAGTGAACACAAAAATGCGACCCAGATTCCTGGGCCGCATTTTTTAGTTGGATATATGATTATTTGCGGATGATCAGCGCCATGAAGACGAGGTCTTCCGTCTTGGAGGTGTTCTTGATGCCGTGAGTCTCGCCGTCTGGGCAGAACGTCGTCGTGCCGGCGCCAATCTCGACCTCTTTGCCGTTGTCGTTGTAGAGTGCATGGCCGGAGAGGATGTGGTACGTCTCGGTGTTGCCGACGTGCTGGTGGACGCCGATGCCGCAGAGCGGCGGGACGATGACTTTCGCGTACATGTCGCATTTGCCGTCGAGCTCTGCTGGCGTCAGGAGCTTGACGATCGTGATCGTGCCGATGCCTTTCTCGGCCTGTCCGGGTGCTGGTTCAATGAATGCCATGATAAACTCTCCTTTTCGCGAATCGATGCCTTGCCGCAGCGCGGCAAGTTTGTTACAATGGATATACAATTTATAGTTTCTAGATAAATGCGGGGATTCCTCTATGTGGATGGGATTTGCGCTTTATTTTTTTGGAGGATGCGATATGGTTTATCTCTTGAAATTCGGGGCCAGCTGGGTATTGCCGCCCGGCATCTTCATCCTGGCGCTCTTTGTCCTTGCCTGGTGGCTCTGGAAGAAGCGCGGGGAGAAGCGGGCGGCGGCCGTCCTGTTCGCGCTGACCTTTGCCTTCTATCTGCTCTGCACGGGCCTCGTCGCGGAGAAGACGATGGGCTGGCTCGAGTCGGCCTATCAGCCGCCCGAGCGGCCGGCGGGCGATGTCATCATCATGCTCGGCGGCGGCGCCTACAGCGACACGCCGGATGTCGACGGCACGGGGACGCTCTGCGCGAGCCCCGCGAGCCGCCTGTTGACGGCCGTGCGCCTGCAGCGCCAGCTCGATGTGCCGATCCTGCTCTCGGGCGGGCAGGTCTATGAGGACACGGGGGCCGAGGCGAAGATCGCCAAGCGCGTGCTCATGAGCCTTGGCGTGCCGGAGGACAAGATCCTGACGGAGACGCGGAGCATCAACACGAGCCAGAACGCCCGCTTCTCTGCTGAGATCCTGCGCGAGAACGGCCTCTCGCATCCAATCCTCGTGACGAGTGCCTTCCACATGAAGCGCTCTGTGTTGAACTTCGCGAAGCAGGGTGTGGCGGTGGAGCCGTTCCCGACGGACTACATGGTCGCGCATCATCCCGTCTTCCACTACACGAAGCTGCGCCCGCAGACGGAGGCGCTCTTGGACAATGTGACGGTGCTGCAGGAGACGCTGCGCACCTTTGTGACGAGGTATCTGGAATGACAAAGAATCTGACAGAAGGCTCGCCGGCCAAGCTGATCTTCTTCTTTACGATGCCACTGATTGCGGGCAATATCTTCCAGCAGCTCTACGCCTTTGTCGATACCTTGATCGTCGGCCGCTTCCTCGGCGTCAATGCCCTGGCCGCCGTTGGCTGCACGGGCGCGCTGATGTTCTTGATGCTCGGCTTCGTCATCGGCTTCTCGACGGGGCTCTCCATCTACACAGGCCAGCGCTTCGGCGCGCGCGACGAGGAGGGCGTGCGTAGGAGCGCAGCGGCTTGCGCCGTGCTCTCGCTCTTTGCCTCCATCGTCCTGACGGCTGTCGGCGTGCTGCTCTGCCGCCAGCTGCTCATATGGATGCAGACGCCGGCGGAAATCCTCGACGGGGCGTACTCCTTCATCAGCCTGATCTACGCGGGCATCACGCTCTTCGTCTTCTTCCAGACGCAGACGAACCTCATCCGCGCGCTCGGCGACAGCAAGACGCCGACGATATTGCTCGCCTCGGGGCTCTCGCTCAACATCATCTTTGAGCCAATTGCGATCCTCGTCTTTGACTGGGGCATCCCGGGTGCCGCGCTCGCGACGCTCGCCTCGCAGGTCTGCGGCAATCTGCTCTGCCTCGTCTTCATCCTGCGCAAGGTCCCCGCACTGCACGCACATCGCCATGACTGGCGACCGAACCTCAAGTTCTACTGGGAGCACCTGCGCATCGCCCTGCCGATGGGCTTCCAGTCGAGCATCATCGCGATTGGCGCCGTCATCCTGCAGGTCGCGCTCAACGACCTCGGGCCGCTCGCCGTCGCGGCGTATGCGGCGGCGCAGAAGATCGAGTCCATCGCGATGATGCCGATGATGTCGTTTGGCATCGCGATGTCTGCCTACACGGCGCAGAACTACGGCGCGCGCAAGTTCGAGCGCATCGGCGAGGGCGTGCGCAAGTGCTGCTACATGTCAGTGGCCTTTGCTGTGCTCGCCGGCGCGGGGCTCATCTTCTTCGGGCCCTCGCTCATGCACCTCTTCGTCGGTGACGGCGCGCAACAGGTCATCGACTTTGGCCACGAGTACCTGATCGTCAACGGCTCGTGCTACTGGATCCTCTCGTTCCTCTTCATCTTCCGCTACACGCTGCAGGGACTTGGTCAGAGCGTCGTGCCGACGATCGCGGGCATCATGGAGCTCTTGATGCGCACGGCGGCGGCGCTTTTCCTCTGCGACTGGCTCGGCTACCTCGGCGCTTGCCTGGCCAACCCGATGGCCTGGATCGGTTCCTGTGTGCCGCTCGCCATCGCCTTCTACTGGACGCACCGGAGTTTCAAGAAAAAATATCACCTTGCTTGAGCCCCTTTTTGCAGGATTTGCAGGATTCAGGCAATTTCTGTCGAAAAGGAACTACAACAATAAACCAATAGTTGAAAAAGGGATTCAGGAAGGGATGGATTCAAAATGTATCAGGATGAGTACAAACGCTGGGCGGCTGCCGACCTCTTGGACTTCGATCTGAACAAGGAGCTCAATGACATCGCCGGTGATGACGAGGCCATCAAGGACCGCTTCGCTGTCGCTCTGGAGTTCGGCACGGCCGGTCTGCGCGGCGTGCTGGGCGCCGGCACGAACCGCATGAACATCTGGGTCGTTCGCCAGGCAACGCAGGGCGTCGCTGACTGGGTCAAGACGCAGGGCGGCACGCAGACGGTCGCAATCAGCTACGACAGCCGCCTCAAGGGGTGGAACTTCGCGCGCGAAGCCGCCGGCGTTCTCGCGGCAAACGGCATCCACGTGCGCCTCTACGAAGAGCTCATGCCGGTGCCGGCCCTGAGCTTTGCGACGCGCTACTACCACTGCAACGCCGGCATCATGATTACGGCCTCGCACAATCCGGCGCAGTACAACGGCTACAAGGCATACGGCCCGGACGGCTGCCAGATGACGGATGACGCAGCTGCTGTCGTCTACGCATCCATCCAGAAGACGGATGTGCTGACGGGTGCCAAGCACATGAGCTTTGCGGAAGGCGTCGAGAAGGGCCTGATCCAGTTCGTCGGCGAAGACTGCAAGGATGCGTTCTACGCGGCCATCGAGGACCGTCAGGTCCGTCCGGGACTCGCGAAGACGGCCGGCCTCAAGCTCGTCTACTCGCCGCTCAACGGCACGGGCCTCGTACCGGTCACGCGCGTGCTCAAGGACATCGGCATCACGGACATCACCATCGTGCCGGAGCAGGAGTACCCGAACGGCTACTTCACGACCTGTAGCTATCCGAACCCGGAGATCTTCGAGGCACTCGAGAAAGGCCTCGAGCTCGCCAAGAAGGAGCAGGCTGACCTCATGCTCGCGACGGACCCGGATGCTGACCGTGTCGGCATCGCGATGAAGTGCGCCGATGGCAGCTACGAGCTCGTCTCGGGCAATGAGATGGGCGTGCTGCTGCTCGACTACATCTGCCAGGGCCGCATCGAGAAGGGCACGATGCCGAAGAATCCGGTGGCCGTCATGTCCATCGTCTCGACGCCGCTCGCCGACAAGGTAGCCGAGCACTATGGCGTGGAGCTGCGCCACGTGCTGACGGGCTTCAAGTGGATCGGCGACCAGATCGCACAGCTCGAAGCAGCTGGCGAGACGGACCGCTTCATCTTCGGTTTCGAGGAGAGCTACGGCTACCTCGCTGGCCCGTACGTCCGCGACAAGGATGCTGTCGTCTCCTCGATGCTGATCTGCGAGATGGCGGCGTACTACCGTTCCATCGGCTCGTCGATCAAGCAGCGCCTTGAAGAGATCTACCAGCAGTACGGCCGTTACTACAACAAGGTCGATGCCTTCTCGTTCCCAGGCCTCTCGGGCATGGACAAGATGAAAGGCATCATGGTCAGCCTGCGCCAGAATCCGCCGACGGAGTTTGCCGGCAAGAAAGTCGTCGAGACGATTGACTACGCTGAGCCGGAGAAGACGGGCCTGCCGAAGGCAAACGTCCTGATTTACAAGCTCGATGACGGCGCGACTGTCGTCGTGCGCCCGTCCGGCACGGAGCCGAAGATCAAGACGTACTTCACGACGCTCGGCAAGGATCTCGAAGAAGCCAAGGCAGAGAAGGACAAGCTCGCAGAGGCAGTCAAGCCGCTCTTAGCATAATCCTCACATAAGAGAATATTCACAGAATAAGGGATACATGGTATAATAAAGTCGTATGGAATCAACGACCTGCTGCCGGTATCCCTTTCCTGTGCAAGTATAGGCAATTGCAGTGGAAAGACTGCAGCAGAACAAGAAGAGGAGTGTTAGAACATGAGTTTAAAACTGAAATCCGGTTTTACGTTCGACTACGACAATCTTTACGGTGAAGGCAAAGTCACGGAAGCGGACCTCAAATCCTACGAAGAAGACCTCAAGAAAGCACATGAGGCGATGAAGGTCATGCGCGAGACGGGCTTCATCCGCGCGCATCTCTCGAAGGATGGCGAACCGGAAAAAGTCCTGTTCTCCCAGCTGCCGTATGTCGAGGAAGGCCATCTGAACAGCCCGAACTCTTTAAAGCACCTGCAGGAGCTGACGGATCACGTCAAGGACAACGTCGATGTCGTCGTCTCGATGGGTATCGGCGGCTCGTACCTCGGCGATAAAGTCCTCTTCGACGTGCAGTGCGGCGCTTACTGGAATGAGCTTCCGAAGGAAGAGCGCAATGGCTTCCCGAAGGTCTACTTCAGCGGCAACAACATCGACCCGCGCAGCACGGGCGACCTCATCCATCACCTCGAGAACGAGTCCAAGATCCTCCAGTATCATGAGAAGCGCAATCTCAAGGTCCTGCTGCTCGTCATCTCGAAGTCTGGTGGCACGCTCGACACGATGTCGAACTTCATGGTCGTCTACGACGCCCTGCAGAAGTTCCCGGGCATCGACGTCGAAGTCGTCGCGGTCACGGACCCGAACATGGAGAACCAGACACTCCTCAAGAAGCTGGCTATCGAGAAGGGCTGGCCGCAGTACGCTGTACCGGACGGTGTCGGCGGACGTTTCTCCATCTTCTGTGAAGTCGGCCTCTCGCTGGCTGCCTGCATCGGCTTTGACATCAAGAGCTTCCTCGACGGTGCCAAGGACATGGACAAGGCCTGCCAGAACGACGATATCTGGCAGAACCCGGCCATGCTCAACGCAGCGCTGAAGTTCGCTGCTTCGGAGAAGCACGGCCGCGACATCGAGGTCATGATGCCGTATGGCGATTACCTCAAGTCCGTCTCCGAGTGGTACATCCAGTTGCTCGCAGAATCCCTCGGCAAGCAGTTCAACAAAGAGGGCAAGGAAGTCTGCTACGGCCGCACGCCGCTCGTCGCTGTCGGCACGACGGACATGCACTCCCAGACGCAGCAGCATCAGGAAGGCAAGCTCAACAAGGTCGTACAGTTCGTCAAGATTGAGAACTGGGCAAACGACCTCGAGATCCCGAATGTCTTCCCGGAGGCCAAGAAGCTGGCTGACATCTCCGGCGTCACGATGAGCGAGGCCCTCGAGGTCGCCCGCCAGTCGAACGCCGATGCGCTCGCATCGAACAAGCGCTACAACGCATGCTTCTCGCTGCCGGAGCTCAATGCTTACCACCTTGGTGAACTCCTCTACATGCTCGCCATGAGCGTTGCCTACGAGGGCGAACTCGCTGATGTCGATGCCTTCAACCAGCCGGGCGTCGAGTCCTACAAGCGCATCATGGGACCGAAACTCCAGGCACTCAAGGCTGCAAAGGCTGCAAAATAAACAAGATATACCCGAGGCTTATCTGTGGCAGACACAGACGCAGTCAAAGGCACAGGAAAGGCTCTGTCCGTTTGGCAGAGCCTTTCTTCATTACAGTTGAAGTCAGAATAATGAAAATATAAAATACAAAGAGGGGAGGATGACGATGCACGTCGAGCCGAAGCATATCGTCACTGGTGCTGTGATGACAGTCCTGCTCGCGCTCTTCCTGTTCTGGCAGGGGGATGCGGACGGCATGGACCAGCAGCCCGTGCAGATGGAGCAGGGTGCGTCGGATGGCAGATCGCCTGATCAGGCGGCCAAGAAGCAGATGGCTGCGCGCTACGAGAAGATACGCGGCATGGAGAGCCAGGTGGCCATCGAGGACCTGCGCAATCCGTTCTCGCCCGCACATGAGAAGCGCGGTGAAGCTGTAGCTGAGCCGACAAAGAATGAGGCGCTGCAGGGGAAGGCTGCTCCATCCAAGAAACAAGAAGCAGCGCGGCAGCAGGTCGCACCGCTGCCGCAAGAGGCGGGTACTGCCGCTGAAGCAGGACGTGTGACAACGCCTGCTGCGCAGTCCGTACAGGCAGGGACAGATGGTGCGAAGGCCGTACTGGCCCTGCGCGGCATCGTGCAGGGCGGCGTGGAGCCGCTCGTCATCCTGTCGGACGGCAGGACGAGCCAATCGCTTGCGGTCGGCGAGCGCTTCCTCGCCTATGAGGTCGTCGAGATCGGCAGGACGGGCGTGCGGCTGCGCGGACCTGAGGGCGAGATATGGCTGACGATGGCCTCGTTCAGCTGAGCCGCATAGATCAAACGCATAGTTCGAGAGAGAAAAGAAGTAGAAAAGAGGTAGATGGGGAGAAGGAGGCCAGGCGATGAACAGTTGGAAACGAGGATGGCAGGCCATCCTGCTCGGTGCTCTGCTGCTGGGCAGCAGCTGGGCGGAGGCAGCGCCGATTGAGATGCAGGTCGTCGAAGGCGATGTGCGCTCGGTGCTGCTGTCGCTGGCGCGGACTGCACACGAGAACATCGTGCTCGACGACAGCGTTGCGGGGACGGTGACGCTACATGCGACGGAGGAGCCAGCGAAGCTCCTGCGCATGATCGCTGCATCGAAAGGGCTCGTGCTTATCAAGGAGGGCTCGACGTATCTCGTGACGACGATGCCGCGGGCGGATGCGCTGCGGAGCGTGCATGTCTATCCCGTGCGTCACGCGGATCCAGCAGATCTTGCGCACGCGGCTGAACTGTCCCTGAAGAGTGTTGCAGGGGATAAGACTGCGGATGGGCAGGAGACTGGCACAGCGCGCCGCGTCCTCGTCGACAGTGCGACGAACTCCGTGCTGTTCTATGGCACGGCAGCCGAGGCGGCCAACGTCGCGAAGGTCGTACAGCAGCTCGACCGCAAGCCGCGCCAGGTCTCGCTCGAGGCAAAGGTCCTGGCCCTCTCTAAGGATGCATCGAAGAAGCTCGGCGTTGAGTGGCAGTGGTCTTCTTTGCCGCAGTACCCGGATTTTGAGACGACGTACCGCCACAAGGGCTCGGCCAACGAAGTGCAGGAGAAGGAGATCAAGCGCCATACGCAGGACGGCACGGTGCCGGGCATCATCCAGTTTGGCCGCGGTCCGGAGGGCGTGCCATTCGAGTTCTACTACAGCGCGACAATCCAGGCACTCGTGACGCAAGGCAAGGCCAAGATGCTCGCGCGGCCGAACATCACGACAGTGCAGGGCAGGGAGGCGCTCATCAACATCGGCGGCGAGGTGCCCGTGCCGACGCAGTCTGTGACGAACAACACGACGACGACGACCTACACCTACCGGCAAGCCGGAATCATCCTGCGCTGCACGCCGCGCATCCACGAGGACGGCCGCATCACGGCGACGGTGCACACGGAGGTCAGCTCGCCGCTCTACGTCGAGGACATCAAGGCCTACCGCTTCCAGAACCGCAGCGCCGACACGACGGTCAGCCTGCGCGACGGCGAGACGATGGTCATCGGCGGACTCATCGGCAGCGATGAGTCGCGCACGCTCTCGAAGATCCCGTTCCTCGGCGACCTGCCCATCCTCGGCAGCTTTTTCCGCAGCGTGCGCCAGAGCCGCTCCGAATCCGAGATCATGATCTTCCTGACGGCCCATGTCATCCCCGACGCGGGCGCGACCTGAGGCGATACAGAAAGACGTGCAAGAAAGACGAAATCAGAAGCTTTGCGAAAAGTCATGCGGACTTTTGGACAGAGCTTCTTTTCTTTTGCATAAACATCCGTTATAATAAGAAGGTGATTACAATAAGTGAATGAGATTCGTAATTGATGAATGTTCAGGTTATAGGCGGGGGGATGAGCGTGCAGTATCCAATCCATATGGAGATTGCGGGACGCGTCTGCGTGGTCATAGGCGGTGGACGCGTCGCGGAGCGCAAGGCACACGTGCTGCTGCAGGCGGGCGCACATCTCATCGTCATCGCGCCGACGCTGACGAATCTCCTCTATCAGGAGGCCTCGACGGGCTGCTTCTTCTGGCTGGCCCAGCCGTATGAGGCGGGCTTCCTGCAGCGCGTGCGCCCGTTCCTCGTCTTCTGCACCGCAGACAATCGCAAGGTCAACCGCATGGCGGCCGAGGAGGCGCGTGCAGCACACGCGCTCGTCAACGTGGCCGACGAGCCGGGGCTCTCGGATTTCTTCGTGCCGGCAAGCATCCGGCGCGACCGCTTCCTGCTGACCATCGGCACGGGCGGCCTGAGTCCCGCTTTCTCGCGGAGCTTGCGAGAGCAGCTCGAGCAGGCCTTCCCGCCGGCCTTCGGGCTCTGGATTGAGAGGCTTTCTGCCATCCGCCAGGAGATGAAGGAGAAGCTGCCGACGAGCGATGACCGGCAGGCGTTCTGGCGCATGGCACTGTCGCGGGATATCATGGAGTTAGTCAAGGCCGGTCGTTTGAACCGGGCGGAGGTAATGATTCGACATGCAATTATTGATTTTAGGCCTAAATCATAAGACGGCACCGGTGGAGGTGCGCGAGCACTTCTCGATTTCCCGGCAGTCCGTCCGCGATGGCCTGGAAAATCTCAATGAATACGAGGGAATATCGGAGGCCGTCGTGCTCTCGACCTGCAACCGCAGCGAGATGTACGCCGTCGTCGACGATGCGAAGGAAGACATCGCGACGCTCAAGCAGTTCCTGTTCGACCTGACGGGCAACGATGAGGATATCGACGCTTACCTCTACTCGTTCGTCGACGAGGAATGCATCCGCCACCTCTTCAACGTGGCCTCGAGCCTCGATTCGCTCGTGCTCGGCGAAGGGCAGATCCTCTCGCAGGTCAAGGAGGCGTATGCGATCGCGCGCGAGGCGGGCACGACGAGCACGGTGCTTAACACGCTCTTCCACCGCGCCATTGCGACGGGCAAGCGCGTGCGCACGGAGACGCGCATCGCCTACAACTCGGTTTCGGTAAGCTATGCGGCAGTCGAGCTCGCGCAGGAAAAGCTCGGCTCGCTTTCCGCTTCGAATGCGCTGATCTTCGGCGCGGGCAAGATGGCCGAGCTCACGGCGCAGCACCTCGTCGCGCACGGCGTGCGCAAGATCTACGTGGCCAACCGCCACATCGAGAAGGCAGAGCAGCTGGCCGCGGAGTTCGGCGGCGAGGCCGTCCCGTTCGAGGGCGCGCTGAAGCAGGCGGTGGATGTCGATGTCATCGTGACGTCGACGGGTGCGCCGCACTACGTCGTCAAGCCCTGGGAGACGCGCCAGCTCATGACGAAGCGCAAGGGCAGGCCGCTTTTTTTCATCGACATCGCCGTGCCGCGCGACGTCGACCCGGAGGTCGAGAACATCAAGGGCGTGACGCTCTACAACATCGATGCCTTGGAGGCTGTCGTCGACGAACACAAGGAGGAACGGCAGCAGGAGGCGAAGCTCGCGCGTGCAATCGTGGAGGAGGAAGTGAAGTCCATCGAGGACAAGTTCCAGTACCTCTCTTTCCGCCCGCTGATGGCGCTGCTCTCGGAGCGCTGCGAGCGCATCCGCCTGCGCGAGATACGCCGCGCCTCGTCGAAGCTGCCGGACCTCACGAAGTCGGAGCGCCGGCAGATCGAGCACATGACGCGCATGATCGTGCGCAAGATCCTGCGCATGCCGATGATGAAGCTCAACGCTTCCGCCGGCACGCCGCAGGAAGCATTCTACATCGAGGCCATGCGGGCCTTGTTCAAACTGGACACCATAGGGGAGGCGGCGACGAGTGAAGAACGACACAATCGTTATCGGGACGCGAAGCAGTAAGCTCGCACTCTGGCAGGCGGACTATGTAGCGGATTGCCTTAGGAAGCGCTATCCAGAGCTGCGCGTCGAGAAAAAGCTCATGACGACGAAGGGCGACAAGATCCTCGACGCGCCGCTCGCCAAGATCGGCGGCAAGGGGCTCTTCACGAAGGAGCTCGAGCAGGATATGCTCGCAGGCGGCATCGACATCGCGGTGCACAGCCTCAAGGACATGCCGACGGAGGTGCCGGAAGGACTCGTCATTTCCGCCATCACAGAGCGCTTTGACCCGGGCGACGCCGTCGTGAGCCCGAAGTACAGAACACTTGAAAATCTGCCGCAGGGCGCGAAGGTCGGCACGTCGAGCCTGCGCCGCAAGGCACAGCTGCTGCACGCGCGTCCGGACCTGCAGATCTCGGACCTGCGCGGCAATGTCAACACGCGGCTCGAGAAGCTCGAGCGCGAGCACTTCGATGCCATCATCCTGGCCGTGGCCGGCCTCAAGCGCCTCGGCTTTGCTGACCGCATCACAGAGGTGCTGCCGCGCGAGATGGTGCTGCCCGCCGTCGGACAGGGGGCACTGGCCATCGAGACGCGCGAGAATGACCGTGAGGTCCGCAATCTCATCGCCTTCCTCAACGACGAGGCGACCGTGGCCTGTGCGAGGGCGGAGCGCGCCTTCCTGGCCCGCGTCGAGGGCGGCTGCCAGGTACCGGTCGGTGTCTATGCCGTGCCAGAGGCAGAGGGCCGCCTGCACGTCGAGGCGGTCATCGCCTCGCTCGACGGCGCGCGGCTCTACCGCGATGCTGCTGTGGGCAGCGCAGCAGAGGCCGAGTCGCTCGGCACGGCGCTTGCCGACAAGCTGCTCGCGATGGGCGGCATCGCAATCCTGCACGAGATCGGGCTGCTGCTCGACCGCAAGGCGTGACGGAGCCCGGTGCACTGACGATAGTCCAATCATTTGATAAGAGGAGAGTTTTATTATGGCAGGTATGGTATATCTGGTCGGGGCGGGTCCTGGGGACTACCGCCTCATCAGCCTCAAGGCAGTGGACTGCCTGAAGAAGGCCGAGGTCGTCGTCTACGACCGCCTCGCGGATGACCGCATCCTCGGCTGGGCGCCGCGCGATGCGGAGTTCATCTACGTCGGCAAGGCCTCGAGCCACCACACGATGAAGCAGCCGGACATCAACCAGCTGCTCGTCGACAAGGCAAAAGAGGGCAAGACGGTCGTGCGCCTCAAGGGCGGCGACCCGTTTGTCTTCGGCCGCGGCGGCGAGGAGGGGCTGCTGCTCGAGGAGAACGGCCTGCCGTTCGAGGTCGTGCCGGGCATCACGTCGGCCATCTCGGTGCCGGCCTATGCCGGCATCCCTGTCACGCACCGCGGCATCGCGACGTCGTTCGCCGTCGTCACGGGCCATGAAGACCCGACAAAGGGCAAGAGCAACATCCGTTGGGACAAGCTCGCGACGGGCGTCGACACGCTCGTCTTCCTCATGGGCGTGGCCAATCTGCCGCACATCACGGCGGAGCTCATCGCGAATGGCCGTCCGGCTGATACGCCGGCCGCCGTCATCCGCTGGGGCACGAAGCCGGAGCAGGAGGTCCTCATGACGACGGTCGGCAAGGCCGCCGAAGATGTCCAGCGGACGGGACTGAAGCCCCCGGCCATCTTCATCGTCGGTGAGGTCGTCAAACTGCGCGGCAAGCTGCAGTGGTTCGACAAGCTGAGCCAGAAGCCGTTCTTCGGCAAGACGGTGCTCGTCACGCGCGCGCGCAGCCAGGCCTCGAAGCTCACGGCCTGCCTCGAAGAGCTCGGCGCCCGCGTCATCGAGAAGCCAGCCATCGCGATTGCCGTGCCCGATGACGGCTATGCGGCCGTCGATGCGGCCATCGCGAAGCTCGACTCGTATCAGTGGCTGATCTTCACGAGCACGAACGGTGTCGAGCGCTTCATGCAGCGGCTCTTTGCCGCAGGCAAAGATGTCCGCGCGCTCGGCTATGCGAAGGTCGCGGCCATCGGCCAGACGACAGCAAAGAAGCTCCAATCATACGGCATCTGCGCCGATGTCGTGCCGCAGGAGTTCCGCGCTGAGGGCATCTTAGAATCGCTCAAGGGCAAGCTGCCGCCGCATGCGAAAATCCTCTTGCCGCGCGCCGCTGTTGCGCGCGAGATCCTGCCCGAGAAGCTGCGCGAGCAGGGCGCCGAAGTCGATGTCGTGCCGGTCTATCAGACGGTCATGGCAGAGACGAGTGAGGAGGAGCGGGCAGCTCTTCGCGAAGAGCTCGAGAACGGTGCGATTGACTTCGTGACGTTCACGAGCTCCTCGACCGTCGTGAATCTTGTCAAGCTGCTCGGCGGCATCGAGCCTCTCAAGGGCGTCAAGACGGCCTGCATCGGCCCCGTGACGGCCGAGACAGCCCGCAAGCACGGCATCGAGCCCACTATCGTGGCCTCGCGCTACACCATCGAGGGCCTCGTCGAGGCCATGCGCGAAAGCCTCGCCTGAGAGAGAAGCACTTCATTCTGTTTTGCGATTGCCATGGCAGGTATCTGCCAGACATCTATGTATTTAGGAGATGTTGTTGTTATGTATAACCAGAAGCTTCGTCCGCGCCGCATGCGCATCACGCCGGCCATGCGCGCCATGGTCCGGGAGACGACCCTTTCCGCAAAGGACTTCGTCTATCCGATCTTCGTCGTCCCGGGTGAGCATGTCAAGGAAGAGATCCCGAGCATGCCGAACTGCTACCACCTCTCGGTCGACAACGCCGTCGAGCTCGCCAAGGAGATCGCCGCGCTCGGCATCCCCGCTGTCGAGGTCTTCGGTCTGCCGGAGTACAAGGATGCGGATGGCTCTTCGGCCTGGGATCCGACGAGCCCGGTGCAGCGCGCCATCAAGGCCATCAAGGCTACCGTGCCA
This sequence comes from Mitsuokella multacida DSM 20544, assembly GCF_000155955.1. Lineage (GTDB taxonomy): Bacteria > Bacillota > Negativicutes > Selenomonadales > Selenomonadaceae > Mitsuokella > Mitsuokella multacida. The sequence goes on from NZ_GG697141.2 coordinate 963,677, forward strand.
GAGCTCATGATCGTCGGCGACGTCTGCCTCTGCCAGTACACGACGCATGGCCACTGCGGCCATCTCGAAGGCCATTACGTCGACAATGACAAGACGCTCAAGCTCCTGCAGAAGGTCGCCGTCTCGCAGGCTGAGGCCGGTGCCGACATCATCGCGCCGTCTGACATGATGGACGGCCGCGTCGCCGCCATCCGCGAGGCGCTCGACGAGCACGGCTTCCAGAACGTCTCCATCATGAGCTACGCCGTCAAGTACGCTTCGGGCTACTACGGTCCGTTCCGCGATGCGGCCGACAGCGCGCCGCAGTTCGGCGACCGCCGCCAGTACCAGATGGACCCGGCCAACGCGCGCGAGGCGCTCAAGGAAGTCGACCTCGATGTCATGGAAGGCGCGGACATCATCATGGTCAAGCCAGCGCTCGCTTACCTCGACGTCGTGCGCCAGGTCCGCGACCACATCCATCATCCAGTCGCTGTCTACAATGTTAGCGGCGAGTACGCGATGGTCAAGGCCGCCGCGGCAAACGGCTGGATCGACGAGAAGCGCATCGTGCTCGAGACGCTGACGAGCATGAAGCGCGCCGGTGCGGACATCATCATCACGTACCACGCGATGGATGCGGCAAGATGGCTTAAGGAAGAGGAATAAATATGCTGAATCTCGAAAAATCTCTGGCGGCTTTCAATGAAGCCAAGACGCTCATGCCGGGCGGCGTCAACAGCCCGGTCCGCTCGTACGCCAATGTCGACTGCAACCCGCCGTTTATCGCGAAGGCGAAGGGCGACCGCATCTTCGACATCGACGGCAATGAGTACATCGACTACGTGGGCTCGTGGGGCCCGATGGTCGTCGGTCACGCGCATCCGAACGTCGTCAAGGCGCTGCAGGAGGCGGTGACGCGCGGCACGAGCTATGGCGCGCCGACGCTTCTCGAGTCGGAGCTCGCGAAGCTCGTCATGAAGGTCTACCCGTCGATCGAGGTCATCCGCATGGTCAACTCGGGCACGGAAGCGACGATGAGCGCGCTGCGCCTGGCCCGCGGTTACACGGGGCGCGATAAGATCGTCAAGTTCATCGGCTGCTATCACGGCCACAGCGACAGCCTGCTCGTCAACGCCGGCTCGGGCATGGCGACGTTCGGCGTGCCGAGCTCGCCGGGCGTCACGAAGGGCACGGCGGCGGACACGATCTCGGTACCCTACAATGACGTCGAAGCCATCACGAAGGTCATGGACGAGATGGGCGACGAGATCGCGGCGGTCATCATCGAGCCGGTCGCGGGCAACATGGGCTGCGTGCCGCCGAAGCAGGGCTATCTGCGCAAGATCCGCGAGCTCACGCAGGCGCACGGCACGATCCTGATCTTCGATGAGGTCATGTGCGGCTTCCGCGCCTCGCTCGGCGGCGCACAGGCAGCCTACGGCATCACGCCGGACCTCACGTGTCTCGGCAAGATCATCGGTGGCGGCCTGCCGGTCGCTGCTTACGGCGGACGCCGCGACATCATGATGAAGGTCTCGCCGGCAGGCCCGGTCTATCAGGCGGGCACGCTCTCGGGCAACCCGCTCGCGATGACGGCTGGCATCGAGACGCTCAAGCTCATCACGGCAGAGCCGGAGCCGGGCGAAGCGGACTACAGCCGCATGCTGACGCTCAAGACGAAGAAACTGCTGCTCGGCTGGCTCGAAAAGGCGAAGGAAGCCGGCGTCACGATCCAGGCGCATCAGGCAGGCTCGATGTTCGGCATCTTCTTCAACGAGCATGAGGTCTACAATTACGATGACTCGTGCGCATCGGACCAAGAGGCCTTCAAGGTCTGGTTCAAGAGCATGCTCGAGCAGGGCATCTACCTCGCCCCGTCGCAGTTCGAGACGCTCTTCATGTCCGGCGCACACAGTGACGAAGACATCGACCGCACGATCGAGGCTGCGGGCAAGGCCTTCAAGGCAGTGGCAGAGAGCCGCCGCTGATTTTCTTGCAAAGCCGACGGGACGGGGCTGGCCAACACTGCGCGATGAGCCCCTGCTAAACCGATTTTTTGCCTCAGAATCAACCTTGCCAAAGAGCTAAACGCGCGTTGCTTGAACGACGCTCTTTGGCAAGGGCGGGATGGCAAAAAATCGGTTCTTCACGCAGGGCCTCAACGCTCCGCTTCTGGCCAGCCCCGTCCCTCTGGCTATAGCATCGCTCGTTTTCATGCATACAAAAACGCTGACAGATTTTGCCAGCGTTTTTTTGTGGGATTTGTGCGGCCTCAGTGGTCAATCATGACTTGGCGGCAGGGTGGCAGGGCCCATAAGCGGAGCGTTGCCCGACTGCGTCAGGAATCTTTTTTTACCCGACCAGGACCCTGACAAAAGAGCGTCGTTCAAGCGGAGCGCGTTTAGCTCTTTTGGCAGGATATATTTTAGGGGTAAAAAAAGATTCAGCAGTCGGGTACAGCGGAGTGTTGGGCCCTGCTGCCCTGCCGCCACTGCTGCATCCTAGCGCAGTGTTGTCATCCCTCCCCGGCGGTTCTTGCTAAATTTATCCTATCTCAATCGTATAGCTGAACACCGCTTCTTCGCCGGCGGCGAGGTGTTCGCTGCCTTCACGGTCGGCGAAGTCGCCGTCGAAGTCCTCGTAGTCGGCGTGGCCGTGCCATGGTTCGAGGCAGATGAACGGGGCGCCGCCCTGGCCCGGGGTCCAGAAGCCCCAGTAGGGGAAGTCCTTAGCGATGACGGAGAGCGATTTGCTGCTCTTCGTCGAGCGCAGCGTGACCTTGTCCGATTTGAGATTGTGGTAGGCGAGCACGTCGTCCTTGAATTCCTCGTAGCAGAGCGGCAGCCTCGTGCCTTTGAGCGGTTTCGTGCCATGTGTGCGCAGGTACTGACCTTCTTTGTTGAGCGGCATGTTCGGTGCATCTTCCTCATGGTTGAATTCGAGGTAGCAATCGGAGAATTCCTCCCCGTGCACGATTGGGCAGCGGTAGGCGCCGTGCGCGCCGATGGAGTAGATCATCTCGTGGTCGTCGTGGTTGCGCACCGTCCAGATGACCTTGACCTGTTTGCCGTGGAGTTCATAGGCCACCTGCAGCTCAAACTTCCAGGGATAGCGCTTGAGCGATTCCTCCGTCCAGCGCAGCGAAAAGGCGATGCGGTCCGCCTCTTTCTCGACGAGCTGGAAATCCGAGATGCGTCCGAGGCCGTGGCTCGGCAGCTCGTACGTCTTGCCGTTGACGCGGTACTTGTTGTCTTTGAGCTTGCCGACGATCGGGAACAGCACCGGGGAGCTGTAGCGCCACCAGGTCGGGTCGCCGTTCCAGAGGTATTCCGTCTCATCCTCGCGCTCCTTGATGGAGCGCAGCTCTGCGCCGTGGTCGCGCACCTGCACGCAGAGCTTGTCGTTCTCGATAGTGTAAAGCATTTGAGTCCCTCATTTCTATTTTCTGGAAAATTATCGGTCTCTTTCTCATTCGCGTTAAGGTCAGTCCATTCCTGCCCGATAGGTCAGATTTCTTCGATCGCAAAGTCGGATGGCAGTCGGACTCTTATTCTTGACCCTGCAGAAATAAAGTGGATTGAGGCTTTTGATAAAACCAGGAAAGCGTATACTGGAGAGCGTAATCATTCCCGTGCAGCAAGAGAGGAAGGAATCGACATGGCAGAACAACTCGACAATCGCGATAATCGCTATGAACTCAACAAGCAGCTCGCCCAGATGCTCAAGGGTGGCGTCATCATGGACGTCACGACGCCGGAGCAGGCAAAGATCGCAGAAGAGGCGGGCGCCTGCGCCGTCATGGCGCTCGAGCGCATCCCGGCCGACATCCGCGCGGCGGGCGGTGTCGCGACGCCTGCCGATGCCGCGCTCATGATGCAGCTCGGCGCGGAGGGCGTCTTCGTCGGCTCGGGCATCTTCAAGTCGGGCAATCCAGCCAAGCGTGCCCGCGCCATCGTGCAGGCCGTGACGAATTACGAGGCCCCGAAGGTCATCGCCGAGCTCTCCGAAGATCTCGGCGAGGCGATGGTCAGCATCAACGAAGAGGAGATTGAGCTTCTGATGGCGGAGAGGGGAAAGTGACATGGCGAAGCGAATCGGCGTGCTCGCCGTGCAGGGCGCCTTCGCCGAGCACGAGGCGATGCTCGGCGCGCTCGGCGCCGTGTGCCATGAACTGCGCAAGGCAAGTGACCTCGAGGAGAAGCCCGACGGCCTCGTGCTGCCGGGCGGCGAGAGCACGGTCCAGCGCAAGATCCTGATGGAGAGCGGCATGTTTTCGCCCATCAGATCGTGGATCGGGGAGGGCATGCCCGTACTCGCGACATGCGCCGGGCTCATCCTGCTGGCCGAGCACCTGAGCAACGACGCGCGCACGTGCTTTGAAACGCTGCCAGTCACCGTGCGCCGCAACGCCTACGGCCGCCAGCTTGGCAGCTTCATCGCCGAGGCCAAGGTCCGCCACATCGGCACGATGCGCCAGAACTTCATCCGCGCGCCCTACATCGAGCAGGTCAGCCCCGAAGTCGAAGTCCTCTCCGAGACGGAAGGACATATCACCGCCGTGCGCTATAAAAATCAGCTGGCCCTATCCTTCCATCCCGAAGTCGGCCACGACACGCGGCTGCATGAGGCCTTCTTGCGCATGATATGAGTACTTTTTGAACAGAAACCAAAGAACGCATTTGACAGATTGTCAGATGCGTTCTTTTTTATTAAAGGCATTCTGTTATGTGAAAGTTAACTTTGTCTTGTGGGGGGGGATTATTGTGCTATAATTTCAGTAAAGTTTTATCGAATCGCAAGAATAATGCAATTTTTATTTAAGGGAAAAGCTAGAGAGAGAGGATGTCTCCTATGAATCGAATCTATAAAGTCATCTGGTCGGCCGTGCGCAATACCTATGTGGCCGTAGCCGAGACCACCCATGCCCATGGCAAGGCACATAGCACCAAACAGCAGATTTTCGCCGCCTTAGCCGCAGGCGTGCTTGTCGTAGGCGGGATGAGCAGTAGCGCTTATGCAGCTGAGGGGAAAGTGTTAGCTGGGGCAAGTAATAATGTCGCTTCAGGAGAGGATTCTTCGGTAAGTGGTGGTTTAGGTAATAAGGCCTCAGAAAAATATGCTTCGGTAAGTGGCGGAGCTATCAATACGGCTTCAGGAGAGGACTCCTCGGTAAGCGGTGGTACTAGTAATACGGCCTCAGGAAAGGGTTCTTCGGTAAGCGGTGGTATTAGTAATACAGCCTCAGAAGAGGGTTCTTCGGTAAGTGGTGGTAGGATCAATACGGCCTCAGGAAAGTATTCTTCGGTAAGTGGTGGATGTCAAAATATAGCTTCAGGAAATGATGCTTCGATAAGTGGCGGTAGCAACAATACAGCTTTAGGAGTTTGGTCTTCGATAAGTGGTGGTAGTAATAATACAGTTTCAGGAATTGATGCTTCGATAAGTGGCGGTAGCAACAATACAGCTTCTGGAACTTACTCCTCAATAAGTGGTGGTAGCAACAATACAGCTTCTGGAACTTACTCCTCAATAAGTGGTGGTAGCAACAATACAGCTTCAGGAGGTGGTGCTTCGGTAAGTGGTGGTAGTAATAATACAGTTTCAGGAAATGATGCTTCGATAAGTGGCGGTAGCAACAATACAGCTTCAGGAGGTGGTGCTTCGGTAAGTGGTGGTATCAATAATACAGCTTCAGGAGGTGATGCTTCGATAAGTGGCGGTAGTAACAATACAGCTTTAGGCGGTTGGTCTTCGATAAGTGGCGGCGATGGCAATATTGCCATGGGAAGGGTATCATCAGCTCATGGTGGCACTAAGAACATTGTTATGGAACAATATGCTACATCACTCGGTGGCGAGAAGGGTGTGGCGCAGGGATATGGTTCGGTCATCATCGGTGGTTCGACTGGCAAAGATGCCATTGATGCTGTAGCCATCGGTCCATCGTCTGTTGTTACGGCTATACATGGCACGGCGGTAGGCTATCAGAGCACGACAAACCAGTCTGACACGATTGCGTTTGGCCATGATGCAGATGATGTGTCGGGCTATACAGTGACGTGGCAGCAACGCACGGATACGGATTCAGAGGGCCACATCGTCAAGAATGCCGATGGCACGACGAATGATTACACGAAAGCTCCCACGGTTACAGAGAATAAGTATACTTCTTCCTATTACAACCGCCTCGTCAAAGTTGCAGATGGACAGTCAGCTCATGATGTCGCTACGGTCGGACAGACGGTAGAGCTGGTAGCTGGCGACCATGTCAAGGTTGAAGCGGATACGACAGCGACTAATATGATTGGCCAGCAGCGCAAGAAGATATCCATTCTTACCAATGGAAAAATCGAGAAGGGGAATACGGGCTTAGTGACAGGCGATGCAATCAACACAGCATTGAGCGCAGAAACAACAGCTCGTCAGAATGCCGATACCACCCTGAACAAGCAGCTCACGACAACGAACAAGAATGTATCCGACTTGCAGACCGCGATGAAGCAGAAGGCAGATACGAGCCTGAGCAATCTGACGGATGCCGGCAGGACGGCAGTCAAAGACATCATGAAGGACGATCTGTCGAAGAAAGCGGATGTGTCGACTGTTTATACGAAGACGGAAGTAGACAGTCAAGTCAGCGGCCTGAGAACGGATTTGGCAGGGAAGGCTGATACGAATCTGAGCAATCTGACAGATGCCGGTAAGACCGCAGTCAAAAATATCATGAAAGACGACCTGTCGAAGAAGGCTGATGCATCGAGCGTCTATACAAAGACGGAAGTCGACAGCCAGGTCAGCGGCCTGAGAACGGACTTTGCAGGGAAGGCTGATACGAATCTGAGCAATCTGACAGATGCCGGTAAGACCGCAGTCAAAGACATCATGAAAGATGACCTGTCGAAGAAGGCTGATGCATCGAGCGTCTATACAAAGACGGAAGTCGACAGCCAGGTCAGCGGCCTGAGAACGGACTTTGCAGGGAAGGCTGATACGAATCTGAGCAATCTGACAGATGCCGGTAAGACCGCAGTCAAAAATATCATGAAAGACGACCTGTCGAAGAAGGCTGATGCATCGAGCGTCTATACAAAGACGGAAGTCGACAGCCAGGTCAGCGGCCTGAGAACGGACTTTGCAGGGAAGGCTGATACGAATCTGAGCAATCTGACAGATGCCGGTAAGACCGCAGTCAAAGACATCATGAAAGATGACCTGTCGAAGAAGGCTGATGCATCGAGCGTCTATACAAAGACGGAAGTCGACAGCCAGGTCAGCGGCCTGAGAACGGACTTTGCAGGGAAGGCTGATACGAATCTGAGCAATCTGACAGATGCCGGTAAGACCGCAGTCAAAAATATCATGAAAGACGACCTGTCGAAGAAGGCTGATGCATCGAGCGTCTATACAAAGACGGAAGTCGACAGCCAGGTCAGCGGCCTGAGAACAGACTTTGCAGGGAAGGCTGATACGAATCTGAGCAATCTGACAGATGCCGGTAAGACCGCAGTCAAAAATATCATGAAAGATGACCTGTCGAAGAAGGCCGATGCATCGAGCGTGTACACGAAGACGGAAGTCGACAGTCAGGTCAGCGGCCTGAAAACAGATTTGACAGGGAAAGCAGATGCAAGCCTGAGCAATCTGACGGATGCCGGCAAGACGGCAGTCAAAGACATTATGAAGGAAGACCTGTCGAAGAAAGCGGATGTGTCGACTGTTTATACGAAGACGGAAGTAGACGGTCAGGTCAGCGGCCTGAAAACGGATTTGGCAGGGAAGGCCGATGCGAGCCTGAGCAATCTGACGGATGCCGGCAAGACGGCAGTCAAAGATATTATGAAGGAAGACCTGTCGAAGAAAGCGGATGTGTCGACTGTTTATACGAAGACGGAAGTAGACGGTCAGGTCAGCGGCCTGAAAACGGATCTGGCAGGGAAGGCCGATACGAATCTGAGCAATCTGACAGATGCCGGTAAGACCGCAGTCAAAGACATCATGAAAGATGACCTATCGAAGAAGGCCGATGTATCGAGCGTGTACACGAAGACGGAAGTCGACAGTCAGGTCAGCGGCCTGAAAACAGATTTGGCAGGGAAAGCAGATGCGAGCCTGAGCAATCTGACGGATGCTGGCAAGACCGCAGTCAAAGACATCATGAAGGATGACCTGGCGCAGAAAGCCGACAAATCGACGGTCTACACGAAGGCAGAGACGTATAACCGTACTGAGATTGATGGCAAGGTCAGTGGCCTGACGACGGATATTGCAGGGAAGGCGGATACGAGCCTGAGCAATCTGACGGATGCTGGCAAGACCGCAGTCAAAGACATCATGAAGGATGACCTGGCGCAGAAAGCCGACAAATCGACGGTCTACACGAAGGCAGAGACGTATAACCGTACTGAGATCGATGGCAAGGTCAGCGGCCTGACGACGAATATAGCGGGAAAGGCGGATACAAGCTTGAGCAACCTGACGGATGCCGGCAAGACTGCGGTCAAAGACATCATGAAGGATGACATGGCTCAGAAGGTGGATAAGAGCGCGGCGAATTTGTCGGCAGACGACGTCAAGAACTGGCAGGATAAGTTAGGGAATGGCAATATCGCTCGTGGCGACCATGGCCTGATTTCGGGCGGCAAGGTGTTTGAAGCGCTTCAGGGTGTGGGTAATTACGGCCTGGTCAAGTCCGACGGCAAGGTCGTCAATATTGCCAAAGACGATTCGGCTAAAGTCATCGATGTGTCTGGCGCAGGGACGAATCGAGTGATTACTGGCGTCAAGACCGATGTTCGTGACCCGTCGTCGGCCGCCAATGTGGCGTATGTCAATGGCAATACACAGCAGATCTATCAGGACATGAACCAAGCCTATGGCAGCCTCCGGAATGATATCAGCCGTGCTGCGGCGAGCAGCAATGCCCTGGCGGCATTGAAGCCGATGGAGTTCGACTCCGACGATAAACTGCAGTTCGGCATCGGCTATGGCCACTATCATAATGCCAATGCAGCTGCAGTCGGCGCCTTCTATCAGCCGGACGAGAACTGCATGATGAATCTGGGTGCATCGATTGGCAATGGCAACCCTGGCGTCAGCGCAGGCATCACGATCAAGTTCGGCCCGGGCGGCTCTGGCGCACCGATGCTCAGCAAGAGACAGATGGCGAAAATCATCCAGAACCAGTCGGTACAGTTGGATGAACAGTCTAAGGAAATAGAATCGCTCAAGCAGGAGAATCAGGAGATGAAGGAACAGCTCAAAGCAATCCTGGACAAGTTGAATAAATGATGGCAATCTCTTTGCAGTGGATTGGTTGCCAAAAAGCCCCGGCGCGTAATTGATGCGCCGGGGCTTTTTGCTATGCATGGTTTATTTGATGATGTGCTTGCCGCCGATGTAGCGCGGCTGCCAGTAGGCATTGGACAGGCTGTCGATGCGAACGCCGTGGCTGGAAGCGTGGATGAACTGGTCGTTGCCGAGGTAGATGCCGCAGTGGGAGGGGCCGGGCTCGTAGGTCGTGAAGAAGACGAGATCACCGGGCTCGAGCTGGCTCTTGCTCGTCGTGTACAGGCCGAGGCGGTACTGGTCGTCGGCAAGGCGCGGGATGCTGATGCCGTTCTTGCCGAAGACGTACTGCAGGTAGCCCGAGCAGTCGAAGGCCTTCGGCGTCGCGCCGCCGAAGCTGTAGGGCACGCCGATATAAGACTTGGCCGTCGAGATGATGCTGCTGACCTTGCTGCGCTCGAGGATCGGCTTGTTGTTGGGCACGGTCGGACCGTAGTTCGGCGCTGTCTTTTTGAGGCGCTCGAGCAGGGCTTCCTTGTCCTTGATGGAGCCGTGGTGAATGGATTTCGTATCCTTGAGCGCGCGCCAAGTCGCGTTGTTGACGACGCCGGTTGCGCGCAGGTTGTTGTCTTTCTGGAACTGTGTGACGATGCGCTGCGTCTCCTCGCCGAAGATGCCGTCGATGTCCTTTATCGTGTAGCCGACGTTCTGGAGCTTCTGCTGCAGCAGCATGACGTCGCGTCCAGAGGAATTGAGCTTGAGGACAGGTGCGGCGAAGACCGTGGCAGAGAACAGCACGGAAAAGAGTCCGGCGACGAGGCCGGCTTTGATAAAATGACTCCTGTGCATACGATCGGGTCCTTTCTGAACATTGACGGGGAAACAATAATGTGTGTCAGAGCTCGCGCACGTGGTCGAGTCCCTGGCACATGAGCTTGACGACATGGTCGTCTGCGAGGGAATACCAGGCTTCCTTGCCTTCCTTGCGGTACTTGACGAGTCTTGCTGTGCGCAGGACTCGCAGCTGGTGCGAGATGGCCGACTGGCCCATCTGCAGGGCTTCGGCGATGTCACAGACGCACATCTCCTTCTCGACGACGAGCAAGGAGAGCAACTTGATGCGCGTCTTGTCGCCGAGCACTTTGAAGAGGTCGGCCAGGTGCAGGCTCGTCTCATCGTCGAGCTTGTGCTTCAGCGCAAATTGGACGCGTTCGGGATGTGGGTGATTGATCTCGCAGAGCGCGCAGCGGTCTTCCTTCTTACTAGTATCTTCCATTCGTTTCGTATTTCCTCTCGCATTTTGATATATATTTATATTATAAGGCCATTGTTCCAGATTTGCCACAGGCAAATCTTCCTCTTGGCCTTTCAACGAGGCAAGAGATATATTTACTTGCTGTTTTCAGGTGTTAACTTTCCCTTTCGGAAATGAAAGATAGTTTCTGCCTCGTTCTATCAGTTTCGCTATCGAACTGGAACGAAAATTTTCTTCCCGGCGTGATGTACTGAAGCAGGTTGCACTCGCTCTCGTCGACCATAGCGGCGACGTTCGTGCGCGGGTCGGCCGGCTGTGGCATGCGGATGATCTGGAGTTCGCCCATGTAGCGGCCGTACGTTTCGTTGTCGATGGTGATGGCGCCAATCGGGTGCGTCGTCGTGTTGTCAGGGTGGATGGTCGCGTGCATCTCGCGCAGCAGCGGGCGGCTCTCCTGCGCGCGGATGGCGTCGCGCGCTTCGTCGAGGCGCGAGGTGAAGGTGTGCGCGAGCAGTTCACGCTGGACGGGGTCTTTCGTCATGTAGTGCGCGTGCAGGGTGACCTGGTCGCCCTGGAGCTGGCCGATGGCCTGGATTTCCTCATCTGTCGGCAGGGAGTCGGCGAGGAAGACGGAGTCACAGCCGAGCGCGACGAGGTGGCGGGCGGAGAGCTCAGCTGTCTCATCGCGGTGTTCCTCGAGCGTCGGCAGGCCGTCGCCAAGCGGCGAGCGCCGGCGGCCCTGGCTCGCGACAAAGGCGCCGACGCGGATGCCGTAGCGGTGCAGCAGGATATTGGCGTGGACGAGGGCGGGCTCACTGAGGCCCGTGCCGCGGCGCGGGTAGAAGTTGTGCAGGGCGTCGATGTGCGAGAAGTCCGTGCCCGCATCCTGCAGATCCTTGAGGATGCGGTTCGTGATCGTGGAGGCGTTGAGCTGGAAGCGCATCTCGGGGAAGCGGTGCGTGAGGCGGGCCATCTCTTCGGCGGAGAAGCCGTAGTCGAGGCGCAGCGTCGTGATGCCGAGCATGCGGAAAGAGGCCGGGTTGAATTCCGGCAGGTCGAGCAGCTGGCACGTCGCGGGCGAGACGTCGGAGATGACCTCCATGTGATGGCGGCGGGCTGCCCGCAAGAGCGAGCCGATTTCCTGCTTGAGTGCGGCGACGTCCGTCTCGGGGATGTGCAGGGAGGTAAAGACGCGCCGGATGCCGGCCTGCGCGGCCCTCTCTAAGAGTGCCAGGTTTTCGTCTGGCGTGTTATCAAGACCGGGGTAAAGCGAGATTCCGTTTTCCATGTAAAACTTCCTTTCTGCTTTCTGCGTTTTGTTCGCTCGTCATGATTCCTCGGGCGGGTCGTCGAAGCCGATGAGCCACGTCGCGATGAAGCCGCCGATGTAGGCCGTGACGAGGCCGAGGAGGTAGACGGGAATCTGGTCGGTCGCTGCGGCAAGCGGCAGGCCGGAGATGCCGAGCGTGGCGGCGCCGACCATGAACTGCGCCTGTACAGCGCCGCCGCAGGCACCACCGATGCAGGCGCCGATGAAGGGCTTGCCGAGCGGCAGGGTGACGCCGTAGATCAGCGGCTCGCCGACGCCCATGATGCCGACGGGCAGCGCGGAGGCAATCGTCTTCTTGAGGAAGCGGTTCTTCGTCTTGCAGTAGACGGCAAAGCTCGCGCCGACCTGTCCGGCGCCCGCCATGGCGAGTACGGGCAGGAGAATCGTGACGCCGTAGCGCGCGAGGAGCTCCGCGTGGATCGGCGTGAGCGTCTGGTGGATGCCGAGCATGACCATCGGCAGGAAGGTGCTGCCGAGGATGAAGCCCGTGATGGCGCCACCCGAGCCAATCGCGCTCGTGGCCGCCGTGCCGATGCAGTCGGACAGGAAGCCGCCGAGCGGCTGCAGCACGCAGATGGCAATCGTGCCGGCAATCAGGAAGGTGAAGAGCGGCGTCAGGAACAGGCTGAACATCTCGGGGATGATGCGGCGCAGGCGCTTCTCGACGAAGGCGGCGAGGGCCGCGACGAGCAACACGGAGATGACGCCGCCGCGGCCCGGCACGAGCGGTCCGTCCGCGAGCTCGACGGAGGCGAGTCCCGGATGGGCGAGCAGGGCGCCGAGGATGCCGCCGAGGATCGGCGTGCCGCCGAACTCCTTGGCCGCGTTGTAGCCGACGAAGAGGTTCATGCCCCAGAAGACGGTGCTGCCGCCGATGGCGAGCAGCTGATAGACGGCCGTCTGGGCAAATGCCGGGTCGACCTTGCTGACGACGTTGAGGGTGCCGCTGATGAGGCCGCAGGCGATGAAGGCGGGGATCAGCGGGATGAAGATGCTCGCGATGCGCTTGAAGAGCAGCTTGATAGGCGTCGCGTTCTTCGCGCGGATCTTCGCGTGCAGGGCCTTGCCATCGCCGATTTCCGCCTTGGCGGCCGCCTGGGCCGCCGACTCGACCGGTGCGGTCGGTTCAGCTGCAGCAGACCGTCCGACTGACTGTGCGCCGTCCGACAGTCCGACTTTGCCGACAGTCGGACCGTCGGATGATGACGATGCTGGAGAAGCGCTGGAGCGCACCGCCTCGAGCTCTTGGAGGAAGGCCTCGGTCACGCGGTCGACGCGGCCCGGGCCGAAGATGATCTGGAGCTCTTCGCCCGCGTCGTAGACGCCGAGCACGCCTTCGATTTTCTTGAGCGCTTCAATCTGTTCAGGTTTCTTGTCGTGCAGTACGAGACGCAGACGCGTCATGCAGTGCGTGGCCGACTCGATATTGTCGGCCGGGCCCGTCAGGGCGAAGACCTGGCGGGCGATGTCCGTGTAGTTCATGCTTGCGTCCCTCCTGCGGCCTGGCGGATAGCGGCTGCAAGGTGTCCAGCTGTGCAATCGAGCAACCGCTGCCCCTCGTCGGCAGAGACGCCCGCCACCACCATGAGAATGGCGAGCTTGGCATGGCCGCCGGCTTCCTGCAGGGCAGTCTCAGCCTCGCTGCGCGCACAGCCGCTGCCTTCCATGACGATGCGGATGGCGCGCTCCTCGAGCTTCTTGTTGCTGGCCTTGACGTCGACCATGAGGTTGCCGTAGACCTTGCCGAGCTTGATCATCGTGCCCGTCGAGAGCATGTTGAGCACGAGCTTCTGTGCCGTGCCCGCCTTCATGCGCGTCGATCCCGTGACGATTTCCGGCCCCGTGACGGGCGTCAGCGCGATGTCGGCGAGCGCGGCAATCTTGGAGTGTTCGCTGCAAGACAGCGCAATCGTCAGCGCGCCGAGCGCCTTAGCGTAGTTGAGCCCCCCAATCACGTAGGGCGTGCGGCCTGAGGCCGCGATGCCGACGAGGACGTCCTTCTCGGTGAAGCCGTGCTCCTTGAGGTCTTGGACGGCGAGGTCTGGGTTATCCTCTGCGCCTTCCTGTGCGCGGAAGATGGCGGGGGTGCCGCCCGCGATGAGCCCCTGCACGAGCTCGGGGGCCGTGCCGTACGTCGGCGGGCATTCTGAAGCGTCGAGGATACCGAGGCGGCCCGAAGTGCCCGCGCCGAGGTAGAAGAGGCGGCCGCCGCGCTTGAGTCGCTGGCTCGTCTCGTCGATGGCCCGGGCAATCTCTGGCAGGATCTTCTCGATGGCGGCGGCAATCTTGCTGTCCTCCTGCTGCATGATCGTGACCATTTCAAGCGTCGAGCAGCTGTCGATATGAGCGGAGGCCGGATTGCGGCGCTCCGTCGTGAGTTTTGCTAAATCCATGAAAGGAAATCTCCTTTTCTATTTATAGTCAAACACAATAATTATAGTATACCACAAGACGCGAAAAAAGCCTTCCCCGGATGGGGAAGGCTTTGCCTGTCTGGTGTGGCTCATCCGACGAGGGACTGGCCGAAGTAGACGATGCATCCCATGATGATGACGAACGGGATGTAGACCTTGACGGCGAAGTGCAGGAGCTTGCCCTCGCAGCCGACCGTGCCGATGGCGGCGACGGCAATCGCGATGTTCTGCGGGGAGATCATCTTGCCGGCGCAGGCACCCAGCGGATTCGAGGCGGCAATCCAGGCCTGCACGCTCTCGCTCGCGCCGATGGCCATGGCGGAGTCGGTCTGCAGCTTGCCGAAGAGGACGCAGGACGAGGTAGCGGAGCCCGTGATGAACGTACCAATCGAGCCGATGAAGGCGGCGATGAACGGATACATCGTACCCGTCGCGGCGACGGCCGTATCCGCAATCGCGTGCGTCATGCCCGCATAGCCCATGACCTTGGCCGTGGCGATGACCGTGATGATCGTGATGATCGTGAAGCGCAGGTTCCAGACCGTGCGGCGCAGGCAGCCTGTCATGCTGCCGAAGCCAGCGCCCTGGATGGCGCCGCCGATGTAGGCAGCGAGCAGAATGAGGACGCCTGGCGTCGCGAGCCACGTGAAGGTGTAGGGCTCGCCGCCAGGGCCGTCGTAGATCAGCACGCTCGTCTTGATGAGGTTTAGCGGGTCGTGGATGGCCGGGATGAGCTTCGACGTCATGAGCAGGAAGACAAAGATGAGGATGAACGGCATCCAAGCGCGGATGGCCGTGCCTGCCGTGATGGGCGCTTCGTCGTCATGCGGCGGCAGGGAATATTCCGGGTCATTGACCGGGAAGAGCTTGGCGCAGCCGATGACGGCGGCCATTGCGGTGATGGAACCGCCGACGACGGCGAGTTCCGGACCCATGAACATGGCGATGGCCATCTCTACGGCGGAAAAGCCGACGCCAGCCATCAGGCACATGAGCATCATGCCCTTGAGGCCTTTGAGGCCGTGGCTCGCGACGATGACCATGAGGAACGGGCAGAGGATCGTCAGCGGTGCGAGCTGCAGGGCCGTGTAGGTCGCGAGCTGTATCGGGTCGATGCCCGTGACATTGCCGAGCGTGACGATCGGGATGCCGATGGAGCCATAGGCAGTCGGGACCGAATTCGCGATGAGGCAGACCATTGCCGCGAGCACCGGATTGATGCCGATGCCGGCGAGCATGCCGGCCGGGATCGCGATGGCCGTGCCGAAGCCGGCCATGCCCTCGAGGAAGCCACCGAACCCCCAGCCAATCAGCAGGATCAGCACGCGGCGGTCATTGCTGACGGAGGTCAGCATCTTCTTGATCGTGTCCATCGCCTTCGTCTGAAGGGTCAGGTTGTAGGTGAAGATGGCCGCGATGATGACGAGCAGGATCGGCCAGCAGGCGAGTGCAACGCCTTCGAGCGTCGCTTCGACTGCATGGGGAATCGTCATGTCATTGACAAAGATGCCGGCTGCCAGGGCGATGACGAGTGCAATCGGGCAGGCCTTGTAGGCTGCTATCTTGAGCACACTCAGCGCGATGATGAGCCATAGGATTGGAGAGAGCGCGATGAGAAACATTAGGTCCTTCCTTTCTAAGCTTATCGTTTAAACCGATCGATTTCATCTGAAAAAGAGATGAATGGATAACTCATTATATCGACAGCTTTCCCCGAAAGTCAATGGTGAAAATAAAGGTTTTATCTTTTTAAGAATGAGAATTTTCAGATGAGCAAATATGCAAAGCAAAACCCCTCCGAAGAGGGGCTTTGCTTGCGTATCTGGCTCACTGGCTCAGTAGATTTTCTGGATTTCGTAGCCGTTGGCGTTGAGCGCCTTGATGATCTTCTGGATGTGCTGCTCGTTGTGCGTCTCGACCGTGACGGTCAGCACGACCTTCTTGAAGCTGTCGGTGACCTTCGTCTGGTCGTGGTCGAGCTTGATGACATTGGCATTCTCTTCGGCAAGGATGCGCGAGACGTTGAGCAGCTGGCCCGGCTTGTCCGGCAGCTGGACGGCGAAGCAGAAGACGCGGCCGCGCGCAATCAGGGCCTTGTCGATGAGCGCCGAGATGGTCGAGATGTCGATGTTGCCGCCCGAGATGATGGAGACGACCTTCTTGCCCTGGAAGGGGAGCTTTGCGAGCGCGGCGAGCGAGAGGACGCCGGCGCCTTCCGCGACGAGCTTGTGCTTCTCAATCAGAGAGAGCAGCGCGTTCATGATGTCGATCTCCGAGACCGTGATGATGTCATCGAGGTATTTCTTGCAGAACTCGAAAGTCAGCGTGCCGGCCGTCTTGACGGCGCAACCGTCGGCGACCGTGTCGGCCGAGGCGAGCGTCACGACCTTATCGGCCTCGAGCGCCGCCTTCATGCAGGCCGCGTTCTCCGGCTCGACGCCGATGACCTTGACGTTCGGATTGACGAGCTTCGTCGCGAGCGCAACGCCCGATGCGAAACCGCCGCCGCCGATCGGGCAGAGAATCGCGTCGACGTCCTTGAGCGCGTCGATGATCTCGAGCGCCGTCGTGCCCTGGCCGAGCAGGACCTGCAGGTCGTTGAACGGATGGATGTAGACATAGCCGTATTTCTTCTGGAGTTCGAGGCTGTGCGCGTAGGCATCATCGAAGCCGTCACCATGCAGCACGACTTCCGCGCCGAGTGCGCGCGTGCCCTCGACCTTGAGGATCGGCGTCGTCGCCGGCATGCAGATGACGGCCTTGACGCCGAGCTTCTGCGCTGCATAGGCCACGCCCTGCGCGTGGTTGCCGGCCGAAGCCGTGATGACGCCCTTCGCGCGCTCCTCCGGCGTGAGCTGGCTGATCTTGTTGTAGGCACCGCGGAGCTTGAAGGCACCCGTATGCTGAAGATTTTCCGGCTTGAGGTAGACATCGTTGTGGTATTGCTCCGAGAAGAAGTCACTGTGGATGAGCCGCGTCTTGCGGGCTACACCCTCGAGCTGCTTGGCAGCGCGATAGACGTCGGCAATCGTCGTGCTCTCCACGATCTCCGCATTGGAACGTTCGGAACGCTCCGTCACTTTCTTATCTTCAGGCATAGTTAGATCTCCCTTCTTTTTGCGATACTTCCCGTATTTTATCCAGTTTATCACCTCAGCTGCGCAAAAGTCAATTACAACTTTACATATGCCTGTTCGGAGAGAGGCGTGGCAGGGGAGAATGAAATTTCTTGGAAAAGCGCGAGAAGTTTTTGGAGAATTTAGAGGAATTTGCCCATGTGTTCGCGAATTATACACCATGAAAGAAATACTACGGGAGGGATTCTTGTATGGAAAGGTTGGCTCGTATCCTGGTTCCGGTTGACGGATCTGGAGCTTCCGACCAAGCCGTGCGTTTTGCCGCCATTCTGGCTGATGCGACGGGTGCCTCTGTCGACATCCTGCATGTGTCGTATTTCGATAGCAGTACGGATGCGGACGAGGTATCGTGGCTGCCGGAAAGTGTGGCAGGTCCCATCGGGCCCGAAGCCGAGAAGATCCTGGAGAGGGCAAAGCGGCTCATCCCGGACGCAGTCATCTATGAAGCGCACCATCGCACCGGCAGCCCGGCGCAGACGATCCTGGACTTTGCCGAAGAGCGGCAGAGCGGCCTCATCGTCGTCGGCAGCCGCCGTTTCGACGCGCTGCATGCGGCACTGCTCGGGAGCGTCAGCACGCAGGTCCTCTGGGAGGCGAAGTGTCCGGTGACCGTGGTTAAAGAAAATCCTCATCCAGAACGGATATCATGCTAAGGGGGTAATACTATGATGAAGAATATCCTGGTGCCAGTCGATGGTTCGGAAGGTTCGGACCGCGCCGTAACGGAAGCCATTTCCATTGCAGAGGCATGCGAGGCGAAGCTCAACTTCCTCTATGTCGCGAACATCAACCAGCTCGCCATCAACGCCTGCCTGTCGGATGCCATCCTTGAGGCCGTGACGAAAGCCGGCAACGTCGTGCTCGATCGCGCGATGGAGATGGTCCCGTCGGGCATCGAGAAGGAAGCATTCTCGGAGACGGGCTCGCCAGCCGTCGTCATCCTGGACTTCGCGACGAGCAATGACATGGACCTCATCGTCATGGGCAGCCGCGGCCTCGGCGTCGTCAAGGGCGTGCTGCTCGGCAGTGTCAGCCAGTACATCGTAGAGCAGTCGAAGTGCCCAGTGCTTGTGGTGAAATGAGATAAGAATTGTTTCTGTTCGTGGAAGCGAGCCGCCGACCATAGACATCTATGGTCGGCTTTTTTCTAGAATACGCGCGAAAGACGGGGAAGGACTGTCCAACACTCCGCATGACCAGCTGCTGAACCTGTTTTTTGCCATGGAATCAATCCTTACCAAAGAGCTAAACGCGCTCCGCTTGAACGACGCTCTTTGGCAAGGGGTCTGGTCGGCAAAAAACAGGTTCTTGACGCAGCTGGTCAAAGCTCCGCTTATGGCCAGCCCTTCCCCTGCTTTCGTAGCATAGACTGTTCACAATCGATAAAGAATGCCAGATATCTGGAGAGAGATTCCAGGTATCTGGCATTTTTGCGTGGTATGCGGGTACTTAATGCAGTTGCGAGGTTGGAGGTTTTGTGTGAGCTGCTGGGCGTGAAGTCATCTGGGGGTATCCATAAGTGGAGCTTCAGCCTGCTGCGCGGAACGTTGGATACCCCCAGATGACGCCTCGCTTCTACGAATTAGAGAAATCAGTCTTCATATAGCAATACGACTTTTCCCTGCTTGCGCGTGGCGTTCATGTCGATGACGCGCTGGTTGGAGGAGCCGCGGAAGTGGAGGGTGAGGTCGCGCAGTTCTTCGATGTAGGCGCCGTCGACGAGCACGTCGACTTCGGCGAGCAGGGCGTCGGTGGCTTCGTCGTGGCGCGCGCGGAGTTCTTCGAGCGTGTAGCCGGAGTAGCTCCAGATGTCGAGGCCCATGGCGTGGATCTCCTTGGCGAGCTTTGCAAGCGGTGCGCACTGCAGGAAGGGTTCGCCGCCGCTGAAGGTCACGCCCGTGAGCAGCGGGTTCTGGCGAATCTTCTGCAGGAGTGCTGCGAGCGTCTCCTCGTGGCCGCCCTCGAGCGGCTGTGTCTCCGGGTTCTGGCAGTTCGGGCAGCGGCGCTTGCAGCCCTGCACGAAGATCGTGAAGCGGAAGCCGTCGCCGTCGACAATCGAGTCCTCGACGAGGCCAGCGACGCGCAGCGTATCATCTAGTGACATGTCAAATCGTCCTTTCCCAATCCATTCTTCCCAATAGAAAAGCCGCTGCCGGGGGGAGTGGCAGCGGCTTCTTCCTTGCATCAATCAATGCAGGCCGTGCTTGACGCGGTCGTGCTCTTCGGCGCGCTTTGCGTCATTCCAGCGGTCGATGGTGCCGACGAGGTAGCCCGTGATGCGGCGGATGCGCTCGAATTTCTGCGGCTGGAGCTCGTAGCGGATGTCGACCTGGCCGTCCTTCGTGGCGGAGAGCTTCAGGCTGTTGACTTTTTCCTTCGTCTGAGTCTGGACATAGTCAATGTAATTGACGATCTCCTGCTCCGATACGTCGTTGAGTCCATTTACCGTTACATCAATGCCGTTTACTACCATCTGGGGTCACCAATCCTTCTCTGTATTGAATCAATCTTGCAATCTGTATGTTTAAGCATCCTTTGAGATAGGGCTTATCTCGAGGACTTGCGTCAATTATACAATATGTATTGCTGACGAGTCAAGGTACCCACAATATATAGTTTTCTGACAGTTTCACTTATCCACAAGGGAAAATGAGTTTTCATGCTTTCAACAAATATATATTCATATTGACAAAAGTGGGAGACCCCATGCAGTCGCTTGGTTCAAGGCGTGCATCGCAGCGATAGCGAAAGCGAATGAATAAAGATTCTCCATAATAAACTTATCCACAGAAAGCGAGGGATAAGTCTCAGGCTTTCTGTGGATAACAAGGAACAAGATATAGGGGCTGACTTATCCACAACCCCGTATCTTGTGGCGATAGAATCAGGATTCTTCCGGCTGCAGGACGGTGCGCGTCGGATACGGAATCTCGATGCCTTCCTCGCGGTAGCGGCGCGTCAGTGCCTTGATGAATTCGTGCTTGAGCAGGAATTGATGCTCGAAGTAGCTCGAGTGCAGCACGACGTTGAAGTCGATGCTCGATTCGCCGAAGGTGTGGAAGCGCACGGCTGGTTCCATCTTGACGTCTTTGTCGATGCGGCTCATGACCTCGCGGGCGACCTCGAGCGTCACGCGCTCGACCTTGTCGAGGTCGCTGTCGTAAGCGACGCCGACCGGGATGCTGATGACGATGTCCTTGTGCGGCATGCTGTAGTTCGTGATGTTCGACGAGGCAATCTTCTGGTTTGGGATGACGATCATGTTGCCGCCGCCGGCCGGTACGATCGTCGTGAAGCGCCAGGTGATGTCCGTGACGCGGCCCTCTTCACCCGTGTTGAGCTTGATGTAGTCGTCGAGGCGCAGCTGTTTGGAGATGATCAGGTGGAGGCCTGAGAAGATGTTTGCGAGCGTCTCCTGCAGCGCGAGGGCGACGGCCATACCACCGACACCCATGGCAGTGAGGATCGGCGCGATTGAGATGCCGTAGTACTGCAGCACGACGAGCACGCCCATCGCGTAGATGATGACGTTGAGGATTGTGTTGAGCAGCGTCGTCTTCGGCAGCTTCTCCTGCGTGCGCTCGATGCGCAGCGTCACGAAGCCGTTGATCGTGCGGGCGGCGACGCGCGTGATCGAGAGGATAATGACGGTGAAGAGGATGTAGGAGAACAGGCGCGTCAGCGGCTCGATGATGTTGATCGTGTTCGTGTTGACGATCCAGTAGAGACCGACGACGAGGCACAGCGAGACCGGCACGCCGCGCAGTGCGTTGATGAAGATGTAGAACCAGGAATCTTCATCGATGTTCAGGTGATTCTCGATGCGGCGGTTGATGAGCTTATTGAGCATGATGCCGATCGTCAGAGATGCCACGAGGATGCAGATGGGGACGAAGAGCATCTCCATCAGATGTGTCCAGTCAATCCAGGCCAGCCAATCGTAATGCAAGAAAATAACCTCCTTTTTCATGGAACGAGCAGATGTTGGCGTGAAAAAAAGCCTTGAAGTCCAAAGTATATTCATTATACTATAAGAAACAGGTAGGGAAAAGGAAAAATGAACACACAGCGAAAAGGAGTGTTTTTTATGGCAGAAATCCTGCATATAGGCAAGCGCCTGCAGCTTCGCAAGGCGACGATGGCGGACCTCGACTTCATCATGAAGCTCGAGTACGATCCCGAGAACCTCAAGTTCATCGTGCCGTTCGATCGTGATGTCCACACGAAGATCATCGAGGAAGGCAAGGCGTCGATGGATGTCATCGTCGAGGAAATCGAGACGAAGGAGCCGGTCGGCTACCTGCTGATCAACGGGCTGACGACGCCAGCCAAAGAGCTCGAGTGGACGCATATCATCATCGCGAAGAAGGGCATGGGCTACGGCCACGAGGCGATGAAGCTCTTAAAGGCATGGGGCTTCGACGACCTCAAGTTCCACCGCGCCTGGCTCGACTGCAAGGACTACAATGCGCGCGCACTTCACCTCTACGAGTCGGAGGGCATGCAGCGCGAGGGCCTGATCCGTGAGACCATCCTGACGAACGGCGTCTACGAGAACCTCGTGATCCTCGGCATCCTCGACCGCGAGTACCAGGAACGCAAGGCGAAAGGCCTCGAGCTCTGAGATTTTTGAGTGACATAGAAAAGGGAGCCTCCCGAAGGAGGCTCCCTTTTCTATGCTTATCGTGCTGTCGTGCGCTGCCGCGTCGCCGTATCCTCGAAGCAGAAGCGCTCCGGATGATGGCGGGAGACGGTGTATTCCAGCTGGATGCCGTTGTCGTTGAAGGCCTGGCTCGTGATGACGGCGAGGCAGTTGTAGTTGCCGAGGTCGAGCAGGGCCTCGTCTTCCTCGGTCGCGCGCTCGACCGTCATGCGCCGCTTGCTCGTGACGATCGTCATGCCAAGTGTGTCCTCGATGTAGGCGTAGATGGAATGCGAGGCGATCTCCGGCGTGAGGCCGGGCACGAGGTCGGTGCGGAAGAGGTTCTTGTCGAGGATCAAGGGCTTGCCGTCGAGGTAGCGCACGCGGCGGATGTCAAAGAGCAGCTCGCCGGCGGGAAAGCCCGTCTTATCGCTCAGCGCCTCATCGCAGCGGACCTCGCTGAAGTGGATGACGCGCGTCTCGGCGTTGAGGTGGTTGCGTGCGGCGGACTCCTGGAACGTCTCGATGCCGCCGATGCGGAAGGTGCTCTGCTCCGGCGTCTGGTAGAGCACGCGTACACCCTTGCCCTGGATGGCCTGTGCGTAACCGCGTTCTATGAGCCCGCGCAATGCACGCCGCACGGTATTGCGCGAGCAGTCGTAGACTTCCGTCAGCTCGTGCTCCGACGGCAGCAGGCTCTGATAGGGGTAAGCATGCGCTTCAATCTTCTTCTTGAGGTCTTTGTAGATATCGTTGAATTTTGCTTTTGGCATGAAATTCCTTCCTTGATCATTTTTGTTACTGAAGTATGTTTTCTTTATTATAGGATGCAGGGCAGTCATATTGCAAATCTTTCGCAGGATGTGCAAGAAAAAACGATAAAAAAGAAAAAGAAATTGGCGGAAACGTATTGACTTGTTTAAACAAGAATAGCATAATAAGGGCGCGAGATGAATGTTTAAACAAGTCACAGACAAGTTGAATGAGAGAAGGACAGGGAAAGATATAGTAAAGATATAAAATCAATCATACCAAATCTATAGATAATTATATTAAAATATGTTATAATTATCTATAGAAGGGAGGTGAGCCCCATATGTTTGCTAAAGATGTTCTTCGTGTCTTGCAGGTTTCTAGGCCAACGCTCACGAAATACGTCAAGACAGGGATTATTCGTGTCCACGTTATGCCCAATGGCCACTATGACTACAATGAGGAAGATGTCTACAAGTTCCTCAACAAGGATGTGAAGCGTAAGACTTACATCTATGCCCGCGTCGCTACGCCCAAGCAGAAACCTGACCTCAAGAACCAGATTCAGTTGCTCAAGCAGTTCTGCTTTGCAAACGGCTACACCATCAACGGCGTATTCTCGGATATCGCCAGTGGTATCAGCTTCGAGAAGCGGAAGGGCTTTTTTGACCTGTTGGACGATGTCCTTGCCGGGCGCGTCGAGCGTGTGGTCGTGACCTATAAGGACAGGCTTGCACGTGTCGGCTATGACTTATTCTACTATCTGTTCCAGAAGTACAACTGTGAGATTGTCGTCATGAGCGAAGTCGGGTCCGAAAAACTTGACTCGCAGGAAGTATTCGAGGATACCGTAAGCCTGTTGCATTGCTACTCCATGAAGTTGTATGAAAGCCGCAGGAGACTGCGGAAGATCAAGGAGGCGATAGAGGATGATGAAACGAGTGGAACACCACCGACTTAAACCTTCTTCACCGTTCTACACCATGCTGCGCGAATTCTGTCATCGTTCCAAGAACCTGTACAACCACGGCAACTACCTGATTCGTCAAACATTCATTGAAGATGGCAAATGGCTGCGCTACGGCGAAGTCGACCGTTTGCTGAAGGCTGACGCAGAGTACCCCGACTATCGGGAGATGCCGACGGCGCAGACAGCGCAGCAGACTCTCCGACTGCTGGATAAGAACTGGGCTTCGTTCTTCGCAGCCATCAAGGACTGGAAAGCACATCCCGAGAAGTACAAGGGACGGCCAAAACTGCCGAAGTACAAGCCGAAGAATGGCTATTTCCCGCTGGTGTTGACGAATCAGAACTGCAAGCTCAAGGACGGAGTCATCCGTTTTCCAAGAGTCTTTCAAGGGTTCACGGTAAAGGCCATCTTCGCCAGTCAACCAGATGCTGTGTTCAATCAAGCACGCATCATCCCGCATGGTGGTGAGATTGATCTGGAGCTCGTCTATGAGTTGCCGGAAGTCGAGGAGAAAGCCGACAATGGAAAGTATGCCGCCATCGATATCGGCGTCGACAATCTCGCGGCACTGGCCTGGAACACAGGCGAACGACCTGTCCTGCTCAAGGGGACGCCGCTCAAGTCAGTCAACCAATACTACAACAAGCAGATGGCTAAGCGCAGGAGCATCTGTGAGCTGATGAATGGACGCCATTCATCCAAGCGAATCGCGCGGCTCACAGCGAAGCGGAACCGCAAGGTCGAGGATTATCTGCACAAAGCAAGTCGCAAGGTCATTGACTTGTGCGCGGAGCAGGATGTGTCGGTACTGGTCGTCGGCAAGAATAAGGGCTGGAAACAGAAAGCAAATCTTGGCCGCAGGGTCAACCAGAGTTTCGTGCAGCTGCCTTTCGCCCGCTTCCTCCAGATGCTCCAGTACAAGGCCGAATCAATCGGCATGAAGGTCGTGCTGACGGAAGAAAGCTACACGAGTGGCACTTCATTCTTGGATGGCGAGGCTCCAACCAAGGATCGCTATGACAAATCACGCCGTGTTTATCGTGGCCTGTTCCAAGCAAACGATGGCCGGAAAATCAATGCCGACGTCAATGGCGCCTACCAGATCATGCGAAAAGTATTCCCGAATGTGAATGCAGACGGGATAGAGGGTGTAGCGTTACGCCCCGCTGTAGTAGCCCTTTCGATGAGCGCTCGTTGCGGCTCCGGCTGCGCTTGATGCGAGAAAGAGTGAACAGCGAAATTTATTAAAAATATAAATATTATTATTTGGTATTTATAATAAATATAACGTGGGGAAAATACAGATGAATGTTGCAGATAAAGTCGTCTATCAGATTTACCCGAAGTCGTTTCAGGATTCGAACGGCGGTGGTTGGGGCGATCTCAACGGCATCAGGAACCGACTCGACTACCTCGCTGATCTCGGCGTCGACTTCCTGTGGCTCACGCCGTTCTTCCCGTCGCCGCAGCGCGACAATGGCTACGACGTCGCCGACTATCGCGCGGTCGACCCGCGCTTCGGCACGATGGAAGACCTCGAGGCGCTGATCGCAGAGGCTGCGGCGCATGGCATCGGCCTGATGTTCGACATGGTCTTCAACCACACCTCGACGGCGCACGAGTGGTTCCAGAAGGCGCTGAAGGGCGATGAGAAGTATATGAAGTACTACATCTTCCGCGAAGGAGCACCGGACGCGCCGCCGACGAACTGGCAGTCGAAGTTCGGCGGTTCGGCCTGGAAGTACGTGCCCGAGCTCGGCAAGTGGTACCTGCACCTCTTCGACGTCACGCAGGCCGACCTCAACTGGGAGAATCCGGAAGTGCGCGAGGAGCTCAAGGCCATCCTGCGCTTCTGGAAGGAAAAGGGCATCAAGGGCTTCCGCTTCGACGTCGTCAACCTCATCTCGAAAGGCGATTTCGTCGACGATGCGGAGGGCGATGGCCGCCGCTTCTACACGGACGGCCCGCATGTGCACGAATACCTCAAGGAGCTCGTGCACGACAGCGGCATCGAGGGCATGGTGACGGTCGGCGAGATGAGCTCGACGACGATTGCGAACTGCATCCGCTACACGAATCCCCATGAGCACGAGCTCTCGATGACGTTTTCCTTCCACCACCTCAAGGCCGACTACAAGAACGGCGACAAGTGGTCATTGATGGCGCCCGACATCCACAAGCTCAAGGAGATCTTTGCCTCGTGGCAGGAGGGCATGGCCGCAGGCGGCGGCTGGAATGCCGTCTTCTGGTGCAACCACGACCAGCCGCGCATCGTCTCGCGCTTCGGCGATACGGACTGCTACTGGAAGGAGTCGGCAAAGATGCTCGCCGCCGCGATTCATCTCATGCGCGGCACGCCCTACATCTACCAGGGTGAGGAGATCGGCATGACGAATGCCGACTTCGCGGACATAGCCGACTACCGCGACGTCGAAAGCATCAACTACCACGGCATCCTGCGCGAGTCGGGACTGTCGGAGGTGGAGACGATGAAGGTCATCGAAGCGCGTTCGCGCGACAACGGCCGCACGCCGATGCAGTGGACGGCAGGCGAGTCGGCCGGCTTCACCTCGGGCACGCCGTGGCTCGGCGTCAACCGTAACCACACTTCCATCAACGTCGAGTGCGAGCAGCAGGATACGGACTCCATCCTCGCCTTCTACCGCGAGCTCATCGCACTGCGCAAGAAGCACCGCATCATCGCAGAGGGCTCCATCCATTTCCTCGCGCGCGAGAACGATGATGTGCTTGCCTATGAGCGCGAGCTTGCGGGTGAGCATCTGCTCGTGCTCTGCAACTTCCGTCCGACTGACGTTCCGATGCCAGAACTGCCCGCAGTCGGCGCGAAAGCGGGCGAGAAGCTCATCGGCAATTACCCGGGCATCAAAGAGATGCTCCGCCCATATGAAGTCATCGCTCTTTGTTACAAGGTGTGATGGCATAAAAAATCAGCTCCATCTGAGATCGGAGCTGATTTTTTGTTTTTATCTCAGTCGTCGTCGCGGCGCATGTGCTTGCGCTTCTTGTCGGAATACATCCGCTCGTCAGCCTGATGGATAATCCCTTCAAGGTCGTGGAAAGGCGCGAGGCAGAGGACGTAGCCGATGGCGGCACTGCAGCGATGCGTCTCCATGCTCTGCTCCATGTGGTCGATGATGGTGATGGCCTCCTCGTCGTTGCTGCACGGCATGAGCACGAGGAATTCATCGCCGCCGAGGCGGAAGACATGGTTCTTGCCGGCAACATTCGAGAGGACGTAGGCGATGGTCTGTATGAGCAGGTCGCCGCGCGCATGGCCGAAGGTGTCGTTCATCTTCTTAAGCCCGTTGACGTCGACGAAGATGACGGCGTACATCGTGCCGGGGCGCAGGCACTTGTCGATAAAATTATTGAGGGCGCGTCGGTTGCCGATGCCCGTGAGCTGGTCGATTGTGCTGATCTCGTGCAGTTTCTGGATGTTGTTGCGGTTGCGCATCATGATGGAGGTGACGCGCAGGATGGTGTGCAGCGGCTTGGCGATGGCGGCGAACTCCTCTTTGGTCGGATCGATGATGGCGATGTAACCGAGGGAGCGGTGCTCGATCATGAGCTGGCCAATGGCATAGCGCTCGAGTTCTCCTTGGTGGATCGTCGCCAGCTCGGGGTGGCGCTCCTGATAGGCTGCGGCATTGTCGATGAGCAGGACGGAGCTTCTGTGGAATGCATCGTAGAACGGCTTGTTCTCGAGAATGGTGGTGTGCTGCAGGCGCTGGCGCAGTGGTGCGCAATCTTCCGCGTGCCATTCGTACGTGCAGCTCAGGTGGAAGCCGTCGGCCTCTTCTTCCATCAGGATGATGTGCGCGGCGGCGAGCGTGCGGCCGAGTTTCTCCATCATGCGCTGGATGCCGACATTCGGGTCTTCCTCCTGTATGGCGAGGCTCGTGATGTCATTGATGGAGATGTCGGTCTGTTCTGTCGTCCTGCTGCCTTGGTTGTTGGCAATCATGCGCTCGACATCAAGGCTGTCGGAGAAGATGCAGTTGCGGTTGTTCCAGGAGATCATCGTCTCCCAGATGAGGTAATCCTTGCTGGTGTGCGGCGAGTGGAACTGCCGGAAGTGGAAGCGGTCGCGGCGCAGCTGTTCCTTCGGGCAGGCCGTGCACGGCGAAGAGAGGCCGGCAATCAGGGCGTAGCACTTCTGGCCTGCGTACTGGTAGTCGGCCGGCAGATGACAGCTGCGGAGTGCGCAGAGATTGACGTAGAGCAGGTTGTAGGTCTCCGGGTCGGCGATGTAGATGAGCCAGTTGAGATGGTCGAATTTCTCGATGTCGAAGGGAATCTGGTCGCCGAGTGTGCCTGTGATGCCGAAGGACGGCAGGTAGTCGAGGCAGCGCGAGGAGAGGATCTTGAGGAATTCATCGGAACTGCGGGCCTCTGCACCGGATTCGAGGGCGTAGCGCATCGAGAGATGACAGGTGACGCCATCGATCTCCTTGATGGCGGTGAGTTCGGCCTTGACCTGCTCGATGAAGGTGCGCATGGCACCGACGGTCTGTCCCTTGAGGAACAGCACGAAGACGCCGCTGCCCGTATGGACACAAACTGTGGCGGCGGGCAGGTTCTTCCTGATGACCGTGCAGATGCGGAGCAGTACTGCGCGCTCGACTGCGGGACCGTAGCGCTTGCTGAGTGAGGCAAATTCCGGCACGACGAACATGGCGCCGACGTAGCCGACCTGGTTAAGCCGCAGGTTGTCGGCAAACTCGACGCTCGTGAGGAGCATGCCGCGGTAGTTGTAGAAGCCCGTCTCTTCGTCGACGAGGTAGAGCCTGCGCTGCAGTTCGTGGTAGCTGCGCTCTTCCTCGACGTCGCGGAACTCGCCGAGCAGGCCGACAATCTCGGATTTCTGGTAGATGGGGTACTTCGAGAAGGAGATGGCGTGCTGGCGGCCGCGCGCAATGCAGAGGCCATGGCCGTCGTGGATGGGCTCGCCCTTCTTGAGGATGCGTTTCTCTGCCTGGTCCATGTAGGAGTCGGAGAGATGCCAGCCGAGGTCGCGGTCGGTCTTGCCGAGGAGCTCTGTGATGTTCTGGATGCCGTAGTAGCGCAGAAATGCAGGACTCGCGCCGCAGAAGCGGCCCTCTTTGTCCTTCCAGAAGAGCTTGCGGTGCGAGAACTGCGTCAGTGTCCGCCAGAGCGTCGCGTCTGTGATCTGACTCTCTTGGCTGCCGGGCTGGCTCGTGAAGCCGTAAGAGGCCATGACGGTGTTGATGAGCTTGTCGCGATCGGGCAACTCCTCGAAGACGAAGTCGCGCAGGCAGAGCAGCTGGCAGGGCCTGCCCTCATAGCGGAATGCCGTGAGGCTGAAATTCTTCCAATGGTAGCCGCCATTTGGCATCTTGACCCGGAAGAGGTCGAAGCGCGTGGCGCAGATATCATTCCTGCTGATGCTGGTGAGGCGGTGGATGTAGTGCAGGAAGCGCGTGTGGTCGTCCGGATGGATGTGCAGATTGGCGAAATTCATGAAGGCCGCCATGATGCCGTGCATACGCGCGCCGGCCTTTATGGTCGACACGCTTGCCGTGATGACCTCGATGCGGTTCTTCTGGATGTCGATGAGGTAGATGTCGTGGTAGAACTGCATGAGGTGGCGCATGATCTTGTCGTACTCTTCGCTCGATGACGTCAGCCGTTCCTGCGGCAGGAGCTGGAGCTCGGCGCGGTGGATGTAGAAGCTGCTCGTGCCGGCGAGGTTCTGCAGCTTGAACGGGAAGTAGTGGCCGTCGCTGAGGAAGATCTCTGTCTCGGGTGCACGGTTCCGGATGGTCGCATCGGCCAGCGCGCGCAAGCGCGACTGGATGAGCTGCGGCAGTTCGCGCATTCGCTCGTTTGCCTCTTGGATGCTGTTGATGCCGCTGAGATGCAGCGCCCTCTGGTAGCTTGTATTGGCTGTGAGCAGGTGCAGGGACTGTCCATCGTCTGCGAGCAGGGCGACGGGCGTGTCGGTCACGAGATTCGTCAGGCCGACCTGGCGGAAAACCTGCTGTTCGAGCATCGATTCGAATTGCTGTGCCTGCGCCTGGACTTCCCGCAGTTGCTCGATGGCCGTGGCGTGCGGGCGGCAGACTGGGCCCTGCATTTTCTCGCAGCCGATGCGGCGCAGGAAGTCGGCTTGTTCCTTCGTGCGGACGCCCTCGGCAGCCGTGTGGATGCCGAGCGTCTTGGCCATGAGCAGGATGGAGGTCAGCAAGAGGCGGCTGCTCTTCGTGAAGTTCTCGAAGAAGACCTTGTCGAGGCTGATCTCGTCGATGGCGCAGCGCTGCAGGGCTGCGAGCGACGAATGGCCCTCGCCGAAATTGTCGAGCGTGACCGTGTAGCCACTCGCGCGCAGCTTCTGGATGGACTCTGTGAGGATGGCTTCATCGTCGACGAAGGCCGTCTCTGTGATCTCGACCTGCAGGTAGATGTGCAGCAGCTGGTATTTCTCCATCAGATGATTGAGGACACTGGCCGGATCCGTCAGGCAGAAATCGCGCCGCGACAGGTTGATGACGACCGGCACGAGCGGCAGGCCGCACTGCTGCCGGGCGTGGAGCGCCTGGATGGCGGTCTTCGCGATGAAGTGGTCGAGCAGGTGGATCTTGTTGGTTTCTTCAAGCACGGGAATGAAGTCGCGCGGGAGGATCTCTCCACGCTCCGGATCATGCCAGCGTGCGAGCGCCTCGAACGAGCAGATCTTGTTCGTCAGGGCGCGCAAGATAGGCTCGTAGCAGACGGTGATGCAGCCGCTGCGCAGAGCCTCTTCGAAATGGTGGGCGACGTAGTCGCGTATGGTGTTGTTCACTTTATATACCCTTTCCCCGATACAGGTATCATAATCGTTACCTTCATTATAACATTTTTCGGGGGGTGAGAACAATTCGCTTTATATTTTTAGCCATTGGGCGTGTTTTTTATCACAGCAGCTTTTTTTAAGACAGATGTCCTTTCTATTTCGTTTGCTATTGATTACAATAGAAACAAGAAAAAGCGATAGCACAGAGAAAAGAGTCTGACGATTGCCAACAGAGTGAACAGGGTGTCACTCCACCGGCAAGCGCCGAACAATAGGAGGAATACAGAATGAAAGCAGCAGAGATCCTGGCACATGTCGACCACACGCTCCTGAAGCAGACGGCAACCTGGGCAGATATCCAGCGCATTTGCGACGAGGCCGTGACGTACCACACGGCGACGGTCATGGTGCCGTCCGCTTATGTGCCGCGCATCGTAGCCAAGTACGGCGATGCCCTCAAGGTCGCGACGGTCGTCGGCTTCCCGAACGGCAACTGCAACACGGCGGCTAAGATTGCGGAGACGGCACAAGCCCTCGCGGATGGCGCCGAGGAGATCGACATGGTCATCAACATCGGCATGCTCAAGGCAGGCGAGACGGACTATGTGACCAAGGAAATCCGCGCACTCAAGAAACTCTGCGGCGCGCGCGTGCTCAAGGTCATCGTCGAGACATGCTTCCTGACGGAAGAGGAGATGATCGCGGCCTGCCACTGCGTGACGGAAGGCGGCGCCGACTTCATCAAGACGTCGACGGGCTTCGGCTCGGCAGGAGCGAAGCTTTCGGACATCGAACTCTTCAAGAAGCACATCGGACCGAACGTGCAGATGAAGGCCGCGGGCGGCATCCACACGCGCGAGGAGATGGAAGCCTTCCTCGCAGCGGGCTGCACACGCCTCGGCGCCAGCGCTGCCGTCAAGGTCCTCAAGGATGAGATTTGATTGTTAAAAAATCGAAAAAATCGAGTAGAAAGGAATGACAGACATGCATGCATTCAAACGCGCGTTCATCATTGTTCTCGACAGCTTCGGCATCGGCGCAGAGCCGGATGCGAAGGAATTTGGCGACGGCGACTGCAACACGCTGCGCTCCATCGTCGCTTCGAAGGAGTACGATACGCCGAACATGAAGAAGCTCGGCCTCTTCAACATCGACGGCGTCGGCTGCGGCACGCCGGAGGCTCAGCCAATCGGCGCCTTTGCCCGCCTGCGCGAGCTCTCGCGCGGCAAGGACACGACGACGGGCCACTGGGAGATTGCGGGCATCATCTCGGAGCGCCCGATGCCGACGTACCCCGACGGCGTCCCGCCGGAAGTCATCGCAGAGCTCGAGAAGGCATTCGGCCGCAAGATCATCTGCAACAAGCCGTACTCGGGCACGAAGGTCATCCACGACTACGGCCGCGAGCAGAAGGAGACGGGCGCGCTGATCGTCTACACGTCGGCCGACAGCGTCTTGCAGATTGCAGCGCACGAGGACGATGTGCCGGTCGAGCAGCTCTACGAATACTGCCGCATGGCGCGCAAGATCATGCAGGGCGAGCACGGCGTCGGCCGCATCATCGCGCGCCCGTACGTCGGCGAGTACCCGAACTACACGCGCACGCCGCGCCGCCACGACTTCTCGCTCGACCCGACGGGCGACACGATGATGGATGCGCTCGCGCGCAAGGGTCTCGCGACGATCGGCGTCGGCAAGATCTCGGATATCTTCGCGGGCCGCAGCATCAGCCGCACGCTCGGCATCAACAAGGATAACGTCGACGGCATGGAGAAGACGCTGAAGCTCATGGATGAGGACTTCACGGGCCTCGCGTTTGTCAACCTCGTCGACTTCGACATGCAGTACGGCCATCGCCGCGACATCGACGGCTACGCGAAGGCATCGACGGTCTTCGACCGTCAGCTCGGCGAGTTCATGGTCAAGATGAAGGACGACGATCTGCTGATGATCACGGCCGATCACGGCTGCGATCCGGGCGCACCGGGCACGGATCACACGCGCGAGTACGTGCCGCTCTTGATGTACGGCAAGCACGTCAAGGCAGGGCTCAACCTCGGCACGTATCCGACGTTCGCGATGATTGGCGCGACCATCTCGGACATCTTCGGTGCTGACCTTTACACGAAGGGCGAGAGCCTGCTGCCGCGCATCATCGAATGACAGATGCCTCCCTTTTGGGAGACGTATAGGGGAATCTATCAAAATATATCGAATAAGGGGAAAATTATTATGCGCATGTACGATCTGATCACGAAGAAGAAGCACGGAGAAGCACTGACGGACGCTGAGATCACCTATATGATCGACGGCTACGTCAAGGGGGACATCCCCGATTACCAGATGTCGGCGATGCTCATGGCCATCTGGTTCAAGGGGATGACGGATCACGAGATCACGGAGCTCACGAAGGTCATGGCGAAGTCGGGCGACATGATCGACCTCTCGGCCATCGCGGGCAAGAAGGTCGACAAGCACTCGACGGGCGGCGTCGGCGATAAGACGACGCTCATCTGCGCGCCAATCGTCGCAGCCTGCGGCGGCAAGGTCGCGAAGATGAGCGGCCGCGGCCTCGGCCACACGGGCGGCACGGTCGACAAGCTCGAGTCTATCCCCGGCTACCAGACGGCGCTCTCGCGCGAGAAATTCTTCGACACGGTCAACAAGTGCGGCGTCAGCGTCATCGGCCAGTCGGGCAACCTCGCGCCGGCCGACAAGAAGCTCTACGCACTGCGCGACGTCACGGCGACGGTCGACTGCATCCCGCTCATCGCTTCGTCCATCATGAGCAAGAAGCTCGCAGCCGGCTCTGATTGCATCCTGCTCGACGTCAAGACGGGCAGCGGCGCCTTCATGAAGACGCTCGATGATTCCATCAAGCTCGCGCAGACGATGGTCGCCATCGGCGAGCTCGCCGGCCGCCGCACGGTCGCCCTGATCACCGATATGGACACGCCGCTCGGCTACGGCATCGGCAACAGCATCGAAGTCATGGAGTCGATGGATGTCCTCAAGGGCGAAGGCCCGGCTGATCTGCGCGAAGTATCGCTGCAGCTCGCCTCTAACATGCTCTACCTCGTCGGCAAGGGCACGCCGGAGGAATGCCGCACGATGGCCGAGAAGTCCATTGCGGACGGCAGCGCCTTCGAGACGTTCTGCACGATGGTCCGCGCCCAGGGCGGCGATGACAGCGTGCTGCGCGACTACACGAAGTTCCCGCAGGCACCGTACCGCGCGGAGATCAAGGCAGAGCGCTCGGGCTACATCACGAAGATGAACGCCGAGGAGATCGGCGAGACGTCCGTCGTGCTCGGCGCAGGCCGCGAGACGAAGGAGAGCACGATCGACTTCTCGGCAGGCCTCATCCTGCACAAGAAGTACGGCGATGAAGTCAAGGAAGGCGACAGCCTCGTGACGCTCTACACCTCGAAGGAGTCGGCCCTTGCCGATGCCGAGAAGATGTACCGCGAGGCCATTGCCATCGGCGATGAGCAGCCCGTAAAAGAGCCGCTCGTCTACGCGCGCGTCGAGAAAGACAAAGTCGAGAAGTATTGATAGAAAGAAGGGGCATGGAATGACGGATCAGGAACTCATCGAAGTGGCGAAAGCCTATCGGGAGCGCGCCTATGCGGCGTACTCGAACTTCAAGGTCGGCGCAGCCGTGCTGACGAAGGACGGCAAGGTCTTCGGCGGCTGCAATATCGAGAATGCCAGCTACCCGGTCTCGAACTGCGCCGAGCGCACGGCCATCTTCAAGGCGGTCTCCGAGGGCCACCGCGACTTCGCGGCCATCGCGATCATCGCCGATACGCCGGGCCCGTGCTCGCCGTGCGGCATGTGCCGCCAGGCCATCAGCGAATTCAAGATCCCGAAGATCATCATGGCGAACCTCAAGGGCGATGTGCAGGTGGCGACGCTTGCAGAAATCCTCCCGTTTGCCTTTACGGATAATGACCTCTGATATATAATGATGTAATGGAAAAGTCGGTCACATGTCCTTTTCGGGCAGTGGCCGCAAAGATCTCATCCAAAGAAGATAGGAGCAACCCGTATGTATTTCATCATTAATCTCCTCGGCGTGCTGATCTTCCTGGCCGTCGGCGTGCTTCTCTCGAAGAAGCGCAAGGACATCCATTGGCGCGGCGTCGGTTCACTGCTCGCGCTCAACGTGTTCATCGCATGGTTCCTGACCTCGTTCCCGATTGGGCGCGACATTGTCCAGGCCGCAGCCGCAGGCTTCACCTGGCTCGTCAGCGTCGCCTACGAGGGCATCGCCTTCGCATTCCCGGACTGGGTCCATGTGCCGCAGATGAACTTCTTCACCTCGGCCCTGCTGCCGATCCTCCTTGTCGTGCCGCTCTTCGACATCCTGACGTACATCGGCCTCCTGCCGTTCGTCATCAAGTGGATCGGCAAGGCGCTGGCCTTCCTCACACACGAGCCGAAGTTTGAGTCCTTCTTCGCCATCGAGATGATGTTCCTCGGCAACACGGAAGCCCTAGCCGTCTCGAGCCTGCAGCTCAAGCGCATGAAGGCAGACCGCTGCCTGACGCTCGCGATGATGTCCATGAGCTGCGTCACGGCCGCCCTGATCGGCGTCTACACGAAGATGATGCCGGCTGAGTTCATCCTGACGGCAGTTCCATTAAACGTCATCAACGCCCTGATTGTCACGAACCTCCTGCATCCGGTCAAGATCACGGAGGAGGAGGACACGGTTGCCCGCCTCGATGACGGCGGCAAGGAGCGCGAGCCGTTCTTCTCGTTCCTCGGCAACTCCATCCTCGGCGCTGGAAGACTGGTGCTGATCATCTGCGCGAACGTCATCGCGTTCGTCGCACTCGCCAAGCTCATCGACATGCTGCTCGTGCTGATCCATCCGGCCATCACGCTCGAGAATATCCTCGGCTGCATCATGTTCCCGTTTGCCTGGCTGCTCGGCCTCGACTCGACGGAAGCCTTCGCCATGGCGCAGTACATGGGCACGAAGCTCGTCACGAATGAGTTCGTCGTCATGCTCAGCGTGCAGGACATCCTGAGCACTTACAGCCGCCACATGCAGGGCGTGCTGACGGTCTTCATCACGTCGTTCGCGAACTTCTCGACGCTCGGCATGATCATCGGCTGCTTCAAAGGTCTCGTCGACGACAACAAGAACGACCTGATTTCCCGCAACGTCGGCTACATGCTGCTCTCGGGTATCCTGGTCTCCCTGCTGTCTGCCGGTCTTGCAGGCCTCTTCATCTGGTAAGCAATGCATAGAGTCTCCGCAGAGAAATCTGCGGAGATTTTTTTGTGGAAAAAGAGAAAAAAGGGTGTTGACAGGAGGCAGATGGGATGGTAAGATATATATCGTTGCAGGCGGCAATCACGCGGCAGGGCAACAAAATTGAATAGCTTCTGATAGTAGAGCATTGTGGAGAGTTGTCCGAGTGGTTGAAGGAGCACGCCTGGAAAGCGTGTATACGGGGAAACCTGTATCGAGAGTTCGAATCTCTCACTCTCCGCCATTTTTATATCCTTTTTCAGGTCGGGCCGCAGCGCCTGGGTCTTGCGCAATGGGGCCTCGTGAACCACGTCAGGTCCGGAAGGAAGCAGCGTTAAGCGAATCGTTCCATGTGCCGCGAGGGTGCCTGGGGACTGCGGTTCGACGTGGAAAAGGATGGAGAGCAGCCAGAAACGGCTGCTTTTTTACTATATATTTTTTTACTATATATTATTGTTATTGTTCATGGAAGTGAGGCGCCGATGGAGGGTGTCTAACGTTCCGCGCAGCAGGCTGAAGCTCCACTTATAGACACCCTCCATCGGCGCTGACTTACAGCAATAAAAGGATAAACAGCAGACATCGCAACCGCTCACAGAGCAGAGAGCGGAATGGAGTCGGTGTCCCGCGCAGCAGGTTGAAGCTCCACTTATAGACATCCTCTGGCGCCGCTAGCCTGCAGCAATAGAGGAACAAACAGCGGACATCGCAGCCGCTGGCAAGGCAGTGAGTGGGATGGAGTCGGTGCTCTGCGAAGGAAGGCCGGGGATGGCTGACCATAAGCGGAGCTTTGACGTTCTGCGTGAAGAACCTGTTTTTTGCCTACGAGAATCCTTGCCGGAACGCGTCGTTCAAGCGGAGCGCGTTTAGCGTTCCGGTAAGGCTGTGTTAAAAGGCAAAAAACAGGTTTAGCAGAACGTCACGCGCAGCGTTGGTCAGTCGTCCCCGGCCGGGCTTCGTACCTGCGATGTCTGCAAATCAAATGGTGGTAATCATAGGAGAGGAGAGGAGTTTGCGATGGCGTATATTGCGCTGTATCGGAAGTGGAGGCCGCAGACGTTCAAGGACCTCGTCGGGCAGGAGCATATCAGCCGGACGCTGGCGAATGCGATCACGAGCGGCCACATCGGCCATGCGTATCTCTTTGCCGGCCCACGCGGCACGGGCAAGACGAGTACGGCGAAGATCTTGGCGAAGGCGCTCAATTGTGAGCACGGGCCGACGCCGGAGCCGTGCGGGCAGTGTGAGCAGTGCCGCAAGATAGCGGATGGCTCCTCGATGGATGTCTTTGAGATCGATGCGGCGTCCAATCGCGGCATCGACGAGATCCGCGACCTGCGCGAGACGGTCAAGTTCGCGCCGGTCGATGGCCGCTACAAGGTCTACATCATCGACGAGGTCCACATGCTGACGACCGAGGCGTTCAACGCGCTCCTGAAGACACTCGAGGAGCCGCCGGCGCATGTCGTCTTCATTCTCGCGACGACCGAGGCCCACAAGGTCCCGCCGACCATCCAGTCGCGCTGCCAGCGCTACGACTTCAAGCGCATCACTGTCGAGGAGATCGAGAGCCGCCTGCGCTACATCACGGCAGAGATGAAGATGGAGGCCGAGGACGAGGCCCTCGCGATGATCGCGATACAGGCCGACGGCGGCATGCGCGATGCGCTGTCCATCCTCGACCAGTGCGCGGCGCTCGCCGAAGGGACAATCACGGCAGAGCGCGTGCGCCAGATCCTCGGCCTCGTCGGCCACGACTGGATCTACAAGATGACGAAAGCGCTCGCCGCGCGCAATGTGCAGGAGGCGCTCCAGATCCTTGCGGAGCTGCTGCGCGACGGCAAGGACCTCAAGCAGATCCTCTCGGAGCTATCGCTGCACCTGCGCAGCCTCATGATCTTCCAGGCGGCGGGCACCGTCGAGGCCATGGACCTCTACGCCGAGCCACAGGATGTACTGCAAGATCAGGCCAAGCTCTTCGCGCCCGAGGTCCTGCCGCGCATGATCGCGCGCCTGCACGAGGCGATGACGGAGATGAAGTGGTCGCCGCAGCCGCGCATCACCGTCGAGGTCGCATTGATGGAACTCTGCCGCCCCGAGCTTGTGGCATCGACTCAAGAAAATGCGGGGCAGGCTGCCAGTAACGGACCGAGAGCTGCTTCGAGCAATCCTGCTGACGAGGCGCGCATTGCCAAGCTCGAAGCTGCTCTTGCGCAGGTCACTGCCCTGCTCAAGCAGGCGACGGCTGGTGCGGGAGTCCGGCCTGCTGTCGCTCCTGCCACGGGCGTGCCGACTCCTGCTCCAGCTCCTGCTGCTGCGCCTGCCGTCACGCCGGCACCGGCAGACGTGCCCGAAGAACCTGCTGCGCTCGATGAAGCGGGTCTGCAGGTATGGAACCAGCTCTTTCAGTCCCTGCGCGAGCAGCACAAGGCGCCAATCCTCGCCTGCATCCAGAACGCCCGCTTCATGGGCATGACGGCCAGCCAGTTCCACATGCGCATGCAGAGCGGCCTCATGGCTTCACTCGTCATGCGCAATTACCGCAAGATCATCGAGCGC
The DNA here is from genome assembly GCF_000155955.1 of Mitsuokella multacida DSM 20544. Taxonomy (GTDB): domain Bacteria; phylum Bacillota; class Negativicutes; order Selenomonadales; family Selenomonadaceae; genus Mitsuokella; species Mitsuokella multacida. Next base: position 1,002,084 of record NZ_GG697141.2, read on the forward strand.
ATCCTGCAGGAGCTCACGGGTCGTGAGCTGCGCCTCGTCTGCGCCGGCGAGGACGCGCCGATGAAGGCCCCACCGCGCCCGCGGCCAGCCGCACCGAAGATTGCACCAAGGCGCGAGACGCCGCCTGCAAAGCCGGAGCCCACGGAGATCCTCGAGGAAGTCGCCCCCGACGAGCGCGCCTCCCTCAAGAAAGCCTTCGACGTCTTCGGCGCCAACGTCGTCGGCGTCGAGACGACAAAGGCCGCGCCGCAGCCTGCCGCACCGGAGCCAGCGGGCCATGACATCTACGAGGACGGCGCCATCCCGCTGCCGGAAGACGGCGACGTGCCACTGCCAACGGAGGATGACGAATGAATTTGATCAAGGAATTGCAGGAGCAACAAGACTTCTCGGATTCAGAGCGAACGATTGCGACGTACTTGTTGCAGCATTCCCGCCTGTTGCCGAGCATGACGACGCGCCAGCTGGCGCGGGAGACGTATACGAGCTCGGCTGCCATCGTGCGTTTCTGCCAGAAGCTCGGTTTTGGCGGTTACACGGAATTTCGCGTGGAATTTCTCGCACAGATGATGAAGTATCTGGAACAGCCCTATGGCGTCGAGCTGTCCGTGACGAATCAGGACTCGGTGCATTCCATCCTGGACAAAGTCACGCGACTGGAGATTGATGCCTTGCAGGAGACCTACCAGATGCTGGATGCCAAGGAATTCGTGCGGGCTTTCGCAATCTTGCAGAAGACACAGCACATTGACTTTTATGCGATGGACAACAACCTCGATATCGCCAACATGGCCGCTTCGAGCTTCATCATGGCCAACAAGTGCTCGACCGTCCACACCGCTATGACGATGCAGTACCTGCAGGCGACGGGCGCGCCGAAGGAACATGTGGGCTTCTTCATCAGCCGCACGGGCGAGAACCGCATGCTCATCGACATCGCGCATCTCTTGAAGCTGCGCGGCAATCCGTTCCTGTTGATCACGGCGAATCAGGAGTCGACCCTGGCTTCGCTTGCGGATGTCGTCTTTCCCGTGGCTTCTGTCAAGTCGATGGAAGAGCTCGGTCCCCGCGTCTTCCTGATGGGGGCCAAGTATGTTACGGATGTCCTCTTCGCCGTCCTGATGACGCGCGTGGACTTCCGCAACGCACAGGAAAAAGAGATATGGCTGAGTAAGCACTTTCATTATTGATAGTCCTGACGATCTTGGTGGATTGCTGCCTGCCTTGACGAGTGAATTACATAGTGGAATTTTGTAACAGCGTTTCAAGACGCTGTTTTTTTTTCGCCCATCGTTGAAGCCGTGTTTCCTATTGATTTCATTTTGTTGAACGCGAAAATGGCCCATGGTATATTAGAATCACCTTGAGGGGAAGGGAGCCTGAGACAGGGCTCGTGGATAGCATGTATCATTTGGGAACAATGGAGATAGGAAAGAGGAAAGAGCATGACTAAACAAGAACTTTTCGATAAGTTTATCGAAATCATGGGGGAGTTTGCTCAGATTCGTGCGGTAGCAGCTCTGCGTGATGGCTTCATCATGACGACGCCGTTCACGATCTGCGGTTCTGTATTCCTGCTGCTGGCCAACCTGCCGGTGCCGGGATACGCCGAATTCATGGCCTCCCTTTTCGGAACCGATTGGACGGCACCACTCAATGCGGTGGCCGGCGGCACCTTCAGCGTCCTGGCGCTGATCGTCGTCTTGTCCATCACCTATAAATTCGTAGAGAATGAGGGCTGTGATGCCATGATGGCATCCATCCTCGCGCTGTCGACCTTCCTGATCCTGATGCCGCCGACCATCCTGTCGAAGGGCGGCGAGACAGTAGCCGACATCATCCCGAAGGCATGGGTCGGCAGCAACGGCGTCATCACCGCTATCCTCGTCGCGTTCTTCGTCTCGTACGTCTTCTGCTACTGCGAGAAGAACCACATCGGCATCAAGATGCCGGATGCCGTACCGCAGGGCGTGGCGAAAGCGTTCACGGCGCTCGTGCCGGGCATGATCTTCTTCACCTGCGCTTCGGTCCTCTACGGACTCTGCCATTACATCGGTGCGACGACACTTCCAGAACTCATCTTCAAAGTCATCCAGACGCCGCTGCAGGGCCTTTCGGATTCGCTGGCGGGCGGCACGGTCATCGTCGGCCTCCAGAGCATCCTGTTCTGGGCCGGCATCCATGGCCCGAACGTCGTCGGCGGCGTCGTGAGCCCGCTGCTCATCGCCAATTCGCTCGACAACCAGCACCTCATCGACATGGGCATGACGCTCGTCAACAACCCAGAAGCCAAGATTTTCACGTGCCAGATCAACGATGTCTTTGTCAAGAGCGGTGGCTGTGGCCTGACGCTCGGCCTGCTGCTCGCTGGTATCTTCACGGCGAAGTCAGAACAGCTGAGCTCTTTGCTCAAGATGGCCTTTGTGCCGGGCCTCTTCAACATCAATGAACCGTTGATCTTCGGCCTGCCGATCGTCTTTAACCCGTACCTGCTCGTGCCGTTCGTCATCGTGCCGCTCATCGCGATGTTCATCACCTACGGTGCCATCGCCTCGGGCTTCATGGCCCCGTTCAGCGCCGTGCAGGTTCCCTGGACGACGCCACCGATCATCGCAGGCTTCCTGCTCGATGGCTGGCAGGGTGCTGTCGTACAGATTGTGAACCTCGCCATCGCGACGGTCATCTACTTCCCCTTCCTCAAAGCACAGGACCGCGCGTTCCTCAAAGAGGAAAAAGGCGATGCTGAGGCCATAGAAGAGACAGACAAGGCTGAGGCTGCCATCGAGCCGTAAAGCTGCTGATGGATTGGGGATTATGGGATACAAAAGAGAAAAGAGAGAAAGAGGATGTTTGGCATGATGAAGAAGGAAAAGACGGCCGCGCTCCTGCTGGGGATTACCATGAGCCTGACGGGGACGGCTCTTGCCGCACCGGCCGATACAGCACAGGACATCGACAGCCGCATCGCGGCCCTCGAGCAGCAGCAGAGCAACTTGGAGAAGGAAATCAAGGAACTCCGCCACCAGAATAGTCAGCTCAAGAATCAGGAACGCAGTCAGAAAAAGCAGCTGAACGGCCTGAGCAAGAGCGTCAAGAGTGAGATGGACCGTATCAAGATCTCCGGTTTCGGCCGCGTCAGCTGGGATAACGACAACATCAAGGGCTACATCGACCGCAACGACAACCGCCGCTTCTATCTCGACCTCAAGGGCAAGTTCAAGGTCAACGACGACTGGAACTTCAACTTTGAGAGCGAGACGAATCCGCGCTATGCCAACTACGTCATGGCGGATGGTACCCTCAAATCTCACAGTGGCCACGACGATGAAGATGGCACGATCCAGCGCGTCTGGGCAGAGGGCAAGACCGGCGTGGTCAACTACGATATCGGCCGCAGATGGCGCGGCCTCGGCTTCCAGAATGTCCTGCTTGGCAACGAGACAGACGGTGCCGTCATCAGCACGGCCATCCCGAAATCGAAGCTCACGGCAAATGCCTTCTACCTGACGCCGACGGACAAGGGCTATAACTTCAGTGTCTACGGTGCTGGCGTCCAGGGCCAGATTGGCCACGGCCTGCAGATTAACGCAGCGATTGCTAAGCTGAACATTGGCAAGCATGAGTCAATGGGCCAGAATGTCTACGACACGACAAAGACCTTCAAGGTTGAGGGCACAAATGCTACTATCAAAGACCTCAGCGGTACAATTAAAGGCGGTGGAGATTTTACATGGTACGGTGGTCAAGCTGGAGATAAATCCTATGGTGAGTTCAACAGTGACCCGGGTTTCTCCATCTACTATACGCCTGGACTCAGCGGGACAGTAGATGCAAGCGGCAAGTACACCGTCACGGAGACGCCGTCGGAACTGCCAAACACAGCTGGCAACCTCGGCTTTGTCCTCAGTGCGATGTGGAATCCGATGAAGAACATCTTCCTGATCGGCGACTATGCGCGCACGAATGCACCGAGTTACAAAGTCGGTGAATGGGGGGCCAACGGCTACCAGGAGACGAAGTATGACAAGAACAGCTGCACGGCACTTCGTCTCAACTACCGCTGGTCGAACATCAACGACCCGGGTTCCTTCCAGCTCTATGCACGCTGGTATAATTACGCGCGCAACATCAACAACCTCGTCGGCATCTTCGGCGACAAGGAGTGGGGCGCGCTGCAGCCGGGATCGAAGGGCTGGATCTTCGGCTTCAAGTATGTGCCGGCCAAGAACATCGAGTGGGAGACGTTCTACGAATACGCCAATGCGCAGAACACGCTGTACGGCCACAAAGGCGAGACGTACCACCGCAACTTCCTGCGCACGATGGTCGACTATCACTTCTGATATCACATATGATTCTATCTAACGATGTATAAAGAAAGGGAGTTTCTATCATGAAAAAGATTGTCTTATTATGCGCTTCGGGAATGTCCACGAGCATGCTCGTCCGTAAGATGAAGGAAGCAGCTGCTGCCGAGGGCTATGAGTGCTCCATCGATGCCTTCTCCGCTTCGGAGGCGGCTACGAAAGCCGCGGATGCCGATGTTGTTCTGCTTGGACCGCAGATCCGCTTCCAGAAGAACAAGATTGCTGAGCAGGTCCCCGGTGTGCCAGTCGATGCGATCGATATGCGCATGTACGGCCGCATGGACGGCAAAGGCACCCTTGCCCTTGCGCGCAAGCTCATGAACGACTGAGGAGGGACAAGCGATGGAAGGATTAGAGCTCATTGCATTCCAGATCATCTCGTCCGTCGGCACGGCGCGCAGCTGCTACATCGAGGCCATCCAGGCAGCGAAGAAGGGCGACTATGAAGAGGCCGCGAAGATGATCGAAGAGGGTGACGCGGCGTTCATCGAAGGCCACGACGCCCATGCCGGCCTGTTGCAGAAAGAAGCTTCAGGGGAGGGCAATACGGTTAATCTGCTGATCCTGCATGCAGAAGATCAGCTCATGAGCGCAGAGGCGTTCAAGACGATTGCGCTCGAATTCATCGATGCCTATAAGCGCATCGAGGCGCTCGAGAAGAAAGCCTGAGTCGGGCAGGGAGGTTTCATCATGCCATTTCCAAAAGGATTTTTATGGGGCGGTGCCGTCGCTGCCCATCAGCTCGAAGGCGGCTGGCAGGAAGGCGGCAAGGGCGTCAGCGTGGCTGACGTCATGACGGTCGGCGGTCCGGGCAAGCCGCGTGAGATCACGGATGGAGTCGTGCCGGGGAAGGTCTATCCGAACCATGAGGCCATTGACTTCTATCATCACTACAAAGAAGATATTGCACTGCTCGCTGAGATGGGCTTCAAGTGCTTCCGCACGAGCATTGCCTGGACACGCATCTTCCCGAACGGCGACGAGCTGGAGCCGAATGAAGCGGGCCTGAAGTTCTACGACGACCTCTTCGATACGATGCATGCTTACGGCATGGAGCCGGTCATCACGCTCTCACACTTTGAGATGCCGTACCATCTCGTCACGGCGTACGGCGGCTGGCGCAACCGCAAGCTCGTCGACTTCTTCGTCCGCTTTGCCGTCACGGTCTTCAAGCGCTACAGGGACAAGGTCAAGTACTGGATGACCTTCAATGAGATCAATAACCAGCGCGATGTCGACACGCCGTTCACAGCCTTCACGAATTCCGGCGTGCTCTATCAGCCGGGTGAGGACCGCCACGAGGTGCTCTATCAGGTCGCCCACCATGAGTTCCTCGCTTCGGCAAAAGCCGTCATCGAGGGCCACAAGATCAACCCGGACTTCCAGATCGGCTGCATGATGGCGATGTCGCCTGTCTATCCTGAGACGTGCAAGCCGATGGATCAGATTGCAGCGCTCAAGGAAATGGATAAGACCTTCTATTTCGCGGACGTCCAGTGCCGCGGCCATTATCCTTCCTACATTCTCAAGGAGTGGGAGAACAAGGGCTACCACATCAAGATGGAGCCCGATGATCTCGCTGTCCTCGAACAGGGCTGCGTCGACTACTTCGCTCTGTCGTACTACATGAGCTTCGTCCGCGCCTACGACGAGCAGACGGATTCCTTCAAGGAAGTCCCGAACCCGTTCGTCAAGGCATCGGACTGGGGCTGGCAAATCGATCCGGTCGGCCTGCGCTACATGCTCGACGTACTCGCTGAGCGCTACGAGCTGCCGATGATGATCGTCGAGAACGGCATCGGCCTGCACGAGCAGCCGGATGAGACGGGCGTCGTCCAGGACGATGCCCGCATCAATTACTTTGCCGCGCACATCGCCGAGATGAAGAAGGCCATCGAGCTCGATGGTGTGACGCTCATGGGTTACTGCCCGTGGGGACCGATTGACCTCGTTTCGGCCAGCACAGGCGAGATGGAGAAGCGCTACGGCTTCATCTACGTCGACAAGAACAACAAGGGCGAGGGCACGCTTTCGCGCAAGCCCAAGAAGTCCTTCTACTGGTACAAGAAGGTCATCGCCTCGAATGGCGAGGACCTCGCGCACTGACCTGCACGGCAGGCAATGCGCAATGCGTGAATGAGAAAGATTCAGGAGGAATAGATATGGATATCCGCAAGAAAGCAATCGCTGCCGCCGTGCTCCTGGCTTGCGCAGCACCGCTCTCCGTCTCGATGGATTTTGCAGCGCCGGCGACGGCCTATGCGACGCCGGCGACGGAGACGCAGGCAAGTGACGCCTTTGCCGTTGACTTCAAGAAGGGTCAGTCCGCCATCTTCGAGCCGTCTGACGGCTGGACGAACGGTGATCCGTTCAACGTATTCTGGCACAAGGACAACGTCACGTTCGAAGACGGCACGATGCAGCTGACGATCGACTACGATTCCTCGCAGGACAAGGTCCCGTATTCGGGCGGCGAGTTCCGCAGCAAGAAGACGTACGGCTACGGCCGCTACGAGGTCAGCATGAAGGCCATCAAGAATGACGGCTGCGTCTCCTCGTTCTTCACCTACACGGGCCCGTACGACGGCGATCCGTGGGATGAGATCGACTTCGAGGTCCTCGGCAAGGATACCTCCAAGGTCCAGCTCAACTACTTCCGCAATGGCGTCGGCGGCCACGAGAAGATGATCGACCTCGGCTTCGATGCGTCGGATGACTTCCACACGTACGCCTTTGAATGGCATAAGGACAAGATCATCTGGTTCGTCGACGGCAAGGAAGTCTTCCGCCGCGAGGGTGCAAACCTGCCGTGCACGAAGGGCAAGATCATGATGAATGCATGGTGCGGCAAGGGTGTTGACACATGGCTGAAGCCGTTCAATGACGAGAACCTCCCGCTGACGGCTGAGTATCAGTGGGTCAAGTACACGCCGTTTGCGGAATGAGGTGACAGCGATGATGGTGAGCAGGAAACTCCGCTGGCTCGTGCTCAGCGGGATCCTTCTCGGCACTTGCGGCCTCCCAGGATTCAGCGAGGCCGCCGATGCCGGCATGCACGTCGATCAGGTCGGCTACCTGAATGGCTACAGCAAGACGGCCATGGTCACCGATACGGGCGACACGGATTTCTCGCTCGTCGATGCGAAGACGGGCCAGACGGTCTACGCGGGCAAGCTCTCTGCAGCCAAGAAGGATGCGATGTCAGAAGAGACGCTGCGCAAAGCGGACTTCAGCTCCTTCAAGAAGGAAGGCACCTATAAGCTGCGCGTCGGCTCGCGTGAGTCGTACGATTTCGAGATCGGCGACAATGTCTACGCCGTGCCGGCCGTTGAGACGTGGCGCTCGTACACGCTCTCGCGCAGTAATACGCCAATCGACGACCCGGTGACGGGGCTCAAGATCAAAGATGGTCATGCGCAGGACCACGAGGCGCAGGTCTATTTCACGGACAAGCTCAACAAGAAGGGCGACCGCCTCGATGTCAGCGGCGGCTGGTATGATGCCGGCGATTACGGCAAGTATGTGACGACGGCTGCCATCAGCAGTGCAGAGCTCATGCTCGCCTATGAGGCCAACCCTTCGCACTTCACGCGCGGACAGCTCCTGTTCCCTGCGGGAATCGACGAAGAGACGAAACTGCCCGATGCCTTGGCAGAGGTGCAGTTTGAGCTCAATTGGATGAGCAAGATGCAGCGCAGGGATGGCAGCATGTTTCACAAGGTCGCGGGCCTTAAGTGGCCGGGCTTTGACAAGTCACCGGATACCGACACGCAGGACCGCTACATCTTTGGCAGCTGCACGTCGAGTGCCGCGATGAGCGGTGCCAGCTTTGCCATCGCTTCGCGCATCTACGCGCCGTTTGACCCGTCGTATGCCACTGCGATGCGCAAGCGTGCAGAGCGTATCTGGGGCTATCTCGCGAAGACAAAGACCCCAATCTACCGCGTCGATGAAGGCCAGGATGGCGGTTCCGGCCCGTACAACAAGAGCACGGACCTTGAGGAACGCATCTGGCTTGCAGCGGAGCTCTTCCGCACGACGGGCGAGAAGAAGTACGAGAAGTACCTTGGCTCTGTCGCCGATCGCTTCATGCAGAAGCCGAGCTTCTTCACCTGGGACAACACGCTGGCACTCGGCCAGTTTGCCTACCTGAAGGCAAAGGGTGCTGATGCAGCGCTGCAGGCAAAGGTCAGGGCAGCCTTCCTCGGCTACGCCGATGACATCACCAAGAAGATCGAGTCCGACGGCTTTGGCTGTGCGCTCGCCAAGGACGAGTACACCTGGGCCAGCACCAAGAATGCGCTGACGCAGGGCGACATCCTGCTCATGGCCAATCAGATCCAGCCGAATGAGGCCTACGTGGAGGGAGCGCTCTCCCAGATCCACTACCTCTTCGGCCGCAATTCGCTCGACAAGAGCTTTGCGACCGGTATGGGCGACAATCCGCCAGAGCATCCGCACAACCGCATCCACGAGAGCACGGGTGCCTATGTCCCCGGACTCATCGTCGGCGGTCCGAATGCAGTCGCGGGCGGCGACCCCGACCAGACGGCCTACCTCAAGAGTGGCCATATCCCCGTGGCCAAGTCGTACCTCGATGTACTGACATCGTGGTCGACGAATGAGTACGCCATCGACTACACGGGCACCGCAGCCTATGCACTCTCGTACTTCGCCAAGCCGAAGGCGATGAGCACCGATATGCTGAAGCTCAAGCGTAGCTATCCCCCTATCACGCAGAAAAGAGAATTATGACCCCCATATGACTCTTTTCTATAGAATAGAATTTCCCTTCATTGTGATGCTTAAACATCAGAAAAGCCTTCCCGGATCCCCCCGGGAGGGCTTTTTCTGTCTTTTGGCGGTTTCCGTGGTTTTGAGTTGACGGAATCCTTTTATTTTGGTAGTCTAGTTTAGAGAAACAATCAAGATACATGCGCGTTGCATGAGAACGAGAGGTGTAATCTATGTTTGGTGGAATGGGCAACATGGGCAATATGGCCGGCATGATGAAAAAAGTCCAGAAGATGCAGAACGAAATGAAGAAGATGCAGGACGAGCTCAAGCGCAAGACCGTGGATGTTACAGCTGGCGGCGGTGCTGTCAAAATCGTCATGAACGGCGAGAAGCAGGTTCAGTCCTTGACGATTGACCCGGCTGCTGTCGATCCGGAAGACGTCGAGATGCTGCAGGATCTCATCTCGGCTGCCTTCAATGAGGCGACGAAGAAAGTCGACGAGATGATGGCGTCGGAGATGGGCAAGCTGACGAGCGGGCTCGGCCTGCCGCCGGGACTCCTTTAATGCAGTACATTGCACCCTTGGCAAACTTAATCGAGCACTTTCGCGCACTGCCGGGCATTGGCCAAAAGACGGCAGTGCGTCTTGCTTATCACGTGCTCGACATGGACCCTGCACAGGCGAGGGCACTGGCCTCCGCCATCATCGATGCCAAGGAGAAGATCGGCTACTGCAATACCTGCTTCAACCTCAGTGACCAGAATCCCTGCGCCATCTGTGCGTCGGATGAGCGCGACCACTCCGTCATCTGCGTCGTCGAGCAGCCGCAGGACGTCGCGGCGATGGAGCGCATGCGCGACTACCAAGGCGTCTACCACGTTCTGCATGGCGCACTGTCGCCTTTAGAGGGCATCGGCCCGTCGGACATCCGCATCAAGGAACTCCTCGGGCGCCTGCAGGACGATACGGTCAAGGAAGTCATCATGGCGACGAACCCGAATGTCGAGGGGGAGGCGACGACCATGTACATCGCCAAGCTCTTGAAGCCGCTCGGCATCAAGGTCACGCGCATCGCACACGGCCTGCCAATCGGCGGCGACTTGGAGTACGCCGATGAGGTCACGCTTGCGAAAGCCATGGAGAATCGGAGGGAAATCTGATGTTTGAGTTCATAACGGCATTCGCCATCGGACTGGTGGTCCTTTGCCTCGTCGGCAAGGTCGTTTCCTTGCCACTCCATCTCGTCTGGAAGCTGATCACGAACAGCATCGTCGGCGCCATCCTGCTCTGGTTCGTCAAGCTCGTGGTCGTCAAGGTGCAGATCACCTTCCTGAGCGCGCTCGTCGCCGGCTTCTTCGGCGTGCCGGGCGTCATTGCCGTGCTGCTCTACACGTATCTCTGATGCGGATAGAGATGGTAGGATAACAGGAATCCGGGTGTCAGCATCTTTTTGAACTTTTTTCAAAAAAGCTGTTGACAACTCGGCCACTATCCTGTAATATAGTACAAGTCGCTGAGCGATACGGCCGAAGCAAAAGCCCGTAAGCCTTGATTGGCAAGGGATTTGCAGGAAGCCGAAACGAACTTGAAAAAAAGAAAGAAAAAACTTCTTGACAAGCTCCGCTCGATGCGATAAGATATAAAAGTCGCTTGAAGCGAACAGCTTTCAAACGAAAGCAAGAAAGCAAGCTTCGAAAGACCAAGTTGTTCTTTGAAAACTAAACAATGCAACATGAATCATTTGTGATTCAAGCCAGATGTTTTAAAAAACATCGATTGATTATGAACATAAGCAATCGGCAATTTCTTTACTAGGCTTCTTTTGAAGCTTAGGCCAAAAAGATATTTAGAGCCAATCAAGGTTCTTCATAAATTTTATGGAGAGTTTGATCCTGGCTCAGGACGAACGCTGGCGGCGTGCTTAACACATGCAAGTCGAACGAGACGATTGAAAGCTTGCTTTTGAAAGTCGAGTGGCAAACGGGTGAGTAACGCGTAGACAACCTGCCGTAAAGATGGGGACAACAGTCCGAAAGGACTGCTAATACCGAATGTTGTGGGACTTCCGCATGGGAGTTCTACTAAAGATGGCCTCTACTTGTAAGCTATCGCTTTACGATGGGTCTGCGTCTGATTAGCTAGTTGGTGGGGTAACGGCTTACCAAGGCGACGATCAGTAGCCGGTCTGAGAGGATGAACGGCCACATTGGAACTGAGACACGGTCCAGACTCCTACGGGAGGCAGCAGTGGGGAATCTTCCGCAATGGGCGCAAGCCTGACGGAGCAACGCCGCGTGAGTGAAGAAGGGTTTCGACTCGTAAAGCTCTGTTGTCGGGGACGAATGTGGAGATGGTGAATAACCATTTCCAATGACGGTACCTGACGAGGAAGCCACGGCTAACTACGTGCCAGCAGCCGCGGTAATACGTAGGTGGCGAGCGTTGTCCGGAATTATTGGGCGTAAAGGGAGCGCAGGCGGGAGGTCAAGTCTATCTTAAAAGTGCGGGGCTCAACCCCGTGAGGGGATGGAAACTGGTCTTCTTGAGTGCAGGAGAGGAAAGCGGAATTCCTAGTGTAGCGGTGAAATGCGTAGATATTAGGAGGAACACCAGTGGCGAAGGCGGCTTTCTGGACTGTAACTGACGCTGAGGCTCGAAAGCGTGGGGAGCGAACAGGATTAGATACCCTGGTAGTCCACGCCGTAAACGATGAATGCTAGGTGTAGGAGGTATCGACCCCTCCTGTGCCGGAGTTAACGCAATAAGCATTCCGCCTGGGGAGTACGGCCGCAAGGCTGAAACTCAAAGGAATTGACGGGGGCCCGCACAAGCGGTGGAGTATGTGGTTTAATTCGACGCAACGCGAAGAACCTTACCAGGGCTTGACATTGAGTGAAAGGACTAGAGATAGTCCCCTCTCTTCGGAGACACGAAAACAGGTGGTGCATGGCTGTCGTCAGCTCGTGTCGTGAGATGTTGGGTTAAGTCCCGCAACGAGCGCAACCCCTATCCTTTGTTGCCAGCACATAATGGTGGGAACTCAAAGGAGACTGCCGCGGACAACGCGGAGGAAGGCGGGGATGACGTCAAGTCATCATGCCCCTTATGTCCTGGGCTACACACGTACTACAATGGGATGGACAGAGAGCAGCGAAGCCGCGAGGCCAAGCGAACCCCATAAACCATCTCCCAGTTCGGATTGCAGGCTGCAACCCGCCTGCATGAAGTTGGAATCGCTAGTAATCGCAGGTCAGCATACTGCGGTGAATACGTTCCCGGGCCTTGTACACACCGCCCGTCACACCACGGAAGTCATTCACACCCGAAGCCGGCAGGCTAACCGCAAGGAGGCAGCCGTCTAAGGTGGGGGCGATGACTGGGGTGAAGTCGTAACAAGGTAGCCGTATCGGAAGGTGCGGCTGGATCACCTCCTTTCTAAGGAGAACATCAGTCCCGAGCAGGGATTGAGAGTTCAGGTCGTTCATCTGGCCGAAAGTTGCATTGTCTAGTTTTGAGGGAACAACCCTCAATGCACACTGAAAACTACACAGAAGAAATGAAATGTATCGAAATCATCGAGTCGCACGACAGTGTGAACAGAATGGTTAGAACGAACATTTTAGGATTCAAGCATAGACATCATATTGACATATGAAACCTATGGCATAATAAATAGTTAAGCTACAAAGGGCATATGGTGGATGCCTAGGCGTTCCGAGCCGATGAAGGACGCGATAAGCTGCGATAAGTCATGGGGAGCCGCAAGTAGGCTTTGATCCATGAATCTCCAAATGGGGCAACCCGATACGAGTCATGTCGTATCATCCATGTGTGACATGGAAGGCACACCCGGTGAACTGAAACATCTAAGTAGCCGGAGGAAGAGTAATCAAACGAGATTCCCTCAGTAGCGGCGAGCGAACAGGGAAGAGCCCAAACCGGACGTCTTCGGACGACCGGGGTTGAGGACCAGCATCAAGGGAAGGCAAGATAGTCGAACAGTCTGGGAAGGCTGAGCACAGACGGTGAAACTCCGGTAGACGAAATCTTACCCAACGGGCTGGTATCCAGAGTACCACGAGACACGTGAAACCTTGTGGGAAGCAGGGTGGACCACCATCCAAGGCAAAATACTACGGAACGACCGATAGCGCATAGTACCGTGAGGGAAAGGTGAAAAGAACCGCGGGAGCGGAGTGAAATAGAACCTGAAACCGTATGTCTACAAGCAGTCGAAGCACTTTATATGTGCGACGGCGTGCCTATTGAAGAATGAACCGGCGAGTTAATTTCAGAGGCGAGGTTAAGCAGGAGATGCGGAGCCGAAGCGAGAGCGAGTCTGAATAGGGCGCAAGTCTCTGGGATTAGACCCGAAACCACAGTGATCTATGCATGGCCAGGTTGAAGCTCAGGTAAAAATGAG
>NZ_GG697141.2:1015712-1016487 GCF_000155955.1 Mitsuokella multacida DSM 20544
CGATAAGTCATGGGGAGCCGCAAGTAGGCTTTGATCCATGGATCTCCAAATGGGGCAACCCGGTACGAGTCATGTCGTACCATCCGAAAGGAAGGCACACCCGGTGAACTGAAACATCTAAGTAGCCGGAGGAAGAGTAATCAAACGAGATTCCCTCAGTAGCGGCGAGCGAACAGGGAAGAGCCCAAACCGGACGTCTTCGGACGACCGGGGTTGAGGACCAGCATCAAGTTAGTCAGGGATAGTCGAACAATCTGGGAAGGTTGAGCACAGACGGTGAAACTCCGGTAGACGAAATCCAGAGCTGATGGGCTGGTATCCAGAGTACCACGAGACACGAGAAACCTTGTGGGAAGCAGGGTGGACCACCATCCAAGGCAAAATACTACGGAACGACCGATAGCGCATAGTACCGTGAGGGAAAGGTGAAAAGAACCGCGGGAGCGGAGTGAAATAGAACCTGAAACCGTATGTCTACAAGCAGTCGAAGCACTTTATATGTGCGACGGCGTGCCTATTGAAGAATGAACCGGCGAGTTAATTTCAGAGGCGAGGTTAAGCAGGAGATGCGGAGCCGAAGCGAGAGCGAGTCTGAATAGGGCGCAAGTCTCTGGGATTAGACCCGAAACCACAGTGATCTATGCATGGCCAGGTTGAAGCTCAGGTAAAAATGAGTGGAGGACCGAACCCGTGAGTGTTGAAAAACTTTGGGATGAGCTGTGCATAGGGGTGAAATGCCAATCGAACGTGGAGATAGCTGGTTCTCCCCGAAATA
>NZ_GG697141.2:1016587-1333598 GCF_000155955.1 Mitsuokella multacida DSM 20544
GGCTGGTATCCAGAGTACCACGAGACACGTGAAACCTTGTGGGAAGCAGGGTGGACCACCATCCAAGGCAAAATACTACGGAACGACCGATAGCGCATAGTACCGTGAGGGAAAGGTGAAAAGAACCGCGGGAGCGGAGTGAAATAGAACCTGAAACCGTATGTCTACAAGCAGTCGAAGCACTTTATATGTGCGACGGCGTGCCTATTGAAGAATGAACCGGCGAGTTAATTTTAGAGGCGAGGTTAAGCGGGAGACGCGGAGCCGAAGCGAGAGCGAGTCTGAATAGGGCGCAAGTCTCTGGGATTAGACCCGAAACCACAGTGATCTATGCATGGCCAGGTTGAAGCTCAGGTAAAAATGAGTGGAGGACCGAACCCGTGAGTGTTGAAAAACTTTGGGATGAGCTGTGCATAGGGGTGAAATGCCAATCGAACGTGGAGATAGCTGGTTCTCCCCGAAATAGCTTTAGGGCTAGCCTCAGGTAACACATGGAGACGGTAGAGCACTGATCGGGTAAGGGAGCGTAAAGCTTACCGAGCCTAGTCAAACTGCGAATGGCTTCATGAGAAGAGCCTGGGAGTCAGAATGCGAGTGATAAGACCCGTATTCAAAAGGGAAACAGCCCAGATCGCCGACTAAGGTCCCAAATGCTGTACTAAGTGGAAAAGGATGTAGGACTTCCAAAACAACCAGGATGTTGGCTCAGAAGCAGCCACCATTCAAAGAGTGCGTAATAGCTCACTGGTCGAGAGGCCCTGCGCCGAAAATATCCGGGGCTCAAGTACAGAACCGAAGTCGCGGGATGCGCAAGCATCGGTAGGGGAGCGTTCCAAGCAGGTTGAAGGCAGACCGAAAGGACGGCTGGACAGCTTGGAAGTGAGAATGCTGGTATGAGTAGCGAAACGATCCGTGAGAATCGGATCCACCGAAAGCCTAAGGGATCCTGAGCAACGCTCGTCGTCTCAGGGTAAGTCGGGACCTAAGCCGAGGCATAAAGCATAGGCGATGGACAACAGGCGAAAATTCCTGTACTGCATGATGTTGTTTGAGGATGGAGTGACACAGCAAGGAGCTTGAGCGCGCGATTGGAAATGCGCGTCGAAGGCGGTAGGCTGGTATAGAGGCAAATCCCTGTACCAAGGCCGAGAACTGATAGATAGGAGCGTACTTCGGTACAATCCGAATTCAAGCGTACTACACTGTCGAGAAAAGCTTCTAACGAGACATCATGTACCCGTACCAAAACCGACACAGGTAGGCGGGGAGAGAATCCTAAGGTGCGCGGGAAAACCCTCGTTAAGGAACTCGGCAAAATGCATCCGTAACTTCGGGAGAAGGATGGCCGGAGCTGGTGAAGACCCTTGCGGTTGGAGCTGGAGCCGGCGGCAGAAGAGAAGCCCAAGCGACTGTTTACCACAAACACAGGTGCCTGCTAAAGAGAAATCTGACGTATAGGTGCTGACACCTGCCCGGTGCTGGAAGGTTAAGAGGAGAGGTTATTCGCAAGAAGAAGCTTTGAATTGAAGCCCCAGTAAACGGCGGCCGTAACTATAACGGTCCTAAGGTAGCGAAATTCCTTGTCGGGTAAGTTCCGACCCGCACGAAAGGTGTAACGACTTGGGCACTGTCTCAACGAGGGACCCGGTGAAATTGAAATACCTGTGAAGATGCAGGTTACCCGCGACTGGACAGAAAGACCCCATGGAGCTTTACTGCAGCCTGACATTGATTTTTGGCATGTAACGTACAGGATAGTTGGGAGACGGAGAAGATAGGCCCCCAGGCTTATCGGAGTCGCTGTTGGGATACCAACCTTTATGTGCTAGGGATCTAACTCGAGAAGTAACGAAGCTGAGGACAGTATCAGGTGGGCAGTTTGACTGGGGCGGTCGCCTCCGAAAGAGTAACGGAGGCGTCCAAAGGTTCCCTCAGCGCGGACAGAAATCGCGCGAAGAGTATAAAGGCAGAAGGGAGCTTGACTGCGAGACATACAGGTCGAGCAGGTACGAAAGTAGGGCTTAGTGATCCGGTGGAATGAGAGTGGAATTGCCATCGCTCAACGGATAAAAGCTACCCTGGGGATAACAGGCTAATCTCTCCCAAGAGTCCATATCGACGGGGAGGTTTGGCACCTCGATGTCGGCTCATCACATCCTGGGGCTGAAGCAGGTCCCAAGGGTTGGGCTGTTCGCCCATTAAAGTGGTACGTGAGCTGGGTTCAGAACGTCGTGAGACAGTTCGGTCCATATCCATCGCGGGCGTAAGATACATGAGGGAGACTGCTCCTAGTACGAGAGGACCGGAGTGGACGGACCGCCGGTGTACCAGTTGTTTCGCCAGAAGCACAGCTGGGTAGCTGCGTCCGGAAGGGATAAACGCTGAAAGCATCTAAGCGTGAAGCCCGTCCCGAGATGAAGTATCTCATAGCACAAGCTAGTAAGACACCTTGAAGAAGACAAGGTTGATAGGGTAGATGTGGGAGTGCCGCAAGGCATGAAGCTGACTACTACTAATATGTCGAGGGCTTAACTAGAGAACTGAAATGTTCGCAAAGTAGTTTCTTCTGTATAGTTTTGAATGTGCAAGCATTCAATAGAATATCCGGTGATGATGCCTGAATGGTTCCACCTGTTCCCATACCGAACACAGTAGTTAAGCATTCAGAGGCCGAAAGTACTTGTCTGGAGACGGACTGGGAGGATAGGAAGTTGCCGGTTAAGCAGGAGCTCCGCTGAGGCGGAGCTCTTTTTCTTGTATTCGCATCTGCTATCCATCGGAGATGGCTTTCGTATTTGCAGATAGATATGATATTTGATATACTGAATAAGTTGTAACGTTTCATTTTAGATATAAGGGGCGAAATTGGATGCCTGAAGTGCGCAAACAGAAACGCAGCTTGCGACGAGTCAAGTGGCTTGGATTCATCCTCGTCGTCATTATAGCTGTCGTACTCGGCTGCTACGCTGGGATAAGCCGCAAGACTCCGGCCCATGAGATCGGCGATACAGACCATGAGATCGTCCATGTCATGATCATGGGGGTGGACAGCCGCAAGGATGATGTGGGCAGGAGTGACACCTTGATGGTCACCTCTATCGATAAGACAGCCGAGAAAGCGGCGCTCTTGTCAATCCCGCGCGATACGCGCGTGGCAATCGATGGGCATGGCTACGATAAGATCAATCACGCCTATGCGTACGGCGGTCATGAGCTCACGCAGAAGTCCGTCGAGGACCTGCTCGGCGTGCCGATGGACCACTATGTCATCATCGATACGAAGTCCTTTGAGCGCATCATCGACGCCATCGGCGGCGTCGACATCGATGTCGAGAAGCGCATGCATTACGAAGACCCCTGGGATGACAATGGCGGCCTCGTCATCGACCTCTATCCGGGCGAGCAGCACATGGATGGCAAGAAGGCCATCCAGTACGTGCGCTACCGCGACGGCGAGGGCGACATCGGGCGCATCGGGCGCCAGCAGAAGTTCATGAAGGCCGTCGTGGCACAGGTCCTCTCGCCAGAGATCCTGCCGCGCCTGCCGGACATCGTCAAGGAAGTCAGCTCGGCAGTCAAGACGGATATGTCCGTGACGGAGCTCCTGAGCTTCACGAAGATGATGAAGACGCTCCAGGCCAATGGCCTCGAGGCACAGATGGTACCGGGCCAGCCGGCTTACCATAAGGACATCAGCTACTGGATCCCGGATATCACAGATGTGCGCGATCTGCTGGCTTCGGAGCTCGGGCTCACGCTGACGGATGCGGCGAAACAGGAGGCGCAGGCGGCTGAGGACAAGTACGATGCCGACCTGCCGAAGGACCTCAAGATGCTCGCCCATAAGACGAGCGGCGGCACGAAACTCACGGAGAAGGACAAGAAGGATGAAGACGATGAGCCGATGAAGCCGGAGGAGATCTCGGTCATGGTCATCAACTCGAGCGGCATCGACGGCGCCGGCGTAGAGGTCGCCGCCGTCCTGCAGCGCAAGGGCTTCATCATCTCGGGCGTGGAGACGGGCAAGACGAGCTCGAATCCGACGACGACCATCACGACTTCGACGCGCAATACGGATGTCTTCTACGGCCTGCCGTTTGCCTGCGTCATCCGTGATGGCGGCAGCTCGAATCAGGCCGTGGTCAATATCGGCCGCGATTACCACAAAAAAGGGAAATGACGGATGAAGGAGACGGAGCAGATGCTCCGTCTTTCTCGCAATAATTTAGGAGTGAATACTTTGGCAATGCTACGAGTAACGGGGCTCAAGAAATCGTTCGGCATCGATGAGCTCTTCCACGATGTCAGTTTCGAGGTCGCGCGCGGCGATAAGGTCGGCTTTGTCGGGGCGAATGGTGCCGGCAAGACGACGCTCATGCGCTGCCTGCTCGGTCAGGAAGAGACGGACGGCGGTACGATCCAGCTCGACGAGGCCGCGACCATCGGCTATGTCGAACAGCAGGCCGACTTCGGTACTGGCACGCTCTACGAGGAATTCCTGCGCGCCTTTGACGATGTCATCGCGCTCGGCGAGCGCAAGAAGGCGCTCGAGAAGAAGATTGCCGTCGACCATGCGGAAGAGACGATGAAGGCCTACAGCAAGGTCGTCGAACGATTCGAAATGCTCGGCGGCTACGATTACGAGAGCCGCATCCGCCGCGTGGCCTTCGGCCTCGGTTTCACCGAAGAGGACTTCGAGAAGAATGTCGCACATTTCTCCGGCGGTCAGAAGACGCGCATCTGCCTGACGAAGGCACTGTTGCGTGAACCGGACTTCCTGTTCCTCGACGAGCCGACGAATCACCTCGACATCCATATGATCGAGTGGCTCGAGGGCTTCTTGAAGAATTACTCCGGCGGCGTGCTGATCATCTCGCACGACCGCTACTTCCTCGACCGTGTGGCCACGCGCATCCTCGAGCTTGCGGGCCGCACGGTCACGAATTACGACGGCAACTACACCTACTACATGAAGGTCAAGACGGAGCGCCGTGCGGCCCTGCAGTCGGCCTACGAGAAGCAGCAGGAGCATATCAAGAAGACCGAGGAGTACATCCGCAAGTACAAGGCGGGCATCAAGAGCAAGCAGGCGCGCGGGCGCCAGAGCCAGCTCAACCGGCTCGAGCGCATCGTGCTGCCGCCGGAGGATGCATCCTTCAATTACTTTGCGCTCAACAAGCCGCCCGAGTGCGCGGAGCGCGTGGCCGAGCTCGAGGACGTCTCGATGGCGTTCGGTAGCCACAAGATTTTTGACCATATCTCGATGCTCATACGCCGTGGCGACGGCGTCGCGCTCGTCGGCCCCAACGGTGCGGGCAAGACGACGCTGTTGCGCGTCCTCGTCGGCGAGCTCGAGTCTCCGACGGGCCGCGTCAAGATCGGCAGCCGCGTCAAGATCGGCTACTTCTCGCAGCAGCACGAGGGCCTGCACATGGACAACACCATCCTCGATGAGCTCATCTACGAGTACGGCATCAACGAGGAGCAGGCGCGCCGCTACCTCGGCGCCTTCCTGTTCCATGGCGACGAGGTCCTGCGCCGCATCGGCGACCTCTCCGGCGGCGAGCAGTCGCGCGTGGCCTTCCTCAAGCTCATGCTTACGGGCGCGAATTTCCTCGTGCTCGATGAGCCGACGAACCACCTCGACATCCCGGCGCGCGAGGCCGTCGAGGAAGCGCTCATGGCGTTTCCCGGCACATTCTTAGCCGTCTCGCATGACCGCTACTTCCTCGACAAGGTCGCGAACTGCACCCTGGAGCTCGAGAACGGCAAGCTCACCGAGTACCTCGGCAACTACAGCTACTATCTCATGAAGAAGGAGATTGCCGAGGAGGAGGCGCGCGAAGAGCGCGAGGCGGCCGAGAAAGAGCACGAGCGCGAGAAAGAGGCACAGGCAAAGCGCCATTCGGCGAAAGAGGCGCAGCATGCTGCCGTGGATGCAAAGCAGGCAGCTGCTGCCCATGAGGCCGCTGAGAAGCGCCGCGAAGAGGAGAAGAAGCGCGCGGAGATCGGCCGCATCCAGAGCATGAGTGACGCAAAGCGCGAGGAGATGGTGCAGCGTGCCGAAGCCGAGATCGCGATGGCTGAGGCAGAGCTCAAGGGACTCGAGTTCCAGATGAACAACCCCGCCATACAGGCGGACCCGCAGCAGAGCCAGGCGATTGCTGAGGCCTATGCGGCAAAGGAAAAGGAGATCGAGATGCGCTACGAGAAGTGGGAGCGCCTGACCGAGGCCTGAGACATCCCCTGTGAGAGGAGGCAGCAAGATGAAGAACGAAAAAAGCAGACCAGTCCAGCCGTCCCTGCCAGGGCTGCAGATGGAGGAGGAGATCGAGGGGGTCGTCGAGCGCATCGTCTTTACGAATGAAGCGACTCCGTTCACCGTCTTTTCCTTCAAGCCCTTGCGCAAGAACAGCCGCATCACGGCCGTCGCCAATGTCGAGGCGCCCCTCGTCGGCCAGCAGCTGCGCCTGCGCGGCCACTGGACGACACATAAGCGCTTCGGACAGCAGTTCCAGGTCACGGGCCTCTGCATAGAGGCGCCGTCGAGCGCCGAGGGCATCGAGCGCTTCCTGGCCTCCGGCATCGTCGACGGCATCGGGCCCGCGCTGGCCAAACGCATCGTGCAGAAATTCGGCAAGAAGACGCTGACCGTCATCGAGCAGACGCCGCACCGGCTCGGCGAGGTCGCGGGCATCGGCAAGAAGACCATCGAGAAGATCACGGCCTCGTACGCCGCGCAGTCGGAGCTCCGCGACATCATGCTCTGGCTCGAGACGCATCGCATCTCAGGGACGTATGCGGCGCGCATCTTCAAGAAGTACGGCTCGTTCTCCATTGATACGCTCGAGAATCACCCGTACCAACTGGCCAGCGAGGTCGAGGGCATCGGCTTCGTCATCGCGGACTCCATCGCGATGAGCCTCGGCATCGCCGCTGACGACCGCAGCCGCATCGCCGCGGGCATCGACTTTGCCCTGCAGAAGATTGCGCAGCAGGGCCACTGCTGCATCCCAGAGGCGGCGCTCGAGAAGCAGGCATCTGACCTCTTGAAAGTCGAGCAGGCATCCGTGCGCAAGGTCCTCCAGGACCTGTTGCAGGACAAGCAGCTCGCCGTGGAATACGTCGGGTCAGAGACGCTCATCTACCCGCCTTACCTCTACCGCGCGGAGATCAAGGCGGCGCGCAAACTGCTCTACCTGCAGAAGTATGCCGACCCCATCGCGATGGAGGCTGACCCGACGACGCTCGTCGCGCGCTGGGAGCAGATTGCGGGCATCCGGCTGGCTGACAAGCAGAAAGAGGCGCTCGAGGACGTATTGCAGTACGGCGTTTTCGTGCTGACCGGCGGCCCCGGCACAGGCAAGACGACGGTCGTGCGCGGCATGATCGACCTCCTGCACCTGCAGGGCCTCACGGTGCTGCTCGGCGCGCCGACGGGACGCGCCGCCAAGCGGCTCGCCGAGGCGACAGGCCAGAAGGCTGTGACCGTCCATCGCATGCTCGAGGCGCAGGGCGCAGGCGGTTCAGGCGCGCCGACGTTCGGCAAGAACGAGGACGAGCAGCTCGAGGCTGACGTCATCATCCTCGACGAGGTCTCGATGATGGACATCTCGCTCATGCAGCACTTCCTCGCGGCCGTGCCCGACGGCGCGCATGTCATCTTTGTCGGTGATGTCGACCAGCTGCCGTCCGTCGGACCCGGCACAGTCCTTCGGGACATCCTGCGCTCCGGCGTCATCCCGAGTGTCTGCCTCACGGATATCTTCCGCCAGAAGGGCGAGAGCAGCATCGTCATGAACGCCCACGCCATCAACGCGGGCCGGCTGCCCGTCTGCTCGCCGCAGGGCGACTTCCAGTTCTGGGAGATCGACGATGAGGAGGCGGTGGCCGCGCAGATTGTCGAGCTCTGCACGAAGGTCCTGCCGCAGCAGGGATTCTCGCCACTGACGGACATCCAGGTGCTCGCACCGATGCACCGGCTGTCCTGCGGCACGGACAACCTCAACAAGGTCCTGCAGGCCGCGCTGAACCCGAAGTCTCCGCAGCGGCCGGAACTCACGAACGCGGCCCAGACCTTCCGCCTCGGCGACAAGGTCATCCAGACGAAGAACAACTACACGAAGCAGGTCTTCAACGGCGACATCGGCTTCGTCATGGCCATCGAGCCGGGCCGCATGACAGTCCACTTCAGCGATGAACTCGAGGTCGATTACGAGAATGGTGAGTTCGGCGAGCTCGCGCTCGCCTATGCGCTGACCGTCCACAAGAGCCAGGGCAGCGAGTACCCCGTCGTCATCCTGCCGCTCGTCCGCTCGCACACGATCATGATGCAGCGCAACCTGCTCTACACGGCCGTGACGCGCGCCAAGCGCGAGGTCGTCCTGCTCGGCTCCAAGGCCGCGCTCAACACGGCCGTCGGCAATAACCGCACGAGCAAGCGCTACACACTGCTTGCCGAGCGGCTCTACTATGGATTTGAGCGCTGAATCATCCTGCATACAGTATAAGCGCAGATATTAATCATAATTGTAACACAACTTTGCAAGAATACATAATACTTACTACTGAAGTGTAAACAATTGATGCAAAATAGAGTATACTAGTCCCTGGAAAGAAGAAATCATCTTATGGTTCTATGGAAAGGGATTGGTATTATGAAGAACGGGATTCTGGCAATCATCGGTCTGTGTGTCTGGGGCGGCCTGCTCATGCTGCAGGGCACGCCGAAAGTCAGCGAGGAGATCGCGGCAGACGTCGTGCAGACCCTGCACCCGCAGGCTGAGGTCGAGAACGTGACGGACACGACCGTCGGCAGCGACAGAGCCTATAGAGTCGCCTACTACGAGGGCGGCAAGGCCGGTGTCGTAGCCGTATCGGAGAACGGCCAGCTCATGCACTGAGCCGGTGATGCTGCTCGACAAGAGAAAGAAAAAAGGGGAAAAAGAAGGGCTTCGCTCAAAGCGAAGCCCTTCTTTTGTGACTGGCTGTATCAAGTCTGAGATGCCTTTGCTTGTTCCGGCTCGTCTGCTTGCTGCTGACGGTGACGGCTGAGCAGGACGGCCGAGAAGCCGGCGGCGATAGGCACGGTCAGGATGACGCCGATGCCGCCCGACAGGCCCTGCATGATGACGATGTCGAGGCTGTTGGAGTTCAGCAGTTGCAGGAATGGCAGGTCGTAGACGTAGTCGAGCACCCAGGTGCCGAGGCTGCCGCCGAAGACGGCGAGGATCAGCGTGGCGGCCATCGTGCCCATGACATCCTGGCCGACGCGCATGCCGCTCTTGAAGAGCGACTGCGCGGAGACCTCCGCGCTCTGGCTGCGGATCTCAGCTGTGGCGGCCGATACGTCCATGGCGATGTCGAGCACGGCGCCGAGGCTAGCGAAGAGGATGCCGGCGAAGAGGAGCTCGCCGACGTCGATCTTGGAGTTCTGGCTGATGAAGAGCAGTGATTCGATATTCGGGACGTTGTAGCCGGAGAGGTGTGCCATGCGGCCGAAGACCTCTGCGGCGATGCCAGCGGAGAGCACGCCGCCAAATGAGGCGATGCCTGCGGCGAGTGCTTGCCGCGTCGGTCCGCAGATGAGCCAGACCGTCAGCGCGAGCACGATTGTCGCGGTGATGACAGCGGCGACGATCGGCGAGAGGCCGTGCAGCAGCAGCGGGAAGAAGAAGAACAGGAAGCAGGCGAACGTCGCCGTCAGGGCGACGACCGACTTGACGCCCTTCTTGCCGCCGACGAGCATCAAGAGAAGGGCGAAGAAGGCGAGAAAGGCGATGACGGCCGTCATGCGGTCGTAGCTGTAGACGGTGTACGAAGAGAGCGTGCCCGTCTTGCTCGCGATGACGACGACGGACATACCGGGCTCACAGACCGTGCCGAAGAGCAGTCCGTTCGGACTGTTGGCCTGCACGAGAGAGCCGTCCTCGAGCTTCAGGGATACTATCTGGTCGCCGATGCGGCTGCCGTTTTCCTGTACATTGTCGCGCAAGACGTCAGCGACGACGGCTTTCGCGAAGACGCGGCCGTCTGTGTTGACGAGCGCTGGCTTGGTGACGTTGTTGAGCTGCACGAGGGCAGCGAGGAGGGCAAAGACGACGAGCACGGCGGCTAGGCGTCTCGGCCATGTGTGCATGAGATTCATGGGACTTCCTTTCTAGTCAGCGACGTGTATATGCAAAAGAGATCTCTTCATGGTTCAGAGATCTCTTTCGCGTATTGAGAGAAAAGGGAAAATAGAGAAATCAGAGGGAGTCTATACTCAGTCCTTGACGATGCTGTACGTCTGGTCGATCGGGGTGCCCGTCTCAGCGTCGTACGTGTCGATGCTGAACGTGTCCTTCGTGATGTGGACGACGGAGTACGTCGGCCTCCAGTTCTGGCTGCGCGCAGCGATGTAATCCTGCTGCTGCGGGATCAGCTCGTAGAACTTGGAGCCCGTTGCCGAGTTCGAGGACATGTAGAAGACGCCCTTCGGATTGTGGAGCGTGCCCTGCTGCATGTCGGCAATCGTGTAGCAGCGGTTCTGGCTCTCATAGGCCTCTTTCTTCGTGCTGTCCTTGAGGGCTTCGTTGAGGATGCCGTGGCTCTGCCCCTGCTGGCCCTTCACGCGGTACTCGTCAAAGGTTGCATGCTGCTGGCCATCGCTCGAGAGCTGGTAGGTGCGAGCGTACGTGTGGTCGTGGCCCTGCAGGACGACGTCGATCTTGTTGGCGTCGTAGATCGGCGTGAGCTGCGTGCGCATCAGGATGCCGTCGGAGTCGGAGTGATCGAGGCCGCTACCGTAGATGTCCTGATGCATGACGACAATGCGCCACTTCGTGTTCGGGTTGGCCTTGATGGCCTTCTTGATCAGGGCCTCGTGGTCAGCTGCGTTGTAGTTGTTGGCGTTGATGACGATGAAGAGGGCATTGCCGTACGTGTAGTAGTAGCCATGGCCTGCCTTCGTCGGATTGGCTTCCTCTGTGAACGGATTCGGCACGTTGAAGTGGTTCTGGTAGCCCGTCGTCATGCTGTCGTGGTTGCCGATGCTCGTGGCCTCTGGCAGGCTGCGCAGAGCCTTGGCCGAAAGGTAGCCTGCGTACTGCTGCTCCTGCAGCTTGATCTTGGCAGCCGACTGATCCTCGGCCGGCTCGTTGATCTGGTCGCCAGGGGAGACGAGGAAGTTGATCTCTGGATGCTGGGAGAGGGCGCTGTTGAGCGTCTTGTTCCAGTTGTAGGCATCGTTGCGCGTCGCGAGCTCGCCGTCCTGCTTATTGCCTTCCGACGAGGTCTGGCCCTTGGATGCACCGATCTGCGGATCGCCGACGTACATGAAGGTGAAATTATCCGGATTGCCCGTCTTGAAGGACTGAGCATCCCTCCACTGACCGTCGATCTTGACCTGATAGTAGTACGTCGTATCGGGCTTGAGATCCTTTACGGACACCTTGTTGGTGTAGTACTGCGTGTCATCGATGACCGTGCCCGTCTTGGACGTGCCAAGGAAGGAGCGCGCATGGCTCATATCCTCATTCGTGGAGATGCGGACCTCGGCGGCCTTGGCCTTGTCCTTCGAGTACCAGGCGAGATTCATCTGCGTGGCATCTTTGCCCGGTGCAAGGGAAACCTGCTCATAATCATCCTGGATATCCTTCCAGCTCGACTTCCACTGCTCCCAGTTCGCATCGCCTGCCTGCGTGGCGACGACGGTCGTCGGCGTCGTCGATGCGTCGTTCCAGTGCTCCGTGGCTGCAAAGCCCGTCGAAGCGACGCAGAGTGCGGCGACAACGTAGGCGGTGAGACGTTTCTTGCTCTTCAACAACATACCAGTTCCTCCTAATTCATACACAGATTCGGATGCTTTCTTTTCTTTCCTTTCCTATCCTCACTCTATCACTGGGCCGCATGGCCGTTGTTACCGCTGTGTAAAGTTTTTGTTATTCTGGGGATGCGTTGGGAAAGAGCTGTGGTAGAATGGAGAGAAAGAGAGAAGAAAGGCGGGACGGATATGGCAGATCGAGGATGGGATGAAGAGCAGGACTTGCTGGCGGGGCTCAATGATGCACAGCGTGAGGCGGTGACGACGACAGAGGGCTTCGTGCGCGTGCTGGCGGGCGCTGGCTCTGGCAAGACGCGGGCGCTCACGCACCGCTTTGCCTACCTCGTCGAGGAGCTCGGAATCCTGCCGGGCAACATCCTCTGCGTGACGTTCACCAACAAGGCGGCGACGGAGATGCGCAGCCGCATTCACGCGCTGACCGGCGACAATGACACGGGCTACATCAACACATTCCATGGCTTCTGCGTCTCCATCCTGCAGGAGGACAGCCATGCCGTCGGCTACCCGAAGAGCTTCCTCGTGCTCGACAACGCCGACATCGACGACATGCTCGCGAAGATCTACGAGGAGCGCGGCCTGACCCTGCGCGACATGACGTACGGCCAGGCGCGCGATATGTTCGAGATGCGCAAGCTCGTGCAGCAGCCCGACTACTACAAGGAGCTCATCGCTCTGCCGCTCGCTTCGCTCAAGGAGAAGTACGACCGGGCGCAGTCGAAGCAGGATATCCTCTTCTACGGCTACTTATATGAAGAGAAGAAGTGCTTCGGGCTCGACTACAATGACCTCATCAAGTTCTCGCTGCACATCTTCGCCGAGCACGAGGCGATCCGTAAGAAGTGGCAGCAGCGCCTCGAGTACATCATGATCGACGAGTTCCAGGATATCGACGAGCCGCAGTACCGGCTCATGAACGTGCTTTGCGGCTGGCACAAGAACCTCTTCGTCGTCGGCGACCCCGACCAGACCATCTACACGTGGCGTGGGGCCTCGGGGCGCTATCTCCTGGACTTTGATACCCACTTCCCGGGGACGAAGACCATCTTCATGCTCGAGAACTACCGTTCGACACCGGAAATCCTCTCTGTCGTCAATTCGCTGATCACCAAGAACACGAGCCGCATCGAGAAGGATCTCGTGCCCGTGAAAGAGCATGGCAGGAAGGTCGTCTGCCATCATGCGGGCGCGGCGAGCGAGGAGGCCAGCTGGCTGGCTGGCGAGATGGCAAGGCTTCACGCAGAGGGCGTCGCTTATCGCGAGATGACGGTGCTCTACCGTGCGCATTACATCACGCGCAGCATCGAGGAACAACTCCTCAAAGCGGAGATTCCCTATACCATCTACAGCGGCGTCCAGTTCTTCGCGCGGCGCGAGATCAAGGACGCGCTCTCGTACCTGCGTTTGCTCGCCTACCGCGATGACCTCTCGCTCTTGCGCGTCGTCAACGTGCCGAAGCGCAACATCGGCCAGCGGCGGCGCAAGTTCCTGACGGAATACGCAGAAGAGCATGGTCTCACGTTCTACGAAGCCATGCAGGCGAGCATCGAGGACCCCATCTGGAAGGGAACACAGGCGAGGGCGTTCCTGAAGCTCGTCGATGACCTCGCAGAGGTCAGTACAGGCGCGTCGGTCTCGGAGGTGCTGGCCGAAGTGCTCGACCGGAGCGGCTACGAGGCCATGCTGCGCACGGAGGGCAGTCAGGCGCGCCTCGATAACCTCGCGGAGCTCAAGCAGTCCGTGCGCGAGTACGAGGTCAGCTGCGGCGAGGAAGCGGGGCTCACGGATTACCTCGCGCATGCCGCGCTCTTCACGAATCAGGATGCCGGCGACCCCGGCGACAAGGTCCGGCTCATGACGGTGCACACGGCCAAGGGGCTGGAGTTCCCCTACGTCTTCCTCGTGGCGCTCAATGAGGGCGTCTTCCCCTCGCGCAAGACGCGCACGCCCGAGGCGATGGAGGAGGAGCGGCGCCTCGCCTTCGTCGCGATGACGCGGGCGGAGAAGGGGCTCTACCTCTCGGATGCCGAGGGGCTCAACATCGACGGCTCGATGCGCTATCCCTCGCGCTTCATCCTCGACATCGACCCGGCCCTTCTTGATTTCACCGCACCGCTGCCCGAGCGCCTCGTGCGCGCGGCGCGCGACTTCGTCCGGGCCTCTGCGCGCCGCCTCTCGCGCCAGGCAGAGCCGCCTGCCCTCCATGAGGGTGACCGCGTGACGCACCGCGTCTTCGGTGACGGCACCATCGTCGCCATCGACCACGAGAAGGGCGCCTACGTCATTCATTTCGACGAGCTCGCGACGAACCGCAGCATCGCCTTCCGCGTCAAGCTGCAAAAGATTTGATGGCGACTTGCATCCTTGCCGGAATGTGGCCGCAGTGTTATACTTCATTCAGGAAAAGGATGTGAATCAAATCATGATGAATGATAGAGAAAAGAAAGTCCTGTGCTTTGGCATGGCCATCGGCATCTTGCTCGGCGTCATCGCGATGAAGCTGGTGGGGGCGCGCGGCGCCGTGGTCCTCGCCGCGCTCGCCTTCCTCGTCCCGCTCGTGCCGGAGCTGCGCGCGCGCGTAAAACAAGGTAGGCTGCCGCAGATGCCTTCGGCGCCCTCCGTCGGGAAGCCGCACCTTGAGGCGCCGCATGTCACGTTGCCACACATCGAGAAGCCACATCTCGAGGCCCCACACATTGAGGTCCCGCACGTCGCGATGCCGCATCTCGAAAAGCCGCACATCGAGATGCCCGAGGTCGATCTCTCGAGCGATTGGCTCAGCAACAAGGCCATTGTCATCTACTTCATGATCTTCATCATCAGCTTCGTCATCGGCTACGTCGTGCTCAACTGATCCTTGATTTTTCATAGAAAATCCCGGCAAACTGTAATTGTCCTGTAAGCACGCCCCTCTATACTGAGCTTGATTTTATTTTTCAGTTCGGTACAGGGGGGATTTTTTTGCGTTGGCAAAAAGCGATTTTACTGGCCGGCATTGCTGCCGGCACGATCTTTCACGGGGGACTCTATGCAGCGGCCGCTGAGGCGCCGCAGGCAGCTGCCGTGGCGAGCGTCCAGGGCATTGAGCAGGTGACGGTCATCTCCAAGAGCTATGGCGACGGCGAGTTGCCGGCTTACGTCGTCCTCAAGTACCCGCATTCGCTCGACAGCAAGCAGCTCGCGGCAGCGGACTACACAGTCGAGGGCCGCACGGTCGAGAAGGTCACGACGAATACGGAGCCCACGGCCGAGAAGGATGTGCCGGGCTGTTATGTCGTGCTGCACCTCGCGCACTCGAATACTTCATTTGATGGCGACCTGGCCGCACGAGCCAAGCAGGATGCAGCCCAGGCCGGTCAGGCAGATGCGGCAGGAGACGATAAGGGCGGCAAGGGCGTCGATGCACCGTGGATTGCCGACCGCCAGCCGCCTGACCTCACGGTCAAGGTCAGCCAGGTCAAGGACGTGAAGGCACAGGACGGCACGGTCTACGCGGCCTCATCGCAGGCGCACAGCGATTCAGGCGTCGTCGAACAGGATGTCGACCGCTTCACGCAGCACGTCTACAAGGATCCGGAGACGGGCTATGAGATGCCCTACAACCTCTACCTGCCGAAGGACTATGACCCCAATAAGTCGTATCCGCTCGTCTTCTTTGTGGCCGATGCCAGCGCGAACATCAACAATACCAAGACGCCGCTGTTCCAGGGCAACGGCGCGACGGTCTGGACGGAGCCGGAGGAGCAGGCCAAGCATCCGTGCATCGTCCTTGCACCGCAGTATACGCAGGACATCGTCCAGAGCATCGGCATGATGACGACGGACGAGAACGTCTGGACGCCGGGCCTCACGCTCGTCACGCACCTGTTGCAGGACACGATCAAGAACTACGCCGTCGACAAGACGCGCATCTACGGCACGGGCCAGTCGCAGGGCGGCATGACGAACATCGCCATCAGCGACCGCTATCCGGACCTCTTTGCCGCGCAGTGGCTCGTCGCCTGCCAGTGGAACGTGCAGGAGATGGCCGCGATGAAGGACAAGAAACTCTGGATCACGGTCTGTGAGGGCGATAACAAGGCCTTCCCGGGCATGAACGAAGCGACGGCCCTCTGGGAGTCGCTCGGCAGCTCCGTCGCGCGCAACGCCTCGCCGTGGTGGAACAGCAAGTCTCCAGTCGCCGAGCTCGACAAGCAGGTCCGTGAGCTCGCCGCCCAGGGCAAGAAGATCAACTACACGGTCTTCGCTGGTGGCAACCACATGTACACCTGGTCGTTCGCCTACGGCATCGACGCCATCCGCGACTGGCTCTTTGCCCAGAAGAAATAAAGATTGCCATAGAGGAGCGGTTTTCCTGCTCTTCTATGGCAATCTTTTTGCAAGGAATCAATCGATGAAATTCGTCATGATGACGGGTTCATGTGTGGGGTAGTCGATGCCAGCCTGTTTGCCTGCCTCGATGCACTTTGTGATCCAGGCGATGTTGCGCGCGAGCGTGCGCATCGTCTGCAACCCTTCGAGATCCTTGCGGACTTCGTCCGGCGTGAAGCCGTGTACCTGGTTCCAGTACTGAGAGCCGACGACGACCATGTTGGACATCTGGAAGTACTTGTTCAGGCGGTCAAAGGCTGCCGTCGCGCCGCCACGGCGGCAGGAGACAATGGAAGCGGACACTTTGCCGCACATCCTGGCATCCTTTGTGCAGCTGAAGGTCAGGCGGTCGAGGAAGCTCGTGATGAATCCCGTCGGGCCGCCGTAGTAGACGGGGGAACCGACGACGAGGCCGTCGGCAGCGGCGAGCTTGTCGGCCGTCTCATTGACGATGTCCGTAAAGACACAGCGGCCGGTCTTCATGCAGCTGTGGCAGGCGATGCAGTCCTGCACGGGTTTCTTGCCGAGCCAGATCATCTCCGTCTCGACGCCCTGCTCGTGGAGCGTGGCGGCAATCTCTGCCAGGGCGGTGTAGGTACAACCCTTCTCATTGGGGCTTCCGTTGATCAAAAGGATTTTGCTCATAGTGATTACCTCTGCAAATAAGATGATGATTGTTTACCTATCTTTTTCGCGCTCCCTGCCCGAAAGTCCTGTTCACGATGTAAATAATCATGAAAAAAAGAGCTTGGCGGCCAAGCTCTTTTTCTTTTTTATGAGATGTGAAATGTGAGATGGGAACTGCAACATGTGGTGAGAATCAGTTATCGTAAGCTTCCTCGAGCTCTTCGAGCGTCTTCTGCTTGCTCTCCTTGCCGAGCGTCAGGACGACGGCGGAGATGATGACGAAGACGGAGGCGAACATCAGGAAGATCGTGCTCATGCCAAAGGCATTGGCGAGCATGAGGCCGACGAGCATTGGGGCGATCATGCCGCCGATGCGGCCGAAGCCGGCGGCCCAGCCAGAGCCGAGCGCGCGAATCGTCGTCGGGTACTGTTCCGGCGTGTAGGTGTAGATGACGCCCCAGGCGCCGAGATTGAAGAAGCTCATGGCCGCGCCCCAGGCGAGCAGCGAGGAAGCGCTCGCGGCGTTGCCGAAGAAGAAGCTGCAGATGCCCGACATCAGCAGGAACAGCGAGAGCGTGTACTTGCGCCCGATGACATCGACGAGCCAGGCGGCGGCGTAGTAGCCCGGCAGCTGAGCGAGCGTCATGATCAGCACGTATTCGAACGTCTTGATGACGGCAAAGCCCTGCGCAAAGACGATGGACGGCAGCCACATGAAGATGCCGTAGTAGCTGAAGACGATGCCGAACCAGGCGAGCCAGAGCATAGCCGTGCGCGTGCGGAAGGGCTTCGTCCAGAGCGTCGCAAAGCTTGTCGCCGCAGCCTTCGGCTGCTCGAGCTCCGCGGGGCTCAGCTTGCTGTCGAACGGGCGGCTCTCGACGTGGAGCTTGCGCTCGAGGTCGAGGATGATGTCCTTGGCCTCATCGATGCGGCCGTGCGAGATCAGGTAGCGCACGGACTCTGGCATGTGCAAGCGGATCAGGAAGACGTAAAGTGCTGGGATCGTGCCGATGACGAAGGCAATCTGCCAGCCGAAGTGCGGGATCAGCAGGTAGGCGATGCAAGCTGCGACGAGCCAGCCGACGCCCCAGAAGCTTTCGAGCAGCACGATGAAGCGGCCGCGCAGATGGCTCGGTGCGTACTCGCTCATGAGCGTCGCGGCGACAGGAAGCTCACCGCCGAGGCCGAAGCCGACGAGGAAGCGGAAGACGAGCAGCGACTCATAGCTCCAAGCAAGAGCGCAGAGCCCTGTCGAGATGCTGTAGAGCAGCACCGTGATGGTGAAGACCTTCTTGCGGCCGATGCGGTCGGCGACCGTGCCGGCGAGCACAGCGCCGAGCGCCATGCCGATGAGACCAATCGAGCCAATCCAGCCGGCCTGCGCGGGCGAGAGCCCCCAGTCCTTTGTCAAGACAGGCAGAACAAAGGCAATCAGGCCCGTGTCCATCGAGTCAAAGAGCCAGCCGAGGCCCGTGACCATGAGCAGCTTGTACTGGAAGGATCCGACAGGCAGCGCTTCTAAGCGTTCGAGAATCATGCAAATAACCTCTTTCCCCAAAATCCCTGAAATCCCTGAACGAAAAATAAAGATGATATCTTTTAATCAGCTGTCATGACAGATGATTACATTACTGTTATTGTAGTCGATTTTGGGCAAAATGCAAGAGGCCTCCGCGAAGTCGGATGAACTCATCGATGAGTCGAGCGAAACCGAGTGAAACCGAAGGGAACCGACGGATTTCCTTTACAGAGCAGGGGCTTGCGTTGTAAGATGGATGTGTTAAATTTTTTCGTGACATGCAGGAGGGATTCATATGAAGAAAGTACTGACGATCGCGGGCAGCGATTCGAGCGGCGGCGCCGGCGTGCAGGCGGATCTCAAGACGATGCTGGCCAACGGTGTCTACGGCATGAGCGCCATCACAGCGCTGACGGCGCAGAACACGCAGGGCGTCCGCATGGTGCAGGAAGCCACGCCGGAGTTCCTGGCGGCAGAGCTCGATGCGGTCTTCGAGGACATACGGCCCGATGCCGTCAAGGTCGGCATGGTCGCCTCGCCCGCGCTGATCCATGTCATCGCGGATAAATTGAAGGCCTATAAGGCCGAGCATGTCGTCGTGGACCCCGTCATGGTCGCGACGAGTGGCGCCAAGCTGCTCGTGGACGAGGCCATCGAGGTGCTCGTGCAGGAGCTCTTCCCGCTCGCCGAGGTCATCACGCCGAACATTCCCGAACTCAGCGTCCTGACGGGGGCAGAGATTGCGGATGAGTTTGCCTTCGAGCAGGCGGCGAAGAAGCTCGCCGCAGAGGCCGAGGTCAATGTACTCGCCAAGGGCGGTCACTTCGCGGACGACGCGAGCGACCTGCTCGTCCTCGCAGGCGGCGAGGGGGAGCAGTGGTATCGCGGCACGCGTGTCGCGAATCCCAACACGCATGGCACGGGCTGCACGCTGTCGAGTGCCATTGCCGCCAACCTCGCGAAGGGCTTCGACCTCGACGAGTCGATCGGCCGCGCGAAGTCGTACCTGTTCGGAGCGCTGCTCGCCAAGATGGACCTCGGCAGGGGCAACGGCCCCGTCGACCACGGCTGGAACCTTCATGGCGATTTCTTTGAGAACTGAGTAACTGCGTAGTAAGGCGGGGGCATCTATTTCGGCTTCGGCGCTCAGCTGAATGAGCCCCAGGTCACTTGGGGGCCCTGCCGAGACTTCGCCGCCTGCCGCGGCGTTCTGACATCGCCTGCTTAGCTTGGTTCTGCTCGGGGCTCAGCCCTTCGGGCGGTCGCTTCGCTTCTGCAGGCGAAACAGATGCCCCCGCCTATCGTCTCGTTATCGATAAAAGCCCCACAAGGGGCTTTTTTTGTTTGCGCACAAAAGTGACAGAGTTAAAACATATGTGAAAGTAATTGAGAAATTCATTGAGAATAGCAGAAAATACGTTGGAAAAAGCGGCAAAATGATTGTAAATATGGCGCTGTCCTGCTAGTATAAGACTCAACAAGAGAGCAAACGAGAAAGAACTTCACGAATGTGAAAGTCGATGTGGGGCGGATACAGAGGAGGGGAGATTGCCATGATGCCAGTGGAGAAACGCATCCTGATCAAGGCGGCCAGCATGTACTATCTCGATCACATGAAGCAGAGTGAGATAGCGAGGCGCATGGGTGTCGATCGCACGACGGTCAGCAAGTACCTCAAGAAGGCGATGAACAACGGCATCGTCAAGATCGAGGTCGAGAGCGATTCGTACGAGGAAATCGAAGCGGCGCTGGAGCGGCGCTTCGGCCTGCGTGAGGCGTACGTCGTGCCCAAGAGCTACGACATGCTCGCCATCAAGCAGAGCATGGCGCATGCCGGACTCAACCTGCTGCGCCGCATCATGGCCGACGGCCAGGTCATCGGCATGGCTTGGGGCTCCACGATACAGGAACTCACGAAGTATGCGCACCGCGAGAAGATGCCGCAGCTCGACATCGACTTCGTGCCGATCGACGGCGGTCCGGAGAGCATCGACAGTGACCACCACGTCAATACCATCTGTTACGAGATGGCCAAGACTGTCGGCGGCCGCAGTCATTTCATCTACGCGCCGGCCATCACGCGCACGTCGGAGATACGTGATGCCATCCTGCAGGATGCGAATTACGAGAAAATCTCGCAGCTCTGGCAGCAGCTCGACATCGCGATTGTCGGCATCGGCGCGCCGGTCAAGTCATCGAACCTCGTCTGGGCCGGTTACTTCGGCCGCGACGCCATCGACTCGATGCGGCGGACCGGAGCCGTCGGGGAGATCTGCTCGGTCTTTTACGACAAGGACGGCAATCCCGTACAGACCCCGTTCACAGACCGCACGATCGCTGTGCCGCTCGATACCCTGCGGAATCTGCCGTACTGCATCGGCATGGCTGCCTCGCGCGAAAAGGTGCCGGCCATCATGGGCGCGCTGCGCGGCCACCTCATCAACGTGCTGATCACCGATGAGTCGACGGCGACCATCCTGCTGCATGAATGATGAGAAGAGGAAATGATAGGAGAGAGGAGAGATATCCATGATGTGGACCTTATTCATCGCGGCCATCGCTATCTGGGTGCTGCAGACGGCGCTGACGCTCTGGCAGTTCCGCCGCTTTAACCGCCGTCTAAAGGAGCTCCGCCAACTCGGTCCAGTGGCCATCGGCAAGGTGAAAGGGCGCTTTCTAGCAGGTGCTATCGTGCTGCTCTGCATCGATGCAGACTGCCGCATCGTCAAAGGGGAGATCATGGAGGGCGTCACCGTCTTTGCCAAGTGCCGTCCCTTCCCAGCGCTGGATGGCCTGAACCTGCTCGACCTCAGCGAGGCGCTCTGCGAAGAGCAGGGGCTCACACGCCAACAGGTCAAGGCGGCCCTGAGCGCGCGTCAGGATTATCTTTCGTACCAGGAACTCCAGCGGGAGCAACAACTTACTCCCGCTAGAAGATAAAAAATAAGGGAAAAAGAAAAAGGAGAGATTTTGATGGACACAATGGTTTTCTTGGCACAGGGCTTCATCGGCATGTTCAACAAGGGCGGTGAGACCTTCGTCGGCTGGGTCAGCGGCATCATCCCGACGCTCGTCTGCCTGCTCGTCGCGATGAACTCGATCATCGCCTTCGTCGGCCACGAGAAGATCGAGAAATTCGCGCGCATCTGCGGTGGCAACGTCGTCACGCGTTACATCCTCTTGCCAGTCGTCGGCACGTTCTTCTTCTGCAATCCGATGACCTTGTCGCTCGGCAAATTCCTGCCGGAGTACTACAAGCCCTCGTACTACGCAGCGGCTTCGGCCTCCTGCCACACGCTCAACGGCCTGTTCCCGCACGTCGACCCAGCGGAGCTCTTCGTCTTCCTCGGCATTGCCAACGGCATCTCGGCACTCGGCCTGCCGACCGTCGACCTCGCGCTGCGCTACTTCCTCATCGGCATCGTCATCAACTTCCTGCGCGGCTGGATCACCGACTTCATGACGGCCTACGTGCAGAAGCAGCAGGGCGTGAAGCTCAGCAAGGAGCTCGTCGCGACGAAGGACTGAAGCGCGGCTGCGTAAAAAATTTTCAATGATAGTACATTATATGAACATATGTGACATATGAAAAGGGAGAAGAGCATCATGGCAGAGTATAAAGACGTCATCGTCACGGCTGGTTCCGGCGGCTTCGGCGGCCCGCTCAAGCTGCACCCTGACGTAAAGCAGAACAAGATCGTCAATATCACGGGCGGCGTCAGCGGCCGCCACTACGACACGTCGAAGAAGATCTCGGAGCAGCAGGCCGGCTTCATGGCGAAGGTCGGGCAGTTCATGGGCGGCATCGTCGCCGTCTTCTACCAGGCCGGCCGCGAGACCATCAACACGATGATCAAGACAATCCTGCCGTTCATGGCATTCGTCTCCATGCTCATCGGCATCATCCTCTCGACCGGTATCGGCGACATCATCGCGCATCTGCTCGTGCCACTGGCCGGCAACGTCGGCGGCCTCATCATCCTGTCTCTGATCTGCTCCTTCCCGTTCCTTTCTCCGTTCCTCGGACCGGGCGCTGTCATTGCACAGGTCATCGGCGTGCTCATCGGTGTTGAGATCGGCAAGGGGGCCATCCCGCCGCACCTCGCGCTGCCGGCACTCTTCGCCATCAACGCACAGTGCGCCTGCGACTTCATCCCGGTCGGCCTCGGCCTCGCAGAAGCCGACGCCAAGACCGTCGAAGTCGGCGTGCCGTCCGTGCTCTACTCCCGCTTCATCACGGGCCCGCTTTCCGTCATCCTCGCCTGGCTGGCCAGTTTTGGACTCTATGAGGGCTGAGAGCGCGAGCGAATATACGAACTCTTACACCATTTGATTGCATATAAACAGGAGGTAATCTCATGAAAAAGTATTACAGCACCATCGTGCAGGAACTCGGCACACAGGTCCACGCGTTTAAAGGCGCGCGCATGCTCATCCTGTTCAATGAGAACGCGCCGCAGGAACTCCGCGAGTACTGCGTCCTGCATCGCGGCAACAAGCTCGAGGACACGGTAGAGCCAGGCGACATCTTCCGGCTCGGCAAGACGGACTACAAGATCGTCTACGTTGGCAGCCAGGTCCAGAAGAACCTGCGCGACCTCGGCCACATCACGCTGCGCTTCAATGCCAATGAGGAAGGCGAGAATCTGGAGGGCAGCCTCTACCTCGAGAACAAAGAGGTCGGCGACATCGAGCCGGGCGAGGAGATCGCCATCTATAAGCCCTGAGTGCCCGGGGAAAGTCCGGCTAGAACAAGTAAAGCAAGACAAAAGACAAGCAAGATAGGAGAGATAGTCATGGCTTCATGGTTGAATCTGGAAGGTAAAACAGCAGTGGTTACGGGCGGTGCTTCGGGCATCGGCAAGACGGTGGTCCAGTCGTTCCTCGACAACGGCGCGAATGTCGTCGTCTGCGATATGAACCCCAAAGAGCCGGAATTCGAGCGCGGCGAGGGCAGCGGCGACGTGCTCTACGTCGTGACGGATGTGACGAAGGCCGAGAGCGTCCGCGCGATGGTCGAGAAGGCCAAGGCGAAGTTCGGCAAGCTCGACATCCTCGTCAACAACGCCGGCATCAACATCCCGTGCCTGCTCGTCGACCCCAAGGACCCGTACGGCAAGTACGAGCTCAATGAGCGTGTCTACGACAAGGTCACGAATGTCAACATCCGCGGCGTCTACCTCATGGCGCAGGCCCTCGGCCATGAGTTCGTCAAGAATGGCAAGGGCGTCATCATCAACATGAGCTCCGAGAGCGGCCTTGAGGGCTCGGAAGGACAGAGCATCTACGCGGCGACGAAGAACGCCGTCAACTCCTTCACGCGCTCCTGGTCGAAGGAACTCGGCCGCTACAATGTCCGTGTCGTCGGCGTGGCGCCGGGCATCCTCGAGGCCACGGGCCTGCGCACGCTGGCCTATGAGGAGGCGCTCTCCTACACGCGCGGCATCACGGTCGAGGACCTGCGCAAGGGCTACAAGAACACGAAGACGACGCCGCTCGGCCGCAGCGGCAAACTCACCGAAGTCGCCAACCTCGTGCTCTTCCTCGCGAGCGACCGCGCCTCCTACATCCACGGCGTCACCTACAACGTCGCGGGCGGCAAGACGAGAGGCTGATACCCGTTCACATCTATCCCCATACAATCCTTACATATCCTTTTTGTCTTGGGATGCACTCTGTGGCTGAGTGCATCTCTTTTTTTATGGTCGCGCCGAAAAATTTGCCTGACAGTGTCAGGCGTGATAAGATGAAAAGGCAATGTCAGAAAGGAAGAGATACGATGAAGATAAAGAGAATCGCGAAGCTGCTGGGCTTCTGCTGCCTGACGGCGGGCTTAGCACTGCCGACCAATACGCAGGCTGCGACGGGCGACAACGGCCATGTCACGGCGACGTCGGTGCTCGCGGAGAAGGCAGGACAGCAGCCGGCTGTCACGGAGACGCAGGCGGCGCAGCAGCTCGAGGCTGCTGCCAAGGCCGACGCTGCCAAGGGGCCGTCGGTCGATATCCGCAGCGTCCGGCTCGTCTGGGACCACGTGCCGGGAGCCGTCAAGTACCAGGTCGAACTGCTCGGCTCAGCCGATGACACGCTGACGAATGTCATCATGACGCAAAACCAGATCTTCGCCAACGGCGTCGACATCGATGTGAGCCGCTACGGCAAGGCCGCGGCGAATTTCTACTGGAAAGTCCGCGGACTCGACTACAACGGCAATCCCGTCAACTCGTACTCCACGCCGCAGCTGATTGCCGCTGGCACGCTGAACCCGACGGCGCCGCTCGCGACGTCGGCGTACGACAAGATGGACTATGCGGCTGAGTACCCCGTCTACGCCTGGATCCCGATGCCGGGCGCCAAGCACCACGAAGTGCAGGTCTATCGCGAGGAGGGCTCGCAGGACATGTACCTCAAGACGCTGCAGGCCGGTGAGTACGACGTCTACGACTGGGATGCCTACACGACGCCGGGCCGCTACTACTGGCGCGTGCGCTCCGTAGATGCGGACGGCGCACCGCTGAGCGACTGGTCGGCGAAGAACGGCTTCACGGTGACTACGCCGACGCCGATTGCTGCGCTCGGCGACAGCATCACGCATGGCGGCGGCGTCATGAGCGTGCCGCCATCGGACCCGCTCTACAACTGGGAGACGTATTCCCCGGTGCCCATCAAGAACCTCGGCGTCAGCGGCAATACGACGCAGGACATGATCGACCGCTTCGAGCACGATGTCCTGCCGTTCTCGCCGCGCATCCTCGTCATCATGGGCGGCGTCAACGACTACCGCGCCGGCACGTATGGCTGGACCGTCGTGCAGCACCTCAAGGCGCTCAAGGAGAAATGCGCGGCCTACGGCATCATCCCCGTCTTCGTGACGCCGACGCCGATTAACCCGAGCCTCATGATCCACCGCGCCGGCATCGAGCATCCGACGCCCGACTGGCTCACGCACCAGCAGTACGTCTGCGCTTGGGTCAAGAAGCAGCCGTATTCCGTCGATGTCGCCAGCGCCCTCGCAGACGAGCGCGGCTGGCTGCGGTCCGACTACACGACGGACGGTCTGCACCCCGACTACCTCGCCAAGAAGTCGATGGGCGAGAAGATTGGCCAGTACCTCGAGTCGACCTTCCCATGGGTCACGCAGAGCCTGACGAAGAAGACGAACTCCTGACCGAGTTTTATCGCCATATGCAAAAAGCCGCATTCCCTTTCGTGGAATGCGGCTTTTTCGTGCCTGTTCAGCCCTTGATGTGGATGCCCGTGATCGTGTAGCCGCTGCCGGCGAGCGCGCGGCGGATCTCGTCGTCGCTGACCTCGCGCGTCATCTTGACGACGGCGTGATTGCGATGCAGGTTGACCTCGGCGGCAGCGCCGTCGATCGTGTCAAGCGCCTGCTCGACGCGGGCCTTGCAGTGGCCGCAGGTCATGCCCTCGATGTCGACGATCTTTGTCTCGACGATTGTGCCCGTGAGTTTCTTCTTCGGCACTTTGATATCTCCGCCGCCGCAGCAGCTGCTCTCTCCACGCCAATGCTTGACGACGCCTTTGAGTGCGAAGAACAATGCCACGAGGACGAGTATGCCGACGATTGCTGTAGCCATGATGGATTCCTCCTGTATCGTGATGAGTCTGTATTATGTAATTGAAAATCAACTTCATCTTTATTTATATACCAGTTGGGGGTATCTGTCAAGCCGTTCTAGACGATTCCAGATGATTCCAGACAATAATCAGAGAAAACTGCTAGAATGGCTTCGTACAATCGGGGAATTCTATCTATTTTTTGCTTGATTTTTAGGAGCATATAACTGTTAATTAAACCATAGAATATAATAGGTATATATGGTATAATATAAGCATGAATACCTATAAACCGAAAGATTTTGCCAAGATGCTCGGTGTGACGGTCCGGACGCTCCAAAAGTGGGATGTTGCGGGCAAGTTGAAAGCTTTCAGAACCCCGACGAATCGGAGGTTTTACACACAGGAGCAGTTGGATGTGTATATGGGGAACAGCACGAGAGTGCAGAATCAGAAGAAAGTGATCCTATACGCCAGAGTGTCAATGGCAAAGCGGCGTGACGACTTGAAGAACCAAGTGTCATTCTTGCGCGAGTTTGTCAATGCGCGCGGTGTCATTGTCGACCGTGTCATGACGGATATCGGCAGTGGCCTGAATCTCAAGCGGAAACAATGGAATGAACTCATCAAGATGGCAGAGGAAGGCAAGGTGGCCGAAATCTATATCACACATAAGGACCGGTTCGTCCGCTTCGGCTTTGACTGGTTCGAGCGCCATCTGGCCGAGCACGGGGCAAAGATCATTGTCGTTAACAACGAGGACCTCAGTCCGGAACGCGAGATGATCCAAGACCTTATCAGCATCATCCATGTATTTTCCTGTCGTATTTATGGATTGCGGAAGTATAAGGGAGAGCTGAAAGGAGATGAAACCGTTGCTCAAATCCTTCAAGACCGAACTCCGGCTCACCGAAAGCCAAAAGGATAAGGTACGTCGATCTCTCGGTATCTGCCGCTTTCTCGTAAATCAGTACATCGCCCGCAACATCTGGCTGTACCGCCTGTATCAGCGCGGCGTCCTCGATGAGAAGCAGCGCCGTTTCGTCACCGCCAATGACTTCGACAAGTACGTCAACCATGTGCTGAAGAAGAAATTTCCCTGGATTGACCAGTGCGGCTCCAAGGCGCGCAAGAAAATCCTCATCAATGCGGAGCAGGCGTTCAGGCGTTTCTTCAAAGGACAGGCGCACTTCCCGCGCTTCAAGCGGAAGAATCAGCAGAATGTAAAGCTCTACTTCCCGAAGAACAACAAGGGCGACTGGACGATCTGGCGACACAAAATCCAGATCCCGACCATCGGCAAGGTGCGCCTGAAAGAATTTGGCTACCTACCGCAGAGCGTGACCATCAAGAACGGGCACGTCTCCTATGAAGCGGGCCGCTACTACGTCTCGGTCACGGCCGAGATTGAGGAAACGAGCCGCTATAATAATGACCTAGAGGCATCGTACCATCCGCAGTCGGATGGCATTGGTGTAGACCTTGGTGTCAAATCGCTTGCCATCGTCAGCGACGGCAGGATTTTTGAGAATATCAATACGTCTTCCCGAGCCAGACGGCTCGAGAAGCGGCTGAGAAGAGAGCAGAGGCGTCTCAGCCGCAAGTACGAGATGCGAAAGAGGAAAGGTGGTAGTACTGCTACTGCCTCTGCAAACATAGAGAAAAAGAAATCATCGGTACAGAAACTGCATCAGCGGCTGGCGAATCTCCGCCGCAATCACGAGAATCAGGTCATCCACGCACTGGTCGAGCAAAAACCACGCTTCATCACGGTGGAAGACCTCAACGTGACCGGCATGATGAAGAACCGCCATCTCTCGAAGGCCGTGGTGCAGCAGCGCTTCTACTCCTTCCGTGAGAAGTTGCGGCGCAAGGCAGAGATCATCGGAATCGAGTTCCGCATCGCGGACCGCTTCTACCCGAGTTCCAAGACATGCCACGCCTGCGGGCATGTGCATAGCGGCCTGAAACTCAAAGACCGCGTCTACGTCTGCCCCGCATGCGGATACACGGAAGATCGCGATTTGAATGCAGCGCTGAATCTGCGCGATACGAAAAACTATCGCATTGCCTGATTCACGTTTTCACGTTTGCTAAATGTACCGATGGCTAGTCGGGAACAGGCCGTTGCCTTGCGAGGCAGGGAACACGGCCAACGCCTTTGGAGTGTACAAGAACTTGTGAGTAGTCTCAGGCTTGCCTGGGCAAAAGCATACACGATGAATAAGGAATTTTTCTAAGACATGCACATTTTTGTCTATGTTTTTAGTAGCAGGAATATCTCATGAAACGCTGTGCCTGCATCGATACACTCTATACAGAACTTCCTTTTGAAGAGCGCTTTGCCGCGGCCAAGAAAGATGGCTTTGAGTCGGTCGAGTTCTGGGATTGGCGCATCCGCGACCTCAAGAAGGTCCGTGCGGCAGCCGAGGCGGCTGGCATCGCCATCAGCGGCTTCAATGGCGACAATGACTTCTCGCTCGTAGACCCTGAGCAGGAGGCTGCCTACCTCGATGCCCTCAAGGCTTCGCTGGAAGCAGCTCAAGCGGTCGGCGCCGAGACGGTCACCATCCATTCCAACGCTTTGGGCGATGGCGGCATCGTCGTCAACCATTACGATGAACTCTCCGATACAGTAAAGCTCTGCTCCATGTACCGCACGCTGACGGAGAGCGTCAAGCTGGCAGAACAGTACAAGATCCGCATGAACCTTGAGGCACTCAACATCAAGGTCGACCATGTCGGCAACTTCCTGCAGACGACGCAGATGGCCGCAGAAATCACGCGCCTGATTGGCTCGCCCTACCTCATGGTCCTCTTTGACGCCTACCATATGCAGTACAACGAGGGAGCGCTCTGCTACAACCTCGAGAAGTACATCGACCAGATCGGCCACATCCATGTCGCCGACTGCCCGGGCCGCCACGAGCCCGGCACTGGCGAGATCTGCTACCACAATGTCTACGAGACGCTGAAGCGCCTCGGCTACAAGTACCGCGTCGGCTATGAGCTCTTCCCGGAGACGGATACGAAGACTGCTGTTGCTGCCATCATGCAGGACTGACCGGTCATCCGCATCGCGCTGAAAGGAGGGTCCCTCATGGACACAGCACAACCGGCAGCTGCGGCGCCGGATCCACAGAACGGACGCCTGTCCTGGTTCACCAGGATTTCCTATGGTCTCGGCGACACGGCGATGAACATCGTCGCCGGCGCCATGACCATTCTGACGTTCTTCTACACCGACTATGCTGGCGTCGAGCCGACAACCGTCGGCCTTGTCTTCTTGATTTCCCGTATCTTTGATGGTGTTTCCGATCTCATCATGGGCTTCATCGTCGAGCGCACGAACTCTAAATGGGGCAAGTCACGCCCCTGGATCCTTTGGTCCAGCATACCGTTCTGCGTTTCGATTGTCCTGATCTATACCGTGCCGCAGGGGTCAGACTTCATGAAGTTTGTCTACCTCTTCATCACCTACAACTTCTGCAATACCATCTGCTACACCGCACTGAACCTGCCCTATGGCAGCCTTTCCGCCATGATGACGCGCATCTCGCGTGAGCGCGACATGCTCTCCATCACGCGAATGGCCCTCTCGCCAATCGGCAAGATTATCTCCATCTCGGCAACCCTGCCGCTCATCAAGGTGCTGGGCGACAATCAGGCTGCCTGGATCAAGGTCATGAGCATCTGGGCGGTACTCGCCTTCATCCTGCTGATGCTCTGCTTCACGCAGTGCAAGGAGACCGTCGTCATCGAGGCACGCAAGAAGGTCAGCAAGGTCCCGATCATCAAATCCCTGAAATGCCTGTTCGGCAACAAGTACTTCTGGATGGCCATGACGATCTGGATGATGCAGTGCATCATCCAGATGGTGACCGGCACCATCCTACCGTATTACTGCAAGTACATCTTCCACGATGATTCCCTGTTCAGCATCCTGCTGCTCTGTGAGGTCATCACGACGATCGTCTGCACGATCCTGTTCTGCCCGAAGCTCCTCAAACGCTTCGGCAAGCGGAACATGTCCTTGATTGGCGTCGTCGTCGCACTCGTCGGCCACTTGATCTACTGTCTCAACCCGACGAGCTTCTCCTGGGTCGTCTTCAGCTGCATCATCCGCGGCATCGGCTTTGCCCCGCTGAACTCCGTCATCTTCGGATTCCTCGGCGACGTCGT
Source organism: Mitsuokella multacida DSM 20544 (assembly GCF_000155955.1). GTDB lineage: Bacteria > Bacillota > Negativicutes > Selenomonadales > Selenomonadaceae > Mitsuokella > Mitsuokella multacida. The sequence goes on from NZ_GG697141.2 coordinate 1,046,686, forward strand.
CGAATACGGCCAGTGGAAATTCCACGTTCGTCAGGAAGGCCTGATCTTCTCCGGTGGCTCGGTCGGCTACAAAGTCGGCACTGGCATCACCGGCGCATTCATCACTGTCCTGATGTCCTGGTCGGGCTACATCTCTTCTTCGACGGCCGACGCAGTACAGCCGCAGTCCGCAATCGACATGATCGTCAACATGTACATGTATGGCATGATCATCATCTGGGTCATCCTGCTCGTCGTCCTGCTCTGCTATAAGCTCGACAAGCTCTACCCAAAGATCATGCGCGATCTCGTCGCACGCGAGGCACGCGGAGAGCTGTAAGCCATCTAGACCAGAGTCTCTCACATCACAGGATTCTTGAAACCGACTTTTCCTACTTTTTCTGGCTGTCCAACCCCTTCGACAGCCAGACTTTTTTTGCCGAAAGAGCCGTCCCCATCTCAGCTTTTCATCTAGCACCAAAAAAGTCCAGCGCTGGACTTTTTCAAAGACAGTCCGACCGTCGGACTATTGGACTTACTGTTGGACATTCGGATGGATTATTCTGCGTGGTCCATCCTGCCCTTGTAAAGGATCTTTGTCCCCTCGAGGTGCGCGGGCAGGCGTGCGGCGGCGGCGCGGTCGAGGATGACGGTCACATCGCGGTGCAGCTGGAGGATGGAGGCCGGAGCCTCTGGCATCACGCTGCCGCAGACGGCTTTGCGTACAGCCTCGGCCTTGTTCGCGCCATTGGCCAGCAAGAGGATGCGCCGGGCCATCATGATGGTCTTGATGCCCATGCTGATGGCATAGCGCGGCACATCCTCTAAGCGCTGGAAGAAGCGCGAATTCGCGCGGATGGTCTCCTCGTCGAGCTCCACGCAGTGCGTGATGGCCTCAAACTTTACATCCGGCTCGTTGAACCCGATGTGTGCGTTCTGCCCGATACCGAGGACCTGCAGGTCGATGCCACCTTTCTGCTGAATCAGCGCATCGTAGCGATGGCCTTCCGCCTCGAGGTCCTCTGCCATCCCGTCGGGCAGATACGTGTGGTCTGGCCGTATGTTCACTTTGCTGAAGAAGTTCTCGTTCATGAAATAGTGGTAGCTCTGCGGATTGTCCGGCGCCATGCCAACATACTCATCGAGATTGAACGTCGTGACTTCTGAGAAGTCCAGCCCAAGGCTCCGATGTAGGGCAATGAGCCTCCGATACATCGGCAGCGGCGTGCTGCCCGTCGCCAGCCCCAGCACACTGTCCGGCTTCAGATAGAGCTGCCCCGCCACCATATTCGCCGCCTCCCGTCCCATCTGACGGTACGAATCCGTGATGATGATACGCATCATAACATCTCCTTTCATTCTCTATCTTACCACCATGATGACAGCAAAAATCAAAGGATATGGCGGGGGGGGGGGGGGGAGGAAAATCCCTTGTGGAAACGCTTGCTTCCTTCAACATGCAGTTGATACCCGTCAAGAACTCGTTGCTTTTCTTCTAGACCTATCAGCAGTATCATAAAAGCAACGAAAGGCAAAGGCGCCAAAGAGATGATAAATCTCCTTGGTGCCTTTTTCGTTTCCCGGGAGTCTGACAAGTCGTGGAGTTGGTGAAGGAGGAATTCATCATGGCGAAGTATCCAAAGTATAAAGTTGCGGCTGTACAGGCAGCCCCTGTTTATCTTGATCTCGATGCATCGGTGGACAAGGCCATCGGCTTTATCAAGGAGGCTGCAGATCAGGGCGTCAAGCTCATCGGCTTCCCGGAAGGCTACCTGCCAGGCTACCCTTGGTTCGCTTTCCTGGGGCGCGCGCTCGACTATGTGCCACGCTTTTACCACAAGCTCTATCTCAATGCAGTCGAATGCCCGAGCAGTGCCATGGCAAAGATCAGCCAGGCAGCCCGCGACAATGACATCTTCGTCTGCATGGGTGGCTCCGAGAAAGATGGCGGCTCGCTTTATCTGACACAGTTCTGGTTTGACAACAAAGGCAATTTCATGGGCAAGCACCGCAAGATGCGCGTCTCTGTGGCAGAGCGCCTTGTCTGGGGCGACGGTCAGGGCAGCATGATGCCGGTCTTCGAGACGGAGCTCGGTAACCTCGGTGGCTGCCAGTGCTGGGAGCACGATGTGCCGCTCGACATCTGCGCGATGAATGGGCAGAACGAGCAGGTCCATGTCGCTTCGTGGCCGGGCTACTACGACGATGACATCGCCAGCCGTGCCTACGCCATCCAGACGCAGACATTCGTGCTCATGACGAGCTCCGTCTACGATGACCGCACCTACACGATGCTCTGCACCGATGAGAACGGCAACCTCGAGGAAGACCGCCTCGCTTACTTCAAGACCCTCAAGCAGGGCCATACCGCCATCATTGGACCGGACGGCAATCCCATCAGCGATTACGTCCCGTCCGGCAAGGAAGGGCTCGCTATTGCCGAGATTGACCTAGAGAAGATCATCGACTACAAGTACCTGATGGACCCGGCTGGCCATTACAGCAACCAGAGCCTCAGCATGAACTTCAACCGCAATCCGAATCCGGTTGTGCGCTTCTTCGGTGACGGCAAGCAGAAGACGATTTCCTACGAGGAGATGCAGCCGTTTGCAGCAGAAGACGACAAATGATGCCTGTCCTGCTTGACAAAACACATGCTCCTCTCCTATCATGGAGATAGCAAAGAGGCGGCCTTGGAGAAGGTCGCCTCTTTTGTGGTCAGGGACTTAATTGGGAGGTGTAATCGTGAATATCCGCGATATGGCATGTTTCTTGAAAATCTGCGAACAGCACAGCATCTCAGCGGCGGCGCAGTCGTTCTTCATGACACCGCAGGCCGTCAGCAAGGAGGTCAAGCGCATGGAGGAGGAGCTCGGCGCGCCATTGCTCTTCCGCTCGCAGAAGGGCGTCGTGCCGACGGAGTACGGCAAAGTCTTTTACGAGCATGCCCAACGTATGGTGGCAGAGTTCGATGACACCTCTCGCGAGATTACTGAGATGCGCCTGCAGAATGAAGGCTTCTTGCGCATGGTGTCGGCCTACGGCATCCTGCGCTTCCTGTCACCGGAGTTCATCCGTACCTTCGTCAAACACTGTCCGACGGTTCACCTCGACTACATGGAGTTCCCCGACAGTTACATCGAGGAGAACGTCCTCAACGAGAAATATGATGTCGGACTCATGCCGTACTTGCATGAACGGGATGAGCTTGCCTACATTCCACTCTTCTCGCGCGAGATTTTCTTCATCACACATCCCGGCAGCCGCTTCTACGACTGTTCTGAAGTGTCTGTTCGCGACATCGCCGCCGAGCCCATGATCATCGAGAACGGCAACTTCCTCATCCACCACATCATGGCTGAGACCTGTCGCCGAGAAAACACCAATCTCGATGTCTATTTCAACACGAGCGGCTTCAGCCTCTGTTACAAGCTATGCAAGGAGCACAAAGGCAACACTGCCTCGATGGACTTCATCTTCCACGACATGAGCAACCCGACCTTGCATTGCATCCCCTTTCACGAGCATCCGCACTGGAACGTCGCCCTCATCTACAAGAAAGACATCCCGCTGTCCGACAACCTGCAGTGCTTCATCCGTCATTCAAAGACGTGGTGCAAGAAGATGATGCAAGCATAGAACGAACGTGAAATGCGAAAAGCAACGCCCCACGGATCATCCTTCTGTCAGTCGGGGCGTTGCTGTATGTCAAAAAATCCAGTGCTGGACTTTTTCAGTCGGGCAGTTGTTGTACTGCCGACTGTCCGACAGTCGGACTAGCGAATCTGCTCTATCTCAAAGGCATTGCCTCTACACCTGCTTCTACTTCTTTCGGCTTGAAGAAATCAATGGCGATGCCTTCGGCCCCCTGGTACTCGTGGAGCTTCATCACGTCCATATCCGCCTCGATGAAGATGACACCGACCGGCTTGCCCGCCTTGTCCTCTAAGCCAAGGCCGCGATGCGGCAGCAGCGTCATCTTCGCGACGTTGTAGAAGTACGCCGAGAACTCAAAGTCAAACGTCACATAGACCGCCTGCGTATCCCCACGCCGTGCAAAGATGTCGGCCAGCTCCGCATTGATGCGTGCTACCGCAGCATCGCTATCCCGGTCCGAGATGTCAATCGTCCAACGAGTCTTCCCTGATTCCATAGTTTTATCTCCTTCGATGTTTTGATCAATCTTTCCCTATCATTTCGCTTCGACGAGATGAAAGAAAATCCTGCCGATGCGCTTCTACTACAACGGGAACGACCGCAACACCGGCGCGGTCGAGGATGACCGTCACATCGCGGTGCAGCTGGAGGATGGAGGCCGGGGCCTCCGGCATCACGCTGCCGCAGACGACCTGTCTTTTTGCCATGAGGCATGGTATTATATGTAATAAGAAAAGAGTTGGGTTCATCCAGCACAAACGAAGCCCCCGGGGAATGGTTCTCCTCGGGGGCTTCGTGCATGTTAGTGATCGTAGTCGGTGGATGCAAAAAGGCCAGCGACATGGTATACTGTTCTCGGCGGTCGATGGTTGGTTCCCCGTTCACGGGGAGGTGATGCCATGACGACTTACGAGAAAGTAGCCCTTGTGCTGGCTTTTTTGCAGTTGCTCGCGGCGCTCCTGGCTATGCTGAAATAGCAGCTGACTGACACTTTGCAAAATCGGAACGTCCCAAGTTTTTAACGAACGGCGGATCCGACGCGCGAACATCGGCCGCTTTTCTATCTCGATTGTATCACATCTTCTCTGTTTTTTCTAGCGACACAGAGAAGCATCTCGGCAGTCATGATAATTTTGCGCATGCGAAGCGGCCCGCCGCGGAGCTGCTTTTTCTCACAGGGAGGCGGGGGTTCCTAGTCTGGCTGCAGAGAGCATGGATGGGCATCTTCGAGTGGGCTTGCTGGTCTCCAGAAGTCGGCTTTCTTTATGCCCTTCTCCTCTTCCTGCGCACTGCGCGGAGCAGAGCTCGCCCTTAGGGGCAGGTAATGACGCAATGAATGACGCATGCGAGCAAAATAGGCGAGGAACGCGCGGCGGCCGGGGCCTTCTTCTCTTGAAGTGTCGACAGGCGTATCGATTGTAGCGGAGGGGGCTGTGCTGATGGTCGGCCGACTGTCGGGATTGGTGGCGGTCGATGGATAGTCGGAGGTGATGACGGTCGGTGATGGTCCGACTGATTCGATTGAAACGGCCGTACAGTCGGTTGTACAGTCGGACGGTTTGGCGGCAGGGCTCGCGCCAAGCATAGCCTTTGCCTGCTGGACGACTTTGTCGCGCAGGGCCTCGAGCCACTCGTGGAAGTACTTGGCGACGGTCTTGCGGCCCATGGCGAGGGTGCGGGCAATCTCGGAGATGGTGGCCTTGGGGTGGCGTTCGAGGTAGTCCGTGACGCGGCGGCGGCTTGCCGCCGTGCGGCGCTCGGCAATCTCGGCGAGGTGCTCGGCGCGCGTGCGGCCGTTGCGCTTCGTCTTGTGGTCGAAGGACCAGCCGAGCCAGCCTTCGAGCGTCGCCGCGCGCACGGTTTGCGCCTTCTCGGGGTTGCAGGCTGCGACGGCGTGCTCCGCCTCGTGTTTGGGAAGGCCGAGCTTGGCGGCAAGGCGCACGGCATCCTCGAGGATGCCCTCGACGGCCCGATGGCACTTGTGGCCGACGCAGGCGAGCGCGAAGAGCGAACTGTAGCGGTGGCCTTCCTGCGTGCGCGCCTCAATCGTGTGCACGAGATAATCGTAGAAGCCACGGCGGGCTGGACTGCCCTTGCGCGGCTGTTTTTCTTTATGGTTGTACGACACTTTGCCGGACTTGCTTACGGGGCGTTGCCAGCAGATGCCGAGCGATGCGGCCAGCTGTCCGACTTCCACGCACTTGCCGACGCGATAGGCGCGGCACGTCTGCCCGAGTTTCGTCAGGCTGCCGACGATGCGGTAGGCATGCGAGAGGCCCGTGCCGAGATCTGCCGCGAAGCGATGCTTGCGGAAGAAGCGGAGCAGGCTGCTGTGCATCTCGCGCAGCAGGTCTTTGGCCCAGTGGTAGGCCGCGAGCGGCTGCGTCAGCACGTAGACGAGATGCACGCCATTGCCCGAGTTGACGAGATACGTCGGTCGCTGGCCGTAGAACCCCTTCTGGCAGAGGCGGCGCAGGCTCTTGGCGTCGACCTTGTCGAGGTCGATGTAGAGGCAGCGCAGCTCGTGCATGAGCTTCTGCTTCGGATAGGCGTTGTAATACTTTGCCGGATAGACGAACGAGTCCGACCGTCCTCCCGAAGCGACGAGCATCTCCAGCACATTCTCATAATTTGCCAGACGATGCCCCTCAGCGGACTCAGTGTGCGCCACGCAGAGCGGGAAATCGGTATCCGCCGCGCCAAGGACCGCATCGTAGAAGGCGAGCGGCTTGACTTCTGCATACTGCGCCCGCAGATAGGCAGACTTCGCCTGACTGTCCTCCTTGTTACTGAAATACTGCTGAGCCGACTTCCCCATGCGATCACCTCCCGACTGCTCATCCAAATACCACGCCTTATGGCGCATCAAAAAAGGCCTGCCCTCATCGGGCAGACCCTCGTATTCAGATAAGATGCTGCGGGAAGTGACTTCGCCTCGTCCGCTCGCGAAAACGTGAGCAAAACCGAGAGGATGCCATCCCATCCCGAGCCACCCGACTCCTAGATGCGAGCCAGAGGGCTGGGGAAAAAATTCATACCGACTATCTCTTGATATCCGGAAATATCTTTGATACAATAGAGATATGAAAGTTACAGTCAGCTTATCGGAGGGTTGTCCGACTAGCGCGTCATACCGAGTCGCCAAACTCGATACGAGCTGTGATATAGTGAGCTCCGTAGTATTTGCAGTACTGCGGGGCTCTTTCTATATCTTCATGTCTCGCATATCTTCATGCGAATTGTTCTGTTGCTTTTAATGATAGCATAGGAACCGAATAAAATCAACAGAAGTTCGGCTTTGACAAATGGAAAAATTTTGACACTCATTTTGACACTTCGCTTGACAGAAGTGTCGTTATCTAAAGGAATCAGACGCAGATGACGGAGAGAGGCGCTTGACGTGCCAGCAATCATTGCGTTATGATATACGTAGGCAAAAGGATACAAGCATCTTTGCATCGACTATAGCCCCCCCAGAGTGGCAATCTCTGGGGGGGCTATTTCCATAATATATCATCTTCTGATACGTTGAAAAAAGTCCAGCGCTGGACTTTTTTCAGTCGGACTGTTGTAGTAGACTGAGTCGGACGGATCAGCGTTTAAAGGTGGGATATTTGCTTTCCTTTGCTTATATGCTAGAATGGTATCGTTGTCGCGGCTCCCATCAAGCCAATCTGGCACAGAGGGAGGGGAGAGGCACATGACTATCATCTCTTTCGGGGTTACTGTGTTAGCAGGGATCCTTGCAGGAACCATCAGTGGACTGCTCGTCGAACTTGTGAAACACTGGTTGCACCGCCACCCACGGTAATGCGACAATGCGCCATGTTCCGCCGTACAATCATCAGTACGTGAACGACAAAGAACCTCCCACCGGTCATCACTCCGGCGGGAGGTTCTTTGTCGTTCGGTAGAAGATGACTACCATCTCTTTACAATCTCAGTATAGTACAGATGACACTGAAAATCAAGGAAGAGTGAAATCGAGGCCAATCGGATAAGAGGAGCTACAGGACAGTGAATGAATCTGAATGCTTTGTATTATCGCGTCACTAAACTGCGGGATGCATCGTATGTCTTGCAGGATTTCACAGCAGCGCATCGAATTCTATGTTAGGATTTTGTCGTAGGGAGTGAAGCCATCATGGAAACAATCGAAGAAAGCGTTTTTGCGCGGAAGCGGTGGGTGCTGGAAAAGATGCGTGCTTTTGGCTTCCGTCCAGTCGGGGATGGCTATGTGCTCGAGCGGAGTTTTCTCGATGGCGACTTCAAGGCGGTTCTGTCGGTGACGGAGAAGGGCGCGGTCACGGGGCGCGTGATCGACGCGATTTCTCAGGATGACTACTACCAGCTGCGCCAGAAGAATGCCACGGGCGCGTACGTCAACACGGTCCGTGCGGCCTACGAGCAGCTTCTGGAAGACGTTGCGGCGGCCTGCTGTCAGGACGTGCTGTTCGCGTCCGACCAGGCCAACCGCCTGACGCAGTGCATCCTCGAGCGCTTTCAGGTCGAGCCGGACTTCCCGTGGGAGAGAGCAGAGCGCTACCAGTCCTATGGGACATTCCGTCATGCATCCAACCGCAAGTGGTTCGCCCTGATCATGCGCGTGAAGCGCGCCGTGCTTGACAAAGACGGCAACCCCGCGCTCGTCGACGTCATCAACCTGAAGATACCACCCGAGCACGGAGAAGCCCTCCTCCAGTTGCCCGGCGTCTATCCCGCCTACCACATGAACCACAAGACCTGGATCTCCGTCGTACTGGACGACACCCAGACGGATGAAGCCATTATGGCTTGGATAGAGGGCAGCTACCGGCTCACAGAATGAATGCAGGAGTGTGATGAAGATGAACAACACATGGGATGCGGACAGCTATCGTGACAATTTTTCTTTTGTGCCAAAATACGGGGAAGACGTGCTGAAACTCTTGACAGTCGGCCCGGGAAGCAAGGTGGTCGATTTAGGCTGCGGCAATGGCAGCCTGACCGACCGACTTCAATCGTTGGGCTACCAAGTGATGGGCATCGATGCCTCTCCGGCCATGCTGGAGATCGCGCGGAAAGAATATCCCAACATTTCCTTCCAGCAGGCGGACGCACTCAGCTTCCAGCTGGACACGCCGGCGGATGCCATATTCTCGAACGCCGTCTTCCATTGGATTGACGCCGATAAACAGGAAACGCTGCTGCGCAATGTCTCTCGGAACCTCAGACCTGGCGGCGAACTTGTGTGTGAATTCGGTGGTTACGGCTGTGGAGAGGCGGTTCACAGCACATTGGAAGAATTGTTCCGTGAGCATAAGCGAACCTATAAGAAAATTGTCTTTTTCCCGACGATCGGGCAATATGCGCCGCTGATTGAGAAATGCGGGATGCGCGTGGAGTACGCGATACTCTTTGACCGACCGACTCCGCAAAAAGGGACGATAAAAGACTGGATCCGAATGTTCGATCTGAAGCCGTTTGACGGGATTCCAGAGGAAGAGACCGACGAAATCATCAACGAAGCGGAAGAGCGACTGCGCAGCCGACTGTTCATCGACGGTACATGGTATGTAGATTACGTTCGTATCCGCTTGAGAGCGAGGAAACTATGAGATTCAAGAATATCGACCACATCGTCATCACGACACAGGACGTAGATGCCTGCCTGCACTTCTATGTCGACATCCTCGGCATGGAGCTCGACCAGAGGAATGGGCGTTATGCCGTCCGCTTCGGCAGTCAGAAATTCAACATCCACACGAGAAAGGCCGAGTTCCTTCCGGCCGCAGAGCATCCGACTTATGGCAGCCTCGACCTATGCCTGATCCTCGACGGGAGCCTGGACAAGGCGAAAGCGGAAATCGAGCGCAAGGGCTATCCAATCGAGCTCGGGCCAGTGCGACGGCATGGCGCTTGCGGCGCGATGCGGAGCATCTACCTAAGAGACCCCGACGGGAATCTAGTCGAGCTCGCAGAATATCACGAGTGAAGCAGGCATTCCCTTGTGAAGTCAGTCCGACTATGCTCGCAGACACAAAAATCCCGGCGCATGAGCAGTACGCCGGGATCTTTGCTGTGTATTATATCTTAGGAGAGCTTTGCGCCTCTTGAAAGAAGCTGCTAACGAAAGCCTACATAGAATATAGCACACTTGAGAATGAATATCAAGTGTAAATTTGAAAATTTTTCTCAACGATCAAAAATCGCCCCGGTTCTGCTCAACCGGGGCGACTTTTCGATTTCATCGTTAGCAGTGAAATCTCTCCTGCATTGTATTCTATCACACTTTGCCGCGCTTGTCTTGTGACTCAGTTGCCATTGTAAAACCTCCCCGGAGATCTAACTCTGGGGCATTTCCGACTATTACAGCGTATGTTTGGCAGGATTTCACAGCAATGTATCGAATTCTATCGTTTGGTAAAAGATAGCTGTGAAAACATTCCACAGCCCTGCGTGAAGAGGAAATCACGGACAAGCTCATGATGATCCGGATTAGCGCTACCTACAGCGATGCCCTGTCGCCTCTGGAGCTTTACGAGATGACGCGCGGGTTCTGGCGCGTCGATGTGGAGCACGCACGGCAGGCCGACTATGTCCTGGCCGTCTATCAGGGCATCGTCCGCGAAGTCTACCAAGTCGCCGACTGGTTCCCCGGTGGGACGACGTTCATGCAGCGAGAAGAAGATGGAGCATGGGCCAAGGACCGCTACGAATTCGTCGGTCGGATTGCCGACGAGACCGTCCGCCAGAAATACCGCCTGAAAAACGTCGCGCACTTCTTTCCGAAAGGATGTCAGATACCGATACGGTATGTGCCGTGATGTGTAAACGATAATTTCAACGGAAAGGTGATGAGCGCCATGAAAGATAGTATGTCCATTGAAGCCGCCGAAATCCTAAACGGGCTGCAAGAATCATTGAGCGATGCAAAAGGACTCCCCGTAGAGGGGATAAAAAAGACTATCGTCTATCGTGAGGGGCTCAAGCCTGTGCAAAAGAATGAGTCTTTCAAGAGTCATAGATGAGAAGATGCTTCTCGATAGGCACAAAAATCCCGGCGCATGAGCAGTACGCCGGGATCTTTGCTATGTGTATTATATTTTAGGAGAGCTTCGCGCCTCTAAAAAGAAGCTGCTAACGAAAGCATGTATATAATATAGCACACTTGAGAATGAATATCAAGTTGAAACTTGAAAACTTTTCTCAACAACCCCAAAACGCCCCAGAGGGCCTAACTCTGGGGCGTTTCGTTTGCGTGTGATACGCTTGTTGACTTCTTCTTAGCCTACGATCATTATACTACAGTCTGTCCGGGAAAACAAAATACTCCCGACTATTACAGCTGGCCCTAGAATGGTATAATAATCTAAGAAATTACGAATGGTTTGGTGGTGATCATATGGAAACGGACAAGTCTCTCTTATCGGAGGAAGATATCAAGCATCGCTACATCACGCCGGCGCTGGAGCGGGTCTGGCCGGCGTCGGACATCCGCATGGAGCTGGCGATCACGGCGGGGCGGGTCAACATCAAGGGCAATATGGAGGCGCGTGAGCGGCCGAAATTCGCCGACTATGTGCTCTATACAGAGTCGGGCCATCCGCTGGCCGTCGTTGAGGCGAAGGACAACAACCATACCATCTCTTTTGGCATGCAGCAGGCCAAGGCGTATGCCCAGATGATGGACCTTCCGTTCGCCTACAGCTCGAACGGTGACGGCTTTGTCGAGTACGACTTCCTGACGGGCATCGAGTGCGAGCTCTCGCTCGATGCGTTCCCGACGCCTGCCGAGCTCATCGCACGGTTCAAGGAGGAAGGCCATCTGACGGAGGAGCAGGTCAGAGTCATCGAGCAGCCTTTCTATGTGTCGGAGGGCACGTTTGCGCCGCGCTACTATCAGCGTGTTGCCGTCGACCGCACGCTCGATGCGATTGCCCGCGGACAGAAGCGCCTGCTGCTCGTCATGGCGACGGGCACGGGCAAGACGTACACGGCTTTCCAGATCATCTACCGGCTGCGCAAGGCGGGGCTCGGGAAGAAAATCCTCTACCTCGCCGACCGCAACATCCTCGTCGACCAGTCGATCCAGCAGGATTTCCGACCGCTCGCAAGTGTCATCCACAAGGTCAACTACGCATCCGACGACCGCACGACGATCACGTCGTACGAAGTCTACTTCTCGCTCTACCAGCAGCTCTTCGGCGAGAACGATGAGGAGCGTTTCCGCGAGCTCTTCCGGCCCGACTTCTTCGACCTCATCGTCGTCGACGAGTGTCACCGCGGCTCTGCCAAGGCCGACAGTCGGTGGCGCAAGATCCTCGACTACTTCGACACGGCCATCCAGATCGGCATGACGGCCACGCCGAAGGAGACGGCCTACGTCTCGAACATCGACTACTTCGGCGAGCCCGTCTACACCTACAGCCTGCGGCAGGGCATCGACGACGGCTTCCTCGCGCCGTTCCGCGTCATCAATGTGCAGATGAACATCGGCGAGGGCTGGCGCCCGTGCAAGGGCCAGCGCGATTTCTTCGGCAGGGAAATCGAGGACCGCGTCTACAACAACACGGACTACGACTACAATATCGTGCTTGAGGACCGCATCCGCGAGGTCGCGGCGCGCATCACCAACTATCTGCTCCACACCGACCGCATGGCCAAGACCATCGTCTTCTGTGCCGACGAGGCTGCCGCAGAGCGCATGCGCCACGCGCTCGCCCAGCAGAACGCCGACATGATGAAGAAATATCCCAACTACGTCGTGCGCATCACGGGTAGTGACCCCTACGGCAAGAGTCAGCTCGGCTACTTCATCTCCGTCGCCTCGCCGACGCCCGTCATCGCGACGACGTCGCAGCTGCTCTCGACCGGCGTCGACTGCAAGATGGTCCGGCTCATCGTTCTCGACGAGAACATCACCTCGATGACGATGTTCAAGCAGATCATCGGCCGCGGCACGCGCCTGCGCTACGACGAGGGCAAGCGCAGCTTCGTCATCATGGACTTCCGCGGTGTCACGCGCCTCTTCGCCGACCCCGACTGGGACGGTCCCATCATCGAGGACCCCGGCTTCGAGTCGGGCGAGGGGGAGGGCAAGCCGACTGGCGGCGGCGGGAAAGGCGGCGGAAGAGGCGGCGAGCCCGCCGTCAAGCCTTTCGTGCGCGCCGACGGCTGCAAGGTCTACACCGTGCAGGAGACGATCGCCGTCTACGATACGGATGGCAAGCTGCTGAAGCAGGAGAACGTCATCGACTACACGAAGGAGAACATCCTCGAGCAGTTCGGCGACCTCCACCGCTTCATCCACGAGTGGAACGCCGCCGAGAAGAAGCAGGCCATTGCCGATGCCCTCGCGACGCGCGGCGTCGACCTCGACAAGCTCAAGCACGCGATGAAGATGGACGATGTCGACGACTTCGACTTCATCTGTCACGTCGCCTACGACCAGAAGCCCCTGACGCGCCGCGAGCGCGCCGAGGGCGTCCGGAGGCGCGACTTCCTGAGCCGCTACAGCGGCGCCGCGCGCGCCGTCCTCGAGACGCTGCTCGAGAGCTACAAGGACCTCGGCATCAAGAACATCGAGAAGACCGACGTGCTGCGCATGAAGGACTTCCAGAAATTTGGCACCCCCGAGCACATCGGCAAGCTCTTCAACGGCAAGAAAGGCTACGAAGAAGCTGTGCGCGCCCTCGAACAAGAACTATACAAGGCAGGTTAAGACAATATGGCAACAAATCTAGGCGGACTCGTCAAACGGCTCCAAGACATCATGCGCAACGACCCCGGCATCAACGGCGACGCCCAGCGCATCGAGCAGATCATCTGGGCACTCTTCCTCAAGGTCTACGATGCCAAAGAAGAGGACTGGGAGATGGATGAAGACGACTACCACTCCATCATCCCCGAGCCCTACCGCTGGCAGAACTGGGCCCACGACGACGGCACGGGCACGGCCTACACGGGTGAAGAGCTTCTCGAATTCGTCAACGACCTCTTCACCGTGCTCAAGAACCTCTCCATCACGCCCGACATGCCCAAGAAGAAGCGCATCGTCAAGACGATGTTTGAGGAGACGAACCAGTACATGAAGGACGGCGTCCTGCTGCGTCAGGTCATCAACGTCATCGACGATATCGATCTCGAGAGCTACGACAACATGCACGCCCTCGGCGACATCTACGAGACCATCCTCAAAGAGCTCCAGTCGGCCGGCCGCGCTGGTGAATTCTACACGCCGCGCGCCGTCACCGACTTCATGGCCGACCGCATTGAGCCGCACCTCGGCGAGCGCATGGCCGACTTCGCCTGCGGCACCGGCGGATTCCTCGTCAGCTGGTTGCGCGAACTCGAGAAGCAGATCGCGGCGCCCGACGACCGCGCCCTCTGGAACCACTCCGTCTACGGCATCGAGAAGAAGCAGTTCCCCTACATGCTCGCCATCACGAACCTCCTGCTGCACGGCGTCGACAACCCTGACATCGACCACGGCAACAGCCTGCTCCACGACGTCCTCGACTACACAGAGAAAGACAAATTCGACAAGATTCTCATGAACCCGCCGTACGGCGGCAGCGAGAAAAAAGACGTCATGAGCCACTTCCCCGACGACCTCGCGGACAGCGAGACGGCCGACCTCTTCATGAGCGTCATCCTCTATCGGCTCAAGCAGGGAGGCCGCGCCGCCGTCGTCCTGCCCGACGGCTTCCTCTTCGGCACCGACAACACGAAAGTCAATATCAAGAAAAAGCTCATGGCCGAGTGCGACCTGCACACCATTGTAAGGCTGCCCGGCAGCGTCTTCGCACCCTACACGAGCATCACGACGAACATCCTCTTCTTCGACCGCACGCACCCGACCGAGAAGATCTGGTTCTACCGCCTCGACATGCCCGAGGGCTACAAGCACTTCAGCAAGACAAAGCCCATGCGCCTCGAGCACTTCGACCCCGTCAAAGCATGGTGGGACGACCGTCAGGAAATCCTCGAGGGCGACTTCCCCAAAGCCAAGTGCTACACCATAGACGAGATCGCCGCAGGCGGCTACAACCTCGACCTCTGCGGCTTCCCGCACGAAGAAGAAGAGATCCTCGAGCCCATGGAGCTCATCCAGAAGTATCAGGAACAGCGCAAATCCCTCAATGACGATATCGATAAAATCCTCGCCCGCATCACCGCCAAACTGGAGGACAACGCATGAACGCACAAGACCTAAAGAACAGCATCCTCCAGCGCGCCATCGAAGGAAAGCTCGTGCCACAGCGCAAAGAAGAGGGCACAGCCAAAGAACTGCTCGCCGAAATCCGCGCCGAAAAGGCACGGCTCATCAAAGAGAAGAAAATCAAGAAGCAACGCAAGTTAATACCAATTTCGATGGATGATCTACCGTTTGATATACCAGAAAATTGGGTGTGGACAAGGTTAGAAGAAATCTTATTGAGTTTGACTGATGGAACTCATAAAACACCCGTATATAAAAATGAAGGTATTCCCTTCCTATCCGTAAAAAATATATCTAACCACAAAATAGATTTTTCCAACATAAAGTATATTTCTATAGACGAGCATAAAAAATTATGTGAGCGTTGCTATCCTAAAAAAGGAGATATACTTCTTAGTAAAGTTGGGACAACAGGTATTCCTGTTATCATTGATACAGAAAAAGAGTTTAGTATCTTTGTTAGTGTAGCGCTATTAAAATTTTCTTCTTCAATCGATGCAAAGTATCTATTGTTTTTGCTAGAATCACCTTTGGTACAAGAACAATGTCGAACGCACACTCGTGGTATAGGAAATAAGAATTGGGTTCTTACGGATATAGCCAATACTATTGTACCTCTTCCTCCACTTGCCGAGCAGCACCGTATTGTTGCCAAGATTGAAGAACTCCAGCCCGATATCGATGCCTACGACAAAGCCCAGACCAAGCTGCAATCTATTGAGCAGAGCTTCCCCGACGCCATGAAAAAGAGCCTGCTCCAATACGCTATCGAAGGCAAGCTCGTGCCACAGCGCAAGGAAGAAGGCACGGCCAAAGACCTGCTCGCCAAGATCCGCGCCGAGAAAGCAAGGCTCGTCAAAGAGAAAAAAATCAAGAAATCCAAGCCCCTGCCCGCTATTACCGACGACGAAAAGCCCTTCGACATCCCCGATAGTTGGGAGTGGGTGCGACTCGGAGAACTGGGGGAATGGTGCTCAGGAGCAACACCATCTCGACAACATCCAGAATACTTTGGAGGGAAAATTCCATGGTTGAAAACAGGAGATTTGAATGATGGGTACATAAAAGAAGTACCAGAATATATCACAGATGATGGATTTAAAAATTCATCGACTAAAATAAATCCTATCGGAAGTGTACTTATCGCCATGTATGGTGCTACAATAGGTAAACTTGGGATTCTTAAGATTCCGGCTACAACAAATCAGGCATGCTGTGCTTGTGAATTAGTTCATGAAATGTACAATAAATATCTTTTTTATTTTTTATTTGCAAACCGAAAATATTTTATTAAAAAGGGAGCTGGTGGAGCACAACCAAATATATCAAAAGCAAAAATTACTAACACAGTTATGCCTTTGCCCCCGCTTGCCGAGCAATACCGCATCGTCGCCAAGCTCGAAGAACTCCTGCCGCTCTGCCAGCAGCTGGCCAGCCAATCCTAATCGCCACTATAGCCAACTGCCCCGCATCTCAGGCAGAAGTGACAACGTCCATACATAGCACAAAAAAACGCCACCGGAACACAATCATTCCGATGAATACAAAACCCCCGTCCGGTCATCACTCCGGACGGGGGTTTTGCTTGATGCCATGTTAGACACTCATCTGGCATCTTTAGTATACATTTTTTTTGTGGAGATGACAAGAAGTGGACCTCATCCACCGCTGCGCGGTCTCCCTTCCCCGTGCGCGGGGAAGGCTTTTAGAGGCCAAAGGCGTAGCCGGTCAGGGCCATGGAGCCGAGGTTACGGACATTGTTGAAGGTGTAGGGGGATTCGCCTTGGGAGGCGCCGAGGATGTAGAACAGGGGCAGGAAGTGGTCGGGCGTCGGGACGGCGTAGTCGGCGTCGGGGTAGCGGTGGAAGTCGATGACGGCTTCGTCATCGCGCGCTTCGATGGCCGACTTGATGGCCTTGTCGAAGCGGTCGGCGGCGGGATTGCCGTATTTATTCTCCCATTCGACGAGGCGCAGGTTGTGGACGACGTTGCCGCTGCCCATGATGAGATAGCCCTTCTCGCGAAGGCTGGCGAGCTTTTGGCCGAGCTCGTACGACTGGCGCGCGTCGATGAGGCCGTTGACGGAGAGCTGGACGACGGGGATGTCGGCCTTAGGGAAGATGTGGACGAGGATGCTCCAGGCGCCGTGGTCGATGCCCCAGCTGTCGTCGACTTCGACATCGGCGCCGAGTAGGTCGGTGACCGCGCGCGTCAGGTCGGCGCAGCCTGCCGGCTCGTACTTGAGCTCGTAGAGCTCCTTGGGGAAGCCGTACATGTCGTAGACCTGGCGCGGCTTTGCGGCGCTCTGGACGAGCGTGCCGCGCGTGTACCAGTGCGCGGAGACCATCAGGATGGCCTTGGGCTTGCCGAATTCCTCGAGGATGCGCTTGCCGAGGCGGCGGTAGGTTTCGGTCAATTCGTTGTGGTCGAGTGCGATCATCGGGCTGCCGTGGCCGACGAAAATAGCGGGCATCTTTTTCATGGGGATTCCTCTTTTCTCGTTGTATTTCAACAAAAGTATCGTTTCTGTACTAACTACCTTGTCTATATTATAGGAATCGTGTAGAATGTTGACAAGAAGGTAATTTTGCTTGACTAGGTATCAAGTGCTTGCGTATTGGAGGATTCATATGGGGAAAGATTTGTTTGGCATCTGCCCGTTTGTGACGTCGCAGAAGATCTTGCAGGGGAAGTGGGCAATCCTTGTGCTGCACGAGCTGAGTCAGGGCACGCGGCGCTTCAATGAGCTCGAGCGCGGGCTGCAGATCACGCATGCGACGCTGTCCTCGCAGCTCAAGTCGCTCGAGCGCGAGGGCATCGTGCGCCGCAAGGTCTATGCGGAGGTGCCGCCGCGCGTCGAGTACAGCCTGACGGACATCGGGAGGAAGTTCGCGCCGGTGCTCGAGAGCATCCGGGCATGGGGGACGGACTACATCGACTACCTGCATGCCAACCGACCAAAAGTCGGCTGATGGTCGGACGGTCGGACCGTCCGACTGCCGACCGATGGGCAGCGGTCCGACTGCTGCCCTATCCATTTGGTCCATAGATTCTGTTCTCAATTAAAATGCGGCCAGGAATCTTCTCACTTCAGTCAGGAGAGGAATGGCCGCAACGGTAGTCACTTGGAATACTGGTTCTGAATGTATTTTGCGACTACTTCCTTGCTCATGTTGCCAAGTGTGCTCATATAGTAGCTGCGTGACCAGATATGACCACCCCAGAATTTATCATGCTTGATCTCGGGATGTTTTTTTAGGAACAGTCTGGCACTGCCGCCTTTGAGTGCCTTGACGATGTTTGTCGGCGTATACTTTGGCTTGAAGCTGATGAGCATGTGCACATGCTCTGGCATGACTTCCAGCTCTTCGACGGTCACATCGTTCAGCTGCGCGATGCGCAGCAAGATATCCTTCATCTCCTGCACGAGCTCCGGTGTCGTGAAGGCTGGGTTCCGATACTTCGTCACCCAGATCAGATGAAAGTGGAAATTGTAGACGTATCCACGCTCATAGATTGCACCTGGGATGCGCTCTTTTCGTTTCATGTGTATCACACTCCTTTCTTTTTTATTATAGCGATATATTGCTTGTTAGGCAATCTCATATGCTGTATAATAGAAGTAGGAAGGAGGCGAATAAAATGGAACATAAGAAGATGGCGGATTATGCCTATCATTACGGTCTGAAAGTCCGCATCTACCCCAGCCGGCAACAGAAAGAGATGATTCGACGCAATGCGGATGCGGCACGCTGCATCTACAATGAACATGTCGCTGTGAACAAGGAGATCGCACGATTCGGCAGACGGAGCATCTACATCGACTTCATTGAGAAGCGCATCGAGGCACTGCGCGAGCGAATCCGCACGGTAACAGCATTGAAAGACCGCTATCCATGGCTCCGGCATCCCGATATCGATGCGCAGTCCATTGCCAATGCACGGCAGAACTACCAGCATGCTTGGAAGCAGTTCCGTGCCGTCCATCATGCTGGTGTGCCGAACTTCCACAAGAAAACGTCCGTCGAGTCGTATCAGACGAATCCGCATTACAGCAAGGGTACGGTGATTTCGCTGTTTACCAGTAACGCCCGCTTCCTCGACAAGCATCATCTGATGCTGCCCAAGCTCAAACGCATCCGCTTCCAAGGTTCGCGTAAAATACTGGACCGACTTTTTGCCATGAAGGAAGTCCGCATCGGAACGATTACCATCACGAAAGACAGCCTGCACCGCTACTTTGCGTCATTCCAACTCGGCTCCGATGAACCATTCGTGAAAGCCAGCCCGAAAACAAAGGCAGAGATTGGCATCGACCTGAACATCGAGAACTTCTATGCCGACTCGAATGGCGAGATTGTGGCCAATCCTCGTTATTACCGCAGGCAGAAACGACGGCTGGCCAACGCACAGCGCAAGCTGAGCCGTCGGATTGTCCGTGCCAAGAAAGAGCATCGCTCGCTCCGTGAGGCAAAGAACGTCGAAAAACAGCGCTTGCTCGTCGCCAGGCTCACGGCACAAGTCATGCAGCGCCGCAAAGATTTCCTGCACCGCACTTCCGCGACACTGATCAAGAACCACGATCTGGTCGCAGCAGAAGAACTACGGAGCAAGAATCTGCTGAAGAACCATGCCCTGGCTATGAGCATCCAAGACAATGGCTGGCGGATGTTCCTTAGTATGCTGACTTATAAGGCAGCACTGTACGGCAAGAACTTCGTCACCGTCGACCCGCGGAATACGACGCAAACCTGCCACGCTTGTGGCCATATCATGAGCGGTAAAGAGAAACTGACGCTCAAGGACCGCGAGTGGATCTGCCCGAAATGTGGGATACACCACCTTCGCGATGTGAATGCGGCCAAGAACATCCTAGCGCGAGCCAAAGCAAAGCTCGTATCCATGCATTGATGCGAACCTACCTTGTCCGTTTGGCAACTTGCGGACGCTAATGGCTTTGGTAATTACCGGACCTCTGCTGTACCTCGCAAGACTGCGAATGCAGTAAGCCTGGCCTATCTAAGCAAATTGAGGTATCGAAAGATTCCCTCAAGCTCGCGACTTCAGTCGCGGGTAGTTGACAAAGAGGCCCGACTTGCCGGGAGAGATGGCGAGTCGGGCCTTTCTTGGTTTGTCGGGGCACCGAGGGGGATTCGCTGCACCCGTTTGAGCCATGTTTTTGTCGGGGGAGCAGTCGGGAGGGGGATCCCGCTGCTTCCATGAGGTGTGTCTATTGATTCGGTATGGACAAAGGGATGTATGGTCAGTTGTTGTCTTTCGGCATCTCTTCGAGCGTCAGGCTTGCCTTGCGCTCCTGGTTGCCGCGCTGGATGGTCAGCTCGACTTTGTCGCCGACGTTGTGCTCGGCAATCTTGGCGCGCAGGTCGGAGACGCCCTTGATCTCTGCGCCGTCGATGGCGGTGATGACATCACCCTTGCGCAGGCCTGCCTTGTCGGCCGGGCCGCCGGGGACGACCTGGAAGAGGTAGACGCCCTTCTTGAGGTTCAGCTGGTAGCCGTAGCGCGCGGCGCTCTGCTGGTCAAAGATGGAGACGCCGAGGTAGGGGCGCGGCACGTAGCCTTTCTCCATGATGGCAGAGATGATGTTCTGCACGGCGTTTGACGGGATGGCGAGGCCGATGCCCTCGACGCCATTGGCGACGATCTTGGCACTGTTGATGCCGATGACCTTGCCGTCCATGTTGACGAGCGCGCCGCCGGAGTTGCCCGGGTTGATGGCGGCATCCGTCTGCAGGAGCTTGATGCGCGCGTCGCCGTCGCCGAGCGTGCGGTTGAGGGCGCTGACGACGCCGCTCGTCACGCTGCCCTGGAACTCAAGGCCCATCGGGTTGCCGATGGCGATGACGGACTCGCCGACGACGGTCGCATCGGAGTCGCCGAAGTCGGCCGTCGGCAGGTTGCCGTCATCGACCTCGACGACCGCGAGGTCCGTCAGCGCATCGGCGCCGACGAGCTTGCCCGGCAGGCTGCGGCCGTCGGCGAGCGAAACGATGAGCTCGTTTGCACCGTCGACGACGTGGTTGTTCGTCACGATGTAGCTCTTGCCGCCGTCGTTCTTGAAGATGACGCCGGAGCCGACGCCCTGACTCTCGACCGGATTGTTGAAGAAGTCGCGTGCGACGGCCTTGTTGGTGATGCCGACGACGGACGGGCCGACGGCGGCCGCGGCGCGGACGGTCGGCGTGTTGCGCGCATCCGACAGGTTGTCGAGGTTGGCCTGTTGCGTCTGCTGTGTGCTGCTCGAGGCGCTGCTCTTCGACGGCGTCTGTGACGAGCCGCAGCCGGCGAACGCCGTGGCCGACAGTGCGACGGCCAGCGCGATGGCGAGCTTCTTGGATTTATTGGCATTCAGTTTCTGAAAGAACGATTTCATGGTATTCCCTCCAATCAATCGGGCAATCGGACGGAAGAGTCGGGGGATTGGCGATTGGTGCTAGTCGAGCCTTACGGCATCTTTTTGTTATCTTGAGGATACGACGCGCAGAAGGAAATCAGCTGAAAAGGCGCGATTTTTTTCTCAGAATCCGATGTGTCGACAGTCCAACGGTCCGACGACACGCCTTTTATGTGAATCGCCCATCGAAAAAGTCCAGTGCTGGACTTTTTGGACGGGCGACGCTTTTACTGCTGTTCTGCGTATTCGGGGAAGGCGATGGAGTTCTCTTTGAAGATGTGGATGAAGACATCGTCGAAGAGCTCTTCCATGACCGTGTAGGTGCGGCGGAAGGTCGGGCAAGCATCAGCCGGCGGCGTGAAGTTGTCCGTGAGTTCCTGGATCTCCTTGATGATGTCGCCGGCGCCCGTGTGTTCATTCTCGAGCTCCTGCACGAGGGCGAGCGTCTTCTCGTCCGGGTGCGGATGCTGGCGCATCAGCGGGAAGACGAGCTGCTCTTCCTTGGCGAAGTGCTCCTCGAGCTCTGCCTTGAGGCCTGCATAGAGGTGGTGGAGGCGCGTGAGCATCTCGCCGTGGTGCGGGTAGTGGACGATGAGGATCTTGTTGAGCAGCTGCTCCGTCTCGGCCATGAGCTGGCGGTCCGTGACGTGGTGCGTAGCCTCGAGGTCATCGAGCATCTCGAGGACCGTCAGGTCCTTGAACGACTCGATGTCGGCGTGCACGTCCTTCGACTTCGTCGGACGGGCAGCGACTGCATTGAGGTCAGCGAGGAACTTCTCGACATCGAGCCCCTTCTCGCGGACGGCGATGGAGATGGCGTCGTGACCGCCGCAGCAGTAGTCGAGGTGGAGGTTATTGAGGAAGCCGATCGTGTTCGGGTGCGCCTTGACGACGTCGGCCAGTGTCATATCTTTCGTGATCATGGTTATCGCTCCTTTTTCTTCGCTGTGTCTTTGTTCTCGTGTGTGTTTTTCTATCAATCCCATTTGATTCTTGTTCTCTGTTCTTGGAACATCTTCAGTATAAGGGGAGAAGGGGACCTTCTTCTGTAACATCTGGTACAGGATAAAAAAGTGTGCGGATTTTGTGGCCTTTCTTCGGCGAGACACAGATTGTTTATCCAATCGTTATCTTTGTTTCACCGGTTGTTATGCATGGCTGGTAGACTGTAGTCAGTTCGATAGAGAATGTTCCTTTGATTGATAGAGAAGCTTGGAGGAATGATGGATGAGCCGTTTTGTCGCATACTATCGCACGCGCCTGTCGCAGGTGTTTGGCCTCTTATTCTTGGGGGTTGTCATGGTCTCGGAGAAGCAACTTGGTCTTGTGGCGCCGGAGCTGACGGGGATTCTTTTCCTGATTGGCTGTGCGCTGGCAGGCATCGCGGTCATCGGACGACTCTGGTGCGCGCAGTACATCGCGGGCTACAAGGATAATACGCTCGTCGCGGAGGGCCCGTACTCGATGTGCCGCAATCCGCTCTATTTCTTCAGCTTCCTCGGCGCTGTCGGTGTGGGGCTCTGTACGGAGTCTCTGTACCTGACGCTCTTCCTCATCATCTCGTTCGGCATCCTCTACCGCTCCATCATCCACACGGAGGAAATGAAGCTCAAGCGGATCTTCGGCGCGCCGTATGAGAACTACCTCAAGACCGTGCCGCGCTTCTGGCCGAGACTCAGCCTGTTCCACGAGCCGAAGCATTATGAAGTCGTGCCGAGCGTCTTCCGCCACGCCGTCGGTGACGCCATCTGGTTTGTCATCGCCATCGGCATCATGGAGCTCATCGAGGCCCTGCAAGAGAGCGGCCTGCTGCCTATGATGTTCTCCATCTACTGACATCGCTTGCCCGTAAGGCAAGAACCTTACTCCAGAAAAAGCGAGCACCCCTGCCGCAAGGCAACAGAGGTGCTCGCTCTTTTCATGTTCATTTGTCGTGGCATCATCGATTGTTGCGCAGATGTTCCAATTGCATGGATCATGCTTCTAGACTGTCTGGATTCAACAAGAAGTCGAGGATGTTGATGGTCAAGATGCCATCATCATCATGCACGGGGGTCGTGATGTCGGACACAACGATGATTTTCTTGAACGAGTCATCCAGTGCCAATAGCGATGCCTTTTCTTGTTGCATCTTTTCTTCATCGGGCAAACGATAGGCTGACTGGATGTAATATCGCTTGCTGCCCAGATTGGCCACAAAATCTACCTCAAGCTGTTTGGATACGCGTTTCTGCGATACCGTATCGGTATAACGCTTAGTGATAGAGCCGACATCGACATTGTAGCCGCGCATCCGCAACTCATTGTAGAGGATATTCTCCATAAGATGTGTTTCTTCGACCTGCCGGAAGTTAAGTCTGGCATTGCGCAGGCCGACGTCTTCGAAATAGTATTTGACAGGCGTCCCGATGTACTTGCGCCCTTTAACGTCATAGCGCTTTGCTTCATGGATGAGGAATGCATCCTCCAAGAATGAGATATAGCGATGGATTGTGTTGACGCTGATGCTGGATTTCAGTTTGCTCTGGAATGTCGCTTGTATTTTGCTCGGATTGGTCAGGGAACCGATGGATGAAGCCAGCACATCGAGCAAGGACTCCATTTCACTTTCTCGATCTAAACGATTGCGCTCTTGGATATCTTTGAGATAGGTTTCTTGGAAGAGCTGGATGAGATATTGTGACTTTTGCTCGGCAGTTTTCATATTGACCGTCAATGGAAGCCCCCCATATCGGAGATATTCTGCCCATCCATGATAGATATCGCCTTGATATGCTTGCATAAACTCAGCAAAAGACAAGGGAAAGATATGGATTTCATCGCCGCGACCGCGCAGCTCTGTGATGACATCACTCGATAAGAATTTGGAATTACTGCCGGTCACATAGATGTCGACATTACTTTGGTGCAATAATGAATTGAGAACCTCTGGAAAGTCCTTCAGGAGCTGTACCTCGTCAAGCAGCACATAATAGGTACCTTCCGTCCCGATATGTTGACGGAGGTAGTCCATCAGCTGCTCAGGATTGCGATAGCGTCGATTCTGGAACGTATCAAACGCCATACTGACAATGTGTTTTTCATCAATGCCGTGTTCCAATAGATATTTCCTGAATAGTTCGAATAATAGGTAGGACTTCCCACAGCGTCGTATCCCTGTGATGACCTTGATCAGACCGCTGCTCCTGCGATCAATGAGCTTTTGCAGGTAAATGTCTCGTCGAATCAGCATAGTTCGAAGCCTTCTTTCTAAAATATTGAATAAACTGTGGCAAATGGCAACTTTTATTCAATATTTTAGCACGCATCCTGTCTATGTACCACGGAAAAATTGAATAAAATGTGGCAGATGGCAGGTTTTATTCAATTTTTCTCAAGCAATGCGTCAGAAAAAGCAGCGCTCCTGCCGAAGTCTGTCGGCGGGGGCGCTGCTTTTTTATGCATCCGTTGCCTGATGCTGATGGCGTGTCTTATGGTGCTCTACTTTCTCTTTGTACATGTGGCAGTCGGCTTCGGCGAGGACGGCGTCGATGTTGATGGCGGGCAGAGCTGCCATGGAGAAGCCGAGGGAGATGCTGATGCCGGCGGTGTGGAAGCGGTCGTGGAGCCTGTCGTTGATGGCGCTGGCCTCCTGCTCATCCTGCACGGCCTGGATCATGAGGAATTCGTCGCCACCCATGTGGAAGACGGCGTTCGTCGGGCAGCTGTGCACAAAGACGCTTGCTGCCGACTGGATCAGGCGGTCGCCTGCATCGTGGCCGAGTTTGTCGTTCGTCTCCTTGAGGCCGTTGAGGTCGCCGAAGAAGAAGGCGTACATCCCACTCGGCAGGTCCTTGAGGGAGTCGAGCAGGCCGCGGCGGTTCATGACGCCGGTCAGCGGGTCGACTTTGCTCAGGCGGTCGATGCGCTGCATGAGATTGCGGTTGCGCAGCAGGATGGAGAAGAAGCGGGCGAGCGCGCGCAGCAGCGGCAGGGCTTTCTCCATCTGCTCGGGGGCTGGATTGACGACCTCGAGGTAGCCGTAGATGTGGTCGTCGAGGCGCAGGCGCGCGAAGATCAGGCGATGGAGGTTCGGCAGGCGCGGCGCATAGCCCGACTCGCGGCAGAACTGCTCGACGTCATCGATGGTGAAGACGGGGGCCTTGGCGAACTGCTCGTAGATCAGCCGGATGTCCTCGCGCGGGAATGGCTTGATGGTGCGCGAGATCGGCTGCGCCGTGCGCGCCTCCCAGAAGTAGGAGAAGCGCAGCAGCGTCTCGTCCTCTTCGGCGATCAGGACGTAGTCGGCATCGAGCAGACTGCCGAGGCGGTGCATCATCTTGCGGATGCCGTTCTCGGCGTCGAGCTCGTACATGCCCGCGCGGATGATGTCGTTGACGGAAAGCTCCTGATAGAGGACCTTCTCGTGTGCCGCATGGCGCTGCAGGTAGCGGTCGAGGTTGATGCTCATGCAGAAACGGCGGGACTTGCCGTTCCACGGGACGAGCGTGTGACAGAGCAGCATGTCGGCATTCAGGACCTGGCTGTGGAAGATGTCGGTGATGCAGCTCGTGTGGTCGAGCCTATCGAGATAGCAGTCCTCGCAGGGAGCATTGTTGCCCGCCATGAGCGAGTAGCACTTCTTGCCCGTGAGCGGCGTGTCGGGGAGCATGCCGAGCTCGTCGCGCTGGGCCTTGTTGAGGTAGAGGACGTCGTGCGTCTCGGGATCGGTGATGCTCACGCCAAACTCAATCTTGTCGAAGAGCTCGCGCGGGAAGATGAGGTTATCGTTGCTGTAGAGCGTCACGCCGTAGAGCTTCTCTTCCGCACGGTGCAGGCGCTTGACCAAGAGCTGCAGCAGGCTGTCGATGCTGCGGACCTCTGAGCCGTGGGCCTGTGCGTGGTGCAGGAAGAGCGTGCAGTCGTTCCCGTCGACCTTCTCGATGGCGTGGATCTTCTGCGTGAGGTTCAGGATGGCCTGCTGCAGGCGCACATCCTGTGCCGCCTTGGCGAGGATGAGGAAACAGCAGTTGCCGATGCGGGCAAGGCTGCAGGCCGTGGGGATTGCCTGCCGCACCAGCGCGACGATCTCCTGCAGCAGGTGCTGGCGGAACGCCTTGCCGTACTTCATGCCGATGGCATCATACTCCGGCACGTCGAGCAGCAGCGCCGTGTAGTCGTCGCCGTGCAGCCGGAACTCGTCGGCGTACTGTAGGCCGTCCATGAGCATGCCGCTGTAGCTCAAAAGGCCCGTCTCCTCGTCGATGAGGCCGAGCGAGAGGTCCTGCTTGCGGCGTTCGGGCGCATCCTCGAGGGAGTTGATGCGGATGAAGACGCCGACGACCTGCCCGCTCTCGCGGATGGGGTATTCGAAGGTGCGGATCTCCTGGATGAGGTGTCCGATGCTCAGGTATTCCTGCACGTCGAGCTGCGGCTCGCCGGTCTGCATGACCTTCTCCTCGGTCTCCTGTGCGTGCGTCGTGTGCAGCAGCCAGCCGAGCTCGGCGTCCGTCTTGCCGAGGATCTCTGCGACATCCTTGACGCCGCGCCCCTTGAGGAAGGCCCTGCTCGCCCCGCGGAAGCGGTGCTGGCGGTCCTTCCAGAAGAACTCGATGCCCAGGTCGTCCATGAGGACATGCCAGATGGAGGCCGTCAGCGTGTCCGGCCCTGCGGCGAAGAAATCCTTCGAGATGCCGTACGAGTCGAGCATCTGCCGGATGATGGTCTGACGGTCGGGCTGGCGGCTCATGAAATCCCGGCAGAGGCAGACGAGCATCTCGTGCGAGGTCGACTGGACGAGCGCCATGCTCGTGAAGTACATCCAGCCGTAGCGGCCGTCGGCGAGCAGGATGCGGAACGGCGCCGAGATGAAGGACTGCGGATTGCTAGCGGCCCGCTCGTAGAAGGTCTTGGGGTCCGTAAAGGCGAGGAAGCGCTCGCGGTCGGATGGATGCACGTAATGGCCGGCGAACTGGCGCAGGGCAGAGGCGATATTGTGGAACTGCGTGCCGACGCGGATGCTCGTCAGCGTCTCGATGATCTCCACGAGATTCTCGTCGAGGCTCAGATACCAGATGGCATCGTAGGTCAGCACCACATTGCGCAGGAGCCTGTCGAAACGGTGCGCGTTGGCATCGTCGAGCGCCTCCTCCGCGCTGATGTTGTAGAGCCCGACCTGGTAGATCGATTCTTTGTCCACCGTGGCAATCTCCTTGGCCTTGATGCGCATGTACTGGCCGTCATCGACGTACGTCATCGTCTCCCACTGGCCCGTCATCTTGAGGCGGTCAGCGAAGCGGCGGAACTTCTCGTTCATCGGGAAGTAGGCTGAGCGCAGGTTGACGTTGACGCGCTGGACATCCCTCGTACCGATGCTGTGCAGCGACTCGAGGTAGAGTCCGTTGGCCTGCAGCATCGTCATCTCCTGCGTATCATCGCGGACGATGGAAATCGGGATGGGCTGGTTGAGGTCGATGAGGCCCGCCTGGTCAAAGAGCTTTGCCTCCGCACGGGTCTCCACCTGCAGCCCCTGGTCAAGCGCGTACTGGTGGAAGTCCTCGCACGGGATGGGCTTGCCATAGTAGTAGCCCTGGATTTTCTCGCAGCCGATCTCACGCAGGAAGTCGCACTGCTCCTTTGTCTCTGCCCCCTCGGCCAGCGTGTGGATGTGGAGGTCCTTGACCATGCTGACGAGGGACTTGAGGATCTTGCGGCTCTTCTCCGTGAACGGATGCAGGAACTTCATGTCGAACTTTATCGTGTCGAAGTCGTAGTCCTTGAGCACATTGAGCGAGGAATAGCCGCTGCCAAAATCGTCGAGCAGCACGGGATAGCCCCCCTGCTGGAAGCGGCGGATGCCGTCAAGTACCGGCTCCATTTTGTCGACGAGTGCGTTCTCCGTGACCTCGACCTGCAGGAGGCCGAGCGGCAGATCGTATTTCTCGCGGATGGCCTCCGTCGTGGCGAACGGGTCCTGCAGGATGAAGTCGAGGCGCGAGAGATTAACCGAGACGGGCAGCGCGGGCAGGCCATTGTCGAGGCCCTGGCGCGTCATCTTGGCGACGGCGTTGAGGATGTAGGCGTCGAGCTTGTGGATGAGGTGGGCCTCCTCGAGCACGGGGATGAAGATAGCCGGCGAGATCATGCCGTACTGCGGCGACTCCCAGCGCGCGAGCGCCTCCGCACCGACGAGCTTGCCCGTCAGCGTGCGGATGATGGGCTGCAGGTAGAGGCGGATGAAGCCTTTCTCGAGCGCCTGGTCCAGGTACTCGCGCACGTAGTTCTGCATCTTGTGGCGCAGGCCGAGCTCCTGCGTGTAGATGGCCCAGTGGCGCGAGGCATCCTTCTTGATGGTGTCGCAGGCAATCTTGGCCTCGCTGTCGAACGCGACATTGAGGTCCTTCAGCGAGCGCGGTCCCGAGAGAAAGCGGATGCCCGCCTTCAGCGCGATGTTGGGGTTGCCGATATAGGCCTGCACGCGCTGGCAGGCCTTGTCGATGCGCGCCTGCACATTGGCCTCCTCCGCCAGGACCGCAAAGTTGTCCGCGCCGAGGTGGATGACCGGACGCTCCGGGAACACCTCCCGCAGGATACCCTCGATGTGCTGCAGGCAGAGGTCGCCCTGCCGGAAGCCATGCGTGGCGTTGTAGAGGTGGAAGTTCGTGATATTGAAAAAGACCGGACAGGATTTGAGCAGGTGGTACTCCCGCCACTCCCGCTGCAGGATGTCCGCCGCATCCCGCAGGAATTCCTGCCGGCTCTGCTGAGTTCTTCTCATAGTCGTGTCACCGCGTCCTTGTCTTGCCTTACCATCCATGTGTTCGTACGTTCCTAAATCATTTCGTAAATATCGTTCTCAATTTATTTTAACACAAATAGAAAACAAAACGCTATCACACTGTTCTTTTTGCGGAAAAAAGTCCAGCGCTGGACGGTTTCGCCATCGGATACGTGACAGCCTGAGCATACCGGAGCGATGAGAAAAGGATTGACATCTATTGGCAAAGACGTTATAAAGAATCTATCATGACTTACCGAAAGATTGGAAGTCGGCATGAAAGCAGAGAAGAAACGCAAAGAATGGAGAAAGGAAGGATTACGATGCGACTAGCAATCCCTTACGATGACGGTCAGGTCTTCCAGCACTTTGGCCGCAGTGAGCAATTCAAACTCTATGAGGTGAACGACGGGACAGTCGGACGGTCTCGCATCATCGAGAACAACGGGGCCGGCCACGGCGCTCTGGTCACGCTACTCGCGCAGGAACACGTCGATGTGCTGATCTGCGGCGGCATCGGCGCAGGCGCACAGAATGCCCTGAAGGAAGCGGGCATCCGCTTCTACGGCGGCGTACAAGGCGAGGCCGACAAGGCAGCAGCCGACTTTGCAGCGGGACGCCTTGCCTATGACCCCGCCGTCCACTGCGAGCACCACGGCGAAGGCCACGACCATGGTCATGGCCACAACTGCCACCATCAGGATTGAGAGGGGTGTATGGGCATGAAAGCAGATTGTGCCAACTGCAGGATGCATGCGTGCTACACCAAGGGCGTCAACTGCACGGGCGTGGATGAGGCAGACATCCTCGCGGCGTACTCAGAGGAAGAGCGCCGGATCATGAAGGCGGCGGCCTATGTCGAGGGTACCTTCTACAGCAACATCACGCGGTTGGAGGAGACGGCGGAGTTTGCCAAGGCGATGGGCTATCACCGGCTCGGCCTGGCCTTCTGCATCGGACTCAATGCCGAGGCGCGCTACATCGCGCGTTTCTACACGAAGCAGGGCTTCGAGTGCTACAGCGTCTGCTGCAAGAACTGCAGCTTCGCCAAGAAAGAGCTCGGTCTCAAGCAGGTCAAGCCGGAGCTGGAGTATGAAGCCATGTGCAACCCGAAGTTCCAGGCAAAGTTCCTTGCCGATAAGGGCGTGGAGCTCTTCATCTCCTGCGGGCTCTGCGTCGGACATGACGCGCTCTTCAACGCCGCCTGCCCCGGCCCCGTCACGACGCTCGTCGTCAAAGACCGCCTGCTGGCCCACAATCCCCTCGGAGCCATCTACTCGCGCTACTGGAAGCGCAAGCTCGGCATCATGGATGAAGATGAAGTCTAAGCGCCAACAAAAAGTCCAGCGCTGGACATTTTCGCAGGAAACTGCCCGCATAGGATAAGAAAGGCCATGCATCATACGATGCATGGCCTTTCGCACGGTCTATCGGTCTGTGGTTGGCAAAGCAGTGGTCAGAGCAGTGCCTCGATGTCTGCTGCGATGGCAGCCGGCTCTTTCGTCGGCTCGAAGCGCTTGACGACGTTACCCTCGCGGTCAATGAGGAACTTCGTGAAGTTCCACTTGATGCCGTCGCCTTCGAGGTACTCGGGGAAGTTCTTCTTGAGGACGTCCTCGAGGATAGCAGCGTTCGGATGCTCTTTATCAAAGCCCTCGAAGCCCTTTTCCTTCGTGAGGTACTGGAAGAGCGGCTGTGCCGTCTCGCCGCGCACGTCGCCCTTCTCGAAGATCTGGAACGTCACGCCGTAGTTGTAGCGGCAGAACTGCTGGATCTCCGCGTCGCTGCCCGGGTCCTGTGCAGCGAACTGATTGCACGGGAAGCCGAGGATCTCGAGACCCTTGTCCTTGTAGGCGAGGTAGAGCTTCTGCAAGGCCTCGAACTGCGGTGTGAAGCCGCACTTGCTGGCCGTATTGACGATCAGCAGGACCTTGCCCTTGTAGTCAGCCAGTGACTTCTCCTTGCCCTGGCTCGTCTTGACGGTGAAATCATAGATACTCATGATGATCTTCCTTTCTCTTGTGTGCGCCATGCGCTTCT
This sequence comes from Mitsuokella multacida DSM 20544, assembly GCF_000155955.1. Classification (GTDB taxonomy): domain Bacteria; phylum Bacillota; class Negativicutes; order Selenomonadales; family Selenomonadaceae; genus Mitsuokella; species Mitsuokella multacida. The sequence continues at coordinate 1,077,736 of NZ_GG697141.2, forward strand.
ATGTCTTTGCGTTCACGGCGGCGCTCGGCCTGCCGCATGTCTTTCTCATTGCTATGGTTCCAGTATACGGGATGATTTATATTTTGTCAAATCAAATTTTGCAATGCAAGAATAAATCTGAATCATCGTCGGATGGATATGGTATAATATTAACATATCGTATTATTTAGTCGGAGGGATACAAATGAAACAGACCTACAAAAAACTGGCCAGACTGCTGATGACGACGATGATGACCGGCGGGCTGATGCTTGCAGGACAGACGGGCATGGCCGCGCCTGCGCAGCCGACGGTCAACGTGGATGCGGCGACGAAGGACATGCCGAACCATGTCGCGAGCAAGGTGCTCGATGTCAAGGCCGATAAGACAGAAGTCGGACTGATCTCGAACGTCGTCTATGAGCAGGTGCCGAGCCGCGGCTATGCGAATGTGCCGATGCAGATGGACATCCTGCAGCCGAAGACGCAGGCGAAGAAACCGGCCATCCTCTTCGTGACGGGTGGCGGCTTCATCAACGCCAACAAGGACAATGGCATCCAGCTCCGCATGCACCTCGCGGAGCACGGCTATGTGGTCGGCAGCATCAACTACCGCGTCGCGCCGACGGCGAAGTTCCCAGAGCCGCTTGAAGACGTCAAGGCGGCCATCCGCTTCCTCAAGGCGAATGCCGACCGCTTCGGCATCGATCCCGCACGCGTCGGCATCGTCGGCGGCAGCGCTGGCGGCTACCTGACCGCCATGGCCGGCACGACGAGTGGCACGAAGACCTTCGACAAGGGCGAGAACCTCCAGGTCACGAGCGACGTCAAGGCAGCCGTCGACCTCTACGGACTGTCGGACCTCACGCAGGTCGGCTCCGACTACTCCGAGGAAGTCCAGGCAAAGCACCGCTCCGCCGGCGCGACGGAAGCCCTCTGGGTCAACGGCTCGCCTGTCTTCGGCGGCCGTGACGGCGGCATCCTCGCCGACAAACAGGCAGCCGAGGCAGCCAACCCCATCCACTACATCAGCAAGACGAGCGCCCCGATGCTCTTGATGCACGGCACCGCCGACACCATCGTCTCCCCGAGCCAGACCGACCTGCTCTATCAGGCCCTGCAGCAGAACGGCATCCCGAGCGAGCGTTACCTCGTCACCGGCGCCGCACACGGCGGCAAATACTGGGTCCAAGAACCCGTGCTCAACATCATCACCGACTTCTTCGACCGCTATCTCAAATAATGTTTCACTGTCCCCTGATTGATAGGAATCATTCTGATCAGTCAGGGGACTTCTGTCATGCCTGTCATCAGTAGCAGAAATGCCAGCAACATGATATACTCATATCGGCGGTCGATGAGTTGGCCTTCCCTTCTAAAGGGGGTGGTGCTCATGACGAACGAAGAGCTCGCATTGTTGCTGGCATTTCTTCAACTAGTCGTTAGCATTATCGCGTTGCTGAAGTAGTTCAGCGCACAAGGTCTTGCAACGGAACACGGCGCTTTCTTCAATCTTGGTAAGAAAGAGAAGTCTGACGGTTCGAATCATCAGCCGCTTTTCCTTACAAGATCAACGCTATCTTTATTATACCATAAATCCTTTAAGCGTGCATCGAAGTGAGAACGACATCCCTCGGATAAGAAGATAGGGCTAGGGATAAGAAAAGGCAAGCAAGCAATCGGCTGTGGATAACAGCCCACTGCTTTGCTTGCTTTATATATAAATGCTTTCTATTGCTTTCGGCTTCTGGAAGCCTTGCGGCACAAGGCTTTGCGGGGAAATATGGGGACCAGATGTGACCTACAGGGGGACAATTTGTGCCCAATTTACGCCGTTAAAAGGGACAGATTGTGCCCTATAGAGGGACGAATTGTGCCCAAAGATTTATAAAAGGTGGAAATAGGTTGTTTTCATGTCCCTTTATCCATGCTGTAACGAAATAGTATGAAGAGCAAGGCTGTATTCAGCATAGAAGCCAGGTCACATATCGACCTTCTTGGAAGAGCATGGCATGTCGGTCGCGCGGTTCATCGAGCTCTACTGCAAGGCGTGAAAAAGTCCAGTGCTGGACTTTTTGGTGGGAAGTGACTCTGCGTAAGGCAGAAAAAGGAACGGCATAGCACGCGTTATCTGCGGTGCTATGCCGTTCCTTTTTGCTTGTTTGCTTGTCTGGATGTACCTAAAACGCACTTCAGGATTCTTTGTGGTGCGCGTGCATCTGGCGCTTGTTCTCGTACATGAGGGCGTCTGCTTCGGAGAGGATGGTGTCGATGCTGCGGAGGGGCGAGACTTGGACGGTGCAGCCGATGGCGACGCTGACGTGCTGGCGGGCGTAGGTAGCGCGCAGCTCTTTGAGCATGGCGTCGGCTTCCTGTTTGGTGATGTTCTCGACGACCAGCAGGAATTCGTCGCCTCCCATGCGGAAGACGCGCTCGGGGCCTGCGGCGGCGACGAGGACGGTCGCGGCTTTCTTGATGAGCAGGTCGCCGGCCTCATGGCCTTTTGTATCGTTCTCGACCTTGAGGCCGTTAATGTCGCCGAAGAAGAAGGCGAGCGAGGTGCCGTCGGGTATCGTGCGGATGAAGGACAAGAGGGCGCGGCGGTTGCCGACACCGGTGAGCTGATCGCGGTAGCTGTAGGTCTCGAGCCGGCGGATCATATCGCGGTTGCGCAGCATGATGGCGAGGACGCTCGTCAGGGAGCTCAGCAGGAAGGTCGCGGAGGAGAAAGTCTCTGATGCCGGATTGACGACTTCGGTGAAGCCGATGGAGCGGCCGGACTGGGTCAGATGGCCGGAGACGAGGCTCGTGAGCCCCTGCAGCACGGGATGGAACCCCGGATGGAGCTGCAGGAACTGGTCGACGTCGTGGATGATCAGCACGTGGCTGTGCTCAAAGTGGTCGTAGAGTGCCTGAAGGCGGGAGAGCGGGATTTCCTGCGTGTCCTTCATGACGGATTCTGCGGTGTCGCGGCGCCATTCGTAGGTGCTGCTGACAGTCCCGCGTCCGTTCTCCTCGAGGATCAGGAAGCGCTCGGCCTGCAGCGTCTCGCCAATCCTTGCCATCATCTTGCGGATGCCTTCCTCGGGGTCGGGCTCCTGGATGCCGATGGTGATGATGTCGTTGATGACTTCCTCGCGCCGCAGCAAGGTGTTCTTCTCGGATTCGAGGTCCTTCTGGTAGTGCTGGAGGTTTGTCATGATGGAGAAGCGCGCATTCTTGCCCTTCCATGGCACGAGCATGTCGCGCTGCAGGATCGTTCCGCTCGTGAAGTACGCGCTGCGCTTCCAGGTGTGGAGGTGATAGCGCTGCAGGGTGTGATTGATGCAGTTCGTGCAGGGGGCAGCGCGCCCTGCCAGCAGCTCATAGCACTTCCTGCTGCGATACGAATCGGGGCTGACCGGCAATTTCAGCATGTGCAGCAGTGCGGGATTGAAATAGAGGATGTCGTAGGTATCGATGTCGATGAGGGAGATGCCATCCTCTGCCTCCTTGAGCTGGGCCATACTGATCTGGATGCTGTCGCCGCTGGGGCGCTCAAATGGCCAGCGCTGGCAGATGGCGTCGTTGAGGCGCTTGGCGAGCAGGTAGAGCAGCGTGTTGAATCCCTTGGCCTCTGAGCCGCGGATGGTCGTGGCGGTCAGCGTCAGGGTGCAGCTGTAGCCCGCGACTGAGGTGATGCTCTCGACGGTGCTCTTGAGTGCATTGAGGCGCTCCGTCAGGGCATCGGTGTACTTGGCCTTGCTGAAGATGCAGAAGACGCCGCTGCCGATGTAGCAGAAGATGGCCGACTTTGGCGCATGGCCCCGGATGGCCGTACAGATCTCCGAAAGGATCTGCTGCTGTGTCTCGCGGCTGTACTGGTGGACGAGTGCCTTGATCTCGGGGACCTGCAGGATTGTGGCCAGATAGTCCTCCCCACGCCGGACGCGGTCGTCCTCGAGGCGCATGCCAGCCATCGTCATGCCGCGGAACCCGAGGAAGCCCGTATCGTGGTCGAGGATGCCGAGGCTCTCCAGCTCGCGCTTCTCTGTGACGGTGTCTCTGACGTTGATGGAGCCGAGCAGCCCTGTGATCTTCCCGCCTTGGTAGACGGGAAAGGCGGATAGAGAGATGCGCTGTGGGATGCCGTGCACGAGGACGAAGGTGCGGTAGTCACGGCAGGTCTTGCCCTTTTGCAGGATCTCCTTTTCGGCCTGCTCTTCCTCTTCGTCCTGCAGGCACCAGCCGAGTTCCGCGTCGGTCTTGCCGAGGATGGCTTCGGCATCCGCTAAGCCGAAATAGTCGAGAAAGGCAGGATTGACGCCGCGGTAACGCCGCTCATTGTCTTTCCAGTAGAAGGGGATGGATGAGAAGTTGCAGGCGGCCTGCCAGAGCATAGCGGCCTCGTGCAGGGACGACTGCTCGGACGGCTGCAGGTAGGGCAGGAATTTTGGCAGCAGGGCGTGAAGGTTCTCCTGGCGTTCCCAGATGTTTTCGCGCACGCAGATCAGGATGTCCTTGGCCGTGCTCTTGTAGATGACGATTGCATCGAAGATCATCCAGACAAAGCGCCCATCGGGCCGCTTGACTCGGAACATCTCGATTGCCTCAGAGCGGCCCGACCGCTCGGCCTGCTGGTAGATGACGGCCGGATCCAGGAAGCGGCGGAAGCGGGCGCGGTCTTCGGGGTGGATGTAGTGGCGGGCATAGGTGTCGGCCATCTTCTTGAGGTCGTCGACGACATCGCCTGCCTGCCAGAGGGACGTCATGCTCTCGATGACGTAGAGCGCTTTCCGCTGGCGGTCGATGAAGTAGATGCCGTCGTAGACGAGCATGAGGTTGCGGAAGACGTTCTCGTACTGGTGGAAGGCCGTGAGGTCCTGGTCGTAGGTGATGTTGGCGAGGCGTGCGAGCATGAGCGTGAAATCCGGCGTAGCGGCAATCTTCTGGGCGTTCAGGCGCAGGTACTGGCCATTCTCGACAAAGGTCATGTGCTCTTCGCGGACGCTGTGGGCTGCGCTGGCGAGCAGCGTCATGAATTTCTCGCGCATGGGGTAGCTTGCCGTCCGCATGTTCTCGTTGAATTCCTCGCGGCTGCTCGTGCCAGATGTCGCGAGGACCTTCTGATAGGCATCGTTCGCGCTGATGATCTGGGCATCGTCTTCACGGTACTGGAAGATGGCGACCGGAGCATCTGTGATGAGATTGACGAGGCCTGCTGAATCGCAGGCCTGTTCTTCTGACAGCGTCTCGAGGAGCCAGCCCTTTTTCTTGCAGTGCTCGCGCAGGAGCTCATACGGCATGGGGCGTCCGTAGTAGTAGCCCTGGATCTTCTCGCAGCCGATGGAGCGCAGGAAGTCGACATGCTCCTTCGTCTCCGCACCCTCGGCCAGCACGTGGATGCCCATCTCCTTGGCCATCAGGACGATGGAGCGGATGATCTTACGGCTATCCTCGTTGAAGTAGCGCAGGAGGCCCTGGTCGATCTTGAGCTCGTCGAACTCATAGTTCTGCAGGACGTTGAGCGAGGAATAGGCGCTGCCGAAGTCGTCGAGCCAGACCTGATAGCCCGACTGGTGGAACTGGCGCAGCTTGTCGATGAGCAGGTGGCGGTTCTTGACGAGCACCGACTCCGTGACCTCGATGCGCAGGTAGTAGCGCGGGATGTGGTATTGCTCGACGATGTGTTCGACAAAGGCGAGCGGGTCCATCAGGATGAAGTCGTAACGAGAGAGGTTCACAGAGATGGGGACCATCGGGAGATTGTTCTCGAGCTGATAGCGCAGGAGCTGGGCCACCTTCTCGATGACGTAGCGGTCGAGCCGCGAGATCAGGCGCGATTCCTCGAGCACGGGGATGAAGCTGGCGGGCGAGATCGTCCCCTTGACCGGGTCGATCCAGCGGGCCAGCGCCTCGCAGCCGCAGAGTTTGCCGGTCATCGTGCGGATGACCGGCTGGTAGTAGACCTGGATGTGGCCCTGCTCGATGGCCCGGTCGAGGTTGTCGAGGATGAAGATGCGGTCCGCCATGCTCCGGCGCATGGAGTCGTGGTAGAAGGCGGCAAAGCGCGTCGCATCCTTCTTGATGCTGTCGCAGGCGAGCTTCGCCTGGTCGAAATACGCCGTGATGGCGCGGCGGCGCGTGCCGGCTTCCTCGTCAAACGAACCGATACCAGCTTTCATCGTGATATTGGGGAGGTGAATCTCATTGTTGACCGCCTGGCAGAGGTCGCGGATCTTGATCTCGAGCCCCTGACGCGGCACGAAGAGCGCGAAGTTGTCTCCTGAGAGGCGCGTGATATACGACGAGGGGAACTTGCTCTTCAGTATCTGCCCGATCTTGCGCAGCATGCGGTCGCCCTCGTAGAGGCCGTGCGTCTCGTTGTAGACCTTGAAGTTTGTGAGATTCAGGTAGATCGGGCAGTAGAGCATGCCCGTGTCGTCTGGCTGCCGCTTGGCGCGCTGCGCATCGATCTTCTTCTCCACGCGTTGATAGAACGCGTGCATGTTCAGAAGGCCCGTGACCGGGTCGAGGTCACTGACGGCCATGCTGCGCTCCTTGTTGACGAGGTTCAGCATCCAGACTTTGCCAAAGCCCGGCACCGTGCCATTCTGGAACGTCCCCTCGACGTGGAGGTAGACGCCCTCCTTCGTGTAGCAGCGGAAGGCGAGGAACGCATATCCCTCTGCAGCCTCCCCGTGCCGGCTGTTCATGCGGGCCTCGAGGGGCATGTAGTCATCCGCTTCCATGAGCCCCGCGAAGCGCCCCTTCGTCAGCTGGTAGAACTCCTGCTCCGTCTTGCACTGGTAGAGCTTCAGCATCTCCTTGTTGACAAAGAGAATCTGCTCCTCCGCGCTCTGCCGGACCAGGCACACCCCTCCCGCGATCATATCGTAATAGCGATGCAGTTTTTTCTTGATTGGCTCCGCGTCCATGCCGATGTCTCCCTTTCGCGCGCCCCGAATCCCCCGGCAAGACGCGCCACATGTTTTCTATATGGTGATAACAGTTCGCTTTAATAAGACCAAATCCCTGCCGTCTGCTCAAGAAAGTTCGATTCTGCTAAGAGAGCCTGTCTGCAATGCATCGCTTGCAGACAGGCTCTCTTTGACGGTACGGCAAAAAGTCCAGCGCTGGACTTTTTGGTTTAGACCAGGTGGTCCAGCATCTTGTAGAGTTCGCCCTTGAAGGCAGTGATTTCATCGGGGGTGAAGTTCAAATTCCGTTCACTGAGGTAGCAGCGCATCTGCTCGGGGACTTTGCTGACTTCCTCTTTGAAGGCCTGCCCCTTCTCGGTCAGGCGGGCCTCGACGACGCGCTCGTCGATGGTGCTGCGGTGACGCTCGATGTAGCCGAAGCTTTCGAGCTTCTTGAGCACGGGCGTCAGGGTGCCGGAGTCGAGGTAGAGGATGTCGCCGAGTTCGTGCACGGAGATTTCTTTCTTCTCCCAGATGACCATCATCGTGACGTACTGGGTGTAGGTCAGGCCAAGGGCTTTGAGGAAGGGATGGTAGGCCGCGACAATCTTGCGCGCGCAGGCGTAGAGCGGGAAGCAGAGCTGCTTATCGAGCAGCAGGAGATCTTCTTTTTCGTTTTCAGTTGCCATATGTATTCCTTTCATGCGTGTCATGCGTGTATTTCTCGTGGGTTGCATCGATTCTTTGATTCTATTGTATCAAATTTTCTTGGCGTTGCAAAATAGATTTTCTCAACAAAGTTTAGCAAAATGGATGGAGCAGGAAAAGCCGCAGAGCGGCTTTGTGCAGAGTCCGACTCTTTCAGTGAGTGTCGGGGAAGGGCAGTGCAGCGCTCGCGCGCAGGGCATCGACGGTTTCCATGACGGCTTGAGAGATGGCGAGATGTTCGTCGATGGTCTGTGTGTCTCGCTCGGCAAAGAGGCGCGCGATGGCTTGGAACTCGTGGACCATGCGGTGTGCGTAGCGGTTCTCACGGAAGGTCTTCTCTTTGCCGTCTTGAGCGACCGTGACGCTCGGCAGCTCGTTGGGCGCGCCGTCGACGCGCAGCCAGCCGTCCTCACCCTGCACGGTGAAGAAGCCGGGGCTCGCGCTGTCCTTCGCGCCGACGGCCGTAGCGAAGAAGTCCTTGTAGCGCAGCGTTGCGACGCCTGAGGTGTCGATGCCGTTGAAGCCGCAGTTCGCCGTGTAACGGGCCTCCTGCGGCTTGCCAAACAGCGCGATGATCAGGTTGAGGTTATAGATGTTGATGTCGTAGAGCGCACCGCCAAAGCGTGCGGGGTCGAAGGCGGGCAGGACCGTGCCTGCGCGGTAGGCATCGTAGCGGCTCGAGTACTGCGAGTAGTTGGCCTGCACGGCGCGGATGCGGCCGAGCTTCGGCAGGGATTCGCGGATGACGGCGAAGTTCGGCAGGAAGAACGGCGTGACCGCCTCGATGATGAGCTGTCCCTGCTTCTTGGCCAGCGCGCGGATAGCGGCAACATCGCTGCCGCACGGCGCAAAGGGCTTCTCCATGATGACATCATGGCCGCCACGCAAAGCCAGTTCCGCATAGGGCACATGCACGCGATTGGCCAGCCCGACGTAGATGACGCAGTCGCTTGCAAGCAGCGCCTGCATATCCGTGTAGACATGCGGAATCTGCCACTCTGCCGCAAGCTTCTCCGCCTTCGCGCGGCTCTGCGGCCGTGCAAACACACTGTCCACGGTAATCTCCGGCACCTCGCGCAGCGCCAGGAGCGCGTCCTGCACGATCTTCCCCGTGCCAAGCATAGCTAATTTCATGAGAATCCCTCCTACCAGATTGGCGGTCTAACTATATCATATTTTCATTCGACGGTCCGCAGCTCCTTCCCTGCCTGGCTGTGCCAAAGCCGCCATTCCTATTGGTTGCCACTGAAATGTTGACAGATATTTTCCCAGATGATACGATGAATCTATTGGTGTAATTAATATTATTACATTTATAAACGATACGATTCAGATAATGGAGATGGAGACAGTGAAGTATTTACAGATTTTGACCGAAGAGATTCACTCGGTCGTCGTGGCAACACTCAACGAAGAAGGACGCCCGGAGACGCGCGTCATTGACATGATGCTCTACGATGAGCAGGGGCTCTACTTCCTGACGGCCCGCGGCAAATCGTTCTACCGTCAGCTGATGCAGCAGGGCTATGTCAGCCTATCGGGCACGAAAGCAAAGCGGGCCGTGCGCGTCGACGGCAAAGTCCGGAACATCGGCCACAAGAAGCTGGCGGAGATTTTCGCCCACAATCCCTACATGGGGAAGATCTATCCGGGCGATACGTGCGAAGTACTCGAGGTCTTCCAGCTCTACGAGGGGACAGGCGAGTTCTTTGATATCTCGAATCCCGCGCATATCAAGCGCGGCAGCTTTGTCATTGGCAAGGCGGCAGAAGTCGCGACAGGCTATCAGGTCAGCAAAGCCTGCGTCGGCTGTCGGCGCTGCTTGTCCGTCTGCCCGCAAGCCTGCATTACCATGGGAGAGAATGATTGCGCTCACATCGAGGACTCGCACTGCCTGAGCTGCGGCCGCTGTGCCGAAGTTTGCCCGGTACAGGCGATTCATCGTCCTGAAAGATAAATGTAATATTTGCGTTGACATCAAAGACAGGGCGTGTTATAGTAAAACTACAAGATGTAATATCATTAATTACAAAAAGAGATTTACGATAAAAGAACGGCGGCTTGACCGGCGGCCGATAGGAGGAATATTACGCGGGTAAGAACGACTTGGAGATGACGGCAGCAGCCCTGTTCCCGGAAAAGCAGGAAGCAGCGATCCCGAATACGGGCTCGGCTCAGGACATCGCGGCCATCAAGAAAGTCATCGGCCAATATGCGGATTCCATCACGAATTACAACCTGAAGGAAGCGGAGCGCATCTGGCAGACGGACGATCGCACGATGTTCATCCAACCGCGCGGCAATGAGTACGGCTGGAAGATTGTCCATGTCCACTATTCGCAGATGCCGATCACGGGAGCAAAGCAGGGATTCTGATGTCGACCCAAGAACTAGAGAGAAGAAGAGGTGGTAACCATGTTTGGTTTTTCCGATAAAGTCATATATCCAGAAGCCGCTCCCTATGAGGAACAGCTGGCGGTGCTGCGGGAGAAGCTCGCGCAGGCGGATGCTCTGCTCGTGGGGGCCGGGGCGGGCCTCTCGACAGCAGCCGGACTATCGTACGGCGGTGCGCGCTTCCAGAAGTACTTTGCGGATTTTGCCGAGAAGTACGGCATCCGCGACATGTACACGGGTGGGTTCTACCCCTTCTCGAGCCCGGAGATCTACTGGGCGTGGTGGAGCCGCCACATCTATTTCAATCGCTATGTCGATGCACCGAGCGATGTCTATCCGACCTTGCGGCATCTTGTCGAGGACAAGGACTACTTCGTGCTGACGACAAATGTCGACCACCAGTTCCAGCGCAGCGGCTTCGACAAGCGGCGGCTCTTCTACACGCAGGGCGACTATGGACTGCTGCAGAGTGTACAGCCGGAAGTGGCAAAGACGTACGACAACCGCGAGATGGTCGAGGCCATGCTCGAGGCGCAGGGCTTCGTCCGTGGGGCAGACAGCATCTTTGAGGTGCCGTCATCGGGCAAGCTCAAGATGGTCGTGCCGAAAGAGCTCGTGCCGGTCTGTCCGGACGATGGCCGTGCGATGATGGTCAGCGTCCGCTGCGACGGGCGCTTCGTCGAGGACGATGGCTGGCATGCGGCGCAGGCGCGCTACAAGGCGTTCCTCGCCGCGCATGAAGACGATGCCATCCTCTATCTGGAGCTCGGCGTCGGACTCAACACGCCGGTCATCATCAAGTATCCGTTCTGGTACTACACGAAGATGAATCCGAACGCATTCTACACTAGCATCAACCTTAGCGGCGCAGCGTGTTCATCTTCCATCCGCAAGCGCAGCCTCTGCATCGAGGCCGATATCGGCAAGGTCCTGCACGACCTCTCCCGCATGGGGAAGGTGCCGTCTGGAGAAGGGGTGATCGTATGACACAGGAGGAACAGCGCCTCTGGCTCATCCGCTATCTGCAGCAGGAAATGCCGGAATATGCGCATTACCGTATCCCCGACGATGAAGAAGGGGAGTGGCATCTCCTGCGCGCACTCTTCAACGTCCGGCCGCCTGCGCCGGTGCCAATGGAGTTCCAGCGCATCGAAGGAGCGCTCTTGGAGGCAATGACGGCGGCCAAGGGCATCGTCAATGGCATGGGGCTGTCCGCATCTAGCCTAGACCCTCGTCTGGTGCTCTGGCAGGGCGACATCACGCGACTGCGCATCGATGCCATCGTCAATGCGGCCAACAGGCAGATGCTCGGCTGCTTCCTGCCAAACCATAACTGCATCGACAACATCGAGCAGACGATGGCAGGCGTCGAGATGCGCTACAACTGCTACAAACTCATGCAGGCACAGGGCCACGATGAGCCGACAGGCAAGGTCAAGATCACGTCTGGCTACCATCTTCCCGCGCGCTTCGTCCTGCACACGGTAGGTCCCATCGTGCAGGGCAGCCTGACAGATGAGCACCGCAGGCTTCTGGCCTCGTGCTACGAGTCCTGTCTCACGCTTGCAGCAGAGCATGGTCTCAAAGGCGTCGCCTTCTGCTGCATCTCGACGGGCGTCTTCCGCTTCCCGAAAGACGCGGCGGCCCATATCGCCGTCCGCACCGTGCAACACTGGCTTGACGTGCATCCCGCAGCCTCCATCAAACGCGTCATCTTCGATGTCTTCGAGGATGCCGACCGTCGGATTTACGAAAATTTACTGAACGCATAATGTCAATAAAAAACGCCTGACCGTTTCGAGTCAGGCGTTTTTGTATGATTTTTACTGCTGGAGCATCTTGCGGATGACCTGCTTCGTATGGTCGGACAGTCCGTCGGCGAGGTCGAGGGCCTGGTTCAGGAATTCCTTGAAGGCGTCGACTTCTTTGTGGTCGACGGCCAGTGGCACGAGGTCGAAGTTACTCGGCTTCGCGATCTTCGTCGCGACGAGGTACTCGAACTTCTCGCGCGGCTTGCGGCGGCCCTTGATGATGGCGTCGATTTCCTCTTTTGTCGTGACTTTCTTCATCACGTAGCGCATGGCTGGATCCATGAGCAGGTGGTAGCGCTGCTCGTAGATGTACTCCTGCAGCTCCTGCGGGAGGTCGCAGAGCATGTTGGCGACGGCCTGCGTGATCTGGCGCTTGTCGTAGGCGTCGAGCAGCGGCGCGATGAGCTTCTCGAGGCGGCGGTAAAAGAAGACGGTCGAGCGGCTGACGCCGAAGAGCTTCGAGACGGCCGTGTTGACGTCGACGCCGGAGCCGTAGAAGGACTCTTCCTTCTCGAGGCGGGCCATCTCGCTGTAGCAGCGGACGCGGATGGCGGAGTCCTCCTTGGCACGCTGGGCGATGTTCGTCAGGATGACGATTCGGCGCGCCGTCGGCGCTGTGATCTGCCCGTGCTGGTAGACCTTGCAGGGAATGCGCAGGTATTTCTCGTCGTGCGTGACTTCGTAGAGCTCATGGTAGACGAGCGTGCGCGTGTGGCCCCCGAGGATCATGTAGCTGCCGTCCTCCTGCTCCCAGACGGTGCAGGGATGCCAGAGGCCGTACTTGTAGATGGACTGGAAGATCAGCGCGTACTGGTCCGGCTGCGGACGGCTGAAGAAATTCCAATCATCCGGCGCGGGGTGAAGCTTATCAAGGTCGATGAGCTGCTCGTGATGTGCGGGCAGCAGCGTGTCGACGCGGGCGGGCTCCTCCGCGTGCTGCGGCGCGACGGCTGCGGCGGGCTTAGCCATCAGTTCCTTGAGCGCGGCGATGCGCTCCGGCGACATCGCGCTCGCGGCCGACGGCGCGCTGGACATGGCGCCGACGTCAGCAAAGTCCGGCGTCTTCTTGGTGGAGATGAAGAATGATTTTCGCTTAGCCAATTCGAGTCAATACCTCCTCTACGAGTTTGGAATAGGCGCGCGTCGCCTTGCCCGACGGATAGGCTTCCGTGACGGGCAGATGGCGGCTCTCGGCCTTGTGGGCGTCCTCGGAATGGGGGACGATGGTCTCGAGAATCAACGGCGCGTACTTCGCACGGATCTGCGGCACGTAGTCGTGCGCGACAGCTGTGCGCATGTTGACGGCCTCGAAGAAGATGCCCGCGACACAGAGGTCGGGATTCGCATGACGGATTTTCGAAGCGTAGCCGAGCACCGTGTCGACGCCATCGACGGAGTCGTCGGCCGCATTGACCGGGATCATGAGGTACTGCACGGCGCGCATGATCTGGGCAATCTCATTGTCGACGGCCGGACGGCAGTCGAAGATGATGTAGTCGTAGAGGCCATCGAGCTCCTGTATGAGCACCTTGTAGGCATTGATGCCGAGCATGACCGCCTCGAGAAGCGTCTTCGTCGTGGCCGTGTAGCGGTCGTCGTTCGGGATGATGTCGACATTCTTGTTCTGCGTGGCGAGCACGAAATCGCGGAGCGGCTTCGGGTCGTCCGACAGGATGTTGAGCACCGCCGCGCTCAGCTGGACCGCGCCGCGGTATTCCTTCGGATGGTAGCCAAAGCGCTTCGAGAGATTGCCCTGCGGGTCCGCGTCGATGAGCAGGACCTTGTAGTCCCGGCGCCCCAAGAGGTCCGCAAAGGCCGCCGCCGAAGTCGTCTTGCCGACGCCGCCTTTGTGTGAACAGAATGCGATAGTCTTAGCCATAAAGATAGATACTCCTTCTCCGCCGCTCGCGAGAACGCGGCCTCTGTACTTCTGGACCAAGAGCTCGAGCGCCTCGTCGACGAGTGCCGTCTTCTGTGTGCCCGTCACCTCCGCAATGCGGTCGAGCTTCTCGTACAGCACCTTCGACACCGACGTCGAGAACCGGGTCCGGGGATTGTTTCGCGACATACTCCCCCTGCTTCCTGAAAATCTTCGAGTTCGTGTACGGCTCTGCATTATTACAGTACAAAACCTTCATACAAAAATTATACCATCTTCGCGGGGGAAAGACAATGCAGATGCAAAAAAGTCCAGTGCTGGACTTTTTTGTCGGACTGAACTTTTTGAGGTTCGTATGGTCGGACTGTCGGACTGTGGTCAGACTATCGTCGGACGACTGTCGGACTTTTGCCGAACTCCGATGGTCGTGGCTCAGTCGCTTGCGAGCTTGCGCACGGCGGCAGAGAGCAGCTCGGTACCGCGCACGATGTCCTCGAGCTTGGCAAATTCTGCTGGGTTGTGACTGATGCCCGCGCGGCACGGGATGAACAGCATAGCCGTTGGCGCATAGTCGGCCCAGTGCATGCTGTCGTGGCCCGCGCCGCTCATCATCCGGCGGCAGGGAATGGCGAGCTCCTTGGCCGTCTCCTCGAGCAGATCGACGAGTGCCGCGTCCATGCGGGCTGGCTGCTCCTTGCTGACTGGTTCGATGTCGTAGGTCAGCTGACGCCGCTCAGCGATGGCCTCGATATCTTGGCGGACTGCCTGCTCGACGGCATCCTTGGCCTCTGCGGAGATACTGCGGATGTCGACGCCAATCCGGACTTCACCCGGGATGACATTCATGACGCCCGGCGTGACTTGCAGGATGCCGACCGTGCCGACAACAGGCGCTTCTGTGTAAGACGAGGCCTCGCGCTCAACGGCTAGCACGGCTTCTGACGCCGCGCAGAGCCCATCGTGGCGCAGGTTCATTGGTGTCGCACCGCTGTGATCGGCACTGCCGTGGAAGTTGACGTAGAAGCGCGTCGGCGCTGCAATGCCCGTGACGAGGCCGATGGGCAGGCCCTCATGCTCGAGGACTTTGCCCTGCTCGATGTGGAGCTCGAGGAAGGCGCGCAGGGGCCTCGTGTACCGGGCCGACTCGATATGGTCAGGGGCAAGATGACGGCTCTTGAGCACCTCGTAGAGCGTATGGCCTTCCTTGTCGTGCAATCGCAACAGGTCATCGTGCGAGAGCTCGCCGCGCATGGCCCGACTGCCGAGCGTCGCCGCCGAGAAGCGGCTCGACTCCTCACAGAGGAACAAGACGACCTCAAGCGGCCTCTGCGGCGTGAAGCCGTCCTCCTGCATCGAGCGGACCGTCTCGATCGCCGCAAGGATACCGACAATGCCGTCGAAGTTGCCGCCTTCCGGCACACTGTCGCCATGCGAACCGAACATAACAGCGGGCAAGCTCTCATCTGCGCCCTTCACATGGCCGATGACATTGCCGAAGGCATCCTCACGCAGCTCCATGCCCGCCTCGCGCATCAAGCCCATCAGATACGCGCGCCCCTGCCAATCCGCATCCGTGAACGCCAGCCGGTTGATGCCCTTCCCCGGCGCCGTGATGTCCTGCAGATCTGCGAGTTGCTGCTGCAAGCGCGTTCTTGAAATCATAAAAATACCTCCCATCTTACAATGAAACTCCTATCTCGATCTTCTCTATATATTGTATACTTCTTCGAATCTCCTTTCGCCTTTCTTGACAATCATTATACCGCAATCCTATAATAAACCAAATGGTATAATTACTTTTAATTATGAAAGGTGGAATCTGCATGCTAACACTCATGCTGATTGTCGGTGCCATCATTGTCTGTGGTGTCGTCTACGCACTCGTCAAGGGTGCGGATGCGCGCATCACGCTGATTGGTTCCGGCATCCTCATGGCGGCCATCGGCGGTGTGCCAATGGCTGCTCTCGACGCTTTCGCAAAGAGCATGACGAACAGCGGTCTGATACAGGCCGTATGTTCGGTCATGGGCTTTGCGCTGGCGGTCCGCTTCACGGAATGCGATAAGCACCTGATCAATGCCATGGCCTCCGTGATTTCGCGCGTCCGTTTCTTCCTGATTCCGGGCGTCGTCATCTGCACGTATCTCGTCAACATCGCGCTGCCGAGTGCCGCCGGCACGGCCGCTGCTGCCGGCGCCATCTTCATCCCGCTGCTCATGGCAGCAGGTGTCGGCCCGGCGCTCGCGGCAGCCGCCGTCAAATGCGGCACGTACGGCAGCATGCTGAATCCGGGCCTTGCGCACAACCCGTTCGTCGCTAAGATTGCCGGTGTCGATGTCATGGATGTCATCGGATTCCACTACAAGGCCAATCTCGCCTCCCTCGTCGTCGCGACCATCTGCATCACGGTCATCGCGCATGTGCTCAAGGAAGATAAAGGCCATGTCCCCGAGCATCTGCAGGTGGACAAGAACTTCAAGGTCAATTACCTCTACGCGCTGATGCCAGTCGTCCCGATCGTCATCCTGCTGCTCGGCTCGACCAAGATTGTCCCCCTCTTCAAGATGGGCGTGCCGCAGGCCATGATCATCGGTGCTCTGCTGACGCTCGTCGTCACGCGCACGAAGCCGAAAGCGCTCTGCGATGCGTTCTTTGAGGGCATGGGCAAGGCGTACGGCAGCATCATCGGTATCATCATCTCAGCTGGCGTCTTTGTTGCCGGCCTCACCTCAATTGGCCTCGTCAAATGGTTCATCGATGCGATGCTCAACAACCCGGCCATCGTCAAGATCTGCGCCGCTTTTGGACCGTTCCTGCTCGGCTTGCTGACAGGCTCCGGCGATGCGGCGACCTTCGCCTTCAATGAGGCTATCACGCCGTACGCACCAGACTTCGGTATGTCGCAGGTCCAGATGGGCAGTATGGCGACGCTCGGCGGCACGCTGGGCCGCACGATGTCGCCGATTGCCGGCGCGACCATCATCTGCGCCGGTATCGCTGGTGTCAACCCGATGGAGATCACAAAACGCAATGCCATCCCGATGCTCTGCGCATTGACGGTCGGCATGCTGATCCTGCTCTTCTGATATACAGACAAGACGAGGTGCTGCGGAGCGGCACCTCTTTTTATAAGGAGGAATCATTATGGACTTGAAAGAGACAATCCTGAAATTCGCCGATGATGTGCAGGACGATATGGTGGCCTGCCGCCGTGACCTGCACGCGCATCCAGAGCCGGGCTGGACGGAATTCCGCACGGCAGCCAAAGTCGCCAAGACGCTCGCCGAGCTCGGCTACACGGTCAAGACGGGAGCCGACACCATCCGCGAGGATGCCATGATGGGCGTGCCGTCGGCTGAGAAGCTCGCCAAGGAGCAGCAGCGCGCCATCGCAGAGGGGGCCGACCCCGACTGGGTCAAGAAGATGGACGGCGGCCGCACGGGCGTGCTCGGCGTCATGAAGTTCTCCGAAGACGGTCCAGTCGTCGCCGTGCGCTTTGACATGGACTCCAATGATGTGACGGAGACGACGGAAGCCGCGCACCGCGCCAACAAAGAGGGCTTTGCCTCCTGCCATGCGGGGGCCATGCACGCCTGCGGCCACGACGGCCATACGACCGTCGGGCTGGCGCTTGCCAAACTGCTGGCCAGCCTCAAGTCGGAGCTGCGCGGCACGATCAAGCTCTGCTTCCAGCCCGCAGAGGAAGGCGTGCGCGGTGCGCATGCGATGGTCGAGAGCGGCATCGTCGACGATGTCGACTACATGCTCGGCGCGCACTTCGGCTTCAAGATGCGCAAGACGGGCACCGTCGCCTGCAACGTCACGGGTTTCCTTGCGACGAGCAAGTACGACGCGCACTTCCAGGGCGTCCCGGCACACGCCGGCGCTGCGCCAGAACAGGGCAAGAACGCGCTGCTGGCCGCTGCCTGCGCCGCGCTCAACCTGCACGCCATCTCGCGCCACTCCGCCGGCGCTTCGCGCATCAATGTCGGCCGGCTCGACGCAGGCAGCGGCCGCAACGTCATCGGCGACAAGGCCCTTGTGTGCCTCGAGACGCGCGGTGCGACGAGCGCGATCAATGCGTTCATGGAGACCGAGGCCCAGCGCATCCTCAAGGCTGCGGCCATGATGTACGATGTCAAAGTCGATATCGAGAAGGTCGGCGGTGCAGCTGGCGGCAGCAACTCGCCAGAGCTCGCGGCCTTCCTCGAGAAAGAGGCCAACGCCCTCGGCATCTTCGATAAAGTCGTCGGCGAGTGCCCGTTCGGTGCCAGTGAAGACTTCTCCTACTTCATGGAACGCGTCCAGTCGCATGGCGGCCAGGCAGCCTACATGATGGTCGGCGCCGACCTAGCGGCAGGCCACCACGATTCCCACTTCGACTTCGATGAGCGCGCCCTTGGCTACTCGCTCAAGCTCATGGGCTGCGCCGTCTGCAAACTGCTGCTGAGCAAGTGATACCTGCCATCACCACAACCGCATCACGAGGCGAACCGTCCGACTACCAGCCGACTCCTTCGTCATCTCAAAAGTCCAGTCCGACCTAAAAAGTCCAGTGCTGGACTTTTTTCATAGGAAAAAGACTTCATCCATGATATAATATCCCTGTTCAGACAACAGAAAGGGGAATGTATTTCGTGATATCCGAAAAGAGACAACCAGGTGTGCCCGAGCAGCATGCAACGCGGGCCATCTTTTTTGTCGGGGGATTTGGTGCGGCTTCATGGGCGCCGCTCGTGCCGCTCCTCAAGGCGCGGCTCGGCATCGCAGAGGACGTGCTCGGCATGCTGCTCTTATGCATCGGCATCGGCTCGCTGCTGACAATGCCGCTGTCGGGTGCGGCGGCAGTCCGACTCGGCTGCCGCAAGGTGCTGACAGCGGCGGGGATCGTCTACGCTGCTCTGCTGCTCTTGCTCTGCACAGTATCGTCGTTCGGCATGGCCGTGCCGCTGCTGCTGATCTTCGGCGCGACGATGGGCTGTATCGATGTCGTCGTCAACATCCAGGCCGTCATCGTCGAGAACGCAGCGGGGCGCCGCCTCATGAGCGGCATGCATGCGCTCTGGAGTGTCGGCGGCTTTGCGGGGGCCGGGCTCTTCGGCATCTGGGTCGGCACCTTCTCGCTGACGCCGCTGCTCTCGACCATCATCGCGGCCGCCATCATGGTGCTCGTGACGCTCGCGGCCTCGCGCCATCTGCTGCCCTACGGCGGCGATGCCGGCGGCAAGCTGCTCGCGCTGCCGAAGGGCATCGTGACCTTCGTCGGCATCATCGCCTGCATCGCCTTCCTCGTCGAGGGCGCCATCATGGACTGGAGCGGTGTCTTCCTGACGACTGTGCGCCATTTCGACATGTCCCTCGCCGGAACGGCCTTCACCGTCTTCTCGGCGGCCATGCTGACGATGCGCCTGCTCGGCGACTGGACCGTGCAGAAACTCGGCCAGGAGCGCGTCGTCATCGGTGGCAGCCTGCTGGCCGTCGCCGGCTTCCTGCTCGTCATCTTCGCCGCTGAGCCTGCGCTGCTCTACCTCGGCTTCTTCGCCATCGGTATCGGCTGCGCCAACGTCGTGCCCGTCTTCTTCTCCCTGCTCGGCAAGCAGCGCGTCATGCCCGTCAGCCTCGCCGTGCCAGCCGTCAGCACGCTCGGCTACCTCGGCATTCTCATGGGCCCCGCCGTCATCGGCTTCATCGCCCATCAGACCAGCCTCTACACCGCCTTCGGCCTGCTCGCTTTCCTCGTGCTGCTGCAGTCCATCATCGCCGCCTATGTCTATCGTCATATCTTAGATTGATGATATAGTCTGCCTATCATAAACGCATACAAAAAGAGAACGCCTCGGAAGATCTGCCTTCCAAGGCGTTCTCTTTGTTTACGCAGATGGTTTCACGACCTTCACCAGCACGATCTCCGGTGCCGGGCCGATGCGGAAGCGCTGGCCCCAAGCGCCGTAGCCGCTGGAGACAATGGCCAGCAGATGGCCGAAGTGGCGGGCACCGTAATCGAGGGGGAAGACGCGCTTCGTCACGAAGCGGTTCGGCCAGAACTGGCCGGCGTGCGTGTGGCCGGCGAAGTAGAGGTCCATGCCGCAGGAGGATGCCTGCTCGATGCGCAGGGGCTCGTGCTCCATCGCGATCGTGAAAGCGTCCGGCTCCGCCTGCGGAAACTCCGCATGCGGGGCGATCCTATAGTCCTCCAAGCCGACGAGCGAGACGCCGGCCGCCAGATGCACCGTGCCGCCGCGCAGGCAGCGCACGCCGCTCCGCTGCAGCCGGCGCTGTTCTTTATGGAGGTTCAGCCCGTACGTGTCGTGGTTGCCGAAGACCGCGTAGACGCCCCACGGCGCCTTTAGCCCCTCGAAGCCTTTGAAGCTGCGGTCGCGCAGCACATAGTCGAGGTTGCCGTCGATGATGTCGCCGCCGAGCAGGATGAGGTCCGGCCGCAGCTTCATCATGTCGCGGCGCAGCTCTACCGCGAACGAGCGCCCGAGCACCGCGCCGAGGTGGATGTCGCTCGCAAAAGCCACCGAGAATTCCCGCTCAATGGGCTTCGCCGTCTTCACCTCGACGATGCGCACCACCGGCTGGCGCGCGCGCCAGCTGCCGGCTGCGAGCAACAGGGCAAGGCCCAGCAGTGCAGCCCTGCCGTAATGAACGGCAAAGACCGACTGCCACCAGTCAACCCCGAAGCCCAACGGCTCAGCAAGGCAGACAAGCCAGACGATGAAGGCGGGCACGAGCAGCATCGTCATATAGTAGCCGTAGACAAACCAATAGCCGCCGATCCGCGCCAGCAGCCGCGACACCTGCAGGGGCAGGTGATTCGCAAGAATGTTCGGCACGAGATAGATGAACGGCAGCAAGAGGAAAATCAGGAGCAGGCCGTGCGCCAGGACCGGCAGCGCCCAGCGCAAGAGAAGCCACTGCCCCAGTCCCGAGAGCTCGCCGAGCCCCCAGAGAATCCAATAAAAGGTATAGCGATGTTTCAATACAATTCTCCAGACTTTATGTATGCAACAGAACGATGAGAGCGATTCACACGCTCATCTCCGTCTTGATTCGACAGAATGCCGCAAAATCCTGCTGACAGCTGCTACAGAGAACCCCAACGATGTTCCATCAAAAAGTCCAGTGCTGGACGTTTCGGGCGCCAAATTCAACCTTACTGGATACACAACAGCTGTTATGGCAGGAAACTTTGAGCAGCATGGCGAATCGTATCCATACAGAATGATACGGAATTGTAACTATCGGAGGATGCGATGGACATAAATCTACATGATACTGTTGCCTGGTACTTTACCATCATAAATGCAGCAGCCATAGCTGCCTATGGCTGGGACAAACTGTGCGCCATCCGCAAGTGGTGGCGTGTACCGGAGCTAACGCTGCTCGGCATAGCAGCCATTGGCGGCAGCGTGGGGGCTCTGCTGGCGATGAAGCTGTTTCACCACAAGACACTGCATCTGAAATTCAAGTACGGCGTGCCGCTGATACTGGTGCTGCAGGTAGCGGCCCTTGTCTATCTGCACATGCCGAGATAATGCGATACAGAAGCGTGAAGTGGTGTTGAAGGACATATATGAAGAAAAACTGTTTCATCGCGATTGACCTTAAGTCATTCTACGCATCAGTGGAATGTGTGGAGCGTGGGCTTGATCCGCTGACTACTAATCTGGTGGTAGCCGATGAGAGTCGTACGGAAAAGACCATATGCCTTGCCGCCACACCGGCCATCAAATCATATGGTGTGCCAGGACGGGCACGGCTTTTCGAAGTCATACAGAAAGTCAAAGCAGCTAACAGCATGCGCCGCTTCTACGCACCGGGCAGGAAGCTCACAGGAACGTCGCATGACGCGACCGAACTGGCCAACAATCCAAATCTCGCCATAGACTACATCGTGGCACCGCCTCGCATGGCGTTTTACATGGACTACAGTGCACGCATCTACAAGGTGTACCTGCGCTACATCGCGCCGCAGGACATACATACCTATTCCATCGATGAAGTGTTCATCAACGCCGCGCCGTATCTCGGCACCTATGAGATGACGGCGCATGATCTAGGCATGAAGCTCATGCGAGAGGTGCTGAAAGAGACGGACATCACCGCTACCGCAGGCATTGGCACGAATCTGTACTTAGCAAAAATCGCCATGGATATCGTCGCAAAGCACATGCCGCCAGATCCGGATGGCGTGCGGATTGCCGCACTCGATGAAATAAGCTATCGGCGGAAGCTCTGGGCGCATACCCCGCTAACGGACTTCTGGCGCGTGGGCAAGGGCTATGCCGAAAAGCTTGCCAACATGGGCCTTTATTCCATGGGCGATATTGCCCGCCGTTCCTTAGATGCGCAGGGAGAGAAGGAACTCTACCGCGTCTTCGGCGTCAATGCCGAACTCTTGATCGACCATGCCTGGGGCTATGAGCCCTGCACGATGGAAGCCATCAAGGCGTATCGCCCCGCCTCCACAAGCGTCAGCAGTGGCCAGGTACTTCACTGCCCCTACACGAATGAGCAGGCAAGGCTCATCGTCTGGGAGATGGCCGACCAGATGATACTGGACCTCGTTGCCAAGAAGCTCATGACAAGTCAGATTGTCTTGGACATAGGCTACGATATCGAAAACATCGCCAAGGGCTACACTGGCCCCGTACATATCGACCATTACGGTAGAAGGGTGCCCAAGCCAGCCCATGGCACGGTAAGCCTGAAGAAGCATAGCTCTTCGACAAAGCAGTTGCTTCATGAGACACTGGCTCTTTACGACCGCATCGTAAGTCCCACGTTGATGGTGCGCCGCATCACCATCACAATGGGGAAACTCATAGACGAAGACAGCGCTACCAAGAAAAACGAAGATATTGTCCAATTCGATCTCTTCAGCGATACAGAGAAAGAGGCCAAGGAGAGCGAAGCGGCCGAACATGCAGAGCAAAAGGAAAAATCCCTGCAACACGCCATGATCGCCATCAAGAACAAGTTCGGTAAGAACGCCATCCTGAAAGCCACCAATCTCAAAGAAGAAGCCCGCACCATTGCCCGCAATAGCGAAATTGGAGGTCATAAGGCATGAGGAAAATCGAGCGAAAAATAGAGCAGTACAGCGACATTATCAACCTGCCGCGACCAGAGACAAGATGCCACCCACGCATGCCCATAGAAAAACGAGCCGTACAGTTCGCCCCCTTCGCAGCCCTGACCGGCTACGAAGAAGTCGTCAAAGAGACGATACAAAGGCATGAAGACGAGATTACGCGCAAGATATAATGTTGTTTCATTCAGGAGTCAGCAGTTTACAGCTTTTAAGCCGCTTGCCCATCGCCCCAGGCCAAGACCTGCAAGGCTTTGAGCAGAGCGCTTGAATTTATGCTACTTTGGGCTTTGGACACCAAAGTGGCGAAAAATACTTCCTTGTGGATCTGTTGACTCAGCGCGTGCCGCAGCTCTTGCGGGCTCTTGTCCCGGTAGGTGCTTAACTTCTCGTCCTCGTACGGTAGGATCTTCATGAGAGCGTGCCCGGCATTCGTAAGGTTCAGTAGACGCTCAATCGCAGTCTTTGTGCGAACTTTGTAGCTGCCAAGCTCCCAAAACATCTTCTGCTCGTAGTAATTCGTCTCAATGCCCCAGCGAAGCTTGTAAAGCTTGAGCGGGTAAAACGTCATGAGCTTGGAACTGGTGTCACGGAGGGTCTTGCTCTCCTGCCATGCAATGCTCATGTGCAGGGCCATCGGGTCCACGGTGCTGAAAAAGAGACGGCAAGAACCGCTCTTGCTCAGCGTCACATAGGTATGGACGGTTCGGTCGCCAAAGATGTGTGTCTTCACCAGCCGGTGGGAGACAAGATAACCATCCATTTTGTAAGGGTAGTTCTCGGGCGCAACGGGAATCTCGTCCAGCTTCAAGCGCCTGCCGTACTTTGGCGGACGGCCGCGGCGGCCTGCCGTCGAAGTTGGCAGCTCAAAGATGGCCGTATCGCGACGTGCATTGCAAATCATGTTGAGATTCGGGTAGCGGAGTGCAAGCGCGAGCAGCTCACGCTTGGCATACCAGCTGTCGAAGAGCAGGATGACCTGGCGTTTTTCAAGGATTGGCATGACTTCATCGAGAAGCTGGCAGGCAAGTGTCAACTTCGAGGCTTCGCCGTTGCTCATGACGTAGCCAATCGGTACCGCGATATAACGAATCTGCTGCTTGCCTGCGTTCTCATGGAGGACCGGCACGCTCATCGTCAGGCTGACGAAGGCATGGCCATTGAAATAGGACTTGCCATCGTGTTTGGCGTGGTCGTACAGGATGCCTACACCGTCGAAGTGCTTGCCCCACTTGGCAATGGACGTGTCGTCCACGCTGAGCAGGATAGGCTCCTGCCGCAGTGCCTCTGGCACTATGGCAAGCGCCCGCAGCGCCAAGGCCTGGCGAATGGATGCATCTGTGACAAGCCCGTTGCTGAGGGCACGGTAATAGCTGTTAAGCGATGCGTCCGTTTGCTTCGACAGGAACTGCCGGAACAGGCAGCGCACCGACGGAGCCGACTCCAGAGCCAGCTGAGCGATGAGGAGCCACGCCAGCAGATGGCGCGTCGGTCTCGTTGCAGCGAGAAACAAGGAAGAAAAAATCGTCAAGAGTTTGTCAACTGTCGACTGACTGGTGTATAATTGAGACATCACGTAGCACCTCTCGTGTTTGGTTTGTGGTGAATCTATTATACACCAGCAGGGGCTACGTGATTTTATTATGTCTCAAAAGCTGTAAACTGCTGTCAGGAGTGATTCTTATGAAAATAGGGACGAAAGGATTTATCGCACTAGGAAGTACATTTATTCTGACAACCTGTGTTGTGCAACCTATAGGATATGCCACAGAAATAACAGCACCATCTAAACCTATTTATATGGTTAATAAAGGTACGCAATATTTCGATAGTACAAGTGGGAGTATTTCCTTTACACGTTCACAAAATGGCATACTGTATCTATCTGATGCAGGTGGAAATCAATTGATGGCATTCCAAGGAAATCTAACATCAACAGACCATGACGCTGTTTATGAAATTACAAAATTGGATATGCAGGATCCAACTCGAACTTTTTTCGTCATAAATGTAACCATCGGCGTTCATCCTATGAATACTGGCTTTTGGATTATAGGCGAGGAAGGTGGTAAATGGAAACCATTTGTAACGCGTGAAACATTAGGCCGTGCAGGTTATGACCTTAGTTTGCCTCAGCGTCTGAGTATTGTTGCGACAGGTGATGAAGCAATCTATCTAACCAGTAAGCATGAAGGGATGCCGCGACCAGATCAAAGTATGGCACAGGCCCCGTTAACAACTGTTTTCCGAGCCGGCATTCGTTGGGATGATTCAAAACATAACTTCAATGTATATTCTTTATCCGAGAATTCATCCTCTAGTGCTACATCATCGAGTACCGGCTCTGCATCGTCATCACGGATTAATCAGTACTCGCCGCGTATGCCGATGGATCAAGCTAGAATTGGTGGCATCGGCATTGGTGACTCAATAGACTACGTAAAATCCATTTATGGTGAGCCTACATATGTAGGCCAAAGAGGAAAGAATTACCTTTATGATGGCTTATACGCTTACGACATGACATACGGTGATTCCTTTAAGCTCAGTGTAGTCGAGAATTCGGATGGCACAGAAGAAGTCATTGATATTGCTTCCACTGCCAATAACGGATTAGCAATGCCATGTGGAATAAAAGTCGGCTCATCTATCGGGGAAGTCTATAAGAACTTTGGCATGCCATGGCGAATAAATTCCGCAAAAAGTATTGAGCGGAACTATGTGTATCGCACGCAGTATTCACCTAAAGTAGTATTTACTACAAATCAGCAACATACTATCACGCGTATCACAATTATTGGTATGGAGTAAAACGTTTCGTTAAAAAAGTGGTGAGCAGATTGGAACGAATCGAAGGAACTGTCAATCTTTTTGGCCCCTTATCTTTAATCGACTCGACCGTCTCTGCCAATCCAACTCATGGAAGACCACACCGCTTTCCTTCAGCCACATGTACACGGTAGGCCGTGAAGCATGGCAGATGCGCATGAGCTCGGATACGGAGTGGATCTCGCGGTTCTGGTACTTTTTGACAAGCTCGTCCCAGTCGGCGGGCTTTTTCTTTTTCTGCCTGCCCTTGTAGATGCCCTTAGCCTTGGCGACGGCGATGCCCTCGGCCTGACGCTGCAGCATGATCTTGCGCTCGAAGGTGGCAATGGCCGCAAAGACCGTCATCGCCAATTCGCCGGCAGGGGTGGATGTATCAAAATTCTCTTTGAGCGAGATGACCTGCACACCTTTCTCGCGAAGGTCCTGGATGATATCGAGCAAGTCCTTCGTGCTGCGAGCCAAGCGTGAAAATTCCGATACATAGATGGTATCGCCTTCACGCGCAAAATCGATCATAGCTCTCAATTGTGGTCGCTCGGTATTTTTGCCAGACAATTTATCTTTATAAATACGTTCTACATTTGCCTTCTCCTTCAACTCGATGATCTGCCGTTCTTCGTGCTGCTCAACTGTTGAGACCCTGACATAGCCAATTTTCATGAATATTCCCTCTATAGTATAAAAGAACTTCTAGACATACTATGATATATTGTTCATTATAGCATATTTTACAATTTGATTCGCACTGTAAATGCATTTTGTACCTATCAAAATAGGGCACGCGCTAATTTTATACTACGCAAAAAGGCACGTACTACAGTTCTGTAGCACGTGCCTTTTGCTATTCCTTATAATTTCGATGCCTTCGGTGCTCACATCAATTTCTTCTCATCCTTTGAGGTGGCCTCCTTCAACCTCTTTTTTTCCTTCGAAGTATGGGATAAGTTCACTTGGTACGATCCAAAAAACGTGAATCGTTGATCCGCAAGGGCAGGCAGTTCTTTGATATCCAGTTCGTCCTCAGAAGCCTCTAAGGCCGAAATATCGCTTTCCAATGGCTCGGAGGTATCGATAGGTTGTTCAGATGCGATTGCGACTCGATGCGCTTCTTGCATCGAGTCCGAGAGCCCCGCCCCGCAATTCGAGCAGAATTTAGCGTGATCCGGCATCTTGGTACCGCAGTTCTTACAATACATCATATACATCTCCCTTCCGGAAATCCTTTCACTCGGCAAAGAAAATTCACCCGGTGAATTCTCTAGGTCCAGCAGCAGATCGTTCCAGCACGGATACAAGAGCGAAAGGGATTGCCCTTAGCTATTGCTAGGATGTAATCCATCACTCGTGAAAACCTACTGAGGGACGTGTCCTCTTTATTATACCCGAAAAAAGCTGGCAAGGCTAGTCATGTTACCCAGGAAATAGACATATGAGTCCAACCAGCGGGCAAATTGCTGATAATCTTACAAATTATCGCAATATATATAGCTATTCTGTATCACTGCGGATGACATCCTTCATTTAGGTAAAGGGAATTCACCCGGTGAATTTTTATCCTGCTCGTGTAGCGCCTCAAGATCTCTTCAGAAAGAAATAAGCCAGCTCCGCGGCATACTAGATGCACCGGCGGAGCTGGCCTTTCTATGTCTGATGGTAACACAAGCCATTCGGACCTGCAAGCACTGCTATCTAAGAAGACGTCAATCCAGATAGCCCATCTCGATCTCGTCGACCTTGTTGTTCTCGATCTCGAAGACTAGGCCGATACTCTTGTCTTCATCGCAGTAGTAGATGTACTTGTCGCCGCGAATCTTGTCGGGCTCACCGTAGGCTACCTTCACGGCATCAAGGGTGGAGCCGACTTCGATGCCGGCAGCTGTCTTAATGCCATTGTGGCGGGAAATCTCGATGTGGCGCACATAGCCGTCTACGAACTTCAATTCGAAGGAATCACCGTACTCGTATTCCGTGACCTCGCCATTCCACAGCGAATGGTGTTTCGTCTCTACCTCTGTCGGCGTGCCGTATACCTGCTGGACATAATCCGCAGAAGCGCCGTACTCAATCCCGCCAGCAACAAGCGCTGACGACGGGACAGCAGCCGCGCAGATTGTCGTGCTCATCGTCAAGGCAGCACCAACAGCCAGTGAAGGAATCCATTTTTTCATCAAGATCATCTCCCTTTTCATGCATTTAATAAAATAATCTCTTTTTATTCAATATACATTATCTATATGGAATCTACATGAAACAGCGACTGCGCTCAAAAATGATACCGTTCCAGCACGGCTACAATAGCGGAAGAACTGCTTTCTCTTGCCAATCATGTCGGAAATACCTGCGAAAGATTTCGCTTGCATCTGACGGTAGACATCTTTCATAGCGCCAACGCTGACATATTAGCAGAAATCATATTGACAATCATCTATGTGTATCCTATAATAGACGCATAGAAATTTATCAATATGACATAGCCAGACAATCAGGAATAAGACGCCTGATTTTTCTTCTAACTTATATATTGATGTATTTGAATTTATGAATAATACGGATTAACGGAGGGATTCTCATGAAGAACATCGAGATTTTTGAACCTGCTATGTGCTGCTCTACCGGACTTTGCGGCGTGAGTGTTGATCCAGAGTTGCTGCGGATCTCCACGGTGCTCAACACACTGAAGGAGAGAGGCATCGAGGTCAAGCGCTACAATCTCACCAATGCCCCGATGGAGTTCGTCAAAAATAAGGTGGTCAGTGAATTCGTCAAAGTCTATGGAGCAGATCGCCTGCCTGTTACCGTTGTGGATAGCGAGCTTGCCATTTCCGGCCGCTACCCGACCAACGAAGAATTTACCGAATGGCTGTCCCTGCCGCAGGATCTGCTCGGCAAGCAGGAGTGCTGCTGTGATGGAGGATGCTGCTGATGGAACCATTTGCACTGAGCAAGCTCCATCTGACGCAGTACCTGTTCTTCACCGGCAAGGGTGGTGTCGGCAAGACCTCTACCGCCTGTGCAGTGGCCACCAGCCTTGCAGACAGTGGCAAGCGCGTGCTGCTCGTCAGCACCGACCCTGCCTCCAACTTGCAGGACGTCTTCGCCATGGAGCTTCATAGCAAACCGACGCCGATCACAGAAGTGCGGGGACTTTCTGCGGCCAATCTGGATCCCATCGAAGCGGCGGCAGAGTACCGCGAAAGCGTGATTGCCCCCTATCGCGGGGTTTTACCGGATGCGGCGATTGCCAACATGGAAGAACAGCTTTCCGGCTCCTGCACCATCGAGATCGCAACGTTCAACGCATTTGCCAACTTCATCACGGATGAAGCCATCCAAAAAAGCTACGATCACATCATCTTTGATACGGCTCCCACAGGGCACACGCTGCGGATACTGCAGCTGCCGTCCGCATGGAGTAATTTCATCAACGAGAGCACCCATGGTGCCTCCTGCCTTGGGCAGCTGTCCGGTCTGGAAGAAAAGAAAGCCGTCTATAAAACGGCAGTTGATACCCTGGCAGATGGCGGCAAGACCATGCTGCTTTTAGTGACACGACCGGAAACCGCGCCGCTGCAGGAAGCCAATCGCGCCTCCTGCGAACTGCGGGAACTTGGCATCCAGAATCAGCTGCTGATCGTCAACGGCGTGCTCATGCAGCATGATGATGCGCTGTCCTCTGAGCTGTACCGAAAGCAGCAAGCCGCGCTTGCCGATATGCCTGCGGAACTGAAAAAGCTGACACAATACGCCGTACCGCTTCGCGCGTATCCCATCACCGGCATTGCCAACATCCGCGCCATGCTGACAGAGGACTGCTTCGAGCAGCAACAGCAGGCTGAGATTGATCGGACAAAGCTGCATCGGCTGAACGACCTCGTGAACACGCTGGACGCAGAGAACAAAAAAGTCATCTTTACCATGGGCAAAGGCGGCGTCGGCAAGACAACGATTGCCGCCGCGATCGCGCTGGGACTTGCAAAGCGCGGCAAGAAAGTCCATTTGACGACCACCGACCCCGCCGCACATCTGAAATTCGTCCTGTCCGAACAGGATGGTATCACCATGAGCCACATCGACGAAGCTGCCGAACTGAAAAAGTATCAGGAAGAAGTGCTGTCAAAAGCGCGGCAAAACGGCCTATCCGGCGAGGATATCGCCTATATCGAGGAAGACCTGCGCTCTCCCTGTACGCAAGAGATTGCCGTGTTCCGCGCCTTTGCCGAAGTGGTGGAGAAAGCAGATGATGAAATCATCGTGATCGACACCGCACCCACGGGCCATACGCTGCTACTGCTGGAGTCCACGGAAAACTATGATCGCGAAATCCGTCGCACAAAGGGAGAGACGCCCGAATCCGTCAAGCATCTGCTACCGAGATTGAAGGGCAAAGAAACCGAAGTCATCATCGTGACCCTCCCCGAAGCAACGCCAGTCTATGAGGCAATGCGCTTGGAAGACGACCTGAAGCGAGCCGGCCTTTCAGCAAACTGGTGGGTCATCAACCAATCCTTCGCGCTTACTGGCAGCAGCAACCGAACACTGGCAGTCAAAGCCAATAATGAGGCAGAATGGATCAACAAGGTAGATCAGCATACACACGGTAAGACCGTGCTGCTGCCCTGGCATCCAGAAAAAGTCAAAGGCGATAAGCTCTTATCCCTGTAATCGCTGTATGCCACAGCAAAAAATTCGACGGGTGAATTTCCTTCATCATGGTAAAGGAAATTCGCCCGTCGAATTTTTGTTTATCATCAAACATCCTTCCGTTTTGTCATCGTCGTGCATCTCCACCGTCATCGTGCAAAAAGCCCCACTTTTGGCACAATCTTATCGAATAGACCCTTCTACTGCAAAGCATCCTCATCCGCAGCCAAGATCTCTGACCAGCTTCTCTTGAGCTGAATGCCGCCGCGTCCAGGTTTGAGGACAATCTCGCCCTCTGTCACGAGCTCCTGACAGACATGGCGGATCTGACTTTCTGGGACCTCCAGATTTCGTGCTAAGGAACGGCGTCCCAAGTGCTGGCCAATGCGCGCGGCTATTGCTAGCTCCCGCAGGACAGCCGTCTTCAATGTCTCTCCACCGGCAGTTTGTTTCCCCTGCCGATTCCGCACGGATGCAATGGCAGCAGAAAAGTTCGGTGGCAAATCTTCCGGGCGCGGATTGCTGTCACAGACATTAGCCAGATATTCGACGACATTCTGCAATTCGCGGATATTGCCCGGCCAGCTGTACTGGAGTAAAATCGGCAGGATTCCCTCCATCCACGCCCGTGTCTCTCGCACGCCCATGTCCAGGAAGAACGATTGGAGAAAGGTAGAGACCAGCACGGGGATATCCTCTTTCCGTTCGGCGAGTGGTGGAAGCGTCAGCGGCAGGACGCTTAGGCGATAGTAAAGGTCCTCACGGAATTTTCCCTGACGGACGAGTTCCTTAAGATCCTGATTTGTCGCTGCAATGATGCGCACATCGATATGGATGGGAACGGCGCTGCCCACACGACGGATTTCACGCTCCTGCAAGACGCGCAAGAGCTTCACCTGAAAAGAAAGCGGGGCATCGCCAATCTCATCGAGGAAGATCGTCCCATGATTGGCCCGTTCGAACAGTCCGCTCGCACCATGTCTCGATGCTCCTGTGAAGGCTCCCTCCACATAGCCGAAAAGCTCCGAATCCAGCAGGGACTCGGTGATAGCAGCAAAATTAACGGCTACGAAGGGACCGTTTGCACGACCAGAAGCATTATGGATACTCTGCGCCATCAGTTCCTTTCCCGTACCACTCTGCGCCTGGATGAGCACGGTGGAGACCGAATCAGCAAAGCGCTTGGCGATGCGAATCGCTGACAGTAGCGAAGGAGCACTTCCCAGAACATCATCGAAGTGATAGACTGCCTGCAGGTTGACATCGGGGGATTGATGGCTTCGGGAGGACTCGACACGACTGAGTTCCTGTTCAAGCTGCGCAGCTCGATTCTTGTAACGCTGATTCTTATCGATGAGCTGAATGATATCGCGGACATACTGTGCCGAGAGGAAATCGGCATAATGGTCCAAGATCCTCATGCGTGACAGCATTTCACCCAGCGAAGTGATATCGATGAGCCGTGTCTTGATATCAACGATCTTCTCAATGGCAGGCGGCACAAAGCGAGACTCCCCGGGTGTTATCGCTACCTTTGCCACCTTCGGATCATCCATCCCAGGCGCAAACGCATAGTAGTTGAGATGATCGATGCCAAGGGTCTGCAACAAGGATATGGTATCGTTAGCACTCTGGAGGCAGTCATTGACGAGCAGGACATTCGTACCAGCAGGCAGTTCGAACAGCTTGTCGACCTCATGATAGTTGATGGAGCGCCGCGAAATCAGATAGGGGACGCCCTGCGACAGATGCGTATGGGCTTTCTGATAGGCCAGACGGCTCGTAAAAATGGCGAAGTCCGCTTTGATCCGTTGCGGAAGGTTGCCCTCTACATAATAGTTGCTGATATTGATGCGATTATCCAGCAGCCTATGGAGCTGCTCACGGCAACAATATGAGGTATCCCTGCCGAGAGCGATTAAAGCAATATGTTTCATGAATGACTTTCTCCTTATAAAATGGGGTATATCCCATAAAATGTTATCCCATTCCCATTATTATACTGCTTTTTATTGTCACTGTGTATACATATTGATTCAAAACATCATTATATGTACTCACACAACGCACAAATATTGTTTTACATCCCAAATTTCGACTAAAGCCCATTTTTTTCGCGAAAAATGTCCATCGTTCAAAAGTTGGCACCTATCTTGCATTATAAATAGACGTGGCCATATCTTAGAACGTATATGCATCAAGCAACATCAGCAAGGGAGAGATTCTTATGGGAGAGAATAAGACACCCAAGGACGAAACGCCGAAAATCAAGGTTGGATGGGTAGGCTACGCTGCTTTCATCTTTGCCATCATCATCTTCTCTGGTATTTTCTCATCATCGGATAGCTGGCTCAAGGTATTCGACTTCAATGTGCTGAACGGTAAGTTCGGCACGATTCCGCCGGGAGCCGAAAAGGCTCTGGACTTCCGTGGTGCTGGCGGTACAGGTGCCCGCGATGGCTTCTTGTTCGCCATTGAGCTCATTCCAGCTGTCATCTTGGCTCTCGGTATCGTCAATGTCATTGATGGCCTCGGCGGCCTGCGTGCAGCACAGAAGCTCATGACGCCAATCCTGAAGCCTCTGCTCGGCATCCCGGGCATCACGGCTCTTGCCAGTATCGCCAACATGCAGAGCACAGACGCCGCAGCCGGCATGGTCAAGGAACTTTACGACCAAGGCGAGATTACAGACAATGAGCGCTCCATCCTGATTGCCTATCAAACCAGTGCTTCCGCTTTTATCACCAACTACTTCTCATCTGGCGCAGCCGTATTCAGTTACATGGTCGCACCAATCATCGTGCCAATCATCGTCATGTTCGTCTTCAAGATCATCGGCGGCAATTTGATGCGCATGTACTTGAAGATGTTCTACCGGAAAGATACGACTGGAGGGAATGCAAATGGCAACGCCTGAAACTGCAAAAAAGAAAAATGTCCTTGACCTCTTCATCGACGGTGCGCGCAATGGCTTTACGATTGGCACGACGAGCCTGCTGCCGAATGTCATCATGGCTTTCGTCATCATCCGCATTCTCGATGTCACAGGCCTCCTGCACATCATCGGCGTGATCTGCGCTCCAATCATGGCACTCTGGGGACTACCCGGAGAAGCTGCAACCGTGCTCGTCACGGCAATCATGAGCATGGGTGGTGGCATCGGTGTTGCGATGAGCCTCTTCACGAGCGGCATACTGGATCCGACACAGCTCACCATCCTTGTCCCGGCAATCTACTTGATTGGCAATCCGGTACAGAACGTCGGCCGCTGCCTCGGTATCTCTGGTGTCAACACTAAGCACTACGTTGCAATCATCAGCATCTGCTTCATCAATGCACTGCTCTCGATCTGGGCAATGCGCCTTATCCTGCTGTTCATCTGAGGACCGCAGCAGGGCATCTCAACAACATATCCAAGTACATGGTACATGCATAAGCACTTTTATGAGAGGATGATGACTTTATGTCGAACCAGCCATTTTTCACGATGCTGCGCAATGCGCATCTCTACGCGTCTGAAGACCAAGGGATCCAAGATCTGTTGATTGCCGGAGAGAAGATTGCCGGCATCGGCAAAGGTATCGAAGCACCGAAAGGCATCGAATGCCGCGAGATCGACCTCAAGGGCGCACGTGTACTGCCAGGCTTCATTGACGGCCATGTCCACATGATTGGCGGCGGCGGTGAAGGCGGCTACCATACGCGCACACCGGAGCTACTGCTCTCGAAAGTAACGACCTCTGGCGTCACGACCGTCTGCGGCCTGCTCGGTACCGATGGTACGACACGCCACGTCGAGAGCCTGCTCGCCAAAGCGCGTGGTCTGGAATACGAGGGCCTGTCCACCTATATTTACACGGGTGCTTACGAGCTGCCCACACCGACCATCACAGGCAGTGTCCGCAAGGATATCGTCATGATCGACAAGATCATCGGTGCTGGCGAGATTGCCATGAGCGATCATCGTTCCGGTCAGCCAACGGCACAGGATTACCGCCGTCTCGCTGCCGAGACGCGCGTCGGCGGCATGATCAGCGGCAAAGCCGGCATCATCAATATGCATATGGGCGATGGCCGCAACGGCATGAAATACCTCTTCGAGATCACAGAAGATGGCGAGATCCCTAAGACACAGTTCCTGCCGACGCATGTCAACCGCAATAAGCACCTCTTTGCTGAAAGCATTGAATGGGCGAAACAAGGTGGCTACATGGACATCACTTCCGGCATCGACCCGAGCCATCCGGGCTCCGAAAATGCTGTGAAACCGAGCAAAGCCGCAAAAGCAGCTCTCGATGCCGGTGTTCCTCTTTCCCATATCACCATGAGCTCCGATGGCAACGGCAGCATGCCGGTGTTCGATGAAGCCGGTAACCCGATTGGCGTCGGCGTCGGCGATCAGCATTCTATGTTCACAGAATTCCGCGATATGGTCGAAGAAGAAGGCATCGCCATCGACCAGGCCGTCCAGATTCTCAGCACCAACGTCGCCAAGGCACTCCATATCTATCCGAAGAAAGGCATCCTAGCTCCACAGAGTGATGCCGACTTCATCGTCATCACCGACGACTTCAAGCTCCAGCACGTCTGGGCAAGAGGCCAGCAGATGGTAGAAGCTGGCAAAGCCATCGTCAAGGGTACCTTCGAGTCCTAATCCTGCTTGGTGCAAGTCGCCCCCTTCACACCTGCATCAGTAATAAATTCGATGGGTGAATTTCCTTCATTGTATTAAAGGAAATTCACCCGTCGAATTTTTTCTAGTTGCTATGCTGAGACAATCCGGTATCCCACTCGTCAGCAAGATGCCCCAAAAGATACTGAATCACATACGAATGACGATCTTCATGATAGAATGAAATCTAGCGAACACGATAAAAGGAAGGGGACGCGTGATATGAACGAGAAAGCAATCATCGAAACGGTAAAGGTGGCACAGCCAAAGCTGCGCCGCGAGGATTTGCTGCATGTCCTGAAGTACCGCTATGCGACAAAGGCATGGGATAGGGACAAGAAGATCAGCGACGAGGACATGCAGACGATTCTAGAGGCGGCACGCCTTGCGCCGACATCGTTCGGCTTTGAGCCTTGGAAGATCATCGTCCTGCAGGACCCGGAAATCCGTCAGGCCATCCGGCCATATGCCTGGGGTGCAGATGCCGCGCTGCAGGATGCCAGCCATTTTCTGGTGTTCCTGGCACGGAAAAAGGCGGATATCACCTTCGGCTCGCCCTACCTTGAGCACATCACGCACGACATCATGGAACTGCCCGAGCAGGCATACAACATGTTCGAGAAGGCCTATACGGGATTCTGCCGCGACCAGCATAAGATTCTCGAGTCCGATCGTGCAGCCTTCGACTGGTCAGCAAAGCAGGCCTATATCGTCATGGCCAACGTCCTCTTTGCAGCAGCCTACCTCGGCATCGACTCCTGCCCGGTCGAAGGCTTCACGAAGGATAAGATCGAGACGGTTTTAGCGAATACCTACCATCTCTACGATTCCGAGCACTTCGGTGTCGCCTGCATGACTGCTCTCGGATATCGCGGCGAAGTACCGCATCGCGACAAGCGCCGTCGTCCCCTCGAAGAATCCATCATCTGGAAATGAGCCGTTTTTTAACGCCTTCCCTATAAAGACGGTACCGTACCCAGCGTACTGATACCGTAAGGAAATCGGATTGTGTAGCTAACGTTACAGAACTAGCAGCGGCAAATCTGTATACTGATAACCGTAAAGAGCAAACGAACCCGGCCCACCGAGACGAAAGCTGAAGGGATAACCGAAACAGAACTACCCTGAGCAAAGAAAGGAATGTGATGACCATGGCTGACAAGAATGCATTTGTCCTGCAGGATGACTGCAGCTACTGCGGTGCACAGGAGAAGGAAGAACAGCAAGAACTCTTATACGAATGCAGCAATTGCGGCACGCTCTACTGCGACAGCTGCGGCGAAGATAAAGGCTGCCCAAACTGCGGGGCTCCGTTCAGCGACGCGCATCCAATCGAGCCGTTGGGTGCCAGCAGCTGGAATCCGAATCAGGGCTGATTTTACCAGAAAAGCTCCGTGACCACGAACATCTTCCTCAGAGAGATGTCCGTGGCCACGGAGCTTTTTCAGTATCATGTGTTAAAGTATCTGGCCTGTATCGCCTCTTCTCGGATGCAACAGCAGCACGATCTCGTTTAGGAGCCCGCAGAACACCGGGTCTTCATCCGACTGCCCCTTGAAGCGGGCCAGCACGGTGCCGGAGATGGTTGCCACGAGCTCTTCTTCGCGGTATGCTACAGGGCCCAGTTCGTCAAGCGAGATCTTGGTGCCGAGCGAGCTGATGAGCTGGCCGTCCTCGGTGATCAGGAAGCCTTCCTCGCCCTTGCCCCAGAACAGGGAATGGGTCGAGTCACCGAGCACGACGACTTCATCCGCCTCGACACCGGCCTGCGATCCGTAGGACTTCATGGCATTTTCCAGCGGATTGGACAGCTTCTCGCCCCAATAGTAGTAAGCGGCATCTGCCATCTGGTCTGCCACGGCTTCCGTCAGGCAGGCCACGCGCTCCTCCAGCGGCACGAGCGCCTTGCGGCTGTCCCATTCTGCTTGGACGGCTTCCTCATCCGCCTCGGTCTCAGCATCCTCAGCGGCCTTCTGGTAGAGATGCCATGCCTCTTGGAAGTCAAACGTTTCGTTGCGCGGGTCGACACACAGGCGGGCCGCCTCCAGCAGCGCTTCCTGACTGCCCTGCGCCAGCGCCGCCTGATAGTAATCCAGTGCTTTTACCGATTCGCCCTGCGCTTCCATCGCCTTGCCGAGCTGGAGCCCAATTGTCCGGATCTTCTCGTCTGCCCCCGGATGCTGCTCCGCCAGAGCCTGCTGATACGACTGCCATGCCTGCTGCCAGTCGGCCATGGCCTGTTCGCCCGTCTCTGCACTGGCTCTTTCTTCCCATTGCTGGCCTTGCGCAAAGGCAAGCGCGCCGATGGCAGTCCCCGCTTCTTCGCAATCAAGGGACTTGGCTTTCTCGTACCACGCCATGGCCTTGTCTTTATCTTCTTCCATGCCCTGACCCTGCTCGGCCATCTGGCCGATGTAGAAGCAGGCCGTGCCATCGCCTTCGGCCACGAGTTTCTCGTACCAGTCCAGCGCCTCGGCGAATTTCCCCTGCGCGACCAGCTCCTGCGCGTCCTTGGCGGCCAGTCTCCGGTAAGCAGCGCACTGCTCGTTCTGTTTCTTCTTCAGATACTGGTACAGCACCCAAGCAGCATCTTTCTTGCCCAGCACGGCCGCTTCCACAGCGGACCACTGCGCTTCATCCTGCTGGCCGCTTCTCGCCTGCAGGATTCCCGCCTGCCAGGCCGCTTCGGCACTGCCCATCTCTGCAGCAAGCTGGAACGCCAGCAGCGCATGCGCCTTGTCACCGGCTTCGAGGGCCTCCTGCGCCTCTCGGAGTTTCTTCTCGCGGATGCCATTAGACCATGCCTCTGCGGCACCGGTGAACTGCACGAGATGGAAGTGGACATCATGCGCAGCCCAGTCGGTCTGCTCTGGCTTCTCAAGCTCCAGCAGTACTTCGCTGTCCATGCCCCAAAAGCTCACATCAGCGGCATCCGCCGGAATCCAATACGTGCCGGCCGCCAGAGCGATGTCCACATGAGGGCTTTCCTCTCTGCGGAACATCTGGGGCAGGTCGCGGAGCTCGATCAGCAGTGCCAGCAGCATAGCCGGACCGGCCACCGGATAAAACGGTCGGGAAAGGAAGTTCGGCACCCAGTCGGGGAAATGGAACACCTTTCCGACATTCTTGTTCTTCATGTACGTTTGCCAGACCGACCTGGCCAGATCGAGCTCCTCGCCTTCGGCCTCTGCCATCTGGAACACATCCCTTGCGGCAGAAGGCTCCAGCTCCAGCAGCGCCTTGTAGACCGGCAGCGTGTTCCCCGTGATTTCCAGACAGCTGCAAAGCCCTTTGAACACATCCTCTTCCTCGATCTTGCCATTGGCAAAGCGCTCCAAGAGGTTCTTGCGCCGGCTGTCGGCCTTATCCGTTTCAAATGACGCTTCCGGCAGATCGCACTCTGCGACCAGCAGCCGATGCACCTCGGTAAAGAGGTCAAACCGGCAAATGGTGCTGATGAAATCGCAGGCCATGGCCGGATAGTTCCGCTTTGCACTGCGGTCGCGGATGAAGTTCTCGAGCCGGTCCGAATAGGAATTGCCCGTGATGCTGCGTCCAAGAGAGCTCAGGGCATCCTGCGCCGTGTTCATCATCGACGCCTTGATCGTGCCCGTGATGGCTCCCATGATGCCGAAGCCGCCACCCCGCCAGCTCGCCTTGTCGGCCTGCTTCTCCACGGCCAGGTCCTTCTCATAGTCCTCGATGGCCGCCTGGTCCGCCAGCATGGCCTGGACGAGGTCCGTCGACTTGACGGAATCATCGAGCCGGTCCCAGAGGTCCTTCTTCGTCACATAGTCGATATCGTGGTCGATCAGGAGGTCCACGGCCTGCTCAAACAGCGGCCCGCAGGCGCTCATGCAGTACGCGAGCACCTGTGCCGAGAACTCGACGGGATTCTCCACCGTGTGTTCCTTCAGGTGCTTGCGGATCTCATGACGGGCCAGCAGGGCAAGCCGCGTCCCCTCCCGGTTGAACGGCGCCCAGAGCTGATTGTATACCGCCGTGCCGCGCGGCAGCTCTACCTTGTATTTTCCGAGAATTGTGAAATGGCTGCCCGGAACAGATTCCTCCTGCGGCTCTGTCACAGGAGTCTTCGTATCTGGCACCTGCTCTTCCGGAGCAACAGATGCCGCCTCGCCATCGCCGAGACCATCCGGGACCTTGGCCCCGCAGTTAAAACAGAATTTAGCGTGATCCGGCAGCTTCGTGCCGCAGTTCATGCAAAACATCGTCTCCACCTCTTCCGTCCAAAAGTCCGTTTTATGATAAGAAGGGGTTCGCCGTCTGCCGCCGGAAATCCTCCTCTCACGCTGCGCTTCGCCGACGCTGCCTGCCGTGAATGAAAAAGACACAGCAGGATTCAGGCAGCAGCCCGACGAATCCCTGCAGTAACTGAATCTAACCCGAAAAAGTCCAGCACTGGACTTTTTCGCTCCTGTGCCTCATATGCATTCTGAGGCATCCGACTAAGACAAACAGCAGCAGAAAGGATTGGTGATCGATATGATGGGAGCTATCATTGGTGACATTGTCGGCTCGCGCTTCGAGTGGCACAACTACCGTCACAAGGACTTCACACTCTTCCATCCGAAGTGCCGTCCGACGGACGACAGCATCATGACGTTGGCGGTGGCGAAGGCCATCTTAGCGGCGCGACCGGATTATGAGGATCTGCCCGCT
Source organism: Mitsuokella multacida DSM 20544 (assembly GCF_000155955.1). Classification (GTDB taxonomy): domain Bacteria; phylum Bacillota; class Negativicutes; order Selenomonadales; family Selenomonadaceae; genus Mitsuokella; species Mitsuokella multacida. Next base: position 1,117,325 of record NZ_GG697141.2, read on the forward strand.
AAGGCAGTGGCGGCGATGCAGGAGCTCGGGCGCGCCTATCCGAGGGCCGGCTATGGCCGCGGCTTTCGCGCCTGGCTGCAGTGTGACCACCCGGAGCCCTACAACAGCTTCGGCAATGGCTCGGCTATGCGCGTGAGCCCAGCCGGCTTTGCGGCGCGCACGGAAGAAGAAGCCCAGAAGCTCTCCCTTGCCGTCACAGCCGTGACCCACAACCATCCAGAGGGCATCAAAGGCGCAGAAGCTGTAGCCGTCCTGATTTACCATGCGCGCCAGGGCATGGCGATGGAGGATCTGCATGAGCTCGCGCAGGACCGCTACTACCCGCTGGACTTCACGCTCGACGAGATCCGGCCGACCTATGAGTTCAGCTCTGCCTGCCAGGGCTCCGTGCCGCAGGCGCTCGTCGCCTTCTTCTCCTCGACGGGCTTTGAAGACGCCATCCGCAACGCCATCTCGATTGGCGGCGACAGCGATACCATCGCCGCCATTGCCGGCAGCATTGCTGAAGCCCACTACGGCATCCCCGCTGACCTGCGCGAAGCCGCCATGCAGCTCCTCGACGCGCCACTGCAGCAGATCGTGACCGAGTTCGAGTCGGCCTATCCAAACTGAATCAAAAGACCTCCACGCTTATTGATCGTGGAGGTCTTTCTTATAAAGCAAAAGCCGCTCAATCTGTTTCGACTGAACGGCTATTTGCTTTCTGTTTGATTGTCCATGTTAATGTCTACCGCATGGAACCTTTACTGGCCCATCGGACTCCCCTCCTTCTGGAGAATTTGGAGAAACCACTTGCCCGCCCCAGTGGGCTAAGCTATTCGCGTCCGGTAAGAAGTCATCCTTGGTTTTCGTATGGCTTTCTTCCTTTTGCTTGATTTTATTGTAGCAGGATTGCGTAACATTGTCAAGTATTTTCGCGAAATATTTTGGCTTTTCTGTAATGCAACATACTATTTTATCGAACAATCCTGCATAGATATACAGTTTTTATTAATTTGCCATTTTATATTTGACAAAATTGATTTTGTGCAATATAATAAAGTCATACTATAAACAACCGATATGTGTATGTATTTTAGGAGGACATGATGATGAGCTTGAACGGGATCACGAAAGGTACGGAATTTGAGAGCATGATGAAGAGCCTGATGCAGGCAGAGGCCAATGGCGTCATGATGTACTACGCACTAGCGCAGCTCGCACGCGAGCAGGGCCTCGAAGATGTGGCAGAGGGTTTCATTGCTGCAGCCAATGAAGAGGCTGTCCACGCTGGCTTCTATGCCGTGCTCAATGGCAAATACCCGTCCGATTTCTGGGGCCTCGTGCGCACGGTACAGAAAGCAGAAGCGAACGGCGAAGCACAGGTCAAGGCGATTGCCGACAAAGTCCGCGCCGCCGGTTTTGCAGAAGCAGCCGATCAGATGGACGTCTTCGCACGTCAGGAAGGCGGCCACGGCGTCCGCCTGCAGGCCATGCTCGACAAGTACCAGCCGAAGAAAGCGGATACGACCGGCAAGAAAGTCTATGTCTGCCCCGTCTGCGGCTACGAATACGTCGGCGACATCAACGACGAGGACGACTCCTACGTCTGCCCGCTCTGCGGCCAGCCGAAGAGCGCTTTCGTCCTGAAGAAGTAACCCCTACAGAATAACACATCATGCAGCCGATCCCCCTCGGCTGCAAAACTCCCAATAAAAGCAGATTGAGGTGCAAAAGCAATGGATAACCAGAACGTAATCGATGCATTTCACATGATGTGGGACAATTTCCCCGAACCCGTCATGCTCATCCAGAAGAGCCGCCAAATCTACGCTGTCAACAAGAAGGCAGCGTCGATGGGCCTCAACACCGAGATGAAATGCTCCCAGATTGGCACAGAGCCGCATCACGGCTGCCTCTGCAATAAGGCAGCTGACGAGAAGAAGGCCGTCTACATCACCTATGAGACTCCCTTAGGTCAGGCCTATGGTTACTGGATCCCCGTTGCCGGTCACGAAGAGTACCTGCTCCACTTCGGCGTAGGCTACACGTTCGAATACCCCAAGGCTGGCGCACGTTAATCTTATCAAAATGCGCCGTAAAACCCCGTTCCTTCAGGGCTGGGGATATAAGGCGCGTCTGCCGACTTCACGTAAGTGTTGGAGGCGGACAACTGCTAACTTTCGTGGTATGATAAGCTTAACCTAAAGAATACGAGAGAAAGGAGAAGCCTCGCCATAATAGATACTGGACGAATCGAAAACCAAGGCCTACGGGCAACCAGTTCTTAGCGGGTTGAGGTTGCGTGTATCAACCTGTCGTAATTTAAAGACCTTGCGGCTGTAAAGATAACAAGCATTCACATACACAAATACCGTGGGACACACGGGAATTTACGCTTTTGGAGATTGTGTAAGACGAATAGGCCTAGGTCGATTCGCAACGGTCGTTGAATTAAGAATCCCCTGCGTTTACGCATGGGGAGTGTCAAGAATCCCTTTCCTAAAAAGTGAGTGAACACCCCCGACCGACTGGGAACCAGACCAATCGACCGGGGGTGTTTGCTATTTGAGCGACATTGCACCGATACGCAAGCATTCCATACCGACGCAAGCAAAAAATCCTTCTTGATGAACGGACAAAAAGGGCTTATGATAATACCATATCGTACTAATTAAATCAATCACTTCACATCCATCGGGAGGTTTTATCATGAAAATGAAAAAAGTACTTGTCACCATGCTTGCCGCGCTTTCCTTTGCTAGCATCTGCTCGGCAGCGGACACGAATGCCAAGAGCGTCGTACCGACGGCTGAGCAGGTTGCAGCGGCACAGGCTGCGGCGGAGAAGAGCAAGATCGCCACGGCTGCGACGGCCGAGAAGGAAAAAGAAGCCTTTTTCAAGCATGTCCAGGGCAAGACCATCTCTGTGAGCTATGACAGCGGCTTCAAGTTCAACATCGACTATCCAGAAGTCGGCGTGCTGAGATGGACGCCGACGACTGGCCTCTCCCTCGCGCCGTCCGACAACGAGCAGTATGATCGGCAAGGACGTCTATCAGGTCAACTGGATTGAGCAGAAGGGTGTCGTCATCTCGCAGGTCATCAACTTCAAGACCCATAAGGTCTTCGCCTACATGACCTGGAACAAGGAAGGCGAGCGCGGCAACCGTGCCTCGATCTTCCATCGCGGCACCTTCACCATCCACGAAGCCAACAAGTAAGCATACAGAAACGCCCCTTGCTGCGTCCAAAGGGTGAGCCATCCCCAGCCGACCGGCATGAAGCAGGTCCGCTGGGGATTTCTCTTTCAGAAAAAATTTTGCCATTGTTGTAATAAAGATATTGACACTAAAACACCCCTATGGTATAGTATGAGCTGTCAGATGAAATAACGATAGTTACAAAACCAATAATGATTGAGGGCGCTGGCCCGTATACGAAAAGGAGAAATCACTATGAAAATCGCAGTTGTAGCAGCAAATGGCCGTGTCGCTAGAAAAGTCATCGCCGAGGCGCTGAGCCGTGGCCATGAGGTCGTCGCCTTTGGACGCCATGCGGAGAACAACACGCAGGCAAAGGACTACCGCCAGAAGGACATCCTCGACCTCACGAAGGAAGATCTCGCCGGCTTTGACGCCGTCGTTGATGGATTCGGTGCTTGGAAGGAAGAGACGCTGCCGCTTTATTCCACGACAACGCAGCACCTCGCCGATATCCTCTCGGGCACGGATACGCGCCTGCTGATCGTCGGCGGTGCCGGCTCCCTTTACCTCAATCCAGAGCATACGATGCAGCTGTTCGATGCACCGGATTTCCCGGCCGACTATCTGCCGCTGTCCAAGGCAATGGCCAAATCCCTCGACGAACTGCGCGAACGCAAAGACGTCAAGTGGACGCACATCAGCCCGGCAGCCGACTTCCAGGCTGACGGTGAGCGCACGGGCAAGTACATCCTCGCTGGTGAGGAGTTCACGCTCAACAGCAAGAACGAGTCCGTCATCTCCTACGCCGACTACGCCATCGCCATGGTCGACGAGATTGAGAAGGGCCACCACATCCAGCAGCGCATCTCCGTCGTCCGCGCCTGATTCCCTCTTCTCCAAAAAATTTCCCTAAAAGACAAAGATACCCCCGGTCGACTGGATTCCCCACCAGTCGACCGGGGGTGTTTACTATTCGAAGGTATATTGTAATTACAATGTAATTGCGATATACTACAGATAAAAGAGGAGGTGACGCTAATGTCCACAGCGTTATTACAGGTACGTGTCGATGAAGAATTGAAGCATCGTGTGGATAAGAAGCTGAAACGTATGGGCTTGACCACTAGCAGCGCAGTGAACCTACTGCTCCATCAGATTGACATCCAGGGGAAGATTCCCTTCGAGATTGTCGACCGGCCCAATGATCTACATCATGCAGTCCAGGATATCGAGGCAGGTGTCGGACTGAGCAAGGTGTATCAGGATACTGACGAGCTTTACAAGGATTTAGGGATATGACACTAAAAATCCAATATTATACGCAGTTCAAGCGTGATATCAAACGAGCTAAGAAGCGTCGTCTCGACATGGCCCTGCTGAAAGAGGTCATTAACACCTTACAGGCTCGTAAACCACTCGATGCAAAAATATCGAGATCATGCATTGAGTGGGGAATACATGGGGTATCGCGAATGCCATATTCTCTCAAATTGGCTCTTGATCTACAAGATCATTGAGGACCGCCTGATCCTGGTGTTGGCCAGGACCGGAACACATGACGATGTTTTCAAAGGTTATTGACGAACTTCCAAAGGTAGCCCTATTTTAACCTCCACCGACTCTGAAACGAGCGGACTGAGGTAAAATGCGGCTACCTTTCCTGTTATCTGAGGCAATCTTGGGGAAATGTAGACGTCACGAGCAGGGGATTTCTACCTTTAGGCGGCCTTTTGGTTAAAATGCGGCTACCTTTAGAGCAGGTGCGGTTGGTACGGTTAAAATGCGTCTCTCTATGAAAAAGTCCAGCACCGGACTTTTTGCTGGTGCTGGACTTTTGGGTGGTGGTCGGGAGTCCGACTGTCGGCGTGCCGACTATCGGATGGGGGGATGGTCGGACGGTCGGACTGCTGACGGTCGGGAGGGTTCTGTTATTCAGTCGGTATTGGTGCGGACGGTTGGAGCGGTGGTCTTGAGGTAGTGCAGGAACTCGTCCATGGGCAGGGGCCTTGCGAAGTAGAAGCCCTGCAGGATGCGGCAGCCGAGGCGTGTGAGGGTCTCGGCCATCTGCTTGTTCTCGATGCCCTCGGCGGTGATCTGGACGCCGAAGGACTGGAAGCCCTCGATGATGGCGGGCAGCAGTTTGTTGGTCTGGTCGAAGTAGGCGCGGACGAAGCTCATGTCGAGCTTAACGTCCTCGAACGGGAACTTCAGCACGCGCATGAGGTTGGAGTAGCCGGTGCCGAAGTCGTCGAGCGAGAGGACGGCGCCCTGCGCGATGAGCATGTCCATGTTCTGCTGCAGGCGCTGCTCATAGGAGAGCGCCGACTCGGTGATCTCGAAGCGGAAGCTGTGGATGGGCACCTTGTGGCGCTGCGCGATGCGGCAGAGCCGCTCAGCCATGTGGCTGTCGCGGCACTGGATGGGCGAGAGGTTGAGATTCAGGCGCTCGAGGCCGAGCTCGCGGAGCGGATGCTCGGCGAGGAACAGGCAGGCTTTCTCGAAGACCTGCTCGCCGAGCTGGGTGATGCTGCCGCTGCGCTCGGCGACGGTGATGAAGATGTCGGGCCGGATGAAACCGAGCTCCTCGTCGTGGAGGCGCGCGAGCACCTCCGCGCCGATGATGCGGTGCTGCTGCGTGCCGTAGAGCGGCTGGAAGTAGATCTCGACGGCGTTCGTCTCGATGGCACGGTCGACGGCCAGACGGACTCTGGCATTCATGCGGGCCTGGTCGAAGAGCGACTGCTCCATGACGATGACGTCGTGCTGCTCCTCGGCGCGGTGCAGGGCCGTGGCCGTGTAGTCGAAGAAGAGCTCGATGTCTTTGCGGCGCTTCAGCTGCCCCTGGAACATCGCGTAGCTGGCCGTCAGGTAGAGGTGCGCGTGCTTGTCGACCCACGGGGCCTGCATGTGCGCATTGACTTCCTCATGGACTTTCGTGAACGGTGTTTCTTTCGTTGAAAGCAGGACGAAGCGCCCCATGGCCGCGTAGATGACCTGACAGTCGGGAAACACTGCCTTGAGGTAGCGCGTGATGGCGCGCAGTCCCTTCGTCATCTGCCGCTCGCCGTAGAGCGAGCAGCTCTCCATGTAGTCGTTGATCCCGATGGCAAACGCGAAGAACGGCCCCCGGTCATTGAGCTCCTGCAGATAGGGCACTGCTGTCGCGTGGCTCAGAGCTCCCGTCCTGCGGTCCAGGAAGATGTCGGGGTTCTGGAACGCGAAGTACTGGATGAGGATGCCCAGCATGTAGAAGGAGTCCATGACGAGGTAGGGCGAGGCGTACATGCGCACGACATAGCCGACGCAGAGCACGAGCCAAGCCCCGACCAGCGAGAATTGCTCGATGCGCGTCCAGGAGAAGCGCCGCAGACCGATGATGGACAGCGTGATCATGAGCAGCAGGTAGAAGTAGGCGTTCGCGTAGATGATGCGGTAGAGCGGCCCGCTGTGGTAGCCCTGCGCGTCGATCGAGAAGACGAGCCCCGTCAGCGGCGCGCTGAGGAGCACGAGCGTCGAGAGGATGGCGGGCAGGTCGACGAGCCAGCGCGGGAAGAGTGCGATGACGCCGCGCTCGCGCATGAGCGACTCGATGTACGAGAAGTCGAGGTAGGTGCGCCAGATGAAGCCGAGAAAGAAGAGCATGTTGGCGAGATAGAGCGCCCCACTCGAGAATTGCGGGTAATGCGCATCCATCTCGCTCGACACGATGTCGAAGATGAGCGTCAGCCCCTCCATGCCGAGCAGCGCGCGGAAGAAGCGGTTCCGCCGGATTGGCAGATACTCGCGCCGCAACGACAGGATGCAGAGGAGGATGAGCACCACGAAGGACGACAGCGCGAATTCATAATGGTAGATCATGAAAATTCTCCCAAAATAAGATAAAACTATTGTGTGCAAAACATATTGCTTTTACATTTTACCACAGTATAGAAAGGGAGACCATTCCCAAGGCCGTCTCCGTGCCTTAAATTTTGCGTTTCCTCGTAGAATGTGGTACATTGTTGGAAGAATCGTTTTTTCATAGTGCTTTAAAGATGCAGGTGATTGGTTCGCCTGCTGGAAAAGGGACGGATTTTTGATGGAACGAAAGCAATGTTATATGCTTCTCGGCGCCTTCTGCGTGATTGCCCTGCTGGTCACGGGGGTGCTGGGATGCATTGGGAGATCCCCTCTGGATGCGTTCGCCGCGCGCAGCGCCAAGCCCGTGCCGCTGACGCCGATGGAGCAGGCCCAGAAGGACTTGGCAGGCGTCACGGTCACCTACCAATTCGGCGATCAGAGTGAGGTCTTAGACAATGACCGCATCCTCTCGTGGCTCAAGGAACAGGAGGACGGCAGCGTCGCCATCGACGAGCAGCAGGCCAAGGCTTTTGTCAAGGAGCTCGCCGAGAAGTACGACACGGCCTACACAACGCGTACCTTCCACACGACGGGGGGCCGCGACATCCAGATCGCGCAGGGCGATTACGGCTGGCGCATCGACCAGGAGGCCGAGACGAAGCACCTCCTGGAGCTGCTCGCCGCCAAACAGAGTGCGGTCTGTGAGCCGATCTACGCACAGACCGCCGCGGTCCACGCCAAGAACGACTGGGGCACGACCTATGTCGAAGTCAGCCTGACGGACCAGTACCTCTGGCTCTACAAGGACGGCCATTGCATCCTCGAGAGCTACTTCGTCTCGGGCAACCCGACCCGCGGCCATGCCACGCCGAAAGGCATCTACGGCCTGACCTACAAGACGCGCGACGCGACGCTGAGCGGCGAGGGCTACGACTCCAAGGTCAAGTACTGGATGCCGTTCAACTGCAACGTCGGCCTCCACGACGCCCCATGGCGCAAGACCTTCGGCGGCCAGATCTACAAGAATAACGGCTCCCACGGCTGCATCAACCTGCCGCCAGCCAATGCCGCCAAGATCTACGAGAACGTCGACAAGAACACGCCGGTCATCGTCTACTGACCCACCTGCTAACCAGACGATCAGTCAACATCCTATACCGGTAATATACAAGAGACCGCTGAAACACTGCATTGCGCTTCAGCGGTCTCTTTGCTTTTTGCTTGTTCTCTTTGTGTTTCAGCTCCGGCAGAACTGGATATACGCCAGGATTGTATTGGCAGCAGTCTCCAGAGAGATTCCGCTCGTGTTGATCATCATGTCGTAGTTCGTCGGGTCGCCCCATCGCTGGCCGGTGTAGAATTCGTAGTACTGCTTGCGGCGATTCTCTTCGCGGTTGAGCTCTTTGAGGCTCATGCCATGGTACTTGAGTTTGCCGCGCTCTGCGCGAAAATCATCGTCGGCATAGATGAAGAAGGAGAACACATCCTTGCGGTTCCGCAGGATGTAGTCCGCGCAGCGCCCGAGAAAGATGGCACTCTCTGGCCGTTCAGCCACATTCAGGATGACTTTGGCCTGTTCCACATACATGCGGTTATTCTCGACCATGCGCTCGAAGCCCTCGTATTTATCGAGATTCCCCTGCGCCTCCTCAGGAGTGTGATATGAGCGTGCAATCGCTTCGTTGATAGATACACCATCGTGCAAGTTCGCAGCAGCCATCTCGACGATCTTGCTGTTGAAATGATGGCAGTGCAGTTTCTTGGTCAAAAGCTCAGCAATCTCTCTGCCGCCGCTGCCGAACTGGCGGGAAATCGTGATCAGTGTCTTTTCCATAGGTATTCCTCCGTATTGATTCTGTACAGGTCTCGCCAAACATCAGCGCCTTGCCTCGGGGTCATACTGCGGCATAGCCTGGATGATGTCCGGCGTCTCGGATTGCCCTGCCAGAATCTGGCGGCGCAGATCAAGTTCAGCGGTCATATCGGTGCGGATGTAGTCGAGCTTGTAGAAGTAGATCAGGGCCGCAATGATGGCGCAGAGCGCAATCGGGATCCAGATGAAGCACGTCTCGATCGCTGAGAGCGCCGAGGCACTCTGCACGGCATTCGGGACATAGCCACCCATGTTGAGGAACAGACCAACGACAAAGCTCGTCAGGCCCATGCCGCCTTTGACAAAGAAGCCTTGGAAAGCGGCGATGAGGCCGGCGACACTCTGGTTCTTCTTGTACTCGGAGTAGTCGATGACATCCGGCTGCATTGCAAAGGTGACACCGAAGATGCCGTAGATGCCGAGGCCCGTGATGACGAGGCCGGCCAGCAGGCAGAAGATGGAAGACTGGCCGAAGTAAATCAGCAGGTCGCCTGCTATATAGAGCGCAACGCTGAAGAACATCAGGCTGCGCTTCTTGAAGCGCGTCTCGAGCGACGGCAGTGCCAGGAGCATCGGCAGGCCGGAGAGAATGCCGAGGAGGCCGACGAGTGCCAGCAGATCCGAGCGGTCCAGATTATACTTGAAGTAGTAGATGACCGTCGTGTTGCGGACGACGTAGAGCGAGAAGTAGAAGAGGTTCAGGAAGAACAGGATCCATGCCTGTCCCGTGAGTCCCTTGAAGCTGTCTTTCAGGCTCATATGCGCATTGTTGACCGTCGGGGGGACGACTTCCTTCGTGCTCGAGAAGGTGAAGAAGAAAATGAACATGGCGACGATGCCGTAAAGCGTCATCGTGACGAGATACCCCTGCGCCTCATCCCCTGCGCCAAAGAAATCGACGAGCGGTGCCGTAATGGACATGACGATGGCTGTACCGATCATGGCACAGATCATGCGGGTAGACACGAGAATGTCGCGTTCATGGATGTCCGAGGTCAGCCGCGGGACAATGGTATTGAGTGGGATATTCACGACGGTGTACGCTGTGCAGAGCAGGCAGTAAGTGACATACGCCCATATCAGCTTGCCTGTCGCATCAAAATCTGGGATATAGAACGTCAGGAACGTAAAGATTGCAAAGGGGATGGCGCCAATCAGGAAATACGGACGCCCCTGCCCCCAGCGGGTATGGGTATGATCGACGATGATGCCCATCATCGTATCCGTCATGGCATCGATAAACTTCGTCACCAGCATCATCGTGCCAGCGGCTGCCGCTGCAATGCCGAATACGTCGGTGTAGAATACCATCAGATACGAGGCCATCGTACTGAACACCAGATTACAGCCCAGGTCGCCCATGCCGTACCCGATGCGAACCCGCCACTTACTCATCATGATTTGAACCTCCCTTACCAATCTAAGGCTGCAATCGCAGCCTTCTCGACACAGAGCCCAGCCCGATAATGCTGCATGAACGACTCAAAGCCTTTCATCTCCTCGTCCGTTGCCATCAGCGTCTCACCATCGAGATGCGCGAAGATGCGCTGCTCCAGATACGCAGCGAGGGATTCGCCGGGCTGCTGGTCAATCAAATAGGCCGCCAAGAGCGCAATGCCCCAGGCACCGCCTTCACTGGCCGTATTCATAACGGTCACAGGTGCATGGCAGGCTGCCGACAGATAGCGCTGACCGACGCCCTTTGTCTTGAAGAAACCGCCATGCCCCATGATGCGGTCGACTTCGACGCCTTCTTCTTTCAGGATGTCCAAGCCAATCTTGACGGCGCCCAGCGAGGTGTAAAGATGCGCCCGCATGAGGTTGGCGAGATTGAAGCGGCTCGTCGTCGTCCGCAGAAAGATGGGGCGTCCTTCATTGATCATCGTGATGTTCTCGCCGGAGTAGTAGCCGTACGGAAGCAACCCCCCGCAGTCCGGGTCGCCCTGCAGAGAGTTTGTATACAGCTTGTTGAACAGGTCTCCCGTGCTGGCAGGAATCCCCATAAGGCTGGCAAACTCACCAAAGAGGCGGACCCAGGCATTGAGATCCGTCGTGCCGTTATTGGCATGTGACATTGCACAAGGAGCTCCTGTCGGCGTCGCGACCATGTCAATCTCGCGATGAAGTTTCTTCAGCGGACGCTCTAGGACAATCATGGCAAAGGTGCTCGTTCCTGCTGACACATTGCCCGTACGCGGCGCAACGGCGTTCGTCGCCGCCATGCCTGTCCCCGCATCGCCTTCTGGCGGGCAGAACGGGATGCCCTGCTGGAGATCGCCTTCCTCATCTAAGAGGTGGCTGCCCTGCTCTGTCAGTCGACCAGCCGGCTGGCCGGCGACTAGGACACGCGGGAAGACATCGCGCAGGTGCCACGAGAAGCCATAGGGCTGCAACAGCTGATCAAATTTTGTGACCATCGGCTCTACATAGTCATTTGTCAGAGGATCGACAGGGAACATACCCGAGGCATCGCCAATGCCGATGACTTTCTCCCCCGTCAATTGCCAGTGGATGAAGCCGGCCAGCGTAGAGACGTAGGCGAGGTGCTTCACATGGTCTTCGCCGTCCAAGATGCGCTGATAGAGATGCGCGACGGTCCAGCGGAGCGGAATATTGAAGTCAAAGCACTCGGTCAGGCAGTCTGCCGCTTCCTGTGTGTTCGTATTGCGCCAGGTCTGGAACGGTGCCAAGAGCTGTCCCTTTGCATCAAAGGCCATGTAGCCATGCATCATGGCGCTGACGCCGATGGAGCCGACACGCGTGAGTGTGAGGCCGTACCGCTCTTTGACGGACTGCTTCAACACATGGTAGCAATGGTGCAGGCCATTGTAGATCTCATCCAGATGATACGTCCAGATCCCGTTCTCGAAGGAATTCTCCCAGTCGTAGATGCCGACGGCCAGCACCTTTCCCGCGCCATCAATCAGGACCGCCTTGATACGCGTCGAGCCGAGCTCGATGCCCAGAGCAGTCTTCCCTTGGCGGATTGCTTCTTTCGTTTTCATGATGGTCCTCCTTTTCTAAGCGATGCGATACAATGCGAGGATACGATGAGCCAGCAGCAGACTGCTGGCTCATCTTGCATCCGTATATCAGGGATGTCCTGGAACACTGCTCAGAAACAGGTGAATGCACCATCGACGATGACATCCGTGCCCGTCGTGAACGTGCTCGTATCACCAGCCAGGTAAACGCAGATGGACTCGAGCTCTTCCGGCTTGCCCATGCGTCCCATTGGTGCCATCGCATTCCACTTCTCGATCAACGGAATCAGCGTCGGGGAGTTCATCGTGAGTTCCGTTGCCATGTAGCCCGGGCTGATGCAGTTGACGCGGACGCCTTTCTTGGCCCACTCGATGGCCAGGGATTTCGTGAGCTGGATGACACCCGCCTTCGAGGCATTGTAAGCGCACTGCGGCTGTGGAACATTGACGATGTGAGCCGACATCGAAGCCGTGTTGATGATGGAGCCGCCGCCGTGTGCCAGCATGTATTTGCCAGCCGCAATATCCGTCAGGAAGATACCGTTGAGATTGATGTTGATGACCTTCAGCCACTGTTCATACCTCATCTCCTCTGCCGGTGCATTGATGCAAATGCCTGCGTTGTTGTGGCAGAAGTCCAGGCCGCCGAGTTTCGCGACGACTTCCTCGACCATGGCGTCGACCTGCTCCTTGCTGGTGCAGTCCGTCTGGATGGCGATGACCTTGCGGCCCGTCTTCTCTGCCAGCTCCGCAGCCGTCTTCTTCGCCGTCTCGATGTCGAGATCAACGATAGCCACATCTGCACCTGCCTCAGCAAACGCTGTAGCCGTGCATTTACCGATGCCGCGCGCAGCGCCCGTAACGAACCCCTTCTTGCCCGTCAATGCCATTTTCTCAAGGATACCCATGATACAACTTCCTTTCTGTTTAGCTATTTTGTAAAATCATTTTTCAAATCTGCTTATATAATAACCGTATACCAGCACATTGTCAAGAGAGAAAATGAAAAAATCATAGACAATACGATAGGAATTGGATTGTTTTCCAAGAAAAGAGTGCAATATGGCGTTATCAAGGGGCTTGTGCTATAATGATAACAGTGATTAAGAAAAGCCATTTTGTAAAAAGAGAGGGTCCTCATTTCCAATGAAGAAGAGTATCACACCATCTGAGATCCGCCAGACGAATCGCCAGCGAATCTACCAATACATCTATCAGAAGCAGACTGTCTCGCAACAGGATATTGCCTATGACCTTCATCTGAGTCGTCCGACCATCACGACAAACCTCAATGCCTTGAAGGAAGAAGGTCTCATCCATGAGGCAGGCCAACTCGAGAGCGAAGTCGTCGGACGAAAGCCGAGCGCCTATGCCATCCAGCCGCAGTACCGCGTCAGCATTGGCGTGGAGCTCCTGAGCCACCTGATCAAGATCATCGCCATCGACCTCTACGGGCAGAAGATCCATCGCTCAGTCTTCGAAGTGGACTTCCATCCAACGGATGCGTACTTCCAGGATGTCTGTTCCCATATCCTGCAGTTCAAGGACACCTGCCAGATCCGCGATGAGCAGATCCTCGGCGTCGGTTTTGCCATGCAGGGCCTGATTTCGCCCGACGGTCAGCGCGTCATCTACGGGAAGATCCTCGGCTGCACGGGGCTGCATGTCTCTGTTGTCAAGAAGTACCTGCCGTATCCCTGCCGCTTCATCCATGATGCAAACAGCGCGGCCATCGCAGAGCTCTGGGCTGCGCCCAACCTCAAAGATGCATTCTACCTCTCGTTGAGCCGCCATCTCGCCGCCGCACTGATTTTAGACCGCAAGATCATCACGGGGCGCCATGGCCACAGTGCCACGATTGAGCACATCCAGATGGACCCTGACGGCGAGCGCTGCTATTGCGGCAGACGTGGCTGTCTTGAGACGCTCTGCTCGCTGCGTACGCTCCAATGTGACCTCGAGGACCTCGATACATTCTTCGAGAAAGTGCGTTCCGCAGACCGGCGCGCACAGGAAATCTGGATCACGTATCTCAAGAACCTCGCACGGGCCATCAACATGCTCCATCTTGTCTACGACAAGACGTTCATCCTCGGTGGCTACCTCGCTCCGTATCTACAACAGACCGACATCGACTATCTCTACCAGGAGATTGCCGAGCAAACGCCTTTCCCAGAAGCACACGACTTCCTGGAGATCAGCCGCATGCCAAAGCACAACATCACCATTGGCGCGGCACTCCCCTATGTACAGCAGTTTCTGGAACAAGTCTGACCTGTGCACAAAAAAACGAGAGACACGATGGTCTCTCGTTTTTTTATCTTAGATTCGTATCGACGGATTCGTTTCTTCGAAGGCTCGCCTGTCCGGGATGACGAAGCGGCGCAAGGGCCCTCTAAGGCGCGGGGGCTGTGGGGCCTCCTGCTGCTGAGCCGCGACAACGGCGGTGGCGTACAAGGTGACGGCCGCGTTGGTCGCGAGCGTGCGGACGGCGTCGAGGTAGGGGAAGACGACGAGTGCGAGGAACAGCATGGCCGCTGTCAGGCGGGGCGGGATCGGGAAGAAATCAAATCCTTTCTAGTTGTCTGGTTTTCATGTCAAATGCTTGATTGGCTGTATTCTACCGGGCAATCCTGATTTTTACCTGAGAACGCCAAATTTTTTTCAGTCCTTATGGCGCAGCCGTTCCAGCGCGAGGCGGTAGATGTGGCTGATGCTGGTATCGGAGAGGTGGTGGATAGCCGGTTCGTCGGAGTGGACGATGCTGTAACCGTAGGTGATGGTGACGGGGTTACCTGCGACCTCGTGGATGGCCTGCAGCCGATACTGGAGCTCGCGTGCGAGCTCCTCCGACTCCTTGTGGCTTGTCTCGCGGCGCAGGATGGCGAAGGTCGCGTTCTGGATGCGCGAGATGGCCGCACCCTTGCCCGTGTGGCGGCGCAGGATGTCCGCCTCCTCACGGACGAGCACGCGCAGGAACGAGGAGTCATACGAGTCCTGGATGTGCTTGTCGAAGCGGCTCTCGAGCAGGATCAACGCGTAATCCTGCTTGTCCATCGTATAGGCCTCTTGGTAGCGGGTCAGGTCGCTGAGGAAGCCCTGGCGGTTGTGAAGCCCCGTGATGGTGTCCTCGAATGGCGACGGCAGTTTCTGATGAAGGTCGCGGTACATCGCATCTACGTCGACGAAGACGCCCATGAGCCCGATGATCTCGCCATTCTGGTAGAGGGGCCATTTGTAGCAGGTGATGTGGTGCAACTCGCCCTGGATGATGCACTCGCCGACGACGTTCTCGATGGTCTTGCCCTTATGCAGGACATCGAGCTCGTCGAGGCGGTAAGCGTTGTTGTCGACGTGCCAGTTCATGTCCTCGTCGGTCTTGCCCACAATCTCGTCCACGGACTGGAAGCCATAATACTTCAGGAAGGACTTCGTCGCACCGAGGAAACGGCGCTCCTTGTCTTTCCAGAAATAGCGGAAGCGCGTATTGCGCTGGAAACTCTGCCAGAGCAGAGCCGCGAAATCCTTGCTGGTGGCAGCAGTGCCTTCCGGCAGCAGCGTCGGCGCTTCGACCACCCAGGTGGCCGTCAGCATGAGCGGATGCGTACCACTAGAAAGCAGGATGGCAATGCACTCGCGCCATTCGTATTTGCCCTGGCGGTCGCGCACGCGGAACCGGCAGGAGATGCGGCCGTATGGGCTCTTGCGGATGCGCTCGACGACCGTCTCTGTGTCACAGAACGCAAGGTAGCGCGCGCGGTCTTCTTCGTAGACGAATTCCTGCGCGACCTCCTGAAGGGCCTTTCGGATATCGTGGGTAACACCGGGTTTGCCGTCATTGCCCATCATGCCTCCCTGTACGTAGAGCGGGTCGATCGTGTCCTGCTGGAAGTCCACGATGCAGACATGCTCGAAGATGCTGTAGAGGTAGCGCAGATGGGCGTCAAGCTTGCCCTGCTGCAGGCCCTCGATGCTGCGCGAGATGTTCTGGAATTCGACATGGACAAGCAGATGGTGATTCATCGCGTAGACGACGCGCAGTCGAGTATTGACGTAGTTGCCGCTGTCGATGTAGTAGAAGGCCTCCTCCTTATGGCTCTGGCGCGAGCGGTTGATGCCTTCCCAGAAGAAATCATAGACCTCGGTTTTTCCCTTGATGCTGAGATTTTCTTCAACATCCTGCAGTCGGTAGCCGAGCGCCTGGAGTTGCTCGCGGTAAGCCCTGTTGGTGTAGAGGAAGCGGATGTGGCCGCTCTCCAGCGCATCGAAGAGTGCACTCGTCCGGTCCGTCTGGCGGATGACCATACTCGCGACGTCATAGTAATGGCACCACTTGCGTTGCTCGATGCCGCGCCGCTCTTCCCGGATATGTGCGAGCGTCCCCGCCAGCGGGCGTGGCTTGCCGTAGAAGAAGCCCTGCTGGCGTCCGCAGCCAATCGAAGCGAGGAAGTCGGCGTGTTCCTGTGTCTCCACGCCCTCGGCGAGTGTCTTAATGCCGAGATCCTTGGCCATGGCGATGACCGAGCTGATGATGCTGCGCGACTTCTCGGTGAAGTTGCGCAAAAAGCCCATGTCGAGCTTGATGAGGTCGACCGTGTAATCCTTGAGGATGTTCAGCGAGGAGTAGACGCTGCCGAAGTCGTCGAGCCAGATCTCATAGCCCTCCTGGCGCAGGTGCGTGAGGGCCTGCTGGATGACATGCGAATCCTGCGCCAGGACGCTCTCCGTGATCTCAACATGCAGGAAATCGCGCGGCACAGCGTACTTCCTGCGCGTGTTCTCGATGAAGGCAAAGACATCCATCATGTCGAAGTCGTAGCGCGAAAGGTTGAACGAGACCGGCGTGATGGGCAGGTTCTCGTCGAGCCGCTGGCGCAGCATGCGGCATACCTCCTCAAACACGAAACCATCGAGGCGGTGGATGAGGCGCACCTGCTCGAGGACCGGGATGAAGGACCCGGGCGAGAGGAAGCCGATCTCTGGGTCAATCCAGCGAGCCAGGGCCTCCATGCCGCAGAGCTCGCCCGTCATCGTGCGGATGACCGGCTGGTAATAAACCTGGATCCAATGCTTCTCGATGGCCTCATCGAGGTGCGCGATGACGCGATCGCGGATATCGCGGTCGACCACGACACCCGGGCGCGGGATATCGATTTCCTGTATTGTGCAATAGTAGACCGGCCCGTACGCCTCCGTCTGGACACGGCGTCCCGAGACATCCGCATAGCGGATGCGGCTCGTGCGCGTGAAGAGATGGCCGCGGGCATGGTTGAAGCCCTCCGGCGTTTTCGCCAGCGCATGCAGGATGTCCTGCTTGATGCGCGCACGGTCGTCCATCGCGATGAAATGGAATGCCATGCCCGCCGTATGGCGGTAGAGGTCCTCAAGATCGCGGCAGTCAAGCAGCCGTATCGTCTGCTCATTCGCATAGAGCAGGCGATACGGTTCCTTGCCTTCCGCAATATAGAAACAGCAGGGCAGGTTCTCCATGACACCAGGGAACTGCCGTAAATCAATCGTGTGTTTCTCCGATTCTGTTGATTCTGTCATAAATATGCCTCATTCAAGCAGGGGAGTCTCCTTGTCCCCCCCAGTAGACTTTCACAATCGTATTCTATCTCTATTATACAGTGAGTCTCTTGGAAAAAGAAGATGGGAGGACAACTTTCTCAGAGCAAATTGCTTTATAGAGCTACAGGAGGATGGCACAGTGCGAAGGGCAAGGGCAGCGCACTGAGATGTGAAAGTTTTTACAGTATAAGTGCAAAAACTTTCGTGCAGGACCTATGCTGGGGCTGACATCATCGGCTTCCTGATGCTCATGAAGCAAGATCAGGCGATAGATAAAAAGAAGCAGCCTTCACCGTGATGAACGGTAGAGGCTGCTTTGGGATTCGTTTAGATATAGGGTGGTGTTCATTCAAAGAGCGAGTTGGTCTTCGGAGTGGGAATCTCGCCTGCCATCATCTTTCCGAGCACGACCTGTGTCAGCAGGCGGTATTCGCGGTACGTCTTCTTGCGTGAGCAGGCATGCTCGCGGTTGAAGCCCCTGCGGCCGGCCAGATAGTCGAGCTGAGAAGCATTGCGCTTCATGAAGGAGAGGAGATCCGACAGCGTCATGGCAGCGACATAGTCCTTAGCGTGCTTCAGGTAGAAATTTGCACGGTCCTGATTCTCTTCCTGCTCCTGCACTTCGCGCATGCGTTCCTCGAGCTGCTTATTCTCGATGCGAGCCATGCCTTTCTTCAAGGCTGTCTTCGTCTGATGCGATGCGCCAGCCCAATCCTGCTTGACGGCTGCGATGAAATAGCGGCCGTATACATCCAGCTCCTTCTTCTTGCCCATGCGCTCGTCCTTGGTGATGCGGTCAAAGACGAGGTGGAAGTTGCTGACGATGCGGTCTTCCGGGATTCCGTCGAAGTTGTCCTTGATGTAGCTTGGCTCAAAGCCTTCTTCACAGGCCATACTGAAGAGGACGAGGATGCGCTCGCTGAACTTCTCCCGCAGCTGCTTGACAAGTGCCGGTGCGAGATTGGGGAAGTAGGTATCCGCAATGGCCTGTTTGGTAAAGCCGAAGACAATCGTCGTGGCCTTGCGGCCAGGCCCGCCGTCGTCATCGATGAAGAAGTCTTTGTACTTCGTACGGTTCCGGATTTCCTCGATGGAACCCGTGAGAACTTTCCGCTTGAATTCTTTGTAAGATGATTCAGGATAGATTCCGATTTCACTGCGAAACCGCTCGATTGAAAGTTCATGGATGTTCAGACAATCGAGATTGCGCAGATAAATAAAGAGGCGCATGGAGACAATCGTATCGAGTGCCAGGATGTCTTCGATGTCCATCGAGAGGTACGTTCCCTCGCGGAGATTGAACAGATACTGGTTGAGTCGTGGAGGGATGCTGACCTCAAGGATGTGGGTCTTGCGATTGTACGAGAGCTCTGAGATGAAATTGGCGTGGTAGATGTCTTGTTCTCCATTGTCATCCCCTCGCGACCGAAGGTCTATATAGTTCTGGGAGAGCTTGGTGAAGATCTCCGCGACCATCATACCGCGCGCCTTGCGTGCATCGATATTGAGCTTATCGGCAAAGCGGAGCGCATCGAAGACGTATGTCGTGCTCTGTTCTGGTACATGATTCTCATCCATCGAAGCAATGAAGAGATACCAAGCCTTGAGCTGGTTCTTGCTCAGTGTGTACTTTGCCGTAGCGAATTCCTGTGCAATTGTCATCGGGCCTGTATCCTTGGGGATCAGGAACACCGGGCGATGGACCAACTGCGTCTCTTCTTGTGCCGACATGGAATCGTGCCCCTTTCATGCATGCCTGACTTCTCTTTCTATGAATATTATACAGGGCCTTACTCGGAAAAAGAAGACGACGCAACAACTTTTCTAGACACCTTTGCAATATGCGTATTACAGTATTATATATATAGAGTATAGTATAGTAGTGGCAAAGGTGTCGGGTTTGGTTGTTGCCGCGAAGCCGCATAAAATCTAGATTCTTGCACATTTACCTGCCGGAAGCAGAACGGAAAGGTGTCTAGTTTGGTTGAAAGGTGTCGGGTTTGGTTGTTGCAGGAAAATGCCCGCAAACCCTTGATATTACTTGATTTTTGGCCCAAAATACAGGATTGAAAGGTGTCGTGTTCGGTTGTTACGGGAAAACGTGAGGACCTGGCACAATTCTGACAACTCCGCGAAGCCTTGATATTGCTCACTTTTTTCTTTGATGTAACAAAAAAAACGACAGCCTAAAGGTGTCGCGTTTGGTTGAGGATTTTTGCAAAGGTGTCGCGTTTGGTTGAGAAAGGTGTCGCGTTCGGTTGTTTTATCCACAAGCTGCCTTTAGTTATGCACAGGATATCCACATAGTTATCAACAGGAAATTATCCTGAAGAATGGTGCTGAACTTGTGAAGAAAATGCGGTGACTGCTCAGGCCTTTTCATGAGCTGGATGGCCGAGTTGATGAACCTATGAAAAATTTGCGGTTGCCCGTCAGAGGCCCTGAGAACGCTGGTTGGTGGGAAATGAACATACGAAGAAGTTGCGGCTGCCTCTCGGATCCTTTTCGTTGGCTGGATGACCGAGGTATCGAACCTATGAAAAATTTGCGGTTGCCCGCAGAGACCTTGAGAATACTGATTGGCGGGATGATGAACCTATGAAAGAAATGCGGTCACCGCTCGGACCCTTTTCGTTGGCTGGATGGCTGAGGTGGCGAACCTATGAAAAATTTGCGGTTGCCGAATGGTGTATCGAATGGCCGTGAAGGTGTTTTATGGAAAAGGGAAGTACAGGTGATGGAATGGAATCGAATCTACAGGTATGGCGGCGGAATCTTTACATCTGCTGCGTTGCTTCGTTTGTGGTGTCGGTAGGGATGAGCCAAATGGCGCCGATTCTGCCGCTCTACATCGCACAGCTCGGTGTGGAGGGCGTAGGGGAGATTGCGCGGTGGTCGGGCATTGTCTTTGGCTGTAATTTCATCAGCCTCGCGATCTTCTCGCCGATATGGGGGCGCTTGGCGGACCGCTATGGACGCAAGCCGATGATCTTGCGCGCGTCGTGCTGGCTCGGTGTCATCATGATCGGCATGGCGTTTGCGCAGTCGGTCTGGCATCTCGTGGCGCTGCGCCTGATGCAGGGATGCCTGTCGGGCTTCCAGGCGGCTGTCGTGCCGCTGATTGCGCAGGAGACGCCGAAGGAGCACTCGGGCTGGGCGATGGGTATGTTCTTCTCGGCACAGGTCACAGGCGGCCTCCTGGGGCCTCTGCTCGGCGGTTTCCTCGCGGAGTGCATCGGCATCCGCCAGAGCTTCCTGCTCATCGGCGCGCTCTGCCTGCTCGGCTGCCTTGCACTGACGCGTGTCCGCGAGACACATCGACCGGTTAAGCAAACGGCAAGTGTCGGATTGCGCGAGCTGTTTGCTGCTCTGCCACATCGCGGCGCGATCGTCGGACTCTTCCTGACGACGCTCATCATGCAGTTCTCGCTGACCTGTATCCAGCCAATCCTGACGGTCTATGTCAAGGAACTTGCGCCGACGACGGATCACCTCGCTGTGATTGCAGGTGCCGTTTTCTCGAGCGCGGGCTTTGCGAGCATGCTGTTTGCCTCGCGGCTCGGCCACATCTCCGACCGTGTCGGCTCGAACCGCGTGCTGCCGGCCTGCCTGCTGCTCGCAGGGCTTGTCTCCATCCCGCAAGGCTTCGTGACGGCACCGTGGCAGCTCGCCCTGCTGCGCTTCGTGCATGGTATCGCTGTCGCGGGCCTCATGCCCTCCATCAACAACCTCATCCGCCAGCTTGCACCGTCTTCTTGCATGGGGCGCATCTACGGCTTTAACCAGTCGTTCCAGTTCATTGGCATGTTCTCGGGCGCGTTCCTCGGCGGGCATCTCGCTGCCTTCTTCGGACTGCGGCATATGTTCTTCCTCGTCGCCATCCTATTGCTCGTCGACGCCATCTGGTGCCATCGCATGGAGCGGCGCGGATAGCGGCTCCACGCGAGAAAGGCTCTGGAACCACGCATGATGCGTGGCCTCCAGAGCCTTTCTTGCAATCTGTACCTCTGAAAAATTTGCGGTGCTGCGAGTCTCGGAAGGGAGACGCGGCCGTTTCAGCGCGGAACTGAACCTATGAAAAAAATGCGGTCACCAATTGCTCTCGTCGATCAGCAGCACGTAGAAGATCTGCCCGTAGACGTCGGTGTCGACGAGGCGGCCTTTGTCGAGGATGTTCTTGACTTTGCCGGTCTTGGTGAGGATGCGGTAGCGGACGGCGTCGTTGCCCTCGCTGCCGGGCTTCTTGACCTGCTCCCAGATGCTCTGCTCGACGGCGTCGTATTCGTCAGGGTGGACGATGCCGCGGAAGGTGCCGCCGGTATGCTGCTGGAACTCTTCGAGGGTCGTGCAGTCGAAGAGCTGGATGAGCTCGAGGTTGGAGAAGAGGATCTCTTCTTTGCCCGTGGCCTTGTAGATGAGGATGGCGCCGGGGAAATTCAGGATGATGTCCTTGAGGCCGAAGGCCAGCTGGCTGCGGTCCTCCTTGCTGATGTGCATCGTGTACGGCAGGACGCCGTTCTTGCCGCGGAGTTTCACGGCGTAGAGCGCGGCATCGGCACAGCGGAAGAGCTCGGCGTGGGAGCTGCCCTGCTCGGGGTAGGCGGCGTATCCCATCGAGATCGTGTAGGTGTGCGAGTGGCCCTCATAGCTGAAGCCCTGCAGGCGTGCCGAGAACTTGCGCAGCAATGGGTCGGCTTCTGCGGCCGTGCAGTCCGGCAGGAAGATGCAGAACTCGTCGCCGCCGTTGCGCCCGAGAATGGCGGGATGCTGGAAGGTCTCGCTGAGACTGCAGGCCATGCTGCGCAAAGCAGCGTCGCCGGCGTCGTGGCTGTAGAGGTCGTTGATGCGCTTGAAGTCGTCGATGTCGATCATGATGCCGACGGCCTTGGCCTTCGGGTAGCGGTCAAGGTAGGCGTCCACGGCGGTATCAAAGCCCTGGCGGTTGTAGAGGCCGGTCAGGACGTCGGTGTCGGCCAGCTGGCGCAGGTAGCGGCGGCGGTTCTGCAGTGTGACGAGCACATGCGTCAGGAAGGTCAGGACGAAGACGAGCAGCAATCCGACGGCGAGCGTGACGGCCAGCGGAAGCGGGATGTGCCAACCATCTGCCGGGGCGACTTCGAGCTTCCACTGGCAGCCACCATAGGAGAAGACCTGTTTCTCCATCTGGTCGGGGAGATTGTTGGAGGCGAGGACGATATGGTAGTCGTCGCGGCCCGGCGCCGTCTTGGAGATGCGGTAGGCGTGGCGCGTCTCTTGGAGGTCGGTCACCGTCGAGTCAAAGACATCCGGTACCTTGAGGACGGCAATCGCGAAGCCCCAGAATGTGCGATTGCCCGCGGCATCCGTCAGGTAGATTGGCTGGCGCAGGGCAATCGCCTGATAGTCATCCGTCAGGTTGAATGGACCCTGCATGGTCGCTATGCCCGTGTCGCGGCTGTAATGGAGGCTATCCAGACGGTCGGGCAGGGAGTAGAGGTCCACTTTCCCCGCTCCTGCCGCATCGCTGGGATAGATGTCCGTCACGCGCCCCTGCGGCGCCAGCTGGATGCTTGCGACATAGGGCCGCGTCGCCATCATCTCTTTGGCGACGTCCGCGAAGTGCTCGGGGACCGTCCCCGTGTCGGCGATCATGTAGGCCAAGGTCTCGGTCACCGAGCTGCTCGTGTTGAAGTCCTTCTCCAGCTCGTCTGCATAGATCTGAGCGGCCTGCGCGCACTCTTCGCGCTGCATGGCCTGCTGGTTCTCCACAACATGCCCGAGAAGCAATAGGTACACCGTCATGCCTACGACAAAGACGATGGTGGTGATGATGCTGCGTCGCATAGACAGCCCCCTCTCCGCGGTGCCCCTGTGACACCGTGCCCCGTACAATGCCGAGAGCAGCCAGCGGTCCCGCCACCGCGCCGGGCATCGATAGTAACACTTATGGTTTTATTATACCATGCTATGGCATAGAACGTACAAGCGAATTGTTTCGACCATCCCATATTCGCTGCTTCGGCCAAAAAAAATCCCCCCCTCGACCGACTGGAACAGCCCCAGTCAGTCGAGGGGGATTCTCTAAGAGTTGGACTGCTAGGAAAGATGGCTGGCAGGATTTTCTCTTGCATGGTAGAACAACTAATTATAGTTGTTCAGTTGAGAAGGAGTTTTCTTAGGTTATTAATTATATAGACAAACATGTATATTCGTGATATTATATAAACAGAGGAGGGATATGGCTATGCGCATACCCAATATCACGAATTACAAACCGAAAGAATTTGCCGCATTATTGAATGTCACGGTCAAAACGCTTCAACGCTGGGATCGTGAGAAGATATTGGTTGCAAATAGGACGCCCACGAATCGAAGATATTATACCTACGACCAGTACTTGCAATTCAAGGGCATCGAGAAAGATACGGATTCGCGTAAGATTGTTCTATATGCCAGGGTATCGAGCCGGAAGCAGGCAGATGATCTAGAGAACCAGGTGGATTTCCTCCAGCAATACGCGAATGCTAAAGGCTTGATTGTCGATACCATCGTCCGAGATTATGGCAGTGGTCTGAATTATAACCGTAAGAAATGGAATCAGCTCCTAGATGCTGTCATGGAAAATCAGGTCAGGATAATCCTCGTGTCACACCGCGATCGTTTTGTCCGATTCGGGTTCGATTGGTTTGAGCGGTTCTGCAAGAAGTTCAACGTGGAGATCGTGGTCGTGAAGAACGAGAAGCTGTCCCCGCAGGAAGAGCTGGTGCAGGATATCGTCAGTATACTTCATGTATTTTCTTGTCGGCTTTATGGGTTACGTAAGTACAAGAAGCAGATTGAAGGAGATGAGGAACTTGCTGAAGGCATTCAAGACAGAGCTCCGTCTCACCGAACGGCAGAAGGATAAAGTTCGCCGTTCACTCGGCATCTGCCGCTTTCTCGCGAACCAGTACATCGCCCGCAACATCTGGCTGTACCGCCTGTATCAGCGCGGCGTCCTCGATGAAAAACAGCGCCGTTTCGTTACCGCCAATGACTTCGACAAGTACGTCAACCATGTGCTGAAGAAGAAATTCCCCTGGATAGACCAGTGCGGGTCCAAAGCGCGCAAGAAAATCCTCGTCAATGCGGAGCAGGCGTTCAGGCGTTTCTTCAAAGGACAGGCGCACTTCCCGCGCTTCAAGCGGAAAAACCAGCAGAACGTGAAGCTCTACTTCCCGAAGAACAATAAGGGCGATTGGACCATCTGGCGTCACAAGATACAGATTCCGACTATCGGCAAAGCGCGCCTGAAAGAATTTGGCTATCTGCCGCAGGGCGTGACCATCAAGAATGGGCATGTCTCCTATAAAGCGGGTCGTTACTACGTCTCGGTCACAGCCGAGATTGAGGAGATGAGCCGCTATAACAATGACCTAGAGGCATCGTACCATCCGCGGTCGGATGGCATCGGTGTGGACCTTGGTGTCAAATCGCTTGCCATTGTCAGCGACGGCAGGATTTTTGAGAATATCAATAGGACTTCCCGGGCCAGACGGCTCGAGAGGCGGCTGAGAAGAGAGCAGAGGCGTCTCAGCCGCAAGTACGAGATGCGAAAGAAGAAAGGTGGTAGTACTGCTACTGCCTCTGCAAATATAGAGAAAAAGAAATTATCGGTACAGAGACTGCATCAGCGGCTGGCGAATCTCCGCCGCAATCACGAGAATCAGGTCATCCACGCACTGGTGGAGCAAAAACCACGCTTCATCACGGTGGAAGACCTCAACGTGACCGGCATGATAAAGAATCGTCATCTCTCGAAGGCAGTGTCAGATCAGCGCTTCTATTCCTTCCGTGAAAAGCTGCGGCGCAAGGCAGAGATCATCGGGATTGAGGTTCGCATCGCGGACCGCTTTTACCCGAGTTCCAAGACCTGCCACGCCTGCGGACATGTGCATAGCGGCCTGAAACTCAAAGACCGCGTCTACGTCTGCCCCGCATGTGGCTTCACGGAGGACCGCGATTTGAATGCAGCGTTGAATCTGCGCGATACGAAGAATTATCGCATCGCCTGATTCACGTTTCACATCTCGATAAATGTACCGATGGCTAGTCGGGAACAGGCCGTTGCCTTGCGAGGCAAGGAACACGGCCAACGCCTTTGGAGTGTACAAGAACTTGTGAGTAGTCTCAGGCTTGCCTGGATAAAAGCATACACGATGAATAAGGAATTTTTCTAAGACATGCACATTTTTGTCTATGTTTTTAGTAGCAGTGAATCGATTGGAACAATTCTTTGCGGGGATGTTCTCGCCGGAATGGCTTGCAGCGCTCTCGGGCATCTTGCTGCTCGACCTGCTGCTCTCCGGCGATAACGCCATCCTCATCGCCCTGGCCTGCAAGAACCTGCCGCATGAGATGCGCCGCAAGGCCATCATCGTCGGCGGCCTCGGCGCCGTCTTCGTGCGCATCGTCTGCACGCTCTTCGCGACCGGGCTGCTCGCCTCGCCGTACATCGAGTTCATCGGCGGTGCCGCGCTCGTCTTCATCGCCATCAAGCTCGTCACCGACCACAGCGACGGACGCGTCGACGACAGCGGCAATCATCCGACCACCTTCGGCCAGGCCGTGCGCACGATCCTTATCGCCGACTTCATCATGAGCATCGACAACATCCTCTCGCTCGCCGGCGTCGCCAACACCGTGCCAGAGGGCAAGTGGAGTCTCATCATCTGCGGCCTCATGATCTCCATCCCCATCGTCCTGTTCGGCGCCCAGATCTTCCTGATGATCATGCTCAAGGTCCCCGCCCTCATCTACCTCGGCGCCGGCATCCTCGGCATGACCGCCGCCGAGCTCATGACCGAGGACAAGGCCCTCGGCGTCTACTTCGCCCCCTACTCACTCGAGCTCAAAGTCCTCTTCGTTGCCGCCGTCCTGCTCATCGGCTACACCATCAACCGTCGCCGCGAACGGCAGCACGAAGGCTGAAGCATATACAAGATAAATGAGATATATCCTAGGAGGAATAATCATGAACATGAATAATATCAAAACCGTGATGCTCATGGTCCTCATGGCCGTCATCATGATGCTCATCGGCGGACTCGTCGGCGGGCGGACCGGCCTGACCATCATGCTCTTCTTCTCAATCGCCATGAACCTCTACAGCTACTGGTGCAGCGACTCCCTCGTCCTGCGCTGGAGCGGCGCCCAGGAAGTCACGCGCGAAGAAGCCCCGCAGCTCTACGCCCTCGTCGAGAACCTCGCGAACCGCGCCGGACTGCCGATGCCCAAAGTCTGCATCATCGACGCCGACGAGCCCAACGCCTTCGCCACCGGCCGCAACCCCAACCACGCAGCCGTCGCCGTCACCACCGGTATCATGCGCGTCCTCGACTACAACGAGATCTCTGGCGTCCTCGCCCACGAGCTCGCACACGTCAAGAACCGCGACATCCTGACCTCCACCATCGCCTCCATGATGGCCACCGTCATCTCCTACGCCGCCCAGTTCTTCATGTTCTTCGGCGGCTCTAGCGACGACGACGACGGCGTCAACCCGATTGCCGCCATCGCCATGATGATCCTCGCCCCGATCGCCGCCATGCTCATCCAGATGGCCATCTCCCGCTCCCGCGAGTACGAAGCCGACCACGACGGCGGCGAGATCTGCGGCAACCCCAACTACCTCGCCGACGGCCTCGAGAAAATCGAGTACTACGTGACCCATTCTCAGGAGACCCTGCCGAGCGCCAAGCCCGCTACCGCCAACATGTACATCGTCAACCCCTTCGAAGGCACCGGCAAAGCCCTGACCAAACTCTTCAGCACCCACCCCGATACAGCCGAACGCATTGCCCGCCTGCGCGAACAGGCCAGAGAGATGCGCGTCCGCTAATCGAATGACGAGCATAAAAAACGAGGTACCGCAACGGTACCTCGTTTTTGATTTGTGTCTAGGGGCCGGGGGATGTATTTCGCCTGCAGGAGCGCAGCGACGAAGCCGAAATACATCCCCCGGCCCCCTTGCTGACCGTATCTCGCCGCTCACAGCAGCGTAAACAGCAGCGCACTGATCGTGAAGTAAGGCCCGTAGGCGAAGTAATCCCCCTTCTTGCGCTTCCCCGTCGCGAGCATGATCAGCGCCGCCATCCCGCCGAGCACGATGCCCGCAATCACGACGGTCATGAGCATATCCGACCCGAGCCAGAGCCCGAGCGCCGCCACGAGCTTGATGTCCCCGCCGCCGATGCCGCCCTTCGTCAGCACCGCCAGCGCGAGGAAAACGACGCCGCCCACAGCCGCCGCCATCAGATGGTCCGTCAGCACGCGGTCGAGCAGCGGGATCGAGATGATCCCCATCACCGCGAACGGTATGAGCATGCGGTCAAAGATCACGCGCTGCTCTAAGTCTGTCCACGTGTAGAGCACCATGAAGTACTGGAAGATCATCAAGAACACCAGCTTTGTCAGATGCACGTACGGAAGCGTGAGCATCGTGAAGCAGAACAAGAACCCGATGCAGACCGCAAAGCGCCCCGGCCGCTTCTTCTCCTGCTCCTCGATGCGCTCCGGGAAGCTCAGCAGCCCCTCCGTGCCCTTCGCCTGGCGGTAGCTCGCCGCGATCCAGCGGCTGCCGAGCAGCCCGCCGCCCACCGCCAGCAGTACCGAGAGCAGGCATTTCATTATGGTAAATATCATTCCAAACACCCCTTTTATAAAAAAGAGTTACATGCTGACCTTATCCTAGCAAAAACGTAGCGATACGTCAAAATTTCTAAGAACAAATTGCGTTAGATATGGTATACTTATTGGCATAAGATAAAGATTGCAGAACGCCTTGTTATAAAAGGCAGGGCAGGTCGCAGCAGCCGTTGCAGTTGAACCCCATATTAGGGATTCATGAAAAGATAAGTAAGGGAATGGCAGTATGGCAAATCAGCTGAAACCCATGGAGCGCATCCGTGAGTTCCTCGACAAAATCACATATCGTCAATGGGTGGTGGCGGCAGGCGTCGTCAGCATCCTGCTCGGCCTCATGGTCTACCTCGCGATGTCCGGCGATGACCAGAAAGCGGCCGAGAAGCCGCAGACCAACCTCGTGCAGGTCGTCGCCGCCAAGCAGGACATCCCCGAGCGCACCGTCGTCAAAGAGGACATGCTCAAGGTCGTAGAGGTCCCGAGTGAGCTCGTGCCCGAGGGCGCCTTCCACGACGTCGCCGATGCAATTGACCATCCGACGAGCACCGCGATACAGCAGGGCGACATCATGACCTCGCGCAAAGTCTACGTCGACATCCGCATGGCGGGCTTCACGGGCATCATTCCGCCCGACTGCCGTGCCGTGACCATCCCGATAAACGACGTCACCGGCGTTTCGGGCTTCGCGCATCCGGGCGACTACGTCGACATCATGGTCATCACCGGCACGAAGGAGAACGGCATCAACGGTCGCATCATCCTGCAGGACGTCCTCTTGCTCGGCATCAACCGCACGGCTGACTTGCCGAACACGCCGACCGGCGACAGCAGCAAGAAAGACGGCTCACAGAGCGACAAGCAGGACGCAAGCTCCGGCACGGCCAATGTCGGCAGCGTCAACACCAAGGCCTCGAGCGACACGATGGCCACCGCCACCGTCGCATTGAAGCCAGCCGACGCACTCAAGCTCGCCGCCGAGTCGCAGGAAGGCACGCTGTACCTCGTCCTGCGCCCGTTCAAGCCGCGCGACATGTACACGTTCGACACCGACTACGCCGGCGTGCCACAGGGCAACGGTCAGGCCGCATCGAGCTCGAGCGCACCGAGTGCGCCGCAGCCAGCTCCGGCACCGGCCTACAGCGCACCGCAGAGCGCGCCGAGTGCCCCAAGCTATTCGGGTGGCGGCTCCAGCTACAGCGCGCCGAGCAGCTCTAGCTCTGGCGATTCGGCCAGCTCGATGCCCGTCCTCGGGCGGACCATCGAGGTCATCCGCGGTGTGACATCGACGAGGGAGGGAGTCCAATGAAAAACGCCATCTACGGCCTGACGGCCACTGTCATTGCAGCAGCAGCCATCCTCTCCCCGGCCCCCGCCTACGCGCAGTTCACGCCGCTCTCCATCGACCTCAACCAGTCGTACTACCTCAACACGGGCCGCAATATCACGCGCGTTGCCATCGCCAATCCAAAGATTGCCGACGTGAGCCTCTTGGACGGCACGTCCTTAAACGTCATCGGCATCTCGCCGGGCACGACGACGCTCAACGTCTGGGCGTCGAACGGCTACCGCTACGAGTACCGCATCACCGTCTCCGATCAGGACTCCGGCCTCGCCAAGATCGTCCAAGACGCCATCGGCCTGCCAGATGTGCGCGTCCAGATGATTGGCGGCAAGATATTGCTGCGCGGTACGGTAAAGAACCAGTATGAGCGCAATTTGGCGTACACTATTGCTAAACTTTATGCAAAGGGTTCTAATTCTAGTCCTAGTCAGGATCAGGGTCAATATGTTTCGACTACAGAGAGTAAAAGTAGTATGACCCCAGATGGTCGATATGAGAATAAAACAGTAACTAATGATTCGTATCAACGTACGCCCAGAGATACTAGCGGCAGTACTGGCGATTCTGTGGTTAATCTACTAGAAATGACGAATCCGGACCAAATCAACATTGAAGCGATGTTTGTTGAGTTGGGGACATCGGATGCCAAAAATCTCGGTATCAATTATGCATCACAGGATATGAGCGATACAGATAGTAGTGGCATCAAAATGAATGATGTTGGCACTTATTATGCCGGGGAGTCATATGGCCGTCAACGTAGCGGAGGCAACCATTGGTATAACAGTAATTGGCTTTTCACACATTTTTCGAAAATTAATGCTGAAATCCACGCATTAATTGAGAATGGTAAGGCCCGCGTCATTTCACGCCCTAATGTCACTACCATGAGTGGTAAAAATGCAAGCATTCTTATTGGTGGCGAGGTTCCTTATCAAGAATCTAATGGTTTTGGTTCGACCACAACATCTTATAAGACATATGGAATAGGAATCCAACTTTGGAAACCGACGGTTGATCAGGACGGCAACATCACGACCGAACTCGAGACACAGGTCAGCCGCCTCGACTGGAACAACGCCGTCACCAAGGACGGCTACCGCATGCCGGGCATCGCGACGCGCTCTGCCTACACGACCGTCAACATCCCTTCGGGCATGACGATGGTCATTGGCGGCCTGCTGAATTCCAACGATGCCAACACCATCCAGAAGGTGCCACTCCTCGGCAACATCCCTATCTTAGGCGAGCTCTTCAAGTATCACAACAAGTCGCGTCAGAAGACCGAAATCGTCGTCCTGATCACGCCGCGTGTCGTCAGCGAAGAGACGCCGGCGCGCATGTCGCCGGACATGGAGGATGCCTACAACGACAGCCGCCGCGAGGTACGCGATATGAAGCAGGTCGACGTCAACGGCGAGATTCCCGAGAAGTCGAACGAGCAGCTGGCCAAGGAAGCCAAAGACGCCGCCAAGGCCGCGAAGAAAGCTGCCAAAGCACAGGCCAAAGCCCCTGCCATCGACCAGTCCGCCGAGCCAACGGCCGACCTGCCGGGCAACCGCATTAAAGCCACTGCCCGCGACATCCTCGACCGCATGGATAAGTAAGATGAATCCCTGAATTACCGAAAGGAGTGATGCCCATGTCAACGGAACCCCGGCCGACGTCTGCCAACGGCATTGTCATCACCTTTTTCAGCACGGCTTCGGCCGTCGGCAAGACGCTCGTCGCCTGCAACATGGCGTCCGAGCTGGCCCGCGAGGGCTACCGCGTCTGCCTCGTCGATTTCGATCTCCAGTTCGGTGACGTCTGCCACTACCTGCAGCTCCAGCCGACGAAGACACTGGCCGACCTCCAGCGCACGATGCAGGTCGAGGGCGACTCGTGCCGCGTCCAGGAATTCCTGACGCCGTATGAACGCGAGGGCGTGCACTTCTCCGTGCTGGCCGCGCCGAAGCTGCTCGAGGAAGCCTACAACATCCACCACGACTACGCCGTGCGCGCAGTGCGCGCGCTGCAGCGCCAGTTCGACTACATCCTCATCGACATGGCCTCGATGTTCAGCACGCTGAATCTTGCCATGCTCGACCAGTCGACCATCGTGACTTTCCTCGGTATCGTCGACTTCTTGCCGACGATAAAAAACATGAAAATAGGTATGGACACCCTTAAAACACTGGGTTATGATAAGAACAAGATCCGCCTCGTGCTCAATCGCAGTGATGCCAAGACGCGCATCAGCCTCGCGGACGTGCAGAAGCTCCTCGGCGAGCCCTTCTACCACGTCCTGCCGAATGATTTCCGCGCCGCGAGCACTTCGATACGAGACGGCATCCCGCTCGTCCTGGCGCCGCAGAGGACGGCCCTTGGCGATGCCCTCCGGGCCCTCGTCGACCGCTACACCAACCACAGCAGCACCCCAGCCGAGACAGAGGCCAAGCAGCAAGAGTCATCCTGGCTCAGCCGCATCTTCGGTTAAAGAAAGGAGGCATTCCCGATGTACCGTGTCATGCTGGTCGAGAAAGACCGCCTGATGCTCTCCAAGCTCAGCGCCGTCATCGAGCGCACGCCGGGCTTCACGATGGCTGTACGCTATCAGAGCAAGCAGGACGCACTGGGCCAGGGCCGCATGTTCGACCCGAACCTCATCCTGCTCGATATCGACAACGAGAATGCCATCCCACTCATCGAGTCCTTCCACCAGTCCTACCCCAATGCCGACATCCTCGGCATGGCGGCTGAGTGGCGCCCCGAGAGCGCGACACACCTCATCGGTGCGGGTGCGCGCGGCTGCCTCATCAAGCCGTTCACCGGCGTCGAGCTGCAGGAGGCTGTGCGCGAATTCGTCACGGAGGGCAGCGAGAAGGACTGCGAGACGCTCGTCTTCTTCAGCCCCAAGGGCAAGAGTGGCAAGACGACGCTCATAGCCAACCTCGCCGAGGCTCTGGCGCGCCGCTCGCACGAGCAGGTCGGCATCATCGACGCAGACCTGCAGTTCGGCGACATGGCCGTCTTTTTCAACCTCGCGCCGAAGTCGACGATCGTCGAGGCGGCCCGCGATGTCAGGTTCCTCTCCCCCGTGACGCTCAAGCGCTACTACGTGCCCGTCTCCGAGCGCGTCCACGTGCTCTGCGGTACGACGAAGCCGAACTACATCGACAAGGTCTCCATCCCGCAGCTCGAGAACATCATCCGCATGTCCAAGAGCCTCTTCCGCTACCTGCTCATCGACGTGCCGCCGGGCTTCAACCCGACGTCGATTGCCGCCGCGGAGAACTCCAGCGTGACGTACCTCTGCGCGATGATCAACGGCGCTTTCGAGATGGACCACATGCGCCGGGCGCTGGCGATCTTCCAGGACTGGGATGACGCCGACGAGCGCGCCAGGGTCATCTTCACGCGCGTCTCGCCATGCACGGAGCAGAAGCGGCGCGAGCTCGAGAATGAGCTCGGCCACCCCGTCGCGGCCATCATCCCGAATGAGTACCTCGTCGTCTCGCAGGCCGCCGACAACGGCCAGATGGCGACGGAGTTGCAGCCGGACAATCCGCTCGCCAAGAGCGTCGACCGGCTCGCCGAGCAGATTATCGGCAGCCGCGCCCCGCAGGCAGCGAGGTGGTCGTCATGAAGGCACTTCTCGCCATTCTGATCACCGTCTTCTGCTTTGCCCTGCTCCTCGGGCTGCTATCCATCCGCTCGCGCGAAGACCGCGTCATGACGGAGCGCCTCAACTACTTCGCCGGCGGCGAACAGGCGCAGCGCCAGAAGCAGAAGCTCACGCCGAAAGCCTTGCTCTATAACTGCATTGAGGGCATCGCCAATGGCCTCGGGCGGCTGCAGCAGGGCAAGCGCATCGAGCTCATGATGCAGCAGGCGGACTGGCCGATACGCGGCACCGAGTTCGAAGCCATCCTGCTGCTCTGGGGCGGGCTCGTCGGACTCGTCACCTTCCTCGTGACGCTCAAGGGCGCGATGTTCTTCGTCGGTGCCTTCGTGGGCATCCTGATGGGCTTTGCTCTACTGGGCCTGCGCATCCGCAGACGGCGCAAGAAATTCACGAACCAGCTCGGCGACATGCTGACCATGGTCGCGAACGCCCTGCGCGCCGGTTTCAGCTTCATGCAGGCCTTCGAGCTCATCTCCCGCGAGATGGACGCCCCGATGGGCCGCGAAGTCCAGCTCGTCGTCAATGAGGTCAACCTTGGCAACACCCTCGAGTCCGCGCTCGACAACATGCAGCGCCGCGTCGCCAGCCCCGACTTCGAGCTCGTCGTCACCGCCGTGCTCATCCAGAGACAAGTTGGCGGCGACCTCGCCAGCATCCTCGATACGATCAGCGAGACGATTGCGGAGCGAGTTAGGATGCGCAGAGAGGTCATGACATTGACGGCTCAGGGAAGACTCTCCGGTATTGTCTTGGCTATCTTGCCATTTGCGATGGCAGGTATCCTGACCTTCATCAAGCCGGATTATCTGAAGCCATTGCTTGAAGATGAGGTGGGCCGCATCATTATCGGCATAGCCATAGTTTCAGAACTCATTGGCATCTTTTTTATCAAGAAAATCACAGATATTCGTTATTGAGGTATAGATATTGTCATTGATATCACTTTTATCGTACATGAAGCGACGTTACTTATCCGAACGAGGACAGGGAATAGTTGAATATGCTCTGTTATTAATTTTTTTGATAGGAATCTTTGCTTTTTTCATGAGTCCATATTTTAGGTTGCGGTATCGCTTGATTTATTTACAAATAATAGGAGAAATAAATAAAATAGTAAGTTAAATTTTATTTTATATTTACATGTATGTATTCTCCATAAGGAGTTGCATAATAAATAAATAATATAATATTAAGGAGGAGTATTTATGTTAGAAATTCTTAAGTACATGAAAGTCCGCTATCTTAATGAAAAAGCTCAGGGCATTACGGAGTATGCCTTGTTGCTGGTTTTTGTCGTAGCTGTAGCGGCAGCGGTACTGTTCAATACTACGACTGGTACAAGCTTAGCTCAGGGGCTCAAAGATGCATTTGGGAATGTAGTAAAAGAGCTTACAGGAACACACACTGTTGTAAGTGGAAGCTGATAGGGTACTGTATGTAAGGGGGCGGGATTTATGAAATTCCAGAAAGGACAATCCATTTTGGAATTTGCATTTATCCTGCCTTTTTTTCTTTTTGTTCTCTATTTTGTTTTTTATTTATGCTCTTATTTTGCCGATTATTTATATCTTAGTTCTATTGTTCGTGATAGTGCTCGTTCAGCATCTGTTATAACTACTGAAGATTATCAAAAGATAGGATACAGTGATGTATACAAAAACTATAGTGATGCAAAGTTACCGTTAAATTTTTATGAATGGTCGCCCGATAATCGCAATGATTTTAATGTCAGTTATGTAAAATCATCTGGAAATGTACAAGTAAAAGCTTGGGCAAAAATAACAGAAAATACAAGCGGTTCTACTTTTGTTCATATTGTAAATGGTTTGGGAAAACTTATTGGTAGTGATAAAGATATCACAGAAAGTTTTGATTTAAAAATAACGTACGAAATGCGTAGTGAGAACAAACAAGAATAATGAGAGGTGAGGTACGATGTCGTTATTGACGCGCCTGGGACGGGCGGCTGGTGAGAATCGTCAGGTCAATATTTTTGGTGCCCGTGAGGACAGCCAGGATATGGCGGCGGAGCGCTCGTATCAGGAAGTCAAGCAGCGTATCCATCAGCGCATTGTCGATGAGATGACGCCGGAGGAGCAGCTGATGCTGACTTCGGTGCATCAGGACCCGCATCAGGTCGAGACGCTCATCACGGATTACTGCCAGCGCGTGCTCGACGAGAATCCGTTTGCCATCCCGCAGGGCGAGAAGCCGCGCCTCATCGCGGACATCCGCGACGAGGTGCTCGGCCTCGGTCCTATCGAGGCGCTGCGCAAGGACGACGCCATCACCGAGATCATGGTCAATGGCCCGCGTCAGGTCTTCGTCGAGCGCATGGGCAAGCTCGAGCTGACGGATGCGAAGTTCCACGACACGGCGCATCTCATGAACATCATCGAGCGTATCCTGACACCGCTTGGCCGCCGCGTCGATGAATCGTCGCCGCTCGTCGATGCGCGCCTCGAGGACGGCTCGCGTGTCAACATCATCATTCCGCCGCTCTCGCTCGTCGGTCCGTGCCTGACCATTCGCAAGTTCTCCAAGACGCCGCTTAGCGTCGACAACCTGATTTCCTTCGGCACGATGGACGAGAAGATGGCGACGTTCCTGCGCGCCTGTGTCAAGGCGCGCATCAACATCCTCGTCTCGGGCGGTACTGGCTCCGGTAAGACGACGACGCTCAACGTCATCTCGTCGTTCATCCCCGAGGGCGAGCGCATCGTCACCATCGAGGATGCCGCCGAGCTGCGCCTTCAGCAGCAGCACGTCGTGACGCTCGAGGCGCGCCCGGCCAACCTCGAGGGCAAGGGTGCCATCACCATCCGCGACCTCGTGCGCAATGCCCTGCGCATGCGCCCCGACCGCATCATCGTCGGCGAGGTCCGCACGGGCGAGGCGCTCGACATGCTGCAGGCCATGAACACGGGCCACGATGGCTCGCTGACGACGGCCCATGCCAACAGCCCGCGCGACGTCCTCTCGCGACTCGAGACGATGGTCATGATGTCCGGCCTCGAGCTGCCAGAGCGTGCCATCCGCGAGCAGATCTCGTCGGCTATCGACCTGATCATCCATCAGGCGCGCCTGCGCGACGGCAGCCGCAAGATCACCTACATCACCGAGGTGCAGAAGATGGAGGGCACGACTATCACGACGCAGGATATCTTCCGCTTCGATCAGACTGGCTTCGACAGCAACGGCAAGATCCTTGGTCACTTCGTGCCGACCGGCTTGCAGCCGAGCTTCCTCGAGAAATTCGAGATCAGCGGCATCAAGCTGCCCGACGGCTTCTTCACCGCCGCCGGTACAAATGACATCGCCTTCGAGGGCGGCCACTTCTGAGGCGTAATTTACGATTTGAGAAAGGATTGAGACGATGCTGAAGCTGCTGTTTGTCCTCTCCCTGACGGCTGTGTTGTTCTTGATTTTGCTCGGCCTGATTCGCAGCAAGGTCCAGCCGAAGTCGACGATGCGCCAGCGTATCGAGAGTCTGGAGACACTCGACGTGCAGCCGGGGGCCTTTGGACAGCCGCAAGCGGCACAGCCCGAGGCCAGGAAGCCAGCGGGCGGCATCAAGCAGATGCTCGGCGCATTGGCGACGACCTTGACACCGTTGCGGCTGCGCCCCATCATCCAGAAGCGCATCATGCTCGCAGGCAAGTCGCGCGAGTGGGGCGTCGCCGAGTTCTTCGGCAGCTGCCTGCTCGGCGCCGTTGTCATGTGGCTGTTTGCGCTGGTGATGGTCCGCACGGCTACATATGCGCCCGTACAGAAGGCCATGATGGTCTTCCTGCTCGGGCTCCTAGGCGGCCTCATGCCCGTCGTATTCCTCAATACGACCATCCAGCGCCGCCAGAAGCAGATCGAGCACCAGCTGCCAGAGGTGCTCGACCTGCTCTGCGTCAGCGTGCAGGCGGGACTTTCCTTCGACGCCGCGCTCTCGAAGATCACGGCGCGTATGAAGGGCCCCTTTATCGACGAATGCCGCCGCATGCAGGATGATATCCGCATGGGCGTCGTGCGCCGCACCGCCATGCGCAGTATGGCCGACCGCTGTGGACTCGAGGACGTCTCGCTCTTCATGACCTCCATCATCCAGGCCGAGCGCCTCGGCACCAGCATGGGCAAGACTCTCAAGAACCAGGCCGACAACATCCGCGAACGCCGCCGCCAATACGTTAAGGCCCAAGCCATGAAAGCCCCGGTCAAGATCGTCTTCCCGCTCGTCCTCTTCATCTTCCCAGCCATCTTCGTTGTCACCCTCGTGCCGAGCTTGCTGTACCTGCTCAAGAACCTCTAGAAAGAAATAATCATGCAGACAAAAACATTTCAGGTAGAAGGGGCCGACACCACCCTCACCGTCCATCTAGCGACCAACTTCTGGCAGCGCTTCCGCGGCCTCATGCTGAGAAGCACCCTGCCGCCCGCCACGGCCTTGCTCATCGCGCCGTGCAACAGCATCCACATGTGTTTCATGTGCTTCGCCATCGACGCCGTCTACCTCGACAAACAGGGCAAGATCCTCAAGATTGCCAGCCACCTGCGCCCCTGGATCGGCCTCTCCGCCTGCTGGCGCGCTCACAGCGTCCTCGAAATGACAGCAGGACAGGCAGACGCCCTAGGACTTCATACAGGGCAAAAGTTTACAATTCAAGAAGCAAAATAAAAGTCAGGCCCGAAAATATCGTGCCTGACTTTTTCGCTGTCCTATATCATTACGTGCATGTGCGCACATGATTCTACATAATTGTGTGATTCCCACCACATAATTATATATAATCGTGTGATGTCAGAAAAGTGCCTATTTTACTCATTCCTCGTCAAAACATCCCTTGAGCCGTTGGATGCTAGCGATAGCGACGAGGACTTTTTATATAATATTACATAAAACGTTGACATATTATGTAATATTATATAAAATAGTCGTAGAGGTGATGACATGACAACGGCTGAGCTTATACGATTGCTCAAGAAGCATGGATGTTACATGGTGCGGAACGGAGCAAACCACGACATCTATCAAAGTCCCGTCACGGGGAAACTGTTTTCCGTGGGACGTCACTCAAAAGAAGAAGTCCGAACTGGGACGCTCAAGAAGATTCTCAAGGATGCGGGAATCCCATTGAAATAATGGACTGCTTTCATAATAACCACGAGAACAAGGAGGTCATTATCATGAAATATGTATATCCAGCAATCTTGACGCCAGAAGATGATGGTGTCATCGTATCTTTTCCTGATGTAGAGGGAGCTTATGCGGATGGGGCTACCATCGAGGAAGCGCTCGACAACGCGGAAGATGTCCTGAATGTAATGCTGCTTACGATGGAAGAACAGCATAAAGAAATTCATCCACCGACGCCGCTCGCATCGCTTAGGATTCCAGAAGGATCTACAACAGCTCTTGTACGTGCCGATACGCTGGCATACAGCCGGAAAGTTGATACAAGAGCTGTCCGCAAGAGCGTCTCTATTCCAGCATGGATGGATGCTCTGGCAAAAGATCATAATCTGAACTTGTCGAACGTTTTGCAGAACGCTATCCGCAGAGAATTGAATATCGCATGATTCATGATTGATTACGGAACTGGCTGCGCAAAAGTACCCTCCACGGTGACCAAACCGCGGAGGGCACTTCCTTTTGGTAGAGCGATGTCCACCTCAAATCCTAGCTCTATCATACCACGAGAGCAGATGCTAAACAAGAAGGATGGATCTCGTCCGCCTCGCAAGCTCGGCACCATCCCCGTGAGCGTGGATGGCTTGCTGCAATAGGATTACTCTTCGTCAAAACGGTCTTTGAGTCGCTGGATACTGGCTGTAGCAGCGATAGAGCGCAGCTGGGAGATGGCAGTATCATGGAGGCGCTTCAAGCGTTCAGCTTGAGGCAGGCCTGTCTTGATGAATTCTGCATTGAGGTTTTCTAGATTAGACAGGACGATGAGCTCGACGAGATTGGCGGCATCGCGGATATTTCCTCGTGCATCGGGGTTCTAAACGTGTCGAATTCGACGCTTTTAGATGTTTTGACCTTTATGTGCATTTGCGTGATTGTTGTTATCTGCGCTGATGATCTGGCTGATGGCAATCTGGGCAGCGGGGGTGGCGGCGAGAATCTTCTTGCCGATGCGGGTGGCGGTGTCATCTTCCCCGGGTTTGGCGTGTGATGTGGCCTGGGATTTGGACAGCTGCTGGGCGGTAAGCAGGATGTTCTCAAGTGAGCGGCGCAGGAAGTCGCGTGTGACATCGTCCAAGGGCTCGTGGCCGTTGCAGAAAGTGCAGCTGCTGTCTGGGGCTAGGTCGGCAAGCAAGGAGCGGAGCTGCTGCTGGACGTCGTGCGGCTTGCGGGCGGAGGGCTCTGTCTTGCGTGTGGGTGGCTCTGCGGGCGTATCCGTGCGGCCCAGCAGGTAGTCGGTCGAGACATGGTAGAAGCGTGCCACCTTCGAAAGCGTTGTATAGTTGGGCTCGCGCTTCCCCGATTCATACATGCCAACAGCACTCCGACCGATGCCAGTCTGCTTTGAGAATTCGTCCTGCGTCAGCCCACTTTTCTTGCGCAGGGCCCTCAGTCTATCGGCAAATACCATCTTGATCCACTCCTTTTGCGGTAACTTTTTTTAATATTACCACATTTTGTGACAACGAACAATGATGTTTTATTCACAAATTGTGCTTTTTAGACGATGTGGATGGTGCGAACTTATACGAGTATAGCAACTTCGGCACGCTATATTGAGACAGCTGCGGTGAGAATACGGGCTGCCCGAACTGCGGGGCTCCGTTCAGCGACTCGCATCCGATCGAGCCGTTAGGTGCCAGCAGCTGGAATCCGAATCAGGGCTGAGCCGATACGATACGGTATTAAAAATTCGACGGGTGAATTTCCTTCATCATGGTAAAGGAAATTCACCCGTCGAATTTTTTTCCAAAAAAATCAGCCTTAATCTCGTTGACCAAGACTGACGTTTCTCCATTCCTAAGAACTGCTTGAAGGTTGTTTACAGCCTGTTTATTGGGGTTGGGTCAATGATTATCCCGTTTCCACTTGGCGAAGGACCCACCCAGCCTGTGGCGTTAGGATAGTATGTTCCTGATCCAGTTCCATTGTAATTTCCTTCATAAATCTTAACGGGGTGAGAATTCCCATCCTTCTTCGTATAATAATAGCCGGGATTATTCTTGTAAGACGCTTTCAATGCATCGTAGGTCGTACCGCCATTAGCATCTGCCGAATAATAAGTGAACACCGTGTGCCCAGTGGTAGTGACCCTGACAAACCAGGCATCTCCCGGTTTAGCCTGGATATTCAGCTCCTTGGCCAGTTTCTCTCCTTCTGCGCTATCTGATGTAATTTCCAACGTTTT
This sequence comes from Mitsuokella multacida DSM 20544, assembly GCF_000155955.1. Lineage (GTDB taxonomy): Bacteria > Bacillota > Negativicutes > Selenomonadales > Selenomonadaceae > Mitsuokella > Mitsuokella multacida. The sequence continues at coordinate 1,157,812 of NZ_GG697141.2, forward strand.
GCTAGGTTTCCCCTGCAGCTCATCAGCCAGTCCTTCATACCGCCCCTGCCGAAGCCGTTCAATGATGTTCTGTGCTGTAGTGGCCGCACTAAGCTGAATATTGACATTGCTGAAAACAGAGCGGATGGAGTCTGCCAAGTTCCCATTGGCAAAGAGCACGCCCCCAATACCTACAACGAAAGCCAGTATCAACGCATATTCAACAATACCTTGCCCTTTCTGCTTCCACATCTATTTTCATCTCCTAACTCATTGTTGTCTTTTGAACGTCAAACACATCATCTTCTATTATACTCGAAAACAATCTGCAATACCAGTCATGGTACTGGTGGACTGTTACAAAGAGGCAAAAGAAAAATCAGCCTTGACCTGCGAGATCAAGGCTGATTCTATATGCAATGTGGTTAAGCTTTCTCCGGCTCTTTCATGAGCTTGCTTGCCAGGCAGACAAGGGCCGTGAAGCCGATGATGCCGACGAGCAGGGCCGTTTCGCCGAGCGCACCGATGTTGCCGAGGATGATGCCCGGGATGAGGTAATCGGTATCTGCGAAGGTCGAACTTGCAAGGCTCAGGTTGCCGAGGACCGGCAGGATGAACAGCGGCAGCCAGCTGATGAGCAGACTGTTAACGGCAGCGCCGATGATCGCACCGCGGCGACCGCCTTTTGCATTACCGTAGATGGCAGCTGCGGCACCGCAGAAGAAGTGACCGACAACGCCTGGGATGATGACGACCGTGCCAAGGGCAACCATGCCGAACATCGAGATCGTACCGACAATGAAGCTGACGAAGAAGCCAAGCAGAACAGCGTTCGGGGCGTACGGGAAGATGATTGGAACATCCAGTGCCGGTTTCGAATTCGGCACGAGCTTCATGGCAATGCCCTGGAAAGCTGGGACGATTTCTGCCAAGATCATGCGAACGCCCTGCAGGACGACTGCAAAACCTGCAGCAAACGTACCGGCCTGCACGATGGCATAGATGATGTAATTCGTCCCTTTGCTGAGGTTTTCTTCGACGAACTGCTGGCCCGTCATCAGAGCGAGGATGATGTAAACGATAGCCATGACGATTGTGATGGAGACCGTCGAGTCACGCAGGAACGACATGCTCTTCGGGACATTGATGTCTTCCGTGCTGTGCTCTTTGTTGCCGAACCACTTGCCGCACCAGCCAGCCAGAGCGTAGCCGATGTTGCCCGTATGGCCCATGGCGACGGTATCGCCGCCGGTGATCACACGCATGAACGGCTGACAGAGTGCCGGGGTAACGGTGAGCAGCGTGCCTTCAAACAGACCGCCGAGCAGGATGGTGAAGAGGCCATTGCCGAAACCAGCGGATACGAGGATGACGGCGGTCAAGCAGGATACATAGAGCATAGCCTGGCCAGTCAAGAAGATGTACTTAAACTTCGTGAAGCGGGCCAGCGCGATGTTGACCAGCATGCCGACGAACATGATCATCGCCGTTACAGAGCCATAATCCACCAGAGCAATGGCGACTACGGCCTCATTGCTCGGCACAACACCCTGAACACCGAGCGAGAACTGGAACATCTTTGCAAATGGATCTAGCGAATTGACAAGGATGCCAGCACCACCAGTCAGGATCAGGAATCCTGCAAAGGTCTTGATACCCCCCTGAATGACCTGTGTCGTCTTTTTATGCTGTAAGATAAGTCCCAAGACGGCCAGCAAGCCGACGAGCAAGGCTGGTGTCTGGACGATACTGACAAAAAGATTCTGTACCATAGACAAATTCCTCCTTTGGGATTTATCCCTTAGTCGTGGGCAATGTTATTGTCGTCGAGAATCTTATTGACGGCTGCCTTAACTTCATTCTGGTCGATTAGACTGTTGAGCAGGACAACGCGATCCTGCGGCAGGCCGGACACAGCGTCACCAAGCGTCTTTTCGACAAAGAAGTAATCCGCCATATCCGCCGTCGTGCTACCAACATCTGCATGTTCGACGGAGATTTCCTCTGTCACGCCTTCAGAATTGAGCAGGTTCTGGATGTTCATCTGGACCATAAAGCTGCTACCGAGACCAGACTGGCAAATGCATAAGAATTTCATTGTAATTCCTCCTAAACTATGAATGACAGATGGTAAATGATTTCTTTATTCAGCACGAAGACTGCCGAGCAGTTCTTCCTGCGAGTTTGCTGCTAAAACACGCTGAACACGATCGGCGTCCATCAACAAGGTAGCCAGTTTCTGGATCAACTCGATGTGGCTCCGATCATCCGGAGTCGCCAGGAAAATCCAGAGGCGCGCCGTATGGGCTGGGTCATCCAGCAGGGCTGCCGGCTGCTTGCTTAGCAGCAGTGCCATCACGGCTTTCTTGGTGGAAGGCAGCGGCCTTGCATGTGCCAACACGATGTTCGGCCCGATGTTCATGTACGGCCCTTTTTCCGTGCACGTCGTGATGATCTCATCGACGTACTCCTGTGCAATCAAGCCATCGTCCAGGAGCGGCTGACCAGCCATCTGGATCATGTTCTGCCAAGATACATGCTCCTGATCGATGTACTGAACATATTGTTCACTGAATAGCTCCATCATGCATTTCCTCCTTTCACTGTGGCTTGTTCCTTATTACAGTGCCTATTTTAGACGCAACCGCAGGCTCAAACAAGTGCAATAAGGATTTGACAAAAGTGCAATAACTGAACTATGATGATGCTATCAACCTACAGGGGGCCAAATCATGTTATCCTTTTGTCCGTTCAAGAACGGTGATAAGCTGCTGAATCTGCTGCAGCAAAATGACCATGCTATATCCATCGAGGGGCTTCAGGAGGCGCTGCAGCTGTCCAGGCGCAGCATCCTCTACCTGATCAAGAAAGTCAATCACGCCCTGTCCGAGCAGGGTATCCCCATCATCCAGAACAAGAAGGGACAGGGGTATTATCTGGAAGAGCAGGGGAAGAACGCCTTGCGCAGCTATGAGCAAGAGCCCGTCGTCTGCAACGTCCTGACGCATCCGCAGGAGATGCGGATTCCGTTGAAAGACCTTCATCTAGACGACCGCAACCGACTGCTGGACTACATGCTGATCACAGAACCCGGCATCTCGCTCCAAGACTTCATGGACATCTTCCAAGTCGCGCGGAACACCGTCCTGCAGGAACTGCGCCGTCTGGAAGTCTACAACAAAAAAGCTTCCTTCCAAGTCCGCGTCACACCGCGCGGACGCATCATAGAAGGAAGTGAGCTGGCAAAAAGGCGATGGATCATCGAGAACTTCGCCGCCATCTTGCACTTGCTTGAAAAATATTATACTTTGAGTTATTCGCCCGATCTTCCTGCCTTGCTGCAGTCGTACGAAGACCTCGTGGGCAGCAGCCTGACCGACGACGCCCATCATTTCATGATGTACTTCCTCACCTGGTACGACCAGCGGCTGGTGAACGGAGATCGGGTATCCCTGACGCAGACAACATGGTCCGAAGAAGAGGACCGGATACGCGATTGGGCCGAAGCCTTTCTCGCTCGCCACGACATAAATGACACGGATGAGTGCCAATACTTGTGTCGCCTCATGCGCCAACAGGCAGTGACCTCCGTCTCACAGAAGGATGCACTTTACGACAGTCTGCATCACTTTGCCGACCATCTGGCCAGCCGCTTTGCCTCGCTTTCCGGTCTGGACATCACGCAGGAGCAAAAGGTCCTCGTAGACCGTCTGACGGTCCATCTCATCTCGGCCTATCATCGTCTGCAGAACGGAATCCGCTACCACAATCCGATGCTGTCTAAAATCAAGCAGGACTACCAGAGCCTGTTCTATCTGACCAAAACAGCGGTCAAATCACAGGAATACCTTTGGCACGCCGACTTCTCAGATGATGAGATTGCCCTGATTGCGACCTACTTCGGTGGCGCAGTTGTCCAGCAAACCGAAGAACTCCAACAGCGCCAAATCCTCGTCGTCTGTTCCAGTGGCATCGGCACATCACAGTTCCTGCTGCTGCAGCTGCGCAGCCGCTATCCGCAGGTGCACTTCACCGGTCCGCTCAGCACCGCCGAATGCCTGCAGTTCCCACTCGATGACGTCGGCCTCGTGATCACGACAACATCACGGCAGTATTTCCAAAACATCCCTTGCCCCGTGCTGTCGATATCGCCATTGCCGACAACACAGGAATGGGAGGAACTTCACAATCGCCTGGCCGAATTGGATTTTCCCATCGATACCGGCCTGCGCGAGAACGTGCGAGAAATCGTCGCTATCATCTCGGACTATGCAAAGATCGAAGACATGAATGGCCTGCTAAGAGGACTGAACGACTACTTCTACCGGAAGAACCATCAGATGAAAATCCGCAGTCGACAGAGTCAGTCGGACTCCCTGCTGAAGTACGTAACCTACTGCAGCGGCGAGATTCCTGCCGCCGCGAAACATGCGAAACCAGCCTGGCAAAATGCCATCCAGTACGCATGCCAGCCGCTCCTGCAGGGCCACTTCATCGTCCAAAGTTACATCGACCGCATCATTGCGCTGCTCGCCCGTTACGGCGATTACATGGTGCTCGGCAAAGGCGTCCTGCTCGCACATGCCAAGACAAAAGACGGCGTCCTCGCCAGCTCCGCTGCACTCACCTTATTCGAGAAGCCCATCACGATGCAGAGCGGCAAAGAAATCCGCTGCATCATCTGCCTGGCCCCACAGAACCAGAACGATCATCTCGATTTCTTGGCACTGCTGCTCCAAAAGCTGAACGACACAGAGTGGTGCAAGACCCTGTTCACCAGAAACAGCCAGCAGGAACTAGAATCCTTTATCTGGGCGACCGTAGACGCAAACGCAAATCAATAGCCAACGGCAGGTTCAGGGGACGAAGGTCGCCGACAGTATTTTCAAGGCCTGCGAAGCCAGACCACGTCTGGGTTCAGAGGGCATTTCAGGTGCTGAAATGCGGAAGTGCGCCTACCCGAGCCTTTGCCAAAAATCACTACAGGTCCGCGCAAAGAAAATCGGCCTCTACCTAAACATTGCTGCAAGAGGAGCCAAATGCAAAAAGACCTCAGCCGGTTATCACTCCGGCTGAGGTCTTTTCAGTTGGTATACGTCTTGTTAGACATTCCTTCTAACGGCTTTATTATATAGTAAAGATATAAAATCAACCACACCAAATCTATAGATAATTATATTAAAATATGTTATAATTATCTATAAGGAGGTGAGTCCATATGTTTTCTAAAGATGTTCTTCGCATCTTGCAAGTTACCAGACCGACACTCACGAAGTATGTCAAGACAGGGATTATCCGTGTCCATGTCATGCCCAATGGCCATTATGACTACAACGAGGAAGATGTCTACAAGTTCCTCAACAAGAAGGAAAAGCGCAAGACCTACATCTATGCCCGTGTCGCTACGCCCAAGCAGAAACTTGACCTCAAGAACCAGATCCAGCAGCTCAAACAGTTCTGTCTCACGAAGGGCTACACCGTCAATGGCGTATTCTCGGATATTGCCAGTGGCATCAACTTCGAGAAGCGGAAGGGCTTGTTCGACCTTTTGGATGATGTCCTTGCTGGGCGTGTCGAGCGTATAGTCGTAACCTACAAGGATAGGCTTTCACGCGATGCATATGACTTGCTCGACTATCTGTTCCAGAAATACAACTGTGAGCTGGTCGTCATGAGTGAGGTCGGCTCTGAAAAACTTGACTCTCAAGAAGTGTTCGAGGATATGGTGAGTCTTCTGCATTGTTACTCCATGAAGCTGGATTCCAGCCATAGGAAGCCGAAGAAGAACAAGGAGGCGATAGAGGATGATGAAACGAGTGGAACGCCACCGGCTTAAACCTTCTTCACCGTTCTACGCCATGCTGCGCGAATTCTGTCATCGTTCTAAGAATCTGTACAATCACGGAAATTTCCTGATTCGTCAAACATTCATTGAAGATGGCAAATGGCTGCGCTATGGCGAAGTCGACCGTTTGCTGAAGGCTGATAAAGACTACCCCGACTATCGGGAGATGCCGACTGCGCAGACGGCACAGCAGACGCTTCGACTGCTAGACAAGAACTGGACCTCCTTCTTCGCGGCCATCAAGGACTGGAAAGCGCATCCCGAGAAGTACAAGCCGAAAGACGGCTATTTCCCGCTGGTGCTGACAAATCAGAACTGCAAGCTCAAGGACGGAGTCATCCGTTTTCCTCGAACCTTCCAAGGATTCACGGTAAAGGCCATCTTCGCCAGTCAGCCAGAAGCTGTGTTCAAGCAGGCACGCATTATCCCGCATGGTGGGGAGATTGATCTGGCGCTCGTCTATGAGTTGCCGAAAGTCGAGGAGAAAGCCGACAATGGAAAGTATGCCGCCATCGATATCGGCGTCGACAATCTCGCGGCGCTGGCTTGGAACACAGGCGAGCGACCTGTCCTGCTCAAGGGGACGCCGCTCAAGTCAGTCAATCAGTACTACAACAAGCAGATGGCCAAGCGCAGGAGCATCTGTGAGCTGATGAATGGACGCCATTCATCCAAGCGAATCGCGCGGCTCACAGCGAAGCGGAATCGCAAGGTCGAGGATTACCTGCATAAAGCAAGCCGCAAGGTCATTGACTTGTGCGCAGAGCAGGATGTGTCGGTACTGGTCGTCGGCAAGAATAAGGGCTGGAAACAGAAAGCAAATCTTGGCCGCAAAGTCAACCAGAACTTCGTGCAGTTGCCTTTCGCCCGCTTCATCCAGATGCTCCAGTACAAGGCTGAGGCAATCGGTATGAAGGTCGTGCTGACTGAGGAAAGCTATACGAGCGGCACGTCGTTTTTGGATGGCGAGGCTCCGGCCAAAGACCGCTATGACAAGTCACGCCGTGTTCATCGCGGACTGTTCCAAGCAAACGATGGCCGGAAAATCAATGCCGACATCAATGGTGCCTACCAGATCATGCGAAAAGTATTCCCGAACGTGAACGCAGACGGGATAGAGGGCGTAGCGTTACGCCCAACTGTAGTAGCCCTTTCGATGAGCACTTGTTGCAGCTCCGGCTGCGCCTGATGCGAGAAAGAGTGAACAGTAAAATTTATTAAAAATACGAATATCATTATTTGTTATTTATAATAAATATAACGTTGTTGCCTTGGATGCGCTCGATTTCCTGATTCGTCTCATCCGGGTGAACCGGCACCTGACTGATGCGCGGTGTATCTTCGATGTACTTCGTCATGATGTCCTGTACTGATTCGTCCTTGAATTCCTCGACCATGCGCTTCAGGATGAATGCGAGAATCTTCTTCTGGGAAAGCACCTTCTTCGCCGCCTAATCGTAGGCAGCATTGCGGTTGCCGTACAGCGCTTCTTCCGATAAACTCATTCTCCCACCTGCCTTTCTATCTCCATTCTACTAGGATTCGTGGGGATTGACAACAGCGCTTTCTGCTCGAGTAGGATGCGCAGTACCTGAAAAGAGCATTATGGAAAAATGAGGTGATACTGATGGATGATAAGGAAAAGAAGTACGATGTTGAGACTGGCGAGGAGCTTGTGAGAGATGTGCGGCCCATGACTATCTCGTATGCAGGGCATCAGATGACCTTCTCGATGCCAGGCTGGTATCCGAAGGATAATGATGAGGGGACTTTTACGGATGATGACATGAAGGTCTATGACAAGGCGCTGAATCAGTTGAAAGCGGAATCAGAGCATCTCTTGAAGCCGATGGAGATCCGTGCCATCCGCAAGAAATTGAAGTTGACGCAGGTGCAGGCCGGTACGATTCTTGGCGGCGGAAAGAAGGCTTTCCAGAAGTACGAAAGCGATGAGATCCTGCCGAGCCGTGCTATCTCGAACCTGTTGCGTGTCTTAGCTGTCCAGCCGTCGTTGTTGCAGACCATCATGTGATGACGAGGTACTCGGTATGTCAGTGTGCGGGCGGATGAAGGAGTGCTTCGATGGAGCAGTCCTTTTTTCGTTGCGGCGGGGCGGGCGGACTGCTATACTAGAAGAGAACAATCGGTTTTAGGAAAGAAGGGCGCAGAGATGAAGGGACATCGCAGAGGACAGCAGGGGGCAATCCTGGTACTGACGGCTTTTCTGCTGCCTTTTATCATCGCGTTCACGGGGATGGCCGTTGACTTTGGCAGCGCCTATGTGCGCCGCTCGCAGCTGCAGAACGCAGCAGATGCAGCTGCTTTGGCCGGAGCATATCACCTTGACGACAACCAGGCCGATGATGTCGTCCTTAAGTATCTGAAGACGAATCTTGATCCACATTTTACTAGTTATTCGTATCAGACAGGCGATGACTTCCCAGATAAGTTCGAAACGCTGAATTATCATACGGATAAACAGAAAGATGAATTGGATGTAACATTGCGGAGCAGTGTAGAAGCATCCTTCTTGAAGTTGTTTGATATCGATACGATACCAGTATATGCTACAGCAAAGGCTAAAGTCTCAAAGGAAAAAGAATCATTACCTACTGATGATATGTTTAATTATGCAATAACTGTTGCTAATAAATCTTATGAAACTGGTAATCCTAGCATATTTATGGTGTCATCAGGAATGAATATTAAAGGAAATATATTAACTAATGGATCAATATTATTTTGGAATGATAGAGTCAATACTTTAGATGGGAAGATTTATTCTGCTGTACCATTAAATAAACAGGTTTGGTCTAATAAAGCATGGGATAACAAACCATTAGCTTTTGCTACGCCAGATGGAAAAACATTTACAGATATCCATGATTATAATAAAAATAACGGAATCGCTGATATTAGGATAGACTCTAATAGCGGAATTGAAAAAATGATTCGTAATTATCGTGATATGGCTATAAAAGATAGAGAAAAAGAACACATATATTACGATGATAGACCTAATAAAGATTACAATTTTTCTTCATCACATGCAGGAGTTTATCCGGATTTATGTCCTCAGGGTGATACAATAGTAAGCATCGATGATGCAGGAGGAATACCTCCTGAAAATAGGTATTATAGAGTGATAATCGTAAGTGGAAATATTAGTGCTAGCTTTGAGCATTCTCCACCACCTAAAGATAATGAGTATTTAGTACTTATATCATTGCACGGAAGTATTACCGTTCCTAATGATATCCCACTTAATGCTATGATTTATGCTCCGGAAGGAACTGTTACAATTAATGGTAATGCAGCTCATGTGCGTGGTAGTATTGTTGCACAAACACTGTACATGTCATCCGGGGGACAGAAAATTACTGGATATAATTTTTTTAAAGAAGAATCTGGATTACCTGGAACTAGCGGAGAGAAAAAGGTGTCGTTAATTAAATAATCAGGCATTGTATTTCTGTACGGAATTTCTAAAATCCTTTTTTATAAGGATGCAAAAAGGCACCTCCTGGGTTACCGTCCTTGGAGGTGCCTTTTTAGTATAATGGTGTTCTCGTGCATATCCTACAGTCTCTAGTATATCATATCTGCTTGCTAGGGCAAGTGTTTTATCTGGGATGGCCCATTGGACTTATTTTGTGCAATACAAAAGCGGGAACAACCGAACGTTCCCGCTTTTGCCGCCTCTATACCTTCTGCCACCTACCACATACTAGATGTAGTAGGTCTCCCATGACTATATTACAACAAATGGGGGAGCATTTCAATAGGGGCTGAGAAATTTTGTTATTTGCTGCTGGTTGATGTGGGCTCGATGTAGGTGACGGGGAAGCCGTCGATGGTGTAAACCATGCGCTGGCCGGTGGGGATGGTCTCGGGGGCGTTCTTGGTCTCGTCACCGGGGCGGACGCGGCCGCGCTGGTAGAGGGTCTTGCCGTCGGCGTTCTCGATCATGGTGTCGTGCTGGGCGGAGAAGTCGATGGCGGTGACGGGTGTCCAGATGGTGGAGGTGTCGATCTTCGTGACACCGTCCTGGATGTCGAGGGCGCTGCCGGGGCTGACGCGCGTCGTGATCTTGCGGCCGGATTCCTCGGAGATGGTGCTCGTCTCGTTGGTGCCGGAGAGCGCGGCGGCTTTCTCATAGAGCTGTCGCGCCTTGGTGTAGTCCTGCTTGACACCGGTGCCCGTCTCGTTGATAGCAAATGATTCTCAAGCAAAAATTAGAGGCAGGATGAGAAGTCGGTTAATCTCAGCGGCCGGCAAAGATTTTTAACAAGATGCACAAGATTTTAGAGGGGATGGGGGCCCGCGTGACGAATCTCTTTAGGTATAGGCAAGACGAATGGCCGGACGTGGAACGTCAATTCATCGTACATGTTCGTCAAGGGAAAGGAAGCGATCCGCATGTACTTCTACTGTGAAGACTGCAAGAAAGAATACCCATTGAATACGCATTCGTACAAATGTGACTGCGGCGGCATGTTCCGCCTGCACAAGGACCCGCATGAGGCGGTGGTGAAGCACGAGATCTCGCTCGGCGAGTTCGTGACGCCGCTCGTGCCATTCCAGGTCGGCAAGCTCGACTTCCTGCTCAAGATGGAGCATCTGCTGCCGACGGGGTCGTTCAAGGACCGCGGGGCCTGCGGCATGATCAATGCGCTGCACGACCTCGGCATCAAGAAGATCGCGCTGGACTCGTCGGGCAATGCGGGCGCTTCGATGGCGGCGTATGCGGCGGCTGCGGATATGGAGTGCACGGTCTACACGCCGGACGACATCTCGCAGGAGAAGGTCAAGCAGATTGAGGCGTACGGCGCGAAGATCGTGAAGGTGGCCAATGGCCGCATGAAGGCGTGCGCGGCGGTCAAGCAGAACCTCGGCGATGCGTACTACGCGTCGCACGTCTACAACCCTCTGTTCTTTGAGGGCATCAAGTCGATGGCGCATGAGCTCTACGACCAGCTCGGCCACCATGTGCCGGATTACATCTTCATGCCGGTCGGCAATGGCACGATGCTCATCGGGCTGTTCCTCGGCTTCATGGAGATCGGGCGGCTGCCGCACTTCGTCGCGGTGCAGTCGTCGAAGTGCGCGCCGCTCTACGAGGCGTACCATGAGGTGCCGGCTTCGCCGAAGCGCACGACGATCGCGGAGGCCATCCGCATCACGAAGCCGAAGCGCCTCAAGGAGATGGTAAAGGCCATCCGCGATTCGGGCGGCGATGTCATCACGGTGCCGGACAAGGACATCCTCAAGGCGCAGAAATACCTGAGCCATCGCGGCATCTACGTCGAGATGACGTCGGCGGCGGCGCTCGCGGGCGCGGTGCAGTTCTTCGAGAACGGCAAGCCGGACAACTACAAGGTCGTCATCCCGCTGACGGGCAATGGCCTGAAGCGTTGAGTCGCTTGGGCATCTGGGATTGAGAGGATTGGGCAGTGAGCCGAGGGGAGTACCATGTTATACGGAATGATTGATATCGGATCGAACACGGTCCGCATGGCGATTTATCGCATCGAAGGCACGCATGTCGAGATGCTCATGAAGAAGAAGCACACGGTCGGGCTGGCGGCGTATCTTAGGGACGGCGTCATGCAGCAGCAGGGCATCGACAAGGCGGTGGAGATCCTCAAGGAGTTTCGGGCCTTCCTGCTCGCCTTCAACATCACGCATGTCGTGGCGTTCACGACGGCGGCGCTGCGCAATGCGAAGAACAGCGCGGCGGCGGTCGGCGAGATCGAGCGGCGCACGGGGCTGCCGATCCGCGTGATCACGGGCGACGAGGAGGCGACGTACGACTTCATCGGCGCGACGCACGACCTCAATGAGGACGCAGGCCTGCTCATCGATATCGGCGGCGCGAGCACGGAGATCGTCTCCTACAGCGCGGGCAAGATCGAGCAGAAGATCAGCCTGCCAATCGGCTCGCTGGCCTTCCGCACGAAGTACGTGCACGGCATGCTGCCGACGAAGGCGGAATGCGAGGCGATGCGCGAGGAGGCGGAGGCGACGCTCAGAGCGGCCACGGCCTTCGCGGACGTCCGCGAGGCGTCGATCGCGGGCATCGGCGGCACGTTCAAGGGCGCGACGGCGCTCTACAATGCGCTGTACGAGAAGCCCATCGACAATGTGAAGATGGAAGCCGCCCGCCTCGAGGCGCTCATCGAGCGCTTCACGGACGAACACGGCATCAATGAGGCGATGACGGCGATGTTGATGAAGACGGTGCCGGACCGCATCCACACAGTCATTCCGGGGCTCATCATCGCCGAGGTGCTCGCCGCGCGCTTCCACTGCAAGGAGATCACCTACAGCGATTCCGGCGTGCGCGAGGGCTACATCTATTCGGAGGTATTGAAGTAAAATATTGACGAAATATCCATATTAACCTAGGATATTAATAGAGTGATGTCGGACAACATCATGAAACACAAAGGCCCATCGGTGTGACTGACCGATGGGCCTCGCTATTTCCGGGAAGATCTTGAAAGTCCCGTGTATCATGCGCTCTGATGGACTTTCTCCTAGAAAAATGGTATAATTAAATGCTAAATGATTTTGCTAGAATACATGTTTTTGTTTTGAGATTTTGAGGTGAGATTGTGGATTTTGGTCAGGGAAAGATCGTGCCGGTCAACCTGGAACACGAGATGAAGAACTCGTACATCGACTACGCTATGAGTGTCATCGTCGCGCGTGCTCTGCCGGATGTCCGGGACGGCTTGAAACCAGTACACCGCCGCATCCTTTACGCGATGCAGGAGGCGGGCATGGGCTCGAACAAGCCCTACAAGAAATCGGCCCGTATCGTCGGTGAAGTCCTCGGTAAATATCATCCGCACGGCGATTCGTCGGTCTACGATGCAATCGTGCGCATGGCGCAGGATTTCTCCATGCGCTACATGCTCGCAGATGGTCACGGCAACTTCGGCTCGGTCGATGGCGACCCGGCGGCTGCCATGCGTTACACCGAGGTCCGCATGTCGAAGATTGCGGAGCTCATGCTGCAGGACATCGACAAGGAAACGGTCGACTTCACGCCGAACTACGATGAGTCGCTGAAGGAGCCGGAGGTACTGCCGGCGAAGTTCCCGCAGCTGCTCGTCAACGGCACGTCGGGCATCGCGGTCGGCATGGCGACGAACATCCCGCCGCACAACATGTGCGAGGTCATCGATGGCACGCTGATGCTCATAGACCATCCGGATGCGACGATTGACGACCTCATGAAGGTCATCAAGGGACCGGATTTCCCGACGGCTGGCCTGATCCTAGGTCAGGACGGCATCCGCCAGGCGTACACGACAGGCCGCGGCGTCATCAAGATGCGCGCGAACGCCCGCATCGAGACGCTGTCGAACGGCAAGCCGCGCATCATCGTCACGGAGCTGCCGTATCAGGTCAACAAGGCGCGCCTCGTCGAGAAGATCGCGCAGCTCGTGCGCGACAAGCAGATCGAGGGCATCACGGCGCTCAACGATGAGTCGGACCGCGGCGGCATGCGCATCGTCATCGACCTGCGCCGCGACGCGAACGCGAACGTCATCCTCAATCAGCTCTACAAGCACACGCAGCTGCAGGACAGCTTCGGCGTCATCATGCTGGCGCTCGTCGACGGCAAGCCGAAGATCCTGAACCTCAAGGAAGTCCTGCACTACTACATCGCGCATCAGGAAGATGTCATCACGCGGCGCACGCGCTACGACCTCAAGAAGGCAGAGGCGCGCGCCCACATCTTGGAGGGCTTGACGATTGCCCTCGACCACCTCGATGCCGTCATCACGACGATCCGCGAGAGCCGCACGGCTGACATCGCGCGCGCAGCCCTGATCTCGGGCTTCAAGCTCTCGGAGAAGCAGGCTCAGGCCATCCTCGACCTTCGCCTGCAGCGCCTGACGGGCCTCGAGCGCGAGAAGATCGAGGAGGAGTATCAGGAAGTCCTGAAGGCCATCGAGGAGTACAAGGCCATCCTCGCGGACGAGGGCCGCATCCTCGCCATCATCAAGGATGAGCTCAAGGCAGTCAAGGCGAAGTTCGGTGATGCGCGCCGTACGCGCCTGACGGTCGACACGAGCGAGATCGACGTCGAGGACCTCATTGCCGAGGAAGATGTCGTCATCACGCTGACGCACAACAACTACATCAAGCGCATGGCGCTCGACACCTACCGCCGCCAGAATCGCGGTGGTAAGGGCATCAAGGGCATGCCGACGAAGGAGAAGGATTTCGTCGAGAACCTCTTGATCACGACGACGCACCACACAATCCTGTTCTTCACGAATCGCGGCCGCGTCTACCATCTCAAGGCGTACGAGATCGCAGAGGCAAGCCGCGCGGCGAAGGGCACGGCCATCATCAACCTGCTGCAGCTTGAGAAGGACGAGAAGATCACGGCCGTCATCCAGGTCAAGGGCTTTAATCCGGACGCCTACCTGTTCATGGCGACGAAGAAGGGCATCGTCAAGAAGACGAGCCTCGTCGAGTTCAAGAACCTGCACAAGGGTGGCCTCAATGCCATCAACCTCGACGACGATGACGAGCTCATCGGCGTCAAGTTCACGGACGGCGAGCGCGACATGATCCTCGGCACGAAGTGGGGTATGGCCATCGTCTTCGGTGAGGACGATGTGCGCGCGATGGGCCGCGCGGCCCGCGGCGTCAAGGGCATCAGCCTTAACGACGGCGATGAGGTCATCGGCATGGATACGCTCTCGCCAAACGCCGAGGTGCTGACGGTCACGGCTGAGGGCTACGGCAAGCGCACGGAGACGAGCGAGTACCGCGCCCAGAACCGCGGCGGCAAGGGCCTCATCAACCTCAAGGTCACGGAGAAGACGGGCGATGTCATCGGACTGCGCGTCGTCCATCCGGACCAGGAGCTCATGCTCATCACGACGGAGGGCATCGTCATCCGCACGAACATCTCCGACATCTCCGTCATCAGCCGCAATACCCAGGGCGTCAAGCTCATGTCGACTGGCGAGAACGACATCGTCGCCTCGATGGCCGTCATGGACCAGAAGAACTGAGTGCGCTCCGCTCTTGGATGCTCAGTATCTCAGTATACAGGATGTTCAAGATGTTCAGGATGCTCAGTAAATGAATCAAGTATAGAAAAGGCTATCCCTTCGAGCAAGATTGCTCGGGGATAGCCCTTTTCTGTATCAGGATGTTCTCTATTCGTATTGGTGAATCAGCAGGTCTCGCCCTGCTGGAAACCCATCGGGAGCGGCTGGAGCGAGGGGAGCTCTTTGTGGCGGATGCGGCGCACGATGGCTTCGGCGGCACGCCGGCCAAGGGTGGGGATGGGCTGGACGACGGCAGTCATGGTCTGCGGGCCGAGGCGCGTCAGGTAGGTGCCGTCGTAGGCGACGATGGAGAGGTCGTCGGGGCAGCGGCGGCCGCGTCGGCTGGCCTCACGCAACGCGCAGATGGCGCCGAGGTCCGTGCCGGAGATGGCGTCGACGTCGGGGTAGCGCTCAAAGACCTCGCGGGCGGCTATGGAGAAATCCTTGGGCTGCAGGGCGTTGGCCGGCATGACGATCGTGTCGAGCGGGACGCTGGCCTGCTTGATGACTTGCGCGAAGATGTCCTCGTGTTCGTGGGCCGTCGTGTGGACGGTTGGAGCTCCGGTGATCTGCACGACATGGTGCGGATGGCGCTTCAGCAGCGCATTGGCGGCCAGCTGGCCGCCCTGATGGTGGTCAGCGCGGATGATCGGGATTTCGTCGCAGAGGTAGCGGTCGAAGGCGATGACGGGCAGCTCGATGTGCTGGTAGTTCTCGATGTGCAGGGCATGGGCGCCGATGATCAGGCCGTCCATCGTATGGCGGCGCAGCATGTCGAGGAAGGCGAGCTCGGCGTTCTTCTTCTCGCCCGTCGAGCAGATCATCGTCTTGTAGCCGTAATCGTAGAGAGCTATCTCAATCTCGTGCAGCAGGGCGGCGAAAAAGGGGTGAGCGACGTCCGGGATGATGACGCCGATGAGGTTCGTGCGGTTGAGCGAGAGGTTGCGCCCGACTTCGCTCGGCACGTAGTGGAGCTCTTGGACGGCGGCCTCGACCTTGGCCCGCGTGGCGGCTGAGACGTATCCCTTGTTGTTGAGCACGAGAGAAACCGTGCTGGTGCTGACGCCAGCGAGCTTGGCGACATCTTTGATTCTTGCCATAGGAGCAGTCCTTTCATCTGGTCTTGTGTTTAGTCTATCACAATCTCGGTTTTGTTGCATATCTTTTACTTATAGAAACAGTATTTTCAGATAAATTGAATGACAATGACAAGAAAAATAAATACGATGAAATGATTGACATGTACGATGAAAGTGAATATAATAAAAGCATCGAAGCGGTTCGACATGCGACTGAATGCGAGAAGACTGCTTCGATTTTCCAGACGTATTTATCGAATCGGTTCGATATAAGAACTACACGAGGTGAAGACGATGACAGACGAACAGCAAGAGATCACGCCGGATGCATTCATCGCGGCACATGAGGCGGAGGTCAACAAGCGCTGGTATCCGCGCTTCCACATCGCGCCGCGCGTCGGCTGGTGCAATGACCCGAATGGCTTTGCCTACTTTGGCGGCCAGTACCATTTCTTCTATCAGTACTACCCGTACGAGCCAAAATGGGGGCCGATGCACTGGGCGCATGCGACGAGCAAGGATCTCGTGCATTGGCAGCGCCAACCGGTCGCCCTCTTCCCAGACCATCCGTACGATGCAGATGGCTGCTTCACGGGCAGCGGCATCGAGAAGGACGGCAAGCTCTATCTGCTCTACACGGGCCATGTCGACCTGCTGAAGAAGCCAGGCCAGCCGGACCGCATCGAGACGCAGAACCTCGCGGTCAGCGTCGATGGCATCCACTTCGAGAAGTCGGAAAAGAATCCGGTCATCACGCTGCCGGAGGGCGTCTCGACGGGCGAGGACCATCACTTCCGCGATCCGAAGGTCTGGCAGCACGAGGGCCGCTACTACGCGGTCGTCGGCGCGCAGACGGCGGACGAGGTGGGCCAGGTGCTCGTCTTCGAGTCGGAGGACCTCGAGAACTGGCAGTTCAAGCACGTCATGGCCAAGGCACACGGCAACCAGGGCTTCATGTGGGAGTGCCCGAACTTCGCGGAGTTCGACGGTCACGAGGCGCTGATCCTCTCGCCGCAGGGCGTCAATCCGGAGGGCAAGCGCTACCTCAACCTGCATCAGTCGGTCTCGATGCTCGGCAAAATGGACTACGAGTCGGGCATCTTCTACCACGATGCCTTCCACATCCTCGACCACGGCTTCGACTTCTACGCGCCGCAGGTCACGCAGACGCCGGACGGCCGCTGCGTGATGATCGGCTGGCTCGCGATGTGGGAGAGCGCGATGCCGGAGCAGGCCGACGGCTGGTCGTGCCAGATGACGGTGCCGCGCGAGCTGCACTACCGCAAGGACAGACTCGTGACGCCGCCAGCACGCGAGCTCACGGCTCTGCGCAAGGCCGCGCACACGATGCCGGAATGCATCCTGAGCGAGGAGACGAGCCTCGGCGATTGGTCGTATGAGACGGGCGAGCTCTGCGCAGATCTCGATCTCACCGATGCCAAGGGCGTGGCCCTCCATTTCACGGCCGGCTTTGAAGATACCGTATCGCTCATGGTCGAGAAGGAGAGCGGCCTCGTGACGCTCTCGCGCAAGTCGGCGGCAACGGGGCGCAAGGAAGAGCGCTACGCGCAGCTGCCGGCGGGCGAGGAGCACCTCTCGCTGCGCGTCTACGAGGACCGCTCCTCGCTGGAGTTCTTCCTCAATGACGGCGATATCGTCATGAGCACGCGCTTCTACCCGAAGACGGAGGAACGCGTCGTCGTGCTCGAGCCGCAGGAAGGCACGGTGCGCATGACGGATGGCGTCTTCTATGAGCTCGACGACATCTTCGCCTGAGTCTTGCTGATGTCAATCTCATTTATCTAGCTTTTCTGATTTGTGTTTTTGGGGAAAGGGGAAACACATCATGGGAAATCTCTTGAAGGCATTTTCGAATCCGTTCTACAGGACGAGCTCGCTTGAGATCCTGCTGTTCTTCGCGGGCTGGGGCATCTGGTGGTCGTTCTTTCAGATCTGGCTGACGACGAAGCAGGGCTTCACGGGCGCGCAGGTCGGCACGATTTACTCCTTCGGCAGCGCGGTCGCGCTCGTCCTGATGTTCGTCTACGGCTCCCTGCAGGACAAGCTCGGCATGAAGAAGACGATGCTGAAGTTCTTCGCCGTCTGCCAGATCCTCGTCGGCCCGTTCTTCACCTGGGTCTACGTGCCGATGCTCGCCGCGAACTTCTACGTCGGCGCTGTCGTCGGTGCCGTCTACCTCGCGGTGGCGTTCCTCGCGGCCTGCCCTGTCTTTGAGGCGGTCACAGAGCGCCTGAGCCGCCGCTACTCCTTTGAGTACGGCCAGGCCAGAGCCTGGGGCTCGTTCGGCTATGCCGTGGCAGCGCTCTGCGCAGGCTTCCTCTTCACGATGAACCCGAACCTGATCTTCTGGACGGGCTCCGCTGTGGCGGCGGTGCAGCTTATCGTCTTGGTCTCGATGACGCCGGAGAACGACGCTTCGCTTACGGCGCAGTACGAGGTCAAGGCAGAGAGCATCAAGGAGAGCAAGACGCCGTCGTTCGGCGAGATCGTCGGCGTGTTCAAGCTCATCGAGGTCTGGAAGATGATCGTCTTCGTCATCATGAGCTGGACGTTCTACACCGTCTTTGACCAGCAGATGTTCCCGGAGTTCTTCACGCGCTTCTTCGCGACGCCAGAAGCAGGCCAGCAGGCTTACGGCGTGCTCAACTCCATCGAAGTCTTCCTCGAATTCCTCATGATGGGCCTCGTGCCGATCCTCATGCGCCGTATCGGCGTTCGCAAGGCCATCCTGCTCGGCTGCGCCATCATGATCGTCCGCATCGGCGGCTGCGGCCTCGTCACGAATCCTCTTGGCGTCGCCGTCATCAAGCTCTTGCACGCACCGGAAACGGCGCTCTTCATCCTCGCTGTCTTCCGCTACTTCACGCTGCACTTTGACACGCGCATCTCGGCGACGCTCTACATGGTCGGTTTCCAGATCGCTGCACAGGTCGGCCAGATTATCTTCTCGACGCCGCTCGGCGCCCTGCATGACAGCATCGGCTACCAGAGCACTTTCCTCGTCATCTCCGGCATCGTCTGTGTGGCCAGCCTCTACGCTTTCGTCATCCTCAAGAAAGACGACCAGCAGGTCGACGGCCAGCCGCTTTGAGATACGACATATTGACAGGAAAAAGACTCCGCGTTCATCAGAAGCGGAGTCTTTTTTATGATTTATGCGGCGCGAGATAGATGCGGCCGTGGGCGTCGATGCGGCTCAGGTGGCGCAGGTAGAAGCGGGCGATGATGCCGGTCAAGAGCGCGGAAATCAGCGTGCCTTCGCGGATGCCCTCGATGGTGCCCATGGTCAGCACGGAGACGATGGCGGCGAGCACGACGAGGCTGATGTCGTTGCCGACCTTGACCTTGCCGAAGTCGATGCCTGTTTTGCGCGCGAAGACGTAGACGGCACCCTCGCCGGCGAGCATGAGGACATCGGCGATGCCCTGCCCCGCGACGCCGAGCGCGACGAGCGCCGTGCCGAGCAGGCAGAGCAGCAGCTTGAGCGCGTAGGCCTCCGGTACGATGGCGAAGAGCTGCATGAAGAAGTCGATGCAGAAGCCGAAGAGGATCGTCACGGGGATCTGCAGCCAGAAGACAGCCGGGAAATCGCGCCGCAGCATCAAGAGCTCAAAGACGACGAAGACCATGTTGACGGCAAACGTCGTCTGGCCAAAGGTGAACGGCGAGATCAGGCTCAGGACATACGGCAGGCTCGAGATTGGCGATGTGCCCAAGAGGCTTTTGACCACGAGAGCAATGCCAGCTGACTGGATCATGACGGCTATGACCAGCAATAGATAGCGTTTTGAGGTAGACAAACAATTCCTTCTTTCATGAGGATGTATTTACTCGACCCAGTGGATCTTCTTGGCGTCGTAGCGGTCGACCTGTGGTTTCTTGCCGACGGGGTAGCCGAAGGGCAGCAGGGCGAAGGTGTACTGGTTGTCGGGCAGGTTGAGGATCTTGCCGACTTTCTCAATGCGGTCCGGGACGGGGGAAACGGCCATCATGATGCCGCCGAGGCCGAGTTCTTCGAGCTCAAGCCAGAGGTTCTCCGTGGCAATGGCGCAGTCGATGTCGGTGATGCCCGGGAAGATGACGTCCTTGCGGGCGGCGATGACGAGCACGACGGGAGCTTTAGCGGCCGATACGGCATAGGGGCTCGTCTTGGCAAGCGCTTCAATCGTCTCGCGCTTCGTCACGACATAGAATTCCCAGGGCTGCTGGTTGCCCGCCGACGGCGCGACAAAACCGGCCTGCAGCAGCTTCTCGATCTTCTCTTTCTCGACGGGACGGTCCTCGAACTTGCGGACGCTCGTACGGGTGAAGATGGCGTTCATGATATCATATCCTTTCTCTGTTGTCGTTATCTATTTTCATTATAGCAGATGTGGCTCTCTCCTCAATACTATCCTTTTGGTTACTATCATACAATAAAGTGCATTCTTCACAAAGGATGCGATTGCGGATACAATGAACACATCAGCTGAAATGAGCCGCTACGGCAAAAGGAAAACCTATGAGATACGACGAAATAGATGGAGGATATTTATGTTAAACGAAATCAATTGGCCGCATGACTACCTGCCGGGCTTCACGGACAACTTCGCCTCGAATGAGGTCATCGTCAGAGGCATCAACGCAGAGGAGACGTTCGCGAACCTCATCGATACAAGCATCTGGCCGACGTACTACAGCAATGTCGCTGATGTCGAGTTCGACAATACGGAGGGCACGAAATTGGCACCGGATACGCGCTTCCGCTTCAAGACGTTCGGTTTCCCGATTGAGGCAGAGATTACGGAGTTTGAGGCACCGCATGACGGTCAGCCGGGCCGCCTGGCATGGCATGGCTGGGCTGAAGGCGACGCAGAGCATCGCCTTGATGTCATCCACGCCTGGCTCATCGAGGATCTATCGGAGGGTCGCGTGCGCATCCTGACGCAGGAGTCGCAGAAGGGCAAGCCGGCGGCTGAGCTCCATGAAGATCCGAAGGACCCGATGAATATCGGTCATCAGGAATGGGTTCGCGGCCTCGCTGCTACGGTATTGGCGGCACATCAGGCATGAATGTTGCTGGAGCTGGCCGGATGGTTGTAGAAGGTGTTGGCAGATGGGAGTGAGCGTTTGATGAAGGAAGCAATGTTCCATTGCCCGGTTGAGGCAGCGCTGAGCCTGATTGGCGGCAAATACAAATGCATCATCCTCTGGCACCTGATGCAGCGGACGCACCGCTATGGCGAACTGCACCGCCTGATTCCGCAAGCGACGCCGAAGATGCTGACACAGCAGCTCCGCGAGCTCGAGGCAGACGGCGTCATACACCGCGAGGTCTACCCCGTCGTGCCGCCGCGCACGGAGTACAGCCTGACCGAGTTCGGCCAGAGCTTGTCTCCCATCATCGAGGCGATGTGCGAATGGGGCAAGGTGAATATGAAGCAGAGAATACTGCCCGGGGCTGAGGAATGACGGCTCTCTGGCAGGAGATGAGATCAACAGGAGGGATTTTTATGAAGCGTCTTCTTTTCTTGTGCTTGGCCGCGCTGCTGATGCTGCCATTCTTTGGCGGCCATTCGGAGGCTGCTGCCAGCAAGGGCAAGATTCTCGTCGTGGCTTCGAGCCAGTCTCAGATGGAGCTCGCCGATAAGAGCATCATGAATGTCGGCTTCTTCCTAAATGAATTCGCCGTGCCGACGGAGTATCTGGCAGAGCGCGGCTATGAGATCGTGCTTGCCACGCCGAGCGGCGAGATGCCCGTCATGGACAAGGGGTCGAACGACAAGAAGTTCTTTGGCGGCGATGAAGCAGCGCGCGCCAAGGCTGTGGCGTTCGTCAATGGTCTCAAGCCCATCTCGCTGCAGGACGCCATCAAGGGCGGCCTCGACCAGTATGCAGCCATCTTTGTGCCGGGCGGCCATGCGCCGATGACGGACCTCATGCAGGATAAGGATCTCGGCACAATCTTGCGCTACTTCCACGAGAAGCAGAAGCCGACGGCGTTCATCTGTCATGGCCCGTCTGCGATGCTTGCAGCTCTGCCGGATGCCGCAGCTTACCGTCAGGCGCTTGTCTCGCATGATGCGAAGGGAGCCATGGCTGCTGCCAAGGGCTGGATCTACAGCGGCTACGAGATGACGGTTCTCTCAGATGCCGAGGAATGGCCGGGTGAAGTCGCAAAAGGCACGGAGATGCCGTTTCACGTCGAGCAAGCTCTGCAGATTGCGGGCGGCAAGATGCGCGTCGACGGCATGTACGGTAGCCACGTCGTCCATGACCGCGAGCTCATCACAGGCCAGAATCCGTCCTCGGACATCGAACTGGCCAAAGAGCTGGACAAGACCTTGCAGGCTGAGTGATGCCAAGCCTATAAAAAGAGCCGGATACCCTTGTTGGTATCCGGCTCTTTTGTGTATTTATGCTGTCAGGCTCAGGCCTCGCTGGCGTGCTCGTCTGCGAGGAGCTGGCGGGTGTGCTCGGCGACCTGTTCGGGCGTGATGTCGGTGAGGCGGGCGACGCCGGTCTTGATGGCGGCACCTGCTACGGCTGCTGCGACCTGTGGGGCGACGCGCGGGTCGAACGGGCTTGTGATGACGTGCTGCTCGTCGAGCTCCTTCTCGTCGATGAGATCGGCGATGGCCTCTGCTGCGGCCATCTTCATCTCTTCATTGATTGCCTTGGCGCGTACGTCGAGGGCGCCGCGGAAGATACCCGGGAAGGCCAGCAGGTTGTTGACCTGGTTCGGGTAATCGCTGCGGCCCGTGCAGACGATGCGGGCACCGGCAGCATAGGCCTCGTCCGGCATGATCTCCGGCGTCGGGTTGGCCATGCCCATGACAATCGGGTCCTTCTTCATGGAGCGGACCATGTCCTGCGTGACGGCACCGGCGATGGAGACGCCGATGAAGACGTCGGCACCCTTGATGACATCGGCGAGCTGGCCCTTCTCGTGCTGCGGGTTCGTGATCTTGGCGATATCATCCTTGTAGGGGTTCATGTCTTCCTGACGACCCTCGTAGATGGCGCCCATGCGGTCGCAGAGGATGATGTCGCGGCCGCCCATGCTGTGGATCAGGCGCGTGATGGCCTGGCCGGCAGCGCCGGCACCGTTGAGGACGAACTTCGACTCCTCGAACTTGCGGCCCGTGAGCTTGAAGGCGTTGATCAGCGCTGAGACGACGACGATGGCCGTACCGTGCTGGTCATCGTGGAAGACGGGGATGTCGAGCTTCTCGCGCAGGCGGCGCTCGACGTCAAAGCACTGCGGTGCCTTGATGTCTTCGAGGTTGATGCCGCCGAAGGTCGGAGCCATGAGCTCGACGGCGCGGACAATCTCGTCGACGTCCTGCGTGTCGAGGCAGATGGGGACGGAGTCAACGCCAGCAAAGCCCTTGAACAGGATGGACTTGCCCTCCATGACCGGCAGGCCGGCGCCGGCGCCGATGTTGCCGAGACCGAGGACGGCACTGCCATTCGTCACGACGGCAACCGTGTTGCCCTTGTTGGTGTAGTCGTAGATCTTATTGTAGTCCTTCTTGATCTCGAGGCACGGTGCAGCGACACCAGGCGAATAAGCCAGCGTCAGGTCCTTGGCCTTCTGGAGGGGGACTTTGCTGTGCATCTCGATCTTGCCGTGGTGTTCCTTGTGCAAGGCTAATGCCTGGTCCGTCAATTTGCTCATGGGGGATACTTCCTTTCTTGCTTTGCTTCTTGTCTGCGCAGAATCGCGCTCGTCAGGCGATGGGGAAAGCAAGGCTGACGTTTATGATAGGGTTATTGAGTTATACTTGTGATAAACGTTACATTTTACAGTAAACTTTAGTTACAACCATGTTCAAACTGTAAAAACGTGTTGCATATTATTATATTGTTGTTGAAATAAAAATACAAATATAATTTGTTAATAGTGAAATAAGTTGCCATAATAATATGAGCCTTTCCTACAATTTGTTTGGCAGGAAAGGCTCATATTGGTATGCTTGTCGAAAGACGGTGTCTTAATGTGTCTTTGCTGTGTTGCTGCTGCGCGTCGGAGCGGCTGGCGCCGTCTCGGCCGGGGCTGCTGTCGTGTGCGTGCTGCCCGCATGCGAGCTGCTCGTAGAGTGGTCGCTCGTCCCCTCGGAGCTCGAGCGGCTCGTGCTCCTCGAACTGGAGCTGCTGCTCGAACTGCTCTTGCTCGAGCTAGAATTCTTGGAACTGCTCGTGCTCGAGCTGCTCTTCGCCTTCGTCGTCGACGGGGCAGAGGTGGCACCCGCCGGGATGGAGCTCTCGTACTCGTGCTGCGTGCGTTCAAGCTGGGCCTTCTCGCTGGCGTTCAGCGTGATGCCGAGTGTCTCGGCCAGCGTCGTGCGCAGCTTCTGGAGGTCCGGGATCCAGTAGCTGACGCCGTCGATATAGAGCGGCTTGCCCGGGACCATCTCGGTCTTGAGCCCGTTCTTCTGGGCTTCCTTGAGCGTGCCGGCGAACTCGAGCAGCTGGCGGAAGGAGAGGTCGGTCTTGACGGAGGACATAACTTCGCCGATGACGCTCGGCAGCTTCGGGATGATGGCCGGGGACGTGATCTTGTCCATGCAGGCTTTCATGAATTTCTGCTGGCGCTTGATGCGGCCGATGTCGCCCTCTTCGTCGCGGTAGCGCACGTAGGTGACGGCCGTCTTACCGTCCATGTGCTGCATGCCCGGCTGCAGGTCGATGATCAGGCCGCCGTCGTCGTCCCACGGGTCTTCGTAGTACATGCGCTTCTCGACATCGATGTCGATGCCGCCAATGGCATCGATGATTTTCTGGAAGGCCTGGATGTTGACGACAACGTAGTGGTCCATGTTGACGCCGAGGAAGTCCTCGACGGTGCGCTGTGCGAGCTTCTCGCCCGCCTCAGGGCCGCCCTTGGCGCTGCCGTAGGCGTAGGCGGCATTGATCTTATCCCAGCCGTGTCCCTTGATCTTGACGCGGGTATCGCGCGGGATGGACATCAGCGCGGCCTGGTCTTTCTTCGGGTCGAGCGTCGCGACCATCAGCGTGTCGCTGCGGCCGACGTCGTCATCGCGCTCGTCGACGCCCATGATCATGATGGTCGTCTTGTCCTTGGAAGTCAGCAGGCCCTCCTCAACGACGTCATCGGCCGACTTGTCGAGCAGGCTGTTCGACGCGAAGAGCGCGCCCATGGCAGCCGCCGCGATAAAGGCGACAATCAGGAGCCCCCAAAAGAGACCTCGATGCCGGCGGCGTGAACGGCGCGGCTGGCGAGGCGGGATCGGATTCGTTTGCAAAATGATACCTTCTTTTCTCAAAATCAAGCATAAATCCCTGCTATTCTAGCAGGGCACATTTATAGTTACATTATAAGGAAAGCGCGTGGGATGTGCAATTACTTTATTCGTATCCACACCATATCGTAGCGGGCAAGCCTGAAAAATCGATGGATAGATGGTAGAATAAGGACAGGAATGAAACAAGATGGCAGAAAGGATGATGGATATGGCAGCAGAGATTGAACGCAAGTTCCTTGTCAAGGAGGGCTGGCAGCCGCAGACAGAAGGGATGCGCATCGCGCAGGGCTACCTCTCTTCGGTGCCAGAGCGCACGGTGCGCGTGCGCATCAAGGGGGAGAAGGGCTTCCTTACGGTCAAGGGGCGAAACGAGGGCACACGACGTGCGGAGTTCGAGTACGAGATCCCGCTTCTTGATGCGGAGGCCATGCTCGCTCTTTGCGAGCAGCCACTGATCGAGAAGCGGCGCTTCCTCGAGTCGTACGGCGGCTTTACATGGGAGGTCGATGTGTTCGCGGGTGCCAATGAGGGGCTCGTTGTGGCGGAAATTGAGCTGCCCACAGAAGATGCTGCGTTCATAAAGCCCCACTGGATTGGGGCGGAGGTCTCGGGCGATGTGCGTTACTACAATTCGAGCCTGATTCACCATCCGTATCGGGAGTGGAAGTAAGAGGCTGTGTATAAGTCGTCTCGGCGCTTCGCTAGATATCCACAGGCAGACGTGGGAAAATCGCGCGGCTGAAACCCAATATATGGGGCTGCGGGCAGGAGTACGGTGTATATATGGGGTTATCCACGGATTTATCCACATTATCCACAGAATTTGTGGACAAGAGTCGTTGATTTTAACCACAATATGCACAACTGCCTGTATATATTATAGTAGGAAATCGGATTAAAACCGAGGAAAATGAGATTTATCCACAGCTGTGGATTTCTTTGTGGATAAACAGAATAAAGCAAAAAAGAGCGCTGGACCGTGGCTGACGCGGTCCAGCGCTCTTTACTTATAGCGGGATGTGTTTATTTGTCTTCACCATTCTTGAGCGGCTTCTTGAGGATCGAAAGGATTACGCAGCCGACGACGGCGCCGACGAGGATCGAGACGAGGTACATCAGCGGGTTGCCGATGGTCGGGACGACGAAGATGCCGCCGTGCGGTGCGCGCAGCGTGCAATCGAAGGCCATCGTCAGGGCACCCGTGACGGCCGAGCCGACGACGCAGGACGGGATGACGCGCAGCGGGTCAGCTGCGGCGAACGGGATGGCGCCCTCAGTGATGAAGGAGAGGCCCATGACGTAGTTCGTGATACCGGCTTTGCGCTCGCTCTCCGTGAAACGGTTCTTGAAGAACGTCGTGCAGAGGGCAATCGCGAGCGGCGGGACCATGCCGCCTGCCATGACGGCAGCCATGACGTGGAACTCACCGGAAGCCAAGAGGCCCGTGCCCGTGACGTAAGCAGCCTTGTTGATCGGGCCACCCATATCGACGGCCATCATGCCAGCGACGATCATGCCCATGAAGATGCGGGCCGACGGGTCCATGTTCTTCAGCGTGTCGACCATCCAGCCGTTGATGGCGGAGACCGGCGGCGCGATGATGAAGAGGCTGATGAAGCCCATGATCAGGATGCCGAAGAACGGATAGATGAGCATCGGCTTGATGCCCTCGAGGGACTCCGGCAGGCACTTCGAGGCCTTCTTGAGGAAGTTGACGATGTAGCCGCCGAGGAAGCCGGCGATCAGGGCGCCGAGGAAGCCGGAGCCCGTCGTGCCAGCGAGTGCACCGCCGACGAAACCGACGGCGAGACCCGGGCGGTCAGCAATCGACATGGAGATGAAACCGGCGAGGACCGGCAGCATGAAGCCGAAGGAGGCACCGCCGATGTCCTTGAAGAATTTTGCGAGCGGCGTGTTGGAACCGAAGTTCTTCGGGTCGATGGAGTAATCATCGAACAGGAAGGCCAGGGCGATGAGGATACCACCGCCGACGACGAACGGCAGCATGTGCGAGACACCGTTCATCAGGTGCTTGTAGATCTGGCGGCCGAGGCTCTCGCCCTGGACGTCAGCAGCGCTCTCTTCCGTGTCGCTGCCCGATGCGTGGTAGACCGGCGCATCGCCCTTGAGGGCGCGGTCGATGAGCTCATCGGCCTTGTTGATGCCGTCGGCGACCTTCGTGATGACGACTTTCTTGCCGTTGAAGCGGGCCATGGCGACGTTCTTGTCGGCTGCGACGATGATGCCGTCGGCAGCGGCGATCTCAGCATCTGTCAGGATGTTCTTGGCACCGCCAGAGCCGTTCGTCTCGACCTTGATAGAAATGCCGCGCTTCTTGGCGTGCTGCTCGAGGCTCTCGGCTGCCATGAAGGTGTGGGCGATGCCCGTCGGGCAGGCCGTGACGGCGAGGATCTGGATGTGGTCGCTTGCCGGTGCAGCTTCGACGGCTTCGCCCTCAGCTGCCTCAGCTTCTGCCTTCGGCGCTTCGAACTTGCCATCTTCCTTGAGGTCGATGAGGTGCAGGAACTCTTCTTTCGTCTTGGCGGCGATCAGGGCTTCCTTGAAGTCCGGGTCCATGATCATCATGGCGAGCTGCTGCAGGATCTGGATGTGTGCGTCGTTGGCGGAATCCGGTGCCGCGATCATGAAGAACAGGCGGGCCGGTTTGCCATCCATGGACTCAAAGTCCATGCCTGCAGGCACCGTCATGGCGGCGAGGCCGGCTTCTTTGACGCCCGTGCTCTTGGCATGCGGCGTCGCGATGCCGTCGCCGAGGCCCGTCGTGCCCGAAGCTTCGCGGGCGAAGACGTCTTTGAGGTACTGTTCTTTGTCGGAAAGATTGCCAGAGGCTGCCATGAGGTCAGCGAGCTGACGGATTGCTGACTGCTTGTCAGCAGGCTTTTGGCCAAGGGCGATGCTCTCGCTCTTGAGCAAGTCAGTGATACGCATAGATTTCTCCCCTTAACTATATATAGAATGAATCAGATGATTGTCTTTAAGAGTGCCTCAACTTCCGGGCGCGTGGCGAGGTTTTCGCTGAACGCGGAAGCCGAGCCCGTAGCGACGCCCATGTGGAAGGCGGTCTTGAAGTCGCCCTGCGACTCCGTGTAGCCCGTGATGAAGCCTGCGACCATCGAATCGCCAGCGCCGACGGAGTTGATGAGCTTGCCCTTCGGGGCCGGGCTCTTGTAGTGCTGGCCATCTGCCGTCAACAGGATGGCACCGTCGCCGGCCATCGAGATGAGGACGTTCTGTGCGCCCTTCTCCTGGAGCTTCTTGGCGTAGGTGATGATCTCCTCGTCCGTCGTGAGCTTGACGCCGAACATGTCGCCGAGCTCGTGGTTGTTTGGCTTGATGAGGAACGGATGGTACTTGAGGACGTTGAGAAGGAGCTTCTTCTCGGCATCGACGATGATGCGGATGCCGCGGCCCTCGAGGCGGGCCATGATCTTCTCGTAGATGTCATCCGGCAGCGTCTTCGGGATGGAGCCGGCGAGCACGAGGGTGTCGCCCTCGGTGAGCTTGTCGAGCTTGGCGAAGAGCTCTTCGCGCTTTGCCTCGCTGATGTCCGGGCCCTGGCCATTGATCTCGGTCTCTTTCTCGGCCTTGACCTTGACGTTGATGCGCGTGAAGCCTTCTGGCAGATGGACGAAGTCGTGCTTGACGCCGAAGCCGTCGAGCTGGCGCTTGATCTCTTCGCCCGTGAAGCCTGCCGTGAAGCCGAGCGCGGTGCTCTCATGGCCGAGGTTGCCGAGGACGATGGAGACGTTGATGCCCTTGCCGCCGCCGAGGACCTGCTCGTAGTTCACGCGGTTGATCTCACCCGCGGTGAAGGAATCGAGGCGGACGATGTAGTCGAGCGACGGGTTGAAAGTTACGGTGTAGATCATTCTTCTCTTACTCTCCTTCCAGGATTGTCGTGCAATCCCGATACTTCTTGTCTCTTAGATGTCCGGTGATGATGGTCGCACTCGAGATGTTGGCGAAGGTGATCGGCGAGATCTTGTTGAACTTCGACTGATCGGCCAACACGTAGGCGTGCTCACAGCGCGAGAGGGCCTCGCTCTTGACGAGCCCTTCACTAGAGTCCGGCGTGGAGAAGCCGGACTTGATGCTGATGCCATTGGCACCGAAAAATCCCTTGGTGAAATTGTAGAGCTCCAGGTTGCGCAGGGCCTCCGTGCCGATGACGGCTTCGGTGACGGCCTTGAGGCGCCCCCCGAGCAGGAAGACTTTGAAGCCTTTGAGGGACAGGCGCGAGGCATGCGGCAGCCCGTTCGTCACATAGACGGCCTGGCGCTCCTGCAGGAAGTCCACCATGTGCAGCGTCGTCGACCCGGCATCGATGTAGACGAAATCCTTGCGGGTCACGAGGCTGGCCGCCCGCCGCGCGATGGCAATCTTCTCCTCGGTGCAGCGGCTGCTCTTGGTCGGCATGTCTTCTTCCATCGCGGTGTAGTTGCTGTCGATGGAAGTCGCGCCGCCGTAGACTTTGTAGAGCATGCCGCGCTTGTGGAGCGCGGTCAGGTCGCGTCGGATGGTGGATTCCGATGTGCAGAGCGCCCGGGTGAGTTCCGGGACCGTCACCGCCTGTTTCTCTTTGAGGATGCGCAGGATGGTCGCATATCGTTCTTCCGTAAGCATGGCGTTCACACCTTTCTGTACTTCCATAATATCATCAAAGTCAATCAAAGTCAATCATACTCGTCAAACAATATGAAGAAATACGGAGAAAGAAGCGAGAACCCGACGAGGTTCTCACGGATGAGCAATACAAAAAGATTTCTGTAACAGAATTGGCCATTTTCATAAGAATTTCATGGCTGATTGTATCCTTTTTCGCTATAATAAAGTTATAAATAGGAAGAAAGTGAAAGAGAAAGTAGGAGAGAATCATATGAACGATATCCACCACCTGCCCGGCAAAGCGGAGGCGAAGGCCGTCATCCGCCAGCACCGCAAGGCGTCATTTTACGTCAAGAAGTATCTGATGATCTTCATGGGCGCATTGATTGCGGCCATTGGCCTCGAGCTGTTCCTGATCCCGAACAATGTCATCGACGGCGGTATCGTCGGTATCTCAATCATGATGTCGTCGATCACAGGGCTGTCTCTCGGCGTGTTCCTGGTCCTCTTGAACATCCCGTTCCTCTATCTGGGCTACAAGCAGATCGGCAAGAACTTCGCGATTGCGACGACGATTGCCATCTGTATCCTGTCGGTCTGGTCGGCGGTGTTTGCGCCAATCCCGAAAGTGACGGATGACCCGTTCCTCGCGGCAATCTTCGGCGGCATCATCGACGGTCTCGGCGTCGGCCTGATCATCCGCGCGGGCGGCTCGCTCGACGGCACGGAGATTGTCGCCATCATCATGGACCGCCGGTCGGTCTTCTCGGTCGGCGAGGTTGTCATGTTCATCAACCTCTTCATCCTGTCGAGTGCGGGCCTGCTCTACGGCTGGGACAAGGCGATGTACTCGCTCGTCGCATACTTCGTCATCTCGAAGATGATCGATGTCGTCATCAAGGGCCTCGACGAGTCGTACGCCGTCATGATCGTCACGAACGAGCACGATGAGATCACCTCGGCCCTCAATGACCGACTCGGCCGTGGTGTCACGCTGTTGCACGGGCAGGGCGGTTACACGGGCGAGGCCAAGGAAGTGCTCTACTGCGTCGTCACGCGCCTCGAGGTCGACAAGCTCAAGGAAATCGTGCTCGAGAAAGATGAGAACGCCTTCGTCACGATCAACGCCGTCCATGACATCGTCGGCGGGCGCTTCAAGAAGAAGGCGATTCACTGAGTTTTGCGAGGTGAGGCGGCTCGTGGCCGAGGCACTGCCGACGCTTCGCTGGGCAATGGCCTAAAAATTTTTTCAGGCTTTTAATCAATCCTTGCCGAGAATCTAAACGCGCTGCGCTTGGACGACGATTCTCGTCAAGGGCAGCTTGTAGCCTGAAAAAATTTTCTTGACGGCCATTGCCAAAGCTTCGCTTACGTCAGCGCCTCGGCCACGGCCTTTGGCTCCTTTTTCTCCCGAAAATTTCCTTGGAGAGCATCTATTGCGCCACTTAGCATGGCCGAGGAAATATCTCTGTCTAGGAACGCAGGCTGAAACTCGTCCTGTCTGGGGCGGGGGCAAGTGACAATCCGAAGGTCGCCCCCGAGGCAGGAGACCGTGCGGCGTGGCATGCCGGGAGGGGCGGGGACAGGAGCGGAGTGTTCGCAGCTGGCGTCAAGAAAGATTTTTCAGCCTACACTACTTTCCTTGAAAAGAACGATCGTCCAAGCGCAGCGCGTTTTCGTTCCTTTTCAAGGCTCAATTAAAGGCTGAAAAATCTTTTAGCCAGCTGCGCCACGAAGCGTTGTCTCTGCCCTTCCCGGCCGCACTATCCCCGCCTCCATCCCCGATGTCATCCCCATCCATTGCCGAACGTAACTTCATCGCCAAAAACAAAGGAGGTATCTTTATGCGAAACATCATCACTCGTTCCTGCATCACCATGCTGATGCTCCTCCTGCTCGCGGTCCCGGCTCTTGCCGCGGGGCGGCAGCCGCAGCGCATTGCGCAGTTCCCGCTCGTCATCGAGAGCTGGCAGCAGCCGGACGCTTCGGTGCAGGACCAGCTGGAGACTAAGATTGACCGCGCGCTGCACGTGCCGCTCAATGACACGCTCAAGGCGGTCGAGTTCATCCCCGAGAAAGACTGTCTCGCGGCCTGGGATGAGGCGGAGGGACAGCTGACGGGCAAGGTCCGCATCAAGGACCTTGCCAAGCCGATTGCCGAGAAGCTCAATGCGGACCTCGTCGTCATCCCGGTCCTCGCCGAGTACGAGCAGTACACGACCATGAGCTGGTACTGGGACCGCGGCATGATCCTGCACAGCCACGCGGAAGTACAGCTCATCGTCTACGACCGCACGAAGGACAAGCTCGTCCACAAGAAGGCATCCGACTTCTTCGACGATGAGTACTCCTCGGCCGGCACGGCCTCGTATCTCGCCCTCAATTGCATGGAGCGTGTCGTCAACGATGCTAACCTGCACGGCTTCCTCTGGCCTTTGGACAGGAGTACGCCTGTCGCGGATGATGCGAAAAAAGTATCGACAAAGTCCTGATTTTTTCAGGTTTCTGGCTTGACAAGTTACAGAGTTACATCTATAATGTAAACATATTAATCAGATATGTTTAAGCTACGTTTGCCGATAGAAAGGGGCCGTTATTCATGAGTGAAGAGAGAAAGTACCATTTTGAGACACTGCAGCTGCATGTTGGTCAGGAGCAGGCTGATCCCGCTACGGACGCGCGCGCTGTGCCAATCTACCAGACGACGTCCTTCGTGTTCCACAACGCGCAGCACGCTGCTGACCGCTTCGCACTGAAGGATGCCGGCAACGTCTACGGCCGCCTGACGAACCCGACGGAGGATGTCTTCTCCAAGCGCATTGCCGCACTCGAAGGCGGCGTCGCTGCTGTTGCTGTCGCATCTGGTGCAGCTGCTGTCACGTACACGCTCGAGGCACTCGTCCATCACGGCCAGCACATCGTCGCAGCTACGACGATCTACGGCGGCACCTACAACCTCTTTGAGCACACGTTCCCGAACTACGGCATCGAGACGACGTTCGTCGATCCGACGAAGGGCGTCGAGGTCTTCGAGGAGGCCATCAAGGAGAATACGCGTGCCGTCTACATCGAGTCTGTCGGCAACCCGAACGCCAACCTCATCGACATCCAGGCTGTCGCCGATATCGCGCATAAGCACAAGATTCCGCTCGTCGTCGACAGCACGTTCGCAACGCCGTATCAGCTGCGCCCGTTCGAGTACGGCGCCGACATCGTCGTCCATTCGGCTACGAAGTTTATCGGCGGCCACGGCACGACGCTCGGCGGTGTCCTCGTCGATGGCGGCAAGTTTGACTGGATCGCTTCGGGCAAGTTCCCGCAGTTCGTTGACCCGAACCCGAGCTACCACGGCATCAGCTTTGCCAAGGATGTCGGCGCAGCGGCCTTCGCTACGTACGTCCGCACGCTGATCTTGCGCGATGAGGGCGCAACGCTCTCGCCGTTCAATGCGTTCCTGCTGCTGCAGGGCACGGAGACGCTGTCGCTGCGCGTCGAGCGCCATGTCGAGAACGCCCTCAAGGTCGTCGACTACCTCGCCAAGAACCCGCATGTCGATAAGGTCAACCATCCGTCCCTGCCGAACCATCCGGATCACGAGCTCTACAAGAAGTACTTCCCGAACGGCGGTATCTCCATCTTCACGTTCGAGATCAAGGGCGGCGCTGAGGCGGCCAAGAAGTTCATCGACCACCTCAAGGTCTTCAGCCTGCTGGCCAATGTCGCGGACGTCAAGTCGCTCGTCATCCATCCGGCTTCGACGACGCACTCCCAGATGAACGAGCAGGAACTCGCCGCTTCTGGCATCACGCCGTCGACGATTCGCCTGTCCATCGGCACGGAGCACATCGATGATATCATTTACGATCTCGATCAGGCCTTCAAGGCCCTTGACTGACCGTTTGATATACTTTTCTCTACCCAAAGGGGTCGCGGAATTTTTCCGCGGCCTCTCTTTTTTTGACAAAGCCTCGGCTTCGTGTCATCATAGGGGATGACGGTACGCACCATGGGGGTGCGACTGTACAAGGAGGAAAACAGAATGAACAACTACGAGAAGTACCGGCAGGTACGAAAAGAGGCGGCGGCCACGGGGCTGCTGCTCCTGATCCTGATCGCGGCCTGGATTGCTGCTGGCTTTGGGCTGGCAGATGTGCGGGTGGAATTCTTCCATCTGCCGCTCTGGGTATGGACGGCGACCATCGGCTTCTGGCTCTTTGCCATACTCGGCGTCAAGCTTCTGACGGCGACCGTGTTTGTGGACATGAGCCTGGAAGAGGATGAAGAGAATGCGGTCGATGCGGGAGAGGAGGCCTATCATGATAAATGAGGGGAATCTTTCTGCGCTACTGCCATTGCTTATCTTTATGGGATTCATGGTGGCCATCGGCTTCTGGGTACGCCGGCAGAACGCCGGCAAGAATTTCGTCCAGTCGTATTTTATCGGCAATCACGACCTCGGCGGCTTTGTGCTCGCGATGACGACAGTGGCGACCTACAGCTCGGTCAGCTCATTCGTCGGCGGGCCGGGCATGGCCTGGCAGATTGGCTTCGGCTGGGTCTACATGGCGGTCGTGCAGGTCACGGCCATCTTTCTCGTGCTCGGCATCTTCGGCAAGCGCGTGGCCATGCTCTCACGGCGCTTCGATGCGGTCACGGTCGTCGACATTATCCGTGAACGGTTCCAGTCGGACGGCCTCGCGGCGATGGCAGCCTTCATCATCGTGCTGTTCTTCTGCGGCACGATGACAGCACAGTTCGTCGGCGGCGCGAAACTCTTCGCGACGGTCACGGGCTACAGCTATGAGATGGGCCTCTTGCTCTTCGGCCTCGTCGTCGTGCTCTACACGAGCATCGGCGGCTTCCGCGCCGTGGCCATCACGGACACGTGCTGCGCCATCATGATGATGGTCGGCATCGCGCTCTTGCTCTACTACGTGCTCGAGGCGGGCGGCGGCTATGCGGCCATCATGGAGAACATCCATCTGAACCATCCGGAGATGCTCGAGCCGCTCTCGGGAGGCCACATGCCGGTTGGCCTCTACCTGACGCAGTGGATTCTCGTTGGCATCTGCACGATCGCGCTGCCGCAGTCGGTCGTGCGCGGCATCAGCTACAAGGACACGAAGAGCCTGCACAAGGCCATGCTGATTGGCACGGTCGTCGTCGGCTTCATGAACATCGGCGTCAACTTCACGGGCATCCTCGCGCACGGCGTGCTGACGGGGCCGCTTGAGAGCTACGGCGGCGTCGACTACATCATCCCGAAGACAATCGTCGCGGCGCTGCCGCCCGCACTCGTCGGCTTTGCCATCATCGGGCCGCTCGCCGCGTCGATCTCGACCATCTCGGGCCTCTTGATCGTCGCTTCGTCGGCCATCGTCAAGGATGTCTACCTGCACCATGCGCAGAAGCATGGCCGCACGGTCACGGGGCGTCAGCTGCGCCGCCTCTCGACGGCGGCGACGGCCGTCATCGGCGTCATCGTCTTCTGCATCGCGCTGACGCCGCCGAGCCTCATCTGGCTCATCAACATGTTCGCCTTTGGCGGCCTCGAGACGGCCTTCTTCTGGACGCTGCTCTTGGGCCTCTTCTGGCGCAGGGCGAACAAGCTCGGCGCTATCCTCTCGATGGGCGGTGGCACGATTGCCTACTGCCTGACGCAGGGGCTCGGCTTCAAGTTCATGGGGCTCCACCAGATCACGATCGGCATCACGGTCTCGCTCGCCTTCTTCCTGCTCGGCGCCTATCTCGGCAAGCCGCAGGAAGCGAAGGTGCTGCAGGTGTTCTTTCCCGAGAGCCATGACCCCAATCCAAAGGATTGGGGCATGGAGAAAGAGCCGTGTCCGCTTGGGGGGGGGCAAAAATACTTGACAAAGTGACAGGAATCCTGATGCAGTGTGGAGAATACTATAAACAGTATGTTATGGACAAAAGTTTGGAAAGAATAATCTGTATCCATAGATTTGATATTTGACAGGCAGGAAGGATCCTTGATGAAGCTCAAGCTGTTTTACTCGCTCAAGCGAAAGGTGCTGGCGGTGTGTCTGGCTGGTATGATCCTGATGGCTCTCTGTGTGGGAGGCATCAGCCTCTGGACCATCTCACACTTGACCTATGACTACGAAATCCAGAATATGAACCACATCGTCGACACGAAGGCGACAATCATCAACGATGAGCTGCTGCGCTCGGAGAATGTCGTGGACTATGCGGCAAACTCTGTCTCGCGCGAGATCAAGGACCCCGCGAAGCTCCGCGACCCGGAGTTCCAGCAGCGCATGGCGGAGTTCGTCGACAACGACTTCCAGAATGCCAAGACGGACCTCAACATCATCTGCTCGTACTATCTCTACTACCCGTCTGCGAACGTCTCGGCGCTCTGGAAGGCCTCGGATGACCGCGATGAGCATTTCTACGATGTCCTGGAGCGGCAGCGGGATGAGAACAGCCGCGTCATCCCGCGCCATGTGCTTTCATTTGCCTATCTGATGGATGAGGGGCAAGCGTCGTGGACGCAGCCGTACTACTCGACGTATCTCAAGCGCTACATCATCTCGTACCTGAGCCCTGTCTATAAGGACGGCGTCATGGTCGCGATCATCGGTGTCGACCTGGACTTCCAGGCCTTCATCGACCGGCTCTACGCCAAACCGTCCGAGGGAGAGGAGCACGGTATGATCATCTTGAGCGATGCCACGGGCACCGTGGAGTATTCGCCGAAGAAACCGCTCGGCGTGCCGCTCGTGGACAAGGACATCCATCTCAAGGATACGCCGAGCAAGGTCACGGAGGCAGGGCAGACGGATCGGACAATGCTCACGTACACCTGGGCGGGCGAGCCGAGCATCGCGGGCATCAAGACTCTGCGCAACGGCATGAACTTCATCGACCTGCGCCAGATCCCGCAGATCTACGACCGCACGCGCAAGGCGTTCATGCAGATGGGCTTTGGACTCATCGCGGTCTGCATTCTCGCGTCGCTCTTGCCGCTCTACATGATCAGCCGCCTGTCGGAGCGCTTGCAGCTCGTCATCGAGGCGGCCAAGGAAGTCGGCGAGGGCAACTACGATGTCAAGCTGCACGACACACAGCCCGATGACATTGGCGAGCTCAGCCGCAACTTCCAGGCGATGGCAGAGAAGGTCGCGGCCGCACAGGGCAATCTCACCTACATGTCCCAGCACGATGTGCTGACGGGCATCCTCAACCGCATGGGCCTCGACAAGGAGGTCGCGGACTGGCTCATGGCGCATCCTGCTTCGCATGGCGCGCTCGTCAGCCTCGACCTCGACGGCTTCAAGTTCATCAATGACCTGCACGGCCACATGGCGGGCGATGAGGCCCTGCGCACCCTGGCGCGGGATCTCGTCGAGAGCTTCGGCCACGACCAGATCATCGGACGCAACGGCGGCGACGAGTTCGTCGTCTTCATGAAGGACACGGAGCCGGAGCAGGCAGAGAAGGTCATCAAGGCGTTCTCCAGCAAGGTGAAGACCTTCACGTATGACGGCGAGACGCATGCTTTCTCGGTTTCCATCGGCTACACGCTCTATAAGGGCGACGGCACGTCGCTCTCGCGCCTCTTCCATCAGTCGGATACGGCGCTCTACGCGGTCAAGCTCCGCGGGCGCAATCATTACCGCGCCTACGAGCCCACGATGGAGAACCTCAACCGCACGTCGCTCGGCTTCAACCTCGAGACGATCACGAAGAACCTGCCGATAGCCTTGCTCGTCTCGGAGGCGAAGCCGGATGGCAAGATCCTGTTCGTCAACAAGACGATGGTCGAGATGCTCGA
Organism: Mitsuokella multacida DSM 20544; assembly: GCF_000155955.1. Classification (GTDB taxonomy): domain Bacteria; phylum Bacillota; class Negativicutes; order Selenomonadales; family Selenomonadaceae; genus Mitsuokella; species Mitsuokella multacida. Next base: position 1,195,491 of record NZ_GG697141.2, read on the forward strand.
ATGCCGCAATATCCGCGAGTTCATGGAGTTCACGCAGGAATACGCGCCGAATGTCGTCTGTACCTGCGACCGGGAGCGCATGACGAAAATGGTCTGGGAGCAGTCTGCCCGCGAGCCGGACCGTCCGCACTGCATGTCGTACAGCATCCACACGGCGAAAGGGCTCGACAAGCGGGTCTTCGCCATCTGGCGCATGGCGGACAATCCCAACTACGGCGAGGTCTTCTACGCGACGCTCATGGAGGCCAGCTTCCTGCGGGAGCTGACGTCTGACGATGGAGAGTGCAAAGCGTGAAGTTGAATCGATAAAAAAGTCCCGCTGCTGCGAGAAATCGCGGCAGCGGGACTTTTGCTTGTGTTTGTGTTGTTGTATCAGAGCAGTGCGAGCTCTGTGAGGAAGACGACGAGGCAGCAGGCGGAGGCGACTTTGAAGAGGCTCGCGCCGTACCAGGCGAGGCCGATGCCGAAGACGAGGGCCAGGGCGCCGCTCGCGGGCGTCTGCGTGGCCTCGGTGATGGCAGGGAAGGTCATGACGGCCAGCGTCACGTAGGGCACGTAAAAGAGGAAGGAGCGCAGAAATGGATTCTGGATCTGGCCGCGTATGAGCGTCAGCGGCACGATGCGTATCGCGAACGTCACGGCGCTCATGAGCAGCAGATAGATGTAGATGTCATGCTGCATGGCCGTCATCTCCTTCCTGCTGCTGGCAATGCTCGGGGACGGGGAAGAGGGCGGCGCCGACGCCCGCGATCAGGACGGTCAGGATGATCGTGCGCGTGCCGGCGGACAGCGCAGCAAGTCCCGGCAGTATGGAGGCGAGATAGCTCAGCGCAAAGCTCGCGAGCACGAGTGCGCCGACGATGCGGTTCTTGCGGGCCGGCGGGATGATGACCCAGAGGAACATGCCATAGAGCGCGACGGAGAGGGCGCTGACGACGGCGGGCGGCAGGATGTTGCCCGCGACGACGCCAAAGGCTGTGCCGAACGCCCAGCCCGGCAGCGCGAGCGCCATGGCCCCGTAGTTGTAGTAGGGATTGAGCGGACCCTTGCGCGCAATCGTGATGCCGAAGATCTCGTCGGTCACGTCGAAGCCGACGAAGATGCGGTGCCAGATGGAGGTGCCGGGCGGGAACTTCTGCGAGAGGGCACAGCTCATGAGCATGTAGCGTGCGTTGGCAACGAGTGTGATGAGGATGATCTCGAGGTAGGGCGCATCGGCCGCGATGACCGTGAAGCCCGCGTACTCGCCGGCCGATGCGTTGTTGAAGAAGCTGGCGAGAAAGCCCTGCAGCGGGTCGAGTCCCGCATTGCGGGCGGCGATGCCGAGCGTGAAGGAGACGACGAAGTAGCCGAGTGCGATCGGCATGCCGTCGTGGACACCCTCGAGGAAGACCTCGCGCGTGGACCGCGTGAGCTCTGGTTCAAATGATTCCGTCATATCCGTAGGAAGAACCCCTTTCTGAATGCGTATTACTTTTATTCTACTACGAAAATAAGGGAAAGCAAGAGACGAGAGCGCGGATTGTTTCTTGAAAAACGCTTGCATTTTCATGGAAAGCCTTTTGACTGTTTTTGTATCGATTGGAATGGTATCATCATGATGTAAGCAAAAGCTGACCGGTAGCAAAAGATAAATGGAAACAGTCCATTCCAATAGGAGGTCATCACATCATGAAAGTAAAAATCGGCATCGCTTGTGACGATATTGGTTTTGAACGCAAGGAAGAAGTCCGCCACTATCTCGAAGAAGTGAAGGGTATGGAAGTCGTTTACGATCCTGTCAAAGTTCCTGCTGATGGGCAGAATACCTTTGCTGTACTGGCTGACGATATGGCGACACGTATCCAAAAGGATGAATTCCGCCTGGGCATCTATATCTGTGGCACAGGCATCGGCTTTACTTGTCAGGCCAACAAGCATTGGGGCATCCGTGCGGTGGCTGTCAGCAATCCTTATACGGCGCAGCGAGCAAGACTCAGCAATAATGCGCAGATCATCGGCCTTGGCTGCCGTGTGCTCGGCATGGAGTACACGAAAATGGTCCTGGATGCCTGGCTCGACAATCCCTTTGACTTTGCCACGGCGCGCGAGAATTCCAAGAAGAATCTGCTCGAGGCGAAGAAGAACGATGACCTGCTCTTGAAAAAGCCGGATTACATTGCTTGGAATATGGGCTTTGAGGCAGAATGAGGAGGGTATCATGGAGATTATTACTCAGTTCATCAACGACCTCGGCAATTTCATCTTCATCCCGCTCATCTTCCTGATTCTCATGAAATTGCTCGGTCGCCCGCTCGCGGAGTGCATCCGCTCGGCCATGAAAGTCGGAATCGGCTTCATCGCGCTGACGATGACCATTGGCCTGATGCTCGATACGATGGCTCCGGCCATCAAGGGCATGGCCTCTCATATGGGAACGCAGCTCAATGCCATTGATGTCGGCGGTGCTGCTACGGCTGTCATGGGATTTGGATCCAGCCTCGGTGCCATCATCATCCCGCTCTGTGTCATCATCAATGTCGTCATGCTGATGCTGCGCTTGACCGACTGTGTTAATGTCGACGTCTTCAATTTGCACCAAAATGCCTCAATGGGCGCAATTGTCTATGCATTCTCGGGGAATTTCCTCTACGGCGTCCTGACGGCTGGACTCTTCCACGTCTGGGCGCTCATTGCGGCAGATCTCGGTGCGAAGAACAACAACCAGTTTTTCCACCTGCCGCCGGGTGTTTCCATCTCGCATCCAGTCGCCAATACCTACTTGATTTTTGCCTACCCCTTCCATTGGCTCTTCAGCCATATCCCGGGCCTGCGTGACTGGAATGTGACGACAGAGACCATCCAGAAGCGTTTCGGCGTGCTCGGCGATCCGACCATCGTCGGCTTCATCATGGGTGTCCTGCTCGGCTTCCTCGGCTATGGCTGGGATGACCCATATCACACGATCATCGCGAGCCTGCGCCTTGGCATGTATCTCGCAGCGGTCATGCTGCTGCTGCCGAAGATGACTTCCATCATGATGGAAGGCCTTGTACCGCTCTCGAATGCGGCGCGCAAGATGCTCGTCAAGCGCTTTCCGAACCGTAACATCACGGTGGGCATGGATACAGCCTTGATCATCGGCCATCCTTCTGTCATCGCGCCAGCTCTGCTCCTGATCCCGACCATCGTCGTCATCGCGATGTTCCTGCCGGGCAACACAGTCATGCCGCTCGGCGACCTGTCACAGTTCGTCTTTTTCATCGCCTGCATGGTGCCGGTCTTCCGCGGCAACATCATCCACACCTGGCTGGCCAGTGCCATCTGCTTTGGCGGCGGTCTCTGGATTGCCTCTTGGATGGCTGCACCGACGACCGAAGTCTTCCTGAAATTCGGTGCTGGCGGCAAGGAGGGTGTCATTTACTCTTCCCTGAATCCATCGGCGAATCCATTCACGGGACTGTTTGCGGCGGCCTCTGAAGTCGGTATCCTTGCGTATCTCGCCATTGCTGTGGTGCTCGTCGCCGTCGGCTATCTGCTCAAGAAGCATCAGCGCCAGGCGATAGCTGCTGAACATCAGGAAGTGAAATGACCATTTTCATCATTTGGAAGCATCAAATCAGTTAGGACTTGAAAGTTGAAAAAATTGGAAGGAGAAATTCAAAATGAAACGTGTACTCGTAGTCTGCGGCAACGGCATTGCCTCTTCGTCCATCATGGTCTCGGTCCTCAGCGACCATCTCTCGGAAATCGGCCTGGAAGCTCAGATTGATAAAGCATCCTTGATCGATCTCAGTGGTGCGGCTGGTGCAGCGCGCATCAACAGCTATGACCTGCTGCTGTCCTCTACTGTTATCGATAATCCAGACGTGACAATCCCAGTCATCGTCGGCATCGGCCTCTTGACGGGCATCGGTGAAGAAGACGTCCTGGCGGATGTCGACAAGGTCCTCAAAGCGTGAATTCGGATAGGAGAATGGTCATGAAGGTTTATTTTACAGAAGCGAATCCGGAGACGGATGTCGATGCAATCTATGCGGCAGGCAACGTCCTGAAGGAGCATCAATGTGTAGATGAGCGCTTCATCCATGCCTGCTTGAAGCGAGAGACGAAATATCCGACGGGATTGGCGCTCGGAGGTGGCAAGGCAATCGCGATGCCGCACGGCGGAGCCGATTTTGTCCAGCAGGACAGCGTGAGCGTGCTGCGCACGAAGGCCCCCATCGCCTTTGGTCGCATGGAGGATGCGACACAGACCGTCCCCGTACAGCTTGTCTTCAATCTGGCGATATCGAGCGGCAAGAATCACCTCGTGATGCTGCGCCGCCTCATGCAACTGTTCCAGGATGAGAACTTCCTGAACGAATGCATGACGCTTTGCCCTGAGAAGGCTGCTGTATATGTGGGCAAATGCCTAGAGGAGGCACAGGATGACTGAGATTCTTTCGGTGGTTGAGGAAATCCAGCGTTCTGCGGCAAAGGTCCCGGAAGATAAGATCACGTCTCTCATCCAGCTGCTCCAGACGCATCCCCGTATCTTTGTTTGTGGCACAGGACGCTCTGGACTGATGCTCAAGACATTTGCCATGCGCCTCATGCAGCTTGGCTTCACGTCCTTTGTGGTCGGCGAGACGACGACGCCTTCTGTGCAGAAGGGGGACCTCCTGCTCGTAGCCTCGGCTTCCGGTGAGACGGGCAGCGTTGTTCAAGCGGCAGAGAAGGCCAGGGCTACTGGCGTCACTGTCATCTCGCTGACGGCTTCTGAAAAGAGCAGCTTGTCTGCCATCGTACCGCCTTTTCTGCTACTCGATGCAGGGACGAAGTTCGCCCATTCTGAGGCGAGTGTTCAGCCGCTCGGTAGTCTGTTTGAACAGATGCTGCTGGTATATTTTGACGCTGTGGTGCTCCGGATGAGCCGAGACTCTGGTGGTGATGGCGAGATGGCAAGACGTCACGCCAGCCTGGAATGAAATTGAATCTGGAATGAAGACAATCCCCTCCACGCTGTGCGGAGGGGATTGCTGCCTTGGGGCATCAGGGCTCGAGCAGGTATTCGTGCTGAAGGATACGAGTATAGGCGTCCTGTGCGGTCGCTGCGGCAAGGATGTCCTTGCGGAAGGCCGCATTCTTCATGAGGCTTATCAAGTTGAACATTGCTTTGAGATGGGTGTTGGTATCGATGGGGCTCAGGACACAGAGAAAGGAAACAGGATCGAACTTAGGGTGCCCAAAGGAGACCGGCTCCTTGAGTCTGGTGAATTGCATGGCGAGGCGCTTGCTTCCGGCGCCAGGCGTGGCATGGGGCAGGGCAAAGTTTGGGGCCATGACAATGTAAGGACCGAATTGCTCGACGGTCTGGATCATCGCCCGGATGTAGGTGTCCTCGATGTTCCTGTCGCGAAGCAGTAAGGCGGAGCCGACTTCAATGGCTTCGCGCCAATTGTGCGCCTCAGCATCGAGCAGGATATGGGCTGCGGGGAGCAGATGATGGAGTTCTGGCAGGAAGACGGCCTGTTCACCGCCATTGGCTTCCAGGAAGTGGCGTCGGATTGCGCGATGCATGCGCTGCAGCATGGGCGCAGATGTTTCTTCTGGCAGCATCTCTTCCGCGATAGGCGAGATGATCTGCATGATTGCTTCGGCGTTTATGTCCCTTTCGGGCGTGTTGCGTGGCGGTACATGGTGGTGCAGGCGCAGTTCGTCAATCTTCTCACCGAGACGGACGTAATCTTCATCGGTCAGGATCGGGGAGACGACGATGGAGGGGAGTGGGCATCTGTCAAGCGGCGTTGTGGCGATGACGAGATCGGCAGATGCATCTTCCATCGCCTTGCGGTCATGGGCGGCAACAACATCGACAATGTGGAAATTGAAGTGTTCGTGAAGCTTGGCCATCAGAAGCTTGGATGTACCTAGACCGGCGTGACAGGCGACGACAATGCGGAACGCCATGTAGTCATTGCGGACGCGCTCGAGCGCTGCACAGACATGAACGGTGATGTAATCTAGCTCAATCCTGGTCAAGGGACGGTGAGAGAAACTTTCGAAAAGCGGAGCATGGCGTTGTACAGATTGAAATGCTTTGGGATGTCGGGAGGCGATGTCTTCGACGGTATGGAGCGCTGATTCACTTTCTGTGCCTGCTTGACTCAGTGTCGATATCAGATGGCTGGAGAGGTTATCGAAGAATTCGAAATCAGAATTCAAGGATGGCGTGAGCTCTGATGAGATGGCTTCAATGAACTGGCGCGTCAGCAGTTGGAGACGCAAGGAATCTTTTTCGCTTCGTGTACCGCGGGAAAATCGCTGGCGGGCGAGAAAGGAAGCGAAAGCCTGCTGCTCGTTTCGGGTGACGGTCAAATGGCAGTACTGGCTCACGTATTTCATGATTTCCTGGGACAATTCCAGATAATTGGGTGAGGGATTCTCGTCGGTCGGAGCTTCGATATAAGCACCGCAGTGGCAGCGGTTGACGCAGATCAGGAGGTAGTGCACGGTGCGGGTAAAAGCGGCTTCGGACAACGTGCGATTGTGGACATGCTCCTGCTCATTGACAATCTTGCACAGGATGTGCTCGAGTGAGGTATTGTCGTGCTGTTCAAGATGGCCGCCTGTGATAAAAGATGCATTGATGAGCTTATGCGCGAGCAGGAACTGGCGCTTGTCAGACTCGCTGCCCTCTATAGTTAGGCCTTTGTTGGGCTGAGAATGCAGCAGGAGTCCGTCAGCTTCGATGATGGAGCGGATTGCATCGAGATCATTGATGATGGTCACGCGGCTCACGTAGAGGTAATCGGCAATCTGTTGCAGTGTGACATATCCAGTAGAGTTTACTAGCAGAGATGCGGCAATGGCACGGCGTTCTTTGGCACTGAGATGGTAATGGTAATAATCGTCGGTGGCCTTTTTGCGAAGTTCTGCCAGAGGAAAACCATCGGGGACAGTGACCTGCCCCGTGCGATTGAGCAGATTGACCTTGCCGACACCTTCACATTGGCTCAGGGCCTCGATTTCCGCAAGATAGTTGCGCACGCTGCGCTCTGAGACATGGTTGCGGGAGGCGAGATCGGCCAGTGTCAGAGGACCTTTGGGGGTGATGAGCTCATCGAGGATGGCCAGTACGCGCTTATTCATGTGAGGAATCGCTCCTTCCGGTATTTTTTCGTTCATTACATTGGTTCTAGTATACCATGTGCCGCTATTTTTGCGATAAAAAGAGCCTTTCCGGGAGGAAAGGCTCTTTCGGGATGGATCAATTCCTGTTGATGCGCTTTGCATCTTTATGGCGGTTCATATACTTGTTCGTCTCGGCGACGATGACGCCCGAGAGCGCAATCAGCGCGATGAGGTTCGGGATGGCCATGAGTCCGTTGACGATATCGGCGAGAATCCAGATGGCTTCGAGTTTGAGGAAGGCACCGGAGGCGATCAGCGCGATGAAGATCAGGCGATAGGGAAGCACACCCTTGTTGCCGAAGAGGTAGATGCAGGCGCGCTCGCCGTAGTAGTTCCAGCCGAGGATCGTCGTGAAGGCGAAGAGCACGAGCGCGATCGTCAGCAGCTGGCTGCCGAAGAAGCCATAGGCACTGGCGAAGGCAGCGCTCGTCATCGCGGCACCGGCGGTGTCACCCTGCCAGACGCCCGTGAGCACGAGTGCGAGGCCCGTCATGGAGCAGATGATGATCGTGTCGATGAAGGTACCCGTCATCGAGATCAGACCCTGCTCAGCTGGCCACTTCGTCTTGGCGGCAGCGGCGGCAATCGGCGCGGAGCCAAGGCCGGACTCGTTGGAGAAGACGCCGCGCGCGACGCCGTTCTGCATGGCCATCATGACTGTGGAGCCGGCGAAGCCGCCGGCGGCTGCGGCACCCGTGAAGGCGTCGCTGATGATCATGGCGATGGCGGCCGGGACCTGGTCGAGGTTGAGGATGATCAGACCGAGGCTGATGGCGACGTAGGTCAGAGCCATGAACGGCACGATGCCCGAGGCGACTTTGGCGATGCTCTGCAAGCCGCCGAGCGTGATGGCGGCGATGAAGACGGTCAGGATGACGTCCGTGGCGAGTTTCGGGAAGCCGAAGGCAATCTGCATGCTGTCGACGATGGCGTTGACCTGCGGGAAGGTGCCGATGCCGAAGTAGGCGACGCCAATGCAGGCGAGCGCGAAGAACGTCGCGAGCGGCTTCCACTTCTCGCCCATGCCGTTGCGGATGTAGAACATCGGGCCGCCGGCAATCTCGCCCTTCTCGTCGATGGAGCGGAATTTGACGGCCAGGAGGCCTTCCGAATACTTCGTAGCCATGCCGAAGAAGGCAGCGACCCACATCCAGAAGATGGCGCCGGGGCCGCCGACCTTGACGGCCGTGGCGACGCCGACGATGTTGCCCGTGCCGACCGTGGCGGCGAGGGCGACGCAGAGAGCCTTGAAGCTCGAGACGTCACCGCGGCCGTTGTTCTGAGCCTTGAAGATCAGCTTGAGCGCCTTCGGCAGGCGGAAGACCTGCAGGAGCTTCAGGCGGATGGTCAGGTAGATACCCGTGCCGACGAGCAGCGTGATGAGCGGCGGGCCCCACATGAAGGAGTCGATGGCATTGAGTATAGGGATGAATGATTCCATGATAGCCTCCTAGTGTCCATTTGTTCTTTTTGTCCTTGATAGATGTACACATGTATGTGATAGGTTCTATAATACCATAGAAAAGGACATTTGTCTCGCGTTTTCGCGAAAAAATACATAGAACGAGGAAAAAATTTAAACGAATTGCATACTGTGTGATTTTGGATAGCATTTTGTCGCAATTGTGACAGCGGCAGCTGTGCCTGTTTCCTATAATAAAGTCGAAAGGAAAAAGAAAAGATGTTGCAGCAAAAAGCTTGCAACTGTTGTTGAAAATGAATCTCGTCTATGTTATACTGAGTACATGAATGAGAATGAATATCAGGAGGTAATCACCATGAAGGCATATTTACAGATCATGCAGGTCATCGGCCGTGAAATCATCGATTCGCGCGGCAATCCGACGGTCGAGGCGGAGGTCACGCTCGAGGATGGTTCCGTCGGCCGCGCAGCCGCTCCGTCGGGCGCTTCGACGGGTGAGTTCGAGGCACTGGAGCTCCGCGACGGCGACAAGTCGAAGTTCGGCGGCAAGGGCGTCTCGAAGGCGGTTGCGAACATCAACGAGAAGATCGCACCGGCGCTCGTCGGCGCGGATGCTTCGGACATCTATGCGGTCGATGCCATCATGCTCAAGCTTGACGGCACGGAAGACAAGTCGAACCTCGGTGCAAACGCCATCCTCGCGGTCTCGCTCGCAGCGGCCAAGGCAGCGGCGAAGTCGCAGGACATCCCGCTCTACCGTTTCCTCGGCGGCATCAGCGGCAATCACCTGCCGGTGCCGATGATGAACATCCTCAATGGTGGCGCACATGCGACGAACTCGGTCGACACGCAGGAGTTCATGATCATGCCGGCCGGCGCACCGTCGTTCCGCGAGGGCCTGCGCTGGGCAACGGAGGTCTTCCACGCACTGCAGGCACTGCTCAAGAAGGAAGGCCAGACGACGGCTGTCGGCGATGAGGGCGGCTTCGCGCCGAATCTCAAGAGCGATGAGGACACGATCGAGCACATCCTCACGGCCATCCGCAATGCGGGCTACGAGCCGGGCCGCGACTTCGTGCTGGCGATGGATGCGGCTTCTTCGGAGTGGAAGAGCGAGAAGGGCAAGGGCTTCTACAAGCAGCCGAAGTCGGGCAAGGAATTCACGTCGGATGAGCTCATCGCGCACTGGAAGAGCCTCATCGAGAAGTACCCGATTTACTCCATCGAGGACGGCCTCGATGAGGAGGACTGGGAAGGCTGGCAGAAGATGACGAAGGAGCTCGGCGACAAGGTCCAGCTCGTCGGCGACGACCTCTTCGTCACGAACACGAAGCGCCTCAAGAAGGGCATCGAGCTCGGCTGCGGCAACAGCATCCTCATCAAGCTCAACCAGATCGGCACGCTGTCGGAGACGCTCGAGGCCATCAAGATGGCACACGAGGCGGGTTACACGGCTATCGTCTCGCATCGCTCGGGCGAGACGGAGGACACGACAATCGCGGACCTCGCCGTTGCGCTCAATACGAACCAGATCAAGACGGGCGCGCCCTCGCGTTCCGAGCGCGTTGCCAAGTACAACCAGCTGCTGCGCATCGAGGAAGAGCTCGGCGCAAGCGCGGTATATCCGGGCAAGGCGGCTTTTAGATTCCAGAAGTAAGGTGTAGTATTACTCGCACGAAGGGGCGGGGTGGACAAAAGACGTCACATTGATTTGTGGCGTCTTTTTGGTGCCAGCATGTTGAGGACTTCTCCGTTGCGAGCGCGGAGGTATGTATTTTGGCTTCGGCGCTCCGCTAAATGGATTTGGATTCTCACGCCCGCAGGCTGGAGGGGCAGGGCGGGCAACACTGCGCGACGGCGGGCTGCTAAATCGATTTTTTCCCTTTCAATGCATCCTGACAAAAGAGCGAAACGCGCTTCGCTTGGACGATGCTCTTTTGTCAGGGTCTTGGTGGGGAAAAAATCGATTCTTCACGCAGACCGCCGAACGCTCCGTTTATGCCCACCCTGCCCCTCCATGCGGAAGTGACGGTATCCGATTCTCGCGATAGTAAGTTACTGGTATGGCGGTTGCGCAGGCAGTATCGTCTTGCGGCGCTGCTCTGGCGTTCGAGCGGAGGGAGGTATTTCGCCTGCAAGAGCGGAGCGATTTGCCCGAAGGGCTGTGCCCTGACGCGGAGCAGCTTAGCATGCGATGTCGGAACGCCGTGGCAGGCGGCGAGGTGGCCTCTATGGAAGGCTTGTCATAGGGCACATTCAGCGGAGCGATGAAGCCGAAATATCTCCCTGCGCGCTCAATTTCACGAAAAAGCGGTAAGCCGCAAGTCATAGAAACTTGCAGTTTACCGCTTTTGTGATGCGATTCTCATGTGTTTCAGGAGAGTATGCCGGCCATCTTGAGCAGGTAGCGTGCGTTGGTGGTGTGGCAGCGGCCGGGGCGGATCTTGAAGTCGAAGTGGATCTTATCATCGGGGTAGGATTCTTCGAAGTGGAAGTTCTTGATCGGCAGGTCGTTTGGCGACTGGAGGTCGCAGAGCTCGAAGTCGTGGGTGGTGACGAGGGTGATGCAGGAGGGGCGCGTGAGGCGCTTGATGGCTTCGGCGGCGCCGGTGATGCGGTCGGCGGAGTTCGTGCCCTTGAAGATCTCGTCGATGCAGAGCAAGAGCGGCCGCTCCTCTTGGCTTGCCTCGACCATCTGGCGGATGCGCAGGATCTCGGCGTAGAAGGTCGAGATACCGCGCGAGAGGTCGTCGCTGACGTGAATCGAAGTGTAGACGGCCATCGGCGTCAGTGCGAAGTGCTCGGCGCAGACGGGGGCACCGGCGTAGGCGAGGATGGCGGAGGTCGCGAGTGTGCGCATGTACGTCGTCTTGCCGCTCATGTTCGAGCCGGTGATGATGCAGGTGCCAGCTGTGAAGGAGGCGTCATTCGGCACGGCTTTCGCTTCTTCGATGAGCAATGGCGTCACGGCCTTGCCGGTGAGCTCCGGCCCGCCCGTGCAGAGCTCTGGCCAGCAGACGGCTTGGCGCGTGAGCGCCGGCGTGGCGAGGGAGAGCAGGGCCTCGACTTCGGCCCAGGCCGTGAGGTGGCGGCGCAGGCTGCGGCCGTTTGCTTCCTTCCAGGCGAAGAGGCGCGCTGTGCAGTGGAGGTCCCAGAGGCAGGCGGTGTTGGCGACGAGGAAGAAGAAGACATTGCGCCGCATGGCGGCGAGGTCGGCGAGCTTTGCGAGGCCGCGCAGCCCCTCTGAGGAGCGTTGCTCGCGCAGGTCCTTCTGGATGGCGAGCAAGAGCGGGCTCCTGTAGTCGGCCTCCTCGAGTCTGGCGAGCAGCTGCTCGTAGACGCTGAGCTCCTGCGGTAGGGCCATGAGTGGGGCGAGCAGGGCCTGGCTGCGCCGCAGCAGCAGGAAGGAGAGCAGGAGCTGCAAGGAGAGGAGCAGCCCCGGTATGGTGACATCGAGCCGTCCGGCGATGGCCAGTGCGAGCGTGGCGAGGGAGAGCACTGGCAGCAGGAAGGAGAGCAGGCGCAGTGCTTTGCTCTTCTTGATGCTCGCCTGCTCGAGCATCGTGCAGAAATCCGAGAGGTCGGTGCCGAGCGGCAGCAGGTGACTCATGGCCTCGAGGTCTAGGAGCTCCTGCGGCTTCCCGCTGAGCTCGCGGACGGCCTGCTGGCGCAGGCGGATGGCGTCGGCTGCATCGGGGAAGGGGGAGAGCAGGGCGGCGAGCCGCTCGCGGCCGGCCTTGGTGCGCGCAGCCGAGAGGTACTGGTAGAGCGAAGCCCTGCCGAAGATCGGCAGATCGGCTTCCTGCGGCCGGTCTTCGCGCATGAGATCATGGCCGTGATCGGAGAAGTCGCGCCACTTGCCCGACTTTCGGTCGAGGAAAGCCTGCACGCAGCCGAGATGGCTTTCCGTCAGCAGCTTCGCGAAGCTGGCCTTCTGGTGGCGCCGGACGAGCAGCAGGAAGGCGGCGAGCAGCAGGACGCCGCAGATGGTGCCGAGCACATGGCCGTCAAAGCCCGCGGCAAAGGTGAAGACCATGGCGAGGAAGGAGACGGTGCGAAGCAGTACGAGGCGCTGCAGGCGCTGTTTTTGCCGCCTGATGGCCTGCAGGTCGCGTTGCTGCCATTCGTGGAAATCAATCATCGTATCACCTCAAGTGTGTCGTAATCTGACTATCAGTATACCACGGCTGGCTGGGGAAAAGCTGATGGTGCTGCTCGATTGTCGGCGCCTTCGTTTTCCTGTATAATAAAGAATAAGAGCAAATCACGAAAGGAAGTCATACTATGGCAGAGAATGAAGCCATCCGGCGCCTGCAGGCGAGCATCGACATGCTCAAGGAACGCATGCGCATCGACTCGAACGACCTCGAGTACGAGTCGCACCTGCGCCAGAAGCGCCAGCTGCAGCGCATCCTGGACCGCCTGCTGGCCAAGGAAGCGGACGAGAAGAAGCCGCTCTGAAATCCTTAGGATCTTTTCATTTTTTCAGGAAGTATTCAGCCAAGCTCGATACAATACAAACATCAAAAAGTCAAAGAGAGGATGACCAATATGTCAAAGCGCATGACGATGGATGAAGTGCTCAAGGAGTACGGTGTCCCGCAGATCAAGCTCGATATACATGCGACGCGCAGTGAACTCCTGAAGCTCCGCGAGAAGCTCATGGCAATCCGTGACCTGTCTGCAGGCAAGGAGCAGGGCTATCTCGATATCGACTGCAAGCTCTACATCGATGTCGATGACATCGACCGCTATCTGTCGGGCGAGCTCGACACGATCGGTGAGATCTACGCGTTCCCGGAGGATATCAAGTCGTATCGGGAAGAGTGACGTTAAAACATTTTGTTTCTATAGATAAAGGAGAATCATTGATGAATATCAAGAAGACACTGTCAGCCCTCATGGTCGGTGCCATGGTTCTTTCCGCAGCACCGGTACTACCCGCCTCTGCCTCCTTTGTGAGCACGGCCTATGCGGCCAAGGGCGGTGCGAAGATGAGCATCCCGAAGTCGGCTCCGGCGCCGAAGGCACCGGCTGCCGGCGCGACGAGCAACGCGAATACGAGCAAGTCCGTCTCGGGCAATGGCTCTTCGTATGCGCCGTCTAAGGATGCCAAGAGCCTCGAGAAGAACGCGCCGGCTGCGAATGCGAAGTCGAATACGGCTGCTGCAAATGCGAACACGCAGAGTTCGAGCCGCCTCGGCAGCATCATGCGCGGCATCGGCATCTTTGCGGGCGGCATGCTGCTCGGCTCGATGCTCTCGCATCTCTTCGGCATGGGCAGCGGCATGTTCGCCGACATCATGGGCCTCTTGATAAACGGCCTGCTGATCGTCGTCGCCATCATGGCCGTGCGCTGGCTCTGGAATAAGTTCCGCGGCAATAAGCCAAATGCCAGCCGTCCGAGTGACTACCGCCAGGACCTCGAGATGCGCCAGCAGCCGATGGACAGTCAGCCGCAGATGCGCACGCCAATCCACGATATCAAGCCGCGCGGTAACGACTATGAGCCGAAGTCCACGGCGGACCGCTACCGCAACCGCTGATGATTTCCTCAATCACGATGCTGAGCCTGTAGGCCGGTATCCCACATTCAGAAAGAAGTGTACCCAATGGCAAAAACATCTACGCTCGCGAAGGTCGACGACCTCATCGCGCGTTACCCCGTCCTCTCCGTCTGCCGCGATGACCTCATCGCGGCGGTCAAGGCTATCTGCGAGAGCTATGCAGGCGGCCACAAGCTCATCGCCTGCGGCAATGGCGGCAGTGCCTCGGATGCCGAGCACATCGTCGGCGAGCTCATGAAGGGCTTCCTGCTGCCGCGCAAGCTCGGTGCGGATATGGAGAAGAAGATGCGCGCCGTCTGCCCGGAGGAGGCCGACTACTTCATGGAGAATCTGCAGGGCGCCCTGCCGGCGCTCTCGATGGTCAATCAGGTCGCACTCAACACGGCCTTCGCCAACGACCAGGCACCGGACCTCTCGTTTGCCCAGCAGCTCCTCGGCATGGGCGACGAGGGCGATGTCCTGCTCGCCATCTCGACTTCGGGCAACTCGACGAACGTCATCTACGCCCTACAGATGGCAAAGGTCAAGGGCGTCCGCACGATCGCGCTGACGGGCAAGTCGGGCGGCAAGATCAAGAGCCGCAATCTTGCGGACATCACGATCTGCGTGCCGGACGATGAGACGTTCCGCATCCAGGAACTCCACCTGCCGGTCTACCACATGCTCTGCATCGCCGCAGAGAACGAATTCTTCGGCGATTGAACTCAGATATTTTCGGGGCCTGCTCCAAAGGAGCAGGCCCTTTTGCTATTCCGTAGGTGTGATGCTATGATAGAGACAGTTCATTCTGTCGTGTCGTTATCGCGTCTTTTCAGGGGGAATATCTATGCTGACCGCGTATCTGGCAGGCGTAGAGGGCCATCTGGCGCCGGCTCTCGTCATTTTTTTCTCGGCAATCCTGCAGTCCATCACGGGATTCGGCCTCGTCATTGTCGCCGCGCCGCTCTTGATGATCTTCTACGACCCGAAGCTCACGGTGCCGGTCATGCTGCTCTTGGCCTGCTGTGCCAACTTCTTCCAGGGTCTCTTCGCGCTGCGCACGGCGAACCTCAAGCTGGTCTTCTGGCTCTACCTCGGCGTGCTCTGCGGTCAGCCAATCGGTTTCTGGGCCTTCGACCATGCGTCGAGCGCAATGCTCAAGGTCTTCATCAGCGCCATCGTGCTGTTCTCGCTCGGCACGATGCAGGCCCTGCATCTGCGCATCCGCGAATGCCCGCGCAATTCCTACATCACGGGTATCTTCTCGGGCTTCACGTCCATCACGGCCGGCATGGGCGGCCCGCCGTTCCTCATCTACCTCGCCCACAGCAGGATGACGGTTGAGGTCATGCGCGCGACGTGCTTCGTCTTCTTCTTCCTCTGCAACATCACGTCGCTGACGAGCTATGAGCTCGGCGGCCTGCCAATCGCGCCGGCACTCGGCGAGTTCGTTTACCTGCTGCCGGCCCTCGTGCTGGGCATCCTCATCGGCCACGCCGCCTTCGCCTACGTGCCCAAGGCCCTCATCCGCCGCCTGATCTTCGTCCTGCTCTATGTCACCTGCATCTACACGATTGTTTCGGTGCTGCTGCACTGAGTGGATTTGCTTCTTATTAGAAAAAGTGATTTACATTGTCAAATATTATGATATAATAGACTCTGTGTTTGTGCACCTATAGTGCACAAAGATAATTTCTGGATAAGGAGTAATCATCATGAAACAGGAAGAGAATGAGTTCATGCGGCACGAGTTGCGGCTGCCTGAGCTCACGGTCCGCGGTATGATCCTGGGTGCCATCCTGACGGTTATCTTTACGGCATCGAACGTATACCTCGGACTCAAGGTCGGACTGACCTTCTCGTCGGCCATCCCGGCGGCTGTCATCTCGATGGCCATCCTCAAGATGGCCAAGGATTCGAACATCCTCGAGAACAACATGGTCCAGACGCAGGCATCGGCCGCGGGCACGCTGTCTGCCATCATCTTCATCATCCCGGGCATGCTGATGATCGGTTACTGGCAGGGCTTCGAGTTCTGGCAGACGCTGCTCGTCTCGGCCTGCGGCGGCTGCCTCGGTGTCCTCTTCACCATCCCGCTGCGCCGCGCGATGGTCGTGCACAGCGACCTCGCCTACCCGGAGGGCGTTGCGGCTGCTGAGATCCTCAAGGTCGGCAGTCACGATAAGTCGGATGAGAAGGGCGGCTCGGGCGTCAAGGAGATCGGCGCAGGCGGCATCTTTGCAGGCGTCGTCGCGTTCTGCACGAACGCGCTGCAGGTGCTCGGCTCTGAGCTTTCCTGCTGGATCCCGGTCGGCCGCGGTATGACGCAGCTGCCGCTCGGCTACTCGACGGCGCTCGTCGGCGCCGGCTACCTCATCGGCATCGCGGCGGGCCTCTCGATGCTCGTCGGCATCCTGATCGCCTGGGCTGGCTTCGTGCCGTACTACACGATCACGAGCCCGCTGCCGGACGGCATGACGCTGCAGAAGTTCGCCGGCTCGGTCTACCAGGAGCGCGTCCGCCTGATCGGCGCTGGCGCCATGGGCGTCGCAGCCGTCTGGACGCTGATCATGCTCGCAAAACCGGTCGTCGACGGCGTCAAGGAATCGCTGGCTGCGCTCCACACGCCGGACTCGGAGAAGGGCAAGCATCGCATGGATATCGACATGAGCATCCAGAGCATTGCCATGGTCTTCAGTCTGACGGTCGTCGGCCTCTTGGGCATCTTCTACGCCTTTGTCAGCCCGGAGGGCCTGCCGGTCTCGGAGAACCTGACGTTCACCTTTGTCGGCGTCGGCGTCGCTGTCCTCATGGGCTTCTTCGTCGCCGCGGCCTGCGCCTACATGGCCGGCCTCGTCGGCACGAGCTCGAGCCCAATCTCGGGCATCGGCATCCTCGCCATCATCGTGGCTTCACTCGTCATGTACGCGCTCTGCTCGTCCTTCGGCATCTTCTCCATGCCAGGCGGTGAGAAGTTCGCGACAGCGACGGCCATCTTCACTACGTCCATCATCATGGCGATTGCCTGCATCTCGAACGATAACATGCAGGACCTCAAGACGGGCTATCTCGTCGGCGCTACGCCGTGGCGCCAGCAGGTCGCCCTGCTGCTCGGCTGCGTCGTCGGCGCGCTCGTCATCGCACCGGTCCTGAACCTGCTCTACGAGGCGTACGGCTTCCCGGGTGCTCTGCCGCGTCCGGACATGGACCCGTCGCAGGCGCTCGCCGCACCGCAGGCAGCCCTGATGACGACGATTGCACAGGGCATCTTCTCGAGCACGCTGGCTTGGGACTACATCTACATCGGCCTCGGTCTCGGCGTCGTGCTCGTCGTCGTCGACCAGCTGCTCAAGCGAAATACGCGCAATCTCTGCCTGCCGCCGCTCGCCGTCGGCATGGGCATCTACCTGCCGCCTTCCGTGCAGACGCCGCTCGTCGTCGGCGCCGTGCTCGGCTACTTCCTGCGCAAGCACATGAAGGCCAAGTACGGTGAGGAAGAGGCCAAAGCTGGCTTCCGCCGCGGCACGCTGTTCGCTTCTGGCCTGATTGTCGGCGAGTCCATCGTCGGCGTCGTGCTCGCCGGTGTCATCGTCGCCTCCGTCACGAACGGCGGCTCTGAGGCCCCGCTGGCCATCGTCGGCAAGGATTTCGCCGGCACGGCCGAGTACCTCGGCCTCGCCGTCTTCGTGCTCGCCCTGCTCGTCTTCAGCAAGATCGTCCTCGGCAGCAAGAAGGCCTGATTGACGGATTGCGGCTTCCATCAAGACACATTCAAGAGACATTGCTCCGGCAATGTCTCTTTTTGTTGTGCACTACAGGCAGGATTTTGTGGTGCAGTTATGGAATAGAAGAAGTAGCAATATCATGAAAACAGCAAGAATGAGTCTTGCAGGGGGGTAATCATATGCCGATATCGGAAAAGAATCTGCTCAAACTCGCCAATGGCAGTGATGTGCGCGGCGTCTCGATTGAGGGCGTGGCGGACGAGCCGGTGACGCTCAATGCCGAGGCGGCCAACCGCATCACGAGCGGTTTCCTCGACTTCCTTTCGCAGAAGACGGGCAAGAAGGTCAAGGACCTGCGCATCGCGGTCGGCCACGACTCGCGCCTCTCGGCGCCGATGCTCAAGGAAGCAGTGCTCGAAGCGCTGACGTATGCCGGCGCTGTGACGGTCGACTGCGGCCTTGCGTCCACGCCGTCGATGTTCATGTCCATCGTCCTCCCCGAGACGAAGATGGACGGCTCTATCATGATCACGGCCAGCCATCTGCCGTTCAACCGCAACGGCCTCAAGTTCTTCACGAAGGACGGCGGCGTCGAGCATGAGGACATCATCGCCATCCTCGAGGCAGCAGCCCGCAGCCCGGAGGTCAAGGGCGACCTCGCGAAGGTCCAGAAGTACAACCTCATCGACCGCTACTGCCATCATCTGCGCAAGAAGATCCGCGCAGCGCTCAACATGGGCGACACGCCGCTCCGCGGCATGCACGTCGTCGTCGACGCCGGCAATGGTGCGGGCGGCTTCTTTGCGACGCAGGTGCTCGGCCGCCTCGGTGCCGACACGTCGGGCAGCATCTTCCTCGAGCCGGACGGCCACTTCCCGAACCACATCCCGAACCCGGAGAACAAGCAGGCCATGGCCGCCATCCGCAAGGCCGTGCTCGACAGCCATGCCGACCTCGGCCTGATCTTCGACACGGATGTCGACCGCATGAGCGCCGTCCTCAAGAACGGCAAGGAGATCAGCCGCAATGCCCTGATTGCCATGATGGCCGCCATCCTCGCGCCGGATTATCCGGGCAGCACGATCGTCACGGACTCGGTCACGAGCGACGAGCTCACCGAATTCCTGCAGGGCGAGCTCGGCCTGCGCCACCTGCGCTTCAAGCGCGGCTACAAGAACGTCATCGATGAGTGCATCCGCCTCAACAAAGAAGGCACCGTCTCGCCGCTGGCCATCGAGACGAGCGGCCACGGCGCCCTCTCGGAGAACTACTACCTCGATGACGGCGCTTATCTGGCCGTCAAGCTGCTGATTGCCGCCGCCAAGGCAAAGGCACAGGGCCGTCACCTCGCAGACCTCGTCAAGAAGCTCGGCGAACCAGTCGAGAGCCGCGAATACCGCATGAAGATCATGGGCGAGGACGACTTCCGCAGCTACGGTGCGAACGTCCTCAAAGTCTTCGAAGAGCGCGCTGCCGAGGCCGGCATCCGCGCGGCCAAGCCGTCGTACGAGGGCGTTCGCCTCGTCTTCCCCGATGGCTGGGCATTGCTGCGCATGAGCCTGCACGACCCGCAGATGCCGCTCAACATCGAGAGCCGCAAGAAGGGCGGCGTCGCCGAGATCGCCGCGAAAGTCCAGGAATTCCTCAAGGGCTTCACGAGCCTCGACATGAGCGTCTTCAAGGACTGACAACGTCATATCAGCATAAAAAAGCTGCTGCATCCGATGGTGCAGCAGCTTTTTTCGTATGAAGTTCGGGACAGTGTAGGAACGGTAGGCAAAGGGGCGGGGGCCAAGAGGCGGTCTCTCGTGCGGCTCATCTCCGAAGCGTACCTGAGAGCGGGGGCATGTATTTCGCCTGCAGGAGCGAAGTGACCGCCCGCAGGGCTGCGTCCCACTCCGCTAGTTCCTTGATGTATCGATGTCAAAGCGCCGCGGCAGGCGGCGAAGCATCTTGAAAGCACAGATGATCTGGGGCTGCATTCAACGGAGCGACGAAGCCGAAATACATGCCCCCGCTCCTTCTGAGATGTAAACACACTTGCCCTCGTTGCACGTTTCCCTTAACTCATCCCAGTAGCAGATCCCGATGGTCGAGCACGAATTTGCCGTTGGTGCAGGCCGGGCAGAAGCAGGTGTCGCCGCCGGCGGCTTTGACCTCCTGGCCCTTCTTGAGCATGGCGGCTGCCTGCTCCTCGCCGAAGAGCTCCTTGGCCTTGTCGGAGGCGAAGAACGGCAGGACATCGTCGATGCTCTCGACGCACTCGTTCAGTGCGGCGATGAGCTTCTCGGCCTTGGCATTCTCATCCGCCTTGCCGACAGAAGCGAGGTAATCCTTGGCGACGTCCTTGAGGCCAGCATAGGCGCTCGGCGCGTCGATGACACCCTGTACGTGCTGCAATACTTCTTCTTTCGTCATGATGACCATCCTTTCTGATATTGCCTGATTTCGTGGAAATCTTACATGTCAAGGATAGCACGCCATTATTGTAAAGTCAATAGTTACAAAAGAAATCTTAAAATGGACATAAAAAAAGCAGGCCATGCCTGCTCGATATTCTGCTTGGTGGAGACGAAGGGGATTGAACCCTCGACCTCTCGGATGCGAACCGAACGCTCTCCCAGCTGAGCTACGTCCCCAAGACAAGTTACAGTATAGCGCGTTTTGTCCTGCATTTCAAGTCTTTTTAAAACGATTCAAAATACATATTGATATAATGCAAAAAAGGAATGAAAGAATAGCACGGAGCCGGTCTGTTGAGCAGGAAAACACTGCCCGTCTGACGAACAAGAACGTAGTCGCCCCAGCGAGTTTCTATTGGATAATCCCTGTTTATCTATTGATTCATCTGGACTATTCTAGATAACCATCAACGGAATTTATAATGAATCGATGGGGGAATAGATATAGATATTTTACGCCATTCAGCGTATAATAAAATGAGAAGCCACAATAACGCGTCTGCCTTCTGCCTGCAATGGAAACGAGCCGCCGTTGCCAGGGGAGTCGCACAGGATCCGCAAGGATTACATGAGGAGGTAACAAAGTGGACAAACGGGAGAGTATGTGGGATGTATATCTCAGAAAAGGCATGAGCCGCCGCAGCTTTGTCAAGGGCTGCGTTGCACTGACGTCTCTGATGGGACTGAGCACGGATAAGCTCAGCAAAGTCGTCGAGGCTGCCGAGAAGAAGCCGCTTCCAGTCGTCATCTGGATTCACGGACACGAATGCACGGGCTGCGATGAGTCCTTCATCCGTTCCGGTTCTCCGTACGCTTCGGACGTCATCCTGAGCCAGGTTGCGCTCGAATACGATCATCTGCTTTCCGCTGCCAGCGGCGAGCCGTTCGAGGCACATCTCGAGGAGACAATCCAGAAGTACAAGGGCCAGTACATCCTGGCCGTCGAAGGCGCTGCCTGCACGAAGGACAACGGCGTCTACTGCATGAGCGGCGGTCATCCGTTCACGCATACGCTGCAGCGCGCTGCAGAGAATGCTGCTGCTGTCATCGCTTACGGCACTTGCGCCGTCTCGGGCGGCATCCAGGCTGCCAACCCGAACCCGACGGGGTCCTCGGGCATCACGAACTTCACGGGCAAGACGCCGGTCGTCAACGTTCCGGGTTGCCCGCCGATTCCAGAGGTCATGACGGGCGTCATCATGCACGTCGCTCTCTTTGGCACAGTGCCGCCGCTCGATGGCCAGGGCCGTCCGAAGCAGTTCTACGGCAACCGCATCCACGATACGTGCTATCGCCGTCCGTTCTTCGATGCCGGCATGTTCGCCGAGAGCTACGATGATGAGGGTTCGAAGGCTGGCTGGTGCCTCTACAAGCTCGGCTGCCGCGGACCGGAGACCTACAACTCCTGCGGCAACCTGCGCTGGTTCCAGGGCATGAGCTACCCGATTCAGTCTGGTGCACCGTGCATCGGCTGCTCGAATGCGCATTTCTGGGATGAGGGCAAGATGAGCGAGCGCCTGCCGAAGTTCGGCCAGCCGATCGGCGACGTCGATAAGATCGGCGCAGCCATCGCCGGTGTCACGGCTGTCGGTGTCGCCGCACATGGCGTTGCCAGTGTCGTACAGAAGAAGAAACGCGATGCCGCTAAGGAAGAAGAGAACGGGGAGCAGGTGAATAAATGAAACACGTAGTAGTAGATCCAATCACAAGAATTGAAGGCCATCTGCGCGTTGAGGTGCAGGTCGATGAAGGTTCGGGCAAGGTCACGGACGCCATCTCGTCCGGTACGGCATGGCGCGGCCTCGAGCTCGTCATGAAGGACCGCGACCCGCGCGACGCCTGGGCTTACATCCAGCGCATCTGCGGCGTCTGCACGAGCGCACACGCTCTGGGTTCCCTTCGCGCTGTCGAGGATGCCCTCGGCATCAAGATCCCGAAGAACGCCAACTACATCCGCAACATCATGGCAGCGACGCTGACGGTCCAGGACCACATCGTCCACTTCTACCACCTGCATGCACTCGACTGGGTCAGCCCGGTCGAGGCACTCGCCGCTGACCCTGTCGCGACGGCCAACCTGCAGGTCGCTGCACTCAACGCCTACAAGCTGCCGTTCAGCGCACCGGGCACGTCGGTGACGGAAGCGTACGACCACGCATTCCCGGCTGCTACGCCGCAGTACTTCGCAGAGATCAAGGGCAAGGTCCAGGCCATCGTCGAGAGCGGCCAGCTCGGCATCTTCTCGGCCAACTGGTGGGATCATCCGGATTACAAGCTGCTGCCGCCTGAGGTCCATCTCATGGCCATCGCACATTACCTCGAGATGCTCGACAAGCACCGCGATCTCGTCACGCCGCAGGTCATCTTCGGCGGCAAGAACCCGCATCCGCATTACTGCGTCGGCGGCATGCCGTGCTCCATCTCGCTGGAGGATGGCAATGCGCCGGTCAACACGGCCCGCCTCGGCATCGTTGACCGCGCGATCAACCTCGGCCGCACGCTCGTCAACAACTTCTACATCCCCGATGTCCTCGCAATCGGCGCCGCCTACGTCAAGGCTGGCCGCGTCGACGGCGGCGGTCTCGCCAAGGAGCGCGTGCTCGGCTACGGCTCCTATCCGATTGAGCCGTTCTCCGGCACGTCGAACGGCGACTTCTTCAAGAACCTGCTGATCCGCACGAACGGCGTTGTCGAGGACTTCGGCAAGGGCATCGATGCGGCAAAGGTCTACGAGATCGATGCAGAAGATATCACACAGCCGGAAGTCTTCACGGAAGGCGTCGAGCACTCGTGGTATGAGTACCCCGCAAACAGCGATCACGACCTCAATCCGTGGGACGGCGTGACGGCACCGAAGTTCACGGCACCGAAGGAAGGCACGCCGACGGACTGGAAGGCGCTCAACGAGCAGGGCAAGTACTCCTGGCTCAAGACGCCGAAATGGCGCGGCAAGCTCTGCGAGGTCGGTCCTCTCGCACGCTACATCATCATCTACACGAAGGCCAAGAAGGGCATGCTCGGCGAGCCGACCTGGGCTGAGAAGATGATGCTCGACCAGATCGACGCGGTATCGAAGGTCCTCAATCTTGCACCGGAAGTCTGGCTGCCGACGATGGTCGGCCGCACGGCTGCCCGCGGCCTCGACTGCCAGCTCAACGCAGAGATCAACAAGTTCTTCTTTGACAAGCTCATCGCCAACATCAAGTCGGGCGACACGAAGACGGCCAACATGGAGAAATGGGATCCGTCGACGTGGCCGAAGACGGCCAAGGGCGTCGGCCTCTACGAGGCTCCACGCGGCGCGCTCTCGCACTACATCGTCATCAAGGACGGCAAGACGGACAACTATCAGGCTGTCGTCCCGACGACCTGGAATGCATGCCCGCGCGACGACGAAGCCGGCCATGGCGCTTACGAGAAGGCCATGATGGACACGCAGGTCAAGATCGCAGACAAGCCGCTCGAGATCGTCAAGGTCGTCCGCTCCTTCGACCCGTGCATGGCCTGCGCTACGCACATGTTCAATGCGAAGGGCGAGAAGATCAATGTCATCACGACGGACCCGTACTCTGGCACGCACGTTGAGAAGTGAGCCAGGGTTCTGGTGGAAAGGAAAGGAATAGTAGAATGAAAGAAGAAAAACGGAAAGTCTACTACCTGTTCAGTCCGTTTCTGCGGATCTTCCATTGGATCATGGTGCTGTCGATCGTCACGCTGTTCATCACCGGCCTCCTGATCACGAAGCCGGTGACTGTGATGGGCATTGAGCCGACGTACACTTCCATGTCCATGGACTGGGTAAGGAATATCCACTTCATCGCGGCCTTCACGTTCTGCGCAGCCTTCATCCTGCGCATCTACGGCTACATCCGCTATCCGGGTGACCGACTCTTCCCGCGCGTCTGGAAGGGCCACTTCTACCGCGATACGATTGACGTCGCCCTGCACTACATGCTGCTGAAGCCGGGCCACGACCCGTACCTGCGCAATCCGCTGGCACGCACGTCGTACGTCGGCCTCTACGTGATGGTCCTCATCGAGATCCTCACGGGCTTTGCGATGTACTACATGACGGAGCCGAACAACATCGGCGGCATGCTCTTTGGCTGGGTCAATGTCGTGCTCGGCGGTGAGATGGTCACGCATTGGGTGCACCACATCGTCGCTTGGCTCATCATCGTCTTCGCCATCGGCCATGTCTACATGGTCCTGCGCGCAGACCTCATGGAAGCCGAGGGCGAGGCATCCTCGATGTTCTCCGGCGTGAAGTTCCTCGAGCATGTACCGCTCGATGCTCCGGAGATCAATGAAGAGGGCCCGAAGCCCAAGAAGAAGGATTGACAAAGGAGACTTAGACTCATGTGTAAAGAATGTGGCTGCGGCGAGACGAACGGCAATACGCGTCTCCAGTTCACAGTCAAAGGCTATACAGAAGAGAGTGCGAAGGAAGTAGAGAAGGCGCTGCTCGGCCTGCCGGGCGTGCTCTTCGTCCACATCCACGCGCACGACGGTGAGACGACGGTGGATTACAGCCCTGCCAAGACGAAACTCATGGACATCCTCGGTGTCCTGCAGGCTCGTAACCTCGAAGCCGCACTGTGATTGAACCGGTAATTTGATGGAACGCCTTCCCGGCTGTCAGGTAAGATGGCGGGGAAGGCGTTTTTCTGTGGAGGGAATCCCATGCATGAAATGGCGATTGCCGAGGGCGTGCTCGACATTGCCCTCGACTACGCAAAGAAGAACGATGCGACGTGCATCCGCGAGATCGGGCTGCTGATCGGCGAGATGTCGGGCGTCGTCGTCGACTCCCTGACGTTCTCATTCGACATGATTGCCAAGGGGACGATCGCGGAAGGCGCGAAGATCAAGGTCAAGCACGTGCCGCTCGTCGGCCGCTGCACGAAGTGCGGGAAGGAATTCCACATCGAGCACTACGATTTCTGGTGCCCGGAGTGCAAGGACGGCGTCCTCAAGACGATATCGGGACGCGAGATGCAAGTTGAATATCTGGAGGTGGATTAAATGGCTGAGATACAGGTCATGAAGAATATCCTGGGAGAGAATGACCGCGTGGCGGCTGAGAATCAGGCGCTGTTCGCGGAGAAGAATGTCTACGTCATCAATCTCATGGGCTCGCCGGGAGCCGGCAAGACGTCGGTGCTCGAAAAGACGATGGAGAAGCTCAAGGACAAGCTCAAGATGGCTGTCATCGAGGGTGACCTCTTCACGAGCAAGGATGCAGACCGCATCGAGAAGCACGGCGTGCCGGTCATCCAGATCAACACGGCCGGCGGCTGCCATCTCGATGCGCCGATGGTCCAGAAGGTCGCGCAGAAGCTCGACCTCGATGGTCTCGACCTGCTCGTCGTCGAGAATGTCGGCAACCTCGTCTGCCCGGCGGAGTTCGCCGTCGGTGAGGACGACAAGGGCGTCGTGCTCTCCATCACGGAGGGCGACGACAAGCCGATGAAGTACCCGCTGATCTTCAAGGAGTCGGCCATTGCGCTCTTGAACAAGGCGGACCTGCTGCCGTACTGCAACTTCGACATGGCGGCGGCCAAAGAAGACATCACGACGCTGCATCCGGGCATGGATGTCATCGAGGTCTCGTGCACGAAGGACCAGGGCCTCGACGAGTGGTGTGAGTGGCTGCTCAGCCGCGTCGCGGCAAAACAGAAGAAAGGGGAATGAGCATGGCAGACGTATTCGGCAATGACAGCGCGGTAGACCCTCGCATGGACGATGTGCTCCATCCGGCAGACGTGACGATTCTCGGCGTCGGCAACGTCATCCTGCGCGACGAGGGCTTCGGCGTGCGCGCCGCGGAATACCTCGATGCGCATTACGATTTCCCCGAGTCGGTGCAGGTCGTCGATGGCGGCACGCTCGGCATCGAGCTCACGCAATACGTGACGGGCACGAAGAAACTGCTCGTCATCGACTCCATCAACGGCGGGCAGGAGCCGGGCACGCGCTTCCACTTCCACAATGACGATATCATGACGCATTTCCAGGATAAGCTCAGCGCGCACGAGGTCGGCATCCAGGATGTCCTCGCGCTCTTGACGGTCACGGGCCGCAAGATCCCGGAAGTCGTCGTGCTCGGCGCGCAGCCGTACGACCTCGAGGCCGGCGTGGAGCTCAGCCCCGAGATGAAAGCGCTCCTGCCACTCGTCGCGCAGGAGGCCATCGATGTCCTCAAGGAATGGGGCATTGAAGTCAAGGAAAAAGCAGAGGAACGTTCGCTCGACTACGGCGTCGTCGCCGAGGAATGTGTCCGCGAAGAGATGAAATAAAACTAGATGAGATGGAATGACACGGAGGTATAGCTATGTGTTTGGCAGTTCCTGCTAAGGTAAAGGAAATCCATGATGCAGTGGGCAAGGTCGATATCTCGGGCGTGACGCGCGATATCAGCCTGATGCTGCTGCCGGAGACGCAGGTCGGCGACTACGTGCTCGTGCATGCCGGCTTTGCCATCCAGAAGGTCACGGAAGAGGAAGTCGCCGAGACGAATGCGCTGCTCGCCGAGATGAACGGCGCGCCGCGCACGGTCACGGACATCCCGGAAGAAGCGGGTGGTATGCAGGTATGACGGATATGACAGGTATGACGAAACAGGAAGAGCGCGAGCTCGCCAAGCGCCTCGTGGCGGAGATCGGCCGCATGGCCGAGACGGCCGGCCGCAAGCTGCGCTTCATGGAGGTCTGCGGCACCCATACGGTGGCCATCTTCCGCGCGGGCCTGCGCCAGATGCTGCCGGAGAACGTCGAGCTCGTCTCGGGGCCGGGCTGCCCCGTCTGTGTGACGCCGGACGACTACATGGATAAGGCCATCACCTACGCCCTGCGCGAGGATACCATCATCACGACGTTCGGCGACATGCTCAAGGTGCCGGGCTCGAAGTCGAGCCTCATGGAGGCGAAGGCAGAGGGGGCGGATATCCGCATCGTCTACTCGCCGCTCGACAGCATCCAGGTGGCAAAGGATAACCCCGACAAGAAGGTCATCTTCCTCGCGGTCGGCTTTGAGACGACGGCTCCGACGGCTGCTGCGACGGTCCTCGCGGCCAAGCAGCAGGGCATCGAGAACCTCTACATGCTGTCGGCCCAGAAGCTCGTGCCGCCCGCTCTGCGGGCACTGCTCAATGACCCGGAAGTGCGCGTCGACGGCTTCATCCTGCCGGGACACGTCTCCGTCATCACGGGCACGGATGTCTTCTCATTCCTCACGGAAGAGTATCACATGCCGGGCGTCGTCACGGGCTTTGAGCCGCTGCAGATCCTGCGCTCGCTCTACCGCCTGATGCAGCAGGTGACGAAGGGCGAGGCGCGCATCGAGAACGAGTACGGCAGCGTCGTGCACGAGGGCGGCAGCCCTGCCGCCCAGCGCGCGACGGACCTCGTCTACGAGCCGGCCGATGCGGCCTGGCGTGGCATCGGCATCATCCCGATGTCGGGCCTGCGCATGCGCGACTCGTTCGCGGCTTATGACATCGAGCGGCTGCTGCCGCTCGACGTGCCGATGGGCAAGAACAAGCCGGGCTGCCGTTGCGGCGAGGTGCTGCGCGGCATCGTGACGCCGAAGGAGTGCCCGCTCTTCGGCAAGGCCTGCGTGCCGACGCACGCCGTCGGCCCCTGCATGGTCTCGGTCGAAGGCGTCTGCGCGGCTTGGTATAAATACGGTCAGGGGAGATTTTCATATGGCAGATGAACGCATTACGATGGCGCACGGCGCCGGTGGCAAGATGAGCCAGCAGCTCATGCAGGAGGTCATCCTGCCGGAGTTCGCGAACCCGTACCTCAATGAACTGCACGACGGCGCATCCGTGACGATGAGCGGCCGCGTCGCCTTCACGACGGACTCGTACGTCGTGCAGCCGCTGTTCTTCAACGGCGGCAATATCGGCAAGCTGGCCGTCTGCGGCACGGTCAACGACCTCTCGATGACGGGCGCTGTACCGCGCTACATCTCGGTCGGCATGATCCTTGAGGAGGGCTTCCTCATCGAGGACCTGCGCAAGATCGCGCACACGATGCGCGAGATGGCCGATGAGGCCGGCATCGCCATTGTCACGGGCGACACGAAGGTCGTCGAGCGCGGCAAGGCCGACGGCATCTTCATCAACACGGCCGGCATCGGCGACATCATCCCGGGCACTTCCATCTCGCCGCACCACGTGACGCCTGGCATGAAGGTCCTGCTCTCCGGCTTCATCGGCGACCACGCGGCGACGGTGCTCGCCGGACGCCACGGGCTCGAGCTACCGGACACCATCAAGACGGACTGTGCGCCTCTGAATTCACTGACGCGCGCCATGCTCGAGGCAGCGCCGGACATCGCCGTGCTGCGCGACCCGACGCGCGGCGGCGTGGCGGCCGTCCTCAACGAGATTGCGGAGGCCTCGCACTGCGGCGTCCTCATTGATGAGGACGCCCTGCCCATCCGCGAGGAAGTCCGCGGCGTCTGCGACATCCTGGGCTTCGACCCGCTCTACCTCGCCAACGAGGGCAAGTGCATCGCCTTCGTGCCGGCTGAAGAAGCCGACAAGGTGCTCGCCGTCATGCGCGAGAACCCGTACGGCAAGGACGCCTGCCTGATCGGCGAGGTCACGGCTGAGGCGCCGGGGCAGGTCGGCCTGCGCACGGCCATCGGCGGCATCCGCATCGTCGACATGCCGCTCGGCAATCTCGTGCCGCGCATCTGCTGACAGCGCTTGACGTTGCAAAGGGATTTTTCTATAATAGTAGAGATAGTGAATCCTGTTTGCAAGGAGCTTACAGGAATGGGAACGAGGAAAGGACGATGACGGGATGGGAATCCGGAAGATCGGCTGCCTGCTGGCAGTCTGCCTGATGGTGTTCATGAGCCGCGCTTATGCCGAGAACATGCAGTTTGTCGATGCGAATGGCTCGACTGGATATTATGTGGATACGGATTCGATCTCGTCGGACCAGGTCGTGGAGAACGACGTGCAGAAGACGCTCTGGACGGCGCGCGTCGCCGTCATACGGGCTGATCTCAACCGCCGCTACATCTACCTGATGCAGTTCGACCCGGACAAGCGGATGTACCAGATCTTTGCCTCGGAAGTGCAGCGCTACGACACGAAGGACGTGCTGCAGTCGAGTGACCAGGCGGAACCGCCGAGGCCATACCTCGTGACTTCCCCGATGAATGAGATCGTCCAGTTCATCATGACGGCAAAGTCTTCGAGCACCGAATGACCGAGGATGACCGGGAATGACAATGAAATGACAAGAGCCTGCCCCCATGGGGCAGGCTCTTTCTGCAAGTTGGAGGTCCTGCAAAGGATTCTTGTTTGCGCCATAGCGCAGGGGCAGGGAAAAGAGACAAAAAAAGAGGACGCAGCTGCGTCCAAAAAGCAAGATCCAATATGAAATATAAGTGCTTTTGAGTATGTCGATCTCTCGACAAACTCATTATAGCGAGGCAGGACGGCTTTGTCCAGCCTTTTCGCCGCAAATCCTTGAACATTTTTTAGGGGGCATTCCTATGTCAAAAAACGCTGCGCTGAAGCAGCGGACAGCATATTTGTCCATTATCTCGAATACGACGCTCGTCGTCCTCAAGCTCATCGTCGGCATCTACGTCGGCGCGGTCAGCCTGATCTCGGAGGCGCTCCACTCGGGCGTCGACCTCATCGCTGCACTCATCGCCTTCTGGGCCGTGCGCAAGTCGGTGACGCCGCCTGACATGGAGCACGACTACGGCCACGGCAAGTACGAGAACCTCTCGGCGGCTGTCGAAGCCGTCTTGATCGTGGCGGCTGCGCTCGGCATCGTCTACGAGGCCGTGGACAAGTTCCACGAATCGGCCGTGCCGGAGACGCTGAGCTACGGCATCGCGATCATGGTCTTCTCCATCATCATCAACTTCTTCGTCTCGCACCGCCTGATCGTCGTGGCGAAGAAGACGGGCTCGCAGGCACTCGAGGCCGACGGCCTCCACCTGCGCGCCGACATCTGGACGTCGGTCGGTGTCCTCACCGGCCTCGTGCTCATGCAGGTCACGGGCTGGGCTTGGCTCGACCCGGTCATCGCCATCTTCGTCGCCGGCATCATCTTCCGCGCCGGCTGGCGCATGATCGTCGAGTCGACGATGCAGCTGACGGACGCGAGCCTGCCAGAGGAAGAGGAGATGCGCATCCGCAAGATCATCGAGAGCGTGCCGGAGGTCAAGGGCTGCCACTGCCTGAGAACGCGCCGCTCGGGCTCGTACAAGCTCTTGGATGTGCACGTGCTGTTCGACGGCACGATGCACCTCTCGCAGGTCCACGCGATCTGCGACGAGCTCGAGCAGCTCATCCGCAAGGAGTTTGGCACGTTCGACATCATGATCCATCCAGAGCCGGCCGGCTACCACGATGTCGAGACGAAGGTCAGCCTCTATGAGGAATCGCAGGCGGACGGTGGCCCGCAAAAAGCCTGAAGGCTTTCTTGCTATTTCCAAGAAACTATGCCAGAATAGACACAGATAGTATGAGCAGGCAGGTCGTAACCTGCAATACAGGCTTAAAGGGGAGAATGAACATGAAATTCCGCAAGCTCATCAGCGCCGTCATGAGCGCTGTCTTCCTCGTCTCGTCCATGGGCATCACGGCGGCCGCAACGCCGGAGACGGTCCAGGACAAGCTCGGGGCCATCGAGAAGGACACGTACGGCACGGTCCAGACGGGCGCGCTCGTCGACCGCATCAACAAGCTCGAGAAGGATTACGACGGCACGCACCGCAGTGGCAGCATGATGGCGCGCGTTAACGCCATCTACGATGAGGTCTACACGAACAGCACGAAGCCGTCGCTGCTCGCGGACCTCAACGCCGTCGAGTGGAACATCGGCCATGAGGTCAGCATGGAGCCGGTCGACTCCCGCATGGCGGACCTCGAGATGAGCATGACGGGCAAGACGGGCACGGGCACCTACAAGCAGCGCCTCGCCTCGCTCTCGAAGGCTTCGTTCGGCACGGCCGTCCTGCCGCTCGAACAGGTGCGCGTCCCGGCTGAGACGCTCATTAAGGTCGCGCTCGTCACGCCGGTCGACTCGGACAACCTCAAGGTCGGCGATACCATCCGCTACAAGATCGCGGATGACGTCATCGTCAACGGTAAGCTCGTCTTTGCCAAGGGCCTGCCGGGCGAGGGTACGGTGACGAAGGTCAAGCAGGCGCGCAACTTCGGCCGCAATGCGGAGGTCAACATCGACTTCAATAAGACGAAGTCCATCGATGGCACCTACGTCGACACCTACGTCGGCGAGGAGGCCAAGAAGGAGATGAAGAACCTCGCGATGGCCGCTGGTGCAAGCCTCGCAGGCATTGCCGTCCTCGGCCCGATTGGTATCGTCGCCGGCGCGTTCGTGCACGGCAAGGATGTTCGCCTGCCGGCAGGCACGGAGCTCTACATCCAGACGAAGGCCGACACGACGCTCTACGGTGTCGTGACGACGCAGGCACAGTGATAGAGGATGACGATGGGAGAAGGTCCCGCGCATGGCGCGGGGCCTTCTTTTTCCCTGTCAGGGCCAGCTGCTTTAGTACCAGCTGGCAAGACAGGGAACGGTTCTTCTGATATAATGAAGGATAGTCTTAGTTTGGAAAGGATGAAGACATGACTTCACATAGAATCACGCCACTCACGGAGAGCGGTCTCTTGTCGGCGCTGACGGTCATCCTGGCCCTGGCAGCGGTCTATCTGCCAGTTGTCGGCGTCGTGGCATCGCTGGTCTGGGCCATTCCGATCATCGTGCTCGTCGTGCGCCACGGCCTGCGCTGGGGCGTCATGGCTGTGCTCGTCTCGGGCGTCATCATGGCGCTGCTCATCGAGCCGACGATCTCATTGCGCATGGTCCTGTCCTTCGGCCCGACCGGCCTCATGCTCGGCTATGCCTTCCGGCACGGCTGGTCCGGCGCGCAGGCCTTCGGCACGACGCTCGTCGCGTCGGTCGCCGGCAAGCTGCTGACGTTCGGCCTGCTGTTCCTCTTGACTTCTGTCAATCCGCTCAACATGCAGATGGATGTCATGCAGCAGAGCTTTGACCAGACGTTTGCCGTCTACGAGCAGATGGGCCTCGACAAGGCCGCCATCGATGCGAGCCGCGCGCAGGTCCAGGAGGCGCTGACCTACCTGAACCTGCTCTTGCCGTTCATCGTCGGTGTCATGGGCCTGCTCGACGCAGCCGTCGCCTACATCATCGGCAGCCGCGTCCTGCGTCGCCTCGGCGAGTCCGTGCCGCAGCTGCCGCCCTTCGCGGAGTGGCGCCTGCCGCAGTTCTTCCTGTACCTGCTCGGCTTTGCACTCGTCGGCATCTACTGGGGCGGCTCGCGTGAGATACAGCCGCTCTATCAGGCGGCCTTCAACCTCAACATGGTGGCGATGGGCGCCGGTGTCATCCAGGGCCTCTCGCTCATGAGCTATGCCATGGACCGCTTCCGCGTGGGCAAGGTCATGCGCGTCTGCCTCTACGCCTTTGTGCTGCTCGGCGGCGTTCTCGTGCAGATCCTGGCCTTCACAGGCCTTTTCGATATGTTGTTCGATTATCGACGCCGCTTCGGCAAGAAGACGTCCTGAACGTACGGAACATCCTGAACGGGTGCGGCGACCGCCAAGGTCGTCGCACATAATAGGAATGAGGTGAAACAATGCCGCGGAATCTCTCGGCATGGATCGATCTTTCGATACATCTGTTCGTCATACTGATGCTCATCGGCATCCTGTCGTGCTACAATCATTTCATCGCCGCGATCTCCTTCGTCGTCTGGCTCTGCCTCGCCTTCTTCGCAAAGGAGCGCTGCCACGACCGCTCTCGGCGCTTTGAGCGCTACTGCCGCAATGTCGTGCGCAACCTCAATGAGATGATGAATTACGCCATCGAGGACCTGCCGCAGGGCATCCTGATCGTCAATCAGGAGGGACGCATCCAGTGGTGCAATGAGCGCATGGCGGAGTACGCCGGCACGAAGCCGGAGCAGGATACGGATGTCAAGGATATCTGGCCCGCCATCATCATCGGGCCGGTCTGGGGCACAGTCGGCGAGTACGTCTTCGCCAATGAGGACCACTACTATCAGGTGCGCTACCGGCCTGTCCCCGTGCCGCCGCATCAGACGCCGCTGATGGCGCTCTACGTGCAGGACATCACGGGCTTCGAGACCTTGCGCAATTCGTACAAGCTTAGCCGTACGGTCCTCGCCTACATCCAGATTGACAATTACGATGAGGTCATCCAGGGCCTCGACGAGGCGGCGCGCACAGCGCTCTTGCTCTCGGTCAACCAGCAGCTCGACAACTGGATGAAGAGCCTCGGCGGCTTCATGCGGCGCGTGTCGGATGACCTCTACGTCGTCATCCTCGAGCGCAAGGCACTCGACAAGGCCATCGCGGCCCGTTTCGACATCCTCGACAAGGTCCGCCAGCTGCATAGCGCGAACCGCCTGCCCGTCACGCTGTCGATGGGCGTGGCGGTGGCCGACTGCCAGAGCATGGCCGACCTCGGCACGCAGGCCCAGGCAGGGCTCGACCTCGCGCTCGGCCGCGGCGGCGACCAGGTCGCCGTGCAGATCGGCGGCAAGACGCAGTTCTTCGGCGGCCGCGCGAAGGCCGTGGAGAAGCACACGCGCGTCAAGGCGCGCGTCGTCGCCCACGCCATCCGCGAGATCATGGACGGCGCGGACGCCGTCTTCGTCATGGGCCACCACAACGAGGACTTCGACTGCTTCGGCGCCTCGATGGGCGTGGCCAAGATGGCGCGCCAGCTCGGCAAGCCCGTCAAGATTGTGCTGTCCGACATGAACGAGGGCATCGGCAAGTTCTCCGATATCCTCAAGGACAACGAGGAATACCAGGACATCATCGTGCGGGCAAGTGACCTCGTCAACATGACGGCGCTCAACCCTGTGCTCGTCGTCGTCGACACGCACATCCCGCACCTCGTCGCGGCGCCGGCGCTACTCGAGCGCATCCACCGCGTCATCGTCATCGACCACCACCGCCGCAGCGAGCACTTCATCAAGAACCCGCTGCTCGTCTACATCGAGCCGGCCTCGAGCTCGTCGAGTGAGCTCGTCACGGAGCTCTTGATGTACTTCAGCGATAACCTCGTGCTCTCGCGCGTCGAGGCCACGGCGCTCTACTCGGGCCTCGTCGTCGACACGAAGAACTTCGCCGTGCAGACGGGCGTGCGCACCTTCGATGCCGCGGCCTACCTGCGGCGCAGCGGCGCTGACCCCGTCATGGTCCGCCATCTCTTCCGCACGGACTACGAGACGACAGTCGCGCTCGCGAAGGCAGAGGCGCGCTCGGAGTTCTACGAGGGCGGCCTCATCGTCTCGACCTGTCCCGAGCTCATCTCGAACGGCCAGGTCATCGCGGCGCAGGTCGCAGACTCGCTGCTGCGCATCGAGAACGTGCGCATGAGCATCGTCGTCTTCCAGCTCACGGAGGACACGGTGGGCATCAGCGCGCGCTCGACGGGCGAGCTCAATGTCCAGGTCATCATGGAGGCGTTTGGCGGCGGCGGCCACCAGAACGTCGCCGGCGCCCAGATCAAGGGCGGCAATGTCGAAGATATCAAGCAAAAGGCAATCGAGATTGCCAAGAAGTACATAGAGGAGTTTGATCAAGATGAAAGTAATCTTACAGCAGGACGTTAAGAAACTCGGTAAAAAAGGCGATATCGTCGAGGTATCGGAGGGCTACGGCCGCAATTTCCTGCTGCCGCGCAAGGCAGCAGTGCTGGCCACCGCACAGAACCTCAACGTGGCGAACGCAAAGGCCGGCTCCAAGGCCCGCAAGGAGGCCATGGCCGCAGATGAGGCCAAGCTCATGGCAAAGCAGCTCGAGAAGGTCGAGGTCAAGATCCCGGTCCGCATCGGCGAGGGCGGCAAGCTCTTCGGCAGCGTGACGGGCAAGGACGTGTCGGAGGCACTCAAGAAGCAGCACATCGACATCGACAAGCGCAAGATCACCATCCAGGGTGAAGTGACGGGCACTGGCGTCTACGAGGCGGTCATCAAGGTTCATCCGACTGTCACGAGCAAGATCAAGGTCAGCGTCGTCGCAGAGTGATTGACTAAGAAGAAGCCTCCTCGCAAGAGGGGGCTTTTTGGTTCACAGTATCATCGAGTAAAGGAGGGACTATGTCCTTTTTCAATCGTTTTTTCCATCAGGATAAGCAGGACAAGCAGGACGGGCAGAAGGAACGTCCAGAGCAGGAAGAGGGTGTACAGCGGCCTGAAGTCCTGCCAATCGACCGCGAGATCGACGCGCTCTATCAGGCGCTCATCGACCTCATCGGCGCGGATTCGCTCGTCATCCAGGCCGGACGCATGAACGCGATGGACCTTCTGCGCTCCACGGGGCGCTGTGAGCGCGTGCTGGCCCTGCAGCGCATCCTCGACGAGGACCCGCTCTTGCATCCGGCTCCTCGCGAAGCGGAGCTGCCGGCCGTGCTCCAGCAGCTGACGGAGCGCATCGCCGAGAAGCGCGCGCGCAAGGACGTGGAAGACCGCATCGAGAAGAAGGTCAACGAGAAGCTTGAGCAGGAGCACCAGGACTACGTTGACGACATCCGCAAGCAGGTCATAAAGGAGGAGAAGCCGGACGCGGAGACGCCGCAGGATGCCGAGAAGCGCGCAAAGCTCGAAAAGCTCGACAGCATCCACCTGACGCAGTCCGTCATGGAGCTCTTGCGCCCGCGCGATTTCAGCGAGATCGTCGGCCAGGAGCGCGCCGTCAAATCCCTGCTCGCCAAGCTCTCCTCGCCGTACCCGCAGCACCTGCTGCTCTACGGCCCGCCGGGCGTCGGCAAGACGACGGCCGCGCGCCTCGTGCTCGAAGCGGCGCGCAAGAAGCCGGCCTCGCCGTTCCGCGAGGACGCGCCTTTTGTTGAGACGGACGGCACGACGCTGCGCTGGGACCCGCGCGACATCACGAATCCGCTCTTGGGCTCGGTGCACGATCCGATTTATCAGGGCGCGCAGAAGACGCTCGCGGACAGCGGCATCCCTGAGCCGAAGCCGGGCCTCGTCACGGAGGCACACGGCGGCATCCTCTTCATCGACGAGATCGGCGAGATGGACGAGATGTTGCAGAACAAGCTCCTGAAGGTCCTCGAGGACAAGCGCGCCTACTTCGAGTCGGCCTACTACGATCCGACGGACCCGAAGGTCCCGCCCTACATCCGCAAGCTCTTCGAGGAGGGCGCGCCGGCGGACTTCGTGCTGATCGGCGCGACGACGCGCGACGCCGGCCACATCAATCCGGCGCTGCGCTCGCGCTGTGCCGAGATCTACTTCGAGCCGCTGACGCCGAAGCACATCGAGGCCATCGTGCAGAACGCGGCTGCGAAGCTCAAGGTCGCGCTCGAGCCCGGCGTCGC
Organism: Mitsuokella multacida DSM 20544; assembly: GCF_000155955.1. GTDB lineage: Bacteria > Bacillota > Negativicutes > Selenomonadales > Selenomonadaceae > Mitsuokella > Mitsuokella multacida. Next base: position 1,232,202 of record NZ_GG697141.2, read on the forward strand.
AGCGTTGATTTCCGAGTACACGGTCGAGGGGCGCAAGGCCATCAACATCCTCGCCGATGCCTACAGCCTCGCGCTCGAGAAGGCCGATGGCAGGATGGAGGGCCTGACGATCGGCCGCGCGGCCGTCTACGAGGTCGCGCAGGTCTCGCGCCTCTACCAGTTCGTCACGAAGAAGGCGCGCCACACCGCCGTGCAGGGCCACATCTTCGGCCTCGGCGTCGCGGGCTTCCTCGGCTCCGTCATCGAGATCGAGGCCGTCGCCTTCTCTGCGCGTGAGAAGGGCAAGGGCACGGTGCGCTTCAACGAGACGGCCGGCAGCATGGCGAAGGACTCCGTCTTCAACGCCGCTTCGGTCATGCGCCAGTTGACCGGCAAGGACATCCACGACTACGATGTGCACATCAACGTCATCGGCGGCGGCAACATCGACGGGCCGAGTGCTGGCACGGCCATCCTCGCCTGCATCGTCAGCGCTGTGACGGGCCGCAGGATACGCCAGGACGTGGCCGTGACGGGCGAGATCTCGCTCGCGGGGCGCGTGCGCCCCGTGGGCGGCGTCTTCGAGAAGGCATACGGTGCACGCCAGGCCGGCATCAAGACGCTCGTGATCCCGAAGGAGAACGAGCGCGACATCCCAGAAGACCTCCTGGGCCTCGACATCCATGCGGTGGAGACGGCTGAGGAGGCATTCCAGCTGATTTTCGAGGAGGAATAAAGATGGCATTACCAGAGCGTGTGCCGCCTCAGAACATCGAGGCAGAACAGGCGGTCCTCGGTGCGATGATGATCAAGAAAGAGGCGATCGTCGAGGCGCAGGAGATCCTGCAGCCGGAAGATTTCTACCGCGAGGCGCACCGCCGCGTCTACGATGCGATGCTGAAGCTCGCCGAGAACGACGAGGCGGTCGACCTCGTCACGCTGACCGAGCAGCTGCGCAAGGACGGCGAGCTCGAGAAGGTCGGTGGCATCCCGTTCATCACGACGATCGCCAACATCGTGCCGACGGCGGCCAATGTTGCGTACCACGCGAAGATTGTCAAGGAGAAGGCCGAGCTGCGCCGCCTCATCGACGCGGCGACGGAGATTGCCAGCGCTGCCTATGAGGACACGCAGCCGGTCGAGAACATCATGGATGCGGCCGAGCAGAAGATCCTCGCCGTGGCGGGCGCACAGGCGTCAAATGGCTTCGAGTCGCTCAAGAGCATCATCATGCGGACGTTCGAGCATATCAACGTGCTCTACGAGTCGAAGGGTGGCATCACGGGCCTGCCGACGGGCTTCAAGGACCTCGACCGCCTGACGAGCGGCCTGCAGGCCTCCGACCTCATCCTCGTCGCCGCGCGCCCGTCGATGGGCAAGACGGCCTTCACGCTGAACATCGCCTCGTACGTCGGCCTGCACGGCGGCAAGGTCGCCTTCTTCTCGCTCGAGATGAGCAAGGAGCAGCTCATGCAGCGCATGCTCTGCTCCGAGGGTGACATCGATTCCCAGATGCTGCGCACGGGCCAGCTCGATGACGAGGACTGGTCGCATCTCGTCACCGTCGCCGACAAGCTCAACCGCGCGCCGATCTACATCGACGACACGGCGGGCATCACCGTCATGGACCTGCGCTCGAAGGCGCGCCGCCTCAAGGCGGAGCATGGCCTCGACCTCATCGTCATCGACTACCTGCAGCTCATGCAGGGCAGGCCGAGCAAGAACGGCGACAACCGCCAGCAGGAGATCTCCGAGATATCGCGCTCTCTCAAGGCGCTCGCGCGCGAGCTCAACGTGCCGGTCATCGCACTCTCGCAGCTCTCGCGCTCCGTCGAGGCGCGCCAGGTCAAGCGCCCGATGCTCTCCGACCTGCGCGAGTCCGGCTCCCTCGAGCAGGACGCCGACATCGTCATGTTCCTCTACCGCGAGGACTACTACGACAAGGATACGGACAAGAAGAACCAGACAGAAGTCATCATCGCCAAGCACCGCAATGGCCCTGTTGACACGGTCCGTCTCTACTTCCAGAAGGAGTACACGAAGTTCCGCGATATGATTCAGGAATGACGCTCTTTTTTCTTGACAAAACGCTCGCTTCGTTATACACTTGGATTATGAAAACGGTCTCATAACGAAGAATCAGAGTCAAACGAGAGGAATAAAGAAAGGGGAAATCTTCATGAAAGAGATTCGCTTGGACAGTCCGCTGAACGGACAGCTCATCGAATTGAAAGATGTCAAGGACCCGGCCTTCGCGAGCGGCGCGATGGGCAAGGGTGCTGCCGTCAAGGACCCGGACGGCAAGGTCTACTCGCCGGTCGACGGCACGGTCACGGTGCTCTTCGGCACGAAGCACGCCATCGGCATCCATGCTGAGGACGGTGCGGACATCCTGATCCACGTCGGCATCGACACGGTCAACCTCGGCGGCAAGTACTTCGACGCCAAGATTGCACAGGGCGATACGGTCAAGAAGGGCCAGCTGCTCTTGGAGTTCGACCCGGAGGGCATCAAGTCGGCCGCCTACGACACGACGACGCCGGTCCTCGTGACGAACGCCTTCGACTACGACAAGATCACGGTCGCGCTCGGCGATAAGGAGATCACGACGGTTACGGCAGAGCCGGCAGAAGAAGCCGCCCCGGAGGCGGATGCAGCCGCTGCGTCGGCGGAGCCGGAGGAAGACTACAGCGACCTGCCGAAGGAAGAACGCGTCGCGAAGCTCATCTGGAAGTACGTCGGCGGCCACGACAATGTCCGCAGCGCCGAGCACTGCGCGACGCGCCTGCGCCTGATCATCAACGACAAGTCGAAGCTCGACGCGAAGGCCATCGAGAACATCGACGGCGTCAAGGGCCAGTTCTTTGCAGCGGCTCAGTACCAGATCATCCTCGGCACGGGCTTTGTCGACAAGGTGTACGACGCCTTCGTCGCCGGCACGGGCCTCGCTGGTGCCAGCAACAACAAGGCTGAGGCATATGCACAGATGTCGATGGCCCAGAAGATCTCTCGCACGCTCGGCGACGTCTTCGTGCCGATTATCCCAGTCCTCGTCGCGACCGGTCTTTTCATGGGCCTGCGCGGCGCCTGCCTGAGCCTCGGCGTCCAGTTCAGTGACAACGTCCTGCGCATGAGCCAGATTCTCACGGATACGGCCTTCGCCTTCCTGCCAGCCCTCGTCTGCTGGTCCACGACGAAGCGCTTCGGCGGCACGCCGGTCATCGGCATCGTCCTCGGCCTCATGCTCGTCGCACCGCAGCTGCCGAACGCCTATGCGATTGCCGCCGGTGAAGCACAGCCGATCATGATGGACATCTTCGGCCTCAGCGTACCGGTCGTCGGCTATCAGGGCTCCGTCCTGCCGGCCCTCGTCCTCGGCATCTTTGCCGCGAAGCTTCAGAAATGGCTCAAGACCTTCATTCCGGACGTCATTGACCTCATCGTCACGCCGTTCCTGACGCTCTTCATCTCCATGATCCTCGGCCTCCTGATCGTCGGCCCAATCATGCACTGGATCGAGCTCGCCGTCTTCGGCGCCATCCAGACGTTCCTCGCCCTTCCGTACGGCGTCGGCGGCTTCATCGTTGGCGGCATCCATCAGGTCATCGTCGTCTTCGGTGTCCACCACGTCTTCAATGCCCTTGAGGTCCAGCTGCTCGCCACGACGGGCGTCGATCCGTTCAACGCCATCATCACGGGCGCTATCATCGCACAGGGCGGTGCCGCTGCCGCTGTTGCAGCGCGCACGAAGAATAAGAAGAAGCGCGCTCTCTACGTTTCCTCGATCGTACCGGCCTTCCTCGGCATCACGGAGCCGGTCATCTTCGGTATCAACCTGCGCCTCATGAAGCCGTTCCTCTATGCACTCGTCGGCGGCGCCTGCGCAGGCGGCATTGCCGGTTTCCTGCACCTCGCTGGCACGGGCATGGGCATCACGGTCCTGCCGGGTACACTCCTGTACCTCGATCACCTGCCGCAGTACATCCTCGTCAATGTCGTTGGTTTCGCCGTAGCGTTTGCTCTGACGTTCACGCTGTTTAACCCGGAAAAAGAGGACGAAGCGTAAGAACTACTGATGGGGCTGCCTGTTACGGCAGCCCTTTTCTTGTTATAGAAGGAGGATTCTCTAATGGAAAAGTTTGATAAGAAGGCCATCGACGCTAAGGTGGCGGCTGGCTTCCCACTGACGGACCGCTGGCACAACCGCTTCCATCTCGAGATGCCGTTCGGCCTCATCAACGACCCGAATGGCCTGACGTTCGCGGATGGCGAATACCATATCTTCTACCAGTGGAATCCGCTTGGCTGCGAGCACAAGAACAAGTGCTGGGCGCATGTCCGGACGCGCGACTTCGTCCACTACTCGATGCCGGAGCTCTCGCTCTGGCCGAGCGACGAGCACGACAAGGACGGCTGCTACTCGGGCTGCGGCTTCACGGAGAAGGGCAAGGTCCACGTCTTCTACACCTGCAACGCCAAGAATGACGGCGTGCGCACGCCGGCGCAGCGCTTCGGTACGCTGCAGGAGGACGGCCATGTCGAGAAGGGCGCGATCGTCGTGCCGGACAGCCCCGAGGGCATCACGGGCCACTTCCGCGATCCGTATCTCTTCCATCGCCATGGCAAGCGCTACTTCGTCATCGGCGCACAGGCTGACGAGGAGAAGCCGCGCGGCACGGTCCTCATCTACAAGGAGACGAAAGAGGGCTGGCAGAATCTCGGCGAGCTCAAGACGCGCCTTAAGGACTTCGGCTACATGTGGGAGTGCCCGAACATGCTGCACTTCGGCAGCTACGATGCGCTGATCTTCTGCCCGCAGGGACTCGAGGCGCGCGAGTTCGACCGCCAGAACATCTACCAGGCCGGCTACATCGCAGGCCACTTGTCGCTCGACAGCATGGACATGATGCAGCACACGAAATTCCAGGAGCTTGACCACGGCTTCGACTTCTACGCACCGCAGGTCGTCCAGCATGAAGGCCGCCACATCCTGCTCGGCTGGATGGGCATGCCCGACAAGGATGCCGAGTACCCGACGAGTGAGAAGGGCTGGATGTACAGCCTGACGCTGCCGCGCGTGCTGACCCTGCGCCAGGGGCACATCTTCTCGCGCCCGGCCGCAGAGCTCAAGGCCCTGCGCATCGAGAGCTCGGCCATCGACATCGATGCCGACATGGAGAGCAAGGTCCTCACGCGCCTGTTTGATGGCTCGGAGGTCCTTATGGACATCACGCTGGGCGAAGCGCAGAAGGTCACGATGACGCTGGCCTATGGCCTCGAGAAGACGGTCTTCGCGTACGACCGCACGACGCAGGTCATGACGATTGACCGCACGGGCATGAAGAACGGCGGCCGCGGCGTGCGCCGCTTCAAGATGTTCGTCGACAACGTGCTCTCGCTGCAGCTCTTCGTCGACCGCGTGGCCGTTGAGGCGTTCTTCCAGCACGGCGAAGAAGCGGCGAGCCTGCTCGTCTTCCCGGAGAAGAACATCCGCCCCGAGCTGCGCATCGAGGCAGACGCCCCGCTCGAGACCGTCACGGGCCGCGTCTGGGAGCTCGACGCCTTCCACTTCAATCCCTGATTCCCTGATACAGCGTACAGAAAAGCCCCGAAGCAACTGCTTCGGGGCTTTCTTGCAAACAGAACTGATGGGATCAGTTATTTACAGCACGTTTTTCTGGTGGGGCCGCCAACGCAACTCGGCGGATACGCTCAAATGGAATCTCTGCAAATGCATAGCGGATATCCAGATAAGTATCGGAACGTGTGAATGTAACTTTCTTCAATGTGAATTTCGTGGTAGCTTTGATACGTTCGATATAATACTGCGCGTCTTCCGCGGAGAAGGGACCCTGTTCGATGATAACGCGGATATTGTCGATCATCATGGGAAACACCTCCAACATAACCGACGGCATGACAGCAGGACTCGGACGGACCGGCTCCTTCTGTCATGCACAGAAAACTTGCGGACTGTTGTAAGCGATGATAGGGATAGGGGCGTATTCCTTCACAACTTACGGCTATTATACTACAGATTGAATCTGATGTTAACCTGTATTTTACGGCTATAGCTGGAAAACTGGTCCATTTTATGGAATTAATCTCATCCAGATAACGTTTTCTATATGAATTGTTGCATAATGGGCATAATTTCGCGTAAAAGATGCGGCAGAACTCTGAAATAGTCAAAGTCTTGCCGTATTTTGCATATATTGTTCACCGTTGGCCCGTGGTCAGGGCACGTCAGATGAAGTACATGAGGCTCTCAGCCGACTTCTCCTGGTCGATGGCCGTGAGGATGTCGTCGAGCGAGATGGCAGAGAGCGCCTTCTGGATGGCCTCGTCGAGCGGCGTGAAGACGCAGGAGGCGAGGGCGCGGTCGAGTTCGGGCATCTTCTCCTGGGCGGCGGGAGCCGTCTTTTCCATCAGGGAGAGCTCGATGGAGGAGAGGATGTCGTACGGCGTGATCTCGCGCGGTGGACGGGCCAGCTGGTAGCCGCCCTGGCTGCCCTTGATGGAGTTGACGAGGCGGGCGCGCTTCAGCAGGGAAAAGACCTGCTCGAGGTAGATCTTGGAGATGCCGAGCTTCTCCGAGATGCTGACAATCGTGATCGGCGTGCCAGCGGCGTAATTGCGCGCGAGATACGTCATGGCAGCGAGGCCATAGCGGCCTTTAGCAGAAATCTTCATCTATATTCCCTCGTTTCTCAGATAATCATATTGAAAATATATGTCATGCTTGTGTACTATATCATATTAAAAATGCAGGAAAAAGTCAATCCCTATTGACAAGCGGCAGGGGCTGTGCTACTATATAAACATATTAATCATATATGTTTTTACTTAGCATTGAACATAATCAGATAAATGGAGGTATTCACCATGGGTAAAATCTACAACAGCGTCACGGAACTGATTGGCGGCACGCCGCTCTTAAAGGCCAACAACTTCATCAAGGCCAATGGCCTCAAGGCTAACGTCTTCGTGAAGCTCGAGTACTTCAATCCGGCTGGCTCCGTCAAGGACCGCATCGCCAAGGCCATGATCGAGCAGGCTGAGAAGGATGGTAAGCTCAAGCCGGGCGCAACGATCATCGAGCCGACTTCCGGCAACACGGGTATCGGCCTCGCCAGCGTCGCAGCAGCCCGCGGTTATAAGGCCATCCTGACGATGCCGGAGACGATGAGTGTCGAGCGCCGCAACCTGCTCAAGGCATACGGTGCGAAGATTGTCCTGACGGACGGCTCGAAGGGCATGAAGGGCGCGATTGCCAAGGCAGAAGAACTCGCCAAGGAAACGCCGAACTCCTTCATTCCGGAGCAGTTCGCCAATCCGGCCAACCCGGCTGCCCATGAGGCGACGACGGGCCCGGAGATCTACAACGACCTCGACGGCAAAGTCGATGCCTTCATCGCTGGTGTCGGCACGGGCGGCACGCTCTCCGGTGTCGGCCACTACCTCAAGAAGCAGGACAAGGACATCCGCGTCGTCGCAGTCGAGCCGGAGACGAGCCCGGTTCTCTCGAAGGGTCAGGCTGGCCCGCACAAGATCCAGGGCATCGGCGCTGGCTTCGTGCCGGAGACGCTCGACACGAAGGTCTACGATGAGGTCATCGCTATCTCGAATGACGATGCCTTCAAGTATGGCCGCCAGTTCTCCCATGTCGAGGGCGTGCTCATCGGCATCTCCTCGGGCGCAGCTCTCGCAGCAGCCATCGAGCTCGCCAAGCGTCCGGAATTCGAGGGCAAGAACATCGTCGCCCTGCTGCCGGACACGGGCGACCGCTACCTCTCGACGGAACTTTTCGCTGAGTAAGAAGAATACCTCAAAGATCCACATATCTCACTCCAGAGACAGGGGCCAAGGGCCCCTGTCTTTTTTGTCTGGCATCAAAATTTTGTTGGATATGGGCAGAGATGGTATAATGAGGGAGTCTGAGTGTATGTATCGTGTATAGGAGGTCGCCGTCTTGCGTATTGTCGTGGTCGGGGCGGGCAAGCTGGGCTACAGCATTGCCGCGCTCCTCTCAAAAGAACAGTTCGATGTGATCGTCATCGATCACGATGAAAGCCAGCTGGAGGCGGTCAAGAACACGCTCGACGTGCTGACCATCTTCGCTAACGGCGCGAGCCCCATCACGATGAACGACCCCGACATCCGCGGGGCCGACATCCTCATCGCCGTGACGGCCAGCGATGAGGTCAACATGGTCGCCTGCATCCTCGCGAAGAAGCACGGCATCCGCCACACGATCGCCCGCATCCGCGACATGCAGTTCATGAGCGAGGCGAAGGACTACCTCAAGGAGAACTTCGACATCGACCTCATGCTCAACCCGGAGCTCATCACGGCGAACGAGATCAACCGCATCCTCATGACGCCGGCCGCCCTCGACGTCGAGGACTTCGCGCACGGCAAGATCCGGCTGTTCGAGACGAAGGTGCGTCGCTCGTCGCCGCTGGCGAACATCCCGCTCAAGGATATTGAATTCCCGAAGGGCGTGCTGGCCGGCATGATCTTCCGCGACCACCGCATGATTATCCCGCACGGCGACGACTGCCTGCTGCCGCACGACAATGCCTACTTCATCGGCATCCCGGAGGAGATCGAGAAGTTCAGCCAGACCTTCGTGCAGCGCAACGCCCGCAAGCTGCATCGCGTCGTCATCATCGGCGCGGGCCGCGCGGGCCGCGCGCTCGCGCCGATGCTCGAGAAGCAGGGCGTGCGCGTCAAGGTCATCGACAAGGACCCGGACCGCTGCCGCCTCATGGCGGACAAACTCGTCGACGGCATCGCCATCTGCGGTGACGGCACGGACATCGACCTCCTGACCGAGGAGGGCGTGGCCGAGGCGGACGTCGTCGTCTGCCTGACGGAGGACGACAAGCTCAACCTCATGCTGGCACTGCTCGCGCGCCACATGTCGCACAACAAGACGAAGACGGTCGTGCGCGTCGCGCGCAACGAGTACGTGGAGCTCATGGAGAAGGTCGGCGTCGACATCGTTCTCTCGGCCCGCCTGCTCTCAGCGAGCGAGGTCTTGGCCTTCGCGCGCCGCGGCGGCGTCGTCTCGGTCTCTCTGCTCGAGGGTGCCAAGGCCGAGGCCGTCGAGGTCATCGTGCAGGAGGGCGCACCCGTCGCGGGCAAGCCGCTGATGGAGGCCAAGCTGCCGCGCGCCTGCCTCGTCTGCGCCTACGTGCGCGACGGGGAGGCCGTGATCCCGAACGGTGCGACCGTCCTGCAGCCGGGCGACCGGACCATCCTCTTCATCCAGACGCAGTTCTCGAAGAAAGTCATGCAGTATTTCAAGGGCAGGGAATGAGATGATCAAGTTCCAACGGAGAAAACGCCAGCTGGACATCTTCTGGCTGCTCATGGGCAGCGTCGCGGAGATCATGGGACTCGCTCTCTTCGTGCCGTTTGCCGACAGCCTGCTCTGGCACGAAGAGGGCTGGATCTTCCTTGTGCCCGCCGTGCTCGCCATCGCGCTAGGCCTCTCCTTCAGCTGGCTCGGCCGCGACCACAAGCGCCAGATCAATGTCTGGGAGGGTGCGCTCTTCATGGTGCTCGTCTGGCCGCTGCTCTCCATCCTCGGCATGATGCCCTACGTGCTCTCCGGCATCCTAGTGAATCCTGTCGATGCCTTCTTCGAGAGCGTGGCGGCCGTCACGACGACGGGCGTCTCGTGCCTCAACTACGCGCGCGGCGACATGATGCGGGGCCTCGTCCTCTGGCACAGCATCCTCAACTGGCTCGGCGGCCTCAATTTCATCATCATCCTCTCGACGGTCCTGCCGCAGGTCAGCGGTTGCTTTGGCCTGACGCTCTCCGCGCGCCAGAGCATCTTCTTCAGCCCCGTCTGGAACAAGATGGCTGAGTCGGCGCGCCAGGGCTTTGGCGTTTACGCCAGCCTCACGGCGCTCTCCTGCCTGCTCTACCTCGCCGCCGGGCTCGACCCGTTCTCGGCGCTGACGCAGGCGATGGTGACGCTCTCGTCAAGCGGCTCGGCCGAACCGGGCTACTTCCTCGCGCGCGACAGCATCCCCTTGGAGCTTGCGGCCGGCGTCTCGATGCTCCTCTCGGGGCTCAACCCGCTGCTCTGCTGGAAGGTCTGGGACAGGCTGAGCTTCCGCCTGATGCTGCGCGACACGGAGCTGCAGGCGTACGCGGGGCTCTTCCTCGCGAGCGGCGCGCTCGTCGCCTGGAATCTCTGCCGCACGGGCACCTACGATGCGGCGGAGAGCCTGCGCTACGGGCTGTTCCAGGTCGCGGCCTTCCTGTCGACGGGCGGCTTCGTCTCCGCGCCGTGCTGGGACTGGCCGGACTTCTCGCGCCTCATGCTCTTCGTGCTCGTCTTCGTCGGCGGCTGCATCGGCTCGGCCGGCGGCGGGCTCAAGGTCATGCGCCTGCTCGTGCTCATGCGCATGAGCATGACGGAGATCCGCCATACGATGCACCCGCACATGGTCGTGAGCATCAAGGTCGACGGGCTGCCCGTGCCGATGAAGATCGTCGGCCGCATCCTGTCGTTCTTCTTCCTGTTCCTGAGCATCTTCATCATCTCGACGCTCGTCATCTCGCTTTCGGGCATCAGCCTCATGCAGGCGATGGGCGTCGCGGCGGGCTGCCTGACGAGCGCGGGCTCGACGGCCGACCTCTTCGGGATCTGGAGCTTCGCGGAGGCGCCCGGCTGGGTGAAGCTCTTCTGCACCTTCATCATGATCATCGGCCGCATCGAGCTCTTCTCGTTCTTCGTGCTGCTCGATGGCGGCATCCGCTCCGTCGGGCGCCATTGGTGATGCGATTCTATCGGTAAAAATGAAAGGGAAAGGACTGACGGCATGAACCAGAACATCATATGTTACGTACTCGGCCGCCTCGTCCTCGCGGAGGCCGTTATCCTCGGCATCCCCTTCCTCATGGCGCTCTACAGCTGGGAGAGGAGTGCGCCGGCCTTTGCCGTCTCCATCTGCATCTGCGTGCTCATGGGGCTCGCGCTGCGCGTGCACGGCCGTTCCGGCAACGAGCAGCTGACGATGCGCGAGGGCGCGGCCATCACGGGGCTCGGCTGGCTGCTCGCGACCTTCCTCGGCATGCTGCCGTACCTCCTGAGCGGCTCGCTCGGCTTCCTCGACGGCCTGTTCGAGAGCATCTCGGGTTTCACGGGCACAGGCGCGACCGTCATGACGAGCATCGAGTCACAGCCGTTCAGTATCCTGTTCTGGCGCATGATGACGCACTGGTTCGGCGGCCTCGGCATCATCGTCATCTTCATCGCGCTCTTGCCGCAGGCCGGCCAGAGCACGATCTACATGTACAACGCCGAGACGACGGGCCCGACGCGCGACCGCGTGCTGCCGCGCCTGCGCGAGATGACGCGCTCGCTCTTCCTCATGTACATGGTCTTCACGATGACGGCCTGCGTCATCTACCTCTGCTGCGGCCTCACCTTCCTCGACGCCATCGCGCACGCGATGAGCACGCTCGGCACGGGAGGCTTCTCGCTCTACGACGACAACGCCATGCACTTCGACAACCCCGCGCTCGAGGGCTGGATGACCTTCTTCATGATTCTCGCGGGCGGCAACTTCGGCCTCTACTACCGCGTCTGGAAAAAGGGACCGCGCGTGTTGAAGAACAACACGGAGTTCCGGGCCTACCTCGTGATCCTCGTGGCGGCCATGCTGCTGATCACCGTGAACCTCGTCGATGCGATGGGCATGCAGCCCGTCGAGGCCTTCCGCTATGCGAGCTTCCAGGTCGGCTCGCTCTCGACGACCGGCTTCGTCTCCGCCGACTTCGACCAGTGGCCGGCCTTCGCAAAGGGCGTCCTGATGCTGCTCATGATCAGCGGCGGCTGCGCCGGGTCGACGGCCAGCGGCGTCAAGATCTCCCGCGTCGTCCTGCTCGCCAAGAACGCCTGGGCCGTCGTGCACCAGAAACTCAGCCCGCGCCGCGTCATCCGCGCGCACATGAACGGCATCGAGGTCGGCAGCGACACTTTGCTGCGCGTCGGGCAGTTTTTCTTCCTCTACATCTTTTGCATTGTCTTTTGGGCGCTGCTTCTGACCTTCGACGGCATCGGCGCCTTCGACGCCCTCGGCATTAGCGTCACCACACTCGGCAACGTCGGCCCCGCCTTCGGCATCGCCGGCGCCACCTGCACCTTCGCCGGCCTCTCCGACTTCTCCAAGAGCATCCTCTGCATCGAGATGCTCATGGGCCGCCTTGAGCTCTTCACCTTGCTCGTCATGCTGAGCCCCGAATTCTGGAAGATCAGAAACCGCTGGTAAGGGAAGGAAAAGGTGCTGCGAAACGTTGTCGAGTGACATTCTCGTCTGGCGGGGGTACCTGTTTCGGCTTCGGCGTTCCGTTAATGTGTCCCATGGTACGCCTGCCTTTGAGGCTGTTTCGCCGCCTGCCGCATCGTTCTGACATCGGCGCGCTAGGGAAGACATCCTTGGGACACAGCCCTGCGGGCAGTCACTGCACGCCTGCAGGCGAAACAGGTACCCCCGCCTGTTAGGCATATCAGCAGTGCTTGGCCGGGGCTCGTGTTGGCTGTCTAGATGGAACGCAGCCACTTTTGGCGAAGGGGGAATCGCACAGTCCCGTCGCTCCGTTTGGGCGAGAACATAGAATTACTCTAGATGTGGATAGCCTGACTTCAGGGGCGGGGGGATGTATTCTGCCTGCAGGAGCGCAGCGATTGCCCAACGGGCTGTGCCCCCAGAAGGACTGGACTTCAGAGATACTATGTTGGAACGCCGCGGCAGGCGGCGAATCGTCATCGAGGTAAGAATGGTCATGGGGCACATTTAGCGGAGCGACGAAGCCAGAATACATCCCCCCGACCGCCACGCAGTATGCCAGAATGCGTTGAAGAAACCCCAGTCCGAAGCCGGAACAGGTCCACCCCGCCACGCGAGAAAAATCTAGAACGCGCTGTAGAGAATTCATAAAAATCAAGTCATGTCAATGATAAATCCCACATCGCCGCTTTCAAGAGCGGCTTTTTTTGTGCTATACTGAACACATCATGAAAGGTGGAATCATTATGGTCAGTAACCTGATTGTCGCAATCTGCGCAGTCATCCCGTTGTTTTTCTTGATGCTCGTCGGCTTTGCCGTCAAGAAGATGCGCCTGCTCACGGAGCTCGAGCTCGCCCATGTCAACCGCATGGTCTTCAAGATCTTCTTCTTCTTCATGATGTTCTATAACATCTACACGACCGACCTCGCCGAGACGTTCCGGCCGCATCTCATGCTGTTTGGCGCTGTCGGCGTGCTCGCCTCGGCGCTGATCGGCGGCATCATCATCTGCCTCATCGAGAAGTCGAACAAGCGGCGCGGGGCGATGATCCAGGCCATCTTCCGCAGCAACTTCGTCATCATGGGCATCCCGATCATCAGCAACATTTTCGGCGACGACCAGCTAGCCATCCCGACGATGATGATTGCCATCATCGTGCCGATCTACAACATCGTCTCCGTCTTCATCCTCGAGACCTTCCGCGGCGGTCACTTCTACCTGCCCACCATCCTCTTGGGCGTGCTCAAGAACCCGATGATCCTCGGTGCCATCTTTGGCACGCTCTTCCTCGTCCTCGGCATCCCGCTGCCGAAGGTCATCCTCAAGCCAATCAGCCAGCTCGCCGCGGCGACGACGCCGATGGCCCTGATCGTCCTCGGCGCTTCTTTCAAGGCCGGCAGCTACCACGAGCATTTGCCGCAGCTCATCGGCTGCATTCTCGGCAGGCTCATCATCGTGCCGACCATCATGCTGAGCCTGGCCATCTTCCTCGGCTTCCGCGGCATCGAGCTCGTCACGCTCATGGCCATCTTCGCGACGCCGTGCGCTGTCGCCGGCTACGCCATGGCGCAGCAGATGGGCAGCGATGCCGACCTCGCCGGCAACTGCGTCGTCTACACGACGGGCCTCTCGTGCTTCACCATCTTCGGCTGGGTCTTCGTGCTCAAGACGCTCGGCATGTTCTGATGCTTTTTGGGAACACCTTGTCGTATCCTCGCAGGGATGGTATCATCTAATGAAGGAAGTAAGAAATGCATTCGTTAAGGGGGAACGGACATGCGTCTCGATGAAATCATCAATACCCACCGCCAGTCGCTCAACGACACCGACATGGTCATCTGGAAATACATCCTGCAGCACAGGGAAGTGGCGCGCCACATCTCCATCCACGAGCTTGCGAAGGCCTGCTGCGTCTCGAGCACGACCATCGTGCGCTTTGCGCAGAAGCTCGGCCTAGACGGCTTCGGCGAGCTCAAGGCCATCCTCAAGATGGAGGAGCAGGAGACACCGCGCTACAGCTCGAATGTGCTCGAGGACCTCAGTGACTTCTACCTCAAGACGGGGGAGAAGATCTTCAAGCGCAACTTCGACAGCGCGAGCCGCCTCGTGCACGAGGCCAACCGCGTCTTCACCTATGCTTCAGGCTACGTGCAGGCCAACGTCCTGCAGGAGCTCAAGCGCCTGTTCTTCTACGACAACGTCTTCCTCTACGACATCCCGGCCCGCGAGGAGTTCTACTCCGTACTCGAGACCCTGACGAAGGATGACCTCTTCATCATCGTCTCGCTGTCGGGCGAGACGCCGGCCGTCGTCGAGTTTGCCCGCGAGCTGCAGCTGCGCGACATCCCGCTGATCTCCATCACGAAGCTCCACGACAACACGCTCGCGAGCCTCTCGACCGTCAACCTCTACATCTCGCCGGCCGAGTTCCAGCTCTACGATGCCGAGGACGGCAAGCACATCTCCTTCAAGTCGATGATGCCGTACTTCATGCTCATTGAGGTCTGGTACGTCAAGTACCGCATGTACGTGCATCGCTTGAAAGAGAGAAACATTCAGTCAACAATATAAAGGAAGAAGGAAGGGCAATGCCCGCAAACCCTTGCAGCGCCTCGCTTGTATCGATGTACGCTAAATGTACCATGGTACACGAAAGGGGCACTGTGCCTGAAGCCCGCGAAACTATTGCGTTCGCGGGCTTTTTTTTGTATCCTTTAGGTACAGGATAACCGAGAGGGTGATCGGGGGATTGCAATCACCTGACTCGGTAAGCAAGCCAAATCGATAACAATCGAGGCGGTAGGAACTCATAAGGGGTATGTAAAGAAATAGGGGGTATGAACATGTCGATCAAGAAAGATCGCGTCATGCAAGAATTGCAGCGGTTTGGCGGCGCAATGTACACGCCGGTCATCCTGTTCGCATTCTTCGGTCTCACGGTTGCCATCTCGATTGTCTGCAAGAACACGATGCTTCTTGGCAGTATCGCAGATAAGGGCACAGTCTGGTACGATTTCTGGTTCGTCGTCGAACAGGGCGCCTGGACGGTATTCGCCCAGATGCCAATCCTCTTCGCCATCGCCGTTCCGATCGGCTTTGCGAAAAAGGAACCTGCGCGCTGCGCAATGGAGTCCTTCGTCATCTACATGTGCTTCAACTACTTCATCTCCGCGTTCCTGACGCTGCACGGCAGCTTCTTCGGAGTGGATTACAGCCAGGCAGCTGGCGCAGGCACGGGCCTCGCGATGATCGCGAACATCAAGACACTCGACATGGGCATGCTCGGCGCCATCTTCATCGCCTGCTGCTCCTCGTGGATTCACAACCACTTCTATGATACCGAGATCCCGGACTGGCTCGGCATCTTCAAGGGCCCTGCCTTTGTCGTAGCCGTCGGCTTCGCCGTCATGATCCCGATGGCTCTGCTCTTCTGCTTCGTATGGCCGGCTGTCCAGCACGCTATTGAGCAGTTCCAGTTCTTCCTCAAGACGAGCGGCATCATCGGTGTATGGTGCTACACCTTCTCCGAACGTATCCTCCTGCCGGCAGGCCTGCATCACTTCATCTACCTGCCGTTCATCTTTGGCCCGGCCGTCTGCGATGGCGGTATCCAGGCTTACTGGCTCCAGCATCTCAATGATTTTGCTACGAGCGCACATTCCCTCAAAGAAATGTTCCCGGAAGGCGGCTTCGCCCTCCACGGTATGTCCAAGGTCTTCGGCCTGCCGGGCGCTGCCCTCGCTATGTACGTCTGCGCTAAGCCGGAGAAACGCAAGAAGGTCGCAACGCTCCTGATTCCAGCTACAATCACGGCTGTCCTCTGCGGCATCACCGAGCCGCTCGAGTTCACCTTCCTCTTCGTCGCACCGCTCCTCTACGCAGTGCATGCAGTCCTCGCTGCAACGCTTTCCGCAACGCTTTACTTCTTCGGCCTTTCCGGTAACTTCGGCGGCGGCCTCATCGACTGCTTCGTCCAGAACTGGATCCCACTCTTCAAGTATCATGCAGGCACCTACATCATGCAGATCATCGTAGGCCTCTGCTTCACCGGAATCTATTTCTTCGTATTCCGTTACCTCATCCTCAAGAACGACTACAAGACGCCGGGCCGCACGGACGACGATGAAGAGGATAAGCTCTTCTCGAAAGCCGAGTACAAGGCCAAGAAAGAGATGGAGAAGAAGGGGCTTGCCAACAACCCTGAAGCTCTGAAGGCTCAGGTCTTCCTCGACAACCTCGGCGGTCCGTCCAACATCAAGGAAGTCACGAACTGTGCAACGCGCCTGCGCGTCACGGTCGCTGATCCGGATAAAGTCGCATCCGCAAGCAAGTTCACGAAAGCTGGCGCATTCGGCCTCGTCAAGAACGGCCATGCCATCCAGGTCATCGTCGGCCTCTCCGTACCGAATGTCCGCAGCTACTTCGATGCCCTCCTCAAGGGCGATATCGCTGACGTAGCCGTTGAGGCGAAGGCAGCAGCCAACCCGAGCGAGCCCGTCAAGACGGACCTCTCGATGAAACTCAAGGCATTTGCATCCGGCAAACTCATCGACATGACGGAAGTCCCGGATGACGTATTCTCCCAGAAGATGATGGGCGACGGCGTTGCCATCGAGCCGACGACGGAAATGGTCGTAGCTCCAGCTGACGGCGAAGTCACCATGATCATGGAAGGTTCCTATCACGCGATTGGCCTGCGCCTCGACAACGGCGCTGAGATCCTCATCCACATCGGCCTCGATACGGTCAAGATGGGTGGCAAGGGCTTCCGCTGCCTGACGAAGCAGGGTGCCAAGGTCAAGGCCGGCGACGAGCTCATCGGCTTCAACCGCGAGGCCATCAAGGCTGCGGGCTACAAGGATACGATTATCCTCGCTGTCACGAACAGTGCCGACTATCCGCAGATGAAGAAAGCTGCTGACGGCGACGTCAAAGTAAACGAAACACCAATCATCTCCTTCTGATGTCCCATCAATAAGAAATGAGAGTGGAGTGTGGAGAGCTCCACACTCCATTTTCTTATTTCTCGGAGCTTCTCAGAAGAAAGGAGCATATACATGAGTGAATTGAAATGGTGGCAGAAATCCATCGTCTATCAGATCTATCCAAAGAGTTTCCAGGATACGACCGGGACAGGCGTGGGTGACCTTCCAGGGGTCACGAGCCATCTCGACTACCTGAAGTCGCTCGGCACGGGCGCCATCTGGCTCACGCCAGTCTACCCATCGCCGATGGTCGACAATGGCTATGATATTTCCGACTACTGCGGGATTGACCCGTCCTACGGCACGATGGAGGATATGGAAGAGCTCATCGCTGAGGCGAAGAAGCGCGACATCCGCATCGTCATGGACCTCGTCTACAACCACACGTCCGATCAGCACCCGTGGTTCCTCGAGTCGAAGCAGGACCGCACGAACCCGAAGGCCGACTGGTACATCTGGCGCGATGCCAAGCCGGACGGCTCGGCTCCGACGAACTGGAGAGCCATCTTCGGCG
The DNA here is from genome assembly GCF_000155955.1 of Mitsuokella multacida DSM 20544. Lineage (GTDB taxonomy): Bacteria > Bacillota > Negativicutes > Selenomonadales > Selenomonadaceae > Mitsuokella > Mitsuokella multacida. The sequence continues at coordinate 1,249,996 of NZ_GG697141.2, forward strand.
GCTCAGCCTGGAAGTGGTGCGAGGAGCGCCAGCAGTACTACCTGCACACGTTCGCAGAGGCGCAGCCGGACCTCAACTGGGAGAACCCGGAAGTGCGCCAGGCCCTCTTCGATGCCGCAAACTTCTGGCTCGACAAGGGCGTCGGCGGCTTCCGCATCGACGCGATCGTCTACATCAAGAAGCCGGAGTTCAAGGACGGCCCGGTCGACGGTGCCGACGGCCTCTCCGGCATCCATGAGATGACGGCCAACACGCCGGGCATCCTCGACTTCCTGCACGAGTTCCGCCGCAACGTCTTCGATGGCCACGATATCTTCACGGTCGGCGAGGCCAACGGCGTCAGCCCGCAGGAGCTGCCGCAGTGGGTCGGCAAGGATGGCGTCTTCTCGATGCTCTTCGAGTTCAGCCATCTTGAGCTCTCCTATCCGAAGGGCGAGATCTGGTGCAAGCGCTTCCCATGGAAGCTCGGCCAGCTCAAGGACGCCCTGTCCGCCAGCCAGGCGGCGACAGCCAAAGAGGGTTGGTATCCGATCTTCTTCGAGAACCACGACCAGAACCGTTCGATGCACCGCTACTTCCCCGAGGGCACGGACCCGAAGGTGGCAGCCAAGGCGCTCGCGACCGTGCTCTTCACGCTGCGCGGCACGCCGTTTGTCTACGAGGGCGAAGAGATCGGCATGACGAATACGGCCTTCCCGAAGATCGAGGACTACAATGATATCTCGACGCACGGCCAGTATGAATATGCCATCAAAGAAGGACTCTCGCCAGAGGAAGCGCTCAAGGCCGTGCAGTTCCAGAGCCGCGACAACGCACGCACGCCGATGCAGTGGACGCGCGAGACGAACGCAGGCTTCACGACCGGCAAGCCGTGGCTGCCCGTACACAAGGACTTCACGAACTGCTGTGTCGAGGCAGAGAGCGAGGACGGCACGTCTGTGCTGAGCTACTATCGCCAGATGAACCGTGAGCGCACGGAGGGCAAAGCCTCCGCCATCCTGCTGCAGGGCTCCTATGAAGAGCTGCTGCACGAGGATGAGCACGTCTACGCATTCAAACGCGTGCTTGGGGAGCATGCGGCGTACACGGTCGTCAACTTTACGAATGATACTGTTACATACGATAGCAGCGTCCTCGAGGATGCCGACGTCTTGATCGGCAACTACGAGAACGCGCGAAAGGGAACACTTAGACCGGCTGAGGCCGTTGTCTACGTCAAATGAGGAGGAACGACGATGAAAGTAGCCGCTAGTGATTATGATGGAACCCTGTTCCGCGAGGACAGGATCGCCAAGAGCGATGCCGAGGCAATCAGGAAATGGCGTGAAGCCGGACATAAGTTTGGCGTCGTCTCGGGTCGCGACCACGGCATGCTCGTGCCGCAGCTCCAGCATTACGGTGTCGGCTACGATTATCTCGCCTGCAACAACGGCGGCATCATCTGCACGGCCGACGGCAAGGTGCTCTGGGAAGCCAAGATTGCCCCGGAGATGCTGGCCGAGCTGACGCAACTGCCGCGCGTGCGCAAGTCCTTCCATTTTGCCCTGTCTGCCGCGGATCGCACCTACCTCTGCCATGCGTCGGAGGGCACCTGGGTCATCCGCGAGGCGAAGCAGTGGGATTTCCCGATTGTCCACATCGAGGAGAGCGAAGTCGGCCATCTGCCGCAAACCATCCACCAGTTCGCCCTCGGCTTCACGAATCCCGAGGATGCCTTCGCCGCGAGCGACGAAGTCAATGCGAAGTTCGGCGATGTGGTCCATGCCTATCCGAACCGTTGTGCCGTCGACATCACGCCGAAGGAGATCAGCAAGGAACAGGCCATCGACCATACGCTCAAGCTGATGGGCTGGCAGGGTGCCGAGATCTTCGCCATCGGCGATGAGGTCAACGACCTGCCGATGATCGAGGCGTTCAACGGCTACACGGTCACGACAGCGCGCGACGCCATCAAGTCCAAGGCCCGCTGCGCCTACGAAAGTGTCGGCGCGATGCTGCTCGCCAATATCTGATCCCCCCGCGCATCTTGCGCGTTTATATTCCCCCTTGCCTGCAGATATAGATAAACGCAGGTATTTCAAGTGCATAACGGCCCGTTCCTATCACAATGGACCGTTAGCGCTTGCTCTTTTTAAAAATATCAGAAATATTGTTATATAGTGAGAGCTCTGTATCGGAACAAGGATAGATCGGAACCTCTCATTGTATATAGAGAATCATCAAAAGTACACTTAGAGGGAAAGGAAGTCTATCACATGAAAATCAACAAGAAAGCACTTGCTATTCTCGCTGGCCTGACAGTCGGCATGTCGAGCACGGCCTTTGCTGCTACGGCTGACAGCTTCACGGATGTCCCGAAGGATCACTGGTCCTACCAGGCACTTGATTACCTCGCCAAAGAGGGCGTCATCGACGGTATGGGTGACAACACCTTCCAGGGCGGCCGCACCATGACGCGTTATGAGATGGCGGCTATCGTAGCCAAGGCAATGCAGAAGAACGATGTCAACTTTGGTGACAAAGCTGTCCTCGATAAACTCTCTGCAGAGTACGCGAATGAGCTCGGCACGCTGAAGAATCAGGTCAACAAGAATACGAGCGACATCAACGACCTCAAGAACAAGACCGATAAATTCAAGGTCTGGGGCATGACGCGTGTACAGGTTGGCGATGACAATGGTCTGGTAAAAGATGGTCATAACGGCACCTATAACAACCGCTTCTATATGGATCTCGAAGGTTCCATGAAGGTCAACGATCATGCAACGGCACGCTTCACTGTTGAGAAGAACGCGCATTATCGCGACAGTGAATATGCGAACAGCAAGATTCCTAAGATGATCAAGCTGACCCGTAAAGATGGTACGACGGATTACCTTGAGACGACGAATGCTATTTCTGGTATCGATAAGGATAGCCTTCTCGGCGATGATAACCACAATGGCTCCATCTCGAACATCTGGGTAGAACTCCAGCTCGGTAAGAACCACAACTGGTATACGAACATCGGTCGTAAATGGAACGGCATCGGCATGCAGAATCTCATGCTTGGTGGTCAGGTCGACGGTATTGCAACGTACCATCCGATTGAAGGCGGTCACGGCTGGTGGATGAGCGCGCAGTACTGGAAACCGTCTGCTGACTGGACGACTGTCTCGGGTACGGATCAGATCAAGGAAACGTTTAACGCAGATGGTTCGCATAAAGGCTGGGATACTTCTTCGGTCAAGATCAATACGCATCGTGCACCAATTGTCGGCTCACTGGATTTCTGGGGCCCGATCGGTAAATACCTCGATGCAAATATCGCGTACTCTCGTGTCGTCGATCATACGTCGGATACGGGCAACTCGGCAGATGGTTATTACACGGGTGCCAAGAACTTCTACGGTGTTGATTTGAAAGCGAAACTTTTCAAGGATTTCTCGGTTACGGGTTCGTATCTGAAATCGGATGCCCTGTTAGAGGACCTGAACTGGCTGAAGCCGCATGCAGACCGCACGTGGGCTGTCCGCTTTGACTACCGTGGCACGGACCTCAATAAAGTTGGTTCTTGGGGTGCCTATGCAAAGTGGATGGATATCGGTGCCGTTTCGGATCTCGGACATGATGATGAGTGGGCTACGCGCGAACCGACCTTCGTCAATGGCGTCAAGGGCTGGTTCTACGGCTTCAAGATGGTTCCATGGCAGAACTGCGAGTGGGAGACGATGTGGGCTCCGCATCTCACCGAAAATAGTGATGCCAACTGGGCTGGTGGTGCCTATACGCGTCATATCCTGCGCAGCTGGCTCGACTTCCACTTCTGATGAAGTGCTTGCCGCATAATACGCAAATGATTTTCTGAATGGAATCGGGATTTCACAGTGGGGGCAACCTCGCACCTGACATGGGCTTTGGTTACCACTAGGGTGAGCCGTTACCCCCAGAACTGAGGTCCCGATTTTTTATTCCTTTTGTTGAGAGGAGTATTTGGCCATGAATCACAAGAAAGCCTTGAAACGTGCGATTGGCATGTCGCTGGCCTTTGGTCTGCTTGCCAGCCCCTATGCTATGCCGGCGGACATGATGCCGTCTTACATATCTGCCTCGGTTGCTGAAGCGGCCGCAGCGGTAGGTCCTTCGGATGTCGTCCTCGTCGGCACGGTGCAGTCGAAATTCGGTGCCGGTGCAGATTGGGCGCCGGGTGATGGCACGACGATTATGAAGGATGTCGGCAACGGCAAGTATCAGTATACGGGCAAGCTGCCGAAGGGCAATTACGAGTACAAGATTGCCGTCGGTGGCAGCTGGGACGAGAATTACGGCGCGAATGGCGCGGCCAATGGTGCCAACATGAAGCTGAAGCTCACGAAGGATACGGATGTGACCTTCACCTACGATTCCGCTACGCACAAGACGACGGTGTCGTATGTCGGACAGGGTTCTGCGGAGGAAAAAGCAGCAGCTGCTGCTGAAGCTGCCAGACCAGGCTCCGTACAGCCGACTGATGTTGTTCTGGTAGGCTCGTTGCAGGATGAGCTCGGCGCGGCCAAGGAGTGGGACCCTGCTGATGCGAAGACGATCATGAAGTCGGACGGCGCTGGCCATCATGTCTTCACGGGCCATCTGCCGAAGGGCAACTACGATTTCAAGGTCGCTGTGGGCGGCTCGTGGGATGTCAACTACGGCGCCAATGGCGAGGCGAATGGCAAAAACATCGCGCTGCGCCTGCTCAAGGACCACGATGTCACGTTCACCTATGACGATGCGACGCATGCCGTGACGTACGATTACGCGGGCAAGGATGCCGAGGCGAAGGCCTTGGCCGCTGAAGGACGCAGCATCGTGCTGACGGGCACGGTGCAGTCGAAGGCTGGCGCGGCCAAAGATTGGGACCCGTCGGACACGACGACGCGCATGAAGGCCATCGGCCATGATTTCTATTCCTACAAGATGAAGCTGCCGGCTGGCACGTATTACTACAAGATCTCCGTCAACGGCAGCTGGGCCGAGAACTACGGCCTCGGCGGCAACTTCGACGGCGCGAACGTGCAGCTGACGCTGCCGAAGGCGCAGGAAGTCACGTTCTACTACAACGACAAGTCGCATCACATCGCGGACAGCACGAGTTACACGTTCCGCGCAGACAGCGAGTTGCCGGTGCTCTCGGGCAGCTTCGGCGCAGTCGCGGACCCGCTGATGCGCGACCAGATGCTCGACAATCTCTTCCAGAAGACGGTCCCCCTGAAGAAGGGCGACTACACGGTCACGGTCACGATGCCGGGAGCGGACGCGCTGACGCAGACGGTCAATGTCGCCAAGGACGGCGATGTCACGTTCTACTACGACAGCAAGGCAAGGCACCTGATTGCCGACGATGGCCGCATCCGCGAGGACAAGGTCTACCACGACAGCTGGAGCACGAATTACCGCGTGCCGTTTGAAGCCGTCAAGGAAGGCACGCCAGTGAAGCTCTCGCTCGCCACGGGCAAGGGCGATGTCACGAGTGCGAAGCTCGTCGTCTACAAGGCCAAGATCACGGCCAATGGCGGCGATGAGTACAACCCCGACTACACGGCCGGCACGGTCACCTCGTATCCGATGACGAAGGTCTCGACTTCTGGCGACCAGGACATCTGGACGGCATCGTTCACGCCGCAGACGTACGGCCTCTACGGCTACAAGTTCGTGCTCAATGACACGAAGGAGTACGGCGATGACGCAAAGCCGGGCAGCACGGGCGAGCTCAAGCTGCGCGGTGTCAAGCCCTACCAGCTCACCGTCTACAGCAAGGACTACAAGACGCCGGACTGGGCGAAAGATGCCGTCTGCTACCAGATTTTCCCGGACCGCTTCTTCAACGGCGACAAGAGCAACGACAACGCGCGCGCCAATGCGCGCGGCTTCCAGCCCGTCCAGCACCGCAAGTGGTCTGCGCTGCCAGCCAACCACAGCAAGACACCGGCGGCGGACGGCGATAACTGGGAGTGCAATGACTTCTTCGGCGGCGATCTCGCCGGCATCACGAAGAAGCTTGATTACCTCAAAGGCCTTGGCGTGACGGCCATCTACGTCAACCCGATCTACAATGCCTGCTCGAACCACCGCTACGATGCCGTCGACTACGGCACGATCGATCCGTTCCTCGGCACGTTCAAGGATCTCGAGACGATGAAGGCAGAGATGCAGAAGCGCGGCATGCACCTGATCATGGACGGCGTCTACAACCATGTCGGCGATGATTCCATCTACTTCGACCGCTACGGCAAGTACAAGACGGTCGGCGCCTACGAGTACTGGAGCCGCATCTACGACCTCATGAACGACAAGCACATGACGGAGGAGGCGGCCAAGGCTGAGGCCAAGAAAGAGCTCGAGGCCGAAGGTCAGGTCTTCAGCCCGTGGCACTGGGAGAACTGGTTCGAGATCAAGAACGAGAAGACCCAGGACATGATGGGCAAGAAGTACGCCTACCACGATTGGCAGGGCTATGACAGCCTCGTGCCGTTCAAGGATGCTGACTATCCGGGCTCGGAGCAGGGCACAGTGAAGTCGGATCTCGGCGACTACCTGCTCTACGGCAACGGCAAGGACAAGGGCGTCATCATGAAGTGGTTCGACGAGGGCCTCGACGGCTGGCGCCTCGACGTCGCCAAGGAGGTGCCGCCGGGATTCTGGGCCGACGTCCGCAAGGAAGTCAAGTCCATCAAGACGAAGGATGGCTCTGAGCCGCTGCTGCTCGGTGAGATCTGGCAGGATGGTTCGCAGTTCTTCACGGGTGATGCCTTCGACTCTGTCATGAACTACAAGCTCTCGTTTGCACTCGGCGATCTCTTCCTCGACAAGGGCGACGCCAAGGCGGCTGACTATGAGCTGACCGTCCTGCGCCAAAACTACCCGAAGGAAGCGCTCTACGACCTCATGAACATCGTGGACAGCCACGATACGGTCCGCGCCATCTACAAGTTCGGCGGCGGCTCCGACAGTGTCGCCCAGCCGACGAAGAAGGACTTCGACTACAACCTCGGCAAGGCGCGCCTCAAACTCGCAGCGACCTTCCTCATGGGCTATCCGGGCATGCCGACCATCTACTACGGCGATGAAGCCGGCCAGTACGGCAGCAGTGACCCGGACTGCCGCCGCACCTATCCGTGGGGCAAGGAGGACAAAGACCTCATTGCCTACTACAAGAAAGTCATCGGTGTCCGCAACGCGCACAAGGATATCTTCGCGCGCGGCGATGTCAATACACTGAAGGCCGAGGGCGATATCTACGCCTTTAGCCGCAAGGCCGACTCCGGCAAGATGGGTATCGTCGCCCTGAACCGCGGCAAAGCACAGCAGGTTGTCCTGCCCGTCTCTGCCGCCGACGGCACGGTCTTCACCGATGAGCTGACCGGCACCAAAGCCACGGTGAGCGGTGGTCAGCTGACACTTGCCCTTGGTGAGAACCAGGGGATGATGCTCGTCCAGGACTGATCGACTGATACGTCCAGACGGGTATCTACAACATCCCTCATTTCTCTAAATTTCCCTTTTTGACCCGCAGCAGTTCCCCACTGCCGCGGGTTCTTTTTTCGGGAGGTGATTGACGTCAGAATTTTCGTTCGGTAAAATGGATGTATGAGTATTGTTTTGTCGAAGGGAGAATTTATGAGAAAAATACTGGTGATGCTGGCACTCGTCTTTGCCTGTCTCTGGGGCACGGCGTTTGCGGCGGATTTCTCGCAGCTCGTCATCCTGCACACGAATGACACGCACGGCTACGACCAGCGTGCCGACGGTGTCAACGGCATGGCGACGGTCGCGGCGCTCAAGGAGGACTACGAGGCTAAGGGCTACAAGGTCCTGCTCGTCGACGCCGGCGATGCCATTCAGGACAACAACCTCGTCAATTTCAGCAAGGGCAAGACGGCCATCGACTTCATGAATGCCGTGGGCTACGATGCCATGACGCTCGGCAACCACGAGTTCGACTACGGCTCGGATGTCACGCTCGCGCGCATCAAGCAGGCGAAGTTCCCGATCGTGTCGGCGAACATCATCGTCGACGCGACGGGCAAGCCGTTCACGGGCAAGACGCATGCCATCATCCGCAAGGGTGATCTCAAGATCGGCGTCTTCGGCCTGACGACGCCGTCGACCATCACGACGTCGAACCCGAAGAGCACGCGCGGCCTGACCTTCCTCTCGAAAGAGGAACTGTACAAGGCTGCCCAGAAGGAAGTCGATGCGCTCAAGGCGGCGCACTGTGACCTCATCGTCGCCATCGGCCACCTCGGCAGCGAGCCGGATGCCGTCGGCGACCGCTCGAACGACGTCCTTGCGAATGTCAAGGGCATCGATGTATTCATCGACGGCCACGACCACACGGTCAAGAACCTCTACATCGATGGCAGTTTGTTGACGGAGACGGGCTCGCACCTCGCGAACATCGGCGTCGTCCACTATGAGGATGGCAAGTGGCAGGAAGATCTCCATGCCTACGGCCAGTTCAACAAGGAAGACGCGAAGGTCAAGGCCATTGTCGATAAGGCGCAGGCCGCCATCGACAAGAAGCTCGCGACAAAAGTCGGCACGACGCCGTTTGAGCTCAACGGATCCCGCGACCCGGGCGTGCGCACGGAGGAGACGAACCTCGGCGACTTCATCGCCGATGCTTACCTCTGGCAGGTCCGCCAGGCCGCAGTGCTCGACCGTGTCACGATTGACGGCGCCCTGATGAACGGCGGCAGCATCCGCGCGGGCATCAAGGCCGGCGCAATCACGGAGGCCGACCTGCTGCGCGTCCTGCCGTACCACAACTACCTGCAGTACGTCACCATGAAGGGCTCGACCCTGCTCGAGATCCTCGAGGCGGCGACGTGCACGACGCCGACGGCGCTCGGTGCCTTCCCGCAGGTGGCCGGCATCGTCTACACGGTCGACACGAAGACGCCGTTTGCCAAGGGCGAGCTCTACCCGCATTCCGTCTACTACCGTCCGGCAGCCCCGGGCTCGCGCGTCACGATCACGAGCGTCGGCGGCAAGCCGTTCGATCCGGAGGCGACCTACAACATCGCTGTGCCCGACTTCCTGACCTCCGGCGGCGATTCCTATTACTCCATGCAGGACCCCGCTAAAGTCACCATCCACGACGTCGACTACCTCGATACCGACGCCGTGCGCAACTACCTCAAAGAGCTCGGCGGCACAGTCAGCGCCGATTACAAGGCACCGCAGGGCCGCATCACCCTCACAAAATAATGATGTATAAAATGACAAGAAGCCCCGTCAGCCGTTAGCTGACGGGGCTTCTTTACGCTGAGACTGGCGAATCAGAATGCCGGTACGACAGCGCCTTTGTACTTGTTGGTGATGAAATCCTTGATTTCCTGGCTGTGCAGGACCTTCATGAGTGCCTGGATCTCGGGGCGGTTCTCATCGCCCTGGCGTACGGCAACGATGTTGACGTACGGGCTCGTGCTATCCTCGATGAAAAGAGAATCCTTCGTCGGGTCGAGCTGGACCTGCATCGCGAAGTTGGAGTTGATGATAGCGGCATCGACATCGTCGAGCGTGCGCGGAACCTGTGCGGCTTCGACTTCCTGGAACTTGAAGTTCTTCGGGTTCTCGGCGATATCCTGCAGCGTGGCTTTCTCGTTGACGCCATCCTTGAGCTTCAGCAGGCCGGCCTTCTGGAGAAGGAGCAGCGCGCGGCCACCGTTGGTCGGGTCATTCGGGATGGAGATCGTAGCGCCCTCTTTGAGGTCCTTGAGGTCTTTGACCTTCTTGGAGTAGATGCCCATCGGCTCGATGTGGACGCCGCCGGCGCTGACGAGCTTGACTTCCTTGTGCTCTTCCATGAAGTTCTGGAGATACGGGTCATGCTGGAAGAAGTTGGCATCGAGTTCCTTGTCGTTGAGGGCGAGGTTCGGCTGGACGTAGTCGTTGAATTCGACGATGTCGAGCTTGATGCCTTCTTTCTCGAGCAGCGGCTTGGCTGCTTCGAGGATCTCGGCGTGTGGCACAGCCGTAGCGCCGACCTTGAGCGTCTTCGTGCCGCTCGTCTGAGCTGCGCTCGACGAGGACGAGGAAGAAGAGGACTGGCTGCCGCCGCAGCCGGCGAAAGCCAGCGTCGCGACGACGAGCGCAGCGATGAGTGCGAGTACTTTTTTCATGTGGATTCCTCCTTTTTTATCTCTTGTCCAGGCGCTTGGCAAGCGTGTTGCCGACGAACTGGACGAGCTGGACGAGTACGATGAGGATGATGACGGTGGCCAGCATGATTTCCGGGCGGAAGCGCTGGTAGCCGTAGCGGATGGCGAGGTCACCGAGACCGCCGCCGCCGACGGCACCGGCCATGGCCGATTCGCCGACGAGGCTGATGATGACGGTCGTGAGCTGTGCGACAATCGAGGACATCGATTCCGGCAGCAGGACCTTCCAGATGATCTGTGCCGGCGTCGCGCCCATCGACTGCGCGGCCTCGACGAGGCCGAACGGCACTTCCTTGAGGCTCGTCTCGACCTGGCGGCCGATGAACGGAATCGCGGCGATGACGAGCGGCACCATGGCGGCCGTCGTGCCGATGGCCGTGCCGACGAGCAGGCGCGTGAACGGGATGATGGCGACGAGCAGGATGATGAACGGGATGGAGCGCACGGCGTTGACGATGGCGCCGACGACGCGGTTGACGGCCGGCGATTCGAGGATCTGTCCCTTGCTCGTCGTGTGAAGCAGCACGCCGAGTGGCACGCCGATGATGGTGGCGACGATCATCGAGACGACGACCATGTAGACCGTCTCCCCGAGGGCCTTAGACAGAAGCGGTATCATGTCTGCGGACATAGCCGATCACCTCCTCCTTGAGATCCTGCTGGCGCAGGTACTGGATTGCCTCCTGGATCTTTGCCTCTGGCCCCGTGATGCCGATGATCATGCGGCCGAACGGCGTCGACTTGATCTGGTCGAGGTTGCCGAAGAGCATCGTGACCTCGATTTCCGGGAACTTGCGGATCATGCCGGCCAGCACGGGGTCGTCGGCGGATTCGCCGATGAACGTCAGGCGCAGCAGCAGATAGGCGCCGGGTAGCGGCTCCTTCGAGACCTCGCCGCCGCGGAAGGCAGCAGGCAGCTCATTCGAGAGCAGCACGCTGATGAAGTCCTTCGTGATGGGCTTCTGCGGGTTCGTGAAGACCTCGAGGACTGTGCCCTGCTCGGCGATGACGCCGTTCTCGATGACGGCGACCTTGTCGCAGATGTCCTTGATGACCTGCATCTCGTGCGTGATGACGACGACCGTCAGCGAGAGCTTGCGGTTGATGTCCTGGATGAGTTCGAGGATGGAGCGCGTTGTCTGCGGGTCGAGGGCACTTGTCGCCTCGTCGCAGAGCAGGACTTTCGGCTCACTCGCGAGCGCGCGGGCGATGCCGACGCGCTGCTTCTGGCCGCCTGAGAGCTGTGACGGGTACTGGTGTGCCTTGTCGGCAAGGCCGACGAGCTCTAAGAGCGGCAGCACCTTCTTCTTGATCTCTGCCTCGGGCGTGTGCGAGAGGCGCAGCGGGAAGGCGATGTTGTCGTAGACGGTGGCGGAGCTCAGCAGGTTGAAGTGCTGGAAGATCATGCCGATGTTCTTGCGCGCCTTGCGCAGCTCTTTCTCGCTCATGACCGTCATGTCCTGGCCATCGACGATGACCTTGCCGGCGGTCGGACGCTCGAGCATGTTGATGCAGCGGATCAGCGTGGACTTGCCCGCGCCGCTGAGGCCGATGATACCGAAGATCTCGCCGCGCTCGATCGTCAGGTCGATGCCCTTGAGCGCTTTGACAGGACCGGAGGGGCTGTCATACGTTTTCTCAATATGAGACAGCTGTATCATAAAATGCGTTACCCCCTAATCATATTATTCTTGTATGTTTTGATAGTAGCATAGCGGAGGCGGCTTGTCAACAGAATGTCGCAAACTTACAGGCTCACAGATTGCCGCGGATAGCGGCTATGCTAATGTTCATTATGACAGTGAACGTACTCCCGCCTATAGAGGCGGGAGCTTCCTGTTTCAGCGAGAACAGCACCTTCGACACCGAAGCATCGTGATGACTTACACTCTCTCCACAGGCGTAGATTCCCGTGCGCCCCACGGTATATGATGTAGTTTGTCAGGTAGCTATACGCTTAGCTCCTTCCCTGATATTTATCGCGGCATTTTTATCGCGGTCATGGTGGCTGCCGCATTTCGGACAAATCCATTCTCGCACAGATAAGTTTTTCGTTTCACTGTTCTGGTAGCCGCAGACATGGCAGAGCTGACTGCTTGGATACCACTTATCAATCTTGACAAGCTGCTTTCCCTGCCACGCCAGTTTGTATGACAGCATGTTCGTGAACATACTCCAACCATTGTCTGCTACCGATTTGCTGAAACTGTACTTGCCACTTTTCTTACGCTTTGCCATAGCCTTGACGCTGATATCCTCGATTCCTATGACATCATAGCGGTCTGCAAGGAAACGCGCTTTCTTGTGCAGGAAGTCGCGGCGCTGATTGGCAATCGTTTCATGGAGCACCGCTACGCGTAACCGCTGCTTTTCCCAGTTGCGACTGCCTTTCTGCCGTTTGGATAATTTTCTCTGTGCCTTGGCCAGTCTCTTTTCGGCTCGTCGCAGGAAGGCAGGATAACCAGCATCGTCCTCATCCGAAGCAACATACAAGCCGTGCATCGCAAAATCCAAGCCAAGGAAAGACCTCGGTATTACAGGGAGTATTTGGTTTTCATACTCCACCAGAATGCGGATGTAGTACTTTCCTGACGGCGTCTTGCTGATGGTCACGGTCTTTATGGTACTGCTTTCTTCTAAGGGACGATGCTGGCACAGTTTTACCCAGCCAACTTTCGGTAGTTTCACCTTATTGCCCTCAATCCTGACCGACCCCTTCTGATTGTTCGTGGAATACGAGGCACGACCCACCTTCTTTGACTTGAAGTGCGGCTTGCCGAAGTGCTTCCGGTTGCGCCAAAAGTTGTTGTAAGCCTTATTCAGGTTCAGTTGCGCATTGGCCAGAGCCAGACTGTCGACTTCTTTCAGCCAGGGGAATTCCTCTTTATACTGTGCAGGAGTGTTGTTCAGCTTCTTGCCAGTCTTTCGGTAGTAGTCAAGACGGTCGCCGAGCATCTTGTTGTAGATGAATCTGGCACAGCCGAAGGTCTTGGCAAAAAGAATCTCTTGTTCAGTTGTCGGATAGAGCCTGTATCGGTATGCCTTATTCACGGTAGTCACCTGCCCTGATTCTCTATGTACTTCCGGATGGTCTCTATAGGAGCACCGCCTGTTGTCAACAAGCAATAGCTTTTGGACCAGAACATTTCCTTCCACAGCTTGTTCCTGACTTCTGGGAATTCCTTCTTGATCAGTCTTGAGCTGGCACTTTTGTAGGCGTTGATGAATTTTGACATCTCCGTATTAGGATGAGCACGAAACATGATGTGCACATGATCTTGATCATGGTTCCACTCTTCCAACGTGATGTGATACGACGCGCCTATGCGGACGAATATATCCTTTGCGTACTGGCTCATCTGCTCAGAGAATACTTTTCGGCGATACTTCACCACCAGAACCAGATGGTAGTAGAGCAAGAACACTGAATGATTGTTACTGTCTAAATCCATGGCAAAATCAGTCCTTTTTCCTCTACTAATAATTATACTACCGAACGAGTTTCAGAGCAATTGCCTGGCTCAATTACTTACGTAAATTTGCCAGACCTGCCTTCATCCCCCACCTTAGAGGTGGAGGACTTCTGGCAGATCAGGTTAAAGGGAGTCCGCTCATAGGCGGACACGTGCGAAATCGAAAAATTTTGCTGTGTATCTTGTAATTGAGAAATGTTTTCGATATAATACAAGCAGAGATGATAATGATTTTCAACGAGAGGTGATGCATTTTGGGGCGAGAAGGATTTGAACAGCTCATGGGCTTTCACGCTGCACCGCTGCTCGTCGGACTGCGACCGGCGAGCCTGCTGTCCTTCCGCAAGGACCGCTTTGAGGATTTTGAGGCGCTGCTGGCCTCGTACGAGACGTGTTTCTCGTGCAAGGGCATCGAGGTCTTCCGCGTGGTGGAGGGAGAGGCATACGTCCTGCTGCTCTTCTACCGGGCAGATGGCCTGCGCCGCCACTTCAGTCAGGCTGAGGTGCAGGCACTGCTGCAGCAGTACGGCTATCCGTGCGCGGAGGGCTTCAGCGCGTGCCTCGAGCATCTGCGCCTGCGCATGCAGGTCCAGAAGTCCTTCCCGCATGAGATCGGCCTGTTCCTCGGCTATCCCGTTGCCGATGTTGTCGGTTTTATCACGCACAAGGGGCAGGATTTCTGCTATAGTGGTTATTGGAAGGTCTATGCGAATGAAGAAGAGACGCGGGCCCTGTTTGACCGCTATGCGCACTGCACCGAGGACTTCTGCTCGCGCCTCGAGCAGGGCTGTTCATTCCCGGACCTCGTCCGGGCCGTTTGATGGAGTATGATGATTCATTACTTATATAGAAGGAAGTGGAGGATTTTATGAGCAAGATCGCAATCATTTACTGGACTGGTACGGGCAATACGCTGGAGATGGCCAGAGCCATCGAGAAGGGCGCGAAGGATGCTGGCGCCACGGTGGAGGTATTTGAAGTCGAGTCGTTCGGCGGCGTCGACCGGTTCAAGGAGTACGACGGCCTGATGTTCGGCTGTCCGGCCATGGGCGACGAGGTGCTCGAGGAAGGCGCCTTTGAGCCGTTCTTCGCTGAGGCCGAGAGCCATCTGCAGGGCGTGCCCGTCGCGCTCTTCGGCTCCTACGGCTGGGGCGGCGGCGCCTGGATGGAGTCTTGGGCCGAGCGCACGCGTACAGCAGGGGCCAAGCTCTTCGGTGACGGCCTCGCCATCGAGAACGCCCCCGATGACGAGGGCACAGCCGCATGCGAGGCGCTCGGCAAGGAATTCGCCGCATCTCTTTGATTTTCGGCATAAAAATAAAGCCGGCAACATGACAAAGTCATGTTGCCGGCTTTTCTCATGTACGATATGTACATGAGGTCCGCTTCGTGATACAATAACAGGAGCCACCCAAACGGTAGGCGGTTCATTTCCTCGCAGAAAGGTCGAAATACCTCGAAAGCGAGTGATGCTGATGGATCACGAGACGATTCAGCTTCTGCTGATTCTGCTGATCTTGATAGAAATCAAGAAATAACCGCCGGAGCGACCAACTCAACGGTTATATCCTTTTGACGAAATAACCAACGAGCGAGGCGTGAGCCGTCTATCGGTGGCTTTTCTTGTCTCTATTATAAGCGAATTTTTCTTGGACGTCAATCTGGGGTGGGGTGTACAATAGGAATAGAGCATCAATTCTATCAGGAGGGCATGTCATGTTTTTTTCTTCCATCTATGCAAAGCAGCAGAGCGTCGCGCTGCCGGCGGCCATTGAGAAAGTGCTGGACTATCTGAAGGCGCATGACTTCACGAAGATGGAGCCGGGACGCTATGAGATCCAGGGCGATGATATCTTTGCGCAGGTCTTTGATGCAGCGACGAAGCCGGCTGAGGAGCAGCGCCCCGAAGCTCACGAGAAGTATGCGGACGTCCAGTTCCTCGCCTCGGGCAGGGAGCGCCTCGGCTTCACGCCGGACACGGGCAGCTATGAGGTCGATGAGCGCTTCGATGACCGCGACCTGATCTTCTACAAGAAGGTGGAGAACGAGTGCTTCATCGAAGCGCGTCCGGGCTGCTACAGCGTCTTCTTTCCCGAAGACATCCACCGTCCGGCCTGCGCATCGGGTCAGCCCATGACCGTGCGCAAGGTCGTCGTCAAGATTAGCGTGAAGCTGCTCTGAGACACGGAAAGACGATGCATGAAAAAAGGTGATTGACCGTCGGTCAATCACCTTTTTGATTTTGAAGTTATTGATGCTATTGAAGTTTACGCCTCGACTTCTTCGACTTTGACATCAGCTGCGTGGTCGGCGGCGAAGACGTCTTTGCGCTGGCCGTTGAGCTTGTACTGGATGGTCAGGACGAGCAGGCCGGAGACGAGCATGGCAGCGCCCATGATGTAGTAGCCGGCGGCGAAGGAGCCCGTGTTGACTTTGACCCAGGCCATCATGTTCGGGCCAACCCAGCCGCCGAGGTTGCCGCAGGAGTTGATCAGGGCAACGGAACCAGCTGCTGCAGGACCCGTGAGGAAAGTTGTCGGGATCGTCCACCAGACGCCCATAGCGGCATGGATGCCGATAGCGGAGAGGCAGACGAGTGCGAGGGCGACGGGCAGGCTCTGTGCGAACGGGGAGAGGCCGAGGCCGATGGCGCCGACGAAGAGCGTGCAGGCGACGTGCCAGACTTTATCACCGGTCTTCGTGGCCGTCTTGCTGATGACGAGCTGGACGAGCAGTGCGGCCGTCATCGGGATGGCGATAGCGCCGCCGAGCAGCGAGGTCGAGAGGCCGGAGAGTTCTTTGAGCACGGTCGGCATCCAGAAGTAGAAGCCCCAGAAACCGACGACCCAGAGGAAGTAGATGAGGCAGAGCTTGAGGACTTTCGGATCATGGAAGGCCTGGAGAACCGTGTATTTCTTGCGGGACTGCATGGCAGCCTGCTCTTTGTTGAAGTTGTCCGTCAGGTACGCTTTCTCGGCATCCGTAAGCCAGCCAACCTGGTCCGGGCGATCCTTGACGCAGAAGAAGAAGAAAACGGCGAAGGCGAGAGCCGGGATAGCTTCGAGGATGAAGAGTTCCTGCCAGCCGTGCATGCCGAAGAAGGAACTCTCGAGCAGCACGCCGGCAAGCGGTGCGCCGATGATGTTCGAGAGCAGCAGCGACGTCAGCATGAGGCTCGTGGCACGGGCGCGCTCACCAGCCGTGAACCAGCGCGGGAAGAGCACGGAGTAGATGACCGGATAGAGGCTGGCTTCCGAAGCACCCAGCAGGAAGCGGCAGAGGAAGAACTGGAACTCGGTCGTGACGAACGCCATGAAGATGCAGACGAGGCCCCAGGTGAACATGATGCGCGCGATCCACTTCGTCGCGGAGAAATGCGAGGCGACGAGCGAGCCCGGAATCTCGAAAATCAAGTAGCCGACGAAGAAGATGCCGGCGCCCATGCCGAAGACCTCCGGCGTGATCCACGGCAGATCGGCCGTCATCGTGAGCTTGGCATAGGCGAGGTTGACGCGGTCGATGCAGGCGATGATCGAGACGAGGAAGACCGGCAGGACGATGCGCCAGTCGCATACTCGTTTGAGACGGGCAAGATCGACGTTTGCTACTTGTTCCATAATGATACCTCCAGGATGTAATGAGATGAATGAAAGCAGTCACAGGGTTGATTTATTGAAAATAAAAAATCCGTCCCTCTGAAAGGGACGGATTGGATTTCCGCGTTACCACCCAAGTTCCGTGCAAAAGCACGACGCTCTGACGTACTCAGGCATCCGTAAGGTTCACGACGTACCATCATACGCGGCTCCTGTAACGGGGAGCATCCGTGGCCGCTTACTTTGGGTTCAGCGCCATGCCTCGAGGATGATTTTCGACTTCCTGCTCATCACCGGCTTTCACCATACCCGGCTCGCTATGCATCAGCGACGGAAGTGTACTCTTTCCTGTCTTCGGCTGTGTTCGTTATGTGAACTGTTGTTTTGTTTACGGGTATTATCATAGCGCTCGTGTGTAATGTTGTCAATAGCTTTCTCGAAAAAAGTTGCGGATTTTTTTGCGGTCGTTGACGGATTTTGGCGCAGAGTGAAATTATTTGCCTGAAAAGTTCGGTTTTTACGCGATGGGAGAGGATTTTGAGCCACTTTTATAGTATAATAATAGCAAGCAGAAAGGAACGATGGAAATGATATTTGAACGGGAAGCCGTCATCCATGACGAAGGCGGCATCCATGCGCGCGTCGCGGCGATGATCGTGCAGCGCGCGCAGGAGCTCTGCGAGCGCTATGACTGCCACCTCTACATCCGCAGTGAGCGCAGTGAGCGCTGTGAGATGCACAGCCTCATGAAGCTTGTGGCCCTCAAGGTCGCACAGGGCGACTCGGTCTTCGTGTCGTCGGAGGGGGACAACGGGCGGCAGGCCGTCATCGAGATGGTGCGCTTCCTCGAGAGCGACTTCATCATGAACGAAGCCTCGGAGATCCACGGCGTCGACAAGCTGCTGCACGAGAATGCCCTGATGCAGGAGCGCCTGCAGATGATCCTCGAGTCGGTGCAGGACGGCATCTGCGTCGTCGACCGCAGCGGCGAGGTCACCTATGTCAATCCATCGTACCTGCGCATCGTCCACAAGACGCCGGAGATGGTCGTTGGCCAGAACGTCTTCGAGACGGCTGCCGACGGCAACCGCTGCGCCGTGCTGCGCTCGGGCATCGCGCGCATCGGCAGCATCCGTCACAAGAAGGATGGCACGACGATCGTCGCCAATGTCAACCCGATCTTCGTCGACGGCGAGATTGCCGGTGTCGTGTCGGTCATCAAGGACATCACGGAGATCCAGACGCTGATGGAGCGCCTCTCGCAGGTCTCGGCCAAGGCCGAGTACCTCGAGCAGGAGCTCCTGCGCACGAAGAAGACGGCGCAGGCTTTTGCCAACTACATCGGCAAGAGCGGCAAGGTCGTCGACGTGCTGGCGCTCGCCTCGAAGGCGGCCGACTCCTCGGCCAACGTCCTGATTCGCGGCGAGAGCGGCACGGGCAAGGAAGTCATCGCGGAGGGCATCCACTACGCGAGCGGCCGCCGCCGCGGCCCGTTCATCCGCGTCAACTGCGGCGCCATCCCCGGTGCCCTGCTCGAATCGGAGCTCTTCGGCCACGAGAAGGGCGCCTTCACAGGTGCGGTGCGGCGCAAGCTCGGCAAGTTCGAGCTCGCCAACCACGGCACAATCTTCCTCGACGAGATCGGAGAGCTCGACAAGAACCTGCAGGTCAAACTCTTGCGCGTCCTGCAGCAGAAGGAGTTCGACCGCGTCGGTGGCGAGGAGACGATACACGTCGATGTGCGCATCATCGCGGCGACGAACCGCGACCTCGAGGCGATGGTACGCGAGGGTACGTTCCGCGATGACCTCTACTACAGACTCAACGTTATCCCGATCATCTTGCCGCCGCTGCGCGACCGCCCCGATGACATCCCGCTGCTCGTCGAGCACTTCATCGAGAAGATCAGCAAGGAGAACAAGAAGGATGTGCGAGGCATCACGCCGGACGCCATGCAGATGTTCATGCATTACCGCTGGCCCGGCAACGTCCGCGAACTCGAGAATGTCATCGAGCGCGTGATCACGCTGATGGACACCGACCTCATCACGGCGGCCATGCTGCCCTCTTATATAAAGGGCGATATCGCTGGACGCGAGGTGCAGAGCCTCGCGGACGACACAGTCCTGCCGTGGGAGGAGTACGAGAAGCAGATCATCGCCAATGCCCTGCGCCAGGGCACGAGCTTCAACGGCGCCGCAAAACTCTTGCGCATCAGCCACAAGACCGTGGCGGCCAAGGCGCGCAAGTACGGCTTGGTATAATTTACCAACGATTGGTAATAATTACCAACGAAAAACGCGATTTTGGTAAAATTTACCAACACTGGCGACGGATAAAGCCAGATGACGGCGGAACAATCCAAAAACAAATGAGTGCATGATCTCGGAGGCCTTGTATACAGGGCTTCCGGGTCAAAATAAAAAAATCCTGTACGATGGAGGAAAGTTGGCACGCATCTTGCATTACTAATAAGTGCTGATTATGTTCCTGTAACGACAGGGAAAGTAAGATTAATGGTTTTTAGATTGGAGAGGTTCAAATGACTCAGGAAACGATTACGATTGAAAACAAGACTGGTATCCACGCTCGCCCGGCTTCCATCTTCGTTCAGACGGCTACGAAGTTCAAGTCCAAGATCCAGCTGCAGGCTAAGGGCAAGACGATCGATGCTAAGAGCATCCTCATGATCATGAGCATGGGCCTCGTCAAGGGCACGGAAGTCACGATCATCGCTGATGGCCCGGATGAAGCAGAGGCAGTCAAGGCTCTGAAGGATCTCATCGAGTCCAAGTTCGGCGAGGAATAATCGCAGCGCTCCATCGAGCACGAGAACAGAAAAGATGAATGACCTTCCTCCGGCTTCGGCGGGAGGAAGGTCATTTTCATCCGTGCAGGGAAATGCACGCGAATGCAGGGAATTTTTCAGGGGGAAAGCAAAATGGCAGAAATCATTCGTGGTAAAGGCGTCATCTCCGGTATCGCCATGGGCAAGATCATGCTCGCGGGCCAGAATCTCGATGGCTACCTCGTCAACTACGAGCCGGAAGACAAAGAGACGGAGAAGAAGAAGGCACAGGATGCGCTGACGGCCGTCGCCGAGATCCTGCGCGAGAGCATCGAGAAGCTCAAGAGCAAGGACATGAAGGAGCAGGCCGCCATCATGGAAGCACATCGCATGATGGTACAGGACCCGATGATGGCCGACAACATCATGGCCAAGATCGAGGAGCTCGGCAATGCGCCGAAGGCTGTCCTCAAGGCTGCTGAAGAGCAGGCTGTCATGTTCGAGCAGATGGAAGACGAGTACTTCGCTGCCCGCGCCGTCGACCTCCGCGATGTCGGCAAGCGCGTTGCCAAGTACATCCTCGGCGTCAAGGAGCCGGAAATCGGCGACGAGAAGGTCATCCTCTGCGGCCGCGAGATCGAGCCGTCGGTCATCGCTGGCATGGAGACGGAGAAGATCGCAGGTGTCCTGCTCGGCTCGGGCAGCACGACGGCCCATGCTGTCATCATCGCGAAGGCACGCGCTATCCCGACGATCGTCGGCCTCAACAAGGAAGACCGCATCGACCGCATCGCAGATGGCGACCATGTCATCATGGATGGCGAGCGCGGCGAGATCGTCGTCAACCCGGCACCGGAGGACATCGCGAGCTACGACGAGAAGATCAAGAAGCAGAAGGAACTCGCTGCTCACTACGCAGCACTCAAGGACCTGCCGGCCGTCACGACGGATGGCGTCAAGGTCGACCTCATGGCCAACATCGGCACGCACATGGACGTCGACAACGCGCTGAACTACGGTGCTGAGGGCGTCGGCCTGTTCCGCTCCGAGTTCGTCTTCATGGGCCGTCAGGACATCCCGACGGAGGAAGATCAGTTCAAGGCCTACAAAGAGGCCATCGAGAAGTGCAAGGGCAAGCTCTGCGTCATCCGCACGATGGACATCGGCGGCGACAAGCCGCTGCCGTACCTCAACATCCCGGAGGAGGAGAACCCGTTCCTCGGTTACCGCGCCGTCCGCATCAGCCTGCAGCGCCGCGACCTCTTCCTGCCGCAGCTCAAGGCCATCCTGCGCGCTGGCGTCTACGGCAAGGCAGCCATCATGATCCCGATGATCATCAACGTGGCCGAGTTCAAGAAGGTCAAGGAGTTCATCGAGGAAGCGAAACTCGAGCTCGCGCATGAGGGCAAGGCATACTCCGATGATGTCCAGGTCGGCATCATGGTCGAGACGCCGGCAGCTGCCATCATGACGCCGGTACTCGCCAAGTACGTCGACTTCTTCTCCATCGGCACGAACGACCTCGTTCAGTACACGCTGGCAGTCGACCGCGGCAACGCGAACATCTCCTATCTCTACAACCACTTCAACCCGGCTGTGCTGCGCCTCGTCCAGCGCACAATCTCGAGCGCTCGTGAGAACGGCATCTGGGCCGGCATGTGCGGCGAGATGGCCTCGGATCCGAACGCCGCTGTCCTGCTCATGGCCATGGGCATCAGCGAGCTCTCGATGAGCGCACCGTCGATCCCGCGCGTCAAAGAGAAGATCCGCTCCATCAGCTCCGTCAAGGCCAAGGAAATCCTGGCTGACGTCATGGCGATGGAAGACGGCGACGACATCCGCAACTATCTCCAGAAAATCCTCGGCTGATCCACTTGAAGCAGCCGTCGAGCAAGGCAAGGGCCTCCCAAGCGGGAGGCCCTTGTGTTGTCTCGGTGTTGCTCGTGGCTGGACAAAAAGGATGCTGTAGAGTAAACTGGAATAGACCATCAGAAAAGAATTGTATTCCTGTAAAGGGAACCCCGTAAGGGGAAATAGGAGGGGTAATTTTTGGAAAAAAGAGGAAGTTTCTCGACGCGTCTGGGCTTCATCCTGGTCTCGGCGGGCTGCGCCATCGGCCTCGGCAATGTCTGGCGCTTCCCGTACATCACGGGCCAGTATGGCGGCGCATCATTCGTACTCATCTATCTCGTGTTCCTGGCCATCCTCGGCCTGCCCATCATGGTCGCGGAGTTTGCTGTCGGGCGCGCGAGTGTCCGCAGCGCGGCCATGTCGTTCGACGTGCTCGAGCCGAAGGGGACGAAGTGGCATCTCTACAAATACGGTGCCATCGCGGGCAACCTGCTGCTCATGATGTTCTACACGACCGTCTCGGGCTGGATGTTCTACTACATCTACAAGATGGCGACGGGCGCCTTTGACGGGCTCGATGCTGAGGCGGTCGGCGGCGTCTTCAGCGGGCTGCTCGCCGACCCCGTGACGATGGCGGGCTGCATGATCCTCGTCGTCCTGCTCTGCGGCGGTGTCTGCTACCTCGGCGTCGAGGCCGGCGTCGAGCGCATCACGAAGTGGATGATGGTCGCTCTGATGCTGCTGATGATCGTGCTGGCTGTCAACTCCATCCTGCTGCCGAACAGTGAGATCGGCCTCAAGTACTACCTCTATCCGGACTTCAGCAAGGTCACGGAGTACGGCGTGCAAGAAGTTGTCTTCGCCGCGATGGGCCAGGCGTTCTTCACATTGAGCCTCGGCATCGGCGCGCTCGCCATCTTCGGCAGCTACATCGGCAAGTCGAAGCGCCTGACGGGCGAGGCCATCTGGGTCATCGTGCTCGACACGTTCGTCGCCATCATGGCAGGTCTCATTATCTTCCCGGCCTGCTTCAGCTATGGCGTCAACCCGGGCAGCGGCCCGAACCTGCTGTTCGTCACCCTGCCGAACGTCTTCAACCACATGCCGCTCGGCCACTTCTGGGGCGCGATGTTCTTCCTGTTCATGGCGTTCGCCTCGATGTCGACGGTCATCGCCGTGTTCGAGAACCTCATCTGCTGCTTCCTCGAGCTCCTGCGCAAGGACCGCAAGGTCATCATCCGTTGGGGCATGCTCGTCATCATCCTGCTCTCGATGCCCTGCGTCCTGGGCTTCAACGTCTGGAGCGGCTTCACGCCGTTCGGCCCGGGCTCGAATGTCCTGAGCCTCGAGGATTTCATCGTCAGCAACAACCTGCTGCCGCTCGGCAGCCTCGTCTACCTGGCCTTCTGCACGAGTCGCTACGGCTGGGGCTGGAACAACTTCATCAAGGAGGCTGACACCGGCAAGGGTACGGCCTTCCCGAAGTGGATCCGCTTCTACGCGACCTGGATTCTGCCGCTGATCGTTCTCTACATCTTCGCAGCGGGCTACTACGCGATGTTCTTCAAGTAATCTAGATATGAGAAAGTCCCTGTCATCCACCGCGAACCGAGTGGAGGGCAGGGACTTTTTCTGTGAAAAAATGCAAAAAAAGTTCCCGGACAGGAACCGTCCGGGATAATAGCAAGTTTATAGGGATCAAAAGAAACATAAGAGAGAAGTGGGGGACTGCCGGCAACCGGAAGGATGAGACTGCTGCAGTCCGGCTTCTTGTCAGAGGATAGCTAAATCAGAAGAAGAACTGGATACGACCCCAGAGCGTGTCAACGTCGCGGTCGGAATCGATGCCCTTGCCGTTGAAGTACTTAGCCGTAGCGAGTACGTTGTGGAACGGCGTGTAGTTTGCACCGATTTCCCAGCCCTTTGCACCGACGACCTGAGCATCTTCCGTGCCGAAAATCGACGTGTAGGTGCCGAGGTAACGGTAAGCGGCATAAGCGCCCCAAGTGTTCTTGTTCTCCGGCTGAGCACCCTTGTAGCTGTAGATAGCCTGCCACGATTTGTCGAGGTTATCGGCGCTCGTGTTGTTGGCATAAGCCGCGAACAGACGGCTTGTATTGTCGAAGTTATAGCCGACATTTGCAGACCAGATGTTGGCGTTATCTTCGTCGTTCTTGCCGTTCGTGTAGCCTTCTCCATTGTTGAGGCCATCCGTCAGACCGATGAAGTCGTTCGTGTTGAGGTGATAATAAGCGGCACCGCCCGACCACTTGCTGGCCGGCGTTGCGTACTGGAGCGTGATGCCCTGCATGTTAGCAGTATCATCGAAGTCACGATTACTGAGGTGATAACCCTTTTCCTGATCGGAGACATCGATGCGGCCTGCATAGATCGTCGCCTTGAGCGCGTTGCCGAACGTCACATTGGCACCGGACATCGAGTTATCAGAATCGAAGACGAGGCCCTGCTCCGGCGTGTAGAGACCAAATTTACCGAGCTGCGTCTGGAAGTTCTTGTAGTTGCCCTGTGCATAGACACGCTTGAGTGTGATTTTATCTTCGTCATGGTTGTCGCCGTCACCTTTATCGTCGGACATCTCCGTCGTAGCATCAAGGCGGGCATTGACATGCCAGTGATCGTTGACTTCAGCGCTCGGCTCGAGACGTAAGAGCAGCTTATCGGAGTTGTCGCGATCTTTGCTGCCATTCTCCTGCTCCGTGCGGAGGCTGCGATACGTGTAACGTGCCTGGCCGTTCCACTTGACCATGTCGGCATTGCGCTCGAGGTTGCTGACGCGGACGCCGAGGTTGTTGAGCTCATCGGAGAACTCAGCAGCGAGCTTGTCGATCAGGGCCTTATCGGCAGCGGAGACATCCGTCTTTGCCATGGCCTTTGCGACCATCTGCGCCATTTCATAACGCGTGATGCTCTGGTTGCCGCGGAATGTCGTGTCGCCATAGCCTTCGATGACGCCATCAGCAGCGAGCTGAGCTACTGCGTCATAGGCCCAATGGTCAGCCGGTACGTCCGAGAACGGATTAGCGGCAGCGAACGTGGTGCTTGCAGCGCCGACGACGAGAGCCGTCGTCAGTGCAGATACGAGAGTCTTTTTCATAAGAATCTCCTCCTCTATGAAATTGAATCAAAGAACCTTTCGGCAGGAGATCCAGACTCTTTGGTAAGTATCCATGTTCCCTTTCCAGTTCCTCTGAACCGTCCTGTCAATTAGTATTGTAGCCTATAATTTGCATGTTGTCAATTAATAATTTGCATTGTGTGGATTAAATGGCGGATGGAAGTGTGTTCAAGATATGTATCGCCTTAATCTTGAACGCTATTTTCATCTATACTATAATGAGTAGAACAGAGTCGAAGGAATGTTGTATCAAAACGGATAGACGAGTACAGGAAGGGAAGTCATAGCATGGGATTTCAGCGTGCGCGCAAGGAGGAGCAGCGAGAGAGGCGTCGCCAGGAGATCCTCGATGCGGCCTGGGAGCTGTTTGAGGAAGGCGGCCTCGAGATGGTGACGTTCTCGACCATCGGCGCGAAGGTCTCCTTCACACGCCAGACCATCTACACCTACTACCGGTCGCGCGATGAAGTGCTGCTCGACCTCTTGAGCCGCAGGATGGAGGATTTCTATCAGGACATCCGCGCGATGTTCCCAATCGGCAAGCCCGTTACGCAGCGAGAGTTCTGCGAGAGGCTCGTGGACCATTTGCTGTTCCACAAGAAGATGCTCGCGCTGTTCTCCTTGCACATCACGCTCGAGAATAAGGCGCGCTACGAGAACATCCTCTCCTTCAAGCGCACGATGTACGAGGCGTTCCCGGTCTTCTGCACGATCCTGCGCGACCAGTGCTCCGGGGCGTCGGAGGACGCGTTCTGCTACTTCTGCCTGACCATCATGGTCTACATCAGCAGCATCCACCCAATGATCGATCAGACGCCACTGCAGAAGAAGGCCCTGCAGGAGGCATCTGGCGGCATGGCCATCCCGACAGACCGGGAGCTGATCCTCTCATCGCTGATGCTCATGACAGGCTCATTCCACTTTCGCGGCGATGGGGATGAAGAAACGTCCAATCCGTGATAAGATAGAGTCATCTGAGTAAGAGTGAGAGATGAGAGAACAGAGAGGGATGAGATGATGCAAAAGAATGCGGGGCGCTTTGCGCTCGTACTGCTCGCCGTGCTGGCGATGTCAGCTGCCTTTGTCGTGGCAGGCTGTGGCAAGGCGCAGAGCGATGGGACGGGCAGTCCGGCCAAGCAGCAGACGCTCGACGACAAGGTCAATGCGATCGTCGACTCGATGACGACGACGGAGAAGGTCGGCCAGATGGTCATGATTGGCGTCCAGGGGACAGAGGTCACGGATGACAGCCTCTACATGCTGCATCAGTATCACATGGGCGGCGTCATCCTGTTCGACCGCAACATGGAGTCAGCTGACCAGACGAAGAAACTCATCGCCGACCTGCAGGAGCAGGCCGACCAGAAGGTGCCGCTGTTCATCGGTGTCGATGAGGAGGGCGGGCAGGTCGTGCGTGGCAAGTCCTTCCTGACGCCGCCGCCGTCGGAGCAGGAGATTGGCAGGAGCGGCGAGGTCACGCGCGCGGAGGAGTCGGCCCGCCAGACAGCGGAGAAGCTCAAGAAGCTCGGCTTCAACGTCAACTTCGCACCGGTCGCCGATGTCGGCGACTATGCGCGCTCGTTTGGCCCCGACCCCGAGCAGACGGCGAAGTTCGTCGCGGCGGCCGCCCAGGGTTACGAGCAGGAGCACGTCATGTACGCGCTCAAGCACTTCCCGGGCATCGGCCGCGGCACGGTCGACTCGCATGAGGATATCTCCTCCATCACGGCCACGAAGGACGAACTCATGAAGCGCGACCTCGTGCCGTTCCGCACGGTCATCGACGAGCGCCAGCCCGAGGACTACTTCGTCCTCGTCTCGCATCTGCGCTATCCGGCGCTCGATGCGGAAAACCCCGCGAGCCTCTCGAAGGCAATCCAGACGGATTTCCTGCGCGGCGAGCTCGGCTACCGCGGCCTCATCATCACGGATGACGTGGAGATGGGCGCGCTCGCGAAGCATTACAGTTTCCGCGAGCTCGGCGTCAAGGCCGTCGAGGCGGGCAGCGACATCGTGCTCGTCTGCCACGAGTACCCGCATGAGACGGACGTCTACCTCGGGCTGCTCGACGCCGTTCAGGACGGCACGATCTCGATGGAGCGCGTCAACGAATCCGTGCGCCGCATCGTCAAGGCAAAGCTCGTGCATGCACAGTCCTGAGATACAAGATAGATGATGGCAACAAAAAAGACGCTCTGGCATCAAGGGTCAGAGCGTCTTTTCGTGTCTATTCGTTTGTGCTGCTGCTCAGCTGCGCCGCACGGCGGCAAACTCGATCTCGGGCACGTGGTCGATGAGGTTCATCTCGTGGGCGAGCTTGTAGAACGTCCGGAGCCCGTCGAGGTATTCGTCGGTGAGGTCCCAGCGAATGATAGGGCCGAGGTATTCCTCGAGCTGCTCGTAGGTGAAGGCGGGCTTCTGCGGCAGGATCTCGCGGATGGCGGCGTCCTTGTGCAGCTCTGCCGTCTTGAAGGCATGGCGGATACGGTCGTAGACGAGCTGCAGTGCCTCCGGCTGGCTCTCGGCGAAGCGGCGGCTCGCGACCCAGAGCGCGTAGACCATCTTCTTGCCCGTCATTTTCTTCCACTCGAGGCCGAGGTCGTAGTAGTAGAAGCCTTCGCGCGGATGGTGGTAGAGCCAGAGCGCATCGTCGCCTATGAGCAGGGAGGCCGTCGCGTCTTCCGGAATCGGGTCCTCCGGCGTGATGTGGCGCACGTAGTAGTTCGGGATGGCGCCGTAGGCCAGCCGCAGGATGATCTTCAAGAGGCAGTGTGACGTCGCCGACTTGGCCGTCAGGATGATCTTGTCGTCCTTCAGCGACTCGATCGGCTTGCGCGAGGCGAGCAGGATGCTCTCGACATCGCCGTCCGTTGAGACGCAGACATCCGGCAGTACGACGAGCTCTTCGCTGTGGCGGGCGTATATGATGGATGAGACATTGCTGACGTCGAGGCGGTGGTTGATGATGTCGCTGTTGAGCTCCGCCGGGACGCCGCGCGCAATCTGGAGCCCGTCCGCTGCGCCGTGCGCATAGCTCCAGGTCAATGGCAGGACGTTCAGGAAATTGATGTGTCCGACCTTTGGACAGGTCATAAAAATCCCCCTTTTTCTGTTCGTAATCTCTTTCATTATACACGCTGGCATCCCGAAAATATATGATTTTCGTATGTATACGGTATTTTTACAAGAGCAGGCAGTGGGGGAAAGGCTGTTCTTGAACACGATGATACAATATGCTACAATTATTATAGTCATAGTTGATGAAATCAACTGGACAATCTGCTAGTATGTGTCTGCCCGGGGGATAGGGCAGTTTTTGGGAGGAATGACTCATGGATGAGTATATCAACATAGGACGCTGGTTCTCGGTGCTGCACCGCCGCTCACAGATCTTCGTCGTCGAGGCGTGCGAGAAGCTGCATCTGACGTACTCGGAGTACGTCATGCTCTTGCGCATCTACGACCATGAGGGCGCGCGGCAGGATGAGCTCGCGACGATGCTCTACCTCGACAAGGCCGTCGTGACGCGCACGATGACGATGCTCGAGAAGAAGGGGCTCGTCTACCGCGAGCAGGATGCGCGCGACAAGCGGGCCAAGCACGTCTACCTGACGGAATACGGCAAGGAGCAGCACGCCTACTTGCGCAATGTCATCCAGCGCTGGGTCGACTACCTCGTGGCCGACATGGCGCCCGCGGACGTCGAGACCATCGTCAAGGGCTTTGATTATCTCGTCGACAGGGCTTGCCGCGCGGACATCCGCAAACTCGCGCGCGATATCCCGGAAGATCAGCCGCTGGGACCGGCAAAGGGGGACGACCATGCAGAATAATCGCAAAGGACTGGCGCTCATCATGGCGCTCATCATGGCGCTCGCGGCGGCTGGCTGCGGCCAGAAGGCTGCGACCGTCGAGAAGGCGCCGCTCGTCAAGACACAGCAGGCCGGCAGCGGCACGGAGGCGGATACGGGTACGTATGCCGGCACCGTGCGCGGCCGCTATGAGACAAATCTCGCCTTTCAGGTCGGCGGCCAGATCCTCTCACGCAATGTGCAGGAGGGCAGCCGCGTGCGCGCGGGTGACACGTTGATGGTCATCAACGCGAAGGACGTCGTGCAACAGTCGAATGCCGGCGACGCGCAGGTCGCACAGGCCCGCGCTCAGCTCGACCTCGCGCAGCGCAATCTCGCGCGCTACAGCGAGCTCTACCAAGAGGATGCCGTCGCGGCCTCGGTGCTCGACCAGTACCAGGCTAACTACGATGCGGCCTTCGCGACGTACCAGCAGGCGCTCGCCACAGCAGCGCAGGGCCACAACGCCCTCGGTTACACGAATTTGACGGCTGGCGCTGACGGCGTCATCTCAGAGATCAAGGCCGAGGAAGGTCAGGTCGTCGCGGCCGGCCAGACGGTCATGACGCTCGTGCAGACGGACGAGCTCGAGGTCGAGATCGCCGTGCCGGAGAACCGCATCGATGATGTCGCGGTCGGCACGCCGGTCAAGGTCTCGTTCTGGGCGCTCTCACAGGAGGTAAATGGCACGGTGCGCGAAGTCGCGCCGATGGCGGACAGCACCTCGCGCACCTACAAGGTGCGCGTCTCCATACCGAATCCTCTAGAGGGCATGCAACTCGGCATGACGGCTAGCGTGGCGGTGGCGCATGAAGGCGGCAGCAGCTCGGCTGGCTCCGTACTGCCGCTCTCGGCCATCTACCAGACGGGCGACGCGCCCGAGGTCTGGGTCGTCACGGATGACGACACCGTCGCCTTGAAGAGCGTCGAAGTTGAGAATTTCGGCGACAACACGGTGCTCGTGCATGGCCTCGCGCCGACGGATGTCGTCGTGACGGCCGGCGTCCACAAGCTCCGTGAAGGTCAGGCCGTGCGGACGGAGGCGGACAAATGAGGAATCTGACAGAAGTCGCCCTGAAGAACAAGGTCCTCGTCTGGTACTTCATCGTCGTGACGGCCATCGGCGGCATCTTCGCCTACAACAAGCTCGGCCGCATGGAGGACCCGCAGTTCACGATCCGCCAGATGGTCGTCTCGGCCGCCTGGCCGGGCGCGACGGCGCAGGAGATGCAGGAGCAGGTCACGGACAAGCTCGAGAAGAAGCTGCAGGACACGCGCGGCCTCGACAACATCAAGAGTGAGACGCGCGATGGCCAGACCATCATCTACGTCGAGCTCTCCGACGAGGTCGAGAAGGCGAAGGTGCGCGACACCTGGAAAGATGTGCGCAACCTCTGCGAGGACGTCAAGACGGAGCTGCCAGAGGGCGTCTACGGCCCGTACTACAACGACCGCTTTGACGACGTCTACGGCTCGCTCTACGCCGTGACGGGCGATGGTTACTCCTACGAGGAGATGCGCCAGCAGGCCGAGAAGACGCGGCGCCTGCTGCTCAACATCCCGAGCGTCCAGAAGGTCGAGCTCATCGGCGAGCAGGAGGAGAAGGTCTACATCGAGATGGACCGCGCCAAGCTCTCCGAGCTCGGCATCAGCCCGCAGGTCATCGCCAATGCGCTCGCGCAGCAGAATAACATGACGCCGGCCGGCATGGTCGAGACGGACTCCGACAACGTCTACGTGCGCGTGACGGGCCAGTTCGACGACGTCGAGGCCATCCGCCAGATGCCAGTGAGTGCGGGCGGCAAGGTCCTGCGGCTCGGCGACATCGCCAAGGTCGAGCGCCGCTATGAGGAGCCGGCCGCGCCGAAGATGTACTACAACGGTGAGCCGGCCATCGGCATCGCCGTCTCGATGGAAGACGGCGGCAATATCTTGAAGCTCGGCGATGACCTCAAGGGGACGATCGGCAAGATCCAGCAGGACCTGCCCCTCGGCCTTGAGATCCATCAGGTCTCCGACCAGCCGAGCGTCGTCGCGGAGTCCATCCACGATTTCGTCAAGACGCTTGTCGAGGCCATCATCATCGTGCTGGCCGTGAGCTTCCTCTCGCTCGGCTTCCGCACGGGCCTCGTCGTCGCGGGCTGTATCCCGCTCGTGCTCTGCGGCGTCTTCGTCGTCATGTACGCCGTTGGCATCGACCTGCACAAGGTCTCGCTGGGCTCGCTTATCATCGCGCTCGGCCTGCTCGTCGACGATGCGATCATTGCCGTCGAGATGATGAGCGTCAAGCTCGAGATGGGCAACAGCCGCTTCGACGCGGCCTGCTACGCCTTCCGCGCGACGGCCAAGCCGATGCTGACGGGCACGCTCATTACCTGCTGCGGCTTCATTCCCGTCGCCTTCGCGAAGGGCATGGCCAGCGAGTTCTGCAGCGCCCTGTTCCCCGTCATCGCGACGGCCCTCCTGCTCTCGTGGATCGTCTCGGTCATGGTCGCGCCGCTCTACGGCTACTACCTGATCCGCGTCGAGGTCAAGAAGGACGCGGCGGGCAAGATCGACCCGTACCAGAGCCGCTTCTACACGTATTTCCGCAAGGTGCTCACGTTCTTCCTGACGCACCGCAAGGTCGTGCTCATCGCGACGGCCTGCGCGTTCTTCGTCTCGCTCTTCATGATGAAGTTCATCAAGCAGGAGTTCTTCCCGCCGTCGCTGCGCCCTGAGATCCTCGTGGAGCTCAAGTTGCCGGAGGGCTCGTCGATGGCGGCCTCGCAGGCCGTCTGCGACCGAATGTCGGACTTCCTGCAAGAGCGGTCGGACAAGCTTGAGAACTACTCGTACTACGTCGGCCAGTACGCGCCGCGCTTCGTGCTGACGGTCGACCCGAAGGCGGACGCCGACAACTGCTCGCAGTTCGTCATCGTCGCGAAGGACACGGCGGCCCGCGAGGCCCTGGCTAAGGACCTGCAGGATGCCTTTGCCGATGAATTCTCCGATGTCAGCGGCAACATCCAGTTCATCCAGACCGGCCCGCCGGCCGACCACCCTGTCATGCTGCGCGTCTCGGGCTACACGGTCGAGCAGGCCAAGGAGACGGCGGCGCAGGTCGCCGACATCCTCGCCGAGGACCCCAATAACACGAACATCCAGATGGACTGGGGCCAGAAGAGCAAGGTCGTTCACCTCGAGCTCGACCAGGACAAGCTGCGCAGCATGGGCGTGACGACGCAGGCGGTCTCGCAGATGCTCTACACGGAGATCACGGGCGCCAAGGCGGCGGAGTTCTACACGGGTGACCGCACGATCGACATCGAGCTGCGCCTCGCCGCCGTCGACCGCGAGGACATCGCCGAGCTCAAGGACCTGCCGATTTACCTCGGCCAGGCTGGCTACGTGACGCTTGACCAGATTGCCAAAATCTCGTACGAAGGCGAGGACGGGCTAATCAAGCGTTACGGGCTCATGCCGACCGTCACGGTCAGCGCCGACGTCAAGACGGGCACGGCCAACGACGCGACGAAGAAGGCCTATGATGCGACGAAGGAATTGCGCGCGAGCCTGCCGCTCGGCTGCTCCATCGAGGAGGCCGGCACACTCGAGAACAGCAACAAGTCGGTCGGCTTCCTCGTCAAGCCCATCCCGGTCATGGTCTTCCTGATCATGACGCTCCTGATGTTCCAGCTTCGGAGCTTCAAGGACATGCTGCTGACCATCCTGACGGCGCCGCTCGGCATCATCGGCGTGGCCATCGGCATGCTCGTGCTCGACAAGGCCATGGGCTTTGTCGCCATCCTCGGCGTCCTGGCGCTCTCCGGCATGATCATCCGCAACTCGGTCATCCTCATCGACCAGATCCAGAAGCATCTGGAGGCGGGCGAAACGCCGTGGGATGCCGTCGTCGACTCCGCCGTGCTGCGCTTCCGGCCCATCATGCTGACGGCTGCAGCGGCCATCCTCGGCATGCTGCCGCTGATGCCGAGCACGTTCTGGGGGCCGATGGCCGTCGCCATCGCCAGCGGCCTGCTCGTCGCCACCGTGCTGACGCTCTTGGTGCTGCCGACGATGTACGCAGCGATGTACAAGATCCATAAGCCATGATGGTATGACGCAATAAAAAAGACCGCTCGCTTGAGCGGCCTTTTTTATTAGGTCACGGTAAATTCGGGATGTTGCGGCTGATGGCCGTGTGGCGGATGATGTCGTCGACGCGCAGGTCGACGGCGAGCTCCTGCTTGTTGAGCGTCTCCGCGAGCGCGAGCTCATCGGGGTCATCGTTCTTGATGCCCGTGAGGAAGTGCTGCCAGGCCTCGAGCGTCAGCTCCGTGGCCCGCTGGCGCTGGTCGGCGAGGTAGCGGGCACCGGCGGGCACCTCGACGCTCGCGAGCTCCTGCTGGCGCGCCTTGAGCGTCGGGATGACCTCTTGCTCGATCAGGGCTTCAAGGCCCGCCTTCTGCTCCGCCGTGAATGTGCCGGTGCTCGTCTTGCTCAGCGCGTTGAAGCGCAGCTTGTAGGCGGCGAGCTTCTCGTTGTAGGAGGAGACGATGTTCTTCGTCGCCTCGCTGTACTTGGCGATGTCCTCGTTGTGCAGCGGCGTGACGGCGTCGAGGTAGTCGCGGTAGTTCTTGAGGTAGGTGACCTGCCAGTGGCCGTCCGTCGCCTGTTCCATCGCAGCCTCGAGCGTGAAGCTCGTGCCCGTCCAATCGTCGCGGATCTCGATCTCCGCCGTCGCCGTCGTGCCGTCCTCGGTGACCTTGCCGATGCCGACGAATGAGGTGTTGCGCAGCTGGCTGCGCGCGAGGAAGCGCTCGTAGTCGATGCCGAGCTGGCGTCCCTTGAGGATGTCCGTGCCCTCAGGCAGGCTCCACTCGCCCGAGCTCACGCGCCGCAGGATCGTGTCCTGCGTGCCGCTCGTGAGCTGCGGCTTGACCGTGATGTAGAACTTCTCGTAGGCGGCCTTGTTGACAGCCGTCAGCGTCGTGTCGTAGGAGAGCAGGTCGGCCGTCAGGTCGTCGTAGCCGCGCGAGGTCACGAGGTCGAGGTTGACGTAGTGGCGGAAGCGGTCCGCGTCCTTCTTCTGGACGGCGACCACAGCCTGCTCGAGCGCGTACTCCGGCGTGCGCTTCTGCGCGTAGAGATGCCAGCCGAAGAAGGCGCCGAGCGCGAGGATCACGAGGATCAGGACTAGCAGGGCCTGGCGGCGCCGCCGCACGCGGCGCTTGCGTATCGTTTTTTCCCAAGTATAATCATCCATCTGGTGAGAGTCCTTTCCAGTCAATAGATTCAGCATATACGATTATCGTTCAGTCTGTACCGTCATCTTATAGTATACTATATGACGTGGCGCGCGTCCAAAAAAACACCAACCGTCATATGTTTTCCTGGAATTATCTGGTAGAATAGAAGGTAGAATTCTGTGCTTTGGAGGAAATGTTCTTTATGAAATGGGTCAACCATCAGGTCTTGACGGGCGTCATTGTCTACGCGGCTACGGACGACATGCTGCTGACCATCTACAGCATGGCGGGGGCAATCTTTCCCGACAAGGTCGAGGGCAGCCCGCGCGCGGGCAATTACTGGAGCTGGCGCAGCCGCCACCGCGGCTGGTCGCACTGGCCGATGCTCTACCTCGGGCTCATCTTCTTCCTGAGCAGGCTCGAGGAGGGGCAGCTCACGGCGCTGCCGACGGCCGACCTCACGACGATTGGCATCTACATCTGCATCGGCGCTCTCTTGCACATTGCCGAGGACGCCGTCTGCGGCAAGGTGCCGCTCTTGACGCCGTACCACAAGGTCGGCATTCGGCTCTTCAAGGTCGGTTCCGTGTCGGAATACCTCTTCACGATAGCAGCCGTGCTGCTCTGCTACGGCCTGCGCACGCATTTTTCGTTCTTGAGCTGAGGAGTTGAGAGATTAAAGATTCAGGGGATAGGTTAGGGAAGGGGAGTCAATATGACGGATTATCGCACGAACAAGAAAAAGACGAGCAAGATCCTGCGCCTCATGGCAGAGAAGTACCCGACGAAGGAAGCCGTTTACGAGAAGCTCATCTACCTGCAGTCGTACCTCTCGCTGCCGAAAGGCATCGAGCACTTCATGAGCGACCTGCACGGCGAGTACGCCTCGTTCTTCCACATCCTCAACAACTGTTCCGGCGTCATCCGCGAGAAGGTCGACTACGTCTTCGGCGTGCGGCTGACGGAGGAAGAGAAGGCCGAGTTCTGCACGCTCATTTACTACCCGAAGGAGAAGATCGACCAGATGCGCGCGGAGCGGCGCGCGACGCCGTCGTGGTATCGCGAGAATCTCGGGCGGCTGCTCGAGCTCGCCAAGCTCATGAGCTACAAGTACCCGGCCTCGAAGGTCAGCGGTTTCATCCCCGACCGGTACGCCTCGGTCATCGTCGAGCTCATGAACACGCACCCCGAGGCCGACCAGGCGCAGTTCATCTACCTCAAGAAGCTCCTCAATACCATCGTGCAGATCGACAGCGGCGCCGACTTCATCGAGGCGTTCACCGTGCTGATCAAGCGGCTGGCTGTCGACCGGCTTCACATCGTCGGCGACTTCTTCGACCGCGGCAACCGGCCCGACGCCATCCTCAATCTGCTCATGGAACACCCCTCTGTCGACATCCAGTGGGGCAACCACGATGTGCTCTGGATGGGCGCGGCGCTCGGCAGCGAAGTTTGCATCGCGACCGTCGTGCGCAACTCCCTGCGCTATCAGAATACCGACGTGCTCGAGCGCGGCTACGGCATCAGCCTGCGGCCACTGACGACGTTCGCCTCGCATATCTACCCCGACGAGGCCCCCTTGAAGGCCGCGGAGCGCGCCATCACCATCATGATGTTCAAGCTCGAGGGCCAGCTCATCGCGCGCAACCCCGACTTCCAGATGGAGAGCCGCCGGCTGCTCCACCAGATCGACTTCCGCTCCTCGTACGCGCGGCTCGGTGACGGCCGGCGCTACGAGCTCGAGAGCGCCTACTTCCCGACAATCGACGAGTCCTGCACGGAGGCGGACGTCTACGAGCTGACCGATAAGGAGCAGGAGATCATTGAGGACCTGCGCTCCTACTTCACGGAGAGCGCCGTCCTGCGCCGCCACGTCGACTACCTCTACCAGAAGGGCAATCTCTACACCTGTTGCAACGGCAATCTGCTGTTCCACGGCTGCGTGCCTCTGAACGAAGACGGCACGTTCCGCACGATACGCTTCGAGGGCAAGGAGTACTGCGGTCGTGGCT
This sequence comes from Mitsuokella multacida DSM 20544, assembly GCF_000155955.1. GTDB lineage: Bacteria > Bacillota > Negativicutes > Selenomonadales > Selenomonadaceae > Mitsuokella > Mitsuokella multacida. The sequence goes on from NZ_GG697141.2 coordinate 1,286,115, forward strand.
GGTTCGACTTCTGCGAGCAGCGCGCACGCGAGGCCTGGCTGCACGGCACGCCGCGCGCCCTCGACTTCATGTACTTCCTCTGGTGCGGCAGGCTCTCGCCGACGTCGGGGCGCGAGTTCAAGACGTTCGAGCGCGCGCTGATCGCCGACGAGAGCACCTGGAAGGAGCCGTCCGACCCGTACTACCGCTATATCGACACGGTGGACTGCTGCGAGCGCGTCCTGCAGGAGTTCGGCCTCGACCCGAAGCGCGGCCACATCATCAACGGCCATGTGCCCGTCAAGGTCAGGAAGGGCGAGAGCCCCGTCAAGGCCGACGGCCGCGCCATCATCATCGACGGCGGCTTCTGCCGCGCCTACCACAAGAAGACGGGCATCTCCGGCTATACCCTGATCTCGAATTCGCGCGGCCTGCGCCTGCTCGAGCACCAGCGCATCGCCGACGTCCGCGAGGCGCTCCGCGCCAACCACGACATCGAGTCCGTCTCCGAGACGATTGAACTCCAGTCGTGCCACAACACCGTTGGCGACACCGACCAGGGCCGCGTCATCCAGGACGAGATCACAGACCTCTACAATCTGCTGCTCGCCTACCAGAACGGCCTGTTGAAGCCACAGGCGTAATTGATCCCCAAAAGAAAGGTGATTCCCATGACCTCTATAAATTCTTTCCCTGAGCCGCTTCGTCAGAAATACGAGAAGCTGCAATCCATCCTGCAGCAGCTCGGCAGCGTCGCCGTGGCCTTCTCGAGCGGCGTCGACTCGACGTTTCTCGTCAAAGTCGCGCACGACGTGCTCGGCGATAAAGCCGTCGCGTTCACCGCGGCTTCTGACTTTGTGCCGCAGCGCGACGTCGATGATGCCAAAGCGTTCTGCGCGAAAGAGGGCATTGAGCACCACACGGTGCCGTTCCCAATCCTCACGGTGCCGCATGTCGAGGAGAACCCCGAGGACCGCTGCTACTTCTGCAAGCACGCGCTGTTCGCGCACATGAAGGAGCTCGCGGCGGAGCGGGGGCTCGCGGCCGTCGTCGACGGCTCAAACCTCGACGATGACGGCGACTACCGCCCGGGGCACAAGGCGCTCAAAGAGCTCGCCATCGTGAGTCCGCTGCATGAGGCAGGTATGCGCAAGGCCGATATCCGTGCGCTCTCCAAGGCGCTCGGGCTGCCGACCTGGGACAAGCCGTCGTTTGCCTGCCTGGCCTCGCGCTTCCCGTACGGCACGGCGCTGACGCCGGAGGGGCTCGCGCGCGTCAACCGCGCCGAGGAATTCCTCATGGCGAAGGGCTTCCGCCAGCTGCGCGTGCGCGCGCATGGCGAGGTTGCGCGCATTGAGCTCGTGCCCGAGGACATCCCGCGCTTCCTCGAGAAGGGCTTGCGCGAAGAGACGGCCGCTTACTTCAAGCATATCGGCTTTGCCTACACGGCGCTCGACCTGCTCGGCTACCGCACGGGCAGCCTCAATGAGACGCTTCATGATGATGTAGAGACCGCCGAAAATCCATAAGATTTGCGCTCATCGCGGCGATGATGTACTATAAAAGGTAGCAGTCTTTATACCTATAGAATGGAGATTTTACTGGATGAAATCAGCAACGAAGATTTTATCAGGTCTGATGGTCACGGCCCTCATCCTGCCGGCAGCAGCGGGCACGGCGAGCGCCGCGACGTATCATTCCGATTCCGATACGAGTCTGGGGCTGCTCGACTACCTCGAGAACGAGCACCGCGCCGCGCGCGCCCAGAAGCCGAACCCCGAGAAGGAGCAGCTCAAGGCCGACACCGAGGAGATGAGCAAGCACCTGCGCTACCCGATCGACCCGACGAAGGCCGCACCGGTCGCCTTCGAAGGCGATGACCTCACGTGGAACCAGGTGACGGGCGACTTCATGGCCAAGGGCAAGGTCAAGGTCACGCAGCTCGACCAGCACCGCTTCGAGGGCGAGAACGTCGACGGCAACACCATCGAGGAACGCATCCACATCCCGGGCAAAGGTCACATGCTGCAGTTCACGCCGGGCCAGACCGAGGTCATGCTCGATGGCTTCGAGACGAACTACAACTACCGCACGCGCACGGGGACGATGGAGAGCGCCAAGGGCAAGGTCGCCGAGAACTACATGACGGGCAAGAAATTCGAGTTCTACCCCGACAAGATCGTCATCTACGATGGCACGAAGACGAAGTGCAGCGCCATCAACCCGGACTACAGCCTCTTTGCGCGCAAGATCGAGATCTACCCCGACGACAAGATGGTCATGCACAACGTCCGCTTCAAGATCAAGGGCGTGACCTTCCTGTCGAAGTCACAGTACGAAGTCAACCTCAAGAAGGACACGACCGTCTCTGACTGGTTCCCGCGCTTCGGCTACGACAAGACGAACGGCCTCTGGGTTCGCCAGCACCTCAAGCAGCCAATCGCTAAGAAGGTTACGGCCAACGAGAACATCCGCTACACGACAAAGAAGGACTGGCGCAATGAGTTCAACATCAATTGGGAAAATGCCGGTAATTATGCGCGCGTGACGCAGGGCTACTTTGACGACAGCGACGACAACTGGATCAAGAAGCAGCCGTCGCTGCTCGTCGGCCACACGGCGCGCATCGGCAATTCGCCGTTCCACTACAGCATTAACGGCGAGTACGGCCGCTGGAAGCAGGGTGCGGTCAAGAGTAACCACAAGATGTACAACGTGGGCCTCAGCTACGACCCGATCCGCTTCGAGGGCTGGAAGCTCAACCTCAGCACGAGCTACGAAGTCACGCATGAGTCGTACAACGATGCCCATTACAGCGGCTTCAACTACGATGCGACGCTGACGAAGGATTTCGACGACCGCTGGTCGGGCTACGGCGCCTACCGTTATCAGAAGAACAACCGCGAGAACTCGCCATTCGACTTTGACAACGATGACTACTCGCGCAAGTTCGAGGCTGGCTTCAGCTACCGCATCGACGAGAACAACCGCGTGGCCTTTGGCTCGAAGTACGATGTGGACAATGCAACTTGGCGCAAGTTCGACTACTACTGGTTCCACGACATGCACTGCTCGCAGGTCATCCTGCACTACGAGGGACGCGACAAGACCTGGAAGGTCAAGTGGCGCTTCCTGCCGATTTGATGCAGGTATGTAAAAAGAGAAAGGATGAAGGCATTGCAGCAGGAATACAATAAGGCCCTGTCCGGCATGCAGGGCAGGGACATCCTCGTCATCGGCGACATGGTCGCCGACATCTACCTCGACGGCCGCATCTCGCGCATCTCGCGCGAAGCCCCTGTGCTCGTGCTCGAGCAGGCCGGAGAGAAAGTCGTCGCGGGCGGCGCGGCCAACGTCGTCAACAACATCGCGACGCTCGGCGGCAAGGTCCATGCCGTCGGACTCGTCGGCAGCGACAAGAGCGCCGACGGACTGCGCGCTATTCTCGCGAAGAACGGTGCCGACGTCCGCGGCCTTATCGCCGACGATTCGCGGCCGACCATCTCCAAGACGCGCATCATTGCGGGCGGCCGCGCGACGGTCAGCCAGCAGATTGTGCGCATCGACAGGGAGAGCAAGGCGCCGATGGCCCCGGCCGTCGAGGCGGAGCTGCGCGCCTACATCAAGTCCATCCTGCCGACGGTCGAGGGCGTCGTCATCAGCGACTACGGCTCCGGCACCGTCACCGAAGGGCTCCAGTCCTTGCTTATCGACTATTGCCAGATCAAGGGCATCCCGAGCATTGTCGACTCACGTTACGCCGTCCGCCGCTTCCACGGCATCGGTTACGTCAAGCAGAATGACGCCGAGATTGCCGCGGCCATGGGCCGCAATCTTGATACGACGGAGGACATCGTCGCGGCGGCAGAGGAGCTCCGTCAAGAGCTCGCGGCCAAGGGCGTCCTCGTGACGCGCGGCGAGCTCGGCATGGTCCTCGTCGAGCACGGCGCCGTCCACGAGATCCCCGTCTCCGACAAGAGCGAGGTCTTCGACGTCTCCGGCGCCGGTGACACCTGCGTCGCAGCCGTCATCCTCGCGCTCGCCGCAGGCGTCGCGCCGGCCACGGCCGCACGCCTCAGCAACATCGCGAGCGGCATCGCCGTGCGCAAGCTCGGCACGAGCACCGTCTCCGTGCGCGAGCTCGCCGAGGCCATCGAGAAATCAAGAGAAGAATACACGTCAAAGTGAGGAAATATCATGCTGATTGACCCCAATGATATCGAGCAACTCTGTGAAATCCTGCACCGCGCCGGGCAGAAGATCGTCTTCACGAACGGCTGCTTCGACATCCTGCACGCCGGCCATGTGCGCTACCTCGAGAAGGCGCGCTCCTTCGGCGACTGCCTAGTGCTCGGCCTCAACACGGATGCATCTGTGCGCGGCAACAAGGGGCCCGCGCGTCCCATCAACGGCGAGCTCGACCGCGCCGAGGTCGTCGGCGCGCTCAAGGCCATCGACTACGTCGTGCTGTTCGGCGAGAAGACGGCCGAGACCATCATTGCCAAGGTCCGCCCCGACGTCTACGTCAAGGGCGGCGACTACACGCTCGAGACACTGCCCGAGGCTAAGATTGTCCAGAGCTACGGCGGTCGCGTCGAGTTCGTCCAGATGGTCGCCGGACGCTCGACGACAAACGTCATCAAGAAGATTGAACAACTGCAGGAACAGGAAGGGGAGGTATGAGCCAGCTGTGAAGAATATCCTGATCGTCAAGATGAGCTCCATCGGCGACGTCATCCACGCCCTGCCCGTGAGCTACGCCATCAAGGAGACGTATCCCGACGCCCACCTGACCTGGGTCGTCGAGCCGCCGGCCTACGACATCGTCGCGATGGCCGCCTGCGTCGACGAGATCATCGTCTTCGAGAAGAAGAAGTTCCGCAGCGTCAAGGGCTTCCTGCAGAACTTCCTGCCGCTGCGCAGGAAGATACAGGCGCGCGACTACGACGTCGTGCTCGACCTGCAGGGCCTCTTCAAGTCGGCGGCCGTCGCCGCGCTCGCCAAGGCCCCGAAGGGGCAGAAGTACGGCATGTGGAACATGCGCGAGGGCAGCCAGCTCATCTCGAAGCCCGTCATCGGCCCGCACTGCCACGACCACGTCATCGAGCGCTACCTCGACACGGCGCGCGCCATCGGCTGCGCGGTCAAGGAAGTGCGCCTGCCCATCCGCGTGCCAGAGCGCGAGCAGCAGCTCACGCGCCAGATCGTCGCGCAGGCCGGCGCCAATATGGCGAATCCCTACACCGTGCTCGTCGTCGGTGCCAGCTGGCCGACAAAATGCTGGCCGGACGGGCACTTTGCCATGCTCGGCGACTGGCTCTACAACCACGGCGTCATCCCCGTGCTCGTCGGCAGCGGCCCCGTCGAGACGCAGAAGGCCGCCGAGATCGCGGCCAAGATGGACATCCCGCCCATAGACCTCGTCGGCAAGCTCAACTTCAAGCAGCTCGCCTACCTCTTCCAGCAGTCGGCGGCCGTTGTCGGCGGCGATACGGGGCCGACGCATCTCGCCGTCGGCATCGGTGCCAAGACCGTCATGCTCATGGGGCCGACATATCCGCGCCGCACGGGGCCCTACGGGCAGATGGAGAACCTGCTCGTCGTCGACCGTGACTGCCGCGAGTGCATGAAGCGCGTCTGCCCGCTCGGCCACGACTGCATGGCCGTCATCAAGCCCGAGCAGGTCGAAGCAAAGCTAAAGGCCCTCGTGCCAGCGCTCAATGCCGTCACCATCTGAAGCCAAGTAGTCTAGCAAGAAGGAAATTTTCATGTACAAGAATATCCTCGTCATCAACACGATGCACATCGGCGACCTCATGCTCGTGACGCCGGCCCTGCGCACGTTGCGGACGAACTATCCCGAGGCGCACATCGCGCTCTTGACGGACAAGCCGCTCGGCGACCTCGTGCGCTGTAACGAGAACCTCGACGAGTGCATCCTCATCGACAAGCACGGCAAGGACAAGGGCCTCCTCGCCCTCGTGCGCTTCATCCGGAAAATCCGCGCGCGCCACTTCGACCTCGTCATCAATTTCCACCGCAATGAACGCGCTTCGGCCATCGCCGCCTTCTCGGGCGGCAAGCGCATCGTCGGCTACTCGCAGCCCGGCTTCAAGCGCTTCTTTGACAAGGTCATGCCGAACCGCGCCATGGCCGACACGCCACCCGAACTCGTCAAGCATCAGGTGCTCTGCCACCTCGATGTGCTCAAGGAGGCCGTCGGCGTCAAGACCATCGACGACCGCGGCCTCGAGATGATGCTGCCGCCAGAGGAGGAGGCCAAGGCCGCCGCACTCTGGCAGCAGGAATTCGCGCCCAAGGCCAAGGTCGTCGCCTTCAACATCGGCGCGAGCTGGCAGACGAAGCGCTGGCTCGACAGCTACTTTGCCGCCTGCGCCGACCGCTTCATCCGCGAGGGTTACGACGTCGCCTTCATGGGCGGCCCGACCGACGTGCCGCTCGTCGAGAAATGCCGCGCGCAGATGGAGGAGCAGGAGCATGTCCACGTCTTCACGGGCAAGGTCAGCCTGACCGTGCTCGCAGGCCTCTTGCGGCGCTGCTCGCTCTTCCTCACGACCGACTCCGGCCCGATGCACGTCGGCGTCGCCATGAACGTGCCCATCGTCACGATGTTCGGCGCGAGTCCCGTGCCGACCTTTTACCCGTACGACGGCAAGGACGTCCTCATCAAGACGCCCGAGCCCTGCCACCCCTGCGGCATCCACGAATGTCCGCGCAAGGGGCAGGATAACATGGCCTGCATGAAGAATATCCCTGTAGACACCGTCATGAAGTACGCGGAGGAACTCCTCGCGGCCCACGACGGCGCGCCGGCCTACGAGTGGCCGCCCCATCCGGGCGACTACAAGTGCCGCGTCATTGAACTTTGAGATTTTGAGCCTTTACGCTTGGGATGTATTGAGAGGTGTCCAATGGAAAACGAACAGCTTTATGATTTTGTCGCCCAGCGCACCGCGCGCTGCAAGATCCTCGTCGTCGGCGATGTCATGCTCGACAAGTATTACTATGGCGAGGTCACGCGCATCTCGCCCGAGGCGCCTGTGCCAATCACGCACGTGCTCGAGACGAAGGAGACCCTGGGCGGCGCGGCCAACGTCGCCCACAACCTCGCCCTGCTCGGCTGTGAGACGAGCATCGCGGGCTTCGTCGGCGAGGATTACCACTGCCAGAGCCTGCTCGATAAATTCACGGCCCGCGGCATCGATTACCACGGCCTCATCACGACTGACCGCCCGACGACGACGAAACTCCGCGTCATCGGCGGCCATCAGCAGATGATGCGCCTCGACTTCGAGGAGTCCGCACCAATCACCGGTCCCTATGCCGACCGCTTCCTCCACTACATCAACCAGAAGCTCAACGAGAGCCTCGATTGCGTGATCATCTCCGACTACGGCAAGGGCTCCTGCTCCGAGCAGAACTGCCAGAAGATCATCCAGGCCTGCCACGCCCACGGCGTGCCCGTCGTCGTCGACCCGAAGGGCACGAACTGGGCCAAGTATGCGCACGCCGACTACATCACGCCGAACCTCAAGGAAATCAATTCGGTGCTCCTCGAGCCCATCCGCAATGAGGACAAGGCCGTCGAGAAGGCCGCGCACTACGTTATGCGCAAGTTCAAGCTGCGCAACGTCATCGTCACGCGCTCCGAAGAAGGCCTCTCGCTCGTGCGCGAGGAAGAAGTCGTCCACATCCCGACGAAGGCACAGGAGGTCTTCGACGTTTCCGGTGCCGGCGACACCGTCATCGCCGTCTTCGCCATGGCCTTAGCCGGCGGCCTCGCGCCGCGCGACGGCGCCTACATGGCCAACCTTGCCGCCAGCGTCGTCGTCGCCAAGCTCGGCACCTACGCCGTCAGCCGCGACGAGCTTATGGCCGTGCTTCGGGGTGAATGATACAGTAAACAGTCACTTTGTGATAGGATACAGGAGGAATTCCACATGATTATCGTAACAGGTGGTGCCGGTTTCATCGGCAGCAATATCGTCAAAGAACTCAACCGCCGCGGTCGCACGGACATCCTGATCGTCGACGACCTCAAGGATGGGCAGAACTACAAGAACCTCCGCGGCCTGCAGTTCATCGACTACCAGTACAAGGACGACTTCCTTCAGAGCATCGAGGATGACGACTTCGACGGCACGGACATTGACGCCGTCTTCCACGAGGGCGCCTGCTCCGACACGATGGAGTATGACGTCAACTTCATGATGCGCACGAACTACGAGTACTCCAAGTCCCTGCTGCACTTCTGCCTGCAGCACCGCATCCCGTTCATGTACGCCTCGTCCGCTTCGACGTACGGCGGCGGCAAGAACGGTTTCCGCGAGGGCGACGAGTGCGAGGACGCCCTGAATCCGTACGCCTTCTCGAAGCTCGCCTTCGACCGCTACGTGCGCCAGGTCATGCCTGAAGCCCACAGCCAGATCGTCGGCCTCAAGTACTTCAACGTCTACGGCCCGCAGGAGCACCACAAGGGCAAGATGGCCTCCATCTTCTACCAGCTCTACAACCAGATCAACGAGACGGGCAAGGCGCGCCTGTTCCGCGGCTGGGGCGAGATCGCCGGCAAGCCCGTCGAGGACGGCGAGCAGCGCCGCGACTTCGTCTACGTCAAGGACGTCGTGCGCGTCAACCTCTGGTTCTGGGAGAACCACGGCCCGTCCGGCATCTACAACTGCGGCACCGGCCACGCCCACAGCTACAACGAAGTAGCCAAGGCCGTCATCAAGGCCATGGGCAAGGGCGAGATTGCCTACCGCGACTTCCCCGAGGTCCTCAAGGGCAAGTACCAGAACTTCACCGAGTCCGACCCGACACACCTGCTCGCCGCCGGCTACGACCAGGGCTTCACCGACATGGACGAAGCCGTCAAAGAGTACGTGACCTTCCTCGACAACGGCGGTTACTATGAGTATGGAAAATAAAGCCGTCTTCTTTGACCGCGACGGCACCCTCAACGTCGACATCCACTACCTTCACCGTCCCGAAGACTTCATCTGGATTCCCGGCGCCAAAGAGGCCATCCGTCACGTCAACGACCGCGGCTACCTCGCCATCCTCGTGACGAACCAGTCCGGCGTCGCCCGCGGCTACTACCCCGAGAGCGACGTCCAGCACGTCTACGACTGGATGAACAGCGAGCTCCAGAAAGTCGGCGCCCACCTAGACGCCCTCTACTACTGCCCGCACCACCCCGAGGGCACAGTGCCCGCCTACACCAAGGCCTGCAGCTGCCGCAAGCCTGCCACCGGCCTCATCGACGCCGCCTGCGCCCGCTTCCACATCGACCGCGCGAAGTCCTACTTCGTCGGCGACAGCGACGGCGACATGCTCTGCGCCAAGAACGCCGGCCTCAAAGGCCTGCGCTACGAGGGCGGGAGCCTGCTGGACCTCGTTCAAAAAATATAGGCGAATAGGAAGTTTTAAAGCTCTGTCGAAAGACAGGGCTTTTTATTTGCACAATGGACTTGTTTAGAGTAAACTTATGATGAGAAGGATGACGAGGTCATCTTGTAGAATACATATAAGGAATGGAATGTATGCTGGACTATATAAGCTTAGGAAAGAAAATCTACAATACAGAAAATCCGCGCGAAGCTAGGCGTATGGTGGTCTTTGTCGGCCGCTGCCTGTTGAACATGGGGCGCATGAAGCGCCTGTATCAATTCTTCACGGGCAATGCGCTTCTCAATCAAGTGGCAGAAGAGTATCCTTTTGTCTATGAGCAGCCGACGCGTGCTTTTTTCTACAACAAATCGACGTTCGCAGAGCGTGCTAAGATTGTCGAGCAGCACATGGAATATTTGTTGAAGTATCTCAAGGAAGATGTGTTCCTAGGCCTTTATGGAGATAAGAATTATGTTCTTTGGGAAAGCCATGATGAGATTGGTCGTTTGCGCTTTGAACTCTCAAATGAACCGGGACAGCGTAAAGAAGGGCTCTTGTCCGTTGTCCTGCGCCTCGACGAAGCAGACCTCTACCAGATGATGTTCTGGATCGCGCCGAACAAGGCCGGTGAGTGGGCACTCTGGATCGGTGCGATGCAAGGCCCGAATATGGAGAACGCCAAGGATATCATCAAGAAGGTCACGAAGCGCTGCCATGCCTATCGCACGAAGAACTTCATCCTGCACGCGACGCAGGAGACGGCCAAGGCCCTCGGCCTCAAACACATCTATGCTGTCACGAACTACGGCTACTATGCGAACAACCACATCCGCCGCGATCGCAAGCTCAAGACGAGCTTCAGCGACTTCTGGAAAGAGTCAGGCGGCCGCCCCTGTGCGGACCAGCGCTTCTACGAGCTGCCGATGACGGAATACCGCAAGACCATGGAAGAGGTCCCGACGCGTAAGCGTGCCAACTATCGGAAGCGCTATGCCCTGCTCGATGAAGTTGACGCTGCGATTGAGAACAAGATAAAATCCCTGTTGAGGTGAGATCGTATGTACATCAAGCATCTGGAATTGGAAAATTTTACTGTTCTGCACGAACTTAATATGGACTTTTCGCGAGGAATCAATGTATTCATTGGTGAAAATGGCATGGGCAAGACGCATATCATGAAAGCCTTGTATAGTGCGTGCCAGGCCGTCAAGCCGGATATTTCCTTTTCGCAGAAGCTGGTACGAGTCTTTCGCCCCGATGGATTTGGCATTCATCGCTTGCTCAGCCGTTCGAATCGTGGTGGGCGTGCACGTGTCAAGGTCGTTTCGGATGGTGCATCTGTTGAGATGACGTTCACCAATCGTACCGCGAAGTATGGTGCAACGGTCATAGGCGAGGAAAAATGGGAGAGTCAGAAGGGAAATGTTGAAAGTACATTCATTCCCGCCAAAGAGATTCTGTCAAATTCCCGAAATCTTCCTGAAGCCGTTATGAAGGGCAACGTTGAGTTTGATGATACATATATCGACATCATCGCTGCAGCGCGCGTCGACCTCTCCCATGGCCCTGATACAGCAGAGCGTAAGCGCTATTTAAAGATCTTGCATCAGATTACGCAGGGACGTGTAACAGTAGCCGATGAACGCTTTTACCTTAAGCCGGGCAATCAGGCCAGGATTGAGTTTAACTTAGTGGCAGAGGGCATTCGCAAGATTGCACTGCTTTGGCAACTGATCAAGAATGGTACACTCGAAAAGGGGGCAATGTTGTTCTGGGATGAGCCCGAGGCAAATATCAACCCCAAGTACATCCCTATTCTGGCAGATATGTTGTTGGAACTTCAGCGTAATGAAGTCCAGATTTTCATTTCGACGCATGACTATGTCTTGGCAAAATACTTGGAAATCAAACAGAAAAAAGATGACAAGTTGCAATACCATTCGTTTTATGTCGAGGGGCAAGATATTCGCTTTGAGACAGGTACATTTTCGGAGCTTAAACACAATTCGATTATGGATGCATTCTCGCGACTGATGGATGATGTCTACAGCATCACGACTGGAGTCAATGCGCATGGGTGAAATATATTGGGAAGAAAATCGTTATTATCAAATTGATTTGCGTAATGCAAAATGGTCACTAGAACTTCAGCCGCTCTATCGGGAGTATGATCTTTTTCTGGCAGATGTTGACTGGATTTGCGAGTTCAATGGTGAAATCTTGTTGATCGAGTACAAGAACGCAAAACTTCCCTTTGAGAAAGGATACCGAGCTGCTGAAAACTTCAATCCATCCAGTGATGAGAGCGTCGCGAAGATTGTAAGGAAATTTTTCGATAGCTTCTTTTATATAACGTCATATCAAAGAAAAAGGCCTGTCAAGTACATCTATATCTTGGAATGGCCGAAAGGCGATATTGTTTCACGCAAGATGCTGCAAGATAAGATTGCAAAATTTTTGCCGTTTCGTTTCCAGCAGCAAGAGAAATTAAGTCCCTTACTCATTGAAGATTTCCGGGTTGTCTCGATTGCTGAATGGAACGCTATGTATTCAGATATGCCAATATTGAGATGTGATGATGATAAGGTGGAATGAGGGGAAATATGAGCTCACTGGCTATTTTGATCCTGACACGTAATGAAGAAGAGAATATTGTCTCGGTAGTGGAGAATGCCAAGAGGTGCACGGACGAGGTCATCATCATCGATTCAGGTAGCACGGACCGGACTGTTGACTTGGCAAAGGAACACGGAGCAAAGGTCAGCTTCCGCGCCTGGACAGATGACTTTTCGGCACAACGCAATTTTGCGCTCGAGCAGACGAATGCCGACTGGGTGCTCTATCTCGATGCCGACGAACGGCTCAATGATGCGCTCATCGCTGAGGTCAAGCACAGCGTCGCGTCCGGAAAGATGGATGCACAATACGCCATCACGCGAAAATCCGTCGCTTTTGGCGTGACCTTCAGCTACGGTGTGCTCTATCCCGACCACGTCCTGCGCATGTTCCCGCGCGAGAGCGTCACTTGGGTCAACAAGGTCCACGAGCACCCCGAGTGCCAGCTGCCAGCCAAACGGCTACCGGGCTACATCGAGCATCATACCTATAAGGACTGGCATGAATGGGAAGAGAAGCTTTGCCTTTATACGACCATTTGGGCAGAAGATGCCTATAAGCGAGGCAAGCGCACATCTTTGCCCAGCATATTCATGCACGCTCTGGGCGGGTTCTTTAAGATGTTCGTAGTGCGCCGTGGCTTCTTGGATGGATGGATTGGCTCGTATCTGTGCTGTACGCACTTTTTTTATACGATGCTCAAGTATCTGAAACTCCATGAGTTGCAGAGGAAAGGAGCCTGAATATGCGTGTCGTGATTCTAGAGTCTATCGTCATGCCAGCAGGTCATGAGGTGGAGTTTGACCGTATCCTTGTTGAGGAACTCAAGAAGCAGGGTCATGAACCTGTTTTCTTTGTGCCAGAGCACTTCCCGTTCAAGCTTGACTACCATTGTGATGTGGAATATCTTGAAGGTGGCGAAGTCGTCACGTATGCTGATGCTGGAAAAATCAAGAAAATCTTCTTGTCATTGATCAGAGAGCGCCGCCGTGTTGCATGGTTCAATTCTGCATATGACAAAGCATGTGCGCATCACTGCGATGCGATTATCATCCCAACAGGGACATGGCGGTATATCCGTACTATTCTGCGCAGTAAGCTCAAGGATTCACCAGTCCCTGTTTATATGATCTTCCATGGTATCAATCCTCATGAGCAGCCAAAGTTCGAGCAACAAGCTCGCAAGGTGGAATCGTATCAGAATATCTATCTCAAGGTCATTACGTTGAGAGATGATTTCAAGAATAGCGGACTGCACAATGTTGACCTGATTGCTCCACCTGTTTTCAAACCTTGGGAATTATCTGTCAATAAGGAGCTGACTTTTAAACCACCTATAAAAATAGGATTTTTCGGGCAATTCCGCAAAGAAAAAAACCTTGGCTTTTTCCTCGAAGCATTTACTAAAGCAAAATTTTCAGTTCCTGTTGAGCTGGTCGTACAGGGAGCTACCGCAAAGCCGGAAGATGGAGAACTGTTTGAGCGGTTTGCACGAGATTATCGAAACCATAAGAATATCAAATTCTTGCACAAGAATCTCATTGGCTTGGAGTGGCAAAAAGCTCTCTTAGACGTTGATGCCATCATGATGCCCTATGCAGCTGAGCGCTATCGGTATCATTGGGGTGCGATGCTCTTTACGGCGATTGGCTTCTACAAACCAGTATTGGCGTCTCCAGAACTCAATCCAGAAGTCTTGCAGCAGTTCAAGATTGGTCAGGCGATTGATTTGAGCTCAGTAGAAGCATTCTCTCAGCAGTTAGAAGGCTTTATTGACGATTTGGTGAGCAATACAGAAGAGTATCAACAGGGATTAAATCAGGCGAATATTGCATATGGTCAAGATAAACTGATAAAAGGTATCTTGAAATCTGTATGAATGGAATAATGGAGATATATGATAATGGAAGAGAAGAATAAAACGTATTCCAATATCTTAGTGAATGCATTGGTTAATCTTGGTGATGTTGTTTTGACTACAAGCGCTGTTTCATTGTTGAAACAAGCATATCCAAATGCAAAAATCACTATGCTGGTAAAGCCCGTAGTTCGTCAAGCGGTAGAAAATAATCCAGTTATTGATGAGGTCATTGTATTTGACTATAAAGCCAAGCAGAATTCTTTTTGTAAGATGATGGAAATGGTTAATTTAATCAAATCACATCATTTTGACCTCAGTATTTCATTCGACCGGAAACTGCGCCCTGCATTACTGTGTTGGTTATCGAGAATCCCCATGCGAGTAGGACCTGACCGTGTCTTTGATGATAAGCCAAGCCGTGTAACTTGGCTCTATACAAAGACAATACATATCTCTCATAATCTTGATAATACTTTACAAGCGGAGACATACCAGGATATTGTACGAGGCTTTACAGGACAGACGAGTCATGCTCAGCCAGTATTTGCCCGTATCATGCCAGAAAATGAAGAAAAAGCAAATGTTTTATTCGATACATTGCCTAAACGAGAAAAATATATTGCCTTATGCGTCAAGGGAACTTTTCCTTTAAAAACATGGCCAAAAGAATATTTTGTCAAAGTCGTAGATGAACTCAATAAAAGATACAATGCTAGTTTCTTTATCGTTGGTGCACCTAATGATAAGTCTTATGCAGATGAAGTTATTGCAGATATGCCTGTTGAGGTGAAGAATTTTTGCGGGCAAACTAATCTAGTTGACTTGGCAGCAGTTTTGAAAAGGTCAGATTTATTTGTGACAGTGGATACTGGTGCAACACATATTGCGGCTACGACTGGTATACCTATGGTTACGATGTATGGATGCACAAGCCCTAATCGCTGGTATCCAATCAATAAAAATGCTCGTGTTTTAACGACTAATGAGCCATGTTGCCCTTGTACATATAGGGCAGATGAATGTCCTACTAATCCAAAACCAAATTGTTTGTGGCATGTAACATCAGAAATGGTATTACGGCAGTGCTATACCTTGTTAGAACATACAGGAGTATAAAATGAGAAAGAAAATATTTGTGACTAAGCAAGGCGGCATTGGTGATGTTATTTTAGCAACACCAATACTCTCTGAGTTAAAAAAACAATATCCGGATAGCTATATTACACTTATGATTTTTAGCAATGCGTACGATATAGTGAAGGGCTTACCATTTATCGATGAAATATTTATCTACAATAAAAAGAAAGATGGTTTTTTAAAACTATGGAATAAGATGCGTGGATACGATATAGCAATATATTTGGATTTATCATATCGCCCTGCACTGGCAGGCGCTTTGGCACGGATACCTATTCGTATAGGCGTTTCTCATAAAAGAGGATTTTGGTTAACGAAAGAAATTCCTTGGCAATCATATATGGATCATACCTATGAACCTTATGTCATGGGGGATATTGTCAATGCTGGCTTGGGTTTAAATATTTCGCATGAGGCTTTAAATCGGTTATATATAGCATCTGCAACTGAATTTGATAAGAAGGACCTTGCAAAAAAATTAAATGATTCTGGCGTAAAGATGGGGGGTAGATACATAGTTTCATCACCCATCACTGCATTTTATTTAAAAAATTGGCCCTTAGATAATTGGAATGAATTATTTAAGAAAATATACCATAATTATGGATTGAAAAATGTAATTTTTGGAAAAGAAAAGTTAGATTATCAATGGGATGAAAAAGCGGTTATAGATTTATGTGGGATGCTTAGCTTACGACAACTAGGGGAACTGGTTAGAAATGCAGACCTGTTAGTAAACTCCTGCAGCATGCCAATCCATCTATCTGCTGCTACTGGAACACCTTGTGTGGTTTTATATGGATATACTGACCCATGCCGATGGGCACCTAGAATGCATTGTAAAATTGTAAAATCCGATTTACCATGTAGTCCATGTGATGGATATCATGGGAGTAAATGCACAGATCCATTATGCATGAAAAGGTTATCAGTGGAAGAGGTTTATAAATCATGTCAGGAAATATTAAGTAACGATTTTTGATTCGGCGTAAAGGAATCGGTATTATGAAAGATTTAAATAATAAAAAGATTTTTATTGAATGCAGCCCTGGCGTAGGTGATTTAGTAGTATTATCACCAATTCTCCGTGCGCTGAAGGAGAGATATCCAAGTTGCATTTTGACAATTATGTCGAAACGCAATAGTTTGCATGTTATTGAACGATTACCATACGTTGATCATATTTGTCCTATGGATGAAGGAACAAAAGTTATATTGAAAAAAATGTGGAGGCAAGATTACGTTATTTTCATTAATTATAAGCCTTTGTTATTTGCTTTAGCAAAATTGATTGGCGTTCCTCATAGGATTGGTCCTTGTAAAGAAAAAAATAAAAAGTGGGGATTGTGCACTAAGTATTTCCAATATGATGAGCATGTTCCTGACAATCTTCATCAATCTAAATATTTTATGTCACATATTTGTGAAGCTTTAGAGATTGATGCGCTAAAATATAGCAACCAAACAGAAATTTCTGCGCCTCAAAAGGCAGAAATAGAAACTACAAAAAAGATTTTTGAGGAAAATGGCCATACACCAGGAAAAGGCTATGTTTGTATATCGCCATTTGCTAATACAGCTTTAGATATTCCAAACTCTACAATAAATGTTATCGTTAATTATTTATTAAAGAGATATGAATATGAAATTGTCTTCTTAGGTATGCAGTCAGATCAATCTTTGAGAGATATGATAGGAAAGATAGATTCGTCTCGATTGATTGATATGACGAATAAAACAAATATGATGGACTTGATATATATTCTTAAAAATGCTAGGTTATTGTTATGTTCTGATAGTGGACCTATGCATATATCTGCAGCAGTGGGGACATTAACAGTACCCATTTTTACTACTGCAAATATCTGTCAGTGGGCACCACAAACAAATTGTTACCCAATTAGTTTAAATCTGCCTTGTTCTCCTTGTAAGGCAGGACGACATATTTGTAAGAATCAAAAATGTATAAATGAATTATCGCCAGATATAATTATCCATAAAATCGATATGATATTACAAGGATGAGATAAACCATGAGACTCTTTGAAGAGATTAAAGAAAAAGTCATATGATGAGACGAGCAGCCTCGCTTATAAAAAAGAGAAAAATTAATAATACACATAAACTATATTGGGCTTTTTTGCTAGATGGAAGTTTAGGGGACTATATTGTTTTACTTAAAATAGTAGAAGTGATAAATGAAGCTTGTCCAAATAATGAAGTTGATATATTCGTTCCTAAAAACAAACTAGTTTTTGCTAAAACAGTTTTTGGGGGATATAAAGGAATACATGGGTATTACCCTAATCGATTCCATGAAAGATATGCAAAATATTATGATTTTGCTATAAAAACAACCCACTATTCTGAAGTTAAATATATTGCGCATAATAGAGTAAAAAAAATATCAAGTTTTTTATATGAAAAACTTATTTACTTGAAAAAGTCTGAGAGTTATTTTTCATGTGGCGTAGAAAAAGATTATTATAATTTTATGATGAGGTGTAAATTTTGGGGATTGACTCGATATGATGCAATAGGAAATGGAGGCGTACTTCCTACTGGCAATTCGTTTGTTAAGATATTCTTAGATGATAAATATAAATACGATTTTTATAAATGGAATTCAGGAAAAAAATATATAACTACTAATTATGGAATAGATATGGTAAGGATAAAATTATGGCCTAAAGAATATTTAGAACAGTTACTAGCTATGATAAAGTTTCATAGACCAGATATAGAAATTGTTCAATTGGGAGGCTCAAATGCACCTAAATTGAATAATGTTGATAAATATTTATTTGGAAAGAGTTTTGAGTTTGCTAAATACGTCTTGAAAAACTCTATGTTACACATAGATTGTGAGGGGGGACTAGTTCATTTAGCAAGTCAATTAGGTACAAAATGTGTAGTAGTAGCCGGACCGACTCCTATTTGGTATTATGGATATAAACGTAATATCAATATTGTTGCAACAAAATGTAAAGATTGCGCTGGGGTAGTTCCATACTGGTATGAAAGATGTATGAAGGGATATGAGCATCCTATTTGTATGTATTCAATCAAGCCTCAGTATGTCTTTGATAGAATAAAAAAAGAAATCATGCAACAAGAATAAATTTATGAATTCCTATATTTAATAAATGTATTTATGAGACTATGAGGAGCATATATGGATATCTTTTTTCAGGGGATACAACAAGATTTTAAATTGTTTATCTTATTCCCTATTCTAAGCGCTATTTTCCGTTTTATATTTATAAAAGTATATCAACCCTATCCATCCTTGACAGGACACAGAAAGGCATTGTGCGAATGCTTTCGCTTTGGCTTCTGGTGGGGGATGGATTTTAATGCGTATTTGTTTTTGATATCAATGGTGTTGATATCCATCCCTTCGATATTCTTTGGGTTCTTTCGAGAGTACGGCTTGGAACTGCGTATCTTCTTGGGGTGCCTGTATGGATTGATCTTGTATACGGCATTTGCAGGCAAGATGATTTTCTATCATCACTTCCATGATACATTCAACTATCTTGTCCATATGGGGCGGAAGGCAGAGAAGCATAATCTCGTGGATGTGTTCTTCCATCAAGACCATGGTGGTTGGATCCTTTTGGGGTATCTGCCTTACGTCCTGTTCGTTAGTGCTGCCTGCTTCTACTTCCAGCAGTTGCCGTCTATTCCGTATCCGCAGTTCTCGGAGCCGATGGTCCAGTATGCCTTCAACACGGCGGTCTTCTTGCTTTCTATCCTAGGTTTCTACTGGGTGCGCTATGGTGGTACACTCAATCATCGCAATAAGCCGGAGTGGGATACGATACCGTCAATTGTCAAGGAAGATGCCTTCCTGGCTCGGGCGTGCGTGGATGATCTCGTGGCGCTCAAGTGGGTTCGGCGCAAGCCGCTGGCTGAAGAGATGCAGCATAGCGATGCGGAATTGGAGCAGTCAATCCAACGCATCTTGCCAGGGGGGAGCAATTGGCAGGGAGAAGGGGATCCTCTGTTGCTGTTCAAGCGTACAGCTGAGGGGCCTATCATCCAAAAGCCATCTCAGGTCTTTGTCATTGTAGGAGAGAGTGTGCCACAATGGACACTTGACCCGCTCTATGCTGACCTGCATATTCTTGATGCGACGAAGTCTTGGATACAGGATGAGCATACAGCGTATATGAAGAATTTCCTGCCGGCAGGCAATATCTCTCGTCCGTCAATTGTCTCATTGATGAGTGGCATCTATGATGCACAGCTCGAACTCAACGAGATGGAATCGTTTTGGCAGGGGCAGACGGTGACATCATTTGCCGGCCAGATGAAGAAGCTGGGCTACCGGACGATATACTGGTATGGCGGCAATGCGTCGAACGGCAACTTCAATCACTTTGGCCGGGCACAGGGCTTTGATGAGGTTCGAAGTGCAACCGATTTCTGTGGAGAGGATGCTCCGAGGACTTGGGTCGGCATTTACGACCATGTATTCCTGCGAGAAGCGGCGAAGCAAATGAAGGTAATAGAACAGCCGACCTTCCACTTTGTCTACACGACGTCGAATCACGGTCCATATAAGATACCGATGGATGTTCTGGGCGCTGATCCAGATGAAATGCTGAAGGATGTCGGCGACGACATCCGCAAGGATGACGAACGGCGCAAGGCATTTAGCACGGCACGTTATGCGGACCGCGCTGTCCAGAAGTTCATCGCGGAGATACAGGAGCGCTTCCCCGATGCTTTGATTCTCTATACAGGCGATCATTCGAATCTTTATGGCGGCTTAAGCAATTCATCGCTTGTTCCTCGTGATTTCATGTATCGAGAGCTCTATTGTACGCCGCTGATTGTACATCATCGCGATATACAGAAGAATCTTTTCGGGGACAATACGATTGGCACGCATCTGAATATCATGCCGACTGTCCTTGAGATGATTGCGCCGAAGGGCTTCTCGTATTATTCGCTGTATCCTTCTCTGACACAGCCTCAGCCTGATGGTCTGGTCACGCCGAAGCAGTGGATTACGCCCACAGAGCTTGGCGAAACGGCATCTGGTTTGGTGGAACCGGTCAAAGAGGCGGATCGAGAGGGAACGAAGAAGTATGAGCCAGAAGATACGCATTGGCGGCAGGCGTCGTCGGATATGACGTCGCTGACGGCTTGGATTGTCCGTCATGCAGACCAGTGCTTGAACCATTATGTAAGGTGATAGATTGCGTTTTCTCAAATCATTGCAGCAGGATGCGAAGCTGTTCTTGTACATCTACATCCTGCTCATGGTCTTTCGCATTGCCTTCTTGCTGATCTATTCGGGTCAGCTTAGCGAAGCCCGTGCGGAAGATGTTGCAGCAGCTCTCTGGCTGGGGGCTCGTATCAGCCTGAAGACGACGGCGTTCCTCGTGGCGTTCCCGTTTGTCTTTGGCACGATTCCCTACGCAATATGGGGCAGATGGCCGGCGGGGCGTATCCGGGCGATACTGGGCAGTGTGGCCGTGGGCCTGATGACGCTGCTCTTTGTCATCCGCATTCCCTATTATGAGATCTTCCATCAGGGATATAACATCATGCTGTTCAACGGCATGAAGGATGATAAATGGGCCATCTGGGATACGGCGGTGAAGCAGTATCAGTTCTGGCCGCGCCTCTTGGAGGCTGTCCTATTGATGGTGCTGTTCATCTGGCTGTTGCAGAAAATCCTGCGGACGCCGGTCTGGCAACCGCAGGGCCATGTCCGCATCTGGACTGGCTTGGCAATTGTCTTCGTGCCGGTGTTTGCCATCTTCTGCCGCTTTGGCGGGGCGTTCCATTCGGACAGCGGTGTGCCGTGGGAGAGTGCGGCTCGTACGAAGTATGTTGTGCTCAATGAGGCCATCCTTGATGATGGACAGGCGCTCTACCGCGCCTATAGCACACATGAGCGAGCAACGGAGAAGGCGGTTCGCCCCATCTCGGAAGAAGAGCGGGATGCGGCAATCGCGCGGCTTGGCGGCAACCCAGATGCGGATTCGATTGAAGAGGCATTCACGCGCCGCACGATGGCAGCACCGCTTGCGAGACGGCCTCGTCATGTCATTGTGATTCTCGGGGAGAACTATGCGCTTTGGCCATTGCTGCCAGAGTACCGCGCGCTCGGTCTGGCCAAGACAGGCGAATGGTTGGAGGCGAACGGAGCGCATACGTATCATTTCCTGCCCAATGGCAATGGTACGATGACGTCGCTCAATGGTTTCCTGACGGGCTTGCCGGATATCGGTCTTTACGTCAATTACACGATGGGGCTGCATGGCAGGCCGGACGGACTCGGCATTGGCACGATGATGAAGAAGATGGGCTATAAGACGGTGTTCTGGTACGGTGGCCTGCGCAGCTGGCAGGACATCGAGCATTTCACGTTGCGCGAGGGCTTTGATGAGTTCCATTGTGCGGATGAACTGCCGGAGCAGGGCAAGAGCTCGTCGTGGGGCGCGCCGGATGGTGTCTTGTTCGATGGCATCCGCGAGCGGATGAAGTACGATGCGGAGGATACGTTCTACTTCATCCTGACGACGAGCAATCATCCGCCGTTTGCTTATGATGTCGATGCGGAAGGCTTTCCGCGCGATGAGGTGGCTGCGAAACTGCCACCGTCTATCCCGACGGACAAGGCGACGATGGACCAGTTGGGCCATATCTGGTATGCGGACAAGGTCATGGGTGAGTTCATCCGGCAGGTGCAAAAAGATGATTCGTCGACGCTGTTTGTCGTGACGGGTGATCATGCGGAGCGGTTCAACTTTGCGACGGATGTCTCACTCTGGGCGCTGAGTGGCATCCCTTGTTATTTCTACGGGGATGGCGTGCGGCAGGACCTTCTGGATGAGCAGATGGCGGGCAGTCACTTGCAGATTGCTCCGACGCTGGCGGAACTAATCCTGCCGACGGGGCGTCCGTACACATCACTGCTGCCGCCGCTCATGAAGTCGAACCGGGCTTTCAATCATCGCCTTTACATTGAAGATGGCGAGATTGGCGAACAGAAGAACTTGACGGATGAAGACTTCCGGGACGATATTGAGGCCGCGCGGACGATTGCTTCGTGGGTCGTCATGCATGATCAATGATATCGAGAGGGGAGGTATGTCGGATGAAATGCATCGCTGTGATCACGGGCGCGTCGAGCGGGCTTGGGCGGGAGTTTGCGCGGCTCTTGGCGCAGGAGGCGGTCGATGAGCTCTGGCTCGTAGCGCGGCGCGAGGAGCGGCTGCGGGAGCTGGCGGCGGAGGTGGCTTTGCCGTGCCGCGTCTTTGCGCTGGACTTGACGCTGGAATCGTCGCTGGAGGAGCTCTCGGCGGCGCTTTCGGCGGAGCCGGTGACGGTGCGGTGGCTCGTCAATGCGGCTGGGTTTGGCCGCATCGGCATGGCGGTGGACATCGGGGCGGCGACGACGGGGCGCATGATCGTGCTGAACTGCCGCGCGGCGGCGGAGCTCACGGAGCGGGCGCTGCCGTACATGGAGCGCGGCAGCCGCGTGCTCGAGATTGCCTCGTGTGCGGCGTTCCAGCCCATCCCGTACCTCGCGGCGTACGCGGCGACGAAGGCGTTCCTCCTGCGCTACAGCCGCGCGCTGGCGGCGGAGGTCGCGGAGCGCGGCATCACGGTCACGGCCATCTGCCCGTACTGGATCCGCGATACGGAGTTCATCCACGAGGCGAAGCGGACGGACAAGGCGGGCCTGTTCCGCGGCTTCCCGCTCGCGACGGACCAGAAGACCGTCGCGCGGCGCTCGCTCTGGGCCGCGGAGCACGGCTTCACCGTCTTCACGCCCGACCTCGTCTCGACCCTGCACCGCATCATCACATCCCTCCTGCCGCACCGCCTCATGATCGCCCTGAGCAATCTCTGGCGTCATCTGGCAGGCTGAGAAAAATGTGATTTTGGGGGCGAAAAAGCCAAGAATTCTGTGATGAAAGCCCCGAAAAAGTGCAGAATTCTGTGATGGCGGTGTAAGTCTTGATGCAGGGTGCGCTTCCTGCTATACTGTATCGGGGGATGTCCCCTAGAGCGAACGCAGCATATTGCTGTCATCTACGATGCAATTTGATGGTCATCGGTGGTCGAGCCGCAATGCTTGGCATAAATCCGAAAGAGAAAGGGTCGTGATGCCTCTGGTATCACGCGCCGAATGCCTGCTTCTGTGGAAGCCTTGTTTTCATCGGAGGTAGCTGTGGTCACGGCTTGCGGGTTGACTGCACTCTTTGTGCTGGTCTTCCTGAGTCTGGTCGTGCTAGCTTCCTTCGGCGTCATCGACGGTAAGTTCCTGTTGGAACTGATCCGCGCATTTCGCAAGTAACCCTTCGGCGTACATCACACAAATGAAAAAGCCGTCTTAGCAGAGACGGCTTTCTCGGGATGTACGGTGGCCATCAGCGTTAGCAGACGCTGTTTGTATGGCTGAAAATATTTTTGCCCTATGATATGCCGAGCTGACCATCTTAGTGGTTCGCTCTTTTTATCTATGTATATTATACAGCGGTGGTGTATATGCGTCAATCCTAGAGGGGGCGGGCAGATGGATTTGCCGGAGAAGATACGCAAGGGCATCGTTGAGTTGGCAGAGAGGCATCGTGTTCGCAAGGTCATTCTCTTTGGCTCACGAGCACGTGGGGACAATTGGGAGCGTAGCGATGTCGATCTCGCGGCGACTGGCGGGGATGTCGTCCGCTTTGCGCTGGACGTCGACGAGGTCATCCCGACGCTCTTGATGTTCGATGTCGTGAACTTAGATGAGCCTGTGCAGCAGGAACTGCTGGATTCAATCAAGAGAGAGGGGGTCGTGCTCTATGAAAAAATATGATAATTTTTGCCGCGCACTCCACAACCTGAAAGAGATTGAGTCGAGGCAGCCGCCTTATGATATCATCACGCAGACCGGTATGGTGTCTTTGTTCGAGATTTGCTTTGAGCAATCCTGGAAGGCAATGAAGGAACTGCTGGAATACTCTGGATACAGTGAGCACAAGATTGGTTCCCCGCGCGCTATCATCAAGATGGCCTATCAGGCGGGCATGATCCAGGATGAGGACGTCTGGGTCGATGCGCTCCACGACCGCAATAATGTCGCGCATTCGTACAACGAGGCAATTGCGCTGTCCATCATCCGCGCGAGCAAGGAACGCTACATTGCGATGTTCGAAGCCTTGCAGCAGGAGTTGGCACAGAACTGGCTTTGATTTTGCTGACAAAAAACGGCTGCCTGAATCTGAGATTCAGGCAGCCGTTGTATTTCATATGGAGCGGGCAAGCGGAATCGAACCGCCCTCTAAAGCTTGGGAAGCTTCCATTCTACCGATGAACTATGCCCGCGTCATTGCTGACTTAAATATTCTATCATTTTTTGCTCATTTTGGCAAGGCTGTCTTTGAGGGCGGAGATGGTGGGCAGGATGGCGATATGGGGGTAGCGGGCGAAGGCCGCGGCGCTGGTGGTGCCGGTGGTGACGGCGAGGAAGTCGACGCCGGCGTTCTGGGCGGTCTCAGCGTCGATGTAGCTGTCGCCCGTGTAGAGGACGTCGGCTTTCGCTGCGTGGAAGTGGTCAATGGCGCGCAAGAGGCCCGTCGGCTCTGGCTTATGGCTCTTGACGTTGTCGCTGCCGATAATGAGGTCGATGAGCTCGGGCACGTGGTCGACATCGAATTTCTCCTGGATGCGGCGGTGCGTCTTGTTGGAGATGATGCCGACTTTTGCGCCGGTGGCCTTGATGGCGCGCAGGGTTTCGACGGCGCCGGGGAAGAAGGTCGTGCCGGGCGTCATGTAGCGGTCGGCCTCGGGGCGGTAAGCGTCGACGAAGCGCTCGGCTTCGGCGTCGTCCGCGGTGCCGACGATGCGCTTGACGGCCTCGACCATGGGCAGGCCGATGGTCTTCTTGATGCGCTCGTCGGGCACATCGGGATAGCCGAGCTTCTGCAAGGTGATGTGGAAGCACTTGACGATGGCGGGCTCGGAGTTGACGAGCGTGTAGTCGAAATCGAAGAGGTAAAGACGATAATCCAAGGATAGCACTCCTTCCGCGTGGACAATCAGCGTGATTTTTTGGTACTCTGTTTATGATAGCACACATTTCAGTTGAAGAAAATGTGCAGATACCGTAGAATAGAATGGTAAGACCAGCTCCAAACGAAGGGAAGTTGAAATAGATGAAACATGTCGTCGTAGACCTGGAGATGAATCCGGTCAGCCGGGAGTTCCGCGAGGTGCGCCGCAAGCTCAATGAGGAAGTCATCGAGATCGGTGCCGTGCGCCTCGACGAAAATTTCCAGCAGGAAGCGGAGTTTCAGTGTTACGTGAAGCCGGAGTACGGCCCCATCAAGAAGCACATCACGAGCCTGACGGGCATCACGCAGGCGATGGTCGCTGACAAGAAGACGTATGCCGCGTGCTTCCAGGATTTTGTGGACTGGGTTGGCGAGGAAGAGACGAAGATTTACTCGTGGAGCATGTCGGACATCAAGCAGCTGCGCAGCGAGTGCCGCTACAAGCTGCCGGATTTTGACATCGAATGGCTCAACGAGCGCTGGGTCGACCTGCAGCAGGAATTCGATGATCGCCTGGGCCTGCACAACAGCCTCGCACTCAAGCATGCGCTCGGGGCGATGGACCACAAGTTCGAGGGCACGCAGCACACGGCGCTGGCGGATGCGATCAACACGAGCGCCATCCTGACGCTCATGCAGGACGATGCGAAGTTCAAGGAGACGATGAAGCCGGTGCTCGAGATCCTGCAGCCGAAGGATGACCTCTCGAGCTCCATCGGGGATCTCTGCCCAGAGCTCGCGAAACTCCAGAAGGACCTCTGAGGGAAAGGATGTCGATCATGAAGAAAATGGGCGTTCTTGGCCCCTTGGGCACACACAGCGAAGCTGCCGCACAGTATCTTTCGAGGCTCCTGCCGGAAAGGCCGGAGCTTCTTGTCTATCCGGATATCTTTGCGGTGATCCAGTCCGTGGAGGATGGCGAGGTGGACAGCTGCCTCGTGCCGGTGGAGAACTCGCTCGAGGGCGCGATCAATATCACGCTCGACACGCTCGCGCGCAGTGCGGACCTCTTCGTCGCGAGTGAGCTGATCTGGCCGGTTCATAACCAGCTCATGGCAAGGCCGGGCACGCAGAAGATCTGCCGCATCTACTCGCATCCGCAGCCGATCTCGCAGTGCCGCGGCTACCTGCAGCAACATTACCCGCAGGCGGAGCTGATCAAGGTGGCGAGCACGGCGCGGGCGGCTGAGATCGTCGCGCAGGAGCCGCGCGGCATGGGCGCGGCAGCCATCTGCACGGAGCGCGGTGGCGAGCTCAACGGCCTCGTCACGGTTGCGAAAGAGATCCAGGACAACATGGCGAATGCGACGCGCTTCTTCGAGCTCTGCCGTGTGACGGCGGCGCCGCACAAGCCCGTCGGCCCTGCTGAGAAGATGCTCGTCATCTGCGAGATCGACGGCCAGAAGGCCGGCGCGCTCTACGATGTGCTCAAGGAGTTCGCGGACCGCGGCGTCAACATGACGCGCATCGAGTCGCGCCCCGCGCGCACGGAGCTCGGCGCTTACATTTTCTTCTTCGACCTCGAGGTCGCGGACAATGAGGCGGCCCTGCGCGAGGCGGTGGCGGCGGTCGCGAGGAAGAGCAAGTGGCTCAAGGACCTCGGCAGCTTCCCTGTCGTGCGAGCCAACCCCTGACAAGGTTCACAAGCATGCAAAAAAGGCATCTGTCGATGACAGATGCCTTTTTTTATGGTCTTACTTGTCGAGTGCGATGACTTCTGGCTTCTTGCCTTCGTCGATGCAGGCCTTCGTGATGATGACCTTGCGTGGCTCGTCCGACTTCGGGATGTCGTACATGACGTCGAGCATGACGTCCTCGATGATGCCCTTGAGGGAACGGGCGCCGGTCTTGCGCTCGATGGCCTTCTTGGCGACGGCGCGCAGCGCGTCCTCAGCGAACTCGAGCTTGACGTTGTCCATGGCGAGCAGCTTCTCGTACTGCTTGACCGGGGCGTTCTTCGGCTCGGTCAGGATGCGCAGCAGGGCGTCCTCGTCGAGCGTCTCGAGCGTGCAGATGATCGGCAGACGGCCGATGATCTCGGGGATGATGCCGTACTGCATGAGGTCTTCCGGGCGGACCTGATGGATGAGCTCGTCGAAGGTCGGCTTCTCGCTCTTGCTCGTGACCTCGGCGCCGAAGCCAATCGACGAGTCGGCTTTCTGGAGGCGCTTGGCGATGACATCGTCGATGCCGACGAAGGCGCCGCCGACGATGAAGAGGATGTTCTTCGTGTCGACCTTGATGGTCGGGGCCTCCGGGTGCTTGCGCTGGCCGCGCGCCGTGAACTCGACGACGTTGCCCTCGAGCATCTTGAGGAGAGCCTGCTGGACACCCTCGTGGCCCGGGTCGGCCGTGATGGAGTTGTTGGCACCGGACTTGCGGGCGATCTTGTCGAACTCATCGAGGTAGATGATGCCGTGCTCGGCCTTCTGGATGTCCTTGTCGGCCGCGTAGTAGAGGTTGCGGACGGCGACTTCGACATCGGCGCCGACGAAGCCGGCCTCCGTGAGGCTCGAGGCATCCGTGACGGCGAATGGCACGTCGAGGAGCTTCGAGAGGTGGGAGAGCAGCGCCGTCTTGCCGCAGCCGGACGGGCCGAGCATGATGACGTTCGACTTCTCGATCTCCGTGCCGTCGTCGTTCGTGTAGCCGTACTTCATGCGCTTGTAGTGGTTGTAGACGGCGACGGAGAGGATTTTCTTCGCGCGGTCCTGGTTGATGATGTACTCATCGAGGTACTGCTTGATGATGTGCGGCTTGTTCTTCTTGAGGATCTCGTCGAGCTGGGCAGCGAAGTCTGGCGCCTGCTGTTTAGCTGTGTCCTCTTCGTGGAGCTCGATGTAGTGCGCGAGCTCCTTGATGCAGTTCTTGCAGATGCCGAAGCCCGTGGCCGGGTCGTAGATCGGCATGTCAAGTGAGTCGTGAATCTCGACTTCGCGCTTGCAGAAGCTGCAGCGCTGTTTCATGACGGGTTCGTCTTTTTTATCGTTTGCCATGTAGAAACATCCTTTCTGTGTGATGTAGGTGCGGCAGATGATTCAATCTGGATTTCGTCTTGTCTTTTAGAAAGAAGTATTCCCCCTGTACACAACATTATCCTCTATCGGGCTGTTTTTTTCAAGAGGATTTTCGCGCTGCTTCCTTGCAAGCGCGTGGGCTCTGTGATATAATAGACCGGTAATGGACGTAGTGACGTCTGTTTCCAAGCCAAAATTGACTGGCTTTCCCCCGAAGAAGGGGAGCTAGGTCTAAACCAAGCTCGCGCATAGTGAGCTTGTATCCATTCCCAGTTCCTGGGGGGAAAGTGAGGTGTATAGATATGAAGCAGGGTATTCATCCGAAGTACTATGAAGCTACGGTAGTTTGCGGTTGCGGTAACACGTTCAAGACGGGTTCCACGAAGCCGGAGCTTCGCGTCGATGTCTGCTCCAAGTGCCATCCGTTCTTCACGGGTCGTCAGCGTGACGTACAGGCAGGCGGCCGCATCGAGAAGTTCAACAAGCGCTACGGCAAGAAATAAGATGCAGCATGATGAAGCAGAGCAGAGCAATCTCGCTCTGCTGTTTTTGTATCTGAAGGGTTCCAGACAAAATACAGCAGGCTGCCGTAGATTATACGGTAGAAGCGAATTCTTGTTTTACATAAATAGGAGGTCCCAAATTATGGGCAATCATCTAATGGTAGGCGGCCAGGCGGTCATCGAGGGCGTCATGATGCGCGGGCCGAAGCTCACGGCGACGGCGGTGCGCGACCCGAACGGGAAGATCCAGGTCGAGACGAAGGACGTCCACTCCATCTCGGACCGCTATCCCATCCTCAAGAAGCCGATGCTGCGCGGCACGGTCTCTCTCGTAGAGTCGCTCGTCATCGGCATCCGCTCGCTCTCGTATTCGGCCAAGATGGCCGGCGAGGAGGACGAGCAGCTCTCCGACAAGGAGATGGCGGGCACGATCCTCTTCGCGCTCGTGCTCGCGAGCATCCTCTTCATTGCGATCCCGACGGGCGCGGCGCGCCTCTTCCACGTCATCACGGAGGACCCGTTCTTCCTCAATCTCATGGAGGGCTTCCTGCGCCTCGCGATCTTCCTCGGCTACATCTGGGGCATCTCGCGCATGAAGGACATCCGCCGCGTCTTCCAGTACCACGGGGCGGAGCACAAGACGATCCACTGCTATGAGGCGGGGCTGCCGCTGACGGTCGAGAACGTGCAGAAGTTCTCGCGGCTCCATCCGCGCTGCGGCACGAACTTCCTGCTGATCGTCATGCTCGTCTCGATCTTCGTCTTCGCGTTCCTCGGCTGGCCGAGCCTCGCGGAGCGCATCGCCTCGCGTATCCTGCTGCTGCCGGTCGTCGCGGGCATCTCGTATGAGATCATCCGCCTCGCGGGCCGCAGTGAGAATCCCATCATCCAGACGGCCATCAAGCCGGGCCTCTGGCTGCAGTACCTGACGACGCGCCCGCCGAAGGACGACATGGTGGCCGTGGCCATCGAGTCGCTCAAGGCCGTGCTGCCAGAAGAGGAAATCATCGAGGGGACAGTCGACTACCGCCATGCAGAGGGGCCTCTGCCGAAGCCAATCGAGATGGTTCCCTGAGTCATATGATTACAGTTGAGAGGTGAAATCTGTGCTGGAGAAGCTCCAAGCCGTCGAAGATAAATACCGGGAGCTCGAGTCGCTGATCAGCGACCCCGAGACCATGGCGGACATGGCGAAGTGGCAGGCGTACACAAAGGAACACGCCGCGCTGACGCCAATCATCACGAAATTCCGGCGCTATAAAGAGGTCCTCAAGGGCATCGAGGAGGCCAAGTCGATGCTCGGCGAAGCGCTCGACCACGAGATGCACGCGTTCGTCGAGTCGGAGCTCGCGGACCTCATGGAGCAGAAGGAGGCGCTCGACAAAGAGCTGCCGATTCTGCTGCTGCCGAAGGACCCGAATGACGAGAAGAACGTCATCGTCGAAATCCGCGGCGGTGTCGGCGGCGAGGAGGCCGCGCTGTTTGCGGGCGACCTCTTCCGCATGTACTCGCGCTACGCCGAGAAGAAGGGCTGGAAGGTTGAGCTCATGGACGCGAATGCGACGGAAATCGGCGGCTTCAAGGAAGTCACCTTCATGGTCACGGGCTACGGCGCCTACTCGTACCTCAAGTACGAGAGCGGCACGCATCGCGTCCAGCGCGTGCCCGTGACGGAGTCGGGCGGTCGCATCCACACGTCGGCGGCGACGGTCGCCGTGCTGCCGGAGGCGGAGGACGTCGATGTCGCGATCAATCCGGCAGACTTGCGCATCGACACGTACTGCGCGTCGGGCGCGGGCGGCCAGTACGTCAACCGCACGGAGACGGCCATCCGCATCACGCATCTGCCGACGGGCATCGTCGTGCAGTGCCAGGATGAGAAGTCGCAGCTCAAGAACAAGGAGAAGGCCATGAAGGTCCTGCGCGCGCGCATCCTCGACAAGGCGCGCCAGGAGCAGGAGGCAGCCGTCGCGGCGGACCGCCGGAGCCAGGTCGGCTCGGGCGACCGCAGCGAGCGCATCCGCACCTACAATTTCCCGCAGGGCCGCGTGACGGACCACCGCATCGGCCTGACGCTGCACAAGATCGACGCCATCCTCGACGGCGACCTCGATGAATTGCTCGCCGCACTCATCACGGCGGATCAGGCAGAACGATTGAAGAAGGTGAACGCAGAGTGAACGACAAGATCTGGACCATCGGCCGCATCCTGAAGTGGACGGAGCAGTACTTCAAGGACAAGGGCATCGAATCGCCGCGCCTCGACGCGGAAGTGCTGCTCGCGCACGTGCTCGAGAAGCAGCGCATCTATCTCTACGTGCACTTCGACGAGCCGCTGCAGCCCGGGGAGCTCGCCGCTTACCGCGAGATGATCAAAAAGCGCGTCCTGCGCGTGCCCGTCGCGCAGATCCTCGGCGAGAAGGAGTTCATGGGGCTGACTTTCAAGGTCACTGCTGACACTCTCGTGCCGCGCCCCGACACCGAGATCCTCGTGCAGGCCGCCGTCGACCGCCTGAGGGCGATGGCGGGCGAGGAGCCGCTGCGCTTTGCTGACATCGGCACAGGCTCGGGGGCCATCTGCCTCTCGGTGCTGCACTATCTGTCAGGTACCGTGGCCGACACGGTCGACATCTCGCCGGCGGCGCGCGCCGTCGCGGAGGAGAATGCCGCAAGCCTCGGCCTCGCGGATCGCATCACGTTCCATACGGGCGACCTCCTGCAGCCGCTCAGTGGCATATCATTTGCCGCCATCCTGTCGAACCCGCCCTACATCCCCGAGGCCGACATCGCAAAGCTCGCACCGGAAGTGCGCCTCAAGGAGCCGCACACCGCGCTCTCTGGCGGCCAAGACGGCCTCGACTTCTACCGCCGCCTCGCCAACGAAGCCCCTGCCATGCTCGTGCCCGGCGGCTTCACCGCCTTCGAAGTCGGTATCCATCAGGCGGGTGATGTCGCCGATCTGCTCAAAGCCAACCCCCTGATCGACCGCACCGAGATCCTGCCCGACTACGCCGGCATCGACCGCGTCGTCGTGGGCTGGCGGAAAAACTGAGCTTGAGATGTTGAGATAGAGAGGTAATGATACATGCAGACAGAGATTATCACGATAACCGATGTGAAGGCGCAGCGGGAGGAGCTCGCGCGCGCGGGGAAGGTCTTGCGCGGCGGGGGACTCGTGGCGTTCCCGACGGAGACGGTCTATGGGCTCGGGGCGAACGGGCTCGATGCGGCGGCATGTGCGCGCATCTATGAGGCGAAAGGACGTCCGTCGGACAACCCGCTGATCCTGCATGTCTCGGATCGCGCGATGGTCGAGATGATCGCGGCAGAGGTCACGCCGATGGCGGAGAAACTGCTCGCGGCCTTTATGCCGGGGCCGATTACGCTCATCCTGCGCCGCAAGGCCATTGTGCCGGACCGCATCACGGGCGGTCTCGACACGGTCGGCATCCGCATGCCGGAGCATCCGGTGGCCCGCGCGATGATCCGCGCGGCCGGCGTGCCGATCGCCGCTCCCTCGGCCAACATCTCCGGCCGCCCGAGCCCGACGACGGCGGCCTCCGTGCTGCGCGACATGGACGGACGCATCCCGCTGATCCTCGACGGCGGCCCGTGCCACTTCGGCGTTGAGTCGACGATCGTCGACTGCACGGGCCCCGTGGCCGTCATCCTGCGCCCCGGCGCCATCACGCGCGAGATGCTCACGGAGGTCCTCGGCGGCTGCAAGCTCGACCCCGCGCTCGTCGGTGCCGACACCGTGCCGCGCGCGCCGGGCATGAAGTACAAGCACTACGCGCCGAAAGCCCCCTTGACGCTGCTCGAGGGCGACGCCGCGAAGATGGCCGCCGCCTTCCGCCGTCAGGTCCGCCGCCTGCAGGGTGAGGGCCACACGGTCGGCGTGCTCGCGAGCCATGAGGTCTGCGAATCCCTGCAAGACCTCGTGCCCGAGGAACTCCTCAAGGACTACGGCCCGCAGGGCGACCTCTTGGCGATTGCCGCGCACATCTACGAGGAGCTCATCGCCTTCAACGACACGCAGGCCGACGTGCTGCTCGGCGAGGGTACGACGGAGAAAGGTCTCGGCCTCGCCATCATGAACCGCCTGCACAAGGCCAGCGCGTTCCACAGCCTCAAGATCTCCTGACAAAAGAAAAATCCCTGTCTGAGACAGATGTTTCAGACAGGGATTCTTTATGTTGTATACGCGAAGAGGGACTGCAAACCTTGCGCAGCAATCCCTCTTCAAAGCAGGGGTCCAGGGTGCCGTTCGCTTTAAATGCCTAAAACCTGCGGCTAGCAGGTGGGTGCCTTAAGTCCGGTTTCTGCAGTCGCCGAGGCGGGCATCTGCCGGAATCAAATCAAGCTCCCTAGGAAAAATGTAGGTTAGACACTTCTAAAGCTCACGCACATCCCAGGCTTGTCCTTCTTTACGTGTATCATAGCATAAAAAAAATAGAGGTGCAAGTCTTGACAAATCAATAAAGAAGGCAGGTTGTAGAAAAGATAGAAATCCCTTATAATGAAGAAATGGGGACTCAGCGATCTCCAGCAAAAAAAGAGATAAGACCCGCATTTTGCGGGAGAGACATCACATAAAAGGGGAAAAAAGAATGGCAATTACCTACAGCGTAGCAATCAGTTACAAGAACGACCTCGGCTGGATCGATTACGACGAGACTGCTAAAAAGGCCACCGTTCATCTGGCCAACGAAGAGGGCAAGAAGAAAGTCGAAGATTACCTCGGCAAGACGCACGAGATCAACATCCCGCACGAGACGCTCATGGACTTCACGCACGAGAAGATCGACCCGCTGGCCGACCTCAAGAGCCTGCAGACGGCCCTGACGCGCCTCTGGGGTGCCACGAACGTCAGCGTCGACTGGAGCCGTCCGGTCGACTACGTGAAACAGCATCCACATTACTGAGAAATGAACGAAGCCGCCAACTGGAATGAGCTGGCGGCTTTCTTGTACTGCTTTTTAAACGCTGTTTAACGCGTGTTTATCTAGCCTCCCTATACTCGAAGACAAAGATTTGTTCTGCATGAAATCATGAGAGTCTGAAGTCATACGAGACGTACGAGTTAGGGAGGAATACGATGGAACGCAAGGACCTGCTGTATCTGGGCGCGTTTGCTCTATTGCTGTTCTTGTTCGGCAGCTGGCTGATGCCGGTGACAGACCCGGTGGAGTCGAATTATGTGGAGACGGCCAAGGAGATGATCGCGGCGGGGGATTACCTGTCGCCGCGCATCTTCGGGAATTACTGGTACGATAAGCCCATCCTGTTTTACTGGGAGCTCATCGCGGCGTTCCAGCTCTTCGGCATGTCGGACTTCGCCGCGCGCTTTTTCCCGGCACTGTTCGCGGTGGCGGGCGTACTCATGACGTACGGCTTCGGCACGAAGCTCTACGGCCGCCGCGCGGGCATCTTCTCGGCGGTGATCCTCGCGCTCTCCGTCGAGTACTGGTACCTCGCGCATGCGATCATCACGGACATGACGCTCTGGGTGACGGTCAGCCTGACGCTCATGAGCTTCTATCAGGGCTATGAGACGGGCAAGGGCCGCTACTACTACCTGGCCTTTGCGGCGGCTGCCGTCGCTGTGCTGACGAAGGGCCCGATTGGCCTTGCGCTGCCGGGCCTCGTCATCCTCGTCTTCCTCGCCTGGCAGCACTGCCTCGGCATGCTGCTGAGCCGCCATATGGCCGGCGGCCTCATCTTATTCCTCATCATCACGGGAATCTGGTATCTGCCGATGTACCTGTTGCACGGCGGCGACTTCATCGACACGTTCCTCGGCGTGCACAACGCCCTGCGCGCGACGGTGGCGGAGCATCCGCGCAACAGCGTCTGGTACTACTACCTGCTCGTCTTCCTCGCGGGCTTCTTCCCATGGTCGCTTGTCGCGGTGCCGGCCTTCTGCAAGCGCCTCGTGCGCCGCGAACTCTGCTGGCCGGTCGAGGAGAAGGAGCGCTTCCTCATTGTCTGGGCCCTCGCGGTATTCGTCGCGTTTGAGTGCATGGCATCGAAGTACATGACCTACACGTTCCCGTACATGATGCCGCTGGCCGTCCTGATGGGCCGGTACTTTGCGGAGCACGCAAAACTCTTCGCGCGCATGGCCGCGGGCATGGCGCTCGTCTACTTTGCGCTGCTTGTGGCGATCCTTCCCGTCGTCATGCCGATGGATTCCGGCAGGGATACGGCAGCTGCTCTGAAGCGGATGGCGACGCCGCAGACGGAGGTGCTGACATACGGCGTGCGCTATCCCGTGTCAATCGCCTATTACAGCGGCCTTGTGCCGAAGCGCCTTGTCCCGACGGAAGAGGATATCGAGAAAGCGAGACCGCAGAAGATGAGCTGGACGGCAACGAATATCATGCCGTTCGCCTCAATCGAGAAGCTGGACCTCAGCCGTGCGACGATCATCCTCACGGACTTCGACAACCGCGATAAACTTGGCAAGGATGTGCCGGGCTTCTGGCAGGAGGTCGCCGAGACGGATGCCTACTGCATCTATCAGCTCATGCCGGGCCGCGAGGACGGCCGCGAGGACATGGTGACGGGCCGCACGGGTGCGAAGTCGGACGTCCTCAGGGACTGGCCCAAAGTGCTCTTAGAGCGCTGGTCGGGCGCACGGGAATAAGTGGCGAACGCAGTTGAGCAGCGCCGGACGGGTGAGAAAGGAGAATGCGATATGAAAATCCAGGATCTGTCGGTCCGCCATCGCCTAATCCTCAACAACATCATCATGGTGTTTGTGCCGGTGCTGCTGCTCATCATCATCGGCAGTACGGTCTTTTACGGCCTGCGCGCGACGGGCAACTTCCGCGAGCGCGAGATTGAACTGCTCTGGCCGGAAGCGGGGAACAGTGCGCCAATCCTCATGGGGCTCAGCCACATCTTCACGAATGTCGATGGCGGCGAGCGCGAGAGCCTTGGGCGCCACGTCGAGTCGATGGAGGCCGCAGGCATCGAGGTGGCTGTCGTCCGCGACGGCGTGGTCGTCTACGAGACGGTGCCCGGACAGGCGCGAGAGCTCATCGACACGTCGTACGAGCTGGCCTCGGGTGAGGGCAATGTCCTGCGCTGGGATGATGCGGGCCTCGTCTACCGTTACGTCTCCAAGGACAAGAAGTCCATCGGCGTCGCGATCGGGACAGTGCCGTTCTTGATTGGCCGGGGCTTCTTCCCGCCACACATGGGGCTCGTCTGGAGCCTCATCGCCATCGGCGTCTTCCTGCTCGCGGCGGCCGTCATCGTCTTCATTGGCCTCCTGCTCGTGCGCCGCATGACACGCGACATCGTGGCACCGCTCGAGGACCTGCAGCACGCCTCGCGCCGCATCGCGAGTGGCGACTACGATACGCCTGTCGCCAGCTGCAGCACGGATGAGCTCGGCGAGACGGCGGCTGTCTTCGAGGAGATGCGCCGCCAGCTGCAGGCGGGCAGGAAGATGCGCGATGCGTACGAGAAGAACCGGCAGGAGCTCTTCGCGGGCATCGCGCACGACCTCGCGACGCCCTTGACGAAGATCCAGGGCTACACGGGCGGCATCCTCGATGGCATTGCTGCGACGCCGGAGAAGCAGAAGAAATACCTCGAGCTCGTCTATCACACGAGCCAGAGCATGGAACAGATGGTGCACGAGCTCTTCCTGCTGTCGAAGCTCGACCTCGGCAAGGTCGACTTCCAGTGGGAGAACGCCTCACTCGCTCCCCTGCTGCAGCAGTACGTGGATCTGCAGAAGGAGGCTTTGGCGTCACAGGGCTTTTCCTTGCGTTTCGATGACCAGCTGCAGTCAGGCGAGTCATCTGCTGTCGTGCTGGACCGCATCCAGTTCCAGCGGGTACTCGACAACGTCCTTAGCAATGCGTTAAAATATAGGGACAGTGACAATGGCAGCCTGACCGTGCGCCTCGCCGCGAAGGACGGCGGCTACCTCATCGAGTGTGAGGACCGCGGGCGCGGTGTGGCGCAGGAGGACCTCGGCCGCATCTTTGAGTCGTTTTACCGCACGGACAAGGCGCGCGCGGACGTGGCGAAGGGCAGCGGCCTCGGCCTCGCGGTGACGGCGCGAATCATCGAGGCCATGAAGGGCCGCATCTGGGCCCGACCGGCCGTCCCGAAGGGGCTCTGCATCTGCATCTGGCTGCCGACGAAGCAATCGTTTGATGAAAGCATGAAGACGGGAAAGGTGGAGTCCGTATGAAGAAGATACTGATTGTCGAGGATGATCGCGAGATCGCGGAGCTCGAGCGCGATTATCTCGAGGCATCGGACTTCGAGGTCGCCATAGAGGGCGACGGCCGCAAGGGCGTCGAGGCTGCCCTAGCGGGAGGCTTTGACCTCGTCATCCTCGACCTCATGCTGCCCGGCATCGACGGCTTCAACGTCTGCCGCCGCCTGCGCGAGGAGCTCGACATCCCCGTCATCATCGTCTCGGCCCGCCAGACGGACATCGACAAGATACGCGGCTTCGGGCTCGGCGCGGACGACTACATGACGAAGCCGTTCAGCCCGAGCGAGCTCGTGGCCCGCGTCAAGGCGCACATCGCGCGCTACGAGCAGCTGACCAGGAAGGAGCAGCAGTGCGTCGCGCGGCTCTCGTGCGGCAAGCTGGCGCTCGAGGCCAAGTCACACCGCGTCTTCAAGGACGGCGAGGAGATCCACCTGACGAACCGCGAGTTCGAGCTCCTGCGCTTCCTCATGGAGAACCGCGGGCTCGTCTTCAGCCGCGAGACGCTGTTCGAGCGCATCTGGGGGCTCGATGCGATGGGCGACAACGCGACGGTCGCGGTGCACATCAACCGCATCCGCGAGAAGATCGAGACAGACCCCGCACATCCCGCCTACATCGAGACGGTGCGCGGCGCTGGCTACCGCTTCCACCGCGATTGACCCAACAAATAGAAGTACAGAATATCATATGGAAAGAGGACGTTTGCATTGAATATCTTAGTGACGGGTGGCGCCGGCTTCATCGGCTCCCATCTTGTGAGAAAACTGCTGGCCGAGGGCGAGCAGGTGACGGTGCTCGACAATTTCAGTACGGGGTCGCGTGACAATCTGCCGCAGGGCGTCAAGTGCATCGAGATGGATGTCAACGATGCGGCACTCGCCGCTGTCTTTGATGAGGGGCATTTTGATGCGGTCGTGCATCTCGCGGGACAGACGACGGTGCACATCTCGATGGAGTCGCCGGCACTCGACGGCGAGGAGAATGTCATCGGCTCCATCCACGTGCTCGAGCAGGCGCGCCGCACGAAGGTACAGCGCGTCATCTTCGCTTCGACGGCGGCGAGCTACGGCGACGTCGCGGAGGAGAGCCTGCCGATCGTCGAGTCAGAGCCCTTGCACCCGATGTCGTTCTACGGGCTCTCAAAGGTCACGGTCGAGCATTACCTGCGGCTCTACCAGAAGTCGTTTGGCCTCGACTTCGTCATCCTGCGCTTCGCCAATGTCTACGGCGAGCGCCAGGGCAATGGTGGCGAGGGCGGCGTCATCAGCATCTTCGCCGAGCGCCTCGCCGAGGGCAAAGCGCTCGCGATCTATGGCGACGGCGAGCAGACGCGCGACTTCATCTACGCCGGCGACATCGCTGCGGGCATCTACGCGGCGCTTTGCACCGAGCACGTCAACCACGCCTACAACCTCTCGACGCAGACGGAGACGAGCCTCAAGGAGCTCGTCGCCATCCTCGCCGATGTTTCCGGCAAGGCAATCGAGCCGCGCTATTTTGAGGCGCGTTCTGGCGACATCTACAAGTCCATGCTCGCCAATGGCCGCGCGCGCCGCGCACTCGGCTGGGCTCCGGCCGTCTCGCTGCACGAGGGCCTCAGGCGCACTTATGATTATTTCAGAATGCGGGCCGTGCAGGCAAAAGAATGATGAGACACTAAAAGCCCCGGCAGATGCCGGGGCTTTCTTGATGCCATTGATTCTTGGTATGATTCGGTTGAGCGATTGCTGGATGAATGATTAGTGCAATTTGTGACTCGGATGCAATGAGAAGGCAACCTCTTTGACATGCGTGACATGCTGCTCACCGAGCGGCGTGTCGATGATCTCGACCTGGTCCAGCATGTTGCGTACCTGTTCGCGGATGCCAGCGAGATACTGTTCGCGGAGGTTCTGCTGCTCAATGCGCTCATCCTCGCTGAGACCGCTGCTGCGTTTCTTGCGGGAAAGTTCGTTGATGCGTGCAATGAGTTCTTTCGTGATCATATCTTGCTATCCTTCCTTTGCTTCATATGAATCCCTTATCTTCATTATAATGAAAACTAATGGAAATGCAAGCTTTTTTGAACGAGGTGTTGAACAGCCGGCGGTTCATTGACAGCCCTTCTCCCGATTTGCTATACTGGTGCAGTAATCAATATGTAGTGGTTGTAGAGAATTTCTTTTGAAATCATCTACCGTATCTAGTGTTTAGGAGCAAGAGAATGGATTGTACTGTCAAATCGCCGGCCCTGCAGCAGCTGCTGCAGGCATGTCCGGTGCCGGGGCTCGCCGCCTGCCTGTCCAGCGTGGAACGCGACTTCGGTGAGCACGCGGGGGACTTTTCGGCACTCGTGGAGAAATATGAGGTGTTCGTCAAGCCGTCCCTGCAGGCGGCGGAGAAGCTGCAGGCGCTCGTGCGCGCGGCGGTGGAGCTCGCCTCGGCCGAGGCGCCGCACTGGGACAAGATCGCGGCGCGGCTGCGCTATCTCGTTTTTGCGCGCCAGCTGTCAGAGGATGAAGCGAGGCGCGGCATCACGAACTTCGTGGCCAAACTGCGCTATCTGACGGCCAAGGGGCTCTACGGCAGCTACATCCTCGAACACTACACGGAGCGGGAGCTTTCGGCCGCTGCCCGCTTCATGGCAGAGGAGCGCAATCACCTCTACACGTACGCAGGCCTCGACCTCCTGCTCTCGCGCTACGTCATCCACACGCATCACGGCGTGGCGCTCGAGTCGCCGCAGGAGATGTACCTCGGCATCGCCCTGCACCTCGCGATGCTCGAGTTGCCTGCTGTGCGCATGGACTGGGTCCGCCGCTTCTACGACATGCTGAGCCTGCAGCAGGTCACGATGGCGACGCCGACGCTCGCCAATGCCAGGAAGCCCTACCACCAGCTCTCGAGCTGCTTCATCGACACGGTGCCGGACTCGCTCGAGGGCATCTACCGCAGCCTCGACTCGTTTGCCAAGGTCAGCAAGTGGGGCGGCGGCATGGGGCTCTACTTCGGGAAGGTCCGCGCGACGGGCGCGGCCATCCGCGGCTTTGAGGGCGCGGCGGGCGGTGTCATCCGCTGGATCCGCCTCGTCAACGACACGGCCGTGGCCGTCGACCAGCTCGGCGTGCGCCAGGGGGCCTGCGCCGTCTACCTCGACGCTTGGCACAAGGACCTGCCGGAGTTCCTGCAGCTGCGCACGAACAACGGCGATGATCGCATGAAGGCGCACGACATCTTCCCGGCCGTCTGCTATCCGGACCTCTTCTGGAAGCTCGCGAAGGAGGACCTAGACGCGCCGTGGTTCCTCATGGACCCGCACGAGATTGAGATGGTCATGGGCTATGCGCTCGAGGACTTCTGGGGCGAGGAGTGGGAGAAGCGCTACCGCGCCTGCGTCGCGGAGCCGCGCATCGACAAGCGCGTGATCTCCGTCAAGGAAATCGTGCGGCTCATCCTCAAGTCGGTCGTCGAGACGGGCACGCCGTTCGCCTTCTACCGCGACACGGTCAACCGGCTCAACCCGAATCCGCAGGCCGGCATGATCTACTGCTCGAACCTCTGCACGGAGATCGCGCAGAACATGTCGCCCGTCGAGGCGGTCTCTACGGAGATTCGGACGAAGGACGGCGACACGGTCGTGCAGGTCACGACGCGCCCGGGCGACTTCGTCGTCTGCAACCTCGCGAGCCTCAACCTCGGCCGCATTGACGTCACGTCGCATGAGGAGCTGCGCACCGTCGTGCGCACGGCGGTGCGCGCGCTCGACAACGTCATCGACCTCAATGAGGCGCCGCTCGCCTATGCGAAATTGACGAATGCGAAGTACCGCAGCATCGGCCTCGGCGTCTCGGGCTACCACCACATGCTCGCGAAGAACGCCATCCGCTGGGAGAGCGAGGAGCACCTCGCATTCGTCGATGATGTCTTTGCGCGCATCAACTACGCGGCCATCGAGGCGAGCAGCGACCTTGCGGCGGAGAAAGGGACGTACGGCTGCTTTGCGGGCAGCGACTGGCAGACGGGGGCGTACTTCAAGAAGCGCGGCTACATGTCGGAAGCATGGCAAAAGCTCGCGGCAAAGGTCCGTGCGCAGGGCATGCGCAACGCCTACCTGCTCGCCGTAGCGCCGACGAGCTCGACGTCCATCCTCGTCGGCACGACGGCCGGCGTCGACCCCATCATGAAGCGCTTCTTCCTCGAGGAGAAGAAGGGTGCCATCCTGCCGCGCATCGCGCCGGACCTCAGCATGAAGACGTACTGGTACTACAAGAGCGCACACACGGTCGACCAAAACTGGTCGGTGCGCGCGGCCGGCGTGCGCCAGCGCCACATCGACCAGGCGCAGAGCGTCAACCTCTACATCACGAACGACTTCACCTTCCGTCAGGTGCTCGCGCTCTACATCCGGGCCTACGAGGAGGGCGTCAAGACCATCTACTACGTGCGCAGCAAGTCGCTCGAAGTGGAGGAGTGCGAGAGCTGCTCTTCGTGAGCATCTGGCATCCAATCACAGCAAGCAGATAGGCAAACAGAAAGGAAAGGCAAATGGCATCACTCAAGAAGCGCCCGCTCTTCAATCCCGAGGGCGATATCGACGTCACGCAGCGCCGCCTGATTGGCGGCAACACGACGAACATGAACGACTTCAACAACCTCAAGTACACGTGGACCGCGGACTGGTACCGCCAGGCGATGAACAATTTCTGGATACCGGAGGAGATCAACCTCGGGCAGGACGTCAAGGACTACCGGCAGCTGCCAGCGGCAGAGCGCCGTGCCTACGACAAGATCCTCTCGTTCCTCGTCTTCCTCGACTCGGTGCAGAGCGCGAACCTGCCGAACGTCTCGGCCTACATCACAGCCAACGAGGTCGACCTCTGCCTGACGATCCAGTCGTTCCAGGAATGCGTGCACTCGCAGAGCTACAGCTACATGCTCGACACGATCGCAAGCCCCGACGAG
This sequence comes from Mitsuokella multacida DSM 20544, assembly GCF_000155955.1. Lineage (GTDB taxonomy): Bacteria > Bacillota > Negativicutes > Selenomonadales > Selenomonadaceae > Mitsuokella > Mitsuokella multacida. The sequence goes on from NZ_GG697141.2 coordinate 1,327,892, forward strand.
CGCCAGGAGATCATCTTCCAGTGGAAGGATGATGAGCACCTGCTCGCGCGCAACACCTTCATCGGCGACCTCTACAACGAGTTCCAGCAGGAGCAGTCGCGCGAGAACTTCCTGCGCGTGCTCATCGCCAACTACATCCTCGAGGGCATCTACTTCTACTCGGGATTCATGTTCTTCTACAACCTCGGCCGCATCGGCCGCATGCCGGGCTCGGTGCAGGAGATCCGCTACATCAACCGCGACGAGAACACGCACCTCTGGCTGTTCCGCAACATCCTGCGCGACCTGCGCGCGGAGGAGCCCGACCTCTTCACGCCGGAGCGCGAGGAGATGATGCGCGAGATGATCCGCGAGGGCGTGCGCCAGGAGATCGCCTGGGGCAAGTACGCAATCGGCAACGAGGTCGAGGGCCTCAACGAGAAGATGATCGAGGACTACGTGCACTACCTCGGCAATGCGCGCGCCGAGAGCATCGGCCTCGGCACGCTCTACGAGGGATTTGAGGAAGAGCCGTCCTCGATGCGCTGGGTCAGCCAGTACGCCAATCCGAACTTCATCAAGACGGACTTCATCGAGGGCCGCAGCACGGCCTATGCCAAGAGCACGGCGCTTGTCGATGATCTCTGAGCGGATAGCAGATGCAGGTAATAAGTGTGATATTTGCACTTGATGTGTGATATTTATCATAACTTATCTGTATCTTTTCCTGTAAGATATTAAATTAGAAATGGAATCGTTTTGGGGATTTCATCGTTCATATTTCATGGAATTGGAATAGGAAGGTGTTTGTATGAGCATTCGCATTGGTATTCTCGGTTATGGCAACCTGGGCCGCGGCGTTGAGTGCGCGGTCGAGGCGAATCCGGACATGGAGCTCGTCGCGGTCTTCACGCGCCGCGACCCCGCCTCCGTCAAGATCTGGTCGCAGGGCGTCCCGGTCGTCAGCGTCAAGGACGTGGCCGACTGGCAGGACAAGATCGACGTCATGATCCTCTGCGGCGGCAGCGCTACAGACCTGCCGAAGCAGACGCCGGAATACGTAAAGTATTTCAATGTCATCGACAGCTTCGACACGCATGCGCGCATCCCGGAGCACTTCGCCGACGTCGACAAGGCGGCGAAGGAGAGCGGCCATCTCGGTATCATCTCGGTCGGCTGGGACCCGGGCCTGTTCTCGCTCGCGCGCGTCTACAGCAACGCGATACTGCCGGACGGCAAGGACTACACGTTCTGGGGCAAGGGCGTCAGCCAGGGCCATAGTGACGCGATCCGCCGCATCAAGGGCGTCAAGGACGCGAAGCAGTACACGGTGCCTGTTGAGAGTGCTCTCGAGGCGGTCCGCTCGGGCTCGAACCCGGAGCTCACGACGCGCGAGAAGCACACGCGCGAATGCTTCGTCGTGCTCGAGGACGGCGCCGATGCCGCCTATGTCGAGAACGCCATCAAGACGATGCCGAACTACTTCGATGAGTACGACACGACGGTACACTTCATCAGCGAGGAAGAGCTCCAGCGCGACCACAGCGGCCTCGCACACGGCGGCTTCGTCATCCGCTCGGGCGCTACGGGCCACGAGAAGGAGCACAAGCACATCATCGAGTTCTCGCTGAAGCTCGACTCGAATCCGGAGTTCACGACGAGCGTGCTCGTCGCCTACGCCCGCGCAGCCTACCGTCTCGCCAAAGAGGGACAGACGGGCTGCCGCACGGTGCTCGACATCGCGCCGGCCTACCTCTGCGCCCAGAGCGGCGAGGAGCTGCGCGCGCATCTGCTCTGATATGCCGACGGCATAACAGCAGACGATGACAACAGACAACAAAAATGACAAGGGCGGCTGCCGATGGGCAGCCGCCTTTTTGTGATGCTATTCATCCTGATAGAGCGCCAGGCTGCTCGCGATGAAGCCCTGCATGGCCTTCGTGCGGTAGCCCTTGCGCTGGACGGCGAGGAAGATCTGGCGCTGGGCGTTGAGGTCGTCGAGCTTGTAGTAGAGGAGCGCCTCGTTGGGCGCGGAGAGGCGCACGAGGGTGTCCGTCAGGAAGGTCGCGCCGAGCCCCTGGCGCGCCATGTGGTAGGCCGTCATGAGCTGGTTGAGGTAGAGGCGCACATGCGGCGTGACCTCGTTGTTCTGGAACAGCTTGCGCGAGCGGCGGTACATGTCGTTGCCCTTGCCGAGCAGCAGGAAGTCGGTATCCGCGAAGGCGGCGAGCGGCACGGCTGGCACGGAGGGGCCGAGGTGGCGGCCCATGAGGATGTCCTGCCGCGTCAGCCGGTAGTCGGGGAAGCGTTCGTTGATGGGAAAGGCTGCCGGCACGGACAGCAGGATGTGGTCCTGATAGAAGGGGACCGTCTCGTAGAGCGAATCGTCGCAGACGCCGCTGTCGACGATGATGTCGAGCTCTTCGGTCGTGAGCTTGTCGAAGAGGTCGGCGGAGTCCGACTCGGTGACGGAGAGCGCGATGTGTGGGTGGCGGCGGCTGAACGCCTCGATCATCGGCGGCAGGAAGCACGAGGCGAAGAAGTTCGTGCCGCCGAGCCGCAGCGTGCCGCTCTCGAGCCCCGCGAGGTCGTCGCAGTAGCTCTTGAGGTCGCGCTTGATGCGGAAGATGCGCTCGGCGGCCTCGATGTAGGCGCGGCCGGCGTCGGTCAGCTGCAGCGGCGTGGTGCTGCGGTCGAAGATCGGCAGGCCGAGCTCGCGCTCGACCTTGCGCACGGAAGCCGAGAGCGCGGGCTGCGAGACGAAGAGCTTGCGGGCGGCGGCGGAGAAGCTCTTCTCCTGCCAGACAGCGTAGACGTAATCCATTCCCTGCATGTGAATCTTTCTCCTTTTATACCATAGATTATTTGGATAGATACTATATATTTATATGTATTTGTTTATAGGCTAGCACAATGCTATGCTGTTAACAAGAAGAAAGTTTCAGGAATTCAGGAATCGAGCGCTGAGGCGCTGCAGCATAGAGGAGTGGTCACGATGAGCAAGATGAAGACGATCGGTATTATTGGCGGTATGGGCCCGATGGCAACGGTGGACCTCATGAAGAAGGTCATCCTCGCGACGGATGCACGCGAGGACCAGGACCACATCCCCATCCTCGTCGACAACAATACGGACATCCCCGACCGCACGGCGGCCATCCTCGGCAAGGGCGAGAGCCCGCTGCCGGAGCTCATGAAGTCGGCGAACCGCCTGACGGATGCCGGCGCGGACTTCCTGATCATGGGCTGCAATACGGCGCATTACTTCCTGCCGCTCATGATGCCGAACCTCCGCATACCGGTCATCAACATGATCGAGGAGACGGCGGCCTTCTGTGCGCGCGAGGGCTACAAGCGCGTCGGCCTGCTCGCCTCGGCAGGCACCTGCAAGTCGGGCATCTACCAGCGCGCACTCGAGCGCGCCGGCGTCGAGGTCGTCCAGCCGCAGGGCGAGGCGGAGGAAGCCATTCACGGCATGATCTACGACGGTGTCAAGGCGGGCAACATGGGCTACGACACGACGGCCGTGCGCGAGGCGCTCGCGCAGATGGCAGCCGAGGGCTGCGAGGCCTTCGTGCTCGGCTGCACGGAAGTGCCGGTGGCCGTCGAGATGTACCATCTCGAGGGCAACTTCATCGATGCGACGGAAGTGCTCGCCGAGGAGGCCGTGCGCCAGGCCGGCGCCAAGGTCATCTCGCATCTGCCGCACAAGACAGCCTGCCGTTGAGAATGACCGTGACAATGCTCCAGCTCAGCTGGGGCATTTTTTGATGGCGGATATTTGTCACGCTTTCAGAAAGCTGATATAATGATATTTTAGATAAGTCATGAAAAGCTGCGCTGGACAATCGTGCTGGCCGCTGGAATCATAATGGAGTGTGAGAACATTGTTGGATATCAAATTTGTGCGCGAACATCTCGACGAGGTCCGTCAGATGCTCAAGAATCGCTGCAACCCGCTGAACCTCGATGATTTTGAAGGTCTCGACAAGAAGCGCCGCGAGCTCCTGCAGGAGTCGGAGGCGCTCAAGAGCCAGCGCAACACGGTCTCGAAGGAGATCAGTGTCATGAAGAAGAACAAGGAAGATGCCGAGGCGAAGATCCTCGAGATGCGCGCCGTCGGTGCCAAGATCTCGGAGCTCGACAAGGAGCTCAAGGATGTCGAGGCCCAGCTCCGCGACATCATGCTCCACATCCCGAACATGCCGCGTGAGGACGTGCCGATTGGCAAGGACGACACGGAGAACCCGGAGGTCCGCAAGTGGGGTGAGCCGACGAAGTTCGACTTCGAGCCGAAGGCGCATTGGGACCTCGGCACGGAGCTCGACATCCTCGACGCTGACCGCGCTGCCAAGGTCACGGGCGCGCGCTTCACGTTCTACAAAGGCCTCGGCGCCCGCCTTGAGCGCGCCTGCATCAACTTCATGATGGACCTGCACGCCAACAAGCACGGCTACACGGAGATGCTCGCACCGTACATCGCCAACAAGGAGAGCATGACGGGCACGGGCCAGCTGCCGAAGTTCGCCGACGACATGTTCAAGCTCGAGGGCCTCGACTACTACCTCGTGCCGACGGCTGAGGTGCCGACGACGAACTACCACCGCGATGAGATCCTCGATGGCAACAAGCTGCCGGAGTACTACAGCTGCTACACGGCGTGCTTCCGCGCCGAGGCCGGCAGCGCTGGCCGCGACACGCGCGGCCTCATTCGCCAGCACCAGTTCAACAAGGTCGAGCTCATCAAATTCGTCAAGCCGGAGACGAGCTGGCACGAGCTCGACACGATGGTCGACGCGGCTGAAGACGTCCTGCGCCTCCTCGAGCTGCCGTACCACGTCGTCAAGCTCTGCACGGGCGACATGAGCTTCACGTCGGCGACGACGTACGACCTCGAGGTCTGGTTCCCCGCACAGAACAAGTACCGCGAGATCTCCTCGTGCTCGAACTGCACGGACTATCAGGCGCGCCGCGCCAACATCAAGTTCCGCCGCGATGCCAAGAGCAAGCCGGAATTCGTCCACACGCTCAACGGCTCGGGCCTCGCAGTCGGCCGCACGGTCGCCGCGATCCTCGAGAATTACCAGCAGGAAGACGGCTCGGTCCGCATCCCGAAGGTCCTCGTACCGTACATGGGCGGCGTCGAAGTCATCAAGAAGCCGGAATAAAAACAAGAAATGCTGCATGCGATTGCATGCAGCATTTTTTTTCAGCGGTATTTCATGGCTTCGGATTTGGCGAGCCGGTCGCAGCGCTCGTTGAGTTCGACGCCGACGTGGCCCTTGACCCAGTGGAAGGTCACGTCGTGGCGGCTGTAGAGTGCGTCGAGCTCCTGCCAGAGGTCCTGGTTGAGCACGGGCTGGCCGTCGGCCTTCTTCCAGCCGCGGCGCTTCCAGCCGCTCATCCACTTCGTGATGCCGTTCTTGAGGTACTGGCTGTCGGTGTAGAGCGCGACTTTGGCCGGATGCTTCGGGAAGCCGAGCGCCGCGATGGCGGCGGAGAGCTCCATGCGGTTGTTCGTCGTCGAGGGGCTGCCCTCGTGGAGCTCTGTAACCACGCCGGTCGCGACCTCGCGGATGACGGCAGCCCAGCCGCCGGGGCCGTCGGGGTTGCGCAGGCAGGAGCCGTCGGTGTAGATGACGAAGTCCTGCGCCTCATCGGGGCGCAGCGGCAGAGCAAGGGCCGCTGCCTTGGGGCGCGGCCGCGCGAGCCTTGCACTCGGCCGCGC
>NZ_GG697141.2:1333698-1333985 GCF_000155955.1 Mitsuokella multacida DSM 20544
TTCGGTTCCAACAACCTGACGTATGCGACGAAGGGTTACCTCAGCGACACGAAGACGAACGACGTTGGTGACTATGACATCACGACGAGCGTCAACGAGCTGAAGAACTATGACGTCAAGACGAACACGGCGAAACTGCACATCAATAAGGCAGCGCTGTTCGTCAATACGGACGACAAGACGACGACGTACGGCACGGTCGACAAGGCGTTCACGTCGGATATCCAGGGCTTGACGAATGGCGACGATGCGTCGATCGTGAACCTGACGTATGCGACGAAGGGTTA
>NZ_GG697141.2:1334085-1481565 GCF_000155955.1 Mitsuokella multacida DSM 20544
CGCGCGGGCCGGCGCTCCGCGTGCGGCGTATCGCTGCCCGCGAGCCAGGCGAGCGCTTCCTGCGCCGTCGCGAAGCTCTTGTAGCGGGCGCCGGGGAAGCCCGCGACCTGCTTCTCGCAGTCTGCCCAGCTCGTGAAGAGCCCGCAGCTGCGCCCGACGCGCACGGCATATACTTTTTTTGGCATAATTTCCTCCAAGATACCTGTTTTTTCTTATTATAAGGGATTTGGGGGCAGAAAAGAATCAAATTTTTGTGTTCAAGATAGTAAACTTTTCTTTACTATTTCGGAATTGCTTGCTACAATCGTAACTATGGAGCTTTATACATAAGCGCTTCACTAGAAAATTAAGGAAATAGAAAGACAGAAAGGAAGGGGGAGCTGGATGCTGCTTCGGATACTCAGCACCATCGGCGCATTCGTGCTGCGACGCTTCGAAGAGCTTGGCACGATCGTGCTGCTCTACGGCGAGACGCTGCGCGCACTGCGCCACAAGCCGCGCCTGCGCCATATCCTCGCGCAGATGTCGCATCTCGGCGTCGATTCCCTGATGATCGTCAGCTTGACGCTGCTGTTCACGGGCGTCGTCATCTCGCTGCAGACGGCCGATGTGCTCATCCGCTTCGGCGCGCAAGGCACGCTTGGCGGCATCGTCACGATTGCGATTGGCCGTGAACTCGGCCCGGTGCTCGTCGCTGTCGTCTGTGCCGGCCGCGTCGGCTCGGCTATCACGGCGGAGATCGCGACGATGAAGGTCACGGAACAGATCGACGCGCTGCGCGTCATGGCCGTGAGCCCTGTCGACTACCTGCTCGTGCCGCGCATGCTCGCCTGCATGATCGTCGTGCCGATTCTCACGGTCTTCGGCGACGTCATCGGCGTCTTCGGCGGCTGGCTCATCGCCGTCTTCTACAAGGGGCTGACGACGTACAGCTACATGAACTCCATCCACATCTTTGCGGATTTGTTCGACATGACGGGCGGCGTCATCAAGGCCATCTTCTTCGGCAATGTCATCGCAGTACTCGGTTGCTACTACGGCCTGCACTGCCCAGATGGGGCGGAGGGCGTCGGCCGGGCGACGACGAAGACGGTCGTCGCCTCGATCATCGTCATCTTCCTGCTGAACGCCGTGCTGACGTTCCTGCTGTACTGATGAGGGGGATGGACTATGATTGAATTCAAAGACGTCTGCATGCGCTTTGACGACAAGGATGCGCTCAAGCACATCAGTCTGACGATACGCGACGGAGAGACGCTCGCCATCATCGGCGGCTCGGGCTCTGGCAAGAGCACGTTCCTGCGCCTGCTCATCGGCCTCATCAAGCCGACGAGCGGCCAGATCCTCATCGACGGGCAGGACATCGTGCCGATGAGCGAGGCGGAGCTCAACAAGGTCCGCCTCAAGATGGGCATGGTCTTCCAGTACTCGGCGCTGTTTGACTCGATGACCGTCGGCGAGAACGTCGCCTTCGGCCTGCGCGAGCATACGAAGCTCAGCGATGCGGACATCAAGGAAATCGTCCACGACAAGCTGCACCTCGTCGGGCTCGACGGCGTCGAGGACATGATGCCGAATGAGCTCTCGGGCGGCATGAAGAAGCGTGTGAGCCTCGCGAGGGCTATCGCCGTCGAGCCGTCTATCATCTGTTACGATGAGCCGAGTTCGGGCCTCGACCCCTTGATGACCGAGAAAATCGACGAGCTCATCGTCAACACGCAGAAGGCTCTCTCGGTGACGAGCATCGTCGTCACACACGATATGGCCAGCGCTTGCCGCATCTCGGACCGCATTGCTATGATCTACGATGGAGAACTCATTGCGGTCGATACGGTCGAGCGCTTCAAGAAGATACAGGATGCGCGCGTGCAGGCCTTCTTCCGCACGCTGCGCACCGTCAAGTCCGAAAAGGAGGATGAGCGATGACAACAGAGGCAAAAGTAGGGGCGTTCACCGTCGTCGGTGTCGTGCTCTTCGTGGCAGTCGCCATGCTGCTCTCCGGCGTCTCTCTGTCGGGGCATAAGGGATATACACTTTACGCGGGATTCAAACAGGTCATCGGCGTCGAGCCGGAGTCGGTCGTGCGCCTCTCAGGCGTTCCCGTCGGCAAGGTCAAGAGCGTCCGCAACGATGGCGGCGGCGTGACCGTCGCCTTAGACATCGACGGCAAGGCCAAGATCCCGAAGGGGTCTTCCGTGACCGTCGCCTCGGCCGGCGTCATGGGTGAGAAATTCATCAACATCCTGCCGGGCAAGGATCAGGGCATCTACCTCGGCGATGGCGATTACCTTATTGGCCAGGAAGAGGAGGGTATGGATTCGCTGATGGCGAAGGCAGGCAATGTGATGGACCAGGTCCAGGCATTGCTCGACTCGATGAATCAGGTCATGGGCAATCCGGACTTCCAGAAGAATTTCCTGCAGATGGCCGTCAACATCCGCGACATGACGGCGCATATGGACGGCCTCGTCGCGGCGATGGAGCAGACGATGCGCGAGAACCAGGGCAACATCACGGGCATGCTCTCGAATCTCAACGCGGCTTCTGCCGGCCTCAACCGCACGATGAACCAGGTCGAGGCGATGATGACGAATCTCGCCACGGTCGGCGCGGACCCGCAGACGGCGGAGAACCTGCGCCTGACGCTCGCGAACATCAAGGACACGAGTGACCGCATCGCGCACATTGCCGAGAACATGGATGGCGCCGTCGGCGACCCGCAGACGGCGGAGGACATCAAGACGACGATCCGCAATGCGCGCCAGATGTCCGAAAAAGCAGGAAATATGATGGGCAAGCTCGAAGATATCAAGGTCAAGCCATCTGCTGACCTGCTCTACAGCGGAGCGAAAGACGACTGGAAGGCAAACTTCAACGTCGACTTGGGGCCTGAGACGGGAAATTTTCTGCGGGCCGGACTCGATGACATCGGGGACGGCAACCGCGGCAACCTCGAAGTCGGCCGCCGCACGGAACACTACGCCGTGCGCGGCGGCGTCATCAACGGCGATGTCGGCCTGGGCCTCGACGCCTACGCCGGCAAGCGCTTCGTCTTCTCGGTTGACGCCATGGACCCGAACGACCCTGCCCTGAGGCTCGGCGCCCAGTACCAACTCAATGACGCCGGCACCTGGCTCATGGGCCAGTGGGATGATGTCAACGACAGTGACAAGCGCGCCGCCTACGTCGGCCTGCGCCAGTCGTTCTGATACAATGCAGATTTTGGGTACCATTCTTTGTAATGGTGCTCGAATGAAGATTTAAGAAAGACATGTTACATTTTCTCTGAGGAGGAACTGACCTTGAATAAGAACAATCGCTTCTATAAGAAACTGACTGCCCTCATCGCCACGGGGCTGCTGACGGCCGCTGTCTCAGGCACGGCCTTTGCCGCTGACACCGTTCAGCTCGACCTGCACGACAGCGTGCAGATGGCACTCGAGAACAACCGCACGATCCGCCAGGCGCTGACGGATGTCGACACGGCCAAGTGGACGCTGTCTAAGGCGCGCCGTACGATGGGCCCGACGGTGACGTGGACTTCTGGTGCAAACCGCATCGGCGGTGATTCTCTGGATTCGGCTCATAACGCACATGCGCTTGGCATGGGACCGGCTTATGATTATTCTTGGACGAATACGGCACAGGGCGTGATGCCGCTCTACAATGGCTCGGTCAAGGGCCAGATCAAGCAGGCGCGCTATGGCCTCAATGCGCAGGACCTTGCGCTCGAGGAGACGAAGCAGGCCATCCGCCTGCAGGCGACGTCGGACTATTACAACATCCTGCAGTGCCGCAATCTCATCGATGTCGAGCAGGAGTCGGTCAACACGCTGCAGGAGCACCTCGACAACGTCAATGCGCAGTACCGTGTCGGCACGGTCGCGAAGTCCGACGTGCTCGCCTCGCAGGTCCAGCTCGCCAATGCACAGCAGGCGCTCGTGACGGCACAGAACAACTACGACATCGCGGTCTCGACGCTCAACAACGTCATCGGCCTGCCGACGGACACGGTGCTCGACATCCGCGACCAGCTCAAGTACACGAAGTACGACCTGACGCAGGATGACTGCACGAATTACGCGCTCGACAACCGCGCGGACGGTGCGGCAAAGCGCTATGCCGTCAAGGCGGCTGAGGCAGCTGTCGAGACGGCCAAGGCTGGCTATCAGCCGACGGTCAATGCTGTCGTCAACAAGTCCATCGGCGGCGAGAAACCGTTCCGTCATGACCATACGAATAGTGATAGCTGGTCGGCTGGTGTCAATGCCTCATGGAACGTCTTCGATAACGGCCAGACGCAGGCCAGCGTCAACTCGGCCAACATGGCGCTCGCCAAGGCGAAGGAAGCCGCTGCCCAGACGGATGACCAGATCCGCCTCGACGTGCGCACGGCCTACCTCGGCCTGCAGGCTGCCGAGAAGAACATCCAGACGACTTCCGTCGCCGTGACGCGCGCCGAGGAAGACTACAAGATTGCGCAGGTCCGCTACAGCGCCGGCGTCGGCACGAACCTCGATGTCATGGATGCCAACGAGAAGCTCACGACGGCCCGCACGAACTACTACACGGCCCTCTACAACTACAACACGAGCAAGGCCTCGCTCGACAAGGCGATGGGCATCCCTGTCGACCTCGATGTCGTCAAGTACACGGAGGCCGAGCAGGCTGGCGATACGGCACCGAAGGCGCGCGATGCGGCCAAGCTCAAGGACGATGCCATCTTCGAGATGGAGCAGCTGCAGAAGCTCGAGAAGGCCAACGCAGCCGCTGAGGCCGCTACAGTGCAGGAGACGGCTCAGACTGCTCAGAAGTCAGCTGATGCAGCAAGCGCAGCCGCGGCAGAGAATCCTTCGGCTGCTACGGTCACGAGCGAGGCGGTCGCCTCGGATATGGCAAACTGAGACTTCCTGCAAGACACAAGATACAGCAAATTTCATAATCCGATACAGCAAGAGTGAATTTTGGGGAGATCGTCATGAAACGGAAAACCATCGGGATAGGCATCGGCGCGCTTTTTGGCGTGCTGCTGCTGGTACTGGGCGGCATCTGGTACTACATACAGACCAGCGCGTTCATGGACAAAGTAGAGAGCACGGCGTCCACTGTAGCCAGTGAGACGCTCGGTGTGCCGGTCTCCGTCGGCGCCATCAAGGTGAATTCGCTTCATGACCTTGAGATTCATGATCTTGCCATCTATGATAAGCAGGCGGAATGCATCGCCCAGGCCGATACGGCCCGGGTGGAGCTCCGCCTGCTTTCTGCATACCGCGACCCGGCCTACGTCGTCAAGGAAGTCACGCTCTCGAATGTCAAGGCAAACCTCATCCAACGCGAGGACGGCAGCTGGAACGTCGAGGACATCAAGACGCAGAGCTCGGGCTCTAGCTCGTTCTTCGGCACGGTCACGGTGGAGAACGGCACGGTCACGGTGTCGGCGCAGGGCCATGAGGTCACGGCGCAGGACATCGAGGGCTCGGCTGATTTCTCGGACTATCCCGTGCTGAAGCTCGCGGCCAAGGCAAACTGTCTCGATTCGGCCGTCGATTTCTCGGGCACCTACCGCAAGGAGCGCCAGATCTTCAACCTGAAGGTCTCGGGCCTCGACCTCATGAACGTCCTGCCCTTGCTGCCGGATGGCACGATCCCTGACGGCGTCGAAGTCCTCGGCGGCACGGTCACGGAGGCCAAGGTCTCGGGCCAGTACATGGGCAGCCAGCTCTCCTTTGCAGGACAGGCTCAGTACGAGAACGGCTCGGTCAAGGTCAAGGACACGCAGGTCGACGACATCCACGGCTTTGCCTCGTTCACAGATGCAGAGGTGCTGCTCTTTACGGACGCAGAGGCGGCCGGCCAGCAGGCACATGCCGAGGGCAAGGTCCGCTACGACACGGATACCCCGTACCTCGACCTCACGATCTCATCCGATTCGCTTGACCCCGCAAAGGTGCTCAAGGACATCCCCTATGAAGGTGCGGCTTCGCTCAAGGCACATATCACAGGCCCGGTGAAGGACCCCGTCATCGACGGTGATGTCCGCGTCGCTTCCGGCGCGGCCAATGGCATCCCGTTCACGAATGCGAGCGCACACGTCCGCTATGAAGGCGGGCGCGTCTCTGTTCAGGATGTCTCGGTCAGCGCTTTCGGCGGCACAGTGCGCGGCGAGGGTACGTTCTCGCCGAGCAGCCTGACGTATGCAGCTCATCTCGTCGGCAGCGATATCGACACGCAGCAGGCGGCTTCGTACATCCCGGAGCTTGCGGACCTCACGGGCCGTGTCTCCTTCAACATGGGCCTTTCCGGCACGGGCACAGATACGAGCGATCTGCAGGCGTACGGCAGCGCCGCCCTGCAGGCTGGTTCGTACAAGGGCCTGCCGATCGAGAGCCTCACGGCCTCGTTCTTCGCGCAGGGCACGGATGTCACGATCGACTACGCGAGCCTCAACCTGCCGCATCGCTCGAGCCTTGGCATCGAGGGCAAGGTCAAGGGCGGCCGCAAGATCGACCTCGCCTTCTACGGCGGCCATGTCGACCTCTCGCTCGCGCGGACGCTGATCCCCGAGGCCGATGTCACGGGGCTCGGCGACTTTGAGGGCACGGCACAGGGCGATATCGCTGATCCTGTGGTGAACTTCAAGTTCACCGCGACGAACGGCACGCTCTTCAAGCAGCCGTACGACAGCCTGAAATTCAACGCTGGCGGCAGCCTCGACGGCGTCACGATCGACGAGTTCTCGCTCGTCAAGGACGGCAAGCAGACCTGGTACGTAGACGGCTCGGTCGGCCTCACAGGGGAGCGGCGCATCGACATGCGCATCGACACGGTCGGTGCCCGCATGGAGGATATCGCGGCGCTCGCCTTCCCCGACCAGCCCATCACGGGTAATGTCGACAACACCATCAAGATCACGGGCACGCTCGACCATCCCAATGCCGTCGGCTACATCCACTTCTACCGCGGCAGCTACAACGGCATCCTGCTTTCCGGCATGGACGGCGACTACTTCATGGAGGATGGCTTCACGCGCCTGCAGGACTTCCACGTCTTCTCGCCGATGGTCGACATGGACCTCAACGGCACAGTCGACCGCAACTGGAACCTCGACATGATCGCGAGCGTCCACGAGATCAACATGGAGCGCTTCGCGAACAAGTTCCCGTATCCGGTCAGCGGCAAGGGCACGTTCGCTGGCCAGATTGGCGGCACGCTCATGGACCCGACTTTCCACGGCATCCTCACGGCACCTTCCATCACGCTCAACGACCAGGAGCTCACGGATGTCCGTGGCATGGTCGACTATGAGGACCGCGTCGTCAGCCTGAGCCAGTTCGGCTTCCGCCAGGGCGGTGGCAGCTATCAGGCGTCGCTCTCCATCAATATCGATACGCACGATGCCGACGGCAGCGTCAAGGTGCAGGACGGCGATGTCAATGCAATCGCGGCCATCTGCAATTTCAAGAACGAGATTGTCTCCGGCAAGGTCAGCAGCGATGTCCAGGTCGGCGGCACCTACGACAATCCGGAGCTCACGATCACCGGGCAGCTGGCGGACGGCAAGATCTCTGGGTACGACGTCCACGATGTCGATGCCAATCTGCACTTGCTCGACCACGTCGTCTACATCGATAAGCTCGCGGGCCAGCAGGGCACGGACGGCAGCTTCACGGCAGATGGCTATGTGACGATCGGCGGACCGATCCAGGCGCATTTCTCGGCGCAGAAGCTCGCGCTCGGCATGTTCACGAAGTCGGCCGGCCTCGCGCGCGAGGTGCACGGTACGGCTGACATCGAGGCGACGTTCGGCGGCACGACGGATAACCCCTCTGCCGATGTCACGATTGCCGCGAACAACGGCGGCTTCCAGGGCTCGACGTTCGATGCGATGAACGGCGAGTTCCACCTCAAGAACGGCCTCGTCGATGTCAAGGACTTCTCGGTCGCGAAGGCCATCAACGGCAAGGACTACACGGCCTCGGCCAAGGGCATCGTGCCGATCAAGGCACTTTTTGCCAACCGCAATGAGGACCTCAACGACTACGAGCGCATCAAGCTCGATGTCAGCCTCGACCAGGCCGACCTTTCCATCCTGCCGTTCGTCTCCGACCAGATCGACTGGGCGCTCGGTCCGACGAAGGGCACGCTGGAGTTTACGGGCACGCTCGCGCACCCGCTCGTCACGGGCAGCATCTCCCTGTCGGACGGCGCCGTCAAGTTCAAGCCGCTCACCGTGCCAGTCACGGAGATGACGGCCCAGATTGATTTTAATGGCGATACGATGACAGTCCGCGATTTTTCTGGTAAAATGGGCGAAGGTATGTATACGGGGCAGGGTACGCTCAAGATGAACGGCCTGACACCCTCTGAGTACGATTTTTCGTTGACAGCGGACAAGCTCGACGTGCAGAGCAGCTTCTTCAAGGGGCCTCTGAGCGGACAGCTGCGCGTCAACAAAGACAAGTTCTACGGCATGGAACTGCCGAAGATATCAGGGCAGGTCGACCTCGCAAACTGCACGATCTCGGTGCCGGCCATCCCCGACAGCGACGGCGAGCTGCCGGACATCATCCTCGACGCCGACGTCAATGTCGGCGACAAGGTCCACGCCTACAGCTCGTACCTCTACGATATGTACCTGACGGGCAACGTCCACTTCGGCGGTACGACGCGCCATCCGAAGACGTCGGGCTCGGTGTCCGTCAAGCGCGGCGGCACGATCAACTACCTCAAGACGGAGTTCAACGTCCGCGAGGGAACGGCCTACTTCAACCAGGTCGATTCGTTCTTGCCGAGCATCACGTTCCTGGCGGACACGCGCTTGACGCAGGCCAAGGTCTACCTTTCCATCACGGGGCCGCTCGACAACATGACGTTCACGCTGCGGTCGACGCCGGAGATGAGCCAGTCGGAGATCATCCAGCTGCTGACCCTGCGCGATGCCTACAAGGCCGGACAGGCCAACCTCGATGCCGGCGACCTCCTGATCGTCGGCCTGCAGATGAGCTTCCTGTCCGAGGTCGAGGACGTCATGCGCAACATGCTCTGGCTCGACCGCTTCACGATCGCGCGCGGCAGCGGCTCTGCCTTTGATACGCACGACGAGGAGTCGAGCAAGGACATCGATGTCTACCACGTCGAGATGGGCAAGTACATCACCGACAAGGTCATGCTCAAATACACGCAGCAGATCGGCGGCGATGATACGCACCGCTTCGGCGTGCAGTACGACATGAACGACCGCTTTGGCCTGTCGCTCGATAAGGAGTCGCAGAAGTTCATCGTGGGCCTCGAAGCCCGCGTCCATTTCTGAGTTTTATCATCTTGTTTCGAGAGGAGGTGAGCCGCATGCAGCTCGCAGATTACCTGAAGGAGCTCCGCAAGGTAAAGACACTGGACCTTGAAGAGGAGCAGGCGCTTTGGGCCGCGTTCAAGGAGCGCGGCGATGAAGGCGCGCGCCAGCGGCTCATCGAATCGTATCAGCCGCTCGTCTTCAAGCAAGCGGCACCTTTTGCGCAGCTCGACTGCGCTCTCGACCTCATCCAAGAGGGCACGGTCGGCCTCATCGAGGCGGCGGAGCGCTACGACCATACGCGCGGCGTGGCCTTCAGCCTGTTTGCCGTGCACCGCATCCGCGGCCGCATGATGGATTTCCTGCGGCGCGAGGGGCAGGTCGATGTCGCCTGCATGGAGGAGAATCTCGAGGGCGGAAACCTCAAGGAGAATCTCGTCGACACGGGGGCATCCGTGCCGGAGCAGGCGGAGAGCCATGAGCTCGCGCACCGCCTCCATCAGGCGATGGCGCGCCTGCCGGACAAGGAGCGCGCCGTGCTCGAGGGCATGTACCTGAGCAGCGAGGACGCTGCGGGCATGGCCGACGCCCTGCACGTCAGCGCCTCGCACATCTACCGCCTGCAGAAGAACGGCATCCGCCGCGTCCGCGGCATGCTCTCTCGCTTCATGCATTACTGGTGAAAGAAAAGAAATCGAGTAGGAAGCGCAAGGAAATAGTGGAAAACAGAAGCCATTTGAACGGCATCCGCTCTCATCGCGCGATACGGCATGTCATTATGACGGGAACACCTCGGATTATAGGAATAAGTCTGTGGAATCGGGCAGGAGGTGTGTCATGAAGGACCGGAATCAGAAACAGCGCCGTCACATCCGGGCGGCAAGGCAGTGGCTCGGGGAGGCGGAGACTTCGCTCGCGGAGAATCACAGAGTGCGCGGAGAGCTCAAAGTCATGCTGGCCAAGGCAGAACTGGCCCGGGTGGAAGGCACGCCGGGCCATCGCTTTGTCAAGCGGTGGTCGATGCGCCTGATGCCAGCACTTGTGGCGCTCGTCATCGCGGGCGGCGGTTATGCGCTCTGGCAGAGCCGGACGGCCGTCTACACGGCAGCGCCGGCTCCTGTGAGGGCACAGGTAGATGCCGTGGATGCGGTGGAGGACGCCGCCGAGCCGCAGGAAGCTCCTGCGGTGCAGGTGACGACTGCCACGAGCGCACCAGAGGCGGAGCCCGCCGCAGTTGCGCCGCCGCAGCAGATGTCAGAGGCAGAGGCGCCCGCTAAGGTGACGGCAGCGGCTTCACCGCAGGCTGCACCCCAAGAGACAGCCCCCGCGGCAGCAGAGCCGCACGCGGTAGTGCAGAGCGCGCCGAAAGTCCCGGATGACGGGATGCAGAAATTGATGCAGACCGCAGGCAAGACCTTGCGGCGGTGATGATTACTCCCTCCCTATCAGGAAGGTATTGCATAGGAGGTTTGACCTTTGAAGAAACAGAACTACAGATCCCTCGCTTACGCTGTGGCAATTGCCCTTGGCTGCACGGCTATGCCGGGTACATCTTGGGCAGCCGAGGCCCCAGCTGCGAGCACAGAGCCCGCGGCAACGGCTGAGACGGCTGCGCAGGATGCGGCCGCCGTTGCACCGGCAGCGGCGAAAGCAGCTGAGACAGCTGCTGCGCCTGAGACAAAGGCCGCAGCCGAAACTTCTGCTTCGGCGCAGGCGGATGCCGTTGCGACGAGCACAGTGGACGAGCGCACGCTGAACTGGGGCAAGACGCGCCCGCAGGAGACGGCTATCGCGGACAGCATGAAGCAGTACGAAGGTCAGACTGTCGTCGAGACCGTGTTCGACGGCACTTCCGCCCTGACGGAGGGCACGGCGAAGGCCGCCATCTCGATGAAGGCCGGCGACATGTTCACGGTCAAGGGCCTCGAGGCCGACCGCGACAAGATCTACAACACGGGCTACTTCTACGATATCTATCCGAGCTTTGAGAAGGTGCCGGAAGGTGTCGTCGTCACGTACCACGTGCTGGAGAACCCGGTCCTCAAGGGCATTAGCCTCAGCGGCAACACGGTCGAGAGCACGGAGACGCTCCAGGGGCTCATCACCATGAAGACGGGCGAGATCCTCAACAGCCGCGAGCTCAACAAGGACGTCATGGCCATCCAGGAACAGTACCGCCGCGACGGCTACATCCTCGCAAAGATCACGGACATGAACATCGACAAGAATGGCATCCTGACCCTCAAGGTCAACGAGGGCATCCTCGAGGGCTACAAGGTCAAGGGCAATACGAAGACGAAGGAGCGCGTCATCCTGCGCGAGATGCGCCAGAAGCCGGGTGAGCCGTTCAACTCGAAGCTCGCGCGCCGCAGCATGCAGCGCGTCTACAACCTCGGCTTCTTCGAGGATGTCAACATCAAGATGAACCCGGGTGTCGACCCGAATGCCGTCGTCATGGAGCTCGACGTCACGGAGAAGCGCACGGGATCGTTCGGCATCGGTGCTGGCTACTCGAGCGAGGACGGCGTCGTCGGCATGGTCTCAATCGGCGACACGAACTTCCGCGGCACGGGCGATGCCATCAGCCTCTCGTACGAGACGAGCGGCGATGACACGGATGCGCACGGCTACACGTTCTCCTACCGCCGGCCGTGGCTCGACAGCAAGGAGACGGTCGGCACGTTCCGCATCTACAACCGCACGTACGAGTACGATGATTACGATGAGAGCGGCGACCTCAAGGAGACGTACATGCGCAAGTACTCCGGCGGCGAGCTGACGTTTGGCCGTCCGGTCAGCGAGTACTCGACGAACTACCTGACGCTGCGCAATCGCAAGGACTCATATGTAAAGCACGTCGATGACGGTAACCTCGGCGACCGCAGCACCCCAGCGTATGAGGGCTGGCGCAGGGACAACTTCGGCACGACGCGCAGCGTAACGTTCGAGCACGTGACGGATACGCGCGACAACGTCTACAACCCGATGAGCGGCAGCCGCCTGAGCCTCTCGGGCGAGTTCGCGGGCTTCGGCGGCGACTTCGACTTCCAGAAGTACACAGTCGACGGCCAGCGCTACATCCGTGCAGGCCGCTCCCAGGTCTTCGCGCTGCGCGCCCGTTATGGCGTCGGCACGGGCGACATCTCGGAGTTCAACCAGTACCGCATCGGCGGCCAGGGCTCGCTGCGCGGCTACCGCGAGGACCAGTTCCGCGGCGACCGCGAGTTCCTCGGCACGGTCGAGTACCGCTTCCCGGTCGTCAAGAAGGTGCAGGGTGCTCTGTTCACGGACTGGGGCGGCGCTTGGGACAGCGGCCTGACGCCGGACGACCTGCACGCGAGTGTCGGTGTCGGCATCTCGCTGACGACGCCAATCGGACCGCTGCGCTTCGACTACGGCTGGGGCGAGGACGGCGGACGCGTCCACTTCAACGTCGGCAGCACGTTCTGATGGACGCGCAGACGCGAAAGTGGCTTGAGAGAAGGGATGCCTCTTGACGATGACGTCCATGATGGGGAGAGAGCGGAACGGGCTGCTCGCGTGCCTGTTCGCGCTCCTATGCGCATTCGCGCTGCCGCAGCCTCAGGCTGAAGCAGCCGGGCGCGTCGAGGCGGTGGCGGCCCACGTCACCGCCTCGGAGGGGCTGCCGCCTCTCGTGCAGCAGCGCATGGAGCGGAGCGTGCAGGTCATCGCCGAGCAGCTATTGCTCGGCATGTCCCCCGATTCGTCCGACGCAGATGCCGCCGCGCAGAGTGAGGTCATCCGCCAGGTCTTCGACAAGGTGCTTGTCGGCTACACGGTGCGCGGCGTCAGCCTGAGGCTCGGCGATACGGCCGATGTCACAGTCGAGCTGATGCCGTGGTCGGACCAGATCCGCACGATCTCGGTCGAGACGAGTGTCGAGGGCATGCCGCCTGAGGTGGAGCGCCTCGTCCGCCAGGACCTCGCCGATGTCGGCTCGGTCTTCTCGGACGCGCTCTACGGCCTGCCAGTCGCAGCGGCCGACTGGACGAACGGTGTCCTCAAGCATCACCTCGAAACGTACCTCGCGAGCCACCTGCCGGAGTTCCGCGGCGACTTCGAGATCGACACCGAGGGCAGCTGCGCGAAGGTCCGCCTGACGGTCTACCCGCGCCTGCCCGTCATCCGCACGGCGGACCTCTCAATGCGGTCAGACACGATCCCAAACCTCACGCTGCTCAACCACCGCGAGCTCATGCAGGAGCAGGTCGACATGCTCGTCGGCGTGCCCGTCGCCTTTGTCGCGCGTCATCAGCATGACTTCGAGCAGCTGTTTGCCGAGCGCCTCGATGTGCAGCGCGACTTCCAGGCCTTGCGCATGAAGACCGTCGTGACGATTGCGCCGCAGGAGCGCATGGCAGTCATGAGCCGCTCCGACTCCTCGCGCTACCGCGCGCGGCTGACGGGGTGGGTCGACATGGGGCGCAAGGAGAGCAAGTACGAGCGCGAGGTGGACAGCCTGCGCTTCCGCCTCCACGCCGGGCGCATGGTGACCGCTCGAGATGAGCTCTTCACGCAGCTCGACTTCATGCCGCAGAAGGTGGACTGGGGCTGGGAGATGGGCTACAGCCACCGGATCGGCATGGGCACAACGCCGATGCTGCGCTACGACATGCGCGAGAAGCGCTTCGTGCTCGGCGCCATGCAGGCGCTCGCACCGCGCTGGCAGCTCCGCTATGAGTACCGCTTCACCGACCACCTCGGCGAGGCCGGGCTCCTCTATCAGATTCACGACTTCCTCGGTGTGGAGTACGTCCTCGACAAGACACAGGGCTGGCTCCGCCTCATCGGGAATTTCTGAATGCTCCGCAGGGGAAATCCTTGTAGACCCCTGCGAAGTCTGCTATAATAAACGTGTTTCTTTGGAATCGTAAGAAGGAGAAGATAAAATGGTTACATTGCAGAAAAAACAGGTCAAGATCATCAGTGTCCTCATCGCACTCGTCTTTGTCGGCTCCGTTGTCGCACTCGCTCTCACGCAGTCCGGCTCGGGCATCGCAAGTGCCGCAAGCTCGAATGTCGGCGTCGTCGATTACCGCCAGATCGCACAGCAGAGCTCGCAGCTCCAGGACATCCAGTCCCAGATGCAGAAAGAAGTCCAGGACGCTCAGAAGGAGTTCGAGGAGAAATCCGCTAACATGAGCGACCAGGAGAAGAACGACTACTATCAGCAGACGCAGCAGCGCCTCGCTCAGAAGAATCAGGAACTCATGGAGCCGTTCCAGAAGAGCATCGAGAATTCCGTCAAGAGCGTAGCAGAGGCTAAGGGCCTCTCCGTCGTCCTCGAGAAGAGCTCGGTGGTCTACGGTGGCCAGGATATCACGCAGGATGTCATCAACAAGCTCAGCAAGTAATCCTCTGAGGGTCATATGGAGCGTCGAGTACCGAGCGGGTTTTACGCTCGGTACTACTTGTAAGGGGGCGAGAGCGCGTGGACAATCCAGATAAAACAACGCCCTCGGGCACCCCGAAGAAGCCAAGTCTCTGGAAGACGAAGCGCAAGGAGATCCTGCTCGGCAGTGCCATCGCCATCGGCCTCGTCTTCCTCGGGGCATGGGGCATCCGCGCCCTGATGCCGGGGCATGAAGCCGTCAAAGAGACAGCTGCCGCGAGCATCGGTCTCGTCGACATGCAGAAGGTCATGGAGGCGCATCCCGACTACGAGAAGCTCCAGACCCTCCAGAAGGAGTACAAGAGCCTGGAACTCTCCTTGAAGGATACGGAGAAGCTGCCCGAGATGCAGGTGGAGCCGCCTGCGGTCGAGTCGAAGCCGTTCGACGATTCGGTCTGGCAGAAGAATGCCCAGACGGTCATCGGCGGCCGCACAGAGCTCGAGCGCGAGGCCAAGAAGGTCGAGAAGGCGTATCGCGAGGCCCATGAGGCCGAGTACGAGAGCCGTCGCAAGGCTGTCGATGAGGATTACCAGAACGCGATCCTCAACCTCAACATCAAGATCGACAACCAGAAGGCCATGCACCATCCTTGGACGAAGCAGCAGGACCTCGATGAAGAGCGGGCGGGCTGGGAGAACCAGCGCGCCCTCCTGCAGGAGGAGCGCGGCATGCGCCAACAGCAACTCGCGAAGGAGTGGGAGCGCGAGGTCAATGATTATGTGCAGTCGGTCATGGGACCGAAGCTCGCCGCCTGGCGCGAGCAGGCCAAGAACTCGCTCTCTCAGCAGAAATCCGCAGCGGTGCTCAAGCAGTCTGAAGCGCAGCAGCGCGACACGGCGGCCATGCAGCAGCAGATGCAGATGACGGCAGCGCAGAAGCTCCAGCAGCGCGCCCAGATCAAGGAGATGATGGCGCAGAAGGCCGAGGAAATCCAGGCCCTCGACACGCACATCCGCAATGACATCTCGGGTAGGGCGGCCAAGATTGCCATCCTGCATCACTTCACGATGATCCTGGCAAATCCTGCCGAGGATCTCGCGTTCAAGCTCCCCGTGGACCTGCCCGCGAGCATGAAGCCGGAGCGCTTCATGCCGGTTATCGGCAGCGATACGGAGGATGTCACGGATGAGCTCGTCAGCGAAGTCAGCACGCTCGGTGATGACGGCGCGGACGGCTTGTCTGGGAACTCATGATACCATCTTATCCCTAACCCAATCATAGAAAGAAGCGAATCATCAACATGAAATTACGTAAGAAATCCGTTGGACTCCTGGCAGCTGCTTTTGCGGCAACGATGCTCATGAGCGGTTGCGGTCAGGTCAAGATCGGTTATATCGAAGGCTCCCGCGTCATGCAGGAGGCCCCGCAGGTCAAATCCCTCGTCGATGAGGGCAACCAGAAGATCAATGAGGCGCGCGAAGAGGCGCAGAAGTCGCTGCAGGACAACCCGGACATGAGCCAGGAGGACGCGCAGAAGACGCAGGCCGAGGCACAGCGCAAGATGGCCAGCCTCAACCAGTCGTACCAGATGCAGCTGCAGCAGAAGGTCAGCGCTGCGCTGCAGGACATCGCGAAGGAGAAGAAGCTCGATGTCGTCGTGGATAGCGAGAAGGAACAGCCGACGGCACTGATGGGCTGCGTCGATGTGACGGATGACGTCATCGCCAAGCTGCAGTAAGGATGTGATGTGACATGAAAAAGACCTTGCAGGAAATCGCAGAATACGTGGGCGGCCGCGTCGAGGGGGATGCCTCGATCGTCATCAGCGGCCTCGACAACATCGAGGGCGCTGGCGAGCACGACCTGACCTTCGCCGTGGACCCGCACATCGAAGAGGCCAAGGCATGCCGCGCGGCAGCCGTCATGCTGCCGGAGGGCGTCGCGGACTTCCCGAAGACGGCACTCTACGTCGAGGAGCCGCGCGCGGCGTTTGCACGCCTCTTAGAGCTCTTCACGCCGAAGCTCCAGTTCCCCAAGGGCGTCAGCGAGCAGGCCCACATCGGCAAAGACGTCAAGCTCGGCAAGGATGTCGTCATCATGCCGTTCGCCGTCGTCGACGACCATGCCGTCATCGGTGACCGCGTGACGCTCTACCCGCACACGTACATCGGCCAGTACGCCGAGATCGAGGACGATACGGTCATCTACTCGAGTGCGACAGTCCGCGAGCACTGCCACGTCGGCAAGCGTTGCGTCATCCACTGCTCGGCTGTCATCGGTTCGGACGGCTTCGGCTTCACGACGCACGAGGGCGTGCACACGAAGGTGCCGCAGGTCGGCAACGTCGTCCTCGAGGACGATGTCGAGATCGGCGCACACGACGGCATCGACCGTGCGGCCATGGGCTCGACGGTCATCGGCCACGGCACGAAGATCGACAACCTCGTCCACATCGGCCACAACTGCAAGATCGGGCCGAACTGCCTGATCGTCGCACAGACGGGCATCTCGGGCTCGACGACGGTCGGCCACAATGTCACGTTCGGCGGCCAGGTCGGCACGGTCGGCCACATCAAGATTGGCGCCAACTCTGTCTACGCTGCGCGCTCCGGCATCATCGGCGACATGCCGGAAGGCGTCTTCTGCGCGGGCTTCCCCGTCCAGAGCCATGCGGAGTGGCTGCGCATGCAGGCTTCGATGAAGCACCTGCCGGAGATGTACAAGAAATTCCGCCAGCTCGAGAAGAAGCTGGCCAAGTACGAGTCGAAATAACGCGCATGGCGCGATGAAAGCCTTCCGGAACAGGGAAGGCTTTCTTGCTGAAAGAGGGGAAAACGATGTTGTCATACTATCTGTTGAAGGCGCTGAGCAAGATCTGCTGCCTGCTGCCGCGCGGCGTCTGTGAGGTCATCGGCCGGGCCCTCGGAGCGCTCGCCTGGCCACTCGTGCCGAAGCGGCGCAAGAAGCTCGCGAAGGACCAGATCATGATGTGCCTCGGCGTCGACGAGAAGGAGGCCGAGCGCCTCGCGAAGGCCAGCAGTGTCCGCTTCGGCCCGATGCTCATGGAGGTCCTGCGCTTCCCAATCATCCGCAAGCACATCGGCGATTACGTGCGCATCGAGGGCCTCGACAAGCTCGAGCGCGGTCTCGCGCTCGGCAAGGGCTGCATCATCGCGGCGGCACACAGCGGCAACTGGGAGCTCATGGGCGGCGCTTTCGCGCAGGCCGGCATCCCGCTCGTCGGCGTCGCGATGAAGCAGAAGTCGACGGGCGCCGACCGCTTCATCAACGAGTACCGCACGCTCATCGGCATGCACATCACCTACAAGAGCGGCGTGCGCGAGATGTTCGACATGCTGCAGAAGGGCTGGGCCATCGGCCTCATCATGGATCAGGACACGAACCGCCGCAGCGGCATCGTGCTCGACTTCTTCGGCAAGCCGACGAACTGCGTGCCGGGCGCTGCCTCGATGGCGCGCTTCCAGGGCGTGCCGATCTTCCCCGCGTTCATGCATCGCGATGAGCACGGCTTCCACACGCTGATCGTGCAGGATCCTGTTTTCGTCGAGAAGACAAAGGACAAGCGCGAGGACATCCGCAGGACGACGCAGATCCTGACGAAGTGCATCGAGGTTCACGTGCGCCGCTACCCCGAGGAATGGTTCTGGCTGCACGACCGCTGGAAGTCTATGCGGGAAGAATAATCGGCTGACTTGCATCGTGGACCATTGTTTTGTACAATAGAGTAAGGCATATTACGGCAGGGGGTATGATTTTGCAGAAACAGAGAACATTGAAGACAGAAGTCTCTTATACGGGCATCGGGCTGCATTCCGGCCGTGAGGTCCATGCAACGCTGAAGCCGGCGCCAGAGGACACGGGCATCGTCTTCGTGCGCAAGGATCTCTCCGGTGAGCCGCAGATCCACGCGAAGGCCCAGAATGTCACGTCGACATTGCGCGCGACGACGGTGGAGGAGAACGGCAACAAGGTGTTCACGATCGAGCACCTGATGAGCGCGTTCCACGCGCACCGCATCGACAATGCCTACGTCGAGCTCGATTCGGAAGAGCCGCCGGTGGCGGACGGAGCCTCGCTCGTTTTCTTCGAGCTCATGGCGAAGGCCGGCATCGTGGAGCAGGCGAAGGACCGCAAAGAGATCGTCATCGACAAGGTCTACCGCATCGATGATGAGAAGACGGGCCGCTTCGTCATGGTCCTGCCGTACGACGGCTTCCGCGTGAGCTTCACGTCCCTGAATCCGCACAAGCTCATCGGCGTCCAGTACGAGGACTTCCACGTCGATGAGGCGGTCTACCACAAGGAGATCGCTCCGGCTCGCACGATCGCGTACGAGGAGGAGATCCAGGCGCTGCGCGAGATAGGACTCGGCCTCGGCGGCTCACTTGAGAACGTCATCGTCTACAACGACGAGGGCTGGCTCAATCCGCTCCACTTTGAGGATGAACTCGTGCGCCACAAGATCCTCGACGTCATCGGCGACCTGCGTCTTGCCGGCATCATCCGCGGCCACGTGATCGCCGTGGCCTCCGGCCACGCGCTCAACACGCAACTGGCAAAGCAGATTGCCGCTGCCTTTGTGCATCAATGAGAACTCGTAAGAAACTATCCTGACAACGTTTAAGAGGAAGAGGGAGAAATCATGGTATTAGATATCAACGACATCCAGAAGATTTTACCGCATCGTCCGCCGATGCTGCTCGTCGACCGCATCATCGAGCTCGAGCCGTTTAAGTCGGCCACGGGCATCAAGAACGTCACGATGAATGAGCCGCACTTCCTGGGCCACTTCCCGGGCCATCCAATCATGCCGGGCGTGCTGATCCTCGAGGCAATGGCACAGGTCGGCGGCGTCGCCATGCTGTATCCGGAGGAGCACCGCGGCAAGATCGCGCTGTTCGGCGGCATGGAACACGTCAAGTTCAAGCGTCAGGTCGTGCCGGGCGACCAGCTCGTCACGAAGGCACAGCTCGTCCGCACGCGCGGTGACTTCGGCCTGCTCCACTGCGATGGCTATGTCGACGGCGAACTCGCCGCTTCGGCAGACTTCAAGTTTGCATTGAAAAAGGGCGAAGATCTTTGATTTCAGCCTGTATCAATTGCCTAATCGCATGTAGTCTTTGTTCAACTCGTAAAACGCCCAGATTTGCAGTCAAATGAGATACAAGAATGATGAGGGTATTCAGGAGTATATAAAAAAGGACAGAGCAAACTGGCCGGAAAGACCGGCTTTGGAGGAAGGTTAAGGAGTTGGAGCAGATGAATACGGACAACAAGGTCACTGCAAATATACATGAAACAGCTGTCGTCGCACCTGGTGCGAAGATTGCGGAGAACGTCGAGATCGGGCCTTACTCGGTCATCGGCGAGAACGTCGAGATCGGCGAGGGCACGAAGATCGGCCCGCATGTCGTCATCCACGGCTGGACCCAGATCGGCAAGGACTGCCGCATCTTCCAGGGGGCTTCCATCGGCGAAGAGCCGCAGGACCTCAAGTTCAAGGGCGAGAAGAGCTACACGATCATCGGTGACCGCACGACGATCCGCGAGGGCGCTACGATCCATCGCGCGACGGGTGAGGGCGAGGAGACGCGCGTCGGCAACGACTGCCTGCTCATGGCACTGACGCATGTCGCGCATAACTGCGTCGTCGGCAACCACGTCATCATGTCGAACCTCGCGAGCCTCGCAGGCCACGCCATCGTCGAGGACCGCGCGGTCATCGGCGGCATGGCTGGCGTTCATCAGTTCGTCAAGATCGGCCGCAACGCGATGGTCGGCGGCATGTCGAAGCTCACGCAGGACGTCGTGCCGTACACGATCGTCGACGGGCAGCCGGCCAAGGTCGTCGGCCTCAATGCCGTCGGCATCTCGCGCGCCGGCATCAAGCTCGATGCGCGCCGCAATATCAAGAAAGCATACAAGCTCCTCTATCGGTCGGGCCTGAGCCTGCAGCAGGCGATTGCCGTCATCGAGCAGGAAGTCGATTCCTGCGAGGAGGTCGAGCACTTCCTGCGCTTCCTGCGCAATGCAGAGCGCGGCATCTGCCGTGAGCGCAGAGAGCGCGACTGAGACGGTCGGGAATCGGCCAGAAGCTTTGAGAAATATCGGGGGAATCGTTATGGAAAGAATCGGACTGCTGGCCGGTGCCGGCAAACTGCCAGTCGAGTGTGCGAGAGCGGCAAAGCTCCTCGGTTATGAGGTCTATGCCGTCGCCCTGCTGCCGGAGACGGATGCAGAGCTCAAGGAATGCACGGCGGACTGCCAGTTCATCAGCATTGCGCATCTTGATGATGTGCTGAACTACCTCAAGGAACATCAGGTCAGCAAGGTCACGATGATCGGCAAGGTCACGAAGGAGCTGCTGTTCTCGGGCAAGGTCCAGCCGGATGCGCGCATGATGAAGCTCATCATGGAGCTGCCGGACCGCAAGGACGACACGATCATGATGATGTTCGTGCGTGAACTCGCCAAGGCCGGCATCCAGGCCTTTGACCAGACGGCACTCATCCGCCGCCTGATGCCGCACCGCGGCGTCATCACGAAGCGCGAGCCGACGGCCGAGGAGCGCAAGGACATGGAATTCGGCTTCCGCATGGCCAAGGAGATCGGCCGCCTCGATGTCGGCCAGACGGCCGTCGTCAAGAACATGGCGGTCATGGCGCTCGAGGCCATCGAGGGCACAGATGCCTGCATCCACCGCGGCGGCGAGCTCGCGCGCGGCGGCGCTGTCGTGGCCAAGGTCGCCAAGCCGCAGCAGGATGACCGCTTCGACGTGCCGACCGTAGGCCTGGCCACGATCCAGAGCATGGTGGATGTCGGGGCGACGGCTCTGGCCATCGAAGCAGATAAGACGCTCCTCGTCGAGCGCGAGGAGATGCTTGCCCTGGCAGAGGCCAACAACATAACGATTGCAGCCCTGTAAGCGTGTGATTGTGAGACGCGGCGGAACCAAGAATGCTGGTACCCTCGCGTCTTTTCGGCTTTTCTTATGAGATGCGATCCTGAGGAGGTGTGTGGATGAAGATCATGCTGTCAGCCGGCGAGGTGTCGGGCGACCTGCACGGGGAGCGCCTCGCGCGCGCCATACGCGAGCAGGCGCCCGATACCGAGCTCATCGGCTTCGGCGGAGCGCGCATGGAGCGCGCGGGCGTCAGGCTCTTCCGCAATTTCGCAGACTACAATGTCATGGGCGTCTGGGAGGTCATCAAGAACCTCCGGCGCATCCTGAAGCTGCTCGACGACCTGACGGCCTACATGGAGAAGGAGCGGCCGGACCTCCTGGTGCTCATCGACTACCCGGACTTCAACTGGCGCCTCGCGAAGCGCGCCAAGAAGATCGGCATCCCGGTATTCTCGTACATCCCACCGTCGGCCTGGGCCTGGCGCAAGGGACGGGCGAAGAAGTGCGCGGCTCTCGCCGACACCTTCGTCGCGATCTTCCCGCACGAGCTGCCCGTCTACGAGGCGGCTGGCGCCAACATCTCATTCCTCGGGAACCCGCTCGTCGACACGGTCAAGGCGGAGCTTCCGGAAAAAGAGGCGCGCGCGTTCTTCGGCATCGCGCCGGAGGACCACGCCGTGCTGTTGATGCCGGGCAGCCGTCGCCAGGAGATCACGATGCTCCTGCCGGCCATGCTCGAGGCGGCGAAGCTGCTCGCGGCAAAGCGCCCCGGGACGAAGTTCTTCCTGCCCGTGGCGGCCGCCTCGTACGAGCCGCTCATCGAGCAGCTCGTGGCGGAGCATGGCGTAGAGGTAAAGCTCACGCACGAGAACCGCTATGCGCTCATGGGCCTTGCCGATGTGGCGGCGGCGGCTTCGGGGACGGTCGTCATGGAAGCGGCCCTGATGGGGCTGCCGTGCGTCTCGCTCTACCGCCTGGCTCCGCTCAACTACATGATCGGGCGCGCGCTCGTCCACGTCGAGCACTTCACCCTGCCGAACATCTTGCTCGGTGAGACCATCCAGCCGGAGCTCCTGCAGGACGAGGTCGAGCCCCATCGCATCGCCGATGCGCTCGCGCGCCTCTACCGCGGCGAGGCGGCGCGCGAGAAGACGCGTGCCAAGCTC
This sequence comes from Mitsuokella multacida DSM 20544, assembly GCF_000155955.1. GTDB lineage: Bacteria > Bacillota > Negativicutes > Selenomonadales > Selenomonadaceae > Mitsuokella > Mitsuokella multacida. The sequence goes on from NZ_GG697141.2 coordinate 1,356,820, forward strand.
CAAGAAGCCTGCCAGCGACTCGGTCCACCGGGCGCGGCGGGCCGCGTGGCGGCCAAGATCCTAGAGGCGGCGCACGACAAACGACATTCAGGAGAATAACATGAAGAATTACAAGCGGCTGCTCCAATACATGCGGCCATATGTCAAGCAGCTCATACTGGCCATCATCTGCATCATCATGGCGGCGGCGGCCAACCTCTACCTGCCATGGATCATCAAGGACATGATCGATAAGGTGCTGGCTGAGAAGGACATGGTGATGCTCAACCTCATCTGCGTCGGCATCGTCGTCGTCTTCCTCTTGCGCGGCATCTTCTACTACGGGCAGTCGTACCTCGTCTCCTTCATCGGCCAGAAGGTCATCATCGATGTGCGCGAGGTCATGTTCCGCAAGTTCCAGCGCATGCCGATGGCCTACTTCGACCGCCATCAGACAGGCGAGGTCATGAGCTACATCACGAACGATGTGGCGGCCATCCAGTCGGCTCTCGTCGACCAGCTCATCGAGATGGTCACGGAGGGATCCATCCTCATCGGTTCGCTCGTCATGATGATCGTGCTGGACTGGAAGCTCTCCATCCTGACGCTCGTCATCATCCCGCTCGTCGGCCAGGCCATGAAGATCTTCGGCCGCAAGATCAAGCGCAACGGCACGGTCATCCAGGAGCGCATGGCTGACATCACTTCTCTTCTGCAGGAGAGCGTCTCGTCCATCCGCGTCGTCAAGTCCTTCGTGCGCGAGAACTACGAGATCAAGCGCTTCTGCCGCCAGAACGAGCTCAACTTCCAGGCGGCGATGAAGAACGTCCAGCTCACGAGCCTCCTGACGCCTTCGGTCGAGTTCCTTGCGGCCATCTCGGTCACGGTCATCATCTGGTTCGGCGGCTACGAGGTCGTCAACGAGCAGCTGACGGCCGGCGCACTTGTCGCCTTCCTGACGTACGCCGTCAACCTGGCCAACCCGGTCAAGCGCCTCTCGCGCGTCTACGGCAACCTGCAGCGCGCGATGGCGGCCGTCGACCGCGTCTTCGCCGTCATCGACCTCAAGGAGACGATTGCGGACAAGCCGGATGCCAAGGAACTGCCGAAGGTCAAGGGCCACGTCGTCTTCGACCATGTTTCCTTCGAGTACAAGAAGGGCGTGCCGGCTCTGTCGGACGTCAGCCTCGAAGTGAAGCCCGGCCAGATGATCGCCTTCGTCGGCCCGAGCGGCGCCGGCAAGTCGACGATCGCCAACCTGATCCCGCGCTTCTATGAAGTCACCTCGGGCAGTATTTCCATCGATGGCTTCGACATCCGCGACGTCACGGTCGCGTCGCTGCGCGAGCAGATCGGCATCGTGCCGCAGGAGACGATGCTCTTCTCGACGACGGTGCGCGAGAACATCCGTTACGGCCGCCTCGACGCGACGGACGAGGAAGTCGAGCAGGCGGCCAAGGCCGCCAACGCCGACGGCTTCATCCGCGAGCTGCCGAACGGCTACGACACGAAGATCGGTGAGCGCGGCCTCAACCTCTCGGGCGGCCAGCGCCAGCGCATGGCCATTGCGCGCGCCATCCTCAAGAACCCGCAGATCCTGATCCTCGATGAGGCGACCTCCGCGCTCGACACGGAGAGCGAGAAGATCGTGCAGGCGGCCCTCGACAAGCTCATGGTCGGCCGGACATCGTTCGTCATCGCGCACCGCCTCTCGACCATCTTTAACGCCGACCAGATCTACGTCATCGACAACGGCCACATCAAGGAGCACGGCACGCATGAAGAGCTGCTCAAGCTCGGCGGCCTCTACAGCTATCTCTACAACATCCAGTTCAACAAGAAAAACGCTTAGAAAGGGAAGAGGATATGCAACTACTGTATAATATAGCGGGCATCATCATCGTGGTCCTGATCATCCCGATGTTCATGGTCCGCTCGGTGCGTGAGAAAGGCTTTGTCGAACGCATCCGGCAGAGTCTGGGCTTCTTCCCCGAGCACGCCCTCGACAAGGTGGAGAAGAAGGACTGCATCTGGGTGCACGCGGCTTCCGTCGGCGAGATCGTCGCGACGAGTCCGCTGATCAAGGAGTTCCGCAGGGAGTTCCCGAAGAGCCCGATCCTCGTCTCCGTCGTCACGACGAGCGGCTACGAGATGGCCAACCGCATCATCAAGGATGCCGACGCCATCATCTACTTCCCGCTCGACCTGCCGTGGCTTGCCGGCCACGTGCTGCGCCGCATCCGGCCGCGCGTCTTCCTGCCGGTCGAGACAGAGCTCTGGCCGAACTTCCTGCGCACGGCGCGCAAGATCCACGTGCCGGTCATGATGGTCAACGGCCGCATCAGCGACAAGAGCGTCAAGCAGTACAAGCACTTGCACAGCCTGTTGCGCGACATGATCGGGACGGTCAAGCTCTTCGCGATGCAGTCGCCTATTGATGCGGAGTACATCATGCGCCTCGGCGCACCGAAGGAGCTCGTGACGGTCACGGGCAACACGAAGTTCGACCAGACGTACACGGACGTTAGCCCCGAGGAGAAGCAGCGCATCATCGAGGAGATGGGGCTCACCGAGAACGACGGTATCTTCCTCGCGGGCTCGACGCACCGCGGTGAGGAGGAGCCCGTGCTGCAGGCCTTCAAGGCCGTGCGCAAGACGCATCCGCACGCGCGCCTCGTCATCGCACCGCGCGAGCTCCTGCGCACGACGGAGGTCGTGCACCTCTGCCGCAAGGCCGGTTTCACAGTCACGACGCGCACGAAGCTCCAGCACGAGACGCCGCAGGGTGAGGACATCGTCATCCTCGATACGATCGGCGAGCTCGGCAAAGTCTACAGCATCGGCGACGTCGTCTTCGTCGGCGGCAGCCTCGTGCCGCACGGCGGTCACAACATCCTCGAGCCAGCTGCACACGGCAAGGCCATCATCGTCGGCTCGCACATGTTCAACTTCAAGGACACGTACGCGCTCTTCAAGAACCGCGACGCCTGCCTGACGGTGAAGAACGGCGAGGAACTGGCGACGGAGGTCACGCGCCTCTTCGACGAGCCGGAGCACCGCCATCGCATGGAGGAGGAGACGCGCGCCATCGTGCGCGAGAACAAGGGCGCTTCGCGCAAGTCGGCCGTCCTGCTCCACCAGATGCTCGACGCCTACGAGAGCAGCCCGGAGAACCGGCACCACGTGCGCTCCACCCAGAAGATCACGAACTTCCAGACCTATTTCATCGACCTTGTCCATAGTAAAGAAGTGGATGGATTCTTCCCGAACATCATCATGGGCATCCTCTACGTCTTCTCGCTGATCTACGGAATGCTCGTCAACATCAAGCTGGCCGGTTACCGGTGCGGCATCTTCAAGAAGGCGAAGCTCGACTGCTTCGTCATCAGCCTCGGCAACGTGACGGTTGGCGGTACGGGTAAGACGCCGACGGCGCAGCGCCTCGCGCGCGACATCCGCGACATGGGCTACCGCGTCGTCATCCTCAACCGCGGCTACCGCGCCAAGTGGCACGGCGAGGTTGGCATTGTCTCCGATGGCAAGCGCCTGCACATGGATGCGGCGGAGGCCGGCGACGAGGCCTACATGCTCGCCAAGCACCTGCCGGAGGTCCCCGTGCTCATCGGCGCGGAGCGCGCCAAGACGGGCTGCTACGCGATGGAGCACTTCGGCGCGGAGGTCGCCATCCTCGATGACGGCTACCAGCACTGGCAGCTCGAGCGCGACCTCGACATCCTGCTCGTCGACGCGGTGAACGTCTTCGGCAACGGCTACATCCTGCCGCGCGGCACGCTGCGCGAGCCGATCTCGCATATCAGCCGCGCCGACATCTGCCTGATGACGAAGGTCGACCAGGCGGCGGCCGGCTCCTGTGACTACATCCGCGAGACGGTGCACCGCTACAATCCGGATGCGCGCATCGTCGAGAGCATCCACCAGCCGCGCTGCTTCATCCCACTGACGGAGTGGTATGTCAACATCGCGAGCCAGGGCATCGATATCGCGAAGATGCGCGGCAAGCGCATCATGGCCGTTTCGGCCATCGGCAACCCGGCCTCGTTCGAGCAGACGATCTCGGACATCGGCGCGGTGATCATCGAGAGCCTGCGCTATCCGGACCATCATGACTACGCGATGTCCGAGATGACGGATATCTTCCAGCAGGCGGAGAACGCCGGCGCGGAGGCCATCGTCATCACGGAGAAGGACGCCGTCAAGATCCCGGCGGATGTGGCTCGCGAGAAGTGGTCCATCCCGATTTACGTCATCTGCGTGGAGGTCAACTTCCAGAAGGGCAGCGAAGGCCTTTCTGAGATGCTGCAGAAGCGCCTCGCTGAGCGCTTCGGCCACTGATCCCTGCTTAGTTATAGAGAAAGGACAGGAAACCCATGAAGGACAGGAAACCCATGAATGTTCTCTGTGTCATCCCGGCGCGCTACGCATCGACGCGCCTGCCCGGCAAGCCGCTCAAGGACATTGCCGGCAAACCCATGATCTGCCGCGTCTATGAGCGCGCGGCCAAGGCCTCGCGCGTGGCGGCCGCCATCGTCGCGACGGACGACAGCCGCATCTACGATGCCGTCCTGCAGCACGGCGGCGAGGCTGTCATGACGCGCAAGGACCACCCGACGGGCACGGACCGCCTCGCCGAGGTCGCCGAGAAGTATCCCGATGTCGACCTCATCATCAATGTCCAGGGGGATGAGCCGCTCATCGAGCCGAAGCTCATCGACGAGCTGGCCGCTGCCTTCGATGGCGATGCGGACCTGCAGATGGCGACGGTCTGCACCGAGATCACGGATGAGGCTGAGCAGCAGAATCCCAACAACGTCAAGGTCGTCATGGACAAGCAGGGCTATGCGCTCTACTTCTCGCGCTCGCTGATGCCATACCCGCGCCATCCGGGCACGCCGGTCTACAAGCACATCGGCATCTACGCCTACAAGCGCGACTTCCTGCTCGCCTACGCGAAGATGGCAGAGACGCCCTTGGAGCACGCCGAGAGCCTCGAACAGCTGCGCGCGCTCGAGAACGGCTACCGCATCAGGGTCATCAAGACGCCGTACCGCTTCGTCGGCGTCGACACAGCAGAGGACCTCGCGAAGGTCAACGCAATCTACCGCCAGATGATGCAGGGATAAGCCCTGCTCGTATCGAATCCTTATGGATGGCAGTTGGATAGTGATAGATACAGAAAGTGGAAGGTGAAACGCATGAATAAGGTCAAGGTTGGAAATTTCATGATCGGTGAGGGAGAGCCCCTCACGTTGCTCGCAGGCCCCTGTGTCCTCGAGGGCATGGACCGCTGCCTGCTGATCGGGCGCACGATCAAGGAAATCTGCGGCCGTCTCGGCATCAACTACGTGTTCAAGGCTTCTTTCGATAAAGCAAACCGCTCGTCCTATCATAGCTTCCGTGGCCCAGGCCTCAAGAAAGGCCTCGAGATGCTGCAGGAGATCAAGGAGACGCTCGATGTGCCCATCGTGACGGACATCCACGAGACGACGCAGGCAGAGCCCGTCGCCAAGGTGGCCGACATCCTGCAGATCCCGGCATTCCTCTGCCGCCAGACGGACCTCCTGCACGCCGCTGCCCAGACGGGCCGCGTCGTCAACGTCAAGAAGGGCCAGTTCCTCGCGCCGGAGGACATGCGCAACGTCGTCGACAAGCTGCACGAGTGCGGCTGCGAGCAGATGCTGCTGACGGAGCGCGGTGCTTCGTTCGGCTACCACAACCTCGTCGTCGACATGCGCAGCCTGCCGATCATGCGCAGCCTCGGCTATCCGGTTGTCTTTGACGGCACGCACAGCGTGCAGCTGCCGGGCGGCAACGGCACGACGTCCTCGGGCAACCGCGAGTACGTCGAGTACCTCGTGCGCGCAGCGGCCGGCGCCGGCATCGACGCGCTCTTCCTCGAAGTCCACGACAATCCGGAGGAAGCGCTGTCGGACGGCGCCAACATGGTCTACCTCGACAAGCTCGAGGGCCTGCTGACGGACGCCCTGGCCATCCACAAGATCGTCCACCGTCAGGCATGAGGAGGAACTAGCGTGAGTATCAAAGAGAGAGCAATCGAGACCCTGGACATCGAGGGCAAGGCCGTCCTCGCACTCAAGGATCGCATCGGCGACGAGTTCGTCGCGGCTGTCAACTGCATCCTGAAGTGCCCGGCGCGCGTCGTCGTCACCGGCATGGGCAAGTCCGGCCACGTCGGCCGCAAGATCGCGGCGACGCTCGCGAGCACCGGCACGCCGTCTTTTTTCCTGCATCCGGCTGAGGCGTTCCACGGCGACCTCGGCATGGTGACGGAGAACGACGTCGTCATCGCTATCTCCAACAGCGGTGAGTCGACGGAGATCGTCAACATCCTGCCGATCATCCGCCGCATCGGCGCGACGATCATCGCGATGAGCGGCCGCCGCGAGTCGCAGCTCGGCAAGTTCTGCGACTACTTCATCGACATCAGCGTGGAGCGCGAGGCGTGCCCTCTAGGGCTCGCCCCGACGGCCAGCACGACGGCGACGCTCGCCATGGGCGATGCCATCGCCATGGCCTTGATGTCGGAGCGCAACTTCACGAGCCAGGACTTTGCGATGTTCCATCCGGGCGGCGCGCTTGGCCGCCGCCTGCTGCTGAAGGTCGAGAATGTCATGCACACGGGCAAGGACAACCCGCTGATCCACTGCGGCAAGACGGTCAAGGATGCGTTGTTCGTCATGACGGACAAGGGCCTCGGCGCTGTCTCCGTCGTCGACGACGAGGGCAAGTTCGTCGGGCTCATCACCGATGGCATCATCCGCCGCGCGCTCGCGAAGGACTACAAGTTCCTCGACGAGGCCGTGGAGAAGATCATGTTCACGGAGCCGTTGACGATTGCGCCGCAGCAGATGGCGGCGGCTGCGCTCTCCGTCATGGAGAAGCACAAGCCGCGCCCGGTCACGGTCCTGCCAGTCATCGACGAGAAGGGCGTCCCGGTCGGCATCGTCCATCTGACCGACCTCTTGCGCCAGGGAGTGGTCTGATATGGAATTCACAGCAGAAGCAATCCGCCGCGCGGAGCGCGTGCGGCTCATCATCTTTGATGTTGACGGCGTCCTGACAGACGGCGGCATCTACATCGGTCCTGACGGCGAGCTCTTCAAGCCGTTCTTCTGCCGCGACGGCCTCGGCATCACACTCGCGCACCGCGCGGGGCTCAAGACGGCCATCATCACGGGGCGCGAGTCGGAACACCTGCGCTACCGCGCCAAGGAGCTCCACATCACGGAGGTCTACCAGGGCAATCTCGACAAGCGCGCGGCCTACGCGGACCTCAAGGCAAAGCTCGGCCTCGCGGATGAGGAGATCGCCTACTTCGGCGACGACCTCGTCGACCTGCCCATCATGGGGCAGGTCGGCTTCCCCGCTGCCGTCGCCGACGCCGTGCAGGAAGTGCGTGAGGTGGCTGTCCTGCAGTCGGACTATCCGGGCGGGCACGGTGCCGTGCGCCAGCTCATCGAGTTCATCCTCAAGGCGCAGGGCAAGTGGGAAGACTTAGTTGCAGGTTTCCAGGCGAAGAAGAGCATGGAAGGCCTTGCCCAGTAAGAATCAGAAAGACATTGGAGGCATTTTTTCATGCAGTATAAACTCGTGATGTTCTTGAGCAAAGTGGCCTGCCACACGCCGTACCGGCTGCTGATGGCTGTCGGCTGGGTGCTCGGCAATCTCTACTATCTCCTGATCAAGAAGGAGCGCGAACGCGCCGTATCGCAGATGATGCCGGCGCTCGGCATCGAGGAGCCGGAGGCCCGCCACCTCGTGCGGCTGTCCTTCATCAACCTTGCCCGCAATGTCTTGGAAATCCTCTACATGCCGCATCTCAATGAGAAGAACTTCGGCGAGTATATCGAGATCGACCATCTCGAGCGCCTGACGGACGCGCTGGCAGAGGGCCACGGCGTTGCCATCGTCACGGGCCATATCGGCACGTGGGAGTGGCTGTCGGCCGCCTTCACCTTGAACGGCCTGCCCGTCACGGCCATCGCCAAGCCGCAGCCGAACATGCAGTACACGTACGCGCTCAACGATCTGCGCAAGACCATCCACGTCGAGATCTTCTCGCGCGGCACGAGCGAGCTCATCGCGGCGGCAAGGGCACTCAAGAGCGGCAAGATTCTCGGCTTCCTCGTCGATCAGGATGCGGGCCCGGGCGGCGCCTTCCTGCCGTTCCTCGGCCGCATTGCGGCGACGCCGATGGGCCCGGCGGTCTTTGCGCGCAAGTTCAATTCGCCCGTCATCCCTGCGTTCATCCTGCGCCAGCCGAACGGCAAGCACAAGGTTGTCGTCGGCGAGGTCATGCGCTATCATGATACGGGGGACACGGACAAGGATCTCTTCGACTTCACGGCCCGCATGACGAAGGTCGTCGAGCAGATCATCCGCGACAACCCGACGCAGTGGCTCTGGTTCCAGAAGCGCTGGAACACGAAGCCGGAGCAGCAGAAGACGGGCAAGCATCACACGGTAAGGGGGCAGGAGCAGCAGAAATGAATGGCAAGCAGAAGACATTAGTCGCACTCGGCATCCTGTTCTTTGCCTGTGTGGTCATCTGGGCGGTGCGCACGGTGCCAGAGGCGCCGAAGATCGACCACTCAGATGACGATCAGCCGCGCATCATGTCGTACGACAACAACACGATCAGCGAGGAGAAGGACGGCGTCAAGATCTGGGATCTCACGGCGGACCACCTCGAGGTCGACATCGACTCCCGCAATGCGGAGATGACAGGCATCACGGGCCATTTCTACCAGAAGGACGGCCGCTCGGCCGAAGTCACGGCAGATCACGGCTCGTATGACAATGAGACGAAGGACATCCAGATCGACGGCAACGTCAAGATCACGACGAGCGACGGTGCGACATTGACGAGCGACCAGCTCTTATGGACAGCAGAGCAGGGCATGCTCTCTGCCATCGGCCAGGCCAAGGTGTCGAATGACACGATCCGCGCCTGGGGCGAGCGCATCGACAGCACCGACGGCTTCAACAAGGTCAAGATTTCTGGCAAAGCACATATCGAGAAACTCATGGAGGGGGCAGAACAACAATGAACAACAAGAAGATGAAGGGCGTGCTCGCAGCGGCTGCAGCCATCCTGTCCCTGCACATGGGCACGATCTACGCCGCAGAGAGCGTGCCGGCATCGCTCGATGCTGATACGCTCGAATACGATATGCGCACGGGCGAGGCTACGGCCACGGGCTACGTGCTCCTGACGCGCGGCGACTCGCACGTCACCGGCAACCGCGCGACCTACAACTCGAAGACGCAGGCCGCGACGGTTGAGGGCAATGTCATCGCCGTCTATCAGGGCACGCGCCTGACCTGCGACTACCTGATGTCGGACGGCCAGGAGCACATGATGGCCACGGGCAACGTCCACGGGACGCGCGACGACAAGACCTTCTCGGGTGAGCAGGTCGACTACTTCCCGCAGCAGAACGACTACATCGTCATCGACCGCGGCGGCCAGCTCACGAGCGGCGACGATACCTTCACGGCGGACCGCATCTACGGCTGGCTCAAGGATGAGCATTACATCGGCGAGGGCAATGCACACGTCGTGAGCCCGTCGCGCGCGATGGAAGCCGGCGGCGATCAGATGGACTACTACGGCAAGGAACAGGGCAAGGCCGTCATCACGGGCAATGCCTGGGCCGTACAGGAGAATAACACGATGCGCAGCAACCGCATGACGATTTATCTTGCCGATGACGGGTCCGCTAAGGTACAATAAAGTGATAGGTTGAGCGAGGCTGCCGCAGCTGCGGCAGAGGATATGTTGGAGGGCACGATTTTGCATATCGAGGCAAGGAATCTGGTAAAGACATTCAAGAAGCGCACGGTCGTCGACCGCGTTTCTCTGCGTGTGGACAAGGGAGAGATCGTCGGACTACTCGGGCCGAATGGCGCGGGCAAGACGACGACGTTCTACATGATCGTGGGGCTCGAGCGCCCGACGTCCGGCGAGGTGTTCCTCTCGGACGTCAACATCACGGACGAGCCGATGTACCACCGGGCGGCGCTCGGCATCAGCTACCTCACGCAGGAGGCCTCGATCTTCCGCAAGCTCACCGTCGAGGAGAACATCATGGCCATCCTCGAGACGACGAAACTCTCGAAGGCCGAACAGAAGGACAAGTTCGAGGAACTGCTCGAGGAGTTCCACATCGGCCACGTGCGCGAGCGCAAGGGTACGGAGCTCTCGGGCGGCGAGCGCCGCCGCGTGGAGATCGCGCGCTGCCTGGCGCTCGAGCCGCAGTTCATCCTGCTCGACGAGCCGTTCGCCGGCGTCGACCCGCTGGCCGTCGCCGACATCCAGGAGATCGTCCAGTACCTCAAGGAGCGCGGCATGGGCATCCTGATCACCGATCACAATGTCCGCGAGACGCTGCAGATCGTCGATCGGGCCTACATCCTCAACAGCGGCAAGATCCTCCTCGAGGGCGACAGCCAGACCATCGCGAACAGCCCGATCGCCAAGAAGTTCTACCTCGGCGACAATTTCACACTGTAACGGAGACTCAGCAAATGCATATCAGAATCTTAGACAAATACATATTCCGGGAGGTCTTCAAGGCCTTCATCTTCGGCATCTGCGCATTCTCTGCTGTCTTCATCGGTTCGGGTACGCTCTTCAAGATTGCCAAGTACATCACGGATTACGGCGCATCGCTCTCGGCCGTCATCAAGGTCTTCGTCTTCGGCCTGCCGTCGGTCATCATGTGGACGTTCCCGATGTCCATGCTGCTCGCGACGCTCCTGACGTTCGGACGTCTCTCGAGCTCGAGCGAGATTACGGCCATGAAGTCGTGTGGCATCGGTTTTTACCGCATCGCCGCGCCGGCCGTCATCATGGGCTTTCTCGTCAGCATCGGTGCAATCGCCTTCAACGAGTACGTCGTGCCGTGGGCCAATACGGCCTACCGCAATGTGGTCTACTACGAGATCCAGGGCAATAACGGCATGAAGTCGCAGGAGCACATCATCCTCAAGGACATCCAGGACGGCAAGATCCAGCGCCTCGTCTACGCGCGTCGCTACGACGGCGACACGCAGACCCTGCAGGGCGTGACCATGCAGGACTTCAACCAGGACGGCAAGGTCAGCCACGTCGAGAACGCGGAGTACGCCGAGTACAGCATGGACAAGTGGATCATGCACAACGGCATGCTCTACGACATCTCGGAGGGCCAGAGCGAGCACAGCATGCGCTTTGACACGCAGGTCCTGCCGATTAAGGCAAATCCGAAGCAGATCGTGCGCGAGCAGAAGGACCCAGAGGAGCTCACGATGAAGGAACTGCGCGCGCAGATCAACATCATGAAGACGCAGTACGTCGATACGAACAAGCTCGAGGCGGAGCTCTACCAGCGCATCACCGTGCCGATGGCCAGCCTGATCTTCGCGCTCATCGGCGTGCCGCTCGGCCTGCAACCGACGCGCAACAGCTCTTCAGCGGGCTTCGCGATGAGCGTCATCATCATCTTCTTCTACTACGCGCTGATGACGATGGGCAACGCTCTGGCGCGCAGCGGTGCTGTCGCACCGATCATTGCCGTCTGGATCCCGAACATTGTCGGGCTCATCGCGGGCTTCATCCTCATACGCAGGGCCTCGCGCTGATGGCAGCGAGAATCTAAGGACAGGAATCAAGAAAGAAGGAAAGGTGGTAGATACAGGATGTATGGTGTCCTACTAATCGTCGTACTCATCATCACGGGCGGAGCCATTGCCTTCATCGGCGACCGCCTGGGCTCGAAGGTGGGCAAGAAGAAGCTCTCCATCTTCGGCCTGCGCCCTCGTCATACATCTATCATCGTGACGATCTTCACGGGCGTCTGCATCACGACCCTGACGTTCGGCGTCATGGCGGCGGCTTCGCAGAATGTGCGCACGGCGCTCTTCGGCATGGAGAAGCTCAACCAGAAGATGAAGACGACGCAGGCGGACCTCAATCAGGCCACGGCCGACCTGCAGACAGCGCAGCAGCAGCAGCAGGAAGCCAATGATGCGCTCGACCAGTCGCGCAAGGACGTTGAGACGCTCAAGGCACAGCAGCAGGAGCTCGAGGCAGAGTCGCAGCGCCTGCAGGAGGGCAACCGCCTCTTAGAGCTCGCGAAAGCAGAGCTCATGCAGCGCAACGATGTGCTCGTCGCGCAGAACGACCAGCTCGGGGCGCAGAACAGCGAGCTTTCTTCGGCCAACTCCTCGCTGCAGGGCCAGAACTCCTTGCTGACCGGCAAGAACGCGGAGCTCACGGGCAAGAACGCGAGCCTGACTTCGGACAACAAGGACCTCGAGAAGCGCAACCAGGATCTGCGCAACGGCATCATGACGATCCGCGAGGGCGACATCGTCTTCCGCGCCGGTGAGGTCATCGCGAGCGGCGTCATCCGCGGCAATCGTCCGGCGGCAGAGGTCGATAAGGACCTCCAGTCGCTGGCACAGCTCGCGAGCCGCAACGTCTCGACGCGGCTCGGCCAGGACGTCTCGGATAAGGACGTCTGGATCTACAAGCCCGAGTACAATTCGGCCGTGCAGGCCATCGCGAGCAGCCCGCAGGACATGGTCGTGCGCATCGTGGCCGCCGGCAACCTCGTGCGCGGTGAGGAAGTCAGAGCCTCGCTCGAGCTCTACAAGAACCGCGTCATTTACAAGGACCGCGAGTTCATCCTCGCGCGCCCGATTGCGCTCAAGGGCGTCGGCAATGGCGAAGCCGAGCAGGCTGTCATGGGCTTCCTCAAGGAAGTCAATGCGGCAGCATCGGCTAAGGGCATCCTGCCGGACCCGATTCGCGGGTCGATCGGCGTCATGGACGGCGCGCAGTTCTACGAAGTAGTCAACGCCATCAACGGCGTACACGGCACGGTCGTGCTCTCCGCCTATGCGAGGGGGGATACGGACGCGCTCGGACCGCTACGCCTGATCATCAAAGAAGAACAGCTGCCAGACCAGCCGTGATACGCAGGGCTCTGCCAGGCCAACAGCCTTGAGCAGGGCCCTTTTGCTGTCGTCATCTGGAGGATTTTAGATTTTAGAAGAAGAGAAGGGAAATGGTTATGGAACGGATTGCTGCACTCGATCCCGGCCGCGAGAAGTGCGGCTTCGCCGTGCTCAGAGAGGACGGCAAGGTGCTTATGCAGCGCGTCATCGAGACGGCGCAGCTTGAGCAGGAAGTCCGAGCAGCACGGGAGGAGCACGGTTTCGCTGTGCTCGTCGAGGGCAATGGCACGACGAGCCGCGAGGCGCGTGCCCGCCTGCAAAAGGCTTTGCCGGACCTATGCATCGAGGTGGTCGACGAGTATCGGACGACGGACCTCGCCAAGAAGGCGTACTGGAAAGCAAAGCCGCCGCGCGGCTGGCGCCGCCTGCTGCCGGTGACCATGCAGGTCCCGCCGGAGCCCGTCGACGACTTTGTCGCCGTCATCCTCGCATCGCGTTATATAAAGGAGAACCATCATGAATGAAAAACAGCATCGTCCCGACTGGACGGAATACTTCCTCGACATCGCCAAGGCTGTCGGCCGCCGCGCGACCTGCCTGCGCCGCCGCTACGGTGCCATCATCGTCAAGGACAAGATCATCATCAGCACGGGCTACAACGGCGCGCCGCGCGGCGAGGCCAACTGCATCGACACGGGCAACTGTGAGCGCGAGCGCCTCCACGTGCCGAAGGGGCAGAATTACGAGCTCTGCGTGGCTGTCCATGCCGAGCAGAACGCCATCATCAACGCCGACTCCGCCGCGATGGAGGGCGCGACGATCTACATCGTCGGCGTCAACGCTGACGGCAGCCTCGCATCGGGCAAGCCGTGCCTGCTCTGCCGCCGCATGTTGCGCAATGCCAAGCTCGCCAAGGTCGTCTACTACGAGACGGATGGCAGCATCGTGAGCTGCCGCCCCGACGAGATCCACGACTGACAAATGATTGACAGGCTCAGGCCCTTGCGTTAAAATAGGTTTGTTATAATGGATTGCACTCTGGATGCCTGTCGCATTGCAGGAGTGCAGCTGTGTATTCGAGAAAAAGGAGTGCGCTTGTATGCCAGTCTATATGTTGGCGTTCATCATTGCTGCCGGTGTGGCACTGCTGTTGACGCCTGGTGTCATCTGCCTTGCGGGGAAAACGGGGGCAATGGATGCCCCGGATGCGAGAAAGGTCCACAAGAAGCCGATTCCGCGCATTGGCGGCATTGGCATCTATCTCGCTTTCATGGTGGCAATCCTCAGCGTCCTGGCCTTCACCGAGGTCTCGCCGGAGGTCCTCTACGAGATCATCGGCCTCTTGGTCAGCGGCTCGATCATCTTCATCGTCGGCCTCATCGACGACTACGTCAATCTGCCGGCCAAGGTGAAACTCCTGGGCCAGATCATCGCGGCCTGTGTGCTCGTCTTTGCCTTTGATGTCCGCATCGACTTCATCACGGACCCGTTCGGCGACTACATCTACCTCGAGTTCCTCGCCATTCCGGCGACGATCTTCTGGCTCGTCGGCCTGACGAACACGGTCAACCTCATCGACGGCCTTGACGGCCTTGCCGCAGGCGTCTCGACGATCGCGTCCATCACGATCTTCCTCGTGGCCCTGCAGCAGGGCATCATCCTCGTCGCCGTGCTGACGGCTGCCCTCGCAGGCGCAGCCTTCGGCTTTCTCTACTACAACTTCAACCCGGCCAAGATCTTCATGGGCGACTCGGGCAGCCAGTTCCTCGGCTTCATGCTCGCGGGCATCTCGGTCATCGGCGCCGTCAAGAGCGCTGCGACGATTGCGCTGATCGTGCCGATCCTCGCACTCGGCCTGCCAATCCTCGACACGACCTTCGCCATCGTGCGCCGCTACCGCGGCGGCGTGCCAATCTTCAAGCCGGATAAGGGACATCTTCATCACCGCCTGCTCGATCTCGGTTTCTCGCAGCGCCAGGCCGTGCTGCTGATGTACGTCATCAGCGCGCTTCTCGGCCTCAGCGCCGTGGCCCTGACGGAAGTCAGCACCCAGATCGCCGTCGCGATCGTCTGCGTCGTCGTGGCCGTCGTGCTCTTTGGCGCCAAGAAACTCGGGATTTTCCATATGAAGGATTCTGCACACCAGCATTAAGGAGGTCTTGCAGTGGAACAGAAGAAGATCAAGGTCATGACGGTCTTCGGCACGCGCCCGGAGGCAATCAAGATGGCACCAATCGTGCTCGAGCTCCAGAAGCATCCGGATACGATCGTGCCGGTCGTGGCCGTTACGGCACAGCATCGCGAGATGCTCGATCAGGTACTCAATCTCTTCCATATCAAGCCGGATCATGATCTCAACATCATGGCCGCCGGCCAGACGCTCTTCGACATCACGACGAGAGCCATGATGGGACTCGACAAGGTCCTGACGGAGGAGAAGCCGGACATCGTGCTCGTCCATGGCGACACGACGACGACGTTTGCCGGCGCACTGGCTGCCTATTACCATCAGACGGCCGTCGGGCACGTCGAGGCGGGCCTGCGCACGCACAACAAGTACTCGCCGTTCCCCGAGGAGATGAACCGCCGCCTGACGGGTTGCATCGCTGACCTCAACTTTGCGCCGACGAGCACATCGGAGGCCAACCTGCTCGCGGAGAACGTCCCGCCGGAATCCATCTTCGTCACGGGCAACACGGTCATCGATGCACTGCACCACACGGTCCGCGATGACTTCGACTTCCAGGAGAATTCCCTCAAGGACGTTGATTTTGCCAATAAGCGCATCATCCTCGTCACGACGCACCGTCGCGAGAACCTCGGCGAGCCGATGCGCCACGTCTACAAGGCGCTCAAGCAGCTGACGGAGGAGTTTGACGACGTCGAGGTCGTCTTCCCGGTCCACAAGAATCCGAAGGTCCGCGAGGTCGTCAACGAAGAGCTCGGCGGACTGGCGAAAGTCCACCTCATCGACCCGCTCGACTACGAGCCGTTTGCCAACCTCATGCATCGGGCCTACCTGATCCTCACGGATTCGGGCGGCGTCCAGGAAGAGGCGCCGGCGCTCGGCAAGCCGGTCCTCGTGCTGCGCGACACGACGGAGCGCCCTGAGGCTGTCGATGCCGGCACGGTCAAGCTCATCGGCACGGACCGCGAGCGCGTCTACGAAGAGGCGAAGAAGCTCCTGACAGACAAGGCGGAGTACAGCCGCATGGCCGAGTCGGTCAACCCGTACGGCGACGGCAAGGCCGCCGCACGCATCATCCAGGCCATCCTCTACCACTACGGCCTGGCCGACGGGCGTCCGGACGTCTTTGAAGGCTAAGATCAAAAGCTCTCCCAGATGGGAGAGCTTTTTTAGTGCATGCACATCATAAATCCTGTTTAGGCAGACAATGTGATTATTTTATGGTTTCTTGTCGGTTTTTATCGAATCTGCAAGGTGCAGGATAAAATAAAAGGAGGAGTCAAATGGACCAGAAGAAGGACAAAGATGCGCAGCATGAGATGCTGCGCACGGGGCTGCGGCAGGCTGTCAAGGCCTTTGCCGTCCTCAGCGGCGTCGGCATCTACCTCGCTGTATTCGTCGGCATCTGCCTGTTTCTCGGGAGTCTGGCGGATACCTACCTGCTCGGAGGAGGCTCTTTCGGCAAGCTCACAGGCATCCTCATCGGTTTCCCCGGCGCGTTCTACACGCTGTTCCGGCAACTCAAGCACAACGGGATTGTCTGATCTGTTTTCTCGTCTGACACGTCACAATTATACGACTTTTTTGTTTGATGAAAAAAAGCTTGCTATCTCATCTGCTATCGCATATAATAGTCATTGCGATGAATCAATAGGAAACAATACAAATGATTTATCGCAGTATAAATCTCTCTTATGGATAACGTTTGCCATGATAGTGAAAATAGATGTTTTTACCGTTTGGGTCTCTGGAATAGCAGGAATCCCATGGCAGATGTCGAACTAAGAGAAGTGGGAAGCTATGACTTCCCGTTCATCACTATGATATTCATCAAAGACGGCGCCCGCCGTCGTCAGAGGAGGAATATGAAACAAATTTTATCGGTCTTCATGAAGCGCCTTGCGATTGCCCTTGCGCTCGCGACGCTGATGATCGGCAGCCTGCTCTTCGCGAGAGGAGAGGGGATGCTCATCGGCGCGCTGCTCTTGGGATATCTCGCGGCGCTGGTGTTTGTCTGGAACATGGCCTGGCGCCTCTGGCGCCTGACGTATGTGCAGGACGGCGGCAAGCGGCAGATGCTCTGGGGCATGGCTCTCCGGATGCTTGTGCTCTTTCTCGTACTGCTCGTCGCCGTGACGATCTCCGTCCCGGTATTCCTCGTCACGGCGCTCGGCTTCCTCGTCTGCTACGGGATGGCCCTGTTTCTGTTCATCCACATGAACCTCGGTAAAAAATAATTGGGGTTTTACCTAGGAGGGAGGTATAGGTTATGCATGAAATTGGTGTTCGCGAAGTAGTGCATTTCGCCGGTCTCACATTCAACTGGGAGACCCTGTGCATGACTTGGCTCACGATGGCGATCGTCATCCTGATCTCATGGTTGGCCACGCGGAATCTCAAAATGATCCCGACGGGCTGGCAGAATGTGGTGGAGATCCTCGTCTCGTGGCTCGATACACAGGTGAGCTCCATGATGGGCAAGCGGGGACTGTTCCTTGCGCCGTTCATCATGTCGCTGTTCATGTTCCTGCTGACGTCGAACTGGCTGGGACTCATCCCTACGTTGTCTTCACCGACGAATGACTTGAACACCACCTTAGGGCTGGCGCTGCTCGTCGTCGTACTGGTACATGTACTCGGTGTCCATATGAAAGGCGGTCATTATATCGCGCATTTCTTCAAGCCGACGCCGGTATTTGTCATCATCAACGCGATCGAAGAAATCGCCAAGCCAATCACGCTGTCGTTCCGTCTATTCGGCAACATCCTGGCAGGTGAGATCCTGATCATCATCCTGCTCAAGCTGATGCCGATCTGGATGCCGATCCCGTCAGTTCTCTGGCTGGCATTCAGTATCTTTGTCGGCGGAGTCCAGGCGTTCATCTTCACGATGCTGTCGATGGCATATCTTGCCAACGCGGTCAAGGAAGACGAAGAAGAGTCGTGATGACTGTCGCAATGGTGTAGGAAAAACTTTTAGGAAAACGTTATTGATTCTGTTTCTGAATTCAAGGAGGATCTTTTCATGGAAAACGCAATCATGGTCGCAGCAGCTCTCGTCGGTGCAGGTCTTTGCATGGGTTTGGCTGCCATCGGCGCTGGCCTCGGTGATGGTCTTGTCACGAGCCGCTTCATCGAGGGTATCACGCGTCAGCCAGAAGCACAGAGCAAGCTCTTCACGAACACGCTGATTTCCGTCGGCCTCATCGAGTCCATGGCGATCATCGCAACGGTCGTTGCTCTGATCATGCTCTATGCGAACCCGCTCATCAAATAATTCCATTTTGATGAAGAACGTAAAAGGGGGGCATAGCAATTGATAGATATCAATGCCACATTGATCGCTCAGATCTTGAACTTCTTGATCTTGGCTGGTATCCTTCGCGCATTTGCCTATAAGCCGGTCGTCCGGATGCTCAAGGCTCGTCAGGACCGCATCCAGGAGAGCCTCGACAAGGCGGATGCGGATGCTGAGGAGGCCGACAAGCTCTTGGCCGAGTACAAGGCGAAGCTTGCTGAGGCGAACGTCAAGGCCGAGAACATCGTCTTGATGGCCGAGAAGCGTGCAAGTGAAGAGCGTGAGGCAAAACGCGCAGAAGTCAAGCGCGAGATCGAACAGATGCGCAAGGCCGCGAAGGCAGAGATCGAGCGCGAGCGCGAGCATGCAGTCCAGCAGCTGCGCGCTGAGATGATTACGCTGTCTATGGCAGCTGCCGGTAAGATCGTTGCTAAGAACATGGATAAATCCGAGAACGAAGCATTGATCACGGATTTCGTCAAAGAACTCGACAAGGACAAGATTGGTGATCTGCCATGCTAAACTTACAGCTTGTACGGAAATACGCCAAGGCAATCTTCGAGATTGCGCAGGAAGAGGGCAAGCTCGTGGAGTATGGCGATGAGCTCAAGGCCGCGCGCGAGGGCATCGAGTCAGTGCCGCAGGCAATCGAGTTCTTCTCCAACCCGCAGGTTGATCCGAAGCTCAAGAAGGAGCTCCTGCAGAAATGCTTCAAGAAGGAGCTCTCGAAGGACGTGTACCACTTCCTGTTGCTGCTGGTCGACAAGCACCGTTTCGTGCTGTTCCCGGCAATAGTGGACGAGTACCGCGCTCTCTCGAATGAAGCCAGAGGCATCCTGATTGCAGACGTGACGACTGCCACTGCCGCTTCAAAGAAGCAGCAGAAGGCCATCGCAGACAAACTGGAACAGATAACGGGCAAGAAGGTGGAGCTCCGCCTCCACGAGGACAAGTCCCTTATCGGCGGTGTTGTCGTCAAGATCGGCGACCGCCGCATCGATGGCAGTGTCGCTGGCCGTCTCGAGACGATGAAGAGAAAATTACTGGCTAATGAGTGATGAAACTGGGGTGACAGCGAAGTTATGAAAATGAATCCGGAAGAAATAACGGCCATCATCAAGGACCAGATCAAGAACTATGATGTGGACCTCAACGTTGATGATGTTGGTTCCGTTATCGAGATCGGTGACGGCATCGCGCACATCCATGGCCTCGACAAGGCTATGGCGGGCGAGCTGCTCGATTTCGGCAATGATATTTATGGTCTGGTCCTGAACCTTGAGCAGGACAACGTCGGTGCCGTTATCTTAGGCGGCGAGACGAAAATCAAAGAGGGCTCGCAGGTCAAGCGCACGGGCCGCATCATGCAGGTCCCTGTCGGCGAGGCCATGATCGGCCGCGTCGTCGATGCTCTCGGCCGTCCGATTGACGGCAAGGGCAAGATCGAGACGACAGAGACGCGTCCGGTCGAGTACCCGGCACCGGGCATCGCAGACCGCAAGCCGGTCAAGGAGCCGCTGCAGACAGGCATCAAGGCCATTGACGCCCTCGTACCAATCGGCCGTGGCCAGCGTGAGCTCATCATCGGCGACCGCGGCATCGGCAAGACGGCCATTGCGATCGACACGATCCTCAACCAGCACGACCAGAACTGCATCTGCGTCTATGTCGCCATCGGCCAGAAGGCCTCGACAGTTGCGCGCGTCGTCAAGACGCTCGAAGAGCGCGGCGCGATGGACTACACGATCGTCGTAGCCGCTACGGCTGCTGACAGCTCACCGCTGCAGTATCTCGCACCGTATGCCGGTGTTGCGATGGCTGAGCACTTCATGTATCAAGGCAAGGCATGCCTCTGCGTCTACGATGACCTCACGAAGCATGCAGCGGCTTACCGCGCCATGTCCCTGTTGCTCCGTAGACCGCCAGGACGTGAAGCATATCCGGGCGATGTCTTCTACCTCCATTCCCGTCTGCTCGAGCGCGCAGCGAAGCTCAACGATGAGCTCGGCGGCGGCTCCATTACGGCCCTGCCAATCATCGAGACGCAGGCCGGTGACCTCTCGGCCTACATCCCGACGAACGTCATCTCCATCACGGACGGCCAGATCATGCTCGAGACGGATTCCTTCTACTCTGGTATCCGTCCGGCCATCAACGTCGGCCTCTCCGTATCGCGTGTCGGCGGCTCGGCTCAGATCAAGGCCATGAAGCAGGTAGCAGGTACGCTGCGCCTCGACCTCGCGCAGTACCGCGAGCTCGCAGCGTTCTCGCAGTTCGCCTCGGACCTCGACAAGGAGACGAAGGCACAGCTCGACCGCGGTATCCGCATGGTCGAGACGCTGAAGCAGCCGCAGTACAGCCCGCTGCTCGTCCAGGAACAGGTCATGGTCATCTACACGGCCGCCAAGGGCTATCTCGTCGATATCCCGGTCGAGAAGGTCGTCGAGTTCCAGACGGACTTCCTGAAGTTCATGCGCACGCAGCATCCGGAAGTCGCACAGAAGATCATTGAGCAGAAGAAATTCGATGACGCTCTGGAGACGGAGCTCAAGAATGCGATCATGGAGTTCAAGGAAACTGTACCGTATAAAATGGCGTAAGGCGAGGTGATTCTTTTTGGCTAGTTTACAGGATATTCGCCATCGCATCAAGAGCGTAAAGAGTACCAAGCAGATCACGAGTGCCATGAACATGGTCGCCACGAGCCGTCTGCGCCATGCCAAAGAGGCTGCAACCGAGAACCGTCCCTATGCGCAGAAGGTCAGCGAGGTCGTCCACGCCGTCGCCAAGAACGCCGGTACGGACTTCTCGCACCCGCTGCTTGAGAAACACGAGGACGGCAAGAAGCTCGTCTTCCTGATCACCTCGGACAAGGGACTTGCAGGTGCGTATTCGTCGAATGCCTGCAAGGCGGCAGAAGCCCTCATAGAGAAAGCGAATGACACGGATTTCGTCATCGTCGGCCGCAAGGGCGTGGGACACTTCAAGTCCCGCGGCCACAACGTCGTCAAGGAGTTCATCGGCATCAGCGAGCATCCTTCTTCGGAGGACGCGCGCGACATCGCACTCGAGCTCATCCGCCTCTACAAGACGGGCGAGTACCGCGAGATCGTCATGGTCTACACGAAGTTTGTCTCGGCCATTAGCTGCGAGCCGAAATCGGGGGCACTGCTGCCGTTTGCTCCGCTGAAGGCAGAGGATCAGGACGATCTGAACGTCGAGTACATCTATGAACCGGATGCCGCCACGGTGCTCGGTTTCATGCTGCCGCAGTATCTCTTCACGGTCGTTTACGCAGCGCTTCTGCAGTCGGCTGCCAGCGAGCTCTCCTCGCGCATGAACGCGATGAGCAACGCGACGGACAACGCAGAAGACCTCATGGATAAACTCAATCTGCATTACAACAAGGTACGTCAGGCTGGCATTACCCGTGAGATCACTGAGATTGTCGGCGGCGCCGAAGCCCTTAAGTGAGGGCATATAAGGAGGTTTACCATTGGCAAAAGGTAAAGTCGTACAGGTCATCGGACCTGTCGTAGATATTGAATTCCCGGCGGGCGAGCTGCCGGCAATCCTCAATGCCGTCACCATCAAGGGCAAGACGAGCATTGACATCGACCTCGTCGTCGAGGTCATGCAGCATCTTGGCGACAGCGTCACGCGCTGCATCGCCATGAGCTCGACGGACGGTCTGACGCGCGGCATGGAAGCAGTCGACACGGGCAACCCGATCATGGTCCCGGTCGGCACGGAGTGCCTCGGCCGCGTCTTCAACGTACTCGGTCAGACGGTTGACCACAACCCGGCTCCTGTCGGCAACAAGGAGTTCTGGCCAATCCATCGCCCGGCTCCGAAGTTCGACGAGCAGGAGACGAGCGCACAGGTCCTCGAGACGGGCATCAAGGTCGTTGACCTCATCGCTCCGTACTCCAAGGGCGGCAAGACGGGCCTCTTCGGCGGCGCAGGCGTCGGCAAGACGGTCCTCATCATGGAGCTCATCCACAACATCGCGACGGAGCACGGCGGTTACTCCGTCTTCGCCGGCGTCGGCGAGCGCACCCGTGAGGGCAATGACCTCTGGGGCGAGATGACCGAGTCGGGCGTCATCGACAAGACGGCACTCGTCTACGGCCAGATGAACGAGCCGCCAGGAGCACGTATGCGCGTTGCCCTGACGGGCCTGACGATGGCGGAGTACTTCCGCGATGTCCAGCATCAGGACGTGCTGCTCTTCATCGACAACATTTTCCGCTTCATCCAGGCTGGTTCTGAGGTATCGGCACTGCTCGGCCGTATGCCATCGGCCGTCGGCTATCAGCCGACGCTGTCCACGGATATCGGTGCCCTGCAGGAGCGCATCACCTCGACGAAGAATGGTTCCATCACGTCGGTCCAGGCCGTCTATGTCCCGGCCGATGACCTGACGGACCCGGCACCGGCTGGTACGTTCACGCACCTCGATGCCACGACGGTCCTCTCGCGCCAGATTGCCGAGCTCGGCATCTACCCGGCTGTCGACCCGCTCGATTCGACGAGCCGCATCCTCAACGCCGAGGTCCTCGGCGAGGAGCACTACAAGGTCGCCCGCGGCGTCCAGGCTGTGCTGCAGAAGTACAAGGAGCTCCAGGATATCATCGCCATCCTCGGCATGGAAGAGCTCTCCGATGAGGATAAGCTGACGGTCTCGCGTGCGCGCAAGATCCAGCGTTTCCTCTCGCAGCCGTTCTTCGTCGCAGAGGTGTTCACGGGTTCGCCGGGCAAGTACGTGCCGCTCAAGGAGACGGTGCGCGGCTTCAAGGAGATCCTCAAGGGCAAGTATGACGACCTGCCGGAGAATGCCTTCTACATGGTCGGCACGATCGATGAGGCAGTCGAGAAAGCACGGAAGATCAAAGAAGAGGAGGGATAATCGATGGCGACTATCAAGCTAGAGATTGTCTCACCGGATAAAGTGGTCTACGAGAATGACATCAGCATGCTGATCGTCCGCTCCACGGGCGGCGAGCTCGGCATCCTGCCGCACCACGCACCGCTCGTCGCGGGCCTCGTGCCGCATGCCATGCGCATCCGCCTCGGTGCCGACCGCGATGAACAGCTCATCGCAGTCGCGGGTGGCTTCATGGAAGTCACGCCGGAGAAGATCACGGTGCTCGCGACGGCTGCTGAGCAGCCGATCGACATCGATATCAACCGCGCGAAGGAAGCTATGGCCCGCGCCAAGGCCCGCATTGCCGCTTTCCATCAGGGTACGCCTGAAGGCAAGGATGTCGATATCGACCGCGCCGAATTGGCGCTGCGCCGTTCGATTGCGCGCCTGCGCGCCATCGGCTCGGAGTTCGAGGAATAATGACCGGAAAGGTAAGTCCTGCAGTCCAGCTGCAGGGCTTTTCTTTTTGCCGGTTGGGTCCTGATTTATGATATAATGAGAGATATCAATCAAGAAAGGGCGTTAAATTTTTATGGAATTATTGGATATCAATACGCTTGGCTTCCTCGTGTTCTTCGGCTTCATGGCGGCCTTCATCGACTCGGTCGTCGGCGGCGGCGGGCTCATCGCGATCCCGGCGCTGATGTGGACGGGCCTGCCGCCCCTCACGGTGCTCGGCACCAACAAGGTCGCGGCCGTCATGGGCGCGTTCACGAGCTTCGTGACGTTCGTGCGCTCCGGCAAGGTCGACGGCTGGCTCATCCGCCGGCTCTTCCCGATTTCGCTCGTGGGATCGGCCGTCGGCGTGCTGGCCGTGCGCCAGATCCCGTCGGAATTCCTGCGGCCGCTCGTCGTCGTCATGCTGATCCTCGTACTGATCTACAGCATCTGCAAGAAGGACTGGGGCCGCGAGTCGACGTATCAGGGCATGAGCACGCGGCTGCTCGTGCTCTCAGGGGTTGTGGCGTTCACCTTCGGTTTCTACGATGGCTTCTTCGGACCGGGTACGGGCTCTTTCCTGCTCTTTGCCTTCCTGATGGTCGGCTTCGACTTCCTCGGCGCGGCGGCCAATGCGCGCGCGCTGAACTTCGCGAGCAACATCGCGGCGGCCGTGCTCTTCAGCTACTTCGGCATCGTCGACTTTGCGCACGCCATCCCGATGGGCCTCGCGATGATTGTCGGTGCCTGGTGCGGCGCGCACGTGGCGCTCTCGAAGGGCGCAGGCTACGTGCGCCCGCTCTTCATCATCATGACGACGGTGCTCATCGGCAAGCAGCTCTTCGAGTTTTTCAAGTGAGCGCGGCGCTTGCTTTTCTTTGCCGTTGACCTTACAATAGAGTAGTATTTATCTTTAGAAACCACAGTGAAGGGTGATTGACATGAGTATTTTCTCGCGTTTCCTGCCGAAGAAGAAACCGGTAGAGATCAAGAATAACATCCCGAAGGAAAAGGCCGATATCCGCAAGCGGTTCGGCATCTACTGCCACAGCCATCATGGCACTTCGGGCAATAAGCTCTGCCCGAAGTGCACGGCGCTTTTAGCGACAGTCATGACGAAGATGGACCGCTGCCCGTACGGCATCACGAAGCCGATCTGCGACCGCTGCGAGCGCCCGTGCTTCGGCGCGAAGCAGACGCAGGAGTTCCTCAAGATCATGGACTCGACGAGCAAGCGCATGTTCCTGCGCCATCCGATGATGAGCGTCAAGCACAAGCTGGCGAGCATGGGCGTCGACTACGCGAAGTATCAGCAGCAGAAGAAGCTTGATGACAAGGTCAAGGCGAAGGAGAAGGCTGCGAAGGAACGTGCGAAGGAGCGCAAGGGCAAGAAATGAACCGGTCAATGCTCAGGAAGATCTCGAATCTCCTCGTCGTCGTGCTCGTCGGACTGGCACTCTGCGCAAAGGTAGAGGAAGGCGGCTCTGAGGCCCTCTTCGGCAAGAACGACATCGCTATCGTCATCGGCGCAGTGGTTCTCTTTTTGGCCATCCTCTTTGCACGGCGGCAGCAAAAACGATAGATAGACGTGCAGTCTGTGGATAACTTGGCGTTTTTCGGCGTAGTTATCCACATTTTTATGCACATTTTTAACAGGGACGGTGGATAAATGCCAGGACTGGCAGAAAGAAGAAGGGTGAATGAGGTGGAGAAACGACACGATGAGGCGCTTCGGGCGCCGATTGCCGAGGCCATGAAGGCGTATGCGGCGGATGGCGCGAGGGCCTACCACACGCCGGGGCACAAGCAGGGGCTTGGCGCGCATCCGCTCTTGAAGGCGCTCGTGACGGAAGAGGGACTGCGCGAGGAGGTCTCCCTGATGGAGGAGCTCGATGACCTGCACGAGCCGACGATGTGCATCAAGGAGGCGCAGGAGATGGCGGCCGCGCTCTACGGCGCGGACCAGGCCTTCTTCATGATCAATGGCACGACGGGGGCCATCCACACGATGCTCATGGGCGCTTTAGCGCCCGGCGACACCGTCCTCGTGCCGCGCAATGCGCACCGCTCGGTCATCGGCGGCATCATCCTCGCGGGCGCGCGGCCCGTCTTCCTGCAGCCAGAGATCGACGAGCGCCTCGGCATCGCGATGGGCTTGACTGAGGAGACGGTCCGCAGTGCTATCGCTTTGCATCCCGAGGCGAAGGCGCTCGTCTGCGTCTACCCGACATACTACGGCGTGACGTACGGCTTGGAAGCAATCGCGAAGCTCGTCCATGCGCACGGCATGCTGCTGCTCGTCGACGAGGCGCACGGCCCGCACCTGCGCTTCTCGGACGATCTGCCGCCGCAGGCCATCGACTGCGGCGCCGACATGGCCGCGCAGAGCACGCATAAGATCCTCGGCGCGATGACGCAGGCCTCGATGCTGCTTACTAGCGGACCGCGCGTCAGCAGGGAGCGCGTGCGCGAGGCCGCGAGCCTCCTGCAGTCGACGAGCCCGAACCAGCTGCTCTTAGCCTCGCTCGATATCGCGCGGCTGCAGATGGCAGAGGATGGCCGCGAGACGGTCGGCAGCGCTGTGCGTCTTGCAGAGAAGCTGCGCTGCGCCATCAACGAGATTGATGGGCTCTGGTCGTTTGGCCTGGAGTACACGGACTATCCCGGCGCGACGGGGCTCGATACGACGAAGATCACGGTGCAGGTCACGGGCCTCGGCCTCAGCGGCGTCGAGGCCGAATCCATCCTGCGCCACGAGTACAAGGTCCAGTGCGAGCTCTCCGATGCGCGCAACCTGCTCTTCATCCTCTCGTACGCGGATGGGAAAGAGCAGGCGGACTACCTGCTGGCGGCACTGCAGGGACTCGCGCGTGACCACCGTCGCGCGACAGTTGCGGCCAGTGCTGTGGCGGCAGAGCTGCCCGCCGTGCCCGCGCAGGGCATGACGCCGCGCGAGGCGTTCTTCGCGCCGAAGTGCAGCGTGCCGTTTGGCGAGGCGGAGGGGCGTATCGCGGCCGAGCAGGTCATGTTCTACCCGCCGGGCATCCCGATCCTCTGCCCCGGCGATATCATCGATGCGGCGAGCCTGCACTACATCCGCGCGATGCAGTCGCTCGGCCTCAAGGTCGTCGGTCCGCGCGACGCATCGCTTACGGAACTGCAGGTCGTCGGAAGAGGGGAGCAGTGAAGTAGATGGAACGAAAGGGAAAACTCATCATCATCGAAGCGGGCGACGGCTCGGGCAAGGCGACGCAGACGAAGGCGCTCTACGACCACCTCTGCCGCGAGGGCTATCGCGTGCACCGCATCGAGTTCCCCGACTATGCGGCGGACTCCTCGATGCTCGTGCGCATGTACCTGCGCGGCGACTTCGGCGGCCATGCAGAGGACGTCAACGCCTACGCAGCTTCGACGTTCTTCGCGGTCGACCGCTACGCCTCGTACCGCATGAAGTGGAAGAAGGCGTACGAGGCGGGCGCGATCATCCTCGCCGACCGCTACACGACCTCGAATATGGTGCATCAGGCCGTCAAGCTGACCGACCGGAAGGAGCGCGAGGCGTTCCTCGACTGGCTCTGGGACTTTGAGTTCCACAAGCTCGGCCTGCCCGTGCCCGACAAGGTCGTCTTCCTCGACATGGACCCCGAGGTGGCCGACCGCCTGATTGCGGCGCGGGCCGAAGAAACGGCGCAGGAGAAGGACATCCACGAGCGCGACAGGGCATATCTGCACCGCTGCCATGCGGCCTACGAAGAACTGGCCGCGAAGTACGGCTGGACGCGCGTCGCGTGCAGCGAGAATGGCGAGCCGCGCTCCGTCGCGGCCATCTATGCCGATGTCTACGCGGCCGTCCGACCGCTGCTCGAAGGCGTGCCGAAAGGACAGGAAGGACAGGACAGAAAAGAAGCGAAGCCCCAGCAGGGCTTTGAGAAGGGAACGATATGATCAAGGAAGTTTTGGTGGTCGAGGGCAAGATGGACGTCGTCGCCATCGACAAGGCAGTCGAGGCCGACTGCATCATCACGGAGGGATTCAACCTCAAGCCGCAGGCGCTCAAGAACATCGAGCAGGCCTACAAGAAGCGCGGCATCATCATCATGACAGATCCGGACTCGGCCGGCGAGCGCATCCGCAAGTACCTCTCGCGGCGCTTCCCCGAGGCCAAGCACGCGTTCGTGCCCGTCGAGGAGGCGACGGCCAACGACGACATTGGTATCGAGCAGGCAAAGCCCGATGCCATCCGCAAGGCGCTCGCGAAAGTCCGCACGCTGGACTGGGAGCCGAAGAAGATCTTCACGGGTGCCGACCTCATCCTCCACGGCCTCTCGGGCGCTGTGGATGCTTCGGCGCGCCGCGCGCGCCTCGGCGAGAAGCTCGGGCTCGGCTTTGCCAACGCCAAGACGTTCTTGACGCGCCTCAATCACTACGGCGTCACGAGAGAGGAATTTGACCGCGCCATCGAGGAGATAGAGCGCGAGGACAGAGAGCAGGAGGAAAGTCATGAATAAAGAAGACGAGAAAGTACTGCAGCCGAAGATTGCGAGCCGCGAGGTCACGCTGCACATCCTCAAGGCATTCGGCCTGCGCATGAGCAAGAAGCTCGGTCAGAACTTCCTCATCGATGCGCGCATCGTGCAGGGCATCGTCGAGGCGGCCGAGATTGAGCCGGGCGACCGCGTGCTCGAGATCGGGCCGGGCATCGGCACGCTGACGCAGGGCCTCGCAGAGGCCGGCGCCGACGTCACGGCCGTCGAGCTCGACAAGAAGCTGCCGACCGTGCTCAAGGAGACACTCAAGGCCTACGACAACGTGCGCATCGTGCCGGGCGACATCCTCAAGGTCAACATCCCCGAGATCATGGGGGATGCGCCGTTCAAGGTTGCGGCCAACCTGCCGTACTACATCACGACGCCGATTCTCATGACGCTCTTGGAGCGCCGCCTGCCCATCACGCACATGGTCACGATGGTGCAGAGGGAAGTGGCGGAGCGCATGACGGCCAAGCCGGGCTCGCGCATCTACGGCGCGCTCTCCGTGGCGGTCCAGTACTACACGGAGCCTCAGATCGTGCTCGACGTGCCGCCGCGCTCCTTCATCCCGGCGCCGGAGGTCATGAGCGTCGTTGTCTCGTGCCGCGTGCGCAAGGAGCCGGCCGTGGCCGTGCAGGACGAGAAGCTCTTCTTCCGCGTCGTCAAGGCCGCCTTCGGGCAGCGCCGCAAGACGCTCATGAACGCCCTGAAGGGCGGCGGCTTCTCGAAGGAAGCCGTGCGCGATGCGCTCGAGCAGTCGGGCATCGACCCGACGCGCCGCGGCGAGACGTTGACGCTCGAGGAATTCGGCCGCCTCGCCGATGCCTTTGCCGCAGAGGAAAATGCATAAAGTATTTGCTACTATGACAATCTTGTTATAGAATATGTCTGTATCGATCCGCAAAACATATACAAGAAAGTAGGTATGATAATGGCAGCAACAGCCTGGTCCATCCTGCCGCCGGTCATCACGATCGTGCTGGCGCTCTGGACAAAAGAGGTCTACATGTCCCTGATCATCGGCATCTTCTCCGGTGCCCTGCTGTTCACGGGCGGCAACATCCTCGAATCCATCCTCACGATGTTCACGGTCATGTCCGACAAGGTCGGCAGCAACGTCAACATCCTCGTCTTCCTCGTCATCCTCGGCATCCTCGTCGCGGCCATCAGCCGCTCCGGCGCGACGCGCGCCTACGGCGAGTGGGCCTCGAAGACCATCAAGGGGCAGCGCAGCGCCCTCCTCTTGACGGCCCTTCTCGGCATTGTCATCTTCATCGATGATTACTTCAACTGCCTGACGGTCGGCACCGTCATGCGCCCGGTCACGGACAAGCTCAAGGTCGCGCGCACGAAGCTCGCTTACATCATCGATGCGACGGCAGCGCCTGTCTGCATCATCGCGCCGGTCTCGAGCTGGGCGGCCGCCGTCGGCTCCTCGCTGCCGGAGGACAGCACAATCGACGGCTTCAGCCTCTTCCTGCAGACCATCCCGTTTAACCTCTACGCCTGGCTGACGATCCTCTTCATGATCTTCATCATCTGGACGGCCCGCGACTTTGCGGCGATGGGCGAGAGCATCCGCGAGAACAGCAAGAAGTTCGTCATCCCGAAGGAATATGCGGACGCAGAGCAGAAGTCGGCTGACATGGAGCTCGGCCATGGCAAGATCCTCGACCTCATCCTGCCGCTCATCGTGCTTATCGCGGCCTGTGTTTACGGCATGCTCTACACGGGCGGCATCCACGAGGGCAAAACGATCGCCGAGGCATTCGCGAACTGCGATTCGGCCAAGTCACTCGTGCTCGGCTCTTTCATCGCCTTCGTCTTCACGGGCTTCCTCTACCTGCCGCGCCGCATCATCTCCTTCAACGCGTTCTGCGACAGCTTCGGTTGGGGCTTCAAGGCGATGACGCCGGCCATCTTCATCCTCTGCCTGGCCTGGACGCTCTCGGGCATCTGCAGCAAGGAGTACTTGAACCTCGGCGGCTTCGTCGGCGCAATCGTCAGCACGCACGCCTCCATCATCATGTTCCTGCCGCCGATCTTCTTCCTCGTGGCCTCGGGTCTCGCCTTTGCGACGGGCACGTCGTGGGGCACGTTCGGCATCCTGATCCCGATCGCGATCGCCGTGCTCGGCATGAATGACCCGAGCATGCTCGTCGTCTGCGTGGCGGCCGTCCTTTCAGGCGCCGTCTGCGGCGACCACGCCTCGCCGATCTCTGATACGACCATCCTTGCCTCGGCCGGCGCCCAGTGCCACCACATCGACCACGTCAGCACGCAGCTGCCGTACGTCGGCGTCGTCGCTACCTGCAGCTTCTTCGGCTACATCGTGGACGGCCTGACGGAGAACGGCTGGCTCGGCCTCCTGACGGGCATCATCTGCCTCGCCATCGCGATGGTCATCATCCGGGCGAGAGTCCCGGTCATCGACGCGGAGAAAGACTGAGGTGCACGATGATCTTTGACAGCCACAGCCACACCGCCTTTTCGGCGGATTCTGAGATGCAGGCGGCCGATGCCATCGAGAAGGCGCGGGAGGCGGGCGTCGGGCTCGCGTTCACCGAGCACCTCGACCTCGACTACCCGGGCGAGATGGACTTCACCTTCGATCCGCAGGCTTACTGGCAGGCCTATGAGCCCTATCGCGGCGAGCGCCTGCACCTCGGCATCGAGATCGGCATGAACGAGTCCATCCTTGAGGGCAATTGCAACTTCCTCCAGCAGGCGCCGTTTGACATCGTCATCGGCTCGCAGCACATCGTCGACGGGCAGGACATCTACTACCCGGCCTACTACGAGGGCAAGAGCAAAGAGGCAGCGTTTCATCGCTACTACGCGCTTATGGTGGAGAATGTTCGCCGCTACGGCGCGCACATCGACGTGCTCGGCCATATCGACTACATCGCGCGCTATGCGCCTTACGATAATCCCGAGGTCTCCTACGGCACCTTCCAGGAGGACATCGATGCCATTCTGCGCGCGGCCATCGAGACGGACACCGTCCTCGAGCTCAACACGCGCCGCCTTGGGAGCCGCACGGCCTGCAAGGAGCTCATGCCCGTCTACACGCGCTACCGCGAGCTCGGCGGCCGCTATGTGACGCTCGGCTCCGACGCGCACACGGCCTCTGCCATCGGCGCGAACTTCGGCGCGGCCGAGAAACTCGCAGCGATGGCGGACCTCGCCATCGTGACGTTTGTGGAGCGCCGCATGGTGGCCTGCACAAAATAAATTCTTGCGAATACAGGCGAAAACAGATAAAATAAAGAGAGATATGATTTTATCTAGTTAGGAGGGCTGACGATGAAACACATCAAGACGGTCAACAAACCTTCGATGCAGGCTTCGCTCAAGACGGGCGGCTGCGGCGAGTGCCAGGCATCCTGCCAGTCTGCTTGCAAGACTTCCTGCACGGTAGGCAATCAGGTTTGCGAGAAATAATGTTTCGTGAAGAGCCTTCCCATCTGGGAAGGCTTTTTTGCTATCAAAGGAGTAACGATGAAAGCGAAAATCCATAAATTCGAACAGGGCGGCCATTACATCCTGCTCGACATCAACAGCGGTGCGGTCCATGTCATCGACAAGATGATCTACGACATGATGGACACGTTCGACGGCGCGAACGATGAGGCAGTCGTCGCGGCGCTCAAGGACGTCTATCCGGAAGCAGACCTCCGCGAAGCGCTCGGGGAGCTCCACGAACTCATGGAGATGGGCGAGCTCTTCGCGCCGGACATCGATGTGCCGCCGACGTTCAAGCAGAAGGGCCTCATCAAGTCCATCTGCCTCATGGTTGCGCAGGACTGCAACCTGCGCTGCAAGTACTGCTTCGGCGACGGTGGCAGCTACGGCCAGGAGCGCGCCGTCATGACGCCGGAAGTCGGCAAGCGCGCCATCGACTTCCTCATCGAGAGCTGTGGCCCGCGCAAGCACTGCGAGGTCGACTTCTTCGGCGGCGAGCCGCTCATGAACATGAAGACCGTCAAGGCCGTGACGGAGTACGCCCGCCAGCGCGAGAAGGAGACGGGCAAGAAGTTCAAGCTCACGATGACGACGAACGGCATGCTCCTCAATGACGAGAACATCAAGTGGCTCAACGACAACGACTTCTCGCTCGTGCTCTCCCTCGACGGCCGCAAGGAAGTCAACGACGCCATGCGCCCGGATGCGGGCGGCCACGGCACGTACGACCGCATCGTCAAGAACTTCAAGAAGTGCATCGCGAGCCGCAAGGGCGGCGACTGGGACTACCGCGGCGTCTACACGTACCTGCGCGGCACCTACACCCATAACAACATGGACTTCACGAAGGACGTCCTCTCGATGGTCGACGAGGGCTTCAATATCCTCTCGGTCGAGCCCGTCGTCATGAAGGACAGCCCGCTCGGCTTCACGGAGGAAGACCTGCCGCGCATCCGCGAGGAGTACGACCGCCTGACCGAGGCCTACATGAAGCGCCACCGCGAGGGCCGGGGCTTCTGGTTCTTCCACTTCAACATGGACCTCTCGAACGGCCCGTGCGTCGCCAAGCGCCTTTCGGGCTGTGGTGCCGGCCATGAGTACGTTGCCGTCTCGGAGAACGGCGACCTCTATCCGTGCCATCAGTTCGTCGGCCGCGAGGGCTACAAGCTCGGCGACATCTACGAGGGCATCACGAACACGGAGCTTCCTCAGTACTTCCGCGAGAGCCATGTGCTCAACAAGCCGAAGTGCCGCGACTGCTGGGCGCGCTTCTTCTGCTCGGGCGGCTGCCATGCCAATGCCGACCTCTTCCACGGCGACATCCGTGAGCCTTACGAAGTCGGCTGCGAGATCCAGAAAAAGCGCCTCGAGTGCGCCATCCTCGTGCAGGCCCTGCTGGCCCTTGAGAAGATGGAGAAAGAGGAGCAGAAGTATTAATACAATTTATGTATGATAAGCGAGCTGACAAGCAAAAATGCTTGTCAGCTTTTTGTATAGAAGCGGTTGACTTCCTATTGTTTATCAGCGTTCAAAGGCATTCCGCGGGGGAAATCTCTTGTTATAAATTTAAAGTGGAAAATTCTGGCAATAGACATTTTTAGCGCGACTGTAATTGGTTCAATTTATGCCAAAACCATTGACATTTGGACTGCGTTTATTGTATCATTAGACCTGTAAGAACTGAAACTTCTAAGACTATTTAGGGGGTAATTTTCAAATGGCAGTAAAAGTTGCTATCAATGGTTTTGGCCGTATCGGTCGTCTCGCATTCCGTCAGATGTTCGACGCTGAGGGTTATGAAGTCGTCGCTATCAACGACCTCACGAAGCCGTCCATGCTCGCATACCTGCTGAAGTACGATTCTTCCCAGGGCAGATACGAGTATGCTGACACGGTTTCGGCTGATGACGAAGCTGGCACGATCACGGTCAAGGGCAAGACGATCAAGATCTATGCTGAGCGCGATGCAAAAGACATTCCTTGGGCTAAGCATGATGTTGATGTTGTCCTCGAGTGCACGGGCTTCTACACGTCCAAAGAGAAGGCTTCCGCTCACCTCGCAGCAGGCGCTAAGAAAGTTGTTATCTCCGCTCCGGCTGGTAACGACCTCCCGACGATCGTATTCAACACGAACCACAAGACGATCCCGGCTGGCACGAAAGTTATCTCCGCTGCATCCTGCACGACGAACTGCCTCGCTCCGATGGCTGACGCTCTGAACAAGTTCGCTCCGATCAAGAGCGGCATCATGCAGACGATCCACGCTTTCACGGGCGACCAGATGGTACTCGATGGCCCGCAGCGCAAGGGTAACCTCCGCCGCAGCCGTGCTGCTTCCGAGAACATCGTTCCGGCTTCCTCGGGTGCTGCTAAAGCTATCGGCCTCGTTCTGCCGGATCTGAACGGCAAACTCATCGGTGCTGCACAGCGCGTTCCGACCCCGACGGGCTCCACGACGCTCCTCTACGCTGTTGTTGAGGGTGAAGTCACGGTTGAGGGCATCAACGCTGCTATGAAGGCTGCTGCTACGGAGTCCTTCGGCTACAACGAAGACGAGATCGTTTCGAAGGATATCGTCGGCATGCGTTATGGCTCCCTGTTCGATGCTACGCAGACGATGGTTTCCCACACGGGCGACGGCAACTCCCTCGTACAGGTTGTTTCCTGGTACGACAACGAGAACTCCTACACGAGCCAGATGGTTCGCACGATCAAGTACTTCGCTGAGGAAGTAAAGTAATTGAATTAAGAGTTCTCAACTGAATACAGTAGAAGATCTCTTGAGGTCCGGCCGTTTGTTTGGGCCGGACCTCATTTTTTATGAGAAAAAGACCTTGGAGGTTTTACGATGAACAAGAAAACCATCAAAGACATTGACGTAAACGGCAAGAAAGTATTCGTCCGCGTCGACTACAACGTCCCGTTCGATGACAAGATGAACATCACGAACGATACGCGCATGGTCCGCACGCTGCCGACCCTGAACTACCTGCTCGATCACGGTGCAGCTCTCGTCATCGCCTGCCACATCGGCCGCCCGACCGAGGCTCGCGAGGACAAGTTCTCCACGAAGTACCTCGTCAAGCACCTCTCCGAGCTGCTCGGCCGCGATGTCAAGTGGGCATCCGACTGCGTCGGCGCTGAGGCAGACGCCGCAAAGGCTGCGCTGAAGCCGGGCGAAGTCCTGCTGCTTGAGAACCTCCGCTACCACAAGGAAGAGAAGAAGAACGATCCTGAGTTCGCGAAGCAGCTCGCTTCCGGCTGCGACCTCGCAGTCGACGATGCTTTCGGTGTTTCCCACCGCGCTCATGCTTCGAACGCAGGCGTTCCGAAGTACATCGAGACGGTCGCTGGCTTCCTGATGGAAAAGGAAATCAACTACATCGGCAAGACGCTCGAGAACCCGCAGCATCCGTTCGTCGCCATTATCGGCGGTGCCAAGGTCTCCGATAAGATTGGCGTCATCAGCAACATGATCGACAAGGTCGACACGATCATCATCGGCGGCGGCATGGCTCATACGTTTGATGCAGCCAAGGGCCTGCCGATTGGCGATTCCCTCTGCGAGCCGGACAAGTACGATCTCGCTCGTGAGCTGCTCAAGAAAGCAGAAGACAAGGGCGTCAAGGTCGTCCTGCCGGTCGACCTCGTCATTGCCGACAAGTTCGCTGCCGATGCCAACACGAAGACGGTTGACGTCGACAAAGTACCGGATGGCTGGCAGGCACTCGATTCCGGCGAGAAGACGTCGGAAGAGTACACGAAGGCTCTTGAAGGCGCTAAGACGGTCATCTGGAACGGACCGATGGGCGTATTCGAGTTTGATGCTTTTGCAAAAGGCACGCTCGCTGTTGCTAAGGCTGTCGCCAAGGCTACGGAAAACGGCGCTATCTCCATCGTCGGCGGCGGCGACTCCGTTGCAGCCCTCAAGAAGACGGGCCTGACGGACAAGATCTCGCACGTCTCCACGGGCGGCGGCGCTACGCTCGAGTTCCTCGAAGGCAAAGAGATGCCGGGCATCGCAGCACTGGCTGACAAATAAGATACGCAAGGTTTAGGTGAGGGGCCCGCAGGGCGGGCCTCTGCACCATCTGATACAGCATTAGGGGGTATTTCAAAAATGGCAAGAACTCCGATCATTGCAGGCAACTGGAAGATGAACAACACGATCGTCGAGGGCAAGAACCTCGTCCGCGGTCTGGCTCCGCTCGTCAAGGACGCCAAGGTCACGGTTGTCGTCTGCCCGACGGCTACGGCTCTCGCAGCTGTCGCTGACGCAGCACTCGGCACGAACATCCACGTCGGTGCACAGAACGTCCATTGGGAAAGCCATGGTGCCTTCACGGGCGAGATCTCCACGGGCATGCTCAACGAGATCGGCGTAGACTACTGCGTCCTCGGCCACAGCGAGCGCCGCGGTTATTTCGGCGAGACGGATGAGGGCGTCAACAAGCGCGCTCATGCTGCTTTCGCTGCTGGCATCACGCCGATCATCTGCTGCGGTGAGTCCCTCGAGCAGCGCGAAGCCGGTGTCTATCTCGACTTCGTCGCAGGCCAGGTCAAGGCTGCTCTCGCTGGCTTCAAGCCGGAAGAAGTCGCTCAGCTTGTCATCGCTTATGAGCCAATCTGGGCAATCGGCACGGGCAAGACGGCTTCGTTCGAGCAGGCTGAGGAAGTCTGCGCACACATCCGCAAGACGGTTGCAGCAGAATTCGGCCAGGAAGCAGCTGACGGCATCCGCATCCAGTACGGCGGCAGCGTCAAGCCGGCTACGATCAAGGATCTCATGAAGCAGCCGAACGTCGATGGCGCCCTCGTCGGCGGTGCATCGCTCAAGGCTAAGGACTTCAGCGAGATCGTCAACTACTGATTCGGTTCCTTTTAGAAGGAGTAATAATCCACAATGGCAAAGATCAAACACGCACCGGTCGCACTCATCATCATGGATGGCTGCGGTCTCGGTGGTAAGCTCGACAAGAGCAATGCCGTAGAAGCTGCGAAGACTCCGGTCCTCGACGGCCTCATGGCAAACTACAACACGAGCCATCTGCAGGCTTCCGGCGAATTCGTCGGCCTGCCGGACGGCCAGATGGGCAACTCGGAAGTCGGTCACACGAACATCGGTGCCGGCCGCCTCGTCTACCAGCAGCTCACGCGCATCACGCGTGACATCAAGAACGGCGACTTCTTCAAGAACGAAGTCCTCGTCAAGATCATGCAGGATGCCAAGGCAAATGGCGGCGCTGTCCATTTGCTCGGCCTCGTTTCCCCGGGCGGCGTACACAGCCATCAGGGCCACCTCTACGCACTGCTCGAGATGGCAAAGCAGCAGGGCGTCAAGGACGTCTACGTCCACGCCTTCCTCGACGGCCGCGATGTGCCGCCGCAGAGCGCACAGCCGTACCTCGAGGAGCTCGAGGCAAAGTGCAAGGAGATCGGCGTCGGCAAGATCGCGACGGTCGCCGGCCGCTACTACGCAATGGACCGCGACCATCGCTGGGACCGCGAGCAGAAGGCCTATGAGGCCATCGCTCATGCAGAGGGTGTCGTAGCAGACGACCCGGTAGCCGGCCTCAAGGCAAGCTACGAGAACGGCGTCAACGACGAGTTCGTCGTGCCGTTCGTCGTCAAGGGTTATGAGGGCATGAAGAACGGCGACGGCGCCATCTTCTTCAACTTCCGCCCGGACCGTGCCCGCCAGCTCACGCATGCGTTCGTCGATGAGACGTTCGACGGCTTCGAGCGCGATGAGGATCTCAAGATCCCGTTCGCGACGTTCTCCCAGTACGAGGACGGCATGAATGCAGCGGTCGCTTTTCCGCCGGAGCACATCGACAAGACGCTCGGCGAGATCATCCAGGACAACGGCCTCACGCAGCTCCGCATCGCTGAGACGGAGAAGTACGCGCACGTCACGTTCTTCTTCAACGGCGGCGTCGAGGAGCCGTACAAGGGCGAGGACCGCATCCTCGTCCCGAGCCCGAAGGTCGCTACGTATGACCTCAAGCCGGAGATGAGCGCCGTCGAGGTCACGGACAAGGTCTGCGAGGCCATCCGTTCCGAGAAGTACGACTTCATCATCCTCAACTACGCGAACTGCGACATGGTCGGTCATACGGGCGTCTTCCCGGCAGTCGTCAAGGCTGTCGAGACGGTTGACTCCTGCGTCGGCCGCTTCGTCGCTGCCATCAAGGAAGTCGGCGGCGAGGTCTGCATCACGGCGGACCACGGCAATGCCGATAAGATGATGGACTACGTCAACAACCAGCCGTTCACGAAGCACACGACGAACGCTGTGCCGTTCATCGTCGTTTCGGACCGCGTCAAATCCGTCAAGGACGGCGCGCTCTGCGATATCGCACCGACGCTCTTGACGCTCGCTGGTCTCGACATCCCGAAAGAGATGACGGGCAAGAACCTCGTAGAGCTTTGATTGCGCGATAGAGGCAGCATTCCCTTGAGCAAGGAAGGGCAGGGGCCCCTGCCCTCAATGCTGGCCCCAGAGAGAATGCACCTCAGTATTATATTTTAGAAAAGAGAGGAATACGAACAATGATTGCTTATTCACAGAAAGTGGAAGACATGGCATGCGTAGCACAGGAAGTACATCACGGTGCTGCCCCGATTCCTGAAGAAGGCAAATGGGTAAAATCCAAGAACGTCCAGGACATCAGCGGCCTGACGCACGGTGTTGGCTGGTGCGCTCCGCAGCAGGGTGCCTGCAAGCTGACGCTCAACGTCAAAGACGGCATCATCCAGGAAGCCCTCGTTGAGACGGTAGGCTGCTCGGGCATGACGCATTCCGCTGCCATGGCTGCTGAAATCCTTCCGGGCCTGACGGTCCTCGAAGCACTCAACACGGACCTCGTCTGCGATGCCATCAACACGGCTATGCGTGAGCTCTTCCTGCAGATCGCTTACGGCCGCAGCCAGACGGCATTCTCCGACAACGGCCTGCCGGTCGGCGCTGGTCTCGATGACCTCGGCAAAGGCCTGCGCAGCCAGGTCGGTACGCTCTACGGCACGCTCAAGAAGGGCCCGCGTTACCTCGAACTCGCAGAAGGCTATGTCACGAAGCTCGCTCTCGACAACGAAGGCCGCATCATCGGCTACGAAGTCGTACAGCTCGGCAAAGTCATGGAAGCTGTCCGTGCAGGCAAGGATGCCAATGAGGCAATCAAGGCCAACACGAGCACGAAGGGCCGCTTCGCTGACGGCGTCAAGTTCATCGATCCGCGTGAAGAGTAATATCCTCGCTGCGTGACGAGATTCCGAGTTTCAAGGTAAAAGGAAGGAATGAATAGAATGTCATTATTCGAAGGCTATGAGCGCCGTATTGATAAAATCAACGAAGTCTGCAAACAGTATGGTCTGGCTTCCATTGAAGATGCTAAGAAAGTCTGCGACGAGAAGGGCATCAACCCGTATCAGATCGTAGAAAATCTCCAGCCGATTGCATTCGAGAATGCAAAATGGGCTTACACGCTCGGTGCTGCCATCGCCATCAAGAAGGGCTGCACGAAGGCTGCTGACGCCGCTAAGGCTATCGGCGAAGGCCTCCAGGCTTTCTGCGTACCGGGTTCTGTTGCTGACCACCGCAAGGTCGGTCTCGGCCACGGCAACCTCGGCGCTATGCTCCTCTCTGAGGATGCTGGCTGCTTCGCATTCCTCGCAGGCCACGAGTCCTTCGCAGCTGCTGAGGGCGCTATCGGTATCGCTAAGACGGCCAACAAGGTCCGCAAGAACCCGCTGCGCGTCATCCTCAACGGTCTCGGCAAGGATGCTGCTCAGATCATCAGCCGCATCAATGGCTTCACGTATGTCGTGACGGACTACGACTTCAAGACGGGCAAGCTCAACATCGTCGAGGAGATCAAGTACGGCACGGATCCGGAGCGTGCAAAGGTCAAGTGCTACGGCGCTGACTCCGTCCAGGAAGGCGTTGCCATCATGGAGCACGAAGATGTCGATATCTCCATCACGGGTAACTCCACGAACCCGACGCGCTTCCAGCATCCGGTCGCTGGCTGCTACAAGAAGGCTTGCATCGAGAAGGGCAAGAAGTACTTCTCGGTCGCTTCGGGCGGCGGCACGGGCCGTACGCTCCATCCGGATAACATGGCAGCCGGCCCGGCTTCCTATGGTATGACGGATACGATGGGCCGTATGCACGGCGATGCTCAGTTCGCAGGTTCTTCCTCCGTTCCGGCACACGTCGACATGATGGGCCTCATCGGTGCAGGCAACAACCCGATGGTCGGCATGACGGTCGCTGTCGCTGTTGCTGTACAGGAAGCAATGAACAAATAATTCCCGCTGACGGGAAACTTGCATAGAGAGACGGCGCTCAAAAGGGCGCTGTCAGGCAGCAGAAGAGCCGCAATCCAAAAGGATTGCGGCTCTCTGCTTTGTATCCCTGTCTTGCGTTCAGCCGCGCAAAAAAAAATTTGTTCATTTGACCTATTGACATTTTGACCAATTGTGGTACAATGATAATTGAAGCGAGGGAGAGATCCCCGGAGGAGAGATCCAAAGGGACGAGAGCCCGAGGCTTCATCAAGAAGTTCAAGAGTTCCCGGACAGCAACACGCATCCGCGTGCCACTCCGGCAAGTTGCAGAAAGGGGATTTGCTTTATGTTTGGTTTGGTTCCATTTGCATCGCGTAAAGATCTCGCGAAAGAAGAGAATGCTTTTGATCGTCTGTTTGATGTCTTCGACGAGCCGTTCCTGACGAATTTCAAGGCACCGGACTTCAAGGTCGATGTCAAGGATAACGGCACGAGCTATGAGCTCACAGCTGAACTGCCGGGCCTCAAGAAAGAGGATATCTCCCTGACGTATGAAGACCATTACCTGACGATTGCCACGAAGACGGCAGAGGATAACGACAAGAAGGACGAGAAGGGCAATTACGTACGCCGTGAGCGCCGCTCGACTTCGATGAGCCGTTCGTTCTACATCGACAACATCGATGAGTCGAAAGCGACGGCGGAGTACAAGGACGGCGTCCTGACCGTCTGCATGCCGAAACTCACTGAGAAGGCAGAGCCTTCGCACACGATCAGCATCAACGGCTGAACGTGGCAGGGAATCGGCGTTTGAACCTAGTTTTCCCTCATAACTCTCTCTACGACATAGAATGAAGAGCCGCAGCTCCACGAAAGTGGAGTTGCGGCTCTTTATTTTTTTGTGATTATCATCTTTGCATGGACCCTTTTGGATGGCCATTATAATGATATTTAATTTCAATTAATTTAAACAAGTTGTATTGACAATCGATATCAGTGGCTATAAGATAAGAAAAGATTTTCATTCAACGATAATGAATATCAAGAGATACCGCCGAAAATCAGAGGATAAGAGCATCAAAGGATCAGAAGAGGTGTAGTATGAGAGAACGTATCATGTACCGCAGGATTGCACTGGCTTTGGCCAGCATGGCCATTGTCTCACCGCTGGCCATGCATCCGGCCATGGCAGCGGCGGAGGACGAGGTCTACGACTTCGGCTCGAGCGACATCTATGCAGAGAAGTCGGCGGAACCAGCCCTAGAGACGAAGGCAGAGCCGGCTCCTGTGCAATCTCCTGTGGAACCGGTGACGGAAAACGAAGAAGAGGCTCCGGCTGCCTATGCGGGCGGCCAGGTCTCGACGTCTGTTCAGCTCGGCGTGTTCGGCGACCGCCCGACGCTCGATGTGCCGTTCAACATCACGGGATACACGAACAAGATGATGGAGGACAATCAGGTCGCGACGGTCGATGACGTCATCGTCCACGACCCGTCGGTCAGCGACCAGACGCTGTCGGGCGTGTCGAGCGCCTGGAACATCCGCGGTTTCAAAGCACAGCAGCAGGATGTCCAGCTCAACGGCCTTTACGGCATCGCGCCGCGCTTCTACGGCGGCGTCGAGGGC
Source organism: Mitsuokella multacida DSM 20544 (assembly GCF_000155955.1). Lineage (GTDB taxonomy): Bacteria > Bacillota > Negativicutes > Selenomonadales > Selenomonadaceae > Mitsuokella > Mitsuokella multacida. The sequence goes on from NZ_GG697141.2 coordinate 1,398,543, forward strand.
GTGGACCGCGTCGACGTGCTCAAGGGACCGAGCGCCATCCTTGCCGGCATCGCGCCGAACGGCTCGCTTGGCGGCACGATCAACTACATCACGAAGCGCGCCGGCAGCGAGCCCTTGAACCGCGTCAAGATCTCGTACGGCAGCGACAGCGTCTTCACGCAGCAGGTCGACTTCGGCCGCCGCACGGATGACGGGAAGGCCGGCCTGCGCATCAATGTGCTGAACCGCAACGGCGAGACGTCGTTCGACGAGCACATGCGCACGGATTCCATCACGCTCGGTGCGGACTACAAGGGCGACCGCTACCGCCTCGGCTTCGACTACGGCTATGTCTACAACAAGGTCTCGGACCAGCAGTACCAGCTGACGATCGGCAGCAAGGCGCTTGCGACGATGACGAGCATGTTCAAGGTGCCGCGCGGCACGAAGTTCGGCGCTGACGGCGGCTACCGCTCCATCCATGAGCAGTACGGCATGCTGCACGGCGAGTACGACTTCAGCAAGGACTGGACGGGCTACTTCTCGTACGGCCTGCGCAACACGAAGATGGAGTACTTCTACAATAACTTCTCGCTCTCGGACCGCCTCGGCAATGCAACGATGAAGTACTCGTACAACAATCAGGTCAACAAGGCCGACTCGGGAGAGGTCGGCGTGCGCGGCAAGTTCTTCACGGGCGGGTTCAAGCACGAGCTCACGGTGGGGGCGAACCGCATCCACTACACGCGCTACATGAACAATCGCACGGTCAAGTCCGGCCTCAAGACGAATCTCTGGGATATCGACTTCCAAGTGCCGGAGAATCCCTACAGCTGGTCGGAGCCGAAGAACGACGAGAACACGTTCACGGGCGTCGCGCTGACAGATAATATCACGACGCCGAATGAGAAGTGGCAGTTCGTGCTCGGCGGCCGCGAGCAGCGCGTCAAGGTGGACACCTACGACACGAAGACGGGCGCGGAAAAGACGCATTACGACGAGTCGGTCTTCACGCCGGCCCTTGCCGTCGTCTACAAGCCGCAGAAGAACATCTCGCTCTACGCCAACTACATGCAGGGCCTCGATGCCGGCGATTCTCTCGTCACGGATACGGATGCCTCGAACTACGGCGAAGCCTTTGCACCGTTCAAGACAAAGCAGTACGAGGTCGGTGCGAAGTACGACTTCGGCAAGTGGGCGACGACGCTCTCGGCCTTTGCTATCAAGTCCCCGACGCTCATCGAAGACACGGCGACGAACCGTTATGCGCCGAGCGGTGAAGTGCGCCATCGCGGCATCGAGTGGAATGTCGTCGGCGAGCCGCATAAGGGCACGCGCCTCATGGGCGGACTGATGTTCCTCGATGCGACGTACCGCAATACGGCGGGCGGCCTCTACGATGGCAACCGCGTCGCGGCGACCTCGCGCTGGAACGCCGTTATGGGCCTCGAGCAGGACATCGCCTCCGTGCCGGGCCTGACGCTGACGACGAATCTGACCTACAACAGCTCGGCCTACACCAACGAGGCCAATAGCTTCCGCGTCTCGCCGTGGGCGACCTGGGACCTCGGCGCGCGCTATAAGTTCAAGGCGGGTGGCGTGCCGCTCACGCTGCGCGGCGACGTCTACAACGTCACGAACCGCAACTACTGGCGCGCCCTGCAGAACAACGGCGTCTTCCTCGGCAAGTCGCGCACCTTCCTGCTCTCCCTGACGGCGGACTTCTGACGAGGGGAGCGATAGAATGGTATCCACAAAACGGGTGGCCTTGCTGGCTGTCGTACTGATTGCCGTGCTCGGCGCGCTCGCGCTCTTCTCGCTGACCGTCGGCATGCGCGCCATCCCGCTCTCTGGCGTGCTGAATGCCCTGCAGTCTGCGGGCAGTCAGGAGCCGTCGGACCTCGTCGTCTGGACGCTGCGCCTGCCGCGCCTCTTGGCGGCGCTCGTCTGCGGCATGAGCTTTGCCGTGGCCGGCGCCCTCATGCAGGGTGTGACGAACAATCCGCTGGCCAGCCCGTCCATCCTCGGCATCAATGCCGGGGCGAGCTTCGGCCTGGCACTCGCGATGATCTTCCTGCCAGCGGCTTCGCTGCAGGTGACGATTGTCAGCGCCTTCTTCGGCGCGGCGCTCGCGACGGCCTTCATCCTCGTGCTGGCCTCACTCAAGCATGGCCTGACACCCGTCTACATCGCGCTGGCCGGCACAGCGGTCAGCGCTGTATTCTTAGCGGTCACGCAGGTGATCGTCGTCTTCTTCGACGTCGCGCAGGAGCTCAGCTACTGGACGGCCGGCGGCATCAGCGGCATCCGTATGACGGCAATCCTCGGCGTCGTGCCCTGGACCATCCTGGGGCTCATCCTCGCCGTGTCCGTCTCGCGCTCGGTGACACTGCTCTCCTTCGGTGAGGACATGGCCATCGGCCTCGGCGGCAGTCTCTCGCGCATCCGCCTGCGGGCGGGACTTGCCGTCCTGATTCTCGCGGGGTCGGCTGTGGCTGTGGCGGGGCCTGTCGGCTTTGTCGGCCTCGTCGTGCCGCACATCACGCGGCGCATCGTCGGCATCGATTACCGCCTCGTCGTACCGTTCTCGGCCCTCTTGGGCGCACTTCTCGTGCTGGTCGCGGACATGGTCGCGAGGACCGTCTCTCCGCCGTTTGAGATCCCGCTCGGCGCCGTGACGGCGCTCGTCGGCGTGCCGTTCTTCCTCTATCTGGCCAACCGGAAGGAGGTGCGGGGCTGATGAAAAACAGGCACTACATCGCTACATTTGTCATACTCGCGGCACTGCTTCTCGGCCTCTTCTTCCTGCACCTGCAGGCGGGCTTCCACTACTTCACGAAGGAACATCTGCTCGCCAGCCTCTTCTGCGGCGGCACGCCGGAGGAGCGGCTGACAGTCTTTGACTTCCGCATGGTGCGGTCCATCCTGGCCGTGCTCATCGGCATGGGCCTCGCCGTCTCTGGCGCGGTCTTCCAAACCATCTCCAAGAATGAGCTCGCGAGCCCGAGCCTCTTAGGCGTCAATGCCGGCGCGGCGCTCGCGGTCATGCTGCTGATCTACGGCAGCTCTTCGGCGACGGGCCTCGGCATCTGGCAGCAGCCGCTCGCGGCCGTCGCCGGCGGGGCTCTAGCGGCAGCTCTCGTCTTTTTCCTCTCGCACCGGCGCGGCCGCATGACGAGCACCTACAATCTGGTCCTCAATGGCATCGCCGTCACAGCGGGCCTGCACGCGCTACAGATCCTGCTGCTCGTCAGCCTCGATCCGACGCGCTTCCAGCAGGTCAACACCTGGCTCATCGGCAGCATCTTCGGCAACAGCTGGACGCATGTCGACATCCTCTTTTTCATCGTGCTCGCCGTTCTGTTCTTCTTGCTCGCAAACCACGAGACGCTCGACCTTTTGGCCCTGCGCGAGGAGACGGCGCTCGGGCTCGGCCTGCGCGTGAGCCGCACGCGCTTCGTCCTCTTGATGGCGGCCGTCGTGCTCGCCTCATCCTGCGTTGCTGTCGGCGGCAGCATCGGCTTTGTGGGCCTCATCTGCCCGCATATCGCCCGGCGCCTCGTCGGCGTGGCGCACTGCCGCTATCTGCCGGTGACGGCGCTCTTAGGCGGCATCCTGCTCGTGGCAGCGGACTACACGGCGCGCATCATCATCGCGCCGGATGAGATGCTCGTCGGCCTCGTCGTCTCGCTGATCGGCGCGCCGTATTTCCTCTACATCCTCTTGCGCAGCAAGGGTTGATCCACGTTACTATTTTGAAAGGAAGGAATCCATGGAACTCAAAGCCAGGCATCTGAAGGCCGGCTACGACAAGAATGTCATCATCGAGGACATGAATCTGACCGTGCCGGCACACAAGGTGACGGCGCTCATAGGCGCCAATGGCTGCGGCAAATCGACACTCCTCAAGACGCTCTGCCGCATCCAGCCGCCCCTCGGCGGCGAGGTGCTCTTGGACGGCCGATCCATCTTCGCAGAGGACAGCCGTCAGCTTGCCAAGAAACTCGCCATTCTGCCGCAGAATCCGCAGGCCCCGGCGGGGCTCACCGTGCGGGAGCTCGTCAACTACGGGCGCGCACCGCATCGCGCGCGCTTCTTCGCGCGCACGACGCAGGAGGACCGGCGCATGGTCGAGTGGGCGCTGCAGGAGACGGACATGACGGCGTTTGCCGACCGTCCCATCGAGGCGCTCTCAGGCGGACAGCGTCAGCGCGCCTGGATTGCGATGGCCATCGCGCAGGACACGGAGATCCTGTTTCTCGACGAGCCGACGAGCTTTCTCGACGTCGCACATCAGATGGATGTGCTGACGCTCGTGCGCCATCTCAATACGGCCTACGGCAAGACGATTGTCATGGTCATCCATGAGATCAACGAGGCCGCGCGCTTTGCCGACTACCTGCTCGCGATGAAGCACGGCACGCTGCTCTACGAGGGCACGCCGGACGAGGTCTTCACCAAGGAGATGCTCGCCGATGTCTTCGGCATCGACGCCGAGCTCCTGCGCGACCCGCGCACCGACCGGCCGCACTGCATCCCGTATGTGCGCGACCTGACGAAAGAGGAGAAGTCCTATGCGTAACTGTCTCTTGACCTGGGGCCTTCTCGCCGTGCTCACCGTGATGAGCCTCGCTCTTGGCGGCTGCGGCAGTCACGCTGCTTCTGGCAGCAAGAGCACGGCGCTCTTTGACCCCGCCGTGGTGCGCGCCGATACGCCCGAGGCCATCGACGCAGAGCTTGCGGCCCGCTTCGAGAAGACGAAGAAGGCTGCGGACAAGATGTTTGCCGAAGAAGAGGGTCATCTCGTCATCGCCCACAAGTACGGCAAGACCATCCTGCCCGAGCAGCCGCAGCGCATCGCCGTCATCGGCCTCGAGGACACGGCCGTCTCGCTCGACATTCCAATCGCGGCGGAGCACCTGACGAAATCCTCGTACCTCTACCCGCTGATGAAGGACAAGGGCATCGCCAACATCCCCATCAATGCGGAGACGAAGACCATCAACCTCGAAGCCGTGCAGCAGGCAAAGCCTGACCTCATCCTCATGCGCGACAGCTACGACAAGAACGCCTACAATGCCCTCTCGAAGATCGCGCCGGTCGTCGCGCTCGACCTGCAGAAAGAGGAGGTCACGGCACTCGCGGCTGCGCGGGCCGTCGGGCAGCCGCAGAAGGGCGAGGCGCGGCTGCACGCTTACTACGGTCGCGTCAAGCAGGCGCGCATGGCCATCAAGGGCAATATCGGCGATGCTACGGTGGCATTCCTGCGCGTCATGCAGAAGGAGATCCGCCTCTACCCGTATTCAGCCAATGCGACGAACCGCTTCATGTACGAGCTCTTGAACCTCAGGCCGGACCCGATGGTCGTCGCGCTCGACAAGACGAAGAACAACCTCGCCATCTCGATGGAGTCCCTGCCGGACCTTCAGGCCGACTACCTCGTCATCTCGAGCGGCTACGGCGCAAGCAGCGCCGGCAGCAAAGAAGCGGCCGCCAAGCGCTACGAGGAACTGCGGAAAGACCCGCTCTGGCAGACCCTGCCGGCTGTGCGGGAAGGACACATGCTCGACGTCGATTCCATCATCTGGAATGCGCACGGGCTCATCGCGAAAGAAATGGCCATCCAGGACCTCGTGGACTGGCTTGGCTCTGGCAATAGTGAAAGAGAATCAGAATAAAAGGAGATCATCATGGAACTTTTGACGACAGGAATCACGTTTTTCCAGAAGGGCGGCATCGTCATGTACGTGCTGCTGCTCTGCTCGCTCTTCGTGCTCTCAATCGGCATCGAGCGCGCCCTCTACTTCCGCCGCATGGATTCGGGGCGCGCCTTTGCGCGCGACTTCTACCTGGCCCTGGCCAATGGCAAGCGCCAGCAGGCCGAGAAGCTCGCGGACGATGCGCGCGGCGCTCTTGCCGACATCCTGTTCGCCGTCATCACGAAGAAGCCGGAAGCCCGCAAGAATCCCGCGACTTACATGGAAGTCCAGTCGGGCATCGCGCTCGCCAAGCTGCGCAAGCGCCTCTACTACCTCAGCGTCATCGTCACGATGGCTCCGCTGCTCGGCCTGCTCGGCACGATCAGCGGCATGATCACCTCGTTCTCCGTCTTCAATCTGGAGTCGGGCCAGGCCACGGCCATCACGGGCGGCGTCGGCGAGGCCCTGATCGCGACGGCCATGGGCCTCTGCGTCGCCATCATCGCCCTGACGGTCCACGCGTACTTCTCGCAGCGCATCGAGAACATCGTCACGGACATGGAGCAGTGCTTCTCGATGGTCGAGACGGCTGAAGCAGGCGATATCCATGGCGTCAAAGAGGAGGCCTCCTGATGAGACTACGGGACAGAAGGAGCTTCACGAAGCCGGAAGTCATGATCATCCCGATGATCGACATCATGTTCTTCCTGCTCGTCTTTTTCATGATCAGCACGCTCTACATGGTCAACCTCAAGACGGTTGACGTCAATGTGCCGAAGGCCGTGAGTGCTCAGACACAGATGAACGTGACCTACCTCGTCACGCTCAAGAAGGACGGCACGCTGTACCTCGAGGACCAGCCCATCGAGGAGAAGGCCCTCATCAAGCAGGCGCAGCAGGAGAACCGCACGAGCAGCCACTTCGCCGTCGTCGTGCGCGCCGATGAGGGCATCGACTACGGCAAGGTCGTCGACCTGCTCGACCACTTCCGCAGCGCCGGCATCAGCCGGTTCGGGCTCGCAGCCGACGCGGGCGGGAAGTGAGGCGCCGATGGTTCGAGAAGATAAAGAGAAGGCGGCCAGCTGGGGCATCTCCGCTATCGTCCACCTCCTCATCCTGCTGCTCGTCACCGCGACGGGCCTCTTCCAGGCCGTCTCATCAGAGAGCCATCCCGTCGACGTCGAGATCTACGACAATGTGACGGAGGATGAGCAGCCCACAGATGGCAGCGAGGCAGTCGAAGAGCAGACCGCTGCAGCTGAGGCAGCTGAGATGGGAGCACCGGCAATGGCCCCCATTGTCATCGACGAGAGCATCAAGGCCCCGGAGATCGAGAAGGAGACGAAGGCGGAGAAGCCGGAGAAGCCAGACAAGGAGAAGCCGGACAAGAATCCTTCGGCTGATGCGAAAGCGAATGCCAGCGATGCGAAGGGGACGAGCGGCGCCCCCGGCGGCAGGGACGGCGGTTTGGACAAGCCGCAGGGCGGCCCGGCCCGCGATCCGGCCCATGTCAAGCACGTCAAGGTGCGCGCGCAGCAGCTCAGCACCTCGCAGCCCGCGTATCCGATTGCTCTGCAGGCCCAAAAGGCCGTCGGCAGCGTCACGGTCAATTACATCATCAATGCGTCTGGCGGCGTCGAAAGCCCGCAGATCGAGGCGTCCTCGGGGTATCCTGAGATGGATGCCGCAGCGCTCGCGGCCATTGTGAACTTCACCTACAGACCCGCGCGCAACGACTACGATGAGCCCGTCAACACGCACGGACGCTACACCTTCCGCTTCCATCCATGATAGTATGATATCATGATGCAAAAAAACTGACCCATGCTGGGGTCAGTTTTTTCGTTTGTAGGAATATTATTCCGCCGCTTCGCGCAGCATGGCAATCTCACGCGCGTAGCCGGCAGCGTCGTTCGGTGTTTCGAGGATGAAGGGCAGATCCTTGAGGGCCGGGTGGCGGATGACGCGCACGAGCGCTTCAAGGCCAATCTCGCCCTCGCCAATGCGGGCGTGGCGGTCCTTGTGGCTGCCGCGCGCGTTCTGGCTGTCATTGAGATGGATGGCCTTGAGGCGCGAAAGGCCGATGACGCGGTCGAACTCCGTCAGCACCTCGTCGAGGTGCTCGCGGATGTCGTAGCCGCCGTCCCAGACGTGGCAGGTGTCGAGGCAGACGCCGAGCTTGTCACCCTGTTCGACGCGGTCGATGATGGCGCGCAGTTCCTCGAATGTGCGGCCGACCTCCGTGCCCTTGCCCGCCATCGTTTCCAAGAGGACTGTCGTCTGTTGGTCCGGCGTGAGGACATCGTTGAGTTGCTTGGCAATCAGAGCGATGCCCTGCTCGGCACCCTGGCCGACATGGCTGCCGGGGTGGAAGTTGTAGAGGTTGCCGGGCAGGTGCTCGAGCCGCTGCAGGTCGTCGGCCATCGCCTCGTGGGCAAAGCGGCGCAGGTTCTCCTTGGCCGCACAGGCGTTCATCGTGTAGGGCGCATGCGCGACAAGCGTGCCGATATCGTGCTCGTCTTTGTAGTGCAGGAAGGCCTCGACATCCGCGAGGTCGAGCTCCTTCGCGCGGCCGCCGCGCGGATTGCGCGTGAAAAAGGCAAATGTGTCTGCATCGAGCTTGACCGCCTCATGACCCATGGCCAGGAATCCCTTGGACGAGGAGAGGTGGCAGCCGATGTGCAATCTATGTTCAATCGTCATATTGTACTCCAATCTTTATCAATAATATTTATTTGTTATAGTATAGCATATAAAAAAGACGTCCGCATGAAATCTTGCGGACGTCTCTTTCTATTGCGTCTCTATTGCGCCCATGCCTTGCGATACTTGCCGGGTGGCATGCCGACGATGTTGCTGAAGACGGATTGGAAATAGTTGGAATTGTTGTAACCGCACTGCATGGCGATGTCTGTAATCGTCATGTTGGTCGTCAGCAGGAGGGTCTGTGCTTCCTCGATGCGCCGACGGATGATATACTGCATCGGGGAGGAGCCCGTGAGGTCCTTGAATGTGTGGGAAAGGTAGTAGAGGTTGATGTGCAAGGCCTCGGCTATGTCAGCGAGCTTGAGGTCCTCGAGGTAGTGCGCATCGATGTACTCCTTGATACGCGTTCCCATCGTGAAAGAGGGATTCTCTTCGTTGCCTGCATCTTCTTCGGCCAGTGCCGTGACGGAGATGACGAGAGCTTGTGCGAGCGCAGCGCCAATCTCGCAGCGCTCATCGTCCTCTCCCTTGAGTGCTGCTAAGAGCTTCACTTCTTTGAGTAGTTGGCGCAGGAAGATGTGACGCCCGTCTTTGCCGAGTGGCAGAACGAGCGGTGCCTCGCTCTTCGTGAGATGCCCGGGCGCCAGTCCGCAGAGGTGGAGTGCACCGATGTGTATGGTAAAGGCCGTGAAGGAACTGCTCGTCTTGAAATCGTGGAGCGTATCGCTGTTGACCAGGATGAGGTCATCGGTGTGCAGCTGCAGGCTGCCCTCTTTGAGGTGCATGCGGCAGTGCCCTTTCTCGATGAAGAGAATCTCGGCGATTTCATGGTGCGATTTGAGCGTGCCGAACGATGTTGCGCCGTTGAGATTCTCAATGGATTCCAGGTGGGGCCGTCTGCCCATCTCGAATCGCGATTGTTTCGGGCTGCCAAATGGTAGGATAGACATAGATTTCGACCTTTCTGCGCCAGAATACGGATAAATGCGAATTAAAAACAAAAATTATAAGTTTTCGCACAATGCTGGCCAAGAAATCAGAGAACTTCATGCCAACATTTCGGTATAATGAATTCCAGAAAGATCAGTTGATGATGATTTGTTGGTTGTCTCTTGGATGACTCAACCTTCATATCTATTATTATACTGATAAATCACAAAAAATCCAGTCTTTTCCGGAGAGTCTGGAAAAAAGGAATAATCAAAGTTGCTTTTTCGTAGGAAAGGTAAGGTGGAGAAAATGCTGAAATGGTTCCTGACTGGACCGGATAAGCCTCGCATCCAAGACAAGGCTGTGGTCAAGAAGATGTATCATACAGCACGTGTTCAGGCTGTCACGGCCATGATCCTCGGCTATGGCATGTATTACGTCATGCGCATGACGCTCGGCGTCGCCAAGAAGCCGATGCTCCAGGACGGCTTCACGCCGACGGAACTCGGCATGATGGGCGCGGGCATGCTCGTCGCCATCGCCATCGGCAAATGCGCAAACGGCTTTATTGCCGACCACTGCAATATCAAGAAGATCGTACCACTCGGACTGCTCGGCGCGGCCATCGTCAATGCCATCCTCGGCATGAGCAATACGACCTGGGTCTTCATCGTGCTCTGGGCTGTCAACGGCGTGTTCCAGAGCATGGGCTCAGCACCGTGTATCGTCTCCCTGTCACAATGGTTCGCCAAGAGTCAGTTAGCTACTTATTACGGCGTTTTCAGTATCGCACATTACGTCGGTGAAGGTGCCACCTATCTCGGCACTTCGATGATCATCGTCGCTCTCGGCTGGCATGCCGCCTTCTTCGTACCGGGCGTTGCCTGCATCGTGCTCGCATTCATCATGTACCGCTTCATGCGCGACCGGCCAGAGACGTACGGCCTGCCGTCTGCCAATGAGTTTGAGGGCGAAGTCGCCCAGGAAAAGAAAGAGCAGCAGGTTTCCACGAAGGAAGCACAGCTCATGGTCATCAAGAATCCGTACGTATGGCTGCTCGCCGCTGCGGCAATCTGCCTCGGCATCTCCCGTTATTCCATCTCGAGCTGGGGCGTCATCTTCCTGCAGGAAGCGAAGGGCTTTGACCTCGTGACGGCCGGCAGTGTCATGTCGCTCTCTCCAATCCTCGGCGGTGTCGGTTCCTTCTTCTCCGGCATCATCTCCGATAAGATCTTCCATTCGCATCATTCGGTCACGACGATCGTCTTTGGCATCATCATGCTGATTGGCATTGCTGGTGTCTGCTATGTACCGGCTGGCGATCCGACGCTCGCAGCAGTCTGCGTCGCCGTCTTTGGCTTCGGCCTCGGCGTCATCCTCTGCTTCGTCGGCGGCCTGCTCGCTGTTGATCTCTGCCCGCGCAAGGCGACTGGTGCGGCGATGGGTGTTATCGGCCTGCTCGCTTATGGCGGTGCAGCTCTGCAGGATATCGTCAACGGCCTGCTGATGGATTCCGCGAAGGTCGTCGTCGACGGTGTCACGACGTATCACTTCGAGACGATCACGAACTTCTGGATTGCATCTGTCGCAATCATGACACTGCTCATCGTGCCGACCCTCTGGGCAAAGAAGCACGAGGATGCAGAAGAGAAATAAAAGAAAAATTTGCAGAATCATTCTTTCCCCATTATGATGGGGGAAGAATGATTTCCTGATGTGTAGAAATGACCTCAGTTCCTAGGTGTACCGTTTTCTGGCTGCAGCTGAAGCGAGGACCATGGCAGGTTTCGGAGGACGATAATATATGGCAAAGAACATCATCAACGGGCCCTATCTCCTGGACCCGCGCGCTACGCAGATTACAGTGGCTTGGGAAGCCATCGTGCCGCAGGCTTTCAAGGTGACGGCACGGGCGGCTGACGGGACGGAGTATCCGGGGGCCGTCGCTTATCAGCGAGAAGAGAAGTGTCAGGAGTATCCGCAGGGCGCCTGTGTCTACACGGCTGTCATCGAGGGGCTGGAACCTGCGACCGAATACGCTTATACGATTACAGGCGATGGTGAAGTCGCGGCAGCATCCTTCACGACACTGCCGGAAGCTCCTGGGCACCTCCATCTGCTGACGCTCTCGGACTCGCATCTCTTTCACAACAGTGCGTTCTTCAAGAAGGTCGTAGCGCAGGAGGCCCCGGAATTCATCTTGCATGGCGGCGATATTTCCTTTGGCACAGGTTATCAGCATGACCAATACCAGGACAACTGGTTCCACAAGATACCAGAACTCCTTGCGCGCGTGCCGGCTTATTACATCCACGGCAACCACGACGATGGTTCCTTTTACGATGCGTTCTTCACGGCGACGCAGGGGCGCACCGTCCATACGCCTGACGGCGGCAATACCTTCTCGTTTGATTACGGCCCAGCACATTTCACGCTGATCGACAGCAACCCCTGGGGGCTGTTTGAGATGAATGCCGTCAACTCGGAGATGCCGCTCGACCGGGAGACGCGCAAGCGTATCGATGATACGCTCAAGTGGATTGAGGAAGATTTGACGAGTCCTGCTGCTAAGAAGGCGAAGTGGCGCATCCTCATGATGCATCATCCGTATACAGACCCGTTCAACAACCGCTACATCGTGCCGATTGCCGAGCGGTGCAAGGCACAGCTCGTCCTCGGCGGCCATCTGCACTACTACATCAAGTCGGTGTCGGTCGACCCGAAGGTCGGCGCCCGCACCGTCTACATCTGCGAGGGCAGTGCGCAGGACCCCGAAGCGGAGTACACGCCGGCCAGAGAGGAAAAGCGCCTGTTCAGCGAATTCCCCGAAGTCACGGCGAAGGGCCGCAGCAATTACGGCATCCTAGACGTGACGGAGAAGGCCATCGATTACCGGCTCTATGGCTTCCGACAGGATGGCAGCCCCGAGCTCGTCGATACAATCCATCTGACGCATGATGAGCCTGAAATCACGTTCACGGATATCGAACTGCGCCGCTTGGACAACAACGGCAATGTCGAGGTCCGGGCGCTGGCCGAGAACCGGGGGACGTCCATGGCCGAAGCCGTCATCCACTTGCTCGACAACAAGTGCGAACACGCTATCAATCTCTTCGGCAATGAAGAGAACAGCCAGGTCGCCGTGCTCGAACCGGGGGAGAAGCGCAAGCTCACGGCCGTCTATCAGGCTGTGCAGCCCGGTGAGCACACGCTGCGCGTCGGCGAAGCGGAGCTGAAGCTTGTCGTCTTTGAGCCGACACAGCTTTCCTTTGCGCACATGCGCGTGCGCGCCGGACAGGGCGAGGAGGCTGACTGCATGATCGCGGGCATCGAGGCGACGAACAATCTCGATCACGAGATCTTCATCTCAGTCCCGCTTTACATCAACCAGCGCATCGCCGAGACGAAGAGCCTGTTCTTCCGCGGCCACGAGAAGCGCTACATCGAATTCCACTACAAGTTCCAGCAGGGCGGCGAATATCAGGTCAACATCGCCGACCAGCTGCCGAAAGAAGTCTCGATTGAAGGCGGCATTCGCATCATCCCGCGCATCCTCGATAAGTCGGGACACGGCCATACGGCACTGCTGCACGGCTCACCGAAAGTCCGCGAAGTTGACGGCCGTATGGAGGTCGCACTTGAGCAGTACGGGGACTACATCGAGATTCCTGCGAGCCGCGATCTTCGCGCGCCGCAGGGCTTCACCGGTATGGTCTGGGCGGAAATCGACCGTCTGGCACGGCCGAGCGAGATGGGACATAATCCGCTGATGGTCCGCGGCAAGTCCGTGGGCTGGGGCGCGACGTACTGCCTGCGCATGGTCGTAGAGCGTGCTGGCGGACTCAAGTGGGGCATCTGCCATGACATCACGGAGTATTCGTGGCAGGGCGGCGAGGCGAAAATCGGCGACTGGGCGCAGTACACGATGACCTTTGACAAGCAGAGGGGCGGCGATTCGTACTGCGACGGCAAGCAGCTCGCTCATGTAGCGGGCATCTCCGATGACAGCGAGATCCGCCAGTGGGACGATCAGCCGATCTTTGTCGGTTATTCCTACATCGGCCATGTCATCCCCGAGATCGGCCGCCCGAAGTACTTCACGCATCTGCCCGGCCGCATCGGCCAGGTCCGCTTTTATAAGAAGGGCCTGACGGCAGAAGAGAATGAAGCGATATACCGCAACCCCGAGGCAAAGGGCCCGGAGGATGAGGCACTAGCAGTCTGGCTTGACTTTCGCAACATCCTCAAGGTCGGCACGCACACGACAGAGTGGCGCCATCCGGCCATCTACGACCCAGCATTCAAGACGCAGAAGAAGTACTGGCATTTCAAGCAGCTCAAGGCCAAGACGCACCTGCCTCTGCAGGCCAGCCTGCGGGCTACCGTGGAGGTATCGGATGACATGGCCACGGTCAAGGGCAGCCGCCAGATCGTCCTGAAGGACGGCACGAATTATGTGGATATCTCGAATCTGCCAGAGGCGCAGTACCTGCGCATCGTGACGGACTTTGCGGCGGAAGTCGGCCCGGACGGCACGTTTGTGCCGGAACTCCTCTCGTATCAGGTCGTGGCGGAGAATGAGCGCGACTTCACCGACATGTTCTGGTCGACGCGCCCAGACTGGGAGCGCGGCTGCTTCACCGGCGCCGTCGGTTTCCCACCAGTCGACCGTCTGCGCGACTACCCCGAATACACCGATGTCATCCACGGATGACAACCTTCTCCTACGAGGACAGGATCTTGATAGATTCCTGCCCTCGTTTTTTGTTGATAGAAAAGATTTGAGGTGGGAATCATTCCGGTTGTTTACTGGATTGTATCTTTGGTGCGGGGACCTGTTTCGCCTGGAGGCGTGGAGTGACTGCCCGCAGGGCTGCGCCCCGACGAGGAGTGGCTTTGCTGGCGATGACGGAACGCCGCGGCAGGCGGCGAAGCTGCATTGATGCTCATTACATCATGGGGTGCATTCAACGGAACGCCGAAGCCGAAATAGGTCCCCACGCCTGACACTCGATGTGCGCAAATAAAGAAGGCGCCTGCATGCAACTCCATGCAGGCGCCTTCTTGGCGATAGTTCAATCGAAATTCATGATAATGGTCTTCTCCTCCGTGAGCTCGCGGATGGCGTACTCGGGGCCTTCTTTGCCCATGCCGCTGTCCTTGACGCCGCCGTATGGCATGTTGTCCATGCGGAAGCTCGAGCCGTCGTTGATGACGACGCCGCCTGCTTCAATGTGCTCGGCTGCGTAGTGGGCGATGTAGAGAGACGTCGTGAAGACGCCGGCCTGCAGGCCGTAACGAGAGTTGTTGACGCCGGCGACGGCCTCTTCAATCGTATCGTAGGGGATGATCGAGAAGACTGGTGCGAACGTCTCGTTCTTGACGACATCCATGTCCGGCGTGACATCCGTGAGAATGGTCGGCTCGTAGAAGGCACCGTGGCGATGACCGCCTGTCAGCAGCTTGGCGCCGGCTGCGACAGCGTCCGCAACCCAGCTTTCGATGCGGATGGCTTCTTTCTCGGCAATCATCGGGCCGAGGCATGTCGTCTCGTCGCTGAGCTTGCCACCCTTGAAGTTCTTGGCGAAGGCGACGGCGTAATCGCAGAACTCTTGATAGATGCTGCGCGAGACGTAGACGCGCTGGCAGGAGATGCAGACCTGGCCGGCGTTGAGGAAGGCATACTTCGCCAGGAGTTCGGCGACCTTCTTGACGTCCTTGACGTCCTCGTGCACGACGTTGGCCGAGTTCGAGCCGAGCTCGAGGGCCACGCGGCGGAAGCCCGCGGCTTCCTGCAGGGACTTGCCGACGGGAACACTGCCCGTGAAGGAGAACATGCGGATGCGCGCGTCCTTCGTCAGGTAGTTGCCGACGAGCGCGCCCGGGCCGGTCAGCAGGTTGAGGCAGCCTGCTGGCAGTCCCGCTTCGCGGAAGACGTCGCAGAGCAGCGCGGCCGTCAGCGGCGTCGCGGAGGCCGGCTTGTAGATGACGGTGTTGCCAGCTGCGAGTGCCGGGCCGATCTTGTGAGCGGCGAGGTTCACCGGGAAATTGAACGGCGTGATGGCGCAGACGACGCCGAGCGGCTGGCGGATGGTGAAGGCGAGTTTATGCTGGCAGCCTGGTGCGCCGGCGAGCGGGATGGTCTCGCCCTTGAGACGCTTGGCTTCCTCGGCCGAGAGGATCAGCGTCTGGTAAGCGCGCCCAATCTCGCCACGGGCGTCGCGCAGCGGTTTGCCGGCCTCGGCCGACAGCGTCGCGGCAAATTCTTCTGTGCGCTCGCGCATGAGATTGGCTGCCTTGAGGATGATGGTATAGCGCTCATAGGGGGAGAGCTTGACCTCGCGGAAGGCCTTTTCGGCCGCGTCGACGGCAGCATGGCATTCTGCTTCACCCGCGACGGAAATCTCTGCGATGACATCATTCGTCTCTTTATTATAAACGGGGACGGTCTTCTCGGTCATGACGTCCTGACCACCGATGTACAAAGGCTGTTTTTTCATGGGGATACCTCCTGTTTATTTATAATCTATATACTGCCACGCCATAAATCTCAGCGTGTCATCGCGATCTTCTCGACTTCCTCCCTGCGTATCGTGTCTGGCGTAACGAGCTCGATGTGGTTGGCCGTGCAGTAGGAGACGTACTTCTCGGGTGGCATCTTGTTGGTCACGATGTATTGTACCTCTTTGAGCGTGCAATAGCTCATCAGGGAGGAGACGTCGAATTTGGAATCATCGACGAGCAGGAAGTGCTCGCAGTCCTTCTCGACGAGGCAGCGCTTGATCTCGCACTCGAGCGGTGAGGCGTTTGTCGCGCCATGCTCGAGTGAGATGCCCGTGCTCGCGAGGAAAACCTTCGATATATTATAGCGGCGCAGGACCTGGATGACCTGTGGCCCGACGAATGCCTTGGACGGGGTGAAGAGAGAGCCGCCCGTCGCGAGGACATTGAGGTTGCTGTAGTTGGAAGCTGCATTGATGACGTGGACGCTCGCCGTGACGATGGTCAGGCGGCGTTTCTCCGTGAGATACGGAATCATGTGCATCGTGGTCGTGCCGGAGTCGATGTAGACGACATCGCCGTCGTGGACGAAGTCGGCTGCCATGCGGGCAATCTGTTTCTTGGCCTCGGTGTTGCGGTTCTCACGCGAAGCGAAAGGTTCAGGATTGCCTGCTGGCTCTGCGAGGACGATGCCTCCGTAGACCTTCTTGATGACGCCCTGCTGCTCGAGCTCCGCAATATCGCGCCGGATGGTGTTCTTGGAGACCTGGAAGGTATCACAGAGATCATTGATGGAAATGTTGTGCACATTCTTCAATAATTCATGGATACGATTGATTCGATCGATTTTCATGAGAGATCACCTGTTTCTACTGCCTGGGGTACACGACGCGTCGAATCATCTCGCAACACGTGCCAACAGACATTCAAGAAATAACCAATTTATGGGTATGTTTGTTTATACTTATTATAAGCGAATTGCCTGATAGAAACAAGAGAAACCAGAAAAAAACATACTATATTCAAGGAACTGATGTCAGCTTGCTGGCAACCTTTACCCATATTTATCATATAGAATCGTGATGATTACTCATGATTATCAGAAAAAATAAAATTCCGCAAAATCTTGCCAAAAAGACCAAAATAGTATTGACAAGTTGAGCCGAAAGTATTAAATTAGAGCCATAAGGTAATCAAAAGGTAATCAACAACAGCGTTGATACTATCATCAGAATAGGAGAGTGGACAACATGGGTTATACGTTTATGGTTCCGGCAAAGATCATCTCGGGCACGAATGTCGTCGAAGAACTCGGCCAGCACATCCAGGGCAAGGGCACGAAAGCCCTGATCGTCACGGATCAGTTCATGGTGAAGTTTGGCAATGCAGCGAAAGTCGAGAACGCACTCGCTAAGGCAAATATCCCGTACGTCACCTTCGCTGGTGCAAATTCGGAGCCGACGGATAAGATCGTCGATGCTGGCCTGAAGGTATACCGTGAAGAAGGCTGTGACTTCCTCGTCGCACTCGGCGGCGGCAGCCCGATGGATACGGCAAAGGCTATCATGTTCATGTCGACGCAGCCGGAAGGCAAGAAGATCAACGAGTTCATGCACGTCAACATCGACATGCCGGTCCCGTATCTTGTCGCTATCCCGACGACGGCCGGCACGGGCTCTGAGGTCACGAAGAACACGATTATCGCTGACACGGAGAACAACGTCAAGATGTTGCTCGGCGGCCCGTCCATCATTCCGGCACTCGCTGTTGTCGACCCGACCTTCACGATGACGGCTCCTCCGTCTGTCACGGCTGCTACGGGCATCGATGCGCTTTGCCATTCGATCGAGGCTTACACGAGCCGCAAGGCACAGCCGCTGACCGATACGTTCGCACTCTCGGCCATCAAGAAGATCCACAAGAACCTGCCGATCTGCTATAAGGACGGCAAGAACGTCGAAGCTCGCCTGCAGATGAGCATCGCAGCGACGGAAGCCGGCATTGCCTTCAACAATGCCTCCGTCACGATTGTCCATGGCATGAGCCGTCCGATCGGTGCTCTGTTCCATATTGCGCACGGTGTCTCGAACGCCATCCTGCTGCCGGCCTGCATGAAGTTCGCCATTGAGGAGAACACGGCACGCTTCGCCACGATTGCCCGCGCTATGGGTGTTGCGGATGATGCGACGCCGGACCATGATGCAGCAGAGGCATTCGTTGCAGAGGTCACGCGCTTCTGCAAGAAAGTCGGCATTCCGTCGGCAGAGTCCCTGCTCGAGCAGCGCGGCTTCACGAAGGAAGACTTCCTCGCACAGCTCGACAAGATGGCTTCCGATGCACTCGAGAGCGGCAGCCCGCAGAACACGATGCGCATCCCGACGAAGGAACAGCTCATCGAGATCTACAAGGAACTCTTCTGATTTCGCAAGAATCCGCATGATAGAATAGGAGGGGTGGTCATGCCACTCGTACATTTGACAGACCTCATAAGTAAACCGGACAATACCTACGCGATCGGCGCGTTCAATGTCTCGGATATGGAAATGGCCATGGGTGCCATCCAGGCGGCAGAAGAGCTCGAGGCTCCTCTGATCCTGCAGATCGCAGAAGGCCGTCTGCGCTATTCGCCACTCGACCTGCTCGGCCCCGTGATGATCGCGGCCGCCAAGAAGTGCAAGATGCCGACGGCCGTTCATCTCGACCACGGCAGCACGATGGAGACCATCAAACTCGCACTCGACCTCGGCTTTACGTCCGTCATGTTTGACGGTTCGAAATACCCGCTCGATGAGAACATCGCCCGCACGAAGGAAGTCGTTAAGCTCGCCAAGAGCTATGGCGCTGACGTCGAGGGTGAGATCGGGCGCGTTGGCGGTGCAGAGGGCGACTACAAGAGCGTCGACGTCCTCGTCACGAGCGTCGAGGAAGCCAAGCGCTTCGCCGAGGAGTCCGGCATCGATGCGATGGCCGTCGCCATCGGCACGGCACATGGCAACTACAAGGAGAAACCGCAGCTCCGCATCGACCGCCTCAAGGAGATCCACGCAGCTGTCAAGACGCCGCTCGTCCTGCACGGCGGCACGGGCCTGACGGAAGCGGACTTCCGCAACTGCCTCGCCAACGGCATCCAGAAGATCAACATCGCCACGGCATCGTACGACGCTTCGGCAGCGAAGATCAAGGAAGTCGCCGCAGCAAATCCGCAGGCCAAGTACTTCGACTTCAGCGATGCCATCGTACAGGGAACCCGCGAGAATGTCAAGAAACACATGCATATCTTCGGTCTCGAACATAAGGCATGAGGAGGATAAAGAAATGGCACTCATTAGCTTTGATGAAAACAAGAAACGCGACGTCGTGCTGATCGGCCGCGTCACGCTGGATTTCAATCCGAATGAACTGAACCGCACCTTGGACAAGGTCAAGACCTTCTCCATGTACCTGGGCGGCTCGCCGGGCAACATGGCCGTCGGTATCAACAAATTGGGCAAAAAGGTTGGCTTTATTGGATGTGTATCCGACGACCAGTTCGGCGACTTTGTCCTCAATTACTTCAATGAGCGCGGCATCGACACGTCCCAGATGACGCGCGCCAAGAACGGCGAGCGCATGGGCCTGACGTTCACGGAGATTAAGAGCCCGACGGAGTCGAGCATCCTGATGTACCGCGACCAGGTCGCTGACCTCGAGATCGCGCCGGAAGATGTCGATGAGCAGTACATCGCCGACAGCAAGATCTTGATCGTCTCTGGCACGGCACTCTCGAAGAGCCCGTCGCGCGAGGCCTGCCTGCTGGCCGTCCAGTATGCAAAGAAGCACAACACGCGCGTCATCTTCGATATCGACTACCGTCCGTACAGCTGGCGCAGCAAGAAAGACATCCAGATCTACTACTCGCTGCTCGCGAGCATGGCGGATGTCATCATCGGCTCCCGCGATGAGGTCAACCTCACGGAAGGCCTCGACGAGGAGGCAACGGAGCCGGCCGATCACGTCATCGCTGAGAAGTACATCGAGCATGGCGCTAAGATCGTCATCATCAAGCACGGCAAGAAGGGCTCGATCGCTTACACGGCTGACAAGAAGGCTTACAAGGTCGAGTCGTACCACATCAAGCTCCTGAAGTCGTTCGGCGGCGGCGATGCTTACGGCAGCGCCTTCGTCTATGGCCTGCTCGCAGGCTGGACGGTCCCGCAGGCCCTGCAGCACGGCACGGCACACGCCGCTATGGTCGTTGCCAGCCACAGCTGCTCGGATGCAATGCAGACGGTCGAGCAGATTGATGCATTCATGCAGGAGCATAAAGACGAGAAAGTCATCACGGAATTGGATTGGGAGGCAGCATTATGAGATTCGGTCGCTTAGGTCAGCTCAAGCACGGCTACAATGCAATGACGACGCGCGAGAGCGATATGCTCATGGATATCGGTTATCAGGAGATGGACGAGAACGAGATCGTCGAGTTCGAAGACCCGCTCCAGGAGACGGCATTCGTCATCACGACGGGCGATGTAGAGATCGCGTGGAATGGTCAGAAAGAGATCATGCACCGCGAGTCGCTGCTCGATGAGAACCCGTACTGCCTGCACGTGCCGCACGGCGTCAAGGTCGTCGTCAAGGCGCTGAAGAAATCGGAGCTCCTGATCCAGAAGACCATCAACGACCGCGACTTCGCACCGGTCTTCTATCGCCCGAAGGATGTCCAGGCGGATGTCTTTGGCGGCGGTGTCTGGCAGGGTACGGCGGAGCGCACGGTCCGCACGATCTTCGACTACGACAATGCGCCGTACTCCAACATGGTCAACGGTGAAGTCATCATGACGCCGGGTTGCTGGACGGGCTACACGCCGCACAATCACCCGCAGCCGGAAGTCTACACCTATAAAGTCGATCGCCCGCAGGGCTTCGGCTGTGCTTTCATCGGCGATAACGTCTTCAAGATCGAGGACAACACCTGGTCGGAGATCTCGGGTGGCTACATGCATCCGCAGTGCGCTGCACCGGGCTATGCCATCTGGTACAGCTGGATGATCCGCCATCTCGACGGTGATCCGTGGAAGAAGACGCGCAACGACCTGCCGGAGCACACCTGGCTGCTTGAGCCGGATGCTGACTCGAAGATCTGGCAGCCGCACAAGAAATGATAGATCCGCAACGTGCATAAACGTGGCATAGTGGAGGGTATTCCAATGGCTAAGACAATCAGACTCACGGTAGCACAGGCTCTCGTGAAGTTCCTCAATAATCAGTATGTAGAGTTTGACGGCAAAGAAGTGCCGATGTTCGAAGGCATCTTCGGCATCTTCGGCCATGGCAATGTCATCGGCATCGGCCAGGCCCTCGAAGAGGACCCGGGCCACCTGATCATGCGCATGGGCCGCAATGAGCAGGGCATGGCACATGCAGCAATGGGCTTTGCGAAGCAGAAGCGCCGCAAGCAGATGTACGCTTGCACGTCCTCTGTCGGCCCAGGCGCTGCCAACATGGTCACGGCAGCTGCTACGGCTACGGCAAACTGCATCCCTGTCCTGTTCCTGCCGGGCGACACGTACGCTGACCGCCAGCCGGACCCGGTACTCCAGCAGATGGAGCAGACGGTAAGCCTGACGACGACGACGAACGACGCCTTCCGCGCAGTCTGCAAGTACTGGGATCGCGTCACGCGTCCAGAAGTCCTCATGACGGCCTGCATCAACGCGATGCGCGTCCTGACGGACCCGGCCGAGACGGGTGCTGTCTGCATCGCTCTGCCGCAGGATGTCGAAGGTGAGGCCTGGGATTATCCGGATTACTTCTTCCAGAAGCGCGTCCATCACATCGACCGCATCAAGCCGTCCGAGCGCGCTATCGAAGAGGCCGTCAAGGCCATCGCGAAGGCAGAGCGCCCGCTGATGATCTTCGGCGGCGGCGTCAAGTACTCCGAGGCAGAGGCTGTCTTCCAGAAGTTCGCTGAGAAGTACGGCATCCCGTTCGGCGAGACGCAGGCCGGCAAGGGCACGATCACGTGGGAGCATGAGCTCAACATGGGTGGCGTCGGTGAGACGGGCGGCCTTGCAGCCAACACGCTCGCCAAAGATGCAGATGTCGTCATCGGCGTCGGCACGCGCTACACGGACTTCACGACGTCCTCCAAGTGGATCTTCCAGAACCCGAACGTCCAGTACGTCAACATCAACGTCTCCCGCTTCCATGCCTACAAGCTCGATGGCATCCAGGTCGTCGGCGATGCTGGTGCTGCTCTCGAGATGCTCGACGAAGCGCTCGGCAAGACGGGCTACCATGTCTCGGATGCGTATGCCGCTGACATCAAGGCAGCGAAGGCAGCTTACACGAAGGAAGTCGAGCGTGTCTTCCACATCCAGTTCGGCGACAACTTCGTGCCGGAAGTCAACGATGACTTCGATTACAAAGCAGCTGAAAAGGCATACAAAGAAGCAGTCGGCGAGACGCTGCCGCAGACGCGCGTCCTCGGCCTGCTCGAAGAGCACATGGACCCGAACGGCATCATCGTCGGTGCATCGGGCTCCCTGCCGGGCGATCTGCAGCGCGTATGGCGTCCGAAGACGGTCGGCAGCTACCATGTCGAGTACGGCTTCTCCTGCATGGGCTATGAAGTCAATGCGGCACTCGGCGTCAAGCTCGCTGAGCCAGAGCGCGAGGTCTATGCACTCGTCGGCGACTACGCTTACATGATGCTCCATTCGGAACTGCCGACGTCCATCGCTGAGGGCAAGAAGATCAACGTCATCGTGTTCGATAACATGCAGGGCGGCTGCATCAACAACCTCGAGATCGGCCATGGCCAGGGCAGCTACGGCACGGAGTTCCGCTTCCGCAACGAGAAGACGGGCCAGCTCGACGGCGCCTATGTACCGGTTGACTTCGCGATGAATGCCGCTTCGTACGGCTGCAAGAGCTACACGGCACATACCGAGGAAGAGCTCATCGCCGCCATCGAGGATGCCAAGAAGCAGAAGGTCTCGACGCTCATCGACTGCAAGGTCATGCCGAAGACGATGGTTCATGGCTACGGTGACTGGTGGCGTGTCGGCATCGCACAGGTCTCGAAGAGCAAGAAAATCCACGACTGCTACGAGAATCTCATGAAGCCGCATTACGACGCAGCTCGTAAGTATTGATTTTTCCTGGTGTATGAGGGGCAGCTGCCGCTTCGGCGGCAGGGCAGCCCTATTGTATAAATATAATTTTTGGGGGTTTATCAAATGGCTAATATCAAACTTGGTATCGCTCCGATTGCTTGGACGAACGACGACATGCCGGATCTCGGCAAAGAGAACACGTTTGAACAGTGCGTCAGTGAGATGGCACTGGCTGGCTTCACGGGCTGTGAGATCGGCAACAAGTACCCGAAAGATCCAGCTGTCCTCAAGAAGGCACTCGACCTGCGCGGACTCCAGATCGCCAGCGCATGGTTCAGCTCCTACCTCCTCACGCAGCCGTATGAGCAGGTGGAGAAGGATTTCATCAAGCACTGCGAATTCCTCAAGGCCATGGGCGCGAAGTTCTGCAACGTCGCAGAGCAGGGCACGAGCGTTCAGGGCAAGCTCGACAAGGCTGTTTTCCGCGATAAGCCGCATAACACGGAAGAGCAGTGGAAGACGCTCGCTGAAGGCCTCAACAAGCTCGGCGCTGTTGCCAAGAAGATCGGCCTGACGATGACGTACCATCATCACATGGGTACCTGCGTCCAGACGACGGAAGAGATCGACCGCCTCATGGAGATGACGGATCCGGATCTCGTCTTCCTGCTCTACGATACGGGCCATCTCGTCTGCTCCGGTGAGGATCCGATCTACATCCTCAAGAAGTATCTGCCGCGCATCCGCCACGTGCACCTCAAGGATATCCGCATGGACATCCGCAACAAGGTCAAGGAAGAGAACATGAGCTTCCTCGCAGGCGTCCGCGCTGGCATGTTCACGGTTCCGGGCGATGGTGACTTCGACTTCGGTCCGGTCTTCGACATCATCAACGACAGCGACTATGACGGCTGGTTCATCGTTGAAGCTGAGCAGGATCCGGCAAAAGCCAACCCGCTCGAGTACGCGATCAAGGCTCGCAAGTACATCAAGGAAAAAGCACATATCTGATTGCCAAAAGGCGTTGGATTTTCAAAAAGCTGCTCTTCTGTCCATCATGGGCAGGAGAGCCCTTTTTTTCTGCCGGTTCACCTCTTCCCTTGGATTCATCTAGAAAGGAATTATCCCTATGGGCATCAGTATGATCGTCTTCAGCCTGATACTTTTGATGTTCTTCGCGTATCGTGGCTATTCCATCATCTTCATCGCACCGATTTTTGCCGTCGTCGCCGCCATCGGCAGCGGCCACGCTTCCATGCCGGTCTACAGTGAGATCTATATGACGAAAGCCGCGGAGTACATCAAGACGTATTATCCCGTCTTCCTGCTCGGCGCTGTCTTTGCCAAGATCATGGAGCAGGGCGGACTTGCGGCAGCTGTGGCCGACAAGATTGTCTCCGCTCTGGGACGCGACAAGGCCATCCTGGCCGTGCTGCTCGGCTGCGGTGTCTTGACGTACGGCGGCCTGTCTGTCTTCGTCGTCGCCTTTGTCATGTACCCGTTCGCGGCCATCCTCTTCAAGCAGGCGGATATCCCGAAGCGGCTGCTGCCGGGCCTCTTGTGGATGGGCATCTTCACCTACAGCATGGTGGCCATCCCCGGTACGCCGCAGATCCAGAACATCATCCCGACGTCGTTCTTCGGTACATCGACCTGGTCGGCTCCGGTGCTCGGCCTCATCGGTGCCGTGCTCTATTTCGGACTGGCCTGGGGCTGGATCAGTTATCGCCACAAGAAACTCAAGGAAAAGGGCGAAGGCTATGGTCATCACGTGCTCAATGAGCCGGAGGAATCGCGGGAGGCCCTGCCGGACTGGCGCCTGTCCTCGTTGCCACTTCTCTTGGTCATCGTGCTGAATCTTCTGATCAGCAATCCATTCCACTGGGAATGGGCGTATCACTGGGATCCTGAGAGCCTTGATAGTTTCATCCCACTGCACCTGTCCCTGCTCGCCGGCGGTGTCGATAAAGTACAGGCCATCTGGTCCATCAATGCGGCCTTGATCGTGAGTTCCATCGCCGCAGCCGTCATTGGCCGCAGACGCTTGAAGCTCAAGGGCGGTCTCGCGAAGCCCATCAACACGGGTGCCATTGGCTCGACGACGGCCATCCTCAACGTGGCTTCAGGCTATGCCTATGGCTGTGTTATCGCGGCACTGCCGGCCTTCGCAATCATCAAGGACGCGCTGCTTAGCTTGCACCTCGGCAATGGCCCGCTCATGTCTGCCATCGTGACGACGGGCATCATGACGGGCGTCACAGGTTCCTCTTCAGGCGGCATGACGATTGCCCTCGGCATGCTCGGGCAGGAATGGCTGGCATGGGCGCAGCAGATTGGCATGAGCGCAGATGTCCTGCACCGCATCATCTGCATGGCCTCGGAATGCATCGATACCGTGCCGCAGTCGGGCGCACTCGTCACATTGCTGGCCGTCTGCGGCCTGACGCATCGCGAGTCGTATTACGACGTCGTGATCCTGACGCTCTTGAAGACGCTCGTGGTCTTTGCTTGCCTCGGTGTCTACCTGATGACCGGCATTGAATAAATGACCGGCATTGAATAACCATCGGCGGAAGATATCAGAAGGAGGGAGTCTCAATGGATGAAGCGACAAGACGAAAGACGTATTTCCTGTTGGCGGCGACGACCATCATCTGGGGCATCCAGCCGCTCTGCATCAAATGGCTCGTGGGGGTGTGGTCGCCTGTGACGATCACGGCCATGCGCTACTACCTGATCGGTACGACGCTCCTGGCACTGTCCGTCTATCGCGGCGAGCATCTGCTGCCGCCGCGCGATTGTGTCCTCGGGCTCATCCTCATGGGGGCTACAGGCATCGGCCTCAACAATGTCATGCAGTTCACGGGGCTGGCCATCTCGACGGTGACGAACTGCACGCTGATTGCGGCGGCCAGTCCAGCTATCACGGCATTCATGGCGGTCATCTTCGTGCGCGAGCGGCTGAGCTTGCTGGCCTGGGGTGGCATTGTCCTGTCTTTTCTCGGCGCTCTGCTCGTCATCAGCCACGGCTCACTCGCCGTCATCGAGACGACGTCGTTCAATGAGGGCGATATTCTCTTCTTGCTCGCGCAGGTGGCTTGGACGACGTATTCCCTGATTGCCCTGAAAATTATGCGGCGCATGTCTGCGCTGCAGACGACGGGCTGGGCCGGGCTCTTCGGCGCCTTCATCGTGACGGGCTATGGATTGGCGACGGGGCAGTTTGCGCCCATCATGCTGACGCCCTCGCTCTGGGTTGCTTTTCTCTATACTGTCATCTTTGGCGGCATCATGGCCATGTTGTTCTGGAACATCGGTGTGCACAACGCCGGGGCCAGCGTTACTTCAATCTTCCAGAACATCACGCCGGTCGTCGGCATGATTGGCGGAGTCCTCTGCTTTGGCGAGATCATAGGCATCGAGGAGCTCCTCGGAGCAGCGGCTATATTCGCCGGCGTCTATCTGACGACACATAGCGGCCTTCGCTGACTGGCGGTGAGAGCTTAGATTTACTAGAAAAGCGGTCAAAATGGAAGGATTTTGACCGCTTTTTTATTGTTTGCAGAGGGAAAGACAATATTTTATAGCAAGATAATTATCTGTTGGGGTAATAGTGCCATGAAAGTATTGAAAATACTAAGGAATAAGGCAAAAGAAAATCATAACATACTCAATAAAAACAAGAAAATATAGATTAAATAGTTCGAAAAATATTAATATAGTATATAGATAAAGATAGAGATGAGGCACGACCTCATCCACAAGAATATGTTCATGTATCATTCAATCAATTGGGAGGGGTTTACAATGAGTAATCCAGGAGCAGCTTCGGCTGAATCCGGTGCGCATCTGTCTTGGCTGACGCGTGTTGCGTACGGCCTCGGCGATACGGCACAGAACGTTGTCTGGGGTGCAATGGGCATCCTGACATTCTTCTACACCGACTACGCCGGCATCGATCCGGCTATGGTCGGTCTGGTCATGTTGATTTCCCGTTGCTTCGATGGTTTCTCTGATGTCATCATGGGATTCATCGTCGAGCGCACGAATTCAAAGTGGGGCAAATCAAGACCGTGGATTCTCTGGATGAGCGTGCCATTCGCTATTTCTATCGTCCTCATCTATACGGTACCGCAAGGTTCGTCAGCGATGCAGTTTGCATATCTGTTCGTAACCTACAACCTCTGCACGACGGTCTGCTACACGGCACTCAATCTGCCGTACGGCTCGCTGTCTGCGATGATGACGCGCTCCTCGAAGGAACGCGACATGCTTTCCATCACGCGTATGTGCCTGTCCCCTTGGGGCCGTATCCTTTCCGTATCGGCCACGCTGCCGCTCGTCAAGGTATTCGGTGATAACCAGATGGCCTGGGTCGAGGTCATGAGCGTATGGGCTGTCGTCGCGCTGCTCCTCCTGCTCTTCTGCTTCTCGAAGTGCAAAGAGACCGTCGTCATCGAGGCGCGCAAGAAGGTCGCGAAAGTACCGGTCGGCAAAGCACTCAAATGCCTTGCGGTCAATAAATACTTCTGGGCCGGCATGATCATCTGGATGATGCAGAACGTCATCTTCACGATCACCGGTACGATCCTGCCGTATTATTGCAAATACATCTTCATGGATGATTCTCTGTACAGTGGCCTGTACCTCTTGGAGACGCTCATCACAATCTTCGTCATGGCCGTCTTCAGCCCGAGACTCCTCAAGCGTTTCGGTAAGCGCAACATGAGCCTTTATGGTGTCATCATCTGCTTCGTCGGCCATGTGATCTTCTTGCTGAATCCGACAGACTTCAATTGGGTCGTCTTCAGCTGCGTGATCCGTGGTATCGGCTTTGCGCCAGTCCAGTCCGTCATCTTCGGCTTCCTCGGCGATGCGGTTGAATATGGCCAGTGGAAGACCCATATCCGCCAGGAAGGCCTGATCTTCTCCGGCGGCTCCGTCGGCACGAAGGTCGGTTCCGGCCTCACGAGCGCAGCCCTCACGGGTCTGCTCTCCTACGTCGGCTATGTTGCCTCTTCTTCGGGTGCAGTCGCTCAGTCTCAGGACGTCATCAACATGATCGTCTCCATCTACGAATGGGGTCCGATCTTCGTCTGGGCCGTTCTGCTTCTCGTCCTGTTCTTCTACAAGCTTGACAAGGTCTATCCGCAGATCATGCGTGACCTCGTCGCTCGTGAAGCAAAAGGCGAACTCTGATATTTGCTATATGTACAGCCGGCTTGTTCTAAGGATGGGCCGGCTTTGTTTTTGAAATTTGGAAGGAGAGGGAACTATGGAAAAGAACACTCTTGTCACGATCACGCGTCAGTATGGCAGCGGCGGCCGCGAGGTCGCTGATCTCGTGGCGAAGAAAATGGGCGTGCGCCGCTATGACCGCAAGGTCGTGGCGATGGCAGCGGAGAAGCTCGGCGATGAGGCGAACTTCCACGACCTCATCGAGCGCTCCTACAATGCACCGGACAACTGCCTCGGCAACCTCGGCGACTACGCCTACGAGCGCGTGCCGCAGCACAACCGCATGTACATCGAGCAGGCCAAGGTCATCCTTCAGGTCGCGAAAGAGGACGGCAGCGCTGTCTTCCTCGGACGCTGCGCCGACTACATCCTCAAGGATCATCCGAATACGTATTCCTTCTTCATCTACGCCGACGATGAGTTCCGCCTGACCCGCGCCAAGACGCATTATGCCGGCCATACGATCAAGGACCTCGACGCCGAGGACAAGCATCGCGAGCAGTACTATGCCTATTACACGGGCCGCACCTGGGGCGACCCGCAGAACTACGACCTTATGATCAACACGAGCAAGATCTCGCTCGAGGCCGCTGCTGACCTGATTATCTCCTACATCGAGCTGCGCCAGAAGAACGCAGCCAAGGCATGACGTTTTTCATGGATGGATTTACAATCTAAGTGCAACAGCTCCTAGACAACCAAATTAAAATGACACATAGACTTCTTTGCTATAATGGTGTTTGAAAAGAACTACCTATAACAAAAGGAGAGCCTATGTGCCACTACACACATCTTACACCATTTGAGCGAGAAAAGATACTCTTTTTTCTTGCTGAGGGCAGATCCATCACGGAGATCGCCCATCTGCTGAACCGGAGCAAGTCGACTATCTCGCGTGAGCTTCGCCGCAATGCGGCTCCAGCTGGCCAACCTATGTCGTACTGCCCGTTGACTGCACATGCACTCTACAAGCAGCGCAGGGAAGCCTGTCGTCCGCATAAGCGCCTTGAACATGCACCACTACACTCCTACATCCAGATCTGCATCTTGGAGTACCACTGGTCGCCAGAAGAGATTGTTGGACGAATCCAACTGGAGCATGGCTGTCGGCTTGTCAGCGTTCCAACCATCTACCGTGCTATTCACGCGGGCCTGCTGAACCCGCCAGGGGCTTCAGCGAAGTTTGTACTTCGGAAGCTACGGCATCACGGGAAACGGCGTCGCAAGAAAGGCAGGGAAGAGCGTCGTGGTAAGTTCGTCATATCACACCCCATCGAAGATCGTCCTGCCAGCGCGGCGAACCGTTCCGTCCGAGGCCACTGGGAAGCGGATACCGTAGTGGGCAGGCAGGGAAAGGCATGCCTCGTCACATTGGTGGACCGGAAGAGCCGGTACTTGCTTGGTGGAAAAGCCATGGGCAAGACCGCTGCTGCAGTCAACAAGGTGATGTGTGAGGTGCTCTCGGGGCAGCCGCATTTGTCGGTCACGCCGGATCGAGGAAAGGAATTCTCGAAACATGCTCAGCTCAGAAAGGAGCTGAAACGTGTGACGTTCTACTTTCCTGCTCCACACCATCCGTGGGAGCGCGGGAGCAATGAAAACACCAATGGGCTTCTACGGGAGTTCTTCCCGAAAGGCAAGGACATCACGGATACGCCGGAGGATTACATCCAACGGAAGTACCATGAGCTGAACTTGCGCCCCAGAAAGTGCCTGGGCTACAAAACACCATATGAGGTCTATTTCTCAAAGGTGTTGCACTTAGCTTGACAATTCGCTTGCAAAAAAATAAACCATCCATACGGATGGTTTATTTTTTTGCCATGTTTAGTTGCGGAAGTACTGCTGACTCGCATTGGCGATGCGTACGAGAGTCAGCATGACGGGAACTTCGGTCAGCACGCCGACGGTCGTCGCAAGTGCTGCCGGACTCGTCACGCCGAACAGCGCGATGGCCACGGCGACGGCGAGTTCGAAGAAGTTCGAGGCGCCGATGAAGCCGGCTGGTGCGGCGATGGCAAATGGCAAGTGCAAGAGATAGCAGGTGCCGTAGGCCAGGCCGAAGATCAGGAAGGTCTGCAGGATCAGCGGCACGGCAATCAGCACGATGTGCAGTGGATTCTCGAGGATGACCTGTGCCTGTGAGCTGAAGATGATGACGAGCGTCAGCAGCAGGCCCCAGGTCGTCACGCCATCGAAGCGGTGGACGAAGACCTGGTCGAAGTACGCCTGCCCCTTGCGGCGGATGACGGAGAGCCGCGTGAGGATGCCGCCAATCAGCGGGATGACGACGAAGAGGAAGATGCTGAGAAACAGCACGTCGTAGGGTACGGTGACATGGGAGACGCCGAGAAGGAACTTGACGATCGGCACGAAGGCCACGAGGATGATCAGGTCGTTCGTCGCGACCTGGATGACTGTGTAGGCCGGATTGCCGTGCGTCAGCGTGCTCCAGACAAAGACCATGGCCGTGCAGGGCGCTGCGCCTAGAAGCACAGTACCGGCGAGATAGGAGGTTGCGAGGTCATCGGGAAGCAGGGCGCGGAAGACAATGAAGAAGAAAGCGTAGGCGAGTGCGTACATCGTGAACGGCTTGATGAGCCAGTTGGCGATCCAGGTCACAAAGAGCCCTTTGGGCGCCTTGCCGACGGCCTTGACGCTCTCGAAGTCGACCTTCATCATCATCGGGTAGATCATGAGCCAGATCAGGATGGCAATCGGGATGGAGATGCCGTCGACCTGCAATGTCGCGAGAAAGGCAGGTACGGCGGGCAGGAAATGGCCGATGGCGACGCCGACGACCATGCAGAGCAGCACCCAGACGGTCAGATAGCGCTGAAAGAAGTTGATGCCACTCATTTGTCCATGTTGCATAGAAAACACCTCTGGATGAATAGACAGATAGAAATTCGTAAATATATAGACCGAAAAAATACTGCCGTCATTAACGGCAGCGGCAGTCATCAGTCGGACTGTTCGTCGGGATATCCTGGCCGAGTGCTTGGAGATAGGAGGCAATCTCATCGAGCGCTTTGGCCTGGCGCGTGTAGTAGATCCACTTGCCTTCCTTGCGGCTCGCGACGAGCCCTGCATCGCAGAGAATCTTCATGTGATGCGAGAGCGTCGGTTGGGAGAGTGCCAGATCCTCGAGCAGCACGCAGGCGCACTGCTCCCCGCGCCCCAGGAGCTCGAGGATGTGCAGCCGGTTGGCATCGGCCAATGCTTTGAGGACTTTGACGGGTTCACTGGCAGCCATCTGTGAACACCTCCTTGTTTTGATATATTGATACGCATCAATCTGATGAATTCAGTATACGACGACGATAGAGGGCTGTCAAGTTTTGGATAAGACAGGATAGTTGTAGAAAAAAGCAAGAATGTTATTTTATTTTTAGAGCGACGTGGTAACATAAGGAGTAAATATTGATTATCTTGGCATGACTATAGGAGGCGATTTCCTTGGCGAAGGCGCTTTGCTTGATTTACCTGATCTGGGGCATGAACTGGGTCGTCATGAAGACGGCCAACACGTTCTTTCCGCCAATCACATTCGTGGCATACCGATTCCTGTTCGGTGCGCTCGTGCTACTGTCGGTCTGGTTCTGGCTGCACTTGCCGCTGCCGAAGAAGAAATACTGGCCGTGGATTTTCTTGACGGGCATCCTGCAGATGGGGCTCAACAACATTGCGGCGCAGACGAGCATGCTGACGCTTGGTGCTGGCATGGTCTCGGTGCTCAACTACAGCATGCCGGTCTTTGCGGCGGTCATGGCGCATTTCCTGCTCGGGGAGCGGCTGACCTGGCGCAAGGGCGCGGGCATCGTGCTGGCCATCGCCGGCATGGCTGTCCTCATGGATGTGCATGCGGGCGGCGATGCCACGGCCATCTGTATCGGCCTCCTGAGTGCCGTCTTCTGGGGCCTCGCGAGTATCTTCGTCAAACTCAAGCTATCGGATGTCAACCCGATCTCTCTGACGACGTGGCAAATGGTCTGCGCCTCGCTCTCGCTGCTCGTCTACACGGCCATCGTGCCGCAGGGGGAGGTCGTCTGGAATGCGGAATCCGTCCTCTGCCTGATCTACAACGGCGTCCTGGCGTCGGCACTTGCCTTCTTCCTCTGGAGCTGGATCTTGCAGCACATCGAGGTCAGCAAGGCGTCTGTCGCCGTGCTGGCTGTGCCGGTCGTCGGCGTCGTCGGCGGCATCCTCTGCCTCGGTGAGCCCATGACGCTGCACATCTTCTTCGGCATGATCATGATCATGGCCGGCATCTACATCGTTGTCACGCATAAGAGACAGCCTGCATGAAAAGAGCCCGCTCTTGAGCGGGCTCTTTTCATGTCTGCGGCAAGGCGTTCTGGACCCAATCGCGTCGGTATTGGCCGGGGGTCATGCCGACAAGGCGCTTGAAGACGCTCTGGAAGTAATTGGAATTGTTGTAGCCGCAGGAGAAGGCAATCTCCGTTATGCTGCGGTCCGTGCCAATCAAGAGGTTCTGGGCCTCGCCGATGCGGCGGCGGATGATATACTGCATCGGCGAGTAGCCGATGTGCTCGCGGAACGCATGGGCGAGGTAGTAGGGGTTGAAGTTCAGTTCTGCAGCGATGGACTGCAAGGTGATGCTCTCGCGATAATGGGCGTCGATATAGGCCTTGACCGTGAGCCCGAGGGATTCCTGCTGCGGGCGCGGCGGCTGGCCGTGGCGTGCGAGTTCCTCGTCGAGCTTGCAGAGGATGGCGCAGGTGAGCTGGTCGAGTACGCATGGAGCGTCACCGGCCAGTGCCAACTGCACAGCGGTGTGAAAGAGCGTGCGGACAGCGTCAAACTGCGCGTCGAGAGAGAGCTGTGGGGCGTAAAGCCGCCCTACCATCTCATTTGCCCGCCGACCCGGCAGCTGGAAATCGGAAACGCCCAGGCACGAGGTGGCGAGGTCTCCGTCAATCGTCGTCTCGTCGTGCAGGATGCCGCTGTCGAAGAACAGCACATCGCCCGGCGAAGCGAGGTAATGGCCCGTGTCAATGTTGAAGCTGCCGCGACCGCCGGTCACGAGGATGATCTCAGCGCGGTCCTCGTGTTGGTGCATGGTGCGTGGCAGTTTGCCATGGCGCGCATCGATTTCGCAGACACTGCGGAGCTTCCCCCCTGTGGGGACAGGCTCCGTTTTTTCTTGCCTGCGCGGGATGAAGTATTGTAGCAAGGGATCACCTTCTCAAAAGCGCAAGATAATAGAGTGGTTTCAGGCAGGGGAGGGCCTTCTGGACGGGAAAGTCCCCACTGTCGGGCATCGGCGTGAGCAACGCAGCTGTCTGAAAACGGCAACAATCGAAAGGAATAACACGTCGAATCAAGATATAATAATATACAGAAACAAGAACAAACCTCGATACAGCCGAGAGGTCATCTCTATTATACCATGAGATGACCATCTGGGGCAGACGGGGCAAAGCATCAGAAAAGGGGAATTGCAATGAAACTCAGCATGAATGAAGCGACGGCACTCAAATGCAAGGGCACGTCACTCGAGCAGGACCTGGCTCTCTGCGAGAAGTACGGCTATGACATGATCGAGATCCGCACGATGGACTGTCTCAAGGATTATCTGGCAAAGCATTCGATTGACGAGCTGGCCGCGTATTTTGAATCGCATCCGGTCAAGCCCTGGGCTTTCAATACGCTCGAGTACTTCAACAATCTGCCAGAGGCCGACTACAAGGAGACGCTGCGCAAGCTCCGCGAGATGTGCGAGTGGGGCAAGAAAATTGGCTGCAAGACCGTCATCACGGTGCCGACTGTCGGACTCAAGAAAGTCACGCGCCAGGCCATCCGCAAGTCAACGCTGGCCTGTCTCAAGGAGATGGGCGAGATCTGTGGTGAAGCCGGCATGCGCCTTTCAGTTGAATTCCTCGGCCATCCGGAGGCGTCCATCAACGACTTCGGCGAGGCGTACGACATCATCCACGAGCTCGACATGGAGAATGTCGGCCTGACGCTCGACTGCTTCCACTTCCATGGCATGCATTCGAGCCTTGCGGACCTTGCGCAGGCGGACGGCAAGAAGATCTTCATCGTCCACCTCAACGATACGGAGGACTTCCAGTTCGGCGCTCTGCGCGATGACGACCGCGTCTGGCCGGGCGATGGCTGCATCGACCTCGACGGCATCCTGCAGACGCTCAGGAAGATCGGTTGGGCACAGGACGTCCTGTCGCTCGAGCTCTTCCGTCCGGAGTACTACGCGATGCCGGCAGATGACGTCTACCGCATCGGCAAGGCAAAGAGCGAAGCCGTGATCGCACGCAATTTCTGAGAAAACCTTCCCTTCTCGGCAGGACATGGCATAATAGAGTGTAGTTGTCTGTAAGAGGAGGGAAATTTCATGGCGATTGAAGAACCAGGGGTGCTCTGGCGTGACGGTGTGTATTTCTATGCCGCCAGCAATTTTGCCAAGCAGCATCTCTTTTACCCGATGTGGGGAGCGACATACGAGCTCGATTCCCCGTACCGCATCCGGCGCGACTACATGGATGCCTATATGATCCAGTACGTCGCGCGCGGTGCACTTCACTTCAAGTTGCGCGGTCATCACTTTGTGGCCAAAGAAGGTGAGCTCGTGCTGCTCGCCTGCAGGGAGAAGAATGACTACTGGTCAGAGGGGACTGCGCGGGTCAAGTGGTTCCACTTCAACGGACGCGAGGTAGGCCCCTTGCTGGAACGCATCTACGAGACGAATGGCTCGGGCCATATGAGCACGTTCTTCGGCGCTCGTGTCGAGCCGTTGATCGATGATATCCTGCAGGGGCTCAAGTCGGGGAATTGCAGCGAGTTCCAGTTCTCGCGCGATCTCTACAGCATTCTCTGCCAGCTGGCAGAGCAGTCGTTGGAGAAGGAGGCACCAGCCGAGGAATCCGTCCGGCGGGCCGTTGCCTACATCCGCCGCCACTATGCAGAACCGCTCTCCGTGCAGGATATCGCGGAATCCGTGAGCCTGAGTCCGTATTACTTCACGCGGCTCTTCAAGCGCATCATGATGACGTCCCCGCACCTCTACCTGTTGAATCATCGGCTGGCCGAGGCCAAGAAGATGCTTGTCTACACGCGGGACAAGATCGACACGATCGCGGAGGCGACAGGCTTTCAGAGCAGCTCGTACTTTGTCCGGGCGTTCCATCGGGAGATGAACATGACGCCCAAGGCCTTCCGGCAGTATTTCTCAGCGGCGGGCACGCATAACCGCTATAAGTTCGAGCAAGAGGGGGGGTCTGACAGACAGGTGTCTGACAAATCGGGACTCCATGAGAGCAAAAAATGAACATTTTTCGGCAGGTGGTGATAATGACACCAAGACCTGACCATGATATTATAATAGCAGTTCAGAAAGAAACGCGCGCGAATCATAAGAAATAATCATAATGTGATATTTTTATGAGGAGAGATTATCATGGAAAAGGTTAAAGTCGGTATCGCTGGTCTCGGTCGTCTCGGCAAAGTCCATGCCAATAATATTGCCTATAAGATCCCGAATGCAGAGCTCACGGCAGCCTGCTCCATCATGCCAGCAGAGCTGGAGTACGCGCAGAATGAACTCGGTGTGAAGGACGTCTACACGGATTTTGACGAGATGCTTGCGAAAGCCGATA
This sequence comes from Mitsuokella multacida DSM 20544, assembly GCF_000155955.1. Taxonomy (GTDB): domain Bacteria; phylum Bacillota; class Negativicutes; order Selenomonadales; family Selenomonadaceae; genus Mitsuokella; species Mitsuokella multacida. Next base: position 1,434,333 of record NZ_GG697141.2, read on the forward strand.
TCGATGCGGTAGCCATCGTCACGACGAGCGGCCTGCACTGCAGCCAGATCGCAAAGGCGCTCGATGCGGGCAAGCACGTTTTCTCGGAGAAGCCGCTCGGCGTTAACGTCGAGGAGTGCAAGCAGGCGGAAGTCGCAGTAGAGCGCCATCCGGAGCTTTCGTTCTTCCTCGGCTTCATGCGCCGCTTCGACCCGTCCTACGCCTATGCGATGGAGAAGATCAAGGCTGGCTTGATTGGCGAGCCGTACATGGTCAAGGCGACGGGCATCGACCCGGAAGCACTCGTGCAGGGCGCCATCCGCTTCGCACCGACGTCGGGCGGCATCTTCATCGACATGGCTATCCACGATATCGACCTCATGCGCTGGTTCCTCGGCGAGGATCCGGTCGAGGTCTATGCATCAGGTGCGACATTCAAGCATCCAGAATTCAAGGCGGCTGGCGATGATGAGACGGGCGTGGCCATGTACAAGTGCAAGAGCGGCAAGATTGGCTTTGTCCATGTCGGGCGCACAGCACCGTATGGCTATCACGTTGAGACAGAGATCGTCGGCACGGAGGGCACGTTGCGCATCAGCCCGGTCCCGGAGAAGAATCTCTGCATGATCTACGATAAGAACGGCGCCGTCAAGGAATGCGTCAGCGGCTTCCCGGAGCGCTTCGCGCAGGCCTACCTGCTCGAGATGCAGGAATTCATCGATTGTGTCCAGACGGGCCGCAAGCCGGAAGTCAAGGTTTACGATGGCACGAAATCAACACAGATTGCCTTTGCAACGACGCAGTCGTACAAGGAAGGGAAGCCAGTGGTCATTGACTACTGATTGCCATCGTCATCTGAATTAAATAGAAATGGATTCCAGCTGCGGCGATTTGTGTTGCAGCTGGTGAATCCGTACTTATCTGTACACTAGAAGAAGTCGGAATATTATTATCTTGTGGAAAAATCCGCATGCGATTACAGATTCAGGAGGGGTATTAATGGGTAATCCGGCAAATGCTGCCGCAGAAAACAGCGGCAAATTGTCATGGCTCACACGCATCGCCTACGGCCTTGGCGATACGGCACAGAACATCGTCTGGGGTGCCATGAGCATCCTGACGTTCTTCTACACCGATTATGCGGGCATTGATCCGGCTATGGTCGGTCTCGTATTCTTGATCTCGCGTTGCTTCGATGGCTTCTCAGATGTCATCATGGGATTTATCGTCGAGCGCACGAATTCCAAATGGGGTAAGTCGAGACCTTGGATCCTCTGGACGAGCGTACCGTTTGCATTATCAATCGTCCTCATCTATACTGTACCGCAAGGCTCCTCGGCCCTTCAGTTCGCGTATTTGTTCGTCACCTACAACTTCTGCACAACCGTCTGCTATACGGCACTTAACCTGCCATATGGATCACTGTCTGCGATGATGACGCGCATCTCGAAAGAGCGCGACATGCTTTCCATCACGCGTATGACGCTTTCGCCACTCGGCAAGATTCTCTCGGTATCGGCTACGTTGCCGCTCGTCAAGATGTTCGGTGATAACCAGATGGCCTGGGTCGAAGTCATGGGCATGTGGGCTGTCCTCGGACTCCTGTTGTTGCTCTTCTGCTTCTCGCAGTGCAAGGAGACCGTCGTCATCGAAGCGCGCAAGAAAGTCGCAAAGATCCCGGTCGGCAAATCCCTCAAATGCCTGGCACTCAACAAGTATTTCTGGATGGCGATGACCATCTGGATGATGCAGAACGTCATCTTCTACATCACGGGCACGGTCCTGCCGTATTACTGCAAGTACATTTTCATGGACAGCTCGCTCTATTCCATCCTGTACCTGCTGGAGACTGGCCTGACGATCGGTTTTACGATTGTTTTCTGCCCAGCACTGCTGCGCAAGTTCGGCAAGCGCAACATGAGCCTCATTGGCATCAGTGTCTGCTTTGTCGGTCATCTGATTTATCTGCTCAATCCGCTCGATTTCAACTGGGTTGTCTTCAGCTGCGTCATCCGCGGCATCGGCTTTGCCCCGCTGAACTCCGTTATCTTCGGCTTCCTCGGCGATGTCGTCGAGTACGGCCAGTGGAAATTCCACATCCGTCAGGAAGGCCTGATCTTCTCGGGCGGCTCTGTCGGCACGAAAGTCGGCTCTGGCCTCACGAGTGCAGTCCTGACGGGCCTGCTCTCCTACGCAGGCTATGTCTCCTCGACGACGGCTGCCGCTGTTCAGCCGGACAGCGCCATCCAGATGATCATTGATCTTTATGAATTCGGTCCGATCTTTGTCTGGGTTGTCCTGCTGCTGATTCTCTGGGCTTATAAGCTCGATAAGCAGTATCCGCAGATCATGCGCGACCTCGTCGCACGTGAGGCGAAGGGCGAACTCTGATTAAGATAAATCTGGATGCATGTGTGAATGGCACGCGCATCCAACCCATCCCAATTTTGCCCCGCAGGCATCCCAAGCCTGTGGGGATTTTTTTGCTATCTAACGATGGTCAGGACGGTCAGACGGTCCATTTGCGGCGGTATTCGCCCGGCGTCATGTCGAGCGCGCCCTTGAAGACATTCTGGAAGTAATTCGAGTTGTTGTAGCCGACCTGGGCAGCGATCTGCGTGATCGTCATATCGGTGTTGATCAGGAGGTTCTGTGCCTCGCCGATGCGGCGCAGGATGACGTATTTCATCGGCGAGAGACCAATCTCTGCCTTGAAGAGGTGGGAGAGGTAGTAGGCATTCGTGTGCGTGGCAGTCGCAATGTCACCAAGGCGTATAGCCTCTTTGTAGTTTTTGTCGATGAAGGCGCGGGCCCTGGCTGCGAGTGTCGGTGTCTGCTGCTCTTCTTGCAGGCCTTCCTCGCGCAGGAAGGCCGCGAGCTTGGTGATGAGTGCCATCGTGAGATAGTTGGCGATTTCAGCATGAGACTTCGCCTCCTTCTCGATGGCGTCAAAGAGGCTCTGGACCTCCGCGAAGTGCTGGCGCAGCGGCTGGACCGGGCAGTAACCATCAGGCAGCAGGTGGTCAGCGGGCAGGCCGTCGATGCGCAGTCCGCCAATCGCGATGCAGTAGGTGACGAGGTTGCTGCCGCTGCCGCCGAACTCATCGTGGACCGTGCGGCTGTTGTAGATGATCAGGTTGCCCTTCTGTGCAGTGTAGCGCCGCCCATCGATCATGTAGATTCCTGCTCCCTGTGAGACGAGCAGAAGCTCGCAGAGATGGTCGTGCTCATGCATGCTGCGGGGCATGTGCGAGGCGTCTGTGCCGACGTGGCAGACGTATTCGAGGCGCGGCGAGGAATTCTTGCAGAAGGTGGAGCGGTAGCGATGATCTGGAAAATATTGCAGCAAAATACTCCCTCCTGATAGATCGGATGCATACAATGCATTACATTATAAGATTATCGTTCCGTATCGTATACTGTCTCTATTTTAACAGATTGTGCAGTTGAGTGCAAACAATTTATCAAAAAATTATCATAAATAGACCAATAGATAACATATATCAGCTGGCTTTACGACAACGGTTCTGTACACGAAAAAGGACCCTCGGGGAAGGGTCCTTTCTTCTGGTATGGAACCATGCGGCAGGGGGTGCCGCATGGAGAGGAACGAAGGAACAAAGAAATAAACAGATTAGATGGATTGGGAGAGCCCCAGATCAAAGACCATACTGAGCGCGGATCTCAGCGATCTTGACCGGACGATGCTCGTCGACGGACTTCTTAGCAGCGAGGCCGATGAGGACCGGCTGCAGACCATCATTTGCATTGACCGGCGTCGGCGTGTCGTTGACGATGGCTTCGATGAACTGATCGACTTCGTTTGCATAAGCCATCATGTAGCGCTCGAGGAAGAAGAACATCGGCTTCTCAGCGATGACGCCATCCTTGCAGCTGTAAACAGCATTGGAGTCAGAATCGTTGGAGATGGCGACGCAGCCCTTCGTGCCGAAGACTTCAGCGCGCTGGTCGTAGCCGTAGCAAGCTGCGCGGCAGTTATCGATGACAGCCGTAGCGCCGTTGTCGAGCTTCAGCGTGATGATGGCCGTATCGATGTCGCCAGCCTTGCCGATTTCCGGATCGACCGTGACAGAGCCCTCTGCATAGACTTCTTCGACTTCTGCGCCGGAGAGGTAACGGACCATATCGAAATCATGAATCGTCATGTCGAGGAAGATACCGCCGGAGATTTTTACGTAGTCGATGGAAGGCGGCTCCGGGTCACGCGACGTGATCTTGATGATCTGCTGCTTGCCGACTTTGCCAGCGACGACAGCATCGCGGATGGCCTTGAAGTTGTGGTCGAAGCGGCGGTTGAAGCCGACCTGGTATTTCTTGCCCGTCTCTTTGACGACATCGAGGACTTCCTTGATCTTGTTGACATCGTGGTCAATCGGCTTCTCGCAGAAGACGTGTTTGCCGGCGCGCAGTGCCTCGATCGAAAGCGGGGAATGCTGGTCCGTCGAAGCGCAGATGAGAACAGCCTCGATTTCCGGGTCGTTGAAGATGTCATGGTAGTCCTTCGTCGTGTTCTCGATGCCGATGGACTTAGCCCAAGCTTCCGTCTTCTCGTTCATGAACGGATCGGCAATCGTCTTGACCGTTGCGTTCTTGACGAACTTCGAGATGCTCTCGCCATGTACATGGCCGATGCGGCCTGCGCCGATAATACCAACTTTAATCATTGTGATAACCGCCTTTCCCTTGACTACTAATGAACAATTTTTTGTCATCTATATTGTTCTTCTTGATTAACTTTATGTTTATTATAGCATGGAAGTTACCGTATCGTCTTCAATTTTTTGGTGTAATTTTTTGAAAAATACAGGAATCCTGTGGGCGGGGCAGGGCATGGCGGAGACGATACTATAAAATCTTGCTGTCATGATGGCAACTGATGCAGAACGATAGAGATTGATAGCAATCACTGTAGGGGAAGAAGATATTTTGACCATGAGCTTGTTTTGCAGTATATTGAAGGAAAATCAAATGACGAGAAACACGAGAGAGGGTGAGGATATGGATTATCTCGTACACAATATCGCCATCAACCTCAACCACATCCGCAAGGCCAAGGGCATGAGCCTCGATGTGGTGGCGGAGCAGACGGGCGTGAGCAAGAGCATGCTTGCGGCCATCGAGAAGGGGGCGGCCAATCCGTCCATCGGCGTGCTCGGTAAGATCATGAGCGGCCTGCGCATCGAGCTGACGGACCTCACGCAGTCGCCGCGTCAGGATGCCTACCTCGTCGACGTCGAGAAGCTGACGCCGACGAAGGACGTCGCGGGCGAGTACCGCGTCTGGACCTGTTTCCCAATCGCGGACAACCATGTGGTCGAGATCTACCGCATCGACGTCGAGCCGGGCGGCACTTACCGCAGTGGCGGGCATGGCGAGCGGACGAAGGAGTACGTGTTCGTATTGGAGGGGGAGCTCTCGCTTGAGCTCGCCAACCAAAAGGTCTACACGATCGAAGCGGGGCAGTCCTTCCGCTTCTCGTCGGAAGAGGAGCACATCTACCGCAATCACGGCAAAGAGAAGATAAGCTTTGCTTCGTTCTTTGTAGTCAGCTGAGCTGCCGAGTGCATACATAGTGCAATATAATGGACAAAATTAGCGTTTTTTGCAAAATAATGCTTGACGTATCGATTTTTGTGTGATATATTGTACCCATGCTAAAGATAAAGATGCAGATGGCAAGGACGCCAGACAGATATCCGCGAGGATGATGTCTGGCGCCTTTTTTATTTCACGCATCTATCTTGACTGTTATCATCTAATCTTATCGCGTAGAGAATCTATGGGAGCTTGACAGGGAGGAATCCATCATGAAACTCAAGGATACGGGTCTTACGGCAGCAGACATCAAGGCAAAAGTGAAGAAATACATGATTGAGACGTATGAGCGTTTTGATTTCCTCGCCGAGACGGCGAAGGACCAGTACATGTACGATGAGAACGGCACGCCGTATCTCGACTTCTACGCAGGCATTGCGGTCAACAGTGCCGGCAACTGCAATGAGAAGGTCGTCAAGGCTGTCCAGGAACAGGCCGCTGAGATCATGCAGACGTTCAACTATCCGTACACGATCCCACAGGCTCTCCTGGCTGAGAAGGTCTGCACGACGATTGGCATGGACAAGATCTTCTTCCAGAGCACGGGCACCGAGGCCAACGAGGCCATGATCAAGATGGCCCGCAAGTACGGCATCGAGCACTACGGCCCGAACCGCTACCACATCGTCACGGCGAAGATGGGCTTCCACGGACGCACGTTCGGCGCGATGTCGGCGACGGGCCAGCCGGGCAATGCCTGCCAGGTCGGCTTCGGCCCGATGGCGTACGGCTTTTCCTACGCGCCGTACAATGATCTCGAGGCGTTCAAGGCAGCCTGCACGGAGAACACCATCGCCATCATGATCGAGCCGGTCCAGGGCGAGGGCGGTGTCCATCCGGCCACGAAGGAGTTCATGGTCGGCCTGCGCAAGTTCTGCGACGAGAAGGGCATGCTGCTGCTGATCGATGAGGTCCAGACGGGCTGGTGCCGCACGGGTAAGGTCATGAGCTACATGCATTACGGCATCAAGCCGGATATCGTCTCGATGGCAAAGGCACTCGGCGGCGGCATGCCAATTGGCGCCATCTGCGCGCGTGAGGAAGTCGCGAAGGCCTTCACGATGGGCTCGCACGGCACGACGTTCGGCGGCCATCCGGTCTGCTGCGCCGCGGCGCTCGCCGAGGTCAATGAACTCCTCGACCGCGACCTCGCCGGCAATGCTGAGAAAGTCGGCGCTTACCTGCGCGCGAAGCTCGCCGAACTGCCGCATGTCAAAGAAGTCCGCGGCCAGGGCCTGCTCGTCGGCTGCGAGTTCGACGATACGATCTCCGGCGTCGAGGTCAAGCACGGCTGCTTCGACCGCCATCTGCTCATCACGGCCATCGGCAAGCACATCATCCGCCTGATCCCGCCTCTCATCATCACGGAGGCCGACTGCGACAAGGCTGTGGCCATCATCAAGGAGACGGTGGAGAGTCTGAGCAAGTAAAGAGCCATTCCATTATTCCATCATACAGCAAGTACAGCAAGGGAGCTGTTGCAGGAGCAAGTCTTCTGCAACAGCTCTCTTGCTTGCTTGTATCCATGGATACCAATTCGATATACCTCCAGGAAAGGGAGATGAATCTCTATGGAGCATGCACCGAAAACGAAGGAGAAAAAGAAAGTCATCATCACGGTGGGCTGCGAATACGGCTGCGGCGGCCCGGCACTTGCCCGGAAAATCGCCGCGGACTACGGCATCCCGTGCTACGACCGCGACCTCATCGATGCGATCATCGAGGAAGCGGGCTTCTCGAAGGACCTCTTGGATAAGGCAGAGAAGGCGCAGGAAATCCGCGGCCGCGATGTCACCATCAATCCAGCCAAGCTCGGCGCGATCAAGTACCACAACCTGACGGACCGCGTCGTCTTCCTGCAGCGCGAGACGGTCAAGCGCCTCGCCGCGCGCGGCTCGTGCGTCTTCGTTGGCCGCTGTGCCGACCACATCCTGCGCCATCAGGAGAAGTGCCTCAACGTCTTCATCTACGCGCCGAGCGCCGTGCGCCTCGAGAATGTCATGAAGGCTCACAGCCTCAATAAGACGGATGCCAAGCTTCTCATCAAGAAGAGCGATGAAGACCTGCACGCGCGCTACAAGCAGGTGACGGGCACGTACCGCGGCGACCGCCACAACCGCCACCTGCTCATCGATTCCTCGCTTCTGGGAATCGACCGCACGGCGAAGCTCATTGAAGAAGTCGCGTCTGAGGTGTTTGGCATCGAGGGATGCCAGGACATCGAAGGGGCTCTCGTGCGCAAGGGCACAAAGGACGCGGTGACCGCCGCTGCTTCATCGATCGGTGAGACGGACACCGCGCCGGACAAGCCGCCTGTAGCTACTGCTGAGATGGGAGTGTGAACGTCATGGAACAGAAGACATCATCCTTTGACCGGGTGCTCGGCGCCTGGGATATTCTCGTCATCGCCTTTGGCGCGATGATCGGCTGGGGCTGGGTCGTCTCGACCGGCACGTGGATCCAGGATGGCGGCATCCTGGGCGCAGCCATCGGTTTCCTCATCGGCGGTATCATGATTTTCTTTGTCGGTCTCACGTATGCCGAGCTCACGAGCGCCATGCCACAGTGCGGCGGCGAGCATGTCTTCAGCCACCGCGCGATGGGGCCGATTGGTTCCTTCATCTGCACTTGGGCCATCGTCCTCGGCTACGCCAGTGTCGTCTGCTTCGAGGCCTGCGCGCTGCCGACCATCATTACCTATATCTTCCCGGGCTTCCTGCAGGGCTACCTCTACACGGTTGCCGGCTTCAAGATCTACGCCTCGTGGCTTGCCGTCGCCGTCGGCATGAGCCTGCTCATGACCTGGATCAACATCCGCGGCGTCAAGGCAGCGGCGAAACTCCAGACCATCCTGACCGTCATCATCGGCGCGGCCGGTATCCTGCTCATCGTCGCTTCGGCCATCACGGGCAGCGTCTCGACGCTCGCGCCGCAGGCCTTCGTCGGTGAGGATACGGGCACGACGATCAAGGCCGTGCTCGCCGTCGCCGTCATGACGCCATTCTACTTCATCGGTTTCGATGTCATCCCGCAGGCCGCGGAAGAGATCAAGGTGCCGCTCAAGAAGATCGGCAGCATCCTCATTCTCTCTGTCGTCTGCGCCGTGCTCTTCTACGCGCTCGTCATCGTCGCCGTCGGCCTCGTGCTGACCGGACCGGAGATCCTCGCCTCTGAGAACGGCACGGGACTCGTCACGGCCGATGCCATGGCCAAGGCGATGAACTCCGCGACGATGGCGAAGGTCATCATCATCGGCGGCATGTGCGGCATCATCACGAGCTGGAACTCCTTCCTCATGGGCGGCAGCCGTGCGCTCTACTCCATGGCGGAGTCTTACATGGTGCCGAAGTTCTTTGCGAAGCTTCACCCGCAGTACAAGACGCCGGTCAACGCGCTCTACCTCATCGGCTTCCTCTCCATCCTCGCGCCGTTCGCCGGCCGCAAGATGCTCGTCTGGATCGTCGATGCCGGCAACTTTGCCTGCTGCGTGGCCTACTGCATGGTCGCCGTCTCCTTCCTCATCCTGCGCAAGAAGGAACCGGACCTCGAGCGCCCGTTCAAGGTCGCGCACTACAAGATCGTCGGCGGCCTCGCCGTCCTCATGTCGGGCTTCATCGTCGCGCTCTACGTCATCCCGAATTCCGGCGCGACGCTCGTCTGGCAGGAGTGGCTCATGGCCGGCGGCTGGGCTGTGCTCGGCGTCATCTTCGGCGTCGCCTGCAAGCGCAAGTACAGAGAGCGCTTCGGCCTGCTCGTCGACATCATCTCGAACGAGGATGCAGTGGCCTTGCAGTCGAGCGACGAGGAGATCTCGGTCGCACTCGACCGCGCCATCGACGATGCCATCGACAAGATCCTTGCCGAGCGCAACCTGACGCCAGCATCATAAGCCTTATAATTGAATGGAACAAGATAGAAGGGGAGTTACGTCCATGAATGAATTCGCGTTTTCCATCCCACAGGATATCCTCGTCGGCCGCGGCACGGCCGAGCGCCTTGCTGAGGCAGCCAAGAAGATTGGCGGCACGCATGCCTTCATCATATCAGGGCCACATCTGACGAAGATGGGCCATGTCAAGCACTGCGCGGACCTCTTGGCTGCTGCGGGCATCCCCGCAGACATCTTCAGCGGGACGGAGGGCAATCCATCTGTCGAGACGGTCGCGAAGGCCGCCGCTGCCTACAGGGAGAGCGGCGCCGACTTCATCGTCGCCTTTGGCGGCGGCTCGCCGATGGACGTAGCCAAGGCCGTGGCTGTCGTCGCCAAGTACGGCGGCAGCATCACGGACTATGAGGGGGGAGGAAAGGTGCCGGGCGACATCATCCCGCTGATCGCCATCCCGACGACGGCCGGCACGGGCTCGGAGGCCACGGCCTTCTCGGTCATCACCGACCATGCGCGCAACTACAAGCTGACGGTCTTCAGCTACAAGCTCATTCCGAAATACGCCATCCTCGATGCCGATTTCCTCACGACGGCGCCGGCCCGCGTTGCCGCCGCATGCGGCATCGACGCGATGGTCCACGCCATCGAAGCCTACATCTCGCGCGCGGCCTCGCCGTTCTCCGATGCGATGGCGGAGAAGGCGCTCGAGCTCATCGGCGGCAACATCCGCCGCTACGTCGCCAACCGCGCGGACGTCGAGGCGGCCGAGGCGATGCTGACGGGCTCGCTCTTCGCTGGCATTGCCTTCTCGTGGGCGCGCCTCGGCAACGTCCACGCGATGAGCCATCCCGTCAGCGCCTACTTCAACGTGCCGCACGGCGTGGCCAATGCCATCCTGCTGCCGACCATCATGGAATTCAACGCGCTTGCCGACCAGGGCAAGTACAGGAAGATCTATGCGTACATCGCCAACTGCGAGGTACCAGAGGACTTTGAGCCAATCGATCTAGTGGCACTCCTTCGCGAGCTCAATGTCGTACTCGGCATTCCAGCCACCCTACACGATGCCGGCGTTACGGCAGAGTCCTTTGAAGCCATGGCTGATGATGCCATGAAGAGCGGCAACATCGCCGTCAATCCGCGGACGACCACGAAAGCGGATGTCCTGGCCCTCTACCGAAAAGCGCTTTGAATAGAAACACAGTTGTATGCCAAAAGAGGCTGCCGGAACGGCAGCCTCTTTTGGTGCAGTGGGGGGTGAGTTTTAGGGGTCGATGAAGGATCAGAGCGTGGAGTCGACCCAGTCGCCTTCGTAGGCGCGGCGGTAGAGCTCGACGACCTCGTCCTTCGTGTACTTGCGAGGGCTCGTCAGAGCGCAGGCATCCTTTAGCGCATTGCCAGCCATGAGCTCGAAGTCTTCCGGCTGGACGCCGAGTTCCTTGAGTGTCTGTGGGATGCCGACCTCGCGGCTCAGGCGGCGGATGGCATTGATGCCTTTGTCGGCGGCCTCATTCGTGCTGAGGCCGTCAATTACTTCGCCCATCGCACGAGCGATGTCGCGGAAGCGGTTGAGGTTGCTGATGAGGTTGAACTCGCAGACGTACGGTAGCAGGATGGCGTTGCAGACGCCGTGCGGCAGGTTGTAGAAACCGCCGAGCTGATGGGCCATGGCATGGACATAGCCGAGGGAAGCATTGTTGAACGCGATGCCGGCGAGGTACTGGCCATAGGCCATCTTGTCGCGGGCGTAGAGGTAATCGCCATTGGCGACGGCTTTCGGCAGGTACTTCTGGATCATGTTGATGGCCTGCAGGGCAGCGGCATCCGTCAGCGGGTTCGCAGCGGAGGAGACATAAGCCTCGATGGCATGCGTCAGAGCATCCATGCCCGTTGCGGCCGTGAGGCGCGGCGGCATGCCCTTCATGAGGACCGGGTCGTTGATTGCGATCTGCGGCGTGACGCGCCAGTCGAGGATGGCCATCTTGACCTTGCGGCGCGTATCCGTGATGATGCAGAAACGCGTGATCTCAGAAGCCGTGCCGGCCGTCGTGTTGATGGACATCAGCGGGACCATCTTGTTCTTGGAGATGTCGATGCCCTCGTAGTCGTAGATTTCGCCGCCATTGGCCGCAATCAGGCCGATGGCCTTGGCGCAGTCGTGCGAGGAACCACCGCCGAGGGAGATGATGCTGTCGCAGCCCTGTTCCTTGAAGGCCTTGACACCAGCTACGACGTTCTTGTCCGTCGGGTTCGGCTCAGCACCGCCGAAGATGTAAGTCGGCAGGCCCTCATCCTCGAGGATCTTCTTGACTTGGTCGGCCATGCCGGATTTTGCGAGGAAGGCATCTGTGACGATCATCGGATGTGTGCCGTCGAGGCTCTTCATGAGCTTGCCGGCTTCGTTGACAGCACCTTCACCAAAGACATTGCGGGTTGGCAGGAAATAATACGTTAACGACATGGTAAAGACCTCCTTGCAGGACTCTGCATCTTGTTATCTTTTGTTTTATCTCGTTTTGATGTCTTTATTATAGTACAGAATTTACTATAAGTATAATACTAGATATTTTATTAAATACATAATAATAACTATATGGTAAAATAAAAAAGAATCATGAATATTATGCATTAAAATATTGAAAATCAAGGATTCTTGCTGTGTCTGTGATCATGTTATGAAAATCACAATTATCATGATTTACATAAGAACTTATAGATTCAATAGGATTAATCCTATATTACTCTTGTTGGGGGAGGAATTTACTTGGAAATCCGTCACTTCCATTACATCCGCACCATCTATGAGACGGGCTCCATCTCGCGCGCGGCGGAGAAGCTCTACATCTCGCAGCCGTCGCTCTCGCAGCTCCTGAAGAGCGTCGAGAAGAAAGTCGGCGCGCCGCTCTTCGACCGCGGTTCGCAGCCGCTGCGCCCAACGACGATCGGGCAGAAGTACCTCGAGACGGCGCAGCGCATCATGGAACTCGACACGGAGTTCCACCGCTACGTTGAGGATGAGCTCGGCTGTGCGCAGGGCAACCTCGTCGTCGGCAGCTCGCCGTTCCGCAGCACGTACTTCCTCGCCTCGTTCCTGCCCGAGTTCCAGGAGAAGTACCCGGGTATCCGCTTGCAGCTCGCGGAGCACACGTCGAAGCGGCTCGAAGAGGCCGTGCTCTCGGGGGACGCTGACCTCATCATCGCGACGCAGCCCGTCGATGCCAACGCCTTCTCGTTTGCCGAGCTCTACTCTGAAGAGATGGTCCTTGTCCTGCCGGCAGGGCATGAGCTCTCGAAACAGTACCACCTGCCGCAGGACTGCCGCGGGACACTGCCTCTGCTGCCGATTGGCCTCCTGAAGGATACGCCGTTCATCCAGATGCACAGCGAGCAGAAACTCCACCAGCAGCTGCTCTCGCTCTGCGAGGAGGCCGGCTTCACGCCGAAGATCTATCTGCAGACGCGCAGCATGGAGACGGCGCTAACGCTCGCAGCAGCGGGCCTTGGCGCGACTCTGCTGCCGATGACGCTCCTGCGCGCCTTCCAGCCGAAGACGCGGCCGTGCTATGCGGCACTGCCGACGCGCCCGCGCCGCCATGCGCTCGTCGCCTGGCGCAAGAAATCGTATCTGTCGCATGCTGCGCGCGCCTTTATTGACTCGCTCGTCAATTACTGTCGCGACAAGGGCGACGATATATAACATCATTATGTAAAAAAAGAGAAGCCCCGAGTTTTACCCGGGACTTCTCTTTTACCGTTTCGGTATGATGGTTTCGTGATTATTTGACGGCCACGCAGTGCTTGGCATCGATTTCCTGGACTTTCTTGACGCGGCGGCGGTACTTCTCGGCCGTCAGCGGGTCCGTGTGCATCCAGGTCTTGACGATTTCCATAGCGATTGCCGGTCCGATGATCTTGCCGCCGAGGCAGAGCACATTGCTGTCATTGTGCTGGCGGGCGAGGGCCGCGCAGAACGGGTCCTGGCAGACGACGGCGAAGATGCCGCGCAGTTTGTTGGCGATCATTGCGCTACCGTAGCCGACGCCGTCGACGAAGATGCCGCGGTCGCATTCGCCCTTGGCGACGGCGAGGGCAGCCGGGTAGACGAAGTCCGAGAGGTCGCACGACTCCTCGTCGTACGTGCCGAAATCCTTGATCTCATGGCCCTCGCTCTCGAGGTATGCCTTGATCTCGTTCTTGAGCTTCGTGCCCGCATGGTCATTTGCCATTGCAATCTTCATGGTAATTCCTCCTGTTCATCGTTTCGATGCCATTGTTTCCTTCATTATAGCAGATGTCGGAGAGAGATGGGCAACAAAAAAGGCTTTCGATTTCTCGAAAGCCTGATGTTCCAGATGGAGCTGATTATAGGACTTGAACCTACGACCTGCTCATTACGAATGAGCTGCTCTACCAACTGAGCTAAATCAGCGAAATATGGAGCTGATTATAGGACTTGAACCTACGACCTGCTCATTACGAATGAGCTGCTCTACCAACTGAGCTAAATCAGCATCTGTCGCTTGTCGCAACTGACAAGATATAGTATATCGATTTCGGGCGGCCGTGTCAATCTTTTTTTTGCGATTCCGCAAAATTTTTTTGAGATGCAGGGAATCCGATGAAATTCATGGTTTTCTAATTGGAAAGCAGGAATGACATCCGTATAATATAGAATAAGTAGTTAGCAAGGTACACTATTTAGATGAGGATGGTGTTGGATATGAAGAGGTTGTGGCGGGCCTGCCTCGTGCTGATGGCAGCCGTCTGTATCGGACTGGGCGGGCAGGGGCCTGCCGAAGCGGCGCCGCAGGTCATCGAGGCGACGGGCGTCTACATCATGGGGGACAACGACTCCCCGAAGATTGCGCGCGATGCGGCGCGGCAGGAGGCCATGCGCGCGGCCGTCGAGAAGGCCGGCGTCTACGTCGAGAGCTATTCGCGCACGAAGAACATGCAGCTGACCGAGGACGATGTCAAGATGATTTCCGGCGCCGTGCTCAAGGTCATCAAGGAGGACTCTGTGCCGGAGCTCTCGGGCACGACCATGAAGTACACGGTCCATCTGACGGCGGAAGTTGACACGGACAACATCGACTTCAAGGCCCTGATGGCCAAGAAGGATGAGGTCGAGAAGCTGCAGCAGGAGCGCGATGCCCTCAAGAAGCAGAATGAGGAGCTCTTGCAGCAGTACCAGAAGGCCAACGGCCAGGAGAAGAAAAAGCTCGGCACGCGCCTCGAGACGAGCTACGACTACGGCAAGATCTTCGACCGCAGTATGGGCAACATCCAGCGCAGCGAGTACACGAAAGCCATCGACGAGCTCACGACGCTCATCGGGGACCGCCAGGTGACGGGCAACCCACGCGCCTATGCCTACTACCTGCGCGGGCGCGCCTACTACGGCCTCAATCGGCCGCACGAAGCACTCGAGGACTTCAGCGCGGCCAATACGACAACGCACGATAACACAACGTATCCCATCTGGCGCTGCCACCAGTACGAGGGCCTTATCTACTATGACGAGGGTCGCTACGACGACGCCGTGCGCGAGCTCGAGATTGCTTGGAACTACTCCGACAAGCAGGATCAGGCGCTCGCCAACGACCTGCGCACTGCGCGCCAGGCAGCTGAGCGTGCCAAGAACCCGCCACCAGAGCCCACACCGCAGCCCGATGACCGCGACTCCGGCAGCGCAGGCGGCCGCGTCGACTGGACGAAGATCATCACCGACATCATCATCCACTCGATGGACAAAGGCTGATACCATCGGATTCCCGCCATCAGGCGGGAATTTTTTTGCTTGACAGATACCCCCTTATGGTATAGTATAAAATACCGTTAGGGGGTATATTTTATGTGTGCATGTGAAAAGACAAAGAACGTGGCTGCAGCAGGTACGGAAGGTACAGAAGAAAAGTCCTGCTGCGGCTGCGTCAAGCATAAATACCGCGATAAGGACAGCAAGGAGTACAAATGCCTTGTCTCGCGCCTGCGGCGCATTGAGGGCCAGGTCCGCGGCGTCTGCAAGATGGTCGAGGAGGACCGCTACTGCGTCGATATCCTCACACAGGTCAGCGCCATCCAGTCGGCACTCAATGCCTTCAACAAGGAATTGCTCGCGCAGCACATCAAGTCCTGCGTGGTCGACGATATCCGCGCCGGCCACGATGAGGTCGTCGATGAGCTTGTCGCGACCTTGCAGAAAGTTATGAAGTGACCCATCGTTTTCCCAATAGCCACCAAGGAGGCTGAAATCCAAGATGAAGAAAGAACAATTCACGATCACGGGCATGACATGCTCGGCCTGCTCGGCCCGTGTAGAGAAGGCTGTCGCGAAAGTCGACGGCACGAAAGACGTCAGCGTCAACCTGCTGACGAACAGCATGCAGCTCGAGTACGATGAGGCGAAGACGAATGTGCCCGCTATCATCAAGGCGGTCGTCGACGCCGGCTACGGCGCCTCGGTCAAGGGGCAGAAGGCAGCAGCACAGGCCGCCCCACAGGAGGACCCCGTCAAGAAGAGCATTGCGGAGATGAAGCACCGTCTCATCTGGTCCATCATCTTCCTGCTGCCGACGATGTACATCTCGATGCACGGCCTCTTTGAGCGGCTCTTCGGGCTGCCGGTGCCGGCTTTTATCAGCACGATCTTCGATGGGCCGGAGAACGCCATCACGTTCGCGTTCTCGCAGTTCCTGCTCGTGCTGCCGATCATGTACCTCAATCGCCGCTACTACATTGCGGGTTTCCGCAATCTCTTCCGCGGCGCGCCGAACATGGACAGCCTCGTCGGCATGGGCTCGATGGCAGCGGCGCTCTTCGGCGCCTTCGCGATCTTCCGCATGGGCTGGGGCTTCGGCCATGGCGACATGGCGCTCGTGCAGGAGTACAGCACGAACCTCTACTTCGAGTCGGCCGGCATGATCGTCACGCTGATCACCGTCGGCAAGTACCTCGAGGCGCGCGCAAAGGGACAGACGAGCAAGGCGCTCGAGAAGCTCATGGACCTCGCGCCGAAGCAGGCCTGTGTCGTGCGCGGCGGCGTGGAGCAGACCATCCCCGCGGAAGAACTTGTCGCGGGCGATGAGATCATCGTGCGCCCGGGCGAGCGCATCCCCGCAGATGGCACAGTGCTCTCCGGCACGACGAGCATCGACGAGTCGGCCATCACGGGTGAGCCGATCCCTGTGGAGAAGCATGCGGGCGACAAGGTCACCTCGGCCACGATCAACAAGCAGGGCTCCATCCACTTCCGCGCGGAGCGCGTCGGCGAGGACACGACGATCAGCCAGATCATCCGTCTCGTCGATGAGGCGAGTGCCTCGAAGGCGCCGATTGCGCGCACGGCCGACAAGATCGCGGGCATCTTCGTGCCGGCTGTCATCACGATTGCTGTCATCGCGGGCGGTATCTGGCTCGCGATGGGCGCGAGCGTCGAATTCGCGTTCTCGATCGCCATCTGCATCCTTGTCATCTCGTGTCCGTGCGCACTCGGACTCGCGACGCCGGTCGCCATCATGGTCGGCACGGGCAAGGGCGCGGAGAACGGCATCCTCATAAAGTCGGGCGAGGCCCTCGAGGTCGCGCAGTCCGTCGACACGGTCGTCATGGACAAGACCGGCACAATCACGGAGGGCCGTCCGGAAGTCACCGGCATCGTGACGGCAGACGGTGTCACGGAGCAGCAGCTCCTCGCAATTGCGGCCGGCCTCGAGCAGGGCAGCGAGCATCCGCTCGCGGAAGCCGTTATGGCGGCGGCCAAAGTGAAGGGCATCGCGCCCAGAGAGATGACGGAATTCCGCGCACTCTTCGGCCGCGGCGTCGAGGCGAAAGCGGACGGACATGCCTATGCGGCCGGCAATGCAAAGCTCATGGAGGAGAAGGGCGTCGACCTCAAGGATTACGAAGCCCAGCTCGCTGCTTTCTCTGATGACGGCTGCACGCCGCTGATCTTCGCGCAGGATGACCGCGTCATCGGCATCCTCGCTGCCGCCGATGTGGAGAAGGCGACGAGCCGTGAGGCTATCGCGCGCTTCCACGAGATGGGCATCGATGTCGTCATGCTGACGGGCGACAACGCGCGCACGGCTGAGGCTATCCGCCGCCGCATGGGCATCGAGAAGGTCATCGCCGGCGTGCTGCCGGAGAACAAGGCAGAGCACATCAAGGCGCTGCAGGCGGCAGGCCACCGCGTCGCGATGATCGGCGACGGCATCAACGATGCGCCGGCACTCGCGCAGGCCGACCTCGGCATCGCCATCGGCGCAGGCACAGATGTCGCCATCGAGAGCGCCGATGCCGTGCTCATGAAGAGCGACCTCCTCGACGCGGTCAGCGCCATCCGCCTCTCGAAGGCCGTGCTGAAAAACATCAAGGAGAACCTCTTCTGGGCGCTTATTTACAACGTCATCTGCATCCCACTCGCGGCAGGCATCCTCTATCCGGCCTTCGGCATCAAGCTCTCGCCGGTCATCGGCGCCGCGGCCATGAGCATGTCGAGCGTCTGCGTCGTCATGAACGCCCTGCGCCTGCGCTTCTTCAAGCCAGACCATGGCGCGAGCGCGAAAATTGAGGCAGGACAGACGGCAGCCGCCGTCTCTACTGATAGACATGAGGAAAAAGCTGCCATCCCGGTAGCCGAAACACAACCTGTACAGGAGAAAGAAGCGATAAGAATGGAAAAGACACTGAAGATCGAGGGCATGATGTGTGCCCACTGCCAGAAGCATGTTCACGATGCACTCGCCAAGATGGACGGCGTCACGGACGTCACCGTCGACCTCGAAGGCGGCAAGGCAGATGTCAAGGCAACCCACGACATCTCCGAGGCGGATTTCCGCAAGGTCATCGAAGAGGCCGGCTACGAGCTCGTAGGCTGAGTCAAAAGATATCGATTCCTGATTTCTAAAGGGCAGCGCAGATGCGCTGCTCTTTTTGCTTGCTGCGGCGGCGCCTGCTATAATAAAAAGTGTCTATCGTGTTGATGCATGGAGGGGAACCAGAATGAAACGAGGGGAACGCATCTACGCATACATCCAGCAGGGCTCGGAGGCCTGGCCGGGGGACCAGGTCACGGGGCGCATCGGGTTTGATGCGCAGCAGATCGCGGCGGCGTTGGATATCTTGCGCAATAATGTTTCGAAAGAGCTCAATGAACTGCACCGTCAGGGGAAGATCGTGAAGTTCTTGGGCCGTCCAGTCCTGTACTTCGACAAGGCTTGCCTGGAGTCGGCACTCGGCGTGGAGCTCGGTGAGGGGGCCTGCCAGTTTGACGACGTCGAGGCCATCAGCCAGTCGAAGGCGCCGGCGGAGCCGGAGAATCCCTTTGCGCGGCTCATCGGTGCGGATAGGAGCCTCAAGCGTCAGGTCGAGCAGGCCAAGGCGGCGATACTCTATCCGCCTGATGGTCTGCACACGCTGATCGTCGGCCAGACGGGCGTCGGCAAGACACTCTTTGCTCACATGATGTTCGAGTACGGCAAGACCATGCACCGCTTCGCGGAAGACGCGCCGTTCGTGACGTTCAACTGCGCGGATTACTACAACAATCCGCAACTCTTGATCTCGCATGTCTTCGGTTACGTCAAAGGCGCGTTCACAGGCGCTGAGCAATCAAAGGCGGGCCTCGTCGAGGAGGCAGACGGCGGCGTGCTCTTTCTCGATGAAATCCACCGCTTGCCACCTGAAGGTCAGGAGATGATCTTCTACTTCATGGATACGGGCACATTCAACCGTCTCGGCGAGACGCGGCGCAGCCGACAGGCCAAGGTCCTGATCATCGGGGCGACGACAGAAGATCCCGACTCGGTGCTGACGAAGACCTTTGTGCGGCGCATCCCGAACATCATGAAGATCCCGCCGCTCGCGGAGCGCAGTTCAGGCGAGAAGCTCGACATCATCAAGCTGATGTTCCAAGATGAGGCGCAGCGCGTCAAGAAGCCAATCCGCGTGGGCGTGGAGACAATAAAGGCGCTCGTCGGCAGCATCGGCAGCGGCAATGTCGGCCAGCTCAAGTCGAACATCAAATTGCTCTGCGCGCAGGCTTTCTTGAGTGGCATCGACAGCCCCGAGGGCATCGAGGTTGACTTCAAGATGCTGCCGCAGCAGATCCGCAATGGCCTCTTGACGCTCTCGGCCAACCGTCAGGCACTGGCCGAGGTCACGAAGGCTCTCGGCAGTGATTCGTGCATCATCGTGCCGCCGGGGCCCGAATTCCAACTGACGGATGCGGATAGTGGCGTGGAGCCTTTTAACCTCTACCAGGTCGTCGAGGCGAAGGTCGATCTCCTGAAGGGCGAGGGTATCAGCAGCGATCTCATCAAGCAGATCCTTGCGACGGACGTCAACATCTATGTGCGCAATCTCTACAACAAGAAGCACTCCGTCAACATGACGACGCGGGAGCGCCTGCTCAAGATCGTCGACGCCTCGCTCGTCGACTTTGCGGAGCATGTGGCGCTCTATGTGCAGAAGCGCATGAATTCGAGCTACCACGACCGCTTCCTCTATGCATTCAGCCTGCACCTCTCAGCCTTCCTCAAGCGGGTCAAGTCGAAGGATGTGCCGCATAAGGAACTCGAGGGCGCCGTGCCGCAGGACTCGCTCTGTCTCGAGGTGGCGCAGGAAATCGGCAGCCTTATCGAGAAGCACTACCACATCGAGGTGCCGCGCGTCGAGATTGAGTACATCGCCCTGTTGCTGGAGTCATCGCAGGAGGATGACCTCGATGACCGCGTCGTCATCGTCGTCGCGACGCACGGCCAGAGCACGGCGACTTCGATGGTCGAGGTCGCGCAGCGCCTGTTCGGCACGACGGATGTCAGCGTGCTGGCCGTCGACATGCCACTCGAGGTCCGGCCGCAGGCCGTGCTCGACAAGATGACGGCTATGCTGAAGTCCATGCACTGCCTCAAGGGCGTCCTGATTCTCGCGGATATGGGCTCGCTCTGCAATCTCGGTCCGAGCTTGGAGAAGAGCATCGAGGTTCCCGTCCGCACGATCGACATGGTCTCGACGCCGCTGATCCTCGAGGCCATGCGCAAGGCAGAACTCGCGGGCATGGACCTCGATGGGCTTTACGACTCCCTCGCGAGTTTCCACGGCTATGAGGCGCGTGATGTCACGAAGGATGAGGAGCTCGCGAAGGTGACAGACGACGGTCGCGTCGTCGTGACGATCTGCTCGACAGGACAGGGAACGGCGCTCAAGCTCAAGTCACTCGTCGAGGATATCCTGCGCGGTGCGGGTCAGTCCTTGCCGGTCATCCCTGTCGGCCTCGTCAAGCTTGAGGAGCGGCTGCAGGAGATTGCGGAGGGCCATCGCATCGTGGCGGCCGTCGGCGTCAAGAAGCCGGCGATGCGCATCCCCTTCATCCCGCTCGAGGCCATCATTGACGGGGCGGGCGAAGCGGCGCTCTTAGAGATCGTCACGGGCAGCCGCGGCACCGTTAGGCCCAGGCAAGGCAGCCGCGTCGTCCAGAACCTCTGCGCAGAGTCACTCCGAAAGTTCCTGACGTACCTCAATCCCGAGAAGGTCCTGCCGCTTTTGATGGAGTTTGACCAGCGACTCGAAGCGGGGCGCGCGGAGCCCTTGGCTAATCCCCTGCGCATCCGCCTGCTCGTCCACTGCGGCTGTGCGCTCGAGCGCTGCGTCATGCGCAAGCCGCTGCACTATGGCGGGAATCCTGCTGAGCTCGACCGCAGGAAGGTCCAGCAGCTGCAGAAGGCGGCGGAGCTCTTCTCGGAGAAACTCCACCTGACGCTGGCCACGGATGAGTACTATTTCATGGCCGAAATGATCTGATACACTGTTGCCTGATGTCGGGCACAGTGTATCTTTTTTGACGATAAAGTGCGATACAGTATCAAAACAATAGAAAAATAGAGAAATAGAGTATTGTTTTTGAGTGATATAGTATTGATTGAACTGAATTGAAAGCAAAGACTTACGGAACCCCCTTCTGCGTGCACCTGCACAAGATGGCACAGATTTTGATACACAAAGTTGGCACGCATCTTGCATTGTATTAAGGCAGAGGTAAGGGATTTATCAAAGGAGGTATAGCCAATGTTCGCTATCATAGTCGGTACGCATGGCCTTTTCGCGAAGGAACTCGTGCGCTCGTGTGAGATGATCTGCGGAGAGCAGAAGAACGTCCGCGCGGTGACGCTCGTTCCGGGCGAGGGGCCGGACGATGTCGTCAAAAAGTATGAGGAAGCCATCAAAGAGCTCGACTGCTCGGGCGGTGTGCTCTTCCTCAACGACCTCTTTGGCGGCAGCCCGTACAACGCAGCCTGCCGTCTCGTCATCGCGAATGAGGCGTACGGCATCGTGACGGGCGTCAACCTGCCGATGCTCATCGAGATGTGCAGCGCACAGATGATGGACGAGGGCCTGAGCATCCAGGAACTCATGGAAAAGGCGGCAGAGGCTGGCAAGAGCGGCATGCAGTTCTTCCACGCCAGCCAGATTGCCGATGATGATGAAGAGGAGGATGATCTGTAATGAAAATCGTATTAGCAAGAATCGATGACCGCCTGATTCACGGTCAGGTCGCCACAGTCTGGTCGAAGGCGACGAACTGCCAGCGCATCATCGTCTGCGACGATGAGGTCGCCAAGGACAAGATCCGCTCGACGCTGTTGAAGCAGGTCGCGCCGGCCGGCATCAAGAGCCATGTCGTCGACCTCGCAAAGGCCGTGCGCGTCTACAACAACCCGAAGTACGAGAACGACCGCTGCCTGCTGCTCTTCACGAATCCGTCGAGTGTCCTGTACCTCGTCGAGCACGGTGTGCCGATCAAGAGCGTCAACATCGGCGGCATGAGCTTCCACGAGGGCAAGCATCAGATCACGAGCGCTGTCTCGGTCGATGATACGGATATCGCCGCGTTCAAGAAGCTCAACGAGATGGGCATTGAGCTGGAGATCCGCAAAGTAGATACAGATAAGAAGCAGAATCTCATGGATGTCTTGAAATAACAGCAGTCCTCATCCGGGAATCGAGGGGGATTTCCCGGATGAGCCCATCCTCGCGACGACTTTTGCACATCGCACATCGCAAATTGAAAATCAGATTGAGAATCAGGTAAACAAGTAAATCGGGTAATCCATCAATCAACAAGAATCCAATAAGGATTCAACAAGAAATTGGAGGGGAACATCATGGAACTTAGCAGTCTGCAGATCCTTGCAATCTTCATTGTGTCTGCTGTTGCCGGCATGGGCTCCGTTCTCGATGAGCTTCAGACGCATCGTCCGCTCATCGCCTGCACGTTCACGGGACTCATCCTCGGCGATATCACGACCGGCATCATTATCGGTGGTACACTTGAAATGATCGCACTGGGATGGATGAACATCGGTGCTGCCATGGCACCAGATGCCGCCCTGGCATCCGTCATTTCGACCATCCTCGT
Organism: Mitsuokella multacida DSM 20544; assembly: GCF_000155955.1. Taxonomy (GTDB): domain Bacteria; phylum Bacillota; class Negativicutes; order Selenomonadales; family Selenomonadaceae; genus Mitsuokella; species Mitsuokella multacida. The sequence continues at coordinate 1,457,231 of NZ_GG697141.2, forward strand.
CATCGCAGGCCATCAGACCATTGGCGCGGGCATCGCGATTGCCATGCCGCTCGCCGCAGCTGGCCAGGTGCTCACGATCCTCTGCCGTACGCTCACCGTCGTCTTCCAGCATCAGGCTGACCACTATGCTGAGAAGGGCGAGCTGCGCGGCATCGATATCTGCCATCTCGGCGCTCTGCTCATCCAGGCACTGCGCGTCGCTGTCCCGTCGACACTCGTTGCCATGTATATCGGCACGGGCGCAGTCGAGGCCATGCTCGCAGCCATCCCGCCGGTCATCACGGGCGGCCTTCAGGTTGCCGGCGGCTTCATCGTCGTCGTCGGTTATGCGATGGTCATCAACATGATGGGCGCGAAGTACCTCATGCCGTTCTTCTTCCTCGGCTTTGTCATCGCAGCGTTCACAACGTTCAACCTCGTTGCACTCGGTGTCATCGGCCTTGTCTGCGCCATCGTCTACATCCAGCTCAATCCGAAGTACGCTCAGCTCGCTGCAGCGCCGGCTTCGTCGGAGTCCTCTTCGGATGCGGATGACGACCTTGACGATGAACTGGATTGAGGAATGGAGGGAAATACGATGGAGAAGAAACTGACAAAGAGCGATTTTTTCTGGGCGTTCATCCGTTCGAACTTCCTGCAGGGCTCCTGGAACATGGAGCGCATGCAGGCACTGGGCTTTGCTTTCGGCATGGTGCCAATCCTCAAGCGCCTCTACACGGGTGAGGAGCTCAAGCAGGCCATGAAGCGTCACCTGGAATTCTACAACACGCAGCCGTTCGTCACCGCACCGATTATCGGCATCACGGCGGCCATGGAGGAGAAGAAGGCCAATGGTGCCGACATCCCCGATGGCGTCATCAACGGCATCAAGGTCGGCATGATGGGCCCGCTGGCCGGCGTTGGCGACCCGATCTTCTGGGGCACGCTGCGCCCGATTACCGCAGCCCTCGGCGCATCGTTCGCCATCTCCGGCAGCATCCTCGGCCCAATCATCTTCTTCGTGCTCTTCAACTTCGTCCGCCTCTGGGTGCGCTGGTACGGCATCAAGTACGGCTACGCCAAAGGCACGGACATCGTCCAGGATGTCGCTGGCAACCGCCTGCAGAAACTCACGGAAGGTGCCTCTATCCTCGGTCTCTTCGTCATGGGCGCCCTGGTCAACAAGTGGACGAGCGTCAACATCCCGGTCGTTGTCTCGCAGATCACGAACGCCAAGGGCGAAGTCGTCACGACGACGGTTCAGACCATCCTCGATCAGCTGATGCCTGGCCTGATCCCGTTGCTCATGACGTTCGCATGCATGGCTTTGATGAAGCGCAAGGTCAACGCGATCTGGATCATATTCGGCCTCTTCGCACTCGGCATTGTCTGCTATGCCCTCGGCATCATGAATGTCAAATAAAGTGCATTCTGTCTCATGGAACAAAATCCATGATCTGCAACGCCTTTTCCTCAAGGAGAAGGCGTTGTTTTGCATGAAACCCTTTACATTTTTAGATGAATTCCGTAAAATAAAGAAGGAAATGGAATCAGGCTATTTGATTATCCTGCTGCATGAAACGGTGGGATGATTGGGATAAGTATGGAATCGATGGAATAGGAGAGATGTTCCCATGATCAAAAAAGCGATTGCTGTAATGACATCTGGCGGCGACAGCCCGGGCATGAATGCTGCGGCACGTGCCGTTGTCCGTACGGCACTTTACGAGGGTGTAAAAGTCTATGGCATCAACAACGGCTACCAGGGCATGCTCGATGACGATATCGAGGAGCTCACGAGCCGCAGCGTCAGCGACCTCATCCAGCGCGGTGGCACGTTCCTCGGAACGGCTCGCTGCCCGGAGTTCAAGACGCCGGAAGGCCGTCGTAAGGGCTATGAAAACCTCGTGAAGCGTGGGATTGAAGGCCTCGTCATCATCGGCGGCGATGGCAGTCTGACAGGCGGCTCGCTGCTTTCGAAAGAGACGGGCCTGCCAATCGTCGGCCTGCCGGGCACGATCGACAACGATGTCTGGGGCATGGACTACACGATCGGCTGCGACACGGCAGCCAACACGATCGTCGATGCCATCAACAAGCTGCGCGATACGGCTTCGGCACATCGCCGCATCATGCTCGTCGAGGTCATGGGCCGCAACTCCGGCTGGCTGGCCATGATGTCCGGCATCGCGGGCGGCGCTGAGTTCGTCCTCGTCCCGGAGGTCAAGTTCAACATCGACACGATGTGCGAAGAGATCAAAGAGATGTATGACGCAGGCAAGCGCTACAGCATCATCGTCGTAGCGGAAGGCGCTGGCTCGGCCATCGAGATCGGCAAGGCCGTCGAGGAGAAGACGGGCATCGATACGCGCGTATCGGTCCTCGGCCACATCCAGCGCGGCGGTTCGCCGACGGTCGAAGACCGCATGAAGGCCTCGATGCTCGGCGAGAAGGCCGCTCTGGCCATCATCTCGGGCGCATCGGACGTCGTCTTCGGCTTCAACGAAGGCAAGGTCGTGGCGGTCAACCTCTTCGAGGCCGTCAACAACACGAAGACCCTGAACCCAGAGCTCGTACGCCTCGCACGCGTGCTGGCCTGATCGGAATCAGTAATTCAAGACAGAATAAAAGAGCTGCTACCCAAGCGAGTTGGGTAGCAGCTCTTTTTTGCCAATGGAGTTATATTCTTAGTATACGCACATCGTATCATTGAAGGCGGGGAGGCATGTATTTCGGCTTCGGCGCTCAGCTGAATGGACCCCATGGCCATATCCTCATGGAGGCTTCTTCGCCGCCTGCCACGGCGTTCTGACATCGCATGCTCTGCCTCGTTCTTCTTGGGGCCCATCCCTGCGGGCAATCGCTTCGCTTCTGCAGGCGAAACACATGCCTCCCCGCTGGCTGTCTGCAAACTTAGCGGGAAGCAGGCTCGTCTCGCACACGCAAAGAGGGGATGGCCGGGCAAAAGCGGAGCGTTTGACCTCCTGCGTCAAGAATCTATTTTTTCCCGACACATTTCCTGAGGAAAGAGCGTCGTTCAAGCGCAGCGCGTTTAGCTCTTTCTTCAGGCTGCATTAAAAGGGAAAAAATAGATTCAGCAGGTGGTCATCGCGCAGCGTTGCCCGGTCATCCCCGGCCTTGCTATTTACGATGTGCGTTCTTTACTTGATCACGCTGCCCGGATACTTGAGGGTGGCGAAGTAATCGTCGAGCGTCTCGGCGCGGCGGATGAGCTCGACGCTGCCGTCTTCGTGGAGCAGCAGTTCGGCGCACCAGAGCTTGCCGTTGTAGTTGAAGCCCATCGCGCTGCCATGTGCACCCGTGTCGTGAATGATGACGCGGTCGCCGATGTCGATCTTCGGCAGCTTGCGGTCGATGGCGAACTTATCGTTGTTCTCGCAGAGCGAGCCCGTGACGTCGTAGACGTGGTCGCACGGCTCGTTTTCCTTGCCTGCAATCGTGATGTGGTGGTAAGCGCCGTACATGGCCGGGCGCATGAGGTTGGCCATGCAGGAGTCGAGGCCGATGTAGTCCTTGTAGGTCTTCTTCTCGTGGATAGCCGTCGAGACGAGCCAGCCAGCCGGGCCCGTGATGGCGCGGCCGCTCTCCGTCATCATGGCGACATCGCCGAGACCTTCCGGCACCATCATCTCGTCGTAGAGCTTGTGGATGCCCTCGCCGACGGCTTCGAGGTCGACCGGCTCTTCCTCCGGGCGGTAGGGGATGCCGATGCCGCCGCCGATGTTGACGAATTCGACATGGATGCCGAGGCGGTTCTTGAGCTCGACGGCCAGTTCGAACATGAGCTTGGCTGTGAAGACGAAGGCCTCCGTGCGGCGCTCGTTCGAGGCGACCATCGTGTGCAGGCCAAAGCGCTTGACGCCCTTCTCCTTGGCCATCTTGTAGGCCTCGAAGAGCTGGTCGCGCGTCAGGCCGTACTTCGCTTCCGTCGGCTTGCCGATGATGTCATTGCCCTCGATGAGGTCGCCCGGGTTGTAGCGGAAGCAGATGATCTCCGGCAGGCCGGCGTTCTTCTCGAGGTAGTCGAGGTGGCTGATGTCATCGAGGTTGATGATGGCACCGAGCTCGATGGCCTTCTGGAACTCATCGGCCGGCGTGTCATTGGACGTCAGCAGGATTTCCGAGCCCTTGTAGCCCGAGACTTCCGAGAGTACGAGCTCGGCGAGGCTGCTGTTGTCCGTGCCAGCGCCTTCCTCGTGCAGGACCTGCAGGATGCGCGGGTTCGGCAATGCCTTGACGGCGAACTGCTCGCGGAAGCGCGGCGCCCAGGCGAACGCCTTCTGGAGCTTGCGGATGTTCTCGCGGATGGCGTGCTCGTCGTAGATGTGGAACGGAGTCGGGTACTTCTTGATGATTTCCTCAAGCTCGTCCTTGGAGAGCGGGAAGGTCTTCTTGCTCATATGTTGTCCTCCTGTAAAGATAAAACTACCAAAGAGAATTATTATCTGTAAAAATGTTAATTTATTATACCAAATGGGAATAGTGCTGTCAATTCCTATGTTATAACTGTATAAGAAGATCGTTCAACTTTGGCAAATTCAGGACCTTTCCAGACAGCACGACGCGTTGTGTGGTAGAATAAGGATATATTATTTCGAATCTAGGAGTTTATAGAAATGGGACGATTACTCGGCGTACTGCGCCTTTTCCGCCATGACATCCTCGTCATGCTGCTCTCGCTCAAGAGCCGCCAGACCCCGCGGAAGGTCAAGGGCATGATGCTCCTGGCCATCCTCTACCTCTTGAGCCCGATTGACCTCATTCCCGATGCCATCCCCGTGCTCGGCATGGTCGACGATGTCGTGATCGTGCCGGCAGCCATTGCCGCGCTCATGCGGCTGCTGCCGTACGGTGTGCGGTCGGACTGTGAGCGGCAGGCCGACTACATCCTCAAGCACGCCAAGCTCGCCGGTGTCCTTGTGACGCTCTTCCTGTTGGCCTGGGTCGGCGTCGTCGTCTGGGGCATCTACAAGCTCGTCTCGTGATGTTTTGATTCTTGAAAGGAGGCTGCAAGACTCTTGCGTCTGTATATTGCCGAGAAACCGAGTGTGGGGCGTGAGCTCGCCAAATGCCTGACGGGCCCCGTCACGCGGCGCGATGGCTACCTCGTGACGAAGGACGGCGTCGTGACCTGGCTCTTTGGCCACATCCTGCGCCAGGCGGAGCCAGAGGAGTATGACCCGAAGTACAAGCGCTGGCGCGCCGATGACCTGCCCATCATCCCCGAGCATTGGAAGCTCTTCGTCGATAAGGACTGCGAGAAGCAGTTCGCCATCGTCAAGTCTTTGATCGAGAAGGCCGACGAGATCGTGCACGGCGGCGACCCAGACCGCGAGGGACAGCTGCTCGTCGACGAGGTGCTCGACTACCTCGGGAACAAGAAGCCCGTGCGCCGCATTCTCTTGAATGCACTCGACGAGAAGAGCATCAAGAAGGCCAATGCGAGCCTGCGCGATAACCGTGATTTCTTCAACCTCAAGCAGTCGGCGCTCGCGCGTGCGCGGGCCGACTGGCTCATCGGCATGAACCTCTCGCGCGCCTATACCCTGGCTGCGCGGCGCGCCGGCCACGAGCGGCTCGTGCTGCCGATCGGCCGAGTCAAGACGCCGACGCTCTCGCTCGTCGTGCGCCGCGAGCGCGAGATCGAGCACTTCAAGCCCGTCACGTACTACCTGATCCGCGGCACTTTCCAGCATGAGAACGGCAGCTTCGAGGCGCAGTGGAAGCCCAAGGACACGATGGCCGGGCTCGACAGTGAGAACCGCCTGATCGACAAGAAGATCGCCGACGAGAAGCTCGCCTTCTTCGAGGAACTGCCGCACGATGCTGTCATCTCCGCCTATCAGAAGGCGAAGAAGCAGGAACCGCAGCCGCTGCCGTTCTCGCTCTCGACGCTGCAGGTGCTCGCGGGCAAGCGCTTCGGCTACGCGCCGCAGCTCGTCCTCGACACGGCGCAGAAGCTCTACGAGAAGAAGCTCACGACGTACCCGCGCTCGGACTGCGAATACCTACCGACAAACCAGCTCGGCGAGGCCGCAACGATCCTTTCGCACCTCGCGAAGGCTGGCGATGCGCAGGTTGCCGCGTGGGTGAAGGCGGCCAATCCCAAGCAGAAGAGCCGCGCCTGGAACGACAAGAAGATTTCGGCGCACCACGCGATCATCCCGACGACGGTGCAGGCCGACGTCACGAAGATGACGCAGGAGGAGCGCAATCTCTACCACCTCATCGCGCGCGCCTATCTCGCGCAGTTCTACCCCGTCCACACCTACGACCAGACGAAGGTCGAGGTACAGTATAAGGATGAGACGTTCACGGCCAGCGGCCGCACGGAGCGCGACCTCGGCTGGAAAGTCATGTACCAGTCGCAGAAGAAGAAACAGGAGTCGGACGAGGAAGATGATAAGGAAGACAAGGAGGAGAGCGCCAAGACACTGCCGGCCATGAAGAAGAAGGACGCCGTGGCATGGCAGCGCGGCCGCATGCTCGAGAAGATGACGAAGCCGCCGACGCGCTTCACGGCCTCGACACTGTTGGCCGGTATGAAGGAAATCCACAAGTACGTCAAGAATCCCGAGGCCAAGAAACAGCTCAAGGATGTCTACGGCATCGGCACCGAGGCGACCCGCGCGACGATCATCGACGACCTCATCCGCCGCAAGTTCATGAAGGCCGAGGGCAAGAAGAAGTACCTCGTGCCGACGCCCGCGGCCTACCTGCTCGTCGACGCGCTGCCAGACGAGCTCACGTACCCCGATTCGACGGCCATCTGGGAGGACAAGCTCCACTCGATGTCGGAGGGCGAGGGCAGCCTCGCAGACTTCCTGCAGGGCCAGATTGCCTTCACGCGCAAGCTCTGCGCGAAGGCGACGGACGTCCACATGGAGGTCAAGGGCGAGAACGTCTGCCCGCGCTGCCATCAGGGCGTGCTGACGAAGCGCAAGGGCAAGAACGGCGTCTTTTGGGGCTGTTCGAATTACCCGAAGTGCCGCATGACCTGCAACGACAAGGATGGCAAGCCGGACCTCGAGGACGCGAAAGCGCGCCTCGCGCGCAGGCCGTGCGCCGCGGCACCGGCGGCCGTCTCAGCCTCGGCGCTCGCCTGGCAGGCGCATCCGTCATCCGCTCAAGCAGCGGGAGGCTACAGCTCGGCGGAATCGGCCGACGACATCGCCGCGCTCAACGCGCTGTTCTCGCCTGCCGACTACGCGGCCCGCATGGAGGCCGACGCGAAGAGCTATGCAGCACAGCAGAAGAAGGCATCTTCCTCTTGGCAGTCCTGGGCCGACAAGCCCAAGTACTCGGCCAGCCCGATGGAACACATGGCGAAAGATGTGGCATCTTCCGATTACCTCTGCCCGCGCTGCCGCGAGGGCCATCTGCGCAGCATCTACGGCCGCAACGGCGTCTTCTGGGGCTGCTCGAATTACCCGCGGTGCACGGCCACGTTTGACGATGACCACGGCAAGCCACTCTTGAAGTGATGCCTGTTTGATATAAGGAGAAGATATGAAAACGTTCCGAGATTTAGGAGTCAGCGAGGCCCTCATCGAAGCCCTCGCCGACAAGAATATCAAAGCGCCGACGCCTATCCAGCAGCAGGCCATCCCGAAGATTCTCGCTGGCACGGATATCCTCGGCGTAGCGCCGACGGGCACGGGTAAGACGCTCGCCTACTTGCTGCCCATCCTCATGCAGCTCGACAAGGAGCGCCGCGAGGCGCAGGCCGTCGTGCTCGCGCCGACGTACGAGCTGGCGATGCAGATCACGGGCGAGGCGCGGGACCTGAGCCAGAAGGCAGGGCTTGGCATCCGCGTGCAGGGCCTCATCGGCGGGGCAAACATCGCGCGCCAGATTGACAAGCTCAAGGAAAAGCCGCAGCTCGTCGTCGGCTCGGCCGGCCGCATCCTCGAGCTCGCGCGCAAGGGCAAGCTCAAGCTGACAGGCGTCCGCTTCCTCGTGCTCGACGAGTTCGACCGCCTGCTCGATGACCAGAACGACATGACGACGGCCGATGTCGTCAAACTCCTGCCACAGGACCGCCAGGCGCTGATGTTCTCGGCGACGGATCCGAAGAAGGAGCGCGAGCGCGCCTCGTTCCTCGGCCATCCTGAGCGCATCGAGATTGAGCAGTCGGCTGAAGAGATCGCCGCCTGCCATCATTACTTCGTCACCGTGCCGTTCCGCGAGAAGATTGAGCGCGTGCGCAAGCTCACGCGCTCACTGCCAATCGAGCGCGGCCTCGTCTTCATCAACAGGACGTTCGCGGCGGAGCAGACGCTCGCGAAGCTCCGCTACGAGGGCATCCGCGCGGAGTCGCTGCTCGGCAAGGACGCCAAGCAGTCGCGCCAGTCGGCCATCGCCGCCATCAAGGGCGGCCGCGCGCAGCTGCTGCTGTCGACGGACCTCGCAGCGCGCGGGCTCGACATCCCTGCCGTCGACTACGTCATCAACCTCGACTTCCCGGAGAGCGCGCAGGTCTACCAGCACCGCGCCGGCCGCACGGCGCGCGCCGGCCATCAGGGTGCGGTCATCACGCTGATCGACTTCAAGGAGGCCGTCAAGCTCGAGCAGCTCGGCAAGAAGCTCGGCATCGAGTTCGAGCGCCTGCCGCGCGCCGCAGCGCCGTCTGCGCACCGGCCGGCAAAGCAGCGCGGACCGCGCTCAGCAAGACCAGCCAAGGCAGTTAAAGCAGCTAAGGCCGTCAAGCCAATCCGCGAGATCAAGGCGGACAAGTCCGCTAAGAGACCGCACAAGAAACAGTAAAGAAAACACATCCGTATTGTATTTTAGGATTTAGGAGGTTCCTCAGAGTTGGACATTGTGCCCATACTATTCCAGTTATTGCTCGTTTTCTTCCTCATCGCGATGAACGGCTTCTTTGTCGCGGCGGAGTTCGCCTGCGTCAAGATAAGGCCCTCGCGCCTTGAGACATTGATTCAGGAGGGCAGCCGCCAGGCCAAGTACGCCAAGCAGCTGACGGATCATCTCGACGCGTCGCTCTCGGTGACGCAGCTCGGCATCACGCTGGCTTCGCTCGGTCTCGGCTGGGTCGGTGAGCCGGCCGTCGCGACGCTGATCCTGCCGATCACGCATGCCGTCGGCCTCGACGACGTCGTCGGCCACACGATCTCGCTGGCGCTCGCCTTCTCCATCATCACAGGGATGCACATCGTGCTCGGCGAGCTGACGCCGAAGACGATGGCCATCCAGAACGTCGAGAAGATCATGCTCAATGTCGCGCTGCCCATGCTGATCTTCCACCGCGTCATGTACCCGTTCGTCTGGCTGCTCAACCATGTGGCCAACTGGGTGGCGCACCGCATGGGCTTCCACACGGCCTCAGAGGGCGATGACGCCCACACCGAGGAGGAAATCCGCCTGCTTATGGAAGAGAGCCATCGCCAGGGCCTCATCGACGACACGGAGGTCGACTTCGTCGACAACGTCTTCGACTTCACGGACCTCAACGTCCGCGAGATCATGACGCCGCGCACCGACATGGTCTGCCTCTACCTCGAGGACACGATGGAGGAGAACCTCCACACAATCCTCGAGGAGCAGCTCACGCGCTACCCGATCTGCCACGAGGACAAGGACCACATTGTCGGCTTCCTGCACGTCAAGGACCTCATGCGCATCATGGCGGAGGGGCGCAAGCCCAATTTGCGCCGCCTCGCGCGCAAGGCCCTGATCGTGCCGGAGAGCATGGACGTCAGCGTGCTGCTCAAGACGATGCAGAAGCAGCGCTCTCAGATGGCTATCGTCGTCGATGAGTACGGCGGCACGGCCGGCATGGTGACAATCGAGGACATCGTCGAGGAGATCGTCGGCGATATCCAGGATGAGTTCGATGAGGAGCGCCCGACGGCTGAGCGCCGCGGCAAGCGCATCTTCTCGGTCGATGCCAAGATGCTGCTCGAAGAACTGGAGGACATCCTCGAGATCGACATCGAGGATGAGGACGTCGACACCATCGGCGGCTGGCTCTACGACCAGATTGGCCAGACGCCGCGCGTCGGTCAGATGGCGGCTTCAGGCGGCAATCTGTTCTACGTCGAGGAAGTCGACGGCGTGCGCATCACGCGCGTGCTGATCCACTGTGCCGAAGACCTCGAGAAGGAGCACGATGAGATCGTCGACATGCCGTAAGAATCTCGTTTCATTTCCTGTACTAGGATTTTCAGGAGAAAAACAGTATAATAAAGACGTATTCGGATGGAACCAGGAAGATAATAGATGATCATTACACTCGAAAATTTCACGAAGAGCTACGGCGAGAAGCAGCTGTTCGCCGGGGTCAACCTAAGTATGGACGCGGGGGACAAGGTCGGTATCGTCGGTGTCAACGGCACGGGCAAGTCGACGTTCCTCAAGGCTATCGCGGGGCTCGTGCCCGTCGATGACGGCACGATGGTCACGATGCGCGGCCTGCGCATCGAGTACCTCGCGCAGGACAAGGTCTTCGACCCGGAGCACACGGTGCTCATGGAGGTCTTCCGCGGCATGACGTCCTTGATGGACGCCCTGCGCGGCTACGAGCTCGCGCTGGCCGATGCGGCCAAGGACCCGGAGAGCCCCGCCATCCAGAAGCGCATCATGCAGTACGCCGAGAAGATCGACGAGCTCGACGGCTGGCAGGTCGAGAGCACGGCCAAGACTGTGCTGCAGAAGCTTGGCATCGCGGACTACACGGCCAAGACCGGCACGCTCTCGGGCGGCCAGCAGAAGCGCCTGGCCCTCGCGACGGCTTTGATACAGCCGTGCGACCTCTTGCTCCTCGACGAGCCGACGAACCACCTCGACAGCGAGACAATCGCCTGGCTCGAGGAGTACCTCCGAGGCCAGAAGGGCGCCCTGCTGATGGTCACGCACGACCGCTACTTCCTCGACAACACGGCGACGAAGATCCTCGAGCTCGACAAGGGCAGTGCCTACACCTACACGGGCAACTACTCTTCGTTCCTCGAGCAGAAGGAAGCGCGCATCGAGCGCGAGGAGGCCAGCGAGCAGAAGCGCCAGAACTTCCTGCGCAACGAGCTCAAGTGGCTGCGCCGCGGCGCACAGGCTCGCTCGACGAAGCAGCGGGCCCGCATCGAGCGCTATGAAGAGGTCAAGAACAAGAAGGTCGACCTCGACCGCAGTACGGTCGAGATTGGTCTCGCGGGCAGTCGTCTCGGCCGGACGGTCATCGAGCCCAACCACGTGAATTACGAGGTCGGCGGCCGGACCATCGTCCGCGACTTTTCTTACACCGTCCTGCGCAACGACCGCGTGGCCATTCTCGGCCGCAACGGCACGGGCAAGTCGACGCTGCTCAACATCTTCGCGGGCCGGCTCAAGCCGACGAGCGGCACGGTGACGATCGGTCAGACCGTCAAGATCGGCTACTTCACGCAGCGCGCCGTCAGCATGGACGAGCGCCTGCGTGCCATCGAGTACATCCAGGAGGCCGCGCGCGCCATCACGCTCGCGGACGGTTCGCGCATCTCGGCCAAGGAGCTCATGGAACGCTTCCTGTTCCCGGGCGAGCTCCAGTGGACGCCGATCGCGCGGCTGTCGGGCGGCGAGAAGCGCCGGCTCTTCCTGTTGCGCATCCTCATGGAGGAACCGAACGTCCTGCTCTTAGACGAGCCGACGAACGACCTCGACCTCGAGACGATGTCGGTGCTCGAGTCGTTCATCGACGACTTCCGCGGCGCCATCCTCTTCGTTTCACACGACCGCTTCTTTGTCGACCGGCTGGCCGACAAGGTCTTCGTCTATCAGCCCGACGGCAGCCTGCGCCTCTACGCGGGCGGCTACTCCTACTACAAGGAGAAGGAGCGCGAGGAAGAGGAAGAAAAGGCAGAGAAGGCACAGAGTGCACCATCTGCTGCCAGCGAGAAGCGTGAGACAAAGAAGGCGCAGGAGCGCCCCGCACGCGAAGCCAAGCGCCGCCTGAGTTTCGGCGAGCAGAAGGAGTACGCGGAGATCGAGGGCGTCATCGCGAGCAAGGAGGGCGAGCTCAAAGTCGTCCGGCTCGAGATGCAGCAGAATGCGTCCGACTACACGCGGCTCGCAGAGCTCGGCCGCGAGGAGACGCGCCTCTCAGCGGAGCTCGACCACCTCATGGAGCGCTGGGCGTACCTGGAGGAGATCGCCGAGCAGCAGGACTCCTGAATCAACGTTCAAAACGCTAATCATTTATCTCTATTTCAAGATATAAAGGGGAAGGTAATCATGGCATTTGACAAGAACCAGTTTGCTGAGATCATCGAGGAATTCAAGGTTGACGGAACGCGCCTTCACGAAGTCGCGGCTGACTTCCGCTATGACCTGCGCAAGGGCCTCGAGAATCCGGACGAGTCGTCGCTGCGCATGCTCAAGTCGTACGTCGGCCTGCCGACGGGCGAAGAGACGGGCGAGTACCTCGCGCTCGACTTCGGCGGCACGAACGTCCGCGTCCTGCGCATCCGCCTCGATGGTCACGGCAAGTTCGAAGTCCTCAAGAAAGTCGCGAAGCCGCTGCGCGTCGAAGGCGTCTACGACTTCGTCGGCGAGGGCTCGACGGCAGAGCAGCAGTTCGACTTCATCGCAGAGCTCGTCGATGAGGCCATCGAGGGCGACCACACGACGAAGTACCTGCTCGGCCACACCTTCTCCTTCCCCTCGGAGCAGACGGACCTCTACAACGCGAAGCTCATCATCTGGACGAAGGAATTCGCCACGGCAGGCGTCGAGGGCAAGGTCGTCAACGACCTGCTCAAGGAAGCGCTGCATCGCCAGGGCATCGACAATGTCGAGCCGACGGCCGTCATCAACGACACGGTTGCCGTCCTGCTCGCCGCTGCCTACAAGCAGGCCGACACCTACATCGGCTCCATCTATGCGACGGGCCACAACACCTGCTACTTCGAGCCGTTCAAGGGCAAGGCTGAGCGCCCGATGATCCTCAACCTCGAGTCCGGCGGCTTCATGAAGCTCGCGCCGAATCGCTTTGACGCAGAGTTCGACGCACAGTCGGAGAAGCCGGGTGAGCAGCGCCTCGAGAAGATGGTCTCCGGCCGCTACATGGGTGAGCTCTTCGGCATGGCCATCGCTGAGTTGCTCGGCGAGAAGGGCAAGAAGTACGGCTTCACGAGCATCGACATGAGCAACATCATCCTCGATGAGACGGCTGGCCTCACGGAAGTCGGCCGCATCGTCAGCGCCAAGACGGGCCATGACCTCGAAGAGGTCGACCGCCAGCGCCTGCAGGAGCTCGCCTCGGCACTCGTCGTCCGCTCGGCACGCCTCGTCACGGCTACGTACGTCGGCATCATCTGGCAGCTGGCCGGCGACGACGCCATCAAGAAGCAGCACATCGCCATCGACGGATCGGTCTACGAGAAGATGCCGCTGGCGAAAGAGAACATCATGCGCGCCCTCTCCGAGCTGCTCGGCGAATCGGCATCGCTCGTCGACACCGTCCTCGAGAACGGCGGTTCGGGCCTCGGCGCTGCCATCGCTGCTGCCATGTCGCAGAAGCAGGCATAAAGCTGCCCTTCCATCTGCTTATCACACAATCCACTGCACCAGTCAATATTGGTGCAGTGGATTTTTTATGCTATAATTGATTGAGATATTTGAAAACCACAGGGCGCGAAGATTGAAGAAGGGGGGTGAGCGCCATCGAGCAGTCACTTGGCATGAATCTCTCGCAGCATCTGGCGATGACGATGCAGCTGCAGCAGGCAATCCAGATCCTGCAGCTCTCCTCGCAGGACCTCTGCGCGGTCATCGAAAAAGAATACCTCGAGAATCCCGTGCTCGAGATGGAGTATCCAACCGGGCGGCGGGAGCTCTACGAGCAGGACGGCAGCATGAACGTCCGGGCGCTCGCCGACTACCTCGACGGCGGCAGCAAGCAGCCCGCCTACTTCACCGATGAGGACGACCGTCAGTTCGATGCGGCCGCGCCGCTCCACATGACGCTGGAGGAAGAACTGCTCGAGCAGGTCAACTTCACCTTCAAGGAGAACGAGTACGAGCGCGCCGTGGCGACCTTCCTCGTCGGCTCGCTCGACAGCCGCGGCTACCTGACACTGCCGACGGCGGAGGCAGCCCGCGCGATGGGCTGCAGCGAGGCAGAGATCCTGCGCATCCTCGCCGTCATCCAGAGCTTTGAGCCCGCTGGCGTCGGCGCGCGCGACCTCGCCGAATGCCTGCGCCTGCAGGCCGAGCGTCAGGGCATTTACGAAGGTCTCATCGCCGCTGTCATCGACCGTCATCTCGACGAAGTCGCCGCACACCGCATCAAGGAGATTGCGGCAGCTGAGCACGTCGAGCCCGCCGCCGTGCAGATGGCCGTCGACATCGTGCGCCGACTCAATCCAAAGCCGGGCGCGGCCTACGGCACGGGTGCCCCTGCCTACATCACGCCGGACGTCATCATCCGGAGGGGCGAGCAGGGTTACGAAGTCGAGGTCGAGGAAAGTGACGTGCCGCAGCTGCACATCTCTGCGCTCTATCGGCAGTCCGATACCTTCGACAAGGCGACTCAGAAGTACATAGCGAGTCGCCTGCATGCGGCCTCATGGCTCATCAATAGCATCGAGCAGCGGCGCGCGACAATCCGCCGCGTCGTCGAGGAGATTGTGCGTCGCCAGCCGGCTTACTTCGAGAAGGGGCCTGCCTTCCTGCAGCCGATGACGATGAAGGACGTGGCCGACACCATCGGCGTGCACGAGTCGACCGTGAGCCGCGCCGTCGCCAATAAGTACGCCGAGCTGCCGACAGGCATCGTCGCGCTGCGCAGCTTCTTCACGCTGCGCAGCACGCGAAGCGAGACGGGGGAGGACGTCGCCGCGGCGCAGGCTAAGTCGGCCATCGAGGCCCTGATCAAGGGCGAGAACCCCAAGAAGCCGCTCTCCGACCAGAAGCTCTGCACGTTGCTCAAGTCAAAGGGCATTGCGCTCTCACGCCGCACCGTCATGAAGTACCGCGAGCAACTCGGTTACGACTCATCTGTCAAGCGCAAGCGCTACTGATATCGACTATACAGAATCCGAGAGACTGTTTCCGTCATTGCGATAGCCGGAAGCAGTCTTTTTCTGCATTCCTTCTATGCATGGAATGGCATAGCCATGACACATGTCGACAGAACAGATTCAAAATAGACAGAAAAGTAGAATGAAACGATAAGTTTGTGAAAAAAAGCGCAAAAACCGCTTGCAATGCGCGCGAAACGTGCTATCATAGTAGTCAAAAGAAAAACGGTGCTCTCGGCAGTGCAGATGCGAAAGTTACAAAAGGCGCGTTCTCTGCGATCTTGAGGCACAGTTATCATTACGCATGTGAAAAAAAGTTACGTTCTTGTATTTTTTTACTTGAAAAAGTTAATTTTTTCACTTTCACTACAATTATGCAATCATTTTTATTCGCCATTCGTTTGTGGGTGTCTTAGGGGAGGACTTATCATGCAGCAGAATCAGAAGAAACCACGTATTGTCATTGTCGGTGCAGGCTTCGGCGGCGTCAAGCTCGCCAAACTCTTTGCGAAGGAGAATGTTGACGTCCTGCTCGTCGACCGTCACAACTTCCAGCTCTTCCAGCCGCTCCTGTACCAGGTATCGACGGCAGTCCTCTCGACAGACGAAATCGCATATCCAGTCCGTGCGTTCTTCCGCAAGAGCAGGAACGTGGAGTTCTTCATGGCCAAGGCTGAGGGCGTCGACCAGGCCCGCAAGGTCCTGCTGACGAACCATGGCGAGATTGCCTATGATTATCTGATCCTCGCTGCCGGCGCGACGACGAACTATTTCGGCATGCAGGAAGTCGAGGCACACTCCTACGGCATGAAGACGCTGCAGGAAGCTCTGCACATCCGCAACCACGTGCTTCACATGTTCGAGCGCGCCAACAAGGAGACCGACCCAGAGGTGCGCCGCCGCATGCTGACATTCGTCGTCGTCGGTGGCGGCCCGACGGGCATTGAGGAGTCCGGCGCCCTGACGGAGCTCTTTGGCATCCAGCAGAAAGAGTTCCACAACCTCGATTTCAGCGAAGTCAGCGTCAAGCTCATCGAGGCCACGGCCAACGTCCTGCCGATGGTCGCACCGAATCTGCGCGAGCACGCCGTTAAGGTACTGCGCAAGAAAGGCGTCGATGTCATGCTCAATACGCAGGTCGTCGGCTATGACGGCAATGACCTCAAGCTCAAGGACGGCACGACGATCCCGACGCAGACGGTCATCTGGGCAGCTGGCGTTAAGGCTGTGCCATTCATCAAGGACTGCGGCGGCGAAGTCGACCGTGGCGGCCGCATCATCGTTAACGAAAAACTGCAGGTCGAGGGCAGCGACTGCGTCTTCGCCATCGGTGACTGCGCGCACTACCAGCACGGCACGGAGCGCCCGCTGCCGACTGTCGCACCGGTTGCCATGCAGCAGGCACAGACGGCGCACGACAACATCATGAAGCTCATCCAGGGCCAGCAGGACCTCGCGACGTTCCACTACAAGGACCTCGGCGCCATGGCCACGATCGGCCGCGGGGAGGCCGTCGTTGACAAGACGAAGATCAATCCGCAGATGACGGGCTTCATCGCATGGTGCGCATGGATGTTCGTCCATCTCCTGCGCCTCGCCGGTGCCCATGCCAACTTCACGGTTGCCATCAAGTGGACCTGGAACCTCTTCTCCGGCACGCGACTCGGCCGCATCATTACGAATATCAAAGACTGACATGTCTTTTTGGCAGGCAGTCTCCATCAGGAGACTGCCTGTTCTTTATTGTTGGACAAAATGAGGGCGTTTGTCTATTTACGTATTCTTGATGGTATTTAGAACTAATTTTTCTTAGTGAGCAGGAATTGGCGTTCAAGAGAGCGAAATATTCATTTGAATATAGGCAAACTCTGCTTCTGAGCACTTCTGGGAGCACAATAAACACCAAACAAACACGCTAATGGAATCTGAAAGAAGAACTCATGAAGAAAAGAGGAGTGGTTTTCAATGAAACATAGGAGACATGGCAGACATGCTGTCAAGAGCACGGGCGGTTGCATGGGCATGCTGGCTGCGGCTGTGGCCTTTGGCTTACTGAATATGGGGACGGCATCGGCAGCGCCGACGCCGGATGCTGGTACATTGCAACAGGACTTGCAGACAAAAAAGGAATTCGATAAACAGGATGTTTCGCTTGGCAATGCTGACATTCAGGTTGAGCAGGAGCAGCGCCCAAGCCTCGACTTGCCAGACACCCTGAAGGTTCAGGTTAATGACTTCAAGATTACGGGCCAGGATATCTACAGCGAGGAATCCCTCAAGAGCCTGCTCGCCGACAAGAAAGGCAAGCTCGTGACGTTCAGGGACCTGCAGGACGGTGCCGACACGCTCTCGCGCTACTTCCGCGACAAGGGCTACATCGCCGCTCACGCCTATCTGCCGGTGCAGAAAATCGAGAATGGTGTCGTCGAGTACGCCGTGACGGTCGGTCGCTTTGACGGCATCACGATCCAGAACAACACGAAGATCCATGAAAGCGTCATCAAGCGCGAGACGGCCTTCCTCAAGAAGGGCGACTACCTGACGCGCGCCAACCTCGAGCGCGCCGTCTGGTTGCTCTCCGACCTCGCTGGTGCCGATGCCAAGGCTGTCCTGACGACGGGCGAGGCCCCGGGCACGGTCCATGTGACGCTCGACCTCAATCCGCACAACGGCAAACAGGGCCTATTCTCTATCGACAATTACGGCAACCGCTCGACGGGCTACAACGAGTACGGCCTTGACTACGACTTCCTGAACCTCGCGCGCGAGGGCGATCATCTGGCTGTCGGCATTACGACGACGGGCAACGAGCTCTTCAACTGGGGCGCCAACTACACGATTCCGGTTATCCGTGACGGCATGAAGCTCACGGCGGGCTACAATGTCCTGACGTACCAGCTCGGTGATGACTATCAGGGCCTTGACGCACTCGGCCATTCGCGCGTCGCTTCGCTCGGCCTCGACTACGCCATCCAGCGCAGCCAGCGCCACAACCTCTACACGGGCATCCGCTATGAGTACAGCGACATCCAGGATGAGTACCGCGATATCCCACAAATCGGCAAGTATGCCGACAAGACGGGCCATGCAGGCGTCCTCTCGCTCTACGGCGACGAGCAGGACCGCAAGGGTGCGACGAATTGGCGCTTCGAGTACAAGATCGGCCACATCGGCAATGATTCTTCGAGCGCGTGGAGCGATGCCTTCACGCCGCCTCAGACGCTCGGCACCTACAACAAGGTCCGCGCCAACATCCTGCGCCGTCAGGACCTCAACGACCGCACGTATCTCTTGCTCTCGGCCCGCGGCCAGTATGCATTCAACAACCTCGACTCCTCAGAGCACTTCTCCATCGGCGGCCCGTACGGCGTACGCGCTTACCCGACGAGCGAAGCTTCGGGCGATACGGGCTATCTGACGCGCGCAGAGCTTCGCTGGCTCCTGCCGCTCGGTGCCAAAGACCAGCAGCTGCACCTCGCCTCGTACCTCGAGCATGGCGGCGTCTGGATCAACAAGGACAGCAGCATCAATCCGGGGGCGAAGAACCACCGCAACCTCCAGGGCATCGGCGTCGGCCTGATCTGGTCGCGCTATGAGGACTGGTTCCTGCGTGCCGACTACGCTTGGAAGCTCGGCTCCGAAGAACCGACGAGCGACACGAGCCACACGGGCGGCCGCTTCTGGATCCGCGGCGGTGTCTACTTCTGATAACCGACGATCTATAAATCCACAATCCCATATGATGCAATCGCTTTGATTGCCTTCACTGCAGAAGAGCAGGACCCTTGTCGGCCCTGCTCTTTGCTGTTAGAAGGGAAAACCTTACATTATCCGCATTAATGAATGACGTGTATAGTATTGAAATATCGTATAATTAAAATTTATTTCTCGCATTGTGTCTGGTTCAAAATTTTAGTATAATATAAATAGAATAGTGCGAATAATATAGTTGTCTATCTGCACGATACCGCTATAACAAGATGCACTATCAGGAGTGTAAACTAGAAGAGGAGCAGATGGGTTTGCCTATATCGATCTGTTTTTCTGGTTTTGTAAGATAGGAAGAAGAAGATATTTACGCATTGAAAACGAAAAGAGGGGAACCAAAATGAAACGAGCGATGCGAAGAAGAAAGACTTGGCAGCGCCAGGCCGCAGCGATTACCGCTGCGATGATGGCGATGTCGGTCGGCGGTATTGCGTATGCGATGCCGCAGGGTGAAGTCATCCGTTCCGGTAAGGGCGAGATCACGCGTCAGGACAAGGACATGACGGTCAACCAGGATTCCAAACGCCTGGCAATCGACTGGTCTGGCTTTGACATTGCGAACGATGAGCGTGTGACCTTCCGTCAGCCGGACAAAGACTCGGTAGCATTGAACCGCGTGGTCGGCGATGCTGCATCCGTCATCGATGGTACGCTCTCGGGCAACGGACATGTCTATGTCATCAACCCCAACGGCGTGCTGTTCGGCAAGAATGCCAGTGTTGACGTTGGTTCGCTCGTCGCTTCGACGGCGAGGATCAGCGACAGCGACATGACGAACTTTGCGAATGCAGACGGCATCACGATGGCGATTCCCGAGGATTCTTCGGCTAAGGTCATCAACGCCGGTACGATTCGCGCAGAGGGTGGCCTCGTCGTGCTGCATGCGGCAGAAGTCGAGAACAGCGGCACGATCACGAACCCCGAGGGTACGACGGCTCTTGCAGCAGCGCGTAACCTCAGCCTGTCCGCTGATACGGCAGGGAAAATCAACTTCACCGTTGACGGTGCACTTGCCAAGGCAAAGGCACTCAACAGTGGTATGCTCAAGGCAGATGGCGGCTATCTCGTCATGACGGCAAGGAGTGCCGGCGATGTCATGAGCACGGTCGTCAACAACACGGGCACGATGGAAGCAAAGACCCTGCGTCAGAACGAGAAGGGTGAGATCCTTCTGGACGGCGGCGATAACGGCATTGTCGAGCTGAACGGCACGCTTGATGTATCCGGCATGGAGGCCGGGCAGAGTGCAGGCTCGATCAAGGCTATCGGCGCAGAGACCCACGTCGAGGACGGAGCGACGCTCCATGCAATCGGCGCAGTAGACGGCGGCCTCATCGAGACCTCCGGCGACTATCTCGAGATCGGCGATAACGTCGACATCGACGCAGCAGGCAAGACCGGCAAAGCAGGCGAGTGGCTGCTCGATCCGCTTGATGTTGTGATTTCGGCTTCGCGGCCTGACAATGCTACGGCTGGCAATGCTACGGATAATACGGACGGTCGTTCGTATTCGCTTGGCAATGTGACGAATGAGAGCAGGACAAGCTGGGTTAACAGCAAGACGGTCAGTCAGCTTTTAAGTAAAGGAACAAATGTACGTGTAGAATCGGCTGACATCAACAAGGCTGCCTCGATTTCGGTTAATTCGACTATTGAAAAGACTGGAACGAAAGAAGCAAGCTTTACGCTTGAAGCACAGCGCAACATCACGATCAACAAGGATATCACTGCCAAGGATGGAAAGCTGAATGTCACCTTGAATTCGGATACAGATGGTGATGCAATTGGTGCGGTCATCATCAATGCCAACATCAAGACAAATGGTGGTAATTTTACGTCCGGCAGCGGTGGAACTCGTCACTACGACAGATATAATAGACTTATTGGTGCGGGCGATCCATCTAAGGGAACTGTTGGTACATACTTTGGCAATGGCGGTGCTACTGGCAATCGTTCTGTTACGACGAATGGCGGTGCAGTCAATCTTTACGGCGACGTTGCCATTGGCTTGAATGGTGGAAAACTCACAATTGATACGACGAAGGAAGATGGCACGGGCGGCCTTGTCAATATCACAGGCACGATTGAGTCCGGCAACTCCTATACGCTCTATTACCAAGGAAAAGCCGGTTGGGACGATCTGGTCAAGAAGTATGCGATGGAGCATGGATTCGAGACGACTGCCACCAAGTATACTGGGACGAGAGCCAAGAAGATAGAATTGGGAGATACATATTACACTATCAGCGAGGATGGTCTGTCTATTGAATGGCATCAAGCTGGGTGGAGAGACACTGACGTCATTGGTACGACTCAGTATACTTCTTATAAAACGAGTCGAGTAACGATAAACCGGACATATACCGCTGAAGAATACAACCGTTTATCTGCAACTAACAAGTCCGACATGTCCCACCGTATTGCGAATTCTTGGGAAGCGGCGAAATGGCTGGCTCAGAATGGTACTGGTGGCGGTTCGGCTGTAAACGATACGTATCTGGCAACGATTACTTCTTCGCTTGAGAATTCGCTTGCAGCACCGCCTGGCGAGATTCCGCTCTTCGTCGGCGGTAAAGGCAGTGGGAGTTCTGTCAGTCCAATAGATTCCGAACATAGAGACGGTTATTATTGGGTTACTGGACCGGAAGGTGAGGCCCCTGGCGGTAAAGGAACGAAGTTTGCGGATAACAGTGGCACTCCACTGCAAAACTATTACGCTA
The DNA here is from genome assembly GCF_000155955.1 of Mitsuokella multacida DSM 20544. Lineage (GTDB taxonomy): Bacteria > Bacillota > Negativicutes > Selenomonadales > Selenomonadaceae > Mitsuokella > Mitsuokella multacida. The sequence goes on from NZ_GG697141.2 coordinate 1,478,730, forward strand.
AATGGCATACTGGCGATTCTGAGACTTCTCATTCCACGACGACAGAGCCGAATAACAGTGGTCCGTATGTAACCGTAGGCTATGGTGTCACTTCGAACTGGGACGATGTTGCTACTTCGGCCGGAACGACAAAGGGCTTTGTCCAGGAGAAGAATCTGGCTCATTCTGGTCTTGAAGTGCAGGCTGGCAGCGGTCGGGTCGATTTGAAGGGCAATGCCGGATTGTCAGTGGGCTTGAAAAACCTCACAATCAATACGACTGGTAACGTGACCGTTGGTGGCGGAAAATCTGCTGCTGGCACTACGTACACTGGCCAGATCCGTACGGATGAAGGTGTTTCGATTCATGGAGCAGACGTCACTGTAGGCGACCGCATTACCTCCATCAATAACGGCGTCGATATCCAGGCTACGGGCAACATCCATGTCGATGGTATCACGGCTCATGAGAATATCAACCTGACCACGACGGGTGAGAATGGTGTTATCGAACTGGATAGTGAGTATAACGACGGTTCGCTGAAGACCGATTCGCAGGACAACGATGCTGTTGTCATCGACGTACAGGGCAAGAATGGTTCGTTCAAGAATCTGACGACGGCAGAGAAGAATGCCATCAAGACGGGCAAAGACGGCAACTGGAAAGTCTATTCCTACTCGCCAGATGCCGATACGTTCTCGCCAGATGCCGATACGTTCGGCACGAACCTCAACAGTGGCACAAACGCACAGTGGGGCGCAACGAGTACTTCGTATTCGGCAAGTGAAAACGACGGCAACAAGTACATCTTCCAGGTAAAGCCGACTGTCTATGTCACCGCCAAAGACATGAAGAAAGTCTATGGCGAAGAACTGACGAATGACAATGTCACGACCACCGCTGAAGCAACCTTTACCGGACAGGATAACAAAGAGCATAACGTCAACGAATATACAGATGCCTTCAACGAAGGCAACGTAGCCGACTACTACAATGGCAGCGGCACGTTCACGAGCGAAGGCTGGGCAAAGACCGCAACGCGTACGGGCGGCGTCAAAGCACCGGCCAGTGAACCCAAGAACAATGCGATTTACAACATCAAAGCCACTTCAGATAGCTACAATCTGACGGATCTTGGTAAAACGAGCGGCTATGCCGATGCAACCACAAAAGATGGCGGCACCGTCGAGATTTTCAGACGCCAGATCAACGTCAACGGCAGCGGCAGCCAGACCTACGGCAACGCAACCATCAACGACTGGAAACTCACTGCATCGCTCACCGGCGATCAGGAAGGCGTACCGAGCGGCGCCGACGCCATTGTCAATGACGATAAGCTCGACGAGAGCACCGGTAACCTTTCCATCAAGTCCGGCAGCAGCTATGCTGAGAATCAGGCCGGTCGTACGACAGCAGACGCTAACCCAGATCCGTATGAAGATGCTGTCAACATGAAAAATGTCGGCTTCGAGAATGGTGCAGGCGTCAACTACGAAATCGTCAAGGCACAGGGTGACCTTAAAGTCAACAAAGCAGCGCTTACGATTAATACGGAAGACAAGACGACGACGTATGGTACGGTCGACAAGGACTTCAAGTCGGATATCAAGGGCCTGACGAACGGCGACGATAAGTCGATCGTGAACCTGACGTATGCGACGAAGGGTTACCTCAGCGATACGAAGACGAACGACGTTGGTGACTATGACATCAATACGAGCGTCAACGAGCTGAAGAACTATGACGTCAAGACGAACACGGCGAAACTGCACATCAATAAGGCAGCGCTGTTCGTTAATACGGACGACAAGACGACGACGTACGGCACGGTCGACAAGGCGTTCACGTCGGATATCCAGGGCTTGACGAATGGCGACGATGCGTCGATCGTGAACCTGACGTATGCGACGAAGGGTTACCTCAGCGATACGAAGACGAACGACGTTGGTGACTATGACATCAATACGGGCGTCAACGAGCTGAAGAACTATGACGTCAAGACGAACACGGCGAAACTGCACATCAATAAGGCAGCGCTGTTCGTCAATACGGACGACAAGACGACGACGTACGGCACGGTCGACAAGGCGTTCACGTCGGATATCCAGGGCTTGACGAATGGCGACGATGCGTCGATCGTGAACCTGACGTATGCGACGAAGGGTTACCTCAGCGACACGAAGACGAACGACGTTGGTGACTATGACATCACGACGAGCGTCAACGAGCTGAAGAACTATGACGTCAAGACGAACACGGCGAAACTGCACATCAATAAGGCAGCGCTGTTCGTCAATACGGACGACAAGACGACGACGTACGGCACGGTCGACAAGGCGTTCACGTCGGATATCCAGGGCTTGACGAATGGCGACGATGCGTCGATCGTGAACCTGACGTATGCGACGAAGGGTTACCTCAGCGACACGAAGACGAACGACGTTGGTGACTATGACATCACGACGAGCGTCAACGAGCTGAAGAACTATGACGTCAAGACGAACACGGCGAAACTGCACATCAATAAGGCAGCGCTGTTCGTTAATACGGACGACAAGACGACGACGTACGGCACGGTCGACAAGGCGTTCACGTCGGATATCCAGGGCTTGACGAATGGCGACGATGCGTCGATCGTGAACCTGACGTATGCGACGAAGGGTTACCTCAGCAATACGAAGACGAACGACGTTGGTGACTATGACATCAATACGAGCGTCAACGAGCTGAAGAACTATGACGTCAAGACGAACACGGCGAAACTGCACATCAATAAGGCAGCGCTGTTCGTCAATACGGACGACAAGACGACGACGTATGGCACGGTCGACAAGGCGTTCACGCCGGATATCCAGGG
>NZ_GG697141.2:1481665-1483428 GCF_000155955.1 Mitsuokella multacida DSM 20544
CGGTACGGTCGACAAGGCATTCACGTCGGATATCCAGGGCTTGACGAATGGCGACGATGCGTCGATCGTGAACCTGACGTATGCGACGAAGGGTTACCTCAGCAATACGAAGACGAACGACGTTGGTGACTATGACATCAATACGAGTGTCAACGAGCTGAAGAACTATGACGTCAAGACGAACACGGCGAAACTGCACATCAATAAGGCAGCGCTGTTCGTCAATACGGACGACAAGACGACGACGTACGGCACGGTCGACAAGGCGTTCACGTCGGATATCTAGGGCTTGACGAATGGCGACGATGCGTCGATCGTGAACCTGACGTATGCGACGAAGGGTTACCTCAGCAATACGAAGACGAACGACGTTGGTGACTATGACATCAATACGAGCGTCAACGAGCTGAAGAACTATGACGTCAAGACGAACACGGCGAAACTGCACATCAATAAGGCAGCGCTGTTCGTCAATACGGACGACAAGACGACGACGTATGGCACGGTCGACAAGGCGTTCACGTCGGATATCCAGGGCTTGACGAATGGCGACGATGCGTCGATCGTGAACCTGACGTATGCGACGAAGGGTTACCTCAGCAATACGAAGACGAACGACGTTGGTGACTATGACATCAATACGAGCGTCAACGAGCTGAAGAACTATGACGTCAAGACGAACACGGCGAAACTGCACATCAATAAGGCAGCGCTGTTCGTTAATACGGACGACAAGACGACGACGTACGGCACGGTCGACAAGGCGTTCACGTCGGATATCCAGGGCTTGACGAATGGCGACGATGCGTCGATCGTGAACCTGACGTATGCGACGAAGGGTTACCTCAGCGATACGAAGACGAACGACGTTGGTGACTATGACATCAATACGGGCGTCAACGAGCTGAAGAACTATGACGTCAAGACGAACACGGCGAAACTGCACATCAATAAGGCAGCGCTGTTCGTTAATACGGACGACAAGACGACGACGTACGGCACGGTCGACAAGGCGTTCACGTCGGATATCCAGGGCTTGACGAATGGCGACGATGCGTCGATCGTGAACCTGACGTATGCGACGAAGGGTTACCTCAGCGATACGAAGACGAACGACGTTGGTGACTATGACATCAATACGGGCGTCAACGAGCTGAAGAACTATGACGTCAAGACGAACACGGCGAAACTGCACATCAATAAGGCAGCGCTGTTCGTCAATACGGACGACAAGACGACGACGTACGGCACGGTCGACAAGGCGTTCACGTCGGATATCCAGGGCTTGACGAATGGCGACGATGCGTCGATCGTGAACCTGACGTATGCGACGAAGGGTTACCTCAGCAATACGAAGACGAACGACGTTGGTGACTATGACATCAATACGAGCGTCAACGAGCTGAAGAACTATGACGTCAAGACGAACACGGCGAAACTGCACATCAATAAGGCAGCGCTGTTCGTCAATACGGACGACAAGACGACGACGTACGGCACGGTCGACAAGGCGTTCACGTCGGATATCCAGGGCTTGACGAATGGCGACGATGCGTCGATCGTGAACCTGACGTATGCGACGAAGGGTTACCTCAGCGATACGAAGACGAACGACGTTGGTGACTATGACATCAATACGGGCGTCAACGAGCTGAAGAACTATGACGTCAAGACGAACACGGCGAAACTGCACATCAATAAGGCAGCGCTGTTCGTTAATACGGACGACAAGACGACGACGTACGGCACGGGGTTAAAGGCGT